>NZ_JBXUNV010000001.1:0-2737420 GCF_057196085.1 Serratia sp. DFXYC6 | reverse complement strand
GTCGTTAGCTCAGTTGGTAGAGCAGTTGACTTTTAATCAATTGGTCGCAGGTTCGAATCCTGCACGACCCACCAATTCAGAAAAAAGCGCCTTTTGGCGCTTTTTTCGCATCTGCGCCACCTGCTCCCGACTTCATCTTCTCGCAGGCATAGTTTACCGAGTCGTGCAGGATGAAGAACCGTAGAGGTTCGAGCATCGCGTAGCGATACGACAACGCGCAGCGTTGCCCGCAGGGTGAGGCCACAGGCCGAATCAATCCTGCACGACCCACCAATTCAGAAAAAAGCGCCTTTTGGCGCTTTTTTCGCCTCTGCAGCACCCCAACCTGAATCCCTGCTTTCTCGTTTCAACACTGCATCGATCGGCATCTCGCTCTTCTCTGAACGCCATACGCCCTCACCAGGACATTATCCGTCGTGATCTGCGTGGTCAATGTCTGTATTTTTAATCTATTAAACACTGAGTGCGTAAACATGAAAATATCAGCGGACTTTTCGCGCGGTTTTAGGTATTTTGTTTAGTATATAAAACGAGGGGCGTTGCGGCAGGCGATATTCACGCGGCAGGCGCCCAGCCTAGCATGAGATTGCAGCGATGAGTGAAATGTTTGATGTCAACGCGGCGGTGTATCCCTTCCCGCCGAAACCGGTACCGCTGGACGTAGCGGAAAAAGCCTTTTATCGCGAGAAGATCAAAACCCTGCTCAAGCAGCGCAACGCGGTAATGGTCGCCCATTATTATACCGACCCGGAAATCCAGGCGCTGGCGGAAGAAACCGGCGGCTGCGTGGCGGATTCGCTGGAAATGGCGCGCTTCGGCAGCTCGCATCCGGCTTCCACGCTGTTGGTGGCCGGCGTACGTTTCATGGGGGAAACCGCCAAGATCCTCAGCCCGGAAAAGCAGGTGCTGATGCCGACGCTGTTTGCCGAATGTTCGCTGGATCTGGGCTGCCCGGAAGAGGAATTTCATGCGTTTTGCGACAGCCATCCCGATCGCACCGTGGTGGTCTATGCGAATACCTCGGCGGCGGTCAAAGCGCGCGCTGACTGGGTGGTGACCTCCAGCATTGCCGTCGAACTGATCGAGCATCTGGATAGCCTGGGCGAGAAAATTATCTGGGCGCCGGATCGTCATCTCGGCAGCTACGTGCAGAAGCAGACCGGCGCCGACGTGTTGTGTTGGCAAGGCGCCTGCATTGTCCATGACGAGTTTAAGACCCAGGCGCTGCGGCGCATGAAGGCGCTCTATCCGCAGGCGGCCATCCTGGTGCATCCCGAATCGCCTCAGGCGGTGGTCGAGCTGGCGGATGCGGTGGGATCGACCAGCCAACTGATTCAGGCGGCGAAAACATTGCCGCATCAACAGCTGATTGTCGCCACCGATCGCGGTATCTTTTACAAGATGCAGCAGGCTTGTCCGGACAAGGAACTGTTCGAGGCGCCGACCGCCGGAGAAGGCGCGACTTGTCGCAGCTGCGCGCACTGCCCGTGGATGGCGATGAATGGCCTGAAGGCGATTGCCGAAGGGCTGGAGCGGGGGGGCGCGCAGCATGAGATCCACGTGGACGCCGCGCTGCGTGAAAAGGCGCTGGTGCCGCTGAACCGCATGCTGGATTTCGCCGCTCAGCTTAAGATGCAGGTTAAAGGCAACGCTTAACCGTTTAAAAGGATGACCTCATGAGCTTCTTCAGTACCAGCAATATTCTGGTGCATATTCCGCTTGGCGCGGGCGGTTACGATCTGTCGTGGATCGAAGCCATCGGCACACTGTTCGGGTTGCTGTGCATCTGGTACGCCAGCAAGGAAAAAATCATCAACTACCTGTTCGGCCTGATCAACGTCACGCTGTTCGCGGTGATTTTCTTCCAGATCCAGCTGTACGCCAGCCTGCTGCTGCAGCTGTTTTTCTTCGGCGCCAACATTTACGGTTGGTATGCCTGGAGCCGCCAAACCCAGGATAACCAGGCCGAGCTGCAGATCCGCTGGCTGCCGCTGCCGAAAGCGTTGGTCTGGGCGGCGGTTTGCGTCATCGGCATCGGCCTGATGACTTTCAACATTGACCGCGTGTTCGCCTGGCTGACGCAGATTGCGGTGGCGGTGATGCAAGGGCTGGGGCTGAACGTGCAGATGCCGACGCTGCAGCCGGACGCGTTCCCATTCTGGGATTCGGCGATGATGGTGCTGTCCATCGTGGCGATGATCCTGATGACGCGCAAGTACGTGGAAAACTGGTTGCTGTGGGTGGTGATCGATGTCATCAGCGTGGCGATCTTTGCCTACCAGGGCGTGTATGCGATGGCGCTGGAGTATGTCATTCTGACGCTGATCGCCCTGAACGGCTCCTGGCTGTGGATCAAGAGTGCCGGGCGCAACCATTCCAATCCGTTATCTTCCGCTCCGTAATAACAGCAGAGGGCGCCGTGATGGCGCCCTCTTGGCTTAGTGGCGATGCCCCAGGTGCGAATGCGCTTCGGCATGTGAGTGTTCACTCGGCTCCGGCGCCCGGTTGATGCCGCAGTCCGGCGTCTCACAGTGCCGGTACTCCATCTGAATGGTCACGTGGCCAATCTTGTAGTGTTCCAACAGATAAGCCTGAATGCGTTGCAACAGCCCATCGTGGTCATGCGGCGGGATCACCTGCGCATGCAGCGTCATCAGCTTCTGTTCGCCGATCTGCCAGACGTGTACGTGGTGGATATTGCGCACTTCCGGGATGTTCAGGCACAGGTCTTTTTGCAGCTTGGCGATGTCGACCTCCTGCGGCGTGCCTTCCAGCAGCTCGTGGAAGCTCTCCTTCAGCAGCCGCCAGGCGCTGCGCAGCACCAGACAGGAGACCAGCACCGACAGGATCGGGTCAATCGGCGTCCAGCCGGTGGCAAGAATGACAATGGCGGCGACGATGGCCCCCACCGAGCCGAGCAGGTCGCCCAGTACATGCAGCGCGGCCGCCCTCACGTTGATATTTTTCTCTTCGTTGCCGCGATGCAGCAGCCAGAAGGCGAACAGGTTCGCCAGCAGCCCCGCTATGGCGATGATCAGCATCGGAGTGCCCATCACCGGCTGGGGTTCGAAGAAACGCCGTATCGCCTCCCATAGGATGAATACCACGATCACCAGTAGCGCCGCGGCGTTGAGGAAGGCCGCCAGGGTGGTCAGGCGCAGATAGCCAAAGGTGTGGCGCGCGTTGGGCTTGCGCTGGGAAAAGTGCACCGCCATCAGCGCCACCAGCAGCGCGGCGGCATCGGTCAGCATGTGTCCCGCGTCGGCCAACAGCGCCAGCGAGCCGGACAACAGGCCGCCGACCACCTCGGCCACCATAAAGACGGCGGTGACTAAAAAAGCGGTCAGTAGGCGTTTACTATTACTGTCTTTCGGCAGGTGTACGTGTGGAGTGTCCGACATTATTCATCCTTATGCATAGCGAAAGTGGGGGCGGCGGCGAGCAGAGCGTCCAGCTCCGGTTCTATCTGCGCCACTAACGCCTTTAATTTAGTATAAGCGGCGGCGGCAAGCTCGCCCCGACGTGCGGTTTCCACCAGTTGCTGGCACAGCTGCGCGGCTTCCGGCAGCTGCAGCATCAGCAGGCTGCCCTTGATGCGGTGCGCCGCCTGTTCCAGGCGTGGCCAGTCGCTCGCGGCGACGGCATCCGCGAGCCGCTGCCGGTCTTGCCGCAGCGTGTCGCTGAGCGTCTGCGCCAGCCGCTGCATCATGGCGCGATCGCCGCCCGCCATTTCGGCCAGCGTTTGCCGCAGGTCAGTAAGGACTGACTTTTCTTCCTGAACCTGCGGTTGCTGAGCCAATACCTGGCCGATCGCCGCCAGTGAAATCGGCTTGGTCAGGAAGTGGTCGATCGCCACCAGCCCTGGCGGGATGCGGGTAAACTCCTGCACGTCTGCCGAGCAGAGCACGATGCGGCAAGGCGGGCGCCGTAGCCGCTGTTCGTCGCGGCGGATCAGCCTGGCCAGCGTCAGGCCGTCCGGGCGCGGCATGTTATAGTCGATAAACAGCAGATCGAAAGGTTGCCGGCGCTGAGCCTTCAGCAGCGCATAGCCTTGTTCAAAGCGGGCCGGCTGCAGCCCGAAGTGGCGCAGCTGGCGTTCCAGCAACAACAAATTGGTGGGATGGTCGTCGATCAGCGCGGTACGCAAGGTGGAAGACGGCAGAGCAAAGGTGTGCTCCTCCTGGGCGCCAGCCGTCGCGGCGCCGCTCAGCTCGACCGGTATCGCGACCTCGACGCGGGTGCCGACGCCCGGCTGCGAGTGCAACTCGATGCGGCCGCCCATCTGTTCGACGATTTCTTTGCAGATCGACAGGCCCAAACCGGTACCTTGCACCGAGATGCGTTGCGCGCCGCGCGCGCGGTAAAACGGTTGGAACAGTTTGCCTATTTCATCGGCGGCGATGCCGCAGCCGCTGTCGTTCACCGTTAATCGCAATTCCCCCTGCCGCTCATCCTGCGCGCGCCAGCCGACGTAGACCTGAATGGCGCCGCGCGGCGTGAACTTTATCGCGTTGTTTATCAGGTTGTTAGCCACCTGAAGTAAACGCTCACCATCAATAATCACCGCCTCCGGCAGAGCCGGATCCGCCACCACGCTCAAGGTCAACGGCCGTTCGCCGATCAGCGGTCTGTAAAGGGCGTCGATGCGCGCGACCCAGGGGCGCAGCGCCACCGGTTTCGGCGCCAGCGTCAACGACCCGGTTTCCAGCCGCGCGTGATCCTGCAGGTCGTTGAGCAGGTTGAGCAGCGATGAGGCCGAACTGTAAATCACCGGCAGGCCTTCCGGCGCAGGTTGGCGTTTGAGCTCCAGTTCCAGCAGGCCGAGGATGGCGTGCATCGGCGTGCGCAGTTCATGGCTGACGGTGGCGAGGAATTTGCTCTTCATGCGGTTTTCCGCTTCGGCGCGGCGGCGCGCCTGCTCGAGCTCTTCGCGTTCGCGTTTTTCACGGCGCTGCAGCATGAAACGGCGCAGCGTCAGCGCCAGCAGCAGCACGGTGGCGGCGGCCAACAGCGCCAGCAGCCAGGTGGTCTGCGGCGGCATGCGGTTGTCGTTCACCGCGTCGATCAGGTTGCTGCGGTCGACGATCCACTCGTCGCGCAGCGATTGCAGGGTATCCGCCGGGATCTGCATCAGGTTCTTATCCAGGATCGCCAGCAGCAGCGGCCGATCGCGGCGCACGCCGAAGGCCACCGGATAGGGGATGTTGTTGGCGGCGAAGGCCAGCTTGATGGCGCCGGAATAGCGCGACAGCGCCAAAAAGTTGGCGGAGATGACGTTATCCACCAGTGCATCCAGCTGGCCGTTGGCCAGCGCGTCGTACATCGACTTGCTGTCGGCGAAGCTGACGGTCTGTTCCTGCTCCGGCACCAGCCCCTGAGCCAAATCGCCCTGCAGCACGCCGATGCGCTTGCCGGCCAGATCGCTCCAGGTCGAGACGCCGTTGGCATACTGGCCGACGTAAACGCCCCACAGCGAACGGTGGATCGGCATGCTGGCGCCGTAGCGCGCCTTGACGCCGCGCGCCAGCGGCAGGGCGGCGCGGAAGCTGGACTGGCCGGACTGCACCAGCTGATCGGCCTGCTCGGCATTGCGCGCCCACAGCGGCGCGAAACGCAGCCCGGTGTTTTGCGCGATGATGTTGAGAATATCGATGGCGTAGCCGCGCGGCTGGCCGTCGGAACCGCGGTAGGCGAACGGGAAGTTGTTCTCGATGGCGGCGTAGTAAACCACGCGGTGGCTCGCTACCCAATTCTTCTCCATCGTCGTCAGATCGGCATTGCCGGTATCGAGGTAGCTGGGGATCTTTTTGCTCCAGCGGCTCTGCAGGGCATTCATCAGTTCCATCGGCGCGTCGGCGATGGCGGTGTTCAGCGTGTCTATCAGCCGCGGATCGGCGGCGGCGAACACGAAGGAGAGGTTGCCCAGGTTCTCGTTGCTTTCAATCTGATAGAGCTGGCCAAGCTGCAGTTGGTCGATGATAAAGCTGGCGCTGGCCTCGTCGGCGATAAAGTAGTCGCTGCTGCCGTTCAGCAGCGAATAGACCGCCTGCAGGTTGTTGTCGTAGCGCTGGATCTGCGATGCCACCGCCTGCAGGGCGCCGCCGGACTGCATGTCGGTCAGCGCGCCGATCGCGACGCGGGCGTTGGCGGAATTGAGCATCACCGGCCGATCGTTGCTGCGATCGCGCAATACGCGCAGGTTGCTGACGTAGTAAGGCTGGGAGATCTCCAGCCCGTGCAGCGCTTCGCTCTGCGGGATGCCGTACAACAGATCGACCTTGCCGTCGTGCAGCGCCTGCTCCAACTGGGTCAGGTCGGCGAAGCCGTAAATGGCGAAGCGGATGCCGGTCACCTGCTGAATATAGCCGAGGTAGTCGGCGTTCAGCCCATACAGATCGTCATCCACAATGATGTTGTACGGGCTGGTGTTCTCACTGATGATGCCGACGCGCAGCGTGCGATCGCGCCAGGGATTTTTCTCGCCGACGATCAGCATATTCTCGGGGGGATTCAGGTTGCTGACCAGCTGATAGCGCACCGGCTCCCCCGCCTGCGCCAGGCCGCACCACAGGATCAGCAGCAGCAGGGCGCGGCGCATCATGGCGCCAGCTCTTTAAACACCGCTACCAGCTCCAGCAGATTACCGGCGCCGGTTTTGCGCTGGATGTTTTTCTTGTGGGTGCTGACGGTCTTGTTGCTGATGTGCAGCCGGTCGGCGATCTGCAGGTTGGACAGCCCCTGGCTCAGCAAACCCAGCACCTCGAGCTCCTTGGGCGTGAGCAGCCCGCCGTCCGCCGTCGGCGCTTCTTCGGCCAGCGCGGCGGCGGGGAAACTGGTTTCACCGTCCAGCACCTGCTCGATCGCTTGCACCAACTCCGCCAGCGAGCTGCCTTTGTTGACGAAACCGTCGGCGCCGGCGGCATGCGCCATGCGCGCATACACATCGGCCTCTTGCGCGGTATAGATCAGGATCTTCTGTTGCGGGTAGCGGCGGCGGATTTTTTTCAACAGCTGCAGCCCGTCGACCTGCGGCAGGCCGATATCCAGGATCACCAGGCTGAAAGCGGTCTCGGCCAGCAGAGCCAGCGCCTGGACGTCGTCCTGCGCCGCCTGCAGACGGTAGGGGCGGGATGATTTCATTAGCGCCGCTTCCAGTGCGACATGAACCACCGGGTGGTCATCAACTAATAACAGAGAAGGCATGTTCAACTCGGGTCGCTTTATATTCCGATCGCTAGCATAGCGAAAAAGGAGGCTCTGCGCTCCCCTGATGAAACAGCACAATCTGCTGTTAATTTGGCGGTTCCAGCGGAGGGGGGCAAAGGTGATTTACAGCGCCATTCCCACAGGCTAGATTGTTGGGATCTACACCGTTACGCACTGCGAAATACCCCTCGATACCGAATGGAAAAGCTATGAATTACCAAAACGACGACTTACGCATTAATGATATTAAGGAACTCCTGCCGCCGGTGGCTCTGCTGGAGAAATTCCCGGCCACTGAACGCGCGGCAAAGACGGTGTCCCAGGCCCGCAGCGCAATTCACAATATCCTTCGTGGCAGCGACGATCGCCTGCTGGTGGTGATTGGTCCTTGCTCCATCCACGATACCCAAGCCGCCAAAGAGTACGCGGGGCGCCTGCTGGCGCTGCGTGAAGAACTGAGCGGCGAGCTGGAAGTGGTGATGCGCGTATACTTCGAAAAACCGCGCACCACCGTGGGCTGGAAAGGCCTGATCAACGATCCGCAGATGGACAACAGCTTCAACATCAACGACGGCCTGCGCCTGGCGCGCAAGCTGCTGGTGGAGATCAACGACAGCGGCCTGCCGGCCGCCGGCGAATTCCTCGACATGATCACGCCGCAGTACCTGGCGGATCTGATGAGCTGGGGCGCCATCGGCGCGCGCACCACGGAATCGCAGGTGCACCGCGAGCTGGCCTCCGGCCTCTCGTGCCCGGTCGGTTTCAAGAACGGTACCGACGGCACCATCAAGGTGGCGATCGACGCCATCAACGCCGCCGGCGCGCCGCACTGCTTCCTGTCGGTGACCAAGTGGGGCCACTCGGCGATCGTTAACACCAGCGGCAACGGCGACTGCCACATTATCCTGCGCGGCGGCAAAGAGCCGAACTACAGCGCGGCGCACGTGAAGGACGTCAAAGCCGGCCTGAGCAAAGCCGGGCTGCCGGCGCAGGTGATGATCGACTTCAGCCACGCCAACAGCAGCAAACAGTTCAAAAAGCAGCTGGACGTGAGTGCGGACGTGTGCGGGCAGATCAGCGGCGGTGAAAAAGCGATTATCGGCGTGATGATCGAAAGCCACCTGGTGGAAGGTAACCAGAGCCTCGAAAGCGGCGAGCCGCTGGTTTACGGCAAGAGCGTCACCGACGGCTGCATCGGCTGGCAGGACACCGAAACCGTGCTGCGCGATCTGGCGGCGGCGGTGAAAGCGCGCCGCGGTTAATCGCAAACAATGAAAAGGGCCCGATAGCGGGCCCTTGTTTTATCCTTGCCATTGCACTTCTCTATATTCCACGACTTTAAGGCTTACAGTTAATGGGCCAATTAAGTCATTAAGCGACCCCCTTCGCATTATTCCTATTTAAGAAAAGAATAATTGTCACTGCTCGCGGCATTGTGCTTATATAAGACGCTTTTTTTATTCCATAAACCCCGCGGGCCTAATAAGCGGGGGAGTGGTATGACCTTTTTCCTTTCAGGATGAAAGAATTATGACAAACAATACCTCGCAGCCGCTGGGGCTGCACCGGATTAAATTCCATGGGAAAGGTGGTGAGTACTTCGCTATTTGGTTAGTCAATGCATTATTGACCGCCCTGACCCTGGGCATCTATTCCGCCTGGGCGACGGTGCGCCGTCGCCGCTATTTTTACGGCAACACGGAATTGGACGGCGATCGTTTCGACTACCATGCACAACCGCTGCAAATTCTGAAAGGGCGGCTGTTGGTGATCGGCGGCATCATCGTGTTTTATATCTTGCTGGCGATAACGCCACTGTTGGGGCTGCTGGCTTTGCTGGTGTTGCTTGCCCTGCTGCCGTGGATCGTTATCCGCAGCTGGCGCTACAATGCGATTATGTCGAGCTATCGCGGCGTGCGTTTTAATTATGTCTGCCGCACCGGGCGCGCCTATTGGGCTTTACTGTTCTGCCCGTTATTGCTGATTATCGGGCTGTATGTCGGTCTGATCATCTTGCTCGGCATTGGCAGCGGTCTTGGCAGCATCAACGCCATCGCTTTTATGCTGGTGCTGACGTTGATTTTGGCCGTGCCGGCATTTGCGGCGGTAAATGGTATTATTAGCGCACTGCAGCATGATCTGTACGTTAATAACCTGTTCTTCGGGCGCACACCGTTTATTGCCGAACTGAAGAAATCAGCCTTTATCAAATTTGCCTTGATCGGCCTGCTCATATTCCTGCCATTCATGTTGGTCGCGTTGGTATGCATCGGTTCGTTCTTCTTTACTCTCTATCAGATGGTGTTGATGGGGATGTTAACCAACGAAGCCATTGATGTGCTGGTGCTGGACAATATCAGCAGCCTTCTGCTGATGATGGTGGTGCTGTTGATTGGCGCGCTGGTGGCCAGCAGCTACCAGGTCGTTGCCCAGCGCAATTATCTGTTTAACCAGGCAAGGCTGAACGGCGACATCAAGCTGCATTCCTCAATGAAAACGCTGCCATACATGGGATTGTTGATCACCAATACCCTGATTACCCTGTTCTCGCTCGGTTTGGCGACGCCGGTGGCGGAAGTGCGTCATGCCCGTTATCTGGCGGCCTGCACGGCGGTTGAAGGCGATCTGGCGCTGCTGGACATTACGGCGCATCAGGAAAGCGCCAACAGCGCGGTGGCCGAAGAAGCGCTGCAGGCGCTGGATCTGGGCGGCAACTTCTGAGGCGCCGATGATCCTTGAAGGCGCTTATCAGTTGCCGGGACGGGCCGCACGTGAGGCGGCTCGTCTGCTGGTGAACGAAAGCGGCGAAGGCGTGACGTTGCAGCGGCAGGATGAACAGCGTTACATCCCGCTGACGGACATCACCGTTTCTGCCGCGCTGGGTAATATTCCGCTGACGCTCACCTTCAAGGGCGGCGGGCGCTTTGTGCCTGACGACGACGCGGCCTTTCGCCGCTGGTTCTATCAGCGCCGTTCGCCAGGGTGGGTGCATCGCCTGGAACGCCATAAACGCGGCGTCGCCCTGGCGCTGCTGATGACGCTGCTGGCGGTAGTGGCTTACGTTTACGTGGTACTGCCGTGGGCGAGCAGCGAGATCGCCATGCGCATCCCCACCTCGGTGGAACAGACGCTGGGCAAACATACGCAGACGTTTTTGGACCAGAGCGGCTTCGCGCCCTCTGCACTGCCGGTCGAGCGGCAACGGGCGTTGCAGCAGCTATTCCGGCAGGTGATGCCGGCCGAGATGCGCCAGGAGCGCACGCCGCTCTCGCTGAAGCTGATGGCGGCGCCCGGTGCGCCGAACGCCTTTATGTTGCCCGACGGCACGCTGGTGCTCAGCGATAGCCTGGTCACCTTGTCAAAAAACGACGATGGCCTGGCGGCGGTGATGCTGCATGAGATGGGGCATCACGCTCATCGTCACCCGATGCGCATGTTGGTGCGTTCGTCACTGGTGGCGTTGACGCTGATGTGGATGACGGGTGACGTCAGCGGCATCGGCGATACGCTGCTGCAGTCTGCGTCCTTCGTGAATGAGATGCAGTTTTCTCGCGGGATGGAGCGTGAGGCGGATGCGTTTGCGATAGCGGAAATGCAGCGCCAGGGGCGTTCGCTGGCGGAAATGGCGGCGATCTACCGCGCGTTGGCGCAGGCGCCTGAACGAGAAAAGACCGATGACTGGGCGCTGCCTGCCTGGCTCAGCACCCATCCGGCGATGCAGGAACGGCTGGACGCGGTGAATGAGGCGATGGCGCAGCAGCAATAAAAAAGCCCCCGGTGAAAACCGGGGGCTTTTTCGTGAACGGGCGAAATTACTTCGCTTTACCCTGGTTCGCTACGGCCGCTGCTTTTGCTGCGATCTCGTCGGCGTTACCCAGGTAGTAACGTTTGGTCGGCTTGAAGTTCTCGTCGAACTCATACACCAACGGCACGCCGGTTGGGATGTTCAGCTCGAGGATTTCATCTTCGCTCAGGTTATCCAGGTATTTCACCAGCGCGCGCAGCGAGTTGCCGTGCGCCGCAACGATCACGCGCTCGCCGCTCTTGATGCGTGGCAGGATCTCTTCGTCCCAGTAAGGGATAACGCGATCGATGGTCAGCGCCAGGCTTTCGGTCAGCGGCAGCTCTTGCTCGGTCAGAGAAGCGTAGCGCGGATCGTGGCCAGGGTAACGTTCGTCTTCTTTGGTCAGCTCAGGTGGGGTCACCGCGAAGCCGCGACGCCATTGTTTCACCTGCTCGTCGCCGTATTTTTCTGCGGTTTCCGCTTTGTTCAGACCCTGCAGCGCGCCGTAGTGACGTTCGTTCAGCTTCCAGGATTTTTCGGTTGGCAACCAGGCCTGATCCAGCTCGTCGAGGATGTTCCACAGGGTGTGGATCGCGCGCTTCAGTACGGAGGTGTAAGCGAAGTCGAAAGTGAAACCTTCTTCTTTCAACAGCTTGCCTGCTGCTTTCGCTTCGGTGCGGCCCTTGTCGGACAGATCAACATCATACCAACCGGTGAAGCGGTTTTCTTGGTTCCACTGGCTTTCGCCGTGACGCACCAGAACCAGCTTAGTTACAGCCATAGCTTAACTCCTTAATAATCTGACATTTCAATGATAACGAAAATCATTATATTGCCGCGGGCCGGGGCTCGGCAATCGATAGTGTCTAACCATAGCCAATTTCTTGCCGCAAAGTAAGGGCTGGCGAAAGGAAAAAGCTGAATCGTTCAGGCTGAGGCGGAAGGGGGAGAAACGGCACGTCGGAATCGCTCCGGACGCGCCGTGGCGTGGGGAAAATCAGGCCGATTTTTTCAGGCAGTTGCTCATGAAGGTTTTACGCGCGTCGCCCTTCAGATCCTTGGTCTTGGCGTCGGCATTGCAGCTTTTCATTTTCTGCTGCTGCGGCGTCAGGGTTTTGCCGGACGCAGCGGTGCCTTCGGACTTCAGGCAGGTGCTCATAAAGGTGGAGCGATCGGCGCCTTTCAGCGACTTGGTGGATGCCTGCTGGTTGCAATCGGTCATGCGTTTCTGTTGGGCCGCCTGCGCCGGCGAAGGCGTTTTCGTCGCCGTCGTCGCGTCGGCCGCCATCAGATTGGTGCTCAGCATTAAGCCCGCCAGCAATGGAAGTGCAGTAATCAGACGCATAGGTGTTCCTTCAGCTATTGATTGGCCGCCATCGGCCGAAAATTGTGACGTTGCACAAGGCGTTGTGCTTATCACGGTAGCCTGAGTGTAGTGCGCGCTTTGGAATAAGGGAAGGTGGGCGCCGTTGGGGGGATGGCGCTAAAAGGTAAGCATTTATAACAAATTGCCCCCGGCCGCACGGCGAGGGGCGTAGCGGGTCAGATAGGATAAAACTGATAATGCGTGGCGCTGCGGTAGCGGCTCCCCGGTTGCAGCCAACAGTCCGGCTGCGGCCACTCGGGATGGTGCGGGCTGTCCGGCAAAAACTCGCTCTCCAGCGCCACGCCGGCATGGTTGGCGTAGCTGCCGCCATCGCGCGCCGGCGTGCCGGCCAGATAATTGCCGCTGTAGAGCTGCAGCGCAGGCGCGTCGGTGAACACGCTCATTTGCACTTGCCCGTCGGCGGACCACAAATGCGCCGCCGGGCTCTCCAGCGCCCCGCAGGTACGATGCAGCAGAAAGGCGTGATCGTAGCCTTGCACCCGCTGCTGGTCGCGATCGCGCAGGAAATCCTGCAGCAGCGTTTTCGGCTGGCGGAAATCCATGCCGCTGCCGTCCACCGGCGTCAGATCGGCGCAGGGAATGCCCTCGGCGTCGACAGGCAGGTAGCGATCGGCGAACAGCTGCAACCGTTGGGCGCGGGCGTCGGTGCCGGCGCCGTCCAGATTGAAATAGGCGTGGTTGGTCAGATTGACCGGGCAGGGGCGATCGACCTGCGCCAGATAGTTGATTTCCAGGCGATTATCCGAGGTCAGGCGGTAACAAACCTGCACGTCGAGATTGCCGGGGAAACCCTGATCGCCCTCCGCCGAATGCAGCGCATAGCAGACCTGCTGCGCATCATGCTGCACCCGGCGCCAGCGGCGGGCATGAAAACCGTCGGGGCCACCGTGCAGCTGATGGGCGCCCTGATTGGCGGCCAGCGCATGGAGTTTCCCGCCGATGGGCAGACTGGCGTTGGCGATGCGGTTGGCGTAACGGCCGACGGTGGCACCCAGATAGGCGCCCTGACGTGGGTAGTCCGCCGGGCTGTGGCAGCCCAGCAACAGCTCGCGATTTTCACCGGATTTGAGCGGCAAGACGGCGGACAGCCAGGTGGCGCCCCAGTCCATCAGCGTCACCGTCATGCCGCCGGCGTTTTGCAGTAGTGTCAGCTGGTAAGGTTGCCCATCGGGCGCCGCTGCCGCGGTTGCCGTCAGCATGTACCGGCTCCCTGCGAAGCCTGGCAGACATAGAACGTTTCCTGCAATCCGCCGGTTTGCCGCGGATACTCGTGCGCCACGGCGGCACGCACCGTCTCCACGAGATCCTGCGGCATCAGCGCGACGATGCAGCCGCCAAAGCCGCCGCCGGTCATGCGCACGCCACCGCGCGGGCCGATCGTCGCTTTGACGATCTCGACCAACCGATCGATCGGCGGTACGGTGATTTCAAAGTCATCGCGCATCGAGGCGTGGGATTCCGCCATCAGCTGGCCCATGCGCTGCAGGTCGCCGGCCGCCAGCGCGTCGGCCGCCGCCAGCGTGCGGGCGTTCTCGCTGATGACGTGCCGCGCGCGTTTGGCCACCAACGGATCCAACTGATGTTGACGCGCTGCAAACTGTTCGGGGCTGACGTCGCGCAGCGCCTTGACGCCGAAGAACCGCGCCGCTTCTTCGCACTGTGTGCGGCGGGTGTTGTACTCGCTGTCCACCAGCCCGCGTTGCACATTGGAGTTGATGATCACCACCGCGACGCTGCCCGGCATCGGCACCGCACGGGTCTCCAGCGAGCGGCAGTCGATCAGCAGAGCGCTGTCGCGCCGGCCGAGCGCGGAGATCAACTGGTCCATGATGCCGCAGTTACAGCCGACGAACTGGTTCTCCGCCTCCTGGCCGTTCAGCGCCAGCGCCACGCCGTCCAACGGCAGCTGATAGAGCGCCTGCAGCGCCTGGCCCACCGCCACCTCCAGCGCGGCGGAGGAGCTGAGCCCCGCCCCTTGCGGCACATTGCCGGCGATCACCAGATCCGCGCCGCCGAAGTCGGCGTTGCGGCGCTGAAGATGTTTCACCACGCCGCGCACATAGTCGGACCAGCGCTGATCGGGGTGGCTGACGATCGGCTCGTCGAGCGAGAATTGATCCTGCTGATTCTGATAATCGGCGGCCAGCACGCGGATCTGACGGTCGTCGCGCTTGGCGCAGGCGATGACGGTTTGGTAATCGATGGCGCAGGGCAGCACGAAGCCGTCGTTGTAATCGGTATGCTCGCCGATCAGGTTCACCCGCCCCGGCGCCTGGATGGTCAACGCCGGCGCGTAGCCGAAGTGTTCGGTAAACAGGGAATGGGTAAGCGGTTTCAGGCTCATGCTTGGGCTCCGGCTTCACGGTAATGTATATCGCTGACGGCGCGCAGACGCTCTGCGGCCTGTTCGGCGGTCAGATCGCGCTGGGTTTCCGCCAGCATCTCGTAACCGACCATAAACTTGCGCACGCTGGCTGAACGCAGCAGCGGCGGATAGAAATGGGCGTGCAGCTGCCAGTGCCGGTTGTCGGCACCGTTGAACGGCGCGCCGTGCCATCCCATCGAATAGGGGAAGGAACACTGGAACAGGTTGTCGTAGCGGCTGGTCAGCTTCTTCAGCGCCAGCGCCAGATCGCGGCTTTGCGCCGCACTGAGATCGGTAATGCGCTGCACCGCCGCTTTCGGCAACAGCAGCGTTTCAAACGGCCAGGCGGCCCAGTAGGGCACCACCGCCAGCCAGTGTTCGGTGTTCACCACAATGCGCTCGCCTGCGGCCAGCTCGCGCTGCGCATAATCCAGCAGCAGCGGGGAGGCGTGTTCCCGAAAATAGTCGTGCTGCAGGCGATCTTCGCGTTCGGCCTCGTTCGGCAGAAAGCTGTTGGCCCAGACTTGCCCGTGCGGGTGCGGGTTGGAGCAGCCCATCGCCGCGCCTTTGTTTTCGAACAGCTGTACCCAGGGATAGTGCTTGCCCAGCTCATCGGTTTGCGCCTGCCAGGCGGCGACCACCTGTTCCAGCGCCGGCAGCGCCAGTTCGGGCAGGGTCTTGCTGTGATCGGGAGAGAAGCAGATCACCCGGCTGACGCCGCGCGCGCTCTGGCTGCGCATCAGCGGATCCTGGCTATCGGGCGCCGGTGGCGTATCGCTCATCAGCGCGGCGAAATCGTTGGCGAAAACATAGGTACCGCGATAATCCGGATTGCGATCGCCGGTGACGCGCGCATTGCCCGGGCACAGGAAACAGTCGGGATCGTGCGTTGGCAGCGTTTCCGTCGGGACGGCTTCTTGTTGGCCCTGCCAGGGGCGCTTGGCGCGGTGCGGTGAAACCAGCACCCACTGGCCGCTGAGCGGGTTGTAGCGGCGGTGCGGATGATCGATAGGGTTAAATTCCGTCATACGGTTCCTTTCTAGGCGCCGACGAAAGTGTAATCGCTTCCAATTACCGTCTTGAGACGCCCGTTGCTGAACAGGGAGAGGCTATTGCGCAGAAAGATAGCACGCCCGCGGCGGTAAAAAGGTGATCTAACGCGAAAAATGGAATCGTTTACACTTCATAGAAAAGCGCAGGAAGGGCGAAGAAAAGCGGGCGACAACGTGATTGAGGGCATTGCGGTGAGGTGCCGGTGATAGCGTTTTCACCCGACCAGCCGGCAGAGAGGGGGCTCTCTGCCGGCTTCAGCCGTTAAGAATGCTGGTACAGCGGATAGGTGAAGAACAGCAGATGGGTCAGATTAAGCCCGAAATGGAACAGAATCGGCACCCACAGACGGCCGCTCCACATCCACGCCAGGCCGTAGATCACCCCGGCGAGGGTCGCGAAGATCACCATCAGCGTACCGCCCGCCAGATGCGCGGCGCCGAACACCAGGGAGGCGACGATCAGCGCCGGCCAGGCGCCCAGCCAATGGCTGAGACGCTGTTGCAGGTAGCCGCGAAACAGCGCTTCCTCAGCCATGCAGACGAAGAACAGGTTTGCCATCACGAAAGGCAGGATCCAGGCGGGCGCATGCAACTCGATTTTTAAGCCGCCCAGCGCGACGGCCAGCAGCAACAGCGCCGGCACGGCCAGCAGCAGCGCAATCCAGCCCGCTTTGCCAGCGTTGCCGCCGCGTTCGGCGGAAAACAGCGTGGGCAAGCAGGCGAACAGCAGGAAGGGCACCATCGCCTTATCGAAGTTGTAATACATCGTGAACGGCGCGCTGAGCGGGCCGGCTTTTTCGCCGTCGATCATCAGCTGATTGTGGATGCCCGGCACCAGATGCAAGAACAGCGCCACGCAGCCGGCGACCACCAGCCCTTCGAGCGCAATCGCCAGATTACGCTGCTCGCGAAAATGGTGGCGCAGCCCCGCCAACGCCACGATGGCCAACAGGCAACCCAGGCTGAGCGGCGTCAGTACCCCATGATAAAGCCCCATGCCCGCCGAGGCGGCCAGGATCACCCAGGCTATCAGCCGATTAAACGGCAAGAAAAATAACGAAGCAGCCAGTACGCCCCACATAATATGTCCCTTTAAATATGTACACGGCGCTCAGCGCCTTTGCGGCGTGCGATGATGGCGAAATTGAGCGCTAGAGCGGATAGTAGCACACCAAGATGACGCTAAAGGTCGGGGCAGTGATGCATTTGTGCATGATGCTGGCCCACACGACCGGCGGCGATGAGGGTTAGCCTTTCATCCAGGCCTGCGAACGGGTGATTTCGGCCAGGTTTTGCAGGGTATCCAGGCTCTGCTGGTGGATCTCCTGCGTGGGGGCTGCGCACAGATCGTGCAGTACGGTCACCTGAAAGCCGGCGTCGTGCGCCTGCCGCGCGGTGCTCTCGATGGCGAGCGGCGTGCTGACGCCCGCCAGCAGCAGATGGTGGCACCGATGTTGCCGCAGCCAGGCTAACAAATTGTTACCGGAGAAAGCGCTGACTGCCGTTTTTTCAAACAGCAGATCGGTCTCTTCCTGATGCAGTTCGGGCATCCAGCGGCAGCCCGGGCCGTTTAACCGCAGCGCGCCGATCTGCTTGAGATGGTTGAACAGCGGCGAATGGGGCGGAATGTCATGATAATCGTCGGCGAATCCCACCCGCACCCAAATCACCGGGATTTTTCGCACCCGGGCATAGGCCGCGGCGGCATTGACGTTGGCGAGCAGGTGGGTCGCCGCCACCTGTTCGCGGCAGTGGTTGGCGCGCCCTTTGGGCCCGATCAGATCTTCGATCAGGTCGATGATAATCAACGCAGCGGACATGGCGTCTCCAAAAATGGCCTTCTTCCTTTCTATGATAAAAGGCCAAATGTGATGTGCTGCGGTGAAGTGTTGCCGGATATGTTTACGCCGCGTTTCAGGCGGAGGCCGCCTCCAGCCGTTGCTGTTGGTAACCATAGCCGCCTTCGCCGTCGGGCACGAAGCTGAGGCGGTGAGTGATGCACTGCGGCGCATCTTCGGCATGGTGCGAGACGAACAGCAGCTGGGTAGCGCCCTGGCCGATCAGCACGTCGATGAAGCGGCGCACCAGCTGGCGATTGAGCGGATCCAGCCCCTGCAGCGGCTCGTCGAGGATCAGCAGCGCCGGGTGTTTCACCAGCGCGCGGGCGATCAGCGCCAGCCGCTGTTGGCCCCAGGAAAGGCTGTGGAACGGGGCGTCACCGCGCGCGCCGTTGAGCCCGAGCAGCGCCAGCCATTGTTCGGTCAGCTGCCGCTGACGATCTGAAACCGCCTGATAAATGCCGATCGAATCGAAAAACCCTGACATCACCACGTTGCGCACGCTGGTGTTGACGCGATAATCCAGATGCAGGCTGCTGCTGACGTAGCCGATATGGCGTTTGATTTCCCAGATGGTTTCCCCGCTGCCGCGGCGGCGGCCGAATAGCGTCAGATCGTTGCTGTAGCCCTGTGGATGATCGCCGGTGATCAAGCTGAGCAATGTGGATTTGCCGGCGCCGTTCGGGCCGACGATCTGCCAGTGTTCGCCGGGATTTACCTGCCAGTCGAGGTGATTGAGGATCGGCCGATCGTCATAACTGACCACGCCGTCACGCAGGACGATCAGCGGCCGATCCGCCTGCAGGGCTACTTTTTGCGTCGGATCCTCGGTTTCCGGCAGCGCCAGCCCGCTGAGATTTTCGCTGTGCGCCAGCTGCGCCACCAGCGCGTCCGCCATCACCTGGCTGCGCGGCCCGCGGCTGGTCAGGGTGCAGTCCGCCAGCACGCCCACCCGCCGGACAAAATCCGGGATTTCGTCGAACCGGTTGAGCACCAGCACCAGGGTCTGGCCCTGGGCGGAAAGCTCGCTCAGCAGCGTGGCGAGCTGCGCGCGCGAGTGCACGTCCAGCCCGTCGAAAGGCTCGTCGAGGATCAGCAGGTCAGGCTCGGGCATCAGCGCCCGGCACAGCAGGGTCTTGCGCGTTTCGCCGGTGGAGAGGTATTTGAAGCGGCGCGTCAGCAGGGCGGTGATGCCGAACTGTGCGGCCAGCCGCTCACAGCGCGCGGCGTCTTTCACCTCTTCCTGAATGATCTCAGCCGCGGTGCGGCCGGTGTCGTCCTCGTCCGCGCTGAGCAGATCGGTGTTGTTGCGTTGCCACTCGTCGCTGACCATTTTTTGCAGCTGTTCAAAGGAGATGCGCACCGCATGCTGAAAGTCGCTGCGGCGCTCGCCGCCGAGCAGAACCAGTTCGTCGGCCAGCGCCCGCGCCAGGGCAGATTTGCCGCTGCCGTTGGCGCCGACGAAGGCCCAGCTGTCGCCGGCCTGGATTTCCAGCGCGTCCAGCGTCAGGGTGCGGGTATCGCTTAAGCGGAATGAACCTTGCGAAATGTGCAACGACGACATCACCTGTTCCTTTTTTTGCAATTATTTGCCTTAGAAATAGGCGCATTGCAGGGGGATGTCAATCAACAAAAATGCAACGTTACGTTGCGCTTAACACAACGTGGCGACAATCACGTGGTCGGCGTTGAACAGGGCGTGTACGGCGGCGCCGACGCTCAGCTGCAGACGCTGCAGCTCCGCCGTCGTCAGCGTGGCGCACAGGGTTTCGCCGCCCGCCAGCGTCACCAGCACCTCACTGTGTTCGGCGCCTGGCTGAATGCCGGCCACCACGCCCGCCAGCGCGTTATCCGCGCCGGCATGTTCCGCCGTCTCGACGCTTAACCGCACCCAGGGCGCCTTGATCAGCGCCAGCACCTCTTTGCCCGGCGTCAGCTGCAGCCGGTCGGCGCTTTGCTGGGTAATGGCCGCCGTCAGACGAGTGCTGCCGTCGTTCAACAAAATCGCCAGGTGCTGCTGCACCTGCTGATGATCGCGTTCGATGACGGTACCGAAGAACTGATTGCGCGCGCTGGTTTGCAGCGAGAAGCGCGAGATGGCCGCCAGCAGGCTGTCGAGCGGCAGATCGTCCTGCTGCAACACGTCGAAGGCCTTTTGCTGCACCTGGCCCAGCAGGTCATACAGCTGGATCAGCCGCTGGCCATAGTGCGTCAGCTGTGCGCCGCCGCCGCCTTTCCCGCCGGTGGCGCGGTCCACCACCGTTTGTTCCGCCAACTGGTTCATCTCATTGATGGCATCCCAGGCGCTTTTGTAGCTGATGCCCGCCAGTTTGGCGCCCTGGCTGATGGAGCCGGTGTGCTGCACCTGTTTCAGCAGCGCGATGCGGCGCGGATCGGCGAACAGCTTTTGCTGGAGTTTGAGAGTCAGAAGAATTTCGGCCTGCATAGCGCATCCTGTCGGCGGCAAAAACCGTATTGTCGCCGATTTGGCGGCAAAGCGCCAAACGCAGTGCGCTGGAGAGCGGGGTAATAAAGACTGGCATTGCTTTGTTGTTATAATATAACATAACAGAAAAACGATAAGGCTTTACGCCGGCTGCGGCCGGTTTTTATTTCACCACAGGGATGCTCCACATGAGTACGACACGCCGGCGTCTTGTCACGCCCAGAAAATCTTTATGCCTGGCCGCCGCCTGGGTCGGTGGCGCACTGACGGCGCCGCTGGCTTTCGCCGCCGACTGCGATAAAGCCCGCAGTGCCACGGGATGCGAAGAACATCTCACCGTGGAGGCGGCGGCCCCCGCCGGGCGCTACGATGCGTTGAACGCCGTGAGCCGCAGCGCGTCACAGCTCGGGCTGACCGCTCGGGAGACGCCGCGCAGTGTCGATATCATCAGCGCAAGAGCGATCCAACAGCGGGGCGATCGCTCGCTGGCCGCCGCCGTCGAGCGCGCCACCGGTCTGTCCGGCGTCGCTTCGCCAACGTTGTCCAATAACTTTTCCGCGCGCGGTTTCCGGCCGATCGCCTGGCTGTATAACGGCGTGGAGATGCCCGGCAGCACGCTGCAGCTGGGCGATCCGGCGCATTACGACAGCATCGAGGTACTGCGCGGGCCGGGATCGGCCTTGAACGGCCTGAGCGCCGCAGGCGGCAGCGTCAACCTGATCTCGCGGCGGCCGACCTTCAGCCGCCAGCCGGTTGAACTCGACTATGGCTTCGGCAGCTACCGCAGCCAGCGTTTGCATCTGGGAGCCGGCGGCGCGCTGGTGGACGATGCGGTGGCGTACCGGTTGGACGTCAGCGGCAACGACAGCGGTAGCAACGTGCAGGACGAGCGCGATCGGCAGAAGCGGGTTTCCGGCTCGCTGCTGTTTAAGCTGACCGACGATGCGCTGTTGACGCTGAGCCTGGACCGCATGCTCAACCGCACCAATAACCCTTACTACGGCACGCCGCTGCTGGATGGGCGCATTGCCGGTGAGCTGCGCGACATCAATTACAACAACCTGACCGACAGCCGCATCCAGAGCAACGCCACCGCATTTCAGGCCAGTCTGGACTGGTTTATGACGCCTGAAGTGGAGTGGCATAACCAATTCTATTACTACAGCGGCTTTCGCGAATGGCGCAACGTCGAGCGTTTCCGCGTCGCGGCGGCGGCCCGGCCCGGCGACGTCAACCGCGACTCTTTCGGCGCCCTGGCACACGACGACGATCTGATCGGCAACCGCAGTTCGCTGGTGTTCGACCGCGCCATTGCCGGTTTCGATAACCGGTTGCTGGTCGGCTTCGATCTGAGCAAGCGGCATTTTCAGTACTACTCCAACGGTTTCCCCGGTTCCGAAGACGTGCCGCTCGGCGCGCCGCCCAGAGAGCCGTTCGCGCAGGGCACCGATCGCCAACGCGCGCCGGTGCGCCACGTCACCCAGAATCAGTACGCCGCCTTTCTTGAAGATCGCTTCAGCCTGACCGAGCGTTTAGCGTTGCTGGGCCAGTTGCGCTACAACCATATGGACATGGACTGGCGCTTCCAGGGGCCGCAGGAAGAGAGCCGCGCGCGCACCTACGTTTTCAGCACCTGGAGCCTGGGCCCCAGCTATGCATTGACCGATAACCTCACGCTCTACGCCAACTACACCACCGGCCAGGAGCCGGGCAACGATCTGTTCTTCCTCAGCCCGACGCAGACCGATCTGCCGCTGACGCGAGCGCGCCAGTGGGAGGCCGGTGCCAAAGGGCAGTTTTGGGGTAACAAGGGCGAGGCGACGCTGGCGCTGTACGAACTGCGCAAGGACAACCTGTTTGTGCCCGACGCGCAGCGGCCGGATGCGTTGAACGCGGTAGGCAGGCAGACGTCACGTGGCATCGAGCTTGGCGTGGTGCTGCGTCCCGACGATCGCTGGGAGCTGGCCGGCAACGCCGCCTACACGCACGCCCGCTACGACGACTATCGCGGCGGTAGCCCGCTGCGCAGCTACAACGGCAATCGCCCGGCCTATATCCCGGACTGGACCGCCAACCTCAGCGTGCATTATCAGGCGACGGAACGTTTGGGGCTGGCTTCTTCGCTGCGCTACGTCGGCAGCAGTTACAACGACGATGCCAACCGGCGCAAGATGCGCGCGTACACCACGCTTGATCTGGCGGCGGATTATCAGCTGACGCCGATCGTCGATGTCGGTTTCCGCATTCGCAACGCCACCAACCAGCTGTACGCCTATCAGCGCACCTACCCGGATCAGGCGCTGATCGCGCCGCCGCGCAGCTATGAAACCTTCGTGTCGGTCAGGTTCTGACGGCGTGAAACGTTCGCTTTACCTGTTGTTGTGCGCCCTGGGATTGGGCTGGGGCGCGCCGCTGCGTGCCGACGCCGTCAGCCTGCACAATTGCGGGGTAACGCGCGATTACCCGCAGCCGCCGCAGCGGGTGCTGGTTTACGCCAACCCGGCGCTGGAAAACCTGCTGGCGCTGGGGCTGGCCGGCCGTGCGATCGGCGTGGTCGGGTATGACCGCGCGCGCGATCTCGCGCCGACGGCGCCGGCCGAGGCGCTGCGGGTGCCAGCCAGCCCGGCGCCGCCCACGGCGGAAGCGTTGCTGCTGATGCGGCCGGATTTTGTCTATTCGGCCAGCTATTACTGGCTGCACAGCCCGGAAACGCCCGATCGGGCGCGGCTGGCGGAATGGGGCATCGGCACTTATCTCTCTCCCGGCGCCTGCAGCGGCCAGCAAAGCGCGATCGCCGCCGCGCTGACGTTCGAAGACATTTTCACCGAGCTGCGGGAGCTGGCGCGTATCTTCAACGTCAGCCGCGCCGGTGAAGCGCTGATCGAACGGCTGCGCGGGCAGTTGAGGGCGCTTGAGCCGCAGCGCGCACAGCTGGCGCATTGGCGGCTGCTGTGGTGGTATGCCGGCGCGCAGACGCCCTACGTGGCGGGCTGCTGCGGCGCGCCAGGCTTGCTGAGCCGCAGCGTCGGCAGCGAGAACATGTTCGGCGATCTGCCCGAGCTGTGGCCTACGGTGTCCTGGGAGGTTATCGCCGCCCGCGATCCGGATGCGATCGTGCTTGGCGATCTGCCGCGCAGCGGCTTCGGCGACAGCGCGGCCGACAAGATCGCCTTTCTGGAGCATCACCCGCTGACCGCGACGCTGCGCGCCGTGCGTCAGCGGCGCTACGTGATCCTCCCCGGTTACGACATGGACCCTTCCGCCCGCACCGTGGCGGCGCTGGGCCGTTTGATTCGGGGCCTGGCGGCCTTGCCGCCGCAGGCTCCGACGCTTTCCAACAAGGAACCTTGATATGACTGCCGTTTCATTCTCTTCGCTGCTGGACTCCTGGGATCGCCAGCAGGCGGCCTACATCGCCGAACGCGAAGCGCGTTTTAACGCCCAGCTGGACGTGCTGGCGCTGGCCGTCGGCCAGGATTTTCACGTGCTGGATCTGGCCTGTGGCCCGGGATCGCTGAGTCTGCGTATTTTGCAGCGCTTTCCGCAGGCCAGGGTGACCGCCATCGATCTCGATCCGCTGCTGCTGGCGGTGGCGCGCGGCGCACTGGCGGAGTATGGCGATCGGATCCGTATCCTGCAGGCCGATCTGGCGGATCCGGCCTGTTTTTCCGTGCTGTCCGGCCCCGCGCCGCAGGCGGCGGTGTCCAGCACGGCGCTGCACTGGCTGATGCCGGAGCAGCAGCTGGCGCTGTTCCGCAACGTCGCCGGGCTGCTGGCCGCCGGCGGCGTATTCCTCAATGCCGATCATCAGCGCTATGACCATCGCCATCCGCGGCTGAAAGCGTTGGCGGAGCGGCATGATGAGCAGACCCAACAATGCGCCTGGGACAGCGGCGTTGAGGATTGGGATCGTTGGTTCGCCGGCGCACTGCAATCGCCGGCCTTGGCCGCTTATCAGGCCGAGCGCGAAGCGCTGTTCGCCGGCCGCCCGGTACCGCCGCCGACGCCGGTGGGTTTCCAGCTTGCGGCCCTCAGACAGGCCGGTTTCAGCGAGGTGGGGACGGTATGGCAGCTGTTGGACGACTATGTGATTGCAGGCTGGAAATAGCATGAGCCGGCGGTTACTGCCCGGCCGTGAGAGCGGCTGGTTGTTGCTGCTGGCGGCGGCGCTGCCGCTGGCCCTGCTGGGCGCCACCTTGTCGGGGCCCGCGCCGATCGCGTGGCGCGACGCCTGGCGCATTGTACTCGGCGTCAGCGGCGGCGCAGCGTCCGATGCCGAGGTGTATCAGCGCATCATCTGGTCGCTGCGGATGCCGCGCGCGCTGCTGGCGGCGCTGGCCGGCGCCGGGCTGGCGTTGGCGGGCACCGTGCTGCAGTCGCTGACCCGCAACCCGCTGGCCGATCCCTGGGTGCTGGGGATCTCCTCCGGCGCCGGCGTGGGGGCGGTGACGGTGTTGGTGTTGGGGCTGGGGGGCGGCCTGCTGTCGGTGTCCGGCGGGGCGTTTATCGGCGCGCTGGGAGCGTTTGCGTTGGTGATGTTGCTGGCCGGGCGTTCGCTGCAGGGGGAGTCCACGCTGTTTATTCTGGCCGGGGTGGCGGTGACGCAGCTGCTCTCCGCGCTGACTTCGCTGATCACCCTTTGGCAGGCGGACGCCAACGCCACGCGCGGCGTGATGTTCTGGCTGCTGGGATCGTTCAGCGACGCGCGCTGGCCGCAGGTCGGGCTGTGCGGGCTGGCGCTGGCGGCGACGCTGCTGCTTTGCTGGCTGCGGGCGGGCGAACTGGACGCGCTGGCGTTTGGCGGCGTGACCGCCGCTTCGCTGGGGGTGACGGTGGCCCCGCTGAAGCTGCTGCTGTATGTGGCGGCCACCGCGCTGACGGCGGCGATCGTCGCGTTCAGCGGCGCGGTGGGGTTTATCGGGCTGACGGTGCCGCACGTCGCCCGGCGGCTGGTCGGTTCGCGGCATCGGCTGCTGTTGCCGGCCAGCGCGCTGTGCGGCGCCCTGTTCGCCGTGGCGGCGGACACGCTGGCCAGAACGCTGTTTGCCCCGCGCGAGCTGCCGGTCGGCGTGCTGACGGCGCTGCTGGGGGTGCCGATATTCCTGCTGTTGCTGTATCGAAAGGTCAATGCATGACGATTGAAAAAGCGCGATCCGGCCTGTGCGCCGAGGCGGTGAGCTGGCGAGCGGGGGCGCGTACGGTGCTGGAAAATCTCAGTTTCTGCGCCTTGCCCGGTGAGATCACCGGCGTGCTCGGCGTCAACGGCAGCGGTAAATCGACGCTGCTTAAGCTGCTGGCCGGGCTGCAGACCGCCGCCGGGGGCCGCGTTTGGCTGGAAGGGCGCGAGCTCGCTGAGTTTTCCGCGCGGGAACGCGCCAGGCGCATCGCCTTTCTCGAGCAATCCGCCCCCGGCGCCTTCGCGCTGCCGGTGAAGGAGGCGGTATTATTGGGGCGCCTGGCCCATACCGGCCGCTGGCGCGGTTTCGGCGCCGAGGATCGCCGCCTCGCCGGGCAGGCGATGGAGCAAGTGGGCATCAGCCACCTGGCCGACCGCGATTGGCAGCGGCTGTCCGGCGGCGAACGGCAGCGGGTGCATCTGGCGCGCGCGCTGGCGCAGCAAACGCCGTGGCTGCTGCTGGACGAGCCCGCCAACCATTTGGATATCGCCCATCAACAGCAGTTTATGGCCTTGCTGCGGCGGCTGAAACTCAGCGTGGTGGTGACGCTGCACGACCTTAATCTGGCGGCCTGTTATTGCGATCGGGTCGCGCTGCTGCAGCGGGGCGGGATCTGTGCGGCAGGCGCGCCGCGGCAGGCGCTGACGCCGGAGAACATTCACGCGGTATACGGTGTGGAGGCCAGGCTGGCGGCGCCCGCCGGCTATGCGCCGCCGTTGATCTATTACCCCGCGCCGGGATGAGGGCGGCTGAAAGGGCACGTTTGGCCGATCACAATTTCGCCTCGCTGGCTAAAATAACTCCGTTTTATCGATTTTTTTGGGTTAGAATAACCGGATATGCGGTGAAAGGTATTTGCCGCTCAATGGGCAGTTAAGCGAGGCTATCATGTTGGAATTATTGAAAAGTCTGTTGTTCGCCGTGGTGATGGTGCCGGTGGTGATGGCGCTCATTCTCGGCCTGATCTACGGTTTTGGCGAAGTGTTCAACGTCTTCTCCAAAGTGGGCCGTTCGAAAGAAAACCGCACCCAGCACTGACCGTTCCCCATCCCGATACCCGCCGGTATTCCCCGGCGGGCATTCCTCAAGTTATCTCACGCTTTGCCGATAAACCGCATGACAAGCTTTCGCGCAACGTTATATTATTTTTTATATAACGAAGAGTGATAATGCACGTTAACTTGCGGAGAAAAACAATGAAACAGCAATGGACCAAATGGGTTGGCGGGATCGTTCTGGCATCGGGCCTGGTGGCTCAGGCTTCGGCGGCGGAAAAGATCACCGTGTTCGCTGCCGCGTCGCTGACCAACGCGCTGCAGGACATCGCCACCCAATATCAAAAAGGCAAGGACGTGCAGGTGGTTTCCTCCTTTGCGTCGTCCTCGACGCTGGCGCGCCAAATTGAGCAGGGCGCTCCGGCCGATCTGTTTATCTCCGCCGATCAGCAGTGGATGGATTACGCCATCGACAAGCAGCAGATGGTGAAAGACACCCGTTACACGCTGCTGGGCAACGAACTGGTGCTGATCGCCGCCAAGAGCGATAAGCAAGACAAGATCGCCATCGACAAGCAGACCGACTGGGCCAAGCTGCTCAACGGCGGCCGCCTGGCGGTGGGCGATCCGGATCATGTGCCGGCCGGCATCTACGCTAAGGAAGCGCTGGAACACCTGGGCGCCTGGAGCGCATTGGAGCCGAAACTGGCACGCGCCAACAATGTGCGCAGCGCCATGGCGCTGGTGGAGCGCGGTGAAGCGCCGCTCGGCATCGTCTACGGCTCCGACGCGGTCGCCAGCGACAAGGTGAAAGTGGTGGGCGTGTTCCCGGAAGACAGCCACAAACCGGTTGAATATCCGATGGCGATGGTGAAAGATCGTCAAAATCCGACGGTCAGCGCTTTCTATACCTATCTGAAGAGCCCGGAAGCGGCCGCTATTTTCGAACATTATGGATTCACCCCGCGTAAATGATTCTGAGTGAGTACGAGTGGCAGGCGGTTGAGCTGAGCCTGAAAGTCTCCGGTTTGGCGGTGGTCTGCAGCCTGCCGTTCGGCATTCTGATGGCCTGGGTGCTGGTGCGTTGCCGCTTCCCCGGCAAGGCGCTGCTGGACGGCGTCATTCACCTGCCGCTGGTGCTGCCGCCGGTGGTGGTCGGCTATTTGCTGCTGATCGCCATGGGGCGGCGCGGCGTTATCGGCGAGTGGCTGTACGACTGGTTTGGTTTCAGCTTCAGTTTCAGCTGGCGCGGCGCCGCGCTGGCATCGGCAGTGGTGGCGTTTCCACTGATGGTGCGCGCCATCCGGCTGGCGCTGGAGGCGGTGGATACCCGGCTGGAGCAGGCGGCGCGCACGCTGGGCGCCAATCCGTGGCGGGTGTTTTTCACCATCACGCTGCCGCTGTCGCTGCCCGGCGTCATTGTCGGCGTGGTGCTGGCCTTCGCCCGTTCGCTGGGGGAGTTTGGCGCCACCATCACCTTCGTCTCCAACATTCCCGGTGAAACCCGCACCATTCCGCTGGCGATGTATACGCTGATTGAAACGCCGGGGGCGGAGGCCGCTGCCGCGCGTCTGTGCGTGATCGCCATCGTGCTGTCGCTGGCTTCGCTGATGGTGTCCGAATGGCTGGCCCGCTGGAGCCGCAAACGGATGGGGGTGTAAATGCTGGAGCTGGATTTCTCGCAGCAGCTGGGCGACCTCAATCTCAACGTCCGCGCCGATTTGCCGGCGCAGGGCATCACCGCGATTTTCGGCCTGTCCGGCGCGGGCAAAACCTCCCTGATCAACGCCATCGGCGGCCTGACCCGTTTGCAGCAGGGGCGTATCGCGCTCAATGGCCGTACGCTGGTGGATACCGCCTCCGGCCTCTGCCTGCCGCCGGAAAAGCGCCGTATCGGCTATGTGTTTCAGGATGCGCGGCTGTTCCCGCACTACCGGGTGCGCGGCAACCTGCAGTACGGCATGGCGGCCGGCATGCGCGCGCAGTTCAATACCATCGTCGAGCTGCTGGGCATCGGGCCGCTGTTGAACCGGCTGCCGCTGACGCTCTCCGGCGGTGAAAAACAGCGGGTGGCGATCGGCCGCGCGCTGCTGACCGCGCCGGAACTGCTGCTGATGGATGAACCGCTGGCTTCGCTCGATCTGCCGCGCAAACGCGAGCTGCTGCCGTATCTGGAGCGGTTGGCGCAGGACGTGAACATCCCCATCCTTTACGTCAGCCACAGCCTGGACGAGATCCTGCGCCTGGCCGAGCAGGTGATGGTGCTGGATCGCGGTGAAGTGCGCGCGTTCGGCGGGCTGGAAGAAGTCTGGGCCAGCAGCGCGCTGCGGCCGTGGCTGCAGCGTGAAGATCAGAGCAGCGTGCTGCGCGTCAGCGTGATTGAGCATCATCAACGTTATGCCATGACGGCGCTGGCGCTTGGCGATCAAAGGCTGTGGGTCAGCGGCATCGACGCTGAATTGGGCACCCAACTGCGCATCCGCATCAACGCCGCCGACGTCTCGCTGGTGCTGCAGCCGCCGGTCAACAGCAGTATTCGCAACGTCTTGCCGGCCAAGGTGAGCGAGTGTCTGGACGTGGACGGGCAGGTGGAAGTGAAACTGGCGGTCGGCGAACACGTGCTGTGGGCGCGCATTACGCCATGGGCGCGCGATGAACTGGCGATCCGCCCCGGGCAGTGGCTGTATGCGCAGGTGAAGAGCGTGTCTATCAGCCGCGAGAGCCGCTAAGGCAGGCCCTCCCGGCGGGAGGGCGAAAAGATTACAGCACGCGGGTGCGGATCACCTCGGCGATGCCCGGCTGCAGGTTATCGGCGATCACCAGATCGGCGCGTTCCTTGATGGCGTCATCGGCATTGCCCATCGCCACGCCCAACCCGACCGCTTCCAGCATGCTGATGTCGTTGTAGTTGTCGCCGAACGCCACCACCTGATCCATGCTCAACCCCTGCGACTCTACCCATTGACGCAGGCGTTTGCCTTTGCTGTTGCCGCCTTTGGCGATATCCACCTGATCGTGCCAGGACCATTCGCACGCCAGCCCCAGCTCTTTTTCCACCGTGTCGGCAAACTCGCGCAGCGCCGGAATATCGGCGTGCGAGGTGGCGAATTTCCAGATCGCCTGCGCGTCGTCGGCCGCCTGCGTCAGGCTGCCGACCTGCAGCAGCGTCGGGCGCTGCGCCGCCGGCAAAGTTTCGGCCCAGGCCAGCGAGCGAATCACGTGGCCGCTCGGCTCCTGATACAGCATGGCGTCGTCAACGTACATCAGCCCGTGAATGTCGGTCTGTTTGAGCATCTGCAGCACCTGCTTGGCCTGATCTTTCGCCAAGGGATCGGCGGCCAGCACCTTTTTCTGCTGAAAATCATACAGGTAGGTGCCGTTGCAGCAGATGGCCGGGGTATCTATCTGCAGCGCCTGGTAAAACGGATGGATGGCGACGTGGTGGCGGCCGGTGACCACCACCACCTGGACGCCGGCGGCGCGCGCCTGCGCCAGCGCTTCCAGCGACTGCGGTAAGATGCGTTTTTGGTTGTCCAACAGGGTGCCGTCAAGATCGAGGGCGATGACGCGGTAGCTCATAGGGTTCTCGTTATCGTTAGCCATAAAATTAATCCGATGGTACCTCTTCGCCCTGATGCAAACAATTCGGCCTGCCTGCTATCGCCGACCGATGACTTATTTGGACGCTGATGAGAACAGAGTTTTGAACATCGGTACCAGAAGTTTGTTGCCATATTCGCTAAGATGGTTATCGTCAAAATAGATGGGCCGCCCATTGTGAGTTCCCGCGCACTTGCCGTCTTCGCACAGGTAAGGAAGCGGATCCAAAATTTTTACGCCACATTTTTTCGCCGCTTCATCTTGAGCTTGCCAGACAAAAGCATGACGTTGTCGGTAATCTGTTTCGGAGATGGATATGTCGGGCTCTGAACCGCCAAAACTCAGCAGGCGCGACAGTGTTTTTGGCACATTGACGAGCATTTCCGGCACCGGACGCACAACATAAATTTGCCGTTCTGTAGCCATTTCACACAGAGTGTCGACGAGTGAAGTTTTGAACTCGGACAAAAATCCCGGCTCAGGGGTACGATATACCTTCGAAAAATACACCGATGGTTGGTTCTGCTTCGCGCCCGCAATTTGCTGGCCGAAGGCGTAAGCACTGGTTCGGTTAATCACGACTGCGGGGATATTGTTGTCCAGCGTGGATAGTTTTTCTTTTATCCACTGATTGAATGCGCTGCACTGAATATTATCGTCAAGCGCGCCGGGAACAACGTTGGCTCCGAAGAGCGTTGGGCAGCCTGCATAAGTGAGATTGAGAAGCCCATCAGTTTGATTTGGCAGGGCGGACTCGACTGCAGAGATCATCGCATCGCCGTGGCTATCGCCAACGATGATAACCCGAATATTTTCGCCTCCATAGATACAGGATGGCGAGCTGAAGCCGGACTTGGCGAAGCATTCATCTCTGTTGGCGAGCATGTTGGTACTTTCGTTGGCGATCAGATCGATTTGCTGCGGTAACCTGCCGGAGAAATTAACGGTAAACAGTGTGACACACAGCGCAGCAACCAGCATGGTAGCGATTCCGATTGTACACACTGATTGACGCGTTGTTTGCCTTGAAAGCCACTTGCGGACAGGGGTTTCTATAAGACGAAGCGACAACTCGCCAAGCAACACGCTGGCCAGTAATCCCGCAACTACCCATTTCATCTCGGATTGAGCATTGGTGTAGACAAGCAGCACCACAATCGGCCAATGCCAAAGGTAAATAGAGTAGGATGAAACACCCAGACGTGCAGCGACGGGGTTTGAGGTCAAGGGGGAATCCTGGCGGCCGGCGGCAAGCACCAACATGGCGCCGATAACCGGCAACAGGGCGTTGTAACCGGGCCAGGGTTTACTGGCATCACATCCCACGATGGCTATCGCGATGCATAGCATCCCAAGCCATTCCGTATAAATACGTCTTTTTCCGCTGAGCGTTCGGTTTTGCGTTAACCGCCAGACGATTCCTCCGGCAAGCATTTCCCAGGCTCGGGTTGGGATAAGAAAAAAACCGGCGGAGGGCGCGAGGGAAGACATGATGATTGATAAGCCAAAGGAGACCGCGCCGGCTAAAATGATGAAGCGCATGAAGCCGTTTTTGCCCCCCAATCGCCATATCAACATAAGGGCCAGCGGCAGGATAATATAGAACTGCCATTCTACGGATAACGACCAAGTATGCAGCAGCCATTTTTCATGGGATACGCTGTCAAAATAGCCGGCTTCTTTCCAAAACTTCACGTTAGACAGGAAGAGTATGGCGGTAAAGGCATGTTTTGCCAGTTGACTGTAATCCAGCGTTGGTAACCAGAACCATCCCAGGCACAGTAAGGTCGAACAGAGCGCAAGTAGGGCGGGAATGATGCGACGGGCTCGAGCCAGGTAAAAGCGCCAAAGTGAAAAACGATCTTGTTCCAGGCCGGTAATGATGATCTGCATCATCAGGAAACCGGATATGACGAAGAAAACATCTACGCCGACAAAGCCGCCGGCAAAACCCGGGATGCCGAAATGAAAAAGTACGACAGCGATCACTGCCCAGGCTCTAAGCCCGTTGATGTCATGTCTGAAATTCTGTGAAGAAGAAAGCATATCTATTACTCAGTAAATGTATTTTGGGTTTTTTATAGTCATCCATAAGGAGTGCGGGCACGCTTTTCCATGGTGTTATTGCAATCGCGATTGAAGTTTTTATTCATTCCTCTTAATTATTTTTCATTTGTATTTATGTAATCAGTCAAATTAATTCATTAGGTGAATTATTAAAGGGGCACGCCACTGGCATAGGAGGCATGCCAAACTCGACATAACTGCTATGTCCAGCGAGTCATGGGCGTGTCTGTGTCGACCTTGGGCGGCAATATGTTATGTATAGATTAATTGATATTTTTTATATTATTAATATATCTATATCTATATCTATATCTATATCTATATCTATATCTATATCTATATCTATATCTATATCTATTATGATTTGTTTCTTGTTATTTATATTAATTATGTTTTTAGTGACGCCAGGTGGTTATGTATATTGCTAATGTAAAGGTGACTAACCGTGCGGCGGCAAATTCTATTTTAAATTTTGAGCAGGCCTTTTAATTTATCAATAATTCGTGAGTCTGTCTTCCATTCTCTATGACTGCTCGTTTCCGATAAGAAAATCGCAGCAGACGCTAGGATGATGGCTTTTGGCATTTTGAACGTAGATGTTGTCTGGGGGGAAAGTATGTGGCTTGGGGATTTAAGCGTAATGCGGTAGTGCCATGTGACGGATGTGCGGTAAGCTAGGGACAAGCGAACGGCCTGAAACCGGTTCCTCTTTTACCCTTTGCAAGGAGAACACATGAAGCAAATCGTTTATGTCGCCAGCCCGGAGAGCCAGCAGATCCACGTCTGGCAGTTGGACGACGCCGGCGCGCTGGCGCTGCTGCAAACCGTTGACGTGCCGGGCCAGGTGCAGCCGATGACCCTTCATCCGGACAAGACTCACCTGTACGTCGGCGTGCGTCCGGCGTTCGGTATCGTCAGCTACCGCATCGAGGCGGATGGCACGTTGCAGCAGGCCGGCATGGCGCCGCTGCCGGGCAGCCCGACCCATATCTCGACCGATTTGCAGGGGCGTTACCTGTTCTCCGCCTCCTACAGCGGCAACTGCGCCAGCATCAGCCCGATCGGCCACGACGGCGTGGTCACGGCGCCGATCCAACAGATCGACGGCCTGAACGCGCCGCACTCGGCGAACATCGATCCGACCAACCAGCTGGTGCTGGTGCCGTGTCTGAAAGAAGACCGCATCCGTCTGTTTAACCTGAGCCTGGCGGGCCAGCTGACGCCGCACGCGCAGGACGCGGTGGATATCGCCGCCGGCGCCGGCCCGCGCCATATGGCGTTCCACCACAACGACAAGTTCGCCTACTGCGTCAATGAGCTGAACGGCACGGTAGACGTGCTGGCCATTTCGGAAAACGGCGGCAAATACAGCGTGACGCAAACGCTGGACATCATGCCGAGCGATTTCGACGGCACCCGCTGGGCGGCGGACATTCATATCACGCCGAACGGCCGCTTCCTGTATACCAGCGATCGCACCGCCAGCATTCTGACCCTCTTCAGCGTTTCCGAAGACGGCGGCACGCTGAGCGTGGCCGGCTATTATCCGACCGAAACGCAGCCGCGCGGTTTCAATATCGATCACAGCGGCCGCTTCGTGATTTCGTCCGGCCAGAAGTCCGATCACATCGCGGTGCATGAAATTGACCAGAGCAGCGGCGAGCTGACCATGCTGGCGCGTTATCCGGTGGGCAAGGGCCCGATGTGGGTGAGCGTGCTGGCGAAGTAATTCGTCAGCCAGACTCGAGTGGAAAGCGCGGTGCGGTTGACCGCGCTTTTTTATTGGCGGGGGATCAGTTGAACATCACCGTCAGCGTGGCGCTGCCGAGACTGTGGAAATGGACGTTGAAGCCCACCAGCGCGCCGCTGGAACCCTCATCCACGTCAATGCGCTCCACGTCCAACGCATGCACGGTGAACTGATAGCGGTGGCTTTCGCCATTCGGCGGCGCGGCGCCGCCGTAACCGGCCGAGCCGAAGTCGGTGCGGGTTTGCAGCGCGGCGCTCGGCAGCGGCGCTTTGCCGGAGCCTGCGCCCTGCGGCAGCTCACGCACGTCGGCCGGAATATTGGCCACCACCCAGTGCCACCAGCCGGAGCCGGTAGGGGCATCGGGATCGTACAGGGTGACGACAAAGCTCTTGGTGCCCTCGGGCACGCCGTCCCAGGCCAGGTGGGGCGACAGGTTATCGCCGTGGTAGCCCATGCCGTTGAAGACCTGCGTCTGCGGCATTGTGCCGCCGTCCTGCAGATCGTTGCTGTACAAACGAAAAGCCATAATGACTCCCAGTTGCGATAAAAGCAGAGCCTTTAAGCTAGATCTTTTTGGTGGAACAATACAACCCCTTGTGCCAGCGGCGGGCGGTTGATCTCGACGGTAACATGCACCAGTTCGGGATGAACTGCCAACAGTTGGCGCACCCGGTCGGCGGTGAGGGCGCGATCGGCGCTGCTCAGGGCGAGGACGCAATGATATTTTCCTTTACCGATGCGGCCCAAATGCAAATCGGTCAGCGTGAGTGGGTGGCCGGAGGTGGCCAGGGTCTGACGTATCTCTTGCGCCACGGGGGCGTCCATTTCGGCATCCAGCAAAATCTTCCCGCTATCGCGCATCAGGCTATAGGCCCAGGCGGCCACCATCATCGCGCCGACGATGCCCATCAACGGATCGAGCCAGGCGGCGCCCCAAAGCTTGCCGCCGAACAGCGCGACGAGGGCCAACACCGAGGTGGCGGCGTCGGCGATGACGTGGATATAGGCGGAGCGCAGGTTGAGGTCATGATGATGGTCATCGTGGTGATCCTCGTGGTGGTGATGGTGGCCGCCGCCGCGCAACAGCCAGGCGCAAAGCAGATTGACGGCCAGACCGATCGTACCGATGGCGATGGCTTCGTTGTAATGAATCGGGCTGGGATTCAGCAGCCGCTGCGCTGACTGAAACAGCATCAGCGCTGCCACCAGCACCAACAACACCGCGCTGGTGTAACCGGCCAGCACTTCTATCTTCCAGGTGCCGAGGCTGAAGCGGCGATCCTTGGCCAACCGGCGTGCGGCGCCGTAAGCCAGCAGCGACAGGCCCAGGGCCAGTGCATGCGAGCTCATGTGCCAGCCGTCGGCCAACAATGCCATCGAGTTAAACAACCAGCCCCCGGCTATCTCGATGACCATCATACTGGCGGTGAGTATCACCGCCCATCTGGTGTTTCTTTCGGCCAATGGGTTACCATCGTCAAAAACGTGGCTGTGCTCGCGGTGCAAAGCGGGCGCGTGAGACGTCATGGTGAAGTTCCTCAGCAAAAGGTAGTGCGCTGAAATATACTATACCCCAGTATAGTAAATAACAATCAGGCGGAAATAATGAGCCATACCCTCAGAGATCAAAAGAAGTTGTTGGCGCGGGTGCGCCGCATTAAAGGGCAGGCCGAAGCGCTGGAGCGCGCGCTGGAGAGCGGCGGCGAATGTTCTGCTGTGCTTCAGCAGATCGCGGCGGTGCGCGGCGCGGTCAACGGTTTAATGGCGCAGGTGCTGGAAGGGCATGTGCGCGAACATCTGGCTGCCGCAGACGCTACGCCGCAGCAGCGCGAGCAGGACATCGAGCAATTGATGACCGTTTTACGTTCTTATATGAAGTAATCATGATTTCACTGAAAAAACGCACGCCGTGGTTCGGCTGGCTGCGCCGTTGGGCCAAAGGCATCAAGCGCGATATCTACGCGCTGTGGCTGGCCGCCCGTGATAAGCGCACCCCGTGGTACGCCAAGCTGATCGCGCTGCTGGTGGCCGGCTATGCGATCTCGCCAATCGATTTGATCCCGGATTTCATTCCAGTGCTGGGCTATCTGGACGATGTGATTATCGTGCCGTTGGGCATCATGCTGGCGGTGCGCCTGATCCCCAAACCGCTGATGGCCGAGCTGCGCGAGAAGGCGCAACAGCGCGTCGACAGCCCCACCGGCCGCATGGCGGCGGCGATGATCATTTTACTCTGGCTGCTGTGTCTGGGATTGCTGGCCCGCTATCTGGACCAGCATTGGTAAGGCATTAACGCGCGGCGGCGGCCACGGCGGCGGTCAGGCGGCTGAGCTGTTCCGCTTCGATGATGTAAGGCGGCATCAGGTAAATCAGTTTGCCGAACGGCCGGATCCACACCCCGCGCTCGACGAACCCGCGCTGCAGCTCGGCGACATCCACCGGTTCGCGCATCTCCATCACCCCAATCGCCCCCAGCACCCGCACGTCCGCCACCTTCGGCAGCGCCGCCAACGGCAGCAGTTCTTGCTTCAGCTGGGCTTCGATGGCGCTCACCTGCGCCTGCCAGCGATTTTCCGCCAGCAGCGCCAGGCTGGCGTCCGCTACCGCGCAGGCTAGCGGGTTGCCCATAAAGGTCGGCCCGTGCATAAAGCAGCCGGCTGCGCCGTTGCTGATGGTCTCCGCCACGTGGCGGGTGGTCAGGGTGGCGGACAGGGTCATGTAACCGCCGGTCAGCGCCTTGCCCAGACAGAGAATGTCCGGCACTACCTGCGCGTGTTCGCAGGCGAACAGCTTGCCGGTGCGGCCGAAGCCGGTGGCGATCTCGTCGGCGATCAGCAGCACCTGATGGCGGTCGCACAGCTCGCGCACCCGCTTGAGGTAGGTTGGGTGGTAGATGCGCATGCCGCCGGCGCCTTGCACCACCGGTTCCAGGATCACCGCCGCCACTTCACCGGCGTGCTGCTCCAGCAGCGCGGCGAACGGCGCAATGTCCTCTTCGCGCCATTCCTCGTCGAAGCGGCACTGCGGCGCGGTGGCGAACAGATGCGGCGCCAGATAGCCCTGATAGAGGCTGTGCATCGAGTTGTCCGGATCGCAGACCGACATCGCGCCGAAGGTATCGCCGTGATAGCCATGGCGCAGCGTCAGGATGCGCTGCCGGCGCTCGCCGCGCGCCTGCCAGTACTGCAGCGCCATCTTCAGCGACACTTCCACCGCCACCGAACCGGAATCTGCCAGGAACACGCACTGCAGCGCTTCCGGCGTCATCTCCACCAGCCGACGGCACAGCGAGATGGCGGCCGGATGGGTGATGCCGCCGAACATCACGTGCGACATCTTCTCCAACTGCTGGCTGGCGGCCTGATTCAGACTCGGATGGTTGTAACCGTGGATCGCCGCCCACCAGGAGGACATGCCGTCCACCAGGCGCCGGCCATCCGCCAGCTGCAGCTCGACGCCGCTGGCCGACTCGATCGGGTAACAGGGTAACGGGCGGCTCATGGAGGTGTAGGGGTGCCAGATATGACGTTGGTCAAACGCCAGGTCGGAAGCGGTGACAGACATACTTGTAAACCAAATTGAATTAAGATTGGTTGACAGTATATCCACAATATTTAAACTGGCGACACTTTTTCGTTTTGGAGACGCCATGATGGCCGACCGCATTCACTGGACAGTAGGGCAAGCCCAGGCCCTGTTTGATAAACCGCTGCTGGAACTGCTGTTCGAAGCGCAAACCGTACACCGTCAGCACTTCGACCCGCGTCAGGTGCAGGTCAGCACGCTGCTCTCGATCAAGACCGGCGCTTGCCCGGAAGACTGCAAATACTGCCCGCAAAGCTCGCGCTACAAGACCGGCCTGGAGTCGGAGCGGTTGATGCAGGTCGAGCAGGTGCTGGAATCGGCGCGCAAGGCCAAGGCGAACGGCTCGACCCGTTTTTGCATGGGCGCGGCGTGGAAGAACCCGCACGAGCGCGATATGCCTTATCTGCAGCAGATGGTGCAGGGCGTAAAAGCGATGGGCATGGAAACCTGCATGACGCTGGGCACGCTTGACGGTACTCAGGCCGAGCGGCTGGCGGAAGCCGGGCTGGATTATTACAACCATAACCTCGATACCTCGCCGGAGTTCTACGGCAGCATCATCACCACCCGCAGCTACCAGGAACGTTTAGATACGCTCGACAAGGTGCGCGACGCCGGCATCAAAGTGTGCTCCGGCGGCATCGTCGGGCTGGGTGAAACGGTGCGCGACCGCGCCGGGCTGCTGGTGCAGCTAGCCAACCTGCCGAAACCGCCGGAGAGCGTGCCGATCAACATGTTGGTGAAGGTGAAAGGCACGCCGCTGGCGGATAACGATGACGTCGATCCGTTTGATTTCATCCGCACTATCGCGGTGGCGCGCATCATGATGCCGGCCTCTTATGTCCGTCTCTCTGCCGGCCGTGAACAGATGAACGAACAGACGCAGGCGATGTGCTTCATGGCCGGCGCCAACTCCATCTTCTACGGCTGCAAGCTGCTGACCACGCCGAATCCGGAAGAAGATAAGGATCTGCAGCTGTTCCGCAAGCTGGGATTGAACCCGCAGCAGACCGCCACCGAACACGGCGACAACCAGCAACAGCAGGTGCTGGCCAAGCAACTGCTGAACGCCGATACCGCCGAGTTTTACAACGCGGCGCCGTGATGAGCTGGCCACAACGCATCGAGCAGGCGCTGGCGGAACGGCGCCTCAACGCCGCCTACCGTCGCCGACAGGCCACCGAGGGCGGCAACGGCCGCCAGATCCGGCTTGGCGATCGTCTCTACCTGAATTTCTCCGGCAATGACTATCTGGGGCTGAGCCAGGATGCGCGGGTGATCGCCGCCTGGCAGCAGGGCGCGCAGCGTTACGGCGTCGGCAGCGGCGGTTCGGGCCACGTCACCGGCTTTAGCGCGGCGCATCAGGCGCTGGAAGAGCAGCTGGCGGCGTGGCTCGGCTATCCGCGCGCGCTGCTGTTCATCTCCGGTTACGCCGCCAACCAGGCGGTGCTGGCGGCGCTGATGCAGAAGGGCGATCGCATTTTGGCCGATCGCCTCAGCCATGCCTCGCTGCTGGAGGCGGCGGCTCAGTCGCCGGCCGAGCTGCGCCGCTTCCAGCACAATCAGCCGCAGGCGCTGGCGGATCTGCTGGCCAAACCCTGCGACGGGCAGCGGCTGGCGGTGACCGAAGGGGTGTTCAGCATGGACGGCGACGGCGCACCGTTGGCGGAGCTGCATCGCCTAACCCGCGCGGCGGGCGCCTGGCTGATGGTGGACGATGCCCACGGCGTCGGCGTGCGCGGCGAGCAAGGCCGCGGCAGCTGCTGGCAGCAGGGCGTGCGTCCTGAACTGCTGGTGGCGACCTTCGGCAAGGCGTTCGGCGTCAGCGGCGCGGCAGTGCTGTGCGATGAGGCGACCGCCGAGTATCTGCTGCAGTTCGCTCGCCATCTGATCTACAGCACCGCGATGCCGCCGGCGCAGGCCTGCGCGTTGCAGGCGGCGCTGGCCTGCATTCGAGAGAGTGATGAACTGCGCGCCCGGCTGCAGGATAACATCCGGCGTTTCCGCCAGGGCGCGGCGCCGCTGGCGCTGACCCTGACGGATTCCGACACCGCCATCCAGCCGCTGCTGGTGGGGGACAATCAGCGTGCGCTCGATCTGGCGACCCGTCTGCGCGATCGCGGCCTGTGGGTGAGCGCCATCCGTCCACCGACGGTACCGCCGGGCGGCGCGCGGCTGCGCATTACCCTGACGGCGGCGCACCAGCCGCAGGATATCGATCGCCTGCTGGAGGTATTGCATGACGTCAGCCAATGACACAGTGAACAAACAGGCGGTCGCCTCGGCCTTCAGCCGCGCGGCCGGCAGCTACGACGCCGCCGCCGCGCTGCAGCGTGACGTTGGCGAGCGCTTACTGGGGATGGGGAGTTCCCACCCGGGCGAACGGCTGCTGGATGCCGGCTGCGGCACCGGCTATTTCAGCCGTCTGTGGCGCGAGCGCGGCAAGCAGGTGACGGCGCTCGATCTGGCGCCGGGGATGTTGGCATTCGCCCGCCAGCAACAGGCGGCGCACCATTATCTGCTGGGCGATATCGAGCAGGTGCCGTTGCCCGACGCGGCGATGGACATCTGTTTCAGCAGCCTGGTGGTGCAGTGGTGCAGCGATCTGCCCGCCGCGTTGGCGGAGCTGTATCGCGTCACCCGGCCCGGCGGCGTGATCCTGTTCTCCACGCTGGCGGCGGGCTCGCTGCAGGAATTGGGGGACGCCTGGCAACAGGTGGACGGCGAACGTCACGTGAACGCCTTCCTGCCGCTGGCGCAGATCCGCGCCGCCTGCGCCGACTATCGACACGAGCTGGTGACGGAGCTGCGCACCCTGAATTACCCGGACGTGATGACGCTGATGCGTTCGCTCAAGGGCATCGGGGCGACGCATCTGCACCAGGGACGCGAGGGAGGCCTGATGTCGCGCGGCCGCCTCGCCGCGCTGCAGGCGGCTTACCCGTGCCGGCAGGGGCAGTTCCCGCTCAGCTATCATCTGGCTTATGGAGTGATTTATCGTGATTAAACGTTGGTTCGTGACCGGCACCGACACCGAGGTCGGGAAAACTGTCGCCAGCAGCGCCTTGCTGCAGGCCGCCAATCTGGCGGGCTACCGCAGCGCCGGCTATAAGCCGGTGGCTTCCGGCAGCGAGATGACCGCCGAGGGGCTGCGCAACGGCGACGCGCTGGCGCTGCAGGCCAACAGCGGCGTGGCGCTGGGGTACGACGAAGTGAACCCTTACGTTTTTGCCGAACCGACTTCGCCGCATATCGTTAGCGCCGATGAAGGCCGGCCGATAGATGCAGCGCGGCTGTCCGACGGCCTGCGACGGCTGGAACAGCGCGCCGACTGGGTATTGGTCGAGGGCGCCGGCGGGTGGTTTACTCCGCTGTCGGCGCAGTACACCTTCGCCGACTGGGTGCAGCAGGAGCAACTGCCGGTGATCCTGGTGGTGGGCATCAAACTGGGCTGCATCAACCATGCGGTGTTGACGGCGCAGGCGGTGCAACAGGCGGGGCTGACGCTGGCCGGTTGGATCGCCAACGACGTGGCGCCGCCGGGGCGGCGGCATCAGGAATACCTGGCCACGCTGCGCCGCATGCTGCCGGCGCCGCTGCTGGGCGAAATCCCGCACCTGCCGCAGGCCGAACGAGCGCCGTTGGGGCAATATCTGGATATCAGCCTGCTGGCGCAGTGAGAGGTTCTGGCTGATGAATCATAACGCCGGGTCTTATGACCCGGCGTTGGCTTTTACATGGCGGTAATACAGGCGTTATCGAGATAAAGCACGCCATTTTTCGCCAGGGCAAACAGGTTGAACGTCAGGATGACATGGGTCGCCCAGACCGGGACTTTTCGTCGATTGGCGTTGAAACGATATTCGGTGTACTCGGCGTAAGCATCGGCTTTCAAGGCGGCGTCCCAGGCTGCCGGCGCGGCTTTGGCTACGAGCGAGACGCCGTTGTCCGCATGTTCCTGGATACAGGCATATTGCAGCGTCGCGAACAGATTGCCGGTACCGCCGTTGACCGTTTTCAGGGTAAAACAGGCGCCCAACTGCTCATATTGCGCGGCGGGCACGATCACTCTCACCCCTGCGTTGGTATTGGCGTTGCCCAACTTGGTCACTTTCAGGGCATTACTGCCGTTGACGCCCGCGCCGGCTTCGATACTGATAGTCACTGCGTCTGAGGTAAAGGGCTCGCTGATCGTGCCGCCTGTTACTTCCCAGCCAAACGGCTTAGCGGAAAAGGCGAACTCACCGTCTTTTAACTTGTTATTCACGGCGCCGACCAGCGTCTGGATCCCGGCGCCACCCCCACCGCCATCCAGTCGGCTATTGACGATGACAAAGTCGCCGGTACCGCTGAAATAGCGGCCGCTGGCGGTTCTTACGCCATAGAACTTCACGCTGTCGACGATAATCCCGCTACTGCCGGCCTCGGCGTAAAACAGCGACGCTTGCGCCAGTCGGCCGCCGGCGACGATGATTTCGCCGCCGTGAATCAACAGCGATGCATTTTGATTGGCGCTGCAACGGAAGGGAATTTCCGTAAGCGGACTATTACCGTTGTTGAATTCCATATGGCAGCCATGCAATTCAATGCTACCGGCCTCAACGTCGGCGATCGAGCCGGCATAGTCGATCGAAGTGCCGAACAGGCGGAAGGCGCCGTTGGGGTTAGCGTTGCGAACGGCCAACCCCTGGGAATTGCCGAGGGTGCCACCGAAGAAGTTGATGCCTTCGCCGAAGTTTTGGGCGCCGCTGTTCGTTGAAGGCATATGCAGGCACTCAAAACAGCGAATGACTTCACAGGCGTAGTGGTGGGCGATATAGGCATTGGTGCCGTAGTACAGGCCGTAGTAGAAGCCGGAAATATAGACGTTATTGACGGAAAAGTTGCCCAGCGGGCCTTCAGGCGAATCGAAACGGACGCCGTCGATATAGGTGTATTCGATCGTCGTTTCATCTTTGCTGTTGTTAATCTTGGCGCCGATGCCCTTTACGGTGAAATCTTTCATGATAGGTGCCGGGCGAATAGGAACGTTGTTATCCAGCGCGCCGCTGCTGGTATAGCAGCGCAGGAAATAGTTATGGTCGCTTTCCGTGCCGTTGGGGATCTCGGTAGTGATGTTGACGCCGTTGCCGTCGATATAGACGAACCCGACATTGATATCGGTTTTAGGCGCCGACCAAAGGGCAAAAGGCGCGGCGAATCTGACAATCGCAGGGCGTTTTAACGTTTTGATGATAAAGTCTTGTGCGCCGACCAGTTCGTCGCGCGAACTGACGTAAATGCCTTCAATATTAAGACGTTCCTGCAGATTCCAGTTTTTGTTGCGCAAATCCGCGTATTGAATAAATGCCGCGTTGTTGTCTGTCATGCTTACATCCCTCGATATTATGGTGTCGGTGTGACCCCTATCGAGTATGAAAAGACGGCGGGCCCGTGCCTATTGGGCGCAGACCGGCCGTGGCTGATACAACAGCAACCTAATCGCTAACCCGACCACTCACTCCGCCAGCCCGGCGCCGATCAGCGCCTCATCCAACTGCGTCAGCGCGCCGTGCGCCACGGTGCGCCCGCTATCGAGCAGACAAAAGCGGTCCGCCACCCGGCGCACGAACGGCAACTGATGCTCTACCAGCAAAATGGTCATGCCCAATTCATAGTTGAGCCTGCGGATCACGTTGCCGATGTCGGCGGCGATCGACGGCGGCACGCCCGCCGTGGGTTCGTCGAGGATCAGCAGCGCCGGTTCCTGCGCCAGCGCACGACCGATCGCCAACTGGCGTTGGGCGCCTGCGCACAGATCGCCGGCGCGGCGGGTACGCATCTGGCGCAAATTGGGAAACAGGCTGTAGATTAGCGGCGGAATGCGGCGAGGGGCGCCGCGCACGGCCATCTGCGCCACCTGCAGATTCTCTTCCACGCTCAGCTGCGAGAAGAGTTGCCGCCCTTGCGGGACGTGGCTGATGCCGAGTGCGGCGCGGCGCTCCATCGGTTGCAGCAGCAGGTTTTGCGGCGGCTGATCTGCCGGCTGCCAGGTCATGCTGCCGCTCACTACCGGCAAATGCCCCATGATGCAGTTGACCAGCGTGGTCTTGCCCACGCCGTTGCGCCCGAGCAGCACGGTGCACTGGCCGCGCGGCAGCTCCAGGTTGATGTCCCACAGGGTGTGGTTTTGACCGTAGAATTGATTGACCGATCTCAGGCTCAGCATTTGGCATTCTCCTCATAGACGCTCGTTTCACTCGTTGGCGGGGGACAGCAAAGGCCGCATGCGCGGCGAATTTCCCGAGTGTGGCAATGTCTGGAACAAGATGCCGTCCGTCCGATGAGCCAGAGCAAGGTCTGCGGTGGACGGAATGACAGTCAATATGTCGTTAAAAACGACGCTTGTGACGACTTGGTGTCGTTCTTGCGCTTTTACTGGCGATAGCACCGCGAGGGGTACACGCTGCGGCTGGCAGCGCATCACGCCGCCGCACCGCATTGATACGCAGGAAGATAAAGCAACTCCCAGGCCAATTTTGTCGCCGGGTGAAAACGGGAGGTTGTTATCGCCTTGTTAACCGCTAATCAGGCCTGACGCGCTCTGCCGCGGCGGCCTGAAAATACGCCGGGAAGTTAACCCGGACGTTTTTTGCACTCTTGTGGTGCTCTGCGGTGAGGGCATGGTGCAAGGCATTGCGCCGCCGTCAAGCGCGATCCGCGAGAAAGGGGGCAATGCGATTTTAGCAATGGGGATTTTTAGTATTAATCGGCATAAACAAAGCGATATTTTTATGAAAAAATAACTAAAAAAGCCATTTTGGCGAGTGTAAAGGGCGAAAAGCTTTCTTTCTGTAACTCCCGCCCCGGGCGGGGCGGTGAGAGTTATCCACTATTCCTGTGGATAACCTTGTGCATTAGATTTAGAAAAACGCTGTAAAGCGAGAGCGGACGCGGGTTCTGTTCGCTTTGCCCGCATTCTCGTCTTTTTATTAAAAATGTTATATATCAATAGATTAATTAAAATCAAGACACAGGGGTATTGATCAGGTCTCTATGTATGATTTTTCGACGCGGTGCTATCAATAAGTTAATTTTCGGCAAGTTCTGGGGATAAATCTGTTATTGACAATAAAAATGTCACCCGGCTGTAACCTCACGGTGCAACGGCATCGCCGCCGTGCCGGGCGCAGCGACGAATCCGCTTGAAGCTGGTTTTATATCCAGTATCATGGGCACTGGCGCAAATCGCCGACACTTTCCATAATTAGGGGCCATGTCCGGCGCAGAGCCGGCTGGCCGCCTGAGCGCGCGCATCTCCACAGGGTAGCCGAGCAATGAGTAAACTTTTCAAACTGCATTCCGAGTTCAAACCGGCCGGCGATCAGCCGGAAGCCATCCGCAAGCTGGAAGAGGGGCTGGAAGACGGCCTGGCGCACCAGACGCTGCTGGGGGTCACCGGTTCGGGCAAGACATTCACCATCGCCAACGTGATAGCCGATCTGAATCGGCCGACCATGGTGCTGGCGCCGAACAAGACGCTGGCGGCGCAGCTGTACGGCGAGATGAAAGCGTTTTTCCCGGAGAATGCGGTGGAATACTTCGTCTCCTACTACGACTACTACCAGCCGGAAGCCTACGTGCCCAGCTCCGACACCTTCATTGAAAAAGACGCTTCGGTGAACGAGCACATCGAGCAGATGCGTCTTTCCGCCACCAAGGCGTTGCTGGAGCGGCGCGACGTGGTGGTGGTGGCGTCGGTATCGGCGATCTACGGCCTGGGCGATCCGGATCTTTACCTGAAGATGATGCTGCACCTGACCCAGGGGATGATCATCGATCAGCGCTCCATTTTGCGCCGCCTGGCGGAGCTGCAGTATTCCCGCAACGATCAGGCTTTCCAGCGCGCCACCTTCCGCGTGCGCGGCGAGGTGATCGACATCTTCCCGGCGGAATCGGACGAGCTGGCGCTGCGCGTCGAGCTGTTCGACGAAGAAGTGGAACGGCTGTCGCTGTTCGATCCGCTGACCGGGCAGATTGAGCAGGTGGTGCCGCGTTTTACCATTTACCCGAAGTCGCACTATGTGACGCCGCGCGAGCGGATCATGCAAGCGATGGAAGAGATCAAGGTCGATCTGGCGGACCGCCGCAAGGTGCTGTTGGCCAACAACAAGCTGCTGGAAGAGCAACGCCTGACGCAGCGCACCCAGTTCGATCTGGAGATGATGAACGAGCTGGGCTACTGCTCGGGCATCGAAAACTACTCGCGCTACCTTTCCGGGCGTGCCGAGGGCGAGCCGCCGCCGACGCTGTTCGACTACCTGCCGGCGGACGGCCTGCTGGTGGTCGACGAATCCCACGTCACCATTCCGCAGATCGGCGCGATGTTCAAAGGCGACCGCGCGCGCAAGGAAACGCTGGTGGAGTACGGCTTCCGTCTGCCGTCGGCGCTGGACAACCGCCCGCTGCGCTTCGAGGAGTTCGAGGCGCTGGCGCCGCAGACCATCTATGTTTCCGCCACGCCGGGCAAATATGAGCTGGAGAAATCCGGCGGCGATCTGATCGATCAGGTGGTGAGGCCAACCGGGCTGCTGGATCCGATCGTGGAAGTGCGGCCGGTCGCTACTCAGGTGGACGATCTGCTCTCCGAGATCCGCAAGCGCGCGGCGATCAACGAGCGCGTGCTGGTGACCACCCTGACCAAACGCATGGCGGAAGACCTGACCGAATACCTGGAAGAGCATGGCGAGCGCGTGCGCTACCTGCACTCGGATATCGATACCGTGGAGCGGGTCGAAATCATCCGTGACCTGCGTCTGGGCGAGTTTGACGTGCTGGTGGGCATCAACCTGCTGCGTGAGGGCCTCGACATGCCTGAGGTGTCGCTGGTGGCGATTCTGGACGCCGACAAGGAAGGCTTCCTGCGTTCCGAGCGTTCACTGATCCAGACCATCGGCCGCGCGGCGCGTAACCTGAACGGCAAGGCGATCCTGTATGGCGATCGCATCACCGATTCGATGGCCAAGGCGATCGGTGAAACCGAGCGGCGCCGCGCCAAGCAGCAGGCCTATAACGAAGCCAACGGCATCGTGCCGCAGGGGCTGAACAAGAAGATCGGCGATATTCTGCAGATCGGCCAGCCGGTCAACCGCGCCAAGGGGAAAGGCAGGAGCAAGGCGGCGGACGGTGGCGCTCAGTTGCAGAACCTCACGCCGAAAGCGCTGGATCAGAAAATCCGCGATCTGGAGGCGCAGATGTACACCCATGCGCAGAACCTGGAGTTCGAGCAGGCGGCTGCGCTGCGCGACGAAATCCACCAGCTGCGCGAGCAGTTCATCGCGATTTCCTGACCGTTGGACGGCGCCCGCGCTGTGGGCGTCAAAATTCCTTGTCGGCCGCGTCAAAGCTGTTATGGTGTGCGGCCCGATTTGACCACGAAGAGTACCGAACATGAGCCAACACCAGTCTAAAGACCCGCTGCACGGCGTGACGCTGGAGCAACTGCTGAATAAACTGGTGGATCACTACGGTTGGTCCGAACTGGGCGCGCGCATTCGCATCAACTGTTTCCGCAGCGATCCGAGCATCAAGTCCAGTCTGAAGTTTTTGCGTCGCACGCCCTGGGCGCGCAAAGAGGTGGAAGATCTGTATATCGATATGGTCAGCCATCCCGCCCCGGCCAGCGATAACCCCTGGCTGCGCGGGCGCGACGGCTAAATTCGGTCAGCGGCGGGCAGCCAGCTCCACCAGCGCGTGATCCAGCGCCTGGCGCAGCAGCTGGCGATCGTGGCGGTAGGGGATGTCGCTCGCTTCCAGCGGCTGTTGAATCACCACCCGATCCTGCACTTCACTGGTGTCCACCGCCGGGCCGACAATCAGCGCATCGATCATCCGGCGGCCGATCTTCTCTTCCATCAGCGTTAGCTTATCCTTTAACGACAGTGCCGCGGCGGCCACGCTCAGTTCGCGGCCGAGGTTGCCGATATAGATCATGCTGGCGCTGCTGCGGCGCAGCGCCTGGGTGAGATCGTCCAGCAGCAGCAGCGGCATCAGGCTGGTGAGGAAACTGCCCGGCCCGATCAGGATCACGTCGGCTTGCGCGATGGCGTCCAGCGCTTCGCGCGTGGCGTTGACCGGGGGCGACAGCATCAGCTCCTGCGGCATAAGAGTCAGTTGGTCAACATTCACTTCACCGTAAACATGGTTGCCTTCGTGATCGTGCGCCATCAAATCCACCGGCTGCTCCGACATCGGGATCAGCGCCGCGTCCACCTTCAGCAGGCTGCGCACCAGGTTGATCGCTTCCAGCGGGCGCACGCTCAGGTGATCCAGCGCTTTCAACATCAGGTTGCCCAGGTTATGGCCGGCCAGTTCGCCGTTGCCGCTGAAGCGGTATTCGAACATCGCCGAGGCGACGCTCGGCTCGGTGATCAGCTGGTTGAGGCAGTTGCGGGTATCGCCCCAGGCAATGCCGCCTTCCGAACGGCGGATGCGGCCGGTGGAACCGCCGTTGTCGGTGGTGGTGACGATGCCGGTCAGGCGGGAGCCTAAGGACGACAAGGCCGACATCACACGGCCCAGACCGTGTCCGCCGCCCAACGCCACCACGCGGTCGAGATCGGCCAGGGTACGATTACGCATAAATTTCCTTACAAAGGGGCTGAACTGCCCGCATAAGGTAGCGGATCCGGCATAAAAACGCGATAAAGAGTGTCATTTGCGTGATTCTGGTCAATTCGTCCACGCAAGCGATGTTTATCATGGTTTACCCGAATAGACGGCGTCTAAAAACGCTGTATAGACAATTATATAGCGAATTAACGCGTTGGCTATCGTTGCCGATTAGCGCTAGAATTCTGCTGAAAACCACGGTTTCATTCCGGCTACTCAAGGTAGCGGGAAGAGAAATCAAACTCCTAGCCCCTGCGCCTACGTTGTTCATCCGGAACGATATGGCGCCTGGGCCGTGGCGAAGTCAGCCACCAGGGTGCAGAGGGGAAACGCTCGCATCTCCCGACTTTGGAAAGGTGTTATGGTACCGCAACTCATTGATGCTTATGAGCGCAAGTTCTATTACCTGCGCTTGTCGATCACCGACGTGTGTAACTTTCGTTGCACCTATTGTCTGCCCGATGGCTACAAGCCGAGCGGCAGCCCGAAAAGCTTCCTGTCGCTGGATGAAATCCGCCGCGTCAGCCGCGCGTTCGCCGAACTGGGCACCGAAAAGGTGCGCCTGACCGGCGGCGAGCCTTCGCTGCGCCGTGATTTTACCGAGATCATCGCCGCCGTGCGGGAAAACCCGGCCATCCGCACGCTGGCGGTCACCACCAACGGCTACCGTCTGGCGCGCGACGTCGCCGCCTGGCGTGACGCCGGTTTGACGGCGATCAACGTCAGCATCGACAGCCTGGATCCCCGTCAGTTTCACGCCATCACCGGTCAGGACAAGTTCCGCCAGGTGATGGACGGCATCGATGCCGCCTTCAGCGCCGGTTTCAGCAAGGTCAAGGTCAACGCCGTGCTGATGCGCGACGTCAATCACCAGCAGCTCGGCGCCTTTCTCGCCTGGATCAAGGATCGGCCGATCCAGCTGCGTTTTATCGAACTGATGGAAACCGGCGAGGGCGGCGAGCTGTTTCGCAAACACCACGTTTCCGGCGAAGTGATTCGCCGACAGCTGGAACAGCAGGGCTGGCAGCGCCAGGCGCGCGGCCGCAGCGACGGCCCGGCGCAGGTGTTCAGCCACCCGGACTACCAGGGTGAGGTGGGTCTTATCATGCCGTATGAAAAAGACTTCTGCGCCAGCTGCAACCGGCTGCGCGTTTCTTCCATCGGTAATCTGCACCTGTGCCTGTTCGGCGAGCAGGGGGTGCCCCTGCGCGATCTGCTGGCGGACGACGGCCAGCTCGATGCGCTGAAGGCGCGCATCCAGCGCGGGCTGCTGAGCAAGAAGCAGACCCATTTCCTGCATCAGGGCAACAGCGGGATCACCCAGAACCTGTCGTTTATCGGCGGCTGACAGCCAATAGGAGCTTATTGAACCATGAGCCATGCGAGCAGCGAGTTTATTGCGGCGCATATCGCCATCCTGACCGTGTCCGACAGCCGCGGCGCGGCGGAAGACACCTCCGGCCAATATCTGCAGGACGCGGCGCAGGAAGCCGGCCATCAGGTGGTGGATCGCGCCATCGTCAAAGATGACATTTACCAGATCCGCGCACGGGTTTCCGCGTGGATCGCCGATGACAACGTGCAGGCGGTGCTGATCACCGGCGGCACCGGTTTTACCGCGCGCGACAACACGCCGGAAGCGCTGTTGCCGCTGTTCGACAGAGAGGTGGAAGGGTTCGGCGAACTGTTCCGCATGGTGTCGTACGAAGAGATCGGCACCGCGACGATCCAGTCGCGCGCGCTGGCCGGCCTGGCCAACCGCACGGTGATTTTCGCCATGCCGGGTTCCACCCGCGCCTGCCGCACCGCCTGGGAGCGGATTATCGAAGAGCAGTTGGACGCGCGCCATCGGCCGTGCAACTTCCAGCCCCATTTAAAGAAGCCCTGAGTCATGACACAGCTAACCCACATTAACGCCGCCGGCGAAGCCCATATGGTCGACGTTTCCGCCAAGGCCGAAACGGTGCGCGAGGCGCGCGCCGAAGCCTTCGTCGAGATGCTGCCCGCCACGCTGGCGATGATCGTCGACGGCAGCCATCACAAGGGCGACGTGTTCGCCACGGCGCGCATCGCCGGCATTCAGGCGGCCAAACGCACCTGGGAGCTGATCCCGCTGTGCCACCCGCTGATGCTGAGCAAAGTCGAAGTGCAGCTGGAGGCGCAAACGGAGCACAGCCGGGTACGCATCGAAACCTGCTGCCGGCTGACCGGCAAAACCGGCGTCGAGATGGAGGCGCTGACCGCCGCCTCGGTGGCGGCATTGACCATCTATGACATGTGCAAAGCGGTACAGAAAGACATGGTGATCGGCCCGGTGCGCCTGCTGGCGAAAAGCGGCGGCAAATCCGGCGATTTTAAGGTGAACGCATGATCGATATTCTTTTCTTCGCGCAGGTGCGCGAACTGGTGGGTACCGGCGCGCTGTCGATGCCGGCGGATTACCCGACCGTCGAGGCGCTGCGCCAGGCGCTGTGCGCGCGCGGCGATCGCTGGGCGCTGGCGCTGGAGTCCGGCAAACTGCTGGCGGCGGTCAATCAGTCGCTGGTGGCGGCGGATCATCCGCTGCGCGCCGGCGATGAGGTGGCCTTCTTCCCGCCGGTCACCGGGGGGTAAGCATGGAAAACACCCGCATTCGCGTGGGCGAAGCGCCGTTCAACGTCGGCGACGAGTATCAGTGGCTGGCGCAGTGCGACGCCGACGGCGCGGTGGTGACCTTCACCGGCAAGGTGCGCAACCATAACCTTGGGGACGACGTCAGCGCGCTGACGCTGGAACACTACCCCGGCATGACCGAGAAGGCGCTGGCGGAGATCGTGGCCGAGGCGCGCAGCCGCTGGCCGCTGCAGCGCGTGACGGTGATCCACCGCGTTGGCGCGCTGTATCCCGGCGACGAGATCGTGTTCGTTGGCGTGACCGGCGCGCACCGCAGCATGGCGTTCGCCGCCAGCGAGTTCATCATGGACTACCTGAAGACCCGCGCGCCGTTCTGGAAGCGCGAAGCGACCGGCCAGGGCGATCGTTGGGTGGACGCTCGCGACAGCGATCGCGAGGCCGCGCAGCGCTGGCACGACGCGGCTAAATAACGCGTCAACAGCGGAAACAAATCAAGACCTTTGCCGCTTTCGCGCGGCCTATTCTGTGGTACGCTTATAGCAGGCGAAGCCCCGTTCGCGGGGCTTCGGAATCTTGTTTACAACGCAAAAGGTAACCGTCATGGACCGATATCCACGCTCTAATGGTTCAATCGTCGAACGTGCCAACAGCGGCATTCAGGCCTACATGGCGCAGGTTTACGGCTGGATGACCTGCGGTCTGCTGCTGACGGCGTTCGTTTCCTGGTATGCGGCCAATACGCCCGCGATCCTCAACTTCATCTTCTCCAGCCAGATCACCTTCTTCGGTCTGATCATCGCCCAGTTGGCGCTGGTGTTCGTGATTTCCGGCATGGTCAACCGCCTGAGCGGCGCGGTGGCCACCTCGCTGTTCATGCTCTACTCGGCGCTGACCGGGTTGACGCTGTCGAGCATCTTCATCGCTTATACCTACAGCTCGATCGCCAGCACCTTCGTGGTCACCGCCGGCATGTTCGGCGCCATGAGCCTGTACGGCTACACCACCAAGCGCGATCTGAGCGGCTTTGGCAGCATGCTGTTCATGGCATTGATCGGCATCGTGCTGGCCTCGTTGGTGAACATCTGGCTGAAAAGCACCGCGCTGATGTGGGCGATTACCTACATTGGGGTGGTGGTGTTCGTCGGTCTGACCGCGTACGACACGCAAAAACTCAAGGCGATGGGCGAGCAGCTGAACGCCGATGATAAAGACGGCTTCCGCAAGTACGCCATCGTCGGCGCGCTGACGCTGTATCTCGACTTTATCAACCTGTTCCTGATGTTGCTGCGCATCTTCGGCAACCGCCGCTAAATCCGTCGTCTTTCAAGCCTTAGGGTATCTGGCGATCAAAAAGCTCTGCATGTGATATGCAGAGCTTTTTTTATGCGATCTTGCGGCGGAACAGCGCGTAGGCGGCGCTGCCGGTGGTGGCGGTGATCACCAGCAGCGGCCACAGGCTGCGCCAGATGATGCTGAAGCTGGCGTCCTTCAGGTAGATCTGCTTGGTGATGTCGGTGAAGTGGCGTATCGGGTTCACCCAGGTCAGATCCTGCAGCCACACCGGCATATTCTCCACCGGCGAGACGTAACCCGAGAGCAGGATCGCCGGCATCATGAACACGAACACGCCGATAAACGCCTGCTGCTGAGTGGCGCACAGCGACGAGATCAGCAGGCCGAAACCGACCAGCGACAGCCCGTAGAGCAGCATGGTGGCATAGAACAGCAACAGCGATCCGGCGAACGGGATCTGGTACAGGAAGATGCCGATCAACAGCACGATGCTGGACTGGAAGCTGGCGACGATCAGCGCCGGCACCGCCTTGCCGATAAAGATCTGCCAGGTGGTGAGCGGCGAGACCAGCAGCTGTTCCAGCGTGCCCTGTTCGCGTTCGCGCGCCACCGACAGCGAGGTGACGATCAGCACGCCGATGGTGGTGATCATGGCGATCAGCGACGGTACCACAAACCATTTGTAGTCCAGATTCGGGTTATACCAGTTGCGCACCACCAGTTCGCTGTTGTTGGGTTTGGCGCGGTTGCCGAGCAGCTCGTTCTGATATTCCTGCACGATCTGCTGCACGTAGTTGGCGGCGATCTGTGCGCTGTTGGAGTTGCGCCCGTCGAGCAGCAGCTGCAGCGGCGCGGTGTGGCCGGCGGCGATATCGCGCGAGAACTGCGCCGGGAAGCGGATCAGCAGCAGCGCCCGCTGGTTGTCGATGGTGGTCTTTATCTCCTGAGGATTGAGCAGCAGCAGCACATGGGAGAAGGCTTTGGCCTTGGCGAAGCGTTGGGTCAGCTCCACCGAGGCCTGGCCGCTGTCCTCGCTGTAGACCGCGATGGTGGCGTTGGTGACTTCCAGCGTCGCGGCGAACGGGAACAGCAGCACCTGCAGGATCACCGGCATGATCAGGATGGCGCGGGTTTGCGGATCGCGCAGCAGCGCCTGCATTTCCTTGATGATAAGCGTCAACAGACGGTGAAACATCGCTCTTTCTCCTTAATCCAGCCGGCGCTGGGTTTTCCAGGCCGTCAGGCCGATGAACACCACGGCGGAAGCGATCAGGAACAGCAGATTGATCGCCAGCACGGTGCCGACGTTGCCCGCCAGGAACAGCGTTTGCAGCGTGCTGACGAAGTAACGCGCCGGAATGATGTAGGTCACCGCGCGCACGATGGCCGGCATGCTGTCGATCTGGAAAATGAAGCCGGACAGCATGATCGACGGCAGAAAGGCGGCGTTCAGCGCCACCATCGCCGCGTTGAACTGGTTGCGGGTGAGGGTGGAGATCAGCAGGCCCATGCCGAGGGTGCTGGCGAGGAACAGGCTGCTGATCAGCAGCAGGATCGGCAGCGAACCGCGATAGGGCACGCCGAGCACCCACACCGCCACCGCCATGCACAGCGCCATGGCGATCATGCCGAGGAAGTAATAGGGGATCAGCTTGGAGAGCAGCAGCTCGCTGCGCGTCACCTGGGTGGACAGCAGAGCCTCCATGGTGCCGCGCTCCCATTCGCGGGCGATCACCAGCGAGGTGAGAATGGCGCCGATCACCGTCATGATGATGGTGATGGCGCCGGGAATGATGTAGTGCCGGCTGATGGCCGCCGGGTTGAACCAGTAGCGCATCTGCACGTCAATCAGCGGCTGGTCGCTGCTCCCCCGATCGGCGGCGCGTTGCTGTTGCCAAACTTGCCATACGCCCTGGGCATAGCCCTGCACGAAGTTGGCGGTGTTCGGCTCGCTGCCGTCGGTGATCACCTGGATAGGGGCGCTGTCGTGCGGGCGCGCCATGCGCTGGTCGAAATCCACCGGGATCACCACCAGGCCGCGGATCGTGCCGGCCTGCATCTGCTGGATCAGCTGCTGGCGGTTATCGCTGATGGTCGGTTCGATATAGGGCGAACCGGCGAAGGCGTGGGCCAAATCGCGCGCGTCTTCGCTCTGTTGTTCCATCAGAATGCCCAGATGCAGCTTGCTGGAGTCCAGGTTGATGCCGTAGCCGAAGATAAACAGCAGCATCAGCGGGATGACGAAGGCGATCAGGCCGCTGCTGGGATCGCGCAGTATCTGCCGCGTCTCCTTCAGGCACAGCGCGCGCAGCCGGCGCCAGGAGAAGCCGCCGTCGTCGATTGGGGGTCGGTTATCGCTCACCGCGTTTCCTCCTCGTCGTAGCCCTGCACCAGCTCGATAAACGCCTGCTCCATCGAAGGGCTGGGATTGTCGTCGCGCGCCACCTGTTGTTTGAGATCGTCCGGCGTGCCGGCGGCGATGATCTTGCCGCGATACACCAGGCCGATGCGGTCGCAGTATTCCGCCTCGTCCATAAAGTGGGTGGTCACCATCACCGTGACGCCCTTGTCGACCATGCCGTTGATGTGCAGCCAGAACTCGCGCCGCGTCAGCGGATCGACGCCGGAAGTCGGTTCGTCGAGGAACAGAATATCCGGTTCGTGCATCAGCGCGCAGGCCAGCGCCAGGCGCTGTTTGAAGCCGAGCGGCAGCGCGTCCGGCGTCTGATCGAGGATCGGCGCGAAGTTGAAGGCGCGCGACATTTCGTCGATTTTGTCGCGCTGCGCCTTGCCGCTCAGGCCGTAGACACCGGAGAAGAACTTCAGGTTCTGCGCCACCGTCAGGTTGCCGTACAGCGAGAATTTTTGCGCCATGTAGCCGAGGCGTTGGCGCGCCTTGCCGGAACTGGTCTTCAGATCCATCCCCAGCACCAGCGCCTTGCCGCCGGACGGCACTAGCAGGCCGCACATCATTTTGAAGGTGGTGGACTTGCCGGCGCCGTTCGGGCCGAGCAGGCCGAAGATTTCTCCGCGCCGCACCTGAAAGTCGACGTGATCGGTGGCGGCGAAGTCGCCGAATTTTTTGGTCAGCTGCACCGCTTCGATCACCGTTTCGCCGCTTTCACCGTTGACGGTCGGCATGATCTCCGCCAGCGCCGAGCGATGGTTGGGGCCGCCGCCGAGCAGATCGATAAACGCATCCTCGAAGCGCGGATCCGCCTCGTCGAGTTCGGCGTCCGGCAGATCCAGCGCCTGCAGCAGCTGCCGGTGATCTTCGCCTTCTTTCAGGATCAGGCGCAGGTACTTGCCCTGGATCACGCCGTCGGTGACCGCCGGCAGGCAGATCGCCCGCTGCAGCAACGATCGATGGCTGCCTGGCGGCGCGGCGATCAACACCGTGCGCCCGGCCATGCGCTGGGTCAGATCCTGCGGCGCGCCGCTGAACAGCAGCTCACCCTCGTTGAGCAACAGTACTTCGCGGCACTGCTCGGCCTCGTCGAGATAAGAGGTACTCCACAGGATCAACATGCCGTCATTGGCCAGCTCGTGCACCATGCGCCACAGCTCGCGGCGCGAGATCGGATCGACGCCGACGCCCGGCTCATCCAGCAGCAGCACCTGGGGTTCGCCCACCAGCGTGCAGGCCAGTCCCAGTTTTTGCTTCATGCCGCCGGACAGCTTGCCCGCCAGGCGCTCGGTGAAACGCGTCAGATCGGTAAATTTCAATAGCCGTTCGAAGGTCTGGCGCCGCAGATCGCCGGTAACGCCGCGCAGATCGGCGTACAGCGTCAGGTTCTCCATCACCGTCAGATCCTCATACAGCCCGAACTTCTGCGGCATGTAGCCGAGGATCGCGTGCAGTTGACGATCCTGCTCGATCGGATCCAGCCCGGCGACCCGCAGCTTGCCGCTGCTGGGCTGCAGCAGCCCGGCCAGCATGCGCAGCAGGGTGGTTTTGCCGGCGCCGTCCGGCCCGACCAGCCCGATGACCGCGCCGCTGCGCAGGGTGGTGGTCAGGCTGGCGACCGCCGGTTTCTCAAGCGACGGGAAGCGCTTTTCCAGCCCTTCCAACTCGATGGTGTGCGCCTGTTCCATGGCCGGCCTCAGGGTTTGGTGAAGCGCAGGGTGACCGGCATGCCCTGACGCAGCGCGTCGTCGGCGTCGGTGACGATCACCCGCAGGCGATACACCAGATCGGTGCGCAGATCCGGTGTTTCAACGCTTTTCGGCGTGAATTCCGCGGTCGGCGAGACGAAACCGATCTTGCCGTGGTAAGGCTTGCCGGGGCGGCCGTCGGTGTAAATTTCCAGCTCGGTGCCGGGCACCGCCTGGTTCAGGCTGGTCTCGTTGACGTAGGCGCGCACCCACACCGGCCGGGTCAGCGACAGGGTGAACACCGTGCCGCCGGCGCCGAGCATGGTGCCCGGCTCTACCGCGCGGGTCAGCACCGTGCCGGCGGACGGGGAGACCAGCGTGGCGTCTTGCAGGTTCAATTGCGCCTGCGCCAACGCCGCTTCGCTTTGCGCCACCTCGGCCTTGGCCTGTTCAATCTCTTGCGGGCGATTGCCGCTGCGGTATTGCGACAGCTTGTCCTTCGCCGCTTGCAAATTGGCCTGCGCCTGATTGCGGGCGGTGCGCGCATCCTCCAGCGCGTCGGCGGACGTGGCGTTTTTCGCCCACAGCCCTTGCTGGCGCTTCAGGAAGCTGTCGGCGTAGGCGAAGGCGGACTGGCGCTGCGCCATTTCTGACTGCACCTGGGCGATCTCTTCGGTGCGATAGCCGGCCTGAAGCAGCGACAGTTTGGCACGCGCGCTGCCGACGTTGGCCTCGGCCTGCTGCAGCGCGTTGCGATAGGGGGCATCGTCCAGTTTGCCGAGCAGCTGGCCCGGCTGAACGGTATCGCCTTCATCCACCGTCAGCGACGCCAGGCGGCCGTCGACGCGGAAGCCGAGGTTGACCGTGCGGATATCGACGTTGCCGTACAGCGTCAGCGGCTTATCCTGCTGCTGTTGGTAATGCCAGACCGCGTAAGCGGCGGCCGCGATCAGCAGAATTAACAACACGACCAAGGCACTGCGTTTTTTGTTCATAACACTCCCTGCCTGAATTTACGCGCCGTGACGTTGGCGCAGCCCAATAACCAAAATCTCGATATGCTCGCTCAGCACCGCCGCGATCTGCGCAGCTTCACTTTCACCAATCTCTTGCCAGCCGGCCTGACGGCGGATGGTCTCTCGCGCTACGCGGAACGACAGCACCTCGCCGATCAGCGCGTGGGTATGCAGCACCAGGCGAGTGGCGTGCTCGTCAATGCCGGTGGCGGCCGACAGCAGGCGGCACAGCCGCTCGTGCATCGGCGCGATCACCTGGCGGTGGATCAGCGGATAGGCCTCGGTCGGGGCGAGCTGTTCGCGCGACATGATTTTGCTCAGGTTCAGCGTGTGCGGCTGGGTCATCAGCTCGCTGAAGGCCAGCAGGCCGCGCTGCAGCAAGCGTAGCGCCGCGTCGGGTGAGCGTTGTTCGGGCGCTTCTTGCCCAAAGCGATCGACCTCTTCGGCCAACGGGGCGAACGCCTGCTGGATGAAATCGGCGAGCGACTGCGCTACGGCCAGATACAGCCCCTCTTTGGAGCTGAAGTAGTAGGTGATGGCGGCGATGTTCTGGCCGGCGCGCTGGGCGATATCGCGCGTGGTGGCGCCCTGCAGGCCGAATTCGCCGAACAGTTCGGTCGCCGCGGCGAGCAGTTGCCGGCGCGTTTGCTCGCCGCGCGCCCGGCCGGCGGCCTGATGAGGTACGGAAGCTGGCATGGGTCACGCTCGAAGTTAATCAATCATATGATTAACTTTATGCCAGATTGTCTAAAACGCAACCGCTAACCACAATGAGTTATGTGATCGGCTTCAGACAATGCTGAATTTACGGCAGATTGTGCTCTGGGTGCGTAAAAGTGCTTTTTATTGCGCGACTTCTGTTACAATCGCCGCCTGGTGCACTGCAGTTTGTGCCAATCCCTCGTGGTCATGCTTAATGCCCCGTCTGATCATCCTCCCAGGAAACTGCACCGAACACCGTTAGGTTAGGGGGGATCTGGAGTTTTTCTCTTTATGTCATTTGAAACCCTCGGCTTAAGTGCTGAAATTGTGCGCGCTGTTGAAGAACAGGGCTATCGTGAACCGACGCCAATCCAGCGTCAGGCTATCCCTGTCGTGCTTGAAGGTCGTGACCTGATGGCCAGCGCCCAGACCGGCACCGGTAAAACCGCCGGTTTTACCCTGCCGCTGTTGCAGCTGCTGAGCAAGCATGACCATCCGGTCAAGGGCCGTCGCCCGGTGCGCGCGCTGATCCTGACGCCAACCCGTGAGCTGGCGGCGCAGATCGGCGAAAACGTCGATGCCTACAGCAAACACCTGCGCCTGCGTTCGCTGGTGGTGTTTGGCGGCGTGAGCATCAACCCGCAGATGATGAAGCTGCGCGGCGGCGTCGATATCCTGGTGGCGACGCCGGGCCGTCTGCTGGATCTGGAGCATCAGAACGCGGTTGACCTGTCCAAAATCGAAATTCTGGTGCTGGATGAAGCGGACCGCATGCTGGACATGGGCTTTATCCACGACATTCGCCGCGTGCTGGCCAAGCTGCCGGCCAAGCGCCAGAACCTGCTGTTCTCCGCGACCTTCTCCGACGACATCAAGGCGCTGGCCAACAAGCTGCTGCATAACCCGGCCTCGGTGGAAGTGGCGCGCCGCAACACCGCGTCCGAGCAGATTGAGCAGAGCGTGCACTTCGTCGACAAGAAGCGTAAGCGGGAACTGCTGTCGCAGATGATCGGCGAAGGCGACTGGAAACAGGTGCTGGTGTTTACCCGCACCAAGCACGGCGCCAACCACCTGGCGGAACAGCTGAACAAAGACGGCATCACCGCCGCGGCGATCCACGGTAACAAGAGCCAGGGCGCCCGTACCCGCGCGCTGGCCGATTTCAAAGACGGCCGCATCCGCGTGCTGGTGGCGACCGACATCGCGGCGCGCGGTCTGGATATCGACCAGCTGCCGCACGTGGTGAACTACGAGCTGCCTAACGTGCCGGAAGACTATGTGCACCGTATCGGCCGTACCGGCCGCGCGGAGCGTACCGGTGAGGCTATCTCGCTGGTGTGCGTGGATGAGCACAAGCTGCTGCGCGACATCGAGCGTCTGCTGAAGCGTGAAATTCCGCGCATTGCGCTGCCGGGCTACGAGCCGGATCCGACCATCAAGGCCGAGCCGATCATCAACGGCCGTCAGGGTGGCGGGCGCGGCGCGCCGCGCGGCAACGGCGGCGGCCAGCGTTCCGGTAACGGCGGCGGTCAGCGCAGCGGTAACGCGAACGGCGGCCAGCGTGAAAACCGTGGCAACGCTAACGGTAACGCCCGCCCGCAGGGTGATGGCCAGCGTCGTTCCGGTGCGCCGTCTTCGCGCCGCCCGCGCAGCCGCAAACCGGCCGAATAAGCCTGATTGCTCAAAGAGTAAGCCGCCGATACGGGCGGCTTTTTTTTTGCCTGGCGGAACGGCATTTTCGTACTAGGCTGGACGGTGGCTAAACCTAATTCCAGGAGACGGAGATGAAATTGAAGTGCGCAATTCTCGATGATTACCAACAGGTGGCGCTCAAGATGGCGGACTGGTCGGCGCTGGCCGATCGGGTGGAGGTGTCGGCCATCAGCGCGCACTTTACCGATGAAGCGGAGCTGGCGGTGCATCTGCAGGAGTGCGACATTCTGGTCATCATGCGCGAGCGCACGCCGATGACCGCCTCGCTGCTGGCTCGGCTGCCGAAGCTGAAGCTGCTGATCACCTCCGGCATGCGCAACGCCGCTATCGATCTGGCCGCCGCCGCCGAGCGCGGCGTGGTGGTGTGCGGCACCGCCAGCGGCTCGGCCGCGCCGATGGAACTGACCTGGGCGCTGCTGCTCGGGCTGGCGAAGCATATCGTGCCGGAAAGCGTCGGGCTGCAAAACAATGGCCCGTGGCAGCTGGGCTTAGGCGTCACGCTGCAGGGCAAGACGCTGGGGTTGCTGGGGCTGGGCAAGATCGGCGGCCAGATGGCCCGGGTGGCGCAGGCGTTCGGCATGCGGGTGCTGGCCTGGAGCCAGAACCTGACGGCGGAACGGGCGGCGCAGGAGGGCGCTGAGCTGGCGCCGTCCAAGCGGGCGCTGTTTGAGCAGAGCGACTTTGTCTCCATTCACCTGGTGCTGAGCGATCGCAGCCGCGGGTTGGTGGGGCGTGATGAATTGGCGGCGATGAAGCCCACCGCGTACCTGATCAATACCTCGCGCGCGGGCATCGTCGATCGGGCGGCGTTGGTGGACGTCCTGCAACAGCGTAAGATCGCCGGCGCCGGGCTGGACGTGTTCGAGACGGAGCCGCTGCCGGCCGACGACGTGTTTCGCCAGCTGCCCAACGTGCTGGCGACGCCGCATGTGGGTTATGTGGCGGACGACAATTACCGCGCCTACTTCACCGAGGCGGTCGAGGACATTGCGGCGTTCCTTGCCGGCCAACCGATCCGCCGGCTGGGCTGACGGCATTTTTAATGCCCGCTGAGGCTTGTCTGGCGCGGGCATTCACCCGTATCATTGCGGGTCTTTTTTTAGCTGGGATTGGTCATGCGCGTATTATTGGCTCCGATGGAGGGCGTTCTCGATTCTTTGGTGCGTGAGTTACTCACCGAAGTGAACGACTACGATCTGTGCATCACCGAATTTTTGCGCGTGGTCGATCAGCTGCTGCCGGCCAAGTCGTTCTACCGGCTGTGCCCGGAGCTGCGTCACGCCAGCCGCACGCCGTCGGGCACGCTGGTGCGGGTACAGCTGCTGGGGCAGTATCCGCAGTGGCTGGCGGAAAACGCCGCGCGTGCGGTGGAATTGGGCTCTTACGGCGTCGATCTCAACTGCGGCTGCCCGTCCAAGCTGGTGAACGGCAGCGGCGGCGGGGCGACGCTGCTCAAAGATCCGGAATTGATCTATCAGGGCGCCAAAGCGATGCGCGCGGCGGTGCCGGCCCATCTGCCGGTCACGGTGAAGGTGCGCCTGGGCTGGGACTCCTCCAATCGCAGCTTTGAAATCGCCGATGCGGTACAGCAGGCGGGCGCCAGTGAGCTGACGGTGCACGGCCGCACCAAAGAGGACGGCTACAAGGCGGATCGCATCAACTGGGCGGCGATCGGCGAGATCCGTCAGCGGCTGAGCATCCCGGTTGTCGCCAACGGCGAGATCTGGGATCACCAGAGCGCGCAGGATTGCCTGCAGGCGACCGGCTGCGACGCCATCATGCTGGGGCGCGGCGCGCTCAACGTGCCGAACCTGAGCCGGGTGGTGAAATATAACGAACCGCGCATGCCCTGGCCGCAGGTGGTTGAGCTGCTGCAAAAATACGTCCATCTGGAAAAGCAGGGCGACACCGGTCTGTATCACGTGGCGCGCATTAAACAGTGGCTGGGTTATTTGCGTAAAGAATATGATGAAGCGACTGAACTGTTCAGCGAAATACGCGCGCTGACGACGTCCGGGGATATTGCGCGCGTCATCTGCCGCAGCTGAAAATAAACCCGCGCGCAGCGGGTTTATTTAAATCGGCATTATCAGGCGGCTTTATCAAGACGGTTTAATTCTATCTCGATATCCTGAATGGTTTTTTCCAGTCCTTCCAGACAGGCGCCCTGTTTATTCAACAGGTCGTTAATGGCTTCGGCGAATACCTTATTTTTGCATTCCCCCTGATCGAAGGCCAGCCAGTGTGCGGAGAGCGTCTCGATATTCGACTGTGCGTAGTGGCGCATTTCCTTCAGCTGGGAAGCGACGTTGCGTAAATTATCCAGCTGCGCCTGTGCATTTGCATTGTTGCTCATGAATTTCTCCTTGAGTTGGCCGTTAAATAATTTCGACTGCGGGACTAAGCTTACCCTATCCAAATAAAAATATCACCCTCGGTGGTCTGGGTGGTTATTTTTGAGTGGGTGTGGCTATATTTATTGTTCGGCTGAACAAGGACTTGGGTGGAATTGTAAAAATAGATAAATACGGTGTTTTTGGCGATTATTTTCGGCCATCCCATACGGGATGACCGTTATTCTAACGCTTAAGAGTGATGCTTATTATGCCGCGTCCGCCAGCATAAACATGCCGTAGGGGTGAATTTCCAGATAATACTGCTCGCCGACGTTCGGTTGCAGGCGGGTGGCGTTAACCTGCAGCAAAATTTGCTGCCCGTGCCACGCCACCGTTACCTCATACTGCGGCCCCATGTAGGCGACATGTTCGATCACGCAGCGCTGGCTTTCATCGCCATGCTCGCTCAGCGTGATCGCCTCCGGGCGCACGCCCACCGTGCCGGCGCCCTGGGCGGCAAAGTGCGCGGGGCGCGGCAGACGATAGCCGCTGATATCGACATGGTCGGCGCTGAAGCTGGCCGGGAACAGGTTGGCGTCCCCCATAAAGCTCGCCATAAAGCGCGAGGCGGGCTGCCGATAGAGATCCTGCGGCGAGCCCATCTGCATGATATGCCCTTTATTCATCACCAGTACGGTGTCGGAGACCGCAAAAGCCTCGCTCTGATCGTGGGTGACGTACAGCGACGTGATATCAAACTGCTTTTGCAGCTCGCGGATCTTTTCACGCATGCTGCGGCGCAGGTTGGCGTCGAGGTTGCTCAACGGCTCGTCGAACAGCAGCACTTTCGGCTTGAGGATCAGCGCGCGCGCCAGGGCCACGCGCTGCTGTTGGCCGCCGGAGATCTGATCGACATAGCGATCGTCAAACCCCGCCAGATCTACCATCGCCAGCGCTTCCTGCACGCGCGCTTTCACTTCGGCGCGCGGGATGCCGAGCATCTTCAGGCCATAGCCGACGTTTTCCCCCAGTGACATATGCGGGAACAGGGCATAAGACTGGAACACCATGCAGATATCACGCTGCTGGATGGAACGATGGGTAACGTCTTCACCATCAATGAATATCTGCCCGTCGCTCGGCTTTTCCAGCCCGGCGACCAGGCGCAAAATGGTGGTTTTGCCGCAGCCGGAAGGGCCGAGCAGCGTCACCATTTGCCCCCGCGGGATGGTGAGCGTGATGTTATCGATTACCGTGTTGTTGCCGAACCGTTTGGAGACGTTGCGCAGTTCAACGAAATTTTTCTGGCTCATCATGGGCTCCATTACGCCTGGTTTTTGGCTTTTGAACGGGAGATGCGTGCCTCGCCGATCAGCCAGTCAAAGAGGAAAATAATCGCCAGCATCACCACGATCAGAATTGAACCGTAGGCGATCGCCACGCCGTATTCGCCGTCTTCCACGCGGTTGAGGATGTAGGCGGTGGCCACGCGGGTATCGGGCGTCACCAGGAAGACGATGGCGCTGACGGTAGTGATGGCGCGCACGAAGCTGTAGATCAGCGCCGACAGGATCGCCGGGCGCAGCAGCGGCAGCAGAATGTGCGTGATGGTGCGCAGCGAGCCGGCGCGCAGGCTGAGCGAGGCTTCGTCCAGCGATTTGTCTATCTGGCCCAGCCCGGCGATCCCGGCGCGAATGCCCACCGGCACGTTGCGCATCACCATCGAGATAATCACGATGGCGGCCGTGCCGGTGAGGTACACCGGCGCGCCGTTAAAGGCGAGAATGTAAGAGACGCCCGCCACGGTGCCCGGCACCGCAAAGCACAGCATGGTGGTGAACTCGATGGTCTTTTTGCCCTTGAACTGCTGGCGCACCACGATCCAGGCGATCAGCAGGCCGAACGCGGCGGTGATCGGCGCGGCGATCCCGGCGTACAGCAGCGTATCGAGCAGCGAAGGCCACGCGCCGTCGCTCATGCCCTGGCCGAACAGCTTGATGAAGTTATCCAGCGTCAGCGTGTAATCCACCCCCCAGTTGACGGTGAAGCTGCCGTAGAAAATGCTGCCGTAAAGCAGGGCGTTAAAGGCTACCCACACCGCCAGCAGCGCGATCACGCTCCATACCAGCGTGACCGGCAGCGGCTGTACGTCGCCGCGATAGGATTTGCCGGACACGGTGACGTAGGAACGCTTGCCGATCCACATATACTGGATGCAGAACACCAACAGCGAGAACAGCAGCAGGAAGGCGCCGAGGGTGCTGGCGGCCTGATAATCGAGCTGTGAACCGGTAATGTAGAAATAGATTTGCGTCGCCAGCACGTCGAAGTTGCCGCCGAGCACCAGCGGGTTGCTGAAGTCGGCCAGTGATTGCACCACCACGATCAGAAACGCGTTGGCCAGCGCCGGTTTCAGCAGCGGCACGAACACGCCGTTAAAGGTTTGCCAACGGCTGGCGCGCAGGGTGTAGGAGGCCTCTTCCAGCGAAGGATGAATGGTCTTGATCGCGCCGTCGAGGATCATGAACGCCATCGGGGTGAACGCCAGCACCTGCGCCAGCCAGATGCCGGTAAAGCCGTACAGCCAGTTGGTGTTGGTCAGGCCGAACCAGGCCACCATCCACTCGGTCACGTAGCCGGAGCGCCCCATCATCAGCGTGACGCCCAGGCCGACGACGAACGGCGGCGTGACGATGGGCAGGATGGAGAAGATGCGGCCGATAATGGCGCTGCGCTTGGCGATGCGGGTGGTGTAAATCGCCAGCACCAGGCCGAAGAAGGTGCAGCCGGCGCCTACCGCGATCGACAGGGCGATGGAGTTGAGGATCACCTGGACGATGTGCGCCTGCGACAGCACATTCATAAACGCCAGCGGCGCGAAAGCGCCCGTCTGGTCGGTGAACATCGGAATGAAAATCGCGATGCTCGGCCAGACGATGAAGACGCCGATCAGCGCCACGATGGTGACCAGCGCGCCGATAACGAAACGGTCGCCGCCCAGCCAGTCGAGGCGGGTCAGCGCCAACGTCATGATGGCGCCCAGCGCGGTCAACTGCACCAGGGTGGCGTAGCCTAAACCGCGCCCCGCCAGCGTGGCGCTGACGACGATAAAGGCCATGCACAGCAGCGCCCAGCCTGCGTCGAACGCGTGGCGCCGCCGCCGTTCACCGCCCGCCGCAGCGTAAGGGCGCAGCAGCAGCAGGCTCGGCAGCAGGCACCAAAGCCAGCTGATATTGCGATTTGACCAGCCGTAGGCCGCGAGGATCTCTTCGCCGGTGGACTCCAGCAGGCCGTAATCCAGGCTCCAGCTCGGCAGCAGGGCGAACGCCAGCCAGCCGAGCAAAACCCAAAGGAATATCGCATCTCGTTTTTTCACGAGATGGAGTGCATGTGTATGTGACATAAGTTTCCCGGATGTTCAGGCCGGGCAAACCGTGAGGCTTACCCGGCAACAGGCGCAGAATGTGGGCTTATTTACCCATCTTGACTTCGCTGACCCATTTGTTGATCAGCGCCTTGCGGACCTCGGTCGAGCCGTACTTGTCCATGTCGTAGTTGATCAGCTTCAGGTCGTCGAGCTTCAGCGAGTTCGGCGAGGTGTCGGCGGTGGTGTTGGTCAGGATCTGATAGGATTTGCCTTGCTTCCACGCCAGCTCCTGCGCCTCTTTCGACAGCACCCAATCCACGAACAGTTTGGCGTTGTCGAGGTTGCGTGCGCCTTTGAGGATGCTGACGCCGCCGATTTCATAGCCGGTGCCTTCGCAAGGCGAGATCAGCTCCAGCGGCGCGCCCTGTTCCTTTTCAAGCGAATAGTCATGCAGGAAACCGATGCCGATCGCCGTTTCACCGCGGGCGGCGTTGCGCGCCGGGGCAATGCCGGACTTGGTGTACTGCGAGACGTTGGCGTTCAGCTGCTTGAGGTAATCGAACGCCTGATCGTCTCCCCACAGCTGGGCAAAGGTCGCCAGCGCGGTGTAGGCGGTGCCGGAGCTTTGCGGATCGGCGATTTGAATCTCGCCTTTGTATTCCGGCTTGGTCAGGTCTTTCCAGCATTTTGGCACCGGCAGGTTTTTCTCTTTCAGGCGCTGGGTATTGACGCCAAAGCCGAGAATGCCGACGTAGACCGCCGAGGAGTAGTTGCCTTTCAGCTTGGCCGGATCGCGGAATTGCGTCATCACCTGGTCGAGGTTCGGCGATTTGTACGGCTGCAGCAGCCCCATTTCACCGGCCTGGGATTGCGGATCGAGCGTGCCGCCGTACCAGACGTCCGCCTGCGGGTTCTTCTTCTCGGCATCCACTTTCGCCAGCGTGCTGCCGGAGCCGTTGCGGATGAACGAGGTTTTCACGTCATATTTCTCGCCGAAGGCTTTGGTTTCCGCTTCGCACATTTCATTGGTGGCGCTGCAGTAGACCACCAGGCGGCCCTTGGCGTGCGCGCCGCCGCTCAGAGTCGCCAGCGCGATGCCGGACGCTATCAGGGTAGTGACCCACGTTTTTTTCATTGTTTTATCCTTCTCTCGGTAGAGGTGGTAACGCTCGCCATCAGCAGCGGCATCAGCAATAAACCCATAAGAACGGCGGCGATGGACAGCAAACTGAACATGCCCGACCAACCGTAGCCTTCGATGACCCGCGACAGCGGCCAGCCCGCCAGCGCCGCCCCCAGGTAGGCGAACAGGCCGAGAAAGCCGGTGATGGAGCCCGCGGCGCCTTTGTGCCCGCATTCCACGGCGGCGAGGCCAATCAACATCTGTGGGCCGAAGACAAAAAAGCCCACCGTAAAGAAACAGCCCGCCAGCAGCGCGTAGTGATGCACCGGCGCCAGCCACAGCGCGGCGACGGAAACCATCAGCCCGAGCGTGAACAGCAAAATCATCGGCGCGCGCTGCCCGCCGAACAGCACATCCGAGCCCCAGCCGGCGAACAGCGCGCCGAGCAGGCCGCCTATCTCGAACAGCATCACCGTCGCGTTGGCGCTGAGCAGGTTGACGCCGTGGCTTTCCGTCAACCACAGATTGCCCCAGTCGTTCAAGGCGATGCGGATCAGGTAGACCAGCACGTAAGAGACGCCCAGCAGCCAGATCATCGGGTTCTTCAGCATCGTGGTGCGCAACATCCGCCACAGCCCCATCGGCGGGCTTTGCTGTTCCTGGCGCAGCTCCAGCGGATCGTGACGCCATCGGCCGACCGACGGCAGGCCTTCTTCCTGCGGCGTGCCTGTCAGCCGCCGCGTGAGCCAGAGGCCCAACACCATGCTGACGGCCCCCGGGATCAACATCGCCGCCTGCCAGCCCCAGCGCTGGGCGGCGAAGGCGCTGATCAGCGGCACGATCGCGCCGCCGAGGTTGATCGACATATTCCAGCAGCCCCACCAGAAGCCGCGCTCGTTGCGCGAATACCAGTGGGTCAGCAGCCGCGCGCAGGGCGGCCAGCCCCAGCCCTGAAAGAAGCCGTTCAGCGCCCAGACCGCCAACAGCAGCGTCAGCGATTCGCCGAAGGCGAACGCCACGTTCAGCACGCCGGTGGCGAACAGGCCGATCCCCATAAACCTGCGCTGCCCGTGGCCGTCGTGCCACAATCCGGCGCTGAATTTCGACAGGCCGTAGCTCAGATAAAACAGCGAGCCGAGCAGGCCGATGTCCCCTTTATCCAGCCCCAAATCCATTTGCAGCGCCGGCAGCACGTAATTCACGCTTTTGCGCGTCAGGTAAAAGGCGGCGTAGCCGATGACCATGTACAGCAGCAGTCGCGGGCGCAGCGCGCGGTAACGATGATCGATTTCAGATGCCGAGCGTGTCTGCATAGCCGTCTCCCTGGTGATGACTATAAGAAGGTGAAAGGGAAAGGGGATGAGAGAAAGTCCGGACTGGCTAAGACTTTTTCCTAGTTAGTCGGCGGTTTGTTGCAAATTTGTGGGCAGGTTAACAATTACCCGCGTGCCGCGCTGTGTGTCCAGCGTCAGTTCGCCGCCGAGCGCGCTGACCCGTTCGCGCATCCCCTGAATGCCGAGGCCGGGCGCCTTGTCCGCCCGGATGCCGATGCCGTTGTCCCGCACCTCGAGGTGCAAAAGTGCCCCCTGTTGATACAAAACGATGGCGACTTCGCTGGCTTCGGCGTGTTTGCACACGTTGTTGAGCAGCTCTTGCAGCAGTCGGTAGAGGGTAAAGCGCACCGTCTCGCCGGCGGGCGTGTTGATGAGCCGGTAGTCGAAACGGCAACGGATGCCCCGTTCGCTGAAGGCGAATTCATTCAGCAGGTGGTGAAGCGCGTCTTTGAACGCCAGCTCGTCCAGCGCGGGCGGGCGCAGCTGGCGCAGCAGCTGGCGCGTGGAGTGATGTATGCGCCGGGCGAGATCGGCTATCTGGTTCGCGGCGGCCTGGGTTTGCGCCGGATCGCGCGCCCGTTTGACCAGCTGCGACTGAATTTGAATCGCGGTGATGTTCTGGCCGATTTCATCGTGCAGCTCGCGCGCCAGGTTCTTTCGCGTGTCTTCTTCGGTGTGGATCAGTTTTTCGGTCAACGCCCGCCGCGCCGCCAACTCTTCTTCCAGGCGTCGGCGATAGTGGTGCAGGTTTTGCGCCAGGTGCTGCTGACGGCTGATGGCGATGCCCAGACCGATGCCGAGCAGCGCCTGCGTCGCCAGAAAGATTTCCAGCTCGATCAGATTGCCGAACCCCACGCCGACCTGCCGCGCGAGGGTGATCATCATGCTGCCGAGCAGGCCGGACAGCACGCCGCCCTGCCAGCCGAACTTCCACGCCATCACCACGTTCGGCAAAAACACCACGATCAGCAGCAGGCGTTCGATTTCCGGCGACAGCACCATCTGGGTGCCGATGCCGATAACGAAAAACAGGCTGCACCAGATGATTAAGGACGCGCGCAGCGGCGGGTTGCTGGTGTCCAGCCCCAGCAGATGGTAGCGGTGCTGCTGGCGCAGAAATTCAAAAATCAGGTAGACGAACGGGGTCAGCAAGACGCCGCCGGTAAATGACGCCAGGCCGAGCAGCATCGCCGGGCTGTGCGCGAAAGGCGCAAGCAGGGCGGTATTGAGCAGCGAGGCGGCGGTCACTGCGGCCAGCAGCAGCGTCAGCCGCTGCCAGTAGAGTGGAAAACGGCGCCAGAATCGCTGTGCGAGCGCGGCCGGGAGCAGGGTGATGAACGGCGCGGCCAGCAGGCTGTAGCCGCTCAGCAGGCGTTCGCCGTGCAGCCAGAACAGCAGCAGCACCGGCGGTATTATCAGGGCGGGCCAATAGCGGCGCGCCAGCAGGATCAGCAGCGCGAGATAGACGCCGTGAGGCAGAAACAGCGCCGCCTGATTGCCGTTGTGGGTCAGGTAGAAACCGAGCGTCCACAGCATCAGCCAACCGCTGCCCCAGGCCAACAGGATAAACAGCGAGATAACCCAGGGCCGGAAGCGGGGCGACATCAATGCCCCGCCAGCAGCTGATGGTCGAGGGCGAAATGCACCAGTTCAATGGTGCTGCTGCACTGCAGCTTGCCCAGGACGTTGGCGCGATGCACGTGCACCGTTTTATGGCTGAGAGCGAGCTTGAAAGCGATCTCCTTTACGCTGTCGCCTTTGACCAGCAGATCGAAGATCTCGCGCTCGCGCGGGGTCAACGCCTCCAGCGCCGTGGTCGGCTGCTCGCCGCCGCGCAGCGCCCGCAGCGCGTCGGCGCACAGGTAATGGCCGCCCATATCGACGGAGCGCACCGCCTGCACCAGTTCTTCCGGCCCGCAGCGTTTGGTCAGATAGCCGCTGGCGCCGGCATCCAGCGCGCTCTGCACGAAGGTCGGGGTATCATAGATACTGAGGATGATCGCGCGAAACTGCGGCTTCTGCGCCCGCAGGCGTTTCAACAGGCTCAGGCCGTTTTCATCCGGCATGGCGATGTCCATCACCGCGACGCTGACGTCGTCGCGCAGCAATGCCGGCCAGGCCGCCGCCGCGCTGCTGTATTGCCCCACCACATCGAGATCGTCCTCGAGGCTGAGCAATTGCGCAAAGCCGGAGCGCACCACCACATGGTCATCCACCAGTATCACACGGATCATTTTTCGCACTCTGTTGCCGAATCATGGCCCTATGATGCCTGCCGCCGCGGTGCTGGCAATCAGCCAAGCGCGGTTATGCAATCGGTGTAACAGAATCGCAATAAAAGGGCGCCGCTGGCGCCGTCAACGCTCCAAATCGATGGCGAAATGCTGCCACAGTACGGCGCGCCGTTCCTCTTCCGAATGCAACGTCGTTTCGTGGCGCTGGTGATCTTCGGTCACGATCAGCTTCATGTCGCTGAGGGTCACCCGGCCGTGGTCCGTCGGCCGTGAACACACCAGGCGCTGGGTGAAGTGCGACTGCGGCGAGGTGCTGTGGAATCGGCACATCTCGTCGAACTCGTGCAACTCGCGCGGCTGAACGGTAAAGCGATACAGCGTTTTGGCATGCGAGCGTTGGTCGCCGTTGCGGCGCTCCAGCAGGTAATACTCGCCTTCCCGCTCCAGGTGGAAGGTGCCGCTGGCCTGCGGTTGCGGCTCGGCGACGACGATCTTCAGCGGCGTCAGGAAGGAATCGCCGAAACCGACATCCACCAGCCAGGCCTGCCCCGCCAGATCCACCCGCAGCGCCAGATGGTCGTAGGGCGGGCCGAAATGGCCGTCGCGCGTGCGGATCTCGCCGGAGATGAAGCTCACCTTGAAACCGATCTCCCGCAACAGCAGGGCGAACAGCGTGTTCAGCTCATAACAGAAACCGCCGCGGTTACGCTCGACCACCTTGCTGAACAGCGCCTCCGGCGCCAGCTGAATGCCCTGATGATAAATAATGCTCAGGTTCTCGAACGGTACGCTCAGCATGTGGCGATGGTGCAGCTGTTGCAACGTGGGGAGGTCAGGGCGGGCGGTGCCGGCAAAGCCGATATGCTGCAGGTAGCGTTGGGTATCCACAGGGTGTCTCGCATGAGAAAAAGTAGGCATAAAATAGCGGGCTTTGCGGCGTTTGTGAGCGCATTACGTGCTGCGTTGTTGGCATAACTCATAACCAAATCGACTCAGATGTCAGCATGGCTGCCGTTACACTGAATCGATATGGATAAGGAGAAAGTATGGATTTAACCTTGAAAGCGCAGCGATTTGCCAATGACGCTCACCATGCCTGCAATCAGCGGCGCAAGTTCACCGGAGAGCCGTATATCGTGCACCCCGCGGCGGTGGTGGATTTGCTGCAGCGGGCTGAGCCGACGCCAGAAATGGTCGCCGCTGCCTGGCTGCATGATACGGTAGAAGATACGGCGGTGACCCTGGCGGATATCCGGCGAGAATTCGGTCCGACGGTCGAGCGTTATGTGGAAATGTTGACCGACGTGCAGCCTCGCAGCTACGGCGGTGAGCGTCTGCACCGTAAAAATGCCAATCTGCAGCACAGCGCGCAGGCCTGTGCGGAAGCGCAGACCATCAAACTGTGCGACTTGATTGACAACAGCAAAAACATTACCGATTACGATGTCTCCTTTGCCCGTCACTATCTGGTGGAAATGGCGCGCTTATTGGCTGTTTTATCGGCGGGCGAGGCCGGCCTGTTGGCCTTGGCCCGCCGACAGTGTGCGGAAGCGATCGAGCGCATCAACGATCGTCATGGAGACGACGGCTGGTTCGACGCGTTGTGGCGGAAGTATGAGGCCCATCTTAAGCTGGATGAGCTGAAAACTGGGTCAGCAGCAAAATAACAGGAATGGTGACCGCCGCCAGCAACGTTTGGATCGTGATGATACCGGCCGACAAGCGATGATCGCCGCCCAGCAGTTTCGCCATGATGTAGGCGGAAGGTGTACAGGGTAAGGCGTTAAACAGGACGATAGTCGCCAGCACCGGGCCGGAGATGCCCAGGGTGATGCCGATTCCCAGCGTCAACAGCGGTACCAGCAGTAACTTGACGAAGGTCGATTGCAGTACGGGGCCCTGTGCCGTACGCGCCGCTTTGATATCCAGCCCCGCGCCGACCGCCAGCAACCCCAACGGCAGAGAGGCGCCGCCGAGAATGGTGAGAATGTTCTCCAGCGCCGTGCCGAGCGACCAGCCGCTGGCATTGAAGGCCAGACCGGCCAAGACCGAAAGGATCACTGGGTTTTTCCCCAGCGCTTTGGCGATCTGTCTGCCGCCGGGGCGGGAGCCCTGGCCGTAATGCATCAGTATGACAATCGAGGCCACGTTCAACAGCGGGATGGCGACGGCGATGCTGATTGAGGTCACCGTCAGGCCGGTGTGGCCGAAAGTCGCCGCCGCTGCGGCAACCCCGATGTAGGTATTGGGGCGCAGAGCGCCCTGTATGACGGAAGAGAAAACCGGCCCGGGCTGTTTTAGCCAGATTCGCCAGAGGTACAACGACAAGGCGCCGATCAACACGGCGCCCAGGACCGACAGGGCGATCGGCCGTACCGGAAACTGGCTCAGGTCGGCTTTGCCGACCTGAATAAACATCAGCGCCGGGAAGAGATAAAAGTAGTTCAGCTTCTCGCAGGGCAGCCAGAAAGCCCGATCGATCAGGTTTTTGTGCCGCAGAGTGAATCCCATGGCGATTAAAAATATCACCGGGATCAGAGAAAAGAGAGTCGTCGTCATGGGGAGCCTATAAATAGCCTTTAGTGAGAACGGCCACGCCATAGAAGGCAATAAAGCCGGTTACCATTTTTTCATAAACGGGAGCGCTGGCCCTCTTGAACAGCAGATTGCCGACGACCAGATACACCAGCAGAGCCAGCGGTGCCGCGGCGAAACCGTCGAGGTTCAGGGCTTGCCATTTAATGCAGGCCAGCGTGGCCAATTGGATTAAACCGAACATCAGGTAGTAACGGGAGACGGTGGTTCTTATCTCCAGTTTCTCGCGATGGCTGGCGGTAGCGTAGAGTGCCAGCAAGGCGCCACCCATGTTGGTGACGCCATGTATCAGGCCCATGACTGCGACATAAGCGCGCTGATGTTTGCCGAGATAATGCTTCACGGTTTCCTGCAGTGACAGACGAAAGCGCATCAAGGCGGAAAACAGCAGGATGGCGCCCACCAGCAGATCGACATTCATCTTCAGCGTCGAATGCAAGACCAGGCTCAGCGCCAGAATGACGAAAATGGCGCAAATCAGCATATTGACCTTTTCGCGAGCGGGAAAAGCAATTCGTCGGGCGCCAAGCGTCTGCGTCAGAGAGATCAGCACCGACGACGGCAGCAGCAGCCCAAGTACGGAGGAGAAATCAACGCCCAGCATTAATAGTGTCGGTGTACCGAATACCAAGATGCCCATGCCGAAAACCGATTGGATCACGGCAAATAGCGCAATCACCAGATAGAACAACGCATGATTATCCATCAGGCCACCTCTTCTTTCCGGTAGGGTTCCCGCGCCGCGTCAGATTGCAGGTAGGCATCGGCGCTGAGCGTGCGCAAGATATTCCCGCTGATATGCTGATTGTCTTGCTGGGCGCTGACCAGCAGCAAAACATCGTGCCGATTTATCAATCCATTGTCTGACAGGACATTCAGAGCCAAACGTTCGGTTTCCGGCTGTGTCAGATCGATCCGAGGCAATGTCAGGCCGGTGATGCCTGGCAGCATATTCCAGCTGCGCACCGTCGCCGCATCGTTGCCGAATGCGACGATCGGGAGGCCGATGTTGGCCATGGCGGCGATGCGCACGCTGTAACCTGTGCGAGAAAACACCACCACCCGGGAGATCGGCAAGGCGCGGATAAGGGCGCCGACAGCCTGTCGAATATCGTCAACCTGCGCAGGGGGGGATGAGTGGGGCGCATGCGCTAAATGCTGTTCCGCCTGATGGGCTACGCTGGCGATACGGGCAACGGCCTCCAGAGGATAGCGGCCTACGGCGGTTTCACCGGAGAGCATCACCGCCGCGGCGCCATCCAGCACCGCGTTGGTGATATCGCTGACCTCCGCTTTGGTTGGCAGCGGGTTCTCTATCATGCTGTGCAGCAATTCCGTCGCCACGATGGTGGGTTTGCCCGCATGGGAGGCGGCTCGGAGGATCTGTTTTTGGTAGAGAGAAACGCGGTCGATCGAGGTTTCCACCGCCAGATCGCCGCGATCGATCATGATAACGTCGGCGGCGGCGATGACTTCCTCCAGATGCTCTATGCCGCCGCTGTTTTCCACTTTCGCCACGATGCGGGGCGTATCGCCTCCGATCAGCGTTCTGATCGCGTTGATGTGTGCCGCGCTTTCGACGAAGCTTATGCCGATGTAGTCCACTTGATGCGCTTTGGCGAAGGCGATCATGTCGCGATCTTTCTCCGTTATCAGCGCCTGCCCGAGATCGATGCCAGGCACATTGATGCCTTTGCGGCTTTTCAGTTGGCCGTCCATGTCGGCCTGCAGGTAGATGTCCCGATCGACGATGTTAACGACCTGGAACGAGAGGGTGCCATCATCGGCGAAAACCTTATCACCCACCGTCAGCCGTTCATGCAACCGGCCGTACCCCACCGGGACTTTTTCCTCCCCGTTATGTGAGGTATCGGTCGTGAGGATCAGCGTTTGCCCTTTAGTGAATGAGGGTTCGTGTTTCAGTTGCAATGTGCGGATTTTTCTACCGGGAATGTCCAACAGCACCGGCGTATCCGGCAACGTTTTACGCAGCAGGGCGATGGTTTCCGCATGCCAGTCGAGCGTGTTGTGTGAACCGTTCAATCGGGCGACGGACATGCCGGCTTTTTCCAGCGCTGCCAACGTGTTGATGTGGCGAGAGGCGGGGCCGATGGTAGCGATAATGCGAGTCTTTGCCATGATAAATGCTCCGAAAAGTTAAGATGCATTTATCTATGACAGTTTTGTGACAGCGGGGAAAATAGGGGTTTAATCTAACTAATATATAAAAAGTTATAATGAGTTTTGGCGTCAGAGCGGGTGCGCCTTATACATTTAATGATGAAAATAAAATGGTTATACAATTTACTTCCATCGTATAGATAAAATATTGATAAGCATTACTCCTTTTATTCCTCGCCGTGTTGGGCATCACTGCTGCCGCAAACTGTCACTTGCCGGCGCTAGCCTGTCCCCCTGAGTTCAACGTTGCAGGAGAACGGCTATGCAAGATTTCAAACATCGGGTGGCGCTGGTGACCGGCGCGTCCACCGGCATTGGCGAAGCGATCGCCGCCGAGCTGTTTCGGCGCGGAGCCACGGTGGTGATGACCGGCCGCCACACAGCGCCTCTCACCGCCGCCGCCGCGCGGCTCGATCCCGACGGCCGGCGGGTGATGACGTTGCGGATGGACGTGCGCGACGCGCAGTCGGTGCAACAGGGGATTGAAGAGATCGTGCGGCGCTGCGGCGCGCTGCATCTGCTGGTCAACAACGCCGGGATCACCGGCCCGCACGAGGTGGATATCGATCGGTACGCGGTCGAAGATTGGCATGAGGTGATCGCCACCTGCCTGAGCGGCACGTTTTTCGGCATGAAGTACGGCCTGCCGGCGATCGTCGCCGGCGGCGGCGGGGCGGTGGTGAACCTCTCTTCCGCCAACGGCGTGGTGGGCATTGCCGGGATTGCGCCCTATACCGCCGCCAAGCATGGCGTGCTGGGCCTGACGCGCTCGGCGGCGCTGGAATTCGCTACGCGCGGCGTGCGCGTCAACGCCGTCGGGCCGGGTTATGTAGATACGCCGGCGATGGGGGAACTGCCGGCGTCGGCGCGGGCGCAGATGGCCGCTTCGCACCCGATGGGGAGAATGGCGACGCGGGAAGAAGTGGCGAAAACGGTGGCTTTCCTGCTTTCGGACGACAGCAGTTTCACCACCGGTGCATTTTACAGCATCGACGGCGGTTATACCGCCTGCTGAGCCAGCGCCTGCAGCCAACGGAGAAACGCCGCTGCGCCGGGTTTTTCCAGCGTGCGCGGCGGGTAAACCACGTAGTAGGGTTTGCTGAGCGGCAGCGCCGGTTCGGCCAGGGTGACCAGCCGGCCTTCCGCCAGTTCACCGGCGATCAGCCGCCGCTGGCCGAGCAGCACCCCGCGCCCTTGCACGGCGGCGTCGATGGCCAGCGAGGTCAGGTTATAGGTCAGCCCGCGCCGCGGCGGCGGCGACCGATCGGCGGCGGTGAACCACTCGTGCCAGCCCGGCAGAAACTGGCTCTCCTTGCCCCAGTCGACGTGGATCAGCGGCAGCTGCGTCCAGTCGCCGCGATCGCGCAGCGCCGGGCTGCATACCGGCTGCACCCGATCCTGAAACAGTTGCACCTTTTCCAGCAGCGGATAATCCTGATCGCCGAAGCACAGGGCGAAATCCGCCGCCGAATGGGCGAAATCGACCGCCGCATGGGTCGCGTGCAGCCGCAGATCGCCGTCGGGGCACTGCGCCAGCCAGTCGCCCAGCGCCGGGTTCAGCCATTTGGAGGCCAACGCCGGCAAGGTGAACACCGTCAGCGTCTGCTTGCCGCGCTGGCGTTCGACGTGTTGCTGCGCCACGCGCAGCGTTTCAAACGCCTCCTGAACATAGGCCAGGTAGTCCGCGCCCTGTTCGGTCAGCGTGACGCCGCTTTTGGCGCGAATGAACAATGTGATGCCCAGATGTTGTTCGAGCTGGCGGATCTGTTGGCTGACGGCGGCGGCGGTCAGCGCCAGCGCATCCGCTGCGCGGGCCAGGCTGCCGGTGCGAGCGGCGGTTTCGAACGCCAGAATGGCGCTCAGCTTGGGCAAGCGCGCACGGGACGGTGAGTGCATGAGCAGGGCTTATCGCTAAGAATTCGTTAGCTTATCCATAACGTATTTTTGTTATGGCGGCAATGCGGCATTCGCTACAGTGAGAGGCATCCGGCTTTCGCACACGAGGGGAACGTCATGCCGCCACTTGCCGATATTATCGATCTGTCCGCCCATCCCATCGATGACGCCGCGTTCCGCGCCCGCTGCCGACAAACGCTGGCGCGCGCCGGCGCGCTGGTGCTGCCGGGATTTCTGCGTGAAGCCGCGCTGGCGACGGTGCGGCTGGAGGGCGCTGAACAGCACCATGCGGCGTTTTACGCCACCAGCAAACACAACGTGTATCTACGGCCGCAGGACGACGCGCTGCCGGCCGATCACGCGCGCAACCGGCTGGTGGTGTCGTCCAAGGGGTGCATTACCGACGAGGATATTCCGCCGCAGTCGCCGCTGCGCGCGCTGTACGACGCCCCGGCGTTTCGCGCGTTCCTGTGTGCGGTGCTGGGCGAGGCGCAGCTCTACCCCTACGCCGATCGGCTGTCGTCGATCAATCTGCATTACGCCCATACCGGTCAGGAGCTGGGCTGGCATTTTGACAACTCCTCGTTCGCCATCACGCTGCTGATCCAGAAACCGCAGGCGGGCGGGCGCTTCGAATACGTGGAGAACCTGCGCGACGCCGATCGCGGCGAGATGAACTATGCCGGGGTCACGCAGGTGCTGGACGGCGAGCGGGCGGTCAAACGGCTGGCGATGGAGGAGGGGGATTTGGTGCTGTTTCGCGGGCGCAACGCCATGCACCGGGTGACGCCGACCGAAGGCGACACCACGCGCATGCTGGTGGTGTTGGCCTACAATGCGCAGCCGGACGTGATGCTGTCGGAAAGCGCCAGAATGACGTTCTACGGGCGGTTATAGCGGATAAAAAAAACCGCCCCGGAGGGCGGTTTGTCGATTCAGCGTTGGCTCTGTTCTTCGTGAGCCTGCTGTTCCAGCTTCACTTCCTGCGCGCGTTTGCGCAGGCCGAACCAGCCCAGCGTCAGCAGCACCGCCAACACCGGAATGGTGGCGATGGTCCAGGTGCCGTTCGGGTAGTCGAAGGCCATCATCACCACCACGACCAGCAGGAACGCCAGCGTCAGCCAGGAGGTGAACGGCGCGCCCGGCATTCTGAACGACACCGGCTGCGCGCGGCCTTCGCGCACGGCTTTACGCAGGCGCATCTGGCAAACGATGATAAACGCCCAGGAGGCGATGATGCCCAGCGAGGCGATGTTCAGCACGATCTCGAACACCTGCGCCGGCACCAGGTAGTTGAGCACCACGCCGATCACATAGATGCCGCAGGTGACCAGGATGCCGGCGTAAGGCACCTGCTGGCTGCTCATTTTGGCCATCAGCTTCGGCGCGGAGCCGCCCATCGCCAGTGAACGCAGGATGCGGCCGGTGGAGTAGAGGCCGGAGTTGAGGCTGGACAGCGCGGCGGTCAACACCACGATGTTCATGATGGTGCCGATGTAAGGCACGCCCAGCTTGCTGAAGAAGGTGACGAACGGGCTTTGGCCGGCCTGATAGGCGTTCCACGGCAGCAGCAGCACCAGCAGCACCACGGAGCCGACGTAGAACAGGCCGATACGCCAGATCACGCTATTGATCGCTTTAGGCATCATTTTGGCCGGATCTTTACACTCGCCGGCGGCGGTGCCGATAAGCTCGATGCCGGCGAAGGCGAAGATCACCCCTTGCACCAGCACCAGAGCAGGCAACAGGCCGTGCGGGAACATGCCGCCGTTTTCGGTGATCAGGTGCATGCCGGTAGTGTGGCCGGCGACCGGGGTGCCGGTGCCGAGGAAGACGACGCCGACAATCAGGAACAGCGCGATGGCGGCGACCTTGATCAGTGCGAACCAGAACTCCATCTCGGCGAACCACTTCACGCCGATCATGTTCATGGTGGCGACGATACCGAGCGCGCCGAGGGCGAACAGCCACTGCGGCACGTCGGCGAAGGTGCCCCAGTAGTGCATGTACAGCGCCACGGCGGTGATGTCGACGATGCCGGTCATTGCCCAGTTGAGGAAATACATCCAGCCGGCGACGTAAGAGGCTTTTTCACCGAGGAATTCGCGGGCGTAAGAAACGAAGCTGCCGCTGGAAGGGCGATGCAGCACCAGTTCGCCCAGCGCGCGCAGGATGAAGAAAGAGAAGATCCCGCACACCAGATAGACCAGCGCCAGCGCCGGCCCGGCCAACTCGAGACGGCCGCCGGTACCGAGGAACAAGCCGGTGCCGATGGAGCCGCCGATGGCGATCATTTGGATTTGCCGGTTGCCCATGCTTTTGTGATAACCGGATTCATGAGAGTCTAGCCAGCGTCTTCTGGCGGCGTGTTTGTCATCCGCCGACTTTTTTTGTGAGTGCATTATCCGTCCTGTTTACCTGTCTATGTTAACCCTGCTCTTACCGAGAGCAAACGATTGCTATGACCAATCGTCATGAGAATGAGGTCGTGGCATCATTCCGCTGTTTATTGTGTATACAGCCATCATTAAAATAACGGCGAAGCATGCTACCTTTTCTCCGTAATGGTGGCAAAAAATACTGCGCATAAAACGTGAACAAGTGTGTTTATTTTTTAATCCAAATATAAAAGGATATATTATTCAAAAAGATGTGATGTTTTATCAAGACGGAAATATCGAAGAATAAAAAGTGATTAAAATCACAAAATAATAATTACCGTGCAAATTACAGGGTGTTGTTCTTATATTTCGCGGCGAGAAATAAGAGGAAGGAAATGGCGACCCGCGCAGAAAATGGGATAAAGCAGCGGGTCGGTGGGTGCGTAACGAGTCTTAGGCCGATTCACCGGCCGGCAGTGCCGATGCGGGCAGGCCGAACAGCTTGTCGAACGCCCAGTTAAACAGGAAGGTGTAGCAAGGAATGATAACGATCAGCGCCATATCCAGCAGCAGCGCCTGCCACAGCGTGATGCCCATCCACCAGGCGATCAGCGGGATCAGATACACCACCAGCGTCAGCTGAAAGCCGACGGCGTGCAAAATGCGGCGTTTGAGCGTGCGGGTGCGCGACACCTGGCGGCTTTCCCACCACTCGAATAAATAGTTGTAAATAAAGTTCCAGCTGACCGCGATGGTGGTGATCACCACCGCCAGCGGCCCGGTGCTGCTCGGCGCATGGCCCGACAGCAGCGCCAACCCCAGCGCCGAGATCGCCATGCCGATGATTTCATAAGCGGTGACATACACCAGTTTGCGTTTGACGCCTTGCATCGTTTTCTCCCGATCTGTTTTTAGTTGCCTCTGTGGCGACGGCGGCTAAGATAACGTCAACCACATTGATAGAAAAAGTCAGGAGTTGTCAGTTTTACTGACAGATAAAACAATGAATTTCTCCAGCGACAATATCGAACTGTTTTTGGCGGTGCTCGATCGCGGCTCGTTTTCCGCCGCCGCCCGCGCGCTGCGGCGCGTGCCCTCCGCCGTCAGCATGGCCATCGCCAACATGGAGGCGGAGCTCGGTTTCGCCTTGTTCGACCGTTCTCACCGTGAACCGACGCCGACCGCGCTGGCGTTGGCCCTGGCGCCGCACGCCCGCCTGATCGCCGGGCAGCTCAAGCAGCTGCAGGTGCACGCCATCGAACTGTCTCAGGGGCTGGAGAGTCGGCTTTCGATCGGCGTGGCGTCGGATATCAACGGCGCCGGCCTGCTGGCGGCGGTGAAAACGCTGTCGCAGCGTTATCCGCTGCTGAACATCGAAGTGCTCAGCGCGCCGCAGGACGACGTGTTGCACATGCTGCACGAGGGGCGCATCGGTGTTTGTCTGGCGTTCGGCGGGCTGAACGTCAACAGCGCGGAACAGTTCCACTTCGTCGGCGCGGAGTCGCTGGTGGCGATGCTGTCGCCGCAGCACCCGGCGCTGGACGGCGCGGCGGGTGAGCTGTTTCTCGAGGATCTGGTCAACGTGCGGCAGATCATGGTGGCCAGCCGCGATCTGCCGATCGGCGATCTGCGTCCCCAGGTGGCGGAGGCGTACTGGCGCACCGACAGCCTGCCGATGGCGCTGAACATGGTGGAAGCGGGCCTGGGCTGGGGCAATTTTCCGCTGTCGCTGGCCGAGCCGCTGCTGGCGCAGGGGCGTCTGGTGCGGCTGAAATTCAAAAACACCAAGAACGAGCTGCGCTTGCCGATGCATTTGATCTGGCTGAAGAACCGCCCGTTGGACAAGGCGGCGCGCGAGCTGGTCGAGCTGATGCGCGCGGCGCCGCAGGAAAGCTGACGCCCGCTGCGTTTGCTTACTCCGGGTGGCGTTTACGCCACCAGAAACGCACCAGCAGGATAGCGGCGATCGCCAGCGCGACAAACAGCAGGCTGGAGAGCTTTTTGTCGAAGCCGGTAACGAAGCGTTCGATCGCCTGGCCGCCAAAATAACCGAGCATGACGAAGATCGTCGCCCAGAGAATGGCGCCGAGGATGTTCAGCGGCACGAAGCGCGACGGCGGCAGGCGGCTGGCGCCGATCAGAACCGGGCCGATGATGCGGAAACCGTACATGAAACGCACCCCGATAACGAACAGCATCGGGTGGCGGGCGATCAGCCTTCTGGCGCGCGCGATGCGCTTTTCCTGCCCCTTGAGCCGCGAGATGACGCGGCCTTCGAACCGGCGGCCGGCGAAGTACAGCAACTGATCCCCCAGCGTGCCGCCCAGCGCCACTACTGCGATCACCCACGGCCAGTGCAGCAGCCCTTCATGGGCGGCGATGCCGCCCAGCAGCGTGATGGTTTCCCCCTCAGCCAGGCAGCCGATAAACAACGCCCAGTAGCCATAGTCCGTAATGTAGTGGGCCAAATCGGTCATTCCTTACTCCTTATGTGGCTGACGCATAAGGGCAAGTATACGCCCGATCGCTAGCCTTGGGCGATCTGGGCCACCAACGCTCTGCGCTGCGCCAGACTTTCCGCCATTTGTGCCTGTACCCTGGCGTAAATGTGCGGCGGGGCCAGTTCCGGCGTGCCGCCGGTGAACGGCGGGGCCGGGGCGTATTCCAGATAGAGTTGGATCGTTTGGGCAGTGTCTTCGCCGTGCAGTTCGGCGATCAGCGCCAGCGCGAAATCGATGCCGGCGGTAACGCCGCCGCCGCTGATCACGTTGCCGTCACGCTCTACGCGTGCAGCGCTGGGTATGGCGCCGAACAGCTTCAGGCTGTCGCGCATCGACCAGTGGCAGGCGGCGCGTTTGCCCGGCAGCAGGCCGGCGGCGGCCAGGATCAGCGAACCGGTGCATACCGAAGTCAGATAGCGGGCATCGGCGCCCAGCCGCCGGATTTGCTGCATGAATGCTTTATCCTGCAGCGCCTGGGTGCAGCCGCTGCCGCCCGGCACGCACAGCACATCGCAGCGTGCGATCTCCGGCAGCGGGCGCAGCTGGGTGAAGTGCAAGCCTTCCGACTCGACATCCGCGCCGTCTACTGAAGCGACGATGATTTCCGCGCCCGGCATGCGGCGCAGAAACTGCAGTGGGCCAGTGAAATCGAGCTGGGTGACGCCTTGATAGATGGGAAATACAATCACGAGTGGTTCAGACATGACATTCGCCTCATTTTTATCGTTGGACCTGAGCCATAATAGCCGCCCTGCATTTGGCTGATATGACAGATAACCCTCAAAAAGCGCCATCATGAAAACGATCGGTTTTGTGGTTTTTCCCGGTTTCAACCTGCTGGACTTTGCCGGCCCGCTGGCGGCGTTCGATAACGTCAACCAGTTCACTGACCCGCCGGCCTACCGCTGCGTGGCGATCTCGCCGCAGGGCGGTATGGTCGCCAGCTCGGCCGGGGTGGAAATCGCCACGCAGCCGTGCGGCGACGAGCGTTTCGATACGTTGGTAGTGGCCGGCGGCAGCGGCAACGTGATGGCGGCGCAGTCACCGGCGCTGGTGGCGTTCCTGGCCAACCAAAGCCGACGAGCGCGGCGTATCGCCAGCGTATGCACCGGGGCGTTTATTCTGGCGGCCTGCGGGCTGCTGGACGGCAAACGCGCCACCACTCACTGGTATCATGCGGCGCGGTTGCAGCAGAGTTATCCGCGTATCCGCGTCGACAGCAACCGCATTTTCATCCGCGACGGCGATATCTGGACCTCGGCGGGCATCAGCGCCGGCATCGATCTGGCGCTGGCGCTGATCGAGGACGATCTGGGCGCCACCCTGGCGGCGGCCGTGGCGCGGCAGCTGGTGGTCTATCACCGCCGCCCCGGCGGGCAGTCGCAGTACTCGCTGCTGCTGGCGTTGAACCCGTCGTCGGATCGCATGCGCGCCGCGCTGTCGTACGCGCGTGAACATTTGCACCAGCCGCTGTCGGTGGCGGATCTGGCCGACGCCGCCTGCCTGAGCGAGCGGCAATTCGGCCGGCTGTTCCGCGCTGAAACCGGGCAGACGCCGGCCAAGGTGGTCGAGCAATTGCGGGTAGAGGCGGCCAGGGTGCGCATCGAAGAGAGCGCCGAGCCGCTGGAAGCGATCGCCCGCTCGGTGGGGTTCAGCGATCCGGAACGCATGAGGCGGGCGTTTATCCGCGTATTTGGCCTGTCGCCGCAGGCGATCCGCCGGCTCGGCCGCGCGGGATAACTTTTTTGCCACGCCTGGCGGCGGGGTACACCAGAGGAGCAACGGATGTATCAGGATTTTGACAGTGAATTGAGCTGGGCGATGCGTCATATGCCGCGCACCCGGGCGGCGGTGGCGGCGTTGCCGGACCTGCACGGGGTGCGGCTGGCGTGCAATATGCACCTGGATCTGAAAATGGCGCCGCTGGTGGCCGGCCTGCTGGACAAGGGCGCGGCGATCTTTCTGACCACCTGCAATCCCACTACGGTGCAGGACGACGTGGTGGCCTGGCTGGAACGGCGGGGCGCGCAGGCCTATGCCTGGCGTGACATGAGCGCCGGCGAATGGTCGGAATCTTTCGATCGCGCGTTGGCCTGGCAGCCGACCCACCTGTGCGAAATGGGAGCGGATTTGACCACCCGTTTGCACCAATCGCCGAACGGCCCGCAGATCGTCGCCGGGCTGGAGGCCACCGGATCGGGCATCAATCGGTTAAACGGCGTGGCGCCGCGCTACCCGATCTTCAACTGGGACGATCTGCCGGTGAAAGAAGGGCTGCACAATCGGCATATGGTTGGGCTGACCGCCTGGCACACCTTCTTCCAGACCACCCATTTGACGCTGCATGAAAAGCGCGTGCTGGTGATTGGCTACGGCCTGGTCGGGCAGGGGACGGCGGCCGCGGCCAGGGCCTACGGCGGCCAGGTGATGGTGGCGGAAATCGATCCGGCGCGTGCGCTGCAGGCGCGTTATGACGGCTGGCAGGTGGTGGATCTGGCGAGCGGGGTCGCGCAGGCGGACGTGATCGCCACCGCGACCGGCGCGAAAAACGTGCTTTCGGCGCAGCATCTGCAACAGGCGCAGGACGGCGTATTTATTCTCAACGTCGGCCACGTGGCGGAAGAGATCGACGTCGGCTTCCTCAAGGGCCTGCAGCACCACGAGCCGATGCCTTATGTGAACGCTTACCAACTCAATGAGAAGACGGTTTATTTGCTGGCCAACGGCTCGATGTTCAACCTGACCGCCGGCTACGGCGACAGCCTCAACGCCTTCGACGTCACGCTGGCGGTGATGGCGGCCGGCATCGGCCATATCGTCGGTGCAGGGGCGCGGCAAACGCCGGGGTTGTACCTGTTGCCGCAGTCGGCCTGGCAGCCGGCGCTGTAACTTTTTCTACGCGGGCGTTCATCCCAGAGCGCCCGCGGGCTGTGCCGATTTTCGGCCGACAGAATTTGTCACAAATCCGCCCTATAATCCCAGTGCCAAGCGCTGAACCCTCACATATAATTCGCTGAGTTCAAGCCCCCATTTCAGAGTAATGCCTGTGAAAATACGTGTTTTGGTTCTGACCCTGCTCGCTTTGCAGGCGGGCGCAGGCTTTGCGCCGCGCGCGCTGGCCAGCGACAACGCTGCCGCCCTGCACGCCACCCAGCCTGAGCTGGCCTCCGGCAGCGCGATGGTCGTCGATATGCAAACCCATAAGGTGATGTACGCGCGCAACCCGGATGAAGTGGTGCCGATCGCCTCGATCACCAAGCTGATGACCGCCATGGTCACGTTGGACGCGCACCTGCCGCTCGACGAGATGCTGTCGGTGGACATCCACCAGACGCCGGAGATGAAAGGGGTGTATTCACGGGTGCGGCTGAACAGTGAAATCAGCCGCAAAGATATGCTGCTGCTGGCGCTGATGTCGTCGGAAAACCGCGCGGCCGCCAGCCTGGCGCACCACTATCCGGGGGGCTACAACGCCTTCATCAAAGCGATGAACGCCAAGGCCAGGGCGCTGGGTATGACCAACACCCATTACGTGGAACCGACCGGGCTCTCTATTCATAACGTGTCGACGGCGCGCGATCTGACCAAACTGCTGATCGCCACCAAGCAATATCCGTTGATCGGCCAGCTCAGCACCACCACCGAGCGCATGGCCAGCTTCAAGGATCCGAACTACACGCTGCCGTTCCGCAACACCAATCACCTGGTGTACAACCCGAAATGGAACATTCAGCTGACCAAGACCGGCTTCACCAACCAGGCGGGGCACTGCCTGGCGATGCGCACCGTGATCGGTAACCGCTCGGTGTCGCTGGTGGTGCTGGACGCCTTCGGCAAATACACCCACTTCGCCGACGCCAACCGTCTGCGCAGCTGGATTGAAACCGGCAAGGTGACGCCGATCCCGGCCGCCGCCCGTGACTATCGCCGCCAAAAAGACGCCCGTCTGGCGAAGAACGACAGCGAATAACCCGCCTGACGGCCTGCTCGTTTGCAGCAGGCCGCTATCGGCCCTCGGGCCGTCTGATGACAAATCCCCGCTCGCGATCGCCGTCGAAACCCGCTTTGAGATAAAGCTGGTGCGCGCCGGTGCGTTGCTGCCCCGACAGCAGCATCACCTTGTAACAGCCTTTACGCCAGGCCAGCTGCAGCGCGTATTCAATCATGGCGAGCGCTACGCCGTGGCCGCGGTAGGGCTCCGCCGTCACCACGTGTTCGATGACGCCGAACGGCTGCGCCTGGTGCGCCAGCCCCGGGATCAGCGCCAGCATGCAGGTGGCGATCGGCTGTTCCTCGTCCGCCGCCACCACCAGGCGGATCGCCGGATCGTCCAGCAGGCGTTGCAGGGCACGGCGCGCGTCGTCGGCGCGCAGCGGCGCGTCCTGCGGGCGCAGCTCGCGATACAAGGCTAACAGGCCGTTGAGATCGTCCGGCTGCGCCAGGCGATGAATGATGCTCATGATTGCTCCTTTCCGCCGCTTCAACGGTAATCCGCTATCCTCCATTAATACCACAACGATTGTCGGAGGGGATGTTATGAGTCAGGTTTCGACCTTTGTCATGTTCCAGGGAGAGGCGCAGCGGGCGATCGACCTTTACAGCCAGGTGTTCGAGCGTTTTCGGCTCATGCAGGTGCAGCATTACGATCCGACGCCGGACGGCCGGCGGTTGATCAAGCATGCGTCCATCGATTTCGACCGGCAGAACCTGGTGTTCATCGACAGCCCGATCAGCCATGACTTCAGCTTCACCCCGGCGGTGTCGCTGTTCATCAACCTGCCTAACGAAGAAGCGTTGGAGCGGGCGTTCCACCGGCTGGCGGAAGGCGGCAAGGTGCTGATGCCGCTCGATGACTACGGCTTCAGCGCCCGGTTCGGTTGGCTGAACGATCGTTTCGGCCTCTCCTGGCAGCTCAATGTGCCGGCGGGCGATCTGCCCTGACGCCAAGGGCGTGCAAAAGGGATGGTAGCGCCTGCGGTTGTTTCATATGCTTACCCCCGTGGTGGCAGGGAGTTCTGCCGTGGGCAATACCGACAACATCATGGAAAGGTGCGCTTTGATTGATTTTGACCGCTATGTTGAGCAAGCGAAGTCTTACGGCGAGTGGCCGGGCGGGCACGTGGAGATGTCGTCCGGTCGCGTTGAGGGATTGAGCTATCGCCTGTATCGGCAAACTGCCGCGAGTGCAGACGTGATGGTGGTGTATCACGGCGGCGGGGTTAACAGCGCCGCCGGGTATGACGTTCTTGCGCGCCAGTTGGCGGCCGAGCCAACGCTCGCGGTGTGCCTGGTGGATATTCGCGGACATGGCGATTCCACGGGAGAGCGGGGGACGGTTGAGCGGCCTGAGCGTATTTGGCGCGATGTCGATGTCATCCTGGCGGAAATGCGCCTGCGTTTTCCGTTGGCGCGCAGGCACCTGCTGGGCCATTCGAGCGGCGCCGGGATGTTGCTCAACTACCTGACCCGCTATCCTTGCGAGCAGCAGGCGGATAGCCTGATCCTGCTGGCGCCCGAGCTGGGGCCATTTTCCGGCATAGCCCGCGATCTGGCGGCGGCTCGTTTTGCCCAGGTGCGTCAATGGCCTTTTGTGGCCAATGCGCTTAGCGGTGGGCGATGGTTCGGGCAATCTCGGGCGGTCAGCCTGAATTTTCCCCCGGCCGTACTGGCCGCCGCCCCCGATTTTGTCTGCCAATACAGTGTCAATATGGCTAACGCCTTGACGCCTCGCGCCCCGGCCAAGCAACTGGCGGCGCTGCGATTACCGACTTTGCTGCTGGCGGCCGCGCAGGACGAGTTGTTCAATGCGCAAGCGATGCAGCGTTTCGTTGAACAGCATGGCAGCGTGCATGTGGCATTGGGTTTGCTTGAGGGGAGTACGCATTTATCGTGCGTCTTTGATGCCCATCGCCTTGTCCTTCAACATATCTCGCGTGTGTCCGCTATCGGATCCGATGAGGGGCTGGCGGGCGAGGGGGCTTAACGTCCACCCGGCGTTTTCCGAGATCCTCCCATATCCTTTTATGACGCTTTACCGCTATGCTAAACATAGAATGGCCCGTGAATATGAAAAGGATGAATCATTTTGGCAGGAAGTAGTTTACTTACCCTTATCGACGACATCGCCTCATTGCTGGACGATGTCTCTTTAATGAGCAAGATGGCGGCGAAAAAAACCGCCGGGGTGTTGGGGGACGATCTGGCGCTCAACGCGCAGCAGGTCACCGGCGTTAAAGCCGACCGCGAGCTGCCGGTGGTGTGGAGCGTCGCTAAAGGCTCGCTGATCAACAAGGCGATCCTGGTGCCGTTGGCGCTCTTGATCAGCGCCTTCGCGCCCTGGGCGATTACGCCGCTGCTGATGGTGGGCGGCGCCTACCTGTGTTACGAAGGGTTCGAAAAGGTGTTTCACAGCCTGAGCCACGGCAAGGCGGCACAGGAGGAAAAATCGGACGGGCCCGGCGCCAATGAGGATGCCGCAGCCTATGAGAAGCGCAAGGTGAAAGGGGCGATACGCACCGATTTTGTGCTGTCCGCCGAGATTATCGCCATCACCTTGGGCACGGTCGCCGGCGCCACCTTCAGCCAGCAGGTGATCGTCTTGTGCGGCATCGCCGTCGTGATGACGCTCGGTGTGTACGGCATTGTCGCTGGCATCGTCAGGCTGGACGATCTGGGGCTGTACCTGAGCCGCAAAGGCAGCGCGTTGGCGCGCGCCATCGGCAGCGGCATCGTGCGCGCCGCGCCTTATCTGATGAAAACGCTGTCGATCGTCGGCACTGTCGCCATGTTTATGGTCGGCGGCGGTATTCTGACCCACGGTCTGCCGCCGGTGCATCACCTGTTCGAAGATTGGGCCTCGTACACCACCGTGGTGCCGACGTTTGGCCATCTTTTGCAGGGTGTGGTTCCGGCCCTGCTGAACGTGGCGTTCGGGCTGGTGGCCGGCGGCGTGGTGCTGGCGGTGGTATCGGCGCTGGGGGCGGTACGCGCGCGTTTCAAGGCATGATGAAAAGTCTCGCCCCGGAAGGGGCGGGACGTATTAAGCGCATTAAAAGATCAGTTTGAGAACGCCGGTAATCGTCAACAAACCCACGATAAAGATGATGGCGACTATCCACAGAATAATTTTCATTTGATTCTCCCTTACCGGTTAAAGGTGGCGTGCGATTGGCGCTAACTCAATGAAATCACTCTTCACTATAGACGCTAACTCCCTATCGTGCGTCGCCATGCCTTCAAGGATGCTGATTGTCGCCCGCGCCCAGCGCGCGCTGCATGATGTGGGTGTCGCGCCACTCCCCCAGCTTGAATCCCACGGCCTTTAACGTCCCGACGCTGGTAAAGCCGAGCGACTGGTGCAGCGCCAGCGAGCCGCGGTTGGCGGCGGAATCACCGACGATCGCCAGCATCTGGCGCCAGGGGCCTTGCTCGCAGCGGGCGATCAGTGCGCTCAGCAGCGCCTTGCCGACGCCTTTGCCCTGCTGCCCTTCGGCGATGTACACCGAGTCTTCCACGGTAAAGCGGTAAGCCGGCCGGGGGCGATACGGCGTGGCATAGCAGTAGCCCACAATACGGCCTTCACTTTTCGCCACCAGCCAGGGCAGCCCGGCTGCTTGCACCTTGGCCAGCCGCAGCTGCATTTCCGCCCGCGTCGGCGGTTGTTCTTCAAACGAGGCGGCTCCGTGCAGCACGTGGTGGGTGTAAATACGCTGCACGGCGGCCATATCGTCCGGTGTGGCGTCAAGGAGGCTGAGTACGGGAGCGGAGAGCGTCATGGCGGGTCTGTTTACCTTGAAAATCAGTGGATAAACGCCATTATGCGCGCCGCTTGCCGCCGGGGTAAATCGGGTTTTCTTATGGTGAGATAAGAAAACCCTATGGGGTCGTCAACCGCGCATCAGCCGGGTCACGGCCTGGCGCAGATAGGCCAGCAGCGGCGGAGTCAGCCAGGTGCCCTCGGTCAGCGAGGGTTCCCGTTCCATCGCTTCGCGGATCTTCATTTGCGTCGCCGGGTTGGTGCCTGCATAGGATTGGAACAGCGCCAGCCAACTGGCCGCCAATCGCACTGCCTCCGGCGAATCGGACGGTATGCCGTCGTTCATCGCTTGATGGAATTGAGCGATCAGAGCCGGCCACTCCTGCAGGCGGGTGAAATAGTGTTGACGCACATAGGCGTACTCTTCCGCCGACAGGTATTTTTGATAGACAGCCAGCTTGGTTTCGGCAAAGGCGCGGGTGATGTAGTCCGTCATCGTCGGTGTAATGCCGGTCTGTTCGCGCATCGACGGTTCGTCGGCGTGCATGGCGTTCAGCCGGGTGAGAAAGGCCGGGTTGCCGGCGGTGTCGCGCTCCAGCATCAGCATCCAGCGGCGCGCCAGCGCCTGTGCCTGTGGCGCCTGAGGTTCGACGCCTTCCGCCATCAGTTGTCCCACGCTGCTCACCAATGCAGCCCATTCCTGATTGCGGGTGGGATCGGCCTGGTAGAACGGCAGTTGCGCCAGCTCATCGGCGGTAAAGTATTTATCGTACATGGTCATTAACTCCAACGTAGTTAGCCAGTCGTTCAGTTCTGGTTCGTGCCCGGCGGAGAGTTGGGCATGCATGTATTGCAGCCGGCCGCGCAATGCGGCGATCTGTGCCAACTGCTGGTCCAACATGGCGATCTGCTGCTCAATCACCGCCGGAAGCGCCAGCCCTGAACGCGCCAGAATTGCCCCGACTTCCGCCAGCGAAACGCCCATCCGGCGCAGCGCCTGGATGTGGTGCAAGCGGGTGATGTCAGCCCGGTTGTATAAACGATAACCGGCGTCGGAACGCGCAGAAGGGACCAGCAAGCCAATGCTGTCGTAGTGATGCAGTGTGCGAACGGTAATGCCGGAACGGCGCGCCAGTTCGCCGACTTTCAATAACATATGTAGCTCCTCCCTTGTGCGTGCCAGGATACTAAAGCCTGACGCCACGTAAGGGTCAAGAGCGGGAAGAAAAGATGACGTTTTAAAAATCGGTGGGCGCTTGATAGGCAAAAGCCCAGCTGGATGGCTGGGCTTCGCAGGTCCCTGAAAGGGAGGGTATAGCATAAGGGCCTTTATCGGCTACGGCGACAATTTCACCTGATTTGTCTGTTTTGTCAACAACAGCGTACTGGTCAGAACAGCATATTTTTGGCGTTGATCGACTTAATGACGGCGCGTTGTATGTCAGCAACAAGCTCGCGCGACAGACACTGGGTAAGAAAGCCTCTCTCTTTACGGGCTCTGTTCAGCCGTTGGCGGCTGACTTGCTGCACCAGATCGCCCTTTGCCCAGCGGGTTTGCGGATGAAAGAATCTCATATCTTCGATGAGTTCACGCGTAATTTCGATGTGCAATCCCCGTTCGATCTTGTTCGAATCTCTGGTGGTCGACAGCGGTACGATAATGCAGGCGTTGCCGTTAATTTTGCCATTTAACACAACAACTAAACGGTTCTTCACCATTTCTGGTGGAATGTGGCCATCATAAAAGCCGGCTTCATGCGGTTGGCAGACTGATAGGGGATAGTTGCCATAGTTGCACTCAAGAATTTCCCCGACCTTGGGGGCAAATTTGATCGGCATCGAGACACTCCTTTGTTGTGAACAATCCGTGTTATGGAGGAATGAGCATGCGGGCGTTTTGCTTTTAGAGAAAGGTGTGGCGTAAGGAAACGGGGAATGAAAGTGAAATATTGCGGATTCGTACGCAGAATCCGCCTTGATGGTGGCCGAATTTACCAGCCTTTCACCGCGCCGCCGTTGAAGATTTTTTCGGCGGCTTTGGCCACTTCATCCGACTCATAGGCCTTGATGAAGTTCTGCACGTTCGGCGCGTCCTTGTTGTCTTCGCGGGTGACGATGATGTTGGTGTACGGCGAGTCTTTATCCTCGATGAAGATGCCGTCTTTGGTCGGCGACAGGCCGGTCTGGTTGATGTAGGTGGTGCTGATGACGGCGACGGTGACTTTCGGATCGTCCAGCACGTGCGGCAGCTGCGCGCCTTCCAGCTCCATGATCTGATAACGATGCGGGTTGGCGCTGATGTCCAGGGCGGTAGGCAGCAGCCCCTTACCAGGCTTCAGGCTAATCAGCCCGGTTTTTTCCAGCAGCAGCAGGGCGCGCCCCAGGTTGGTCGGATCGAGCGGGATGGCGATCACCGCGCCGTCCGGCAGCTCTTTCAGCGATTTTATCTTTTTGGAGTAGCCGGCCATCGGGAAGACGAAGGTATTGCCGACCGCCACCAGCTTGTAGCCGTGATCTTTGTTTTGCTGTTCGAGGAATGGGCGGTGTTGGAACACATTGGCGTCCAATTCGCCCTTGTCGGTGGCGTCGTTCGGCAACAGCGAGCCGCTGAAGCCGACCAGCTCGACGTCCAGCCCATATTTCTCTTTCGCCACCTGCCTGGCGACTTCCGCCACGTCCTGTTCCGCGCCGTTGATGACGCCGACTTTGATATGGTTTTGGTCGGTTTTTTGATCGCAGCCCTGCAGCGCCAATACGGCGGCGAAGGCCGCCGCCAGAGGGGTGATACGCCAGCGTAAGGTCATCGAAGTCTCCCTGAAAAGAACAATAAAATCAGTTGGTTTTTGTTCTTACAGCTAAGCCTGAACCGCCGATGAAGTCAAACGCTCGTTCAGCATAAACGGCTATAGCTTATAGCCGTTATGCAGCGGGGAGTTATCGGCTGAGCGAACGCAGCACCACGATGCCCGGCGTAGCCATCACGTAATCCATAAAGGGCGAATCGACCACCCGCATGTTGGCTTTGCGCGAAGAGGCGTTGCGCAGCACCGGGCCGTTGTCGGTCATCACGAAGATGCCGGTGTGGGTCACGTCCAGCCCGGCGAGGTTGGTGTAAATGCCGATGTAGTCGCCGGTGCGCAGTTGGGCCAGCACCTTGTCGTCGACGCTGTCGCTGGGAATGTAGGTCACGCTGCGCTGTACGTTGGGCAAACCGGGCAGGTAGCTGCTGCCGTCCGCCTTCTGGTTGAGGTTTTTCACGAGGGTGACGGCGTGTGGGCTGAGCTGGGCGGTGATGTCTTCGACCACTTTTTTCGGCCGCTGCGCCCAGTCGGTGAAGAAGTGTTTGCGCTGTGGGAAGGCGATTTTGCCGTCGACGTAGCGAATGTCTACCAGACGCTGAACGAACTCGGTCTCGCTGCGGGCGGTGCTGAGCGCTTCCACATAATCGATGTAGGTGAAGCAATCCAGCCCGCGGAAGTCGATCACCAGTTGCTCGGGCGTGCTCTGCGAGCCGATCAGGCGGTTGGCGAGGTAGGGCGTGCCGAGGAATTCACGCGAAATCAAATCGACGGTGCGGCCATGCGGCTGCGCGGCGGGCCAACCGGCGCGCAGCGCGAGGATCTCACGCAGCTTGCTGCGGGTGCTGGCGTCTATCTGCGGTTGCAGGTTCGGCGGCGAAACGGCGGCGTCGGTCGGCGGCGTTGCGGGGGTGACGGCGGTGGGGCGATCGGCGCATCCGCTCATGGCGATAGCTAACATCAGTAAAACAACCTTGTTCTGGTTCATACGGCCCTCCCTGGGTGTCGCTGGCTTATCAGAGTAAGTGATAACAGTTCTCATCCGATGGTAGGGGTTAAAAAGTAAACATAGCCTCAATGGCAATCGATAAATCAGTAACCGATTTCGCTATTGAACGGCAAATACCAGAACAGCGCGATTTCGTGATCGGCGATCTCCGGCTCGGCGCGGTACAGCAAACGATCGATGCCGCCGAGAATAAACCCGTAATGCTGGTAGCAGCGGCAGGCCGCCAGATTGTTGTTCTGCGTTTCGAGCATCATACCTGAGGTTTCCTGCTGCCGCGCCCACTGTTTGGCGCAGTCCAGCAGCGCCCCGGCGATGCCCTGACGGCGCGCGTCAGCGCTGACCGCGATCTCGTCGATCAGGGTGTAACCGTTCCAGTTTTTGCTCAGCGTAATATGGCCAACGGCGTCGTCCTGGCGATACGCCAGGAAGGTCACGCTGTCTTCGTTGGCGAACGGCGCCAGCGGATACTGCTTGCGAAACGGTGCCACCGGGCGGGTTGGCCAGCTGTCCACCGGGCTGTCGAACTGCGGCAGGGCGTAACAGGCGATGGTGAAGCTGAAATCGCCGCGGGCCAGATAATCGTCGGGCAACGTCTCAATGGCCGCGATGCGGATGGCCGGGTTCATTACGGCAGCTCCCGCAGCAGACGCGCCGGGTTGCCGGCGTAGATCCCCTTGCGGGTGATGTCGCGGGTCACGACCGCCCCGGCGCCGATCACCGCGTCGCTGCAGATCTCCACCGCCAGGATCGTGGCGCCGGAGCCGATGGACACCCGATCGCCGATGCAGGTGCGCCCCCAGCTGGCCGGATCGGCATTGGGCGCGCCATCTTTGAACAGATCGTTGGCGAAGGTGACGCCGTGGCCGACAAAGCACGCTTCGCCGAGGGTGACGTATTCGCAGATAAAGCTGTGCGATTGAATTTTACTGCGCGCGCCGATGCTGACGTGGCGCTGGATCTCGACGAACGGGCCGACGAAGACATCGTCACCGAGCCGGCAACCGTACAGATTGCAGGGTTCGATCACGGTAACGTTGCGCCCGGCTTCGACGTCGACGATCCCCGCCTGGCGGGTGGTGATAACGGATGACATGACCTTCCTCACAGCCTGGTTTTCATGGTGGGAGTATAAGACAAAGCGCCGCGGCGTTGCGCTTTCCGCACGTTTTTTCGCCGAAAGACTATAATGAGTACAGGGGAGAGAGCCCCGTGGCCGCAATCCTCGCACGGGTAGCAGTCCGTCAGAGGTGTGAAATTCGTTCGCCGATCGCGGCCTACGGCGAGATTGGAGGTGTCTCATGGTCAGTCATGTTTGGGGACTTCTGGCGCATCCCAGCGCCGAGTTCGAACAGATCAAAAGCGAGAATGAAAGCGTCTCGCACCTATACACCCATCACGTGTTGCTCTTGGCTGCCATCCCGGTGGTCTGCGCCTTTATCGGCACCACCCAGTTGGGCTGGCTCTCCGGCGAGGGACATGCCATCAGGCTCGACATGTTTACCGCGCTTTATACCGCCGTGGCGTTCTACCTGCTGATGCTGGCGGGCGTAGCGGCCATGGGGAAAGTCATTCACTGGATGGCGCGGCGCTATGAATCGCGCCCCAGCCTGCACCGCTGCATGGTGTTCGCCGGCTACGTGGCGACCCCGATGTTCCTCAGCGGGATTGTGGCGCTCTATCCGGTCGTCTGGCTGTGTCTGTTTGTCGGCATTATCGGCCTGTGCTATTCGGGCTATCTGCTGAATCTGGGGATCCCGCACTTCCTGAATATCGACAGTAAGGAAGGGTTCATCTTCTCCAGCTCGACCTTCGCTATCGGCATCCTGTTGCTCGAGCTGCTGCTTGGGGTGACGGTGCTGCTGTGGGGGTACGGTTCCTGGTTGTTCTGAGTTAACGGCTGTTGTTATCGCCCCCGCGCCGGTGGAACGGCGCGGGGGCTTTTGCTTTTATGCGCGGCGGAAAACCAGCATCACGCCGAGCACGATGCCCGCCATCCCCAACAGGCTCAGCGTGGCCAGCGCGTGGCCGAGCAGCAGGTAATCCAGCAGGGCGGTCACTGCCGGGATCAGATAGAACAGGCTGGTGACCTGCACCAGGTTGCCGCGCTGGATCAGGCGATACAGCAAGAACGTCGCCAGCACCGAGATCACCACCGCCATCCACAGCAGCGGCAGCACGAACTCAGGCCGCCAGTCGACCCGCAGCGGCTCAAACGGCAGCGCCAGCGTACACATCAATAGCCCGATGGCATACTGCAGCGGCAACACCGCCAGCGGCGGCTGCGTCATGCCCTTTTGCAGCAGGGTGCCGGCGGTCATGCTCCCCAATGCGATAAAGGCGAACAGCATGCCGCTCGGCGAGAAATGAGCCACCATCAGGCTTTGGTACACCACCAGCGTCAGCCCGGCCATCGCCAGCGCCAGCCCGAATGCGCGCAGCCCGGTGCAGCGCCGTTCGGTGATGAACTGGGTGAGGATCGGCTGTACGCCGAGCAATGTGGCCAGCACGCCGGGCGTAATGCCCTGTTCCAACGCCAGCAGATAGCAGATCTGATAGCTGCCGATCATCAACACGCCGATCAGCGCGACGCGCCGGCGGGTGCCGGGGGCGGGCAGGCACTGGCGCCGCCACAGGCCGATGGCAAACAGCACCGCCAGCGCGATGGCGCAGCGGAAGAACAGAAAAGCGAAGGCGGAGGCGTGCTCCAATCCCCAACGGGAGATGATCGCGCCGCTGCTCCAGAGCAGGACGAACAGCGTAGCCAGGCCGGCATTGGCCCAGAGAGAAGGTAATCGCATATCAATTTCACCTGTCGTGAAAATTACAGGCTCCGGCGCGCGCGGCGGTCTACGCCTGAACGCAACAGATCACTAAGCCGGAGGTAAAAAGTCGGTTTGGCTTAACGCACAACCACAAGGCGTGGCGGGTAAGCGGCAACCGCAGAAACGACAGAAGAAACGGCGGGTGGGGCGGAGGAAGCACACAGCAAAACGACGGCCGGAACGGTCGCGTTTGTCGGATCTGTACTGTGCGCCAGGTAGGTCATGTGAGTTCCTGAAAATCGGGAATGAGACGAATCGCTTCAAACATAACCAAGTTCAGCGGGGCGTGCAATCGGAAATCACAGAGACATTAATGATAATGAAAATCATTATCATTAATAAAAAGGTGTGCTATGTTGCTTTAACCACGCCGTTTTGACGCAGGGCGCGGCTTGCCCTCTGCCTTGCTTCACGCAGCGCGTGCGGCATAAGAGTTTGCGATTCGCTTTTGCAGAAGGCGAGCAATCGTGGTAAAAACACTGATATGTTATAATATAACAATCCATGCATGATGAATTCAGCTCACGACATCCTCCATGTTGATGGAGTTAGCCTGACCGGCCACGGCGGGGCATTGATACTCGACAACATCCATTTCGCGCTCCGCGCCGGTGAGAAGCTGGCGGTGATCGGCCCCAACGGCAGCGGCAAGTCCAGCCTGTTGCGCACCCTGATCGGCGAAACGCGGCCGGACAGCGGCGGCATTTACTGGCGAGGGCGCGCCTTGTCCGCGTGGCCGGCGGCGGAGCGCGCCAGAAGCATCGCCTTTCTGGCGCAAAACGATCTGCCGGATTTGCGGCTTTCGGTTGAGGATTACGTGGCGTTGGGCCGTTTACCGCATGGCGAACGCTCTGCGACGGGAAAGTGCATCGTTGATGAGGCCATCGGGGAAACCGGGCTGGCGCCGTTCAGGCGCCACCCGTTAGGGCGGCTCTCGGGCGGCCAGCGTCAGCGCGCCGCACTGGCCCGGGCGTTGGCGCAGTCTCCCGACCTGTTGTTGCTGGATGAACCGACCAATCATCTCGATCCGCCCGGGCGCTCGGCGCTGCTGTCGTTAGTGAAAAATAAAGATATCGCCGTGATTGCGGTGCTGCACGATTTGCCCGTGGCGGAGGCGTTTGCCGATCGGATCCTGGTGCTCAACGAAAGCCGCCAGGTAGCCTGTGGTACGCCCGAGGCGGTGTTGCAGACCCCGGTTATTCTGCCGGTGTTCGGCATGAACAGTTTCAAGGTGGCGCACCCCGTCAGCGGGAAAACGCTGCGTATTTTTGACGTTCCCCATTGCGCTTGATAAACCAGAGAGAAATATGAACACACGCGTATTCCCCCTGCTCCTGCTGCTGGCCGGTGGGGCGGCGGTGGCCGAAAAATTTCCCGTCACCGTAGACAGCTGCGGTTCGCCGATCGCCTTCAACCAGGCGCCTCAACGCGCCGTCATCAACGACATCAACATGGCCGAGATGGCTTTTGCGCTCCATCTGCAGGATCGCATTGTCGGGCTGACCGGTATCACCGGCTGGTACAAACTGACGCCCGACTTCAAGGCGGCGATGGGTGCCATTCCCGAACTGGCGCCGAAATATCCCGCTTTGGAAACGTTGCTGGCTGCGCAGCCGGATTTCTTCTTCGCCGGCTGGAATTACGGCATGAAGATCGGCGGCGACGTCACGCCGGAGAAGCTCGCCCCGTTCGGCATCAAAACGCTGGTGTTGAGCGAGAGCTGCGTGCAGGCCGGCGGGCGGCCGCAGAAGGCCGATATGAACCTGCTGTATGACGATGAGCTGAAGCTCGGCAAGATTTTCGGCAAGCCGCAAGAGGCCGCCGCGCTGGTTGAAGGCTGGCGGCGCCGGTTGGCTGCGCTTCCCGCCAGACCGGCGGGTCAGCCACCGCTCAAGGTGTTCGTCTACGACTCGGGGGAGGAGAAGCCTTTTACCAGCGGCAAATACGCCATGCCGACGGCGATCATCGAAGCGGCGGGCGGCCGCAACGTGATGGACGATTTACCGGCGAGCTGGACGACGGCGTCCTGGGAGGCGGTGGCGGCGGCCGAGCCCGACTTCATCATTCTGCTGGATTACCAGACCGGTTCGGGGGCCGATGCGCTGCGGCGTTTCCTCGAGTCTCACCCGTTGATGAAATTGACCCCCGCGGTACGGCACCACCGTTATCTGAAACTGCAGTATGCGGAGCTGACGCCGGGGCCGGCCAACATCGGCGCGGTGGAAAAGCTGGCGCGGGCGCTGTACGCGCCGGAGGCTGAATGAACTCGCCGACCCGGCGATTTATGCTGCTCGCGCCGTTGGCGCTGTCGGTATTGTGTGGGCTAATGATCTGGAGCCTGCAGCTGGGCAGTGTCGCGCTGTCATGGCGGCAGGCGTTGGCGGCGTTAGGGCTCGGTTCGGCGCCCCTCTCCGGCATGCTGGATACCATCGTCGTGCAACTGCGCATGCCCAGAGCCCTGTTGGCGGCGTTGACCGGCGCCGGGCTGGCGATGACCGGCGCGTTGCTGCAGACTACCACCCGCAATGAGCTGGCCGATCCTTTTCTGTTTGGGCTCTCCTCCGGCGCCTCCGCCGGCGCGGTGCTGGTCATAACGCGCTTCGGCGATGCGCTGGGCGCGCTGACGTTGCCGCTGTCCGCTTTCGCCGGCGGCATTTTGTCCGCGATGGCGGTGATGATCCTGTTTCGCGTCAGCCGGGTCAGGCGCGCCGAGCAGCTGATCGTCTGCGGCCTGGCGGTCTCGTTTTTGTTCAGCGCGCTCACCAGCTACCTGGTGTTTTCCGGCGATCAGCGGGCGGCCGGCTCGGTGTTGTTCTGGTCGCTGGGCGGGCTGGGGCTGGCGCGTTGGGATAATCTGTTCATTCCGTTGGCGAGTTTCGTGCTGCTGGCCGGGTTTACGGCGCTGCGTTGGCGGGCGCTGGACGCGCTGCTGGCGGGCGAGCACACCGCCCATTCGATGGGGGTCAACGTCGCGCGCCTGCGCACCGAGACCTTTCTGTGCTGCGCACTGTCCACGGCGTTTCTCGTTTCGCTGACGGGCGTGATCGGTTTTGTCGGGCTGATGGTGCCTTATCTGGCACGGCGCCTGGTGGGCGTGCGCCACCGCTTGTCCGTGCCGATGTGCGGCCTGCTGGGGGCGATGCTGCTGACCGGCGGCGACATGCTCAGCCGCAGCCTGATCCCCAATCAGGAGCTGCCCATCGGCATCATTACGGCGGGGCTGGGGGGCGCGTTCATCGTCTCCTTGCTGCTGCGTGCGGAACGCTGAATGGGCCATTGAAGGTCAACAGGAAGGTGAGGTGGCCCGCCTCGGCAGGCCAATCGGGCGCTCTTAGCGGGGGTCTTCGGCCCAGCCTTTGCGTTTGCTGGTTTTGCCGATGCCGGGGTTGAAGCTGTTGGTCGGATCGGCAGTGCGGTAGAACGCCTGCAGATCCGGTTTGGCATGGTACAGGTGGCCGACGTTATGCTCCGCCGGGTACTCGGCGCCGCGCCGGTTGAGGATCTCGAGCATCTTTTCTTTCAGCGCATGGCTGTCCACGCCTTTTTTCACCACGTAGTCCTGGTGGAAGACGTGGCACATAAAGTGGCCGTAATACAGCTTATGCACCAACTGACTGTCGATCTCCGGCGGCAGCGTTTCGAACCAGTCGGTGTCGTTGCGGCGCAGGGCGATGTCCAGCGCCAGAATATCCTCCACCTTGTCGGCGTGCACCGCGTGGTAGCGCACCGCGGCGCCGGCGGCGGCGAAGCGGTGCAGGAAGGCCTTTTTGCCCTCATCAGGCGTGCAGGCGAAGAAAGCGCCCTCGGCCTGGGTGAAGTACTCGGTCAGGTAGCGCTGCGCTTCGTCTACGCCGGGGCCGGCCATCTTCAGCAGCAGGTGATGCTCGAAACGTTCGCGGTATTCTTTCATGCGTTTCGGCAGGTGGCTCGGCGCCAGATGGCTCAGGCCCTGCATCAGCCGGTCGGTCAGGTTGTGCGGCAGCAGCGGCAGCTTGTTGAGGCTGGCGTCCATGCGGCCTTTCAGGGTGAAGAAGCGCGGCATCTGATCGGTGCCGAGCTTGTCGATCATCATAAAGGTGTCTTTGCCGTAGACCTCGGCGATGTCGAAGATATCGCGGTGCATGTATTCACCGGCCACCGGCAGGTTGTCGAACCGGCTCAGCATGTGGCGGCGCAGTTCGGTCAGCACCGCGGTGTCGTTGGTGCCGATATAGAACACCTGCTCTTTGCCTTCCTTCTCGAAGGTGTCGAGCCGCACCGCGAACACCGCCAGCTTGCCGGCGCAGCCGGAGGCTTCGTACAGACGGCGTTTATCGGCGTTGAAGCGGGAAGGGGTGTCGGCGTCGACGTCGCGCACCCGGCTGGCGTACTCGTTATCCGAGGCGCGCAGCTCACCGTATTCGACGTCCTCCGGGCGATAGTCGCCTTTTTCCAGCCGGGTGAGGATCTCTTCCGGCGTGTCGCCAAGCCGGATGCCCAGATGGTTCACCAGGCGCAGCTGGCCGTCTTCCCCTAGCTGGGCGTACAGTGCCATTTCGGTATAGGCCGGGCCGCGTTTCACCAGCGAGCCGCCGGAGTTGTTGCACACGCCGCCGATCACCGAGGCGCCGATGCAGGAAGAGCCGATCACCGAATGTGGTTCGCGGCCGTAGGGTTTGAGCAATTTCTCGAGGTGGTGCAGGGTGCTGCCGGGAAAACCGACCACCTGCTTGCCGTTGTCCAGCACCTGAATATGGTCGAGGCGCAGGGTGCTGACGATGACGATATCGCGATCATAGTCGTTGCCGCTGGGGGTTGAGCCTTCGGTCAGGCCGGTATTGGCGGCCTGCATGATGACGATTTTGTCGGCGGCCACGCAGGCCTGCAGAATGCGCCACAGCTGCAGCAGGCTGGTGGGAAACACCACCGCCAGCGCCTGGCCTTCGCCGGAGCGGAAGCCCTTGCGATACCGTTCGGTGTTGCGATCGCCGGTCAACAGCTGCGGGCCGCCGACGATGTCCTTGAGCTGATTGATAAACGTCTGATTGCCTGACTGCATGCTGCCTGTCTCCCTGTCATCCCCGTCGCCTTAACCGCGGCGCCGGTGCCGCGCAATAAGCTAAGAGGCTATCAATTAAATAACTTATCAAGCCATTAGCTTATTAAGCTAATGGCTTGTGGGTTTAGTAGCGCTCGGCGTAGCCGGCCCGGCGCTCTTCGTCGCGCAGCGTCAGGATCTCCACGCCGTCGGCGGTGACTGCCACGGTGTGCTCCCACTGCGCCGACAGTTTTTTGTCGCGTGTCACCACCGTCCAGCCGTCCTTCTTCTGCTTGATGCGGCGGTCGCCCTGGTTGATCATCGGCTCGATGGTGAACACCATGCCTTCCTGCAGCGCCATGCCGCTGCCGGGTTGGCCGTAGTGCAGCACCGCCGGCTCTTCGTGCATGTCGCGGCCGATGCCGTGGCCGCAATACTCCCGCACGATGCTGTAGCCGGCCTGCTCGGCGTGGCGCTGGATGGCGTGGCCGATATCGCCCAGGGTGGCGCCCGGTTTGACCGCGCGAATGCCCTGCCACATCGATTCATAGACGTTGTTCACCAACCGTTTGGCCAGCGGCGTCACCTGGCCGATGCAGTACATCTTGCTGGAGTCGGCGATGTAGCCGCCGTTTTCCAGCGTGATATCCACGTTGACGATCATGCCGGAACGCAGGATTTTGCTGGCCGACGGCACGCCGTGGCACACCACGTCGTCCACGGAGGTGTTGAGCACATAGGGGAAATCATACTGCCCCTTGCTGGCCGGGCGCGACTTCAGCTCTTCGACGATAAACGCCTCGGCGCGGTCGTTGATCTCCATGGTGGAGATGCCTTCGACGATGACCTCATCGAGCATAGCAAACACTTTAGCCAACAGAGCGCCGGAATGGCGCATTTTGGCAATCTCTTCCGGCGTTTTAATCACAATCTGTTTCACCCGACAATCTCCTTCAGCGTCAGCGCGTTATCTTTCATCATTTTTTTTACCAGTTGCGGGTAAGTCAGTTCCGGATGGAACTCCGCCAGCATGCCGATCTTGATCCAGTACTCGGCCTGCGCGTTGATCGAACGCGTCATAGTCAGGCTGGCGAGGCGCAGATCGTCATGCAGCGCGTCCGAAATTTTTACGATGCCCATCGGCGTCTCCATAAATTAACAATATACGAAGTGTATACGTTTTGGATGGTCGCGATGTGGCATTCTGTGGCGTAAGAAGATTCTGGCAACAACGATTGCCGCCGCCAGGCAATGCGTTTATTGTGATAAACGACTTTTTTGCCATGATTTTTCAGAAGGATTTAAGGCGTGACTAAACTACGTGTTGGGGTGATTTTTGGCGGTAAATCGGCGGAGCATGAGGTGTCGCTGCAGTCGGCCAAAAACATTGTGGATGCAATCGACAAAGAGAAGTTTGACGTCACGCTGCTGGGGATCGACAAACAGGGGCAGTGGCACATCAACGACGCCTCCAACTATCTGCTCAATGCCGAGAACCCGGCGCTGATCGCGCTGAACCGCTCGAACAAGAACGTGGCGCTGATCCCGGGCCAGGAAAAGCAGCAGCTGATCGAAGCGGGCAGCGCCGGCGCGCTGGGGCAGCTCGACGTCATCTTCCCGATCGTGCACGGCACGCTGGGAGAGGACGGCTCGCTGCAGGGGCTGCTGCGCATGGCCAATATGCCGTTCGTCGGCGCCGGGGTGCTCGGCTCGGCGGTCAGCATGGATAAAGACGTGACCAAACGCCTGCTGCGCGACGCCGGGCTGGCGGTGGCGCCGTTCGTCACCCTGACGCGCGCCAACCGCGCCGGGTTCACGTTTGAGCAACTGAGCGAGCGCCTCGGCCTGCCGCTGTTCGTCAAGCCGGCCAACCAGGGCTCGTCGGTCGGGGTCAGCAAGGTGGAAAACCGCGCCGAGTTTGACGCGGCGGTGGCGCTGGCCTTCAGTTTCGATCACAAGGTGCTGGTGGAGTCGGCGATCGTCGGCCGCGAGATCGAGTGTGCGGTGCTGGGCAACGACGATCCGCAGGCCAGCGTATGCGGCGAGATCGTGCTGAGCGACGCTTTCTACTCCTACGACACCAAATACATCAATGAGCAGGGCGCTCAGGTGGTGGTGCCGGCGGCGATCGCGCCGGAAGTAAGCGACCACATCCGCGAGGTGGCGCTGAAGGCGTTCCGCGCGCTGGAGTGCTTCGGGTTGGCGCGGGTGGATGTGTTCCTGACGCCGGACAACCAGGTGGTAATCAACGAAATCAACACGCTGCCGGGCTTCACCAACATCAGCATGTATCCCAAGCTGTGGGCTGCCAGCGGTGTCAGCTATCAGGCGCTGATCACGCGCCTGATCGAATTGGCGCTGGAGCGCCACCAGCAGGATCGCGCGCTGAACAGCTCGGTGTTCGATCGCTAAACGCGGCAGGGGGCGGCGGTGCCGCCCCCGTCCATCACTTCACCGTCACGTCGATGTCGCCGAAATACTTCTTCGACAGCGCCGCCACTGTGCCTTGCTGTTTCACTTTGGCGATGGCGGCATCCAGTTTCTTCTTCAGCGCCTCATCCCCTTTGCGCAGGCCGAAGGCAATGCCTTCACCGAGGATTTTGTCGTCGCGCACCGCCTCGCCGACGAAGGCGAAGCCCTTGCCGTCCGGCTGCGACAGGAAGCCGCTTTGCCCCGACGGCGCCATCACCAGCGTGGCGTCGAGCCGACCGGCCGCCAGATCGAGATACACCTGATTCTGATCCTGGTAAGACACCACATCCACGCCCGCCGGCGCCCAATGGGTTTTGGCGTAGATCTCCTGAATTGAGCCTTGCAGCACGCCCACGTGTTTGCCCGCCAGCGCTTTGGCGTCCGGCAGCAGGCCGCTGTCGGCCTTGGCGATCAGGCGGTTCGGCACCTGATAGATGGCGTCGGTAAAGGCGATCGCCTGGCGCCGCTGTTCGGTCACGTTCATCGCCGAGTTGATGGCGTCGAACTTGCGCGCCTGCAGCGCCGGGATCAGGCTGTCGAACGAGGTTTCCACCCAGCTGCATTGCAACTGCGCGGCGGCGCACACCGCGTCGCCCAGTTCAATGTCGAACCCTTCCAGTTTGCCGCTGGCGGATTTGGATTCGAACGGCGGATACAGCGCTTCCAGACCGAAGCGCAGGCTGTTTTCCGCCGCCAGAGAAGAGCTGGCGGCCAGCAGGCATCCGGCGGCGAACAGCGTTTTCAAAGCTTTCATAGGCAGTGCCCCTTTCCCATGGTCGGACAAAAAATTACACCTGGTTCAGGCGGCGCGCGCCTTCCAGCAGGGTCTCGTTATCTTTGGAAAAACTCAGCCGAATAAGGCCGGTATCGGTGCCGTCGCTGTAGAACGCCGACAGCGGGATCGTCGCCACCTTCGCTTCGCGGATCAAGCGCACGGCGAAATCATTGTCGCTTTCGTGACTGAAGCCGCTAAAGCGGGCCAGCATGAAGAAGCTGCCGCGGCTGGGCAGCAGCTCAAAGCGCGAATCCTGCAGGGCGCTGGCCAGCAGATCGCGCTTTTGTTGGTAAAACGCCGCCAGCCCCAGGTAGCTCTGCGGGTTGGCGAGCGCGGCGGCGAAGGCGTGTTGCATCGGCGTATCGGCGGAGAACACCATGAACTGGTGCACCTTGCGGATCTCGTCCATCAGCGCCGCCGGCGCCAGGCAATAGCCGACGCGCCAGCCGGTGACGTGGTAGGTTTTGCCGAACGACGACACGATCACGCTGCGTTCCGCCAGCTGCGGATAGCGCGCCATGCTGTGATGAATTTCACCGTCGAACACCACGTGCTCGTAGACCTCGTCGGACAGGATCACGATGTCGGTGTCGCGGGTCAGGGCGGTCAGGCGTTCGATGTCGTGCTCGTCAAACACCGCGCCGGTCGGGTTGTGCGGCGTGTTGACGATGATCATGCGCGTTTTGCCGTTGATGGCGGCGGCCACTTCGTCCCAGTCGACGCGAAAATCCTGCAGCGACAGTTTGATCGCCACCGGCGTGGCGCCCTGCAGGCGCACGATCGGCGCATAGCTGTCGAACGCCGGTTCGAAATAGATCACCTCGTCGCCGGGATGCACCAGCGCGCTGATCGCCGAGTACAGCCCTTCGCTGGCGCTGGCGATCACCGTGATTTCTTCGTCGGCGTCATAGCGCGCGCCATACAATCGTTCAGCTTTTTCCGTCAGGGCAGCACGTAACGCCGCCACGCCGCTCATCGGCGCGTATTGGTTATGACCTGCGCGCATGGCTTGCGCCGTTGCCTCGATCAGCTGCGGGTCACCGGCGAAGTTGGGCGCGCCCTGCGACAGGTTGAGGGCCTGATGTTCGGCGCTGAGTTGGCCAATGACGGTGAAGATAGTAGTGCCGACGTCCGGCAGCTTCGAGCGGGATGAGCAGGCGCTCTGCATGATGGGCTCCAGGCAAACAGGGAAGTGTTGAGCGATTAAGCATCAGCCGGCGTAGGCGGACAAGGGAAAGTTTGTCATACTTGCCATGCACTGTGATCATAGCTAATCGAGGCTCGCTATGCCGATATCCCTGCCGTCGCTCGACGTGCTGAAAACCTTCGTGGTGGTGGCGCAACGCCTTAACTTTACCCATGCCGCCCGGCAGCTGCACCTGACGCAGGGGGCGGTCAGTCGGCAAATCCTCGGGCTGGAACAGCGTCTGGGCTATCCGCTGTTCAGCCGCCAGGCGCGCGGTCTGGCGCTGACGCCGCAGGGCGCGCAGCTGCTGGCGCCGGTACAGCAGGCGCTGGGGCAGTTGGATGAAGCCCTGACGCGGGCCGCCGCTCCGCCGGGGGCGCTGCGCATCAAATGCCCGACCTGCGCCATGCGCTGGGTGCTGCCGCGCATCATTCGCCTGCAAAATGAACGGCCGGACATGCATATCGAGCTGACCGCCTCGGTGTCGCACGGCCTGGATTTCAGTACCGAGCAGTTTGACGCCGCGGTGGTATTCGGCCGGCCGCCGGGTAAAAAGCTGACCGCGCACTTGCTGTTCGATGAAATCCTCACGCCGGTCTGCACGCCGACGTTCCTGCCGGCGGCGGCCCGGTTGACGGACTTGACGGACAAAACTCTGCTGCACCCGACGCGCGATCGGCGCGACTGGCTGCGCTGGCTGAAGGCGGCGGGCGCCGATGCGTTGCCGTCCGGTAAGGCCCAGCATTTCGATACCCTCGATCTGGCGATGAGCGCCGCGCTGCAGGGATTCGGCATCGCCATCGGCGATCTGTGCCTGCTGGAGGAGGATATTCAGGCGCAGCGCATCGTCACGCCGTTCCCGCTCTGCGTCAGCAGCGGCGCGGCCTATTATTTGGTCTATCCTGAACGCACGGTGGCGCCGCCGACGTTAACCGCGCTGGTCGATTTTCTGGCGGCGGAGGCCGCCGACAGCCGCGCCCGGCTGCAGAATTACCTGCCGATAACCTGTAATGCTTTGTAAACATTAGCGATGCGAATTCCCTTGGCGATGAAACAGAGTGTGGCAAACTGTTTCTTCACTCCGATTAAACTCCGCGGCGTTGGCGGCGGAAACACGCCTGAGATAAAACAAGATGAAATGGCTTTGTGTGGTGAGTATGTTGTCCGGTCTGGCCCTCAGCCCGGCTTTTGCGCAGGAAACGCCGATAACGCAGGGCATTCACGCCCAGCAGCGCGACGCCTTCGTGTCCCATTTGATGAAGCAGATGACGCTGGAAGAGAAGATCGGCCAGCTGCGGCTGATCAGCGTCGGGCCGGATAACCCGAAAGAAGCGATCCGCGAGGGGATCCGCAAAGGGCAGATCGGCGCCATCTTCAATACCGTCACCCGGCCGGATATCCGGGTGATGCAGGATCAGGCGATGCAGCTCAGCCGCCTGAAAATCCCGTTGTTCTTTGCCTATGACGTGGTGCACGGCCAGCGCACCGTGTTCCCGATCAGCCTGGGGCTGGCGGCCAGCTTCGATCTGGAAGCCATTGCGCTCAGTGCCCGCGTGGCGGCGCAGGAGGCCAGCGACGACGGCCTGAACATGACCTTCGCGCCGATGGTCGATATCACCCGCGATCCGCGCTGGGGCCGGGTCTCCGAAGGCTTCGGCGAAGACACCTGGCTGGTCTCGAAAATCGCCAAAGTGATGGTCGACGGTTTCCAGAACGGCGATCCGGCCAAACCCGGTTCGGTGATGGCCAGCGTCAAGCACTTTGCATTGTACGGCGCCGTCGAAGGCGGCCGCGATTACAACACCGTCGACATGAGCCCGCTGCGCATGCATCAGGACTATCTGCCGCCTTACAAAGCGGCGGTGGACGCCGGCAGCGGCGGAGTGATGGTGTCGCTCAACTCGGTGAACGGCGTGCCGGCCACCGCCAACCCGTGGCTGCTGAAAGATCTGCTGCGCGAGCAGTGGGGCTTTAAAGGCATCACCATCAGCGACCACGGCGCGATCAAAGAGCTGATTAAACACGGCGTGGCCGCCGACGCGCGTGACGCGGTGCGCCTGGCGATCACCTCCGGCGTTGACATGAGCATGAGCGACGAGTTCTACGACAAATACCTGCCGGGTCTGGTGAAGGACGGGCTGGTGCCTGAAAGCGATATCGACCGCGCCTGCCGCGACGTGCTCAACACCAAATACGACATGGGGCTGTTCAAGGATCCGTATGTGCATCTGGGCCCGGCGGGTTCCGATCCGCAGGACACCAACGCCGAAAGCCGTCTGCACCGCGCCGAAGCGCGGGTGGTGGCGCGCAAGACGATGGTGCTGCTGAAGAACGATAAGCAGACGCTGCCGCTGAGCAAGCAGGCGACCATCGCGCTGGTCGGGCCGATGGCCGACAGCCAGCGCGACGTGATGGGCAGTTGGTCGGCCGCCGGGGTGGTCAAGCAGTCGGTCACCCTGCGCGAAGGGCTGGAGCGGGCGGTGGGCGACAAGGCGCGCATTCTGTACGCCAAGGGCGCCAACGTCACGCAGGATAAAGGCATCATCGACTACCTGAACGAGTATGAGCCGGCGGTGGCGTTCGATACCCGCTCGCCGCAGCAGATGATCGACGAAGCGGTGCAGGCGGCGAACAAGGCCGACGTGGTGGTGGCGGTGGTGGGCGAATCGCAGGGCATGGCGCACGAGGCTTCCAGCCGCGCCGACATCACGATCCCGCAGAGCCAGCGCGATCTGATCGCCGCGCTGAAAGCCACCGGCAAGCCGCTGGTGCTGGTGCTGATGAACGGCCGCCCGCTGGCGCTGAGCTGGGAGAGCGAGCAGGCGGACGCGATGCTGGAAACCTGGTACAGCGGCACCGAGGGCGGCAACGCGGTGGCGGACGTGCTGTTCGGCGACTATAACCCGTCGGGCAAGCTGCCGATGACCTTCCCGCGCTCGGTCGGCCAGATCCCGATGTACTACAACCACCTGAACACCGGCCGTCCGTTCGGCAAGGAGAATCCGGGCAAGTACACCTCACGCTACTTCGATTCGCCGAACGGCCCGCTGTATCCGTTCGGTTACGGCCTGAGCTACACCACCTTCAGCCTGTCGGATCTGAAATTGTCCAGCCCGACGATGGCGCGCAACGGCAAGCTAACCGCCAGCGTTACGCTGAAGAATACCGGCAAGTACGACGGCGCCACGGTGGTGCAGCTGTATCTGCAGGACGTCACCGCCTCGGTCAGCCGGCCGGTGAAAGAGCTGCGCAACTTCAAGAAAGTGACGCTGAAGGCCGGCCAGTCGCAGCAGGTTGAGCTGCCGATTAGCGAAGAGGATCTGAAGTTCTACAACGCCAGCCTGAAATGGGGGGCGGAGCCGGGCAAATTCAACGTGTTCGTCGGCCTGGATTCCGACAACGTGCAGGCGCAAAGTTTTACCCTGAAGTAACCTTTTCCCCCTCTTTCACTGCGGTGGGAGAGGGGCACTATCCCTTTCCGCTCATGTCACCGGAGCTTGCCTCATGAAACGGTATCTGGACTGCAGCGCCAGCGATCTGGCCGATATCGGCAAAGCCGATCTGCTCTATGCCATCCGCGCCAGTGAAGGGCGCATTCTGGTCAGCGAAACCATTGCGGTCACTCAGCCGCTGCTCAATAACGTCACCAACGCCGAACTGGCGGCCAGCCAGGGCGCCGATCTGCTGCTGTTGAACCTGTTCGACGTCGATCATCCGCATATCGCGGGCCTGCCCGCCGACGTGCCGCCGCAGGAGGCGCTACGCACGCTGCAGCGGCTGACCGGGCGAGTGATCGGGGTGAATCTGGAGGCCGTCGATCCGGCCTTCGCCACCGAACATAACGATTTCTGGCAGATGACGGCGGGCCGCGCCGCCACCGCCGAGAATGCGCGCAAGCTGTATCAGCTCGGCGCGCGCATGCTGGTGCTGACCGGCAACCCGAACAACGGCGTCAGCAATCAGGCGATCGCCGCCGCGCTGAAAGCAATCCGCGAGGAAGTGGGCGACGAGATGGTGCTGGTGACCGGCAAAATGCACGGCGCCGGCATCGTGCGCGAAAGCGGCAGCCAACTGATCGGCGAGCAGGACATCGCGCTGTTCGTGGAGAACGGCGCGGACATCGTGCTGTTGCCGGCGCCGGGCACCATTCCCGGCATGTCGCAGGAGAAAGTGGCGGCGCTGATCGCCTTTGCCCAGCGGCAGGGGGCGCTGGCGATGACGGCGATCGGCACCTCGCAAGAGGGGGCCGACGTGCAGACCGTGCGGCAGATTGCGCTGATGAGCAAAATGGCCGGGGCGGACCTGCACCATATCGGCGATACCGGCTATCTGGGGCTGGCGCTGCCGGAAAACATCTTCGCCTACAGCGTGGCGATCCGCGGCGTGCGCCACACCTACAGCCGCATGGCGCGCTCGGTGAACCGCTAAGCCTGGGGTTTTTGCGCCGTGACGATGCTGAAATAGCCGAGCGACGGCAGCACCTGAGCGGGCCCGAAGCCGACGTCGCGCAGCAGGTCGCCGATTTCCTTGCCGGAGTATTGGCGGCCCTGCGTCCATCCCATCATCATCAGGCTGTACCCCGCGGCGGCAGGCGGCCCGTCGCCGTCATCGTTGTACAGCACTTCGTGGATCACGATCCTGCCCCCGGGCGGGAGGGCCGCATAGCTCTTTTGCGCCAGGAAGCGGTTCTTGTTCATCGGCCAGTCGTGGAAAATATTGGAGTACAGGTGCAGATCCGCCGCCGGGTAGGGATCGCGCCACATATCGCCGCTGTGGGTGCCGATGCGCTGACTGAGGCCGTGATCGTGCGCGTAGTCGGCGGCGAGCGGGCACACCTCCGGCAGATCGAACACGGTGCACGTGAGCGCCGGCCAGTGGGTCGCCAGACTGATGGCATGGGCGCCGGAGGCGCCGCCGATATCCAGCGCCGTGCGGCAGGCACCGAGGGGCAACAGCGTAGGCCAAACGCTGGCCGAGCCCATGCTCAGGCTGTGCATGGCGTGGGTAAACAGCCGCATTCTGTCGGCGTCGAGCGTATGGGTTTCAAACAGCTCCTGCTCGCCGTACACCTGCGAGGCATTCTTTCTGATGGCGCTTTCCAGGTTTTTCAGCGTGAAAATCTCGCTGTTTTCAATCATCAAATCCCAAAAATAGCCGAAATAATGCGGGTTGTTTTTTATCAAAAAGGTTTCCGCTTCCGGCGTCAGAGAGAATGTTTCGCCGTCTCTGTCTATCAATTTCAATGCCACTAGCGCCATGACCAGCGTCTCTGCCGGGCGTCTTTCCACATTGGCCTGAGCGCATATATCGGTCAGGTTGCGGGGGCGCAATGCAATAAATTCAAAGATGCCCAGGCGGTGCGCAATAAGCGCCGCCGGATAGAGATATAAATTCATCGTGATATCGAGAATGGTTTTGTCGTCGCATGGCGGCGGCCGGACGGAATGGTTCATGTGAATCCCCTCCCACTAAGGCATGGCGCGTCTTAACAGGCTATGTTACGCCTGTGGTTTTAGCAAAGGGCGGGGGCGCGATTGACCGCAGGCCAACGCTTACGTTGTAAATAATTCCCTGGTGATACTATTTTAAAATTGAATTGGGTACGGTTAATGTCGAACGTAAAAACTGACGTCGGGCGGAGTAATAACCCCATCATGCATTTTTATTTTACTGGAGGTTAACTTAATCACAGTTATTAACGCGTTAGGGTTGTGTTAATCTGAGCCGCCGTTATACCGTACCGACGTTCACATTATTTTTTGTGAATAATTCAAAGCTAAATAATTCATTATTAAAACGAGATAACAATGAAAAAGAGCATTCTGACCGGCATGATTGCCGCGACTCTGGGCCTGTTCAATACCGCTAATGCCGAAGGGATGGACCCTGCTGCATTGAAAAACGTCTATGACATTACGCGTAATACCAGCGGGCTGATGTCTTACTGCGTCGATAAAGGTTTTCTGAAAGCGGACAGTATCGACAACGCCAAGAAAATGGTGGCCTACGTGGCCGCCATTCCCGGCGGTGTCGACACCCGCGACGGTGACAAGCGTGAAGCGATGGGCCGTGAAGGCAATGTGCTGAACGACGACGGCAAAGTGGTTGCGTTGGAAAAGGAAGCGCCACAGGGTCTGCAGACATGGTGCCAGCAGGCTGACGAAGGGATCCGCCAGGGTCTGACGTCTATCGGCCAATAAACGCCGGATGTAGCCTCCCCCTCCCTAAGGCTTCGTCTGAAGGGAATCTCCGGGCCTGACGGCCCGGAGAATCTCACCAAAACAGCGGGGTGGTGTTTTCAGCCAAAAACGCCAGCAGCGTTTCGTTGACCGCCGTCGGGTTTTCTTTGTTGCTGATATGGCCGGCGTTGGGGATCAGCACATGCCGACAGCCGAGAAGATCCGCCATGCGCTGGCCTTCCGTCGGCGGGCGCGGTTTATCCTGCGCGCCGGTGATGACGATGCTGGCGGCGGTGATGTTTTCCAGCAGCGCCAGCTTGTCGGGGCGGCCGAAGATCATCCGGCCCAGTGGCACGATGCTGTCGCGCAGCCGATCGGCGGGCAGGCTCTGCAGATGGGCCAGCAATGGCTGCGACAACGCATCGGGTACTTCGTCGGAATAGAACTGCGCGGCGATGTACTCCAGCAGCGGTGACGTGATGGCGCCGGCCTGTTCCACGGCGGCCAGCATGCCCATATAGCGCTGCCGAGCCTCCGGCGTTTCGTCGCCCAGGTAGCTGTCCAGCAGCGCCAGCACTTTCACCCGCTCCGGCGCCAGCGCCGCCAGTTCCGCGCCCCACATGCCGCCGACGGACAGGCCGACGATGCCGAACTCTGCAATATCCAAATGATCCATCAGCGCCAAATGATCGGCGGCGATATCCGACAGGCTGTTTCGTCCAGGCGGCAGCGCCGGGGAGTCGCCGTGGCCCCAGAGATCGGGCACGATCAGGCGGTAGCGTTTCGCCAACGCCTCGAACTGCGGTGCCCACATGTTCAGATCGAACAGATAGCTGTGGCCCAGCAGCAACGGAAAGCCTGAGCCCACGTCGAGATAATGCAGGGATTTGCCCATCGTTGGCATCTTGTCGGTTCCTTATATAAAGAGAGTTCGGCTGCTTATATCACACTCATATTCAACCCACGGTATTAATTTACTTTAAATTACTCAGATGGACGCGGGCTTTTTAATTTTCATTGCTAACAAGACGTCAATAAAAGGTGACGCTAAGGCTAATATTTTGGTGGTGAGCGGAGCCTTGGTTTATGCTGTCGCTCCTTTCGGTATGGAATAGATAAACAGGGCGTCGCGATGAAAAGACTTTTCAGACTATTAATTATTTTGCTTGTCATTTTGCTGCTGACGGCGGTGCTGTGGTGGTTCTTCGGGCGCGGCAATCCGAATGCGCTGTGGCAAATCGTCAGCCAACAGTGCGTGCCCAATCAGCAGCAGAACAACGATCCGGCGCCCTGTTTAAAGGTTGATTTAACCGAGGGTTATGTGCTGTTTAAGGACAGCAAAGGCCCCTATCACGATCTGGTGATGCCGACCGAAAAGGTCAGCGGTATCGAGAGCCCGGCATTGCAGACAGAGCACGCGCCGCCTTATTTCGCCCAGGCCTGGAATAACCGTGAACATATATCCGGCGAGCTGGGTAAACCGTTAAAAGATGCGTGGATTTCTCTGGCGGTCAATTCGAAATATGGTCGCTCTCAGAATCAGCTGCATATTCACGTTGCCTGCTTGCGCCAGGATGTCTATAACGCGCTGGGGCAGCAGGCGGAACAATTAGATCAACAGTGGCGGCCGCTGGCGGTGAAATTGCTCGGTCACCAATATCTGGCCAGAAAATTGGCGGGCACCGATTTAACCCAGGAAGATCCTTTCCGTTTACTGCAGAACTATGTGGTCGAGCAGGGCGACAGCATTGGCAATTACGGCCTGGCGCTGGCGGTCAGCCCGCAGGGCGAGATGCTGCTGTTGGCGAACCGTTTGAAGCTGACCGATCTGAACCTGGGCTCGGCCGGCGAAATTCAGGACTACCGGTGCGAGGTCGCGGGGAACTCAAGATGATAACGGCCCGCCGGCGTGGTCAGCCGGCGGCTGCCGTGCGGTCAGAGTTTTTTCAGCAATGCCAGCAGCTGCGTTTCGCTTTTCTCCGCCAGCCCGTCGATGGCGAGCTTGATGATGTCGGAGCGGGTGATGCGCACGATGCCGTTGCGCGCCGCCTGCACGATCACCTCATCGATGGCTTCGATGTGGTTGTCCGTCAGGCTGACGGAAATCGCCTTATAGGTGCGCTTGCGGCCGGCCGGCTTGGCTTCCGGCGCGGGCGCCGCAACCGGCAACGTATGCGAGGTGGCGCTGTTGATGAATTCGTCTTCCGACATGCGGTGGGTGGGAGTGCGCTTCTTCACAGGATCACCTCTTTCACCAGGCATTCGATCTCGGCCTGCGCCTTTTCGTTGTTCGCCTCATGCACGGTGATGGCTTCGCCCCAGGCGTCGCGGTAAATTTTGCGATCGCACAGGCGGTGGCTCACCAGGGTGAACTCCGGATATTCGCTCAGCACCTGCGCCGCTTCGTTGGCTTCATTAATGAAGATATTGGTCGGGCACATGTTCAGCACAATGTAGCCTTTGACCTTCTCGTTGTATTCCTGCGCGGTGGAGAACATCTCCGACAGGTAGCCGATGGTGTCGAGATCCATCTGCGAAGGGCGCAGCGGCGAGAGGAACAGATCGGCGGCCAGCAGGCCGGAGCGCAGTTCGGCGCTGTCGCGGCCGGCGGTGTCGACGATCACGTAGTCGTAATGGCGATCCAGCTCTAGCAGCGTTTCCTTGATTTTGCCCGACGCGGCCACCACCGGAATGTGCGGCAGCCCCTCGACGTTCTGACGGTCGTTGTACCAGGTCATGATCGATTTCTGGTCGTCGGCATCGACGATGATCGCCGTCTTGCCTTGCTTAAGAATCAGATACCCGGCGATATTCACCGCTTTCGTCGACTTGCCGACACCGCCTTTTTGCGAGCCAATCAGAACAATCATGCTGCCATCTCTCAAGTTATTAAGCAGGTAACTTATTAAGTTAATGTGCTTATTAGGTTGATAATCAAACAGGTTAACAAGAACAACTCGCGAACAATATGCACCAACTGCGGCGGCTTGCCAAGCCAGTATGTCGTTAACTGTGCAGCTTATTTTGCGCTGGATGGCCCGGATGGGTAAGTAGGAATTCTCTGGGAAGTGGCGATGCGGAGGAGGATTTTATTAATTTAACAGCTTAATAAGTTAGTGACTCATTAAGCTGTTGTCGACATTATTTCTTCATCATCGCCTTCAGGTTGGCGAACGGGTTGTGGGTGGCGACGCCGATATCTTTTTGCGCATCTTCACCGGCCACCACCGTCGAACCGTATTGATCGGCCTCGGTGTATTTCGAGTGTTCGTGGTCGTGGCAATACAGGCACAGCATTTCCCAGTTGCTGCCGTCTTCCGGGTTGTTGCTGTGATCGTGATCGATATGGTGCACCGTCAGCTCGCGCAGGTTGGAATAAACGAATTCGCGTGAGCAGCGCCCGCATACCCAGGGGAACAGTTTCAGCGCTTTTTCGCGGTAGCCGGTTTCCAGCTTCGCATAGTTTTTGGGGATATAGGCCATGGTGGTCGTCCGTCGGGAATCAATATGCGGCCAATAATACCACAGTGCGTGCGGCTACAACGTGCGGCTCATCACCGTGACGGTTTCACCGGCGACCTGGCGTTGCTCCAGAGGGCGCCAGCCGAGTTTCTGATACAGCGTCTGCTGGTCGGGCGTATACAGATACAGTTCGCTGATGCCCTGGGTTCGGCCGTGCTCGATGCAGCGCGCGATCAGGTTGCGGGCGATGCCTTGGCCGCGGTGCTGCGGGTGGGTAAAGACTTCGCTCAGCCAGTATTGGCGCTCCGGTTTATCTGTCAATTCATACCGCGTCAAACTGGCGGTGCCGACGATCTGTTGCTGCGGCGACAGCGCCAGCAACACGACGCCTTGGCTCTCGGGCGCACAGCGTTCAGCCAGCCGCCGGCTGATGGCGTCGCGGTTGCTCCACTGCGCAAAGGCGCCCCATTCCTGATGCAGTAATTCGGCCAGTTCGTCAATGCGCTGACGATGTGCAAGCAGCGGTTCGATATGCATGGTTTGCCCGTTTTTATTGTCCGTAAGAGAAGCCACTATAGCCGGGGCGATCGGTTAATGAAACGTCTCCACCGCCCAGTCGATGAACGCCCGCAGCTTGCCGCTGAGGTGGCGATTGGACGGGTAGACCACGTACATCTGCTCCGGCGGCGGCTGCCAGTCGTGCAGCAGGCTGACCAGCTCGCCGCGCTCGAGGTGTGGCTGCGCCATAAACCGATAAATCTGGATGATGCCTAATCCGGCCAGGCTCGCCGCCAGCAGCGCGTTGCCTTCATTGATGCTGACCGGGTAGCGCTGCTGGATGGCGATCTCTTTGCCGCGCTCGACATAGCGTTGCGGATGGATGCGGTCGTTGACCGGATGGCGGTAGTGCACCATCGGAAAGCCCTGTTCCAGATCGCACGGGTGGCGCGGGGTGCCGTGGTGCGCCAGATAGGCCGGGGTGGCGCAGCTGACCCAGTCCAGATCGAACAGACGCCGGGCGATCAGGCTGGAGTCGGCCAATGGGCCGCTGCGGATCACGCAGTCGGTGCTGTCGCTGATCAGATCGATAACGCGATCGCCGATGCTGAGATCGATTTGGATTTGCGGGTAGCGTTCCAAAAAGCCGGGCAGCGCCGGCAACAGCAGTTGGCGAGCGGTGCCGCTGCCGGTGTCGATGCGCAGCACGCCCTGCGGAGAACTTTGCGACTCGGTCAGGCAGCCCTCCATCTGCTCCAAATCCGCCAGCCATTTCACCGTATTTTGGTAATAGCATTCGCCTTCGCGGGTGACCGACACGCTGCGAGTGGTGCGCTGAAACAGCTTGGTCTGCAGGTGATCCTCCAGATTTTGGATCAGCTTGGTGACCGTCGCTTTCGGCATGCCCAGCGAATCGGCGGCGCGGGTAAAGCCGCCGGTTTCCACCACGCGGTTAAATACCCGGATAGCGAGCAAATGATGGTCCATAGGGTTCTCAACGCCATGCCCCGGCGGTGACCGGGGCATGTTTCTGCAGATAGATAATGATTAACACTGTTTAGCGCCAATCGCGCCGGAGCGCAAGCTGAGGCCGAACACCAGCGTGGCGGAGAGGATCAGCGCGCCGCCGAACAGCATGGCGCTGCTGACGCCCTGCCAGTCCACCACCTCGCCGCCCAGCAATGCGCCGGAGGCCAGCGCGATTTGGACGACGCACACCAGCAGCGCCTGGCCGGCCTCCGGCGCCTGCGGCACCGCGGCGAACATCCAGTTGGTGGCGCACACCGGCACGGCGCCAAAGGCCAGCCCCCAGACCATCACCATCAGCGTGGCGCCGCCGAGGCCGCTGAGCAGCGGTGAGACGATCAGGATGCCTGCCAACATGGCGGCGATCAGGATAAAGGTGGCGCGCAGGCTGTATTCCCCCAGGCGTTCGCCGAGGAACGTGCCCAGCAGGCCGACGGCACCATAGGCCAACAGCTGCAGCGAGATGGCCGACGGGCTGAGCACGAACACCTGCTGCAGCAGGGGGCGCAGATAGGTATAGGCGGCGAAGTGGCCGATGAACAGCAGCACGATGGCGATAAGGCCGATGCGCGCCATCGGCAGGCGCAGCGGCAGCACCAGATCGCGCGGCGTGACCGGCCGGGACGGCGGCACCGACGTCAGTAAGCGCAGCTGCGCCAACAGTACGCCGACCGCCAGCGCCGCGCCGCCGAAGAAGGCGGCGCGCCAGCCGAACAGATCGCCGACCAGTGCGCCAATCGGCACGCCGCACACCGCGCCGACCGAAACGCCGCTGAGGATCAGCGCGGTGGCTCGCCCCTGGCTGGCTTCCGGCACCAGATGGCGGCCATAGTTGGCGGCGAACGACCAGAAACCGCCGACGCAGACGCCCAGCAGCACGCGGCCGAGCAACATCATCGGAAAGTTGACGGCCAGCGCCGCCACCAGATTGGATACCACCAGCAGCAACGATAGCCCCAGCATCAATAAACGCCGATCCAGGCGGCCGGACATCAGGCTCAATGCGGGGGCGGCCACCGCCGCCACGATGCCGGGCATGGTGACCATCAGCCCGGCGCTGCCGGTACTGACGCCGAGCGAGGGGGCGATGTTGGTCAGCAGACCGATCGGCAGAAACTCGGTGGTGACCATGACAAAACAGGCAACCGTCAGCGAGAAGATCGCCAACCACGGGGATGATGCAGGGTTATCTTTATGATTCAGCATAATGCCGCTCTTCTCAGGTGAATGCGCAGGCCGCGCGCGGGGCGCAGCGTGACCGAAATCACAATTTACGGCAGGCGAGAGCGGCGGATAAATCCATCTGCGGTGGTTACACTGTTTCTGAGGGGGAACAATCGCGGCAGTGAGTTAAAGCGCGGCTTGCGCCGCGCCGAGGGGAAAGGAATAAAACGGCATAAGGTTATGACCGAATGCCGCGAGGCGCTTACAGCCCCGGCGCTTTCCACAGCGAGGTGGTCAGGCCGTTGTCCACCAGCGTCAACTGATCGGCGTAGATCCGCCGCCAGGTTTCTTTCTGTTCCTGATACAGCGCGTGGTGGGTCATGTCCGGCTGATGCTCGCGCTCCCAGCGCACCAGGCGCTCGCCGGTTTCGGCCAGCGATGCGTACAGCCCGGCGCCGACGCCGGCGGCGATCGCGCAGCCCAGCGCGGTGGCCTCTTTCACCACCGACACCCGCACCGTCAGCCCTGTGACGTCGCTGAGGATCTGGCTCCACAGCTTGCCCTTGGCCCCGCCGCCGGCGAACACCAGCGAACGGGCCTGCACGCCGGAGAAGGCGGCGATCTGTTCCAGATTGCAGGCGGAGACGATGGCGGCATTCTCCTCCAGCGCGCGAAACAGCGTCTGTTTGTTGCAGCGCTCCGGGTCGATCGACATGTTGATGAACGACGGCGCTGCGTGATACCAGGTTTTGAAATGCATGGCGTCGGAGAAAATCGGCATCACGCCGTAGGCGCCCGGCGGCACTCTGGCCGCCATCTCTTCCAGCAGGCTGTAGGCGTCGACCCCCAGCCGCTCCGCCAGCAGTTTTTCTTCCGCGCAGAAGGCGTCGCGGAACCAGCGCATGGTCAGGCCGGTAAAGAAGCTGATGGATTCCGCCTGCGCCATGCCGGGAATGACGTGGGGGTTGATGCGGATGTTCATCTCCGGATCGATGGCCGGCTCCGGCAGGTTGACGATTTGCTGCCAGAAGGTGCCGCCGAGCACCGCCGTCTGCCCGGCGCGCACGATGCCGAGCCCCAGGCTGCCGAGCTGCACGTCGCCGCCGCCCATCACCACCGGGGTGCCGCGCAGCAGCCCGCTCTCCTGCGCCGCCTGTTCGGTGACGCGCCCCAGCACGCTGCCGGTCTCTTTCACCGGCGACAGAATATCGGCGCGCAGGCCGGCCATGTCGAGCAACGCCGGCCGCCAGTCGCGGCTGGTCAGATCCAGCATGCCGGTAGTGCCGGCGTTGGAAGGATCGACCGCCAGTTCGCCGCTCAGCATGTTGGCCAGCCAGTCGCTGATCATGGTCAGCGTCGCCGCCTGGCGGTAGATGTCCGGCCGATGGTGCGCCAGCCACAGCAGGCGCGGCATGGCGCTCAGCGCCAGCGTCTGGCCGGAGTGCTGGTACACCTCGCGTTCGAAGCCGTGGTTGTGCAGCTCTTTCAGCTCGCTGACTTCGTGGCTGGCGCGTGCGTCGACGTTGGCGCAGGCCCAGATCGGCACGCCGTTGCGGTCGTACAGCACGATGCCTTCACGCATCGAGCAGCAGGCCACCGCGCGGATCGCCTGAGCGCTCAATCCTGCACGTTGCATCGCCTGGCGGATGCACTGGCAGGCCAGCTGCCAGTTGCGGCTGAGGTCAAACTCCATCGAGCCGGGCACGCCCGGCACCGCGAGGTGTTGCCACTCCGCCTGGCCGTGCGCGATCTGGTTACCCGCCAGATCGAAGATCACCGCGCGAATGCTGCCCGTTCCTGCGTCCAGCGCCATCAAGTAGTTATCCATAGCCTATGCTCTCAGGGGGAGGAATGTTAACTATAGATGCCGCCGCCTTACCCCGCCGGGGGAGGAGTGGGCGTCGCCGACGCGATTTGTGAGCCAGGCGGCAAAATTGCCGTTGCGGCAGGGCAATCGACGGGAATAAACCTATGGTTGGAAAGCGCCATGTTACGGCGCGCCGTTTAAACAAGGAGTTGCCATGCACGTCACATTGGTTGAGATCAACGTTAAACAAGACAAAATCGACGAATTTATCGATGTTTTCCGCGCCAATCACCTGGGCGCGATCGAAGAGCCGGGCAACCTGCGCTTCGATGTGCTGCAGGATGAACAGATCCCGACGCGGTTTTACATCTACGAAGCCTATCGCGACGAGCAGGCGGTGGCGGCGCACAAGCAGACCCCGCACTACCTGCAGTGCGTGGAGAAGCTGGAAGCGCTGATGACCGGCCCGCGCAAGAAGACCACCTTTATCGGCCTGATGCCTGAATAATCGCCGGCGTTTGCCGGTGTCCATGCGCCCGGTTTGGTTGTAACCTGCAAGGCAAAGCGAATTTTCAATGGGATAAGCGGGGCGAGGATGACATTGCGCGATCGGCTGTTGGCGCTGTTGGTGGTGGTGATCTGGGGCGTGAATTTCGTCGTGATCAAGTTCGGTTTACAGGGTATGCCGCCGTTTCTGCTGGCCGGGATGCGTTTTTTACTGGTGGCGTTGCCGGCGATCTTCTTTATCCCGCGCCCGACTATTCCGTGGCAATGGCTGCTGCTGTACGGCATGACCATGAGCTTCGCGCAGTTCGCGTTTTTGTTCGTCGCCATCAAGGTGGGCATGCCGGCGGGGCTGGCCTCGCTGGTGCTGCAGGCGCAGGTGTTCTTCACCCTGCTGTTGGGCGTTGTGCTGATGGGAGAAAAGCTGCGGATCAACCATTTCGTCGGCATCGCTATCGCCAGCGGCGGCATGCTGGTGCTGGCGCAGGCCAGCCTGCATAAGCCGGGCAGCGGCGCGGTCCCTCTGGCGGGCCTGCTGTTGACGCTGGCGGCGGCGTTTTCCTGGGCGCTGGGCAACCTGACCAACAAGAAGATCCTGGCCGGTTTCCCGCAGCGTAATATCTTATCGCTGGTGGTGTGGAGCGCGCCGATCCCGGTCGTGCCGTTCCTGGCCTGCAGCTGGCTGTTCGACGGCCCTGAGGTGGTGCTGAGCAGCCTGAGCCATGTGCAGGTTGGCACCTGGCTGGCGGTGGCCTATCTGGCGTTCGCCGCCACGCTGTTCGGTTATTCGGTGTGGGGCAGCCTGCTGGGGCGCTATGAAACCTGGCGCGTTGCGCCGCTGACGCTGCTGGTGCCGCTGGTCGGGCTGTTCGCCGCCTGGCTGTTGCTGGACGAAGCGTTGTCGCCGGCGCAGTTCGGCGGCGCATTGCTGGTGCTGGCCGGCATGGCGGTGAACACCTTCGGGCTGCCGCGCCGCCGGGCCGTCGCCGTGCGCTAAACCGAATAGGGTAATTCTGTTCAATACGCTGTCGGCGGCGGTCGGCATTCTGGTGCCTGTGAATATTTTCTCAGGTGTCCATCATGAATATCTACCTTTCCATGGCCGCGTTTGCGCTGGCGGCCTCCATCACTCCCGGCCCGGTCAACATCGTCGCATTGAGCGCCGGGGCGCAATTCGGCTTTGGCGCAACCCAGCGCCATGTGTTCGGCGCCACGCTGGGGTTTACCCTGTTGCTGGTGCTGCTGGGATTGGGCATGCACCAACTGCTGATCCTGTGGCCGGGGCTGACCCGCTTGATCCAGTGGGCCGGCGTGGCCTTTCTGCTGTTTATGGCCTATCGGCTGGCGTTTGACGACGGCAGACTGGGCAACGGCGCGGCGCAGGCGCCTTCCTGTTGGTACGGCGCGCTGATGCAATGGCTGAATCCCAAGGCATGGCTGGCGTCGGTGGCCAGCCTCGGCGCCTTTGTCGGCGACGGTGACATTCGGCTGCTGTGGCAGTTCGCCGGGCTCTACTTCGTGATTTGCTATGCCTCGGTAGCCTGCTGGGCCTATGTCGGCGCGATGCTGCGCGGCCTGCTCAGGCAGGCGCGCAACGTGCAGCGCTTTAATCGCGCGATAGCGGCGTTGCTGGCGGCCAGCGCTTGCTATCTGTTGGCAGAGGGTTTTTGATACTGGCCGGGCGTGGCGGCCAACAGCTGTTTGAAGGTGCGCTGAAAGTGCGCCTGATCGGCAAAGCCGCTTTCGCTGGCGGCCGCAGCGATCGGCAGGCCGCTTTTCAAGAGCCGATGGCCGTGCTGTACGCGGCGGTTGACCAGATAGGCGTGCGGCGTCATGCCGTAACGCTGGCGGAAGGCACGGATCAGGTAAGAAGGGGACAGCGCGGCGGCGCGGCAAATGTCGTCCAGCGTCAGCGGCCGGGTGCAGTGCGCGTCGATAAACGCCGCTGCCGCCTCCAGTCGGGTATGCGGTGGCGTCTCCGGCTGGCGGACATCGCCCAGCCCGAGCTGCAGGGCGCTGAAATACTCCACCATGGCGATCTGTTTTTCCAGCGCGCTGCACAGCGGATCCGTCAGCAGCGCATAAAGCCGGTTCAGCCCGTGGAACAGCGCCGGATCGCGGCTGAGCGGCTGGCTGAACGGAACAAAACGGTCGCCCTCGCCGCCGAGCAGCTCCTGCTGCAGCGCGCCGAGCCAGGCGAGATCGAGATAGAACATGACGTACGACCAACGGCGATCGGCGATGGGGTTGCAGGCGTGCGCCTGCTGCGGGTTGATGACAACCAGATCGCCGGCGCTGACCTGCATGCGTCGTTCGCCGTTGACATAGGTGCTGACGCCGCCGGTGATGGCGCCGATGGAAAAGAATTCGTGGCTGTGCAGGCTGTAGCACACCTGGCGGCCATCCGCGATGGCGCGGGCTTCGACGAACGGCAACTGCGGATCGCGCCAGAACTGCGGCGTTTTTTCACTCATACGCTTTCCTTTTCACTGCGGCGGCATCACAGTGTTATAGCCTGAAAGCGACGAGTGGGGGAATGGCGGATGATGATTTTTAACGTGTTCGGCCGTCTGCTGGGCGTGAAGCGCATCGGGGACGAATGGCGGCTGTTCCGCGTGACGCTGCCGGAGCGCAAATATGCTCCCAGCTACGATATCGTGCTGCCGGCGGATCTGCGTGAAGAGGAGATCGCCGGCTATCTGGGGGATATTTATCACGAGGCCGCGACGCCGCAGCGGCCGGAGGTGTTTCGCGTCGAATAGCGCGGCCGTTACTCTTCCGTATTGCGCGCCATGAGGCGGCGCTGATGTTCCTCGCTGGCGGCCTGGATCTCTCCCAGCACCGAGCCGACGTCGGCGCGCTTCTGGATTTCGTTGAACCGGCCGCTGAGGGCGCTGTCCGGCGTCAGGTTGCCTTCCTGATACAGCGCCCAAATCTCTTTGGCGTATTGGCTGTCGCGCAGTTCCGGCGCGAACTGGCCGTAAAATTCGGCCAGATTGCCGATATCGCGCTCGAACATGCTTTTGGCGTGGTTGTTGGCGGCGGCGTCCACCACCTGCGGCAGATCGATGATCACCGGTCCGTCTTTATCCATCAGCACGTTGAATTCCGACAGGTCGCCGTGCACCAGCCCGGCGCACAGCATGCGCACCGCGTAGTTCATCATCAGGGCGTGATCGGCGCGCGCCTGTTCCGGCGTCAGGATGACATCGCTCAGGCGCGGCGCCACCAGGCCTTCTTCGTCGGTGATCAGCTCCATCAGCAGCACGCCGTCCAGGCAGATATCCGGCTGCGGCACCCGCACCCCGGCCTTGGCCAGCAGATACAGCGCGTCCACTTCGGTGTTTTGCCAGGCTTCTTCCTGCTGCTGGCGGCCGAATTTGGAGCCTTTGCTCATGGCGCGTGCGTCGCGGCTGTTGCGCACCTTGCGCCCTTCCTGATAGTGGACGGCCTGCTTGAAGTTGCGCTTCTCGGCCTCTTTGTACACTTTGGCGCAGCGGATCTCATCGCCGCAGCGCACGATAAACACGTCGGCTTCTTTGCCGCTTTTCAACCGGCGGATGACGTCGTCGATTAACCCGTCATCCACCAGCGGCTGGAGTCGTTTTGGAATTTTCATGCAGCCTTGTACCCTATTTAGGCTCCGGTGTGAATGGCTTGCGCAGTTGATAGCGTAAGTTAGACCCGAAAGGCAAACATTAGTTTTGCCGCCGCGTCATCATTACGCGGCGGCGGGCGATCAGAGGCTGGCGGCCGGCACCCAGACGCTGACGCTGCCGGCGTTAACCGGGAAATGGGCGCTGCCCTGGTCGTCGGCGGTGATTTCCTCCGGGCGGTTGCCGAGGAAATCGCGCCAGGCGGTGTGCGCGAGATCGGCGCCGAGCGTAACCGTCTTGCCGCTCTCGCCGCCGTTGGTCAGCACCACCACGCAGCCGGGAGCCTCGGCAGTGCCGGCGCGGCTGAAGGCCACGCAGTGGCTGTCGTCGAAGTAGTCGGTTTGCGGGCCGTTGGCGAAGCGCTGGCGCGCGGCGATCAGCTTCTCCAGCTCCGGGATCGCCGGCATGTCGATCTGGTATTCACCGCCGTCGCGCCCCTTGTCGCGGTAGCTGGCGCCATACAGGTCGGGGTAAAACACGCAGGGCACGCCCTGTTCGCGCAGCAGGATCAGCGCGTAGGCCAGCGGTTTGAACCAAGGTTCCACCGGCGCTTCCAGCGATTGCAGCGGCTGGGTATCGTGGTTGGCGACCAGCGTCACCGCGTGGGCCGGATCGGCGGCGGTCAGGGTATCGGTGAAGATCTGCGCCATGTCGAAGCCGTCGCCTTGCTTCGACGCCTGATGAAACTTCAGGTGCAGCGCCACGTCGAACAGCATCACCTTGCCGTCCACCAACTCGATGTATTGTTGCAGCGCGCTGAGATCGTGCGACCAGTATTCGGCAACGATAAACAGGTCGCGTTGCGCGCTGCCGCGCACGTGATCCGCCCACTCTTTGAAGAACCAGGCGGGAATGTGTTTGGCGGCGTCGAGGCGGAAGCCGTCGCACGGCAAGGTTTCCAACAGCCAGCGCGCCCAGTATTTGAGCTCCTCCGTCACGGCGGTATTGCGGAACTCCACGTCGGCGCCCATCAGATAGTCGTAGTTGCCTTTCTCGTCGTCGACCTGATCGTTCCAACCGTCGTCGCCATAATCGTTGGCGATTTTGAACACCCCTTTGTCGTCCGGCTGCTCAACATAGTCGACGCCGCTGAAGCATTTGTAATCCCAGATAAATTCGGAATGCACGCCCTGGCGGCCGGGGAAGGTGAAGCGGGTGTAGGCCAGCGCGTCGAAGCCCTGATCGTCAATGTCGTTGCGGTTGTTGGCGTCCACCTTGAACACGTGCACCCGTTCTTTCTCGTCCGCGCCGAGCTTGTGGTTGAACACCACATCGTAAAGCACGCCCACGCCGTGTTCGCGCAGCGTATTGGCGGCATGTTCCAGCGCCGCCTTGTCGCCGTATTTGGTCGCCACGCTGCCTTTCTGGTCAAACTCGCCCAGATCGAACAGATCGTAAGTATCGTAGCCGACGGAGTAGCCGCCGGAAGCGCCCTTGCAGGCGGGCGGCAGCCACAGATCGGTGATGCCCAGTTCGGCCAGGTGCGGGGCGCGCTCGGCGGCCTCCTGCCACAGTTTGCCGCCGTCGGGGTAGTACCAGTGGAAGAATTGCAGCAGGGTGGTTTTTTTCGTCATGAGCCAGCGTCCCGGTTAGCCAGAAGGAGAGAAGCAGTTAAAGCATGGGCTACTTTTGGCAAAAGGGACAATGGCGCAGGGAAGCGCGCGAAGGCAGGCGTAAATATGTAACCGACGTTGACGAGGTAGCGCTTGAGTTGTTGCTATCAAGTTTTTACGTTTTAAATTTTATCTTTTAAATTTCAAATGGATATTTATTTTATTTTTTGTTTTACCCACTTTTGCCGTTTTTATGCTCACTTTTACTGGATTTTTATTTCAACTTTAAATCTTAGTATGATTTTTAATTTTATTAATTTGTTTTAAATTGGATTTAAATGCTGTTATATGAAATATTTTGACATATTCAGGTGCCGGGTTGGTTATTCATTCGCAATTGTTTATGCGTTATCGTTATGTTCAAAATTAGATAACACTATCAACCAATAACCCATCCAACGTAGCCTGAAGGTGGGAGAACAGGGGAGCATAACGCCGTGAACATCAGGGATTTCAGAGCATTGGCGCGCAATTTGGTCAGAGAATTCGGCATGTTGAACAAGCAGAGCAACGGCTCGCGCTTTTCGCCGTTGCAGATCCATCTGATGATCGAAGTCAGCGAGCAGCCGCTCGGCGTCACCGAGCTGGCGGCCCGATTGTGCATTGACAAGGCAAGCGCCAGCCGGGCGTTGCGCAGCCTGGTCGCCGCCGGCGTGATAGAAACGGTAGATCATCCGGATGACAAGCGGCACAGCCTGCATCGGTTGAGTAAACAGGGCGGCAAGACGCTGGCCGGCATCGAGAACGACGCCGACGGTTTTATGCAGGCGGCGCTGGCGCAGTTGGACGACGATGAGCTGGCGAGCACCACTGCGGCGATGAAAAAGATGACCGCGGCGCTGCGCAGCGCGCGCAAACAGCGCGACGCCAATCTGCGGGTGCGGCCGATCGCCGAGCGCGACGATGCGGCGATGGCGGCGATCATTCGCGACGTGTTTCGCGAGTACGGCATGGACAAAATGGAAGGGGTCAGTCTGCACGATCCGGATCTCGATCGGCTGACCGGTCTGTATCGCGACAACGGCGGCCACTACTGGGTGCTGGAGCGGGACGGACAGGTGGTGGGGGGCGTCGGCATGGCGCCGCTGGCCGGCGAAGAGCCCGGCTATTGCGAGCTGCAAAAACTGTTTTTCAAACCCGGCGCGCGCGGGCTGGGCATGGCGCGCCATATGGTGGTGCAGGCGCTGAAGGCGGCGCGGGCGGCGGGGTATCGCTACTGCTACCTGGAAACCACCGAACAGTTGAAAGAGGCGATCGGGTTGTACTATGCGCTGGGGTTCACGCTGTTGACGGAACGGCGCGGCAATACCGGCCACCACGGCTGCAACGTATGCATGCTGAAAAATCTCCAGAGCGACGATATGTGAGCGGTTTCAAGGTTAGCGCCCGCGCTTTGTGTCACCCTGTTAACCGTTTGATAACAATCACAACGTTTTATCAGGGAGGAAACTATGTTGGGGGATCCGATGGCGCTGCCCGCGCTGGTCACGCTGGTGGTCATCGCGCTATGGGCCAGCGCCCGCTTGCCGGAGTATGTGGTCGCGCTGCTGTTCTTTACGGCGGTGATGGTCTTGCAGCTGGCGCCCGCCGCGGTGACCTTTTCCGGTTTCGCGTCTTCCGCATTCTGGCTGGTGCTCAGCGGTTTCGTGCTGGGCTCCGCCATCCGCAGCACCGGTTTGGCGGATCGCCTGGCCAACCGACTCTTGCCGCATCTGGCCGGTTCCTGGCCCCGGCTGGTGGGCGGCGTGGTGGCGATAAGCTACGCGCTGGCGTTTGTCATGCCTTCCAATATGGGGCGGATTACGCTGCTGATGCCGATCGTCATGGCGTTGGCCAATCGCGCCGGTCTGGCGGAAGGCTCGCGCGGCCGCATCGGTTTGGCGCTGGCGGTGGGGTTCGGCACCTTCCAGCTCTCCGCCAGCATCCTGCCGGCCAACGTGCCCAATCTGGTGATGAGCGGCGCGGCGGAAAGCGCCTATGGCAGCCATTTCGCTTATCTTTCTTACCTGCTGTTGCACGCCCCGGTGCTCGGGATCGCCAAAGGCGCGCTGCTGACGCTGTGCATCTGCGGCCTGTTCCGTGCGCGGCCGCAGCCGGTGGCGGCCGAGGCGGCGCAAACCCCGCTCAGCGCCGCCGAATGGCGGCTGATCGCGCTGTTGGGCGCCACGGTGCTGTTGTGGATGACCGACAGCTGGCACGGCATCGCTCCCGCCTGGGTGGGGTTGGCGGCAGCGTGTTTCTGCCTGTTGCCGCGTATCGGGTTTCTCAACGGCGAGCAGTTCGCCGCCGGGGTTAACGTGCGCACCTGTATCTACGTGGCGGGGATCCTGGGGCTGACCGCATTGGTCAGCCACTCGGGGCTCGGCGATCGGTTGGGCGGTGCGCTGCTGGCGATGATGCCGGATCTGCATGGCAAACCGTTCGCTGCGTTCGGTTCGCTGGTGGGGATCACCTCGTTGCTGAATTTCGTGGTGACCGCCAACGGCGTGCCGGCGCTGTTTACTCCGCTGGCGCAGGCGTTGTCCGCAGGCAGCGGCTTGCCGCTGCTGACGGTGCTGATGACCCAGGTAATCGGTTACGCCACGCCGCTGCTGCCGTATCAGGCTTCGCCGATCGTGGTGGCGATGGGGATGGGCAAAGTGCCGGCGCGCGAGGGGCTGAAGCTGTGCCTGCTGTTGGCCGCGCTCAGCTTTGCGCTGCTGGTGCCGTTGGATTATCTGTGGTTCAGACTGCTGGGGTGGATCCCGTAAACAGCCCTGCGCCGCCGGCAAAACAATCTTCGTCCAGCGTCAGAGTGGCGATTTTATGCACCGGTCCGCGCATGCTGACCTGAAAATCGCCGCTGAAGGCGATCTGCAGCTCGCCGCCCGGCATCCGCACGCTAACCCGATCGCCGACTCGTCCCAACTTGCGCATCACGCTGGCGGCGGCGCAGCTGCTGCTGCCGGAGGCGAGGGTAAAACCGGCGCCGCGCTCCCAGATGCCGATGCGCAGCGTCTGGCGATCGACCACTTCCACCAGTTGTACATTGGTGCGTTTCGGGAACAGCGGATGGCGTTCAATCTGCGGTCCGAGCCGATGCACCTGCGCCAGATCCAGTTTTTCCACCGGCACCACGCAGTGCGGGTTGCCCATCGACACCAGCGAAACGCTTAACGTCTCCTCCCTCAGGGGCAGCGGATAGTTCAGCGCCTCCGGCAGATCGATCAACGCCGGCAGCGCCGCCGGGCTGAAATTGGCGCGCCCCATTTCCACCGTTATCTGATGCGCGTCTTGCGCCACCTGGCAGCGCACGTCGCCGCCGGCGGTGTGCACCAAAAACGGTTGATGGCCCACGCGGCCGCTGTCAAACAGATAGCGCGCGTAGATACGCAGGCCGTTGCCGCTCTTCTCCGCTTCGGAACCGTCCGGGTTGATGATGCGCAAGGTGGGATTGACGGCGTCGCCGCTGTCGATCAGCAGGCCGTCGGAACCGATGCCGTAATGCGGGTGGCACAGCAGGCGGATCTGTTCATGGCTCAGCGGATCGGCGACCGAACGGTGGCATACCAGGTAGTCATTGCCCAGACCGTGATATTTGTGGAACAGCAGGGGAGTCATGGCGTTGCTCGGCTCAGCGGAAAAAGGTCGCTACAGCTTACAACAGAACGTTGGCGTTAAAGCAAGCAAAAGGCGGCCTGAGCCGCCCTTTTGCACGATTGCCGATCCGGCCATTAATTGTAGATGATCGCGGTGCCGTGCAGTTTATTGTCACCGGTGGTGGCGATGATCTGGAAGGATTTTGCGCCCGCCGCATCGGCTTTGGCCGCCAGTTTGTTTTCCAGGCTGCTCAGGTCGGACGCGCCGCTGACGGTGACGACGCCGGCTTTTTGCAGGTCGACGGGTTGTGCGTTAACCAGTTCGGCGGCGAAGCTGCCGAAGGAGACGGAAGCCAGTGCGATGGCGGCGATGGTCATTTTCAGGTTTTTCATGGTCTTATTTCCTATCTTTGTTCTTTACGATGTTTGTTTTGTAAGGTCGTTAAATTAATTAACGATCGATAATTTAATGTTAGATGCCGGTTTGACGGATTGCAAGTATTTTTTTAATGCTCGTTAATTAATTTTTTTTGACGCCCTGGCGTCGGGAGCACAACTTATCGCGATCCGTTGGTTTAATTCATTGTTATTGATAGATTTCTGCGGTCCCGTGCAGCTGGTTGTTACCGCCGGCGCCGATGATACGGAAGGATTTTGCACCGGCCTGATCGGCTTTGGCGGCCAGGCTGCTTTCCAGCGAGGTCAGATCGGATGCGCCGCTGACGGTAATGACGCCCACTTTCTGCTGGCCAGCCGGTTGGTTCTGGACCAAATCAGCGGCGAAGCTGCCGAAGGAAATGCTGGCCAGAGTGAGGGCTGCTAAGGTTAATTTTAAGTTTTTCATAATGTTAATTCCTTTCCGATAACGGTGAATAGAGGGGTTTAATCCGCTTCGCTAAATTATCTTAACGATCGATAACTAAATGCTAATCGGTTCTCGACGAGGGCGCAATATTTTTTTATAATGATCGTTAAGTTATTTGTGCTAACCCTGCTGTGGAGCGGGACAGGAGAGAATGATGAGCATCAATGAAGAGGTCTGCGGCAAAAAGAGCCGTGGCAGGCCGAAACAATTTGATCGCGACCGGGCGCTGGAAAGCGCGCTCGATCTGTTCTGGCGGCACGGCTATGAAGCCACCTCGCTGGCCGATCTGGTGGAAGTGACCGGCGCCAAAGCGCCAACGCTGTATGCGGAGTTCGGCAACAAGGAAGGGATGTTCCGCGCGGCGGTGGAACGCTATCTGCAAAAATACACCACCTGCACCAACCAACTGTTGGAACAGGCGTTGCCGGTAGCCGAGATCGTCGAGGCCTACGTGCGTTCTTCCGTCGAAGTGTTTACCGATCCCGATACGCCGTCAGGTTGTTTTATGGTGTGCGCCTCCGCCGCGCTGTCGTCCGCGTCCGACGACGTCGCCCAGATGCTGCGCAAAAAACATCATGCCCAGGAAGCGGCGCTGAAAGCCTGTTTCGATCGCAAGGTGCAGCAGGGGGAACTGCTGGCGAAGACCGACACCGCGCTGCTGGCGAAATACGTCATTTGCACCATTGAAGGCATGTCGGTGCAGGCGCGCGAAGGGGCAAGCCGCAGCGATCTGCTGCGGTTGCTGGAGGCGTTGATGCTGGTGTGGCCGCGGCTCAGCCAGATTGGCAATAAGGTGTGACAACCGGCCCGGCTTTTACCGGGCCGCGTAACCCATTACTGATTGACCGGGATCACCGCGCCCTGGTACTTCTCGCGGATAAAGTCCTGAATCGGTTTGGAGTGCAGCACTTTGACCAGCGCCACGATCCCCGGCTTGTTCACGTCGGCTTTGTGCACGGTGATGATGTTGGCGTACGGGTTGTTTTCGCCGCTTTCGACCGCGATCGGATCCTTGGTCGGATTCAGCCCGGCGTCGATGGCGTAGTTGGCGTTGATCACCACCGCGTCGCCTTCGTTGTTGTTATACATCTGTGGCAGCAGCGCGCCCTCAACGTTGGCCTGGAACTTCAGGTGTTTCGGGTTTTCCACCACGTCGGTGATGCGCGCGTCCACTTTGCTCACCCCCGGCTTCAGCTTGATCACGCCTTCCCGTTCAAAAATAGACAGGATGCGGCCTTCTTCCGCCACCGCGTCGCGCATGATGATTTTGCCGTTTTCCGGCAGATCTTTCAGGCTCTTGTACTTCTTCGAGTAGATACCGATAGGCTCAATATGGATCGCGCCGGCGCTGACGAAGTCGTAGCTCTTGTCGTCGGCGTGGTCTTTCAGCACCGAGTTCAGGTAAGGCACGTGCTGGAAATAGTTGGCGTCAATGTCATGGCTGGCCAGCGCAGTGTTCGGCAGGATGTAGTCCTGGAAGCGCTTGATCTGCAGATCGATGCCTTCTTTTGCCAGTATCGGTTTAGCCTGTTCGAGGATCTCGGCGTGCGGCACGTTGGAGGCGCCGACCACCAGCTTGGTCGCCGCGGCGGCGCCAAAAGAAGCCAGAGTGGCGACGGAGGCGAAAGCCAACATCAGTAGGTGCTTTTTCATCATCGTTTTCCTTGGTTAATTAACGTTTATCGAGCGTTCTTGTCAGGGTGTCGCCAATGAACTGAATGACGAAAACGATCAGCAGGATCGTCAGCGTCGCCACCAGCGTCACGTCACTGTGGTTGCGTTGGAAGCCTTCCAGATAGGCCAGGTTGCCCAGGCCGCCGGCGCCGATCACCCCGGCCATCGCGGTGTAGCTCACCAGTGCGATCAGGGTGACGGTGATGCCGGAAACCAGCGCCGGCGAGCTTTCCGGCAGCAATACGCGGAAAATCAGGGTGCGGTTTTTGGCGCCCATCGAGCGCGCCGCTTCGATCACTCCTTTGTCGACCTCGCGCAGCGCGATCTCCACCAGCCGGGCATAGAACGGCGCCGCGCCGACGATCAGCGCCGGCAGGGCCGCATCCGCGCCGAGAATGGTGCCGATAAGCGACTTGGTGAACGGGATCAGCAGCACGATCAGAATGATGAACGGAATGGAGCGGAAGACGTTGACCAACACGGAGATCAGCGAGTAGACCGCCCGGTTCTGCAACAGCTGGCCCTTCGAGGTTAAAAACAGCAGCACGCCGAGCACGATGCCCAGCACCAGCGTGGCCAAACCGGCGATGCCGGTCATGTACAGCGTTTCCCAGGTGGCGTCCCACAGTTGGTCCAGACGCAGGTGGGGGAACAGGGATTCAATCATGTTGGATAACCTCGACGGCGATGTTTCTTTCGTTCAGCAACTTGAGCATGTCGGCGACTTGTTGTTCGTTGCCTTCGGCGTGGATGTACAGTTCGCCGAACGAACCGTTGAGGGTGTGGCTGATCTTGCCGTGCAGAATGTTGATGGTCAGGGCGTAGCGCCGGATCACTTCAGAAATCACCGCCTGATGGGTTTGCACGCCGACGAAGGTCAACTTGAAAATCGCCCCCGGCAGGTGGGCGGTGAGCTGCGGGTTGAAGCTCTCTTCGGTGTCCGCATACTGCGACACCTGTTTGACGAACTGCCGGGTGATCGGCTGCTGCGGCCGGGTGAACACGTCGAGCACCGGGCCTTCTTCGACGATGCGGCCGTTTTCCATCACCGCCACGCGGTGGCAGATTTTGCGCACCACGTGCATCTCGTGGGTGATCAGCACGATGGTCAATTTCAGCTGACGGTTGATGTCCAACAGCAGGTCGAGAATGGCGTCGGTGGTCTGCGGATCGAGCGCCGAGGTGGCCTCGTCGCACAGCAGCACGCTCGGGTTATTGGCCAGCGCGCGGGCGATGCCGACGCGCTGCTTTTGGCCGCCGCTGAGCTGCGACGGGTAGGCGTTTTCGCGCCCCTGCAGGCCGACCAGCGCGATCAGTTCCGCCACGCGCGGCGCAATCTGCGCCTTGGGCACGCCGGCGATCTGCATGGAAAACGCGATGTTCTGGCTGACGGTGCGCGACCACAGCAGGTTGAAGTGCTGAAACACCATGCTGATTTTCAGCCGTGCCTGGCGCAGATGGCTGCCTTTGGCGCGGGCGATATCGAAGCCGCCGACGTCGATGCGGCCGCTGGTGGGCGTTTCCAGGCCGTTGAGCAGGCGGATGAGGGTGCTTTTGCCGGCGCCGCTGTAGCCGATGATGCCGTAAATTTGCCCGGCCTCTACCGCCAGGCTGACGTTGTCTACCGCTACGACGCGGCCCTGTGTGCTGTCAAAAGTTTTGCAAACGTTCGAAAGAACGATCATAGCGAAGCGGATCCTTATCGATACATCACAGCATTCCGTCCAGAGCGCGGTGCGCCGGACAGAGATCGTTCGGCTTTTCGGCTGACGGAACCTCTGTTGCGGGTGAATACCGGGCAATCCTACCGAGGGTTGATAGTGACAGGAAGAATGTAAAATCTATTACTTATTCTGATTTGATATATAAGGCGACGGGGGAGGCGGGGGAAGAAAACCGGCCGCAGGGCGGCCGGCGAGATTGATGACAAACCTTAGACCCTTGCCGGGTTGGCAGAGAGCACCGAATAAAAAACAAGGAAAATCAATTTATTGATTTTCGGCTGATCACCACAAAGAGGGGAAAAACCACGCTTTTTCCCCTCTTTGTCAATAGACTGACCGGCCGCAGGGCGGCCGGCGGAAGGCTAGCGTTTGTCCAGCTTCATGTGCAGCAGCGGGAACGGGTTGCCCTGGCCGTCGAGCGGCGAGCGGCCGGTGATGACAAACCCGTAGTGGCGGTAGAAGCCGCTGGCCTGCGGATTTTGCTCGTTCACGTCCAGCTGCAGCTCATCGTGCAGCGTTTCCGCGTGGGTCAACAGCGCTTTGCCCACGCCTTGGCCGCGCTGATCGGCGTCGATAAACAGCATCTCCACCTTGTTGCCGTTCAGGCCGATAAAGCCGCAGGGATGCCCCGGTCGGTCTTCGGCCACCCAAACGTTGACCGCCGGCAGGTAGTCGTTCAGCACCAGCGGGAACAGCTGCGCGATGTTGTCTTCGGTTAAAAAATGGTGGGTGGCGCGCACCGAACGCAGCCAGATATCTGCCAATTGCGCGTTGTCTTCCGCCGCGCGTGCTCTGATGGTAATCATCGAACTCTCTGCTATCTAAGTTGAAGGAAAAGAAACTAGATAGAGGTTTTGTGGGGTTAGTGCCGAATTAACGTGGGTTAACGCCCTGCAAAGCGCCTCTGCAGTGGATCGAATAGGCCCGCCTTCTCGCAAGCGGTATAACAACTGTAATTCAGCAAGTTAATGCTTTCAACCGCCGCAGGGCGCAATGAGGCGTTCGTCGCGTGATACACTGGCCGCTGAACCAGCAAGAGGGCGGCAGGATGGAAGCGGTACGCGCAGCGATAGAAAAACAGGTGCTCAGCCTGACCGGGCTGGCGCTCGGCGGCGTTGATTTTGAGAACCCGCCGGGCGATCCGGGCTTGTTCGGCCCGCAGTCTGTCATCTGGCAGGTACATCGCGATTTCACCCCGATGCTGTGCGGCGGCGTCAGCGCCTTGCTGCTGCAAATGCTGCACCCGCTGGCGCTGGCTGGGGTGTGGGAGCACTCCAATTTTCGCGAAGATATGATCGGCCGCCTGCGCCGCACCAGCCAGTTCGTGTCGGTCACCACCTTTGGCCCGACCGCCGAGGCGCAGCGGCTGATCGCCAAAGTCAAAGCCATCCATCTGCGGGTGACCGGCGTCGGCAGCGACGGCACGCCTTATGCCGCCAGCGATCCGGCGCTGCTGACCTGGGTGCACGTGGCGGAGAGCAGCCGTTTTCTGGCCAGCCACCTGCGCTACCGCAACCCGCACCTTTCCCGCGATTTGCAGGATCAATACTATCGTGAAGCGGCGCGCGTGGCCGCCGCGCTGGGGGCGACGGCAATTCCTCAGTCCTGCGCGGAGGTCGAAGAATACCTGCAGGCGATGCGGCCGCAGCTGGTGTGTGATGAACGCACGCAAGAGGTGGCGCGCATTCTGCTGAAGGCGCCGGCGCCGAGCGCATTGGCGCGCCCCCTCGGCGGGGTGGTGATGCAGGCGGGCATCGATCTGTTACCCGATTGGGCGCAGCGGCAGTTCGGTTTTCATCCGGGTGCGCTGCGGCGGCGGCTGGTGCGAACGGGCGCCGCCGGTTTGGGCAAGGTGCTGGGCGCGTCGATGCGCAACGGTTCCTATCAGCGTGCGGTGCGGCGCATCACTCAGCCATCATGAGCCGCAGCCGCTATAATTAGCCTTTGTTTATCTTCGTTTACGGCCGTTTTTGAGACTTTTACGGGTGATCCGGCCAGTAATGCGTTTTACACTTGGGGCAAAGCCACATTCCATTTTTGGCGCGCAGCCGATTCTGCCGCGCCCTGACCCTATTGAGGTGATATGAACGAGTCATACGTACTTGCTGAAGTCAGCAATGAGAACCAGACGCTGGTCGCGGTGGTTCAGCAAGATCACCGGGCAGCCTATTTTTACATCTATCCCGCCGAAGCCTACAGCGATCGCTATCAGGTGCGCGCCTGTTGGCTGCGCAATCTGGCCGCCGCGCCGCTGCAGGAGGATCGCGCCGCGCTGGAACAAGGGCAGCCGCCGATGCTGGCGGCGGAGTTTTGCCGCAACCTGGAAGGGGAAGCGCCGCTGAACCCGGAAGGGCTGATGGTGGTGTGGAGCGAAAGCGACGACGGCGCGGCCCTGTGGTATTACGGCCAACTGTTGGCGGTGATCCCCGGCTGGAGCCTGTATATCGATCATTCGGTGTGCTATTCGGCCAGCTGTATCAAGGAGAGCCCACTGGCCTATCCGCTCGGTTCGGCCTCGACCAACACCCAATATGCGCTGGCGGAAAGCACCCGCCAGTTTTGGCGCAGCTGGCAGCGTGAAGAGGGCAATCCGTGGCCGAAGATGCAGCGCGATTTTCAGGCGCGCTATGAGCCGCATTTCGGCCCTTCGGTAAAATACTACGCCATCGATCAGGGCAAGTGGCCGCCGATGGCCATCACCCAGCACGAACGCGACGGCATCTATTACTTCCTCACCATGGGGGTCAGCATCCGGCCGATGCCGTGGGTGGAGATCCTGTTCAACGACGAGGCTTCGCGCTATCGCCGCATGGAGATGGCGATCGCCATCGACAGTCAATACATGACCGAAGACAACGCGGTGCAGATGGCCAGCGCGCTGGCCGGTTTCGCTCATGCGCCGTGGGCGCGGCTGACCTGGATCGGCGAAGGACATACGCTGGAGTCCGACGTGGCGCCGCTGGGCTATGAGGGCTATATTTTATCGTCGTCCTTCTACCCGCATCACGCGCACCTGGCTCTGCCGCAGCAGTATGGCGATCCGGTTAACCTGTTCTGGGCCAGCCCGGTGTTTACCGCCGAGCGCCAATTGGCGCACGCCACGCCGAATGGCGGGCACGATCTGGTGCACAGGCTGCGCGAGCAGGGCGTCGACCATATTTTCCGCCCGCGCCAGCCGGTGTGCTGACGCGCTTATCTTTTCTTCAGGAGCCGCCATGACCACCGCGCTGTTGATTATCGATGTGCAGGAAGGGTTGTTTACGCCGCCGCCGGCGGATGCCGCGGGCACCGTTGCGCGCATCAATCAGCTGAGCGAGCGCGCCCGCCGGGCCGGTGCGCCGGTTGTCGTCATTCAGCACCATACGCCGGACGATGAGTTGCCGCACGGCAGCGCCGCCTGGCAAGTGCTCGCGGCGCTGACGGTGGCGCCGGGCGACCATCGGGTGGAGAAAACCACGCCGGACTCGTTCCTGCGCACCTCGCTCGGCGCGTTACTGATCGCCAACGGCGTATCGCAGCTGGTGGTGTGCGGCTACTCCACGCCGTTTTGCATCGATACCACGGTGCGCAGCGCGGCGGCGCGCGGCTATCCGGTGACGCTGGCGGCGGATGCGCATACCTGCCACGACAAATCCTATGCCGACGGCCTGCTGATCCGCACCCACCATAACGAGACGCTGTCGAACATCGACAGCTTCGGCGTGCCGATCCGCGCGGTGCCCGCGGCGGACATCGTGTTCTGAGAACGGAAAACGGGGGCCAACGCCCCCGTTCGTTATTTCAGGCCCGCCCGCCGCGCCGCCACCTTGGCCAGCGCCGCCCAGTCCAGATCCGCATCCCCCTGCGCCATCGCGTCGAGGAAGTTGTCTTTCAGCACCCCGGCGAACGGCATCGGCGTATGGCTGTCGGCGCCGGCGGCCAGCGCCAGCCCGACGTCCTTCAGCCCCAGCGCCAGCCGGAATCCGGCGGGTGAATACTTCTCGGCGGCGATCAGCGCGCCATAGCCCTGATAGGCCGGGGCGGCGAAGACGGTGCTGCTCAGCATCTGCAGGTAGTCGGCGCCGGACACGCCGTAGTTGCGCACCAGCGCGCTGCCTTCCGCCATCGCTTCAATGGCGCTGGCCAGCGTAAAGTTGGTGGCGATCTTGACCACGTTGGCCTGCGCCGGATCGGCGCCGAAGTGCCAGGTTTTCTGGCCGAGGGCATCGAACAGCGGCTGCGCTTGCTTCAGCCGCTCGCTATCGCCGGCCGCCAGAATATTCAGCTTGCCGGCGGCGGCCACGTCGACCCGGCCCAGCACCGGCGCGGCGAGATAGCCGATGCCGTGTTCCGCATGCAGCGTCGTCAGGCGTTTGGCGAGTTCGACCGAGATGGTCGCCATATTGATATGCAGCGCGCCCGGTTTCATTCGCTGCAGCAATCCGCTGTCCACCACCACCTGTTGCGTGGCGGCATCGTCGGCCAGCATGGTGATCAGCACGTCGGCATCGGCCAACTGTTCCGGCCGCTCGGCCTGCCGCGCGCCGGCGCTCACCAGCGGCTGCGCCGCCTGCGGCGAGCGGTTCCATACCGTTAAGGCGAAGCCCGCCTGCAACAGGTTGGCCGCCATGGCGCTGCCCATCCCACCCAGTCCGGCAAATCCGATCTTCATCATGCGCTCCTTTTTCAGGTTGAAGGTTTTACCCTAGCGCGCCGAGCCAGGAACGCAAATGCCGGAATGTAACGTCGTCTTACGCATCGGCGGCGGGTTATTGACGCGCTGCCGCAGCGGGTATACCTTGATGCCATGAATATATCGATGCACTCCACCCACAATCAGTCATGGTGGCGCCTCTTCTGAGGCGGCACGAGTATTCACATCTCTTTTTAATGCCGCCGGTTTGGCGGCATTATTTTTTGTGGCGTTGATCCGGCGGTCTACAGACCTTCAGGAGCACTGTCATGAGCTACACCATTCTTACCGGCGATCGCGCCACCGGCCCACTGCATTTAGGGCACTTCGTCGGCTCGCTGCGCCAGCGCGTGGAACTGCAGCACCAGCATAACCAAACGGTGATGGTGGCGGATTTGCAGGGCCTGACCGACAACGGCAACAATCCGCAAAAAATCAGCGCCAACGTGCTCAACGTAGTGGCTGACTATCTGGCGGTCGGCATCGATCCGCACAAGACCACCATTTGCCTGCAGTCGGCGCTGCCGGCGTTGGCCGAGCTGACGATGTACTACCTCAATCTGGTCAGCGTGGCGCGGCTGGAACGCAACCCGACGGTGAAAAGTGAAATCGCCGAGAAGGATTTCGCCCGCAGCCTGCCGGCCGGCTTTTTGATCTATCCGGTCAGCCAGGCGGCGGACATCACCGCCTTTGGCGCCACCCACGTGCCGGTCGGCGAGGATCAGTTGCCGATGCTGGAGCAAACCAACGAGATCGTGCGGCGCTTCAACCACATCGTCGGCCAACCGGTGCTGACGGAGTGCCAGCCGCTGTTGAGCAACGTCGGGCGTCTGCCGGGGCTGGACGGGCAGGGCAAGATGTCGAAATCGCGCGGCAACGCCATCCCGCTTGGCGCCGGCGCCGACGAGGTGCACAAGGCGGTGATGAGCATGTTCACCGATCCCGGTCATCTCAACGTCAGCGATCCCGGCCGGGTGGAGGGCAACATGGTGTTCACCTATCTGGACGCCTTCTGCGACGACGCCGCGCTGGTGGCGGAGCTGAAGGCGCACTACCGGCGCGGCGGATTGGGGGACGTGAAAATCAAACGGCTGCTGGAGGATTGCCTGCAGAGCCTGCTCGAACCGATCCGCACTCGCCGCGCCGAATTCATCGCCGATAAAGGCGAGCTGACGCGCATCCTGCAGCACGGCACCCGCCGCGCGCATCAGGTCAGCCGGCAGACGCTGCAGCAGGTCAAGGCGGCGCTGGGGCTGGACTTCTTTAGCCTGGAATGATGCGCACGCCGGGGCGGCACGCGTCACGCCCCGGCCATAAAACCATCATCCCACTGTCATAAACTTATCCGTTAATAGGTGCCCATAATGATTAGCCACTGAAACCAGAGAAATCATATGGCTCAGGCACTGTTAAAATTGGCGCAGCACGACTTTCCAGGGCAGCACGCCGCCGCATCCCGCAAAGTGTTATCGGTAAAGGGGCTCGGCAAGGCCTACAAAGCGCAGCAGCGCGTGCTGGATGACATCAATTTCGATCTGCACGCCGGCGAGTTCGTGGCGGTGATCGGCCGTTCCGGCGCGGGCAAGTCCACGCTGCTGCACACCCTCAACGGCACTATTCCTTCCAGCTGCGGCGAGATGCTGCACTTCGAAGACGATGGCGTGGCGCAGGATATCGCCCAGCTTGCCGGCCGCCAGATGCGCCAGTGGCGCGCGCGCTGCGGCATGATCTTCCAGGACTTCTGCCTGGTGCCGCGGCTGGACGTGATGACCAACGTGCTGCTGGGGCGCCTGAGCCACACCTCCACCCTGAAATCCTTCTTCAAACTGTTCGATGACGCCGACCGCGCTCGCGCCATCGAGCTGTTGCAGTGGCTCAACATGCTGCCGCACGCGCTGCAGCGCGCCGAGCACCTCTCCGGCGGCCAGATGCAGCGCGTCGCCATCTGCCGCGCGCTGATGCAAAATCCGCAAATCCTGCTGGCCGATGAGCCGGTGGCGTCGCTCGATCCGAAAAACACCCGCCGCATCATGGACGCGCTGCAGAAAATCAGCGAAGACGGCATCGCGGTGATGGTGAACCTGCACTCGGTCGAACTGGTGAAAGAGTATTGCTCGCGGGTGATCGGCATCGCCCACGGGAAGATCGTGTTTGACGGGCATCCTTCGCAACTGAACGAGCGGATCCTGCACCAGCTGTATGGCGAAGAAGCCAATCAGATCCATTGAAGCACTTTTGACCTTTACCCTTTACACACAAGGCACACCTAATGAAAAAAGTATTGAGTCTGACCACCCTGATGGCCGGCGCGATGATGGTCTTTAATGCTGCCGCAGCGGATGCGCCGAAAGAGCTGAACCTGGGCATTCTCGGCGGCCAGAACGCCACCCAGCAGATCGGCGATAACCAGTGCGTGAAGCAGTTCCTGGACAAAGAGCTGAACGTCGATACCAAGCTGCGCAACTCGTCCGACTATTCCGGCGTGATCCAGGGCCTGCTGGGCGGCAAGATTGACCTGGTGCTCAGCATGTCGCCGTCGTCGTTCGCCTCGGTCTACATCAAGGATCCGAAAGCGGTGGACATCGTCGGCATCGCGGTCGACGACGTCGACCAGTCGCGCGGCTACCATTCGGTGGTGGTGGTGAAGGCCGGCAGCCCATACCAGAAACTGGAAGACCTGAAGGGCAAGGCCATCGGCTTCGCCGATCCGGACTCCACCTCCGGCTTCCTGATCCCGAACCAGGCGTTTAAAAAGCTGTTCGGCGGCACGGTCGACAACAAATACAACAACACCTTCTCCAGCGTCACCTTCTCCGGCGGCCACGAGCAGGACATCCTCGGCGTGCTGAACGGCCAGTTTGAAGGCGCGGTGACCTGGGCGTCGATGATCGGCGACTACAACACCGGCTACACCAGCGGCGCGTTCACCCGCATGATCCGCATGGATCACCCGGACCTGATGAAACAGATCCGCATCATCTGGCAGTCGCCGCTGATCCCGAACGGCCCGATCCTGGTGAGCAACTCGCTGCCGGCCGACTTTAAGGCCAAAGTGGTCACCGCCATCAAGAAGCTGGATAAAGACGATCACGCGTGCTTTATCAAAGCGATGGGCGGCAAACAGCACATCGGCGACACCACCCTGGCGGAATACCAGACCATCATCGATATGAAGCGCGAGCTGACCAAAGGCGACCGTTGATTCCCGGCTGCCTCGGCCGCCCGAATGAAGGGGTTCAGCATGCTGAACCCCTTGTTCCATAACGATGGAAGACCTGTTTTGAATACCGATTTCGCACACTATTACCAACGGATCCGCAGCAAGCAAAAGCGCGAAGCGCTGCTGTGGTCGCTCGGGCTGGTGGTGCTGTACCTGGGCGCCGGCAACCTCGCCGAGTTCAACCTGCACACCGTCTGGGTGTCTATTCCGCACTTCTTCGACTATCTGGCCGAAACCGTTCCGACGCTGCACTGGCACCTGCTGTTCGCCGACGGGCGTACCGAAGGCTCGCTGGCTTACTGGGGCTATCGCCTGAACATTCAGCTGCCGCTGATCTGGGAGACCCTGCAGCTGGCGCTGGCGGCGACCATTTTTTCGGTGCTGGTGGCGACCGTGCTGGCGTTTCTGGCGGCCGGCAACACCTATACCCCGGCCTCGGTGCGGCTGGCGATCCGCACGCTGGTGGCGTTTCTGCGCACCATGCCTGAGCTGGCGTGGGCGGTGATGTTCGTGATGGCGTTCGGCATCGGCGCCATTCCCGGCTTCCTGGCGCTGGCGCTGCACACCATCGGCAGCCTGACCAAGCTGTTCTACGAATCGATCGAAACCGCCTCCAACAAACCGGTGCGCGGGCTGGCGGCCTGCGGTGCCACGCCGCTGCAGCGCATGCGCTTTGGCCTGTGGCCGCAGGTGAAGCCGGTGTTTCTCTCCTACAGCTTCATGCGGCTGGAGATCAACTTTCGTCAGTCGACCATTTTGGGGCTGGTGGGCGCGGGCGGCATCGGCCAGGAGCTGATGACCAACATTAAACTCGACCGTTACGATCAGGTCAGCATGACGCTGCTGCTGATCATCGTGGTGGTTTCCGTGCTCGACTACGTGTCGGGCGAGCTGCGCAAGCGCGTGGTGGAGGGGGCAAAATGACAGCGGGCACTCCGGCGTCGGCGGAAACGCTGCGCCAGTTGAAACAGCAGCATCCGGCGATCTTCGCGCAGCAGGGGCGCTACCTGCGCACCGTCGGCCTGATCGCCTTGGCGATCGTGCTGTACTACGTGTTCTTCTTCCTGGTCTTCGGCATTAGCTGGCCGCAGTTTATCAACGGCTGCCAGCAGCTGGGACGCTATTTCCTGCGCATGTTCGTCTGGCATGACTTCGCCAACTGGCCGTTCATGTACTACTTCCAGCAGATTGGCATCACCATCGCCATCGTGTTCGCCGGCACCATCACCGCGTCGCTGATCGCGCTGCCGCTGTCGTTCTTCGCCGCGCGCAACGTGATGTCGACGCCGCTGCTGCGGCCGATCTCCGTGCTGGTGCGCCGCATGCTGGACGTGCTGCGCGGTATCGATATGGCGATCTGGGGGCTGATCTTCGTGCGCGCCGTCGGCATGGGGCCGCTGGCCGGGGTGTTGGCTATCGTGATGCAGGATGTCGGGCTGCTGGGCAAACTGTACGCCGAAGGGCACGAGGCGGTGGACAAGTCCCCGAGCCGCGGCCTGACGGCGGTAGGCGCCAACGGGTTGCAGAAGCACCGCTACGGCATCTTCACCCAGTCGTTCCCCACCTTCCTGGCGCTCAGCCTGTACCAGATCGAATCCAACACCCGCTCTGCGGCGGTGCTGGGTTTCGTCGGTGCCGGCGGCATCGGCCTGGTGTACGCGGAGAACATGCGGCTGTGGAACTGGGACGTGGTGATGTTCATCACCCTGATCCTGGTGGTGGTGGTGATGATCATGGACAAGGTCTCGTCGCTGCTGCGCAACAAGTACATCATCGGCGAAGACATCCCGCTGTATCAGCAAAAAAGCCAAATCGATTGAGAAACCCCTTGCCGATCCCTATACTGCCGCACATTCAAGGTGTGCGGCCATACCCGTCATACTTGGAGCTGCCTCTTTGTTGGCTGCATTTGCGCGCCCCGGTCACATAGTTAACTATGCTCCGGGGGCTTACAAATTTGCCGCCGCGATGCAACTCCAATTATTTTGGGTATGGGGCATTTTTTTACAATGCGCACGTCCCCGTTAGACAAATAAGGCAATGCAATCCCATGATGAACAACGACGTGCTGCGCAGCGTGCGCTATATGCTGAGCATTAACAACGCCAAAATGGTCGAGATTATCAAACTGGACGATTTCGAGGTGGCGGTGTCGGCGATGGACGCTTACGTGATCAAAGAAGGCGAGCCGGGCTACGAGAAGTGCCCGGACGAAGTGATGGCGCACTTCCTCAACGGCCTGGTGTTCTTCAAACGCGGCAAGGACGACAAGTTCCCGGCGCCGGCGGTTGAGCTGCCAATCACCAACAACCTGGTGCTGAAAAAGCTGCGCGTGGCGTTCGAGCTGAAAGACACCGACATGCACCAGATTTTCACCGCGGTGGATTTCCGCATCTCCAAGCCGGAGCTGAGCGCGCTGTTCCGCAAAGAGGGCACCAAGAACTACCGCCCGTGCGGCGATCAGATGCTGCGCTACTTCCTCAAAGGGCTGGCGCAGCGCGTTCGCGGCGAGTAACGCGCAGCGTTCACCGAACATCAGGCGCAATCGCAAGGTTGCGCCTTTTTTATTGCCGCTCTCCCGTCCGCCGTTGTTGTACTGGCCCTCAGCCATCCGCCATTGATGGAGGGCGTGCCGCCTATCCGGTTACTTTTCCAGGGTTCGTTCAATGTCGATTGAAACGTAAAATCCAGAGGAGTAATTCAATGGCTCAAATGTCAAAAGAAGATCCGCAGTTCAACACAAAAAATACCGCAGCTCAGGTCAATGACGGCGGCGAATTCGCTGAATATACCCCTGAACAGTTTGGCGCCGTAGGCGATGGCCTGGCCGATGATCGAGATGCTGTTAGCGCCATGTTCGCTAAAGTGGCGATTGACGCCGCTAAATCGATGAAAAAACGCCAGGTCAGAATGGCGAATGTCTATCGGTTGACGTTGGGTTCGGCTTGGCAGCCTCTGCAGATCCCCAGCAACTGCCATATTTATGGCGGTGGTGAAATTCACCTGGATGACGATACGCCTCAAATCAACATTTTTAATACCGTTGAACAGTCGAATTTCATCGTGGAAGATCTGAGGATTACGAGAAAGGTGACTCAGAAAGATACAGATCCTATTTGGTGGTATGCCACACGCGCGTGTACCGGCATGGCTTTCACCCGTTGTGAAAACTTCACCGTGAGAAATTGTGTCATCAGTATGCATACTGATGCTTTGGGCCTTTCTGACTGTACGTCAGTTACCCTTGAGAACAATTTACTTAAAGATTTGGGAGAGGAACCTATCGCGGTTCGTGGCGGCCGCCATATTACGATCCAGAATAACGAGCTGACGAATCACCAGGGTGATGGGATCCTGCTGAAAACGGGTGTGAACAGAGAGGCTTATGACATCTTAATCGTGAACAATCATATTCACGATGGGCACAAGCCTGCGAAACCGGCAGGGGCAGGGCACACGCAAAGAGGGGGCGGGGTGACGCTCAATAACGAGGTGACCGGCACGCCTCATTCATTTACTAACCTGACCGTTGCCAATAACCATATTGTTAATACCAGCTATGGCATCGCGCTGGGTGGAATCAGTGACATTAATATCTCTAATAACTACATCAAGACGATCGAAAGGTTCGGCATTCAGATAGACTATTCCTTAGTAAATAACCCCACCAAAATTCCTACGAATAATTCCCGAATTATCGGGAATCACGTTGAGAATACCGTTGAGAATGGCATCGATTATCATGGTAACAATGATATTTCTGTCACGGAGTCTGTTATCGCAGATAACTTTTTAAATTTCTGTGGTACCTCCACGACGTCGGCCTTCAATGGCATTGCCGCAACGGAGGCGACCCTTTCAGGCAATATTATCAATAACTGCAAGGTTGCCCTGTTCGCTAATAGCTGCGTGATGACCGGCAATAAGATAACCAACTCCGGATGGGGCGCCAGTCAGGTATGGATCAAGTTGTATGGCGACCGTACGGTGTTTTCCGGCAATCGGGTGACGGACTCTGGGTTTGGTTATATCCGTTTCTTGAATGGGAAAAACGCCATTATTGAAGGGAATGTGATTAAACTGGCTGCGCCTGCTCGGGCGCTGGAGTTAGGCGGGGAATTTGACGAAACGACCCTTATTGGCAAGAACGCCTGGGATTGCGCTTTTAAACCTATTCTCTCTACGATTGCTGGGGTGACGGGCAATCAACTCATTCAGTACTCCTTCCCGAATGAAGGCGTGGCCCACATTACCCCGCAGATGTTCGGCGCGAAGGGTGATTGGAATGATACCGCTGGCGTTGGTACGGATGATACGCAGGCGTTTAAACAGGCTATCGCTTATGCGATTAGCCAAGGCTGCAAGAAGCTCTATGTGCCTGCCGGCAACTATTACATTACGGATACGTTAAATTTAGGGGGGGAAAACTACACCGGAGATAAAGGCATTGCGATAGAGGGTGAAAATTGGATTAGTACAAAATTCTTCTTTAAGCCGACGTCTAATGATCATGCGTGTTTTGAGTCGAAAGGCGGTTCCGGGATCCATAGCAACAGATATATCAGCGACGTGACGATTACGCCGGCCAAGGGCGCGTTATATACGGGCACCGGCTATCGGATTAATGGTTCCTGCTTCATGCGGCATGAAAGATTGCTGATTATGAAGTTTTTTGTGAACCTACATCTGTTGAACGGCTATGCCGGTGCGTTTACCGAGTTCGTCAGTTTTCACTCTTGCCGGTTCCACCGTGGCTTGTCGAACATCTTGATGGAAAGCAATGGCGGGGATAGCTCCTTCCACGGCGTGGGGTTCCATGAAATTCAATGTCAGATCAAAGTTTCCGGCAATCCGGGCGATGGCGGCACAAATACGGATGCCGGCGTGGGGCTGGAGCTGAGAGGAAACGCCAACAGAGCAACCTGGTACAACGGTTTCTGCTATATCCACCTGTTCGGCGGCGTCGGCGCAACGGCGATCAAACTCACCCGGACCAACACCGATAACATCCTGGGGCAGTTTACTTGCGAAGGTGAAACCATTCTTCAGAGTGATGGAAGCACTTTTGAATGTCGAGGCGGTTTCTATAACGTGAGTACTACCACTTACAATGTGGCGGCAGAGCCGGTAAACGGCATTGCGGCGGCATTTGTGTTTGATAACATGATGAGCAATACGACAAGATTCGCCAACGCGGCAATCGCCGATATGGCTCCAAGGCAGCTTCCGTGGTCCTTGGCGGACAGGGCCAGTAATGGCGCTTATCCGGCGATTTTCCATGGCATCAAGGGCGACTCCGATAACCTGTTCTATGCAGCCAGAGGGGGAAGTACCAACTATCATTACTTTGGCGGTATTTCTCCAGGCAATAACCTTCAGGGGTTTGAACCGGGCGTCAGGTTGGCTCAGGACGGGGCTTCTTTCATTAGTTTTGCACCTAAGTTTACGCTTGGCGCGAATAACAATACGACCAGCAGCGGCGTATCCATCTCCCCTGCTGATTTTTCGCCGCAGAAGGATATCGCGACCGCCTTAGGACAGCCCTCATTCAAATGGAGCGGGTTGTACACTAAGCAGTTAACGGTCGCTGACAATGGCGTTTATCCTGCCGGTGACGGCGCTTACCCTATTGGTGGGCCGAATAACCAATTCTCCTCTGGCCACATAAAAGTGTTGAATATTTATGATTCAGCGAACGTGAACGGAGATCCCGTAGGTGTCAGAGTTGCCGTCCCCGCTTCGGCCGTTGCGCCCGGTAAAATAGGCCAATGGTCGGCAGACTCCGCATTCTTTTATGTTTGCACGGCGGCCAATACCTGGAGAAGGGTGCCGCTCACCACATGGTAGGTACTGAACTTGCGGCTGATGGCTGACCTATCCATATCATCCTTCCGGGGCGGCGAGTGTCGCCGCCCCGTTTTTTCCTCTGCGTCATCCCGCTATTGCACTCTTTTTGTTCTCCCGCTGCGCACCGCTGGTGCAGCCCGTTTGCCGCCGCTGTCATAAGTTTTAATTATAATTTATTGAAATCATGAGATTAAAAATTGGCACGCCGGTTGCTCTGTTGGATCCCATCTTGTGTACCAGATGGAATTCAGCCGATGAGCGAACCTGTTGAAGCGTGCGGTTTTACCCTCAGTGAATGGCAGCACCATTATCAAACCCGTCCGGCGGGCGAGCGCCTTGCCTGCGTCAGTGCGACGATCGAAACGCTGGTCGCCGGCCTGAACCCGGACGATAACGCCTGGCTGTATCTCGCCACGCCGGCGCAGCGCGAGCAGCAGTATCGGCAACTGGCACAGAGGCTCGAGGCGGTCGCCGGCGATCTCAGCCGCCTGCCGCTGTTCGGCGTGCCCTTTGCCATCAAAGACAATATCGACGTCGGCGGCTGGCCGACCAGCGCCGCCTGCCCGGCGTTCACCTATCAGGCCGCGGCGGACGCCACCGTGGTCGCCCACCTGCGCGCCGCCGGGGCGATCGCCCTCGGTAAAACCAACCTCGACCAGTTCGCTACCGGGTTGGTGGGCACCCGCTCACCTTATGGCGCGGTGGTCAACAGCTTCGACAGCTGCTACGTCAGCGGCGGTTCCAGTTCCGGCTCCGCTTCGGTGGTGGCGCGCGGCCTGGTGCCGTTCGCGCTGGGCACCGATACCGCCGGTTCGGGGCGCGTGCCCGCCGGGTTCAACAACATCGTCGGGCTGAAGCCGACCAAGGGGCGGTTGTCCAATCGCGGCGTGGTGCCGGCCTGCCGGTTGAACGACACCGTTTCGATCTTCGCGCTGACGGTGGCCGATGCCGCGCAGGTGGCGGAGCTGGCGAGCGGCTTTGACGCGGCAGATCCGTATTCCCGCGCCGATCCGCATACCGCGCCGGCGGATATCCCCGCCGCGCCGCGTTTCGCCGTTCCCGCCCAGCTGGAGTTTTTCGGCGACGTGCAGGCCGAGCGGGCGTTTCACCGAGCGCTGGCGCAGCTGCAGGCGGGCGGCGCCACGCTGGAACCCCTCGATTTCGCGCCGTTTCGCACTCTGGCGGAACAGCTGTATTACGGCCCCTGGGTAGCGGAGCGCACGGTAGCCATTGAGCAGGTGCTGGAAGCGAACCCGCAGGCTATCGATCCGGTGGTGCGCGGCATCGTTGGTAACGGCCTCGGCTACAGCGCCTGCGACGCCTACAAGGCGGAATACCTGCGCGCCGAGCTGGCGCGGCAGATCGCCCAGCGGCTGGCGCCGTTCGACGCGCTGGTGGTGCCGACCGCGCCCACTATCCGCACCCTGGCGGAGATGGCGCAGGAACCGGTGCTGTTCAATTCGCAGTTCGGCACTTACACCAATTTCACCAACCTGGCCGATCTGAGCGCGCTGGCGCTGCCGGGACCGCTGCGCGAAGACGGTCTGCCGGCGGGCATCACCCTGATTGCGCCCGCCTGGCATGACCGGGCGCTGGCGGCGTTTGGCCTGCGCTGGCAACGGCAAAGCGCCTTGCCGCTCGGCGCTATCGGCCGGGCATTGCCGCCGCAGCCGGCGCCGGCCCCGTCTTCGGGACACGTGCGTCTGGCGGTAGTAGGCGCTCACCTTAGCGGCATGCCGCTCAACGCCCAGCTGACGCAGCGCGACGCGGTGTGGGTAGAGCAAACCGTCACCGCCCCCTGTTATCGCCTCTACGCGCTGGCCGATACCGATCCGCCGAAGCCGGGGCTGGCGCGCGCGGCGCAGGGGGCGGCGATCCGCGTAGAGCTGTGGGACATCCCGCTGGCCCGTTTCGGCGAGTTTGTGGCGGAAATCCCGGCGCCATTGGGCATCGGCACGCTGCTGCTGGCGGACGGCCGGCGGGTGAAGGGGTTTATCTGCGAAGCCTGGGCGCTGGAAGGCGCCACGGATATCACTGAGTTTGGCGGCTGGCGCGACTATCTCGCCAGCGTTAAGGGGGCATGAACATGTTTACTACCGTACTGATCGCTAACCGCGGCGAAATTGCCTGCCGCGCCATTCGCACCCTGAAACGCCTGGGCGTCACCAGCGTGGCGGTCTATTCCGACGCCGACCGCAATGCGCCGCACGTCACCGAGGCCGACAGGGCGGTGGCGCTCGGCGGCGACAAGGCCGCCGACAGTTACCTGCGCATCGACAAGATCCTCGCGGCCGCGGCGGCCACCGGCGCGCAGGCGATCTACCCCGGATACGGCTTTTTGTCCGAGAGCGCCGAGTTTGCCGACGCCTGCGAGGCGGCGGGCATTGCCTTTATCGGCCCGACGGCGGCGCAGATGCGCGAGTTCGGCCTCAAGCACCGGGCGCGCGAGCTGGCGGCGTTGGCCGGGGTGCCGATGACGCCGGGTACCGGCTTGCTGGAGAGCGTTGAGCAGGCGGTCGCCGCCGCCGCGCGCATCGGCTACCCGGTGATGCTGAAAAGCACCGCCGGCGGTGGCGGCATCGGCCTGACGCGCTGTGACGACGAGGCGGCGCTGCGCGACGCCTACGACAGCGTCAAACGGCTGGGGGAGCAGTTCTTCCGCGACGCCGGCGCCTTTATCGAACGCTTCGTCGATCGGGCGCGCCACGTCGAGGTGCAGATTTTCGGCGATGGCCAGGGGCAGGTGGCGGCGCTCGGCGAGCGCGACTGTTCACTGCAGCGCCGCAACCAAAAGGTGGTGGAGGAAACCCCGGCGCCGCATCTGCCGGCGGCGACCCGCCAGGCGCTGCATCGGGCGGCGGTGGCGCTGGGCGAGTCGGTGAATTACCGCAGCGCCGGCACGGTGGAGTTCATTTACGACGCCGCGCGCGACGAGTTTTATTTCCTGGAAGTGAACACCCGCTTACAGGTAGAGCACCCGGTTACCGAGATGGTCACCGGCCTGGATCTGATCGCATGCATGCTGCAGGTGGCGGCGGGTGACGCGCTGGATTGGGCGGCGTTGCGCCGCGCGCCGCAGGGCGCGGCGATCGAGGTGCGCCTCTATGCCGAAGATCCGCTGAAAAACTTCCAGCCCAGCCCCGGCGTGCTGACCGAGGTGCATTTCCCTGACGACGTGCGCCTCGACGGCTGGGTGGCGACCGGCAGCGAAGTTTCGGCGTTTTACGACCCGATGATCGCCAAGCTGATCGTGCACGGCGCCGATCGGGCGCAGGCGCTGGAAAAACTGCGCGTGGCGCTGGCGGCGACCCGTTTGCACGGCATCGCCACCAACCTCGACTATCTGCGGCAGGTGATCGCCACGCCGCAATTTCAGCGCGGCGACGTCTGGACGCGCCTGCTGGACGATTTGCGTTTCCAGCCGCACTGCCTCGAAGTGCTGCAACCCGGCACCTACAGCAGCGTGCAGGATTATCCCGGCCGCCTCGGCTATTGGGACATCGGCGTGCCGCCGTCCGGCCCGATGGACGACTTCGCGTTTCGGCTGGCCAACCGCATCGTCGGCAACCACCCGGCGGCGGCCGGGCTGGAGTTTACCCTGCAGGGGCCGACGCTGCGCTTTCACTGCGACGCCACCATCGCGCTGACGGGCGCCAGCTGCCCGGCCGATCTGGACGGCGAGGCGGTTGCGTATTGGCGGCCGATTACGGTGCGGGCCGGGCAGGTGCTGACGCTGGGGCGCGCTACGCACGGCTGCCGTACCTATCTGGCGGTGCGTAACGGCTTCGACGTGCCGGTATATCTCGGCAGCCGCTCTACCTTCGCGCTCGGGCAGTTCGGCGGCCACGCCGGGCGCACCTTGCGCGTGGCGGACATGCTGGCGATCGCCCAACCGGCGCTGGCGGCCAGCACCACGCCGGCGCCGATCGCCGCGCCGCAGGCGATGGACGACAGCCTGATCCCGCACTACGGCGATCAATGGCACATCGGCGTGCTGTACGGGCCGCACGGCGCGCCGGACTTTTTCACCGCCGAATCGATAGAGGCCTTCTTCGCCACCGACTGGCAGGTGCATTACAACTCCAACCGCCTCGGCGTGCGCCTGGCGGGGCCGAAGCCCGAGTGGGCGCGGGAGGACGGCGGCGAAGCCGGTTTGCACCCTTCCAACGTGCACGACTGCGAGTACGCCATCGGCGCGATCAACTTCACCGGCGACTTCCCGGTGATCCTGACCCGCGATGGGCCGAGCCTCGGCGGCTTCGTCTGCCCGGTGACCATTGCCAAGGCCGAACTGTGGAAAGTGGGGCAGGTGAAGCCGGGCGACCGCATCCGTTTCCATCCGATCGGCTTCCGGCAGGCGCAGTCGCTGGAGCAGGCGCAGCTCGGCAGCATCGAAGCGCTGGCGGCGGTGAAGGCCATCACCCTGCCGCCGCCGGATCTGGCCCCGGCGGAGACCGTTTCCGCCGCGGTGCTGGCAGCGCTGCCGGCGGCGGAGGGGCGCCCGGCGGTGGCGTATCGCCAGGCGGGGGACGGCTACATCCTGATGGAGTACGGCGACAACGTGCTCGATCTGGCGCTGCGCCTGCGCATTCATCTGCTGATGCTGTCGCTGCGTGAGGAGGCGATACCGGGCGTGGCGGAGCTGGCTCCGGGCGTGCGTTCGCTGCAGATCCGCTACGACAGCCGGCAGATTAGCCAGGCCGACCTGCTGCAGCGCCTGCTGGCGCGCGAACGGGCGCTGGGGGACGTCAGCCGCCTGAAGGTGCCGACGCGCACCGTGTGGCTGCCGATGGCGTTCGAGGATTCGGCCACGCTGGGGGCGGTGGATCGCTATCAGCAGACGGTGCGCGCCTCGGCGCCCTGGCTGCCGAACAACGTCGATTTCATTCAGCGCATCAACGGCCTGAGCCGACGCGAGCAGGTGCGCGACATTCTGTTCGACGCCAGCTACCTGATCCTCGGGCTGGGGGACGTGTACCTCGGCGCGCCCTGCGCGGTGCCGCTCGATCCGCGCCATCGCCTGCTGAGCTCCAAATACAACCCGGCGCGCACCCATACCGCCGAAGGGACGGTCGGCATCGGCGGCATGTACATGTGCATCTACGGCATGGACTCGCCGGGCGGTTACCAGCTGGTGGGGCGCACGCTGCCGATCTGGAACAAATTCCTCAAAAACCCGCAGTTCACCGCCGGTGAGCCCTGGCTGCTGCGCTTTTTCGATCAGGTGCGCTTCTACCCGGTCAGCGAGCAAGAGTTGGACGAGCAGCGCGAAGCGTTCCGCGAAGGGCGCATGCAGGTGCGCATCGACGAGAGCGAGTTCGACTTCGCCGCCTACACCCGTTTCCTGGCCGACAACGCCGGGGCGATCGCCGACTTCCAGCATCGCCAGCAGCAGGCGTTCAGCGCCGAAGTGGCGCGCTGGCGCAGCGATGACGACGAGGCCGAGGCGCAGCTGTTGCCGCCGGAGGAAGAAGACGCCATCGACGGCGATCTGGTCAGCGCCGATCTGAATGGCAGCGTGTGGAAGATCCTGGTGGAACCGGGGCAGGCGGTGGCGGCCGGGCAGCCGCTGATCGTGGTCGAGGCGATGAAAATGGAGCTGGCGGTCACCGCGCCGCGCGCCGGGATCGTTAAGCGCATCAGCTGCCGGCAGGGGCGGCCGGTCGGGCCGGGCGACGCCCTGCTGTGGCTGGAAAAGGCGGTCTGAACGGAGAAGCGATGATGCAAATCACCAACGGAGAGCACAAGGCGCGCCCGGAGGGGCTGGCGGAGCGCATTTATCTGCAGCTCAAGGCCGACATTTTCGAGTTTCGCCTGCTGCCGGGCGATCGCTTCAGCGAAAGCGAGGTGGCGCAGCGCATGGCGGCCAGCCGCACGCCGGTGCGCCAGGCGCTGTTTCGGCTGGAGCGCGAAGGCTATGTCGAGGTGCTGTTTCGCAGCGGCTGGCAGGTGCGGCCGTTCGATTTCGCCTACTTCGAAGAGCTGTACGACCTGCGCATCGTGCTGGAACAAGAGGCGGTGAAACGGCTGTGCGAACGCCCGGCCGGGGAAACGCCAGGCGCGCTGGCGGCGCTGAGCCGTTTTTGGGCCGAAGCGCCGCGCCTGGCGGACGGCAAGGCGGTGTCGCAGCACGATGAGCAGTTTCATCAGGCGTTAGTGGCCGCGGCGGGCAACGGCGAAATGGCGCGCATTCACCGCGAACTGACCGAAAAAATCCGCATCATTCGCCGGCTGGATTTCACCCAGCAGGCGCGGGTGGACGCCACCTACCGCGAACACGCCGCCATTTTGCAGGCGATCCTGCAGCGGCAAAGCGGGGCGGCGCAAACGCTGCTCGGCGAGCATATCGCCGTCAGCAAGGCAGAGGTACGAAAAATAACGCTGCACATGTTGCACCAGGCGCGGGCTCAGCAGCCTGTGCGCTCGGCGTAACGATTTTGATTTCACACACATCAGGAGTTTGAACTATGCAACGTCGTCGTTTTATCAAAGCTTTTGCGCTGTCCGCCGCCGCGATCGGCCTGGGCCTGGCCTGGAGCGCGCAGGCCGCCGACACCATCAAGGTCGGTATTCTGAGTTCGCTCTCCGGCACCATGGCGATTTCCGAGACGCCGCTGAAGGATGTGGCGCTGATGACCATCGACGAGATCAACGCCAAAGGCGGGGTGCTCGGCAAAAAGCTGGAGCCGGTGGTGGTGGATCCGGCCTCCAACTGGCCGCTGTTCGCCGAAAAGGCGCGCCAGCTGCTGAGCCAGGACAAGGTGGCGGCGGTGTTCGGCTGCTGGACTTCGGTGTCGCGCAAGTCGGTGCTGCCGGTGTTTGAGGAGCTGAACGGACTGTTGTTCTATCCGGTGCAATACGAAGGTGAAGAGATGTCGCCAAATGTGTTCTACACCGGCGCGGCGCCGAACCAGCAGGCGATCCCGGCGGTGGAATACCTGCTGAGCGAGGACGGCGGCGGCGCCAAGCGCTTCTTCCTGTTGGGCACCGATTACGTCTATCCGCGCACCACCAACAAGATCCTACGCGCCTTCCTGCACAGCAAAGGCGTGCAGGACAAGGATATCGAAGAGGTCTATACGCCGTTCGGCTACAGCGATTACCAGACCATCGTCGCCAACATCAAGAAGTTCGCCGCCGGCGGCAACACCGCGGTGATCTCCACCATCAACGGCGATTCCAACGTGCCGTTCTACAAAGAACTCGCCAACCAAGGCGTCAAGGCCACCGACGTGCCGGTGATCGCCTTCTCGGTCGGCGAGGAAGAGCTGCGCGGCATCGACACCAAACCGCTGGTGGGCAACCTGGCGGCCTGGAACTACTTCGAATCGCTGGATAACCCGACCAATAAACAGTTTGTCAGCCAGTGGAAAGCCTACGCCAAGGCGCACAATCTGCCGAATTACGCCACCGCGGTGACCAACGATCCGATGGAAGCCACTTACGTAGGCCTGCACATGTGGGCGCAGGCGGTGGAAAAGGCCGGCACCACCGACGTCGATAAGGTGCGCGCGGCGATGGCCGGGCAAACCTTCGCCGCGCCGTCGGGCTTCACGCTGACCATGGACAAAACCAACCACCACCTGCACAAACCGGTGATGATCGGCGAGATCGAGAGCAACGGCCAGTTCAACGTGGTGTGGCAGACCGAAGCGCCGGTGCGTGCGCAGCCGTGGAGCCCGTATATCGCCGGCAACGACAAAAAACCGGATTACCCGGTGAAAGGCGGCAAGTAACGTCACTCAGCGCCGGCGCGGCTCGACGCGCGCCGGCCCAACAGAAGAGGCAGCTGATGCAATCTCCGTTTTTATCCTCTCTGCGCGCCGGGCTGTGGCTATTGTGCGCCTGGCCCCTGCTGGCGCAGGCCGGGCCGGCCGATGAGTTCGCGGCGGCCACTCGCGCGCAGCAGGCCAAACTGCTGCAGGCGTGGGCGGCCGAGCCGGATCCTGCGCGTCTGCCGTTGCTGCAGGGGCTGCAGCAGGAAACCGTGGCGATCGACGAGGCGAAACGCGCCTTTATCCGCCAGGGCGACCGCTATCTGCCGCTTGAAGGTGAGGCGGCCCCGGTTGGCGAGCCGAAGAAGGTGTGGCTGAACAACCGGCTGCGCATTCTGATCGCCAACGCGTTGTCGGCGCAGCGGTTGGTCAGTGCGGACGCGGCGGTGCGGCTGCAGGCGGCGACCGCGCTGCAGCGCGAGGCGCAGGGCGAGCAGTTGCCGCTGTTGACCCGGCGGCTGGCGCAGGAGCAAGACCCGCAGGTACGCGACGCGCTGAGCATTGCGCTGGCGAACCTGCAATTGGCCGACGCCAGCCCGCAGGTGCGCTTCAATGCGGTGCGGCTGCTGGGGGAATCGGGCGAGCCGGAAACCCGCGCGCGGTTGCAAGCCTTGACCGACGCGGCCAATGAGCCGGACGCCGCGGTGCGCGCCGAGGCGCAGCGCAGCCTGCAGCGCGTGCAGCATCGCCTGATGATCGGCGATCTGCTCGGCCAGGCGTTCAGCGGCCTGTCGCTCGGTTCGATCCTGCTGCTGGCGGCGCTTGGTCTGGCGATCACCTACGGCCTGCTCGGCGTCATCAATATGGCGCACGGCGAAATGCTGATGCTCGGCGCCTATTCGGCCTATCTGGTTCAGGGGCTGTTTCAACAGTTTGCGCCGCAGTGGCTGGCGCTCTATCCGTTGGCGGCGCTGCCGGTGGCGTTCGCCATCACCGCCGGGATCGGCATGGCGCTGGAACGCACGGTGATCCGCCACCTGTACGGCCGGCCGCTGGAAACCCTGCTGGCCACCTGGGGCATCAGTCTGGTGCTGATCCAGCTGGTGCGGGTGCTGTTCGGCGCGCAGAACGTCGAGGTCGCCAACCCGGCGTGGCTGTCGGGCGGCGTGCAGCTGTTGCCGAACCTGGTGTTGCCGTGGAACCGCATCGCGGTGATCGCGTTCGTGCTGCTGGTGCTGGCGTTGACCTGGCTGTTGCTGAACAAGACCCGGCTCGGCATGAACGTGCGCGCGGTGACGCAAAACCGCGCGATGGCCGCCTGCTGCGGCGTGCCCACCGGGCGGGTGGACATGCTGGCCTTCGGGCTGGGTTCCGGCATCGCCGGGCTCGGCGGGGTGGCGCTGTCGCAGTTGGGCAACGTCGGGCCGGAGCTGGGGCAAGGTTACATCATCGATTCGTTCCTGGTGGTGGTGCTCGGCGGCGTCGGCCAACTGGCGGGGACGGTGGCGGCGGCTTTCGGCCTCGGCATCGTCAATAAGATCCTCGAACCGCAGATCGGCGCCGTGTTGGGCAAGATCCTGATCCTGGTGCTGATCGTTCTGTTTATTCAAAAGCGTCCGCAGGGGCTGTTCGCCCTCAAGGGCAGGGTGATTGACTGATGAGCCAACCATTGACCGTAACCGGCGTGCAGAAAGCGCCCCGGCTGGCGTTGAGCATCGGCGCGCTGGCGTTGCTGGCGCTGTTGGTGATGCCGTTCTTGACGCTGTTGCCGGCGGATCATCCGCTGGCGGTGTCCACCTATACCCTGACGCTGGCGGGCAAGATCCTGTGCTACGCGGTGGTGGCGGTGGCGCTCGATCTGGTGTGGGGCTATGCCGGGCTGCTGTCGCTCGGCCACGGGCTATTCTTCGCGCTCGGCGGCTACGCCATGGGCATGTACCTGATGCGGCAGGCGGCGGGCGACGGGCTGCCGGCATTTATGGCGTTCCTCTCCTGGAATGAGCTGCCGTGGTTCTGGAGCGGCACCCAGCATTTCGCCTGGGCGCTGTGCCTGATCGTGCTGGTGCCGGGCCTGCTGGCCTTCCTGTTCGGCTACTTCGCCTTTCGCTCGAAAATCAAAGGGGTGTATTTCTCGATCATGACCCAGGCGCTGACCTATGCCGGCATGCTGCTGTTCTTTCGCAACGAGACCGGCTTCGGCGGCAATAACGGCTTTACCGGTTTCACCACGCTGCTCGGCTTTCCCATCACCGCCGCCGGCACGCGGGTGGCGCTGTTCCTGGCGACGGTGCTGCTGCTGGCCGCCAGCCTGGCCATCGGCTTTGCCCTGGCGCGCAGCAAGTTCGGCCGGGTGCTGACCGCGGTGCGCGATGCGGAAAACCGCCTGACCTTCTGCGGCTACGACCCGAAGGGCTTCAAGCTGTTCGTCTGGACGCTGTCGGCGGTGCTGTGCGGGCTGGCCGGCGCGCTCTATGTGCCGCAGGTCGGCATCATCAACCCCGGCGAAATGTCGCCGACCAACTCGATCGAGGCCGCCATCTGGGTGGCGCTCGGCGGGCGCGGCACGCTGGTGGGGCCGCTGCTCGGCGCCGGCATCGTCAACGGCGCCAAGAGCTGGTTCACCATGGCCATTCCCGAATACTGGCAGTTCTTCCTCGGCCTGATGTTTATCGTCGTCACGCTGTTTCTGCCCAAAGGAGTGATCGGCCTGCTGCGGCGGAGGAAAACCTCATGAAGGCGATGCAAGTGACCGACGAACTGTTTACCCATCCGCTGCCGGCGGACAAATACCGGCAGCAAACCGATCCGGTGCTGCAGCTCGACAACGTCAACGTCAGCTTCGACGGTTTTCGCGCGCTGACCGATCTGTCGCTGCGCATCGGCGTCGGCGAACTGCGCTGCGTGATTGGCCCCAACGGCGCCGGCAAGACCACGCTGATGGATGTGATCACCGGCAAAACCCGGCCGGACAGCGGCAGGGTGTTTTACGACCAGACCGTCGATCTGACTCGGCTGGCGCCGATGCAGATCGCCCACGCCGGCATTGGCCGCAAGTTTCAAAAACCGACGGTGTTCGAGGCGCTGACGGTGTTCGAAAATCTGGAGATCGCCCAGAAAACCCGCAAGTCGGTGTGGGCCTGCCTGCGCGCTCGCCTGAGCAGCGAGCAGCGCGACCGCATCGACGAGATGCTGAAGACCCTGCGGCTGGGGCATGAGCGCCACCGGCCCGCCGGGTTGCTGTCCCACGGGCAGAAACAGTTTCTCGAGATCGGCATGCTGCTGGTGCAGGAACCGCACCTGCTGCTGCTCGACGAGCCGGCGGCCGGCATGACCGACGCCGAAACCGACTACACCGCCGAACTGTTCCGCGAGCTGGCGGGCAAGCATTCGCTGATGGTGGTGGAGCACGACATGGGGTTTGTGGAAACCATTGCCGATCGCGTGACGGTGCTGCATCAGGGACAGGTGCTGGCGGAAGGATCGCTGGCGCAGGTGCAGGCCGATGAACGGGTGATTGAGGTATATCTGGGGCGCTGAGGAGGCGTAATCATGCTGCAGGTAGAGGAATTGAATCAGTTTTACGGCGGCAGCCACATTTTGCGCGGCCTGTCGTTCGAGGCGCGCATCGGCGAGGTGACCTGCCTGCTGGGGCGCAACGGCGTGGGCAAGACCACGTTGCTGAAATGCCTGATGGGGCTGATCCCGGCGCGCAGCGGCAGCGTCCGTTGGCAGGGCGAAGCCATCACCGGTAAAAAGCCGCATCAGCGGGTGCAGGCGGGCATCGCCTATGTGCCGCAGGGGCGGGAAATCTTCCCGCGTCTGACGGTGGAGGAAAATCTGCTGATGGGGCTGGCGCGCTTTTCCGGCGCCGACGCGCGCGCGGTGCCGGATCCGATCTATGACCTGTTTCCGGTGCTGCGGCAGATGAAGGATCGGCGCGGCGGCGATCTCTCCGGCGGGCAGCAACAGCAGCTGGCGATCGGCCGGGCGCTGGCCTGCCGGCCGCAGCTGTTGATTCTCGACGAACCGACGGAAGGGATCCAGCCTTCGGTGATCAAGGAGATCGGCGCAGTGGTCAAACAGCTGGCGGCGCGCGGCGATATGGCGATCCTGCTGGTGGAGCAGTTCTATGACTTCGCCGCCGATCTGGCGGACAGCTATCTGGTGATGTCGCGCGGCAGCATCGTGCAGCGCGGCGCCGGCAGCAATATGGAACAGGACGGCGTACGCGCGCTGGTGGCGATTTGAACGAAAAAATGGGAGCCGCATGTCTGAAAGTCGTGCCGTTGTTTTTCCTTGCTGATGTTATGGATTAATCTAAAAGGCGTTCTTTATTAATCCCTTGCCATGGATAGCTAACATCATCATGAATGAAATCACTGTGTCACGCCTCGGTTGCATCGTCCTGTCCCTGTTTCCGGCCCTGTGGGGGTTGTTCAGTCTGTTGAACAATACGGCGGATTTCGCCGGCACCGCGCGCAATGCGGTGGGGCCGCTGCTCGCCATGCAGGATACTTATCAAACGCCGGGGCTGATGTGGCGCGCGATCCGCGCCGACTGGGCCTGCATGTTGGGGTTGGCGGTCATCACCGCGCTGGAAACGCTGGCCGGCCTATTCGCGGCGGCGGGCGTGGCGCTGATGATCGGGCGATTGAAAGGCTCTTACGCCGCCTTCGCCAAGGGCAAAGCCTGGGCGATGTTGGGGGCGCTTTGCGCGATCGCGGTGTGGGGCGTCGGCTTTATGGTGGTCGCCGGCGACTGGTTTATGGCCTGGCAGGCCAAGAAGGATCCGTTGGCGGTGCAGCTGGGGGCGCTGATCTATCTGGCGCCCAATGCGTTTGCCTTGCTGTTCCTGATGCTGCAGCGGGAGCCGCGCTAAACGGCGGCGGAGCGGGGCGCGGTTACAGCGCCTTGCTCATATACCAGATGCCTATCGAGCCCTGGGCGCTGGTGTAGCAGGTCTCGCCACACATGCTCAATCCCTGGCGCTGATAAAAACGTTGGGCGCGGGTGTTGCGTTGCAGCACCTCCAGCCACAGCGTTTTTTGCCGACGGTCGATAGCCCGCTGCTGCACCTGTTCGAACAGGTGCTGGCCAAAGCCGTTGCCGGCATGGCCCGGCAGGAAATAGATTTTCTGCAGCTCTGCGCCGATTTGTTCGGTTGGTGCCAGCAGGCTGTCGAAGTTCACCCGCGCATAGCCGACCAGGGCATCATTCTCATAGGCCAACAGCCAGCACACGTCCGGCTGGCGCAGCGTCCGTTCCAGCGCGGAGACGGAAAAATCCTCGGCCAGAAAGGCCTCCAGCTCGTGCGGGTAGTGCCACAGCTCACCGAAGTGCGAACGATAGGTGCTGATGCCGATATCGCGCACCTGGGTTAAATCTTCTACCAATGCCTGACGGACGGTGAACATCTGTGCCCCTTTGAGTAAGAAGAATTACAGCCGTTGTTCCAGATGCCGGTGGGGCACCATCGCCTGATGCAGAATGGCAAGAACGGTGATGCCGGCAGGGCGGCTGCGGTAATAGATCCTATGGCTGGCGTAAGGAAAACTGCGTATTTCTTCGCCCAGATCGTGAAAGTGGGCCTTACCCGCTTCCGGCATATCCGCCAGATGATGCATGACCTCCCTCAACTGCTCAAGATAGCGGCGAGATTGCGCTTGGCCCCAGTGCTCGACGGTGAAATGGCGAATAGCCAGCAGATCTTGTTGGGCTTGCGGGGTGAGGCGAAACGCGGGCATCTCAGTCGGTTTCATCGGTGAGCAGACGGTTGAAGAAGGCATCGCCGTCTACCGCCTTACCGGCGTCTTCCTCGGCGGTAGCCTGCGCGATTTTTTGCTGCAGCGCGCGTAATTTGAGATCTTCCAGCGCCTGGTAATCTTCTACCGACATGACGACGGCGACCGGTTTGCCGTTGCGATTGATTTGCACCGGTTCACGCTGCGCCTTGAGCAGCAAATCGCCGAATTGGGTTTTCGCCTCGTTCGCGCTGAGTGCGTACATTTAATCGCTCCAGTTAATTAAATCGTTCGATTTAACCATTATACGGTGCGATGAAAAAATCACCAATGTTATTCCGGCGGGTTGGTTTCGTTGGACAGATGTCGCGGCGTTTCGCGGCGAAAGCCCAGGCCGATGATGCGACCGAACAGGCGCGGCAGCCAACGGCTGTTGCCGACGCGGGCGATCAGGCGCGAGCCGCCGGCGGCGCGGCGCTGACCCGGCTTACGCTGACTCATTTTGATCTGCAAAAACTGGATGGCTCGGGTGGGAAATTCGCGCCGGCGCTGCACGCTCAGCAGATGCTTCAGCTGCAGCCGATGCTGGCGCAGCGGCGGGATCAGGGCGTTGGCGGCGGCCACCGCGTCCTGAATCGCCAGGTTGACGCCCACGCCGCCGATCGGCGACATGGCGTGCGCGGCGTCGCCGATGCACAGCACGCCCGGTTTGGCCCAGCGATCCAGACGATCGATGCGAATGCTCAGCAGTTTTACCTGATCCCACTCGACGATCTCCTGCAGGCGATCGTCCTGGAATGGCGCCACCTCCGCGAGGTGCAGCAAAAATTTCTCCAGCCCGCTGCGGCGGATCGCGTCGAAGCTGCCTTTGTCGATCGAATAGCCGCACTGCCAGTAGTCGCCGCGATCGATCATGATGAAGTTTTGCTTCGGCCCGGTGTGGCCCATCGACCAGGCCGGATCGCCCGGCTGCTTGCTGAGCTTCATCCACAAGACGTCGCGCGGGGCGCCGAAGGAGCGGCTGCTGAGCGCCGCCTGCTCGCGCACCACCGAGTTGCGGCCGTCGGTGCCGATCACCAGCTGGCTGCGCACGCGGATCGAGCCCTCCGGCGCGTCGGCCAGCACGCCGCATACCTGGCCGCGGTCATACAGCAGCTTATGAACCTGCGTCGAGGTGAGCAGCCTGAAATGGGGGAAGGCGGCGGCCTGCTGCGCCAAAAAGTTGAGAAACTCCCACTGCGGCATAAAGGCGATAAATTTGCAGCGCGTCGGCAGGCGGCTGAAATCCGCCAGTTTGATGTCGCGGCCGGCGACTTCGGCATGCAGGGATTCCGCGCGTTGGTGCGGCAACGTCAGCAGTTCGTCGAGCAGGCCCAGCTGATGCATGACTTCCAGCGTCGACGGGTGAATGGTGTCACCGCGAAAATCACGCAGAAAGTCGGCGTGCTTCTCCAGCACCGTCACGTCGATCCCCGCCCGCGCCAGCAGATAGCCGAGCATCAGCCCGGCGGGGCCGCCCCCCACGATGCAGCAGGTGGTGGCGTAAGGTGTGATCGGTGATGACGGCATGGTGGTTGACCCCGGAGAGCGGCCCGCATCCCGTGAGCCGCAAGTGAATGTTTAGTGTTGATAATGATTATCAATATCAAGTTTGACTGTCAACCCGCGGCGCAGTGTGGTCAAAGGGGGCGGACAGATGGCCGACGCGGAACAGCTGGCCGTTTTGCGGCTCTACCTGCGGCGGTTCACGCCATAAATCCAGCCGCACTAACCGCCACTCGGCGGGGTCGAACGCCACGATGGAGGCCAGCGCGCCGGGCGCCGCCTGCTGTTGCCGACGCAATGCAGGCAGATCGCTGTAGGGGATGATGGCCTGTTCCTGGCAGGTTGCCCAGGCGGCCTCGGCCAGATGAGGGCGATCGAAATGCGTCAGCCACGGCAGCCAATGATTGACGCGCGGCCAGCCGAACGCCTGGCTGAGGCCTCTGAAACCTTCGCCGGCCAGGAAATCGTTCATGCCGGCGCTGCTGTTCCACAGGTAGAAGGGAGCGTAGAGATTTTCGGCGCTGCCTTCGCTGCGCTGCGCGTACAGATAGGCTTTGACGATCAGCTGCGGGCAGGCGTCGAGCCGATGGCCGAAATCGGCGATGCGGCGGCGGACGATCGCCATGTCGTAATCGGCGGGCAGGGTGAAACGGTATTGCATCGCGAGCATAAGGATTCTCCGCAAAGACATTGACCGGGAGAGCGTGACACGCCATCTTTATCAGTAAAATCGGTATTATTTTGATTGATGGTTCAGAAAATCAGGATGGTCAGCATGGGGCGAATCACGTTCGATCTCGAGGATTTGCGCAGCTTCGTCACCGGCGTCGAGCTGGGCAGCTTCGCCAAGGCGGCGGAACGGCTGGGGCGTTCGACGTCGGCGGTCAGCGCTCACCTGAAAAAGCTGGAGCAGCAGGTCGGCGCGCCGATCCTGCGCAAGGCCGGACGCGGCATGGTGATGACCGAGGCGGGGGAAACCCTGCTCGGTTACGCGCGCCGCCTGCTGGAGCTTAATGACGAAGCCGCCGCCGCGGTGCGCGGGTTGGATCTGCAGGGCACGGTGCGGCTGGGGCTGCAGGAGGATTTCGGCGAGACGTTTCTGCCGCAGGTGTTGGGCAGCTTTGCGCGCGCCAATCCGAAGGTGCGCATCGAGGCGCGCATCGCCCGCAATGCCGAGCTGATCGACTGGGTGCTGAAAGGCCAGCTGGATCTGTCGCTGGCGTGGGATGGCGGTCTGAGCACGCCGTTTCATCAGGCGCTGGGGCAGCGGCAGTTGCACTGGATCGCCTCGCCCGGCTTCGCGCTGGCGCCGTGGCGAGAAGGGGATGAGCCGTTGCCGTTGGTGATGTTCGACGCACCCTGTCTGATGCGCAGCGCGGCGACGCAGGCGCTGGATCGCGCCGGCATTCCCTGGCGCATCGCCTTTACCAGCCGCAGCCTGAACGGCGTTTGGGCGGCGGTGAGCGCCGGGTTGGGCGTCACGGTGCGCACGGCGGCGGGTTTGCCGCCCGGCCTGTCACCGTTGGCGCCCGAACTGCTGCCCGTTCTCGGCCAGCTCGGCGTGGTGCTGCACCGCGCCGAGGATCAGCCTTCAGCCGCCGTGCAGCGGCTGGCGCAGATCGTGGTCGAGCGGATCGAAACCTAATCTTTGGCGATGGGCTGTTTGCCGCTCAGCTGGCCCCATTCGCTCCAGGCGCCGTCATACAGCTTGACCTGCGGGGCGCCGAGCGACAGCAGGCCGAACGCCAGCACCGCCGCCGTCACGCCGGAGCCGCAGCTGGTGATGATCGGGCCGTTGATATCCACGCCCTTGTCGCTGAAGGTTTGGCGCAGCGCCTCCAGCGATTTGAAGCGGCCGTTTTCCAGCAGCTCGCCGTACGGAATGTTGATGCTGCCGGGAATGTGGCCGCGGTGCAGGCCGGGGCGCGGCTCCGGCGCTTCGGCATAAAAGCGCGGCGCGGCGCGCGCGTCGAGAATTTGCACCGGCGTGCCTAACGCCTGTTCCACTTGCCGCATATCCACCACCGCGTCGGCGTTGAACCGGGCGTTGAACGCCTGCGGTTCAGGCTGCGCCGGGCCGGTTGCCAGCGCCTGGCCCTGCGCCGTCCAGCCGTTCAGCCCTTCGTCCAGTACGTAAACATGCTGGGCGCCGAAATTGCGGAAGGTCCACCAGCCGCGCGGCGCGGAGAACTGGTTACCCTCATCGTAAATCACCAGGGTATCGCGCTCGCTGATGCCCAGCTTGCCCACCGCCGCGCCAAACTCCGCCGCCGTCGGCAACATGTGCGGCAGCGCGGTATTTTTGTCCGCCACTTCGTCGATGTCGAAATAGACCGCGCCGGGGATATGGCCGCGTTCGAACTCGGCAAGCATGTCCTTTTTCGGCGTTAGCCCCACCGGCGACATCCGGACGTCGATCACCACCAGATTTTCATCGTTGATATGTTGCGCAAGCCATTGAGGGGTCACCAGAAACGGAGAGTTCATCGTTATTGTTCGCCTGTTGTGAAAACGGATTTTCACTATACACCAGGCCGCGCGGGGATGAAGTATGATGTTCAGTCAAAGGCAATGGGCAGGGAGCGGAAAAATCATGACGGACGAGGCGTTTGGCGGGGCCAAGATCGCGCTGCTGTGCGATGGTTTCCTGCTGGTTTACCAACGGGACGATAAACCGGGCATTCCCTGGCCCGGCCTGTGGGATCTGCCCGGCGGCGGGCGGGAAAACGGCGAAACGCCGCTGCAATGCGTGCAGCGGGAGACACAGGAAGAGTTCGGCGTGGCGATCGCCGAACGTCAGGTTGTCTGGCGGCGGCGCTACGACGGCATTTTGCCCGGCTATCCGCCGACCTGGTTCATGGCCGGGATGATCACTCCGGTGCAGATCGCCGCCATACGTTTCGGCGACGAGGGGCAGCGTTGGCGGATGATGCCGGTGGAGCAGTTTATTCACCATCCGCAGGGTATCGAACACCTGCGCCGCCGGGTGGCGGAGTATTGGCGGCAGGGCGGTTAACCCCGTTGTTCAGGATGCCGCCAGCCGGTTGATCTGCGCCGGTTCGATGATGCGCAGCGCGCTTTCCCGTCGCGCCACCGCCAGCATCGCCCGCCCGATTCGTTCGGTGCTGCTTACCCGGGCGGGAAACAGCCGCAATGCGCCGAGCCACAGCGGCTTGAACAGCCGATAGGCCAGATCGTAGAGGCGGGTTTTGGAGCGAATGCCGTGCAGCGGCACAATGGCGCCAGGGCGGAACATCACCGCGTGGAACGGCAGCGCCAGCAGCGCGTTTTCGGTGGCGCCCTTGACCCTGGCCCACATGCTGCGGCCGCGTTCGCTGCTGTCGGTGCCGAGGCCGGAGACGTAGACGAAGACCATCGACGGATTCAGCGTCGCCAACGGGCGGGCGGCGGCCAGCGTCAGATCGTAAGTTACCGCGCGATATTCAGCTTCACTCAGGCCGGAGGACGAAATCCCCAGGCAGAAGAAGCAGGCGTCGTAGCCGGCGAGCTGCGGCTCCAGCGCCGACAGATCACGCAGATCGGGCACAGAAAGCTGGCGCAGTTTGGCGTGGCTCTGGGCCAACGGGCTTCGGCCGATGCTGAGCACTTCGCTGACGCGCGGATCGCGCAGGCATTCCCGCAGTGCGCCCTGGCCCACCATGCCGCTGGCGCCGAAAATAATTACTTTCATGCTCTGTTCTCCCACTGGCCGGCGGCGCGCTGCGTGCGCCAGCGGCTGGGCGTCAGCGTTTCCCACTGAATAAAGGCGCGGCTGAACGAATTCAGCTCTTCGAATCCCAGCACAAAGGCGATTTCGCCCGGTTCAAGGTCGGTTTCCGCCAACAGCCGGCAGGCGGTGCGGTGGCGGGTTTTGTCCAACAATTGCTGGTAGCTGTAGCCGTGCTGTTGCAAGCGGCGCTGCAGCGTGCGCGGGCTGAGATAGAGTTCAGCGGCCACGCTGTTGACGCTGGGGCGCTGGCCGCGCATGCTGCGGCTGAGGATCGCCATCACCTGCGTGGGCAGATCGTGCGCCGACTGAGATTTGGCCAGCTCCGCCTCCAGCCCCGGCAGCAGCACCGCCAGCATGGCCTGGTTGTAGGTGACGAAGGGTTGACGCATCAACGCGCGATCGAACACCAGCACGTCCAGCGGGGCGTTGAATGTCACCGGGCAGCCGAAATAGCGCGCCAGCGGCGAGGCGTCGTCCGCTCGCCGGGTCAATTCGATCGCCTGTGGCTGCAGGGGCAAACCGGTGCCGCGCCGACACAGGGCCGTGATGGCGGCGAACATGGCGTCGATCAGCAGCGCCGGCGCGTGGCCCTCGCTCATGATCCAGCGGGTGTGCAGGCGCATGCTGTCGCCGTCTTCCACCAGCATCAGCTCTTCCGGGCAAACCAGCCGTTTATAGCGCGCCACCTTTTGCAATGCTTCGCCCAGCGTGGCGGAATGCAGCGCGGCGATCAAGGCAATGTCATAGTGTTCCGGCGCCGCCTCGCCGCCCAGACGCAGACCGAAGGCGGGATCGTCGTTCAACTGCGGCAGACTGCGCCAAAGAGAGAAGAACTGTTGCGTAGTGAGTTTAATCTTGTCGCGCCGTTCGCCGAACAGCCCGGCGGGCAACCCGGCCAATCGGCCGAGCTGCTCGATATCGACGCCCTGCGCCGCCAGGTGTACCGCCAGTGCGCCGGAAACCGGAATTTGATCGCTGCTCAATGCGGGCTCCTTAGGGTTTTCCCGTCACCACCGCCGCCATCGCGGCGTGATCCGGCGAGCTGTCGTCGTGGTCGGTGCTCAGGCTGAGAGTGCGAAACGCGGCGTCCTCCGCCTGGCGTTCTGCCAACACCTGCGCCGCCATATGCACTGCGTCGCTGCCGAGCAGCAGGCGTAGCGGAGGGGCTTCCAGCGCCGCCAGCTGCAGGATCGCCTGCGCCGCCTTGGCCGGATCGCCGGTTTGGCTGCCGTTATGCTGCTGCAGGAAGGCCAGCATTGGCCCCAGCGTCGGCTGATAGGCTTCGCCGATCGGCGCAATGGTCATTGAAGAACCGGCCCAGTCGGTGCGGAAGCCGCCGGGTTCGACCATCGTCACCTTGACGCCGAAGGGGGCCATCTCTTTGGCCAATGATTCGGAGAACCCTTCGACCGCCCACTTGGCGGTATGGTAGGCGCTGAGGCCGGCAATGCCGAGGCGAGCGCCGATGGTGGCGATCTGGATGATATGGCCGCTGCCCTGCAGGCGTAATATCGGCAGCGCCGCGCGGGTGACGTTGAACACGCCGAAGAAGTTGGTTTCGAGCTGCGCGCGAAAATCGGCTTCATCGGCTTCCTCCACCGGCGCGATATTGCCGTAGCCGGCGTTGTTGACCAGCACGTCCAGCCGACCAAAGCGTTCAATCGCCGTGCGCACCGCGCGTTCGGCGGCGGCGGCGTCGGTGACGTCGAGCGCGATCGTGGCGACCCGATCGCCGTAGCGTTCCACCAGCGGCTGCAGCTGTTGCGGCTGACGGGCGGTGGCGACCAGACGGTGCCCGGCGGCCAACACCGCCTGCGCCAGCTGTTGGCCCAGGCCGCGGGAACTGCCGGTGATTAACCATACCTGTGACTGAGACATCATGACCTTCCTGATTGCGAGTGGGTGTGATGCCACTTTAGAGCGACGGGCAGCGCAGCGATAATCCGATCGCGTCAAGATTTAATCCGATTGCGCCAAACTGTCGGCCGGCATCAGCCGCTGGATGGTGGCGCCGACCTTCTGCACTGCCAGCTCGATCTCTGTCGTCAGCGTCGGCGCATAGTTGATGCGCAGGCAGTTGCGGTACTTGCCGGCGGCGGAAAAGATGCTGCCGACGGCGATTTGTACGCCTTGCTGTTCAAGATGGCGGTTCAGCCGCAGGGTGTCGAACGCTTCGTCCAGTTCGATCCACAGCATAAAACCGCCGCGCGGCCGGCTGACGCGGGTGCCGGCCGGGAAGTGTTTCAGGATAAGATCGGTCATGCGGTCGCGGTTCTGCTGGTAGCGTGCGCGCATGCGCCGCAGGTGCTGCAGGTAATGCCCGCCGCGGATAAATTCGGCGATCGCCAGCTGCGGCTGGGTGGCGGTGGCGCCGGAGCCGATGAACTTCATGTGCAGCACCCGTTCCAGGTAGCGGCCGGGCGCGATCCAGCCCACGCGCAGCCCCGGCGCCAGCGTTTTGGAAAACGAGCTGCACAGCAGCACGCGGCCGTCGTCGTCGAATGACTTGATGGTGCGCGGCCGCGGGTAGTGATAGGCGATGTCGCCGTAGACATCGTCTTCGATGATCGCCGCGTCGTGACGCTGCGCCAGCGTCAGCAGCCGCTGTTTGTGGGCGTCGGGCATGATGTAGCCCAGCGGATTATTGCAGTTGGGCGTCAGCAGGATAGCCTTGACCGGCCACTGTTCCAGCGCCATCTCCAGCGCCGCCAGGCTGACGCCGGTGAGCGGATCGGTGGGGATTTCCAGCGCCTTGATGCCCAGCCCCTTCAGCGTCTGCATGGTGCCGTGGAAGCAGGGCGAATCGACCGCCACGATGTCGCCGGGTTGGCAAACGGCGCGCAGCCCGGCGGAGATTGCTTCCTGACAACCGGTGGTGATCAGCAGCTGATCGGGGCCGATTTGGCAGCCGGAGTCCAGCAGCAGACGGGCGACCTGTTCGCGCAGCGCGGCCACGCCCTGAATGCTGTCGTAATACAGGCTGCGTAGGTCGCCGTGGCGGGCGGCGTTGCGCAGGGCGACGATCAGCGGTTTCATCGTCGGTTCGGCGATATCCGGCATGCCGCGCCCCAGCTGGATCAGGCCTTCGCGCGGCCGGCTGCGCACCAGTTCCAGCACCTGCTCCCATTGCGAAATGTCCACCGGCCGCTGCACCGGCGCCGTCATGGCGGGCAGCTCGGCCTGCGCGCGCTGCATATGCACGAAGTAGCCCGACTTCGGCCGCGCTTCCACCAGGCGCTGTTCCTCGAGCAACCGGTAGGCTTGCTGCACCGTGCTGATGCTGACGCCGTGCTCCTGGCTCAACGTGCGCACCGAAGGCAGGCGATGGCCGGCCGGATACAACCCTTGCTGAATGCGTTGGCTGAGAATGGCGGCCAGCGTGGCGTAGCGTGTCATACAGAGGCCTCTCATCGGTGGTCAGGATTAAAAAACCGGTACAGATACGTTCAAAATAAACCATTCAGCGGGTTTTTTGGCGCAGCTGTATGAAAAAAATAGCGCCAGCGTGAATCTGTATTGTTTTTTGCCTGGCGCGCATCATCACTACCAGGCGAAAACATCAGGGGGAATAATAAGATGGCTCTGTTTGATGGCATGACGATGTGGCGACGGGTAGGCTGGTCACGCTGGCGTTGGTATTTGTTGCGTCGCAGAACGCGCAGAGAGTTACTGCTGCTGAACGACAGGCAGCTGGCGGATATCGGCCTGACGCGGGCGGATGCCTGGCGGGAAGGGTATAAACCGTTCTGGAGAGAATAAGGAAAGTGAATGCTGAAATTATTGGGTAAAGCCTCATCGATCAACGTGCGCAAAGTGTTATGGACCTGTCAGGAGTTGGGGCTGACGCTGGAACGGGAGGACTGGGGCAGCGGTTATCGCTCCACGCAGGAGCCGGCGTTTTTGGCGCTCAATCCCAACGGCCTGGTGCCGGTGCTGATCGACGGCGAGCGGGTGCTGTGGGAGTCGAATACCATTTGCCGCTATCTGGCGGGGCGGGAGGGGCGGCAAGATCTGCTGCCGCAGGCACCCGGCGCGCGCGCGGCGGTGGAGATGTGGATGGACTGGCAGGCCACCGATCTGAACGGCGCCTGGCGCTACGTGTTTATGTCGCGGGTGCGTGGGCATGCGGATTATCAGGATGCCGCCAGCCTGGCAGCCGCCGAGCGCGAATGGAACCGGCTGATGGGCTTGTTGGACGCACATCTTGCGCAGCACGGCCCTTATGCCGCCGGCGCCGCCTTCACGCTGGCGGACGTGGTGCTGGGGCTGTCGCTGAACCGCTGGCTGATGACGCCGTTCGAGCGGCCGCATTATGCGGCGCTGGCGGCCTATCAGCAGCGCCTGTTGCAACGCCCTGGCTACGTGCAGCACGGTGCTAACGGTTTACCGTGATATGAAATAAACGGTTCATTTCATCTTGTCCGGATACGCCGGCCGTGTCTGGACTTTCCTCATTGCATCATCCCGTCAACGTTTCATGAACGGCATCACGAATATGAACTTTATTTTCCTGTGTGCTTGTTATTGAAATTTATATTCCATATAAACCCGTTATCAACCGGCGCGTTTCATTGAGCGACGCCTGGTTCTACGCAGAATTTTGGTCACGGGAGAAAATGATGAAACAGGTACGCGTTGGGTTAATAGGCACCGGTTATATCGGGCGTTGTCACGCTATCGCCTATGCGCAGGCCGCCACGGTCTTTCCTCTGAAAGGGGACCTGGTGCTGGAGATGCTGGCGGAAGTGACGCCCGAGCTGGCGGCGCAGCGCGCGGCCGAATTCGGCTTTGCGCGCTCGACCGGCGACTGGCGGCAGCTGGTCGCCGATCCGGCGATCGATGTGGTGGACATCTGCGCCCCCAACTTTTTGCATAAAGAGATGGCGCTGGCGGCGATCCGCCACGGCAAGCACGTGTATTCGGAAAAGCCGCTGGCGCTGGACGCCGCCGACGCGGCGGAGATGGTGCAGGCCGCGCGCGCCAAGGGGGTGAAAACGCTGGTCGGTTTTAACTACATGAAAAACCCCACCAGCCAACTGGCGCGCGAAATTATCGCCAACGGCGAAATCGGCGAGGTGGTGCATTTTTACGGCACCCACAATGAGGATTATCTGGCCGATCCGCGCACGCCGATCGACTGGCACTGCCGCCGCGCCAGCGCCGGATTAGGCGCGCTCGGGGATCTGGCGGCGCACATCGTCAATATGGCGCACTACCTGGTGGGCGATATCGTGGCGGTTTCCGGCGATATGCAGACCGTGATCAAACAGCGCCCGGATCCGCAGGACCCGACGCGCCTGCACCCGGTAGAAAACGAAGATCAGGCCAGTGCGCTGCTGCGTTTCGCCGGCGGCGCGATGGGCACTATCGAAACGTCGCGCATTGCCTGCGGGCGCAAGATGGGGCTGACCTATGTGGTTACCGGCACCAAAGGCACGCTGAGTTATACCCAGGAACGGATGGCGGAGCTGAAGCTGTATCGGCACGATGAACCGGCGGAGCGGCAGGGGTTCAAGACGTTGCTGGTGGGGCCGAAACACCCGGACTATGCGGCGTTTTGCATCAGCGCCGGGCACGGCATCGGCTTTAACGATCAGAAGACGGTGGAGATCCGCGATCTGGTCAACGGCATCGCCGCGGGCGATCGCATGTGGCCGGACTTTGAAGAGGGCTGGAAGGTGTCGTGCGTGCTGGACGCGATAGCCGCCTCCGCCGAACAGCGGCGCTGGCTGGAGATCAACCGCGATTGAAAATGAAATGGCGCTCTCCCGTGGACAGCGCCATTAATTTATTATGTTGCTAGCTTAATACCTTATTAAGTTAACTTTATAATAAGTTATTGGCTTGATAACTTAGAACGAGAAACACGAACAGCCGAACGCGCCCCAGAAGGCATTCTCGTCCGACACCGGGATGCTGGAGCGGCGCGCGATGTCATGCTGGTGTGCGTGCACGCCGCACGGGCCGCAGCATTGATGTGCCTGGCTCACTACCCCGACGCGGGCCGCCGCCAACGGTGGTGCTGAGCGGTAATGGCCCGGCACCTGGGTGACCGGCGACCACTCCGGCAGCACCGGCAGCGGTGGCGGCGCCAGCGACGAGAAGCTGCCGGCGGCGTAGACCACTTTGCCGTCCACCACCGTCATCACCGACTCGATGCCTTTGATCTGCTCTTCCGGCACGCTGAAGTAGTCCTGCGACAGCACCGCCAAATCCGCCAACTGGCCGACCTTGATCTGGCCTTTCTTGCCCTGCTCGGTGGAGAACCAGGCGCTGCCCTGCGTCCACAGCATCAGCGCCGTTTCGCGATCCAGCCGCGCGCTGTCGTCGTACATCGCCATGCCGCCGACGGTGCGGCCGGAGACCAGCCAGTACAGCGCCGTCCACGGGTTGTAGCTGGCGACGCGGGTGGCGTCGGTGCCCAGCCCGACCGGCAGCTCGGCCGCCAGCATTTTCGCCACCGGCGGCGTATGTTTGGTGGCTTCGATGCCGTAACGGTCGGCGAAATACTCCCCCTGGAACGCCATGCGGTGCTGCACCGCAATGCCGCCGCCCAGCGCCTTGACGCGCTCGATATTGCGCTCGGTAATGGTTTCGGCGTGGTCGAACAGCCAGTGCAGGCCGTTGAACGGAATGTCGCGGTTCACCTTCTCGAACACGTCCAGCATGCGGCTGATGGATTCGTCATAGGTGGCGTGCAGGCGGAACGGCCAGCGGTGCTCGACCAGATGGCGCACCACCCGCTCCAGCTCGTCTTCGGTGCCCGGCGGCAGATCCGGGCGCGGCTGCAGGAAGTCTTCGAAGTCGGCGGCGGAAAACACCAGCATCTCGCCGGCGCCGTTGTGGCGATAGAAGTCGGTGCCCTGGCCCGGTTTGAGCATATCGGTCCACAGCTCGAAGTCTTCCAGCTCCTGTTTAGGCCGCTGGGTGAACAGGTTATAGGCGATGCGGATGGTCAGCTGCTTTTTCTCGTGCAGCTCGGCGATCACCTGATAATCTTCCGGGTAGTTCTGGAAGCCGCCGCCGGCGTCGATGGCGCTGGTGAGACCGAGGCGGTTCAGCTCACGCATGAACTGGCGGGTGGAGTTGACCTGCTGCTCCAGCGGCAGCTTCGGCCCTTTCGCCAGCGTGGCGTACAGGATCATGGCGTTGGGTTTGGCGATCAGCATGCCGGTCGGGTTGCCGTTGGCGTCGCGCTGGATCTCGCCGCCCGGCGGGTTCGGCGTGTCTTTGGTGTAGCCGACCACCTTCAACGCCGCGCGGTTGAGCAGCGCGCGATCGTAGAGATGCAGAATAAATACCGGCGTGTCCGGCGCCGCCTGGTTGATTTCGTCCAGCGTCGGCATGCGGCGCTCGGCGAACTGGAATTCGGTCCAGCCGCCGACCACCCGCACCCATTGCGGGCTCGGGGTGCGCAGCGCCTGTTCTTTCAACATGCGCAGCGCGTCGGCCAGCGAGGGCACGCCTTCCCAGCGCAGCTCCAGGTTATAGTTCAGGCCGCCGCGGATCAGGTGCAGGTGCGAGTCGTTCAGGCCCGGAATGGCGGTGTGGCCGTGCAGATCGATCACCTGGGTTTCCGGCCCGGCGTGCTGCATGACTTCGCTTTCGCTGCCGACCGCCAGAAACTTGCCGTCGCGGATGGCGACCGCTTGCGCGGTGGGGTGTTGGCGGTCAACGGTGTGAAACTTGCCGTTGGTGATGATCAATGAAGCGTGGTGGTTCATAACATTCTCCCGGCGAACCGCCTAGCGGCGGGTCAGCCATTGATGAAAAACGCGAGTCACGATAGGCATCCACAGGTACACCACCAGGGCGACCACGGTGGCGTCATTGAGAAAATGGCCGAGCAGCGTGCCGTCCAGCTGCGGCAGCGCCAGCCCCCAAAACCAGGGCACCAGATTGGTGGATGGAAAGATCACCAGCAGGGTGATGATGAATTGCTTCCACTGGGGCGGCTGGCGCACGCTGGGGTTGGGCGGGGTAAACCAGAACTCTGCGCCGGGGCGGATCTCGATATGGTCGTTCTCCAGCAACAGCGGAGTGACTTCTTCGATGTATTGCTTGCGCTGCGGCGAGTTGAGCCAGCGGTAGAGATTGTCGAGATTATCGAAGCGGACCAGCACCGTATAGGCCTGTTCGTCGCCGGAAGGGCGAATCACGTTGACGCCTAAATGGCCGGTGAAGCCCGCGGCGTCGGGCATGATGCGGTTCAGCCAGGCCTCATAGGCCTGTTCGTTCCCCGGCGCCAAACGGTGTGTGATCACCAGCGTGACATGCTGCGGATGGGCCATAAAACCGACTCCTGAAAATACCCCGGCGCGAGGCCGGGGCAAGGGGAATTATTTCACCGTGCGGGCCGGTGCGTGGTGCACCATGGTGTAAGCGTAGTCGACGCCCATGCCGTACGCGCCGCTGTGTTCGCGCACCAGCGCCATCACCGCGTCGTAGGTATCTTTGCGCGCCCAGTCGCGTTGGTACTCCAGCAGCACCTGCTGCCAGGTCACCGGTACGGCGCCGGCCTGCACCATGCGGTCGATCGAACGTTCGTGCGCATCGACGGAGGTGCCGCCGGAGGTGTCGGTCACCACATACACTTCATAGCCGGCTTCCAGCGCCATCAGCGCCGGGAAGGTCAGGCACACCTCGGTCCACAGCGCGGAGATCACCAGCTTTTTACGGCCGGTGGCTTCCACGGCTTTAACGAAGGCCGCGTCTTCCCAGGAGTTCATCGAGGTGCGTTCAATCGGGGTGATTTCAGGGTGTACCGCCAGCAGTTCCGGCCAGATATAGCCGCTGAAGCTTTCGGTTTCGACCGAGGTGAAAAGGGTGGGAACGTTGAAAATCTTGCCTGCCTTCGCCAAACCAACAACGTTGTTTTTCAGTTGCTGACGATCAATATTAGCCACGCCGAAGGCCATTTGTGGTTGATGATCGATAAAAATCAGTGCGGAATTGTCTTTATCAAGCAGTTGAAACTTGGACATAATTTACCTTCCCAGTGATATTTCGGTTGAACATCTGATGAGTGTAACGCCGATAAAACCCATGGTAGGCAGAGGGCGATTTCAAAGATACCGCAGAATTTTTGCCGACTTGTTGAGTTTTTTTATACACGGGAGAAAACATGAGATTAAACCTGGAAGCGCTGCTGATTTTGGATGCGCTGGACCGGCACGGATCTTTCGCCGCCGCGGCCGCCGCACTGTTTAAAACCCCTTCGGCACTGAGCTATATGGTGCAAAAGCTCGAGAACGATCTCGACATCACCCTGCTCGATCGCTCCGGCCATCGGGCGAAGTTCACCGATACCGGCAAGCTGATGCTGGAAAAAGGGCGGGTGCTGCTGCGGGCGGCGCAGGATCTGGAACAGCAGGCGCGCTATGTCGAAAACGGCTGGGAAAGCGAGATCACGCTCGGGATTGACGCCTCTTTCCCGTTTGCCCGCCTGTTGCCGCTGATAGAAGAGTTCTACCAACAGCATCACCATACCCGGCTGCGCTTCAGCCACGAGGTGCTGGCCGGCTCCTGGGAGTCGCTGGTTTACGGCTGCGCCGACATTATCATCGGCGCCATCTGCGAACCGCCGTCGCGGGTGGGTTATGCGTTCAGCCGCCTGGGGCAGCTGGACTACGTGTTCGCCGTCGCGCCGCAGCATCCGCTGGCGGCATTGCCGGAACCCTTGCCGAAGGACGAAATCCGTCAGCACCGGGCGGTGGTGGTGCGCGATACTTCGCGCGTCAACGCGCCGCAGAGCCTGAATCTGCTGGAAGAGCAGGATACGCTGACGGTCTTCGGTTTCGACGCCAAGCTGCAGGCGCAGCTGGCTGGGCTGGGCTGCGGCTATCTGCCGCGTTCTTTGGCGGAACCTTACCTGAACAGCGGCGAACTGGTGGCGAAACGCGTTGAATCGGAACGCTGCAGCGACATCGCCTATTTTGGTTGGCGGGAAAGCGCCAGCGGCCTGGCGGCCAAATGGTGGCGCGAACGGCTGCAGCGCTACGCGGACGACGGCGAGGCCTACCCGGCGGCGCAGTGAGGGCCGCTCGATAAGGATAAATCCCCCAATAAGGACATCGGGAATGAAAAAGACACTAAGCCTGTTGGCGTTGTTGCTGCTGAGCGGCTGCGGCGCCGGGCGTGAGGCCGGCATACCGTTGCCGCAGGCCCCGGCATTGGCCGCAACGCAGCTCAGTTACCCGGAGCGGGTGCATAACGCGGTGAGCCGCGAGCTGCGCTTGCCGGAACATGCGCACGGTCAGCGTTGCACCCTCGCTATCCGTTTGCAGCCGGACGGCAAGCTGGCGAGCAGCAAGATCGTAAGAGGCGATGCGCCCCTGTGCGCAGCGGCGAGCGCTGCGGTGCAGCGCGCGCAGTTTCCGCCGATGGCCAGCGCCACTGAATACGCATTGTTCAACGCTGTGGTGCTCGATTTCGTTCCCTGAAAGCATGTGATCGACGGGCCGCTTGCGCGGCCCGTTTTTTCTCGTTTCGCCGTTTGCATCTTCGCGCTTTTCCGCCAATAGTGTTCTCCGGGCATGCAGCAAGGCGATTTTTCATTGGCCGGCCAACGGGAGACAAGGCATGAAAGGTGAGCATCATTATCAGGTGGCGGTCACCTGGCAGGGGAATTTGGGGGCAGGCACCGAGGATTACCGCGCCTATGGGCGCGATCACCTGATCGGCGCAGTGGGCAAGGCAGACATCGCCGGTTCAGCCGATCCGGCCTTTCGCGGTGACGCGACGCGTTGGAACCCGGAGGATTTGCTGGTGGCTTCGCTCAGCGCCTGTCACAAATTATGGTATCTGCATTTATGCGCTACCTCGGGCATTTCCGTACTGGCCTATCAGGACAACGCCGTCGGGGTGATGCGCGAAGATGCGGCGCGCGGTGGCTTTTTCACCTCGGTGACGCTGCGGCCGCAGGTCACGGTGCGCGACGGCGACGATCTGCAGCTGGCGCAACAGCTGCACGAGCAGGCGCATCACCTGTGCTTTATCGCCAACTCGGTGAATTTCCCGGTGGCGTGCGAACCGCAGACCGAGTACGCAACCCGCTGAATTTTCACTTAGCTTTGCCATTTTCGTTATTTTGAACGTCACTGCGGCTCACCGATACTGGGGGAAAATCCCCAACCGCGAGCCGCAGCATGTCCCACGCCCACTATTTGCACCCTGAACAACGCGACCGCATCCGGCGGCTTCATCGGCGCTGGCACTGGCGGCTGGAGTTGCCCACCTGGGGGATCATGGCGGCAGTGTACGGCGGCTGGTTCGGCGTGGCGCATTATTGGCAGGCGCTGGGCCCGTGGCTTGGCGCGCCGCTGCTGATCCTGCTGACCACCGGGTATATGTCGCTGCAACACGAGCTGATCCACGGCCATCCGACGCGCTGGCCGCGCGTCAATCAGCTGTTCGGCCTGTTGCCGTTGGCGGTGTGGTATCCCTATGGGCTGTATCGGGATTCGCATCTGCGCCACCACCGCAACGACCACCTGACCGATCCGCATGAAGATCCCGAAAGTTACTACTTCAGCGCCGCGCAGTGGCGGCGTTATCCCCGCCTGCTGCCGCTGTTGGCCGCGGTGCGCAATACGCTGATCGGCCGGGTGCTCCTCGGCCCGGCGCTGGATATCGTCACCACGCTGTTCGGCGCAGTGAAGACGCTTGCAGCGGGCGATCTGCGCGCCTGGGCGATGTGGCTGGCGCATCTGTCGCTGTTGGCGGCGCTGCTGCACTGGCTGCAGATGCAGGGCATCGGCGCGGCGTTTTACCTGTTGGCCATCAGCTACCCGGCGCTGGCGCTGACCAAGGTAAGATCGTTTTTTGAGCATCGCGCCGTGGACGCACCGCAGGCACGTTCTATTATTAATGAGGCGGGCTGGCCGTGGCGGCTGCTGTTTCTCAATCTGAACTACCATTTAGTGCATCACGATTTGCCCGGCTTGCCCTGGTATGGCCTGCGCGAAGTCTATCTGGCGGAACGCGAGGCGTATCAGCGCCGCAGCCAGGGATTCGTCGCGCAGGGTTATGGCGAGTGGCTGCGCGATTACGCACTGACGCCGATCGACGTCGGCGTGCATCCGCTGAGCGCCGGCGAACGGCGGGAGGAACGCGATGTCCTGCCGAAGAAAAAACTTATTGCGCGCTGGAAGCGCGTTTCTCAGGATTTTCCAACCGAACTGGCCCATGAGCCGGAAAACATATAACCAGAGGAAAAGTATGGCAATCACCTTATCACGCGGACGTTCCTTTGCCGTCGCGCTGGCTCTGCTGGCCGTCGGCGGTCTGGCGCAGGCGGCCGACTCGGTGCGCGTCGGCTCCAAGATCGATACCGAAGGTTCGCTGCTCGGCAACATCATCGTGCAGGTGCTGGAAGCCAACGGCATCAAAACCACCAACAAGCTGCAGCTCGGCACCACCAAGGTGCTGCGCGGCGCCATCACTTCCGGCGAGATCGACATCTACCCGGAATACACCGGCAACGGCGCGTTTTTCTTCTCCGATGAGAAAGATCCGGCGTGGAAGAACGCCCAGGCCGGCTTCGAGAAGGTGAAGCAGCTCGACTACGACAAAAACAAAATCGTCTGGCTCGATGCGGCGCCGGCCAACAACACCTGGACCATCGCCATTCGTCAGGACGTGGCGGACGCCAACCATCTCAAAACGCTGGCGGATCTCGGCAAGTGGATCAACGGCGGCGGCAAGTTCAAGCTGGCGGCCTCGGCGGAATTTATCGAGCGGCCGGATGCGCTGCCGGCTTTCCAGAATGCCTACGGCTTCAAACTGAATCAGGATCAGCTGCTGTCCCTGGCCGGCGGTGATACGGCGGTGACCATCAAGGCGGCGGCGGAGCAGACCTCCGGCGTCAACGCGGCGATGGCCTACGGCACCGATGGCCCGGTGGCGGCGCTGGGGCTGCAGACGCTGGCGGATCCGAAAGGCGTACAGCCGATCTACGCGCCGGCGCCGATCGTGCGCGAAGCGGCGCTGAAGGCGCACGCCAATCTGCCTGAACTGTTGAAGCCGGTGTTCGCCTCGCTGGACGGGCCGACGCTGCAAAAACTCAACGCGCAGATCGCTGTGGAAGGCCAGGACGCCAAACAGGTGGCGGCCGCTTACCTGAAAGAGAAAGGGTTTGTTAAGGGATAATGCCGAGGTGCCCCCTTTGCCGTCGGGAGAGGGGGTAAACCGAGGGAGCCGGAGCGTTTCTTTGACTATCGCCGTAAAACATCGCGTCTTGTTGACGCTGTTCATGCTGTTGCTGCTGGCCGCGTTCGGCCTGCCGTTCCTCAGTTATGCCCCCAATCGCCTGTTGTCGGGCAAAAGCCTCTCCTTGTTCTCCCTGCTGCACGGCCCGGCGCTGTGGCTGCTGTTGCCGCTGGCGGCATTGGCGATCCTCAGCCTGTTGCCGCCGACGCGGGGGCGGGCGCTGCTGGCGGCGTTGGCCGCCTGCGGGGTGCTGACGCTGGCGTTCTGGATCAGCGGGCAGGCCGCCGGGCGTCTGGCGCAGGAGGGATCGCGCCTGGCACGCACTTCCTGGGGCAGCGGCTGCTGGTTGACGATGGCGCTGAGCCTGCTGATCGCCGCCGACGCCATGGCGCGTCTCACCGCGTCGCACCTGCGGCGGATGCTCGGCAACGCGCTGGTGCTGGTGCCGCCGGCGCTGCTGCTGTTCGGCCATCAGCTCGATCAGCTGTCGCTGCTGAAGGAGTACCATAATCGGCAGGAGGTGTTTGACGCCGCGCTGTTGCAGCACCTGACCATTCTGCTGGCGACGATGGCGCCGGCGCTGGCGATCGGTGTGCCGCTCGGGGTGCTGTGTTTTCGTTCCGAGCGCTGGCAGCGGCCGATCTTCTCCGTGTTGAACATTATCCAGACCGTGCCGTCGATCGCGCTGTTCGGCCTGCTGATCGTGCCGCTGGCGGGGTTGGCGGTGGCGGTGCCCTGGCTGGCGGAACACGGCGTCAGCGGTATCGGCATGGCGCCGGCGATCGTGGCGCTGGTGCTGTACGCGCTGTTGCCGCTGGTGCGCAGCGTGGTGGCGGGGCTGCAAAGCGTGCCGGCCGGCGTGATTGAGTCCGCCACCGGCATGGGGCTGACGCGCGGGCAGATCTTCCTGCGCGTGCAGCTGCCGTTGGCGCTGCCGCTGTTCCTGACCGGCGTGCGCATTCTGGCGGTGCAGACCGTCGGCATGGCGGTGGTGGCGGCGCTGATCGGCGCCGGCGGTTTTGGCGCCATCGTATTTCAGGGGCTGCTCAGCAGCGCGCTGGATCTGGTTCTGCTGGGGGTGATCCCGGTGGTCATGATGGCGGTCATCGTCGATTCGCTGTTTAAATTTTGGGTTTCAATCCTGGACGTATCGCGCCGATGATTCACTTTGAGCAAGTCAGCAAAATTTTTCAGGGCAAGCCGGCGGTGGACGATCTCACGCTGCACATCGCCGAGGGCGAATTCACCGTGTTGATCGGCACCTCGGGTTCCGGTAAGTCCACGACGTTAAAAATGATCAATCGCCTGATCGAACACGATCGGGGCAAGATTCTCTTTGCCGGCGAAGAGATCCAGTCGTTCAAACCGCAGGATCTGCGGCGGCGCATGGGCTATGCGATCCAATCGATCGGCCTGTTTCCGCACTGGACGGTGGAGGAGAACATCGCCACCGTGCCGCAGCTGCTGAAATGGCCGCGCACGCGCATTCGCGATCGGGTGACCGAACTGTTGGAGCTGCTGCATCTGGAGCCGGCTCTGTTTCGCCGCCGCTATCCGCACCAACTGTCCGGCGGGCAGCAGCAGCGGGTGGGGGTGGCGCGCGCACTGGCTGCCGATCCCGAGGTGTTGCTGATGGACGAACCGTTCGGCGCGCTGGATCCGGTCACCCGTGCGGCGCTGCAGGCGGAGATCGCGCGCATCCATCAGCTCTCCGGCCGCACTATCGTGCTGGTGACGCACGACATCGACGAAGCGCTGGGCCTGGCGGATCGTCTGGTGTTGCTCGATCAGGGGCGGGTGGTGCAGCAGGGCACGCCGCTGACGCTGTTGACCGCCCCGGCCAACGATTTCGTGCGTGATTTCTTCGGGCGCAGCGATCGCGGCATCAAGCTGCTGTCGCTGGGGACGGTGGCGGAGCGGGTGCGGCCCGGTGTCGCCGGGGGCGAGCCGATCGCCGCCGCCATGAGCCTGCGCGAGGCGCTGTCGGTGTTCGTGGCGCGCGGCAGCGACTGCCTGCCGGTGGTGGATGAACGGGGCGAAGCGTTGGGGGTGTTGCACTTCAACGATCTGATCGCCGGGCAGGCGCTGTCATGAGCGGGCGCATCGGGCGCCTGCTGCGCGATCCTTTGCCCTGGACGCTGGCGCTGCTGTTGGCGCTGGTGTTCGGCATGGATCATCTGCGCGGCCTGTTCGCCGCCTGGTTCCCCGATCTGGAGCGGCCCATTTATCAGCAGGACAGCTTTATCGCGCTGGTGGGGGCGCACCTGTCGCTGGTGGCTATCTCCAGCCTGATCGCGGTGGCTCTCGGCGTGGCGGCAGGCGTGGCCGTGACCCGACGCAGCGGCCGGGAGTTTCGTTCGCTGGTGGAAACGGTGGTGGCGGTGGGGCAGACCTTCCCGCCGGTGGCGGTGTTGGCGGTAGCGGTGCCGGTGATGGGCTTCAGCGAACAGCCGGCGATCATCGCGCTGGTGCTGTACGGCCTGCTGCCGATCCTGCAGGGCACGCTGGCGGGCATTGAATCGGTGCCGCCCGCCACGCGCGAGATCGCCCGCGGCGTGGGGATGAGCGCCTGGCAAATTCTGTGGCGGGTTGAACTGCCGCTGGCGGCGCCGGTGATCGTCGCCGGGATCCGCACCTCGGTGATCATCAACATCGGCACGGCGGCCATCGCTTCCACCGTCGGCACCAAGACGCTCGGCTCGCCGATCATTATCGGCCTGAGCGGGTTTAACACCGCCTATGTGATCCAGGGCGCGGCGGTTGTGGCGTTGTTGGCTATTATCACCGATATGCTGTTCGAACGTTGGGTGCGTTATCTCATCGCCTGGCGTCAGCAGACGCTGGCGGCCACTCCGGCGGGGTAAGGGGGAAATGATGCAGGTGTCTCTACCGATGTACGGCGTTGGCCGGGAGCAGGCCGAATCCTTCTGGCAGGTGTTGCGCGACAAGCTGCTGCGGCTGGGGCTGCCGGCGGCGCCGGAACGGCTCAGCTGGCCGGACGATTTGGCGCAGCACTGGCGACGCGAGGATCTCTTGCTCAGCCAAACCTGCGGTTATCCGTTGGTCAGCAGCCTGCCGCAGGTGCAGCTGATCGGAACCTATCATTATCGGGTGGAAGGGTGCGACGGGCCGAATTACCGCAGCTGGCTGGTGGTGCGCGCGGACGACACCGGCGAGCGGCTGGCGGATTTTCGCGGCCGGACGGCGGCGTATAACAGCACCGATTCCCAGTCCGGCTACAACGGCCTGCGCGCGCTGATCGCGCCGCTGGCGCAGGACGGGAAATTCTTCGGTGCGGCTATCGCCTCCGGCGCGCATTACCAGTCGCTGAAACTGATCCGCAGCGGGCAGGCGGATATCGCCGCCATCGATTCCATCAGCATGGAACTGCTGCGCCGCGCGCAGCCGCAGGCGCTGGAGGGGCTGAAAATCATTGGCCGCACGGCGGCGGTGCCGGGTTTGCCGCTGATCACCGCAGCCGGCACGCCGCCGGAACAGGTGGAAATCCTGCGCGCCGGCGCCCGAGCGATGCTGGATGAGGCGGTCAGCGACCGCCTGCTGATCGGCGATTTCAGCCTGGTGCCGCGTTCGGCCTACCAGATTATCACCGTGCTGGAACAGCAGGCCGCCGCGCAGGGCGTGACGGCGCTCTAGCCGCCGTTACAGCAGGCCGCCGCCGTCGATGTCGATCACGCTGCCGGTGACGAAGCCATTCTCCATCGCCAGCAGATACCCCGCCGCGACGTCAGCCGCCTGCCCGACCCTGCCGACCGGCAGGCTGACGCCAACCCGTTCGAACAGCGCCTGACGCTGTGCGGCGCTCATGCCGTCGTAGGCTTCGGTGGCGGTGATGCCGGGGCTGACCACGTTCACCCGCCGCGGCGCCAGTTCCTTCGCCAGCTGTTTGCCGACCGCCTCCAGCGCGGCGTTGATGGCGGTTTTGACCAACTGACCGTTGAGGTATTTGCGCGACAGCTGGCCGGAGGTCAGGGTGATCGAGCCCTGCGGCGCCAGCGTCGGCAGAGCCGCCTGCACCGCGCGCAAACTTCCCCAGAATTTGACGTTGAAGTCGGCCTGCGCCTGTTCAAGGGCGGTCTCCGCCAGCGGCTTCGCGTCCACCAATGGCCCGGCGGTGATCACCAAATGGTCGAAAGCGCCGACGGCGGCGAACAGCGCGCGCAGCGACGCCTCATCGGTCAGATCGGCCTGCATCAGGCGCAGCGCGTCGTTCTTCTCCCCGGCGTGAGGGAGACGACGCGAAGCCAGCACCACTTCAGCGCCGCGCGCCGCCGCCGCGTAGGCCACCGCGGCGCCAATGCCGCTGGTGCCGCCCAGGATCACCAGCTTTTGTCGTTTCAGGGGGGAGTCGGGAATCGTCATGTTAAGGCCTCTTTTTAGGTAAGTTTCAACGGGATCTATCTTTCCTGATTGAAAATGAGGAAAAAAGTCCGCCTAATAGCAAACACTTGTAAATTAATATTAATAATTGATTGGGCTAAAAAGAGAGGGAGCAGATGACCTCATTTGTCGATCTCGAGGTGTTTGTCCGCACGGTGGACGGCGGCAGTTTTTCCGCCGCGGCGCGCGCGCTGGATATCACGCCGGCGGCGGCCAGCATTGCGGTGAAAAGGCTGGAGCAGCAGTTGGGCGCGCGGCTGCTGGTGCGCTCCACCCGCAGCCTGAGGTTAACGGAGGAGGGGGCGCGCTATCTCGACAGCGCGCGCCTGGCGCTGGGGGCGTTGGCCGAAGGAGAGCAGGCGATCCGCGAGAAGCATCAGGGGCTGTCCGGAGTGCTGCAGATTTCCGCGCCGTCGGATTTTGGCCGCAATCTGCTGCTCGGCTGGCTGGACGAGTTTCGGCAACAGCATCCCCACATTCAGCTGCAGCTTCTGATCAACGATCGGCAGGCGGATCTGTTCCGCGAACCGGTGGATGTGGCGTTGCGCTTCGGGCCGCTGGCCGACTCTTCGCTGGTGGCGCTGCCGATCCTGCCGCAGCATCGGCGGCTGATCTGCGCCAGCCCGGATTATCTGCGGCGGCATGGCGCGCCGCAAACGCCGGCCGATCTGGTTCGGCACAGCATTCTGGTGTATCAGCCCAGCGGCAAACGGCAGGTGGAATGGCGGCTGTGGCGCGGTGAGGAGCTGGTCGAGCTGCCGCTGAACGGCAGCTATTTTACCGATGACGGTGAGGTGGCGCGGCGCTGGGCGCTGGCCGGGCACGGCGTGGTGCGCAAGTCGGCGATCGACGTGGCGGCGGATATTCGCGCCGGGCGGTTGGTGCAGCTGTTGCCGGAATGGCGCAGCGACGCGGTGCCGATCAATCTGGTCTGCCCGCATCGTTCGCAGGTGTCGGAGCGCGTCAGGCAACTGCAGCGCTTTTTACAGCAGCGCTGCCAGCGCTGGATGGACGATCACTTGGCCTGAAGGGTTTCGGTTTGCGCCGGCGTAGCGGCGGTATCCCCGGCAGGCGCGCTTTCTTCGTGCGGGGTGGTGGAACGGGTGTAGATGTTCAGCCCGGCGAGGAATACGCCGCCCAGAGAACCGAAGGCGCACAGGGCGATGACGATGACGAACGCTTTTTTCAGCATAGGAATAATTTCGCAGGTTGCTTGGAACAGCGGGAATTATAGCCCCTTCGCCGGGTGAAACAAGAATCGTTTTTAACGGCGGCCCGCAGACCGCCCTTTGTGATCACCGCCGTTCGCAGTCGATGGCCTGCACGTTGGCCGGGCGGGCGAACAGGTATTTTCCCAGCGTCACCAGCACCACCGCCGCCACGATGATCACCAGCGCCAGCCACTCGCGCGGCGCCAGCGATTCGCCGGCAAAACCGATGCCGAGCAGCACCGCCACCACCGGATTGACGTAGGCGTAACTGGTGGCGACCGCCGGGCGCACGTTCTTCAACAAGAACATATAGGCGCTGATCGCCAGCATCGAACCGAAGACGATCAGATAGCCCAGCGCCAGAAAGCCGCCGGTGCTCGGCATCTGAGTGAGGCGCTCGCCGCTCAGCTGGCTGGCTGCCAATAACACCACGCCGGCGACCAGCATCTCCGCCGCGCCGGCCATCGGCCCGGCCGGCAGCGAGATGCGCGATCCCAACACCGACCCAAAGGCCCAGCTGGCCGAAGCCAGCAAAATCAGCAGCGCGCCGGTCGGGTTGCCCACCAGGTTGTTGCCGGTGTTGAGCAGCACGATGCCCACCAACCCGAGCGCGATGCCGGCCCATTCCAGTTTGGTGTTGCGCATGCCCCACAGCAGGCTGAAGCAGAGGGTGAACAGCGGCACCGTCGCCACCATCACCGCGGCGATGCCGGAGGGCACATGTTGGTGTTCCGCCACCGTCACCAGGCCGTTGCCCACCGCCAGCAGCAGAATGCCGATGGCGCCGGCGGCCAGCCACTGCTTCAGCGTCGGCAGCGCGTGGCCGCGCCAGGCCAGGAAACTGAACAGCACGATGCCGGCTGTCAGAAAGCGAATGCCGGCCATCATCAGCGGCGGCCACTGCGCGACGCCGAGGCGAATGACGAAATAGGTGGAACCCCAAACGATATATAACGTGAACAACGCCCCGATCAACGGCAGGACGCTACGGCTTTGTTGGCTAAGCATAGGATTGTATTTTGCGGGAATGATTATTATTAGAACGCTCAGTAAACCCGATCGGGCAACCGATAAGCAATGGCCTTCGGCATTATTTTTCCGGCTGCTGAAAGCCGTTCAATGGCCTTGCTGTTTCCACTGCAGCCAGCTGACGGCCGGCAGGTAAATCGACCAGCCGACGGCCAGCAGCAGCAGCATGAACTCGGGCGGCACGCCGGGCAACAAGGCGTCCAGCTTCCAGGACACGGCGTAGGCGAAGGGGCCGACGGCGGCGCCCAACACCGCCAGCGGCCAGGGGGCCGCTCTGACCACGTCCAGCAACCAATACCACCAGCAGCCGAAGCCGATCCACAGCGCGATGGTCCAGAGCGGCAGGCCGTGTTGCCCGCTGTAGTGCAGCACGCCGCTGTAGCTCCACAGCCCATCCATGCCGATACCGCCCAGGGCGGCCAGGGCCGCGCCTTTGCGGCGGGCTGCAGGGGTAAAGATCAGCGCCAGCGCCGCGCCGGCCAGCAGTATGCCGTTGAGCCGATCGCGAGTCAGCAGCGCCAGCAGCCAGCAAACGCCCAGTCCCAGCGTCGCCAGCCAGAATCCGGCATGCGGCTTCTTCATCGTTCAACTCCCGTGGGGTTACTCTGCCGCTGCGCCAAGCGCCGACGGATTTGCCAGAGCGGGCGCGAGGCCCGCTGTTTGCCTGAATGTTCGTTAGTTCAACCTTAGAAGGGAAGGTGCGGGGTGCACAAGCAGAATAATCTGTACCGGTTGAAAACGTGGGCAAAAACCGGTATTACAGGCGGGAAATCCGGTAGGCGCAGCGGCGCGAGCCGGCCAGAATGTGTTCGGCGCGCTCCACCTGCGCCTGCAGCACTTCGGTGAAGATGCTTAATTCCGCCCGGCAGAAGCCCTGGCAGACGGTGGCGGCGGCGCAGATCGGGCAGTGGTTTTCCACCAGCAGATAGGAACCGTCCTCCTCCTGGCGCCATTCGGCCATATACCCTTCGCGGCAGCGGATCTCGGTCAGGCGCGCCACGCGTTCGCGCAGCTCGGTGGCGCCGATCATCGCCTGCTTGTAGTTGATGCGGTTTTCCTGCTCGCGGGTCTCGATCAGCACGTCGATCGCTTGTTCGCCCAACTTGTCGCGCACGGTGCGCAGCAGCTGCACCGTCAGATCCGCATGGGTATCGGGAAAGCGCGCGTTCCCGGCAGAGGTCAAATGCCACAGCTGCACCGGGCGGCCCACGCCGCGCGTTTCCGCCACCGCTTCGACCAACCCCTCTTTCGCCAGCTTGACGAACTGCTGGCGGGCCGCCTCACCGGTGGTGCCGAGCACCTTTCCTGCGTCAGAAGCTAGCTGCGGGCCGCGGGTTTTCAATAACGTCAGCAAGCGGTCACTGACCGATTGTGCGGTGCTGCCGCTATTTTCCAAGTTTATTCTTGACATATTTCTCCGCCTCGCCCTAACTTATTCCAAGATAACTCTTGTTAAATTTAACGCAATCTTATGACCAACTCAATGCCATTCCTCTGAAAACAGGACGACAACCGTGATAACCCATGACGACAGCCGCTGGAGCGACCTTTTCTCCGGCAAAAATGCGGCCAGTGCGATCGCGCTTTCGCTCGGCGTGGCGCTGCATGCCATCAATATTCTGGTCGCCACCACCATTCTGCCCTCGGTGGTGCAGGATATCGGCGGGCTGGATCTCTATGCCTGGAACACCACGCTGTTCGTGGTGGCGTCGATCCTCGGCTCCGCGCTGTCGGCCCGGTTGCTCAGCGGCTATGGCGCACGCAGCGCCTATCTGGTGGCTTCGCTGTTCTTTATCGTCGGGGCGGCGCTGTGCGCGCTGGCGCCGAGCATGCCGGTGATGCTGATCGGCCGCACGGTGCAGGGCTTCGGCGGCGGGCTGATCTTTGCGCTCTCCTACGCGATGATCAACCTGGTGTTCGAGCAGCGATTGTGGCCGCGCGCCATGGCGCTTATCTCGGCGATGTGGGGCATCGCCACCCTGGTGGGGCCGGCGGTGGGCGGCATTTTTGCCGAGCTGCACGCCTGGCGTTGGGCCTTCGGCATTCTGCTGCCGATCATGGCGCTGTACGCTGCGTTTACCTTCCTGATCCTGCCCAAGGGCAAGGCGCAGCAGGCGGCCGCGCCATTGCCGACTGCGCAACTGCTGTTGCTGACCGTGGCGGTGCTGGTGGTGTCCGCCGGCAGCCTGGCGCACAGCGTCTGGATCAATCTGGCGGGCATCGCGCTTTCGCTGGTGCTGATGGCCTGGCTGATGAAGCGCGAGGCGCACGCACGCGCGCGTCTGTTGCCGCATGGCTCGCTGCGGCGCGGCTCATCGCTGGCGGCGCTCTATATTACGGTCTCATTGCTGGTGATCGGCATGACCAGCGAAATCTTCGTGCCCTATTTTCTGCAGCTGTTGCACGGCCAGTCGCCGCTGATCTCCGGCTATATCGCCGCCACCATGGCCGCCGGTTGGACGTTGTCCGAAATCCTCAGCTCCGGCTGGCGCGGGGCGGGCATTCGCCGGGCGATCGTCAGCGGGCCGCTGTTCGTGCTGGTGGGTCTGCTGGCGCTGGCGATCCTGATGCCGACGCCCTCCGGCGGTGACTGGCAGGCGCTGACGCCGATCGTCATCGCGTTGTCGCTGGTGGGGTTCGGCATCGGCTTCGGTTGGCCGCATCTGCTGACGCGCATTTTGCAGGTGGCGCCTGAAGCGGACAAAGATATCGCCGGCGCTTCAATTACCACGGTGCAGCTGTTCGCCACCGCATTCGGCGCGGCGCTGGCCGGGATGATCGCCAACCTGGCGGGGCTGAACGATCCGGGCGGCGCGGCGGGCGCGGCATCGGCGGCGCGTTGGCTGTTCCTGGCGTTCGCGCTGGCGCCGCTGCTGGCGGTATTCAGCGCCTGGCGCTGCGCGGCGATCGCGCCGCCGGCCGCCGAGACGGGCAATTTTGTACCCAACCCGTCTTCGCGCGAGTGCTAGAACGCTTCTCCTCATTCGGCGATGTTTGCGGTGATCCTGGCGTTATTCCTGCGCGACATTGTTAAAATCCGCTTGCTATATCTCTTATTTGAGATTATTTCTCTTATATGGGATTTTTAAGCGGAGTGTGAACGATGGATAACGGTCTGGACAATGCCGATCTGAGGTTGGCGCAGCGGCTGGCGGATTTGCGCCAGCAGCGAGCGTGGTCGCTGGAGGAATTGGCGCAGCGCACCGGTCTTAGCCGGGCGACGCTCTCGCGGGTGGAGCGCGCCGAGACCAGCCCGACGGCGTCGTTGCTGAACCGGCTGTGCGCCGCCTACGGGTTGACCATGTCGCGCCTGTTGAGCGAAATCGAAGACGAGCCGCCGGAGCTGCTGCGGCCGCAGCAGCAACCGGTGTGGGTCGATCGCGCCAGCGGTTTTCACCGTCGCTCCGTTTCCCCACCCGCCGCGCTGTATAAGGCCGAGTTTATCGAAGCCCGGCTTGATGCCGGCGCGCAGATCGATTACGACCTGCCGTCGATTCCGGCGCTGGAACATCACCTCTGGTTGCTGTCCGGGCAGTTGGAATTGACCCTGGAAGGGCGCGTTTTCCGGCTGTCGGCCGGCGACTGCCTGCGCTACCGCCTGTTCGGCGCCTCCCGTTTCCATGTCCCCGGCGATGAGCCGGCTCATTACACCCTCGTTATCTGTAGGCCATAGCCATGATTGAATTGCAACAGTGGGATGCCGCTGCGGCGCAAAGCGCCATTGCCGACTTGGCCGAGATGCTGCACGCCAGCGTGGCGCACGGCGCCAGCATCGGTTTTGTCATGCCCTTTACGCTCACGCAGGCGCAGGCATTTTGGCAGGGGTTGCTGCCGGCCCTGGCGCGGGGAGAGCGTGCGATGCTGGTGGCGCTCGCGAACGGCCGGCCGGTCGGCACCGTGCAACTGCTGCTGGCGATGCCGGACAACGGCCGCCACCGGGCGGAAGTGGTCAAGCTGATGGTGCACCCGCAGGCGCGGCGGCAGGGCGTTGCCCGGCTGTTGATGCAGGAAGTGCAGGCGCTGGCGGCGCGTCATCGCCGCAGCCTGTTGGTGCTGGACACCCTGAGCGGCAGTGCGGCGCAGGGGCTGTACCGTCAATTGGGGTTCGAGGCGGCGGGCGACATCCCGCAATACGCCCGCGCCAGCGACGGCGGGGCGTTGGAATCCACCTGCTATATGTACAAACTGCTGTGAGCCTTCGGATACTATTAAGTGAAGTCGATAGCTTGGACGCACTGACACTGATGGCGGAGTTGTCGGTGCAGCTGGCTGAGATCACAGGCGATAGCGGTACGTCCTCGTTTGATCCTGCTTCTATAGAAGCGGATGGAGGTTGTTTTATGTTGGTACGCAATGCTGCCGATGTGGCCGTAGCTTGTGGGGCGCTGCGTCGATTAACTTCTGGTGTTGCGGAGTTAAAACGAATGTATGTACGTGAGCCTGGCAATGGTATTGGTCGTAAATTATTGCAGGCTCTGGAACAACAGGCTCGATGGTTGGGGTATCGTCAACTGTGGCTGGAAACCCGAAGCGTGAACTTGCGTGCCATCAAGTTTTATCTGGCTCAGGGGTATCGGATACGCGAAAACTATGGCCGTTATCGAGGTAACCCACAGGCGGTCTGTTTCGAGAAAGTTCTGTAATGATGTTGCAAGTTCCTATAGCCATTTGACATTGAAGATCCGTGCCTTGCCTGCTTAGGTTACGTTCAGATTACATCAAAGAGCGGATGCTGCTGCGCTGTTCGGGCGATTAAAATCGAGAGAATTAACGGATTGGCTACTCTGACATTGCTGAAAGTATGTGAAAGTGCTCGTTTCACCGAGAAGCGTTGTTGGATTAACTCACAGGGCGGTGCCGATACCGATTTCTCACATTTCTGGTGCCCGCAACCCAGAATTTGAGCATCCGCATTTCTTCATCTTCATGCCGCCGAACTAACGTTCCCATTGGTTCGGCGGCATGCTCCGCTAATCCCTTTTTGACAAAATATTAGGTTATATGGGGCATTTCTCCCTATTCCTGAGTCAGCGCCCGCGCCAGGCCTTGATCGCCTGTTGGCGCACCTGCAGCTTCTGTTGCGGCGTCAGCTTGTTGTAGTCGCGAGCCAGGCCGCTCTCCCAATCGCCGTACAGCGGGTTGGGCAGCACGATGAATTCGGTGCCGAATTTGTTCTGGTTCTCGCTGACAAACGCCCGGCGCTGCGCATTATCCTGGTGGTAGGTCGCGGCGCCGAAGTCGTTCAGGTTGTCGCCCGCGTACACCACGATGTCATAGCCGGCTTGTTTGATGGCGTCGAAGCGCGCCTGCTTATTGGACGTGTCGGTACTGAGCAAGACGGTTTTATCCGACATGCCGGTGAAACCGAGCTTCTGCATGTTGGCCACCGTGGCGGCGTATTCGCTCTGCTTGCGGTTCGAGACGTAGAACATCGTCCCCTGGTGGGCGTTAACGTAGCGGGCGAACGACACTGCCCCCGGCACCGCGCCGGCCTGTTCGGCCTGCGTCCATTGGGCCCAGGTGGCGCTGTCATACGGCTGGCCCTGCTGCGCCTGCCAGGCGGAGTAGGCGCTGTTGTCCAGCATGGTTTCATCCAGATCGACCACCACCGCCTTTTTGCGGCCCGGCGCGGCCCTGGCCCGATCGAAGGCGCGTTGCGCGCTGTTGAACGCTTGGTGGGCCAGCGCCTGGTATTCACCGGACTGTTGGAACCAGTTCACCGCCAGCACCGACTGATCCGCCAGCCGCTGCTGGGCCTGGGCCTGGGCGTCGGTGTGCGGCGGCTGCGCGCAACCGGCCAACGCCAGCAGCGCGACGCCAACCGCCGCGCCGAGGGTGAGTTTCCTTGCCTGTTTTCCTGCCATCGTTATCTCTCTCGGTTTTATTTTTGTGGGCTGTCCAGCAGCATATCCATCTCGAACTGGCGCAGAGGATCCTGCCGCCAGCCAAGATGCGTAAAGAAGGGGGCGGCCACCTCGGGCACAAAAACGTTGGCGGTCAGCGGCAAAGGGGCGAACTGCGCTTGCAGGGCGGCCAGCAAGGCGCGGGCATGCCCCTGGCCGCGGTGCTGCGGCGGCACGTAGATCAGGCGCAGCCAGCAGTGCTCGGCGCCGGGCATCACCACGGCGTAGGCCTGACGATTGAGCGTATAGGCTTGCGGTGTGCCTGGCAGCTTGAACAGCGATTCGGGAGCGATCAACCAGGGCAGATCGGTGGCGCCTTCCGCCGTCAGGCGATGGCTGACGGTCAGCGGATCGACCGCCTGCAGCGCCGCCGTGCCTGGCGGCACTTCCGCCGGCGCCTGATGGCCGGTCAGGGTGCGCACGATGCGCAGCCCGGCGCGGTGGTACAGCGCCAGCGCGGCTTCGTTGCCTTCGATCACCTCCAACGACAGCCGACGGTCGCCGCGCTGGCGGGCATCCGCCACCAGCCGCTGCATCAGCGCCTTGCCCAGCCCCTGACCGCGCATCTCCGGGCGCACGGAAAAGGCCGCAACCCGGCTGTGCTGGCCGCGGCGGGCGATCAGCGCCACCGCCACCGGTTCATGGCGGTGGGTGACGATCAGGCTGTCGTTCAGGCTGAGATCTTCGGCGCCGAAGCGGGCGGCGAAGGTCGGCCCGTCGAGCACGAAACGCACGATGTAGTTTTCAAAACAGTGGTTGAGGATGTTGGCCAGTTCGTCGCTGCTGTAGCGCAAGGCGTTGTGGTAGTCGAAGCGTCCGTCGTTATGCATGGCTGATTCCGCTCGGGGGAAAGCTATACATGTAGACCCGTTTGTTTTGCAAGGCAAGCGGGGGGATTCGCCGGCGGGGAAAATAAAAACAAAAAAGCCGGACGCAGCCGCCCGGCGAAATAAAACTCTGGGTATCAAGTGACGCTAAAGTTTGCAGTGGTGGTTATTCATTCATCACATCAGAACTGGTAGGTCAGGGCGACAACAACGACGTCGTCGTTTTTCAGACCCAGCTTGTTGTCGTCATCAAGCTGGTTGATTTTATATTCGACATAAGTGGACATGTTTTTGTTGAAGTAATAGGTCGCCGCCACGTCGAAATATTTCACCAGATCGACGTCGCCGATGCCTTCAATATCTTTGCCTTTCTGCTGAACGTAACCCAGCGATGGGCGAAGACCGAAGTCGAACTGATATTGCGCGACCAATTCAATCCCTTCCGCTTTATTGGCGAAGCCGCTAACGGAGGTCGAGTTATTATTGATGGTGGCGGTGCCGGAAATAGGCGCGATATTGCGGCTCTGCGAATAAGTCGCGGCCAGGTAGACATTGTTGTTGTCGTATTTCAGACCGCCGGCCCAGATATCGGCCTTGTCGCCTTTACCGAAGGTGCCCGCCTTTTGCGTGGCGGTGCGGTTGGAAGAGGCATAGGCGGCGCCCACGCTCAGGCCGTCAATGATTTCATAGCTGGAGGAGAGACCCCAGCCGTCGCCGTTCGCCTTGCTGGCGGAGCGGCCGTCGTTTTCGTTCTTGCCCTGGTACTGCACGGCAAATTTCAGGCCGTCAACCAGACCGAAGAAGTTGTTATTACGGTAGGTGGCGACGCCATTGGTACGGCCGTTCATAAAGTTGTCGGTCTTGATATAAGCATCGTCGCCGAATTCAGGGATCATATCCGTCCAGGCGCCAACGTCGTAAATGATGCCGTAGTTGCGACCGTAGTCGAAGGAGCCGAGGTCCTTATATTTCAGACCGGCGAAGCCCAGACGCGTTTTGGTGTCTTTGGTGCCGTCGGATTCAGAATGGTTGGCGGCGATCTGATATTCCCACTGGCCATAGCCGGTCAGCATATCGTTAATCTGAGTCGCGCCTTTAAAGCCGATACGGACGTAGGTTTTATCACCATCATTGCCGGCATCATCAGAGAAATAATGCAGGGCTTTCACACGGCCGTAAAAATCGAGTTTGTTGCCGTCTTTATTGTAGATTTCTGCTGCCTGTGCCGCTTGCGCAAGTAAAAGTGCCGGAATAATAACGGCCAGAAGATTACGTTTCATGGGTTACCCTGCTTTATTCGATTGAAAGACGCTTATCATCAGTTGCATTGCTGTTTTACTGTGCCGCCTGATTGTTGGCGGCGGAGAATTTTTACCGTAGTAATGTGATCTATTTATGACAAAAAATTCATTTTCATGTCGAACGATTAAAAAAGTCGCGCAAAGGGTGAATTTTTTCTTCAGCCGATGGTCGGCGGCTGGTCTACAGTTACCGATACCTTGTTCCGCTGCGGGAGGAATCATGCACGATACTTATACTTTGTTCGGTACGCAGGGCTGCGGTTCGACCATCGTGGCCGCCGCGTTGGCGTTGACCGCTTTCCCCTGGGGCTATGAGGAGGTGGATTACACGCAGGACGGCCCGGAGCGCGATCGCCTGTTGGCGCTGAACCCGCTGGGTCAGGTGCCCACCTTAGTGTTGCCCAATGACGAAGTGATGACGGAGAGTGCGGCGATTATCCTGCTGCTGCACGATCGCGCGCCGCATGCCGAGCTGGCGCCGCCCGGCGGTTCGCCGCTGTTGCCGCGTTTTCTGCGCTGGCTGCTGTTCATCAACGCGGAGATTTACCCCACCTTCACCTATGCCGACCATCCGCAGCGCTGGCAGCCGCAGGCGGCAGGGGCGGAACAGCTGAAAAACGCGGTAATGGATTATCGTGAGCGTTTATTGCGGCAGTTGAACGCCGCCGCAGGGGCGTCTGGCCCGTGGTTTCTCGGCAAGAGCTTCAGCGCGTTGGATCTGTACGTGGCGGTAATGTGCAACTGGCGGCCGGGCCGCGCGTGGTTCCGGCAACACTGCCCGCGGCTTTACGCCATTGCCGAACGGGTGGAGCGGCGGCCGGAGCTGAATGCGCTGCTGAGCGCCCATTTCGACGGCGTTGCCTCGCTGGAACCGTGAAATCGCCCCGCCGCCTGGCGGGGAACCCTCCCGTTTTTCTGAACCGAGAGTGCCGAAAATCCCGATTTTCACTCGCCTCGGCGGCGGGTAGCGTAAGGCTATCCGCAACTGACAGGAGAGTGTGATGCCATCAAAATCCCAGGCCGGGCAACAGGCGTTCGGCGAGATCGCCCCCAAGCTGGCGCAGCTCAGCGACAGCGTCTTGTTTGACGATGTCTGGCAGCGGCCAGAGCTGAGCCCGCGCGAGCGCAGCCTGATCACCGTCGCCGCGCTGGTGGCGCTCAACCGCCTGGAGCAACTGCCGTTTCATCTGCAGCTGGCGCAGCGCAACGGTGTCGATCGCCCGCAATTGGCGGAGCTCATCACCCACCTGGCGTTTTACGCCGGCTGGCCCGCGGCGGCGTCGGCCGTGGCGCGCCTGCGCGAGCTGGAACCGGAGGTGCCCCATGCCGTTTAGCCGCATCGCCCTGCATCAGGGCAAGTCTGCCGACTATCTGCAAACCTTGTCCGACAGCCTGCATCAGGCGCTGGTGGAGGCCTTCGAGGTGCCGCCGGCGGACAGGTTTCAGGCGATCGATCAATACCGCCCCGGCGAGCTTATCTACGATCGCGACTATCTCGGTGGGCCGCGCAGCGCGGATTTCGTGCTGTTTTACATCACCGCCGGGCGGCCGCGCGACAGCGACACCAAGCGGCGCTTCTACGGGCGGCTGGCGGCGCTGCTGGCGGAAAACCTGCGGCTGAACCCCGAGGATGTGATGGTGGTGATCGCCACCACCCAGTTGGACGAGTGGTCATTCGGCGGCGGGCGCGCCTCAATGATCGATCCGCAGACGTAACTCGGGCTGACGTCGTCGGCGGTCTGTGGGACAATAGCGCCATCATTTCGTTTAGATAAGAGTTGAATGGCGCTCTCCTCCGCAGTTAAAGATCAGATTGGCCAGTGGTACAAAGCCCTGCAGCAGCAAATACCGGATTTTATTTCCCGCGCGCCCCAGCGCCAGATGATCGCCGAGGTGGCCAAGACGCTGGCCGGCGACTACCCGCGCCATCTGGCGATCGAGGCGCCGACCGGCGTCGGCAAAACGCTGTCTTACCTGATCCCGGGCATCGCCGTCGGGCGGGCGGAGAGCAAGCCGCTGGTGGTGAGCACCGCCAACGTGGCGCTGCAGGATCAGATTTACAGCAAGGATTTGCCGCTGCTGAAGAAGATTATCCCCGATCTGAAATTTACCGGCGCCTTTGGCCGCGGGCGTTACGTCTGCCCGCGCAACCTGGCGGCGATGAGCACCGACGTCAGTCAACAGGGCGATCTGACGCTGTTCCTCGACGACGAGCTGGCGCCGTCCAGCGGCGAAGAGCAGGCGCTGTGCCAGAAACTGACCAAGGCGCTGGCCCGCTTTGAGTGGGATGGGCTGCGCGATCACTATCAGCAGAGCATCGACGATCCGCTGTGGGCCAAGCTGAGCACCGACAAGGCCAACTGCCTGGGGCGCAACTGTCACTACATTCGCGAATGCCCGTTCTATATCGCCCGCAAAGAGATCGAGAGCGCCGACGTGGTGGTGGCCAACCACGCGCTGGTGATGGCGGCGCTGGAGACGGAATCGGTGCTGCCGAACCCGAAAGAGTTGCTGCTGGTGCTGGACGAAGGCCACCATTTGCCGGAGGTGGCGCGCGACGCGCTGGAGATCGACGGCGAAATCACCGCGCTGTCGACCAACCTGCAGCTGGACATGATCGTGCGCCAGGTCGAACAGTGCATGACGCAGTACCGGCCGAAGAATCCGCCGGGGCTGGCCAACAGCGAACGGCTGAAAAACCATTGCGAGGAGCTGCGCGAACTGGTGCAGATCTTCGAGCATCAGGTCAGCGCCTACCTGCCCGGCGACAGCGTGGCCGCCGAGCACCGTTTTGAAATGGGCGAGCTGCCGGCGGAGATGGTGGAGAGCTGCGCGCGGCTGTTTAAACTGACCGATGCATTGCGCGGGCTGGCGGAGTTCGTGCTTAACGATCTTACTGAGCAGACCGGCAAGCACGACATCATGCGCCTGCACCGCGCCATCCTGCAGATGAGCCGCACGCTGGGCTATCTGGAAGCGATGAGCAAGCTGTGGCGGCTGGCGGCGCTCGACAAGTCGTCCAACGCGCCGATCTCCAAATGGGTCACGCGCGAACTGCGCGATAACGTCACCCATCTGTATTTGCACTGCGTCGGCATCCGCGTCAGCGATCAGCTGGAGAAGCTGCTGTGGCGCAAGGTGCCGCACGTGGTGGTCACCTCGGCCACGCTGCGTTCACTGAACAGCTTCGCGCGTTTGCAGGAGATGAGCGGGCTGAGCGAGAAGGCCGGCGATCGCTTCGAAACGCTCTCATCGCCGTTCAATCACGTCGAACAGGGCAAGATTGTCATTCCGCAGATGCGCTACGAACCGGCGCTCGCCAATGAGGCGGAGCACCTTGAGGAAATGGCGCGGTTTTTCCGCGCCGAGCAGGCGAGCGGCAAGCACAAAGGCATGCTGATCCTGTTCAGCAGCCACCGGGCGATGCAGACTTTCCTCAGCTACGTGACCGATCTGCGGCTGATGCTGCTGGTGCAGGGTGACCAGCCGCGCTACCGGCTGGTGGAAGAGCACCGCAAGCGGGTGGAGAAGGGCGTCGCCAGCGTGCTGGTGGGGCTGCAATCGTTCGCCGAAGGGCTGGATTTGAAAGGCGAACTGTTGACCCAGGTGCATATTCACAAAATCGCGTTCCCGCCGATCGACAGCCCGGTGATCATCACCGAAGGCGAGTGGCTGAAATCGCTGAAGCGCTATCCGTTCGAAGTGCAGAGCCTGCCGAGCGCCTCGTTCAACCTGATCCAGCAGGTCGGCCGTCTGATCCGCAGCAACCAATGCTACGGCGAGATCGTGATCTACGATCGCCGGTTGCTGACCAAAAATTACGGTTCGCGGCTGTTGGCGTCGCTGCCGGTGTTCCCGATCGAGCAGCGCACGGTGCCGGAGGCCGACAAGGCGCATCTGGCGGCGCTGAAATCCGCCGCCGACGCGGCCAAAAAAGAGAAGAAGCGCGGCAACCCGTTCGCCCGCAAGCGGCGGCGTTAATCAAAGCAGCGGCGGCAGGCGGCGCTTGACCGGCGTGGTTTTCACGATCGAGGTGTTGCTCTGCGCATGCTCGGCCAGCCGATCGAGGGTGTGGTCGAGCTGTTCCATCGAGTGCGCCACCAGCCGCACGATAAAGCAGTCTTCGCCGGTCACCTTATCGCATTCGACCACTTCCGGGATCGCCTGAATCAGCTGCTCGACCTTCTTCAGCATGCCCGGCAGCGGCTTGATGCGCACCAGCGACTCGAAGGCGTAGCCCACCGCCTGCAGATTGACGTTCAGGGTATAGCCCTGGATCACGCCGCTTTCCTCCAGCCGTCGCAGTCTTTCCGACGTGCTCGGCGACGACAGGCCCACCTGCGCGCTCAGCGTCTTCAACGATGCGCGCGCATCGTCCGCCAGAATGGTCAGGATTTGGCGATCGATATCATCCATAACGCCTCCGTTAGGTATTTTATTTATTATAGCTGCGAGAAAAAGGCAGTTAAGCATATCTGCCTTTTTTATGCTATGGAAAGCCGCCCGGCGAAGCCGCAAGCTATGTCTCTGGGCAAGCTTCGAGGAACGCAGAATGAATGCAGAGATAAAACGCGGATCGCTGGAGATGGCGGCGGCGATGTTGATTTCCGGCTCTATTGGCTGGTTTGTGTTGATGTCCGGCCAGCCGGTTATCAACGTGGTGTTTTGGCGCTGCGCGGTAGGCGCGCTGACGCTGCTGGCGGTGTGCGGCGTATTGGGGCAGCTGCGACGCGATGCGCTGACGCGCGCCACGCTGCTGCTGGCGATCGCCGGCGGCGTCGCGCTGGTGATCAACTGGCTGCTGCTGTTCGCCGCCTATTCCTATGCGTCTATCTCCATCGCTACCGCGGTGTACAACACCCAGCCGTTTATGCTGGTGGGGCTGGGGGCGCTGTTTCTGGGGGAACGGCTGACCGCCCGCAAGCTGCTGTGGCTGGGGCTGGCGTTCGGCGGCATGATGCTGGTGGTGCTGGCGCAGCCGCGGCAGGCGGGGGAGCAGAGTCATTATCTGGCGGGCATCGCGCTGGCGCTCGGCGCGGCGTTTTTCTACGCCCTGATGGCGCTGGCGGCCAAGCGGCTGAAGGGCACGCCGCCGCATCTTATTGCGCTGATCCAGGTGACGGTGGGGGCGGTGATGCTGTTGCCGCTGGTGGATTTCCACGTTTCGGCCAGCGTGGGGCAGTGGGGGATGTTGGCGACGCTCGGCGTGCTGCACACCGGCCTGATGTACGTGTTGATGTACGGCGCCCTGCAGAAGCTGCCCACCAATCTGATCGGCTCGCTGTCGTTCATCTACCCGATCGCCGCCATGCTGGTGGATCGCCTGGCGTTTGGTCACCGGCTGTCTGTGTGGCAGCTGCTGGGCGCGGCGATCATCCTGCTGGCGGCGGCGGGCATGAACCTGCTGGGCGAGCGGCGAGCGCGGCTGCTGCCGGCCTCGGACGGCCGGCGCGCCGGCTGATGCTCAGCGCGGTTTTTTCAGCCGGCGCCATAAAGTGGTGCGGCTGATCCCGAGCAACCGGGCGGCGGCGGCGTGGTCGCCTCCGCACCGCGCCAGGGCTTCGTGGGCGGAGACGGGCGCCGCCTGCGTCTCGGGCGGCGGCGCCACCGCCAGCTCCGGCAGCAGCCACTGCAGGGTCTCGCCGCTCGGCGCAGCGCCGGTGCTCAGCATCAGCGCCACCCGCTCCATCATGTTGCGCAGCTCGCGCAGGTTGCCGGGCCAGGCGTAATGACTCAGTGCGGCGTAACAGCCGGCCAGGGCGGTGCGCAGCGGCTCCGTCAGCGGCACGTCGAGCGCCGCCAGCGACTGTTTCAGAAAGTGTTCCGCCAGCATCGCAATATCGTCGCCACGCGCCCGCAACGGCGGCAGCTGCAGCCGCAGGGCGCTCAGACGGTAGAACAGATCGGCGCGAAAATCGCCGTGTTGAATCGCCTGCTCCAGGCGATTGTGGGTGGCGCTGATAACGCGAAAATCGACCGCCACCGGCTGTTGCCCGCCGACCCGCGTGATGGTTTTCTCTTCCAGCGCCCGCAGCAGCCGGGTTTGCAGGTGCAGCGGCATTTCGCCGATCTCATCCAGAAACAGGGTGCCGCCGTTGGCGGTTTCCAACAGCCCGCGTCGGCCGCCGCGCCGTGAGCCGGTAAAGGCGCCTTCCTCATAGCCGAACAGTTCCGCCTCCAGCAGCGATTCGGCGATGGCGCCGCAGTTGATGGCGACGAACGGCGGCGTCGCGCCGCGCCGGGAAAAGTATTCGCGGTGGATCGCCTGCGCCGCCAGCTCTTTGCCGGTGCCGGTTTCGCCTTCGATCAACACCGCCGCCGGCGATCGGGCGTACAGCATGATGGTGCGCCGCGTCTGCTCCATCTGCGGGGAATCGCCCTGTAAATCGCTCAGCCCATAGCGCGGCTGCAGGGTATTGCGCGCGGCGTAGTCACCGCCACGTTTGGCGCCGCCCAGCATCAGGCGCGTCACGTCCAGCGCGTCGCTGAAGGCGGCGCGCAGGGTGGCGGCGGAATAGAGAAAAATGGCGGTGAGCCCGGCCTCTTCCGCCAGATCGCTGATGAGGCCGGCGCCGACCACGGCCTGAATGCCGGCGGCTTTCAGCTCGGCGATCTGGCCGCGCGCGTCCTCTTCGGTGACGTAGCTGCGCTGCTCCAGCGGCAGATCGAAGGTTTGCTGGAACTCCAGCAGCGCGGGCAGGGGCGTTTTGTAGGTGATGACGCCGATTCGATCGGCGGTTCTGCGCGCCTTGCTTAGCGCCTGCAGCAGGTCGAAGCCGCCGGGCTTGACCAAAATGACCGGCACCGACAGGCGGCTTTTCAGGTAGGCGCCGTTGGAGCCGGCGGCGATGATGGCGTCGCAAGGCTCGGTCGCCAGGCGATCGCGAATATGCTGCACCGCCTCCTCGAAGCCGAGACGGATCGGGGTGATGGTCGCCAGATGGTCGAACTCGAGACTGATATCCCGGAACAGATCGAACAGGCGGGTGATGGAGACGGTCCAGATCACCGGTTTGTCAGGCGTGCGGGACGGCGTGATGTGATCGCTCATGGTGGGTTACCGAATGAAAGTGGCTGCATTAGGTGTAGCCTTGTTTCATTCATGTTTCAAACATGCCGAGTGAAACCGCGATTGAAACGTTAACTGAAACGTTTTTTATCGCTTGGTCTGCCCAATGGCGACGCGAATTTTATAACTCACTTATTTTTATCGCTTTTAATTTTTTCCCCGCCAAAGTGCAACCTGGCCCGCCCCTTGCTCTGTCTGTTCCATCTAGCTAATCGGAGAGAACGTCATGACGCTGCGCTCACCCGGGCTCGCCTTTCGTCAGGCCCTGAGTAAAGAGAAACCCCTGCAAATCGCCGGCGCGATCAACGCCAACCATGCCCTGCTGGCCCAGCGGGCGGGGTTCCAGGCCATCTATCTTTCCGGCGGCGGCGTGGCGGCCGGTTCGCTGGGGCTGCCGGACCTGGGCATTTCGACGCTGGACGATGTGTTGACCGATATTCGCCGCATCACCGACGTCTGCCCGCTGCCGCTGCTGGTGGATGTCGACAGCGGTTTCGGCGCATCGGCGTTCAACGTCGCCCGCACGGTGCGCGCGGTGAGCAAGGCCGGGGCGGCGGCGCTGCATATCGAAGATCAGGTTGGCGCCAAGCGCTGCGGCCATCGGCCCAATAAGGCCATCGTTTCCACCGAAGAGATGGTGGATCGCATCAAGGCGGCGGTGGATGCGCGCAGCGATCCGGACTTCGTGATCATGGCGCGCACCGATGCGCTGGCGGTGGAGGGGCTGGAGGCGGCCATCGAGCGCGCTCAGGCTTACGTGGCGGCCGGGGCCGACATGCTGTTTCCGGAGGCGATCACCGAGCTGGGCATGTACCGCCGCTTCGCCGAAGCGACGCAGGTGCCGATCCTCGCCAACATCACCGAATTCGGCGCGACGCCGCTGTTCACCACCGACGAGCTGCGCAGCGCCCGGGTGGATATGGCGCTGTATCCGCTGTCGGCCTTTCGGGCGATGAACCGGGCGGCGGAGCGGGTGTACCGCGCCCTGCGCGAGGAGGGCACGCAGAAAAGCGTCATCGACACCATGCAGACCCGCAACGAGCTGTACGAAAGCATCAACTACTATTTGTTCGAAGAGAAACTCGACGCTCTGTTCGCTCGCCAGCGCGACGAATAAGCGCCATTCACGCAGAAGCCAAATGAGGACAGTATGAGCCAAGCGATCCCCCCGCAAAGCCCGACTGGCGTTAAGCCGAAAAAATCCGTGGCGTTATCCGGCGTGCCCGCCGGGAATACCGCGCTGTGTTCCGTAGGACGCAGCGGCAACGATCTGCACTATCGCGGTTACGACATTCTCGATCTCGCGCGCCACTGCGAGTTTGAAGAGGTCGCCCATCTGCTGATCCACGGCAAGTTGCCCAACCGCGACGAGCTGCAGGTCTATAAACACCGTCTCAAAGCGCTGCGCGGCCTGCCCGCCAGCGTGCGCACGGTGCTGGAGGCGCTGCCGGCGGCGTCTCACCCGATGGACGTGATGCGCACCGGCGTTTCGGCCCTCGGCTGCACCCTGCCGGAAAAAGAACAGCACGGCGCGGCCGGCGCACGCGACATCGCCGATCGGCTGCTGGCGTCGTTGGGATCGATGCTGCTCTATTGGTATCACTACAGCCACAACGGCGAGCGCATTCAGCCGGAGACCGACGACGACTCCATCGGCGGCCACTTCCTGCATCTGCTGCACGGCGCAGCGCCTTCCGCCAGCTGGGAGCAGGCCATGCATGCGTCACTGATCCTGTACGCCGAGCATGAGTTCAACGCCTCGACCTTCGCCGGCCGGGTGATCGCCGGCACCGGATCCGACGTCTATTCGGCGATCGTCGGCGCCATTGGCGCGCTGCGCGGGCCGAAGCACGGCGGCGCCAACGAGGTATCGCTGGAGATCCAGCAACGCTATGAAACGCCGGACGAAGCGGAAGCCGACATTCGCCGCCGCATCGACAACAAAGAGGTGGTGATCGGCTTCGGGCACCCGGTGTACACCGTCTCCGATCCGCGCCATCAGGTGATCAAAGAGATCGCGCTGCGCCTGTCGCAGGAAGCGGGCGCGATGAAGCTGTATGACATCGCCGACCGGCTGGAAAGCGTGATGCGCGACACCAAAAACATGTTCCCCAACCTCGACTGGTTCTCGGCGGTGTCTTACCACCAGCTGGGGGTGCCTACCGAAATGTTCACGCCGCTGTTTGTCATGGCGCGGGTGAGCGGCTGGTCGGCGCACATCATCGAGCAACGGCAGGACAACAAAATCATTCGCCCGTCCGCCAACTATACCGGGCCGGAAGCGCGGGCGTTCGTACCGCTGGATCAGCGCTGAGCGCCGATCGTTATCGTGTCGTTTTCACTATGGAGCCTTTGGGGATCATGATGCTTGAGTCTGCCAACACCGGCCGTCCGCCGTTCGATCGCGAGATGGTCGATATCGTCGATTATGTGATGAAAGAGGCCGTCGATACCCCGGCGGCGTACCGCACCGCCCACTATTGCCTGCTCGATACCCTCGGCTGCGGGCTGGAGGCGCTGAGCTACCCGGCCTGCAAGAAACTGATGGGGCCGGTGGTGCCGGGCGCCGAGGTGCTGAACGGCAGTCGGGTGCCGGGCACCCGTTTCCAGCTGGATCCGGTTCAGGCGGCGTTCAATATCGGCGCCATGATCCGCTGGCTCGATTTCAACGACACCTGGCTGGCGGCGGAGTGGGGCCACCCGTCGGACAACCTGGGCGGGATCCTGGCGGTGGCCGACTGGCTCTCGCGTCAGGCGGTGGCGGCGGGCAAAGCGCCGCTGACCATGCGGCAGGTGCTGATCGCCATGATTAAGGCGCACGAGATCCAGGGCTGCCTGGCGCTGGAAAACGCCTTCAACCGGGTGGGGTTGGATCACGTGCTGCTGGTGAAGGTGGCGTCCACCGCGGTGGTGGCGCAGCTGCTCGGCCTGAGCCGCGAGGCGATCCTGAACGCGGTGTCGCTGGCGTGGGTGGACGGGCAGTCGCTGCGCACTTATCGCCATGCGCCGAACGCCGGCACCCGCAAATCCTGGGCGGCGGGGGATGCGACCGCGCGCGCAGTGCGGCTGGCGCTGATGGCCGCCACCGGCGAGATGGGCTATCCCTCGGCGCTCACGGCGCCGACCTGGGGGTTCTACGACGTCTCGTTCAACGGCAAACCTTTCCGCTTCCAGCGGCCGTACGGCGCGTATGTGATGGAGAATGTGCTGTTTAAAATTTCGTTCCCGGCGGAGTTCCATGCCCAGACCGCCGTGGAGGCGGCCATGACGCTGCACCGCCAGATGCAGGCCGCCGGCAAAACCGCCGCCGATATCGCCAGGGTGAGCATCCGCACCCACGAGGCCTGCCTGCGCATTATCGACAAGCAAGGGCCGCTGGATAACCCGGCGGATCGCGATCACTGCATTCAGTATATGGTGGCGATCCCGCTGCTGTTCGGCCGGCTGACGGCGGCCGATTACGAGGATCGGGTGGCCGAGGATCCGCGCATCGACGCATTGCGCGGCAAGATCCACTGCCATGAAGATCCCGCCTTCACGCGCGATTATCACGATCCGGAAAAACGCTCGATCGCCAATGCGCTGACGGTGGAGTTCACCGACGGCAGCCGTCTGGATGAGGTGGCGGTGGAGTACCCTATCGGCCATGCGCGGCGGCGCGAAGCGGGCATCCCGCTGTTGATCGAGAAGTTCAAAACCAACCTGGCGCGCCAGTTCCCGGCCCTGCAGCAGCAGCGCATTCTCGAGGTGTCGCTGGATCGGCAGCGGCTGGCGCAGATGCCGGTCAACGAGTACCTCGATTTGTGGGTGATCTGACGCGAGCGGCGCTGACAAGCCACGTCGGCGTCGCTATGATGGAGGCTCCATCCCCGTCCGTCTTCTTATCAGGTGATTCATGATTGATGCCGCAACGCTGTTGTTGTTTTCCGGCGCCTGCGTGGCGCTGGCGCTGACCCCCGGCCCGGATATGCTGCTGATCGCTTCGCGCAGCGTCAGCCAGGGGCGGCGCGCCGGTTTCGCTTCGCTGGCGGGCATCCAGCTCGGCACGTACTGCCACGCGCTGGCGGCGGCGCTGGGGTTGTCGCAACTGTTCGTCGCCGTACCCCTGGCTTACGACGCGGTGAGAATGTTGGGCGCGGCCTATCTGCTCTATCTGGCGTGGAAAACGCTGCGATCCGGCAGCAGTCTGCAGGCTTCCGCCGGGTTGCAGGCGGTGCCGACGGCGCGCATTTTCCGTCAGGGATTGTTCACCAACATCCTCAACCCGAAGATGGCGCTGTTCGTGCTGGCGCTGTTCCCGCAGTTTATCGATCCGCGCGCCGGCTCGGTGGTGGTGCAGATGCTGGCGCTGGCGACGGTGCTGAATCTGGTCGGCTTGCTGATTAACGGCGGGGTGATCCTGGCGGTCAGCGGCATGAAAAGCCGTTTTGTCGGCCGTCGCTTCAGCGCCCGCTGGCCGAACTATCTGCTGAGCGGCGTGTTCGCCGGGCTGGCCTGCAAACTCATTTTCGACAGCCGTCGTTAATCTTCGCGCAGCAGCGCTTCAAACGCCGCGCTGGCCGGTTCGTCCGGCAGCGCGCTGTACATCACCAGCCGCAGGTGGTTCTCTTCGTCGACGATGAAAGAGGCGTGGTCAAAGGTGACCGGGTCGATCTCCGGGAGGGTGAAGCTGCGCCGCCCCTGGCAACGTCCGTGAATATCATGCTGCCGCCAGAGCTGGCGGAACTGCGGCGATACCTGCTCCAGCGCCTGTACCCGTTGGCGCATCACCTCATCCTCCGGCGCACGGGCGTAGTCGCGGCGGAAGCTGGCCAGGATTTGCGGCGCCTGCGCCCGCCACTCCAGCAGGCGCGCATTGAGCTGCGGATCGGCAAACAGCATCCACAACATGTTGCGCTCTTGCGCCGGGCGCTCGCCGATGGCGAACAGCCGCTGCGCCGCCGGATTCCAGGCGATGATGTCCCAACTGAGGTTCATGACGTAGGCCGGCCGCAGCGTCAGGTCGTCCAGCAGGCGCCGCACCAACGGCGAAACCTGGCACCACTGATGGCCGACCGGCACCGGCGGGCGCTGATGCGCCAATAAAAACAGGTGGTAGCGGCCGGCGGCATCGAGCTGCAGCACCCGCGCCAGATTTTCCAAAAAAGTCACCGACGCATTGATTTCCCTGCCTTGCTCCAGCCAGGTGTACCAGGTGAGGCCGACGCCGGCCAGCGCCGCCACCTCCTCGCGCCGCAAGCCCGGCGTGCGGCGGCGGCTGCCGCTCGGCAAGCCGACTGCCTCCGGCGACAGTTGTTCTCGCTTTTGCCGCAGAAAATCCCCCAGTTCGTGGCGGGTGCGTTCGAGGGGGCGTGGGGGCATGTCGGCCGTCCTGTTGCTGTCAGTAATAGTATAAATGGCTATATAGTAACAGTTTAAACGCTATTCCATACTGCGACCATCATAATCTCTGGAGGTGGTATGGAACATTCATTATCTGTTGAACGGCGAGGATTGCCCGGCCTGCCGGTGCTGCTGTTGGGCGGTTTCGTCACGGTGTTCGATCTGTTTGTGGTCAACGTGGCGGCGCCGGTGATCCAGCAACAGTTCGCCGCCGATTTCGCCGGGGTCGGTTTGATCGTCGCCGGTTATGAACTGGCGTTTGGGGTGCTGTTGATCGCCGGTGGGCGTCTGGGCGATCGCTTCGGGCGTCGGCGTCTGTTCAGCCTCGGCATGCTGGGATTCACGCTGAGTTCCCTGTTGTGCGGACTGGCGGGATCGCTCAGCCTGCTGATCGCCGCGCGTATCCTGCAGGGGGCGGCGGCGGCGCTGTTGTTCCCGCAAATTTACGCCTTGATGCGGGTGCTGTACGCGCCGCAACAGCGGCGGCGCGCTTTCGCCTGGCTGGGCATGACACTGGGGTTGGCGGCAATCTTCGGCCAGATCCTCGGCGGATTTATCATTGAGGCCAACCTGTTCGGCAGCGGCTGGCGCATGATCTTTTTGATCAATTTGCCTATCGGCGCGCTGGCGCTGTGGGCGGCGCGGCGCATTCCCGAATCGCGGGTGGCGCAGGCGCAGCGGCTGGACGGCGTCGGCCTGTGGCTGGCGGCGGCTGGCCTGTCGCTGTTGCTGCTGCCGTTGCTGGAAGGCCCGGCGCGCGGTTGGCCGTGGTGGATCGCGCCGATGTTGGCATTGGCGCTGCTGACGCTGTGGGGCTTCCTGCGTTGGGAACGCCGCCTGGCGCAGCGCGGTGATGATGCGGTGCTCGATCCGGCGCTGTTCCGCCAGGCGGGCTTCGCGCCGGGTATGGCGGTGGTGCTGGCGATTTATGCCACCGCTTCCTCGTTTTTCTTGTGCTTCGCGCTGCTGCTGCAGGCGGGGGCGGGGCTGACGCCTTTTCAGGCGGGCAGCCTGTTCGCCCCGGCCAGCGCGGCCTTTATGCTGGCCTCGATGCTGGCGCCCCGGCTGACGCTGCGTTGGGGCAACGGCGTGCTGAGCGTGGGCGTGGCGATTTACGCCGCCGGGTTGGCGCTATTGATGGCGCAGGCGCTGTGGGGGGAGGCGCTGGCGCATCCGCTGCGGCTGCTGCCGGGGTTGGTGGTGTTGGGATTCGGCCAGGCGCTGAGCATGACGCCGCTGCTGAATCTGGTGCTGGGTTTGGCGCAGGAGCGGCAGGCGGGCATGGCGGCGGGTCTGGTGGCCACCGTGCAGCAGGTGGGGGGCGCGCTGGGTATCGTGGTCAGCGGCGTCGGTTTTGTGCCGCTGTTGGCGAGCGGCGCGGCGGAACGCTATGCCCAGGCCTTTGCCGGTGCGATGCTCTGTAATTTGGTGGCGATGGGCGTCGCCCTGATCTTGTTAAACCGGATCACTCGAAATACTCAGAAAGCGGATCTTAAGTAGGCCGCCGGCGGGTGCTTTACTGTCGTCATCATGAGAGCGCGATAAGGAGCCACACTGATGTTTCAACCCGCCGCATTTCGCGAAGACGATCTGGATGCCCAACTGGCGTTGGTGCGCGCCCACCCGCTGGGGCTGTTGGTCAGCCACGGCGAGCAGGGATTGACGGCCGATCCGCTGCCGTTTCTGGCCGATGTCGAACAGGGGCAGATCCGGCTGCGGGCGCACCTGTCGCGCGCCAACGAGCACTGGCGACGGTTGCAACAGGCGGCGGAATGTCTGGTGATTTTTCAGGGCCAGGGGGGCTATGTGTCGCCCGGCTGGTACCCGAGCAAGCGCCAGACCGGCAAGGTGGTGCCGACCTGGAATTACAGCGTGGTGCAACTGCATGGCGTGCCGACGGTGACGGACGACCCGGCCTGGCTGCGCCGCCAACTGATCGATCTCACTGCGCAGCAGGAAGGGCGGCGTCCTGAACCCTGGCGGATCGAGGATGCGCCGGCCAACTACATCGCCGCACAGCTTAAAGGCATCGTCGGTATCGAGATCGCCGTCACCCGGCGCGAAGGCAAATGGAAGATGAGCCAAAACCGCAGCGCCGAGGATGCCGATGGGGTGATCGCCGGGCTGCGCGAGGGCGATGAAGCGCAGCGGCGGCTGGCGGCGGAGGTTGAGCGGCGGCGCGGATAGGGTATGCTAACCGAAGAGTGGGCTGAGGGAACCTTCGGATGGATTACACCAAAATTATCAAAGAAATAGGCCGCGGCAAAAACCATGCGCGCGATCTGGATCGACAGACCGCCTTTGAGCTGTATCAGGCGATGCTGGCCGGGGAGGTCCCCGAGCTGGAGTTGGGCGGCATTCTGATCGCGCTGCGTATCAAGGGCGAAGCCGAAGAAGAGATGCTGGGTTTTTACCAGGCGATGCAACAGCAGGTCTTGCCGTTGCAGGCGCCGCAGGGGAGGCCATTACCGGTGGTGCTGCCGAGCTACAACGGCGCGCGCAAGCAGGCCAACCTGACGCCGCTGCTGGCGCTGCTGCTGGCGAAAGTGGGCCTGCCGGTGGTGGTGCACGGCGTGCTGGACGACAGCACCCGCGTGACCAGCGCCGAGATTTTCCGCGCGCTCGGGCTGCCGTGGTCGGAACAGGCCGCTCACGCCCAACAGCGTCTCGATAACGGCGAGGCGGTATTCATGCCGGTTTCCACGCTGTCGGCGCCGCTGGCGCGGCAGCTCGGGTTGCGTTGGCGCATGGGAGTGCGCAACAGCGCCCATACGTTGGCCAAGCTGGCGACGCCGTTCGGCGAACAGGATGCGTTGCGCCTCGCCAGCGTTTCACACCCGGAGTATGTCGGCCGGGTGGCGTCGTTTTTCCGCCAGATCGGCGCCCGCGGGCTGTTGATGCACGGCACGGAAGGCGAAGCTTACGCCAACCCGCTGCGCTGCCCGCAAATTCACCATATCGTCGGCGGCGAACAGCGCATCTTGCTGGAACGGACCTTGCAGGATGAAACGCCGGCGTTGCCGGCGGCGAAAGACGCGGCAACCACCGCGCGCTGGACCGAGCGCTGCCTGGCGGGCGAGGTGGCGATCCCGCAGGCCATCCAGCGGCAGGTCGCCTGTTGCCTGGTGGCCGCCGGCGAGAGCGAGACGCTGGAGCAGGGGCTGAAACGCCTGCATCAGGCCTGAGCGCGACTATACTGGGATATTTCCTCATCGGCTGAGAAGGACGGTTATGCAACAGGCTCTCGATTACTTCAATCAATTGAACCAGGATTACCTCGACGTACACCGCGCCAAAGAAGAGCTGTTCTGGCAAAACTACATGGGCACCGGCGGTGAAGACGTCTCGGCGCGCTTTTCCGCCGCCGAAAGCGCCTATAAGCGCTTTATCGCCGAACCGCGCCGGCTGGCGGAGATCCGCACTCTGCTGGCCGGATTGGAAGCGTTGCCGCAGGAGGCGCAGCGCGATGCGCTGATCCACGGCCTGCAGGGTTGGCTGCGCTTTTTCGACTGCAACGCCATTGAAGACCCGCAGGCGCAGGCGCTGTTGGATCAGATCATCCACGCCGAATCCGATCTCTACTCGCGCCGCAAGGGCTATCAGGTCACCCATCTGAACGCCGACGGCCAGCGCGTGGCGGCTTCGCTCGGCGAGCTGTTGACCAATCAGGCGACCAACCCGAACGAAGACTATCGCCGCAGCTCGCAGCAGGCGCTGCGCGATCTGGAGCAATGGCTGCTGCATAACGGCCTGCCGGAGCTGATCGGCCTGCGCAACCGCTTTGCGCGCCAGATGGGCTATCGCAACTATTTCGACTACAAGGTGAACAAAACCGAGCGCATGACGCCGGAGCAGCTGTTCGCCATTCTGGATCGTTTCGAGCGGGAAACCCGCGAGGCCAACGCGCGCAGCCTGCAGCAGCTGGCGGCCGAGAAGGGCAGCCAGGCGCTGGAGCCATGGAACGTCCGCTTCGCCAGCGCCGGCGACGTCACCCGCCAACTGGATCCTTACTTCCCGTTTTCCCGTTCGTTGGAACGCTGGGTCGACAGCTTCAAACGCCTGCACATCGGTTTTGGCGGCGCGGAGATGAATCTCGATCTGCTGGTGCGCAAAGGCAAGTATGAGAACGGCTTCATGCACGGCCCGGTGCCGCCGTTTGTACGCCAGGGGGAATGGGTGCCGGCGCGCATCAACTTCACCAGCCTGGCGCAGCCGGGGCAGGTGGGCAGCGGGGCCTACGGGCTCAACACCCTGTTCCACGAGGGCGGCCACGCGGCGCACTTCGCCAACATTCGCCAGAATGCGCCGTGCTTCTCGCAGGAGTTCCCGCCGACTTCGATGGCCTATGCCGAAACCCAGTCGATGTTCTGCGACAGCCTGCTGGACGACGCCGATTGGCTGAAACGCTATGCGAAAAACGCCGCCGGTGAGGCGGTGCCCGATGCGCTGATCGAAGCCGGCATCGCGGCGCGCCAGCCGATGCGCGCGTTCAACGAACGCCATATCCTGCTGGTGCCGTACTTCGAGTGGGCGCTGTATCAGTGGGATGACGAGCAGCGCACGCCGGAAGCCATCACCGCGCTGGCGCGTGAGGTTGAGCAGAAGATCCTCGGCATCAGCGGCAGCCCGCGCCCGACGTTGGCGATCCCGCACCTGCTGTCGCTGGAGTCCGCCTGTTCCTATCAGGGTTATTTGCTGGCGATGATGGCGGTGGAGCAAACCCGTCACTTCTTCCTGCAGCGCGACGGTTATCTGACGGACAACCCGGCCATTGGCCCGGATCTGGCGCAACACTACTGGTTGCCGGGCAACAGCGTCAGCCACGACGACACGCTGCGCAGCCTGACCGGCGAAGGGTTTAATCCGGACTATCTGGCGCAGGCCTGCAACCAGACGGTGGCGCAGGCGTGGCATGAGGCGCAGCAGACGATGGCCGCCGCCGCTGCACGCCCGCAGCCGCCGGCGGATTTCGATTTGCAGGCGCATATTCGGGTGGTGGATGGCGAGACGGTATTGGCAGACAACGCCGACGGTGACGAACGGATGTGCCGCGACTTCGCTGCGGCGATAGAGGCGCGTTTGGTTTAAGGCTGACAGTAAAATCCACGCGGAAGCGTGGATTTTATTTAATGGTTAAAACCAGGCGTGATTTTATTCGAAATACACGTCGGGATTATCGGCCAAAGACACGAAGCTCTTGGTGTTTCTATCCAGCGTGCGAATTTCGCCGCTTTCGATATCGTACACCCAGCCGTGCAGGCGCAGCCCGCTGTTGCGCAGACCCACCGCCACAGAAGGATGGGTTTTGATATTATTTAGCTGAGCAATAACGTTCTCTTCCACCATAGCGTTAACTTTGTCTGTTTCGCTATTCCAGGTTTTCTTCTCGACCACTGCTTTGGCCGCATCCGCATAGTGCAGCCAGTGAGCTACCGCAGGCATGGGGTCGAGGCACTGGCAGGACGCGATAGCCTTCATGGCGCCACAGTTTGAGTGGCCACAAATCACGATATCAGTAACACCCAATGCCACCACCGCGTACTCGATGGTGGCAGAAACCCCGCCCGGCTCCGGGCCGAAGGAAGGGACGATGTTGCCGGCGTTGCGGATAACGAACAGTTGCCCAGGTTCTTGCTGCGTCACCAGCTCGGGCACCAGACGGCTGTCAGAACAGGAGATGAAAAGCGCTTTAGGATTTTGGCTGGAGGCAAGGCTGCGAAACAGTTCCTTACGCTGTGGGAAAATCTCTTTCTGGAAACTGAGGAAACCTTCAATGATATGTTGCATACAACGCTCTCTGCATCTGTAGTCTGCGTAACATGATAATCATCCTCTCCTGTTAGTCCAGCCATGGGCAGGTAAAAAAATGTGTGTGCAAGCCCCCCGCAATCCCCATTGAATACAGGGTTTCTGCCTGTTTGCGACAGAATTTTCCGGTTCGTTTACTCGTGGGGGGATGATAATGCGGGGCGGCAAGAAATTCGCTGTTGTGCCCATTCAGCGCTGACGTACGCGAACATAAAAAAGCCCGCCGGGGTGATATCCGGCGGGCTTTTTGACGTCTGGGGCGGCGATTATTTGTAGATAACCGCGGTGGCGTGCATCAGGTTATTGCCGCTGGTGGAGGTGATGGTGAAAGCCTTGGCGCCTGCGGCATCGGCTTTGGCGGCCAACTGAGACTTCAGGCTGCTCAGGTCGGTTGCGCCGCTGGCGACGATCACGCCGGCTTTTTCGAATTGGGCGGCATCCTGGGCGCTGACGTGTTCAGCGGCGAAAGTGGTGAAAGAAGCGGTGGCCAGGGCGATAGCGGCAGCAAAAGTTTTGATGGTTTTCATGTGGGTAATTCCTGTCAAAGTGAATTAGGGAGAAAGGGGTTTGCCTTTCGATGGGAGGATTATTGCGCAGTGACAGGCAGGATGAAATCGGAGAGTGTTGATAGTTTTATTCAAATTTTTTGATGTTTAATTCCCCCGTTCATCTTCTGCATAAACAGGGGGAGACGATCAGCGCGTCGGGCGCGCCAGATCGAAACGGTGCTGTTCGGAAATGCCATAGTAGGCGGTTGGGCCGCCGGCGCGCAGGATAGGTTCGGCAGCGGCGGTCTGGTAGACGCCGTGTTCGTCCAGCAGCGCCGGATCGAGGTGCACCGCCACTACTTCGCCCAATATCAGCCAGGTCTCCACCTGTTCGCCGGCGGCGGTTTGCAGCTGAATGCACTGGGTCAGGCGGCATTCGAAGTTCACCGGGCTTTCGGCCACGCGCTCGGCTTTGACCCGGCGTCCGGGCAGCGGCGTGACGCCGGCGAAGGCGAATTCATCTTCGCCGCGCGGCAGGTTGATGGCACTGTGGTTCATCGCTTCCGCCAGCGGGCGTGTCGCCAGGTTCCAAACGAACTCGCCGGTTTCCACGATATTCGCCACGCTGTCTTTCCAGCCGGTGCTGGCGAAACCGATGATCGGCGGGCGATAGTTGAAGCAGTTAAAAAAGCTGTAGGGTGCCAGATTACGCAAGCCGGCGGCGCTGCGGGAAGAGATCCAGCCGATGGGGCGCGGGCCGACGATGGCGTTCAGCGGATCGTGCGGCAGGCCGTGGCCGGCGGCGGGTTCATAATAATAACGAGATTCACGGTTCATGGGGGATCCTGCGGCAATCGATGAAGCTTTCATTGTGCCGGGTTTCCCGCCGCTGCGCCATTGCGGGCCGGATGTGTTATCTTACGCGCCGGAAATCCCTTCAAGAGAGCCCGTCACGGTGGAAAAAAAGAAAACCTTCCCGCAGCAGAAAAGCGGCCTGCATCCGCGCAACCGTCATCGTTCGCGCTACGACTTCCCGGCGCTGATCGCCAGCTGCCCGGCGCTGGCGCCGTTCGTAAAACCGAACGCCTGGGGCGATGTCTCGGTGGACTTCGCCGATCCGGCGGCGGTGAAAATGCTCAACCGTGCGTTGCTGCAACACTTTTACGGCATCGAACACTGGGATATTCCGGCTGATTATCTGTGCCCGCCGATCCCCGGCCGCGCTGACTATCTGCATCACCTGGCGGATCTGCTGGCGACCAGCAACGGCGGCGAGATCCCGCGCGGCAAGGGCGTGGCGATCCTCGACGTCGGCGTCGGCGCCAACTGCATTTACCCGATCGTCGGCCTGCGCGAATACGGTTGGCGTTTCACCGGCTCCGAAATCGATCCGGTGTCGCTCAACTCGGCCAAGATGATCGTCGAGATGAACCCGACGCTGCGCAACAGCGTGCGCCTGCGGCTGCAAAAACAGCCTGAGCTGATTTTTAGCGGCATTATCGGCGCGGCCGAGAAATTCGACGCCACCCTGTGCAACCCGCCGTTCCACGCGTCCGAGCAGGAAGCGCGCGCCAGCACCCGCCGCAAGCTGCATAAACTGGGCAAAGGGGAAGTGGCCGACAAGCCGGTGCAAAACTTCGGCGGCAAGAACAACGAGCTGTGGTGCGAAGGCGGTGAAGAAGCCTTTGTGCGCAAGATGGTGGCAGAGAGCGTCGGCAAGGCCAACAACTGCCTGTGGTTCACCTCGCTCATCTCGAAAAACACCACGTTGCCGGCCATCTACCATGCGCTGAAAGTGGCGGGGGCGGCCGAGGTGCGCACCATCGAGATGGCGCAAGGGCAGAAGATCAGCCGCTTCGTCGCCTGGACCTTCCACGACGCCGAGCAACAGGCCGCCTGGGCAGCCGAACGCTGGCGCTAGGTCTTCAGGTGCTTCGGTATGGGAGCAAAGTCCCATACCGAGGATCGGTTTTCCCCGTTTTATTGACTTATCGCATCAGCATTTCTTAACTGTAGTCATACCTATAAAAACCCCTCCAGGCAGTGTGCAATGTCTCTCTTCGCGATGTAGGAGACAGGCCGCGGCGCAGCCATGCCGCGAACTTAGTCCATTACACTGACGGGATTTATTATGATTCCTTTAGCTACGCAACAAGAGGTCGGCGCCTTAATCATCGGCATTTTCGGGCGTTTGCCGACGGCGGCGGAAATCGATTACTACGACAGCGCATTTGATATCGGCAGCCAGCCGCCCGCCTATATGGCCAGCATTTTAATGAGCCAACCCGATGCCGGTTGGATGAGCGGCCAAAGCGAATACGACATTCTCAGCCAGGTTTATTTCTCCGTTTACAATACCGCTCCCGATCCGGATTACATCAATGCCTTACTGCAACAGGGGCATTTCAACAGCGCTGTCGCCAGCGTTGTTATCGACCTCTTTAACTATCTGGGGGACGATCCGGTGATGCTGGCGCAGCGTGATGCGCTCGATCAGCGCATTGCTGAAGGTTTGTACCCCGGCACGGCCGCCGATGCCGCCGGCGGAAGCGGCGACGCGCAGGCGATGTTTTATCTGCTGCGAGCGCCCTGGCAGACCGATGAAATTGCGCATGACGGCAAGCTGCTCAATCAGGGGGGCGATCTGGCTGGGTTGGCGCAGAGCAAGATTGCCACCCTGCCGCTTAACGATCTTTCCGATCATGACTTCATTTTGCATCTGTTCGCACAGGGATTCGAACGGCCGCCGACGGCGCCTGAACTGGCCGCTTACCAGCAACGGCTGGCGGAAGGCGCGACGCGCGGCGATCTGCTGGTGGATATGATCGCGCAGTTGCGCGGGGTGGTGGCGCCGGAAGATGCGGCGGCTCAACAGCATTTCAATGCGGCGGGCCAGGAATATTCACCGGGCGAACTGCCGGCGACCGAGTATCTGGAGCAGATAGCGGCGCTGTTCCGTGCATTGCCCGAGCGGGCGGTGGACAGCGTCTCGCTGGACAATTGGAGCAAAACGCTGGCCTCCGGCACCTTGAGCTATACCGAATTGGTCTCGGCCCTTCTGGCGACGCCGGAATTTCAGGCGCAGATCGGTGGTTTGCAGGGGGACGACTTTATTCAGCACGTCTATCAGGCGGTGCATGGCCGGGCGGCGGATGAACAGCAGTTGGAACACTATCGGGCGTTGGGCGGCGACAAGGCACTGGTCACGCAGGCGGTGATCGCCGATCTGATCAATGCGCCGCCGGCAGGTGACGTTCAGTATGAACAGTGGATGTTCGCGCGCGATGTCGGCGCCAGCCTGGCGTATAAAACGACTGCTTCTCTCGCCACCAGCGAGGGCGGCGGCAACGCGTCGGGTACGGTGAATACGCATGCTCACCATACGCTGAGCAATGCGGAAACCGCCGTGCTGTTCAGGGTGTTCCTGGATGCTGACGCGGACGTTACGGTTGACCTGGGCTATGCCTCGCAGCTTTCTTACCTGATCGTCAATGGCGACGCTGCGGCGGATATCCGGCTGCATAATAACCCTGCGGCTCGGTATGGGGTGGAGATGACGGTAAACAATGCCAATGTGACATTGCATGGCACCCATGGCGACGATCGGGTGCAGCTCACTTCGCAGGCCGATCTCGCCGCCGCCCAAGGGCACTTTTCTCTGAACAACGGCAATGACAGCCTACTGTGGGGAGGCAATGCCGATGGCGGCGCCAATCATGTGGGGTGGATATTCAGCGCCGATGGCGGTGACGGGCACGATATTTTGTCCGCCAACCTGATCGTCAAAATGACCTCGACGCTCGATCTTTTTGGCGTGCGCATCAGTACGGTGAGCAGCAATGCCGCCAATTTCAGTCATTTCGAACAGATAGATATGGCGGGTTACATCGGCCAGGCGGAAGCTACGCTGACGCAAATCGGTTGGAACGGTTACAGCACGAAAGCGCTGGCGACGAGCGCCCATGTGTTTGACTACGGGGTGCTGAGCGGCAACGCCACCGTAGAGGGAACGGACGGAGGGACGGTCGTGCAGAGCCGGGCGGCGCAGGCGCTTGGCCGTGAGGGATTGTTGCTGTCCGGGCGGGCGGATAACGTCAAGGTGATCAACGCCAATGCCGATGCGGCGCGCCTTGAAATCAGCGGCATCGGTGATCATGCGGACAGCCGGCTGGAGATAGCCTTCCTTGAGAATGCCACCGATCGTTTCGACCTGTTGTTCTCCGGGCGCGGTAATGCCGGCTCATTGGCGCTTGACTCGCATGGCGATGAAAATCCATTGACATTGGTTGCCATTAACACCGGCGGCTGGGGAAATGGCGCCTTGACGCTGACAGGGCAAAATGATCAGGTGCAAGACATTACGTTGTCCGGCGGCGCGAATTTCAACCTGACGCTAACGGAGGGGTACACTCAGGTCCGCCAGGTTGACGCTTCGGCCTTTGCCGGTAATGGGTTCACCCTGACGTCCTCTCATGGCGGCAGCGGTGACGGCACGATCATTCAAATGTTGGGCTTGCTGCCGTTAAGTGGTGGCGCGCAGGCCAAATTGGCGCCGCTGCTGGAAGATCTTGGGCTACAGGGCGAACAGCTGTTGGTCAAAGGCGGAGGAGGCAGCGATCAATTTAACGTGCAGGGAGACACGACGATCGTCGCCGGCGCAGGGAAAAGCCACGTTACGCTGCAGAGCAGCACGGCGGCGTCAGGCGTGACGTTAAAAGACTTTTCGCTGACGCAGGGCAGCATCGACGATGTGCTTTCAGGTCTGCGGATCGCTCAGGGGGCCGGCGGCGGGAAGCTGGCGGATTATGGCGTCAGCGATGCGCAAGGCGTGGAGGCGAGAATCGGCGCCCTGACGGCCGAACAGGGCAGCAGCGCCAGCCAGCTGTTGGCCGCGTTGCTCGATCTCGGTCAGCCTGGAGCATTGAGCGCCAAGGTCGGGGTCAGCAGCGTTCTCGGCGAGCAAAACAGCAGCTACCTCATTGTCGATAACAATGATGACCACCGTCTGGATGCCGCGGACAGCGTCATCCTGCTCTTGGGGCAGGATCATCAAAGTTTGCTCAATGAACTGCGCTATGTGCCGGAAATCATGCTCAACGGCACGGTGGTTGAGCCGGAGCCGCTGGTCGCGTAAGAGGCGATGTGTTAGCTCAACGGCGCCGGTTATCCTGCCGGCGCCGACAAAAATCCGCATTTTACCTTTCAATTTTCATCACTTACGTTATTCTCATTACGCATTTAATAATAAAAATCTTAGGTTATTGGTTTATTTAAATTCGAATAATTACTTTACTGAATAAATAAATTTAATCCGGTTAAGAGCAATAACCAGAAGGTTCGGCGCTGCCCGTACCTTCCGCGATGGCACGTCTGCGTGTGGGCGCGGCATGTGGCCAGACAAAATAAGAAAAGCGCCATCATCTGCCACAAGGACTACACCTTATGCTGTTACGATTCAGTCAGTTAACTACCCACAAAGGCGCCGAGCTGGGCGCGATAGAACACGCCGTTCCCATGATCGTATTCTCGCCCGACGGCACGGTCTTGCGCGCCAACGATCTCTTCCTCAACACGCTGGGATTTCAACGCGATGACGTGATTGGCCGGCATCACCGTATTTTCTGCGATCCGAACTATGTCGCCAGCCCGTTGTACCGCAAGCATTGGGAGACGCTGAATAAGGGGCAACCCATCACGGACACCCTAAAACGCATCGCGAAAAACGGCGAGACGGTATGGCTGCAGGGCACCTACGCGCCGGTGCTGAATAAACAGGGTAAGGTGGTGGAAATCGTCAAGATCGCCAGCGAAGTGACCGAGCGAGTGACCCAGGCGCAGGAACACCGCAGCCTGCTGGCGGCGCTGAATCGATCGATGGCGATGATTTCTTTCACGCCGCAGGGCACCATTGTCAGCGCCAACGACAATATGCTGGCGCTGATGGGCTATCGGCTGGATGAGGCGTGCGGGCAGTCGCATGCGGTGCTGTGCCCGCCGGCGTTCGCCGCTTCCGACGACTATCGGCGGCACTGGCAGCGTCTGGCGCGCGGCGAGTTCATCACCGGGCGTTTTGAGCGCGTCAACCGGCGCGGCGAACGGGTATGGCTGGAGGCCAGTTACAACCCGATCCTCGACAATGAAGGCCAGGTGGTGAAAGTGGTGAAAATTGCCCAGGACATCACCCGATTGATGCAACAGCAGCAGCACGAAGAAGAGATGGTGCGCAACGCGCATCATCTGTCGCTGGATACTGACCGGCAGGCGGCGCAGGGCGCGGTCATCGTGCAGCAGGCGGTGAAGGGCATGCAGCAGGTCGAAGCGGCGGCGCGCGAAACCTCGGACGTGGTCACCGAGCTCGGCAAGTGCTCTCAGCAGATCGGCACCATCGTCGAAGCCATTCGTAAAATCGCCTCCCAAACCAACCTGCTGGCGATTAACGCCTCCATCGAAGCTGCCCACGCCGGTGAGCACGGGCGCGGTTTTGCGGTGGTGGCCAACGAGGTGCGCACGCTGGCGGAACAGTCGCGCAAGGCGGCGACCGAGATCGAACGCATGACCAAGTCTATCCAGCAAGGCGTGGCGGCGGCGATCGCCGGCATGGCGACCTGCGTGGAACAGGCCGGCGGCGGTGTGGCATTGACCCATGACGCCGGAGAAGTGATTAACCAGGTCAATATCGGCATGCATGACGTTGTGAAGCTGATGCAGGCCTTTACCTCGGTGAAGCAGGGCGATGCGCTGCACTGAGTCTGCCGGACGCCGCCTCTGAAAACGAGGCGGCGTTTGCCTCCCCCCACCGATTCCTGCGCCGTTGAGCTGCGGTTCAATTTTACCGGTCTATGCTAGACTTGATGTGAACGAACGTTCGTTCATTAATTAATATCAATTTATGGCGCCAGGCGCCCCCTTCACCGTTTCGGGAACTGACGATGGGAAACCGAGAAAAGATTGTCGAGGCCGCGCTGCACAGCTTTACCCATCAGGGATTTCACCAGACCAGCATGCGGGATATCGCCCAGGCGGCGGGCGTCAGCGTGGGCAACCTCTATAACCATTTTTCCGGCAAGGAGGCGCTGATCGGCGAGATAGCGCTGCTGGAAAACGGCGTATTCGCCGAGTTCGCCGCCGGATTATTGGCCGACAGAAAGCGGCCGAAACAGGCGCTGTCGATTTTTTTCACCGCCTATCATGCCTTTGTCGCCGAACCGGCCAATGTTCAGCTGTCGGCGGAGATCGTGGCGGAGGTGGCGCGCAACCCGGCGTTGGCCGAGCCGTTCAGCGCCAACCAGCGGCAGTTGATTGAGGCGCTGGCGACGGTGATCGCCGAGGCTCAGCAAACCGGTGAAATCGCGGCGGCGATAGCGCCGTTACCGCTCGCGCAGCTGGTGCTGGACGTGATCGAAAGCCAGGCCTGGCGGCAGGCGATCTTTGCGTCGCCTGCACCGGAGGAGACCACGCCGGTGCGGCTGTTGGAACAACTGCTCTACCGGCATCCCTAATCGAGGTGGATATGCTGCACATTGAGCCGTATCGCGACGCTGACCGCCTGCAAACGGCGGCGCTGATCTACGCCGCGTTCTGCGACAAGTTCCAGCGCGCGCGCCGTTTGAGCGCCCGCCGGCAGTGGCGTCTGTTTTATCGGCTGTGGAGCTGGCAGCAAAGCGGCAGCCGGGAGCGTAGCTTCGTAGTGAAACAGGATGAGCAGGTGGTGGCGGCTTTTGCCCTCAATGCGGCCGAGGCAGAGGGCGACGGCGGGCTGCGCCCGCGCGCCTTGCCGATTTGGCGGCTATGCCGCCGCTACGGTTGGCTGAACGTTTGGCGCATGTATCTGCAAATTGTGGTATTGCAGCATACTCCGGCGGCCGATGAGCTGTATCTTTCCTACCTGGCGGTGGCGGAAAACCAGCGCGGCAAAGGGATGGGCAGGCGGCTGTTGCAGTGGATGAACGACTACGCCGCCGGACCGGGCGCAGGGCGGCGCCTGAGCCTGCACGTCAGCCGGCGCAACGTCGATGCGCAGCGCCTGTACCGGCGCTGCGGTTTTCTGGTACGGCGCGAAGAGCACTACGCCTTGCTGGGGGTGCTGTTCGGCCAGGCCGATTGGGTATTGATGGAGAAACGCAACGGGGAGGCGATGTGCGCAAAATAGGGCTGTGCCTCGTGGCGCTGGTTTTGGCGGCGCTTGGCTGGGTGATTTACGTCAACGACTTTCGCTTTGTCACCGAACCGGTCACGGTGACCGCCGGCGGCAACCGGCTGAGCGGCACGCTGGTGCTGCCGGAGCATGCGCCGGTCAAACCCGGCGTGGTGGTGTTCATACACGGCGATGGGCCGGCCAACGCCAGCCGCGACGAAGGCTATTACGGCATTTGGGAGGCGATAGCGCAGCAGGGCTATGCGGTTTTATCCTTCGACAAGCCGGGCGTAGGCGGTTCCAGCGGCAACTGGCTGCATCAGATCATGGCGGATCGCGCGCGGGAAACCGCTGATATCATCGACTGGGCCAGACGGGACGGGCGCTTCGATGCGCGCTGCGTGGGGCTGTGGGGCGCTAGCCAGGCGGGATGGGTGATGCCGGAGGTGGCGCGTTTACGGCCTGACATTGCTTTCACTCTTGCACTCTCGCCGGCGATCAACTGGCTGCGGCAAGGGCGCTATAACACCCGGGCGGCGATGGCGGCGGCAGGGGACGATGAAGCGCAGATCCTGGCGCGCGAGGCGCATTGGCGCCATATCCAGACCCTGCTCGAGCAACCGGACGGCTACGCGCAGTACCGTCGCGAGTCTGGCGCCGCCGCATTGAGCGCCGACCGCTGGCGTTTTATCCGCGCCAACATGGCCAGCGACGCGACGGCGGGATTGCGGCATTTCGCCACGCCGGTGCACCTGATCCTGGGCGGGCGCGACGTCAACGTGGACGCGGACGAAACCGAGCGCGTGTATCGGCAAACGATCCCGGCCTCGCTGCTGACGGTGACGCGCATCGACGAGGCCGATCATGTGATGGTCAAGCCGCTGTTCGCGCGCCATCCGTGGCTGATCAACGTGGTGGGCCTGTTTGCCCCGCGCTCGGTGCAATACGACGCCTACCGGCGGGACGTGGCGGCCTTCCTGGCCGCCCATCCTTGCGGCCAGGGGCGTTAGCCTCAGCTCGCGGCAGGCGGCGGCTCTTCATGCGGCTGCGGCGCGCGGGAGATCTGCATCGCCTGCTGCGGCATGCCGATGCCGGCCCGATCGAAATGGATTTTCACCAGCCGATCGAGGGCGTATTGCACCACCCACTGTTTCAGCGCCTGTGTGCGCACCGTCACGCGGGTGGTGAACGAGCGGTCTCCCAGCGCCACCACGCCGTTGAAGACCGGCTCGCCAATCAGGAAATGCTTCACCTGTTCATCTTGCTTCAGCGCCGCGACGGCCTGATGCAGCACCTCATTGACCCGATCGATGTCCTCGTCGCGGCTGACGGTGTAGTTGGCGCGGTATACCCCGAACTCACGCGCATAGTTGGCCAGCGTGGTGATCGAGGAGTACGGCACGATGTGGTAGACGCCGTAGTCGTCGCGCAGGCCGATCGATCGGATGGTCATGCGCTCCACGGTGCCGGTGATGCCGCTGACGGTGACGTACTCGCCGGTGTTCATGCCGTTTTCGAACTGGATGAACACGCCGGTAATCACGTCTTTCACCAGCGTCTGGGCGCCGAAGCTGATGGCCAGCCCCAGCGCGCCGGCGCCCGCCAGCAGCGGCGCGATGTTCAATCCCACCTGCGACAGCACGATCATCACGGTAATGGTGCTGATAACGATAGCCAGCACGTTGCGAAACAGCGTCAGCAGCGTGCGTTCGCGCGCGCTCGGCCGCACGCCGTTGCTCAGCTCCAGCGCCAGACGGTGCTCGATGATGCTGGCCATCAGCGTCCAGCTGAACACGGCGATCAACAGGATCAGCAGGATATGCACCAGCCCGCCGAGCGTCCGCTGGCCATTTTCGCTGCCCGCCCACTGGTACAGGTTGATCAGGTGCCAGGCATCGAGCAGGAACAGCGTCACCGCCAGCACCACCATCACCCGCAGTATCTTCAGCCCGTTGGGGATGTAGGAGTTGATGCGCCGCTCGAGCATCGGGTAGCGCAGATTGACGTCGGTCGGCAGTGAAATGCGGCGGAAAATCCAGCGGGTCAGCATGCCGGACAGCAGCGCGCCGACGCCGACCACCAACAGGCTTTTCACCGTGGCGCTCATCATAAAGCGCAGGCTGTTGCCGATGTCGAACTGGGACAGTACGAACAACACCAGAAAATAGGCGATCGCCAACAGATGCCAGATATGCCCCAGCCCGCGCAGGATCACGCTGAAAAACGCCATCGATCGTTCGGCCAGCAGGTTGATCTGTTGCTGTATCGGCTTGCGGTTGTGCAGGATCAGCCAAATGGCGTACAGCGTCAGCGCCAGCATCACCACCAGGTTGACGGTGGCGGCGGCCGGGTAGCTTATCTGGACCGCCACCACCGGCACCACCACCATCAGGCCGTAGCCGATCAGGCCGCTGAGCCAGGCGAGGCGCGTGTTCCAGTAGTGCGCGCTCCGGTCGCTGAAGGGGAAGGGGCGCAGATAGTCGAAGCGGGGGGCGAAAATCAGCCGCAGCACCGCCTTGAAAAATTCAATCACCGCGAAGGCGCTGAGAAACAGGGTCTGCAGCCGCAGAATGGTGGCGCTGTCGGCGTGGACGTGGCGGGCGAACAGATTGCCCGCCGCCAGCGCCAGCAGCAGTACCAGCAGATCGATGGCGAAAGCGCCGAGAATGGCGGCGGGGCGTTTATACCACGGGCCGCGCTGTAGCCGCGCATTGTGTCCCCAACTGCCCATGCGTTTGTACAGCGGCGCGATCAGCCGCCGGATCAGGTGGAACAGCGCAAAGGTGACCGCCACCGTCAGCAGAAAGTAGCCCAGCGCGCGGAAAAAGCCGGCAGGATTGAAAACGCGCTTCGGGCCGGAGTCGATCAGCTTTTGCAGCGCGCCGAGCTTTTGGTTAAAGGTGCCGATGCCTTCCTGCGCCAGCGAGTTCAGGCTGTCGCTCAGCGTAGCGGGCGTCGATTCCTCCGGCGTTGCCGGCGCGGCGGCGGGGGCGTCGCCGGCGGTCTGTTTCAGGTGGTTGATGAGTTCCGCGCGCGCTTTGTCGTCTTGCAGCAGATCGGCCAGCGCGGCGTAGGCGGCTTTCTGCTGCTCGCTCTTGTCGGCGGGCGCGGGCGGCGCATTTTGCGCCAGCGCCGGTGGTGCGAAGACGTTCAGGGTCAGCAACAGCAGCAGGAAAAGCAGGTGTTCTCGCAGATGAGAACCTCGTCGGGAGTCTGCGTTTGGCGGCATGGTTCCTCTCTTTGGCGTTCTTTGATCGGCGGATGTAAAAGCAATACGATGAAAAACAATGAATATAGTAGGAAAGGTGGCGCGACGGGGCGTGGGAGAGCGTGCGGAATGAAAGCGGCGGGCGCGTGGTGCGCCCGCCGTTAAACCGCCAGGATCAGGACACGTGCTGCAGGAACTCCTGCAGACGCGGGCTTGGCGGATGATTGATCAGATCGTGCGGATTGCCGTCTTCGGCAATCCGGCCCTTGTCGATAAAGATCAGGCGCGACGCCACTTTTTCGGCAAAGCCGACTTCATGGGTAACGATGACCATCGTCATGCCTTCCTCGGCCAGATCCTGCATCACCTTCAGCACTTCATGGCGCAGCTCCGGATCGAGCGCGGAGGTCGGCTCGTCGAACAGCATCATTTTCGGCTTCACCGCCAGCGCGCGCGCGATCGCCACGCGCTGCTGCTGGCCGCCCGACAGTTCGGATGGGTAATGGTGGGCGCGCTCCGCCAGGCCGACCTTGGCCAGCAGTTCGCGCGCCAGCTTTTCCGCATCGGACTTCTTCGCGCCGCGCACGCGGATCGGGCCGAAGGCGACGTTTTCCAGCGCCGTCAGGTGCGGGAACAGATAGAACTGCTGGAACACCATGCCGGCTTCCTGGCGGATCAGCCGATCGTCCACTTTCGGATCGTTGGCTTTCAGGCCGTCGACGATCAGATCGCCGCTGGTGACTTCTTCCAGCTTGTTGATGCAGCGCAGCAGGGTGGATTTGCCGGAGCCGGACGGCCCGATGATCACCACCACTTCGCCTTTGTCGATCTTCAAATCGATGTTGTGCAGCACCTGGGTTTGGCCAAAATGCTTGGAGACGTTTTTAAATTCAATCACAGGATTTTCATCCTTCTTTCCAGACGACGCAGCACGAAGCTCAGCACCAGGGTAATAATCAGATAGATAACCGCCACGGCGCTCCAGATTTCCAGCGCGCGGAAGTTACCGGCAATAATTTCCTGACCCTGACGGGTCAGCTCCGCCACGCCGATTACGATGAACAGCGAGGTGTCTTTGATGCTGATGATCCACTGGTTGCCCAGCGGCGGCAGCATGCGGCGCAGCGCCAGCGGCATAATGACGTAGCGGATGGTTTCGCGGCGCGACAGGCCGAGCGCCAGGCCGGCCTCGCGGAAACCGTTATGGATAGACAGCACCGCGCCGCGGGTGATTTCCGCGATGTAGGCGCCGGAGTTGATCATGATGGTCACCACCGCCGCGGTGAAAGGATCGATGCGCAAATCGGTGAACGCCATCGGCAAGGCGAAGTAGATGAACATCACCTGCACCACGATCGGCGTGCCGCGGATCACTTCGATAAACACCAACGCGATGTGGTTGGCGATCCAACCGCCGTAGGTGCGGGCAAAGCCGGCGACGAGGCCGATGATCAGGCCGCCAATCAGACCGAGGACCGAAATCCACAGGGTCATTTTGGCGCCCTCTAACAAGATAGGAATGGCGGGCCAGATGGCGCTCCAGTCGAACTGCATGATATTTCTCCCGGTGATCCCAAACGTGGGTATCAGATACAACAAAGCGCAGGGGGTTAAGCGCCCCCTGTGCTTAAGTTAATCGCTTGCCAAATTCACAGCTTACTTAGGTTCGGTGCCGAACCACTTCTTGTAAATCTCGTTATAGGTGCCGTTCTCGCGCAGCGTTTTCAGCGCGCCGTTCACCTTCTCGCGCAGCTCGTCGCTGCCTTTAGGGAAGGCGATGCCATACTGCTGCGCTTCCAGCGAATCGCCGACGGTTTTGAACTTGCCGGCGCCGGCCGTCTTAATGAAGTATAGGATGTTTGGCGTGTCGTGCAGCACCGCGTCGGCGCGCTTGGTGCCCAGTTCCATGTAGGCGTTGTCGATGTTAGGGAACTGACGCAGATCCTTGGTTTTGATGTGCTGCTTGGCATAATCCACCGAGCCGGTGCCGCTCTTCACCGCCACCACTTTGCCGTTCAGATCGTCGATGCTTTTCACGCTGTTGTTGTCGGCGTTGACCATCACCAGCAGGCCGCTCTTGTAGTAGCCGTCGGAGAAATCGATGGCTTTCTTGCGCTCATCGGTGATGGTGATGCCGGCCAGCGCCAGATCGACGTTTTTGGTCTGCAGCGCCGGAATGATGCCGCCGAAGTCCATCGGTTTCAGGGTGTAGTCCAACTTCAGCTCTTTGGCGACCGCGGCCCACAGGTCGATGTCGAAGCCGACGTATTTGTCGCCTTGCTTGAACTCAAAAGGAACGAAAGCGGTGTCGGTGGCGACCACCAGTTTGTCTGCTGCGTGGGAACTTACGGCAAAGGCCAGAGAGAGTGCGGCCAGGGAGACTTTAAAAATCGACTTCATGAGAGGAATTCCTGTACAGGTTGCGGATTACCCATTTTTTATATTGCAGTTGGTGCCATGAAAAAATCGTGCCATGTTTTCAACTAATATAAAAACAAAGAGTTACTGCGTGATGTTGTGCCATGACGGCGAATTGTTATGGTTATGCACCACAATGAGGCACCGAAATGGTGCGTAAGAATTATCTTGGTGCACGGGGCTATCATTAACCAAATTTTGGCTGTGAAACAACCGTTCTTTAACATTTTTGCTTCAATATTGATAACTAACTCTAACTTTCATGATCCATTGACGGTGCAAGGGTGACTGCGAGAGGGGCAAAAGGGGAGCAGATAATGCTAACGCAACTGGCTGTCTTTGCTGCCGCGCCGGTTGTACAGGCTGGTGGCCGCGTGTTTTTTGTCTTGTTCGGCCTGACAGGCGACGCAAAAACGCACGCCCTTCAGCGCCTTGCGGCGCGCCTCGGGGATCGGTTCTCCGCATTCCTGGCAATAGCGTTCGCTCTCGCCGTGCCCGAGCGCTTCACGCGCGCGCTGCACCGCATCGTCGACGGTGGAATCAATCTGATCTTGTACGGCGCCGTCCGCCGCCCAGCCGCTGGCCATCATCACCTCCTGACAAGGAAACCCTACCGTTTAATATGGGCCGTTTTTTGTACAATGCAACGGTCGCGCAAAAGAAAACAGGCCGGGCAAAGCCCAGCCTGCGCTGCCCGGAACGACGGGCGATCTGCAACGCTTTCGCGTTATTCGATATTGGATTCGATGAACCACAGGAATTTGTCCAGATCGCGCGAGGCGGCGGTGAACATATCGGCGGTGTCTTCGTCTTCCACTTCGGTAATGGCTTTGCGGATGTCATTCGCGACCGCGCCGTAGCGATCGGCCAGCGCTTTCAGGTGCTCTTGCACGCTGTGGATATTGGTCGGGTAGCTTTTCAGCGGCGTGCGATCGTTGACCACCTGTACGGTGCCCAGCGCCACGCCTCCCAGCTGCACCACGCGCTCGGCGAAGGTGTCCTGATGCTCGATGATGGCGGTGCGGAAGCCGTCCAGCATTTCATGCACCGCGATGAAGTTCGCGCCGCGCATGTTCCAGTGCGCCTGTTTGGTGATCAACGAAAGATCGATGAATTGCACGACCTGATGGTTCAGCGCCTTGATGGCGGCCAGTTTAACTTTTTCGTCCAGATCGTTACGGGTATACAGCAGATCAGAAGATTTCGTTTTCACCAGTTTAGCGGTACTCATATCAGATATCCTCTTGATTAGTCGTTGTCCTATTTCGTTACGGGATTAATTATAGCAGGGATGTTTATTTTTGCCGCACGAAAATGGCTATTGCACAAATAGGGGGGGCCTAATGACAATATTTTTATTTGGTTTTTGTCTATTGTGTAATTTTATGAATTTTATTGTTATTTTGTTTTTTATTATTATTTTTTTCAGTGACAATTTATCCCCGTTATCTTATTTTCTGCGGGCGCGCAGGTTTGGTTAAATATCCACTTTGTTATCGTGGTGTTAATGCCAAGCCTATTCAGATTGATAGGCGTAATTGATACGGCTAAAGTATGGAAATTATCCCAGTCTTTATTGGCGAGTGATGAAAATTAACGTCGTCGGCACCAGCGGCAGCGGTAAAAGCACCCTGGCGCGTCAACTGGCGGAACGTCTTGACGTTCCCTATATCGAGATGGACAGACTCTATTGGCGGCCCGAGTGGCAGGGGACGCCCGATGGCGCGTTTCTGGCGCGGCTTGAGCAGACGCTGGCCGAAGCGGGAGGAGGCTGGGTGCTGGACGGCAACTACAGCCGCACGCAACCGATCAAGTGGCGCGAGGTCGATTATATCCTGTGGCTGGACTACGGCTTCTGCCGCACGCTGTGGCAGGCCGTGCGCCGCGCGTGCCGACGCGCGGCCAGCAAAAGCGAGCTGTGGCCGGGCACCGGCAATCGGGAAAGTTTCCGCCGTTCTTTCTTTAGCCGCGAGTCGATCGTGCTGTGGACGATCCGCACTTACTCGAAGAACCGGCGAAAATACCTGGCGGAGATGGCCCGTACCGATATAGGGGGCCGTTTCAAGCGCTTGCGCTCTCCCCGCCAGGCCGCCGATTTTCTACGGACGCTGCCGCAGGCTCACAGCAGCAGGCGGTGATGGATCCTCACCACCGCTTTCTTGATGTGCTGCGGCCGCTGCCACAGGCAGCCGGTCTTATGCGGTTCCATCTGGAAAAAGATCGCGAACATGCCGTGCGTCATGTGAAGGGTTTGCGGGTGGCGTTTGATGTCCAGCAGCAGCAGATCGCTATTTTCTGCATGCGGATGTTCGCGATGCCCGTCGCCCGCCAGGCCGTATTCGATGCGTTCTTCGCCGCTGATCAGCAGATGCAGCGCGATGTACTCCTGATGCATTTCGGCGCGCTTCTCCGCCGCCGGCGCGGTGGTCAGCGTCATCACGTCCATAAAGATGTTGTCGCCGTCGATCGGGTGATGGCCCAGCGCCAGTTCGGGCAGGTCGCATCGGCGCAACTCGGTCAGGGTTGAAACCAGCGCCGGCGCGAGTCCGCGGCCGAAGCGTGGGTTGAACAGGCTGTTGTGAATCACTGTTATTCTCCATGTGAGCGAAAGTCCAAAGAGCCTGCGATACAGGCTAAGGGGAAGTATGCCGATTTGTCACGAGGAAAACAGTTAACCCGCCTGCATTCCGGCGTTGCGGACGGCAGGCGAGTCAGGCGATCAGGAAAGGCTTTCGAGGCGCGGTTTGGGGCGAATGGTCAGGGCGGAACCCATGGAGGCGGCGATAATCGCCGCCAGCGCCAACCATTGCACGCCGCTCAGGTGTTCGCCGAGGAACAGCATGCCGGACAGCGCCGCCATCGCCGGCTCCAGGCTCATTAAGGTGCCGAAAGTGCGCGCCGGAATTTTGGGCAGCGCGATGATCTCCAGCGAATAAGGCAGCGCGGTGGAGAGGATCGCCACCGCCAGCGCCACCGGCAGAATATCGAGGTTGAACAGCACGCTGCCGGTTTGCCAGGCGCCGATCGGGCAGAACACCAGCGCAGCGATCAACGAACCGAGCGCCACCGTGCCGGGGCCGTGATCGCCGCCGGCCTTTTGGCCGAAAATGATATAGACCGCCCAGCAGGCGCCGGCGCCGAGCGCACAGGCGGCGCCGAACGGATCGATCCCGCCTACGCCGTGGCCGAGCGGCAACAGGAACCACAACCCGGCGATCGCCAGCGCCACCCAGAGAAAGTCGATCGGCCGCCGCGACGAGAACATGGCCACCGCCAACGGGCCGGTAAACTCCAGCGCCACGGCGATGCCGAGCGGCACGGTGCGCAGCGAAAGGTAGAACAGGTAGTTCATCGCGCCGAGCGACAGGCCGTAAATCAGCAGTGGCAAGCGGCTGCCGGCGACGATGCGCATACGCCACGGGCGGAAGATAATGAACAGAATCAGGGTGCCGATGAAAAGACGCAGCGTCGTAATGCCTTCCGCGCCCACGATCGGGAACAGGCTTTTGGCCAACGAGGCACCGCTTTGGATAGACACCATGGCGATGATTAACAGACAGATGGGCAGCAGCGCGGAGGGCGCTCTGCCGGAAGTAGATAACGACATCCTTAACGGGCCTTTTTTGCGCCGTTCCTCAGCCTTGAGAAAACGGTCGAAACGGGGATGCGAGCAGTGTAAATGAAATGGCGAAAATCTGTCTGAGAAAAGCGCGCATCGCGGTGAAATCCGCCGATCCTCGGATGAGATGTGGCGAATTTGGTCAAAAAGTGCGCTTTTTCTTAAGAATTATCTGGATATTAAATTGGTGATTTTTGTCACAGAAAGCCGTAGAATACGGCCGAAAATAGAGCGAAAAGAAGCAGATACACTGTTCTTGAAATCTTCTGTTACACGATATAAAGCATTAGACACTCATTTCAAGGCAGAGTTTCACGCTAATTTTTGTTATATTTTCAAAGCATGAACAAATGGATGTACTTAATAATAAAACGCGTTTGAGGTGGTTATGAAAAAAATTGCATGTCTTTCCGCAGTAGCAGCTTGCGTATTAGCAGTTAGCGCAGGTACCGCATTCGCTGGTCAGAGCACCGTATCCGCTGGCTATGCGCAGGGTGATCTCCAAGGCGTTGCTAACAAGGCCAACGGTTTCAACCTGAAATACCGTTACGAGTTCGACAACAACCCACTGGGTGTGATCGGCTCCTTCACCCACCTGGAAAAAAATCGTTCTGAAAGCGGTTTCTACAAGAAATCTCAGTACGATTCCATCACCGCAGGTCCAGCTTACCGCTTCAACGACTGGGCGAGCATCTACGGTGTGATCGGTGTTGGCTACGGCAAAAACATCGACAACGCCCAGGCTGGCGGTAACAAAGGTGGCAACAGCGACTACGGCTTCACCTACGGTGCAGGTCTGCAGTTCAACCCAATCGAAAACGTTGCCCTGGACGTTGGCTACGAGCAGAGCCGCATCCGCAGCGTGGACGTTGGCAGCTGGAACGTTGGCGTAGGCTACCGCTTCTAAGATTTCTTCATGCCTGCGGGCGTGAATGCGCGGCACAGGTTGCCGCGCGGATAAAAAATCCGCCTTCGGGCGGATTTTTTTTATCTGTCATTAGCCGCTGCGCCCCGTAGGCTGCGTCGAAAAGCGCGCGCTGCGGGCATCGCGCTCATAGCCTTGCGGCTCGGTCAGTAAACCGTACAGCTCGGGGCGGCGTCCGTAAATCCAGCGGCGTCCGGTACTGAGCGGGATCAGCGTCAGATCGAGATCGGCACTGACCAGCCGGTCTTCCGCCGCCCAGGTCTCCGCTACGATGCGGCCGTAGGGATCGAGGATCATCGCATTGCCGGTGCGTACCTCATCGTCATCGCGGCCCACGCCGTTGCTGAATAACAAAAACAGCCCGTTGTCATGAGCGCGCGAGGGCAGCCAGCGCATCAGCCAGCCGCGGCCGTGTTCGCCGCGAAAGGCGGCCTCTATCGCCTGCGGATCTTCCGCTCGCCGCTGCCACAGCGCCTGTGGGATCGGCTTCATGCCGTGCGGGCTGCGCGAATGGGTGCCGCCGGTCTGGTGCGGGGCCATCAACACCTCCGCGCCCAGCAGCGCCGTCGCGCGCACATTCTCCACCAGATTGTTGTCCCAACAGATCAATACGCCCACGCGCACGCCCCAGGGAGTGTCGAACACCGTATAGCGATCGCCGCTGGCGATAGCCGGGTGTTCGAAGGCGTGCAGTTTACGGTGCACATGCAGCGCGCCGTCCGGCAGGCATACGGCGTAGGCGTTGTAGCAACGGCCGTCGTCGCCCAGTTCGATCAGCCCGACGCCGATCGCCATATTGTAACGCTCAGCCAGCGGGCGAATGCGCGCCAGCGAAGGGCTGGACGCGATCGGTTCCGCCAGCGCCCGCACTTCGGCGGCGGACAGATGGCGCACGTGCCAATAGCCGGTGATACACATTTCCGGGAAGGCCAGCAGCTGTACCTGCTGCTCGGCCGCCTGAGCGATAAAGCGCTCGATAGTCGACAGGTTGTAATTCTTATCGTTGGCGCGATGCTGGAATTGCACCGTGGCGGCGCGTAATGAGATGGTCATGGTGTCTCTCCGATTAGGGTCTGCGTTGATTACAGCAGGTGGTTTGATTACTGTATAATCAATTAAATTCCCTATTCGATAACCTAATGGAATGGATATAAAACAACTGCGCGCCCTGGTGGCGCTGGCTGAACAGGGCAACTATCGGCAGGCGGCGAGCCGGCTATGCATCAGCCAACCGGCGCTGAGCAAGCAAATTCAGGCGCTGGAAACCCAGCTCGGCGTTCGAGTGTTCGAGCGTGGCCGACAGGGGGCGGTGCTCACCGCCGGCGGGCAGCGGCTCTACCCGGAAGCGCAGGCGCTGGTGGAGCAGTACCAGCAGTTTCAGCGGCGCGCGCGGCGGGTGGCGCTCGGGGAAGCGGGGCGGCTGGCGCTGGGGTTTGGCCTTTCCAGCTTTCATCTGGCGCCGCAGCTGGTGGCAGCCTTTCGCCAACGGTTTCCCGAGGTGGCGATCGGCCTGGAGGACTTGCCGTCGGAACGCCAGTATCAGCTGTTGCTGCAGGGAGAGTTGCAGGCGGGGTTCGTGCGCTTGCCGGTCAATACGCCGCTGTGCGGCGTGGCATTGCTGAGCGATCGGTTGGTGCTGGCCGCGCCGGGCGCGCTGGCGCTGCGCGCCGACGATCTGATGGCGCGTTTCAATCAGCTGCCGCTGTTGCAGTTGACTCCCAAACGCGGGCGCGGGCTGAGCGATCAGTCGCTGCGGTTTATCGCCGCCCACCGGTTGACGCCGAACGTGGTGCAGCAGGCCGGCGATATCCAGACGTTGCTGGCGCTGGTTGCCGCCGGCGTCGGTGTCGCGCTGCTGCCGCACAGCATCACGCATATCGCGCCGGCCGGCATCGACATTTTACCGCTGAGCGGCGAGGAGACGGAGTGGCAGGTCGGTATCGCCTGGGATCCGCAGCGCGCCGATGCGCTGCGGGACAACTTCATTCAGACGGCGCTGGCGGCGCAACGCACTTAGGCATTCAAAGCGGGCAATGCATCACCACGATCGGGCTCTGGTGATACTCGCTGCGGTGGCTTTCGCTAAAGCCGACTTTTTTCGCCAGCGCCAGCGAAGCCTGGTTTTCCGGTGAGATGATGCAGACGGTTTGCTTGCCAGGCAGGTGCGTTTTACCCCAGGCCAGCGCCGCCCGCAGCGCCTCGGTGGCGTAGCCTTTGCCGTGCGCCGAGCTCACCAGCGTCCAGCCCATTTCCGGCGCGTCGAGCGCCGGGGTGATGTCGCGCAGGAAGTTGGAGAAGCCGATGCTGCCGAGATACTCGCCGCTCTGTTTGTCACGCACCGCCCAATACCCGTATCCCAACAGCGCCCAGTGGCCGACGTAGCGCATCAGGCGCCCCCAGGAGTCTTCCCGGCCGCGCGGCGTGCCGCCGATATAGCGCACCACCAGCGGATCGGCCCACAGAGCGGCCAGCGAGTCGAAGTCGTCCAGCGTGTGCGCGTCCAGCCGCAGGCGTTCGGTGATAAGCGTTGGCGCGGTGTTGATTACGGTCATGTTGCTGCTCCTGCACAGGGTGAAAGGCGATGAAAAACAACGGCGTTCAGTATGCCAGAGAAATCACACCGCCAGCCACAACAGCCAGGTGAACAGAAAGCCGCTCAGGCCGAGCAGGGTGGTCAGCACCGTCCAGGTCTTCAGGCCGTCGGCCACCGACAGCCCCAGATAGCGCGTGACGATCCAAAAACCGGAGTCGTTGACGTGGGAAAGCCCCAGCCCGCCAAAACAGGTCGCCAGCGTCACCAGCACCAGCTGCAGCTGATTCAACCCGCTGACCGCTTCCGACAACAGGCCGCCGGTGGTCAGGATCGCCACGGTGGCGGAACCCTGCGAAGCGCGCAGCGCCAGCGAAATGATAAACGCGGCGGGCACCAGCGGCAGGCCGATGGCCGTCAGCACTTCGGCCAGCGCCTTGCCGACGCCGGATTCCACCAGCACCTTGCCGAACACGCCGCCCGCGCCGGTCACCAGGATCACCACCGCGGCGGTTGGCAGCGCGGCGCCCATCACGTCACCGGCGTGTTGCAGGCTCCAGCCGCGGCGCAGCGCCAGGAAGTAGAAGGCCAGCAGCAGGGCTATCATCAGCGCCACCGCTGGCGACCCCAGCAACGACAGCGCATCGCGCAGCGCCGAGCCTGCCGGCAACAGCGTGGCGGAGACGGTGCCGAGCATGATGATGGCGATCGGGATGACAATCAGCGCCGCCACCAGGCCAGCGCCGGGCGGGTTGATGCGATCGCTGAGCGGCGCTCGCCCTTCCGGCCGCGGCTCCGGCGCCGCCAGCTGCAGCTGTTCCAGCACCTCTATCGATAACGGATAGGTTTTGCGGTTGAGGTAGTTGGCGGCGAAATAGCCGATCGCGCCGACCGGAATACAGATCGCGAGGCCGATGATGGTCAGCCAACCGATGTCGGCGTTGAGCAGGCCGGCGGCGGCGACCGGGCCGGGGTGCGGCGGCAGCGCGACGTGTACCGTTAACATCACGCCGGCCATCGGCAGGCCGAACTTCAGCGGCGACACTTTGGCGACCTTGGCGAAGCCGTAAATAATCGGCGCCAGAATGATAAAGCCGACGTCGAAGAATACCGGAATGCCGAGGATAAATGCGGCGAGGGTCAGCGCGGCGACGGTATGTTTCGGCCCCAGCCCCTGGCTGAAACGTTGCGCCAGCGACTCGGCGCCGCCCGAGTGTTCGATCATGCGCCCGAGCATCGCCCCCAGACCGATGATGATGGTTACCGAGCCGAGCACGCCGCCCATCCCGGCGGTCATCACTTTCATCACTTCACCGGTCGGAATGCCGCTGGCCAACGCCACCAGCAGACTGACCACCAACAGCGCGACAAAGGGTTGTACCTTCGCCTTGATCACCATCAATAACAGCAGCACCACGCCGAGTACGGCAATCAGCAACAGCAGAGAGGTAGACATGAAAAAAGCCTTTCGTTGGGTAAGCGTTGGGCACCGCGATCGCCGCGTGGCGATACGGGTGCGTTTCATTGTTATAAAATCGTTTTCCTGGTGTCGGCGTGCGACGTTAGCGGTAAGGCTTCAGCCAGCCGAGCCCGGCGGCGGTGTCGCCGCGCGGCCGGTATTCGCAACCGATCCAGCCCTGATAGCCGAGCGCATCCAGCCTGTCGAACAACCACGGGTAATTCAGTTCACCCTCGTCCGGTTCGTGACGATCCGGCACTGAGGCTATCTGGATATGCGCGTAGCGCCCGGCCAGCGTCTCCAGCAGCCCGCTGATATTGCCGTCCACTAACTGCGCGTGGAAAAAGTCGAACTGAATGAACACGTTCGGTCTCTCGATCGCCGTCACCACCTCCGCCGCCTGATGTTGACTGGCGAACAGGTAGTCGGGCTTGACCGGTGGGCTGAGCGCTTCGATCAGCACCTTGACGCCGTGCGGGGCGAAGGCGTCGGCGGCATAGCGCGCATTGGCGATAAAGGTGTCGAGATAACGTTGCCGATCCGCGCCCGCGGGCACCACGCCGGCCATCAGGTGCACGCAGGGACAGGAAAGGGCGATGGCGTAGGCCAGCGCGCGATCGATATCAGCGCGCGCATCTTGCTCGCGGCCCGGCAGCGCCGCCAGCCCCCATTCGCCGGCGGCGACATCGCCGGGCGCGGTATTGAACAGCACCTGTTGCAGGCCGTGTTCGCGCCGCTTTTCGGCCAACAGCTCGGCGGGATGCTCGTAAGGGAACAGGAATTCCACCGCGCTGAAGCCCTGTGCGGCAGCGGCAGCGAAGCGCTCTAGGAACGGCACTTCGTTAAACATCATCGATAAATTGGCGGCAAATTTAGGCATGGGTCAGCTCCGTAATTCGGCAATTTCATCATCGGTCAAATAGCGGATCGGACGATCGCCGAGGGTGAAGATCAGCCGCGCCGCATCTTCCATCTCTTCGGTATTGTCCGCCGCCGCTCGCAGGTCTTTACCGGTCACCACCGGCCCGTGGTTGGCCAGTAAAAAGGCGCGGTGGGCCGGCGCCAGGCGCGCCAGATCCTGCGCCAGCCTTTCGTCGCCAGGGCGATAGTAGGGCACCACCGGCACCTTGCCGACGCGCATCACCACATAGGGGGTGAACGGTTTGATGGCGTTGTCGACGTCCAGCCCTTGCAGGCAAGAGAGCGCCGTGAGGTAGGTGCAATGCAGGTGCACCACTGCTTTGCATTCCGGATTGTTCAGATACAGCGCTCGGTGAAAGCTGATCTCTTTCGACGGCTTGTCGCCGGACAGCCAATCGCCGTTCAGGCTCACTTTAGACAGGCGATCGGCCTGCAGCTCGCCCAGGCAAGAGCCGGTCGGCGTCGCCAGCAGCGCCCCGTCCGGCAGCAACAGCGAGAGGTTGCCGGCGGAACCGGTGGCGTAGCCGCGTTGGAAAAATGAGGCGCCGAGGCGCACCATCTCTTCACGCGCTTGCTGTTCGGTCGTCATGCTCATACTGGAAACTCCGTTTGCGCGCGTGAGAAGAAGGCTTCATCGCCAAAATTGCCTGATTTCAGCGCCAGGGAAATCGCCCGATCGCTGGCGCGCACCCAGGGAACGCCGGGGGAAATGCCGGGGCCGATATGGAAGCCGCGAATGCCCAGCGCCTGCGTGACCACGCCGGAGGTTTCTCCGCCGGCGACGATAAAGCGGCTGAATCCCAACTGGCGCAGTTGCACCACCAATTCGGCGAACAGCGCTTCCACCGCTTCGCTGGCGGCGGCGCCGTGCTGCCGTTGCGTTTGCTGCAGCGCTTCCGGTGGCGCAGTGGCGTAGATCAGCGGGGCAAGCGCTTCCCCGGCGTGATGCTGCGCCCAGTGCGCCAACTCGGCGGCGTAGGCGGCGCGTGCCTGTGGTTCGAGGCAACGGCTGATATCGATGGCCTGCGCCGAAGCGCGCTCGCGGTAGTGCGCCACCTGCCGGTTAGTCATCACAGAACACGAGCCCGACAGCACTGCTGCCTTTTCCCCCTGCGGCGCGCCGGCTGCCTCAGCCGCACGATCGCCGCTTTGCGCCCATTGCCGCGCCAGGCCGATCGCCAGGCCCGAACCGCCGGTCACCAGCTTCATCGTTTTCAACGCTTCACCCTGAATGAGCAGATGCCGCTCGTTGAGCGTATCCAGCACCGCGTAGCGCACGCCTTCCTGCGCCAGTTGGCGCAGCTTCTCGCTGACCGCCTCGGCGCCGCGATCCATTTCCGCCGCCGTCACCAGCCCGCAACGCCCGGCGGCCTGGGATTCCATCAGGCGCAGCAGGTTGCTGTCGGTCATCGGCGTGACCGGGTGATGACGCATGCCGGATTCAGACAACAGCTGTTCCCCGACGAACAGGTGGCCCTGATAGACCGTGCGGCCGTTTACCGGCAACGCCGGTGAGACAACCGTGAAATTTTCCCCCAGCGCGGTGAGCAGGGCGTCGGTCACCGGGCCGATATTGCCCTGTGCGGTGCTGTCGAAAGTGGAGCAGTATTTGAAGTAGAACTGGCCGCAGCCCTGTTTTTGCAACCAGGCCAGCGCCTGCAACGACAGTTCGACCGCCTGTTCTGCCAGGCAGGAACGCGATTTCAGGCTGATGACCGCCGCCTGTGCGTTTACCTGCGTTTCGTCCTGCGGCACGCCGTTCAGCTGCACCGTCGGCAGGCCGTTTTGCACCAGAAAACTGGCGATGTCGGTCGCGCCGGTAAAGTCATCCGCGATTACGCCAAGCAGCATCAGAGCGCCTCCTTTTTTTGCGGCAGATCGATGCCGGCAAAGATTTTGATTACCGCACTGTCGTCTTCTTTACCGTAACCGGCGTTGCTGGCGGCGGTAAACATGGTGAAAGCGGTGGAGGCCAGCGGCAGCGGGAAGTGCAGCGCCCTGGCGGTATCCGCCACCAGCCCCAGATCCTTGACGAAGATATCCACCGCCGATTTGGGCGTATAGTCGCCGTCGACCACGTGGCGCATGCGATTTTCGAACATCCAGGAGTTGCCGGCGGCGTGGGTGACCACGTCGTACATCACGTCCAGCGGGATGCCGGCGCGGGCGGCCAGCGCCATGGCTTCCGCTCCGGCGGCGATGTGCACGCCGGCCAACAGCTGGTGGATGATTTTTACCGTCGCGCCCAGACCGATGGTCTCGCCGATGCGGTAAACCTTGCCGGCGATGGCGTTCAGCACGGGTTGCAGACGCTCGAAGGTGGCGTCGGCGCCGGCGGCCATCACCGTCATCTGGCCTTCCTCCGCCTTGGCCGCCCCGCCGGAAACCGGCGCGTCCAGCATCGCCAGGCCGTAGTCCAGCAGCCGTTGCTCGATCTGTTTGGCGTCATCGGCGGAAATGGTCGAAGACACCATCACCGCCGTGCCCGGCTTGAGCTGTGGCGCCAGGCCTTGCTCGCCGAACAGGATTTGCTTCACCTGCGCGGCGTTCACCACCAGCAGCAGCACGGCGTCCAGCTCGGCGGCGAAGTCGCGCGCGCTGGTAGACGCTTGTTGCGCGCCGGCCTGTTGCAGCGCCGCCAGCGCCTGCGGATTGAGATCGGCGCCGTAGGTGGTCAATCCGGCGCGGAGGCATGAACGCGCGGCGCCCATGCCCATCGCCCCCAGCCCGATGACGCAAACGGCATAATTCCCTGGGTGTGTCATACTGCACTCCTGTTAATTTTAGTGATAATTTGTTTTGTTGTGTTAAATGTAAGCGCTTGTCGGCCGATTATCCGCGATCGTTATCACAATAATTAACAATGTGTGAAACGGATTTTTCGTCTGATTTCTGGCCTGAATCAACATTACTATTATGTTTTTAAATAAGTTTATGTTTACCTGGCCTAACTGCGTGCGCCGTCACGCCGCGAAAATTTAGGGCTATCGGCGAACGAAAATTGACGTAAAATCACAATTATTATCACCGCAGCAACGAGAGGGAACCGTGATACCTGTAGAACGCCATCAACAAATTCTTGCGCTGGTATCCGAACGCGGCGTCGTCAGCATTGCCGAGCTGACCGAACGGCTGGGGGTGTCGCACATGACGATCCGCCGTGATTTGCAAAAACTGGAGGAACAGGGCGCGGTGCAGTCGGTCTCGGGCGGCGTACAGGCGCCCGAGCGGGTGGCGAGCGAACCTTCGCACCAGGCCAAAGAGGGGATGTTCAGCCGGCAGAAAATCGCCATTGGCCGGCTGGCGGCGCGACAAATTCCCGCCAACAGCTGTATCTATCTGGATGCCGGCACCACCACGCTGGCGCTGGCGAAACAGATCGGAGAACGTGACGATTTGACGGTGGTGACCAACGACTTTGTCATCGCCGGGTTCCTGATAGAGCATAGCCAGTGCCGAATCATCCACACCGGCGGCACCGTGTGCCGGGAAAACCGTTCCTGCGTCGGCGAGGCGGCGGCGCAGGCGCTGCGCGGTCTGTTTATCGATCTGGCGTTCATCTCCGCCTCTTCGTGGGGCATGCGCGGCCTGTCGACGCCGAACGAAGACAAGGTGATGGTGAAGAAGGCCATCGTCGAGGCCAGCCGCCGCCGCATTCTGCTCAGCGATACGTCCAAATACGGCAAGGTCGCGACCTACCTGGCGCTGCCGATCGCCGCCTTTGACGCCGTCATTACCGACGAGGGGTTGCCCGCCGCCGCGCGGGAGGCCATTGAGCAAGCGGGGATTGCATTGCTGACGGCGGGAGAAGAGGAATAAGAACGAAGCGTAATCAGGATGAAAGTTCGGTATCGATGCCACGTGTGGGCGGTTCACTGGCTTCAACGCCGCCGCGTTCACGCCATTCGCGGCGCCTTTGTTCCCACCACTCTTCGTGGAAAGCTTGCATCTCTTTCAGGCGCTGTTCCTTAACGTGCTGCTGGTAAGTGTGGGATGCTATGGGGGTTACGCGGGATTTCGATGACATAGAGGCCGTCCTTTATAAACTCTATTTTGTATAAATAATGCCCTTTGTGGGCGTATTTTTTCAACAATAAATCATAAATTTTAGCTAATGCTGGCCTTAACGGTGCGCTTAAGATGAGCCTGGCATGATACTGATAGGCAAACTTGAGAAGGGTTTCCCCGATGCCAACTACGAATAAGCGTTCGCGTTGGAAAAGGGTATAACGCATTGCGGTATAGGTATCGAAAGCTGAGCGCCGATGCCTGTTTGCGTCGCTCAACGCCTTAACATCATAAAACTCCAGAGAGAAAGCATTATTGAGGAGAGCAGTGTCCACATACACTGGGGCAAACCAATGGTGCATGTTTTGCCCAATTTTCTTGAAATCCAAATGATAGATGGCCGTTTTACCATCATCTTTACTTACTGCAATCTGATACCTGTATGTGTCTGCTACCTCTGTGTGTGACTCCCTCACATCAATCTCCATGATAAAATCCTTTTTACTATTATTTTTCCTATAGTTATCCCCATTGTGACAAACAGATTATTAACCGCGACGGAGAGGCTCCTCCAGCCGCCGATGAGGCTTATGCGCAGCGCCGCGCAAAACTAAATGCCGCTGAACCAGTTGTAGCCCTGATCTTCCCAGTAGCCGCCCGGATTGACGTCGCTGACGAAGATCGCGGCGATATGTTTGGCGTTTTTGAACCCCAACTTGGTTGGCACGCGCAGCCGCAGCGGGTAGCCATAGTCCGCCGGCAGCGCCTTGCCGCCGAAATCCAGCGCCAGGATGGTCTGCGGGTGCAGCGCGGTGGCCATGTCGAGGCTGGCGTAGTAGCGATCGGCGCATTTGAAGCCGACGTAACCGGCATTCAGATCCGCGCCGACGTGCTGCAGAAAGGTGCGCAGCGGCACGCCTCCCCATTGGCCAATGGCGCTCCAGCCCTCAATGCAGATCAGGCGCGTGATCTGGCTTTGCTGCGGCAGCCGCTGCAGCTGTTCCAGCGTCCAGGGCGCTTTTTTCTCCACTTTCCCCGCGACCTCAAGCCGATAGCCGGCGAGATCGATCTCGGGGACGTTGTATTCCGGGTAAAATGCGTTAAAGGGGAAAGGGTGGGTGATCTGGTCCGGCCGGTAAGTTTGCGCCAACCGGTGGCCGCTGAACAGCCAGGCCTGCACCCGGTCGTTCCAGCGCGACATGGCCCACAGCACTTTATCCACCCGATCGCCGGCTTGCAGGTTGCAACCGGTAAGCATGGCGATGCCGCCCAGCGTCAGGCCGGAACGCAGCATCAGGCGGCGCTGCAGATTGACCAACTGCTTTTTTTGGTCCGGTTCCAGTTTTGGCGCGGTTGCCCGCGGTTTTTTCTCATTCATGTTTGCCACCCGTTATCATCGCCCACAGCGTTTTGGGCACGACGATCACCATGAAGACGTGGATCGCCACAAACAGGCCGATGCCGGCCATGGCGAAGAAATGCACGTAGCGCGCGAAGTCGAAGCCGCCAAACAGCGCGACCAATCCCTGCAGCTGAACCGGTTTCCAAATCGCCAGGCCGGACAGCACCAGCAATAGGCCCAGCGCCAGTACGCCGAGGTACATCAGTTTCTGAATGGCGTTATAGTGGCCATGCCGGTGGCGCAGGCGCAGCGTCAACGCCAGCCAGATATCCTGCCGCAGCGCGCCGATGCGAAGCGGCAACAGATCGCGGCGAAAATGACCGCTGAACAGGCTCCACAGCAGATAGCAGACGGCGTTGAGCGCCAATAGCCACATCACCGCCAAATGCCAACCAATCGCGCCGCCCAGCCAACCGCCCAGCGTCATCTGCGGCGGAAAGCGGAAATCGAACAGCGGCGAGGCGTTGTAGATTTCCCAACCGCTCATGAACATGCACACCATGGCGAACAGGTTGATCCAATGAGTGATGCGAACCGGCCTGCGATGCACCGGCGGCGACGCGTTGGTCTTCATGGCATTCCTCCGGTTACATCGGCGGCACGGTGCCGTCTTTGCCAGCGGAAATGCGGGTGGCGACGCGCTCGCCCTTTTCGTTGGCGGCGGAGAACAGCACGATATGCACGCCCGGTTTCAGCAGGCTCAGATCGCCCGGATCCAGCGTCACGATCGGCACGTCTTCCGGCACGACGACGGTTTTCTGCTGGTTGCCGTAGGTGACGGTCAGGGTGCGGCCATTGGATTTCACCAATTTGCCGACGGTGCCGTTGGTCATGGTGTCCACTTTGCCGTCGGCGGATTCCCAGGCCGAGTGCCCTTCGCCGGTGCCGCGCAGGCTGGCGGCGAACACATGCACCTCCAACGCCTTGAGCGTGCCGTCCGGCTGCGGCACGGCGGCGGTGCCGATGAAGCTGTCCGGTTTGATATCGTCCAGCGTGGCTTTGGAAACGCTGAGCACTTTGGTCTGATCGTTCAGCTTGACGCTGAGGGTCTCGCCCTTGCGATCGGTCAGCTGCAAATTGCCGTCGGCAACCTGGCTGATGGTGCCGCGCAGCGGCGCAATCACCTTGCCCGGCGGTTGGGCGGCGGCGGCCAAGCCGCTGGACAGCAGCAAGGTGGATAACAGTAAACCGGCTATACGATGACGGGTAATCATAACGTTCTCCTGAAATGAGTTTGCCGGTTAAGCATGGTTGAGCCATTGGGTCAGCGCCATGGCCGTTTGATGACATTAATGTCATCAAGTTTGTCCGCCGAAGCTGCTAGTATTTTTGCAGACGTAACGAGGTGGCGAGCATGCGAATACTGGTAGTTGAAGACGATATCGGCACAGGGGATTACCTGAAGAAAGGGCTGGGGGAAGCGGGCTACGGCGTCGATTTGGCGCGCACCGGCACCGACGGGCTGTTTCGCGCGTTGGAGCAGGACTACGATGCGATCGTGCTCGACGTGATGCTGCCGGGGCTGGACGGCTGGCAGATCATCGAGGTGTTGCGCAAGAAAAGCGACGTGCCGATCCTGTTTCTCACCGCCCGCGATGGCGTACAGGATCGCATCCACGGTCTGGAGCTGGGCGCGGACGACTATCTTATCAAACCCTTTTCCTTTACCGAGCTGGTGCTGCGTTTGCGCACCTTGCTGCGCCGCGGGCCGGCGCGCGAAGCCGATCATTACGCCATCGCCGATCTGCAGTTGGACGTGCTGCGCCGCCGGGCGGTGCGCCAGGATCAGGTGATCCCGTTGACCAATAAAGAATTCATGTTGCTGCATCTGCTGGTGCGGCGCGAAGGTGAAGTGCTGTCGCGCACGCAGATCGCCTCCCAGGTGTGGGACATGAATTTCGACAGCGACACCAATGTGGTTGACGTGGCGATCAAACGCCTGCGTGCCAAAATCGACCGGCCGTTCGACGTCAAGCTGATCCACAGCGTGCGCGGCATCGGCTATGTTTGCGAGCCGCGCTCGTGAACGCCCGCGCTTCACGTCGGCCGGTGTCGCTGACGCTGCGCACCGCCATGCTGTTCGCGCTGGTGGCCGCCTGCGTGGTGAGCGGGGCGGGCTGGTATCTGTTCGGCGCCATGCGTCAGGAAATGACGCTCCGCAGCGATCTGCAGGTGACCGGGCGCGTAGAGTATTTCCGCCATTTACTGGGGCAGCGCTTTCCTTTGGCGCGCCTGACGGCTAATAACGGCCTGTTCGAAAATATGCTGGGCAATGAACAGGATGTGTTGATTTTCCAAATTCCGGGGCAAAAACCGCTCATCAATGTGAATCCGGCCAGGGTGGCCCTGCCGCCGATCGCGCCGACGCCGCCCGAACAGGCGCAGACGCTGGCCGCCGTGCGCGGCGGGGAAACGGCGCAGGGGGTGCCGCTGCGCGCGGCGTCGGCAATGGTGCGCCTGGAAGACGGCAGTTTGCTGCAGATTTCCGCCGCGCACGTGATGGTCAACGAACAGAAAATGCTGGCGCGCTACCTGTGGCGCATTGTCGCGGCGGTCGTTGTGGCTTTCCTGCTGATTGCGCTGCTGGGCTATGGGGTCATGCGCCGCGGATTGCGGCCGCTATGGCGCATGGCGGCGCAGGCGTCGGAGATCGCGCCCAATACATTGTCGACGCGCCTCAGTGAACAGGGGGCGCCGAAGGAGTTACAGCAATTGACCCGGGCGTTTAATGCGATGCTCGATCGGTTGAATGAAGGCTATCAGCGGCTGACGCAGTTTTCCGCCGATCTGGCCCATGAGATCCGCACCCCGGTGGGCGCGTTGATGGGCCAGTGTCAGGTGGCGCTGTATCAACCCCGCAGCGTGGAGGAGTACGAAACCCTATTGTCGAACAATATGGATGAGCTGGAGCGTATTTCGCGCATGGTGGAAAACATCCTGTTTCTGGCGCGCGCCGGTGAGGCGCAGTCCGCGCTGAACTACAGTCGTCTGGATGTGGCGGTCGAGCTGCGGCGGGTGGCGGATTACTTCGAAGGGCTGGCGGAAGAACGCGGCATCGCGCTGAACTGCGAAGGGGAAGGCGAGCTGAAGGCGGACGCGATGTTGTTCCAGCGGGCGCTGAGCAATCTGGTGGCCAACGCGGTGCGCTATGCCGATGAAAACAGCCTGATCGTATTGCGGGCTGAACGGCGCGCCGATGCCTGGTGGGTGCAGGTCATCAATCAGGGGCCGCCGATCGCGCCGGCACAGCTGGAAAAACTGTTCGATCGTTTCTACCGCGCCGATCCCGCGCGCAGCGCCGGCAGCCATGCCAGCGGTCTCGGGCTGTCTATCGTACGCGCCATCATGACGCTGCACGGCGGTGAGGCGCGCGCCGAATGTACCGGGCGCGCGTCTGCCGCCAGCCTCATTTTCAGCCTGCGGTTCCCGTTAGCGCAATAACCGTTAAGCCGGATTAACGCGGCGGAATGGCAAAGCGGAAGCAGGCGCCGCTTTGCGGTTGTTCGATCAGCTGAATATCGCTGTCGTGCAGCTGCAGAATGCGCCGCACGATCATTAACCCCAGCCCGCCCGCAGGGCGCCGGGCGCCGCTCAGGACAGACGGCCGCACGAACAGATCGGCGCGCAGCGTCTGCGGAATGCCGGGGCCGCTGTCGTTGATCTGCACCATCACCCGATCTTCCAGCCGCCACAGCCGCACGCCGATGTCGCCGCCGGGCGGCGTATGGCGAATGGCGTTGTCCAGCAGGTTGGTCAGCACCCGCTCAATCATGCTGAGATCGGCGAACACCGGCGGCACGCCGGGGGCGATGTCGGCATGCAGCCGCTGATTACGCGCCTCCGCCGCCAGCTCGAACTTTTGGAACACGTCCTGCAACAGCTCGCTGAGGGAGAAGGGCTCTTTCTGCGGTTTCACCACGCCGTACTCCAGCCGCGCCAGCTCGAACAGCTCCTGCGCCAGCTTGCCCACTTTGCGGCTCTGCGCCAGGGCGATCTCCAGATAGCGCCGCCGATCGGCGTCGCTCAGGGTGGCGGCCTTGACCGACAGCGTTTCCAGATAGCCGTGCAGCGAGGTGAGCGGGGTGCGCAGATCGTGCGAGACGTTGGCGATGAATTCGCGCCGCAGCCGATCCTGCTGCGCCAGCGTTTGCCACTGTTCGGCGAGGCGCTGCGCCATGCGGTGAAAGGCCTGTTGCAGCTGGCTGACCTCGTCGCGCCCGGCCGGCGCCGCCGGCCGCGCCGCGTAGGCCTGCACCGCCTCGATGCCGCCGCTGTCCAGCGCATTGACCTGACGGGTCAGGCGCCGGATGGGGCGAGTGACCCAGTAGAACGCGAAACCGCCGGCCAGCAGGCTGAACAGCACCATCACCCCGGAGGTCCACAGCGCCATCCTGGCCGCCGAGTTGAACTGGGCGTTGCTGGCCAGCGCCGTGTACTCTTCACCGAGCAAGACCACATACAGATAGCCCTCGACCCGGCCGTCGACCTTCAGCGGCGCAACGCTGAACACCTTGCGCCCGTCCGCGCTGCGCGGATCGTCGCCGTACACCGGCATCTGCGCGCCATCGAGCAGCGCCTGCAGCGGCGCCAGCGCGACCCGCTGCCGCTTCAGATGCCCGGCCGGCGCGGCGTTGCCGATAATCGTGCCCTGTTTGTCGAGCAGGTAAACCTCAACGCTGGGGTTCACCGCCATCAGCTGATCGAACAGGATATGCACCGCCTGCGGCTCCGGCCCGTTCACCCCCAGCAGCGGATTGCTGTCGGCGATATGCTGCGCCAGGTTGCCGGACAGGCGCTGGATCACCGCCTGGCTGTACTGGGTATTGCTGCGCACCTGCATCCAGCCGGAAAAGGCGCAGCCGATGACGATCAGCAGCGCGAAGATAATCGTGAGGCGTTGCGCTAACGTAAGGTTTTTCATGGCTCACTCTTGCGGCGCGGCCGCGAATTTATAGCCCATGCCCCACACCGTGAGGATGCGCTCGGGTTCCGCCGGATTGCGCTCAATCTTGATGCGCAGCCGGTTGATATGGGTGTTGACGGTGTGCTCATACCCTTCGTGCTGATAGCCCCAGACCTGATTCAACAGGCTGAGGCGCGAGAATACCTGGCCCGGGTGGCGGGCGAAAAAGTACAGCAGGTCGAATTCGCGCGGCGTCAGCTCGATCGGCTGTTGGTGCAGGCGCACCTCGCGGGCGATAGGATCGATGGTCAGATCGTTGAAGCTGAGCGCGCCGGCGTCCAGGCGCAGGTTGCGGCTCATCGCCTCCTGGCGGCGAAACAGCGCCTTGACCCGCGCCACCAGCTCCAGCATGGAAAAAGGTTTGGCCAGATAGTCGTCAGCGCCCAGCTCCAGCCCCAGCACGCGGTGCACCTCGCTGGAGCGCGCGCTGGTGATGATGATCGGCGTGTAGCGCGTCATGGTGCGCGCCCGGCGGCAAATCTCCAATCCGTCGACGCCCGGCAACATCAGATCGAGGATGAGGGCGTCCCAGCCGCCCTGTTCCAGCATCGCCATGCCCTGATTGCCGTCGGCGGCGTGGCTGATGGCGTAACCCTCGTCACGCAGATGCAGCTGCAGCAGATCGGCGATGTCGCCGTCGTCCTCGACGATCAAAATTCGTTTTGGCTTGTCCATTCTCATTACCGCTGATTGCCCGATTCTCTCTGAAGTCTACACAACCGCCACCGGCGGAGTTATCACATTTTATTTAACTTTGCGTGAGGTCTTGGGGAACAAATCCGGGGAATACTGGGCTCATCGCATCGTTAGCTGGCAGGAATCGCTATGAGCTTCACCCTCACCCCGGAACAACGACAGACGGTACATCCTCTCTGGCTGCGGTTGACGCATTGGCTGAATGCGCTGGCGATGCTGATCATGGTCACCAGCGGCTGGCGCATCTATAACGCCTCGCCGCTGTTCAACTTCAGTTTTCTCAACGAGCTGACGCTTGGCGGCTGGCTGGGCGGCGCGCTGCAGTGGCACTTCGCCGGCATGTGGCTGTTTGGCGTCAACGGGTTGTGTTACCTGCTGCTGAACCTCGCCAGCGGGCGTTTCAAACGCAAATATTGGCCGCTCAGCCCGAGGCAGTTTCTCGCCGATGTCGGCGCGGCGCTGCGCGGCCGGCTGCAGCACGCCGATTTGCGCCATTACAACATGGTGCAGCGCGTGGCCTATCTGTCGGTGATGCTCCTTGGCGTGCTGAGCGCGTTGTCCGGATTGGTGTTGTGGAAATCGGTGCAGTTTCCGCTGCTGCGCACGCTGCTCGGCGGCTATGAAGCGGCGCGCTATATCCACTTTTTCGCCATGTCGGCGCTGGTGACCTTCGTCGCGATCCATCTGGTGATGGTGGCGCTGGTGCCTCGCACGCTGCTGGCCATGCTGCGCGGACGTTAAGGAGTTCACGATGAAAAAGGATAAACAGATCATGACGATCGTTGAAGGGCAGGCGATCGTCAAAGAAGCGCAGCGCTTGTTGACCGCGTCGTCCCGCCGCCGCTTTCTGCGCAACGGTCTGACGCTGGGCGGCATTGCCATGCTCACCGGCTGCGATCTCAGCGGCAACGCCAACGTTGAACAGGCGCTGAGCCGCATCTCGCGTCTCAACGATCGGGTGCAGGGCTGGCTGTTCAACGGCGATCGCCTGGCACCGGTCTACCCGGAATCGATGATCACCCGGCCATTCCCGTTCAACGCCTTTTACGCCGAGGAGGACGCGCCCGACATCAACGGCGACGACTATCGGCTGGAGGTGGCGGGGCTGGTGCAGGACAAGCGCGCCTGGAGCCTGCCGCAGCTGCACCAAATGGCGCAGGTCAGCCAGGTGACGCGTCATATTTGCGTCGAGGGTTGGAGCGCCATCGGCAAGTGGGGCGGCGTGCCGTTCGCCACCTTTCTTAAGGTAATCGGCGCGGATCTGAGCGCCCGCTACGTCAGCTTCAAATGCGCCGACGACTACTACACCAGCATCGATATGGCCACCGCGCTGCATCCGCAGACGATTATCGCGCTGACCTACGACGGCCAGATCTTGCCGCGCAAGTACGGCTACCCGATGAAGCTGCGCATGCCAACCAAGCTGGGCTACAAGAATCCGAAGCACATTCAGGTGATCGAGGTCACCAACCGCTTCCCGGGCGGTTACTGGGAAGACCAGGGCTACAACTGGTTTGGCGGCAGCTGAGGCGGCCGCCGGCCATTCTCCGGCACTCCGGTGCCTTTGACATGACGGAAGGAAATACCATGAAAAAGTTATTCGCAATGATGATGTGCAGCGCGCTGATGCTGGGTGTGGCCGGTGCCAACGCCGCCGATGGCATGAGCAAAGACGCGATGAAAAAGGACGGCATGAGCCAGATGTCGCACGACGGCATGAAGAAAGAGTGCATGGGCAAGGACTGCATGAAGAAAGACAAGATGGGCCAAGACGCCATGAAAAAGGATGGCATGGCGAAAGACGGTATGGCCAAAGACGGCATGAAGAAAGATGAGATGAAGAAGGATGCGATGGGGCACTAAGCCGCCGTACCCCGTGGCCGCAAGCGGCAGATCCGCTGCGGCTGCGGGCAACATAAGGAGAGAGGATGATGCTGGCGACATGGCTGCGGCGCTTTCAGCGCTCGAACGGGGACGTTATGTTTATGCGCGCGGCGTTGGTGGTGATTTTCGTCGCCTTCGGTTACGCCAAGTGGTTTGATTACGAAGCGCAGGGGCTGGTGCCACTGATCGGCAACAGCCCACTGCTGAGCTGGATGCACCAGGCGTTCGGCATTCGCGGCGCCAGTTATGCGCTGGGCGTCGCCGAGTGGAGCTTCGGTTTGCTGCTGCTGGCGGGATTCTGGTCGCGGCGGTTGGGGTTGCTGGGGGCGATCGGATCGACGGTGACCTACCTGACCACGCTGACGCTGATCTTTTCCACGCCGGGCGCCTGGGAGCCCTCCGCCGGCGGTTTTCCCGCCATGGCTGGCGCCACCAGCTTTTTAATCAAGGATCTGGTGTTGTTGGCCGGCTCCCTGGTGCTGCTGAAAGCCGACTTGCCGGCCGAGCAGGCATAAAAAAGGGCGTAGCCTGGCTACGCCCTCTGGTTATTGATTGACCGTCACATATCCGGGAAGGTCAGGGTGCCCCCCGGCGCTTCGCGATGAATGTGCAGGAAGTTCAGGTGCTTCTCGTACTGGTCGAGGATATCGCCAATCACCTGTTCCTTGCTGTAGTCCATCAGGTCATTGCCCTGGGTGCCTTCCATCAGGAAGGTTTCCAGCCGGTAGTAGTGCGACTTGCCGGAGCGGGCGCGGTAGGTGAAGCCCGGCACCGAGTAGCGCATCGGCCAGATCTGATAGATGAAGTTCTGTTCCTCGCCCAGGTGCACCAGCAGCTCCAGGTGGTTCAGGCGTTCGTCTTCGGTCGGCGGCACTTCGCTGAACTCCACTTTCGCGCCGCGCAACTCCAGCTCGCGCGCCACGTCCTGCATCGCCGGGCGGCAAACCTTATCCAACATTTTCTGCGTGTACTGCGTGCCCGGGTAGTTCATCACCCGCGACAGGCGCTGTTTCCAGTTGAGCACGTCGTGGCTGGAGACCGGCACCGGCGCCAGGGTGCTGAGCGCGCTGGCCTTGCGGTAGTCCTCCACCCGCAGCGATTTGTACAGCCCGGCCATCACGAAGAAGATCACGAAGCTGAACGGCAGACCCATGATCACCGTGGTTTTCTGCAGCGCCGGCACACCGTCGGTCATCAGCATGCCGATGGTCAGCAGGCCGATGGCCACCGACCAGAAAATCCGCAGCCAGTTCGGCGCATCATTATTGATGTCGGCCAGGCGCGAGGTGAAGTTACCCAGCACCAGCGAGCCGGAGTCCGCCGAGGTGACGTAGAACAGCAGGCCGGTGATGGTGGCGACCGAGGCGCTGAAGGTGAAGCCGGGGTATTGCGCCAGCAGGCTGTAGAAGCCGCGCTCCGGGAACTGCATCACTTCCTGAGCAAACTCGGCGTTGCCGTGGATGATCTGGTACAGCGCGCTGTTGCCGAAGATAGACAGCCACAGCAGAGTGAACACGAACGGTATGATCAGCGTGCCGACCACGAACTGGCGAATGGTGCGCCCGCGCGAGATGCGCGCCAGGAACAGGCCGACGAACGGCGACCACGCCACCCACCAGGCCCAGAAGAACAGCGTCCAATTGTTCATCCACTCCACCGGCCGATCGAAGGCGAAGCTGTTGAGCGTCATGCCCATAAAGCGATTGACGTAATCGCCGACGTTGAGCACCAGCGCGTTGAGCAGGAACTCGGTGTCGCCGAAGAACAGCACGAACAGGATCAGGCCCAGCGCCAGCAGCACGTTCAGCTCGGACAGGATGCGGATGCCCTTGTTAACGCCCGAAGTCACCGAGATGGTGGCCATGATCACCGACAGCAGGATCAGCGAGCCCTGCACCGTCAGGTTTTCCGGGATCTCGAACAACACCTTGAGGCCGTAGTTGAGCTGCACCACGCCGATGCCCAGCGTGGTGGCGATGCCGAAGATGGTGCCTAGCACCGCGGCGATGTCCACGCTGTGGCCGATCGGGCCGTTGATGCGCTTACCGAAGATTGGGTACAGCGCCGAGCGGATGGTCAGCGGCAGATTGTAGCGATAGCTGAAGTAGCCGAGGGCGATGCCCATCAGCGCATACATCGACCAGCCGGTCAGGCCGTAGTGGAACAGCGTCCAGACCATGGCCTGGCGCGCGGCCTCCAGCGTTTGCGCGTCGCCTTCCGGCGGCATCATGTACTGGGTCACCGGCTCGGCGACCGAAAAGAACATCAGGTCGATGCCGATGCCGGCGGCGAACAGCATCGCCGCCCAGCTCATCAGGCTGAACTCCGGCTTGGACTGCTCCGGCCCGAGCTTGATGGAACCGAAGCGCGAGGCGGCGATAAACACCACGAACACGATGTACAGCGTCGCCGCCAGCAGGTAGTACCAACCGAAGGTGGTCGACACCCAATTCAGCGTGCGGGTGATCCACTGCCCGGAGAAGTCGGTGAAAAAGATGGTCATCAGCGAGAAGGCCAGGATCAGCCCCGCCGAGGTGAAGAAAACCACAGGGTTGAGGCGGTCCTGCTGCGGTTTGGAGGAGGTTTCGCGTGTTGTCATCGTCATCCTCTGAACTGAGTAAAATCGTGCCGCTCCGCATTTCGGGGCGCGTTGGCGCCGCCGAAAAACGGGCGAATGAAGGCGGCGACCATCCCCATCGGAATGGCCTGAGTAACGCCGCTTTCGCCTGTTGCCGAAGCACCGGAGCGCTTCGCGGTGGGAACCGCTTACAGCCACTGATTTTGGTCAGATTCGTTAATTACCTCACAAAAATCAGCCAGTTCCACAACCAGATAGTACAAATTTTTAACCAGGCGGCAATAAAATATATGCAATTTTTATTGAACGTTCAATCAAAAAAAAGTTTAATAGTCCGCATGATGACCTGAATCACGGGCGAAACGGCAGTGAAATTTGCCCGCTGAGATAAGGCCGAAGTCGGTTTTGTGAGAGTCGAAATATGCCAAAGGTAGGAATGCAGCCAATCAGAAGGCAGCAGTTGATTGATGCCACGCTCGCCGCGGTAAACGAAGTGGGAATGCATGACGCCACCATCGCGCAGATCGCGCGGCGGGCCGGCGTTTCCAACGGCATCATCAGCCATTATTTCAAGGACAAGAACGGCCTGCTGGAAGCCACGATGCGCTATCTGATCAGCCACCTGGGCGAGGCGGTGAAGCTGCGGTTGCAGGCGCTGACCGATAACAGCCCGGCGGCGCGGCTGCAGGCGATCGTCGCCGGCAACTTCGACGACAGCCAGATCAACAGCGCGGCGATGAAGACCTGGCTGGCCTTTTGGGCCAGCAGCCTGCACCAGCCGCAGCTCAACCGACTGCAACAGGTGAACGGCCGCCGGCTTTATTCCAACCTGTGCGCCGAGTTTCGCCGCGTCATGCCGCAGCCGCAGGCGCGGTTGGCGGCCAAGGGGCTGGCGGCGCTGATCGATGGGCTGTGGCTGCGCAGCGCGCTGCGCGGCTCCGCGTTCAATCAGGCGCAGGCGCTGGCGCTCACGACCGAATACATCACGTTCCAACTCCGGGGGCAAACGCTGCCCGGAGGATAACTCAAGGAGATCCTATGTCCCGTTTTGGCTTGCAGAAGCTCTATATTCATGGCGCCTATGTAGACAGCACCGCTGGAAAAACCTTCAACGCCATTAATCCGGCGAACGGCGAAGTTCTGGCTGAAGTCCAGTCCGCCGGCGCTGAAGACGTCGATCGTGCGGTGGCCAGCGCGGCCAGCGGGCAGAAGGTGTGGGCGGCGATGACGGCGATGGCGCGTTCGCGCATCCTGCGTCGCGCGGTGGATATTCTGCGCGAGCGCAACGATGAGCTGGCGGCGCTGGAAACGCTGGATACCGGTAAAGCGATGTCGGAAACCACCGCGGTGGACATCGTCACCGGCGCCGACGTGCTGGAGTACTACGCCGGCCTGATCCCGGCCATTGAAGGCGAGCAGATCCCGCTGCGCGATACCTCGTTCGTCTACACCCGCCGCGAACCGCTGGGCGTGGTGGCCGGCATCGGCGCCTGGAACTACCCGATTCAGATTGCGCTGTGGAAGTCCGCGCCGGCGCTGGCGGCGGGCAATGCGATGATTTTCAAACCGAGTGAAGTCACGTCGCTGACGGCGCTGAAGCTGGCGGAAATCTACACCGAAGCCGGCCTGCCGGACGGCGTGTTCAACGTGGTGACCGGCAGCGGGGCGGAAGTGGGGCAATATCTGACCGACCATCCGGGCATTGCCAAAGTCTCTTTCACCGGCGGGGTGAAAACCGGCAAGAAGGTGATGGCCAACGCGTCGGGTTCGACGCTGAAGGAAGTCACCATGGAGCTGGGCGGCAAGTCGCCGCTGATTATCTTCGACGACGCCGATCTGGATCGCGCCGCCGATATCGCCATGATGGCCAACTTCTACAGTTCCGGCCAGGTGTGCACCAACGGCACCCGCGTCTTTGTGCCGGCGGCGCTGCAGGCGCAGTTTGAGGCGAAAATTCTCGAGCGCGTGAAGCGCATTCGCCTCGGCGATCCGACCGATCCGCAAACCAACTTCGGGCCGCTGGTCAGCTTTGCGCACATGGAATCGGTGCTGCGCTTTATCGAGAGCGGCAAAAACAGCGGCGCGCGCCTGCTGTGCGGCGGCGAACGCGTCACCCACGGCGAATTCGGCAAGGGCGCTTACGTGGCGCCGACGGTATTCAGCGACTGCCGCGACGACATGGAAATCGTGCGCGAAGAGATCTTCGGGCCGGTGATGAGCATTCTCAGCTACCAGAGCGAAGAGGAAGTGGTGCGCCGTGCCAACGACACCACCTTCGGCCTGGCCGCGGGCGTGGTGACCCACGATCTGGCCCGCGCGCACCGCGTGATCCACCAGCTGGAAGCCGGCATTTGCTGGATCAACACCTGGGGCGAGTCGGCGGCGGAAATGCCGGTCGGCGGTTACAAGCAGTCCGGCGTCGGCCGCGAAAACGGCCTGACCACGCTGGAGCACTACACCCAGATCAAATCGGTGCAGGTTGAGCTGGGCGAATACGCCTCGGTATTTTAACTATCCCCGTCGTCTTTCGAGCCGCAGCCGGGTTGGCTGCGGCCGACACTCCCCGAGAGCCAAATACACCGCCTGTTGCGGATCCGCGTTTCGCGTTTTCGTCTCATGCAGGCCAATAAAGTAAGGAGATAATGAATGGAATTTGACTACATCATTATCGGTGCCGGTTCCGCCGGCAACGTGTTAGCCACCCGATTGACTGAAGACGCCGACGTCAGCGTCCTGCTGCTGGAAGCCGGCGGCCCGGATTACCGGATGGATTTCCGTACCCAGATGCCGGCCGCGCTGGCGTTTCCGCTGCAGGGCCGCCGCTATAACTGGGCGTATGAAACCGATCCTGAGCCGCACATGAACAACCGCCGGATGGAATGCGGCCGCGGCAAAGGTCTGGGCGGTTCGTCCCTGATCAACGGCATGTGTTACATTCGCGGCAACGCGATGGATTTCGACAACTGGGCCAAGGCGCCGGGTCTGGAAGACTGGACCTATCTGGACTGTCTGCCGTATTTCCGCAAGGCGGAAACGCGCGATATCGGCCCGAACGATTACCACGGCGGTGATGGCCCGGTGAGCGTCACAACGCCGAAGGCCGGTAACAACGAACTGTTCCACGCCATGGTGGAAGCCGGCGTGCAGGCGGGCTATCCGCGCACCGACGATCTGAACGGTTACCAGCAGGAAGGCTTCGGCCCGATGGATCGCACCGTGACGCCGAAGGGACGCCGCGCCAGCACCGCCCGCGGTTATCTGGATCAGGCGCGTTCCCGGCCGAACCTGAAGATCGTCACCCATGCGCTGACCGACCATATCGTGTTCGACGGCAAGCGCGCAGTGGGCGTCAACTATCTGCAGGGCGACAGCAATCAGCTGACCCATGCCAAAGCGCGCCGCGAAGTGCTGCTGTGCGCCGGCGCCATCGCCTCGCCGCAAATTCTGCAGCGTTCGGGCGTCGGCCCGGCGGCGCTGCTGAAAAGTCTGGACATCAACGTGGTGCACGATCTGCCGGGGGTGGGGGAAAACCTGCAGGATCACCTGGAGATGTATCTGCAGTACGCCTGTAAGAAACCGGTGTCGCTGTACCCGGCGTTGCAATGGTTCAATCAGCCGAAAATCGGCGCGGAATGGCTGTTCAACGGCACCGGCGTCGGCGCCAGCAACCAGTTCGAGGCCGGCGGTTTCATCCGCAGCCGCGCAGAGTTCGCCTGGCCGAACATTCAGTATCACTTCCTGCCGGTGGCGATTAACTATAACGGCAGCAACGCGGTGAAAGAGCATGGCTTCCAGGCCCACGTCGGTTCGATGCGTTCGCCGAGCCGCGGCCGGGTGCAGGTGAAATCGAAAGATCCGCGTCAGCATCCGAGCATTCTGTTCAACTACATGTCGACCGAACAGGATTGGCAGGAGTTCCGCGACGCTATCCGCATCACGCGCGAAATCATGGCGCAGCCTGCCCTGGACGAATACCGCGGCCGCGAGATCAGCCCAGGGCCGGAGGTGCAGACCGACGAGCAGCTGGACGCCTTCGTGCGCGAGCACGCCGAAACCGCCTTCCACCCGTCCTGCTCGTGCAAGATGGGCGAAGACGAGATGGCGGTGGTCGACGGCCAGGGCCGGGTGCACGGCATGGAAGGATTGCGGGTGGTGGATGCGTCAATCATGCCGCTGATCATTACCGGCAACCTGAACGCCACCACCATCATGATCGCCGAAAAGATCGCCGACCGCATTCGCCAGCGCGCGCCGCTGCCGCGCAGCACCGCCGACTACTACGTCGCCGGCGATGCGCCGGTGCGCAAGCAGTAACCGACACGCCCTCTCGCCGTTGAGGGGGAGGGCCGCCGTAGCAAGCAACCCCTCTCCATATGCTCTTCCCCAAGGCGAGGGGGCAACTCTCTTTTATCCCTTATCCCATCATGCCGCCGGCAGCGAGATCGCCTGATCGAAACTGGTGGGCGTCGCCATGCGCCACATGCGGGCGTAGAACTCGCTTTTGATCTCCGGCTGCAGCAGCGCGCCCGGCTCCAGATAGTAATAGATATCGGCGTACACCTTGATCTCGGTCGGCGTGATGCGGCGCAGCATATGGTGCGAGGTCAGCTGCTCCGGGCGGCTGACGCCGGCCGCCGCCAGCATGTCTGCCAGCGCTTTCACCGTATTCTGATGGAAGTGGTAGACGCGTTCCGCCTTGTTCGGTACCACCAGCGCCTTTTGCCGCAGCGGATCTTGCGTCGCTACGCCGGTCGGGCAGTGGTTGGTGTGGCAGCTTTGCGACTGGATGCAGCCGACGGCGAACATAAAGCCGCGCGCCGAATTCACCCAGTCGGCGCCGAGCACCAGCACGCTGGCGATGTCAAAGGCGCTGATGATCTTGCCGCTGGCGCCAATCTTGATTTGGTCGCGCAGGCCGCAGCCCACCAGCGTGTTATGCACGAACAGCAGCCCTTCGCGCAGCGGCATGCCCATATAGTTGGAGAGTTCGAGCGGCGCGGCGCCGGTGCCGCCCTCCTTGCCGTCCACCACGATGAAGTCCGGCAGAATGCGGGTGTGCAGCATCGCCTTGACGATGGCGACGAACTCCCACGGGTGGCCGATGCACAGCTTGAAACCGACCGGTTTGCCGCCTGACAGCTCGCGCAGCTGTTGGATGAACTGCATCATTTCCAGCGGGGTGGTGAAGGCGCTGTGCGAGGCCGGCGAGATGCAATCCACGCCTTCCGGCACGCCGCGGGTGGCGGCGATTTCCGCATCTACCTTCTTCGCCGGCAGAATGCCGCCGTGGCCCGGCTTGGCGCCCTGGCTGAGCTTGATTTCAATCATTTTCACCTGCGGGCTTTGCGCCTGTTCGGCAAAGCGGCGCGGATCGAAATGGCCGTCGGCGGTGCGACAGCCGAAATAGCCGCTGCCCAGCTCCCACACCAGGTCGCCGTTGTTTTCGCGGTGATAGCGGCTGATGCTGCCCTCACCGGTGTCGTGGTAGAAGTTACCCTTGGCCGCGCCGAGGTTGAGCGCGCGGATGGCGTTGGCGGAGAGTGCGCCGAAGCTCATGGCCGAAATGTTGAAGATCGACGCGGAGTAGGGCTGGCGGCAGTCGGCGCCGCCGATGGTGATGCGGAAACTGGTTGGGTCGGCGGCTTCCACCGGCCGCATGGAGTGGCCGATGCACTCATAGCCGGTTTGATACACGTCCAGCAGGGTGCCGAACGGTTTGTCACCCATCTCGTTTTTCGCCCGGCGATACACCAGCGTGCGCTGGGTGCGCGAAAACGGGATCTCTTCATTATCCTGCTCGAGGAAATACTGGCGCAGTTCCGGACGGATGAACTCGAAGAAGAAGCGCAGGCGGCCGATGATCGGGTAGTTGCGGCAGATGGCGTGGCGCTGCTGCGTGAGATCGTAGATACCCAGCACCATCAGGCAACCGCAGGCCAGGGCCGGCAGCCAGAACCACGGATGGTTGTGCATCATGATCAAGAAAACCAGGGTGAGCAAGATGCTCAGCACAAAGCAGGTATAGCGGCTGAATAAGGACGACTTCATAACATCTCCTGATGTTTATTTTTAATCCACACGACATGACTCACGGATAATCCGTGTGCAAATCGTAACCAACAGGAGAGGATGTTGTGTGTCTGTTGCTGCTTTGTCGCCGGTTGTTACATTAATTTAACCTGGCGGAAGGGAGGGGTTGCCGCGCGGCGTGCCGCGCAACAAGCCAAGATGTTTATTTGCCGGCGACGAAGATGGTGCTCATGCTGCGCAGCCGCAGCTTTTTCATCGCGCTGTATTTTTGCGAGAAGATGGTTTTCGGGTGCGTGCCGCGCTTTTCCGCAATGTGCAGCAGGCTGTCGCCGCGCAGCAGATTGAAGATCACGTCGCTTTCCGCCGGGCTAAGCTCGCGGGTTTTCTGCACTCTGATGCCGCCCGGTTCTTTGCTTTCCAGCAGCCGCTGGATTTTTTCCTGCAGCGAATAAAGCGGAATGCGGGTAGAGACCAATTCAACGGAAATCCCCAGGATCGACAGCAGTTTCACGACGCGCTCGTCGTCATAGAACACCAGCAGGCGCGTCTTGCTGTTGTATTGCTGGTGCAGGGACACCAGGCTTTCGATCACGTTGACGCTCTGTTCCAGGTTTTGCGAGGTGAAAATCAGCGCGATATCGTGCTTGGTGATCTTCTCTGCTTTAGCGCCGCCGTGCATGAAATCAGAAAACAGGCGGATATCGTAGGCGCCGTAATGTTTCTTCAGCAGCACCGACAGGCCAACATAGCTGTACTTACACTCACTAATCACAAGAACGTTGTTTTTAGACATAGGGCAAACACCAATACCGAGTTAAAAGTATTCAGCTGTAAGAAGCGAGTTCAAATCCTTGATGCTGGATTCCTTCCACAGCTTTCCCTGCAGTGCGTAATATGGCATTTCATCCAGCCATTTCTTGTGTTCGGGAGTTTCAACTCCTTCGATAATTACCTTGTAATGATTAAGGTAAAAGAAGCGCAGTAACGCGCGCATCAAGCCCTCGCCGCCGGACTTTTTCATAAAGTCCCAGAGCAGAAAACGATCGAGCTTAACGAAGCGGAACTGGCTGTTGTACAACGCGGAAAAACCCGCATAGCCAGAACCAAAATCATCGAGCCAAAATGAATAACTATTCAATGACGGATCGCCGTGCACGCGATCTTTCACCAGCCGGGTTGAATTCTCGCTGATCTCAAAATGAATACAGCGCAGGGCATTAATTCTTTCGGCAAAGTGACTATTCGCCAGCGATTGCAGGGAATAATCGTCAACATTCAAAGTGGCTATCACTTGGTTTTCATGAAACCAGTGTTTGTATTTATCGATCAGATTGATCTGATCCATCAAAATCTCAATCCGGGTGGCGCTGTCGGCGTGACGAAAGAACTGTTCAGGAGAAAAATGGGCATATTCGCTATTAAACGTAAAGCGAGACAGACATTCAACGGCCAGCAATTGTCCCGATTTCGCGAACATTGGCTGAAAAACATAATTAATGCCGTTATTTTTCTCTCTGAAAGAACCGCTCATTTCCCAATCCTTGGATTGATATTTAACTTGTTGATTTTAAATGATTAAAAAGAAAGTTACTCCAGGTTTATTGGTAAATTTCTTATTTAAAGCGTCAGGATGGCCGAAACGTGTCGACAGACCATTAAACGCGTAATTCGTGCCAAAGTCCAAACGTCGCAATATGTTACTAAATGTAAATATTCGGGATAATATTCTGATTTTCAGGCCTTAACGCAAAATCTTGAACTCTGCAGCTTTCCCAAACACAGATTATTCCTATTCATATGAATCGTCAACATCGATCGATAGGTATCCGCCGATAGTTTATTCCTATCAAGAGGGGGCTTATGAATGTTTTAAACGATTTAACATTAAGAATATGCTTAGTCTATATTTCGTCCGGCAATGAGTTCATCGAGGCAACGCTCCTTTTCAGCAAGGGAGTGCTATCGCTGAGTGTATGCTCAGTGGCGGCAATATATATATAAGCCCGCCACTGAATCGATTATTTTATTGTTCTATGGAGCTGGAAATGAAAAAAGTATTATTGCCTTTGGCTGCCCTGGTATTGTCTGCAACTGCTTCCAACGCAATGGCAGCAAACGGCAACGTTAAATTCACCGGTGAAATTGTACAGTCCACCTGTAAAGTTGTTGATAAAGACCAGAATAAAGAAGTTTACCTGGGTAAATATCCTACCACCGCTTTCCCAACTGCCGGTTCTACCAGCGGTGCTAAAGCTTTCGATATCAGCCTGGAGAAATGTGAAGCGGGTAACTACACCCTGCGTTTCGACGGTAACACCCCAGCCGGCCACCCAGAGCTGTTGGCTGTAACTGGCGGCGCGACTGGCGTTGGCGTTGAAATTCTGGATAACAACGGTTCTACTCTGCCAATCTCTCAGGAAGTGGCTACCCCAGCTACCGTAACTGTTGCTGCTGATGGCGATAACCCAGGCGCTGCGACTTTCAACCTGCGCGCTCGTTACAAATCCTTCCAGGATCTGGTAACTGCCGGTCAGGCAAACTCTAACGCTACCTTCACCATCGAATACAAATAATTCGCTGGCAGGATAGATAGAGTTATTGGCCAAGGATGGCTAAATTTTGAGAGTTGAGACATTCCGATGAAAAAAATTCTGACTGGTATTTTATTCGCATTCTCTGTTAATGCCTTTGCCGGCATTCAGGTTGATGCGACGCGTGTCATCTATAACAGTGCAAGTAAATCCGCATCGCTCTCAATCAGCAATGACAGCGACGATACCTACATGGTGCAAACCTGGCTGGATACTGGCGATGCAAGCCAGATGCCTAAGAATTTGCCGATCGTGGTGACGCCACCCATTTTGAAGCTGGCTGCCAAGAAAGACGCCATTTTGCGTTTTATCTATTCCGGCAGCGGTTTGCCGCAGGACAGAGAATCTCTGCTCTGGGTCAACGTACAGGAAATTCCGCCAACGCCTAAGCAAGATAACGTGCTGCAGGTGGCGATCCGTACTCGTATCAAACTGTTCTATCGCCCGGATTCGTTGAAAACCAACCTGCAACAGCAGGCGGAAGCGCTGAAGTGGAAGCGCCAGGGCGGCAATTTAGTCGTGACTAACGATGGCCCGCTGTTCGTCACGCTGGGCGTCTTGAACCTGAAGAGCGGCGGCAAGAGCTGGAAAGTGAACGCCGACATGGTCAAGCCACACGACAGCCTGCGTATTTCCCTGCCTCAGGGGGCGCAATCAGCCAACAATATGTCGTTTACCTATATCAACGACTATGGCGGTCACACCGAGATTAAAAACGTCGCACTGAATTGATTTGAAGCACTTCAAGGAATGAAAGAAATGGCACACAAAAGAATAACAACCCTCGCGCCAAAACGTTTGGTGAAGCTGATTAATGGTGTAATTTATTTTTCTGCTGTGCCTTTTTCATTCTCACATATGGCCATGGCGGAGGAGCAGTTCAACACCTCCTTCATCCATGGCGATGACAATATCGCCCAGGTGGCGTCGTTGGCCAGCGGGGATGACATTCTGCCGGGTAAATATCCGTTTGATATCTATCTCAACGGGCAGCGTATCGATCACCGCGAAATCGAGTTCAAGAAAGAATCCAAAGACTCTCCGGTAGCGCCGTGCCTGACGGCCGCGGACTATCAGGATTACGGCGTAAAGCTGCCCGGCGATCTGACCACCGCCGGTGCCGCGCAATGCTACGCATTGCCACAACAGATCTCCGGCGCCAAGCTGAGCTATGACGCCGCCGTACAGCGTATGGATCTGGAAGTGCCGCAGGTGTTTCTGATCCCACGCCCGCAAGGTGCCATTTCGCCGAAAGTTTACGATCGCGGCATCAATGCCGGCTTTGTTAACTATAACTTTAGCGGCACTCATAACCGCTACGGCAACAATCAGAACGACAAGACTTCCGACTATTACTTCCTGAGCCTTAACAATGGCCTCAATATTGGCGATTGGCGCCTGCGCAACAACTCGACGTTGAACCAACAGTCGGGCGCCGGTACGCATTGGAAGAACATTTCCAGCTGGGCGGAAACGGACATCGTTTCTCTGCGCAGCCGTCTGGTGATCGGCCAGACCAACACCAATAACAATGTTTTCGACAGCATTCAGTTCCGCGGTGTGCAGATGTCCAGCGCCGACGACATGCTGCCGGAAAGCCAGCGCGGCTATGCGCCGGTGGTGCGCGGTGTGGCGACGACCAACGCGCGCGTTGAAGTGCGTCAGAACGGCTATACCATTTACAGCACCAACGTGCCGCCAGGGCCGTTTGCACTGACGGACATTTTCCCAAGCACCCTGAGTGGTAACCTGGACGTGACGGTTATCGAAGCCAACGGTTCGAGAACCTCTTTCGTCGTGCCGTTCTCCTCGGTGCCGAACATGCTGCGCGAAGGGATTTGGAACTATCAGCTGACCGCCGGTAAATACCACGACGGCACCAGCCGCTATCAGCCCAAGTTTGTCCAAGGCACCTTGTCGCACGGTATGGCGTATGACATCACGCCTTACGGTGGCGTGCTGGTGGCGGAAAACTACCGTTCAGCGGTCGTAGGCCTCGGTAAAAACCTGGGGAACTGGGGGGCTGTCTCTTTTGATATGTCCTATTCCGACACCAACCTGGTGAACGGCGATGACAAGCAGGGGGAGAGTTTCCGTTTCCTGTATTCCAAGTCGCTCAACGATTGGGGGACGGAATTCCGCATTGCCGGTTACCGTTACTCGACCTCCGGCTATTATGATTTCTCCGATGCGGTTGCCGAGCGCGAACGCTATGAGAACGGTTATTACCGTAACGATTACTACGATCAAAACGATCGCAACCTGGGCGTGCCGGACTGGGCGGAATCTCGCCGTCGCAGCTATTACACCAGCCGTTTCAACAACAAACGCCAGCGCGTTGAGCTGTCTGTCAACCAGCGCATCGCCGGTAATTCGACGCTGTACGCCAACCTCAGCAACCAGTCTTACTGGGGCGGATCCGGTGAAGACCGTACCGTACAAACCGGTTTTAACAGCAGCTATAAAAATATCAGCTATGGCGTCTTTTATCAGGACAGCCGCAGCAACTACGGCTATAAAGACCGCAGCGTCAACCTGACCGTATCGATTCCGTTCAGCTTCTTCAGCAAGGATTCGTCGGACATGACCGCCAGCTTCAACGCCGGCCACAGCAAGCAGAGCGGCAACACCTACAGCGCCGGCCTGAGTGGCACCGCGCTGGATGACAACCGCTTGAACTATGCGGTGCAAAGCGGTCATGATCGTTATTCGGGCCAAACCAGCTCGGCCAACGTCGGTTATCAGGGCAGCATGGGGACCATCAATGCCGGTTATAGCTACAGCAAAGATTATCAGCAGTCTTCGTTGGGCGTGGCGGGCGGTATCGTCGCACACTCCGGCGGCGTGACGTTGACCCAGCCGCTGCAGAATACGTTTGTGCTGGTGGAAGCCAAAGACGCCAAGGGCGTTCGTATCGAAAACCAACCCGGCGTCGCCATCGACCGCTTCGGTTACGCGGTGATGACCTCTGCGTCGCCATACCGCCATAACCGCGTGGCGCTGCGCACCGAAGATATCGGCAACGGCCTGGATATCCCGATGGCGGCAAGAGACGTGGTGCCGACTTACGGCGCAATCACCCGCGTGAAGTTTGAAACGCACACGGGCCAAAGCCTGTTGGTACACAGCAAGATGACCGACGGCAGCGTACCGCCGATTGGTGCCAATGTCTTCAGTGCGGATGGTAAGAACAACGGTACTGTCGGTACCAACGGCGATATTTATATCTCAGGTGCCTCCGCAGGGGATCGTCTGCTGGTGAAATGGGGCAACGACGCGGGCGAAAGCTGCTCACTGGTGGTGCCGGAATTGAAAGCGGCGACCGAACAGTTGATGGGTTATCAGGAACTTTCGCTGACCTGCGGAAAACCGTAAAAGGAAAGGATATGTCTTCTTTGTTAAAGCATAAGAATCTCGGATTGGCGGCTGGGCTGCTGGTCACGCTGGGCGGGTTTTCGCAGAGCAGCTATGCGTTGTCGTGTAAGCAGAACGGCAGCATTCGCCAGGATATCGTGCTGGATAAGGCCATCAAGGTGTCGACGGCTAATACTGCTCCGGGGGCATTGCTGTGGCGTTCGCAGCCCTTTACCTCTACGTTCCAGTGCTCTGATACAGACAATATGCCGAAAGGCGAAGACGCATTTTTGTATTGGGATCCGCAGAATAAAATGCAAAACATCCACAATTCAATCGAAGTGGGTGTGACATTTAAAGGGATTGACGTCAAGCCGGTAAAGAATCAGCGTGAGAATGTTGGTCCGGGTACAGTATGTAGCAACCCGCCACGTTGTAGCAGGCCGGCGACGAGCCAAAGCGTCACCGTAACATACTCTATCTACATTAAAGCGACCGGCAAGGCACCGCCGGCGGGCGGAAAAATCACAGACAATAATGCCTATTCGGTGTTCCAGGTTGATGGCGTCGGCGGCTTGAACAGCCGTCCGAACAGCAACTTTAACGCCTACATCTCCGGGCTGGGCAATATTCAGTTTATCTCCTGCAACCCGAAAATCACCGTGGTGGCCAACAACGGTTCGACGGTGAACTTTGGCACCATTCCGCGTCAGAATGCGGTGGTGGGTAAAATCGAGAAGCAGGTGCCGTTCTCGGTCGCCGCCAATATGTCCGATCCAACGACCGGTCAAGACTGCAAAGGGGAAACGCTGCAGGCCAGCTTCAGCACCACCTACCCATTGCAGGATAACAGCGTGATCCTGCCGACCAGCGACAGCGGCTTCGGTATTTTGATCTCGCAGGCGGCGACGCCAAATACGCCGATCATGATGAACAGCCCGGTCGATCTGGGCCTGGTCAACGGCACCATCGTTGAAAAGAACTTTATGGCCAGCCTGAAATGGTTGAGCACCAACCCGAAGGTAGGGCCGTTCAGCGCATCGGCGAATATTGACGTCACCTTCAAATAATTCGGTGTCTCGTCAATAGAGAAAGGGTTCAGTTCTCGCGAACTGAACCCTTTTTTGTGCCTTATACCGCGCTGATTAACGCAGCCCCATCCAGCTGGTGCAAACGCCTTCCGGCGGCTTGCCGGCGTACCAGCGGGGCAGCGTGGGGGCATCGTGGCGCGGTTCGGCCTGCATTTCTATCGGCTGCGCCGGCCATTCTGCGACGTCCCAGCGGGTGGTGCGGCGATAGACCGCCGGGGTTTTGCCGAACTGTTTCTTGAAGGCACGCGAGAACGAAGGCTGAGAGTCGAAATGGTATTGCAGGGCGATATCCAGGATCGGTCGTGGAGTGGAGCGCAGCGCCTGCGCCGCCTGCGAAAGACGCCGCTCGCGGATATAGCTGCCGAGCGCGTGGCCGGTGGTGCTGCGGAACATGCGCTGCAGGTGCCATTTGGAGTAGCCCGACTTGGCGGCGACATTGTCCAGCAGCAGCGGCTGATCCAGATGAGTTTCAATCCAGTCTAGTAAATCGTGAATGATATTGACGCGATCCATGGTTTTAGTTCTCCCGCAAAAACGACATTCAGGTCACAGTGACTTAGCTTAATTATCCAAGAATATGCTTTGATAATAGGCGTGACTACGCCGTTACGCAAGGGTAAGCCGGGGATAAAAAGGTGGCCAAAAATGCTCTTTGAACGGCAGGGGAATAAAAGAAAGGCCGCATAAAGCGGCCTTTTCAGTAGGAAGTGACGGAAAATCAGTTAGTTTCCGGTTTCACTTCAATGTAGTTCAGACCCAGCACGCTGCTGGTGTAACCGCGGATCTTGTTGGTCATCTCGATATCGCCGTTCAGCTTGTGGCCGTAGGACGGGATGATCTCTTTCAGCTTGCTCTGCCATTCCGGCGTCGCCACTTTGTCTTTGAACACGGTTTCCATCAGGTGCAGCATGATTGGCGCAGCGGTGGAAGCGCCCGGCGAAGCGCCCAGCAGAGCGGCGATGCTGCCGTCTTCAGAGCTGACGACTTCGGTGCCGAACTGCAGCACGCCGCCTTTATCCGCGTCTTTCTTGATGATCTGTACGCGCTGGCCTGCGGTCCACAGCTTCCAGTCTTCCTGCTTGGCGTCCGGGAAGTACTCTTTCAATGCGGCGAAGCGATCGTCGTCGTTCATCATCAGCTGGCCGACCAGGTATTTCACCAGATCGAAGTTATCCAGACCGACGTGGGTCATCGGCATCAGGTTCGAGGTGCTCAGCGAGTGCAGCAGATCAAACAGCGAACCGTTCTTCAGGAACTTGCTGGAGAAGGTGGCGAACGGCCCGAACAGCAGCACGCGCTTGCCGTCCAGCATGCGGGTATCCAGGTGAGGCACGGACATCGGCGGCGAACCTACGCTGGCCAGGCCATACACTTTGGCCAGGTGCTGGTTGGCGATCTCCGGGTTGGTCGTGACCAAGAACTGGCCGCCGACCGGGAAGCCGCCGTAACCGTCGGCCTCAGGGATGCCGGATTTCTGCAGCAGGGTCAGGGACGCGCCGCCTGCGCCGATGAACACGAACTTGGCGTTAACGGTGGTTTCTTTACCGTCGCGGTTCAGATCGGCAACGGTTACGCTCCAGGTCTGGTCGGCGTTGCGCTTGATGTCGCGCACTTCGTGGCTCAGGTTCAGCTTGAACTTGTCGCTGGCGCTCAGTGCGTCAACCAGCTGGTGGGTGATCACGCCGAAGTTAACGTCGGTGCCCAGCGGCATGCGGGTCGCGGCGATTTTCTGCGCCGGATCGCGGCCGTTCATCACCAGTGGCGCCCACTGTTTGATTTGCGCAGGGTCTTCGGAGTATTCCATGCCGCGGAACAGGGTGCTGTGCTGCAGCGCCGCGTAGCGTTTACGCAGGAAGTTGACGTTGTCGTCGCCCCACACGAAGCTCATGTGCGGCACGCTGTTAATGAAAGATTTCGGATCTTTCAGGACATTGTTTTTCACCTGATAAGACCAGAACTGACGGGAGATTTCGAAAGACTCGTTGACCTTCACCGCCTTGCTGATGTCGATGGTGCCATCGGCTTTTTCCGGCGTGTAGTTCATTTCGCTGAAGGCGGAGTGGCCGGTACCGGCGTTGTTCCAGCCGTTGGAGCTCTCTTCCGCCACGCCGTTCATGCGCTCGTACATGTCGATGGTCCAGGTCGGCTCCAGCTCATGCAGATAGGTACCCAAGGTGGCGCTCATGATGCCGCCGCCGATCAACACCACGTCGACGGTTTTATTCTTCTCTTCAGCCGCCGCCTGTTGCGTAACGCCAAACAGGCTGAGACTGAAAATCAGGACGAGTAATTTTCTCATTGAATTAAATCTCTTGTGTGTAAATTCTACTCATTGCAGGTGAAAGAATTTAGCGGGAGTTACCCTGGAAATAATGAAGCCGACCGCCCGGCGTGAGCCGATAGGCAGCAATAATGCCTTTTTGTTAATAGGGTTTTTAACGAAAAGTGAACTATTGCAGGCCGTCCGGGTGCAAATTGATCGGTTCACGTTACTGGCGGGGTATTATTGTTTGCGAGAATGTTAAAAACTACTTTTGTAACTAAAAAAAATGAATATAAGCAAAAATAGGCCGGTTGCTGTCGTAGTAATAAACAAAGAGGGAAGAAAGGTCGTATAACCGCGTTATTTTCGGGGGTTAATTGTCGCGCAATTAAACGTTATTTCGTTATCACACAATAATTGCGGTTAAATTGCAAATACCTATCGGTAACCAATAATAAATGGCCGCCGTTGCGGGCGGCCATCGTGCAGAAGGCGGTTACTTGATGCCCATCGCATCGCGCATGGTGAAGAACAGATCGGTCTGATCGGTCAATCCCACCACGTTGGCGGCGTGCGGGCCGTAGGCCGCGACGCGCAATTGGGTGCCGGTGTGCCCCTGCGACTCTTCTTCCGAGTTGCCGTAGCTGAGGGTCATCGGCGCGCCGTCTTTGGTGGTCAGCATCTGGGTCAGGCCCGGCGCTTTGGCGTCGGCGGCGACGATCTGGCTGGAGTGTGCATGGTCGGCGGTGACGATCACCAGCGTGTTGCCGTCGGCGCGGGCGAAGGCCAGCGCTTTTTGCACCGCTTCGTCCAGATCGACGGTTTCACCAATCTGCCCGCACGGGTTAGCGGCGTGATCCTGCTTATCGATCGACGCGCCCTCTACCTGCAGGAAGAAGCCGTTCGGGTTATCTTTCAACAGTGCGATCGCTTTTTCGGTCATCGCCGCCAGCGTTGGCGTGGCCGCGGTGCGCGCCGGGTTGTTTTCGCAGGTTACCGCCGGCTTGTCGAGGTTGCCGTGATAGCTGGCTTTCGGCCCCAGCCAGCGCACCGGCATGTTGCCGTCGGCGAACAGACCCAGCAGCGGTTTTTGCTGGTTGGCCAGCGTAACGGCCTGCAGCTCATCCGCGTTGCTCACCCACTGGTAACCTTGCGCCGCCGCCTGATCTTTCAGCGATTTTCCTCGCCATTCGCCGCTTTTCGCCAGCTGGTTGAAGGACTTCGCGCCGCCGCCCAGCGTGACGTCGGCGCGGGTTTTCAGCAACTGCTCGGTGATGGAGCCGCGGCCGCCGTTTTCCAGCGCGTTAGCGGCGCATTTCTCGCTGGTTTCCTCCGGGCCGTAGCATTTGCGCGAGGTGACGTGCGACACCAGCGCCGCCGGCGTAGCGTCTTGCAACTCGGCGGTGGAGACGTTGCCGGTGGCCTTGCCGGCCGCCTTGGCGATCTCCAGCAGCGTCGGCTGATCTTTGCCGTTCACGTCCACGCCGAGCGCGCCGTTATAGGTTTTCACCCCGGTGGTCCAGGCGGTGGCGGAGGCGGCGGAATCGGTCACGTAATCCGGCTTGTGGGTTTTCTTGTCCAGCGAGTAGTGGGTGTATTGCCCGGTCAGCGGCAGGGCGTCGATGCCCTTGAAGTAACCGCCTGCGCCTTCAGCGTAGTTGCGCGCGGCGGTGATCTCGGAATCCCCCATGCCGTCGCCGATCAGCAGAATCACGTTTTTCGCCGTTTTGTCCGACAGCGACGCCTTCAGCGCGGCGGTCTGATCGCCGGCCAGACGACGGGCGCCGCCCGGTTCGGCGAGGTTGCCGCGCGCGGCGCGTTCGGTCAGGCCATCGGCATTGGCCGAGGTTTCCGCCGCGATGGCGGAGGAACAGAGCAGGGCGGACAGCACGGCGCCGGCGATCAGGGATACAGCAGGTTGCATGGGGTAAGCTCCTTGTCGTAATACAACAATGTAAATAACATCAAATTGTTACGAAAGGAGAGTAGAGCAGAGGGATGACAATTTTATGACAATGAAAGACGGGATGGCCCGGCGGCCACCCCGTTTGACAATCAGGCCGCGCGCGCCGGAATAGCCAGCCCGCGCTGCACCGCCGGCCGCGCCAGACCGCGCTCCAGCCACTGCGCGACGCGCGGGAAACTGTCGAACGCCACCAGTTCGCGCGCCTCATAGAAGCCGATCAGGTTACGCACCCAGCCCAGCAGCGAAATATCGGCGATGGTGTAGTCCGCACCCATGATCCAGTCGCGGCCTTCAAGGCGCGTTTCCAATACGCCGAGCAGGCGTTTCGATTCGTTTTTGTAACGCTCCAGCGGCCGCTTGTCTTCATATTCGCGCCCGGCAAACTTGTGGAAGAAACCGAGCTGGCCGAACATTGGGCCGACGGCGGCCATCTGGAAGAACACCCACTGAATGGTTTCGTAACGCTGCGCCGGATCCTGCGGCAGGAAACGGCCGCTCTTTTCCGCCAGGTAGAGCAGAATGGCGCCGGATTCGAACAGCGGCAGCGGCCGGCCGCCGGGGCCGTCGGGATCGATGATCGCCGGGATCTTGCCGTTCGGGTTCAGCGCCAGGAATTCCGGCGTCCAGGTCTCGTTGTTGCCGATGTCGATCAGGTGCGCTTCATAAGGCAGGCCGATCTCTTCCAGCATGATGGACACTTTGACGCCGTTCGGCGTCGGCAGAGAGTAGAGCTGCAGCCGTTCCGGGTGCTGAGCCGGCCAGCGTTTGACGATCGGGAATTGGGTGGAATCGAGCATGGAAACTCCTCGGGTTGGCGGGGTTGCTTAAGCGTACCCCTTGAGTATTGCAGTAAAACTACCCCGCCGCCGGGTTACACCGTGAGGTCAAAATGTGCGGCCAGCGCTTTTTTACCGGCGGGGGGCAGCTGCAGTTCGCGGCTGTCGAGCCGGCGGACGATCCAGCCGCGTTGGATAAAGGCGGCTAACAGCGCGGCGCCCAGCGCGCCACCGAGGTGAGAGCGGCGTTCGCTCCAGTCCAGGCAGCCGCAGGCGAAGCGGCGGCGGGTGGGAGCGGGGGAGCAATCGACGCCCAGCCGCGCCAGCGCGGCCTGACCGATGTCGCTTAACCGGTAGTCTTCCTCGCCGGTCAGCCAGTTCAGCGCATGCAGCCGATCGTGCAGCTTCACCGCCACCTCGCCCGCCATATGGTCGTAACAGGTGCGAGCATATTGCAGCGAGGTGGGCGTGCTGCTTTTCACCGACGGGCGCGGCACGCCCGCCAGCGCCATCAGACCCTCCAGCGCTGCGGCCACCGGTTGCCCGGCCAGCCGAAAATAGCGATAGCGCCCCTGTTTGACGCAGGCAATCAGCCGCTGCTCCAGCAGCTTCGCCAGATGTGCGCTGGCGGTAGACGGGGCGACCTCGACCGCCGCGCTGAGCTCGGTGGCGGTGTAGGCGCGCCCATCCATCAACAGGCACAGCATGCGCGCCCGGGTGCGGTCGGCGATGGCGGCGCTCAGCGCCGCTAAACGATCTTCTATCTCGATGTTATGCATACTTCGAGGTTAGACGAAGTATGACGGCGCGTCCATCGCTAGCCTGTAGCTATCGCAGTCTGGTGCTGTGCGTCCGTGTCCGCTGGATATTGATGAGCGGGCGTTGAAATCGGTGCAGTGGCGCCGTTCACTGAATGCGCGCGTGCCGGAATTTTACCGTTGAGAGGAGACGAGGATGATTGCCGTGATTTTTGAACTGCAGGCCGCCGACGGGCTGCGCGATACCTACCTGACGTTGGCGGCGGAGCTGAAGCCGCTGCTGGCGCAGATCGATGGATTCATTTCCATCGAGCGGTTTCAAAGCCTGGCCGATCCTGCGCGCCTGCTGTCGCTCTCCTTCTGGCGCGACGAGGCGGCGGTGCAGCAGTGGCGCAATCTCGAGCAGCACCGGGCGGCGCAGGCGCGCGGCCGTGGCGAAGTGCTGGCGCAGTATCGGCTGCGGGTGGCGGAGGTGGTGCGGGACTACGGGCTGGAAAGTCGCGACCAGGTGCCGCAGGATAGCCGTTGTTATCACCGTACCTGAGAAAAAGCCCGCCGCCGGCGGGCTTTCACCCGCTATTTCGCCTCGCTGCCCACCTTCATCGCCCCGGCGTAGCTGGCGCCCATCCCCCAGGCGGCGCCGTGGTCGCGAGCGATCTGCAATACGCCCCCCGCCGTGGCTTTACGGCTCCAGTCCTGCTGCCATTCCAGCATCAACGCTACCCAGTTGATGGGCGTGGCGCCCGCCTGAACCAGACGCTGCATGGCGTTGTTTTGGCTGTCTGGCGTAATGTCGCCGGTGACGTCCGACAGGATATAAACCTCATAACCCTCGCCCAGGGCGGACAGCGCCGGCAGCATCACGCAGCTGGCGGTCCACAGCCCGCCGATGATGATTTTCTTGCGGCCGGATTGTTTGATCAGATCCACCACGCGCCGATCCTGCCAGACGTTGATGGCGGTGCGGTCGTACACCTGCAGGTCCGGGCGCGCCTGCGTCACCTGCTGGAATACCGGCCCGGCGAAGCTTTTGGCGTTGGCCGAGGCCAGAATGGTCGGCACGTTGAACACTTTGGCGGCCTTGGCGATGCCGGCGGCGTTATTCACCAGATTGGTTTGATCGATAGAGGAAATGGTCATGCCGAACATGTCCTGCAGATCGACCAACAGCAACAGGCTGTTGTCGGCGGTCAGCGGCTGCACATAACCCGCCTGGCGGCTATCGGCGGCGGGGGATTGCGCCAGCGCGGCGACGGGGGCGGTGGCGGCGCTCAGGCCGAGCATCAGGGCGAACAGGGTCTTTTTCATTATTAACTCCATTATTATCAGTAGATTAAATTCACTTACCACTCAGGGAAGCGGTTGGATAAAGTCTACTTAGGTTGTTGGGGTTAATAATCTGTGTTTTATTGAATTTATAATTAACTATCAGGACATAATATGGACGTGCTACTGACGATGCGCGCCTTTCGCCGCGTGGTTGAGCGCAACAGTTTCTATAAGGCGGCGGAGGATCTGGCGATCACGCCGGCGGCGTTGAGCAAGCAGATTAAGCAGTTGGAAAGTCGGTTGGGGACGCTGTTGCTCGTGCGCACCACCCGCAGCATGAGCCTGACCGAAGCCGGGCAGATCTATTACCAGGAAGCCTGTCGGTTGCTCGGCGAGTTCGACGCGCTGGAACAGACGGTTGCCGCCAGCGCGCAGCAGGTCTCCGGCACGCTGCGGGTCAATGCGCCGCTCTCATTCGGCCTGACGGTGCTGTCGCCGCTGTTGCCGCTGTTTATGCAACGTTACCCGCAGTTGCAGGTGGAACTGACGCTGGACGACAGGGTATTGGACGTAGTGGCGGCTGGTTTCGATATTTCCTTGCGCATTCGCCGACGGCTGCCGGACTCTTCCCTCAGCGCCCGGGCGCTGGGTGAAGTGCACCAGCGAATTTGCGCCGCGCCCGGCTATTTGGCGCAGCACGGCATGCCGCAAACGCCGAATGAATTACAGCGACACAGCTGTCTGGCCTATTCCCTGGCGGAAAGGCCGGGGCAGTGGCAGTTCACCGCCGGCGAGGAGAGCCTGAGCGTGGCGTTCACGCCCCGGTTGATCGCCAACAACAGCCTGATGCTGCGGGATATGTTGGTGGCGGGATTGGGCATCGGTTCGCTGCCGTCGTTCGTGGCGGATCCCGAGATCGCCGCCGGCAGGCTGGTGCGGCTGTTCCCTGAACAGATTGCCGACGTGCATCAGGTCTTCGCGGTTTACCCGACGCGCCGGCATGTGCAGCAGAAAGTGAGTTTATTCACCGAGTTTGTGCGAGAGCATGGATTGATGACGGCGAATTGACAACGGCGTACGGTTGTCATATTCATTAGCTATGAAAAAATCCTACCGCCCATTCGCGCAAATTATTATCACCCTTCTCCAGAGGGTGGGGTAGCGCGTGTGTCGCCAATAAAAACCCGCCGGCAGGCGGGTTTTTTTATCCCCTTCCGGCAACGACCGGAGAACGTCATGAAAACCTACCCTGCAGTTTTACACCTGATGTGCGGCAAGGCCGGCGCAGGCAAATCGACGTTGGCGCAGCGTTTGGCCCAGCAGCCGCAAACGCTGTTGCTGAGCGAAGATGCGTGGCTGGCGACGCTGTATGAACAGGAGATGGCCAGCCTGCAAGACTACGCGCGCTGCTCCGACCGGTTGCGGCGGGCGCTGGGCGGGCACCTCGTTCAGCTGCTGCGCGGCGGTTGGTCCGTGGCGCTCGATTTCCCGATGAATACGCCGGACAGGCGGCGCTGGGCCAAAGCCTTGGCGGAGGAGGCCGGCGTCGCGCACTGCCTGCACTTTCTCGACGTCAGCCATGCGCAGTGCCTGAACCGGATAACGCTGAGAAATGCGCGCGGCGAACACCCGTTTACACTGAGCGAGGCGGAGTTTGAGCACCTGGCGCAGTATTTTGTTCCCCCGGCGGAAGAGGAAGGGATGACTATCTTGCGTTATGGCGAACGGGACTGAAAACCGGCGCCATGACGGCGCCGGCAACAGGGTTAGGCTTCGGCGTTAAACGCGTTGTGGAATGCGACTTCCGCGCACGGCAGCGCGCCCTGGAAGGCGATGGCGCGGAAGTAGTCTTGTGGCACGCCCGGCAGGGTCAGCGCGTCCTGCGCCTGGAAGCCGAAACGGCCGTAATAGCTCGGCTCGCCCAGCACCACGCAGCCTGCGGCGCCGCGTTCCTGCAGCTCGGCCAGCAGCCGGCGAATAAGCCGGCTGCCGATCCCCAGGTTCTGACAGGCCGGCAGCACCGATACCGGCGCCAGCCCGAACCAACCGACGGCGCCGTTGCTGAGTGCGACCGGTGAGACGGACGCGTGCCCGAGCGGTGTGCCATTGTGCTCGGCGACCAGCGACAGGGTGAGGGCTCCCGCCGCGCGCAGCGCATTGACGATAAACTGCTCGGTGTGGCTGCTGTGTTCGGCGTGCAGGAATGCGGCGGCGGTCAGGGTGGCGATGGCGCCGACGTCGGCCGGCGTTTCGTGGCGTAACGTGATGTTCATGGTTGTATCCTGATTCAATAACGCTGTGCCGACCGGGCTGCCTGCCCGGCCGGTATCGATGATTAACGGTTATCCAGCTGCGCCCGCACGGCCTTGAGCCCGGCGAAGGTGACGCGATAAGGGCGCCCCTGGCGAGAGAGGATCAGGCGTTTGGTTTTGAGCTTGGTGAAAACGGCCAGCGAGCAGTCGGCCAGGCCGAGCCCTTCGCGGGTGTAGCATTCGACGTGGGTGACGCGACCGGCGTCGTTGCGGGTGAAGGCGATATAGCCGCCTTTGGCCAACACGTGCAGCACGCGTTGTTCCGCTTTGGAAATGTTCATGTTGGGAGATCCTGTAATAACCCCAGATACGCGCATCCCCGCGCAAACGCGCGTCGGATACGTCAGAGTCCCTCGCCATGCGGCAAGGAAGCGACTATCGGGTGGTTACAATCTCCAACATACAGGCCTCGGGCAGTGAAAAACGCCAGGACGGCGTTTAAGCGCAGTTAATGTAGCCAATGGCCGGTTGGCTGTCAATTTGCCGGCGACGCGGGTCGCCGGCGCAAGGCCAATCAGAAAGGTTTGGTCGGCAGGTATTTGCCGTCCAGGGTGATCACCGCGCGTTCGCCGCCGTCCGGATCGGCGACCTTCTTGATATCCAGCTTGAAGTTGATGGCGCTGATGATGCCGTCGCCAAACTGCTCGTGCACCAGCGCTTTCAGCGTGGAGCCGTAGACCTGCAGCATTTCATAGAAACGATAAATGGTCGGGTCGGTCGGCACGCCGCCGGGAATGCTGCCGCGCAGCGGGATGGTTTGCAGCAGCTGCACCGCTTCTTCATCCAGCCCCAGCTTGGCCGCCACGGTGCGCGCTGCCGGTTCCGGCAGCGCATGCTGCCCGAGTAGGGCGGCGGTGACAAACGCCAGGCTGAGGCCGGTGCCCTCGGCCAGCGCTTCGAACGTCAGGTTATGGCGGATCTTGGCGGCCATGATGGTGTCGGTGAGCGCTTCGCGCGGGGCGGCGTTATGCAGAGAGTGTGTCATGTTGGCTCCTTTTGTTGGCTTAAAAACGGGCGATCGCCGGCGTGGCGGTCACCTCGGGATGGGTGGCGAGCGGCACGAAGCGGCGGGTTTCGCCGTCCAGCGCCTCGATAGCGCCGCTGGCGATGTCATAGACCCAGCCGTGCAGCGTCAGGCGGCCCTGATCCAGCGCCAGGGCGACGGAAGGGTGCGTTTTGATGTTGTTGAGTTGGGCGATGACGTTCTCGCGCACCATCGACGCGACCCGCGCTTCGTCGCAGGCGTGCGGATAAGCCTGATTGACCGCCTTGGCGGAATCGGCGTAACGCAGCCAGCCGGCGACCGTTGGCAGGTGATCCAGACATTGGCAGGTGGCGATGGCGGTCATCGCGCCGCAGTCGGAATGGCCGCAGATCACGATATCTTCCACGCCCAGCGCGGCGACCGCGTACTCGACCGAGGCGGTCACCCCGCCGGGTTCGGGGCCGAAAGAAGGCACGATGTTGCCGGCATTGCGGATAACGAACAGATCGCCCGGCTCGCGCTGGGTGACCAGCTCCGGCACCAGGCGGCTGTCGGAACACGAGATAAACAGCGTACGCGGATTTTGGCGGGTCGCCAGCCGCTGAAACAGCGCCGTGCGTTCAACAAAGGCTTCGCGCTGGAACTTCAGGAAGCCCTCAATTACCTCTTTCATTGTTTTTCTCCCAGGGGGTAAGCGATGACGGCATGATGAACGCTTCTGGCTATAGGGTCTAAGACCCATTTATAATGCTGGCTATAGGTTTTACTAATAGTTGGGGCGCTATGCTGCTGCGACATATCCGTTATTTTCTGGCCGTGGCCGAACAGGGCAATTTCACCCGTGCCGCCGAAGCGCTGCACGTCTCGCAACCAACCTTGTCGCAGCAGATCAAACAGCTGGAGGATGCGCTGGGAGCGCCGCTGTTCGATCGCAGCGGCAGAAGGGTGCAGCTGACCGACGCCGGTGAGGCCTGGATGCGCTATGCGCGCCTGGCGCTGCAGGATCTGGACGCCGGCGCGCGGGCGATCCATGACGTGGCGACGCTGGCGCGCGGCCATCTGCGGCTGGCGATGACCCCGACCTTCACCGCCTATCTGGTGGGGCCGACGATCGATGCGTTCTACCGCCGCTACCCGGGGATTACGCTGAGCATTGAGGAGATGGCGCAAGAGCGGATTGAGGCGCTGCTGGCGCAGGATCGGCTGGATCTGGGCATCGCCTTTGAGATGGCGCAGTCGGTGGAGGTGGAAGCGACGCCGTTGTTCAGTGAGACGCTGGAGCTGATGGTCGGCGCCGAACATCCCCTGGCGGCGCGGCGCCGGCCGCTGACGCTGGCGGAATGGCGGCATCTGCCGCTGGCCTTGCTGAGCGGCGATTTCGCCACGCGCCAGTTTATCGATCGCTACTGCACGCAGCTCGGTTTCCGGCCGCTGGTGGCGGTGGAGGCCAATGCGTTGGGCGCTATCGTCGAGATCGTGCGGCGCGGGCAGCTCGCCACGCTGTTGCCGGCCGCCATTGCACGCGAGAACCGGCAGTTGAAAAAAGTGGCGCTGGACAACGCCATGCCGGCTCGGCAGGCGGTGTTGCTGCAGCGCCAAGGCGCTTACCGCAGCGCCGCCGCACAGGCGTTTATCGCCGTTTTGCAGCAACAGGGCGTTACGCCAACGCCCCCCAGCGCTGCGTCATCCCCAGCAGATGCACCAGCCCGAAGCCGAGGCAAATCAGCGAGCTGACGATGATAAAGCGTTGGCTGCGGCCGGTGTCGCGCAGGGCGAAAGGGCCGGCGACGCCGCGCAGCAGGTAGATAAAGGTGATGATAAACAGCGCGGGCCGCAGCAGCGGCAGCGGCGCGATCAGGCCCGCGCCGGACAGCGCATACAGCGCCCAAATAAACAGCACCAGCGCGATACCGGCGGTGACGACGGCCGGGAACTTTTTACCCGCTTCCGCCGCCTTAATGAAGCGATCGCCGGCGCCGCACAGCCGATAGCCGCCGGCGCCGCACAGCCGATAGCCGCGCGGCCCGGCGGTGATCACCCAAATATGCAGCAGGGCGGCGATGGCGCTCAGCGCAGCGCCGATCAGCAGCGCGGTGTTATAGAGGTGTGGCATGGTTCAGCATCCTTGTCATCAACATGTCTGGCATCAAGCGTAGACCAGAATGGGTAAGTCAGGCCGGGGGGAGCTCAACGGCCGACATTTGCAGCGCGTCTTCAGGCACCACGCGGGCCTGCGCATCGATAAATGCCAGCTGCACCGGCAGCCCGCTGTGTTTATCCACCAGTTGAACGTGGGGGCTGTCATGCAGAATATGCCGGTGGCCCCATGCCATCAGCGCAACCAGGATGGGCCCCAGGCTGCGCCCCTTGTCCGTCAAGACATATTCATGTCGCTCACGCTCGCCCGGCTCCCGGTAAGCGCGTTTGGCCAACAGTTCTTGTTCTACCATGGCATTCAGACGGTTGCTCAGCGCCTGGCGCGAAGCGCCGATATTCTCGCGCAGCTCTTCAAAACGGCGAACGCCGTAGAATGATTCGCGCAGGATCAGCAACGTCCAGCGATCGCCAAGCAGGTCCGCGGCCTGCGCCAGCCCGCACAGGGCAAGAGAAACGGTAGGGAGATCGGGAGATTTTGACATGGGCATTTTCCTTCGCTAGTCTAAGTCTTGTTTTTAGACTTATCTATATTCAAGGAGAGTATAATGCCATTTGTTAATGTGCAAACGGTGAAAGGCATGCTGGATGAACGGCAAAAAAGCGAATTGCTGTCCCGCATTACCGATCTGTTGGTGGAGATAGAAGGGCGAGGCGATCCGGCGTTCAGACAGTCGGTTTGGGTCAGAATCGATGAACATGCGCCCGAACAATGGAGCCTGGGCGGTGTGAAGCCGACGGCGGCGATGATTGCCGCGAAGTTCCCGCCGCGTTAATTCAACTATGCCGCCTGCGAAAAGGATAGGATGCCGCAGGCGCTCAAAATGTCACCGAAACTTCCCGCGATCTCTGTACCCCGTTGTGGCATAATGCGCGCCAAATCACATTCCCTATGTATAAAGAGCGAGCGCTGTGTTAAGCACTAACAACATCACCATGCAGTTCGGCAGCAAGCCGTTGTTTGAAAACATCTCTGTCAAATTCGGCGGCGGCAACCGTTACGGCCTGATCGGCGCCAACGGCTGCGGCAAGTCCACCTTTATGAAAATCCTCGGCGGCGATCTGGCGCCGAGCGGCGGCAACGTGTTCCTCGATCCGAACGAGCGCCTGGGTAAACTGCGTCAGGATCAGTTCGCCTTCGAGCAGTACAGCGTGCTGGACACCGTGATCATGGGCCACACCGAACTGTGGGCGGTGAAGGAAGAGCGCGACCGCATCTACGCCATGGCGGAGATGAGCGAAGAAGACGGCTATAAAGTGGCCGATCTGGAAGTGGCCTACGGCGAAATGGACGGCTACAGCGCCGAAGCGCGCGCCGGCGAACTGTTGCTCGGCGTGGGTATTCCGGTGGAGCAGCACTACGGCCCGATGAGCGAAATCGCGCCGGGCTGGAAGCTGCGCGTGTTGCTGGCGCAGGCGCTGTTCTCCGATCCGGAAATCCTGCTGCTCGACGAACCGACCAACAACCTGGACATCGACACCATTCGCTGGCTGGAAAACGTGCTCAACGAGCGCAACAGCACCATGATCATCATTTCGCACGACCGTCACTTCCTGAACATGGTCTGCACCCACATGGCGGATCTGGACTACGGCGAACTGCGCGTTTATCCGGGCAATTACGACGAATACATGACAGCCGCCACCCAGGCGCGCGAGCGTCTGCTGGCGGACAACGCCAAGAAGAAGGCGCAGATCAGCGAGCTGCAATCGTTCGTCAGCCGCTTCAGCGCCAACGCCTCCAAATCCAAGCAGGCCACCTCCCGCGCCCGCCAGATCGACAAGATCCAGCTGGAAGAGGTGAAAGCCTCCAGCCGCCAGAACCCGTTCATCCGTTTCGAACAGGACAAGAAGCTGTTCCGTAACGCGCTGGAAGTGGAAGCGCTCACCAAGGGCTTCGACGAAGGCCCGTTGTTCAGCAAGCTGAACCTGATGGTGGAAGTGGGCGAGAAGGTCGCGGTGCTGGGCGCCAACGGTATCGGTAAAACCACCCTGCTGAAAACGCTGGTGGGCGACGCGCAGCCGGACAGCGGTACCGTGAAGTGGTCGGAAAACGCCCGTATCGGTTACTACGCGCAGGATCACGAATACGAGTTCGACGACACCCTGAGCGTGTTCGACTGGATGAGCCAGTGGAAGCAGGAAAAAGACGACGAGCAGGCGGTGCGCAGCGTGCTGGGCCGTCTGCTGTTCAGCCAGGACGACATCAAGAAGAAAGTGAAGGTGCTGTCCGGTGGCGAGAAGGGCCGCATGCTGTTCGGCAAGCTGATGATGCAACGCCCGAATATTCTGGTGATGGACGAACCGACCAACCACCTGGATATGGAATCCATCGAATCGCTGAACATGGCGCTGGAGATGTACGAAGGCACGCTGATCTTCGTCTCCCACGACCGTGAGTTCGTCAGCTCGCTAGCGACGCGCATTCTGGAAATCACCCCGAACAAGGTGATCGACTTTACCGGCAACTACGAAGACTATCTGCGCAGCCAGGGCATCGTGTAAGCCTCGCGGCAACGCATCAGGGCGGGAATTATCCCGCCCTTTTTTTATCCGTCATTCCCCGCCGCACACCTCGCAGTGCGGATCCTTCGGCAGCTTTATCTCGCGGAACTGCATGCTCATCGCATCGAACATCAACAGTTTGCCGCGCAGCGGCTGACCGTAGTCGGCCAGCAGCTTGATGGCTTCCATCGCCTGCAGGGTGCCGATGGTGCCGACCAGCGGCGCCATCACGCCCGCTTCGACGCAGGTGAGGGCGCTGTCGCCGAACAGCCGGCTCAGGCAGCGGTAGCAGGGCTCGCCCGGCTGATAGGTGAACACGCTGAGCTGGCCTTCCATGCGGATCGCCGCGCCGGAAACCAGCGGTTTGCGCAGTGCGTGGCACAGGCGGTTCAGGGCGTCGCGCGCCGCCACGTTGTCGGTGCAGTCCAGCACCAGATCGCAGGCGGCGATCTCTGCCGCGACCGCGTCATCTTCCAGACGACCGTCGATGGCATCGATGCGGATATGCGGATTGATGGCGCTCAGCTCCTGCCTGGCGGAGCTGACTTTGCTCTGGCCGATGCGATCGTCGCGGTGCAGGATCTGGCGCTGCAGGTTGGAGAGCGAGACGGTGTCGAAATCCACCAGCACCAGATGGCCGACGCCGGCCGCCGCCAGATAAGGCGCGGCGGCGCAGCCCAGCCCGCCCAGCCCGGCGATCAGCACGCGGGCGGCCTTCAGCTTCTCCTGGCCGTCGAAGTCAAAGCCGCGCAGGACGATCTGGCGGTTGTAGCGCAGCGCTTCGGCGTCGGTCAATTCCGGCAACATGTTCAGCTCCTCAGCAGGGCGTTGAACGGCTCGATCTCCACCGTTTCACCCGCCGCCACCGAACCGCGTTCGCGCTCCAGCACGATGAAACAGTTGCCCTGGCTGTAGGAGCTGAAGACGTGCGAGCCCTGGTGGCCGGTGGTGCTGACCTCCAGTTCGCCCGCGGCGTTGCTGCTGAACACGCCGCGCTGAAAATCGAGGCGCCCCGGCGATTTCTTCAGCGGCGTCAGCGCGCGGGCGTGCAGGCGCGGCGGCAGGCGCCAGTCGCTGTGGCCGGCCAGCTTCGCCAGCAGCGGTTGCACCAGCTGGTAGAAGGTCAGGGCGGCGGAAACCGGGTTGCCCGGCAGGCCGCAGAACCAGGCGTGGCCCAGTTTGCCGAAGGCGAACGGTTTGCCGGGTTTGATCGCCAGCTTCCAGAAGCTGACCTGGCCCAGTTCGTCGAGCATCTGTTTGGTGTAGTCGGCTTCGCCGACCGAGACGCCGCCGCTGCTGATCACCACGTCAGCCTGGCTGTCCGCCTGTGTAAAGGCGGCGCGCAGCGCATCGCGATCGTCGCGGATAATGCCGAGATCGAGCACTTCACAGCCCATCTGCTCCAGCATCAGGCGCACCGCGAAGCGGTTGGTGTCGTAGATCTGGCCTGCCTGCAGCGGCTGGCCGACCGGCTGCAGTTCGTCGCCGGTGGAGAACACCGCGACCTTCAGCTTACGCATCACCTGCACTTCGGCGACGCCGAGCGAAGCCAGCAGCGGCAGCTGCGCGGCGCCCAGCTTCACGCCGGCCGGCAACACGCTGGCGCCTTGGCGAATGTCTTCACCCGCTAAACGGATATTCTGGCCGGCTTCTACCGGGGCGGTAAAACGCACGCCCTGGTCGCTTACTTCGGCCTGCTCTTGCATGACAACCGCTTCCGCCCCGGCCGGGATCGGCGCGCCGGTCATGATGCGCACGCAGCTGTTGGCCGGCCATTGGCCGTCGAACGGCGCGCCGGCGAAGGCTTTCCCGGCGACCGGCAACGGCGCATTGGCCGCCAGATCGGCGAGGCGTACCGCATAGCCGTCCATCGCCGAGTTGGCGAACGGCGGCACGTCGAGCGGTGAGACCACCGGCGCGGCGGTGATGCGGCCGGCGGCGGCGGTCAGCGCGACGGATTCGGTCTGTTGCAGCGGGGCGATCTGCCCGAGCATTTTTTCCAGCGCTTGCTCCAGGGAGATGAGATCGGAAGTATGGCAATGATCCATAAGGGGAACTCCGTAATCAGGGTGCGCAATGATAGCGACAAAGTGCGGCTATTATGGCAGAGAACGCCGGGGGGGAGAACGGGGTATGCCCGCCATCTTTCGCACTGCGCCGGAAGCGTGAACGGGTATAAACTGCGTAAAACAGAGGAGGATCATGATGCATAAACAGGTTATCGAGTTCTGGTTCGACGAGATCGAACCGGTGATGTGGTTCAAAAAGGACGATGATTTCGATCGTCTGCTGCATAGCCGCTTCGGCGAAATCTGGCGGGCGGCGGCGGCGGGGGAACTGGCGCACTGGCGCGACACCATCGAAGGGCGCCTGGCGGAGGTGATCGTGCTCGATCAGTTCAGCCGTAACCTGTTTCGCGGCACGCCGCAGTCGTTCGCCTGCGACGGCATGGCGCTGGTCCTGGCGCAGGAGGCGATCCGCAGCGGCGAGTGCGAACGGCTGAGCCGTGAGCAGCGCGGCTTCCTTTATCTGCCGTTCATGCATTCGGAATCACCGCTGATCCACCAGCAGGCGCTGGTGTTATATACCGAACTTAATAACGGCGACCAGCTGGAGTTCGAGCTACGGCATAAGGCGATCATCGATCGTTTCGGCCGCTACCCGCATCGCAACGCAATATTGGGGCGCATCAGCACGCCGGAAGAAGAGGCCTTTTTACGGCAGCCCGGCTCGGGTTTTTAATCGTCGGATCATCTGCGCCCGGCCGGGGAAAAAACAGCAGGTCGGGCGACACAATAAGCGTGACTCAGCGCGAACGTTTATTTCATTATGCCATGCCGCTATTTCCTCTTGCGAAATTACCAATAATCCCAGCCGCACTGTCAGCGGTTTGCCGCTTTTTATAACCTGCTGTTTTTATTCCAATAAGCTATTTCAAGGTGCGAAATGGTCTAAGCGCGCTACGCTAAAAGCGGGACGTGGACGTTATGCTGTACTTCCACTGTAGGACTAAATAGAGTCGAAAAAGACTGAATAATAATGATACCGCGCTCAGCTTATTCGCTGCGCAACGGCGGGATTAACACAGGGTGTCAGGCAAATGAGCAAACCAGTGATTGCCATTCATGGCGGCGCGGGCGCAATTACCCGGGCGGCGCTGAGTGCGGAAAAAGAACGGCAGTATATCCAGGCGCTGTCCGAGATCGTGGCCGCCGGGCAGGCGGTACTGGCGCAGGGCGGCAGCGCGCTGGACGCGGTGACCGAAGCGGTGCGGCTGCTGGAGGAATGCCCGCTGTTCAACGCCGGCAAAGGCTCGGTGTTTACCCATCAGGGCACCCACGAACTGGACGCCTGCGTGATGGACGGCCGCACCTGCGACGCCGGCGCCGTCGCCGGCGTCAGCCGCGTCCGCAACCCGGTGCTGGCGGCGCGCGCGGTGCTGGAAAACAGCGAGCACGTGCTGTTTGCCGCCGAAGGCGCCGAGAAGTTTGCCGCCGCCCACGGCCTGGAAATGGTTACTCCCGACTTCTTCTTTACCCAGGAACGCTTTGATCAGTTGCACCGCGCCCAGGCGGAGCAGGGGCGGGTGCTGCTCGATCACGACGGCGCGACGCAGGCCGGCGATCCGCTCGATCCCGATCGCAAATTCGGCACCGTCGGCGCGGTGGCGCTGGATGCGCTGGGCAACCTCGCCGCCGCCACTTCCACCGGTGGCATGACCAACAAGCAGGCCGGGCGGGTAGGCGACACGCCGATCATCGGCGCCGGTTGCTATGCCAACAACGCCACGGTGGCGGTCTCCAGCACCGGCACCGGCGAAATCTTCATGCGCGGCGTGGCGGCCTATGACGTCTCCGCCCTGATCGAATACGGCGGCCTCAGCCTGCAAGAGGCCAGCGATCGGGTGGTGATGGAGAAGCTGCCGGCGCTGGGCGGCAGCGGCGGCATGATCGCCGTCGATCGTCACGGCAATATCGCGCTGCCGTTCAACAGCGAGGGGATGTACCGCGGTTTTGGCTATGTCGGCGATGCGCCGTCCGTCGGGATTTATCGCTAAGCGTTCACCGGGAGGGTGTATGACCGACGTTTCATTTCGGCCCGTTGGCGATGGGTTGTCATTGCCGCCGCAGCGTGTGCTGTCGGTGCGCGATCTGAGCATCAGTTTTCCTCAATCGGAAGGTGCCGTGGAAGCGGTGCGCAACCTGTCGTTCGAGCTCGATCGCAGCGAGACGCTGGCGATCGTCGGCGAGTCCGGCTCCGGCAAATCGGTGACTTCACTGGGGCTGATGCGGCTGGTGGAGCAGGGCGGCGGGCGCATCGTCGGCGGCGCCATGACGCTGCGCCGGCGCGACGGCGCGCTGCTCGATCTGGCGCGCGCCTCGCAGAGCACGCTGCGCACGGTGCGCGGCGCCGACATGGCGATGATCTTCCAGGAACCGATGACCTCGCTCAACCCGGTGTTTCCGGTCGGCGAGCAGATCGCCGAATCGCTGCGTTTGCATCAGGGCATGGATCACCGCAGCGCGCGCCAGGAGGCGCTGCGCATGCTCGATCTGGTGCGTATTCCGGAGGCTAAAGAGGTGTTGGGGCGCTACCCGCACCAGCTTTCCGGCGGCATGCGCCAGCGGGTGATGATCGCCATGGCGCTCTCCTGCAAGCCGGCGCTGTTGATCGCCGATGAGCCCACCACCGCCCTCGACGTCACCATTCAGGCGCAGATCCTGCAGCTGATCCGCGTGCTACAACAGGAGATGCAGATGGGGGTGATCTTCATCACTCACGACATGGGCGTGGTGGCGGAGATCGCTGACCGGGTGCTGGTGATGCGCCGCGGTGAGCAGGTGGAGCAAAATCGGGTGCGCGAGCTGTTTGCCACGCCGCAGCAGGCCTATACCCAGGCGCTGTTGGCGGCGGTGCCGAAGCTGGGGGCGATGGCCGATCGGCCGCTGCCGGCAAAGTTTCCGCTGCCGGGTGGCGAGGGCGATGAAGCACCGCAGGATAACGTGCCGTTAAACGCCGCGCCGATCCTGCGGGTGGAGCATCTGGTCACGCGTTTTGATCTGCGCGGCGGGCTGTTCAATCGGGTCACTCGCCGGGTGCACGCGGTGGAAAACGTCAGTTTCGATCTTTACCCCGGCGAGACGCTGGGGCTGGTGGGCGAGTCCGGCTGCGGCAAGTCCACCACCGGGCGCTCTTTGCTGAAGCTGGTGGACAGCCAAAGCGGCACCATCACCTTCGCCGGGCGGCGAATCGATCGGTTGAAGGGATCGGCGCTGCAGCACCTGCGGCGCGATATTCAGTTCATTTTTCAAGATCCTTACGCCTCGCTCGATCCGCGCCTGACGGTCGGTTTCTCCATCATGGAGCCGCTGCTGGTGCACAACGTGATGCGCGGCCGCGAGGCGGAACGGCGGGTGGCCTGGCTATTGGAACGCGTCGGCCTGTTGCCGGAACATGCGCGCCGCTACCCGCACGAATTTTCCGGCGGTCAGCGCCAGCGCATCTGCATCGCGCGCGCGCTGGCGCTGAACCCGAAAGTGGTGATCGCCGATGAGGCGGTCTCGGCGCTGGACGTGTCGATTCAGGCGCAGATCGTCAATCTGTTGCTCGATCTGCAGCGCGAATTCGGCATCGCTTTCTTGTTCATTTCGCACGACATGGCGGTGGTGGAGCGGATCAGCCACCGGGTGGCGGTGATGTACCTCGGGCAGATCGTCGAGATCGGCCCGCGGCAGGCGGTGTTCGACAATCCGCAGCATCCCTACACCCGCAAGCTGATGGCGGCGGTGCCGGTGGCCGATCCCGCTCACGCCCACAAACGGCAGCCGCTGCCGGCCGATGAGATCCCCAGCCCGGTGCGCGCGCTGGGCGATGAACCCGTTACCGCACCGCTGGTGCAGGTTGGCGCCGGGCACTTTGTCGCCCGCCACCCGATCGCCGGTGCTTTTTAAAGACCTCAGGAGAGACAAGCGACATGAAGCACACATTCAAACGCAATGCGCTGTTGGCCGCCGTACTGCTGGCGGCGGGGACCGGCCCGGTCTGGGCGGCGAAGGACGCGGTGATCGCCGTGGCCTCCAACTTCACCACCCTCGATCCTTACGACGCCAACGACACGCTGTCGCAGGCGGTGGCCAAGTCTTTCTATCAGGGGCTGTTCGGCTTTGATAAGGACATGAAGCTGGTGAACGTGCTTGCGGACAGCTATGAGGTCAGCAAAGACGGCCTGACCTACACCGTCAAACTGCGCCAGGGCATTAAATTCCACGACGGCACCGCGTTCAACGCCGAGGCGGTGAAAGTCAACCTCGACCGCGCCAGCAACCCGGACAGCCACCTCAAGCGCTACAACCTGTTCAAGATGATCGACAAAACCGAGGCGGTGGACGCCAATACGGTGAAGATCGTGCTGAAGGCGCCGTTCTCGGCGTTCGTCAACAATCTGGCGCACCCGGCGGCGGCGATCATCTCGCCGGCGGCGCTGAAACAATACGGCAAGGAGATCGGTTTCCACCCGGTCGGCACCGGGCCGTATCAGTTCGTGACCTGGAACCAGACCGATTTCGTCAAGGTGAAGAAGTTCGACGGCTACTGGCAGCCGGGGCTGCCGAAGCTCGACAGCATCACCTGGCGCCCGGTGGTGGATAACAACACCCGCGCGGCGATGCTGCAGACCGGCGAGGCGACCTTCGCCTTCCCGATCCCTTACGAGCAGGCCAAGGTGCTGGAAGGCAACGCCAAGCTGGACGTGGTGGCCGCGCCGTCGATCCTGCAGCGTTACATCAGCATGAACGTCACCCAAAAGCCGTTCGACAACCCGAAGGTACGTCAGGCGCTGAACTACGCCATCAATAAGGACGCGCTGATCAAGGTGGCATTCGCCGGTTACGCGGTGCCGGCGGAAGGGCCGGTGCCGCCGGCCATCGATTTCGCCGCCCGCTACAAGCCGTGGCCGTACGATCCGGCCAAGGCGCGCGAGCTGCTGAAAGAGGCCGGCTACCCGAACGGCTTCACCACCACGCTGTGGTCTTCCCACAACCACAGCACCGCGCAGAAAGTGCTGCAGTTCACCCAACAGCAGCTGGCGCAGGTGGGGGTGAAAGTGACGGTGACGGCGATGGATGCCGGGCAGCGCGCGGCGCAGGTGGAGAGCGTCGGGGTGAAAGACACCGGCGTGCGGCTGTTCTATACCGGCTGGTCGGCCTCGACCGGGGAAGCGGACTGGGCGCTGTCGCCGCTGTTCTCCACCCAGGCGGCGCCGCCGAAGCAGTTCAACACCGCGTTCTACAGCAATCCGCAGGTGGACAAGGATCTGACCGACGCGCTGGCGACCACCGATCGCGCCGAGAAGCAGAAACTGTATCAGGACGCGCAGGATCGTATCTGGGCCGACGCGCCCTGGATCTTCCTGGCGACCGAACGTCTGTTGTCGGCCAACAGCAAACAGCTGAGTGGTTTCTACGTGATGCCGGATACCTCGTTCAACTTTGATAACGCCGATCTGAAATAAGGCGCCCATCCCCGCCCGTGGCCACGCGGCTGCGGGCGGGGGAAGGAATGAGATGCTCAATTATTTTCTGAAACGACTGCTGGGCCTGATCCCGACGCTGCTGATCGTGGCGGTGCTGGTGTTCCTGTTCGTCCACCTGCTGCCGGGCGATCCGGCGCGGCTGGCGGCGGGGCCGGAGGCCGACGAGGCGGTGGTGCAGCTGGTGCGCAAGGATTTGGGGCTGGATAAGCCGCTGCCGCAGCAGTTCGCGCACTTTTTCGTCAACGCGCTGCGGGGCGACTTCGGCATCTCGATGGTGTCCAAACGCCCGGTGAGCGAAGAGATCGCCTCGCGCTTTCTGCCGACCTTCTGGCTGACCGTCGCCAGCATGCTGTGGGCGGTGGCGTTCGGTCTGGCGATCGGCGTGGTGTCGGCGGTGTGGCGTAACCGTTGGCCGGATCGCCTCGGCATGACGCTGGCGGTATCGGGGATCTCGTTCCCGGCCTTTGCGCTCGGCATGCTGCTGATGCAGGTGTTCTCGGTCGAGCTGGGGTGGCTGCCGACGGTGGGCGCCGACAGCTGGCGGCACTACATTCTGCCTTCGGTAACCCTGGGGGCGGCGGTGGCGGCGGTGATGGCGCGTTTCACCCGCGCTTCGTTCGTCGAGGTGCTGCAGGAAGACTACATGCGCACCGCGCGCGCCAAGGGCGTGAGAGAAAGCGTGGTGGTGATGAAACACGGCCTGCGCAATGCGATGATCCCGGTGGTGACCATGATGGGGCTGCAGTTCGGCTTCCTGCTCGGCGGTTCGATCGTGGTGGAGAAGGTGTTCAACTGGCCGGGGCTGGGGCGCTTGCTGGTGGACTCGGTGGAGATGCGCGATTACCCGGTGATCCAGGCCGAGGTGCTGTTGTTCTCGCTGGAGTTCATCCTGATCAACCTGCTGGTGGATATGCTGTACGCGGCGATCAACCCGGCGATTCGTTACCAATGAGGATGCGGCATGATTAAGCATTGGCGGCGCAACGCTGCACTGAAGGCGATGCCGCTTATTGACCCCAACGCGGTACGCACGCCGTGGGGTGAGTTTTGGCGGCGTTTTCGCCGCCAGCGGGCGGCGCTGGTCGCCGGTCTGTTGGTGCTGCTGCTGATTGCGGCGGCGCTGCTGGCGCCTTATCTGGCACCGTTCGATGCGGAAAACTATTTCGATTACGATCGGCTGAACGAGGGGCCTTCGCTGATGCACTGGCTGGGGGTGGATTCCCTCGGGCGCGATATCTTCAGCCGCATCCTGATGGGCACGCGCATTTCGCTGGCGGCCGGGGTGTTCTCGGTGCTGGCGGGCGGGGCGATCGGCACCTTGCTGGGGCTGCTGGCTGGCTACTATGAGGGCTGGTGGGATCGCCTCACCATGCGCGTCTGCGACGTGCTGTTCGCGTTTCCCGGCATTCTGCTGGCGATCGGCGTGGTGGCGATCATGGGCAGCGGCATGGCCAACGTGATCGTCGCGGTGGCGATCTTCAGCATTCCGGCCTTTGCCCGCCTGGTGCGCGGCAACACGCTGGTGCTGAAGCACCTGACCTATATCGAGTCGGCGCGCAGCATCGGCGCCTCGGACTGGACTATCATTCTGCGGCACATTCTGCCGGGCACGTTGTCGTCGATCGTAGTCTATTTCACCCTGCGCATCGGCACCTCGATCATCACCGCCGCCAGCCTGTCGTTTTTGGGGCTGGGCGCCCAGCCGCCGACGCCGGAGTGGGGGGCGATGCTCAATGAGGCACGCGCCGATATGGTGATCGCGCCGCACGTGGCGATCTTCCCCAGCCTGGCGATATTCATCACCGTGCTGGCGTTCAACCTGTTGGGGGACGGATTGCGCGACGCGCTGGATCCGAAGCTGAAGGGGTGAGGGCATCGCTGAATTGGCATACCCCTGTTTTACGAGTATAATTGATGAAAATTTGACCCGTGTATATTACAGGGATGAGGAATGGATATGGCAAATAACAATGTGACGAAAAAGACAGTCAACGTAACCATCGATCGCGATCTTTTCCAGCGCGCAAAATCCCTGGGCGTCAATGTGTCATCCGTATTGACGGACGCATTGAGCGTTCGTGTCAGGGACATTGAGATTCAACAGTGGCGCGAGCAAAATCGTGCGGCGTTAGAAGAACTTAATCGTATCACTGAAGAAAATGGTTTGTTGTCTGATGAATATCGGACATTTTAAATATGCAGTTTACCGTATATGACAATACATATCCGGCATCAGCCTATCCCTACTTACTGGACGTTCAAAGCGATCTTATTGATGCCCTCTCGACCCGGTTAATGATTCCTCTTTATGCTTTGGATAACGTCAGGGTTAAAATTTCTGCACGCTTATGCCCGGAGATTGAGGTAAACGGCGAAAAGTTTCTCGTTATGACGCATGAGATGGCTGCCGTACGTATTTCACAGCTCGGGAAGGCCGTTGGTAATGCCAATGAGCACAGGAATCAAATTAAAGCTGCCATCGATTTTCTGATTGATGGCTTTTGAAGAAATCCGGGCGGTTTAACCGCCCGGACTTTTTTATCAGCGGAACAGGTGCTCGGCGTGGAAGCGCAGGTGATCTTCCACGAAGGTGGCGATGGTGAAGTAGCTGTGATCGTACCCCGGCTGAATGCGCAGCGTCAGCGGCCAGTCGCGCTGGCGCGCCAGTTCGGCCAGCCGCGCCGGCTGCAGCTGATCGGCCAGGAACTGGTCGTCGTCGCCCTGATCGATAAGGACCGGCATTTTCTCCGCGCCGCTGGCCAGCAGATGGCAGCTGTCGTACTGCAGCCACTGGCTTTCGTCGCTGCCCAGATAGGCAGTGAAGGCTTTGCGGCCCCACGGCACCTGGCACGGGTTGACGATCGGCGCGAAGGCCGATACCGAGCGGAAGCGCTGCGGATTGCGAAACGCCATCATCAGCGCGCCGTGGCCGCCCATCGAGTGGCCGAAGATCGACTGACGATCGCTGACGCTGAAGTGCTGTGCGATCAGCGCCGGCAGTTCGGCGCTGATGTAGTCGTACATGCGGAAGTGACGATCCCACGGCGCCTGGGTGGCGTTCAGGTAGAATCCGGCGCCCTGGCCCAGATCGTAGCCTTCATCGTTCGGCACCTCGTCGCCGCGCGGGCTGGTGTCCGGCATCACCAGCACCAGGCCCAGCTCGGCGGCGATGCGCTGCGCGCCGGCTTTCAACGTGAAGTTCTCGTCGTTGCAGGTCAGCCCCGACAGCCAGTACAGCACCGGCGGCGGGTTATCATCGCGCGGCGGCGGCAGGTAGATGCTGAATGTCATGTTGCAATTCAGGCTCTGCGCCGCGTGGCGATAACGCTGTTGCCAGCCGCCGAACATGCGGTGCTCTTCGAGAAGTTCCAATGACAACGTCATCTCTGCCTCCTGGCTTATTGGTCGAAGTGGATGACGGTGCGGATCGATTTGCCTTCGTGCATCAAATCGAACGCTTCGTTGATCTGCTCCAGCCCCATGGTGTGGGTGATAAAGTCGTTCAGCGCGAATTCGCCGTCCAGATAGCGCTCGACGATGCCCGGCAGCTGCGAACGGCCCTTGACGCCGCCGAATGCCGAGCCGCGCCAGACGCGGCCGGTGACCAGCTGGAACGGCCGGGTCGAGATCTCTTCGCCGGCGCCCGCGACGCCGATGATCACCGATTCCCCCCAGCCCTTGTGGCAGCATTCCAGCGCGGAACGCATCACGTTGACGTTGCCGATGCACTCGAAGGAGAAGTCGACGCCGCCGTCGGTCAGCTCGACGATCACCTCCTGAATCGGTTTGTCATAGTCTTTCGGGTTGATCAGATCGGTAGCGCCCAGCTTGCGCGCCAGATCGAACTTGCTGGTGTTGATGTCGATGCCGATGATGCGGCCTGCGCCGGCCATCTGCGCGCCGATGATCGCCGACAGGCCGATGCCGCCCAGGCCGAAGATCGCCACGGTGTCGCCCGGTTGCACTTTGGCGGTGTTCATCACCGCACCCATGCCGGTAGTGACGCCGCAGCCCAGCAGGCACACTTCCTCCAGCGGCGCTTCCTTGTTGATTTTCGCCAGTGAAATTTCCGGCACCACGGTGTATTCGGAGAAGGTGGAGGTGCCCATGTAGTGGAAGATCGGCTTGCCGTCCTTGAAGAAGCGGGTGGTGCCGTCCGGCATCAGGCCTTTACCCTGAGTGGCGCGGATCGCCTGGCACAGGTTGGTCTTGCCGGATTTACAGAATTTGCACTCGCCGCATTCCGGGGTATAGAGCGGGATCACGTGGTCGCCGACCGCCACGCTGGTGACGCCTTCACCGACCGCTTCCACCACGCCGCCGCCCTCATGGCCGAGGATCGCCGGGAACACGCCTTCCGGATCTTTGCCGGACAGGGTGTAGGCGTCGGTATGGCAGACGCCGGTAGCGACGATCCGCACCAGCACTTCGCCTTTTTGCGGTGGCATCAGATCGACTTCTTCGATCTTCAGCGGCTGGTTCGGGCCCCAGGCAACGGCGGCGCGGGTTTTGATCATCTCCATCATAGTCTCCTCAGTGGTTTTCTTTTAAATCAGGCGATATCGCTAACGTCTGATAAATCGTTGGGGGTGCTTTCATCAACAGCGGCGGTTTCCGTCTGTTCAATAATCAATTCTTTCAGCGCGCGCACGTTCGGCCCGAACGCGTCGCGGCGCCACAGCAGCCAGGTGGCGGTGTCGGCCACGTCCGGCGGCAGGGTATGAACCCGAACCCGCTCATGGCCCGGCAGCAGGCTGAGCACCGAATGCGGGATCATCGCCAGCCCGGCGCCGCTGGCGACGCAGGCCAGCATGGCGTGATAGGACTGGATCTCCATGATCTGCCCCGGCCGCGCGCCTTCGCGCTTGAACCAGGCCTCCAGCCGCAGGCGGTAAGAGCAGCTGGCGCGAAAGGCGAACAGCGTCTCGCCGTTGGCGTCTTTGGCGCTGTGGATCGGCGCGTGATCGAGACAGGAGATCACCACCATATGTTCAGGATAGGCGATACAGCCGTTCAACTCGTCATAAGGCACCGGGCCGTCGACCAGCGCCGCCGCCAGCGTGCCGGCGCGCACCCGATCGGCGATTTCGCCGGAGGTGCCGGTGGTCAGCGACAGTGAAACCTGCGAGAAGCGCTGGTGATAAGCCGCCAACAGCGAGGGCAGGCGGGTCGCGGCGGTGCTCTCCATCGAGCCGAGGGCGAAGTTGCCCGCCGGTTCGCCGGCGTGGGTGATGCTCATCGCCTCGTCGCTCAGCGCCAGGATGCGGTTGGCGTAGCACAGAAAGTTATGGCCCATCGGCGACAGGCGCAGGCGCTGTTTTTCGCGGATAAACAGATCGGCGCCCAGCTCCTGCTCGAGCTGGCGCAGCCGGGTGGTCAGATTCGACGGCACGCGGTGCAGCTGCTCGGCGGCGCGGGCGACCGAGCCGGTTTCCGCTACGCAGCAGAACATGCGAAGCTGGGTCAGATCCATAATGTTCTCGTTTCGTGATGAACTTGATTAGTATTATTCAGTTTTTGTGAGTTTAATACTGCGGCATGATACTGGCAACTTTCTTTTAACCTTTTGGATGCCGATATGGCTTTACGTATTGCCTTGAGCGGGTTTGCCGCGCTGATCGTGGCGATGGGCATTGGCCGCTTCGCTTTCACCCCTCAGGTGCCGCTGATGATCGCGGAACATCAGTTCAGCCTGACCGGTGCTGGGCTGGTGGCGGCGATCAACTATTTGGGCTACCTGTGCGGCGCCTACGACGCGATGCGCGCCACGCGCCACGTCGAGCGGCGCCTGTGGCTGGGCGTATGGGGCGCGATGGCGCTGACGCTACTGTCGGCGCTGGCGCAGGATGAATGGACGCACGGCGCGCTGCGCTTCGTCATCGGCTGGGCCAGCGGCTGGGCGATGGTGCTGGTGGCGGCCTGGACCAACGAGCGGTTGGCACACTACGGCCGGCCGGCGCTGAGCGCAGCGGTGTTCGCCGGGCCGGGCGCCGGCATCTTCCTCAGCGGCATGCTGGCGGTGGGCATCAACGCGCTGGGGCTGACGGCGGCGCAGGCCTGGTTGGTGTATGGCGGGCTGGCGCTGGTGCTGGTCGGGGGGATTAGCGCCTTTCTGCCGCGCAGCGGCGAGCTGCATCGCCCGGACGTGGCCCCGAAGCCGCTGCTGCTGACGCCGGCGCTCAAACGCCTGGTGTGGAGCTACAGCCTGGCCGGCTTTGGCTACATCCTGCCGGCGACCTTCTTGTCGCAGATGGCGGCGGCGCGCTTTCCCGCCAGCCTGTTCGCGCAGTTCGTCTGGCCGGTGTTCGGCGGCGCGGCGGTGCTGGGGATTGTCATCGGCATTCTGACCCGCCATCGGCTGACCACCCAGACCCGGCTGGCGATCACGCTGTGGATACAGGCGCTCGGCGTACTGAGCGCCGAAGTGGTGCCGGGCGTGGCCGGCCTGGCGCTCGGGGCGTTGCTGACCGGCGGCGGTTTCCTTTGCGTGGTGCAGCTTGCTCTTCAGCACGGGCGTGAGCTGGCGCCGCGTCATGCGCGTTACATGGCCGGATTGCTGACCACCGGTTATGCGATTGGCCAACTGGTCGGGCCGATGCTGTCGGCGCTGTCGACCGCCTTGACCCATCGGCTGGAGCCGGCGCTGTATGTGGCGGTGGCGGCGCTGTTGGCGGCCGGAGGGCTGGTGGTGAATACCCCGGCGCGGCGGTTGGCGCAAAAAACGGCGACTCGGTGATTAAAAACCATACAAAAAGCGTGGATACCCGCAGCCGGCCTGATTGTGCTAAATGCGAAGATTTCACCTCTGGATGAAGTACTATCACTGGATAATCGCCGCGCTCTCATCTACAGTGGGGGCAAAATCTTGACCGGGTTCACGTTATCCACCACGAAAACTCTGCCGTCACGAGAGCAAGCAATTCGCCGGCCGCACGCCCTATCAGGCCGCCGGCGGGTTCCGTCCGCAGGAGAACAAATACATGACATCATTAAGTAAAGAAGCCGCGCTGGTGCATGCGGCACTGGAAGAGCGTGGTCTGGAGACACCGCTGCGCGGGGAAGTGCTGGATCGCGAAACGCGCAAGCGTCGCATCAAAGAGCACATGACCGAAATCATGCAGCTGCTGAATCTCGATCTGTCTGACGACAGCCTGGCGGAAACGCCGCATCGCATCGCCAAAATGTATGTCGACGAGATCTTCTCCGGGCTGGACTACGCCAACTTCCCGAAAATCACCGTCATCGAGAACAAGATGAAGGTGGATGAGATGGTGACGGTGCGCGATATCACGCTGACCAGCACCTGTGAACACCACTTCGTGACCATCGACGGCAAGGCTACCGTGGCCTATATCCCGAAAGACTCGGTGATCGGCCTGTCGAAGATCAACCGCATCGTGCAGTTCTTCTCCCAGCGTCCGCAGGTGCAAGAGCGCCTGACCCAGCAGATCCTGGTGGCGCTGCAGACCCTGCTCGGCACCAATAACGTGGCGGTATCGATCGATGCGGTCCATTATTGTGTCAAGGCGCGCGGTATCCGCGACGCGACCAGCGCCACCACCACTACCTCGCTGGGGGGGCTGTTCAAGTCCAGCCAGAATACCCGCCAGGAGTTCCTGCGTGCGGTGCGTCACCACCAGGGGTGATGGCGTTGCGGGGCGACCCGCAAGACGACAACAGGCGCCTGCGGGCGCCTTTTTCATGAGCGGAAGACAGCGATAAAAAATGAACAGTCATCCTCTGCCGCGCATTGCCACGCTGGACTGCGTGCGCGGCATCGCCATCCTCGGCATTTTATTGCTGAACATCAGCGCCTTCGGCTTGCCGAAGGCCGCCTACCTCAATCCGGCCTATCTGGGGATGCCGTCATCGCGCGATGCCTGGACCTGGGCGCTGCTGGATCTCTTCGCCCAGGCCAAGTTCCTGGCGATGTTCGCGCTGCTGTTCGGTGCCGGGCTGCAAATGCTGCTGCGGCGCGGCAAAAGCTGGATCCGCGCGCGGCTGTCGTGGCTGGTGTTGTTCGGCCTCGCGCACGCCATCTTCCTGTGGGACGGTGACATTCTGCTGGCCTACGGGCTGATCGGCCTGGTGTGCTGGCGCATGATCCGCGAGGCCAAAGACACCTTCCAACTGCTGAAAACCGGCGTCGTGCTGTACCTGATCGGCGTGGCGGTGCTGCTGCTGCTCGGTTTTGTCTCGCACGGTGAGCCGGGCAGCTTCTGGCAGCCGGGCGTGGCGGAGTTGCAGTACGAGAAGTTTTGGAAGCTGCAGGGCGGTTTCGAAGCCTGGCGCAGCCGCGCCGATCTGCTCTCGTCCAGCCTGCTGGCCATCGGCGCGCAGTATGGCTGGGAGCTGGCGGGGCTGATGCTGTTCGGCGCCGGGCTGATGCGCAGCGGCTGGCTGCGCGGCAGCTATTCCTCCGGCTATTACCTGCGGCAGGCGGCGTGGCTGTTGCCGCTGTCCGTGCTGATCCAACTGCCGGCGGTGGCGCTGCAATGGCAGGTGCACTGGGACTATCGCTGGAGCGGTTTCCTGCTGCAGGTGCCGCGCGAGCTGGGCGCGCCGCTGCAGGCGATGGGCTATCTGGCGCTGTGTTACGGTTTCTGGCCCGCGCTGTCGCGCCTGCGCATCGCCCGCTGGCTGAGCCAGGTGGGGCGTATGGCGTTAAGCAACTACCTGCTGCAAACGCTGATCTGCACCACGCTGTTTTATCGCTTTGGCCTCTATGAGCAGTTTGACCGGCTGCAGCTGTTGGCGTTTGTGCCGCTGGTCTGGTTGGTCAACCTGGTCTTTTCCGCACTGTGGCTGCGTTACTTCGAACAGGGGCCGATGGAATGGCTGTGGCGCAAATTGACGCAGATGGCCGCCGGCGAAGCGGAATCCAAAGCGCTGAAGTGAGCGCCCGTCGGCAGGTTAAAAAAATGTATGTAAACGTTTTCTTTCCTGTGACGTAATTCACGCAGAGCAGCGGGCCAATCGGGGTAGGATAGCGCCACCGGCCACTACCCCGATTTCAGGATCCCGCATGCCTCCAGTTCATCCGATCACTATTCGCGACGTGGCGAAACGCGCCGGGGTCTCCGTAGCGACCGTCTCCCGCGTGCTGAACCACAGCGCGCTGACCAGCAAAGAGACGCGCGAGCAGGTGCTGCAGGCGGTGGCGGATCTGGGCTATCGCCCCAATGCCAACGCGCAGGCGTTGGCGACCCAAAGCAGCGATACGTTGGGCGTGGTGGTGATGGACGTGTCCGATCCGTTCTTCGGCGCGCTGGTGAAAGCGGTAGACACGGTGGCGCAGAAACACCACAAGTATCTGCTGATCGGCAACAGCTATCATCAGGCGGACAAAGAGCGCCACGCGATCGAAGTGCTGATCCGCCAGCGCTGTAACGCCCTGATTGTTCACGCCAAAGCCCTGAGCGACGCCGAGCTGATCGGTTTTCTGGAGCAGGTGCCGGGCATGGTGCTGATCAACCGGATTATCCCCGGCTATGAGCCGCGCTGCGTCGGGCTGGATAACGTCTGCGGCGCAGAAATGGCGATGCGTCTTTTGCTGTCGCAGGGCCACCGGCGCATCGGCTATCTGGGCTCCAATCACCCGATCGAAGACGGGCCGCTGCGCCAGCAGGGCTATGCGCAGGCGATGGCCGCCGCCGGGCTGGCCACGCCCGACAACTGGCGTGCCTACGGTTCGCCGGATCTGCAGGGCGGCGAGGCGGCGATGGTCGAGCTGCTGGGGCGCAACTTACAGCTGAGCGCGGTGTTCGCCTACAACGACGCCATGGCCGCCGGCGCCATGGCGGTGCTGAAAGAAAACGGTATCACGGTGCCGCAGCATTTCTCGCTGATCGGCTTCGACGACATTCCCATCGCGCGCTACACCAGCCCCAAACTCACCACGGTGCGTTACCCGATCGTTTCGATGGCCACGTTGGCGACCGAGCTGGCATTGCAGGGCGCAGCAGGCCTGGCGGAGCCGCAGGCCGCTCATCTGTTCATGCCGACGCTGGTGCGGCGCCATTCTGTCGCCCCCTGGCAAAGTGAGGCGACGGTCACTCTCTGACGATTTAATCTTGTGTAACCGTTTTCAATCTGTGAGAAAATTCACAGAATATTAACATCGCGCCGTCTATGCTCTAGGCGTTTTCCGGCGCAAAGGCCCTTGCCGCTGCAACCTTTATCTCGCGCTGACACAGCATTTCTCGGAAATAACAAGATCCACGGACGACAGGTGTTGAGTGGAAATCGCCAGGCCTGGGGTGTACGCACTGCCGGTGACCATTGGCTCAAAGACGAGTAATACCCTACACAGAACCGGAGACTGACAATGAATAAGAAGGTTTTCACCCTGGCCGCCATGGCCGCAGCCATGATGTTTGGCGCCGCAGCCCATGCTGATACCCGTATTGGCGTCACGATTTACAAATACGACGACAACTTCATGTCGGTGGTGCGTAAGGCGATCGAGAAAGACGCCAAGGCTTCACCGGACGTTACCCTGTTGATGAATGACTCGCAGAACGACCAGTCCAAACAGAACGATCAGATCGACGTGCTGCTGGCCAAGGGCGTGAAAGCGCTGGCGATCAACCTGGTCGACCCGGCCGCTGCGCCGGTGGTCATCGATAAGGCGCGCGCAAACGATATCCCGGTGGTGTTCTACAACAAAGAACCTTCCCGCAAGGCGCTGGACAGCTATGACAAGGCATATTACGTCGGCACCGACTCCAAAGAATCCGGCGTGATCCAGGGTGAACTGATCGCCAAACACTGGCAAGCCAACCCGGCCTGGGATCTGAATAAAGACGGCCAGATCCAGTTCGTGCTGCTGAAGGGCGAGCCGGGCCACCCGGATGCCGAAGCGCGCACCACCTACGTGGTGAAAACGCTGAACGAAAAAGGCATCAAGACCCAGCAGCTGCAGATGGATACCGCGATGTGGGATACCGCGCAGGCGAAAGACAAGATGGATGCCTGGCTCTCCGGCCCGAACGCCAACAAGATCGAAGTGGTGATCGCCAACAACGACGCCATGGCGATGGGCGCGGTGGAAGCGCTGAAAGCGCACAACAAGACCAGTATTCCGGTGTTCGGCGTCGATGCGTTGCCTGAAGCGCTGGCGCTGGTGAAATCCGGCGCGATGGCGGGCACGGTGCTGAACGACGCCGACAACCAGGCGAAGGCCACCTTCGAGCTGGCGAAAAACCTGGCGGCGGGCAAGCCGGCCACCGAAGGCACCCAATATAAAATCGAAAATAAAGTCGTGCGTATTCCTTACGTCGGCGTAGATAAAGACAACCTGTCTCAGTTTGTTAAATAAGAATTGAGATCCCGCTAAGACCCCGCCTGCGGCGCCAACACCAGGGATACCGCCGGCGGGGATGTTTACGACTGCAAGATCGTTAAGCCAGGTGTATTTATGGCCGATAGCTCACGCGAATTTTTGCTGGAAATGACGGATATCTGTAAGTCATTTCCCGGCGTCAAAGCCTTGGACAATGTCAATTTACGCGTCCGTCCGCACTCGATTCACGCCCTGATGGGGGAGAACGGCGCGGGGAAATCGACGTTGTTGAAATGCCTGTTCGGCATTTACAAAAAAGACAGCGGCAGCATTGTATTTCAGGGCCGGGAAATCGATTTCAAGAGCTCGAAGGAAGCGCTGGAACACGGCGTTTCGATGGTGCATCAGGAGCTGAACCTGGTGCTGCAACGCACCGTGATGGACAACATGTGGCTGGGGCGCTACCCGACCAAAGGCCTGTTCGTCGATCAGGACAAGATGTTCAAAGACACTCAGGCGATCTTCGACGAGCTGGATATTGACATCAACCCGCGCGAAAAGGTGGGCAACCTGTCGGTGTCGCAGATGCAGATGATCGAGATTGCCAAGGCGTTTTCCTATGACGCCAAGATCGTCATCATGGACGAACCGACCTCTTCGTTGACGGAGAAGGAGGTCAATCACCTGTTCACCATCATCCGCAAGCTGAAAGAGCGCGGCTGCGGCATCGTCTATATCTCGCACAAGATGGAAGAGATCTTCCAGCTGTGCGACGAGATAACGGTGCTGCGCGACGGCCAGTGGATCGCCACCCAGCCGCTGGAAGGGCTGGACATGGACAAGATCATCGCCATGATGGTCGGCCGCTCGCTGAGCCAGCGTTTCCCCGACAGGCAGAACACGCCGGGTGAGGTGATCCTCGAGGTGAAGAACCTGACATCGCTGCGCCAGCCTTCGATCCGCGATGTGTCCTTCGATCTGCATCAGGGCGAGATCCTCGGCATCGCCGGGCTGGTGGGCGCCAAACGCACCGATATCGTCGAGACGCTGTTCGGCATTCGTGAAAAGGTGGCGGGCACCATCAAGCTGCACGGCAAGGCGATCGACAACCACAGCGCCAACGAAGCGATCAACCACGGCTTTGCGCTGGTGACCGAAGAGCGGCGATCCACCGGGATTTACGCCTACCTCGACGTGGGTTTCAACTCGCTGATCTCCAATATCCGCAATTATAAAAACAAGCTCGGCCTGCTGGATAACGCGCGGATGAAGAGCGACACCCAATGGGTGATCGACGCCATGCGGGTGAAAACGCCGGGGCATCACACCCATATCGGCTCGCTGTCCGGCGGCAATCAGCAGAAGGTGATCATCGGCCGCTGGCTGCTGACGCAGCCGGAGATCCTGATGCTGGATGAACCGACGCGCGGCATTGACGTGGGCGCCAAGTTCGAGATCTATCAGCTGATGACCGAGCTAGCGAAGAAGGGCAAGGGGATCATTATCGTCTCGTCCGAAATGCCGGAGCTGTTGGGGATCACCGACCGTATTTTGGTGATGAGCAATGGTCAGGTTGCGGGCATCGTTAACACCAAACAGACCTCGCAAAATGAAATCTTACGTCTCGCCTCCCTGCACCTTTAAGGATCGGAATTATGAACGCGCTAAATAAAAAAACCTTATTTACCTATTTCAAGGAAGGCGGCATTTACGTGGTGTTGCTGGTGCTGTTGGCCATCATCATCATTCAGGACCCGACTTTCCTTAGCCTGATGAACCTGAGCAACATCCTGACGCAGTCTTCGGTGCGCATCATCATCGCGCTGGGCGTGGCGGGGCTGATCGTCACCCAGGGCACCGACCTGTCCGCCGGGCGGCAGGTGGGGTTGGCGGCGGTGGTGGCGGCCACGCTGCTGCAATCGATGGATAACGTCAACAAGGTGTTCCCTCACATGGAAACCTGGTCGATTCCCCTGGTCATCCTGCTGGTGTGTGCGGTCGGCGCGGTGATCGGCCTGGTTAACGGCCTGATTATCGCCTATCTCAACGTGACGCCGTTCATCACCACCTTGGGCACCATGATCATCGTCTACGGCATCAACTCGCTGTATTACGATTCGGTCGGCGCGTCGCCGGTCGCGGGCTTTGATCCGAAGTTTTCCACCTTTGCCCAAGGCTTCTTGCGCTTCGGCGATTTTAAGCTGTCGTATATTACCTTCTACGCGCTGATTGCCATCATTTTCGTCTGGATCCTGTGGACCAAGACCCGCTTCGGCAAGAACATCTTCGCCATCGGCGGCAACCCGGAAGCGGCCAAGGTCTCCGGCGTTAACGTACCGCTGAACCTGATCATGATCTATGCGCTGTCCGGCGTGTTCTACGCCTTCGGCGGCCTGCTGGAAGCGGGGCGTATCGGCAGCGCCACCAATAACCTTGGCTTTATGTATGAGCTGGACGCCATCGCCGCCTGCGTGGTGGGGGGCGTCTCCTTCGCCGGCGGCGTGGGTACGGTGTGGGGCGTGGTGACAGGGGTGATCATCTTCACCGTCATCAACTACGGCCTGACCTATATCGGCATCAACCCGTACTGGCAGTACATCATCAAGGGCAGCATCATCATCTTCGCCGTGGCGCTGGATTCGTTGAAATACGCCAAGAAGAAGTAGAGCTACCGCAGCACAGACGACAAGGCCGGCAAAATATGCCGGCCTTTCTTTTTGGGGCATTACCCGTCAGGGCTGTTTGGCTTTCTGCTTCTCTTCTTTCAGCTTGTGCTCCAGCTCAACCAACTGTTCCGGCGAGACGGCGGGATAGCCCTGGGCGTCTTCCGGCACGGTGTGCATGGCGGAGATCGGGATCAGCGGGCCGAGGAAGCGCGGTTCACGCTTGAGGATATACAGATCGGTCAGTGCGCCCAGGCGGGCGAAGATCTCGCGGGCGCGCACCGTCATCATGTCCTTCGGCGACGGCACCGCGTAACACTGCGCCTGAATGCCCATGTGCAGGGCGATGAACAGCGCGCGCTCGCAGTGGAAGCGCTGGGTGATGATGATGAAATCGTTGGTGTCGAACACCTTGCGGGTGCGCACGATGGAATCCAGGGTGCGGAAGCCGGCGTAGTCCAGCACGATATCGCTCGGCGCCACGCCGGCGGCGATCAGATCGCGCCGCATGGTCATCGGTTCGTTATAGCTTTGCTGGGCGTTGTCGCCGCTCAGCAGCAGGTATTTTACCTTGCCGCTGTTATAAGCGTTGATCGCTCCCTGAATGCGGTAACGGTAATACTGGTTGATCACCCCGGTGCGGTAATACTTGGCGGTGCCGAGCACCACGCCGACCTGGCGATGCGGCAATTCCTGCAGTTCGTCGTAGACGTAAGGCGCGGTTTTCCAACTGATCCAGCGATCGAGCGCAATAGCCGAACCCATCAACACCGCAATGATGATGAACAGGCTGATGATCAGGCGTTTCCACATGTTGTTGCCTTACGCGCGCCGGGCTGAAAAAGATGGATCAAGGCTACTTTACCTGACCGACCGACGCAAGACGCGAACCGCCTGAAGCACGCGCGCCGCCGCATTTTTCGGCGGTTTTGCCGCACAAAAAAGCCCGGCGGAGCCGGGCTGGGTCATTTCAGCTCACCATTCAGAACGAGGTGCGCTTGTAGCTGCGGTACTGCGGCCGCCAGAAGTTGTGCTCGATGGCTTTCGACAGCGCATCTTCGGAGGTGACGATCGCCACGCCCTGCAGCTGGGCGGCTTTACCCACTTCCATGGCGATGCACTTCGACACGCCCTGAATATCGTCGATATTCGGCAGCAGCGCGCCGTGGCCGTCGGTAGCCAGCGGCGAACAATCCGCCAGCGCGCGGCTGGCGGCCATCAGCATGGCGTCGGTGACGCGGGTGGCGCCGGAGGCCAGCACGCCCAAACCGATGCCCGGGAAGATGTAGGAGTTGTTGCACTGAGCAATCGGGTACAGCTGCTCTTTGTAGCTTACCGGCGCGAACGGGCTGCCGGTCGCCACCAGGGCGGCGCCGTCGGTCCAGTTGATGATGTCTTCCGGACGGGCTTCCACGCGCGAGGTCGGGTTGGACAGCGGCATCACGATAGGGCGCTCGCAGTGCTTGTGCATCTCGCGGATCAGCTCTTCGGTAAACAGCCCCGGCTGGCCGGACACGCCGATCAGAATGGTTGGCTTGGCGTTGCGCACCACGTCCAGCAGCGAGATGGCGTCGCTGGCGGTTTCCCAGCCGGCCAGGTTGTCGCTCTTCTGCACCAGCTTGCTCTGGAAGTCGAGCAGGTTCGGCAGTTTGTCGGTCAGCAGGCCGAAGCGGTCAACCATGAATACGCGGGCGCGCGCTTCGTCTTCGCTCAACCCCTCGGACTTCATCTGCGCGATGATCTGCTCGGCGATGCCGCAGCCGGCGGAACCGGCGCCGAGGAAGGTGACGGTCTGATCGCGCAGCTGGCTGCCGGCGGCGCGGCTGGCGGCGATCAGGCTGCCGAGGGTGACCGCGGCGGTGCCCTGGATGTCGTCGTTAAAGCAGCAAATCTCGTCGCGGTAGCGGTTCAACAGCGGGGTGGCGTTGTTCTGCGCGAAGTCTTCGAACTGCAGCAGCACGTTCGGCCAGCGGCGTTTGACCGCCTGAATAAACTCTTCGACGAAGGCGTGGTACTCCTCGCCGGAGATACGTGGATGGCGCCAGCCCATGTACAGCGGATCGTTGAGGCGCTGCGGGTTGTTGGTGCCGACGTCCAGCACTACCGGCAGGGTATAGGCCGGGCTGATGCCGCCGCAGGCGGTGTACAGTGACAGCTTGCCAATTGGAATCCCCATGCCGCCGATGCCCTGATCGCCCAGGCCGAGAATGCGCTCGCCGTCGGTGACCACGATCACCTTGACGTTCTGCTTGGTGGCGTTTTGCAGCATGTCATCGATGCGATCGCGGTTCGGGTAGGAGATGAACAGCCCGCGCGCGCGGCGGTAGATATCGGAGAAGTGTTCGCAGGCCTCGCCGACGGTCGGGGTGTAGATGATCGGCATCATCTCGCTCAGGTGCGAGTCCAGCAGGCGATAGAACAGGGTTTCGTTGGTGTCCTGGATGTTGCGCAGGTAGATGTGCTTATCGTTATCGTTCTTGAAATCCTGATACTGACGGTAGGCGCGTTCCACCTGTTCTTCGATGGTCTCCACCGCTTCCGGCAGCAGGCCGTGCAGGTTGAAGTGGCTACGTTCTTCCTCGGTGAAAGCGCTGCCTTTGTTCAGCAGCGGAAATTCCAGCAGAATCGGGCCGGCGTAAGGGATGTAGAGCGGGCGTTTGCTTTCGTATTCTAGTTCCATCAGTTTTACTCTTCACGTATCAGATAACTGTATTGCCGACGATCCTAAAAGATAAAGAGAAGATGTACAGCATTTGTTGCCCGATGATGAACCAGGTTGGCGTAATTATCGACAATCAAATGATTTTTTAACTAAAGAAAGTGTCTCTGGCGGCGTCGGGGCATTGTATTTGGCGGGCGGTGCTGTTAACGGCGGAACCGGATGGCCCCGCCGTCGTGCGCTTAGAAGGCGGCGCGGCTGACGTTTTGGCAACCCAGCGCCGCCAGGGTGACGCGGGTGGCATCCCATTGGCTGATGCTCGCGTCCTGCGGTTCGGCCAGCACGGCGCGGCGAATGTTCTGGCAGTCGCCGCCGGAGAGGTTCAGCAGGATCAGCGCGGCCTGCAGCGGTGGCAGGCTCGGGTTGAAAGCGGCGTTTTCCGCATAGCGGCCGGCGTAGAGGCTGCCGTCCTGCGTTTCCAGCGCTACGCCGCTGTGGGCGTTGCTGTACGGAGCATGGCTCTGATTGGCCGCCGCCAGCGCCGCTTGCGTCAGCGCATCGTTCAGCGGCAGTTGATGCCCGTGATCGACCTCGTCCATCAGCAGCGAAGCGATATCCAGATCTTTCGGGCCGAAGGCGTCCGGCAGATAGTCCGCCAGCGTGGCCGGCGCGCGGCCCGGCAGACGGATCTGCAGCTCGCCACCGCTGTTCAGTTCATTCATAAACTGGCGGCAATGGCCGCACGGCGTGTAGTTGACGGTGACCGAGGCCAGCGCCGGCTCGCCGCGCAGCCAGGCATGGGTAACCGCGCACTGCTCTGCATGCACGGTTTGCTGCAGCGGCGCGCCGCTGAACTCCATATTGGCGCCGAAATAGAGGTTGCCGCTTTGCCCGCGCGCGATGGCGCCGACGTGAAAGTGCGATATCGGGGTTAACGAGCAGGCCGCCGCCAGCGGCAGCAGCGCGAATGCCAGCGCATCATCGTCCAACCCGCAGCCTGTGCGGATCGCCGCCGCTTGCTCGGCCGTGAACATCGCCGGAAAGTCTGGCGCGTCCAGATAAGGCCGCAGGGCGGATTGCAGTGTCGCGGGCAGTGCGCTGAAAGCGGTGTGAAAACGCGGATGCATAGAAAGTCTCTCTACGGGTTAACGGGATAACATTCTAGGCAGGCCAGAGACATTAAAGTGTGATTTATGTCTCTTAATTGATGAAATTAATGCAATGAAATACATAAATGCGAGATGTATCGCAAGTTTCACCCTGTTCAGCCGAACAGGCGCAGCAGCACCGGGAACAGGAACGGTGCCAGCAGCGAGGTGATGATGCCGCAGATCACCAACGCCAGCGAGCCGAAAGCGCCTTCCTGGTAGTCCATCTCGGCGCAGCGTGCGGTGCCCAGCGCGTGGGATGCCGTGCCCATCGCCAGGCCGCGCGCCGAGTGGGTGGTGATTTTCAACAGGTTGAACAACGTATGGCCGAACACGGCGCCGAGGATACCGACGAAAATGACGCAGACTGCGCTGATCGCCGGAATGCCGCCGAGCGAGTCCGCGACGGCCATGGCGATCGGCGTAGTGACCGATTTCGGCAGGATAGAGGCGGCGATTTCCGGCGTGGCGCCCAGCCACAGGGCGATGGCGCCGCCGCTGATCATGGCGGTCAGGCTGCCGATGAAGCACACCGCGATAATCGACTTCCAGCGCGCGCGGATCTGGTGCAGCTGCTCATAGAGCGGGAAGGCCAGCGCGACGACCGCCGGCTGCAGCAGATCGTTGAGGATTTTGCTGCCCTGAAAGTAGCGTTCATAGGGAATACCGGTGAGCAGCAGCAGCGGGATGATCACCGCCATGGACACCAGCAGCGGGTTGAGCAGCGGCATATTCAGCTTGCGCGCCAGCCAGCGCGCGGCGAAATAGACCGCCAGCGTCAGCGGCAACGACCACCAGATTTCATGGATCATGAATTGCCCTCCGTGTCGTCGGGCTTGCCGGCGATGCGGCGCTCGCGATGAAAATAGTGTGAGGTATAGCCGACCACCACCAACACCATCAGCGTGCTGATGAGGCAAGAGATAACCAGCGGGCCCAGATGCGCGACGATCTGGTCGTAGTATTTCATCACCCCGACGCCGATCGGCACGAACAGCAGCACCATATAGCGGATCAGCAAATGGCAGCCGGGTTTAACCCATTTGGCCGGCATAATCTGGGTAGAGAGCAGGGCGAACAGCAGCAGCATGCCAATGATGCTGCCGGGAATGGCGAACGGCAGCAGCGCCGCCACCGCGTTGCCGACGAACAGACACAGGTAGATAAGGAGCAGGGCCCTCAGGTATTTCCAGCACAGTGTGAGCACGTTGGCCATTGTCTTTTCCCGTTTAACTGATGTATTCATCATACAATTAAACTGTGAGCCATGCCACAGATCGCACCATGAATTCTCGCTATGGGTGCTATGCCCGAGCGGCGGGTTGACAGCCCGTATAGGCCGCTGCCTGCGGGATCAGCGCGCGTCTTCGGCCGTTGCCGCAGAACGTTCCGCCAGCCGGTGGCCGAGGAAGAAAAATAGCAGGCTGAGCAGGGCGGCGACGATCAGCATCACGAACATCAAGGGCGGCGCGGCATAGCTGAGCAGCACCCCGCACAGCACCGGGTTGATGGCGCCGCCCAGCGCGCTGAGGTTTTGTACTCCATAGTAACTGCCTTTCAGGTGCGGCGGCGCAATAAAGTCGATGAACATGTATTCCACCGGGATAACGATGATCTCGCCTAAGGTAAACACCGCCATCGCCGCCAGCCACAGCCAGACCGCCTGGCCGGCCGCCATGAAACCGAGCAGCCCGACGATGAAAAACAGCGTGCCCAGCACCAGCCAGCGCAGCATGTTTTCCTGGCGCATGCCGCGGCTGAGCAGGTATTGCAGGGCGATGACGATGCCGGCGTTGACGATCATCACCAACCCAATGATTTTGTAGGCGAACTCGGCGCTGGAGACGGTGATCAGATACTGCGACAGATAGCCGGTGAACTGACCGAACACCACGGCGCCCAGGGTGCTGCCGAGGGTGAAGTAGATAAGCCGCCGATCGTTTCGCAAGATGGTCAGCGTCTGACGGAAGTTGGGGAGTGCCGCCGGTGCGGCGGCGGTTGTTGTCGGGCGCTGTTCCCGGCCGCGCAAGCGCAGGCTTAGCGCCGTCACCGTCGCCAGCGCCAATCCCCCCGACAGGTAAAACGGCAGCAGCGGGCTAAGCCCGGCCACCAGAACGCCGAGCGCAGAGCCGATCGCCCAGCCGACGTTGACCAGCGTGTAGTTGATTGAGAAAGCCTTGATGCGCTGCTCGACCGGCAGCCAGTCGGCGAAGCAGGCCTTTATGGTGATGCCTAACACCGAATAACAGGTATGCAGGATCGCCAGCACCACGATCACGCCGCCGGGGCGCGGGATCCAGGGAATGGCGAAGAAACTCAGCGCGAACAATAAAATCGACAGCAGGATCAGGCGGTTTTTGCTGAATTTGTCCACCAGATAGCCGCCGTACAGGCTGGCAAGGATGCCGAGGGTCAGGCTGACGCCCAGGATCACGCCCACGCTCTTCGGCAGCAGATGGAAATGTTCGGTGAGGTAGATGGTGATGAACGGCAGCGTAACGCCGCGGCCGATGGTCAACACCAGCGAACTGGCCAGCAGTACGTTGATCAGCGAGGGGAATCCCTTCATTTGAGGCCTGTTTATGCATACAGTTATTGGGCGATGCAGATAACATAGCGCATTTTGGCGGGGACGGAAGGGGAAAGCCGATAATTAGTTTAAAAACAGAGGCTGCGTCGGCAGCCTCGTCAAAAACAGCATTATTTACCGTGTTCGGCCTGCAGCGTGGCGAACCATGGCTGAACGAAATCGCTGCTGGTGCCCCAGCCGGGGATGATCTTAGCCAGCCCGGCGACGTTGACCGGCCCCGGCTGCGCCAGCAGCAGCGCCTGCGGAATGACCGCCGCTTTGAACTGATAGTTGTCCGGCGTGCTTTCCCCGGCGATCTTGTTGGCCACCAGGCGCAGGTTGACCGCGCCGATCAGCTTCGGATCCACCGCCACGCTGACCTGCCACGGGCTGCCGGCCTCGCGCATCAGCTGCAAATCCTGGTTGGAGATATCGATGCTGTACAGTTTGATTTCGGTGCGGCCGTTCTCTTTCAACGCCTTGTAAGCCCCTTGGGTAAAGGCATCCCAGGTGCCCCAGATGGCGTCAATCTTGCCTTTCGGGTATTTCGCCAGCACCGCGCCCACTTTATTGGCGGTATCTCCCTGCACGTCGGATGAAACTGCGCCAATCGATTCCAGCTCGTGAATGCCCGGATGCTGTTTCAGCAACTGCTGGTAAGCGGCCTGGCGGCGCTCCATCGGCGGGAAGCCTGCCACCCAGAGTTTGATGATGTTGGCCTGGCCGTTGAAATCCTTCACCAACTGGCCGAACGAGGCGTTAGCCAGCGAAGCGTCGTCCTGCTGCGAGACGGTGACGCCGGGAACGCGGCCGCTGACGTCGGTATCGAAAGCCGCGACGGCGATGCCGGCCGCCGCGATGCGCTTGACCAGGTCGGTGGAATAGGGAGCCCGCCCCTGCGAGAGAATGATGCCGTCATATTTCTGGCTGATAGCCTGGTTGACGAAGTCCTGAAAACGCGCGTCGTCGCCGTTGCTGAGGAAGGTGTCCACCTTGAAGCCCAGCTTGCGCCCTTCCTGAATGGCGCCCGCCAAAAATTGCGTGGTGTTGTCGTCGGATCCGAGGTTGCGGATCACCGCGATGCGCACCGGCCCCTGATGTTGAGCGATGGCGGCCGGCACGGCGGCGTTTTCCGCCGCCTGCAGTGGCAGGGCAGCCAGCAGACTGAGGGCGAGCAGCGAAGTCTTGAGGTTTTTCATTATTATAGGCTCCAAAAAAGCAGGGAAACGATCCCGGTGAAGGTCTGTTATAGCAGTCTTTCTGTCTGGACGTCTATTTTGGGTTTCGGAGCATCATAGCCGGATGCGGCGGGCAGGGGAATCAGGGCGGTTATGACTTTTTCTTCATGCTTATAACGTGGGGATTGGGGCATAAAAAAAGGGCCGAGCAAGCTCGACCCTCCCTATGCCACGCATCTGCGCGATTACTTGACCTGCATGCCAGGCTGCGCGCCGCTGTCCGGGCTCAGCAGGAAGATCTCTTTCCCGCCGGGGCCCGCCGCCATCACCATGCCTTCTGACACGCCGAAGCGCATTTTACGCGGCGCCAGGTTGGCGACCATGATGGTCAGACGGCCTTCCAGCGCTTTCGGATCCGGGTAAGCGGAGCGAATGCCGGAGAAGATTTGGCGCGATTCGCCGCCCAGATCCAGCTGCAGCTTCAGCAGCTTGTCGGAGCCCTCGACAAAGTCGGCGCTCTTGATCAGGGCGATACGCATGTCGACCTTGGCGAAGTCGTCGAAGGTGATGGTTTCCTGGATCGGATCGTCAGCCAGCGGGCCGGTCACCGGCTTGGCGGCGGCCATGTCTTCCTTCGAGGCATTGACCATCTCGTTGACCTTGTCCAGATCGATGCGGTTGAACAGCGCTTTGAACGCGTTCACCTGATGGCCCAGCAGCGGCTGCGGGATCGCGTCCCAGCTCAGCTCGGCATTGAGGAACGTTTCGGCGCGTTCGGTCAGCGAAGGCAGCACCGGCTTCAGGTAAGTCATCAGCACGCGGAACAGGTTGATGCCCATTGAACAGATGGCCTGCAGATCGGCGTCGCGGCCTTCTTCCTTCGCCACTACCCACGGTGCCTGCTCATCCACATAACGGTTGGCCAGATCGGCCAGCGCCATGATTTCGCGGATCGCGCGGCTGAACTCGCGGCCGGCGTAGGCTTCGGCGATGCTCTGCGCCGCGTCGACGAAGGTCTGGTACAGCGCCGGATCGGCCAGGCTGTCGGCCAGCTTGCCGCCGAAGCGCTTGTTGATAAAGCCGGCGTTGCGTGACGCCAGGTTCACCACCTTGTTGACGATGTCGGCGTTCACGCGCTGCACGAAGTCTTCCAGATTGAGATCGATGTCATCAATGCGTGAAGAGAGCTTGGCGGCGTAGTAATAACGCAGGCAGTCGGCGTCCAGATGCTGCAGGTAGGTGCCGGCCTTGATGAAGGTGCCGCGCGATTTTGACATCTTGGCGCCGTTCACCGTCACGTAGCCGTGCACGAACAGGTTGGTCGGTTTGCGGAAGTTGCTGCCTTCCAGCATCGCCGGCCAGAACAGGCTGTGGAAGTAGACGATGTCCTTGCCGATAAAGTGGTACAGCTCGGTGGTGGAGTCTTTGCGCCAGAACTCGTCGAAGTCCAGATCGCCGCGCTTGTCGCACAGGTTCTTGAAGGAACCCATGTAGCCGATCGGCGCGTCCAGCCAGACGTAGAAGTATTTGCCCGGCGCATCCGGGATTTCGAAGCCGAAGTAAGGCGCATCGCGGGAGATGTCCCACTGCTGCAGACCGGATTCGAACCACTCCTGCATCTTGTTCGCCACCTGCTCCTGCAGCGCGCCGGAGCGCGTCCACGCCTGCAGCATTTCGCTGAAGGCCGGCAGATCGAAGAAGAAGTGCTCCGAGTCTCGCATCACCGGCGTCGCGCCGGAAACGACGGACTTCGGATCGATCAGTTCCGTCGGGCTGTAGGTGGCGCCGCACACTTCGCAGTTGTCACCGTACTGATCCGGCGATTTGCATTTAGGGCAGGTGCCTTTCACGAAACGGTCCGGCAGGAACATGCCTTTCTCCGGATCGTACAGCTGAGAAATGGTGCGGTTCTTGATAAACCCGTTTTCTTTCAGGCGGCTGTAAATCAGGGTGGACAGCTCACGGTTTTCATCGCTATGGGTCGAATGATAGTTGTCATAGCTGATGCCAAAGCCGGCGAAATCCTGTTGGTGCTCCTGGCTCATCTCCGCGATCATTTCTTCCGGTTTAACGCCCAGTTGCTGCGCTTTCAGCATGATCGGCGTGCCGTGCGCGTCGTCCGCGCAGATGAAATGCACTTCGTGGCCGCGCATTCGTTGGTAACGCACCCAGATATCCGCCTGGATGTGCTCGAGCATGTGGCCGAGATGGATGGAACCATTTGCGTACGGTAGCGCGCACGTCACCAATAATTTTTTCGCGACTTGAGCCATAGTGAGAACTTGCTTTCTGTAATGAATAAAAGGGCCTTCGATGTTAACCGATCGCGCCCTTCGCTGCTAGGGCGGTTTCTTACAGGTTATACGCGCCAGCCGCCGCGCAGTTCTGGTATGCTTAGCCGGAAGCTACCCATTCAAAATCAAGGAGCCGGGATGAACGCAAAATCCCCTGAGCAGACCAACCCCGAAGTTCTGCGCGCCCTGGTGACCGGTGTACTGGCCGCCTTTGAACACCCGACGTTGAAAAACAACCTGACTGCGCTGAAGGCTATTCATCACTGCGCATTATTGGACGACGTACTGCATATCGAACTGACGATGCCGTTTGCCTGGCAGAGCGGTTTTGAAGCGCTGCAGGCGAGCGTCGGCCCTGAGCTGTTGCGCGTGACCGGCGCCGCCGCCATCGACTGGAAGCTGAAACACGATATCACGACGCTGAAACGCGCCAACGGCCAAGCCGGGATCAAAGGCGTGCGCAACATCATCGCCGTCAGCTCCGGCAAAGGCGGGGTGGGGAAATCCAGCACCGCCGTCAATCTGGCGCTGGCGCTGGCCGCCGAAGGCGCCAAGGTCGGTATTCTGGACGCCGACATTTACGGCCCGTCGATCCCCAATATGCTGGGCACCGAACATGAGCGGCCGACTTCGCCGGACGGGCAGCACATGGCGCCGATCATGGCGCACGGCCTGGCGACCAACTCCATCGGTTATCTGGTGACCGACGACAACGCCATGGTGTGGCGCGGCCCGATGGCCAGCAAGGCGCTGATGCAGCTGCTGCAGGATACGCTGTGGCCGGATCTGGATTACCTGGTGCTGGACATGCCGCCGGGTACCGGCGACATCCAGCTGACGCTGTCGCAGAACATTCCGGTGACCGGCGCGCTGGTAGTCACCACGCCGCAGGATATCGCCCTGCTGGATGCCGCCAAGGGCATCGTGATGTTCGAGAAGGTGCATGTGCCGGTGCTGGGCATCGTGGAAAACATGAGCGTGCACATCTGCAGTAACTGCGGCCACCATGAACCGATCTTTGGCACCGGCGGCGCCGAGAAGTTGGTGCAGAAATATAACAGCCGTCTGCTGGGGCAGATGCCGCTGCATATCTCGCTGCGCGAAGATCTGGATCGCGGTACGCCGACGGTGATCAGCCGTCCGGAGAGCGAATTCGCCGACATGTATCGTCAACTGGCCGGCCGTGTGGCGGCGCAGATGTATTGGCAGGGAGAAGCGATCCCGACGGAGATTGCCTTCCGCGCGCTGTAATCTATTTGCGGCAGTGAAAGAACCCGGCTTAAGCGCCGGGTTTTTTTATCGGATAGGGGTAGGCTTGTGCAGGTCGGCACGGGTATAAGGGCGTTCGATCTGCGCCAGCGTTTTGGCGATATGCTCCAGCAATCCCTGGGTGGGGGCCGGCTGCCGCTGCCCCATCAGCGCCAACGGCAAGGCCAGCGCGATGGCGAAGTGTGGCCAGGAGAGATGCGGGCGCGTTTTGTTCCGCTGCAACCGCAGGAACAGGGCGCTGGCCAGGTAGCCTAGAATCAGCCCGCTGATCACCTCGGATACCGAGTGCACGCGAATTTCCAGCCGCGAAACGCCGATGGCGAAAGGCAATATCCACCCGGTCAGCAAAGCGATGCTACGTATCGGGTGGGAAAATCGGCCGGTCAACGTCCAGAGCAGAGGCGGCCAGATGCAGGCCGCGAGGGCGGAATGACCGCTGAATCCGGTGAAATCATAGCGCTCGCTGCCGATGCCCCAGCCCATAAAGGCCAGTTTAGACAGGCAGACCACCCCGCCGGTGAACCCGAAGAGCAGCGCCCACTGCCAACCCGCCGCGCGGGTGGCGGGAGACATGAGCAGCAATAAAAACAGAATCAGCGCGCAGGGCAGCAGCAACATGCTGTCGCCGAAAAAAGTCAGAAAATACCAATCCAACACATCAATCTCCGATGAAAGGGGGCGGGGAGCAAAAGTCAGCGCCGGGGAGTGTAACCCGTTACGGTGCGTTGCCCTAGCTGCGAGATTCTTAAAATGCCGCGTGCCCGTGGCGTGGCAGCCCGAATTCGCCCGCCGCCGCGCAATATCAATATACAGTGGCGCAATCCCCGGCGACTCCCTATAATTGTCGCGTTTTAGTTCCCCCCCTTCACACTATGAAATCAGGTCTTTAATTTTATGACTGACAATCCGCATCAGTGCGTCATTATTGGTATAGCTGGCGCATCTGCCTCCGGAAAAAGCCTTATCGCCAGCACGTTGTACCGCGAACTCCGCGAGCAAGTCGGCGATGAGCACATCGGCGTTATTCCAGAAGACAGTTACTATAAAGACCAGACTCACCTGACCATGGAAGAACGGGTCAAAACCAACTATGACCACCCGAGCGCCATGGATCACAACCTGCTGTTCCAGCATCTGCAGATGCTGAAGGCCGGTAAGGCGATCGAGCTGCCGCTGTACAGTTACACCGAACACACGCGCAAGAAAGAAACCGTCCACCTGGAACCTAAAAAAGTGATCATTCTGGAAGGGATCTTGCTGCTGACGGATATCCGTTTGCGCCAGGAGATGAACTTCTCGATCTTCGTCGACACGCCGCTGGATATCTGCCTGATGCGCCGCATGAAGCGCGACGTCAACGAGCGCGGCCGCTCGATGGATTCGGTGATGGCGCAATACCAGAAGACCGTGCGCCCGATGTTCCTGCAGTTTATCGAACCTTCCAAACAATACGCCGATATCATCGTTCCGCGCGGCGGCAAAAACCGCATCGCGATCGATATTCTGAAAGCCAAAATCAGCCAATTCTTTGAATAATGCCGCTTAATGGCCGGAAATGCGCATTTCCGGCCGACGGCCAACTATTTGCACCCCGGCGTAGACCTTTCGCCCGTTGTGTGGCAATTTTTGTTTAGTTACGCGTTTTGATGGAGAAGAAAGACATGAGACTGTGCGACCGCGATATAGAAGCCTGGCTGGATAGCGAGAAACTGGTGATTTCGCCGCGCCCGCCGCTCGAACGCATCAACGGGGCCACAGTAGATGTCCGTTTGGGCAATCAGTTCCGCGTGTTCCGCGGCCATACCGCGCCGTTTATCGATCTCAGCGGGCCGAAAGATGAAGTCAGCGCCGCGCTGGATCGCGTGATGAGCGACGAGATTGTCCTGCCGGAAGGCGAGGCGTTCTTCCTTCATCCCGGCGAACTGGCCCTGGCGGTGACGTTCGAATCCGTGACGCTGCCGAACGATCTCGTGGGTTGGCTCGACGGCCGTTCTTCTCTGGCGCGTCTGGGGCTGATGGTGCACGTGACCGCGCACCGGATCGATCCGGGCTGGCACGGGCGCATCGTGCTGGAGTTTTACAACTCCGGCAAGCTGCCGCTGGCGCTGCGGCCGGGGATGCTGATTGGCGCCTTGAGCTTTGAGCCGTTGTCCGGCCCGGCGGCCCGGCCATATAACAGCCGGCAGGACGCAAAATATCGCGATCAGCAGGGCGCAGTAGCCAGTCGAATCGACAAGGACTAACGGCGCGAGATGCACCGTCGGTGTGGCGCTGACAAGAGGGTGGCATGAGAAGATTACTGACGACATTGGCGATTTTACTGGTGGTCGTGGTGGCGGGAATGTCCGCGCTGGTACTGCTGGTCAATCCGAATGATTTTCGCGGTTACATGGTCAAAAAGGTCGAGCAGAAGAGCGGCTACCAGCTAACGCTTGAAGGCGACCTGCGTTGGCATATCTGGCCGCAGCTCAGTATTTTGGCCGGGCGCATGACGCTGACCGCGCCGGGCGCCAAGACGCCGGTGGTGAGCGCGGAAAACATGCGCCTTGACGTCAAACTGTTGCCGCTGCTGTCGCATCAGCTGTTTGTGAAACAGGTGATGTTGAAAAATGCCGTCATTCGCCTCACGCCCGACAGTGAAGAGCACTCGCAAGTGGACGCCCCGATTGCGCCGGCCGGCAGCGGCGCTGATGCGGCAGACACGGCCTGGAAGTTCGACGTCGATAACTTGCGCGTCGTGGACAGCTTGCTGATTTGGCAGCGCGCCGACAACGCGCAAATCAATGTCCGGGACATCAATCTTACCCTGCAGCAAACGGAGAAACGGCAGGCGCAGCTGGACATTTCCAGCCGGGTCAACCGCGATCAGCGCGACCTGGCCTTCAGCATGGCGGCCGATATCGATCTGCAGCAGTTCCCGCACCAGATCGGCGCCAAGGTGACCCAGTTCAATTACCAATTGGTGGGAGCAGATATTCCGAACGGCGGTATTCAAGGCGAGGGGAATGCTCAGGTGGTCTATCAACAGACGCCGGCGCACATTGCCGTCACCCAGCTGAACGTCAGCGCCAATAACAGCCAGTTGACCGGCGATATCAGCGCCAGCCTGGGAGCGGTGCCCGGCTATGTGGTGAACCTGAATTCGGCTAATCTCGATCTCGACGCGCTTTCCGGTTGGCAATCCAGCACCAATACCGCCGAACAGCCCGCCGTGACCGCCGCGCCGGTGATCGCCAGCCAGGTCGACGATCGGCAGCAGAACCTGGAAGCGCTGCGCGATTTCAATGCACAGTTGAATCTGCAGGCGGCGCAGTTGACCTACCGCGGTATGAACGTTACCCAGTTAGCCGTCGCGGCAGATAATCAACGCGGCCTGCTGACGCTGCATAAACTTGCCGGGCAATTGGCCGGCGGTGATTTCTCCTTGCCGGGATCGCTCGACGCACGCGGCAATAAACCGGTGATAAACGTGCAGCCGATCCTGAACCAGGTTGAGCTCGGCGCGGTGCTCAAAGCCTTCGAGATGCCGCAGATGCTGACCGGAAAATTCAGCATGAAAGGGGATTTGACCGGCGATCGTCTTTCTTCAGAGTCATTTGAGCACCGTTGGAGCGGTACGGCGCAGCTGGCGATGCAGGATGCGCAGCTGCACGGCCTGAACATTCAGCAATTGATCCAACAGGCGGTGGCGCGTAACGATAACAGCGTGCGCGGGCAAGACAGCTATCAGCGCTATACCGAAGTCAAAAGCGTCTCGGCGCGGGCCAGCCTGAGCCAAGGCACTGTCAAGCTCAGCAGCCTGACGGCGGATTCGCCGTTGCTGGCGCTGACCGGCGCCGGCAGTATCGATATGCCGGGAAAACAGTGCGATATGGCGCTTAATGTGCGCGTCACTGGCGGTTGGCAAGGGCGCGGCGAACTGATCGAGCAACTGCAAAAAACGCCGATCCCGCTGCGGGTCTATGGGCCTTGGCAACAGCTGAATTACCAACTGCAGGTCGATCAGGTGCTGCGTAAAACGCTGCACGATCGGGCCAAAGATGCGCTGAACAAATGGGCTGAAAAGAACAAGGATTCACGCGAGGGTCAGGATCTGAAAAAGCTGCTCGACAAGCTGTAATCCCTCCTGACGCGGGCCGTCTTGCGGCCCGCGTCAGTATCGACGTTTCCCGCGATAATTTCCCTCCGTTACCTTGATGAAGGTCATGAAGACCCGCGCTCAATTTGTGCAGAGTAAGGGCGCATTCTGCTATGACTATGCGCCTGAGCGCGAAAAAATGACGAGTTGAGGAAACATGATAGAGCTTCTTATTGGCGCGGCGGTGGCGGCGGGCGTGGGCCGTTACATCATCAAAGGGTATTCCGCCACGGGCGTCTTGATGGTGGGAGGGCTGCTGCTGCTAGGCATCAGCGCCCTGATGGGAAAAACGCTGTTGCCGTCCGGCGCCGCATCTACCGGCTGGCGCGCGACCGATATGATCGAGTACGTCAAGATTTTGCTGATGAGCCGCGGCGGCGATCTGGGCATGATGATCATGATGCTGTGCGGTTTCGCCGCCTATATGACGCATATCGGCGCCAACGACGTGGTCGTCAAGCTGGCCTCGCGCCCATTGCAGATGATCAATTCGCCTTATCTGCTGATGGTGGCGGCCTATTTTGTCGCTTGTCTGATGTCATTGGCGGTCTCTTCCGCTACCGGGCTCGGCGTATTGCTGATGGCGACGCTGTTCCCATTGATGGTGAACGTTGGCATTAGCCGCGGCGCCGCGGCGGCCATTTGCGCTTCGCCGGCGGCGATTATCCTGGCGCCGACTTCCGGCGACGTGGTACTGGCAGCCAAGGCGGCGGAAATGCCGCTGGTGGACTTCGCGTTCAAAACCACGCTGCCTATCTCGATTGCCGCCATCGTCTGCATGGCCGTAGCGCACTTTTTCTGGCAGCGTTATCTCGATAAGAAGAGTGATGAACAGCACCACATTATGGACGTCAGCGAGATCAAAACCCATGCGCCGGGGTTCTACGCGATATTGCCGTTTACGCCGATCCTCGGCGTGCTGATCTTCGACGGTAAATGGGGGCCGGAACTGCACATTATTACCGTGCTGGTAGGGTGCATACTGTTGGCGGCAGCGATCGAGTTTGTGCGCAGCTTCAGCGCCAAACAGGTATTCAGCGGCCTGGAAGTGGCGTATCGCGGTATGGCGGACGCTTTCGCCAGCGTGGTGATGCTGTTGGTGGCCGCGGGTGTCTTCGCGCAAGGGTTGAGCACCGTCGGCTTTATCAGCGGGTTGATCGGGTTGGCGCAGTCGTTCGGTACCGGCGGTTTGATTATGATGCTGGTGTTGGTGGTGATCACCATGCTGGCGGCCATGACAACCGGCTCCGGCAATGCGCCGTTCTATGCGTTTGTCGAACTGATCCCGAAACTGGCGGCACAGATGGGCGTGAATCCTGCCTATCTGGTGATCCCGATGCTGCAGGCCTCGAATCTCGGCCGTACGCTGTCGCCGGTTTCCGGCGTGGTGGTGGCGGTCTCCGGCATGGCGAAAATCTCGCCGTTTGATGTGGTGAAGCGTACTTCAGTGCCGGTAATTGTCGGGTTGGTGGTGGTGATCGTGGCGACGGAGCTGCTGGTTCCCCAGTAAAGGAAGGCCGGGCGATGCCCGGCCTCGATGTTAAACCTCGTACTCCTCCGGTGGGGGAGGCGGGGTGATCTTCACTTTCAGGATGCGGTGGCTGTTGACCTCCAATGGTTCGAACAGGTAGTCACCGATCTTGATTTGTTCTCCTTCTTGTGGCACGCGCTGGCTGTGTTCCATCAACAGCCCCGCCAGCGTATGGTATTCGCGCTTTTCTTCCAACGGCATCGGCAGGTACAACACCAGATCTTCCAGCGGCATATAGCCGTTGGCGATCCAGCTGCCGTCCTCGTTTTGCTGAATGTCGTGGCGTGCGTCCACCTCTTCACCGGCCTCCGGCAGGTTGCCGGCGATGGTTTCCATCACGTCCGTCAGGGTGACGACGCCTTCGACGGAGCCGAACTCATCGACCACAAAGGCAAAATGCGTCTGCGCCTGGCGGAATTGCTCCAGGGCGCTTAACAGCGTGAGCTGCTCCGGGAAGATCAACGGTTGGCGTATCAGCGCACGCAGATCCAGCGGCGCCTGCGCCAGTTGCTGTTTGAGAACGTCGATGGTGTGGATCACGCCCAGCGGTTCGTCGCTGGCGCTGCTTTCCACCACCACGATGCGCGTGTGCTGATTACGTTCCAGCAACTGCGTCAGCTTTTCCTGCGGATCGTTCAGCTCAAGGTATTCGACGTCGTGACGCGAGGTCATGATGCTACTGACCGTGCGCTGCGCCATGCCGAGTACGCGTTCGATCATGCGCCGCTCTTGCTGATTGAAGATCTCGCCGTTTTCGCTGTCGCTGTCCGCCAGCAGGTTGGCGGAATGGCTGTCGACTTCCGCTTCTTCATGTTTGCCGCTCAGCATGCGCAGCACCGCTTCGGCGGTGCGTTCACGTAGTGGCCGGACCTTCGACAGGAAGCGACGGCGGTTGAACTGCGCCAGCTGGTTCAGCGCCTCGATCATGACCGAGAAGCCGATCGCCGCGTAGAGGTAGCCTTTAGGAATGTGATAGCCGAAGCCCTCCGCCACCAGGCTAAAGCCAATCATCAGCAGGAAGCTCAGGCACAGGATAACGATAGTCGGGTGCGCGTTGACGAAGCGCGTCAGCGGTTTGCTGGCCAGCAGCATCAGGCCGATGGCGATACAGACCGCGATCATCATCACCGCCAGGTGATCGACCATCCCCACCGCGGTGATCACCGAGTCGAGCGAGAAAACGGCGTCCAGCACCACGATCTGCGCCACGACCGGCCAGAAACGTGCGCCTTTGCGCGCGCCGTGCTGCTCTTCGTCCTTGCCTTCCAGCCGCTCATTGAGCTCCATGGTGGCTTTGAACAGCAGGAATATCCCGCCGACCAGCATGATCAGATCGCGGCCGCTGAAGGGGTGCTCCGCGACGATGAACATCGGTTTGGTCAGCGTCGCCAGCCACGAGATGGAGGCGAGCAGCGCCAGACGCATGACCAGCGCCAGCAACAAACCGACGACACGGGCCTTATCTCTTTGTTGTTTTGGTAATTTGTCCGCCAGAATGGCGATGAAGACAAGGTTGTCTATACCCAGCACGATTTCCAGCACGACCAAAGTGGCCAGGCCGGCCCAAATTGTTGGATCAGCGATCCATTCCATACGCCCAATTTCACCTGTAAGTTCTACGGCTTATGCCGCACGGGAATGATGGGCGTTGAGGCGGCAAAATTCAACTTTAATCGGGTGGATGTGGTTCAGAACAGGAGGATTACCATAAACATCGATCGGCGCCGAGCGGCCAAAGGAATCACGGGCCTGGGGAGCAAATATCTACCGGGATGCCATGCGCTCAGAAAAGAAACGCCTTATTAAATTTATTTAAATCAAAACATTAAAACAATTTTCTTTGACTATGATTCTTATCGGTATGCGGCACGAGTAGTCTTATTCTGAAAACGTCTGACTGGGGGGATCTAAGGCTTGTATCACTTAGACATTAGTATAAGAATCTTAGTCATATAACGGCAGTAACTAACATTGTTTGGTTATAAAGGCACCGTTTTTTTTATTTTTTTGTGAACAGCATGACAGTTCAAACTAAGAATGAGTGCCGCTTTGCATAAAAATTGCCTGGCTCATGCAATGACGTGGGGGGATACGCCATTAACAGTACTTTGGTAGCTGCAAGCCAAGGGCGGTAGCGTGCCCGATTGAATCCCCTTGTTCACGCTGCACAGATGAATGCAGCGCTACGATGAATTGGAATGAAAATGCAAACAAGACTTAAGGCAGTGATCCCCGTTGCGGGCTTGGGAACTCGTATGTTGCCGGCGACCAAGGCTATCCCTAAAGAAATGTTGCCCGTGGTCGATAAGCCCTTAATCCAGTACATTGTTGCTGAATGCGTGGCGGCGGGGATTAAAGATATCGTATTGGTCACGCATTCATCGAAAAACGCGATTGAAAACCATTTTGACACTTCGTTTGAGCTGGAGGCGATGCTCGAAGCGCGTGTGAAGCGCCAGCTCCTGAGCGAAGTGCAAAGCATTTGTCCGCCGGACGTTACCGTGATGCAGGTGCGTCAGGGACAGGCGAAAGGGTTGGGGCATGCGGTGCTGTGTGCCAAACCTATGGTAGGTGATTCTCCTTTCGTGGTGCTGCTTCCGGATGTTTTGCTGGATGATTCTACGGCGGATCTGCGCAAAGAAAATCTGGCTAAAATGATCCAACGTTTTGGCGATACGGGTTACAGCCAAATCATGGTTGAACCTGTGCCGGAACAAGATGTGTCCAAATACGGTGTGGTAGATTGCGCAGGTGCGACGATCGCAGCGGGAGAAAGCGCACCGATGACGGCGGTGGTTGAGAAGCCGGCCCGCGAGGATGCCCCTTCCAACCTGGCCGTCGTCGGCCGGTATGTGCTTGCCGCCGATATTTGGCCGTTACTTGAGAAAACCCCTCCCGGCGCGGGTGATGAGATTCAACTGACCGATGCGATTGCGATGCTGATGGATGAACAAACGGTGGAAGCGTTCCATATGAGCGGTAAGTCCCATGATTGTGGTGACAAGCTTGGCTATATGAAGGCGTTTGTGCAGTATGGGGTGCGTCACGGTTCCGAAGGCGAAAACTTCACCCGCTGGTTGAAGCAGACGTTGGGAAAGTAACAGGCTGTCGCCACTGCGGCTGAAAGCGATCACGAGATTGAATGAGGTCTACCATGACGAAGTTGAAAGCGGTTATTCCCGTTGCCGGATTGGGCATGCGTATGCTGCCGGCGACCAAAGCGATTCCGAAAGAGATGTTGCCAATCGTTGATAAACCGTTGATTCAATACATTGTCAACGAGTGCGTCGCGGCGGGGATTAAAGAGATCATCCTGGTGACGCATTCTTCCAAGAACGCCATTGAAAACCATTTCGATACCTCATTCGAGCTGGAGGCGATGCTGGAGGCACGCGTGAAACGGCAACTGCTGGATGAGGTACAGTCGATAACGCCAAAAGGCGTAACGCTGATGCACATTCGCCAGGGGCAGCCAAAAGGACTGGGACATGCCGTTCTCTGCGCTAAACCGTTGGTCGGTGATTCTCCATTTGTCGTTCTGTTGCCGGACATCTTGCTGGATGACGCAAAGGCCGATTTGAAGAAAGACAACCTGTCACACATGATTGCGCGCTTTGAGCAGACCGGTCTGAGCCAGGTTTTGGTGCAAAAGGCAGACGAACACGTGCTGCATGATTATTCCGTGGTTGAGTGTGAGGCCAGCAATCTGAAACCTGGCGAAAGTGCCCGTATCACATCGATTATTGAAAAACCGGCACCGGAAACCAAGTTGGAATCCAACTACTCTGCGGTAGGGCGCTATGTCTTGTCTGCCGATATTTGGCCACTGCTGGAGACCACGGAACCGGGAGCCTGGGGGCGTATTCAACTGACCGATGCGATTGCAGAATTGTTGAAACGCAAACCGGTCGAGGCGACAGAGCTGGTGGGTGAATCGTTCAACTGCGGTGAAAAACTGGGTTACCTTCGCGCTTTTGTCACTTATGGGTTGCGTCACCCAACTCAAGGCAAAGCTTTCCGTGAATGGGCAGAACGGCTTTCATTATAAATACGTTTGGCTGGAACGTTGTGCCCAGGCATAGCGCTTTCCAAAATCACCTCTCTCTGTGCGTATTGAGGTAATCGTGCGCTATTGCGAGGTAATTGTGTAATAATGCTTTTAAGCCATTTCCAGCATAGCGTATTGGGATTCAACGTGGGCTCAATGAAAGTTTAATCAGTATTGAAACCCATCGACAAATTCTTTTCCGAGTACAACGGCCTGTGCCAGGGTTGGCCGGGAGGGCTCAGTACAGCAAACTTTTTACTTTGATAGTGATGATAATTCGATGGCAAATAAACAGTGGAAACTGATACCGCTCTTGGTATCGATCAGTGTAATCAGCGGTTGTACAATCGTGCCTGGTTCTCACCTTTCAACTAGTGGGAAAGAGGTTGTAAAACAGCAAGATAGTGATTTCGATATCGACAATCTGGTTAATGTCTATCCAATGACGCCTGGTTTGGTTGAGAAAATGAGACCTAAACCCGTTGTCGCGCAACCAAACTCGTCCTTAGAGCGTGAATTGCAAAATTACGAATACCGGATTGGTATCGGCGACGTGTTAATGGTGACTGTCTGGGATCACCCTGAACTGACTACACCGGCGGGGCAATATCGCAGTGCCAGCGATACGGGTAACTGGGTGAATTCGGACGGTACAATTTTTTATCCGTATATCGGTAAGATAAAAGTTGCCGGTAAAACGATGAGCCAAGTCAGAAATGAGATCGCAGGACGATTGGCGCAATACATCGAAAGCCCACAGGTTGATGTGAGTATCGCCGCTTTCCGCTCTCAAAAAGCGTATGTGACGGGGGAAGTAGCAAAGTCGGGACAGCAACCGATCACGAACGTTCCCCTTACTGTGATGGATGCAATCAATGCGGCTGGCGGGCTTTCAGAAAATGCAGACTGGCGTAATGTCATTCTGACACATAATGGAAAAGAACAGCGAATCTCTTTGCAAGCCTTGATGCAAAGGGGGGATTTGACGCAAAACCACCTACTTTATCCGGGCGACATCCTCTACATTCCCCGTAATGACGATTTAAAAGTTTTCGTTATGGGGGAAGTGAAAAAACAGACTACGTTGAAAATGGATCGCAGCGGTATGACACTAACGGAAGCATTAGGTAATGCTGAAGGAATGGATCAGAACTTTGCCGATGCGACGGGGGTGTTTGTCATTAGACCATTACGTGGTATGGAAGGTAAAAAGCTGGCCAATATCTACCAACTTAATGCGTCTGATGCTACTGCGATGGTAATGGGGACTGAGTTTCACCTTCAGCCATATGACATTGTATACGTAACTACCGTACCGATTGCTCGTTGGAACCGCGTCGTCAGCCAATTGTTACCGACTATCGTTGGTTTCAACAACCTGACCGAAGGTACACAGCGTATTCATAATTGGTAGTTAAGGTAAAAGATGATGTTTGATTCTATTCTGGTCGTTTGCGTCGGCAACATATGCCGTTCTCCTACAGGAGAACGGCTGTTGAAGGAAAAACTGCCACATAAGAAAATTGCCTCTGCCGGGATTTCTGCCTTGGTTGGCAAGCCTGCTGATGCTCAGGCTGCAGAAGTGGCTAGAAAGCATGATTTATCATTGGATAATCACCAAGCACAACAGCTGACAGCTGCATTGTGCCGTGAATATGATCTGATATTAGTCATGGAAAAGGGACATGTTGATGCTGTCTGCAGGCTAGCCCCTGAAGTCAGAGGCAAAACAATGCTATTTGCCCATTGGCTGGGTCAACAAGATATCCCAGATCCTTATCGCAAAAGTTCTGAGGCTTTTGAATTCGTCTATAGCCTACTAGCTGAAGGTGCTCAGAAGTGGGCGCTAGCATTAAATCGCTAAACAGAGATTACAATGATTGATAAAAACCGAACGAGTTCCTTGGCAAGTAAGGAAAATGACGAGATCGATTTTGGACGGCTGTTAGGGACGCTAGTCGATCACAAATGGTTAATTGTTAGCATTACATCATTATTTGCCGTCATCGGCATTATATATAGTCTTTTTGCGACACCTATATACCAGGCTGATGCAACTGTTCAGGTCGAGCAAAACGAAGGTAATATGCTGGTAAGTAACCTGTCCCAAATGTTGCCTAACTCTTTGCCAGCATCATCTACAGAGATTGAACTGATTTCCTCTCGCATGATCGTGGGGAAAACTGTCGAAGATCTCCATTTAGATACTGTCGTCACTCAGAAATATTTTCCGATTTTTGGCCGCGGTTGGGCAAGGCTCATGGGTAATAAACCGGGGCAGGTTGCCTTATCCAGGCTCACTGTAGCTGAGCCTCTAGTCGAGAGTGCTATAGAGCTGGAAGTTATTGATGATCAAAACTACGTCGTTACCGTAGATAAAGATAAAATCTTTCAAGGCAAAGTTGGGCGCTTGGAGAATGCAAGCGGCGTTTCTATGTTGGTTAGCGAAATCTCAGCGAAGCCAGGAACAGTGTTTAATGTCAAAAAGCTCACAACGCTGGCAGCAACGGTACAACTTCTTGACGATCTTACAGTAGAAGACAAAGGTAAGGACACGGGGGTTCTTTCACTCACCCTGATGGGGGATGATCCTGTTCTAATCAAAAGAATTATTGAAAGTATCAGCAATAATTACTTGATCCAAAATGTTGAGCGAAAATCAGAAGAAGCGGCCAAAAGCCTTGCTTTTTTGAAGGAACAATTACCGCAGGTTCGCGATTCTTTAAATACGGCTGAAGACAAATTAAACAGTTTCCGCCAAGCGAACGATTCTGTTGATCTGTCTTTGGAAGCAAAGTCTGTTCTTGATACTATTGTCGGGGTTGAGGCTCAGCTTAATGAGTTGACTTTCAAAGAGTCTGAAATTTCGAAATTATACACAAAAGAGCACCCTGCTTATCGTGCTTTATTGGAAAAAAGAGCAACCCTGCAAAAGGAAAAAGATAAGTTAAACCAGCGAGTCAGTAAGATGCCGCAAACACAGCAGGAGATCTTGCGCTTAACTCGTGATGTTGATGCTGGTAAAGAAATTTACATGCAGTTGCTCAACCGTCAACAAGAGCTTTCGATAACGAAAGCGAGCACCGTGGGTAATGTCAGAATCATTGATACCGCTGTCACTCAACCGAAACCGGTTAAGCCGAAGAAGACGTTAATCGTTATCATCTTTACGTTGCTTGGCGGGATCGCTTCCGTTGCCGTAGTACTGCTGAAAAGCGTTCTGCATCGAGGTATTGAAAGCCCAGAACAGCTGGAAGACCAAGGCATCAACGTTTATGCAAGTATTCCGTTGTCTGAGTGGCAACAGAAAAAAGACATAGAGACGTTGATGCGCGGCAATAAAAAAACCAACACGCGTTCAAAAACGTTGTTGGCCGTTGGGAACCCTGCGGATTTGGCGATCGAGGCAGTACGAAGCTTAAGAACCAGTTTGCATTTCGCTATGCTCGAAGCTAAAAATAATGTTCTGATGGTCTGTGGTGCAAGCCCAAATATTGGTAAAACTTTCGTCAGCATCAACTTGGCCGCGGTCATTGCTCAGGCTGGGCAACGTGTTTTAGTCATTGATGCTGATATGCGTAAGGGCTATTCACACTCATTGTTGAATACCGATTGGCATAATGGTTTATCTGATATCTTATCTGCTCAGACCACGATGGCTAACAGTGTCCGCAAAACAGAAATTGAAAACCTGGATTTTATTCCGCGTGGACAGATACCGCCAAATCCTTCAGAGTTGCTCATGGGGGCACGCTTCAATGAGCTGATTGATTGGGCGAGTAAGAATTATGATATCGTGATGATTGATACGCCACCTATTCTAGCAGTTACTGATGCCGCTATTATAGGGCACAGGGCGGGGACTAGTCTGATGATCGCACGTTTCGCATCTAACACGGTCAAAGAAATAGAGGTGAGTATTCGTCGCTTTAATCAAAATGGCATCGATGTTAAAGGCGTTATTCTGAATGCTGTTGAGAAACGGGCCAGCAGCTACTATGGTGATTATGGCTACTATCAATATGAGTATCGTTCAAACGATAAAGCATAGTTGTTAGCAACACATCAGTGCCATACCGGGAAACCGGTATGGCATATGTTCATATATTTGCTATTTGTAATAAGAAAAATGGATGTAATCGGCAAATATATGCATTTATAAATACATTCGATTTGTTTTTTTAAATTTGTCTTCATTTTGAATGATTTTTGATTACCATTCAGACGACAGTCAAATGTTTATATAGAATATTTAAGGTGTATAAGAAATGAAGATAATGATGATCAATACACTTTATCATCCTTATAAGGTTGGAGGCGCAGAGGTATCTGTGCAGTTATTAGCTGAAAAACTCGCTAATATGGGGCATACAGTAAGTGTTGTTACATTGCATAACAAATCCGAACGAGAATGTAAAACCATTAATAATGTAATGGTCACTTATTTGCCTCTCAGTAATGTCTATTGGCCATATGGCGGAGAGAATGTGTCGCCATGGAAGAAAATAGTATGGCATGCAAAAGATCAGTACAATTTCTCAATGAAGCATGCGGTGAAAGAGGAAATAAAAAACTTTCTTCCAGACGTTGTGCATACTAATAACCTGGGCGGTTTTTCAATTTCTGCGTGGGATGCGGTGAAAGAGTGTAAGGTGAAACTGGTTCATACCGCGAGAGATTACTATCTCTTTCATCCTAACTCGACCTTGTTCAAACATGGCAAGGTGATGAGTACGTCAGAATTGAGTGTGAGGTTTTTCTCATTTTTTAAAAAGTGGAAGAGCAAAGCCGTTTTCAGTTTTGTTGGAATCAGTCGTTATATTTCTGATTTGCATACTACAAACGGATTTTTTAATGAAGATAGATGTTCGGTTATCTATAATCCGATAGAACCGCTTCGCTTTGAAGATAGAGAAAGTTCAACTTTTAGAGTCGGATTTATAGGTCGCCTTACTAGCGATAAAGGATTCGATGAATACTGTCGCCTTGCAGATGAATATAAGAATAGGGCAGATGTCAAGTTTTATGCGGCAGGTAGGTTTAATGGCGATGAAGGTAATGCCATGAAAATTTTGGCGGAAAAGTCAAATGTTGAACTGCTTGGTTTTATTGCGGTAGAAGAATTTATGGCAAATGTTGATGCAGTTATACTGCCAACAAAATGGAATGAACCATTTGGGCGTTCAGTTGCGGAGTGTGCGCTTTCTGGGAAGATTGTCTATACTAATTTCATGGGGGGAATTTCAGAAATAGCTGCCATGAGTAGTAATGTTAGGCCGCTAAACTCTTTCAAAGTTGAAGATACACGCACGCACAAAGAACGCAGCGTCGTGGAGAGTTTTGATATTGATAATATCGCGAAACGATATGTAGAGGTTTACAATAACTAAAATGAACACATCAACCTCAAAGATATTTATATTTTTTATTCTGACGTACCTGGCATTAGCTTCATTAAATGGGCTGGTTACAATTTTTGCTTATAATACTACTCGTTTGATCTTACTCTATAAAGATTTCTTCTCGATAGTATTTCCGTTGTTGATGATTTTCTTTTTTGTTGCAAATGGATATAAGGCAGGTAGGCAGTTCACCACATTGATGCTAACGCTTTTAGCGATTTGTTTTTTTATCCTTTCATATATTTTGGCGACCTTACTCTTTTCAAAATTTGATATGACAAGGATTGCTATACAGTTTCGAGTTGAACTCTTCGCAATTTCGGCAATATTGATCGCAGCGTTAGCGAGTATGTTTAGCACTGAAGAGAAAAAAAACATAGTATCTGTTTTTATTAAGTTTTATATTATTTTTTGTTCGATTAATGCGTTAGCCACTATTGCTGAGTTCTTCTCGGCAGAGCTTATTTTCCAGGTTCTGGGGTTCAATCCTGGCCCGATGTTAACCGCGTTTGGTAAAGACAATGGCCTTGTTTTACGCACTACAGATGGTTATTTAAGAGCTCTGGGTTTATTGACAACACCTTTCAGCCTCAGTGAATATCTTTTCTTTGGCCTCGCTCTTGCCTCATTTGTTTCAGTCAAGCGAAGAGCGCTATTTACATTCTTAATGATCGCAGGCATTCTTTGCTCTACATCAAAAACAGCTTTCGTGATGATGGTAATTTATGTTCTTTATATGATTATTAATAGACTTGTCTCGAATCAGAGAGCGTTGAGATTCATTACTTGGATTACTGTTGTTGTTTCCATTGTTTTTTTCCTTTCCGTTACTAACACATTTATATATGAAGTGTTTTCTTCAAAGGAAAATACATACGCCGAAAACAGTATTTTCTTGCGTATTCTTTATATTGAGCAAGTGTTAGATTCAGCCTACTCTATTTACTTTGGCTCTGGTTATGCTGTGAACGGTAGTGGTATGGTTGGGGTTGAAGATAATACAACGGCGATTCCGCTAGACAGTTTGTACATTTACCTTCTCTCAAATTATGGATTTGTTGGCGTACTGGTATTTGTTTTCGGTGCTTTTTTACTGTTGGTTAGTTTGTATAAGAAGACATCTACCGTATTACCACACGGTGTCTATTTGTACTGGTTGATATCGTTGCTAACAAACTTTGCCTATAATAATCCATTTACCAACTATCCTGGTTATATATTCCCGATAATAATAACTGCGCTTTTAGTTTCACTTAAACCGGAAGAATACTCCGATGAGGAGGGCAGTGCTAATCCAGTTTATACAAAAGTGAGTTAACGATTGTGATCTATGTTAATGGCCGTTTTTTAACGCAAGAGGTGACAGGCGTTCAACGCTTTGCTATTCAAATCTTACTTAATTTGATTAAGATCCGAGATGATATTGTTGTGCTTTGCCCTAAAACTACGCCAGATAATGAGATTACTAAGGCGTTTAATATAAAGAGAATCGGGCGCCTATCCGGACAGTTATGGGAGCAAACAGAGTTATTTCTCTTTATGGTGCGAAATGGAAATGTGCTTTTAAGTTTTTGTAATACCGCTCCAATAGGGTTCTTTAACAATATCATTGTTCATCATGATATAACTTATCGAGTTTATCCCAAAAGTTACTCACTAGGTTTTAGATTTTTTTATAGAATTTTTTCACCGTGGCTTTTAAAAAGAGGGAAAAAAATCATTACTGTCAGTGATTTTTCTCGAAATGAAATAGAGCGGGCCTACGGAATTGAGAATATTGATGTTGTCAATAATGCAGCTACTGAGGTTTTCTTTCCACGCAAAATTACTGAGCCAGACAATCCATATATTCTATGTGTATCTTCTCCAAGCGTTCATAAGAATTTTAAACTGATAATTGATAGTTTTGAAAAAATAAATAATAGTTTAGGTTTGGAGTTAAAAATTGTCGGTGCATCGAATAGAAATTTTTCAACAGTTACCTATTCTGCAGTGAGTAATAATTCATATATAAAGTACTATGGCCGAGTTACTGATGAGGAACTGGCAGTGCTTTATTCAGGAGCCTTTGCTTTCGTTTTCCCATCCCTCTATGAAGGTTTCGGAATTCCATTGCTTGAGGCTCAATCTTGCGGTTGTCCTGTTATTGCATCTAATACAGCATCAATGCCGGAAGTGTTGAACGACAGTGCGCTTTATTTTTCACCAACTTGTTCTGAAAGTTTAATTTCACAGATAGAGAAACTATACCATGATGGTGGTTTAAGGGATTCACTGATTAAACGAGGTTTTGAAAACGCTAAGCGATTTAATTGGTTGGCGTCGGCTAATAAAATAAATAATATACTTGAAGGCTACGCAAAAGATAAGCCCTGGAGTGATTAGTGAAAATATTGCATGTCGCCGAAACAATAAAGGGTGGTGTTGCGACAATCATGCGACAACTGGTTATGGAACAGCAAGATACTGAAGATGAGGTATTATGCATTGTTCCGAGACAACAGTTATCTGAACTGGTTGGTGTTAGAGAACATGTGCTTTCTCCATTCAATAGAACTGGAAGAAATACCATGTCATTATTTTTGCTTCTGTTTTGTTTTCTGCGAGTTGTTTTAAATAAAAAACCGGATGTAATTCATTTACACAGTAGTTTTGCTGGCTTTTTATGCCGTTTGGCTTTGCCTATAATATTTGTTTTTTATCACCCCAAAGTGATTTACTGTCCGCATGCCTTTGCTTTCTTAATGGATATTCCTGTTTATAAAAAGCGAGTCTACGCATTTATTGAGCGCATGCTAGAGAAAGTGACGGATAAAACTATTTGTGTCAGTGAATATGAATATAGGGAAGCCATAAAATGGGGGCTTAATCCAGAGCGTTTAGTCATTATCTATAATGGTGTTCAAGATCCTTTGATAGTAACGCAAAAAAGCCCTTATAAATACGCGAATAAAAAGAATATTCTCTTTGTTGGACGGACGGATCACCAGAAAGGTTTTGATCACGTTCTAAATATAACCAATTTGCTTTCTCAGAATGAGGATATACATATCACTGTGATCGGAGACTATGTTATAGAGTATAAGAGTCTTCCTGTATATGGTGAAAAAATAACGTACATAGGCTGGTTGAAGTATGAAGATATTGCACCTTATTTTTTCCATGCAACAGTCTTACTGATGCCAAGTCGTTGGGAGGCCTTCGGCCTTGTTGCCGTAGAGGCGCAAAGTTACGGTTTACCCGTTCTGGCTTTTGAACGAGGTTCACTGCCAGAAATTATTATAAATGGTGTCACAGGTTTTTTAGTTGATTATGGGGATATAAAAGGTTTTTCTACCGTTATTTGCGATAAAAATTTGGATTTTTGGAAAACGATGAGCGAAAGAAGTTATGATAATTACAGTAAAAACTTCAAAAGCTGTTTTATGACACAGAAAGTAAGTTCACTTTATCGTGAAGTTATAAAATAAATATCTAGCTTATCTAATTCATATGAAATTAATTTGACTCGCTGTTCGGTAATTACCTGTCTCTATAACGTGTTGAATTTTATAAAATAGTATTCGGGATGCATAATGAAAAAAACAAATGTTTTTTTTGGCGATTTTACGACAAAACTAATGCTAGCATTGTCAGATATTTTCTTTTTTAACATATCGGTCTATCTTTCGTATTTCATTCTTTACAAATTATTTGATGGGTTAAATAATTATATACCTCAGGATGAGTTTTTTATTCGTTCTGTTGCGCAGTTTGTTATATCTGTAGTGTGTGTTCTGTGGTTCTGGACAAGGCTTAGACACTACACATATAGAAAGCCATTTTGGTTTGAGCTCAAGGAAGTTCTCAGAACGCTAGTTATTTTTGCTGTTCTTGATTTAGCTCTAGTTGCATTTTCTAAGTGGAACTTTTCTCGTTCAGTTTGGGTGTTATCATGGATGTTGATAATTATTTTAGTGCCGTTGGGGAGAGCATTAACAAAAAAAATCCTTAACAAGATGGGGTTGTGGAAAAAACAAACCATAATCATTGGCTCGGGAAGAAATGCCTTTGAAGCCTATGCAGCATTGCAAAGTGAAGAAGTTCTTGGATTTGAAGTTGTTGCCTTTGTGTGTACGGATAAACCATGCGAAGATAATTATTTTGGCATCCCGGTCATTAATTCGGAAGAAGAGCTGTGGCGTTGTGTCAATGTTGAGAGTACGCAATTTATCGTCGCACTTGAATTTGAACAACATGCGCTACGTGATTGGTGGTTGAAAGATCTGGCTAAGCATAATTGTCGGTCGGTTTCTGTTATCCCAACTCTTCGTGGTGTTCCTCTTTATGGCACCGATATGTCATTTATTTTTAGTCATGAAGTAATGATTCTGCGGGTAAGCAATAATTTAGCCAAGCGTTCATCACGCTTCATTAAGCGCACATTTGATATTATTGGCTCATCTCTTATTTTGGTTGCACTTTCTCCCGTGTTGATTTTCTTGACTTACAAAGTTTCAAGAGATGGTGGTCGTCCTATTTATGGGCATGAGAGAGTGGGGCACAATGGAAAGAAATTTAAATGCTTAAAGTTCAGATCGATGGTTCTAAATTCTCAGGAAGTACTTGCAGATTTATTGGAGCGAGATCCTGAGGCCAGAGAAGAATGGAATAAAGACTTTAAATTGAAAAACGACCCACGTATTACAAAGATTGGCGCTTTTATTAGAAAGACAAGCCTGGATGAGTTACCTCAATTGTGGAATGTACTTCGTGGTGAAATGAGTCTAGTTGGCCCAAGACCGGTTATTGAAAAAGAATTGGAACGTTATGCAGGTGATGTCGATTACTACTTCATGGCGAAGCCAGGAATGACAGGATTGTGGCAGGTCAGTGGCCGTAATGATATTGATTATGACACGCGCGTGTATTTTGATGCATGGTACGTTAAGAATTGGGCGCTTTGGAATGACATTGCGATTCTATTTAAAACTATAGGTGTTGTATTAAAGCGTGATGGCGCATACTAACTTTATAATAGTTTATTTTATGGGAATGGATAATGAGAATCGCACTCGATAGCCGATTTATGCAAAAGGTTAGTCAAGGGACTGGAACGTACACAATAGAATTGGCGAATAACTTGGTTTCGTGCATAAATCGCGATGATAAGTTATTGCTTCTGGCGGACGATCCTGCCATTGTTTTAACTAAGCAGGCTGGGCAACCTTTCTTAAATGATAATCGTGTAGAAATAAAGAAGTTGATATCAGGTTGGACGCCTATGAACCTTCTCGGCGGATTTGCACTTGCTGAATGGCGCAATAAATGCGATCTCTTGCATACAAATTATTTATCACCCTTGGTTACAACCAGAAGTACGAAACATGTTGTGACTGTTCATGATGTCATGTTCCGTACGCACAAACAGTACTTCAATCCTAAGTTGACTAAAGGATTGGAAATTTTCACGCCGCCTAGTTTAAAAAAAGCAGATCATATAATTGCAGTTTCTCATTATACGAAAGATGAGATAATCAAGAACTTCGGTGTTAATGAAAATAAAATTACGGTTGTGCACGAAGCTGCGAGCAAGCAGTTCCACGTGAAAGATAAAGTAAAATCTAATGATGTAATCGCTAGTCTGGGTGTGACTAAGCCATATTTTCTTTTTGTCGGGCGGTTTGCCGCGATTAAGAATATTGATAGTGTTATTGCTGCATTCGAGAGACTTGCCGATGCTGATGTGCAGTTAGTTTTGGTTGGAGGGTTCGATCCGGCATTTCCTAATCCTGCCTTGGAAAATAAAATATTTAATAACCCGGATAAAATAAAAGTCCTTCGAGGTGTCTCGAATGAGGACCTTGTTCATTTGTATAACAACACGCTTTGCCTGGTATTTCCAAGTTTTGCCGAGGGATTTGGTTTGCCTATTCTAGAAGCGATGTCTTGCGGGGCTCCTGTCATCACCTCTACCGCAGGTTCCTGCCCGGAAATAGCTGGTGATGCAGCATTATTGGTTAATCCAAATGACCTTTCTCAGTTAGTTAGTGCTATGGAGAATGTTTTTAATGATGCTCAGTTACGTGCCTCTTTGTCAGAAAAAGGTTTAAGAAGAGCTGATACTTTCAGTTGGCAGCGATGCGCAACGGAGACTTACTCTGTTTATGAAAATATCATAGGAAAGTTTTGATATGAAAGTTATTACGGCTATCGGCAAAGATTTCGATTCGTTATGTGATCGGTTGTCTAAAGAAATAATTAAAGAATTTTCCCCTGATGTTATTATTGGTGTTGCCACTGGTGGACGCTATGTCGCTGAGGAAATTGGGAAAAAAATTAATGTTCCGCTTGTTATAATAAAAAGGCAGCGAAATTCTACTAAGAAGAAGTCCAAGTTCAGAATGGCTTCTTTTTTGCCTTTCCTCCCAAGGCCGATAAATGACTTATTGAGAATAGCGGAAATAAAATTCAACGAACGTAAGTTCAGAAAATCCGGAAGAATATTGTCAGTAGGAGCTGTGGCGCATATCTCCGGCGACTTGGAACACCTGCGAAAAGGTAAGAGAATTCTAATTGTTGATGATGCCGTTGATAGTGGTGGTACGTTTATTGATTGCATCAATTTTCTCCAACCGTATCTTTCATCGGATTCGGTCGTTAAAACTGCTGCGTTAAATGTCACATTTGACGAGCCTGCTTTTATTCCAGATTTTTATCTTTATAAGGGCTATCTTATTCGTTATCCCTGGGCTAGTGATGTTAGGAGAAAAGGTTGAAATCCGTATATGATCTTGATGGCACACTTGTGCCATTTAACACTTTTAAAGTATGGGTTGTTCTGTCTTTTTTCATCTCTATTTTTTTCCTTAGATGGTATTTTTTATTCTCTATTATTAAATTCGCCATATGCAGGAAAATTGGGAGAATGGATCGCGTTGGATTTAAGGTGGCTTTATTAGCGATTCAGCAACGCACCAAGTTTTGGCCCTATGTCGGTAAGAAGTACGGAAAATGGTTGGCCCGCCATTCTCTCCGAAAGGATTTGCTCGTTCTAGGTGATAATTCGACTAAGTGCTTGGCAACTGCAGCGCCGGATATTTATGTGTCCTCTTTCTCTCAGGAAGTTAATGATTTTGATGTCACTATATGTGCACATTTTTGCCACTCAGGTGAATTTGTCGAAACATTAAATGTAGTGAAGCTTAAATTCGTTCGGGAGCAATTTTCTGAGGAACCAGATCTTTTCTTTACTGATCATTATGATGATATCCCGTTAGCTATGGCTGCTAAGTTTACCTATATTGTTTCTCCATCAATAAAGTCCGAGAGATTATTTTCCGACATGCTCAATGCAGGGCGTTATACGATAGTATAACGGTACTATTTTAAAAATGATAAAAGCGAGACTGTGTTTATCGTCTCGCTTTTTTTTCGGCTTTAAACCACCTCCAAAGGAGTCCAAAGGAGGTTATTTTTCATTTGGTTTGATGCGGATTTACTCGTTGCCGAATGTTATCACTGGCGTGTCTGCGCTAACCGCTGGTTGACTTTTTTGCGTTGGGTCTTCAATAACGAGAGCCGTAATTTTCTGCGAAGATGGTTTACTACTCGTCATGAGCGACATTATTCTTCCCGTTGTGGAATTCCTTCCCTCCTGCGTATCATTCTTTTTCCAACTAACCCTGGCTTCTTTTTTTCCATTGCTAAAGATTAAATTCACTTTACCATCGGTTGTCACATTGTAATTTTTTACCGAGTAATTTTTTATTAAATCGGCAATTTTCTCGTATGACTCCATGCTTGGCTTTTTACTCCCATTTTTCCTGAGCAATCCAAATCTATGCTCTATATTTTGGTTGTTATCACCATCATCGCTTAAGTCATACCACCAAACTCCTTTTATATATCCCCTGGCTTTTGCAAGAAGAGTATATTTGACAACATATTGGGCTACATAGTCCTCGCTGTACCCAAATTTCCCCGCATTGGTTGGTACGCCAATTTCAGTGATGTAAATAGGGACCTCTTTGCCTACGAGCCTCTTCAATTCTTCTTGATACCCATCGATTTTTTCAATGTTTCCTTCCGGGGTAGTCAGCGATTTATCACTGGATTTAAAGCTATACGGATGTATTGATATCCCATCTATATAATTGAGCATGCCCAGCTTTATCAAGTCATCGGACCATTTTAATCCATCGTTTCCTAAAGGATCGAAGGAGCCTGCAAGCACGATAGCTCCGGGGTCTGCCCTCTTTATCGCTATAGAGGCCTGCTTGATGAGTTTGTAGTAGACCTGAGCTGGAGGAGGGGCTGGTGATTTATTATGCGTGCCGGTGCCAACACTCCACTCATTCCAGATCTCATAATACTTGACCTTTCCTTTAAATCTTTTTGCTGTCCAGTATGCATAATTTGCATAAGCTGCGATAGATTCATCGTTGCTGGCATATCCACTTTTATCATAGAGATCATTGCCATAGGCTAGAACGGCAATGGGGTTCATACCATAGTTTTTATTTGCAACTAAGAGAGACTTATCTACACGTATAAGTTTATCTACAGGTTGATAGGTGCCTTTCTGTTGTTCAACTAACCCCCAAAGGTAATCATCACGAAAGGAATTAAAACCATAGTTACTTATCAAGTTCAAATAATGATCTTGCTCTTCTGGATACCAGCGTAGGTGTGTGTTAATGCCAATCTCGAAGGCATAACCGATTTTCAGAGGCAGGGTAGCAAGAAGTGTGCCGAGTATAAATTTGAGAGAGAAGGGGGGCAGTTTCATGAACGTCATCGTCTTATCTCGCTGAGGTCAGTGTGAAAATAATAGATTGGTTTTACAGGTATTTTTACGCTTTCAAGCGCGAAAGTAACTAAGGTTATTCCTAATGTTAGCTAAGCAATCACTCGTTAACTAAATGCAGGAAAGATTAGTATCAATCGGCGCTATTAGGATTATTTTTATATTTTCTTTCTCATCTTGACATCATTGAATTTAGATACTTTCTTTGTATGTATCTACTGCTTTAACCATAGGAGTATTGAAACTGACGACTCATTGATTTTCATGCATTTTTGTTTTGCTTGTTCTTGCTTTGTTCTTCAGCGGCAAATTGCTGTCTGTAACGTTTTTTGAATGGCTTCTCTAGGAGAATACACATGTCATCTCTTGTCTCACAGCAGACTGGTGCTGCGCTTTACTATGCTGTTCTTGGTAAAGCAGCATCCGCGGCGACGTTCGATAGTGCCGGGCAACTTCTTGAAAATGGTGGAACTTCAGCGCAATATGTCGCTCAGATTCTCTCTTCCAGTGCAGGTCAGGCGTTATATAGCGGGAAGAGTACTAGCGATATTGTGAGTGCGATATATACCAACGTTTATGGCTCAGCACCTAGCGCCGGTGTTTTAGCTGCTTTGCTTGCTGGAGGGCAGCCCGCGGCAAATATCGTTGGCGGTTTAGTCAGTGATCTCTTAAATTACAATGGCTTTGATTCAACCATACTTTCTCAACAAACTGCATTTGATAATAAAATCGATGCCGTATTGTATCCTTCGGCGAATACTGCAGCCGCGGCCGGTAATGGCGCTTCTGATGTATTAGCGATCTACTATGTTCTTGGGTCCGTGCAATCAGCTGCGGGTGTCAACTATTGGGGGGCGGCAATTAATGATGGTTCCAGAACATTCTCCGTCGCCGCTCAGAGTTTTGTTAATGAGCGCAGTTATATTAACACTTTGAGTAATCAGGATTTTATTACCAAGCTCTTTACTCAAGGTTTTAAACGGCCGCCAGATAGCACCGAGTTAAATACTTACTTGACGGAACTGCAAGGCGGAGCAACGCGTGGTGATGTTATTGTTGATTTCATCAACTCGTTGCGTGGCAGTGTCAGCAGCTCTGATGCCGCCGCTAAACAGGCGTTTACACTGGCAACAACTGCTTACACTGCTGGCAGCTTACCTGGCTTGAATTACCAGGAACAGGCTGCTGCTGTGTTCCTGGCCGTGCCGGAGCGCGGCATTGACGCCGTAGGTTTGGATAGCTGGAGCAAGTATCTGGCATCTGGCGCGGCATATACTAAGTTTATTACCAGTGCATTAGCTTCTGATGAATTCCAGCGGAAAGGCGCACAGCTGACTGGTGATAACTTTATCCAACATGTTTACACCGCTGTTCACGGTACTGCAGCTACGCCGGCTCAGCTGGCGCTTTACAGTGCTTTGGGGACTGATAAATCGGTTATTACCCAAGCCATCATTAATGACCTGCGGACTTCAACGGCTACTGACGCGGTTACTGTCACTCAGCAGCACGCATTTGAGTTTGATATCGGTACCAGCCTGTTGTACAAAACCGCGGCTAGCCTGACGACTACAGCCGCCGGTGGTAACGCTACGGGTACTGTGAACACCGGTATTTCTCATCAAATCAGCAACGCCGAAACAGCGGTACTGACGAATGTCCAACTGAACGCCAATGCCGCCAGCACCGTGAACCTGAAGTTCGCCGACCATCTGGCGAATCTGACTATCAACGGCACCAGCGCAGCAACGGTCAACCTGTCTGACAACGGCGTTAATCCAGGCGTAGATATCACCGTCAATAACGGCAACGTCATCCTGAATGCCAGTTCGGGTGCGGATGACGTAGTCGTCACATCGACGGCAAACATTGCGGCCGGCACGGCGCAGTTTAACCTTGGTGCCGGCAACGATAGCCTGCACTGGGCAGGGAACGGCGTTTCCGGCGGAGCTAACACTGTCGCCAACACCGTCAAGGCTGACGGCGGCACGGGGACGGACTCCATTTCCGCCAACTTCATCACCAAAACCGTGGTGACCAACCAAAACGCCTTGGGCGTTCGCACCAGTACTGTGACCAGCAACGCCAATAACTTCTCGAATTTCGAGAAGATCGACCTGACCGGCTATATCGGCAAGTCTGTTGGTACGCTGATTACGACTCCGCTGATCGGTTCACCGACCACCACCAGCGTCACAACACCGACCCACACCTTTGACTTTGGCCTGACCAACGGTACATCCACGGTTGAAGGCACCACGGGCGGCACGGTTACGCAGAACGCAGCTGCCACCAATCTGGGCACGCAAGGATTTGTGATCTCCGGTTTGGCTAACGTCAACGTCATCAACGCCGCCGGCGGCAACGCCGCGCAGCTGGAAGTGAAAGGGGACGCGACCTCCGCCAGTACGCTGAACTTCACCTTCGTGCAGAACGCTACCGATCACTTCAATATCAATTTCGATGCGGTGAGTTCCGCCAACGTGAATGCTGGCGCCATCACTCTGAACAGCAGCAGCAGCCTGATTGGCGGTACTCCGTTGAGCACGGTGAACGTGGCTTCAGGCGGTACAGGTAGCTTTGACAACATTCTGTCATTGGCCGGCACCAATGCGCAGGTTCAGACCATCAACGTGACCGGTGATCACGCGCTGGATCTGACCCTGGGCAGCGGTTTCAGCAACGTGCGTGATATCAATGCGTCCACCAATACCGCTGGGCTGAATCTCGACTCCAGCCATGGCGGTACCGGTGACGGTATCATCATTCAGTTGCTGAACATTCTGCCGCTGAGCGTCATTACCACCAACCTGTTGGCGCCGGTGCTGTCGGCGTTGGGCCTGAACGGCTACCAATTGACCGTAGAAGGTTCCAGTGCTGCCGATACCCTGGGCGTGATTGGCAACACCACGCTGACCGGTGGCGCAGGTGCCAACATCTATGACATCAAGGCGAGTAACACGCAGGCGGGTGTGACCATCAAGGACTTTAGCAGCCTCAAAGACAAGATTGTCGATGTTAACCATGGCGGTCTGACTATCTCCAATGACGCCAGCGGCACGGCGGTTGCGGACTACGGCACTCGTTCCGCAGACACATTGGATGCGCTGTTGGGGACGCTGGTGGGCGGTTTGACCAACGGCGTTATCGGCCTGCTGGGCGGCATTCTCGGTCTGGACAGCAGCAACTCGCTGACGTCGAAAGTGGGTGTGGCATCCGTAGTATTCAGCGGTGGCGGTAATACTGCCAGCTCTTATGTGATTATCGACAACAACGATAACCATGCGCTGGATCTCAACGATACCGTGGTATACCTGACCGGGCAGAACCACCAGCAATTGGTGGATACTCTGCACTACGCGTAAGTAGGGGTTCCAGTGGGAAATAATTCCCATTGAAACTGTTAGCCAATAAATAATACGGGGTGTGTGAACACCCCGTATTCTTTGAATTTTGTGAACCACGTCATTATCTCTGGTTTATTCCCTTTCGTACTAAACTCGCTTTGCCCTGCCTACTATTTACCCTTCTGTTTTCATTTGTTTTTTTCTGTGGTTCGTGAGGCGATTTTTTTTGCTTACGGCCTTGCTGATATCCGCTTTCTCTACCTATAGTTAGAAAAAGTATCTGCAGTCTCGAGCATGTCTGGGGTGGGGGTTCTTTAGGATTTATTTTATTTTTTCCCTTTTTAGGATTTTCCTTATAAGAGTCCAATGCGGATTTTGACTGACAGTGCACATGATGTAAGGGCAGAAAGTGAATCAATTTATACCGCGCAATGAAATTGCGGATGTTATACGGACTCGCAGTAAGGTTTTTTGGACCGTTGGCATATTTACCGCATTTATTAATCTATTAATGCTAGTTCCTTCTATCTATATGCTCCAGGTTTACGACCGGGTGCTTCCTTCTCGTAATGAAATCACGCTGTTGATGCTGACGCTGATCATGCTGGGCATGTTCGGCATGATGTCGCTGTTGGAATACGTGCGCAGCATGGTGGTGATCCGTATCGGCAGTCAGCTGGATATGCGTCTCAACACGCGAGTCTACACTGCGGCCTACGAGGCGAATCTGAAAAACGGTTCGTCTGACGCCGGCCAGATGCTGAGCGACTTGACCAATCTGCGCCAATTCCTTACCGGCAGCGCGCTGTTCGCCTTCTTTGATGCGCCGTGGTTTCCGATCTATCTGTTGGTGATATTCCTCTTTAACCCTTGGTTGGGGCTTTTCGCCCTGGTCGGTGCGCTGTTGCTGATCGCATTGGCGGTGATCAACGAAATGGTGTCGAAAAAGCCGCTGGCGGAGGCCAGCAAGCTGTCGATTATGTCCGGTACGCTGGCCAGCACCAATCTGCGAAATGCCGAAGTGATCGAGGCTTTGGGGATGTTGCCTAACCTGAAACGCCGGTGGTTCGGTCTGCACCAGCGGTTTTTGAACAGTCAGCGCATCGCCAGCGAACGCGCATCGCGGGTCACATCGGTCACCAAGTTTGTGCGCATGTCGCTGCAATCGCTGGTGCTGGGGCTGGGGGGCTGGCTGGCGATCGATGGGCACATTACGCCCGGTATGATGATCGCCGGCTCCATTCTGATGGGGCGAACGCTGGCGCCGATTGAGCAGGTTATTAACGTCTGGAAGAGCTACAGCGCGGCGAAGCTTTCTTATGGCCGGTTGGTCAAGCTGCTGGAAACGCACCCGCAACGTGGTACCGGTATGTCCTTGCCGCGTCCGGAAGGGGTACTCGCAGTAGAAGGCGTCACCGCCACGCCGCCGGGCTCCAAAGGCGATGCGGTATTGCATAACGTGACTTTTGCCATCCAGCCCGGTGACGTGCTGGGGATCATTGGCCCGAGCGCGTCGGGGAAATCGACGCTGGCGCGTTTGCTGGTCGGCATTTGGCCGGTCAGTGAAGGGATTGTTCGGTTGGATAATGCTGACATCTATCAGTGGAACAAGGATGAATTGGGGCCGTATATCGGCTATCTGCCGCAGGACATTGAGCTGTTTGCCGGGACTATCGCCGAGAATATCGCTCGCTTTAACGATATCGACTCAGAGAAAGTCATTGAAGCCGCTAAGCTGGCCGGTGTGCACGAACTGATCCTGCGTTTCCCTAACGGCTACGATTCGGTGCTCGGCAACGGCGGCGCTGGGTTGTCCGGTGGACAGAAACAGCGTATCGGCCTGGCGCGCGCCTTGTACGGCGATCCTTCGCTGGTGGTATTGGATGAGCCTAACTCCAATCTGGATGATGCGGGCGAGAAAGCGTTGAACCAGGCGATTATGTTCCTCAAGCAACGTAATAAAACGGTGGTTCTGATTACCCATCGCACCAATTTGCTGTCGATGACCAGCAAGTTGTTGCTGTTGGTGAATGGCAACGTCAACGCGTTCGGCCCGACTCAACAAGTGCTTCAGGCGTTGGCCAATGCGCAAAAAGCCCAGACGCAACAGCCTCAGCAAGCGGTGAGGGCGGTAAATTCTGAGCCGGATGAAGGCAACATCCCAAAAACGCAAATTAATTAAGCCGTGAATTGCCTGATGGCTTTATTGCCATCCGCAGTTTAAAGGAGTTGGTATGTCGACGCATATTGGCGAGCCGCAAGACTCGTATATTGAAGAGATCCCGCAGGACGAACGGCGGTTTACCCGGATGGGCTGGCTGGTAGTGGGAATTGGTCTGTTCGGATTTCTGGCCTGGGCAGCGTTCGCCCCTCTGGATAAAGGGGTGGCATCACCGGGATCGGTAACCGTTTCCGGCAACCGCAAAACGGTGCAGGCCCCGGCCAGCGGCATCATCAAGAACATCGCGGTGAAAGACGGCGACAAGGTGAAAGCCGGTGAGGTTCTGGTGCAATTGAGCCAGGTGCAGGCACAGGCTCAGGTTGATTCGCTGCGCGATCAGTACTACACCACGCTGGCCACTGAAGGGCGTTTACTGGCTGAACGCGATGGTCTGAGCAAGGTCACTTTTTCCCCTGTTTTCACCCAGGTTAAGGATCAGCCGCGCGTGGCCGAAATCATCGCGTTGCAAACGCAGCTGTTCGCCTCTCGCCGCCAGGGGCTGCAAAGTGAAATTGACGGTTATAAGCAGTCGATGGATGGGATCCGCTTCCAGTTGAAAGGCCTGCAGGATTCGCGCGCCAACAAGCAGATCCAACTTTCCAGCCTGCGTGAGCAGATGAACAGCATGAAGCAACTGGCGGCGGACGGTTATTTGCCGCGCAACCGTTATCTGGAGGTCCAGCGCCAGTTCGCTGAGGTGAACAGCAGCATCGATGAAACCATCGGGCGGATTGGTCAATTGCAAAAGCAGCTGCAGGAATCTCAGCAGCGTATCGATCAGCGCTTCGCCGACTATCAGCGCGAGGTCAGGACGCAACTGGCGCAAACCCAAATGGACGCCAGCGAGTTCCGCAACAAGCTGCAAATGGCCGACTTCGATCTGGGCAACACCGCCATCACCTCACCGGTGGATGGCACCGTGGTCGGATTGAATATTTTCACTCAGGGGGGCGTCGTGGGAGCGGGTGACCACCTGATGGACGTTGTACCCAGCCAGGCGACGCTGGTGGTGGATTCTCGCCTGAAAGTCGATTTGATCGACAAGGTGTACAACGGGTTGCCGGTGGATCTGATGTTTACCGCCTTCAACCAAAACAAAACCCCGAAAATTCCGGGGACGGTCACGCTGGTTTCCGCCGACCGCCTGGTCGACAAAGCCAATGGAGAACCTTACTACCAGATGCAGGTCACGGTCTCGCCGGAGGGCATGAAGATGCTCAGTGGCGAGGACATCAAGCCGGGGATGCCGGTCGAGGTGTTCGTGAAAACGGGCTCACGCTCGCTGCTGAGTTATCTGTTTAAACCTATTTTGGATCGCGCTCATACTTCATTAACCGAGGAATAATTTTGATTCAATCAAAACGACAGGCTGCCGGTCTGGTTATCGGCACCCTTTTGTTTGCGATATCTGCGCCGGTTTATTCGATAGGGATTTTAGACGCATATTCGCTGGCATTAGAGAAGGACCCGACTTTCCGGGCGGCTATAAAAGAGAAAGAGGCGGGAGATGAAAACGAAAACATCGGCAGGGCGGGGCTGCTGCCGAAGGTATCGCTGAACTATCAGAATTCGCCGCGCAACTGGCAGACGCAAAAGTACCCGCAGAGCGACTTTTTCGGCAATGTTTCGGAGGTCACCCGGCGGCAGCAATATCGCAGTTATTCCAGTTCGATCACGCTGACGCAGCCGCTATTCGACTATGAAGCGTACGCGCGCTACAAAGCCGGTGTGGCACAGACGATGATGTCGGACGAGCGCTATCGCGGCAAGTTGCTGGATCTCGCTGTTAGGGTGATTAACGCCTATGTCGAAGTCGCCTATTCCAAGGATCAAATCGCGTTGGCCGAAGCGCAAAAGGCGGCTTACAAGGAACAGCTGACCTTGAACGATCGCCTGATGAGCGCGGGTGAAGGCACCATTACCGACGTATCGGAAACCCAGGCGCGCTACAGCCTGGCCGAAGCGCAGGTAATTGAAGCGCGCGACGCGCTGGACGCCGCACAGCGCGAGCTGGAAGTGATTATCGGTATGCCGCTGAACCAACTGGATGAATTGCAGGTTTTGCGGCCGGGCAAGTTCAAGGTGGCACCGCTGATCCCGTCCAGGTTCGAAGATTGGCAGAAGATCGCGCTGGAGAACAACCCGGTGCTGGCCGCGTCGCGTCATGGCGTGGATGCCGCCAAGTATGATGTCGAAAGGAATCGTGCGGGCTTTATGCCTCAGGTTCAGCTGTATGCTTCGCATTCGGAAAACGACTCCAGCAGCGATAATACGGTTAACCAGAAATACCGTACCGACAGCATCGGCGTGCAGGTCAGCATGCCTATTTATTCCGGCGGCGGCGTTTCGGCGTCGACCCGGCAGGCGGCGGCGCGCTATGGCCAGGCGATGTATGAAATGGATGCACAGACGGGCACCACGCTCAACGATCTGCGCAAGCAATACAATTTGTGCATCAGCAGCCGCGCCAAGGTAGCGGCCTATGAATTGGCGGTACAATCGGCTACTACACAGGTGACGGCGACTCGGCAGAGCGTGCTGGCCGGGCAACGCGTCAACGTCGATGTGCTCAACGCCGAACAGCAGCTCTATAGCGCCCAACGCGATCTGGCCTCCGCCAAGTACGCCTACATCAAATCATGGATCACCTTGCTGAGCGACTCCGGTACGTTGGATGAAAAAGACGTTATGCGGGTCGCGCAGTATTTTGCTCGCAGTCGTTAGCAACATATTCACTATGAGCATTAATCTGAAAGAGCAGCGCTATGCTGCTCTTTTTTCGTTAATACGTTATGTTATCGGCAGGTTGTTCCTCCTGTGTTTTTACTCGTCGGGTTTATTTCTGAACATCATTCCTGTAAAGGGCTGTAGGTTAGAGGAATTGATACTTTTAGCAAAAACGCGGCGATGGGTTGATGATCGTATGAATTTTAGAATGATGACGTCAGTGACGTGTAGCGTCTTCGTTTAGGAAAGATGGCGGAGTAAAGGGTAGATAATGTCCAAATTAATCCCTGTGGTTATGGCCGGCGGTGCTGGGAGCCGTCTGTGGCCGATGTCGCGAGAATCGTTCCCTAAACAGTTTCTTTCTATTGATGACAGTGGGATGAGCCTGCTGCAACAGACGTTACAGCGCTTGTCGGGGCTGGGCGGTATTGAAATTGCCGCTCCTTTGGTCATTTGCAATGAGGAACATCGTTTTTTGGTTGCCGAGCAATTGCGTGAAATCGGACAATTAGCGACCAATATCATTTTAGAGCCCGTAGGGCGCAATACTGCGCCGGCAGTGGCGTTAGCCGCTCATCTTGCAGCGGAAGAAGACGAAGACAGCATGCTCTTGGTGCTGGCTGCAGATCATCTGATCACGAAGGTCGATAATTTTCACGCGGCGATCCAGACGGCTATCTCGTTTGCAGGCAATAACCATCTGGTCACGTTTGGCATTATTCCGGAACATCCGGAAACCGGGTACGGCTACATCAAACGCGGCAGTCACCTGTCCAATGATTGTTTCAAGGTTGATGCATTCGTGGAAAAACCACGTTTGGAGAAAGCGGTCGAATACCTCGCCAGCGGAGATTATAGTTGGAACAGCGGTATGTTCATGTTCAAGACCGCCAAGTTCTTACAGGAATTGCGGCAGTTCAGCCCCGACATCTTTAGCACAACCCAGCAGTCTGTGGATAAGAGCCAACGCGACATGAATTTTATCCGGGTTGAGCAAGACATCTTCAAACACTGTCCAAGTGATTCCATCGACTATGCGGTGATGGAAAAAACGCGTGATGCCGTAGTGATTCCCATTGATGCCGGCTGGAGCGACGTCGGCTCTTGGTCTTCATTGTGGAACGTTTCCGAGAAAGATCCGTTGGGCAATGTCAATGTGGGTGACGTTATTTCGATCGACTCCAGTGACAATTACATCTCTTCGGAGTCTGCGTTGGTGGCAACCATTGGGTTGGAAAACCTGATCGTGGTCAACACCACTGACGCCTTGCTGATCGCTCATAAGGATAAAGTACAGGATGTAAAGAAAGTGGTTGATGAGCTTAAAAAGCGCAATCTTCATCATTTTCGCCAACATTCCACCGCCTACCGGCCCTGGGGCAAGATTTGCGACATCGACAGCGGCACGCACTTCCAGGTGAAGAAAATCATTGTGCGGCCAGGGGAGGGGTTGTCGGTGCAACGCCATCTCCACCGTGCCGAACATTGGATCGTTGTGAGTGGGACAGCAAGAGTTAACGTTGATGATCAAGAGTTCTTCTTGTCGGAAAATCAGTCTACCTTCATTCCTGCGGGCAGTGTCCATACGCTAGAAAACCCGGGAAAAATCGATTTGGAAATGATCGAGGTCAGGTCGGGGCGCTATCTGGAAGAAGATGATATTGAGCGTTTGCAAGATCGCTATGGCAGAGTCTAACAGGGTTTGGTAATGCAAAAATTGACGTGTTTTAAAGCTTATGACATCCGGGGAAAGCTGGGCGAAGAGCTGAATGAGGACATCGCGTATCGTATTGGGCGTGCCTATGGCGAGTTTTTGAAGCCCAAACGGATCGTGTTGGGCTGCGATGTGCGGTTGACCAGTGAAAGCCTGAAACTGGCGCTGGCGAAAGGTTTACAGGATTCTGGCACTGATGTGATAGACATCGGTTTAACCGGTACCGAAGAAATCTATTTCGCCACAACCTATTTAAAAACCGATGGTGGCGTGGAAGTGACCGCCAGCCATAATCCTATCGATTACAATGGCATGAAGTTAGTGCGCGAAGGCTCTCGCCCAATCAGCGGCGATACCGGGCTACGAGCGATTCAAGAACTGGCGGAGAAAAATCACTTTCAGGCGCCGGCAGCAACGCGCGGTAGCTATGTCCGCCAGGACGTATTGGGGGCTTATGTAGAGCACATACTGTCTTACGTCGACGTGAAAAACTTCAAGCCGTTGAAGCTGGTGCTCAACTCGGGCAACGGTGCGGCAGGGCATGTGATTGATGCCATCGAGGCGCAACTCAAGGCGCGGGGCGTGCCGTTGGAGTTTATCAAGGTGCATCACCAGCCGGACGGGGCTTTCCCTAACGGTATTCCCAACCCTTTGCTGCCTGAATGTCGCGCGGATACCGCCGATGCGGTGCGTGAGCATGGCGCTGATATGGGGATCGCGTTCGACGGCGATTTCGATCGCTGCTTCCTGTTCGATGAAAAAGGCGATTTCATTGAGGGTTATTACATCGTCGGCTTGCTGGCGGAAGCCTTCCTGCAGAAACAGCCGGGAGCGAAGATCATCCACGACCCGCGTCTGAGTTGGAATACTGTCGATGTGGTCACCGATGCGGGTGGCGTGCCCGTGATGTCGAAAACCGGCCATGCTTTCATTAAGGAACGCATGCGTGCGGAAGACGCCATTTATGGCGGTGAGATGAGCGCCCACCACTATTTCCGTGATTTTGCTTATTGTGACAGCGGCATGATCCCGTGGCTGTTGGTTGCCGAACTGGTCAGTGTGAAAGGACAAACTTTGGGGCAACTGGTACAGGATCGCATTGCCGCCTACCCGTCTTCCGGTGAGATCAATATCAAACTGACACAGCCGGCCGTGTCCATTGAAAGCGTCAAGCAATACTATTTGGCGCAAGCGGATGAGGTAGACTATACCGATGGCATCAGCATGTCGTTCGCAAACTGGCGTTTCAACCTGCGTTCCTCCAATACGGAACCTGTGGTGCGTCTTAATGTCGAATCGCGCGCCGATGTTGCGCTGATGCAAGCGAAGACCGACGAGATTTTGGCGTTGCTCGGTGCACAAATTTAACGATTAATACATTGAATAGTCTAGGATGAGAGCGGTTTTACCGCTCTCTCTTCATGGTGCGCCCAGAAGGTTGTATGATGCGCCCGGTATCGATAAGGGCGTTTTTGTCGAATCAAGAATGTTGCGAAGTATAAGGGGGGGATATGGCAATTTTAGTTACCGGTGGTGCTGGTTACATCGGATCACACACCGTGCTATCGCTCCTGGAGCGTGGCGAGGACGTCGTGGTGTTGGATAATTTGTCCAACTCATCTGCGGAGTCATTGCAGCGGGTGGAGAAACTGTCGGGGAAAGCCGCAGAGTTCCATCAGGGAGACGTTCAGGATGCCGAATGCCTGCAGCGCATCTTTGGCGCTCATGAGATCACTGCCGTGATCCATTTCGCCGGTCTTAAGGCGGTAGGGGAGTCAACGCGCAAGCCGCTGGAGTATTATCAGAATAACGTTACCGGCACGCTGGTGTTGTTGGATGCTATGCGTCGTGCCGGCGTGCACGACTTTATCTTTAGCTCTTCTGCCACTGTCTATGGTGCCAATTCGCCGGTACCTTATGTAGAGACGACACCGATCGGCGGGACAACCAGCCCTTATGGGACATCAAAGTTGATGGTGGAGCAGATCCTGCAAGATTTCGCTAAAGCAGAGCCTCAGTTCTCGATTATCGCCTTGCGTTATTTTAATCCGGTAGGTGCTCACGAGTCCGGTTTGATTGGTGAAGATCCCAATGGCATTCCCAATAACCTGCTGCCGTACATCTCACAAGTGGCTATCGGCAAGCTGGAGAAGCTGGGTATTTTCGGTGGGGATTATCCGACAAACGATGGAACGGGAGAACGCGATTACATCCATGTCATGGACCTGGCCGAAGGCCACCTGAAGGCGATGGATCATCTGCCAAAGATCAATGGATTTAAGGCCTACAACCTTGGGGCTGGCGTAGGGCATTCGGTGCTGGCGATGGTTCAGGCGTTTGAGAAAGCGTCAGGCGTCACGATCCCTTATCAGATCTTGCCACGTCGTGATGGCGACCTGCCTGCTTTCTGGGCCAATGCCGATCTGGCTTATCAGGAGCTGGGATGGAAAGTCAGCCGAGGCATTGATGATATGATGCGCGATACTTGGAATTGGCAGCGCACTAATCCACAAGGTTACCAAAAGTAATACCTTACAGATAAGCTCCCTCTCTTTGTTAGATCATGATTGCGGTTTGCGATCGCAATCATGCATCCCACCAGGATACACATTCTTTAAATATTATAACGTATTTAACAATGCGATCGCGATTGTTACACGGGTTAAGCCCTTTTCGGGTGCTGAGTGAGCGTTCATCTCAGATAAGCCTGAAAAAGCGGATAATCTACAGGTGTTTTGATGGTTAAGGTGGTAGCATACGCAGCAAAAATATTTATTATATCCGTCCCCTATACCTGACAGGGGGGGACACGAGTATGGCTTTTTGTGCCATATGCGAGGTACAACAGTGTGGCGAGTTTTGGCCATGGATAAAATTCAAAAGCAAGATCAGTCGGTTGGTAGCTGTTGAGCCAAGGGCGGTAGCGTGATTTTTGCAGGCCTTCGTCACCGTGAGAGGTTGAGTAATCTCCTGTATTATCACTGCCAGCGAAATGCCCTTCGTTGCTGTTTGGCCTTCATCTAAGCACTGCATAAGGCAATAGTAAGCGCGATGATTGAACGTTATGTATTGGTGTGACCTAACTTAACATATTGTATTTAAAGCTTTATATATTTTTAGCGTCATAAGGACAAAAAATGTTATTACCTGTAATTATGGCAGGCGGTACTGGTAGCCGTTTATGGCCGATGTCACGAGAACTCCACCCTAAGCAGTTTTTGCGCTTGCACAGCGTAAATTCAATGCTTCAGGAAACGTTGAAACGACTCGATGGCGTGGAGATCGGTGAGCCTGTTGTAATCTGCAACGAAGACCACCGTTTTATGGTGGCTGAACAGCTGCGTCAAATTGATATGTTGTCACACAACATTATCCTGGAGCCCATTGGCAGAAATACTGCGCCAGCGATTGCTCTGGCTGCATTGAATGCTACCGCAGCAGGTAACGATCCCATCATGCTGGTATTGGCAGCAGACCATATCATCAAGGATGTGAATGTTTTCCACCAGGCGATCGAAGCAGCATTGCCTTACGCAGCGGAAAAAAGCCTGGTTACGTTTGGTATTGTGCCGACAGGTCCAGAAACTGGTTATGGTTACATCCAGCGTGGAGAGTGCTGCGATGATAAAGCGGTGGCCGCTAACGTAAAACGTTTTGTTGAGAAACCTGATCTCGCAACCGCTCAGGCTTATGTCGACTCCGGTGAATATTTTTGGAACAGTGGTATGTTCATGTTCCGTGCCAAGCGTTACCTGGAGGAACTGGAGGCATTCCGTCCCGATATCCTGGCTGCCTGTCGCCGCTCGCTGGATGATACCGAATGTGACAAAAACTTTATCAATGTCAATCGCGACGCCTTTGCGAGTTGCCCAGACGAGTCGGTCGATTATGCGGTAATGGAAAAAACACAAGATGCGGTCATGATCCCGCTGGATGCCGGTTGGAGTGATGTCGGCTCATGGTCTGCATTATGGGAAGTCAGCCAGAAAGATGGGGCTGGTAATGCATTGACCGGCGACACTTTCCTGCATAATACCCGTGATTGCTATATCAATACTGATGAAAAATTAGTTGCGGCTGTTGGCGTAGATAATCTGGTTATTGTTAACACTAAAGATGCCGTTCTCGTGGTTGATAAGTCGAAAGTTCAGGACGTTAAAAAAGTTGTTGAGTATCTGAAAAAACATAAGCGGAGTGAATATCGAAGACACCGCGAGGTTTATCGACCATGGGGTATTTGCGATATTTTGGTTGCTGAAAAGCGTTTTAATGTCAATCGTATCACCGTTAATCCCGGGGAAGCATTTTCTCTGCAAATGCACCATCACCGCACGGAACACTGGGTGGTTCTTTCTGGTACGGCTAAAGTAACAACGGGGGATAAAACGTTCTTACTTACAGAAAATCAGTCGACATTCATTCCAATTGGGGTTGTCCACCGTTTAGAAAATCCCGGAAATATTCCTTTGGAGCTGATTGAGATTCAGTCAGGCTCTTATTTAGGTGATGATGACATTATCCGTATTAAAGATCATTACGGTCGTTGCTAATTTTTGAGGTTTTAATGAGTGCCTTAACTTGTTTTAAAGCGTATGATATCCGTGGTCAACTAGGTGAAGAGCTGAATGAGGATATTGCCTATCGTATCGGCCGAGCTTATGGCGAATACCTGAAACCTCAGCGCGTTATCGTAGGTGGCGATGTACGGCTGACCAGCGAGTCTCTTAAAGTGGCTCTCGCCAACGGATTGCAGGATGCTGGTGTTGACGTATATGACATTGGTATGAGTGGCACTGAAGAAGTCTATTTTGCCACTTTCCATTTGAATATGGATGGCGGCATTGAAGTTACTGCTAGCCACAATCCAATGAATTATAATGGTATGAAACTGGTTAAAGCAAATGCTCAGCCGATTAGTGGTGATACCGGTTTATTTGCGATTAAAAAATTAGCGGAAGAAAATACGTTTCCTGCGGTAGTGAAGGATAAACGTGGTAGTTATCAACAAGTATCCATTCTCACCGATTATGTAGATCATTTGCTGAAGTATATTGATGCAACAGCATTGAAGCCAATGAAGTTGGTCATTAACTCTGGAAATGGTGCTGCAGGCCATGTTATCGACGAAATAGAGCGACGTTTCCAGCAAGAAAATATTCCCGTTACCTTTGTAAAGGTTCATCATCAACCTGATGGGAATTTCCCTAACGGTATCCCTAACCCGTTATTACCTGAATGTCGGGATGACACAGCAAAAGCCGTGCTTGAGCATCAGGCGGATATGGGAATTGCTTTTGACGGTGATTTCGACCGTTGTTTCCTGTTTGATGAGAAGGGCGCTTTCATCGAGGGCTACTATATCGTTGGCCTATTGGCAGAAGCTTTCCTGCAAGCCAACCCTGGCTCCAAGATTATTCATGATCCTCGTCTGTCATGGAATACCATCGATATCGTTACCCAAGCTGGTGGCATCCCTGTTATGTCCAAAACGGGGCATGCCTTTATCAAGGAGCGCATGCGCAAAGAAGATGCTATCTATGGTGGCGAGATGAGTGCGCACCATTACTTCCGTGATTTCGCTTATTGTGACAGCGGTATGATTCCATGGCTATTGGTAGCGGGTTTACTTTCAGTTAAAGGCAGTGTGTTGAGTCAGCTAGTGAAGGATCGTATGGAAGCGTATCCAGCATCTGGTGAGATTAATCGCAAATTGCCTGATGCTAAAGCTGCCATTGAGCGTGTTTTAGGCGTTTACAAAGATGATGCCGTGGCTTTTGACATGACAGATGGTATCAGCCTTGAATTCAATGAATGGCGTTTTAATCTGCGGACATCGAATACTGAACCTGTTGTACGTTTGAATGTTGAGTCAAAAGGGGATGTTGAATTGATGCAGAAAAAAACTAAAGAGATTCTGGCGCTCTTAGGCGGAGAATAACGATGAAAGAAATGTTATTAGCCATCTATGGTTACCGGGGTTTTATTTGGAGCAGTATTAAGCGGGACTTTCAGTCCCGTTACCAAACCAGCATGTTGGGAGCTTTATGGCTGGTATTGCAGCCGTTAGCGATGATTTTGGTATATACACTGGTATTCTCAGAAGTGATGAAGGCACGGATGCCTGATAATTCAGGTCCTTTTGCCTATAGTATTTATCTTTGCTCTGGGGTGCTGACGTGGGGATTATTTACTGAAATTCTTGATAAAAGCCAAAGTGTCTTCATTACTAATGCTAACTTAATAAAAAAGCTCAGTTTCCCAAAGATTTGCTTGCCGGTCATTGTGACCGCGTCTGCGATTTTAAACTTCGCCATTATATTTAGCCTGTTTTTAATTTTTCTTGTTTTTACCGGAAACTTTCCCGGGGTTTTATTCTTCTCCGTCTTACCCGTTTTGGCTCTGCAAGTTCTGTTCACCGTCGGTCTGGGTATGACATTGGGCGTGATGAACGTTTTCTTCCGGGACGTTGGGCAGTTTGTTGGCGTATTATTGCAATTCTGGTTCTGGTTCACACCCATCGTTTATGTATTAAATTCGCTGCCTGAATGGGCCAGAACATCGCTGATGTACAATCCAATGGCCCGAGTTATGCAAGCATACCAGTCAATATTTGCATACCAACAGCAACCTAACTGGTACTCATTATGGCCAGTATTGGTTCTGGCCATAATTTTCTGTGCGTTTGGTATGAGATTATTCAGGAAACACGCTGCAGATATGGTGGACGAGTTATAATGAGTTACATAAAAGTACATAATGTTGGCAAGGCATACAAACAGTATGCCTCTAAGACAGGGCGTCTGCTTGAGTGGATTTCGCCATTTAATACCGTCAAACATAAACTAAAATGGATCCTGCAGAACATCAGTTTTCATGTTGAGCCTGGTGAGGCGTTAGGCATTATTGGTATTAACGGCGCCGGTAAAAGTACATTACTGAAATTGATTACTGGCACAGCGAAACCAACCTGCGGCGAAATTGCTCTCGACGGTCGAGTTGCGGCATTATTGGAGCTCGGCATGGGCTTTCACTCGGATTTTACCGGGCGCCAAAACGTTTATATGTCAGGGCAACTGCTGGGTATGTCCGTCGAAAAAATTACGGAACTTATGCCGGAAATCGAGGCGTTCGCTGAGATCGGTGATTATATCGATCAACCGGTTCGTGTTTACTCAAGCGGTATGCAAGTTCGATTGGCATTTAGCGTTGCAACAGCGATTCGCCCGGATATTTTGATTGTTGATGAGGCCTTATCTGTTGGTGATGCTTATTTTCAGCATAAGAGTTTCGAGCGGATACGTGAGTTTCGCAAGCTAGGAACCACCCTCTTGCTCGTGTCACATGACAAACAAGCGATCCAAAGCATATGTGATAGAGCTATTTTGCTTAACAAAGGCAGAGTAGAAATGGAGGGTGAGCCTGAAGCAGTAATGGATTACTATAATGCCCTACTCGCTGATAAGCAAAATGTGTCGATTCGTCAGGTTGAAAATAATGGAAAATTGCAGACGCTCTCTGGCTCAGGCGAGGCAACTATTACCGATATTAGTCTTCTTAGTACCGAAGGTGAAAGTATTGAGGTGGTAGCGGTAGGGCAACCTGTCAACCTTCAGGTGAAGGTGCATGTCAATGAGGCTGTTCCTGAACTTGTCGTGGGATATTTGATTAAAGACCGATTGGGACAGCCGGTTTTTGGTACCAATACTCATCACCTGAAACAGCCATTATTCGATTTGAAAGAGAATGAATCGAGAACCTTTTCATTTGCGTTCTCTGCCAATTTGGGGGTTGGGTCTTACTCGGTTGCCGTAGCGTTACATACGGCAGGAACTCATGTTGGAAAAAATTACGAATGGCGCGATCTGGCGGTTGTTTTCAACGTTGTTAATTCAAACGAGAAAGATTTTATTGGAGTAGCTTGGTTGCCCCCTAAGTTGGAGATTTTTGAATGAGTGGTAATTTTTATCGCGTTTTTGAGGAAAAACATCGGGGGAGCGTGCAAGATATCAAACAACGCTTATCTGTATATCTTCCTTTTATTATGGCGTTGGCAAAAATTTACCCTTCAGCTGAAGTTGTCGATGTTGGCTGTGGGCGTGGAGAATGGCTCGAGATCTTACGAGATAATGCTATTCCTGCCATGGGGGTTGATCTCGATGATGGTATGCTCGAGCGTGCTTTGCAGGTTGGGCTGAACGTGAAGAAAATGGACTGCCTGGATTTCCTCCAGCAGCAGGAAGACGGCAGTCTACTGGCCATCACCGGTTTTCATATCGCAGAACATCTGCCCTTCGAGTTTTTACAGTCTTTGGTGAAAGAGGCGTTGCGGGTGCTTAAACCCGGTGGTTTGCTGATTCTTGAGACGCCAAACCCCGAAAATGTAAGCGTTGGAACCTGTTCTTTTTATATGGATCCGACGCACAACCATCCGCTGCCTCCAGCGTTGCTCGAATTCATTCCGAACTATTACGGTTTTCTGAGAACTAAAATACTGCGTTTGCAGGAAAAAGCGGCACTGAGAGACGAAGAGACATCGGTATATTTGGTCGATGTGTTGAAAGGTGTCAGCCCAGACTATAGCATGATTGCCCAAAAAGAGGGTGAGGCATCGATTGTCGGTGAATTGGACGCCTATTTTGATAAAGAATATGGGGTTACTCTCGACGGCTTAAGCGATCGCTATGACCTACGCTTGAATAACGAGTTTAAGCGAATGAACACGGCGTTGCGTGCGCAGACAGTGAAGTTCCACGAAGTGAGTAACCAATTGGAGCGTTTTCAGCACCAATTGGACAAGTCACATCAAGAGCTGATGGCTGTACATGCTAATAATCAAAGCCTACAGCAGCAGCTCATTGACGTGCATGCTAACAATCAGAGTCTGCAACAACAGCTTTTTGATGCGCATACCAGCAATTCCTGGCGTGTGACCTCCCCATTGCGTTGGGTTTCATATCAATTTAAAGCGGTGCGTGAGCAAGGCGTTAAAACTCGAGCTCGCAAAGCAGTCAAAAAGGTTTTGAGAAAGGGAATAAATACGGCTCTGGCTTTATTCCATGAACATCCTAAATTCAAAGCATTCATTCTTTCCAGCGCTAGAAAGCTGGGTGCTTACCGATTTCTGCAATCTGTTTTCAGACGGGTTTTAATTTCCGCGCCTGACTATCACGCCGATCTTATGGCGAATGAACGTCATGTTGTGTATAAGGAAAATATGACGAGCAGAGCTATCGATATATATGAGCAGCTAAAGAGAATAAATAATAAGAAACACGGGGATTCATAATGCGTATTGTTATTGACCTGCAAGGAGCACAAACGGAAAGCCGTTTTCGGGGTATTGGCCGTTATACTCTTTCGATTGCAAAGGCAATCATCCGTAATAACAGTCAACACGAAATTTTTATTGCTTTGTCTGCGCTGTTTCCCGAAACCATCGCTGAACTTAAAGCGCAATTTGCTCGCTTAGTGCCGGCCGAAAATATCGTTATCTGGTATGCGCCTGGCCCTGTCAGAGCGATGGATAGAAACAATGCTTGGCGCAGTGAGTGTGCAGAATATGTGCGTGAAGCCTTCTTACATAATCTTAAACCTGATGTCGTTTTTATAACCAGTTTGTTCGAAGGGCATGTAGATAATGCGGTGACGTCGATCGCTAAATTAACGCCAAAAACTAAAGTGGCGGTGTTGCATCACGATCTAATCCCTTTGGTACAAGCGGATGTTTACCTGCAAGATGACGTTTATAAAGATTATTATTTAAAGAAAATCAATTGGTTGAAGAACGCGGATCTGCTGCTGACCAACTCGGACTATACTTCTTCGGAGGTGATTGAGTGGTTGGATATTCCCGAAAGCAAAGTATGCACGATTTCGGCGGCGACCGAAGAACATTTTGATATCAGCGAGATTTCCGCTAATAATTTTTCTGAATTAAAAGAGAAATATGGCATTACCCGTGATGTCGTACTTTATGCTCCTGGCGGTTTTGACTCCCGTAAAAACTTCAAGAGGTTAATTGAGGCTTACAGCAAATTAACGCCTGAATTGCGTGAAAAAAATCAACTGGTTATCGTTAGTAAGCTATCGGACAGCGATCGCAGTTATCTGCATTCCATCGCGCGTAATCAACAACTGCGTGATGACGAGATGGTTCTGACTGGATATGTATCGGAACAGGATCTGGTCGTGTTTTATCAGTTGGCCAAGTTGTTTGTCTTTGCTTCGTTGCATGAAGGCTTTGGATTACCGATTCTGGAGGCCATGACGTGCGGTGCGGCGACAATCGGTTCTAACGTCACCAGTATCCCGGAAGTGATCGGTTATGCCGATGCGCTGTTTGATCCCTATTCTGTTGAGTCAATAAGCGACAAGCTTCAACAGGCTTTAAGCGATGACGTTTTCCTCGCTCAATTAAAGAAACACGCTTTGGAGCAATCCGCCAAGTTTTCGTGGGATAAGGCGGGAACTATCGCCTTGTCTCGTTTTGAGCGGTTAGTTGCTGAGGCCGGAGATGTGGAGTTTGAATCGGTAACGTCATCGCAATTGATCTCCGCCGTTTCCTCGATCAAATGTCGTGAAGAGCCTTCGGATAACGATCTGCGGTCAACCGCTGAGGCGATGGATAGAAATGCCAAAAGACTCGAGTTGCAAGGCATTGCGCTAGAGTCTCTCTCTTGGCGCGTTGAAGGACCTTTTGACAGCTCCTATAGCCTGGCTTTGGTAAATCGAGAATTCGCGCGAGCACTCAGTCGCGACAATGTTGACGTTCTGCTGCATTCAACGGAAGGGCCTGGCGACTTTGCTCCAAATGAAACCTTCCTGAGTGATGAAAGTAATGCGGATTTGAAGGCATTCCATTCGCGTTTGCAGCAGCGGAGTGAGCAGCAAGTTAATGTATTGAGCCGCAATATCTATCCGCCACGTGTCAGCAACATGGCTGCGGATGTGAAGCTTTTGCATTGCTATGCATGGGAAGAAAGTGGCTTTCCACAAGGTTGGATCAATAATTTCAACCGTGAATTGGATGCGATCCTTTGCACTTCAGAACATGTGCGCAAAGTATTGATTGATAATGGTACTAAAGTTCCCGTTTTTAATGTCGGGAATGGTTGCGAGCACTGGGAGCGGATTCAGTCAGCCAATCCTCCGCAACTGAATGCCAAGGCATTCAAATTCCTGCATGTTTCTTCGTGCTTCCCGCGGAAGGGGGTTCAGGCGATGCTGGCGGCCTATGGCGCCGCTTTTACCGGAGAGGATGATGTTTCCCTGGTCATCAAAACTTTCCCTAACCCGCACAATGAAATTCAGGCATGGCTAACGCAAGCTCAGAAGCGGCACGTCAATTATCCCCATGTCATTATTATCGAACAAGATATGCCGGAACAAGAGCTGAAAGCGCTCTATGAACAGTGTGATGTCTTGGTGGCGGCAAGCTGTGCTGAAGGATTTGGTTTGCCGATTGCGGAGGCGATGTTGAGCGGTTTACCCGCTATCACCACTGGTTGGAGCGGGCAGCTTGATTTTTGCACGCAGGAAAATTCATGGCTGGTTGATTATCGTTTTGAACGCGCGAAGACCCATTTTGGCCTGTTTTCTTCATCATGGGTGCATGCCGATATTGATAAACTGGCCGAGGCGATGGCGCAGGCGGCGGCGACTGACAAAAAGCAACTATCGGCAATGGCAGCAAAAGGGCGTGAACTGATACTTAGTCAGTTTACCTGGAGCTCGGTTGCGCAGCGATCAAAGGCTGCGGTAGGCGAATTGCGTAAGCATTTTGACGTCGCTCAAGTGGAACCCCGCATTGGCTGGCTCTCGACGTGGAATACCAAATGCGGCATCGCCACCTATTCCCAACATTTGGTAGCTGACATGCCCAGCGACCAAATTGTGATTTTTGCACCGACAGCAAATGATCTGGTACACGCGGACGAAGGTAACGTTCTGAGGAGTTGGGTTGTTGGAAAAGAAGACAATTACCTTGATGCTTTAGATACTCAAATTGAAACCCTGAATCTGAACACCTTGGTCATCCAGTTTAACTATGGATTCTTTAACCACCGCGAGTTATCGGCCTTTATCAAAAGGCATCACCAGGCGGGACGGGTTATCGTTATGGCCATGCATTCGACGGTTGATCCGATCGAAAAAGAGCCGTATTGGAATTTCCGTTTATCAGAAATGACTGACGCGTTGAAAATGTGTGACCGTTTGCTGGTTCATTCTATTGCTGATATCAACCGCCTGAAGTTGCTTGGATTAGTCAATAATGTAACTCTGTTCCCACATGGCGTGATTAACTATCCCGCTCTGGCATCGACTGCTCATCGCAATCTGCCGCCTTTGGTTGCCAGCTATGGTTTTTGCCTGCCGCATAAAGGGTTGAAGGAACTTATCGAAGCCGTGGCCTATTTGAAAAAAGCGGGGAACCCTATTCGACTAAGGTTGGTCAATGCGGAATATCCCGTCAGTGAATCCACCGCTTTGGTTCGTGAGCTTAAAGAGACTGCGGCTAATTTGAAGGTTGAAGATCTGGTAGAGATGCATAACGATTTTCTTGATGATAAAGAAAGCTTACGTCTGCTCTCTGACGCCGATCTGCTGGTTTTCGCGTATCAAAATACCGGCGAATCGGCCAGTGGTGCCGTTCGCTACGGCATGGCGACGCATAAACCTGTGGCAGTGACGCCGCTCGCTATTTTTGATGATCTTGGTGACGCCGTCTTCAAATTGAAGGGAACCTCCGTAGTGGATGTTGCTGAAGGTATTGCAGATATTATTTCTGAGATTGTTAAAAACTCTTCGAGTGCAGTTGAAACGCAACGACGTGCTGATGCGTGGTGCGAGCAGCATGATTATCATGCCGTTGCCAGACGGCTAGAAAACATGTGTGCGGGCTTGTTAAGAGCAAAACATTTCAAATAACCTCCTCTAGCTATAGCCTTATTCAATGCAGTAGGTGTGATTTCTACTACTGCATTGAATCTACTATGTTGAAAGCATAGATATTCTATGGAATGTGACTTTAGATGAAAATAATTCTTTCCGTTGAGCCTATCAAGTTCCCGTTGACTGGCATAGGGCGTTATACCTATGAGTTGGCAAAAGGCTTGCAAAGCCACAACGAAATTGAAGAACTAAATTTTTTCTCCGGTACCCGTTTTTTATCTAACATACCTACGGCAAAAAATACATCTGATAGTAGTCACTGGTTGAAAAAAATTGTGCAGAGCAATTCATTGGCTATTGAGACCTACAGATTGCTTATGCCACAACTAAAAAAGAAGGCGCTGCGTGGCTACGAACGTTGCCTTTTTCATGGACCTAATTATTTCCTCCCTCCTTTTGACGGCCCTGCAGTGGCAACGTTTCATGATCTTTCTCCTTTTAAATGGGAGCACTGTTTCGATCCTAAAAGGAATCGTTATACCAAGAAAGAAATGATGAAAGCATTGTCGAGGGCGAATGGTCTCATCACGGTCTCGAACTATATTCGTAAAGAGATTCATGAATATTTCGATTATCCAATTGAGAAAATCCACACGGTTCATCTGGCAAGCTCGCCTGATTTTTACCCTCGTCAGGTAGAACACGTATCTGGAGTTTTAAAAAAATTTGATTTAAGCTATAAAGCCTTCACCTTATTCGTTGGTACCATTGAGCCGAGAAAGAATATTCTTTCCCTTATTCATGCTTATAGAAAACTGCCTGACGGATTGCGTGCCCGTTATCCATTAGTCCTCTCCGGCTATAAGGGATGGCGCAATGATGACATTATGCAGGAAATAGAGCGAGGACAGCGTGAGGGATGGCTTAAGTATCTGGGATTTGCGGCTGCAGAAGAATTGCCATTATTGTACTCTGCAGCCAGGCTGTTTGTTTTCCCATCACACTATGAAGGCTTTGGGCTTCCGGTATTGGAAGCGATGAGCTCGGGAACTCCGGTGATTTGTTCCAACAGTTCATCTTTGCCGGAAATCGCAGGTGATGCGGCATTAACTCACTCTCCTGAGGATGTCAGCTTATTAACGCAGCTTATTATCAGAGGGCTGACAGATGAAGCGTGGAGAAAGGATGCAATTGCATTAGGTTTGTCACATGCAGCAACGTTTTCCTGGAAAAATTGCACTAGCCAAACTTTAAACGTTTATCAAAAATTGACTAATAATGATTAAAGTACTCCATTTTTATAAAACCTATTATCCTGACTCATTTGGCGGCATTGAGCAAGTGATATACCAACTCGCTGAAGGTGGTGTAGAGAAGGGTATATCGACGGATGTTTTGTCCGTAACGCCTGCAGATAAGGATAGTTGCGAAACTATTTCACAGCATACAGCTCATAAAGTCAGACAAGATTTCAGCATTGCATCTAACCCATTTTCATTTCGCGTCATAAAGAAATTTAAAGAGCTCAGCGAGCAAGCGGATATCATCCACTATCATTTCCCATGGCCATACATGGATCTTGTACACTTCCTCTCGGGAGTGAATAAGCCGACAGTGGTTAGTTATCACTCTGATATTATCAGGCAAAAAAACCTTCTTAGGTTATATAAGCCACTGATGCACCTGTTCTTGCGTAAAATAGATTGCATCGTAGCAACATCACCGAACTATGTGGCCACCAGTGACGTATTGGAAACGTTCAAAAATAAAGTCTCTGTGATTCCGATAGGTCTGGATAAAGAGACATATCCGGTGCCAGAACCGAGCCGCTTGGAAAAATGGCAGCGTCAGCTCGGCCAACCATTTTTCTTATTTATTGGCACGTTACGCTATTATAAAGGATTACATATACTGCTAGAGGCGGCTATCGGTGCAAACTATCCTATCGTGATCGTAGGGGCCGGGCCGATCGAAAGTGAATTACGTGAGCAGGCTCAGAACTTGGGACTGAAAAACGTTCATTTTCTTGGCGCATTGCCGGATGAGGATAAATCGGCACTACTGACGCTGAGCTATGGTATTGTATTTCCGTCACATTTACGCTCGGAAGCGTTTGGCATTTCGCTACTGGAAGGTGCCATGTACCGAAAACCCATGATTTCAAGTGAAATAGGGACAGGGACTACCTTTATCAACGTCAATGATCAGACGGGACTGGTGATCCCTCCATCGGATCCTTCGGCATTGAGAAAGGCAATGGATAAGCTTTGGGAGAACCCCAAGTTGGCGGAGACATTCGGTAATAAGGCGTATGAACGCTACGAAGAGATGTTCACCTCCAAACAAATGGTCGAGGCATACGCGAAAATCTACGAATCCCTGCTGGGAAGGCATAATAAGCCCGATTGAATGGTCTGGCAGGTTACTGAAAATTTAGACGAGTTATGTGACCTATCGCACCAATCACTACCCACCCGGCTCAATCCTGAGTTAACATGTGTGCCACATCACAAAACCTGCTGGCCGACGTTGCCGGCAGGGTCATCCTCAGACAGGAGTTCCTAAATGTCCAAGCAACAAATCGGCGTTGTCGGCATGGCGGTAATGGGCCGCAACCTCGCGCTGAACATCGAGAGCCGTGGTTACACCGTTTCCATTTTCAACCGTTCTGGCGACAAAACTGACGAAGTGATCGCTGAGAACCCGGGCAAGAATCTGGCGCCGTATTACACCGTTGAAGAGTTTGTCGAATCACTGGAAAAACCGCGCCGCATCCTGCTGATGGTGAAAGCGGGCGAAGCAACGGATAAAACCATTGCCTCGCTGACTCCGCACCTGGACAAGGGCGACATCTTGATCGACGGCGGCAACACCTACTATCAGGACACCATCCGTCGTAACCGCGAACTGTCCGACCAGGGCTTCAACTTCATCGGCACCGGCGTTTCCGGCGGTGAAGAGGGCGCGCTGAAAGGGCCTTCCATCATGCCTGGCGGCCAGAAAGAAGCTTACGAGCTGGTGGCGCCGATCCTGGAGAAAATCGCTGCGGTTGCGGAAGGCGAGCCTTGCGTGACCTACATTGGCGCAGACGGCGCCGGCCACTATGTGAAGATGGTGCATAACGGCATCGAATACGGCGACATGCAGCTGATTGCCGAAGCCTATTCTCTGCTGAAACAGGCGCTGAATCTGAGCAACGAGCAGCTGGCCGAAACCTTCGCCGAGTGGAACAAGGGTGAGCTGAACAGCTACCTGATCGACATCACCAAAGACATCTTCACCAAGAAAGACGAAGAGGGTAAATACCTGGTCGATGTGATCCTGGACGAAGCCGCCAACAAAGGCACCGGCAAATGGACCAGCCAGAGCTCGCTGGATCTGGGCGAACCGCTGTCGCTGATCACCGAATCGGTATTCGCACGCTACCTGTCCTCGCTGAAAGATCAGCGCGTTGCCGCGTCTAAAGTGCTGACCGGCCCGAAAGTGGCGCCGTTCACCGGCGACAAAGCCGAGTTCATCGAGAAAGTGCGTCGCGCTCTGTATCTGGGCAAAATCGTGTCCTACGCGCAGGGCTTCTCTCAGCTGAAAGCCGCGTCTAAAGAAAACAACTGGGATCTGCACTACGGCGAAATCGCCAAGATCTTCCGCGCCGGTTGCATCATCCGCGCTCAGTTCCTGCAGAAGATCACCGACGCTTACGCGGCGGATGCCGATATCGCCAACCTGCTGCTGGCGCCATACTTCAAGCAAATCGCCGACGAATACCAGCAGGCGCTGCGTGACGTAGTGGCCTACGCCGTGCAGAACGGTATCCCTACGCCAACCTTCTCCGCTGCGATCGCTTACTACGACAGCTACCGTTCCGCGGTGCTGCCGGCGAACCTGATCCAGGCGCAGCGCGACTACTTCGGTGCGCACACCTATAAACGCATCGACAAGGAAGGCGTGTTCCATACCGAATGGATGGAATAAGCCCGCTCGTTGAGCGATAAAAAAAGCCGCCGAGGTTAACGCCCGGCGGCTTTTTTATTGCGTGCGAGTTAACGTCATGCTTTTTTCTGATGCCGCTCGCGCAGCCGGCCGATCACCGCGCTCAGATCCAAATCCTGGTCCTGCAGCAGCACCAGCAGGTGATAGATCAGGTCCGAAGCTTCGTTGGTCAGCTCTTCGCGATCGTTGACCGTGGCGGCCAGCGCGGTTTCCACGCCTTCCTCCCCGACCTTCTGCGCGATGCGCTTGGTGCCGCTGGCGTACAGGCTGGCGGTGTATGAGCTGTCCGGGCTGGCATGCTTGCGCTCCGCCAACAGCTGTTCCAACTGATAGAGAAACGTCCAGTCGCTGGCGGCCGGGTGGAAGCAGCTGCTGTTGCCGAGGTGGCAGGTCGGGCCGACCGGGTTGGCCAATATCAGCAACGTATCGTTATCGCAGTCCGGCGTGATGCTGACCACCTTAAGGAAGTGGCCGGAGCTTTCACCCTTGGTCCACAGGCGCTGCTTGGTGCGCGAGAAGAAGGTGACGTTGCCGCTTTGCTCGGTGGTGGTCAGCGCTTCCGGCGTCATGTAACCCAGCATCAGCACTTCGCCGGAAACGGCGTGCTGCACGATGACCGGCATCAGGCCGTCGGTTTTTTCCCAGTCCAGCTGGTTTCTCTGTTGTTCTGTCAGCACACGCGAATCTCCACGCCTTGTTCGACCAGGAACCTTTTCAGTTCGCCGATATTGATGATTTGTTTGTGGAACACCGACGCCGCCAGCGCGCCGTCGACGTCCGCATCGCGGAACGCCTCCAGGAAGTGCTCCATGGTGCCCGCGCCGCCGGAGGCGATCAGCGGCACTTTGCAGACCTCGCGCACCCGACGCAGCTGCTGCAGGTCGTAACCGTTGCGCACGCCGTCCTGATTCATCATGTTCAGCACGATCTCACCGGCGCCGCGGCGCTGCACTTCCTGCACCCAGTCGAGGGTTTCCCACTGGGTGATGCGGGTGCGGCTCTCGTCGCCGGTATATTGGTTGACGTGATACTTGCCGGTTTCACTGTCGAACCAGGTGTCGATGCCCACCACGATGCACTGCACGCCAAAGCGTTCAGCCAGGCGGCTAATCAGCTCAGGATCGGCCAGCGCCGGCGAGTTGATCGAAATCTTGTCGGCGCCGAAAGACAGGATCTGGCTGGCGTCCTCGGCGCTTTTAATGCCGCCGGCGACGCAGAACGGAATATCAATCACCTCCGCCACGCGCGACACCCAGCTTTTGTCCACCACCCGGCCATCGCTCGAGGCGGTGATATCGTAAAACACCAGCTCGTCCGCGCCTTCTTGCGCATAGCGCTGCGCCAGCGGCACGATGTCGCCGATGATTTCGTGGTTGCGGAACTGCACGCCTTTCACCACTTGCCCGTCTTTAACATCCAGGCACGGGATTATCCGTTTTGCCAGCATGCGATCGCCTCCTCAACGCTAAATTTACCTTCCAGCAGGGCGCGCCCCACGATCACGCCGGCAACGCCGCTGCCGCGCAGCTGGGCGATGTCGTCCAGATTGCCGATGCCGCCCGAGGCCTGGAAGGCCACCTGCGGATAACGGCGGCTGATCTCCTGATACAGCGCCACGTTGGAACCGGCCAGCGTGCCGTCGCGCGAAATATCGGTGCACAGCACGTGTTTGAGCCCGTAGGGCAGGAACTGCTCCACCACCTGTTCCAGCGTGGCGTCGGAATCTTCCTGCCAGCCGCTGATGGCCACGCGTTTTACGCCCTGTGCATCGATGCGCACGTCCAGCGCCAGCACCAGCGCGTCGGCGCCGTAGCGCTCGAACCAGCGTTGCACCAACTGCGGCTGTTTCACCGCGGTGGAGCCGATCACCACGCGCGTGGCGCCGGCCTCCAGCAGGGCGCTGACGTCTTGTTCGTTGCGGATGCCGCCGCCGACCTGCACCGGCACGTCAACCCCCGCCAGCAGCTTGCGCAGCAGCGGGATCTGGCGCGCCGCCGGATCCTTGGCGCCGGTCAAATCGACCAGGTGCAGCACCTGGGCGCCCTGTTGTTGATAGTCCTGCAGACGCAGCAGCGGATCGTTGCCGTAGTCGCGCTGCTGGCCGTAATCGCCCTGATGCAAACGCACCACGTTGCCGTCGATCAAATCCAAAGCCGGAATAATCATGCTGCCTACATCTCCAGAAAGTTTTTCAACAGTTGCGCGCCGGCTGCTCCAGAACGTTCTGGATGAAACTGCACGCCGAAGAAGTTGTCTTTTTGCACGGCGGCGGTGAAGGGCTCGCCGTAGTTCGCCTGGGCGATGGTGCTGGGGCATATCGGCATCGCATAGCTGTGTACGAAATAGAAGTAGGCGCCGTCATCGATGCCGCGGAACAGATGGTGGCCCGCCTGCGCGGACACCTGGTTCCAGCCCATGTGCGGCAGCGGCAGGCCGAAGTCGGTCATCTGCTTGACCGGCGTATCGATGAGGCCGAGCGTGGTCACGCCGCCGTTCTCTTCGCTGCTGGCCGCCAGCAGCTGCATGCCGAGGCAAATGCCCAGCACCGGCTGCGTGCAGGCCCTGATCAGTTCGATCAAATCGCGCTCGCGCAGCTGATCCATCGCCGCCTGCGCAGTGCCGACGCCCGGCAGGAACAGCTTGTCGGCGCGCAGCACGATCTCCGGATCGCGGCTCACCTCCGGCTGATAACCCAGGCGCCGCACCGCGTAGGTGACGGAGGCCAGGTTGGCGCAGCCGGTATCCAAAATCACCACGTTCATCACAGCACTCCTTTCGAACTCGGCAGGGTATTGCCCTCGACGCGGATCGCCTGGCGCAGCGTGCGGCCAAACACTTTGAACAGGCTCTCGACCCGGTGGTGGTCGTTTTTGCCCTTGGTCTTCAGGTGCAGCGTGCAGCCCATGGTGTAAGAGAGCGAACGGAAGAAGTGCTCGACCATTTCGGTGCTGAGATCGCCGACGCGCTGATAGTTGAACTCGGCCTTGTACTCCAGGTGCGGGCGGCCGGAGATATCCAGCGCGCAGCGCGCCAGGCATTCGTCCATCGGCAGCACGAAGCCGAAGCGGGCGATGCCGCGCTTGTCGCCGAGCGCCTTGTTCAGGGCTTCACCCAACGCCAGGCCGGTGTCCTCTACCGTATGGTGATCGTCGATATACAGGTCGCCTTTGACGTCGATCTCCATGCGGAAGCCGCCGTGGGTGGCGATCTGATCCAGCATGTGATCGAAGAAGCCGACGCCGGTTTTGATCTTGCTGCCGCCTTCGCGATCCAGCCAGACGTTGACGTCGATCTGCGTCTCTTTGGTCACGCGATTAACCCGCGCGTGACGGTCACGCAGGGTCAACTGGCGCACGATCTCTTTCCAGCCCAGCACGCCGCGCTGGTAACGCAGCCCCTGGATGCCCATGTTTTCCGCCAGCTGCACATCGGTCGGCCGATCGCCGATCACGTAGCTGTGCGCGGTATCGAGCACGCCGGGTTCAAGGTAGCCTTTCACCAGCGCGGTTTTCGGCTTGCGGCAGTCGCAGTTGTCCGCCGGCAGGTGCGGGCAGATCAGCACATCGGCGAACTGAATGCCCTGCGAACTGAGGATCTGCATCATCAGGTTGTGCGGCGGATCGAAGGTCTCCTGCGGGAAACTGGCGGTGCCGAGCCCATCCTGATTGGTGATCATCACCAGCTGATATCCCGCCTGTTGCAGCGCCAGCAGGGAAGGGATCACGTCTGGCTCGAGCGCCAGCTTGTCCAGGCGGTCAACCTGGAAATCTTCCGGTGGCTCGGCGATCAGCGTGCCGTCACGATCGATAAAGAGGATTTTTTGGCTCACATTGGCTCCTGGCGAGTCTGGTTGGCGCCGGGCAGGGCGGACAAGGCGTCCACCACGCGTTGACATTCGTCGCGGGTGCCTATGGTGATGCGCAGGCAGCCGGACAACCCGGGCTGTTTGTTTTGGTCTCGTAAGATAATGCCCTGATCCCACAAGCTTTTAAACACATTACTTGAGGCGGTGAAGCGAGCCAGCAGGTAATTGCTGTCGCTGGCGAAAACCTGCTCGACGCAGGCGCATTTCTCCAGCTGTTGCTGCAGCCAGCTGCGGGTGGCTGCGATGTCGGTGACGCGCTGGCGCATGGTGCGGATACCTTCTTCGCTCAGCGCCTGCGCGGCGATATCCGCCACCGGCGTCGAGAGCGGGTAAGGGGCGATCACCTTCAGCAGCAGGGCAATCAGATCTTCATTGGCGAGCGTAAAGCCGCAGCGCAGGCCGGCCAGCGCAAAGGCCTTCGACAGCGTACGCAAAATAGCCAGGTGCGGGTAGTCGCTCAGCCAACCGGCTACCGAAGCCTGCGGGCAAAACTCGATATAGGCTTCGTCCACCGCGACGATCGCCTTGCCTTTGGCCAGCTCCAGCAGGCTGCGCAGAGAGTCCGGGTCGATCAGGTTGCCGGTCGGGTTGTTCGGGCTGCAGACGTAGATCAGCTTCACGTTGTCCAGGCTGTCCGCGATGGCCGGCAGATCCAGTTGCCAGTCCTCTTTGGCGGCCACGGTGCGGCGCTCCACGCCAAAGGTTTCGGCGCTGACGGCGTACATGCCGTAGGTCGGCGGGCAGAACAGAATAGCGTCTTTGCCCGGCTCGCAGAAGGCGCGGATCAGCAGCTCGATGCCTTCATCGGCACCGCGGCTGACCAGCACCTGCTCTTTCTTCACCCCGGCATAGGCGGCGTAGCGTTCGATCACCTGCGCCGGCTGGCACTCCGGATAGCGGTTGAAGGTTTGCGCGGTCAGCTGGAATTCCGGGGCGATCGGGTATTCGTTGGCGTTCAGCCATACGTCGCCCTTGCCGCCGAGGCGGCGCGCCGATTGATAAGGGGTCAGCTCGCGAACGTTGGCGCGCGCCAGTTTTTCGATGCTCATGCTTGCTCCTTCAGGGCGGCGACGCGCAGGGTCACGGCGTTCTTGTGGGCGATCAGCTGCTCGGCGGCAGCCAGCGTCTCGATGGTGGCGGCCAGGTTGCTGAAGCCCTGCGGCGTCAGCTCCTGCACCGTCATGCGTTTTTGAAAGTCGGCCAGCCCAAGGCTGGAGCAGGTGGCGGTGTAGCCGTAGGTCGGCAGCACGTGGTTGGTGCCGGAGGCGTAATCGCCAGCGGACTCCGGCGACCAGTCGCCGAGGAACACCGAGCCGGCGCTGGTGATGCCGTCCACCAGTTCGCGCGCATTGCGGGTCTGAATAATCAGGTGCTCCGGGCCGTAGCGGTTGCTGATCGCCACGCACTCAGCCAGATCGCGCGCTACGATCAGGCGGCTGCTCGCCAGCGCCTGACGGGCGGTCTCGGCGCGCGGCAGCTCGGCCAGCTGGCTTTCCACCGCTTCGGCCACCGCCTGCGCCATTGCCGCGTCCGGCGTCAGCAGGATCACCTGCGAATCCGGGCCGTGTTCGGCCTGCGACAGCAGATCGGAAGCGACGAACGCCGGAGTGGCGCCGGCGTCGGCGATCACCAGCACCTCCGAAGGGCCGGCCGGCATGTCGATGGCCGCGCCATCAAGGCGCTGACTGACCTGCCGCTTGGCTTCGGTCACGAAGGCGTTGCCCGGCCCGAAGATCTTCGCCACGCGCGGCACGCTCTCGGTGCCGAACGCCAGGGCGGCGATCGCCTGCGCGCCCCCGACCTGAAACACTTCCTGCACGCCGCACAGCTGCGCCGCATACAGGATCTCATCGGCGATCGGCGGCGGCGAGCACAGCACCACCCGGCGGCAGCCGGCGATGCGTGCCGGCGTCGCCAGCATCAGCACGGTGGAGAACAGCGGCGCCGATCCGCCGGGAATATACAGGCCGACCGAGTCGATGGGGCGGGTCACCTGTTGGCAGCGCACGCCCGGCTGCGTTTCGACGTCCACCGGCGGCAGCCGCTGCGCGTTGTGGAAGGTTTCCACGTTGGCGACGGCCACCGCCATCGCCTGTTTGATGTCGTCGCCCAACCGCGCGGCGGCGGCGGCGATCTGCTCGGCGCTGACGCGCAGCGCCGAGACTTCCGCCTTGTCGAAACGGGCGCTATAGTCGCGCAGCGCCCGATCGCCGTTGGCCTTCACGTTGTCGAGGATCTCGCTCACCGTGCGGGTGATGCTGTCAGAGGCGGCGATGGCCGGGCGCATCAGCAGCTCGGCCTGGCGTTCGGCGCTGCTGGTCGCCCAATCGATCGGCGTGTTGAAGGTCGACATGGCGTTACTCCATCATCTTTTCAATCGGCAGCACCAGAATCGAGCTGGCGCCGAGCGCTTTCAGTTTTTCCATGGTTTCCCAGAACAGGGTTTCGCTGCTCACCATGTGCATCGCCACGCGGTTCTGCGCGCCGGCCAGCGGCAGAATGGTCGGGCGCTCGGCGCCCGGCAACAGCGCGACGATCTCGTCCAGTTTCTCGCTCGGCGCGTGCAGCATGATGTATTTGGATTCACGCGCCTGGATCACGCCCTGAATGCGGGTCATCAGGCGATCGATCAGCTGCTGTTTGGCTTCCGGCATTTCGCCGTCGCGCTGGATCAGGCAAGCCTTGGAGCGGTAGATCACTTCGACTTCACGCAGGCCGTTGGCCTCCAGCGTGGCGCCGGTTGAGACCAGATCGCAGATGGCGTCGGCCAGACCGGCGCGCGGCGCCACTTCCACCGAGCCGTTCAGCAGGCAAGATTTGAAGCGCACGCCCTGCTTGTCGAGGTATTGCTTCAGCAGGTGCGGGTAAGAGGTGGCGATGCGGGCGTCCTGCAGGCTTTGCGGGCCGGCGTATTCGGCGTCGAGCGGGGTGGCCAGCGACAGGCGGCAGCCGCCGAAATCGAGGCGGCGCAGCGTGAAGTAACGCGGGTCTTCGCCCTGGGCGCGGCGGCTGAGCAGCTCTTCTTCCAGCACGTTTTCGCCGATGATGCCGAGATCGACCACGCCGTCCATCACCAGGCCCGGAATATCGTCGTCGCGCACGCGCAGGATATCGATCGGCATGTTCTCGGCGAAGGCGATCAGACGCTGCTGCTGCAGGTTGATCTTGATGCCGCAGCGCGCCAGCAGTTCCTGGGATTCATCGCTCAGGCGGCCCGACTTCTGCATTGCGATCCGTAAACGTGTCTTGTCCAGCATGGTAACCTCTGTTTAATCTGTAATTTTATGAATTTATTGTAAAAACTATTCTTTCTGTCTGTACGGAGCCAAAAAAAAAACCCTCGGAAGAAATCTTCCGAGGGCTCTCTCTTGCGTTCTGCGCGCCACTGGAAGATTAACAAACCGTCTTCCAGCACTCATCGCCTGAAAGACTAGTCAGGGTGATGGTGATGATGGTGGTTGAACTGAACGCGTGTCATGGTGTTTTTCTCTAATCAAAAGCCGGTAAAAACCGTATGCCAATTAAGCTAAACTATCCGCTGTCCACCGCGCAACCCTTTTTTAACGTCATAAATTTAATTTATTGAAACAGGTTAGGTTATTAGCCACAGACAGCTTTACCTGACCTTAAGCCGGGCAGATTGTATCGCCGTGCGCAGTGGCGTAGCCTTAGGGGTAGGGCGCTGCGATCTTCAAGAGAGGAAGAGGATGAAAAAGGTAGCCATTATTGGTTTGGGTTGGCTGGGCATGCCGTTGGCGCTGTCGCTGATGGGGCGCGGGTATGACGTGGTCGGTAGCAAAACCACGCCGGACGGCGTCGAGGCCGCGCGCATGAGCGGCATCGAATGCTACCAACTGGAACTGACGCCGGAGCTGGTGTGCGATCCGGACGATCTGGAATCGCTGCTGCGCGTGGATGCGTTGGTGGTGACACTGCCCGCTCGCCGCACCGTCGAAGGCAGCGAAAACTATTTCAATGCGGTGCGTATGCTGGTGGACAGCGCGATGGCCTTTGGCGTGCCGCGGGTGATCTTCACCAGTTCCACCTCGGTGTACGGCGAAACCGCAGGCACGCTGCGCGAAGAGTCGCCGTTGCGGCCGGTCTCGCCGTCAGGGCGGGTGTTGGCCGAGCTGGAACGTTGGCTGCATGAATTGCCGAACACCTCGGTGGACATTCTGCGCCTGGCGGGGCTGGTGGGCGCCGATCGTCACCCCGGCCGCTTCCTGGCGGGCAAGCTCGACGTGAAGGGCGGTTCGCAGGGGGTGAATCTGGTGCACCAGGACGACGTCATCGCCGCCATCCAGCTGTTGCTGAAGCTGCCGAAGGGCGGCCACGTGTACAACCTGTGCGCGCCGCGTCATCCGGCCAAGCGCGAATTTTATCCGGCGCTGGCCGAGCAGTTGCATCTGGAGCCGCCGCAGTTCGCCGACGAGGCGGAGCAGGACGAGCGGCTGGTGGACGGCAACCGCATCTGCAACGAGCTGGGTTTTGAATACCAGTATCCCGATCCGGCGCGCATGCCGGTCAGTTAACGTCCGTCAGGCCCCGCGCATGCGGGGCTTTTTTTCGCCGGCGCGCGCCAAATCCTCCAGCAGCGCGTTCAACGCCTCGTTGGGCTGGACGGGGCGGCTGACCAGGCTAAGCGTGGCGCGATAAGAGAGCGCCGTGCCGCCCAACTGCCGCAGCAGTCCCTGTTCCACCCAGCGCGCCGCGTAGTGGGTGGGCAGATAGCCAAGACAGGTACCGCTCAGCACCAGATGGGCGACGCTTTCCATATGGTGAGCCACCGCCGCCAAGTGAGGCGGCGCGATCGGGCACAGCTGCTGCGCCAGCAGGTAGCCGCGCTTGACCCAGCGCGCGTTTTCAATCTGCTCGCGCTCGGGTTCTTCCACCGCGAACAGCGGGTGATCCGTGCTGCAGTAGATCGCCTGTATTTCCTCCAGCCACGGCTGATAACGTAACTCCTCCAGCTGTTGGCCGAAGTAGCCGATGCCCAGATCGAGCTGCTGGTGCAGCAGCCCTTGCTCAATCTCGTTCGGCGAACAGATGCGGCACTGCAATTGCACGTCCTGATGGCGCCGCTGAAAGTGCTTGATGGCCTGGCTGAACGGATTGCCCGGCAGCGAAACCAGATTGTCCACCAGACCGATTTGCAGATCGCCGGTCAGCAGGCCGTTCAGCGACTGGCTGACTCGGGTGAAGTCGCGGGCGGCGTTGAACAGCGAACGGCAGGCGATCAGCATGCGTTCGCCCTTGGGCGTCAGCCGGAAGCCGGAGCGCCCGCGTTGGCACAGGCGAAAACCCAGTCGGGTTTCCAACGAGGCCAGATGGGTGCTGATGGTGGATTGGTTCATCAGCAGCGCTTCCTGCGCGGCGCTGACGCCCTGGGCTTCCGCTACCGCGACGAACACCCGCAGCAGTTTCAGATCGATATCGCTTAGGTTGGTGAGCATTCCCCCTCCGCAGAACGTCGGCCGGTTAACCCATTTTTAACATCGAAGAAATAGGTGCGGCGCTGAAGATATGGCCTTTCTTATGGCATGAAGTTGAAATAAAAATCAATACTTCAATAGGTTAGTTGCATCGCGTTTTCCGATGTTTACATGCAAAAGCGGGAATGGTAGCCGAGGTGGCCACCGGGGTAGCCTGCGAATGTTGCTCAAATGTTTCAATCCATCGCAGATAACGACAAGGAAACGCCATGCTGAACCAACCCCAAAGCGGTAACGATATGCCGCGCTTTGCCGGCCTCCCCACCATGATGCGCCTGCCCGCGGCAGAACAGGCGCGCGGTCTGGACGCCGCCTTTGTCGGCATTCCGCTCGATATCGGCACCTCCAACCGCAGCGGCACTCGCTATGGCCCGCGCCAGATCCGCCAGGAATCGGTGATGATCCGTCCTTACAACATGGGCACCGGCTCTGCGCCGTTTGAACGGCTGCAGGTGGCCGATCTGGGGGATGTCGCCATCAACCCCTACAGCCTGGCGGACAGCGTGCAGCGCATCGAGGCGGCTTACCACGAGATCCTGGCGCACGGCTGCACGCCGTTGACGCTCGGCGGCGATCACACCCTGACGCTGCCGGTGCTGCGCGCCGTCGCCCGTCGTCATGGCCCGGTCGGGCTGATCCACGTCGATGCGCATTCCGATACCAACGAGGAGATGTTCGGCGAACAGCTGGCGCACGGCACCACCTTCCGCCGCGCGTTTGAGGAGGGGCTGCTGGCGCCGGAAAAAGTGGTGCAGATTGGCCTGCGCGGCAGCGGCTATGCGGCGGATGACTTCGACTGGTCACGCCGCCAGGGCTTTCGTGTGGTGCCGGCTGAGGCCTGCTGGCACCGGTCGCTGACGCCGCTGATGGCGGAGATCCGCGAACAGATGGGCGAAGCGCCGGTTTATCTCAGCTTCGATATCGACGGGCTGGATCCGGCCTTCGCACCGGGCACCGGCACGCCGGAGGTCGGCGGGCTGTCGGTCTGGCAAGGGCTGGAGATCGTGCGCGGCTGTCATGGACTGAACCTGGTCGGCGGCGACGTGGTGGAGGTGTCGCCGCCTTACGATCGCTCCGGTAACACCGCGCTGCTGGCGGCCAACCTACTGTTTGAAATGCTGTGCGTGCTGCCGGCCCGCTGAGGCCGGCTTACTGACTCTACCGGCGGAGCGGTTGCGTCGGGGCCCCTGATAACAATAACTACGGAGTGGAGGTACCCATGAATCTCGATCTGCTGGTCGTGGTGTTTTACTTTCTGGTGATAGGCGCGGTGGGGTGGATGGGCATTCGCCGCGCCAATTCCAAAGAGGCGTATCTGGTGGCCGGGCGCAACCTGGGGCCGGGGCTGTATCTGGGCACGCTGTCGGCGGTGGTGCTCGGCGGCGCGTCGACCATCGGCAGCGTCAAGCTCGGCTACACCTACGGCATCTCCGGCGTCTGGCTGTGCGGCGCGCTGGGGCTGGGCATTGTGGTGCTGAGTCTGGTGCTGGCCAAGCCGCTGCTCAAACTGAAGCTGTATACCGTCAGCCAGGTGCTGTCGCGGCGCTATCACCCGGCGGCGCGGGTCACCAGCGGCGCGATCATGCTGGCGTATGACCTGATGGTGGCGGTGACCTCGATCATCGCCATCGGCAGCGTGATGCAGGTGATGTTCGGCCTGTCGTTCAGCGCGTCTATCCTGCTCGGCGGCGGGCTGGTGGTGCTGTATTCGACGCTGGGCGGCATGTGGTCGCTGACGCTGACCGACATCATTCAGTTCATCATCATGACCGTCGGCATGATGCTGGTGCTGATGCCGATGAGCATCGTCAAGGCCGGCGGCTGGGAGGCGTTCACCAGCCTGCTGCCCGCCGGTTACTACCAGCTGTCGTCGATCGGGCTGGACACCATTCTGGTGTTCTTCCTGATCTACTTCTTCGGCATTCTGATCGGCCAGGACATCTGGCAGCGGGTGTTCACCGCCCGCAGCGCCAATGTGGCGCGCTTCGCCGGGCTGGGGGCGGGCGTCTATTGCGTGCTGTACGGCGTGACCGGCGCGCTGATCGGCATGGCCGGCAAGATCGTGCTGCCGTCGCTCAGCAACACCGACGGCGCCTTCGCCGCCATCGCGCAGGCGGTGTTGCCGGTTGGCGTCAGCGGGCTGGTGGCCGCCGCGGCCCTGGCGGCGCTGATGTCCACCGCCAGCGCCTGCCTGTTGGCGTCTTCGACCATCGCGTTGGAGGACGTGCTGCCGGCCATCCGCCGTAAACCTTCCGGCGGGCTGGCCGCCGGGCGCTTCACCACGCTTTTCATGGGCGCGGTCATGCTGGGGCTGGCGTTTGTGGTGCGCGACGTACTGGCGGCGCTGACGCTGGCTTACAACCTGTTGGTGGGCGGCATGCTGATCCCGCTGGTGGGGGCGATCTTCTGGCCGCGCGCCACCAGCGTTGGGGCCATCGCCAGCATGCTGACCGGCAGCCTGTGCGTGGTGGGGCTGATGATCTGGCACGGCATCGACGCCAACAGCCCGATCTACGGCGGTCTGCTGGGCGGCGGCGTCGCCTTCGTGCTGGGCAGCCTGCTGAGCCGCCCGACGCCGCAGCTGCAGGCGCAAACTGAACGCTGAGGCGCGATCCGGGCTTTTATCACGGCGCCTTTACTGATTTACTGAGGAGCAGGGCGCATCGCCGCCCTGTCGGTTTAACGGTGAGGGTGAGGGTAAGGAGAAGGTGAGTCATGGGTAAAATCAGCGTCGCATGCTGCCAGTTAGCGCTGCGGGTAGGGGAAGCAGAGCATAATCGGGCGCAGTCCGCTCAGGCGATCCGTCATGCGGCGCAGCGCGGCGCCAACGTCATCGTGTTGCCGGAGTTGGTGAACAGCGGCTATGTGTTGCGCGATAAGGCGGAGGCGTGGGCGTTGGCCGAGACCGAAGACGGGCCTAGCCTCAGCCTGTGGGGGGCCCTGGCGCGTGAGTTGGATGTGGCGATCGTCGCCGGTTTCTGCGAGCGGCTGCCCGATGGCGGGGTGGCCAACAGCGCGGCATTGATCGATGCGCAGGGGGTCAGGGCGATTTATCGCAAAGCGCACCTGTGGCATGAAGAGAGTTCGATCTTTACCCCCGGCGATCGGCCGCCGCCGGTCGTCGAGACCCGCTTTGGCCGGTTGGCGGTGATGATCTGCTACGATCTTGAATTCCCGGAGTGGGTGCGGCTGCCGGCGCTGGCCGGCGCTCAGCTGCTGTGCGCACCGGTTAACTGGCCGCAGGCGCCGCGTCCGCAGGGCGAACGGCCGGCGGAGATGGTGAAGGCGCAGGCCAACGCCGCCGTCAATCGGCTGTTCATCGCGGTGTGCGATCGCTGCGAAACGGAGCGCGGCGTTGCGTGGATCGGCGGTTCGGTGATCGTCGACGCCGATGGCTACCCGTTGACGCAGAGCCTGACAGGCGAAGGCATGGTGCTGGCATCGATGGATATCAGCACGGCCGATGACAAGCGCATCGGCCGCTACAATCATGTGCATCGCGATCGGCGGCCGATGCTGTATTGAAGTAGCGGGGCAGTCGGCGGATCCGGCTGCCCCGCCGATCGTTTCTCCGGCGGGAAAATCCGCCGTTTTGGCGCTTACAGCCAGCCTGATTTCTTCAGCTTCTGATACAGGAAAATACAGCCGACGGCGGTCGCCCCCAGCGTGGCGTGATAGGCCCACGGGAATTTCAACTCCGGCATGTCGGCGAAGTTCATCCCGTACAGGCTGAAGATCACCGTCGGGATAGCCAAAATCGCCCCCCACCCCGCCAGCCGTTTCACCACTTCGTTTTGTTTGACCGTCACCAGCGCCAGATTGACGTGCATGGCGTTGGTCAGCATTTCGCGCATGTCGTCGATGTTGCTGACCACCTGATGCGCGTGATCCTGCACGTCGCGCACGTAGGCGCGCAGCTCTTTCGGGATCACTTCTTCGTGCAGACGGATCAGCTGGTTGCAGATTTCATCCATCGGCAGCGCGGCGTTGCGCAGCGCCAGCAGGTGGCGGCGCAGAGTATAGACGTTCTCGATCGCCGCCTGATCGAACTCCGACTGAAACATGTTGGCTTCGATGTTCTCGATGGTGCTCTCGAAGCGCGTTACCACGCTGCGGTAGTTATCCACCACGAAGTCCAACACCGAATAGAGGGCGAAGCCCGGCCCGCGGCACATCTGCTTGTGGTTCTCTTCCGCCTTGGCGCGGATCGGCGCGTAGCTGGGCGAGGCGCCGTGGCGCACCGTCACCAGAAAGTTTTTGCCGACGAAGAAGTGGGTTTCGCCGTATTCGATTTCGTCGTGCTCGCCCCACTGCGCGGTTTTCACCACGATGAACAGCGAGTCGCCGTAGGTCTCCAGCTTCGGCCGCTGGTGCGCGCACAGCGCGTCTTCGATCGCCAAATCGTGCAGGCCGAACTCCTCCTGCACCTTGCGCATAAACGCCGGTTCCGGCTGCCGCAACCCCAGCCAGACGAAGGTGTCCGGTTGTTTGACCACCTCGCTGATATCGTCGATGGTCACTTCGCCCAGCCGTTGGCCGGCTTTGTACGCCACACAGTTCACCACCATGCTTTTGCTGTCCATCTGTCCATCTGTCCATCCATCAATCAGTCAGGGTTTTGGTAAGAAAATAGCACTCATGTTCCACCGGATACTCTTTCAGCGTCATTTGCAGCTGATAGCCGAGCTTTTCGTAGAACGGCCGCGCCTGGAAGCTGAAGGTGTCGAGACGGGCGTAGCGGCAGCCGCGCGCCTGCGCCTCGTGCTCGGCGGCGCGCATCAGCCGGCCGCCGAGGCCGCTGCCGCGCTGGGTATCCGCCACCCACAGCCACTCGATGCTCAGCCAGTTGCCCCAGGTTTCGGCGGTCAGCCCGCCGATCACCGTGCCGGCCTCGTCGCGCGCATAGACGCTGAGCGGCTTGCGGTGGCTGGTGTCGATATGCGGCAGGTTGTAAGCGCGCAGGCCTTGCCTGATCGCATCGAGGGTATGTTCGTCAATCGCGTCGGTAACGGTAATGTCCATTTTTCCTCCTGGGTTATGGATTAACTTAAGCACACTGCGGCTAAAAGGCAACCCGTTGAAATGTAATGTAAACACCCATTACGACGGGCTGGGCTACACTAAACGGGTCATTTCATCTTCAGGAGGACGCCATGCCCCGATTGACTCTGCTGGCCGGTTTGCTGCTGTGCAGCGGCCTGCTGCACGCCGCGCCGACGGTCAGCCAATTGCAGGACGGCCTGGAACACCCATGGTCGCTGGCCTTCTTGCCGGCGGAACAAGGCCTGCTTATCACCGAACGGCCCGGCCGGCTGCGGCTGTGGCTGCAGGGCAAGGGCCTATCGCCGCCGATCGCCGGCGTGCCGCAGGTCTACGCCGAGGGGCAGGGCGGCCTGCTGGAGGTGTTGCCGGCCCCCGACTTCGCCGCCAGTCGCCGGGTATATCTCAGCTTCGCCGAACCGGGCGAGGGCGGCAAAGCCGGTACGGCGGTCGGCTATGGCCGCCTGAGCGACGATGGCGCGCGGTTGGAAAACTTTAAGGTGATCTTCCGTCAGCAGCCCAAGCTGTCGGTCGGCAATCACTTTGGCGGCAAGCTGGCGTTCGATCGGCAGGGCTACCTGTTTATCGCGCTGGGCGAAAACAACCAGCGGCCGACGGCGCAGGAGACCGACAAACTGCAGGGCAAGCTGGTGCGGCTGACCGCCGAGGGCGCGGTACCGCCGGACAACCCCTGGGTCGGCCAGGCAGGTAAACGCCCGGAGGTTTGGTCCTACGGCCACCGTAATCCGCAAGGGTTGGTGCTGAATCCGTGGAGCGGCGCGATCTGGGAGCATGAACACGGTCCGCGCGGCGGCGATGAGCTCAATATCCCGCTGCCGGGTAAAAACTACGGCTGGCCGCTGGCCACCTATGGCATCAACTATTCCGGCCAACCGATACCGGAGGCCAAAGGGGAACGGGTGCCCGGCACCGAACAGCCGCTGCACTATTGGCGGGTTTCGCCCGGCCTCAGCGGCATGGCGTTTTATGACGGGCAGCGTTTCCCCGCCTGGCGGCATTCGCTGTTCATCGGCGCACTGGCGCAAAAGGAACTGATTCGCCTGACGCTGGAGGGCGACAAAGTGGTGGCGGAAGAGCGGCTGTTGGGCGATCGCGGCGAACGCATCCGCGAGGTGCGCAGCGGGCCGGATGGCTACCTGTATCTGCTGACGGACGAACGGGACGGCAAGCTGCTGAAGGTCGGGGCGTCGTAACGCCCCGCACGCGTCAGGTGAGTGCGCTCATCACGCAGCGCTGGTAGGCCGGGCGTGCGCGCAGCTGCTGATACCAGCGCTCCATGTTCGGCCGTGGGCGGCGGGCGATCGGCATTTCGAACCAGGCGTAGGCGAAGCTGCCGAGCGGGATATCGCCGAAACCGAACGCGCCGCCGGAGAGGTAAGGCTGGTGCGCCAGCGTCTGTTCGATGACGTCGAAGTGTTTTTCCAGCGTGGCGATCGCCGCTTCGATTTTCGCCATGTCGCGCAACTCTGGCGCAGTGCGGATCAGGCCCCAAAAGACGATGGTGAAGGCCGGAACGATGGTCGAGGTGGTCCAGTCCATCCATTTCTCGGCGGCGGCGCGCGCCTGCAGATCTTGCGGATAGAACGTCGCGTCGCCGAATTTCGCCGCCAGGTAGCGCACGATGGTGTTGGACTCCCACAGCACGAAGTCATCGTCCTGCAGTAACGGCACCAGGCCGTTCGGGTTCAGCGCGCGGTAACTCTCTTCGTTGACCTTGCCAAACGCCCCGCCGGCGTTGATGTGGGTATAGCTCAGCCCCAGTTCGGCGGCGCACCACAGCACCTTCCTGACGTTGTTCGAATTCTCACGACCCCAAATGGTCAGCATGGGATAACTCCGTTAGCGGATTAAAGACCCTTAATACCTACGCCACAATGCGCTTTTTGTCACACCGCAGGGCATTTTTTGTCTGCCGCTCAACGCTCCCAGCGGCACACTTCCCAACCGTGCTCCGCCGCCAGCGCGCTCAGTTCGCTGTCGGGATTGATCACCGTGGCGCTGTCGACGAATTGCAGCATCGCCTTGTCGTTGAGAGAGTCGCTGTAGCCGTGGCTGTGCTCGAACTTCAGGTGCGGGTGCTGCGCCAGCCAGTGCTGCAGGCGGATCACCTTGCCCTGTTGATAGGTCATGGTGCCGTAGGTGTTGCCGGTGAAGCGGCCGTCGCTGATTTCCACGCCGATCGCCAGCGCATCGTCGGCGCCGAGCTGTTCGGCGATCGGCGCCACCAGGTGTTCGCCGGTGGCGGAGATCACCAGGATGCAGTCGCCGCGTTCGCGGTGCCACTGCAGGCGTTCACGGGCGGCGGGATAGACGCGCGGCAGGATGTCGCGCCGGATGTAGCGTTGCACCCAGCCGGCCACGGTTTGCACGCTCAGGCCGGTCAGCGGCGCCAGCGTGGCCTGCATGTAGTCCTCCATCGACAGCTTGCCCTGATAATAGAGCTGCATCAGTTGCTGCTCCTGCAGTTCCAGCTCCGCCGGCGCGAACCCCTGGCCGACCAGCCAGCGGATCCACAGGCTGGCGCTGTCATCGTCAATCAGGGTTTCATCCAGGTCGAATAAGGCTAAATCCATCAGTATTTCTCCGGCAGGCAGGGTATGAGGTCGTTTACAGGATAGCGGATAGCGCACGTCGCCAGCCAGCGGCGTCGGCGAAATTGCGCAGAGCATAAGAAACATTGATGACGGTTTTGCGACAGTTTGTTGAACGTTTGCATATCTTAGAACGCAACAATATTGGCCGCCCCGGCGAGCGCGGTGGTAACTATGGGGCAAATGCAGCCACCCGCTGGGGAGGGTTAATGTTGATTATTCGCCTGTACGGCAGCCCGATCGTAATCGGGGAAGAAGAGGAACCGCATGATGACGCACCTGACGACGCTGAAGACGTTGCCGCTGCTGGATCTTTCGCAGCTTGACGGTGATGCGCACCGGCGGCGCGCTTTTCTTGACGATTTGCGCGCGGCGGCGCGCGACGTCGGTTTCTTCTATCTGCGCGGTCACGGCGTGGACGGCGCGTTGAATGCGCGGTTGCAGCACGCCGCGCGACAATTTTTCGCCCTGCCGGAAGCCGACAAGCTGGCGGTGCAGATGGTGCATTCGCCGCACTTTCGCGGTTACAACCGGGCGGCGGCGGAACTCACGCGCGGGCAGCCTGACTGGCGCGAGCAGTTCGATATCGGCGCTGAACGCCCGGCGCTGACGCTGGCTGACGACACGCCGCGCTGGGCGCGTCTGCAGGGGCCAAACCAGTGGCCGGCGGCGCTGCCGGCGCTGAAACCGCTGCTGCTGGAGTGGCAACAGGCGATGACCGCCATGTCGCTGCGGCTGCTGCGCGCTTTCGCGTTGGCACTTTCGCTGCCGGAGCAGGCTTTCGATCGCTTATACGGCGAGAAGCCCAACGAGCACATCAAACTGATCCGCTACCCGGGGCGGGACGCCACCGCCAGCGCACAGGGCGTCGGCGCGCACAAGGACTCCGGTTTTCTCAGCTTCCTGCTGCAGGACGCGCAAAAAGGGCTGCAGGTGGAGGTCAGCGAGGGGCAATGGATAGACGCGCAGCCGCGTGAAGATACCTTCGTAGTGAACATCGGCGAGCTGCTGGAGCTGGCGACCAACGGCTATCTGCGCGCCACGGTGCACCGGGTGGAAACGCCGCCGGCGGGGAGTGACAGATTATCGATTGCGTTCTTCCTCGGCGCGCGTCTGGACGCGGTGGTGCCGCTGTACCAACTGCCGCCGCAGCTGGCGGCGCAGGCGCGCGGCCCGGCCAGCGATCCGCTCAATCCGCTGCTGCGCGATGTGGGGTATAACTACCTGAAAGGCCGCATCCGCTCTCACCCCGATGTGGCACACCGTTTTTATCAGGACGTCATCGGCCTCTGAACGCCGGGCGTAAAAAAGCCCGGCGCGTCGGCCGGGCTGATCGAGCGCTGATGCGGCGATTATTCCGCCAGCGCCTGCTGCAGATCGGCGATCAGATCTTCCACATCCTCAATCCCCACCGACAGGCGCACCAGCTGCGGCGTGATGCCGGTTGCCAGGCGCTGTTCCAGCGGAATGGAGGCGTGCGTCATGCTGAACGGCTGGCTGATCAGGCTTTCCACGCCGCCCAGGCTTTCCGCCAGGGTGAACAGGCGCGAACGCTGGATGACCCGGCGCGCATAGGCGTCGTCGCCTTTCAGCCGTACCGAGATCATGCCGCCGAAGCGCGTCATCTGGCGCGCCGCCAGCTCGTGCTGCGGGTGGCTCGGCAGGCCGGGATAGTAGACGTTTTCCACCTGCGGCTGGCTCTCCAGCCACTGGGCGATGCGCAGCGCGCTGTCGCTGTGGCGCTGCATGCGCAGCGCCAGGGTGCGGACGCCGCGCAGCGTCAGGAAGCTGCTGAACGGATCGAGAATGCCGCCGACCGCGTTTTGCAGGAAACCGAGCTGTTCCGCCAGCGCCGGGTTATCGCCCACCGCCGCGACGCCGGCCACCACGTCGGAGTGGCCGTTGAGGTATTTGGTGGCGGAGTGCACCACCACGTCAAAGCCCAGATCCAGCGGGCGTTGCAGATACGGCGAGGCGAAGGTGTTGTCCGCCACGCTGATGAGCTGGTGCTTTTTGGCGATCGCGGCGATGGCGCTCAGATCCGCCAGCTTGAGCAGCGGGTTGGTCGGCGTTTCGACCCAGATCATTTTAGTGTCCGGCTCGATCGCCTGTTCCAGCCCGGCGAGATCCGCCGGCGCCACGTAGGTGACGCGCAGGCCGGCGGTGCGGCTGCGCACTTTTTCCAGCAGGCGATAGGTGCCGCCGTACAGGTCGTCCACCGCGATCAGGTGGCTGTCTTTATCGAGCAGCTCCAGCACCGTGGAGCAGGCCGCCAGGCCGGAGGCGAAGGCGTAACCGCGGCTGCCGCCTTCCAGTTCGGCGATGGCGCTTTCCAGCGCGGTGCGCGTCGGGTTGGCGCTGCGGGAATACTCATAGCCGGTATGCTCGCCCGGCGCCGGTTGGGCGTAGGTAGAGGTGGCGTAAATCGCCGGCATCACTGCGCCGGTCGCATCCGGGGTGTAACCGGCGTGAACGGTCAACGTATCAAACTTGGCCATAATGGGTCCTTATTAACGTAATTTTTGGCGCCAGGCGTTAAGCACGTCTGTGCGGGTAATCAGGCCGAGGAAGCGCTCGCCGTCGAGCACCACCGCGACGTGGCCATGGTTGAAGGTGGCCTGTAATTCCTCGTAGCCGGCTTCCTTTTGCAGCGTATGAACCTGTTTGGTCATCGCGCTGCCGGCCGGCAGGCTGAAGTGGGCGGCGTCGGCCTGGACGGCGTTCAGCAGATCCCACTCATCGATCAAACCGACCACCCGATCGCCTTCCAGCACCGGCAGCTGCGAGATGTCGTACAGCCGCATGCGGGCGTGCACGATCGCCAACGTGTCGTCCGGCGCGGCGGAAACGGCGGCGCCCTCGTCGTGGCGGTAGGCGATCAGATCGCGCAGATCGCCGTGCTGTGGCTTGCTCAGCAGGCCCTGTTCCAGCATCCAGTGATCGTTATACATTTTAGACAGGTATTTGTTGCCGCTGTCGCAGACGAAGGTCACTACCCGCTTGGGTTCGGTCTGTGCGCGGCAGTAACGCAATGCGGCGGCCAGCAGGGTGCCGGTGGACGATCCCGCCAGCACGCCTTCCTTGCGCAGCAGCTCGCGCGCGGTGGTGAAGGCTTCGGCGTCGCCGATGCGGTAAGCGTTGCGCACCTGGTCAAAGTCGCTGAGCGGCGGGACGAAGTCTTCGCCGATGCCTTCCACCAGCCAACTGCCGGCTTCGCCGATTTGGCCGTGGTCGAGATAGTCCGCCAGAATAGAGCCGGCAGGGTCAGCCAGCACGAATTCCGTCTGCGGCGAAACCTCGGCGAAATAGCGGCTCAGCCCGCCCAGCGTGCCGCCGGAACCGACGCCGACCACGATGGCGTCCACGTCATGCTCCATCTGCCGCCACAGTTCGGGCGCCGTGGTGGTGGTATGGGCCGCCGGGTTGGCGGGGTTGTTGAACTGATCGATATAAAAGGCGCCGGGGATCTCTTCCGCCAGGCGTTTGGCGTAATCCTGGTAGTAAGCCGGGTGCCCCTTGCCGACGTCCGAACGGGTCAGCAGCACCTCTACCCCCAGCGCGCGCAGGTGGAAGATCTTCTCGCGGCTCATTTTGTCCGGCACCACCAGCAGCAGCTTATAGCCTTTCAGCGCCGCCACCAGCGCCAACCCCAGGCCGGTATTGCCGGCGGTGGCTTCGATGATGGTGCCTCCTGGCTGCAGTTTGCCGTCGCGCTCGGCCTGCTCGATCATCGACAGTGCCACGCGGTCTTTGATCGAACCGCCGGGGTTTTGGTTCTCCAGCTTGACGAACAGCCGGCACGGGCCGATATCAAACTGGGTCAGTTCCAACATCGGGGTATTGCCAATCATCTCGATGACGGAATGGGGGATCGCCATGACTCATCTCCAGGATTATTCGGTATAAAAGTCGTTGTGCGGATGATAGCGCTGAGGATAAGCGCTTTAAAAAGAACAAATAGCGGTTCTATATGCCATTATGGAATATATTAATCTTTTTTAGACGTATGGAAGCGCAGATGTTTAGCGGTGCAGATGCTTGGCCGTGTAGCCGTGGGTAGATGCGAAAATGCGCGTCGCGATGCTTTTTTGAACGATAAGTGCGTGCCTGCGTACAGTTATGTAAAAATGCTGAAAATTCACGCTAAACCCTGCAAAAATAAGATAAATCACATAAACTCACAGCAAGGGCATTTTCGGTGCGTTGCGTTACCCATTACGGGCGCCGCAGGGGGTTGCAGCCGGCACGCGCGCACCGGGCCACTCTCGCTGGTTGGCTTAAAACGTGAACATGTTTGAAAGTTAACGCTATTTCAATGGTTTTGAATGGACACTCTGGCGACGTCATGATGAAAAAAAACTTATCCACTTCCCTGAAAAAACTGACCTTCAGCGTAGGCATCCTGTTGCTGGCCGCCCCGGCCGTGCACGCGGCCGAGCCGCCGGCGCCGCCGCAGGTAGACGCCAAGGCCTTCATTCTGATGGATTACAACAGCGGTAAAGTGCTGACCGAAGGCAATGCCGATACGCGTCTCGATCCCGCCAGCCTGACCAAGATCATGTCCAGCTACGTGATCGGCCAGGCGATCAAGGCCGGCAAGATCAAGCCGGAAGACATGGTCACCGTCGGCAAAGACGCCTGGGCGCCCGGTAACCCGGCGCTGCGCGGCTCTTCGCTGATGTTCATCAAGCCGGGCGATCAGGTGCCGGTGCTGGAACTGAATAAGGGCATCGTGATCCAGTCCGGCAACGACGCCAGCATCGCGCTGGCGGACTACGTGGCGGGCAGCCAGGATTCGTTCGTCGGCCTGATGAACAACTACGCCAAGTCTCTGGGGCTGCAGAATACCCACTTCCTGACGGTGCACGGTCTGGATGCGGAAGGGCAGTACAGCACCGCGCGCGACATGGCGCTGCTGAGCCAGGCGCTGATCCGCGACGTGCCGGACGAATACGCGCTGCATAAAGAGAAAGAGTTCACCTTTAACAAGATCCGCCAGATTAACCGCAACCGTCTGCTGTGGAGCAGCAACCTGAACGTCGACGGCATCAAGACCGGTTACACCAGCGGCGCCGGCCACAACCTGGTGGCGTCCGCCACCGACGGCCCGATGCGTCTGATCTCGGTGGTTTTAGGCGCGCCGAGCGATCGCGTGCGCTTTAGCGAAAGCGAAAAGCTGCTGACCTGGGGCTTCCGTTTCTATGAAACCGCGACGCCGATCAAGGCCGATAAGCCGTTCGTCACCCAGAAAGTGTGGTTCGGCGACGTCAGCGAAGTGCCGCTCGGCGTGGCGAAAGACGCCTCGGTCACCATTCCGAAAGGGCAGATGAAAAACCTGAAGGCCAGCTACAAGCTGACCCAACCGACGCTGGAAGCGCCGCTGGCGAAAAACCAGGTGGTCGGCACCATCGATTTCCAGCTGGACGGCAAAACCATCGAGCAGCACCCGCTGGTGGCGATGCAAGAGGTGAAAGAGGGCAACTTCTTCAGCCGCATCTGGGATATGGTGATGATGAAGCTGAGCCAGTGGTTCGGCGGGATCTTCGGCTGAATGCCCTGACACCGCTGCCGCATCGTCGCGTGCGGTTCCTGAAAAAGCCGCAACCTTCCGTTGCGGCTTTTTCATTTTCAGCATCCGTGGCGTTTCAGAAATAGTCCACCAGCATGGTGGCTCCGCTGGAGAAGTCACCTTCCGCCAGGGTGACGGCGCTGTTTTTCACCGGCACCGCATCAAGCGTCGGCGGATTGGCGTAATCGATGTTCAGCGGCGTATTGATGGCGAAAGCCTTGCCGTTGGCCAGCAGTTTGATGCCCAGCCCATTGACGCTGCTGTTCAACACGCTGCTGTCAAAGGCCGCCGCGCTGCCCATGATCTTCATTTTCAGCTGGCGGCTGTTATCCAGAAACTCACACTTGATGCTGTAATCGATGCGTTGCATATAGCGATTACCGTCGATACGTTTGATGCCGACCTTGCCAAAGTCGATATCGATGGTGCGCCCGTCGTTGATCACGCAAGGCGGAGGCGCCACCACGGTGGCGGTGATACTGACCTTGGTGCCCTGGTCGGCGGCCTGGGGGGCGGCGCTGATCACACCCAGCGTAAACAGCAGAGCGCAACGCGTTTTCCTCGTCATGTTCATTCTGGCTCCCGTCTCAAGGTGCGCTGAAGATCAGCGTGGCCGAGCCTGACATCGGACCGGTGGCGATGCTGGTGTAAGGCACATTGTTCTTCACTGGCACAAAGGTGACGGTGTCGTTGCCCAGCCCGTTGACGATGCGCGTTCTGAACGTATTGTTGGGTTTCACCACCGCGCCATTGTGCACCATGGCTACGCCGACATTAGGATTGGAGGTCTTGATGAAATCGCTGGAGAAGCCGCTGGCATCGCTGACCATGCGAACCAAAATGTCTTGTGTCGCGCTCTGATCGTCACACCGGTAGCTGAGCGCCTTGTCCTGTTTGATTTGGGCGTCGATGGCGCTCTGCGTGAGAAAGTCCTGGCGGATCTGACCGAAGTCGACGTTAATCTGCTGGCCGTTGTTGATAGTGCAACTGGTGGTGACGAAGTAGGCGTCGTTGTCGGCGATCAGGCGCCACCGATAAGGCCCACATTTTGGGCAACCTGACTGGTCATTTTTTTGTTCAAAGTTGATTTGGCCGATGACGTCGCCCTTGTTCACCTTGATATCCTGCGTCGGCGAACGGTTGAGCACGATGTAAACCCTGATGGAAATGCTGGCACTGTTTAGGCCGGTAATCGTCATCACCTGGATACCTGATTGGATCGGGGATAAGTAGTCGGTGCCGTTGATTGTCATACCGTTGGCAAGCGTACCGAAAATGGCGGTGTTCATCGTCAACGCCGGGCTGCCGGTGAGTAAAATATCTTTCCAGTTGGCGACGTCGTTTTTACAGGTCACCTGGCTGACGTTGACGATTTCATTTTTCCCGATGGACAATTCAGGGCCTATCTTTACCCTGACGTCGACCGGCGTCATTGAACCACCCTGACCAATGTTCCCGCCGTCGGAGGTTTTACAGGTAAATGCATTGGCGTTACCAATGAGGACGAAAAAAGATAATGCCAGGCAGTGTTGTAAAAATAGGATGGTTGTTTTTCTCACAATAATATCCCGATTATATAGTGTCATTTGGCTAGGTGCCGCCACGAAATAAGGCTAATTAGGCTGACTGTGCCGGCGTTATTCCGTTAAATGAGAATAAGGCGCATCTATTCCTGATATTTCCTTGTTGTCAGCTGGCAGTAGGGCGGTGGGGTACCACCTCAACGAGTTGTTGATGGAGCCGTCCGTTACGAGCACTTCTTGTTTGGCGACGAGTTCCAACAGCAGTAGCCGGGCGCGGTAAACGCCGACGTTGACGGCGTTGGCCAGTTGCCGGGTAGACAACCACAGATGCTGAGGTGGCAGTCCGGTGTCGGGACATTGACGGGGCGACTGCGCGAATAATGTTTGCAGCAGATCGTGCTGCAATTGCCGTATTTCCTTTTGTTTTGGAGATAACGCTTCCATAGCACTTCCTCTGTATTTCGATTGCTGTATTCCTAAGAAAAAACAAAGTTTCACTGCCTACCAATAACGAGGTAAATCGCGAATCAAGAAAAATCCTATCTATTTATCAGGATTGAAAAAAAGGGGTTTCCCACTCCGTTTCTACCTGTTTGCAGGCTGGGGGAGTGTCACGCAGAAACCTAAAGTTTTGGTTTATTATATTCACAAATGGCGGCTTTGCGATCTGATTAATTGTGAAACAGAGAAAAACAGGATATTGCACTATAAAAGTATTTTTTACGATCTATGAGCCTAAAAATAACACTAAATTAACTTTAATTAGGAAATAAATTGCGAATGTTCGTCTTGATCAAAAAAAGACTTTTTTTGCTGGTGGGCATTTGCCAGAATATTCACCGCCAGACAAGAAGGGCGGATTAGAAAGTATTGGTCTCTGCTTGTTGTGATTTCGTTTATTTTTATATGACGGATTCATTAATGGGTAGACCGCTGCAGACTTGCCGTTATCGACGTATCTATTGTCGGTTTCTTTGGTTTTGGCAGTTAACCAACCAGCAAGATGCTAAAGAATCAGGGCTGCGCATATATAAGCGCGAGCAGATTTCCTGTTGCTCTTTTTCTTGATTGGAATATGCATTTTTTCTTATAAGGAATATAGGTTCTATGAAACTTAACAAAATCATGATGGCTGCAGTGATTGCATTTGGCGCAAGTTCTTTTGCACAGGCAGCCGATCAGGGACACGGTAAAGTGACCTTCACGGGTTCTATTATTGATGCGCCATGCTCTATTGCACCCGAGTCGATCGATCAGACCGTAGATCTGGGCCAGGTTTCTAACGTGGCGTTGAAAAACGGCGGCAAATCCAACCCGCGTCCGTTTGAAATCAAGCTGGAGCAGTGTGATACCACTACGCTGAAAACCGTTAAAACCACCTTCAGCGGCATTGCGTCGTCAACCAACAAAGATCTGTTGGGTATCGCGGGGACCGCCAGCGGCGCCGGCGTAGCAATCACTTATGGCGGCCAGCCGATCAAACTGGGTCAGGCGACTGCAGCACAGACGCTGAATACTGGCAACAACAGCCTGAACTTCGCCGCTTACCTGCAGGGTGAAGGCGCTTCCGCAGCCATCGTTCCGGGCGATTTCACCGCCGTAGCCGACTTCACTCTGGCTTATCAGTAAGTGAGACCGCAGGCCTAATCAACCAGGCATGGGGCACGCCGCATGCCTGGTGACTCTCTGTGTCAAAGGAATGTCGCGATGTTTTTTTCAAGGAATCGGGCGAGTGCCGTTCTTTTGGCGTCGTTGGCGTTTGCGCCCGGCAGTGCAATTTCCGCCGCACAGGGGTGGGGCAAAGTCAGTATGCACGGCGCCATTATCGACACTGCCTGCGCCATTGCCGCCGGCAGCCGCGATCAGACAATCGATATGGACACGCTTCCTATCGGACAGATCATTCGTGACGGCCAGGGAATGACTAAACCTTTCAGTATTGAATTGGTTAATTGCATTTTGGAACGTCCGGAAAACAAGCCTGATTGGAAATTCTTTCAGGTCACGTTTGATGGTTTGGCGGAAGGCGCTTTGTTTGGCGTACAGGGCGATGCGCGCGGCATCGCATTGAAGATAAAAGACAGCCGCGGCAGGCCGGTTATTCCAGGGGAGCCGTTGCCGATGGAGGGAATAATACCGGGCAACCGAGTGCTGAATTATTCCATGACGTTAATGCCGAATCACCAGCCGTTGAAGGTGGGAGCGTATTTTTCCACAGTGCGTTTTAAGCTGGATTATTTTTGATTTTTTTTCGTACTGACGGTTAATTCGTTATTGAAAGGACTTTATTATGCTTTCACCGGCAGGGAAGTTATTTCGTCTTCAGGCCTTGGGGCTTTGTGTCGCCCTTTCTCTGGGAAATCCGATCGCGTTGGTTTATGCCGCCGACGTTATTCAATTCAATACTGACGTCTTGGACATCAACGATCGTAAAAATATCGATCTGAGCCAATTTACGCGCAGCGGCTACATCATGCCGGGCGTTTATACCATGGTGGTGCACGTCAATAAGAACGATCTGGCGGAACAGCCGGTGACGTTTATGGCGCCCGAGAACGATCCTAAAGGCAGCGAAGCCTGTCTTTCGCCGGAGTTGGTCAACCAACTGGGGCTGAAAGAAAAACTGTTAAGTACGCTGAACTGGACGCACGGCGGCCGTTGCCTTGACGCCTCCAGCCTGGCAGGGATGGAAGCCCGCGGCGATCTTGCCAGCTCCTCGCTGTACCTCAACATTCCTCAGGCCTATCTGGAATACAGCTCGGAAAACTGGGACCCGCCTTCGCGCTGGGATGACGGTATTCCCGGGCTGCTGTTTGACTATAACGTCAATGCTCAAACACAAAAACATCAGAAAGGCGGCAGCAGTTACAGCCTGAGCGGCAACGGCACCGGCGGCGCCAATCTGGGCGCCTGGCGTCTACGCGCCGACTGGCAGGCTAATCTCAGCCATCAGACCGGTTCTTCTCAGTCGACCGACAAACAGTTCGACTGGAGCCGCTATTACGCCTACCGGGCTATTCCGGCGCTGCGCTCGCGGCTGACGATGGGGGAGGATTATCTGAACTCCGACATTTTCGACAGCCTGCGCTTTACCGGCGTCAGTCTGCGATCCGACGACAGCATGTTGCCGCCCAACCTGCGCGGCTATGCGCCGGAAGTGACGGGCGTGGCGAAAACCAACGCCAAGGTGGTGGTCAGCCAACAGGGGCGCGTGCTGTATGAGACGCAGGTGGCGGCGGGGCCATTCCGCATTCAGGACATCAACGACGCGGTTTCCGGCGATCTGGACGTACGCGTCGAAGAGCAAGACGGCAGCGTGCAGGCGTTCAAGATGAATACCGCCAACATCCCTTATCTGACGCGACCGGGTACGGTGCGTTACAAGCTGGCGACGGGCAAGCCGTCGGAGTGGGGGCATCACCTGCGCGGGCCGATGTTCGGCACCGGTGAGTTCTCCTGGGGCATCAGCAACGGCTGGTCGCTGTACGGCGGGGGCATCGCCGGTGGCGATTACAACGCGCTGTCGCTGGGGATCGGGCGCGATCTGATGGCGCTGGGGGCGTTGTCGTTCGATGCCACGCAGTCGCGTGCGCGCTTGCCGCAGGAGGGCGCTCTGACCGGTGGTTCGTACCGGTTGAGCTATTCGAAGAACTTCGACCAGTACGACAGCCAGATCACCTTCGCCGGCTACCGCTTCTCCCAGGAGGACTTCATGAGCATGGGGGACTACCTCGATGCGCGTTACGAAGGGGGACGCAGCGGCAAGAGCAAGGAGATGTACACCATCACCTTCAACAAACAGTTCCGCGATCTGGGGCTCAGCACCTATCTCAACTACAGCCACCAAACCTACTGGGATCGGGCGCCGAACGATCGTTACAACCTGATGGTATCGCGCTACTTCGATATCGGCGATTTCAAGAACGTCAGCGTATCGCTGTCGGCCTATCGCAACCGTTACAACGAGCGCAATGACGACGGGATGTACCTGTCGCTGTCGCTGCCCTGGGGCAGCGCCGGGACGCTCAGTTACAACATGACGCTCGATCGCGAAGAGAACGCCCATCGGGTCGGTTACTACAACCGGGTCGATGAACACAACAACTATCAGATCAGCGCCGGCGCAGCGCGCAGCGGGGCGACGGCCAGCGGCTATTACAGCCATCAGGGCGATATGGCGCAGATCAACGCCAACGCCAGCTACCAGGCCGGCCGTTACAGCGCTGTCGGCATCGGCGCGCAGGGCGGCCTGACGATGGCGGCGGAAGGGGCGGTGCTGCACCGGGTCAATACGCCGGGCGGCACGCGCTTGCTGCTGGATACCGAAGGCGTCGCCGGCGTGCCGGTGCGCGGCTACGGCAGTACGGTGCTGACCAACCGTTACGGCAAAGCGGTGGTGGCGGATGTAAACAGCTACTACCGCAACAAGGCCAGCATCGATCTCAACAGCCTGAGCGACAACGTCGAGGCGACGCGTTCCGTGGTGCAGGCCACGTTGACCGAGGGGGCCATCGGCTACCGCAAGTTTGAGGTGATAGCCGGCGAGAAGGCGATGGCGATCGTCAAACTGGCGGACGGCAGCGAGCCGCCGTTCGGCGCCACGGTGCTGAATGCCCGCAAACAGGAGACCGGCATCATCAATGACGGCGGCAGCGTTTACCTGTCCGGCCTCAACCCCGGCGAGCGCATGCGCGTGCATTGGAACGGCGCGGCGCAGTGTGAAATCCAGTTGCCGGCGCCGCTGCCGGCCGAATTGCTGATGAACACGCTGCTGCTGCCTTGCCGTCCTCTTGCCGGCAACAAGCCGGCGGCTGACGCCAACTGACTTACACCCGGCGGAGTGCGCTCCGCCGCTAAACCGCCGGGGCGGGATTGCCCGCCTTCGGCCGACTGGAACCGTGAAGACATGATGAATCTGACTATGACCAGAAAGACCGTTTCCCTTGTGGGCCCGCTCGCCGCCGCATTGACGCTCGGCGCGGTCGGCCTGCCCGCTCATGCGGCTATCGCGCTGGATCGCACGCGCGTGATTTTCGACGGCGACCTGAAAACGGTCAGTCTCAACATCAGTAACCAGAACAAACAGTTGCCGTATCTGGCGCAGGGATGGATAGAAGACGATCGCGGCAACAAGATCCAAAGCCCCTTCACCGTGCTGCCGCCGGTGCAGCGGGTGGAGCCGGGCAAACCGAGCCAGGTGAAGATCCAGTCGCTGCCGGCGGCGCGTCAGCTGCCGCAGGACCGGGAGACGCTGTATTACTTCAACCTGCGGGAAATCCCGCCGCGCAGCAATAAGCCGAACACGCTGCAGATAGCGTTGCAGACCCGCATCAAAATGTTTTATCGCCCGGCGGCGCTCGCCCCGAAGAAGAACGCGGCGCCGTGGCAGGAGCAGCTGACGCTGACCCGGCAGGGTGACAAGTATGTGGTGAACAACCCGACCCCGTATTACGTGACGATCGTTGAGGCGAGCGCCGGCAAGGGCGGCAAAGGGGCGGCCGGCTTTGAACCGTTGATGGTGGCGCCGAAGGCCAGCGCCCCGCTGAACGTGCCCGCCGCGAGCCTCGGCAACGGTCCGTCGCTGGCGTACATCAACGATTACGGCGGGCGGCCGCAGTTGAACTTCCGCTGCGCCGGCAGTGCCTGCCAGGTCGTGCCGGTCGCCAAATGACGAGCCGCGCGCAAGCAGGGAAGACCGAGTCATGAACACAGCGGAGTGAACGAATCATGCAACGAAAGATCCCCATGCTGTTGGGAAAGGCCTATGAACGTCATCAGCGACGCACTATCGGCCTGACGGTGTTGGCCGCGCTGATGGTGCCGCTGACGGCGGGCACGATGCTGATGCTGATGCCGCCGGCCCGCGCGGTGGACAACTGGGACGTGGAGGGGGCGAACGGCACGCTCCACGTCTACGGCGCGTTGACGGAAAGCGCCTGCAGCCTGGAAATGACCACCGCTCGTCAGGAAGTGTGGTTGGGTGAGACGGGAACGGCGCACTTCCAGCGCCCGGGCGATCGCGGCACGCCGGTGGCGTTCGAGCTGACGCTGAAAGACTGTCTGCGGGCGCCGGCGAGCAGCCGCGACGCCTGGACCGGGGTGCTGGCCTGGAGCGGCAGCCAGCCTGCGGTGTCCGTGGCGTTTGCCGCGCCGACGGATGACGACGCGCCGGGGTTGGTCAGGGTTGCCGGCGTCACCGGGTTGGGGTTGCAGCTGACGGATGCCAGCGGCCTGTCTGTGCGCCTCGGCGCGCGTAACAAACCGGTATTGCTGACGCCGGGACAAAACACCCTGACGTATACGGTGACGCCGGTGCGCACCCCGGCGACGCTGAGCGCCGGCGCTTACCGTGCGGCGATCGATTTCCGGCTTTACTACGACTAATACGCCGCTTGCGCCCGGTCGGCGCAAGCACAACCAAAGGGAGTGGCGTCATGCGCGCGACAGAGACGAACCGGCGCCGGAGCGCGCTGTTGGGGGCTGGCATGGTCATGGCGGCCGGCATAATGGCGCAGTCGGCGACTGCGGCGGAAAACATGCGCTTTCACGGCACGCTGGTGGCCGAGCCGTGCGTCATTCAGCCAGGGGATGAGGACATTCCGCTGGATTTCGGCACCATCGTCGACAAATACCTGTATCTGAACACCCGCTCCCACAGTCAAACCTTCGCATTGCACCTGACCGAGTGCGATCTCAGCCTGGGCAATACGGTGGCTATCACGTTTACCGGCACCGAGAACGCCAAACTGCCCGGCCTGTTGGCATTGGATGCCGGCAGCCTGGCGTCGGGGATCGGCATCGGGCTGGAAGACAGCAGCGGCAAGGCGCTGCCGCTCAATCGCGCCAGCGATAAATTCCGCCTGAGTGCCGGCAACACCACGCTTACGCTGCAGGCCTATGTGCAAGGGGAACCGGAGGCTATCCAGACGAAGTCCATCGGCCGCGGCACCTTCAGCGCGGTGGCCACTTTTACGTTGGAATACGAATAAGCGTCTACAAGGACAAGAAACGCAATGATGAGAAAGCACGTCAATCACGCCCTGCGCATGGGGCTGCTGTGCCTGTTGGCGTTGAGCGCCGCCGCTTGCCAAAGCCAAAAGTCGGGCAAGCCCGCCGTGAACACTAAAAATCAGGTTGTGCAACCACCGTCAGAAGAGGCTTTGCGCAAGCAGCGTGAGGCCGAACAGCTGCAGCAGTGCCAGCAGCAACTGGGCGCATTGCGCGCGATCGACGAGAAACAGTATCAGCGCTATAAGCAGGCCTTCGACAGCCTGATGAGCGGCGCCTCGCAGTACGCCAGCTTGCGCGCCAGGGTAAACGGCGACACGCAGGAGACGGTGGATGCGCTGTATCGCTACAAGGTCAACTATCTGTGCGCCGGGGTGAATCAGGCGGTGTTGACCGGCTTGGCGGATCGTGGGGAGCAGATTAAATGAGGCTGCGCCTGCTGGGCTGCGTCGCTCTGCTGTTCTCCGGCGTCGCGCTGGCGGACGACGGCGTGCCGGCGCTGCTGCAGTTTGCCGAGCAGTATCAACGGCAAAACATCGTGCCGACGAACGAAAAAGCGGCGCCAGTCGACCGCGAGTCGGGGCAAAAAAAGCGTGAGCCCGCGAAGCGCTCGTCGGACAACAATAAGCCAGCCTCACCGGCCAAAGCTTTTACGCTGACCCAGGAATTATTGGCGCGTGACCAACAGCTGGCGCGCCAGCGAATGGAACTGACGATGTTGCGCCAGGAACTCGCCGCGTTGCGGGCGGAGAAAGCGACGCCATCCGTCGCGACGTTGCCCGATTCGTCAACGCTGCAAAAGTGGATCGCCGGGCTGGGCGCCGCCTGGCGCGGCTCGCCCGACGCGCAGCGCGCCGAGGCGCTGCTGCGTCAGGCGACGCAGGAAACCGCCCAAAGCAGAGCGACGGCGGCGCAGGCCGAACGGCGCGTCACCGAACTTGAGTCTGCCGCGCAGGCATCGGCACAGACGCTTGCACAACGCCAACGCGAGCACCAGGAGGCGTTGAACGCTCTGCGCGCCGCGTTGGAAGAAAGCGAGCAGAAGCGGGCCGGTGAGCAGAAGGCGACTCAGCAGGCGCGCGAAGACCTGCTGGCGTTGCGTAAGCGGCTGCAATGGGAGATGACGCCGGAGCAGTTGAAGGATGATCGCAAGCGTCTGTCCTATGCGGCGGGCAGTGCGCTGGGGCGGGACATTCAGGGGGTAGTGGCGGAGCGTCAAAGTTGGGGCGTGCCGGTGGATCGCGACAGCCTGTTGGCGGGCGTCATCGATAGCGTCTCGGGGCGTTTGCGGTTGCCGCCGGATGAACTGAATGCGCTGACGGCGCAAGCGGATGCCAACGCCGTGGCCGCGCGTGAGAAACGCGTTAACGAACAGCGGCGGCGTGATGAAGATTACCTGACGCAGTTCAGTCAACAAAAGGACGTAAAGCAATCGGCGATGGGCTTCTGGTATCGGGTGGATTACGCCGGGGAGGGCGCGCTGGCGCCAACGACGGTGGTTGATGTGGTCGTGAAGGAGACGTTGACCGACGGTACGGTGATCCAGGATATGGAACTGAGCGGCAAGGTGCTGTCGCAACCGTTGTCCGAGTATCCGCCGCTGTTTCGGGAGGCGATAAGCCACCTGCACAACCACGGATCGCTGACGATGGTCGTGCCGCCAGCGCTGGCCTACGGCGAAACCGGCTATCCGCCGAAAGTGCCACCTAACGCCACCATGATTTATGAATTACGCATCGACAACAGTCAGGCGCCGGCAAAGGGTGCCCAGGCGGTTAAACGGGAAGCCGGAACGGCGGGGAGGCAGGGATGAACACGATGATAAAAATCGCGCTATTTGATGAAAACCGTTACTTCAGCGCCGGTTGGCAGGAGGCCCTGGCGCTGCATTTCAGCACTTACGGCAAGCGTACGCTGTTACTGGATGCGCAGCAGGTTCACGAAGCCGATCTGGTGTTCTGCTATTTTCCTCCCGGCGTGCAAAGCTGCTTTTGTCACTTCTTTGAGGCGCAGACCGCGGGGCGCAAAACGCTGTATTTCTCGTTGCGAACGCCGGAGGGACGGCATAAACGCACCGTCGGTAACCGCTGCGCGCTGGAGGCCGGCGTCATCTACCACGATATGCCGTTGGTTTCGGCGCTGTATCAGGTGAGCGCCGAGCTGGAGCGGCGCAGCAAATGGCCAAACCGGCCGGGTTGTGGCAGGAACTGCATATGCCAGCACCGCGGCCTGACGCTGCGCGAACAGGAGATCATGCGCTGTATGACGCGCGAGATGGGGGTGACGCAAATCGCCCGGATGCTGGACATCAGCGTGAAAACCGTCAGCAACCACAAGATGAGCGTGATGCGCAAAATGGGATTCCGGCGTAATGCCGAACTTTACGGTTGGCTGCGGCACAGCGCTCGTCCCGGGGCTGTGGGGGGGCGAGCCGGCATTCAGGTGGGCGTTGCGGCAGGAAAGAATCGCTATTGAAACGGCGCCGGCCAAGTCAGACCGGCCGGCGCCTTTAGTGCCTCGCCGTGGCGATCAGTTACAGGCCACGACCTTGATCGCCAGCCCGCCCTGGGAGGTTTCGCGGTATTTGGCGTTCATGTCTTTGCCGGTTTCGTACATGGTTTCGATCACCTTATCCAGACAAACCCGCGGCTCGCTGGTGCGGCGCATCGCCATGCGCGCGGCATTGACTGCCTTGACGGCGGAAATGGCGTTGCGTTCGATGCAGGGCACCTGAACCTGGCCGGCGAGCGGATCGCAGGTCAGCCCCAAATGGTGCTCCATGGCGATCTCCGCCGCGATACACACCTGCGCCGGGCTGCCGCCCAGCAGCTCGGTCAACCCGGCCGCCGCCATTGAACAGGCCACGCCCACTTCCCCCTGGCAGCCCACTTCGGCGCCGGAGATCGAGGCGTTCATCTTGTACAGCGCACCAATCACCCCGGACGCCAGGAAATAGCGGGTGTAGGAGTTGGCATTCACCGGGCGGATGAACTTGTCGTAGTAGGCCAGTACCGCAGGGATGATGCCGCAGGCGCCGTTGGTCGGCGCGGTGACCACGCGGCCACCGGCGGCGTTCTCTTCGTTGACCGCCAGCGCGAACATGTTGATCCAATCGACCACGTTCATCGGGTCGATATTGTTCTTGTCTCCGGTCACCAGAATGCGGCGCAGCGCGGCGGCGCGGCGCGGCACCTTCATCGGGCCGGGCAGCAAGCCTTCGGTGTTGATGCCGCGCTCGATACCGGCGCTCATCACCTGCCAGACGTCGGCGAAGTGCGCGTCGATATCCGCTTTGCTGCGCAGCGCCAGTTCGTTCTGCATCACCAGGCCGGACAACGACAGCCCGGTCTCTTTGCAATGCTGCTGCAGATCGTGCGCCGATTTGAACGGGTAGGGCACCGGCGTGGCGCCCTCGGCGGACTGGCCGAAGTGCTCTTCGTCGACGATGAAACCGCCGCCGATCGAGTAATAGGTTTTGCTGTGCAGCAGGCGCTCACCGGCGAAGGCGCGGATGCGCATGCCGTTCTCGTGCAGCGGCAGGTTGTCGCTGTGGAAGTTCATGCCGCCGTGCAGCGGGAAATCCACCTCGTGATGGCCGTTGGCCAGCGGCAGGCGGCCGCGCTGTTCGACGTCGCGGATAAAGCCCGGAATGCTGTCGATGTCCACGTCGTGCGGCAGGTTGCCGGCCAAGCCCATGATGATGGCGATGTCGGTGTGGTGGCCTTTACCGGTCAACGACAGCGAACCGTACACGTCGACCACCACGCGGGTAGTGTCCTGCAGCTGCTGGTGGGCGATCAGATCGTCGACGAACTGTTTGCCGGCCTTCATCGGGCCAACGGTGTGGGAGCTGGATGGGCCGATGCCAATTTTGAAAATATCGAAAACGCTGACCATGGTCTCGCCTCCTTCTTCAGGTTTCAGGCGGTGAATACGGGAAATGGGGGCAGTGCGGGAGGGCCGGCGCGCAGCGGCGCCGGCCGGACGTGATTAGCCGAGCAGGCTGAACACGATAGCAGAGATGGCGATCAGACCCATCACAACCACAAACACGTTGCTGATGTGGCCGCTGTACTTGCGCATGGCAGGCACTTTACGGATGGCGTACATCGGCATCAGGAACAGCAGCATGGCGATGATTGGGCCACCCAGGGTTTCGATCATGCCCAGGATGCTCGGGTTCAGGGTGGCGACGATCCAGGTGGTCACCAGCATGAAGATAGCGGTCATGCGGTTCAGCTTGGCGGTGCTGACGGTTTTGCCGCGGCTCTTCATCGACTTGGCGACCAGGCCGTTGAAGCCTTCACGGGCGCCCAGGTAGTGGCCCAGGAACGATTTGGTGATGGCGACGAAGGCGATAACCGGCGCGATGTACTCGATCATCGGGTTGTTAAAGTGGTTAGCCAGGTAAGACAGAATCGAGATGTTCTGCGCCTTGGCTTCCGCCAGGTTTTCGGGCGTCAGGCTCAGCACGCAGCTGAACACGAAGAACATCACGGTCAGCACCATCATGATGTGTGCGTAAGCCAGAATGCGGGAGCATTTCTTCTCGGCGTCTGCGCCGTACTCTTCGCGTTTGGCGACGGCGAAGGCGGAGATGATCGGCGAGTGGTTGAAGGAGAACACCATCACCGGGATCGCCAGCCACAGGGTCATGATCAGGCCGTGACCCATGCCGGTACCGCTGCCGGACAGCGACACGTTTTCGAAGATGGCGCCGGTCCAGTTAGGGATCAGATACACCGCCAGCAGCATCAGCACTGCGACGAACGGGAAGACCAGGATGCTCATGGTTTTCACGATGGCCTGCTCACCGAAGCGCACGATGGTCATCAGGCCGACGATCAGGATCAGCGACAGAATGGCGCGCGGCGGCGATGTCATGCCCAACTGGTGGGTGATGAAGCTGTCGACGGTGTTGGTGATCGCCACGCTGTAAACCAACAGAATCGGGTAGATGGCGAAGAAGTACAGCAGAGTAATCAGTTTACCGGCGGTGATACCGAAGTGCTCTTCCACCACGGCGGTGATGTCTTCACCGGGATTTTTGCCGGACAGAACGAAACGGCACAGACCGCGGTGGGCAAAGAAGGTCATCGGGAAAGCGATGATGGCCATGATGATCAGAGGAATCAAACCGCCGATGCCGGCGTTGATGGGCAAGAACAGGACGCCTGCGCCGATGGCGGTGCCGTACAGGCCCAACATCCACATGGTATCCGTTTTACGCCAGGTACTGCTGGAGCCCGAGGCCGCAGAGGCAATTGTGCCGGTCTGTGTAGTGTCCATAAATATCTCCGAAGTGAACACGAATTTAAAATTAAAAGGCAAAACTTAAGGTTAAACCGTCAAACGTCCTATTCAGGCAACGCTTGCGGTAAGAATCAGGTGTTGCTTGCGGGGATGTTTTGGCGTCCCCCTGGTTGTTTATTGCGTTCATTACCAAGGCACAGCGCCGGGTAATTCACTAAAGACTTTTCACCGTCGCGGGCGATAAAAGTCGTTACCGCTGCCGACAGGTCTTTGCCTGTCGATTTTTGTTGGCGGCAAGATAACGATTTACAGTAGAAACAACCGTGATCCTGCTCTCAAATGCGCAATATGTGCAGTTATCAGCTTTTTTATCGATTTTTCGCGCATTTGTTGCACATTTGTGTAAGATTTTGTGCTGAGAACGCTCTCATGAAAGTTTCTGCGATTATGCGGTATGTACAATAATTAACCAGATAAAGCGCTGTGCTCAGCAGCAAGCCGAGCAATATATTTTATGCGTGGTTTTGGATCTAGCGAAAAACCCGGATTAAGCAGTTTTAGTGATGTAGATCACATTATGTTTTTAAGGTAAATGACGTTTATCTTTTTGTTTTTATTTTGTTTTTGTTGAAAATCACCGCTAGTAACGAAGGGAAATTACTTACGTGGTTAGCGGATAAAAATGCGTAACCATTCATCATATAAATAACAGATACCTAACAGGTATTGGCGAGATTTGCTGCAATTGCGTAAACCGCCGTTTATTTAAACTTCCTGGCCTTTGGCTCGATTTATCATATAAAAGCCATAAATAGCCGTTAATTCACCCAACCGACCGCGTGGTTAGCCTGCGAAAAAATAATCACGCGGGTGAGCTGTTGCATTTTATTAACCTGATGTTGCGTGCGGATAAGCGAAAAACGTGAATTGATTGCGCATTATTTGTTCATTTTTCGGCGGGGAAAGAGGGATATCGAAGCGGTGCGCCGTCGGTTATGACGGCGCTGAAGGCGGACTAATAGCGGATAGCGATGGCGTTATCGTTGAAGAACGCCATGAAGTCGGCGTCCGGCTGGCGATCGGTGATCACCCGATCGAACTGCGTCAGCGGGCCGATGCAGGCCGGTTTGGTTTTGCCGAACTTGCTGTGGTCTGCCACCAAGATCTTTTGCTGCGCCATCGCCATGGCGCGATGCTTCATCTCCAGCTCGTCGAAGTTGAAGCAGGTGGCGCCGTGCTGCAGGCTGAGGCCGGCGGCGGAGATAAAGGCGATGTTCGGGCAGATGTGATCGAGCTCGTTGCGGCCGCCGACGCTGGAAAAGATGTAGTTGTTCGGCTTGAACTCGCCGCCGCACAGCACCACCTTGCAGTTCGGTTTGTCCTGCAGCGCCAGGAAGGTGTTCAGCGAATGACACACGGCGGTGAAAGCCAGCTCGTCGGTGATGGCGTCGATGATCGCCGGCGTGGTGGTGCCGCAGTCGAAAAACACCGTGTCGTTTTCATTGATCAGCGGCGCCGCCAGCAGGCCGATGCGCCGTTTCTCCGTGACCTGTTTGGCTTTTTGATCGGAAACGAAGTAGTTGGTCACGCCGTTGCTGCGCGGATCGGTCACCACGTAGCCGCCGAGCAACACCACGGCCGCCGGTTCGGCGCTCAGATCGCGGCGAATGGTCATCTCCGAGACCCCCAGCAGCACGGCGGCTTCTTTCAGGTGGATCTTGTCAGCGCGTTTTAACGCCTGAACTAACCGGTTGATACGTTCTTCGCGCCGCGTTTCCATAGATCCGTCTTCCCACAGGTAGTAGAGATAAAAGGCGAGCCGGCATTTCCGGCGCTAAACAGAACGATGCGGGGCAATATCGGGCCGCATCAACCGCCCGTATTGTCCCGCATCGGAGTGTATTGGCTATGCCCCTCAGGGCATACCGACGATCAGTAGCTGCCCGCTGCCGCCTGAGCGCCGGAGACGATGGCGACGCCGGAGCTGGTGCCGATACGCGTGGCGCCGGCGTTGATCATCTTCTCGGCGGTGGCGCGATCGCGCACGGCGCCGGAAGCTTTCACGCCCATTTCGCTGCCCACGGTCTCGCGCATCAGTTTGACGTGCTCTTCCCGAGCGCCGCCGGTGCTGAAGCCGGTGGAGGTTTTCACGAAGGCGACATCGAGTTCGCGACACATTTCACAAACCTGGACGATCTGCGCATCGCTGAGCAGGCAGGTTTCCAATATTACCTTCAACGGGATCGCCGCGCAAACCTCGCGCACGGCGGCGATGTCGGCTTTCACTTCGTCCAGCAGGCCGCTCTTCAGCCAGCCGACGTTGATCACCATGTCGATCTCTTGCGCGCCGGCGGCGATCGCCGCTTTGGCTTCAAAGGCTTTGGCGACGGTCAGGCCGGCGCCCAGCGGGAAACCGATCACCGAGCAGACTTTCACCGTGCTTTCCTGCAGCAGCTGGGCCGCCAGCGGCACGTAGCCGGAGTTGACGCATACCGCATAGAAGTTGTGCTGCTGCGCTTCTTCGCACAGTTTGGCGATCTGCATTTCGGTGGCGTCCATGGCCAGCAGGGTGTGGTCAACATAGCTGGCGTAATCGATGTTTTCGGTGGTCATCGCGGTTCCTTAGTGAAGTTGAGAAAAGAGCATGGATAGGTAATGTGAAAATAATAACATTGCAATGTCGATAAACCTAGCGGGATTTGAAAAATGTCGACGAGATCATAGTTACTTCACTGTTATATGTATAACTTAGAGGAGGGTGGTTTGTTATTTAAATAACATTTTCAGCGACCGCTCGCGGCCTGCGCGGGCGAAACGTCGAGGGGAAAAAGATGAAGATCAACATCGACCTGGCTCCTGAAGCTTTCGGGACGTATCGGCAGGAACTGTTCCGTAACGCGGATTTCGCGGTGAGCGCGCATCGCTGCGCAGAACGCGGGCCGATGCTGACGCTGGCGAACTGCCGTGGCGCGCTGACGGTTTTGCCGTATCAGGGCCTCGCGATCTGGGACGCCGAATTTGACGGTCATTCGCTGAAATCGGGCCGCCGCAGCGTGCGGGGCGCCGGAAGAAAGCGCGCTGACGACGCCGCGTTCTGTCCCGCCTGGCCGAGTCACGACGGCGCGCCGCTCCAGATGCAACGCGTGTGGCTGCAGCTGGCGGGCGATGAGCTGACGTTGCACGGTGAAGGCGAGCGGTTGGGCGGGCGTTGGCGCATCGGCCCGGCGCTGCGTCTGGCGGCCCAGAGCGCGCAGTTCGCCATAGAGATGAAGGTTACCAACCTGGCCGATCGGCCGCAGCCGCTGCGCTATGTGTGCCGCCTCAACTACGATTGCATTCCCGACGCGGTGTTCCGCCAAAACTTGCCGACGCCGGCGCTGTTGGGAGAGATGCTCGGGCAGGAACTGCTGTGCTCCGACGATCTGACGCGCTACGTGGATCAGGCCGAGTTCTTTATGCTGGCGCCGCAAGGCCGCCGCTATGTGACGCGTTTTGCCACCGGGCAATTCAACTATGGCCTGCGGCGCATCGCTGTCCAGGGCAACAGGCGGCTGCTTGCTTTTATCCAGCCGGCAAACTGCCGGCCTAACGCGCCGGAAGGGGAGGCGGGAGTGATGCTGGGAGCGGGAAAAACGCGGGCATTTTGCGTGACCACCGGCGTGGTGTGAAAGCAGGGGCGGTAACGCCCCTGTCATGTTATGCGGTTATTCTTTCACCCAGCCGCGGCGAATGGCGAAGGCAAACAGAAAGCGATACAGGCGCGACAGCCTGTCGGCGAGGACATCGCCGAACAGATTCCATACCAGCTGAGCGAACAGGCAGCCGACCAGGCCGAGCAGGAAACCGCCGACCATATCCAGCGGCCAGTGCACGCCGAGGTAAACGCGTGACCAGGCGATGCCGACGGCGACAATCATCAGCAGCGCGCCGGACCAGACCCGGTGCCAGAACAGGAACGCCAGCGCAAAGGTAAAGATGGCGGTGCCGTGATCGCTGGGGAACGAACTGTCCGGCACGTGCGCCAGGAAGGTATAACCCACGCCGGCGACGAACGGGCGCTCATGCGGCAGCAGCGCGCCGATAGCGGAGGCGGCAAGCATGGCGAACAGCAGCGCGATCGTGGTTTTCGCCACCACTTCTCGCTGCGAAACCAGCTGGCTGCGCGGCCCCCACAGCCACAGGCCGACGATCAGCAGCGGCACGATAATGATAAGATCGCGCGCCAGAAAGGTGGCGAAATCGATCATCCATTCGGGAGATGCCGGGGTCGCATTGATCCAGGCGAAAAGAACATGGTTTAACTGCTCCATAACCGTTACCTCATCTTGCGGCGCCAATAGCCGCTAACTATCCAATAAATCGCCAACTGGCTTAACCAAACCCACCAACCTGCCCACAGGTTATGGGTAAGAAAATGTGCGCCGCGCATGATCTGACCAAAGCCCATCAACATGCCGAGCGCAATACCGCCGCACCAGCAGCACCAGGCCAGGCGCGGGCGCTGCGGATAAAACAGGAAAAACAACGCCATGACCGCGAAACCGCTCGAGGCGTGCCCGCCGGGGAAACAGCGACCGGGGCCCGGCAGCGCCGGTACCGCGCCGAACAACGGGAAGGACATCGCCTTGCCGCCGTACTCGATCAGATCCCACGGACAGGAGTGCGCGCTGGTGGCCTTGAGAATGCCCACCACCAGCGGGCCGATGCCGAGAAGCAGCATGCTGACAATCAGGCGCGCGCTGCGGCGATAGATGCCCCAAAACAGCGTCAGCACCGCGCCCACGATCACTATCTGCTTCAACAGACGGTGATTGATCAGATCCAGCCAGTAATTGTTTTGCCACGGGAAATGACCGCTGGCGGCATCGTACCAATAGTTGCTGATCGCCCAGTCCAGCTGTTCGTTGCGGGAGAGCCACAGGAACACCAAACCGCTGATCAGCAGGCCAAAAACTTGCCAACGGTAAAAGGATGTCGGCAGGGAGTAAAGGGCGGTTGTCTTAATTTGCTGTGCCGTTGAGGATTGATTTAATGACGATTCTGGATTCACGCGCAGGCTCGGTGACAGTATTGAATAGCGCCACTGTAATAATTCTGTCTTAAGAAAACCTTAGTCCGCCGGTAAGAAAACCCTATCTGATACACCCGGTTGTGCGCAGATCATCACCTGTTTATCTCGTCTTAATCGGCGGTTTTTTCTGGGGTATTGCTCCGGCTAACGGGGAATGACAGGCGATTGTCACTATTTATCGCCTATTGTAAAGAAGATTAAACCTGTGGCGAGCTTGGCGGTAGTGTATTAGTTTATAGACGGATTATTTGACAAAAAGTGTAGGGATAAACATGAACAAGGCATCCGTTGTATTTTCCGGCCTGCTGATGGCCGTTTCCGCCAGCGCCATGGCGGCCACCTCTGGCGACGATGCGGATATCAGCAAACAGCCGCTGGAAAAGGTCGCGCCTTACCCGAAAGCCGAGAAGGGCATGAACCGCCAGGTGATCTACCTGCCGAAGCAAGAGCACGAAGAGAACTACAAGGTAGAGCTGCTGATCGGCAAGACGCTGGAAGTGGACTGCAACCGTCATATGATTGGCGGCACGCTGGAGACCAAAACCCTGTCCGGCTGGGGCTACGACTACCTGGTGCTGGAGAAGCTGTCCGAACCGGCCTCGACCATGATGGCCTGCCCGGATAACACCAAGACCAAGAAATTCATCGCCGCCAACCTGGGCGACGCCGCGATGCAGCGTTACAACAGCCGCCTGCCGATCGTGGTGTATGCGCCGAAAGACGCGGAAGTGAAATACCGCATCTGGAAAGCCGAAGATACCGTAAGCCAGGCTGAATCAAAGTAATCCGCGATTAGCGCTGTGAATACATGATCTTGTACAAAACCGTTTGAAGAGCATTTTGCGATGATATGCGGCTCTTCAGGCGGTTTTTTATTTTCAGGTAGGAAAGCCGGGTGCTTAGCCAAATTTTTTCAACCTACAGAGGGAAAATGGAAATTGACTCAAGCTAACAAGGTTAACATCCTTGGTTTAAGGGCATTTTTTTAATTCTCACTCGCAATATCCTCATTTTTTATCTCCCTTCATCCCTGATTATATTATTTTGAATTGCAATTATTTCTGTAATAACAAACAGTTTCGGTTACATAAATAAAAATATTCTTATTAATCATTTTATTGTTGTTTTATTGATTTTATTTAATGGCGAAGGAATGGAAATTAATTATTGTGCTGCTAGATTCATCAATGTAATTAGCTCCACGGCAATTACATTGTTCGCTAATTAATATTTAAAAAAACTTACGAGGATATTCCAATGGCTGATTGTAAATGCAATGAACAAGATCCGCACGCTCAAAATGAACATGTTGCTGATTTTACTGCGGTTGGATTTTCGCAAAAAACACCGGCGCCGGTACCTGTAGACCTTAAGCAGCAGGGCGTATTGGCGCTTAAACTTTCGGTTTGCGTTGGGGCCAGTTATAACCCTGCAAACAACCAAATCTGTTTTACCATTCCTGTCTACGGTGACTTTTGCGTTTCTTCGCCGATTCCAATTCCCATTGGTGGGCAGCTTAAAGTGTGCGCAGAGACCTGTGGTTCCTTTATTCCTACGGGATTGAAGGCCACTATTTATCTGAACGGTTCCGTTCTGTTCTCTGTCGTTCTTTTTGGCGCTTGCTAATGTAAAAAGAAAAGCAAGGCACCGTAGGTGTCTTGCTTTTTTTGATATTAAGATATTGATAAGGCCGTTGTTGAGTTCAGCCCCACTTGCTAATTAATACAGTTACTCCGCTCTCCTCCTTCTGAAATCAAACCTTGGGAAATGCATTGTTTGATAGCCGACCGCCCGACACTAAACGTTAAGAGAAACGATGTTTCAGGAAGGAGCGGACGCGGCGCTGTACGTCGTCAGTTGAGGTGTTGCTGCCATCTGATGGTGGTCCCGCGGGCGGTGGAGTGCGGGCAACAAAAAACCCGATAATCTTGAACCTAAAAGGCGGGATTATCGGGCTCCACAAAATGGGGACATCAAAGAAAAGCAGTGGCACTAATTCAGACTGCGGCCCCCAACGAAAGTTCTGGCCGGCGACAAAAAAATCAAAATATTTTTATCGCCGATCCATCTCTTCCGCTAATCGATCAACCGAGTATGCCCGGCCATAGCACCACGATGAGCGAACCCGCCAGCGTTAACAGCACGTTAGCGATGGCGTAGGTGCCGGCGTAGCCCAGCGCCGGGATGTTGCTGCGCGCGGTGTCGCTGATGATCTCCATCGCCGGCGCGCAGGTGCGGGCGCCCATGATGGCGCCAAACAGCAGGGCGCGGTTCATGCGCAGCACGTAGGCGCCGAACAGGAAGCAGATAATCACCGGCACCAGGCTGACGATCAGCCCGGCGATCAACATCTGGCCGCCGACTGCGCCCAGGCTGTGGCCGATGCCGGCGCCGGCGCTCAGGCCCACGCCCGCCATAAACACCATCAGGCCGAACTCTTTCACCATGTTCAGCGCGCCCTGCGGAATGTAGCCGAAGGTCGGGTGGTTGGCGCGCAGGAAGCCGAGCATGATGCCGGACATCAGCAGACCGGCGGCGTTACCGATGCCGAACGAGAAGTTGCTGAACTGAATGGTGATCTGGCCGATCAGCAGGCCGATGATGAAGAAGGCGCAGAACGCCAGCAGATCGGTCACCTGGCTGTGGATCGAGATAAAGCCAATCTTCTCCGCCACGCTCTTCACCCGGCGCGCGTCGCCGCTCACCTGCAGCACGTCGCCCTTGTTGAGCACGATGCTGTCGTCGATTGGCATTTCGATCTGGCTGCGGATCACGCGGTTGAGGAAGCAACCGTGGTCGGTCAGCTTCAGCTGGCTCAGGCGTTTGTTCACTGCGTTGCTGTTCTTCACCACGATCTCTTCGGTCACGATGCGCATGTCGAGCAGATCGCGGTCGAACACTTCCTTACCGTTGCGGAAGCTCGGATCCAGCCGCGCGTGGGCGTCCGGATAACCGACCAGCGAGATCTCGTCGCCCACCTGCAGCACCGCGTCACCGTCCGGGTTGGCCAGAATGCCGTTGCGGCGGATGCGTTCGATGTAGCAGCCGGTCTGGCGATAGATGCCCAGCTCGCGCAGGTTCTTGCCGTCGGCCCAGGCAACCAGCTCGGGGCCGACGCGGTAGGCGCGGATCACCGGCAGGTAGACCTTGCGTTGGCTGTCGGTGTCCAGGCCGCGCTCGCGGGCGATTTGCTGGGCGGAGGTGGACAGATCCTGGTGCTGCAGCTTCGGAAGGTAACGCGCGCCGAAGATCAGGCTGACCAGACCGATCAGGTAGGTGAGGGCATAGCCGAGGCTCAGATGATCCTGCGCCGCCAGCAGCGCCGGGCCGTTGACGATGGTGTTGCGCAGCGTATCGCCGGCCCCAACCAGCACCGGCGTCGAGGTCATCGAACCGGCCAGCATGCCGGCGGTCAGGCCGATGTCCCAGTGGAACAGCTTGCCGAGGCCGATGGCGATCACCATGGCCGAACCGACCATCACCAGCGCCAGCATCAGGTAATTCTTGCCGTCGCGGAAGAAAATCGAGAAAAAGTTAGGCCCGGCTTCCACCCCGACGCAGAAAATAAACAGCATGAAGCCGAGATTCAGCGCCTCGGTGTTAATGGCGAAGTGTTGCTGGCCGAGCAGCAGCGAAACCACCAAAACGCCAATGGAATTACCGAGTTGGACGGAGCCCAGACGGAGTTTACCGAGGCACAGCCCCAGTGCGAGTACCACGAACAGTAACAGAATGTAGTTACCGTTTAACAAACTAGCGACGTTTATGTTCACGGAGGATAACTTATTGTTTACCAGTAAGTGCTTGATATAGATAACTATAAGAGATAAATTCAGCCTTAAAACGACATCATAAATCACCACCAGCGTAAGGCGAAGTGAACCATCGTTCGGCGGCGTTCATTCTAGACGCTATGACCGATGACAGCCAGCACAGAAAGCTGATTTCCTGCGCCGCCGTGCGCATTTAACTCTCTTTTGACCAAGGAAAAAATTCGGTTCAGCGTCACCGCACGGGTGACCGGGCCGATTTCTATTGATGCGGTAATTGGGCGGGGGAGAATTCGCATGACGAGTTATAGATATTGGCTGGGCATTCTCAGCTGTTTTCTGTTGTTCAGCCTGGTGTTTCTCGGCCAGCAAACCGGCCTGTTCGGCAGCACGGATCATGAGCACCACGGTGAAACCGGCCTGCTGCTGTTTGTGATCCCCGGCGCGATCGCCAGCTATTTGTCGAGCCGCAAGCGGCTGCTTTGCCCGTTGCTTGGCGCGCTGTATGCATTGCCGCTGTGCCTGCTGATCCGCCACTTCTGGCTGACGCCGTCCTCGTCGTTTTGGCAGGAACTGGCTTACGCCACCAGCGCGGTGTTCTGGTGCGTGTTCGGCGCGATGCTGATGCTGTTCGCCCTCGGTTTGTTGCACACGCTTCAGCAGTTGCACCGGCGGCAGCGGCAATAAAAAAAGGCGCATTAAGCGCCTTTTTGCCGTTCAAAAACTTACTGGAACAGGTTCAGGTGTTCTTTGGCGTAAGCTTCGAAATCGGTGCAGCCACCGATGTGCTTCTCATCCAGGAAGATCTGCGGCACGGTTTCAACCGGTTTGCCGACGGTTTTTTCCAGATCGGCCTTGGTGATGCCTTCCGCGTGGATGTCAACGTAACGGAAGTTGAAATCGTCGCGTTCTTCAGTCAGTTTTTCCGCCAGTTCTTTAGCGCGGACACAATAAGGACAGCCAGGACGCCCGAAGATTACTGCAAACATGCAACGCTCCTTAATTGGATTTTCGATAAATTATTCGCGATTGCAACGACATCCCGTCACCGAAAAAGTCATTACCTGCGTCAGATGGCGCCTACTATGCCCGTTGAGGCGGTGAAAAAAAAGCAGGAATTACCTGTTAATCTGATTCATGTAACCAATTAGTCTGCCGGGGCTGTCGCCGTCGGCGGGAATTCACTACACTGGGGGCAGACCTTCTGGAGAAGAAAAATATGCGTTCATTCGGTGACTTACCGCGCCCGGTGCTGGTGTTGGAAGGGCTGGGTATCGTGATGCTGGTATTGGCCTACCTCAGTATTCACGGCCACCTGCAGCTGCCGGGCTGGCTGGCGTCGCAGCAGGCGGCGGTCGGCATGATTTTCCTCGGCGTGGCGCTGATGGTGCCGGCGGCGGCGTTTCTGGTATGGCGCGTGGTGCAGGGCTTCGGGCCGCTGATGCGCGGCGGCTTGCCGCCGGAAAACGATCGCCGCAAACCGCAAGATGCAGACGCATCGAAAGATAATCAGGATCGCGATCCGCGCGCCTGAGCGCCGCGGCCGCTAACCCGCCTGCCGGGCAGGCGTTGGCTTTTGGGGTGACGAGTGAAAATTGCCATTCTTTCTCGCGACGGATCGCTCTATTCATGTAAGCGGCTGCGTGAAGCGGCGGAAGATCGCGGGCACAGTATCGATATCATCGATCCGCTCTCCTGCTATATGAACATCAATCCGGCGGCGCCGACCATTCACTATCGCGGCCGTCAGCTGGAACGTTACGATGCGGTGATCCCGCGCATCGGCTCTGCCATTACCTTTTACGGCACGGCGGTGCTGCGCCAGTTCGAGCTGCTCGGCAGCTACCCGCTAAACGAATCCGTGGCCATTACCCGCGCCCGCGACAAGCTGCGTTCGCTGCAGCTGCTGGCGCGGCAGGGCATCGATCTGCCGATCACCGGTTTTGCCCATTCGCCGGACGACACTGGCGATCTGATCGAGCTGGTCGGCGGCGCGCCGCTGGTGGTCAAACTGGTGGAAGGCACGCAGGGCATCGGCGTGGTGCTGGCGGAAACCCGTCAGGCGGCGGAAAGCGTGATCGACGCCTTTCGCGGGCTGAATGCCCACATCCTGGTGCAGGAGTACGTGCGCGAGGCGCAGGGGTGTGACGTGCGCTGTCTGGTGGTGGGTGGCCGGGTGGTGGCCGCCATCGAACGGCAGGCCAAGCCCGGCGAGTTTCGCTCCAACCTGCACCGCGGCGGCACCGCCCGCAAGGTGACCATCACCGCCAGGGAGCGGGCGATCGCGGTGAAAGCGGCGAGCACGCTGGGGCTGGACGTCGCCGGGGTGGATATCCTGCGCGCCCAGCGCGGCCCGCTGGTGATGGAGGTCAACGCGTCGCCGGGGCTGGAAGGGGTGGAAACCACCACCGGGCTGGACATCGCCGGCATGATGATCGAATACATTGAGCAGCGCGGCCGGCCGGGCTTCCGCCTGAAATCCGGCGGTTGACGGGGCGGGCGGTGCGCCTTTCCCGCCGTGCAATATCTGAATTAGTGAATTAAGCCGCATTGATCGTGGCGTATCGGGTGAATATTCCGTAAGCTATGCGCCTTTTCGCGTATTGAATATTGTGAGGCTGGTTATTATGGATTCACTCATTGTCCCCGATTTGGCGCTGTTGCGGCGCTGGCTGGATCAGTCGGGCATTTCTTTCTTTGAGTGCGATTCCTGCCAGGCGCTGCACCTGCCGCACATGCAGAACTTCGACGGCGTGTTCGACGCCAAGATAGATCTGGTGGATAACGTCATCCTGTTCTCCGCGCTGGCCGAAGTGAAGCCGACCGCGCTGATCCCGCTGGTGGCGGACCTGAGCCAGATCAACGCCAGCTCGCTGACCATCAAGGCGTTTGTTGACATTCAGGACGACAACCTGCCGAAGCTGATCGTCTGCCAGTCGCTGAGCGTGGCGGTCGGCATCACCTACGAGCAGTTCACCCACTTCATGCAGCAGGGTGAAGAGCAGGTCTCGATGGTGATCCTCGAGGCGCGGGCGAACGATCTGCTGTTTATGGGTGACGAAGAAGAGATCCCCGCTGGCGCCGTGCGTCAGCCGATGCTGCACTGATCCTCGCCATACCTTAAGCATGCCGTCGCTCCGGCGGCATGCTGCCGTGACTCCCCTCCGCAATTAAATATTCTGCACTTTGGCCTCTGCCGCCCGATCTTTCTCGGCTTTTACGCCGTTAATGGCGTATCACATAGAGAAAAATTGCATAAAAAATCGATAAAAGGCGTTTTTTACCCTGGGGGCTGGCGGGTTGCGATGGCAGCGGCTATGCTGCTGATTCTGCAAAGGGCTTGCGATTTCCCTTGTGACCACGCGAGCAGGGCAGTGAAAAAGGCGCATGCAATCATATGCATAGCCATTCAGTTCGCGGTTGCAACGATTGCGCTCAATCAGGAAAGGTTTTGTATCGCTGCAGATACAAGTTCAATTCTATGATTCACCCTGTTTTGGAGGAAGTTACGGATGGTCACCCAACGTAAAAAGTGGTTATCGGGTGTGGTTGCCGGCCTGTTGATGGCCGCCTCCGTCAATGCGTCAGCCGAAGAGAAAACGCTGCACGTGTATAACTGGTCCGACTATATCGCGCCGGATACCCTGGCCAAATTCCAGAAAGAAACCGGTATCAAAGTGGTGTACGACGTCTTTGACTCCAACGAAGTGTTGGAAGGCAAACTGATGGCGGGCAGCACCGGTTATGATCTGGTGGTTCCTTCATCCAACTTCCTCGAACGCCAGTCGCAGGCCGGCATCTTCGAACCGCTCGACAAGAGCAAAATGCCCAACTACAAGAATCTCGATCCCGAGATGCTGAAGCTGGTTGCACACAACGATAAAGACAACAAATACGGCATCCCATACCTGATGGTGACCACCGGCATCGGCTATAACGTCGACAAGGTGAAGGCGGCATTGGGCAAAGACGCGCCTGTCGACAGTTGGGATCTGATCCTCAAGCCGGAAAACCTCGAGAAGCTGAAAAGCTGCGGCGTCTCCTTCCTCGATGCGCCGAGCGAGGTTTACGCCACCGTGCTGCACTACCTGGGCAAGGATCCCAACAGCACCAATGCGGCGGACTACACCGGCGCGGCCAACGATCTGCTGCTGAAACTGCGGCCGAACATTCGTTACTTCCACTCTTCTCAGTACATCAACGATCTGGCTAACGGTGATATCTGTGTGGCGATCGGCTGGTCCGGCGACGTGATGCAGGCGGCCAACCGCGCCAAAGAGGCGAAGAACGGCGTGAACGTGGCCTACGCGATCCCGAAAGAGGGAGCGCTGACCTACTTTGACATGTTCGCCATGCCGGCGGACGCCAAGAACAAAGACGCCGCGTACCAGTTCCTGAACTTCCTGATGAAACCTGACGTGATGGCGGGCATCAGCAACTATGTCTATTACGCCAATGCGGTGAAAGACTCCACGCCGCTGGTGAACGCCGAAGTGCGCGAGAACCCGAACGTCTATCCGCCGGCCGATCTGCGCGCCAAGCTGTTCACGCTCAACGTGCAGTCGCCGAAGCTGGACCGTGTCATTACCCGCGCATGGACTAAAGTTAAAAGCGGGAAGTGATGATGGGGGGGATCCCCCCCATCGTCGGTAAACCGGCAGGCGGGCGCTCCCCGCCTGCATTGCCGTTTTGGGCCACGGCGCTCGCCGTGGTTTTGTGCCGCTTTACGCCGGAGAGCACCCCGATTGAACGACGCTATTCCTCGTCCTCAAGCCAAGTCGCAGAAGGTTTTCACCCCTCTGCTGGAAATCCGTAACCTCACCAAAACCTTCGACGGGCAGAATGCGGTCGAAGACGTCAGCCTCACCATCTACAAGGGCGAGATCTTTGCGCTGCTTGGCCCGTCCGGCTGCGGCAAGTCCACCTTGCTGCGCATGCTGGCCGGCTTTGAACAGCCGACGGAAGGGCAGATCGTGCTCGACGGGCAGGATATGTCGCACGTGCCGCCGTACCAGCGGCCGATCAATATGATGTTTCAGTCGTACGCGCTGTTCCCGCACATGACCGTGGAGCAGAACATCGCGTTCGGCCTGAAGCAGGACAAAATGCCGCGGGCGGAGATCGCCGAACGGGTGGCGGAAATGCTGGCGCTGGTGCACATGCAGGAGTACGCCAAACGCAAACCGCACCAGCTTTCCGGCGGCCAGCGGCAGCGGGTGGCGCTGGCGCGCAGCCTGGCCAAGCGGCCGAAGTTGCTGCTGCTGGATGAACCGATGGGCGCGCTGGACAAGAAGCTGCGCGATCGCATGCAGCTGGAAGTGACCGACATTCTCGAGCGCGTCGGCGTGACCTGCGTGATGGTGACGCACGATCAGGAGGAGGCGATGACCATGGCGGGGCGTATCGCCATCATGAACCGCGGCAAGTTCGTGCAGATCGGCGAGCCGGAAGAGATCTACGAGCATCCGAACAGCCGCTTCAGCGCCGAGTTTATCGGTTCGGTCAACGTCTTCGACTGCGTGCTGCAAGAGCGCCACGACGATGCGCTGATCCTGCAAAGCCCCGGGTTGCGCCATGCGATCAAGGTGGATCCGGACGCCTCGGTGGTGGACGGTGTGCCGATCCAGGTGGCGCTGCGGCCGGAAAAGATCCTGCTGTGCGAACGGGTGCCGGAAGACGGCTGCAACTTTGCGGTGGGGGAAGTGGCGCACATTTCCTACCTGGGCGATCTGTCTATCTACCACGTGAAGCTGCACAGCGGGCAGATTATCAGCGCCCAGCTGCAAAACGGCCATCGTTTCCGCAAGGGGATGCCCACCTGGGGCGATGAAGTGCGTCTGTGTTGGGAAACCGACAGCTGCGTCGTGTTGACGGTGTAGTAGAGCCGGTGAGGAGTAACCCGTATGACCCTGCTTTCTGAACGCACGCCGGAACCGCCGGCCAAAACGCCCTCCACCCTCAAGGCCCTGTTCCATCGCCTGCTGATGGCTCACGGCCGCAAGCTGGTGATCGCATTGCCGTATTTATGGCTGACGCTGCTGTTTATGCTGCCGTTCCTGATCGTGTTCAAGATCAGCCTGGCGGAGCTGGCGTTGGCGGTGCCGCCCTACACCGAGCTGATGAGCTGGGTGGACGGCAAGCTAAACATTGCGCTCAACTTCGCCAACTACCTGCAGCTGACCGACGATCCGTTGTATATCGATGCCTACCTGCAGTCGCTGCGCGTGGCGGCGGTCTCGACGCTGTGTTGCCTGATCATCGGCTATCCGTTGGCCTGGGCGGTGGCGCACAGCAAGGCGTCGACCCGCAACATTCTGCTGTTGCTGGTGATCCTGCCTTCCTGGACTTCGTTCCTGATCCGCGTCTACGCCTGGATGGGGATCCTGAAAAACAACGGCACGCTGAATAACTTTCTGATGTGGCTAGGGGTGATCGATCAACCGCTGGTGATCTTGCACACCAACCTGGCGGTGTATATCGGCATCGTTTATTCCTATCTGCCGTTTATGGTGCTGCCGATTTACACGGCGCTGATCCGGCTGGATTACTCGCTGGTGGAGGCGTCGCTGGATCTGGGCGCCCGGCCGCTGAAAACCTTCTTCAGCGTGATCGTGCCGCTGACGCGCGGCGGCATCATCGCCGGTTCGATGCTGGTGTTCATTCCGGCAGTGGGGGAGTTCGTGATCCCGGAACTGCTCGGTGGGCCGGACAGCATCATGATCGGCCGCGTGCTGTGGCAGGAGTTCTTCAATAACCGCGACTGGCCGGTGGCCTCGGCGGTCGCCACCATCATGCTGCTGTTGCTGATCGTGCCAATTTTGTGGTTCCACAAACACCAGAACAAGGAAATAGGGGGGCAGGAATGAACAACTTGCCGGTAGTGCGTTCACCGTGGCGCATCGCCATCCTGACTGTCGGCTTTACCTTCCTGTATGCGCCGATGCTGATGCTGGTGATCTACTCCTTCAACAGCTCCAAGCTGGTGACGGTGTGGGCCGGCTGGTCCACGCGCTGGTATAGCGAACTGTTCCACGATTCGGCGATGATCAGCGCGGTGGGGCTCAGCCTGACCATCGCCGCCGCCTCCGCCACCGCCGCGGTGGTACTGGGGGCCATCGCCGCCGTGGTGATGGTGCGATTCGGCCGCTTTCGCGGTTCAACCGGCTTCGCGTTTATGCTGACCGCGCCGCTGGTGATGCCGGACGTGATCACCGGCCTGTCGCTGCTGCTGCTGTTCGTGGCGATGGGGCATGCCTTCGGCTGGCCGTCGGAACGTGGCATGTTCACTATCTGGCTGGCGCATGTCACCTTCTGTACCGCTTATGTGGCGGTGGTCATCAGTTCGCGTCTGCGCGAGGTGGATCGCTCGATTGAAGAGGCGGCAATGGATCTGGGGGCGCCGCCGCTGAAGGTGTTCTTCGTCATCACCTTGCCGATGATTGCGCCGGCGCTGATCTCCGGCTGGATGCTGGCGTTCACCCTGTCGCTGGATGACCTGGTGATCGCCAGCTTCGTCTCCGGCCCGGGTGCCACCACGCTGCCGATGCTGGTGTTCTCCAGCGTGCGCATGGGGGTGAACCCGGAAATTAACGCGTTGGCCAGCCTGATCCTGCTGGTGGTGGGCATCCTCGGCCTGATCGCCTGGTGGTTTATGGCGCGCTCGGAAAAACAACGATCGCGTGAATTGCAGCGGGCGGCCCGTAGCTGAATCGTAACAAACCTGCTATTTTTGCAATCAATAAGTATTGCAACTAACTACCTGACTTTACATGTGCCACCTGTATAGGTGGCGCGTCGTAGCGGAACACGGATATGTCAGACATGCTGAAAAGCGGGCAGGGAATGGGATCGACTTCGGATGCGCCGGTGCCGGTGATGGTGGCGGGCACCGCCATGGTGGCGATCAAGTGTATCAGCGTGGTGCTGCTGCTGGGTGAGCTGGGCGTCGACGGCGCGCAGGAGTTCGTCAACACCAGCGCGCAGGCGTGGGATTCCACCTTTATCTTTCTGGCCGGCCTGATGCTGCTGTGCCTGCAAATCAGCTGCGGCTTTGCGGTGATGCGCGGCCGCAATTGGGGGCGCTGGGGCTATGTGGTCTGCCAGTGCATCGTGGTGCTTTACCTGCTGCTGGCCACCATCGGCAGCGTCTTCCCCGAGGTGTTCACCGTGGAGGGGGAAACCAGCGGCCAAATCCTGCACGTTCTGATCCTGCAAAAGATCCCCGACGTGGTGATCCTGGCGTTGCTGTTCGTTCCTGCCGCCAGCCGCCGCTTCTTCACCGCGCGCAAGTGAGATTTTAGGCGCGCGGAGTGGTAAACTCTGCGCCCTTAATTCGTCATCCTGAACTTCACGGTAATCTTCATGCATTGCGCTTTGTATACGGCGGGCACCTGCCGTTCCTGTCAGTGGCTGGAAAAGCCCTATCCGCAGCAACTGGCCGACAAACAGCATCACCTGCAATCGCTGCTGGCCGGGCGCGACGTCGCGCAGTGGCTGCAGCCGGTGGTGGGGGAACTGAGCGCATTTCGCAATAAAGCTAAGATGGTGGTCAGCGGCAGCGTGGAGCGACCGCTGCTCGGCATGCTGCACCGCGACGGCACGCCGGTCGATCTGAGCGACTGCCCGCTGTACCCCGCCGGCTTTGCGCCGATGTTTGCGGTGCTGAAAAGCTTTATCGCCCGCGCCGGCCTGACGCCGTATAACGTGGCGCGCAAACGTGGCGAGCTGAAATACCTGCTGCTGACCGAAAGCACGCTCGACGGCGGCGTGATGCTGCGTTTCGTGCTGCGCTCGGAAACCAAACTGGCACAGCTGCGCGCCGCGCTGCCGTGGCTGCAGCAGCAGCTGCCGCAGCTCAGGGTGATCTCCGCCAATATTCAACCGGTGCATATGGCGATCATGGAAGGGGAGCGCGAGATCGCGCTGACCGAACAGCAGGCGTTGGAGGAACAGTTCAATCAGGTGCCGCTGTTCATCCGCCCGCAAAGCTTCTTTCAGACCAACCCGCAGGTGGCCGCCGATCTGTATGCCACCGCCCGCGACTGGGTGCGCGCGCTGGGTATCGACAGCATGTGGGATCTGTTCTGCGGCGTCGGCGGTTTCGGCCTGCACTGCGCGCAGCCGCAGACGCGCCTGACCGGCATCGAAATCAGCGCGGAGGCGATCGCCTGTGCGCGCCAGTCGGCGCAGCGGTTAGGGTTGTTGCAGGTAGATTTTCAGGCGCTCGATTCCACCCGCTTCGCCACCGCCGAAGGCCAGGTGCCGCAGCTGGTGCTGGTCAATCCGCCGCGGCGCGGCATCGGCCAGGCGCTGTGCGACTATTTGAGCCGGATGGCGCCGGACTATATTCTGTATTCGAGCTGCAACGCCGAGAGCATGGCGAAAGATATCGAGATGTTGCCGGGGTATCGCATCGAACGGGTGCAGCTGTTCGACATGTTCCCGCATACCTCGCACTACGAAGTGCTGACGCTGCTGGTGCGGCGTTAAAGGCGCTTTTTGGCAGCCGTGTAAGCCGCTGAACGTTCGCGTTTGCCCACAGACAGGACCAGAACCACGATCTCCGTTTCCATGACGCGATATACCAAACGAAAGCCTGAGGCTCTGAGTTTGATTTTGTAGCAATCAGGCAAACCGGCGAGTTTGTTGGCGGGGATGTGGGGATTAACCAGCACCGATGCCAGCTTTTTTTTGAACTGTTCCCGGATCACCGGGGACAGTTTTTTAAATTCCTTCAGCGCATGTTCTTCGAATTCAAGCTTATAAGTCATCCAAATTGACCTTAATGCGTTTGCCGTTCATCCGTGAACGAACGATTTCAGCGAGTTCGATATCTTCCAGGTACTCCGCGATCGCCTCCCAGGTTTCCGGAGAGACGTAATATCCCGAAATCTTACCGTTGGTCAGGACGGCGACCGGTTGCCCTTGTGCCTCTTTAAGGGCGGCGTTGGGCGATTTCTTAAAATCGCTGATGCTGACTGCCGAGTCGGCAAGAATGGGTTGAACCGTCATGATGTTATCCTTGATGCTAAATTCAGTATCAAATTTAGCACTAACCGGATGGGGTGGCAATTAGATGGAGCCGCCGAAGGAGGGCGACTCCACACGCGGACTTACTGTGGGAACCACTTGTCGTTGATGGCTTTGTAGGTGCCGTCGGCCTTGATGGCGTCCAGCGCGGCGTTCAGCTTGGCCAGCAGCGCCTGGTTGTCTGGGCGCACCGCGATGCCGAGACCGGTGCCGAAGTATTGCGCATCGGTGATGTGCTCGCCCACCGGCGCCAGCTGCGGGTTGGTTTTCAGCCATTCGTTCACCACGGCGGTGTCGCCGAACACGCCGTCGATGCGGCCGTTTTTCAGCTCCAGAATGGCGTTCTGGTAGCTGTCGTAAGAAACGGTGTTAATCTCCGGATGCTTGTCCTGCATGTATTTCTGGTGGGTGGTGCCGTTTTCCATGCCGAGCTTTTTGCCTTTCAGATCCGCCAGCGAGCTGAACTTGCCTTTTTGCGCGATCACGATCGCCGAGTTGGCGTAGTAAGGCTGGGTGAAAGCGACCTGTTTGCTGCGCTCCGGCGTGATATCCATGCCGGAAATCACCGCATCGTATTTCTTGAATTTCAGCGCGGCGATCAGGCTGTCGAACGCCTGGTTGGTGAAGGTGCACTGCGCCTGCATCTGCTTGCACAGCGCGTTGGCCAGATCGATATCGAAGCCGACGATCTGGTTGTTGGCGTCGAGCGATTCGAACGGTGGGTAGGTGGCGGAGGCGGCGAAGCGGATGGTTTCGGCCGCGGTGGCGTTAAAGGTCATCCCGGCCAACATCGTCGCGGCAAGCAGCAGTTTTTTCATGCGTAGAGCTCCTGTCTGGATCCTGAAAGTGATTATTCGCTATCGTTTGTTTTTACTGGTAATCGCCAGAGGTTTTTGCGCGAATGCCTGTTGTTAACCCTGCCATTGAGTGAATTAAAATGCAATATAAATGATTAAGTATTGCCTTGAGGGGTAAAAAAAGCCCCGCACAATGGCGGGGCTCATGGGGGCGGCGGCCTCAGTTGCGGCGTTCAAACGCCAGCGCGCGGCGCTCCACCAGACGCATCAGCAGCGTCAGCAGGCCGTTGACGCACAGGTACACCAGGCCGGCGGCGCCGAACACCATCACGTCGTAGGTGCGGCCGTACATCAGCTGGCTGTAGCCCATCACTTCCATCAGCGTGATGGTATAGGCCAGCGAGGTGCTTTTGAACACCAGCACCACTTCGTTGGAGTAAGACGACAGCGCGCGCTTGAAGGCGAACGGCAGCAGAATGCGCAGCGTCTGCCGGCGCGACATGCCAAGCGCTTCGCACGATTGCCACTGCCCGGCGGGAATGGCGCGCACCGCGCCGTAGAACAACTGCGTGGTGTAGGCCGCGCTGTTCAGCGCCAGCGCTATCATCGCACACAGCCAGGGCTGCGACAGCAGGTTCCACAGCCAAGGGTAGTCGCGGATCGCCGGGAACTGGCCGGGGCCGTAGTAGATCAGGAAGATCTGCACCAGCAGCGGCGTGCCGGTGAACAGCGTCACATAAACCTTGACCAACGGCGTCAGGATCGGCGTTTTCAACGTCAGGATCACCGTCAGCAGCAGCGACAGCACCAGCGCGACGATCAGCGCGGCGACGGTCAGCGTCAGGCTGGTGTGCAACCCTTTGAGGATCTCCGGCAAATATTCAATCATCAGGCCGGCCCCCGCTCAAAGCGCGTGGCGCGCAGCTCAATGCGTTTGATGACGTATTGGCTGAACAGCGTCACCAGCAGGTAGATGGCCGCGGCGATCACATACCAGGTAAAAGGCTCCTGGGTGCGGGTGGCGATGCTCTTGGTTTGCAGCATCAGATCGTTCACGCTGATCAGCGACACCAGCGCGGTGTCTTTCAACAGCACCAGCCACTGATTGCCGAGGCCGGGCAGGGCGTGGCGCCACATCTGCGGCATGATCAGGCGAAAGAAGATCGCCGCCTTACTCAGTCCAAGCGCCTGGCCGGATTCCCACTGCCCCTGCGGCACCGCTTTGAGCGCGCCGCGCAGCGTCTGCGAGGCGTAGGCGGAATAGAGCAGGGCCAGAGCGATCACCCCGCACAGGAACGGGCTGACTTCGAAATTGTCGATCGCCAACTGAATCGGCAGCTGGAACAGACCGAGGTTGAGGGTAAAGCCGTCGGAGAGCATCAGCAGCAGCTGCGACGAGCCGAAATAGATAAACAGCACCACCAGGATTTCCGGCAGGCCGCGCAACACGGTCACCCATGCGGTGCCGAGCCAGCTGACCACTTTCCAGCGGGACGATTCCCATACGGCGAACAGCATCGCCAGAATCAGCCCGAGGATCAGGGCGCAAACGGCAAGGCCGACGGTCATGCCGGCGGCGCTTGCTAAAGGTTGTAATTCATTCATTTGGGCGTATTACTGCTGGAACCATTTTTTGTAGATGGTTTCATAGGTCCCATCCTGCTTGATCTTGTCCAGAGCGGCGTTGAACTTGCCCTGCAGATCGGTGTTCTTCTGGCGCACCGCGATGCCAAGGCCGGTACCGAAGTAGTCTTTGTCGGTCACTTTGGCGCCCACTGCCGCCAGCGCGTCATTCTGCTTCAGCCACTCGTTGACCACCGCGGTATCGCCGAACACCGCATCAACGCGGCCGTTCTTCAGATCCAAAATGGCGTTCTGGTAGCTGTCGTAAGGCACGGTGGTGATTTCCGGGTGCTTGTCGGTCAGGTATTTCTGGTGGGTGGTGCCGTTTTGCACGCCGACTTTCTTGCCTTTCAGCGCCGCCACGTCGGCGATTTTGCCTTTCTGCGCGATGAACAGCGCCGAGTTATCGTAGTAAGGCTTGGTGAACAGCACCTGCTTCTCACGCTCCGGCGTAATGTCCATACCCGCCATCACCGCATCGAAACGCTTGAACTTCAGGCTCGGGATCAGGCTGTCGAACGCCTGGTTGGTGAAGGTACATTCGGCCTGCATTTCTTTGCACAGCGCGTTGGCCAGATCGACATCAAAACCCTGAATCTTGTTGCCGGCGTCAATAAATTCAAACGGAGGATAGGAGGCTTCGGTAGCGAAACGGATGGTTTCGGCTGCGGAGGCGGAAACGCTGATGCCGGCCAGAACGGCGGCGATTATTAGTTTTTTCATCGCAAACTCCCCAAATTACAGCAAGTTAATTGTTAGTGTGATAAGTAGTTGGCAAACTCGGTGGTCCGCGGCTGCGTGAAGTGGCTGCTGTCGCCTTGCTCCACTACGTGGCCGTTTTCCATGTACACCACGCGGCTGGCGGTTTTGCGCGCCACTTCCACTTCGTGGGTGACGATCACCTGCGTGATGCCGGTGCCGGCCAGTTCGCGAATGATGCTGACGATCTGGGCGGTGATTTCCGGATCCAGCGCTGCGGTCGGTTCATCGAACAGCAACACCTGCGGCTCCATCATCAGGGCGCGGGCGATCGCCACGCGCTGCTGCTGGCCACCGGAAAGGTGCAGCGGGAAGCGATCGGCGAAGTCGGTCAGGCGCAGACGCTTGAGCAGCTTGTCGGCGCGCTCCATCGCCTGAGCCTTGGTCAGACCCAGCACGCGGCAAGGTGCCTCGATCAGGTTCTGAACCACGGTGAGGTGAGGCCACAGGTTGTATTGCTGGAACACCATGCCGACGTTTTGGCGCAGTTCGCGAATGGCTTTCTCGCCCGGCGCCTGCCTGAAGTCGAATTGGTTGCCGGCGATCTGCAGTTGGCCCGAACGCGGCATTTCCAGCAGGTTCAGCACCCGCAGCAATGAACTTTTCCCGGCGCCGCTTGGGCCAAGCAGCACCAGGGTTTCCCCGGCTGGACATTCCAGCGTGATGTCAAACAGCGCCTGGTGAGCGCCGTAATAGCAATTGATACCGTTAAGTTGAATACTCATGCGCCAGAATTGAATAGACATTGATGCCGCAAATGTTAACTTCCACAGAATACTTATGCAATCTTTGTGCGTTAAAATTTATGAGTGTGCGGCGGGACAGTAAAAGATTAGCACAAGATACCGCGACTCAAGCCGAGGGAGGGGATTTGTGGCGCAGGCTGTGAGATCGGTAGCGAAATTTTTTCTATTGGACGAAATTCGAGCGGTAGACGGGCGGCGGGATGACCGACGCGGCCAGCCCGCGTCGGCCGGGGGAAGCGGGTTACTGGTTTTCCAGCACCTGGCGTACGCTGCCGTTGGTGGCGTGCGCTGGAACATTCAGGTAGCGAATATCATCAACCACCCAGCAGGTGCCTTCGCGCACCATTAGCACTTCGTCCTGCCAGTTCACGGTGCTGTTGGCGTCTTTCTGGTAGCTCAGGTCAACGCGCAGCGGGATGTTCTTCGCATCGGTGTTGGGAATGGTCGAGGCGCTGGCGACGGATGCGCTGCTTGGCCCCTGCGCATTGCCGGAGAACAGATCGCCGGTAATCTGATGCTTGCCCGGGTTTTGAGCGGTGCTGACCAGATCCTGATACAGCACTTTGCTCAGATAAGGCTGCAGCTGCGCCAGGCGGTTGCTGTCCGGCAGGCCGGCGCCCTGCTGGATGCGCAGGTCATAGAACTTTTGCGCGACCGTATCCGGGCCGCCTTCCACACAGCTGCCGCTGCGGGTGCCGATATCCTTGTATGCCGGTTCCACCGTGGTACAGGCACTCAGCAACAGCGCTAAGGGTAAAACAGCCGCAATCGTTTTTGTTTTCATCTTATTACCTTATGTGAAAGTCTCTACCATGAAGACCGATAGCTTACAGTATAAATGCGTTTTTTGGCCTTGCATTCGTACTGCGTGCCATTGATTAAGCGAACATAATGTCAATCTTCTGGTCATAGATACGTTGAATTAATCAAACAAGGAGTTCTGATGCAGCTTTCAACTACCCCGACCCTGGAAGGGTTTACCATCACCGAATACTGCGGCGTCGTCACCGGCGAAGCGATTCTCGGCGCCAACATTTTTCGTGATTTCTTCGCCGGCGTGCGCGATATCGTCGGCGGCCGTTCGGGCGCTTACGAGAAAGAGCTGCGCAAGGCGCGCCTGATCGCGTTCGAAGAACTGGAAGATCAGGCGAAAGAGCTGGGCGCCAACGCGGTGGTCGGCATTGATATCGATTATGAAACCGTTGGCAAAGACGGCAGCATGCTGATGGTGACCGTCAGCGGCACCGCGGTGAAAGTCAGCCGCTAATCCCATGCCTTAACGCCCTGGCTCACGCCGGGGCGTTTTTACTTTGTCGGCGGGTGGCTTCCGTGGCGACTATTGCTTAACGTTAACGTTAGATCAAATCACCAAACCACAGGGAGGATAAGTGAAAATTTGGCCAGGGATCATCGCCGCCGCGCTGTTGGCGGGATGCCAAAATTCGCAGCAGGACACGCTCGTCGATCGCGGCGCTTACCAGCTCGAAACCTTGCATCAGGCGCAGGGCGCCGATCGGCGCATTCGCTTTCTGGTGATGCACTACACGGCGGAAGATTTCCATTCATCGCTGAAAACGCTGACCGATGAACACGTCAGCGCGCACTATCTGTTGCCGGCGCATCCGCAGCGTGAACACGGCAAACCGACGGTGTACCGGCTGGTGCCGGAAGCGATGCGCGCCTGGCATGCCGGCGCCAGCGTCTGGCGCGGCCGCAGCAACCTCAACGACACCTCGATCGGCATCGAAATCGTCAACAAGGGGTTCACCCGCAGCATGCTGTTCACCCACTGGCAGCCCTACACGGCGGAGCAGATCGCCGTGCTGATCCCGCTGAGCCGCGACATCATCCAACGCTATGGCATCCAGCCGCAGGACGTGGTGGGGCACAGCGACATCGCGCCGCAGCGCAAACAGGATCCCGGCCCGCTGTTCCCCTGGCGGCAACTGGCGCAGGCCGGCATCGGCGCCTGGCCGGACGAGGCAGACGTGCAGCGACTGCTGGCGGGGCGCGACAGACAGGCGCCGGTGCCGCTGGCGCCGCTGCTCGAAAAGCTGGCGCGTTATGGCTACGCGGTTGATTCGTCATGGGATGCGCGGCAGCAGCGCAATGTGCTGGCGGCGTTTCAGATGCATTTCCGGCCCGACGATGTTCGCGGTGAGCCGGATGCAGAGAGTGAGGCGATTATCGATGCGCTGCTGGTGAAGTACGGCGCGTGGCGTTGATTACAGGCCGTGCAGTTTGCCGTGATCTTTCAGCCAGCGGGCGGTGCGCGCGATGCCTTCTTCCAGCGAGACGATCGGCTGATAGCCCAGCTCTTGCTGCGCGCGGGTGGTATCGAGCGTGAGGTCGAAGTTGAGTTTGGCGACGCCGTAGTGGGTCAACACCGGCTCCTTTTCACTTTTGCTGCCCAGGCGCTCCATGCCGCGCGCCATCATGTCGAGCATCGGGTAGGGGACGGAGCGGATGCGGCACTTCATGCCCAGATCGTCGATCAGCTGCTGCACCACGGTGCGAAGCGGGCGCGGCTGCTGGTTGGTGATGTTGTAGGCGCGGCCGGACGGCGTGTCTTCTTTTAGCGTCGCCAGCCACATGGCGTGCACCGCATTCTCCAGGTAAGTCATGTCCACCATCGCCGCGCCGCCGCGCGGCAGCAGCAGGTTGCCGTAGCGTTTGATCATCTGCAGCAGCCGCGGCAGCATCACCTTGTCGTGCGGCCCGAACAATCCCTGCGGGCGCAGAATGGTGAAATGGGTCTGCGGATTGGACAGCGCCAACTGCTGGATCACCTGTTCGCCGGCGGCCTTGCTGCGCGCGAACTCATTGGCGTAGCGCTGCGGGCGGAAGTCTTCGGTTACGTTGCGGTGATGGTGGTAATCGAAATAGATCGCCGGGGAAGAGATGTGAATGAACTGCGCCACGCCATAGGCCGCCGCCCATTCACCAAGGCGGCGAGTGGCGCGCACGTTGGCCAGCTCGAAGGCTTCTTCGGTGCCCCAGGGCGAGGTAAAGCTGGAGCAGTGCCACAGCACGTCGACATCCGCCAGCATCGCCTTGGCCTGCGAAGAGATCAGATTGGTGAGATCGGCATGAATGAACTCCGCGCCCATTTTTTCCAGCAGGCCGCCCATCGCCTGGTTGCGGCCGGTGGCGCGCACTTTGATGCCCTGACGGCGCAGATATTCAACGGCGTTACGGCCTAACCCACTGGTGGCACCGGTGACCAATACCTTCATAACGGACTCTATTCTCACCCAAAATCGGAATACCGGCGGGCGCTTGCGGCGCTCCCAGCAAATAAGATGCCATTCTTCCGTGATTTCGTGCGCTATGCAATCGGAAAGCCCCGAAGCACAGCGGCAAACTGTGCGGTTGATCGACAAATGAGCGCCGTTCAGCGCTGTTGGCGGTCCAGGTTCTCGGCAAGCTCGGCGATGCGCTTCGCCATGCCGCGAAAAATAAACAGATGCGCGGGCATCATGGCGAACCAATACAGCAGCCCGCTGAAGCCGGCCGGGTGCCACCAGGCGCGCACGTCCAGCGTGCGGCGATCGCCGCGATCGGTGATGGTGAAGCTCAGCCGCCCCAGGCCGGGCGCCTTCATGCCGAACAGCAGCGCCAGCTGCCGCAGCGGCTTCAGGGTAATCACTTTCCAGCCGTCGATCTCGTCACCCAGTGCCAGGGCCGCGCGCGCCGGGCGGCCATAGACCACGCCGTTGCCGATCATGTCGTCCATGCGGGCGCGGATCCGCCACAGGATATTGGCGTAGAAATAGCCTTCCTCGCCCCCCAACTGCTGCACCGTTTGCCACAGCGCCTGGCTGGAGGCGGCGGTGTCGAGCGAACACCCCGCCTGTTTCGGGTAATAGCCGTAGCCGGGGCGCCAGCGGGCCCGCGCCGCCGGATCGTAGCCCCAGTCGGCGGAATCGACCACCTCCAGCTCGCGCTGCAGCGTGGCGGTGACCGCCTGATCGAAGGTGTGCAGACGTTGCGGGATCAGGGCCTGCAGCGGCCGGCCGTCGGCGGGCAGATCGTGCTTCAGGCCCTGGATCAGCGCGCGCGCGATCGGCGTCGGCACCGAGGTGATCAGGCTGATGAACCACACTGAAATCAGCCGCGTCGGCAAGGGGATCGGGATTAGCCAGCGCCGTTTGCCGCTGATGGCGATAAAGCGTTGGAACATGTCCTGATAGCTGAGGTATTCCGGTCCGGCGACATCGAAGATGCGGTGTTCCTGTACCGGGTGCGCCAGCAGATCGGCCAGGTAAACCAGCAGGTTCTCCAGCGCCACCGGCGACGACTTCGAGCGCACCCAGCGCGGCGGCGTCAGCACCGGCAGGTTATAGACCATGTCGCGCATCACTTCGAACGCCGCCGAGCCGGGGCCGACGATGATGCCGGCGCGCAGCTCGGTCACCGGCACGCCGCTCTGGCGCAAGATCTCGCCGGTCAGGCGGCGGGCCGCCAGGTGTGGCGAACTGTCGTCGTTCGGCTGCAGCGCGCCGAGAAAGATCACCTGCTTGACGCAGGCATTGCGCAGCGCGTCGCGCAGGTTTTCCGCCGCCCGGCGTTCCTTCTCGATAAAGTCGTCGCCGTCGCCCATCGCGTGCACCAGATAGTACAGCGTATCTATTTCCCACAGCGCCGCGCTCAGGGTGTCCGGGCGGTACAGATCGACATACAGGCAGTTGACCTGCGGCCAGTTCTGCTCCTGCAGCCACTCGATGCGCCGCGCGGCGGCGGTAATCTGGTGCCCCTGTTCGATCAGGTGCGGGATCAGGTTCTGGCCTATATAGCCGCTGGCTCCAAGAACCAGTACGCGTTGGGGTATCATCGGGCCGCCTTGTGCGGTGAAAGAGTCGCAGAACGACAGGATGCCAAATTCAGGGTTTAAATGCACTTTTTGTATGGGTATAAGCCGGTTGCATCCGCCGCGGCGCAGGTTCACACTACGCGCCCCTTATCGAACGAAGACCGGATGTCATGAAGCTCAATGTGATTTGTTACGCCTTGCTGGGCCTGGCGCTGATCGCCAGCCTGTTCTCGCCGCTTCCGGTGTGGATGTGGCTGCTGTCGGCCAATCTGCTGACGTTTCTGATCTACGGCGGCGATAAGCTGGCTGCGCGCAAAGGGTGGCGACGGGTGCCGGAGGCGACGCTGTTGCTGTTCGGCGCGCTGGGCGGGTGGTTGGGTGCATTGCTGGCGCAGCAGCTGTTTCGCCACAAAACCCAGAAACAGCCGTTTAAAATCTGGTTCATCCTCAGCGTCGCGCTCAACCTGGCGGCGGTGCTGGGGCTGTGGTACTGGGTTTACGGCCGCTGGATTTTCTGATTGCGGGGCGCGGCCTGCGCCCCAAGCGATCAGGCGTGCTGCTGAAGAAACTCCCGCCACAGTTCGACCACCCGCTGCAGATCCTGACGGCTGACGTCGAGGTGGGTCAGAATGCGTGTCAGCGGGCCGCTGCTGATCAGCACGCCGCGTTCGCGCATCCACGGACCGAATTTGGCCGCCAGCGCCGGCGGTTGGCGCAGGTACAACACGTTGGTCTGCGCGCCGGGAGCGGCGATCTCCACGCCGATCTGCCGCAGCTGTTGCTCCAGCCAGGCCGCGTTGTCATGGTCTTCGCGCAGCCGCGCAACGTTATGCTCCAGCGCGTAGAGGCCGGCCGCCGCCAGGATGCCGGCCTGACGCAGCCCGCCGCCGGTCATCTTGCGCCAGCGCAGCGCACGCTGAATGAAGGCCTCGCTGCCGCACAGCAGCGATCCGACCGGCGCGCCCAACCCTTTCGACAGGCAAATGGTGAAGGTGTCGCAGTATTGCACGATCTCTTTCAGCGGCAGGTTCAGCGCCACGGCGGCGTTGAAGATGCGTGCGCCGTCGATATGCAGCGCCAGCTGGCGCTCGCGGGTAAACTGCCACGCCTGCTGCAGGTAGGCCTGCGGCAGGACTCGGCCGCTGATGGTGTTTTCCAGGCTCAACAGCCGGGTGCGGGCGAAGTGGATATCGTCGGGTTTGATGGCGGCGGCGAGCTTGTCCAGCGGCAGCGTGCCGTCGGCGTCGGCCTCGATCGGCTGCGGCTGGATGCTGCCCAGCACCGCTGCGCCGCCGGCTTCGTATTTGTAGTTGTGCGCCTGCTGGCCGACCAGATATTCATCGCCGCGCTGGCAGTGGCTCAGCAGCGCCACCAGGTTGGCTTGGGTGCCGCTGGGCAGAAACAGCGCCGCTTCTTTGCCCGACAGATGCACCGCCTCGGCCTCCAGCGCGTTGACCGTCGGGTCATCGCCGTAGACGTCGTCGCCGACTTCTGCCTGAGCCATCGCCTGGCGCATGGCGGCGCTGGGGCGGGTAACGGTGTCGCTGCGTAGATCGATAAGCATAGGGTTCCTGGAATGTAAGGGAGAGGAAAAGGGTACATGGCATCATATACCCTTTATTTTACCGGGGCAGCTTGCTTAACGCAGCCAGTTGGTTTTCGCCAGTTCAACCACTTCGTCGCCGCGGCCGTTGATGATGGCGCGCAGCATGTACAGGCTGAAGCCTTTCGCCTGTTCGAACTTGATCTGCGGCGGCATCGCCAGCTCTTGCTTGGCGGTGACCACGTCCAGCAGCGCCGGGCCGGGATGCGCCAACATCTCCTGCAGCGCGCCGTCCAGATCGGAGGCTTTTTCCACGCGGATGCCCTTGATGCCGGCGGCGTTGGCGATCGCCGCGAAGTCCGGATTATGCAGGTCGGTGCCGTCGGTCAGGTAGCCGCCGGCCTTCATCTCCATCGCCACGAATCCCAGCACGCTGTTGTTGAACACCACGATTTTCACCGGCAGCTTGAGCTGCGCCAGCGACAGGAAATCCCCCATCAGCATGGTGAAGCCGCCGTCGCCGCACATGGCGATCACCTGTTTATCCGGCGCGGTGGCCTGAGCGCCGATCGCCTGCGGCATGGCGTTGGCCATCGAACCGTGGTTGAACGAACCGAGCAGGCGACGCTTGCCGTTCATTTTCACGTAGCGGGCGGCCCACACTGTCGGCGTGCCGACGTCGCAGGTGAAGATGGCGTCGTCGCTGGCATAGTGGCTGAGCTGCTGCGCCAGATACTGCGGGTGGAGCGGTTGGTCGTCGCCGGCGGTCGCCAGCCCGTCGAGATCCTTGCGCGCGTTGCGGTAATGCTCCAGCGCCTTGTCGAGGAACGCCCGGTCGCGCTTCGGCTCCAGCTGCGGCAGCAGGGCGGTGAGGGTGGTGTGGATATCGCCCACCAGCGCCATGTTGACCGGGCAGTGCGCGCCGATGCTGCCGGGGTTGATGTCGATCTGAATGATGTTGGCGTTGGTGGGGTAGAACGCGCGATAGGGGAACTGGGTGCCGAGCAGCACCAGCGTGTCGGCGTTCATCATCGCGTGGTAGCCGGAGGAGAAGCCGATTAGCCCGGTCATGCCGACGCTGTACGGATTATCCCATTCGATATGTTCTTTGCCGCGCAGCGCGTGCACCACCGGCGCCTGCAGCAGCTCGGCCAGCTTAACCACTTCATCGTGCGCGCCGGCGCAGCCGCTACCGCACATCAGGGTGATGTTCTTCGCTTTGTTCAGCGTTTCCGCCAGCTTGTTCAGCTCGCTCATCGGCGGCTGCACCAGCGGCAGCGCCGGGGTATGCCAGGTCACGGCCGCGTCTTCCGGCGCCATGCGCAGTGCCACGTCGCCCGGCAAGACGACCACCGACACGCCGCGATTGAGGATCGCCTTGCGCATGGCGATCTCCAGCACGCGCGGCAGCTGTTCCGGGTTGGAGACCAGCTCGCAATAGTGGCTGCATTCGCGGAACAGCTCCTGCGGATGGGTTTCCTGGAAGTAGCCGCTGCCGATTTCGCTGGAAGGGATATGCGCGGCGATCGCCAGCACCGGCACATGGTTGCGGTGGCAGTCGAACAGGCCGTTGATCAGGTGCAGGTTGCCGGGGCCGCAGGAACCGGCGCACACCGCCAACTGGCCGGTAAGCTGGGCTTCGGCGCCGGCGGCGAAGGCGGCCACCTCTTCATGGCGGGTGCCCAGCCATTCGATGGTGCCCATGCGGTGCAGGCTGTCGCTAAGGCCGTTGAGCGAATCGCCGGTCACGCCCCAAATGCGTTTTACGCCGGCTTGATCCAGCGTTTTGGCGATCAGTGTGGCTACGGTTTGCTTCATGGTTCCCCCAAACAAGGTTTGAAAAACGATGTGGACTCGATCCGGTGAGTGGCAGCAGAACAACTGCAAGCATAGCTTACCGGCTGTGGACGAGATGCGGTCAGGAAGGGTAAAGAGCGTAGGACGGGGAAAAGTGTAACCGGGCTGGCCGCGGGGAGCTTGCCGATAAATGCCCCATCGCGGCGATGGGGCCAGGGATTACGCCAGCGTGACATCGCCCTGCAGTTGGCAACTGCAGGCCAGCACGTAGCCCTGCGCGATTTCTTCCGCGCTCAGCGTCATGGCGCTGGTGGTGGTGTAGTCGCCCTCGAGGATGCGGGTTTTGCACGAACCGCACACCCCGGCGCGGCAGGCGGCGTTGACCGGCAGGGCATGGGCCTCCATCGCCGCCAGTAGGGTGCTGCCGACCGGCACGCGGAATTCGCGCAGCGGGCGGGCGGCGCGCAGCGTCAGCCCTTCGGTGGCGTCGGCCTGCGCCGTCGGCGTGTGGAACTGCTCCTTATGGAAACGCTCGGCCGGCACGCCGAGCCGGCGACAAAGCTGCTCCACCTGATCCATGTAGGGCGCGGGGCCGCAGGTCATCACCGTGCGTTCGGCGATATCCGGCGCCGCCTGCCGCAGCGTCTGTTCATCGATGCGGCCGCTGAGGTAGCCGGGCTGCAGATCCCGCTCGGCCATCAGCGTCAGGCGCAGCTGCGGATGGGCGGCACACAGCGCGCGCCATTGATCGGCGAAAATCGTGTCTGCGGGGGTGCGCACGTTAACGATCGCGGCGATATCGCAGGCCGGACGGTTGGCGGTCAGCCAGCGGCACATCGAGACGATCGGCGTCACGCCGCAGCCGGCGGCCAGCATCAGATAACGATCGGCCGGGTGGCGCTCGCAGCTGAATTCGCCCTGCGCGTCGGACAGCCACAGCGTGTTGCCGGGCTTGACCTCTTGCGTCAGCCAGCGCGATCCGACGCCGTCCGGCAGGCAGCGCACGCTGATGCTGAGAAAGCGGCTCTGGCCGGGCGAAGAGGAGAGCGTATAGGCGCGCAGCGTCTCCTCGCTGTTGCGAATGCTGACCAGCGCGAACTGGCCGGCCTGGTAAGGGTAGAAAACGTCGCAGATCAGGTTCAGCGTCCAGACGTCGGCGGTTTCACGCTGGATGGAATGCACCTGCATGCGGTTCGGGCAAAGCGGAGTGGGTTGAGTCATCGGGGCACCTCAAAAAGCAAAGGGGCCGGCGCAGGCGGCCCCATAACGTAACGGCATCAGGCGAGCAGCGCTGCGATATCCTGCTCGACGGTAGTGATCGGGCGCAGGCCGAATTTCTCGTTGAGGATCGCCATCAGGTTGTCGGTCAGGAAGCCCGGCGCGGTCGGGCCGGTGACGATGTTTTTCACCCCCAGCGACAGCAGCGTCAGCAGAATGACGATCGCCTTCTGTTCAAACCACGACAGCACCAGACTGAGCGGCAGCTCGTTAACGCTGCAGCCGAGCGTATCCGCCAGCTTGACCGCCAGCATGATGGCGGAGTAGGCGTCGTTGCACTGGCCGACGTCCAGCAGGCGCGGCAGCCCCTCCAGCGTGCCGAAGTCCAGCTTGTTGAAACGGTACTTGCCGCAGGCCAGCGTCATGATCAGGCAGTCTTGCGGCACGCTGCGGGCGAAGTCGGTGAAGTAGCTGCGCTCGTCGCGGCTGCCGTCGCAGCCGCCGACCAGGAAGACGTGGCGCAGTTTTTTCTGCGACACCAGGTCGATGACCGTGTCGGCGGCGTTAAGCAATGTCTGGCGGCCGAAGCCAACGGTGATCAGGTGTTCGATCTCGGTGTAAGGGAAGCCGTTCATTCCCTGTGCCTGGCGGATCACGGCGCCGAAGTCGTCGCCTTCCAGATGGTTGACGCCCGGCCAGCCGACGATGCTGCGGGTCCAGATACGATCGCCGTAGTTGCCGACGTTAGGATCGATGATGCAGTTGGAGGTCATCACGATCGGGCCGGGGAATTTTGCGAATTCCGTCTGCTGGTTTTGCCAGCCGCTGCCGTAGTTGCCCACCAGGTGCTTGAATTTTTTCAGTTCCGGATAGCCGTGCGCCGGCAGCATTTCACCGTGGGTGTAGACATTGACGTTTTGCCCTTCGGTTTGCTCGAGCAGCATGCGCAGATCTTTGAGATCGTGGCCGGAAATCAGAATGGCTTTCCCGGCCACCGGGCGCACGTTGACCGCGCTGGGCTGCGGATCGCCGTAGGCCTGGGTTTCACCGCGATCGAGGATCGCCATCACGTTGAAGTTCATCTTGCCGATGCCCATGGCGTTGTTCAGCAGGGTATCGACGTCGCGCGGCCGGGTGCCGAGCCAGGCCATGAAAGCGTGGTAGTCGGCATAGAGCTGTTCGTCGAACTGGCCGAGCACGTGCGCGTGTTCCATATAGGCCGCCGCGCCTTTCAGGCCATACAGACACAGCAGGCGCAAACCGTGTACGTCGTCGCCGATCTCGGCCTTGTCGCTGTCGAGGGCAAACTGCGCCGCCTGTTGCAGCAGCGCAGGCATATCGTCGCCGGCCAGCTGCAGCGCCGCCATCGGGTGATTGACGCGCACGCCGGCGTCCAGCAGCCGGCAACGGGCGGCCAGCGAGTCGCGCAGCAGCAGGGTTTCCCGCGCGTAGCCGATGATGCGCTGGGAATCGAAGTTGACGTTGGTCAGGGTGGAGAAGAAGGCGCGCGGGGCGAAGCTGTCGATTTCGTGGTCGACGATGCCCAGCGAACGCGCCTGCAGCGCCCAGGCGGAGAGGCCCTGCAGCGCCGCCACCAGCAGATCCTGCAGATCGGAGGTTTCCGCCGTTTTGCCGCACATGCCCTGAGCATACGCGCAGCCGTTGCCTGCCGGGGTACGAATGGTTTGTTCACATTGCACACAGAACATAGTCGCTTCCTTTTATTTTTAAAGTTGCATTTATAATGCTTGTTTAAAAGCATAGATCGGCGATCGGGGTTGCAAAAGGCTTTTGTGCGACTACTGCGGGCAAGTTTGATTTAGCGCAATTTTGCGGTGCGGATGGGAATGATTACGCTTTGGGGGCCAGGCGGCCCCCAGGGGGAAAGGATCAGGAGAACAGGGCGATCAGCACCGGCGCCAGCAGGCTCAGCAGGAAGCCGTGCACGATGGCGGGCGGCACCATGTCCAGCCCGCCGCTGCGCTGCAGCACCGGCAGGGTGAAGTCCATCGAGGTGGCGCCGCACAGGCCGAGGGCGGTGGAGCGGCTGCGGCGCACCAGCGTCGGGATCAGCATGATCGCCACCAGCTCGCGCGCCAGATCGTTGAAGAACGCGGCGCTGCCCATCACCGGGCCGTAGGCGTCGGTGATCAGAATGCCGGACAGCGAGTACCAGCCGAAGCCGGAGGCCATCGCCAGCCCGGCCTTGACCGGCAACCCCAGCAGCTGCGCCGCCAGCGCGCCGCCGGCCAGCGACGCGACGGTCACCACCAATGCCACCAGCGTGCCGCGGCGGTTGAGCACGATCTGGCGCAGCGTCATGCCGCTGTTGCGCAGCTGAATGCCGACCAGCAACAGCAGGAAGATCAGCGCATATTCGCTGCCTTTATGGGCGAACTGCAGCCATTGCCACTGCGTCAGGCCGAGCAGGAAGCCGCCGAGCACCACGCCGCACAGCTTGAGCGACTCCAGCGCCATGTGCACGCGCGAAGGCAGCTTTTCCTGTTTATGGCTGCTGCGCCACGGCATGCGCCGCTCCAGCAGCGCCAGCAACAGCAGGTTGGCGCAGAGAATGCAGAAGAAAAACACTGCGCTGTACTGGAAGATCAGCATCAGATTGCTGCTGAGATTCTCCATAAACGCCAGGCTGATGCCCATGAAAAACAGGATCACATACACCATCCAGCTCAGCAGCCGGTTGATCAGCACCAGCAGCGGGCGATGGCGTAAGGGAATGAGGTAACCGACAATCAGCGGTAACAGAATAATCAACAGTCCTGAGTACATGGTGCAACGAGTGTCCTTGAGTTTTGAAGCGCGCCGAACGGCGGCGAGGAGCACACGCTAACCAAAAGCCCGGCCGGAGTAAAGCGGCAGATTTGACGTTGGCCGCTTGACCTGCAAGGGGTTTTTTGACCATGCTCTGTGAAGGTCACCTCATTGAAGAGGCGACGGCGCGCACGGGAGGCGGCGGATGTTCTTGGAGCGTATCGAAATTGTAGGTTTTCGCGGCATTAACCGGCTGTCGCTGATGCTGGACGACAACACGCTGTTGCTCGGCGAAAACGCCTGGGGTAAATCCAGCCTGTTGGATGCGCTGACGCTGCTGCTGGCGCCGGAGCAGAAGCTGTATCGGTTTGAAGCGCACGACTTCCATTTCCCTCCCGGGGAGGAGGCGGCCAAAGAGCGCCACCTGCAGGTGGTGTTCACCTTCTGCGAAAAAGACATCGGCCACGCGCACCTGCCGCGCTATCGCCACCTGACGCCGCTGTGGGTCAAGGGCGAAGATGGCTTGAGCCGCATTCATTACCGCTGCGAGGGCGAGCTGGCCGACGACGGCACGGTGTGCACCTGGCGTGGTTTTCTCGACGCCGACGGCAACGCCTTTCAACTGCACCATATCGAACAACTGGCCCACGCCATTATCCGCATCCATCCGGTATTGCGCCTGCGCGACGCGCGCTTTATTCGTCGCCTGCGCCCCAGCAGCCTCGGCGATGAACGCAAACCCGATACCCAGGCGCTGGCGCAGCAGTTGGATCAGCTGACGCGCGAGCTGGTGCGCAATCCGCAGAAGTTGACCAACGGTGAGCTGCGTCAGGGGCTGGCGGCGATGCAGCAGCTGCTGGAGCACTATTTCGCCGAGCAGAGTTCACAGGTGACGCGGCCGCGCCGCCGCGGCGGTGAACCGGAGCAGGACGCCTGGCGCGCGCTGGACGGCATCAACCGCATGGTGGCCGAGCCGAACAGCCGCAGCATGCGCCTGATCCTGCTGGGGATGTTTTCCACCCTGCTGCAGGCCAAGGGCGACGTCAAGCTGGATCCCCATGCCCGGCCGTTGCTGCTGGTGGAGGACCCGGAAACTCGCCTGCATCCGATCATGCTGTCGGTGGCCTGGGGGCTGCTCAATCAGCTGCCGCTGCAGCGCATCACCACCACCAACTCCAGCGAACTGGTGTCGCTGGTGCCGGTGGAGCACGTCTGCCGGCTGGTGCGCGAGTCGGGGCGGGTTGCGACCTACCGTCTCGGGCCGCGCGGGCTGAGCGCCGAAGACGGGCGGCGCATCGCGTTTCACATCCGTTTCAACCGGCCGTCGTCGCTGTTCGCCCGCTGCTGGCTGCTGGTGGAAGGCGAGACCGAAGTGTGGCTGCTGAACGAGCTGGCGCGCCAGTGCGGCTACCATTTCGAGGCGGAAGGGGTGAGGGTCATCGAATTCGCCCAGTGCGGCCTGAAGCCTCTGCTGCGCTTCGCCCGCCGTATGGGTATCGAGTGGCATGCGCTGGTGGACGGCGACGAGGCGGGCAAAAAGTACGCCAATACCGTGCGCAGTCTGCTGGACAATCATGAAGACAACGAACGCGATCGGCTGACCGCGCTGCCGGCGCCGGACATGGAGCACTTCATGTTCCGCGAAGGGTTCGGCCCGGTTTATCACCGAATGGCGTCGGTGCCGCTCAACGCGCAGATGCCGGTGCGCAAGGTGATCCTGAAAGCGGTTCACCACTCGTCGAAGCCGGATCTGGCGATTGAGGTCGCGATGCAGGCCGGCGAATGGGGCACGGACTCGGTGCCGCCGCTGCTGAAGAAAATGTTCTCACGGGTAATCTGGCTGGCGCGCGGCCGGGCGGACTGACGGCCCGCCGGGCGTTATCGGGCGCAGAAATGCGCCGTCAATCCCTGTTCCAGTTCGTCCAGCAACTGATAGCGGCGGCGATACTCGGCGCGCTTCTTGCTGGCAATCTCTTCGATCGGCTTGCGGGCGATGCGCTCGGGCAGCAGGAAATAGCCGCTGTCGAGCGGTTTGGCGCCCATCGACAGCCAGAACTGATCGTAATCGGCGTGCAGTTGATCCTTCTTCTTACTCTGGTAACGCCAGTTTTGATAGATATGGGTGGCATTGCCGACGGCTACGATCCGGCGGATGCCGAGATGCCGAGCCAGCGTGCAAACGCCTTCCAGCACCAGACGTTTAGGGAACAGACCGTGACACTCCTTGGTGGTGTGCTGGATCTCGGCGTGCGGCACCTCATGGTTCGCGCCCTGCAGGCCGCCGATGAACAGCGTCGGCTGCTGCTGATAATGCATCAGCGCAAAGGTGATTTCCGCCAGCATCACGCCGTTGGCGTTGCGCAGCAGCAGCGTGGCTTCCCCTTCCTTATTCAGTTTGTCGATCGCCGCCAGTTCCAGCGAGATCGGCGCTTCGTTTTTGCCCATCGCGCGGGCCAGCACGAAAGGCTGTGGGCCGAGGTGGCCGAGACGCATCTTCAGCGGCATGCGCTGCACGATGAGATCGTAATGATCGCGCAGGGCGAACAAGCATTCGATCTTGCTCATGTTGGCCGCCAGGTAGGGGCGATGCAGCTTGCACGGCAGGTTCGGCTGCGCGTTCAGGATCTCTTCCAGCAGCGGGTTGCTGGCCAGGGTGCTGAGCAGGCCGCTGGTGGTGCGCCAGTTGAGCAGCGAACGGCCGAGAAACTTCAGGCGAAACGAGGTTTTTTTCCAGGCGTTGCTTGGCGCCTTTTCGCCATTGATCAACGCCGTCATCAGTTGCCAGCCGTTAAGCGGCCGGGGGGAGGCGAGTGGGTAGCTGAGCTGTGACATGATGAAATCCTTGGCTGTGTTGAATGGCGGTATTTCATCAAGGTTTCACTAAACGGGAGTTCAATGCTGAACTGTAACCAGGCGTGTCTCCACATTGTGTTGAGCTAAGGTTTAGTTATTCCCTACGTTGCATGCTAATTTAGCTCCGCCGCCGCAATGGGCGGTCGATATTCACAAGCACAGGCAGGTCAATTTTGACAGGGTTTAAAGGACATAAACGCCGCTGGATACTCGCACTGGCGGTGATTGCGGCGCTTGCCGCGGCGGCCGTTTGGCACTTTCGCCATCCGGCGCCGACCGATTTCAAAACGGTGAAGGTCACCCAGCGCGATCTGCAGCAGAACGTGTTGGCGACCGGCCAGCTGGACGCCGTGCGCAAGGTTGACGTCGGCGCGCAGGTCAGCGGGCAGTTGGAAAAACTGTATGTCGAGATCGGCGACAAGGTGAAAAAAGGCCAGTTGCTGGGGGTTATCGATCCGCAACAGGCGCAGAACAGCATCCGCGAAGGCGAGGCGACGCTGCGCGAACTGCATGCGCAGCTGCTGCAGGCGCAGGCGGAACAGCAGCTGGCGGCGGTCACGCTGCAGCGCAACCAGGCGCTGGCCAGGCTGCAGGCGGTGTCGCGTCAGGATTTGGATCAGGCGGCGACGCAGCTGGCGGTGAAGAAGGCGCAGGTGGGCACCATCAATGCGCAGATCGCGCGGAATCAGGCCAGCCTGGACACCGCCAAGATCAACCTGGCCTACACCCGCATCGAAGCGCCGATGGATGGCGACGTGGTGCAGATCACCACGCTGCAGGGCCAGACGGTGATCGCGGCGCAGCAGGCGCCGAACATTCTGACGCTGGCGGATCTCGGCACCATGCTGGTGAAGGCGCAGGTCTCGGAGGCCGACGTCATTAACCTCAAGCCGGGTCAGAAGGCCTGGTTCACGGTGCTGGGCGATCCGACCCGGCGCTTCGACGGCGTGCTGAAAGACATTCAGCCGACGCCGGAAAAGGTCAACAACGCCATCTTCTATTACGCGCGTTTCGAAGTGCCCAACCCGGAAAGGCTGCTGCGCTTGCAAATGACGGCGCAGGTGCACATTCAGTTGGCCGGCGTCCAGCAGGCGCTGGTGATCCCGCTGGCGGCGCTGGGCGATCAGATCGCCGACAATCGCTACCACGTTTCGGTGCTGAAACAGGGCAAGGAAGAGAAGCGTGAGGTGGCCATCGGCCTGCGCAACAATATCGATGTGCAGATCCTCAGCGGGCTCGAGGCGGGCGATGAGGTGATCGTCAGCCGCGGCGGCGTGGAGGCCGGCTGATGGCGGCGCTGTTGCAGCTGAACGGCATTCGCCGCAGCTACCGTTCCGGCGAGCAGACGGTGGAGGTGCTGAAGGGGATCAGTCTGAGCATCGACACCGGTGAAATGGTGGCGATCATGGGGGCTTCCGGCTCCGGCAAATCGACGCTGATGAACATTCTCGGCTGCCTGGACAAGCCGAGCGCCGGCGTGTATCGGGTAGCCGGGCAAGATGTGGCGATGCTGAGCGACGATGCGTTGGCGCAGCTGCGGCGCGAGCATTTCGGCTTTATCTTTCAACGCTATCATCTGCTGCCGCACCTGAGCGCGGCGCACAACGTCGAGGTGCCGGCGGTGTATGCCGGGCTGGGCAAAGCGGCGCGGCGCGAACGGGCGGAAGCGCTGTTGCGCCGTCTGGGGCTGGGGGAGCGAGTCAACTATCGGCCGAGCCAGCTTTCCGGCGGCCAGCAGCAGCGCGTCAGTATCGCCCGCGCGTTGATGAACGGCGGGCAGGTGATCCTGGCGGATGAGCCGACCGGCGCGCTCGACAGCCATTCCGGCGAAGAGGTGATGGCGATCCTTAAACAGTTGTGCGCCCAGGGGCACACGGTGATCCTGGTGACTCACGATCCGGTGGTGGCGCGCCAGGCTGAACGGATCATCGAGATCCGCGACGGCGAAATCATCTCCGATTCGCGCCCGACGCCGTCGGAGGATGCCCAGGCCAAGCCGCTGGCGCTGGCCGCCGTGGCGCCTTCCTGGCGGCAGATGGGCGGCCGTTTCCGCGAGGCGCTGATCATGGCCTGGCGCGCGATGGCGGCCAACAAGATGCGCACCGCGCTGACCATGCTCGGCATCATTATCGGCATCGCCTCGGTGGTGTCGATCCTGGTGATCGGCGACGCCGCCAAGCAGATGGTGTTGGCGGACATCAAATCCATCGGCACCAATACTGTCGATATCTATCCCGGCAAGGATTTCGGCGACGACGATCCGACCTACCGGCAATCGTTGAAATACGGCGATCTCGACGCGCTGCGCGAACAGCCTTACATCAGTGCGCTGTCGCCGAGCATCAGCAGCAGCATGCGGCTGCGTTTGGGCAACGTTGATGCGGCGGCCAACGTCAACGGCGTCAGCGAGCAGTTCTTCCGCGTGTACGGCATGAGCTTTACCCAGGGCGTCGGCATCGATCCGATGCAGGTACAGTCGCAGGCGCAGACGGTGGTGATTGACGCCAATACCCAACGGCGGCTGTTCCCGCACCAGAAGAACGTGGTGGGGGAAGTGATCCTGGTGGGCAACATGCCGGCGACGGTGGTCGGCGTGGCCAAGGAGAAGCAGTCGATGTTCGGCAGCAGCAAGACGCTGAACGTGTGGGTGCCGTACAGCACCATGGCCAACCGGCTGATGGGCAACAGCTATTTCGATTCGATCACCGTGCGCATCCGCGACGGTTACGACAGCAAGGAAGCGGAGCAGCAACTGTCGCGCCTGTTGACGCTGCGCCACGGCAAGAAGGACTTTTTCACCTATAACATGGACAGCCTGGTGCAAACCGCGGAGAAAACCACCCGCACGCTGCAGCTGTTCCTGACGCTGGTGGCGGTGATTTCGCTGGTGGTCGGCGGCATCGGCGTGATGAACATCATGCTGGTGTCGGTGACCGAGCGCACGCGCGAGATCGGCATCCGCATGGCGGTGGGCGCCCGTTCCGGCGACGTGTTGCAGCAGTTCTTGATCGAGGCGGTGTTGGTCTGCCTGGTGGGGGGCGCGCTGGGGATTACGCTGTCGTTCGCCATCGGCCTGGCGGTGCAGTTGGTATTGCCGGGCTGGCAGATCAGCTTCCCGCCGGCGGCGTTGCTGAGCGCGTTCCTCTGTTCCACCGGTATCGGCGTGGTGTTTGGCTATCTGCCGGCGCGCAATGCCGCGCGGCTGAATCCGATCGATGCGCTGGCGCGCGAGTAAGTAAAAGGCATAAAAAATGCCAGTCACACGGCGGCTGGCATTTTTATCGCAGTCAGGGTCAATGCAGCGCGACGCTGCTGGAGGCGTTCAGGACAGCGCCTCGCTTTCCACCGGCACAATCAGACTGGCATGGTTCCCTTTTGGCCCTTGATGCACGTCGAAGCTGACCTGCTGGCCTGCCTTCAACGTTCTGTAACCATCCATCTTGATGGTGGAATAATGCGCGAAAATATCTTCGCCACCGCCGGCTGGGCAGATGAAGCCAAAGCCTTTGGCGTTGTTAAACCATTTAACAGTACCCGTCTCCATGCTTTTACATCCCTCGCAACGCTATTTTAAGTGAGATGAATAACTGAATTCGCACCCGCCGTGGGCGGGTAGCAGGGTGGACAAGGGGTGGTTAAAAGACCACCAGCCACGAATTTACACTCTAGAGCAAATGATCGGGGCGTCAAGGGATCGGCTTTTGTCGGCGGGGAGCAGTTCACCAAAGTTTGAAGCAGGTAACGCTATTGCCACGATTCAGTCACAATTGGCCCGTTTTTTTGCGCACGTTACAGTGCGGCGGGACGATGGCGAAGATGATAAAATAGTAACTATCCCCACTTTGAATAACCGAAACCTGTCCCCATATCAGAGGGCAGAGCAGAGAAGATGAGCAGCGATGGGCAATAACAACGACTGGCTAAATTTTGAACACTTGGCCGAAGAAAAACAAATCGATGCGGTAAAACCGCCGTCTATGTATAAAGTTATACTTAACAACGACGATTACACACCGATGGAATTTGTGATTGACGTTCTGCAAAAGTTCTTTTCTTATGATATTGAACGCGCAACGCAACTGATGCTCACGGTCCACTATCAAGGCAAGGCGATCTGTGGTGTTTTCACCGCCGAGGTGGCGGAAACCAAAGTCGTCCATGTGAACCGGTACGCAAGGGAGAACGAGCATCCGTTGCTTTGTACGCTGGAAAAAGCCTGAATAAGGCAATCTATTGGGGAGGTGCTTATGCTCAATCAAGAACTGGAACTCAGTCTCAACATGGCTTTCGCCAGGGCGCGTGAGCACAGACACGAGTTTATGACCGTGGAGCACCTGTTGCTGGCGTTGCTGAGCAACCCTGCCGCGCGAGAAGCGCTCGAGGCATGTACGGTGGATCTGGCCGCGTTGCGCCAGGAGCTGGAAGCCTTCATCGAACAAACCACACCGACGCTGCCCGCCGGCGAAGAAGAGCGCGACACTCAGCCGACGCTCAGCTTCCAGCGCGTGTTGCAGCGCGCGGTCTTCCATGTGCAATCTTCCGGCCGCAGCGAAGTCTCCGGCGCCAACGTGTTGGTGGCCATCTTCAGCGAGCAGGAGTCGCAGGCGGCCTATCTGCTGCGCAAGCACGACGTCAGCCGTCTCGACGTGGTGAACTTCATTTCACATGGCACGCGTAAAGACGAGCCGGGCCAAGCGCCGAATGCGGAAAACCCGGTGAACGAAGAGCAGTCCGGAGGGGAAGACCGTATGGAAAACTTCACCACCAACCTCAATCAGTTGGCCCGTGTGGGCGGCATCGATCCGTTGATCGGCCGCGATCGTGAGCTGGAGCGCGCGATTCAGGTGCTGTGCCGCCGTCGTAAAAACAACCCGCTGCTGGTCGGCGAATCCGGCGTGGGCAAGACCGCGATCGCCGAAGGCCTGGCCTGGCGTATCGTGCAGGGCGACGTACCGGAAGTGATGGCGGACTGCACGCTGTATTCGCTGGATATCGGTTCACTGCTGGCCGGCACCAAATACCGCGGCGACTTCGAGAAGCGCTTCAAGGCGCTGCTCAAGCAGCTGGAACAGGATCAGAACAGCATCCTGTTCATCGATGAAATTCACACCATCATCGGCGCCGGTGCGGCTTCCGGTGGGCAGGTGGATGCCGCCAACCTGATCAAACCGCTGCTGTCGAGCGGCAAGATCCGGGTGATCGGCTCGACCACCTACCAGGAGTTCAGCAACATCTTCGAAAAGGATCGCGCTTTGGCGCGCCGCTTCCAGAAGATCGATATCACCGAACCGACGGCGGAAGAGACCGTTCAGATCATCAACGGCCTGAAGGCCAAGTATGAAGCGCACCATGACGTGCGTTATACCGCCAAGGCGATCCGCGCCGCGGTGGAGCTGTCGGTGAAATACATCAACGATCGTCATCTGCCGGACAAGGCGATCGACGTGATCGACGAGGCGGGCGCCCGCAGCCGGTTGATGCCGGCCAGCAAGCGCAAGAAAACCGTCAACGTGGCCGATATCGAATCCGTGGTGGCGCGCATTGCGCGCATCCCGGAGAAAACCGTGTCGGCCAGCGATCGCGACGTGCTGAGAAATCTGGGCGATCGCTTGAAGATGCTGGTATTCGGCCAGGATCAGGCGATCGAAGCGCTGACCGAAGCGATCAAGATGAGCCGTGCCGGTCTGGGCCACGAGCGCAAGCCGGTCGGTTCCTTCCTGTTTGCCGGGCCGACCGGGGTCGGGAAAACCGAGGTCACCGTACAGTTGGCCAAGGCGATGGATATCGAGCTGCTGCGTTTCGACATGTCCGAGTACATGGAGCGGCATACCGTCAGCCGTCTGATCGGCGCGCCTCCGGGCTACGTCGGTTACGATCAGGGCGGGCTGCTGACCGATGCGGTGATCAAGCATCCGCATGCAGTGGTGCTGCTCGATGAGATCGAGAAGGCGCATCCGGACGTGTTCAACCTGCTGCTGCAGGTGATGGACAACGGCACGCTGACCGACAACAACGGCCGCAAGGCGGATTTCCGCAATGTGATCCTGGTGATGACCACCAACGCCGGGGTGCGGGAAACCGAACGCAAGTCGATCGGCCTGGTGCAGCAGGACAACAGCACCGACGCGATGGAAGAGATCAAGAAGGTGTTTACGCCGGAGTTCCGCAACCGTCTGGATAACATCATCTGGTTCAACCATCTGTCTACCGAGGTGATCCAGCAGGTGGTCGACAAGTTTATCGTCGAACTGCAGGCGCAGCTGGATGCGAAGGGCGTCTCGCTGGAGGTGAGCGACGAAGCGCGTGATTGGCTGTCGGTGAAGGGTTACGACCGTGCGATGGGCGCTCGTCCGATGGCGCGCGTCATGCAGGAGAACCTGAAGAAACCGCTGGCCAACGAGTTGCTGTTCGGCTCGCTGGTGGACGGCGGTTCCGTGAAGGTCGAGCTGGACAAGGACAAGAAACAGCTGACCTACCACTTCCTCAGCGCCGCCAAGCGCAAAGCGGACGAGGGCGCGGTGCACTAAGGCCGCCTTCAGGCAAAGAAAAAGCGATGCTTCGGCATCGCTTTTTTTATGGGTGAGATTCACCGTATAACAGAAACGAGTGAGCCCTCTCAGTTTACCTGCGCACCTGCAACCCGTTGTGTAACGTCGCTGCGGGGGTAAACGGAAAGGGCTCCCGAGGGATTACATCCTCGATGCCGCCAGCGTGTGGCGCGCGGTGAGCCGATTAACGGCTACGGAAGACAATGCGGCCTTTGCTCAGGTCGTACGGGGTCAGCTCTACAGTGACTTTGTCGCCCGTCAGGATGCGGATATAGTTTTTACGCATTTTACCGGAGATGTGTGCGGTTACCACGTGCCCGTTTTCCAATTCAACGCGGAACATGGTGTTCGGCAGCGTATCAAGAACGGTGCCCTGCATTTCAATATTGTCTTCTTTGGCCATCGAATCCTCTAGGTCTAACTACCTTAGTTTTTAACCGGCAAGATAATGCCGAAAAACCCCCATTATGTAAAGATGTGTCGGTGAACATTGCACCGTTTCCACCAATTAGTTTGCTGGGCAGGGCGGTTCAACCGGCTGTGGGGATATGACTTGCGGCGCCCAGCACGCCGGTGCCAAAGGCCGCCGTTGAAGGGTGCTGAGCTGCTGCAAAAATTGACGGCGCGGAATTTCACGCGCGCCAAGGCGGGCAGTGTGAGCGTTCAGCACCTGGCAGTCAATCAATTCCCCGCCATAAGCGGCAAAATGGCGGCAAAAGGCCATCAATGCGCATTTTGAGGCGTTGGTGACGCGGCTGAACATCGATTCGCCGCAGAACAACGCGCCCTGCGCCACGCCGTACATGCCGCCGACCAGTTGATCATCCTGCCATACCTCCACCGAGTGCGCGTAGCCGAGGCGATGAAGATGTTGATAGGCGCGCTGTACCTCCGGGCCGATCCAGGTGCCTTCATCCGGCCGGTGGGCGCAGGCGGCGATCACTGAGGCGAAGTCGTGATTAAGCGTGATGCGAAACGGATCGTGGCGCAGAAAGCGTTTCAGGCTGCGGTTGAGATGAAACTCGGCCGGGAACAGCACCGCACGCGGATCGGGTGACCACCACAGAATCGCTTCCCCCGGCGAGTACCAGGGGAAGATGCCGCGCTCGTAGGCTGCCAGCAGCCGTGGTGCCGTCAGGTCGCCGCCGATCGCCAGCAGGCCGTTGGGATCGCGCAGGGCGCCCTCAGGCGAGGGAAACGCCAGCGACTGAGGGGAAAGCTTAACGATGCGCATACAGGGTTTCTGCGTCCTCTACGGGCCGATTACGGCGCCAGGTTGCTGATACGGTTGCGAAAGCGGGCATAGCGGCCCTGCTGGCGCATTAGGGCGGCGTGATCGCCCTGTTCGACAATTTGGCCGTCATCCATTACGCAAATGCGATCGAGATGCTCCAGGCCGTACAGGCGGTGCGTCACCAGGATCAGCGTCTTGCCCTGACAATGCCGGCGCAGCAGCGCCAGGATCTGCTGCTCGGTCTCGGCGTCCAGCCCTTCGGTGGGTTCGTCAAGCAACAGCAGCGGGGCAGGGTGCAGCAGCGCGCGGGCGATGCCCAGCCGGCGCTGTTCGCCGCCGGACAGCTGCCGGCCGCCTTCCCCCAGCCAGGCGTTCAGCCCGCCGTCGCTGTCCAGCAATTTGCCGAGCCCCACCTGCTGCAACACCTCGCTCAGGCGAGCGTCGCCGGCATCCGGTGCGGCCAGCCGCAGGTTTTCCCGCAGCGTATCGCTGAAGATATGCACTCGCTGGCTGACGACCGTGGTCATTCGACGCAGCGTGGTTTCATCATAATCTTCCAGCGGTTCGCCGTTGAGCAGAATTTTTCCGCCGTCGGTGCGCCAGGCGCGGGTCAGCAGCTGCAGCAGGGTGGACTTGCCGCAGCCGGTGCGGCCGAGCAAGGCGATGTGTTCGCCGGCTGCCACCTCGAGCGTGACGTCGCGCAGCACCGGCTGCGGCTGATCGGGGTAGGTGAAACTCAACTGCCGCAGGCTAAGCTGAGCCCGGTCGGCGGCGGCCGGGCCGACGGCCGGGAAGGAGACTTCCGGTTGGCGATCGATGATCTGTTTGACCCGCGTGGCGGAGGCGATCACCTGGCCGAGGTGCTGGAAGGCGCCGGCCACCGGCATCAGCGCTTCGAACGACGCCAGCGCGGCGAAGACAAACAGCGCGATCAGCGCGCCGGGTTGGGTATCGCCGCCGATGCCGGCGGCGGTCAGCCACAGCAGCAGTGTCACCGTCAGCCCGCTGGCGAGGATCATCAGCGCCTGCGCCTTGCCGCTCAGCGAGGCTTGCTGCCACTGGCGGCGTTGCCACAGCTGTTCGGTGGCGTTCAGCGTCTGGCGGAAGTCGTTGACGGCGCCGAACACCACCAGCTCCGCCTGCCCCTGCAGCCAGGCGGTCAGGTCGGTGCGGTATTGGCCGCGCAGGGCGGTGAGTTGCCCGCCGATCGGTTTGCCGGCGCGATAGAACACCGGCGGCACCAGCAGCAACAGCAGCAACAGAATGCCGCCAAGCGTCAGGGCAAGCGCAGGATCCAGCCAGCTCAGGCCGTAGGTGACCACCAGGATCACCGCCGCCGCGCCTACCAGCGGCGAGATCACCCGCAGATAAAGGTGATCCAGCGTGTCCACGTCCGCCACCAGGCGATTGAGCAGGTCGGCCTGGCGGAAACGGGCGATGCCGCCCGGCGTCAGCGGCAGGATCTTGCTGAAGGTGAACACCCGCAGGTGCGACAGCACGCGGAAGGTGGCGTCGTGGCTGACCACGCGCTCGGCGTAGCGCCCGGCGGTGCGGAAGATCGCCGCGCCGCGCACGCCGGCGGCCGGCAGCATATAGTTGAAGGTCAGCAGGCCCGCCAATCCGGCCAGCGAAGAGGCGGCCAGGAACCAGCCGGAGAGCGCCAGCAGGCCGATGCTGGCCAGCAGGGTGACGATCGCCAAAAGGATGCCCAGGCTAATCAGCAGGCTATGGCGGCGATACAACGCCAAAAACGGCAGCAAAACGCGCATGATTAAAGCTCCCCGCGGCGATGGGCGATCAGCGTGGCGAACAGGCCCGGCTGGGCGCTGAGGGTGGCGTAATCGCCCTGCTGCACGATGCGCCCGTTATCCATCACCCAAATCTGATCGTAGTCTTCGGTATCTTCCAACTGGTGCGTCACCAGCAGGGTGGTTTGCTGATGCGAAGCGGCATTCAACGCCTGCATCACCCGTTGTTCGCTATGGGCATCGAGGCTGGCGGCCGGTTCATCCAGCAGCAGCAAGCGGCGCGGGCCGATCAGCGCCCGGGCGACCGCCACGCGCTGCGCCTGGCCGACCGACAGGCGGGCGGCGTTGTCGCCCACTTCGGTGTCGAGCCCCTGCGGCAGATACGGTAACAGTTCGCTGACGTAGGCGAGCTCCACCGCCTGCTGCAGCTGCGCTTCGTCGGCCTGCGGGCAGCCCAACAGGATATTGGCGCGCAAGGTTTGCGCCGGCAGATGCGGGTTCTGCCCGACCCAGCTCAACTGTTGCCTCCAGTTTTCTGCGGACAGTTCACGCAGCTCGACGCCGTTGACGGTCAACGAGCCGCGGTAGGGCAGAAAGCCGAGCAGCAGATTGAGCAGCGAACTTTTACCGGCGCCGCTCAGCCCGACCAGCGCCACGCGCTGCTGCGGTTGCAGGGTGAAACTCAGCGGCCCGGCCAGCAGCACGCCGTTCGGCGACAGGATTTCCAACGCGTTCGCCTGTAGCGTCAGCGGCTGATCGGCGGGCAGCTGCCGCGTGCCGTTGCCCATCTGCTCGCCTTCGGCGCTGAGGAAGGTTTCCAGCGCTTCCGCCGCGCCGACCGCCTGTGCTTTGGCATGGTAGAAGGTGCCGAGATCGCGCAGCGGTTGGAAAAACTCCGGCGCCAGAATCAGCACCAGAAAACCGGAAAACAGCGTTACGCCGAGGCCGTAGCTGCCGAAATTGAGTTCGCCGAGGTAGGAAAAGCCGAAGTACACCGCCACCACGGCGATGGAAATCGAGGCGAAGAACTCCAGTACGCCGGAAGAAAGGAAGGCCATGCGCAGCACTTCCATGGTGCGGCTGCGGAAGTCTTCGGAGGATTTGGCGATTTGCGCGGTTTCGGCCTGCGCGCGGTCGAACAACCGTAGGGTGTCCAGGCCGCGCAGGCGGTCGAGGAAGTTGCCGCTCAATCGCGCCAGTGCCACGAAGTTGCGGCGGTTGGCGTCGGCGGCCCCCATACCGACCAGCGCCATGAACAGCGGGATCAGCGGCGCGGTCGCCAACAGAATCAAACCGGCGGCCCAATTGATCGGGAAAACGGCGATCAGGATCAGCAGCGGGATGAAGACCGCCAGATACATCTGCGGCAGATAGCGCGAGTAATAGTCCTGCATATCCTCGATCTGCTCGACGATGATGCTGGCCCAACTGCCCGCCGGTTTGCCCTGGATCCAGGCCGGGCCGAGCTGCTGCAACTTATCCAGCACCTGCTGGCGCATGCGCTGACGGATCACCTGGCCACACTGGAAACCGACCCGCTCCCGCAGCCAGCTCAACAGCGCCCGCAATGCGAACGCGACGATCAGCCAGATAAACGAAGGGATCAGCTGTTCGCGCGGGATGTGCTCGATGATCAGGGCGTGCAGCAGGCTGGCCAGCAGCCACGCCTGCGCCACGATCAGCAGGCCGCTGAACAGCCCCAACAGCATGGAAAGGCGCAGCCAACGCTGCGCTAACGAACTCTGGGTTTTAAGCCAACGGGTTAACTGTTGCTGTCTGGTTTTTTTCATCAGATATGCGTCTGCGTCGCCGGCGCCCGTTTGTTACGGGCTGGGTTAACGTACTGTTAAATAATAGTGTTTGGCGCAATCGGCGACAAACAAGCGAGGCCTCATGTTACCTCGTCACCCGGCAGACTGAAAAGAATAAAGAGGGCAAATATGGCTATAACAGATGGGAAGGAGAGATTGCTAAACCCAGAAACAAAAAAAGCGGCTCGAGAGCCGCTTTTTGCCGATGATGAAAACGTCTTAGCAGACTTCCGCGCCGGCGATGCCGTCCAGGTAACGTTCTGCGTCCAGCGCCGCCATACAGCCGGTGCCGGCGGAAGTGATCGCCTGGCGGTAGACGTGATCCATCACGTCGCCTGCGGCGAAGACGCCGGGGATAGTGGTTTGGGTCGCATTGCCGTGAATGCCGGACTGTACCTTGATGTAGCCGTTTTCCAGCTCCAGCTGGCCGCCGAAGATGCCGGTGTTCGGGCTGTGGCCGATAGCGATGAACACGCCGGCCAGTTCCAGTTCACGGGTTTCGTTTTCCGCTTTGGTGCTGCGGATGCGCACGCCGGTCACGCCCATTTCATCGCCCAGCACTTCGTCCAGCGTATGGTCGGTGTGCAGCACGATGTTGCCGCTTTTCACTTTTTCCATCAGCCGGTCGATCAGGATCTTCTCCGAGCGGAAGCTGTCGCGACGGTGGATCAGGTGAACCTCGGCGGCGATGTTGGACAGGTACAGCGCCTCTTCAACGGCGGTGTTGCCGCCGCCGACCACCGCGACTTTCTGGTTGCGGTAGAAGAAACCGTCGCAGGTCGCGCAGGCGGAAACGCCTTTGCCCTTGAAGGCGTCTTCGGAAGGCAGGCCAAGGTAGCGGGCGGAGGCGCCGGTCGCGATGATCAGCGCGTCGCAGCTGTATTCGCCGCTGTCGCCGAACAGGCGGAACGGACGCTGCTGCAGATCGACGCTGTTGATATGATCGAAGACGATTTCAGTCTGGAACTTCTCCGCGTGCTCGCGCATGCGCTCCATCAGCGCCGGGCCGGTCAGCCCTTCGGCGTCGCCCGGCCAGTTTTCCACTTCGGTGGTGGTGGTCAGCTGGCCGCCTTGCTCCAGACCGGTGATCAGCACCGGATTCAGGTTGGCGCGCGCCGCGTAGACGGCGGCGGTGTAACCGGCCGGGCCGGAGCCCAGAATCAGTAATTTGCTATGTTTAGCCGTGCCCATGAATAACCTCTTTATTCCACAATGGCGGACAATGAAGCCGATTGTAGGGAAAATGGCGCAGTAAAAAAAGCGCCGGGCGACGTTGTTAACGATTTGTATGATAGTTGTCGCCTATTAATGCACCCGCTGTCGGCAAATCGTACGCCGAACGCAGAAATTTACCTTATCAAAGCCGCATTCGGCTGCTGAATCGCCAACCGCGCAAAAACGGCGCATTCTGCGACTTCAGCCGCTCCCCGCCGGGGTTTATCTGCCAGCGATTCATAACCAAAAATGGGATGCAGACTTTTCGTGACGGTACGTTGTTCTGATTTTGCTTCTTTTACTTTGACAATCCGCTGCGCATTTGCGAAAACATCATAGGAAGAAGAAATTATCCCCGTAACACCAGCAAATCGTACGTATTTGCGCCGCGAGGCGGCAATGCGCGATGGGTGTGCGGAGCAGAGCGCGCAAGCGTTTGCTGATTTTTTCTCGACCTAAACGTCGTTACCTGCATCGCGCGGAGTTGGACAGACAGGCTGCGCGGCGTGGAATGATGGTAGTGAAGAAGCATATGACAGGCATCGGGTCTTCGCTTGGAACGAACCCTTACACATTGACGTTGGCTAGGGTGTGGCAAGTGCACGGAAGAAAATAAGAGAGACAATAATAATGGCAGACAACAAGAAACGCCCGGGTAAAGATCTTGACCGTATCGACCGCAACATCCTGAATGAGCTGCAGAAGGATGGGCGTATTTCGAACGTCGAGCTTTCGAAGCGCGTGGGGTTATCCCCGACACCATGTTTGGAACGCGTGCGCCGTCTCGAGCGCCAGGGTTTCATTCATGGCTATACCGCATTGCTTAACCCGCATTATTTGGATGCGTCCCTGCTGGTTTTCGTGGAGATCACGCTGAACCGCGGCGCGCCGGATGTGTTTGAGCAATTCAACTCGGCAGTGCAGAAGCTTGAAGAGATTCAGGAGTGTCATCTGGTTTCCGGCGATTTCGACTACCTGTTGAAAACCCGCGTACCGGACATGTCGGCTTACCGCAAATTGCTGGGCGAAACCTTGCTGCGTTTGCCGGGGGTTAACGACACCCGTACCTACGTAGTGATGGAAGAAGTGAAACAGAGTAACCGTCTGGTTATCAAAACACGGTAAGGTGCAGGTGCAAAACCTGATTAAATTGGTTACACTCCTGTTTATTCATACAGTTTCGGCGCCGGGGCAGTTTCTCGGCGCTGTTGCTATGTCAGCTAACAGGAACCTGGAGAGCCTTTCTTGAGCCAGGAATATACAGAAGATAAAGAAGTTACCCTGAAAAGACTCAGCAGTGGCCGGCGTTTGCTGGAAGCTGTGCTTATCGTGGTAGCGATTTTTGCCGTTTACCTCATGGCTGCGTTGGTCAGTTTCAATCCGTCTGACCCAAGCTGGTCGCAGACCGCGTGGCATGAGCCGATTCACAATCTGGGCGGCGGTGTCGGGGCCTGGTTGGCCGATACGCTGTTCTTCACCTTCGGGGTGCTCGCCTACGCGATACCGCCGATCATGCTGGTCCTGTGCTGGGCGGCTTATCGCCAACGCAGCAACAGAGACTATATCGACTATTTCGCGCTTTCCCTGCGCCTGATCGGCACCCTGGCGTTAGTGCTCACCTCCTGCGGGCTGGCGGCGCTGAACGTCGACGATCTCTATTACTTCGCTTCCGGCGGCGTGATCGGCAGCCTGCTGAGCAACGCCATGTTGCCGTGGTTCAACGGCATCGGCGCTACGCTGGCGCTGCTGTGCGTATGGGCGGCGGGGTTGACGCTGTTTACCGGCTGGTCCTGGCTGGTGATCGCCGAGAAGATCGGCGGGGCGGTGCTGGGCGTCGCGACGGTGATGACCAATCGCTCACGTCGCGAAGAGCGCTATTTTGAGGATGACGAGCGTTACGTCGACGACGAGCCTGAGCAGGCAGGGAAGGGCGCCGCCGCAGCGGTTGCCGCGACCGCCGCCGGAGCCGCGGCCGCCGATGACGACGTGCTGTTCTCCGCGCCTTCGGTCACCGACAGCGCCAAAGCGGCGGCGGAAGACGCCGCCGATCCGTTGCTCAGCGGCCTGCGCGCCGACGATGGCGAGCTTGAAGCAGAAGCCGCATCCATCGCGCCGGCGGCTTCGCCTGCACCGGCGGTGAAGGCAGAGATCCACGAGCCCGTTGCAGCGCCGATCGCCACACAGGCGCCGTCGGTGACGGTGGCGCCGGCCGCGCCGGCCTCTGTCAATCAGCACCCGGTGAGCGCCCCGGCGCAAGACGCTACGCCGCCGCTGTATTCCTTCGAGATCCCGGAAGAAACGCCCGCGCCTAAGGCGACGCGTCCAACGCCCGCGCCTAAGGCGACGCGTCCTGTCGATCCTTATCAGGATGACGATGAGCCGCGCCTCGGCAACTGGCAAGAGCCGGCCGCACCGCAGCCGCCGGCGCGTTCTCCCTTTGATTTTACCGCCGCACAGCGTGACAGCGTCGACATCGGCAATTCGAGCGGTTTCAGCGCCACCGGCGCCAAACCGCAGCCGGATACGGCGGCAGCCGCTGCTGCTGCAGGTGCCGCGGCGGCGACCTTTATGCCGGCCTTCACGGCGACCAGCGACGGCAATCCGCAGGTTAAGCAGGGCATCGGCCCTGAACTGCCGCGGCCGAATCCGGTGCGCATCCCGACCCGTCGCGAACTGGCTTCCTACGGCATCAAGCTGCCTTCGCAGCGTGCGGCCGAACAGGAGCAGCGCCAGACAGAGGCGGTGGTGAACCCGCAGGAAGAAGAGGCGCTACAGGAAGCCGCGCTGCGTCAGGCGTTTGCCGAGCAGCAAAGCCAGCGCTATGGCGAAAGCTACGCGCCGGAGCAGGATGATGAACAGGCTCAGCAGGAGGCCGAGCTGAGCAAGGCGTTTGCCGAGCAGCAGCACCAACGCTACGGCGAAGGCTATCAACAGGACGACGAAGAGGCGCAGCAAGAGGCCGCGCTGCGCCAGGCGTTCGCCGAGCAGCAGCAGGCGCGCTACGGCCAGCAAGCACCTGCTCCGCAGGCACCGGCCACCAGCCCGATCGATACCCGCAATGCTTTCAGCTTCTCGCCGATGGCGGATCTGGTGGACGATGGCCCGAGCGAGCCAATGTTCACGCTGTCCCCGCAGCTTGAAGAGCGCATTGAACAGCAAAGCGAGCAGGAGGACGATGTGCCGTTCGGTCAGTTTGAGCCTGTGGCGCCTGCGGCTCAACCTCAGCAATCGCATCAGCCGCCTCAACAATACCAACAGCCGCAGCCGCAGCAATACCAGCAGCCGCAGCAACAGCAGTATCAACAGCCGTCGCAGCCGCAATATCAGCAGCCGCAGCAACCGGCGCAGCAGCAGCCTCAGCAAGCTCAGGCCGAGCAACATCCGGCGATGGACAGCCTGATTCACCCGTTCCTGATGCGCAACGATCAGCCGCTGCAGAAGCCGACCACGCCGCTGCCGACGCTGGATCTGTTGACCGAAGCGCCGAAAGAGGTGGAGCCGGTCGATTCCTTCGCGCTGGAACAGAAGGCGCGCCTGGTGGAGGCCAGCCTGGCTGATTACCGCGTGAAAGCCGACGTGGTGGACATCCTGCCGGGGCCGGTCATCACCCGCTTCGAGCTGGATCTGGCGCCGGGCGTTAAAGCGGCGCGCATTTCCAACCTGTCGCGCGATCTGGCGCGCTCGCTGTCGACTTCGGCGGTGCGCGTGGTGGAAGTCATCCCCGGCAAGCCTTATGTCGGTCTGGAGCTGCCGAACGCCAAACGGCAAACGGTGTATCTGCGCGAAGTGCTGGATTGCCCGGCTTTCCGTGACAATCCGTCGCCGCTGTCCATCGTATTGGGTAAAGACATCTCCGGCGAACCGGTAGTGGCCGATCTGGGCAAAATGCCGCACTTGCTGGTCGCCGGTACCACCGGTTCCGGTAAGTCGGTCGGGGTCAACGCCATGATCCTGAGCATCTTGTATAAGGCCACGCCGAAAGAAGTGCGCTTTATCATGATCGACCCGAAAATGCTGGAGCTGTCGGTTTACGAAGGCATTCCACACCTGTTGACCGACGTGGTCACCGACATGAAAGACGCCGCCAACGCGCTGCGCTGGTGCGTGGGTGAAATGGAACGCCGCTACAAGCTGATGTCAGCTCTGGGCGTGCGTAACCTGGCCGGCTACAACGAGCGCGTCGATCAGGCCGAAGCGATGGGGCGTCCGATCCCGGATCCATTCTGGAAGCCGACCGACAGCATGGACATCACGCCGCCGGTGCTGGAGAAAGAGCCGTACATCGTGGTGATGGTCGACGAATTCGCCGATCTGATCATGACGGTGGGCAAGAAGGTCGAAGAGTTGATCGCTCGCCTGGCGCAGAAAGCGCGTGCGGCGGGTATCCACCTGGTGCTGGCGACCCAGCGTCCGTCGGTGGATGTGATCACCGGCCTTATCAAGGCCAACATCCCGACGCGTATCGCCTTTACCGTGTCGAGCAAGATCGACTCTCGCACCATCCTCGATCAGGGGGGCGCCGAGTCCTTGCTGGGCATGGGTGATATGCTTTATCTGGCGCCGAACTCCTCGATCCCGGTGCGCGTACATGGCGCATTCGTGCGCGATCAGGAAGTGCATGCGGTGGTCAAGGATTGGAAAGCGCGCGAGCGGCCCCAATATAAAGAGGGCATTCTCAGCGGCGGTGAAGACGGCGAGGGCGGTGCCGGCGGCGGCATGGACGGCGACGAAGAGCTGGATCCGCTGTTTGACCAAGCGGTGGATTTCGTGGTGGATAAACGCCGCGCCTCCATCTCCGGCGTACAGCGCCAGTTCCGTATCGGCTACAACCGCGCGGCGCGCATCATCGAACAGATGGAGGCGCAGGGCATCGTCAGTGAGCAGGGGCATAACGGCAACCGCGAGGTGCTGGCGCCGCCGCGGCATGACTGATGGTTTAGCCGTTGCAATTCAATAAGAAAGGGCCGCTTAAGCGGCCCTTGTGCAAAGAAGCGTAAACCCGTTTCTTCTCGGAACATTGGCCTACCGGCCGATCGCCGGCTTCAGGTAAAGTAACGGGAGTAAAGGGTTGATTGACCCGCACGGCGTCGCCCTGCGGTTAACGCATTTCATAAGGTATCTGGAATAATGAAAAAACTGTTAGTTGCCTGCTGTCTGCTTTCGGGATTCGCTTCTACCTCCGTGCTGGCCGACGCCGCACAGGATCTGCAAAGTCGCCTGGCGAAGGTGAACAGTTTCCACGCCAGCTTCTCGCAAACCGTGACCAGCGCCGAAGGCGCCGCGGTGCAACAGGGTGAAGGCGAGCTGTGGGTGAAGCGGCCGAACCTGTTCAACTGGCACATGACCTCACCCGATGAGAGCGTGCTGGTCTCCGATGGCCAAACCCTGTGGTTTTACAACCCGTTCGTCGAGCAGGTGACGGCGACCTGGTTGAAGAACGCCACCGGCAATACGCCGTTTATGCTGATCACCCGCAATAATGCCAGCGACTGGAAACAGTACAACGTGAAGCAAAAGGGCGATGATTTCGAATTAACGCCAAAATCCGCCAGCGGCAACCTGAAGCAATTCGCCATCAGCGTGACCAACAGCGGCACCATCCGCAGCTTCGCCGCAGTGGAGCAGGACGGCCAGCGCAGCGCTTATACGCTGAAAAGCCAGCAGAACGTTGCCGCCGATCCGGCCAAATTCAAATTTACCCCGCCGAAGGGGGTGACGCTGGACGACCAGCGCCAGTGAGGTGCAAGTGAGTAATAATCTGTCGCTCGATTTTTCCCAGAACGAGTTCCAGCCGTTGGCCGCGCGCATGCGGCCGACCACGCTGGCGCAGTATATCGGCCAGCAGCATCTGCTGGCCGCCGGCAAGCCGCTGCCGCGCGCCATCGAGGCCGGGCAGTTGCACTCGATGATTTTATGGGGGCCGCCGGGCACCGGGAAGACGACGCTGGCAGAGCTGATCGGCCGTTATGGTCAGGCGGATGTCGAACGGATCTCCGCCGTGACCTCCGGCATCAAGGAGATCCGCGAGGCGATCGAACGGGCGCGGCAAAACCGCGACGCCGGCCGCCGCACTATTCTGTTCGTCGATGAAGTGCACCGCTTCAACAAAAGTCAGCAGGACGCCTTCCTGCCGCACATTGAAGACGGCACCATCACCTTTATCGGCGCCACTACCGAAAACCCGTCGTTCGAATTGAACTCGGCGCTGCTGTCGCGCGCCCGCGTGTATCTGCTTAAGGCGCTGACCGCCGAAGATATCGGCCAGGTGCTGGATCAGGCCATGAACGACAAGGCGCGCGGCTTTGGCGGCCAGAACGTCGAGCTGCCGGCGGAAACGCGCCGCCTGCTGTCGGAGTTGGTGGGCGGCGATGCGCGCCGGGCGCTGAACAGCCTGGAAATGATGGCGGACATGGCGGAGATCGACGCCAAAGGCGTGCGGGTGCTGACGCCGCAGCTGCTGAAAGAGGTGTCGGGCGAGCGCAGCGCGCGCTTCGACAACAAGGGCGACCGTTATTACGACCTGATTTCCGCGCTGCATAAATCGGTGCGCGGTTCGGCGCCGGACGCCGCGCTGTATTGGTATGCGCGCATCATTACCGCCGGCGGCGATCCGCTCTATGTGGCGCGCCGTCTGTTGGCGATCGCCTCTGAAGACGTGGGCAACGCCGATCCGCGCGGCATGCAGGTGGCGATCGCCGCCTGGGATTGCTTCACCCGCGTGGGGCCGGCGGAGGGCGAGCGCGCCATCGCGCAGGCGATTGTTTACCTGGCCTGCGCGCCGAAGAGCAACGCGGTTTACACCGCGTTCAAGGCCGCCATGCGCGACGCCAGGGAGCAGGCCGATTATGACGTGCCGGAGCATTTGCGCAACGCGCCGACCAAGCTGATGAAGGAGATGGGGCTGGGGGCGGAGTACCGTTACGCCCACGACGAACCCAACGCCTACGCCGCCGGCGAGAACTACTTCCCGCCCGAAATGGCCCATACGCGCTACTACCAACCGACCTCGCGCGGGCTGGAAGGGAAAATCGGCGAAAAGTTGGCATGGCTGGCTGAGCAGGATCAAAATAGCCCGACAAAACGCTACCGCTAGCGTGGCCGTTGCGGTAAGGTTAGCGGGTATCACTCTTCTTTTATGCGGCTATAAATCAGCCGCATAGAACAACAACACTTCTTTCAATAACAACAAGCACAGGATTAGCATGCTCGATCCCAATCTGCTGCGTAATGAGCTAGACGCAGTCGCCGTCAAACTGGCTCGCCGAGGCTTTAAACTCGATCTGGATCTGCTGCGTTCGCAGGAAGAACGCCGCAAAGTTCTGCAGGTAGAAACTGAAACGCTGCAAGCGGAACGCAACTCCCGATCGAAATCCATCGGCGCGGCCAAAGCGCGTGGGGAAGACATCGAGCCGCTGCGTCGCGAAGTGAACGAGCTGGGTGACAAGCTGGATGCCGCCAAGGCGGCGCTGGATGCGCTGCAAAGCGAGATCCGCGATTACGCCCTGACGCTGCCTAACCTGCCGGACGACGCGGTGCCGGATGGTAAAGACGACAGCGAAAACCTGGAAGTCACCCGCTGGGGCGAACCGCGCCAGTACGACTTCGCGGTGCGCGATCACGTCGATCTGGGCGAAATGGCCGGCGGGCTGGATTTTGCCGCCGCAGTTAAGCTGACCGGTTCGCGTTTCGTGGTGATGAAAGGGCAAATCGCCCGCATGCACCGCGCGCTGTCCCAGTTCATGCTGGATCTGCACACCGAGCAGCATGGCTATCTGGAGGCCTACGTGCCTTATCTGGTCAACCACGCCACGCTGTACGGCACCGGCCAGCTGCCGAAGTTCGGCGAAGATCTGTTCCATACCCGCCCGCTGGAAGAAGAAGCCGACAGCAGCAACTACGCGCTGATCCCAACGGCGGAAGTGCCGCTGACCAACCTGGTGCGCGACGAGATCGTGGAAGAGGAATCTCTGCCGCTGAAGATGACCGCACACACGCCATGCTTCCGTGCGGAAGCCGGTTCTTACGGCCGCGACACCCGTGGTTTGATCCGCATGCACCAGTTCGACAAGGTTGAAATGGTGCAGATCGTCCGTCCGGAAGATTCGATGGATGCCCTGGAAGAGCTGACCGGCCACGCGGAAAAAGTGCTGCAGTTGCTGAACTTGCCTTACCGCAAGGTGCTGCTGTGCACCGGCGACATGGGCTTCGGCGCGTGCAAGACTTACGATCTGGAAGTGTGGCTGCCGGCGCAGGATACCTACCGCGAGATCTCGTCCTGCTCTAACATGTGGGACTTCCAGGCGCGTCGCATGCAGGCGCGCTGCCGCAGCAAGGCCGACAAGAAACCGCGTCTGGTTCACACGCTGAACGGCTCCGGCCTGGCGGTCGGCCGTACACTGGTGGCGGTGCTGGAAAACTACCAGCAGGCCGACGGTCGCATTCAGGTGCCTGAAGTGCTGCGTCCTTATATGGGCGGCCTGGAATATATCGGCTGAACAGCCAATCACTAGAAAAAAGCGCCTGCGGGCGCTTTTTTTATGTCGAGAATTCAGCCTTTCGCCAGCGCGTAGGCTTGTTTAATGTAGTCCGCCAGGTGCTTGCTTTTCACTTCGGCGGGCGAGTGAAGCTTGATGTGCCGCCGATATTGGCCGTTGCCTTCAAGTTGCTGATAGCGATCTTCCAGTCGGTGCCCTTGGCCGAATTCCACCGTGACGTGATTGCGGTAGGCGAAAACGCCGCAGAAAAATTGAGTATGCGAGAACATGATGCCGCCGTATTTGACCGATTCGCTGACGCCACTGCCGCTCGCCGTGGCGATCCGGCGCACCTGTTGTACGATCTCCAGCAGCTCGCCGTGCGTGCTGCCGATGTCCGCCAGCAAGGTCTCGACCGCCGCATTATTTGCCTGACTCATCTCGCTTCTCCGTCGTCAAATCCGCTCTGCGCTGAGCATAACGCTTTTTCGGTCGTTTGGTCGGAAACAAATCGTGCGCTGGAATGATAAGAGGCGATTGACTTTTTTATCGCCAGTGGCATGATGCGCGCACTCTCATTGCGCGTTCGGTCACAATTTCACTATGTCCGCATACTCCCGCCCAGTGCTCCTGTTGCTCTGCGGCCTGTTGTTGCTCACGGTATCCATTGCCGTTTTGAATACGTTAGTGCCTCTTTGGTTAACCCATGCTCAGCTGTCGACCTGGCAAGTGGGAATGGTCAGCTCCTCCTATTTCAGCGGCAACCTGTTGGGCACGTTGGTGGCGGGTAAACTGATCCAGCGCGTCGGCTTCACCCGCAGCTACCATCTCTCCTGTTTGTTGTTCGCCGCCGCGACCGCCGGTATGGTGCTGTCGATCGATTTCTGGAGCTGGCTGGGCTGGCGCTTCTTCGCCGGCGTCGGTTGCGCCTGGATTTGGGTGATTGTGGAAAGCGCGCTGCTGCGCAGCGGTAATCTCAGCAACCGCGGCCAGCTGCTGGCGGCCTATATGATTGTCTATTACCTCGGGACGGTGACCGGCCAGTTACTGTTGAGCATGACCTCGACCGAATTGCTGCACGTGGTGCCGTGGGTGACCGCGATTGTGATCAGCGCCATGCTGCCGATGCTGTTCGCGCGGGTAAACCGCCATGAAGACGAGCCGCAGCAAGCGGCGGTATGGACAATGTTGAGACGCCGCAGCGCGCGCCTGGGCATCAACGGCTGCATCATCTCCGGCATCGTGCTCGGTTCGCTGTATGGCCTGATGCCGCTGTACCTCTCTCATCAGGGCATGAGCGACGCTAACGTCGGCTACTGGATGGCGCTGTTGGTCAGCTCCGGCATCGTCGGCCAATGGCCGGTCGGGCGCCTGGCCGATCGTTACGGGCGCCTGCTGGTGCTGCGCATTCAGGTGTTTGTGGTGATCCTCGCCAGCGTGGCGATGCTCGGCAACTACGCCATGGCGCCTTCACTGTTCATCCTCGGCTGCGCCGGCTTTACCCTGTATCCGGTGGCGATGTCTTGGGCCTGTGAGAAGGCAATGCCGCACGAACTGGTGGCGATGAACCAGGCGCTGCTGATGAGTTACACCATCGGCAGCTTGCTGGGCCCATCGATGACGGCGCTGCTGATGCAGAACTATTCCGACCGCGTGCTGTTCGTGATGATCGCCGCCGTGGCGCTGGTTTACCTGCTGATGCTGCTGAAGAAGCAGAAGCCGGATCACCATCACACGCCGTTCGCCGCCGCCTGAGCATAAAAAAACCGGCTATGAGCCGGTTTGTCTTTGGCGCTGCGCCAATCAGTAAATGACTTTGTGGCCGTAGCTTTCCAGGATGCCTTTGACGCGATCCATGGTCTCGGCCTTCGGCGGATGCACGCCGTCCAGTTTGTACTCTTCCCCCATCGCTATCCATTTGTGCTTGCCCAGCTCGTGGTAAGGCAGCAGCTCGATTTTCTCGATGTTGGTCATGTCTTTGGTGAACTCGCCCAGCAGGTGCGCCGATTTATCGTCGTCTGACCAACCCGGCACCACCACGTAACGGATCCAGGTGCGCTGGTTGCGTTTCGCCAGGTAGCGGGCGAATTCCAGCGTGCGATGGTTGGAAACGCCGACCAGATTCTGGTGGATCTCATCGTTCATCTGTTTCAGATCCAGCATCACCAGATCGGTAGTGTCCAGCAGCTCGTCGATCACCGGATCGTAGCGGCGCACGAAGCCGTTGGTATCCAGACAGGTATTGATGCCTTCGGCGTGGCAGGCGCGGAACCAGTCGCGCACGAATTCAGCCTGCAGGATCGCTTCGCCGCCGGACGCGGTCACGCCGCCGCCGGAAGCGTTCATGAAGTGGCGGTAGGCCACCGCGTCTTTCATCAGCTCTTCGACGGTCACTTCTTTGCCGCCGTGGGTATCCCAGGTGTCGCGGTTATGGCAATAGAGGCAGCGCATCAGGCAGCCCTGGAAGAAGACGATAAAGCGGATCCCTGGCCCGTCGACGGTGCCGCAGGATTCGAAGGAGTGGATGCGACCAGTTACTGACATTGCGGGGTTTTCTCCAATATTGACTGTCAAACGCAGTCTAAAAATAGGCGCGTGGCCGCCGGCCAGGTATCTGCGATGCAGTGGCGGAGTGAGCCCGCCACCGGGGGTAATGATGCCTGTCGGCCGGTCAGTTGCCGGATAACTGTTTTGCCGGTTATCCATTCAGTATAGATGTCCGGCAAAACAGACTCGTACAGAGTCAGGGGAGAGCGGTGGGAGAAAAGGGCCGGCAGAACCGGCCCTGACGTTGCTACCGGGCAGTTTCCCGCCCGGCTGGCGCATTACATCGTTTGAGTGAAGGTACGAGTAATGACGTCCTGCTGTTGCTCTTTGGTCAGCGAGTTGAAGCGCACGGCGTAACCGGAGACGCGGATGGTCAGCTGAGGGTATTTCTCAGGGTTTTCCATCGCGTCCAGCAGCATTTCGCGGTTCATTACGTTGACGTTCAGGTGCTGGCCGCCTTCGATGGAGGCTTCATGGTGGAAGTAACCATCCATCAGGCCCGCCAGGTTGGCTTTACGCACGTCGTCGTCTTTACCCAGCGCGTTAGGCACGATGGAGAAGGTGTAGGAGATCCCGTCTTTCGCGTAGGCAAACGGCAGTTTGGCTACCGAGGTCAGGGAGGCTACTGCGCCTTTCTGGTCGCGGCCGTGCATCGGGTTGGCGCCTGGGCCGAATGGTGCGCCGGCGCGGCGGCCATCCGGGGTGTTACCGGTTTTCTTACCGTACACCACGTTGGAGGTGATGGTCAGTACGGACTGGGTCGGTACCGCGTTGCGGTAGGTGCGCAGTTTCTGAATTTTCTTCATGAAACGCTCAACCAGGTCGCAGGCGATGTCATCGACGCGGGCGTCGTTGTTACCGAACTGCGGATACTCGCCTTCCACTTTGAAGTCGATAGCCAGGCCGTCTTCGTCGCGAATGGTGGTGACTTTCGCGTACTTGATGGCGGACAGGGAGTCGGCCGCCACGGACAGACCGGCGATGCCGCAAGCCATGGTGCGATAAACGTCACGGTCATGCAGCGCCATCAGCGCAGCTTCGTAGCTGTACTTGTCGTGCATGTAGTGAATGATGTTCAGCGCGGTCACGTACTGCTTGGCCAGCCAATCCATAAAGTGGTCCATGCGCGCCATGACTTTGTCATAGTCCAGCACTTCGTCCATCATCGGCGCTTCTTTCGGGCCGACCTGCATTTTCAGTTTTTCGTCAACGCCGCCGTTGATGGCGTACAGCATGGTTTTCGCCAGGTTGGCGCGGGCGCCGAAGAACTGCATTTGTTTGCCGACGATCATCGGGCTGACGCAGCAAGCGATGGCGTAGTCATCGTTGTTGAAGTCAGGGCGCATCAGGTCGTCGTTTTCGTACTGAACGGAAGAGGTGTCGATGGACACTTTCGCCGCGAATTTCTTGAAGTTCAGCGGCAGCTTCTCAGACCACAGGATGGTCATGTTCGGTTCCGGAGACGGCCCCATGGTGTACAGGGTGTTCAGGAAGCGGAAGCTGTTTTTGGTGACCAGGGTACGGCCGTCGACGCCCATACCGGCCAGGGACTCAGTCGCCCAGATTGGGTCGCCGGAGAACAGCTCATCGTACTCAGGGGTACGCAGGAAGCGCACCATCCGCAGTTTCATCACCAGGTGGTCGATCAGCTCCTGCGCTTGCTCTTCGGTCAGTTTGCCCGCCTTGATGTCGCGCTCGATGAACACGTCGAGGAAGGTGGACACGCGGCCGAAGGACATGGCGGCGCCGTTCTGGGATTTCACCGCGGCCAGGTAGCCGAAGTAGGTCCACTGCACCGCTTCTTGCGCGCTGGTGGCTGGGCCGGAGATGTCGTAACCGTATTTGGCGGCCATCTCTTTGATCTGAGCCAGAGCGCGATGCTGTTCAGCGATCTCTTCGCGCAGCTGGATGGTCATTTCCAGGTCTTCGCCGTTTTCCAGTTTTTCCTGCAGCGATTTGAACTGGTTCAGCTTGTCGGCCATCAGGAAGTCGATACCGTACAGCGCCACGCGGCGGTAGTCGCCGATGATGCGGCCACGGCCGTAGGCGTCCGGCAGACCGGTCAGCACGCCGGATTTACGGCAGTTCAGGATGTCTTTGGTGTAAACGTCGAATACGCCCTGGTTGTGGGTTTTGCGGTATTCGGTGAACACTTTTTTCAGCTGCGGATCCAGTTCGCGGCCGTACACTTTGCACGAACCTTCGACCATTTTGATGCCGCCGAACGGGATCAGCGCGCGTTTCAGAGGGGCGTCGGTCTGCAGACCCACGATGGTTTCCAGCTCTTTGGCGATGTAACCCGCGTCGTGAGAAACGATGGTTGAAGCAACGTTGGTGTCGAAATCAACCGGCGCATGAGTGCGGTTTTCCAGTTTGATCCCTTCCATAACCTTGTCCCACAAGGTGGTGGTGGCTTGAGTAGCGCCAGCCAGGAAGGATTCGTCACCCTCATAAGGCGTGTAGTTTTTCTGGATGAAGTCACGAACGTTGACTTCATTCTGCCAGTCACCCTTGCTGAAACCTTCCCAAGCGTTGGCTAATTTCTCGTTAAGTTCGGTCATTGTACACCTACCTTTGATTGTGGATTTCTAACTCTGCGCGCGGTTACTCACAGCTTAGTGCTGCTCGCGGCCCCCGCGCAGATAAATTACCCAGTAAGTCAACCCAACCAGCAGACCACCGCCGATGATGTTACCGAGGGTGACCGGAATCAGGTTGTCGATGATGAAGTTGCTTACTGTCAGATGAGCGAATTGCTCAGGTACCGCCCCTACGGCTTGCCAGAACTCCGGCGTGGCGAAGTGTTTGACCACGATGCCCATAGGGATCATAAACATGTTAGCGATGCTGTGTTCGAAGCCGCTGGCGACAAACATCCCGACCGGCAGCACCATGGCGAGCATCTTGTCGGTCAGGGTGCGGCCGGAGTAGCTCATCCAGACCGCCAGGCAGACCATCAGGTTGGCCAGAATGCCGAGGCAGACGGCTTCGATGAAGGTGTGATGCAGCTTGTGGTCTGCGGTTTGCAGGACATTCAGGCCCCACTGGCCGTTGGCGACCATATACTCGCCGGAGAACCAGATCAGCGCCACGAAGAACAGCGCGCCGACCAGGTTGCCGAGATAAACGTTCAGCCAGTTGGCGCCCAGCTGGCCCCAGCTGATGCGGCCGCTGGCCTTGGCGATGACGATAAGCACGGTAGAGGTGAACAGGTCGGCGCCCGACACCACCACCAGCATTAACCCGAGAGAGAAGCAGATGCCGCCGACCAGTTTCGCCAGCCCGAAAGGCACGCCGGCGGTGCCGGTGGTCGCCGTGATGTAGAAGACGAAGGCGATGGAAATGAAGACACCGGCGGTGATCGCCAAATAAAACGTTTTCAGCGGATGTTTGGTGGCTTTATACACGCCGGCATCTTCAGCGATTTTCGCCGTTGCCGCAGGTAAAATCAGATCGAAGGGGCTGTCAGTTTTCAAACTAACTCTCGCTCTTAAGGGTTAAAACAACGCAATGAGATACTAGCAAAGCAGTATAGGGGAAAATTTGATTTGGATCATAAGGCGGGGAAGTAGAGCGGTGAAATGGCGTGTTTTTTGTGTGGCTTTTATGGTTAATTTATTGATTTTTAATCAAAAACAATTTTTTAATGTTTGCAAATTTTTTTGAATCCACCGAGTGGTCGGCGTGGAGTAAAGTTAAATTTTTAGGCGTTTTGTCGCCGCGCGGCGCTGAAAGTTTAATTATCGGTTAATTATTATTTCACCGTCCGGCAACAATTGACGGTTTATTTATTTTTATGGTCGTTTAACCACCTATTTCCCGGCGAAAAAATAAAACCGAATGCGTTGAAATAAACCGCAAAATTGAAAACGCCGCAACGGAGTGCGGCGTTTGGCAACAGGGGTACTCCCAAAGTGGCAGTATCCCCTGATGATGCTTAGGCCTTGGCCCAGTGGCGGCGTTTGGCCGCCTGCAGCTTCTCGTAAGCCGCCAGCAGCGCCTGATGGGCCGGCAGCGCCTTCAGATCGGCATCGACGGCGAACAGCCCGTTGAAGCGCTCTTCACCGCTGATGGCGGCGGAGGCGGCGTCGACCGCTTCCTGGCCGTACATCTTCACGAACGCGGTATAGTACTGCGCCGCTTCGCGTTCAGGCTCCTGCGCCAGCAGCAGCAGCGTTTGCAGGCAGCGGTAGTAGTTGCTGCGCGCCGGGCTCAGCACCGAGGCGTTGAAGTCCTGCGTCCATTCGGTCCAGATCAGCGCCTGATCCAGATCGCCGCCCGCCAGCGCCAGCATCGACTTCAGCTCGCCCACGCGCAGGGTATACCAGGCGTTGTCTTTGCCGCTGGCAATGCCCAGCAGTTCGCGTACGCGGGTGAAATCGTCCAGCCCTTCGTCGTCCAACTGCTCGATCAGCGCCAGGTATTCTTCCGGCTCCCACTCGCTGCCCGGCAGCGCCAGCAGCGTATCGCGCAGGTGCGCCCCCATGCTGTTGTTAGCCAGCAGCAGGTCTTCCGCCGGGTAGATATCGGACATGCCCGGCACGATGATGCGGCAAGCGTAGACGCCCAGGTGCTCGTAGTCGGCGATGTACACTTCCGCGTCTTCCTTGTCGAAGATGCTCATCAGGGTGGCGAACTCTTCCTGCGTGCTGCCGCTGAAGTTCCAGTCAACGAACGGATAGTCCGCGTCCTGCTTGAACAGATCCCAGGAGATCAGGCCGCTGGAGTCGATGAAGTGCGTTTCCAGGTTGGTGTGTTCCGCCACTTCTTCGTCATCGAAGGTCGGCGCGGTGAACACGTCGAGATCTTTCAGGCTGCGGCCCTGCAGCAGTTCGGTTACCGTGCGCTCCAGCGCCACGCCGAAGTCCGGGTGCGCGCCGAATGAAGCGAAGCAGGTGCCGTTGGTCGGGTTGAACAGCACCACGCAGATCACCGGGTAGTTGCCGCCCAGCGAGGCGTCATAGGAGAGGATCGGGAAACCTTCCTCTTCCAACTTGGCGATGGCTTCCACCACGCCCGGGTAGCGGTTCAGCACCTCGTCCGGGATCGCCGGCAGGCTGATGGATTCGGCGATGATGCGGTTTTTCACATAACGCTCGAACACTTCCGACAGGCCCTGCACGCGCGCTTCGTTGGCGGTGTTGCCGGCGGACATGCCGTTGGAAACATACAGGTTGCCGATGATATTCATCGGGATGTACACGGTTTGCTGGTCGGACTGACGGGTGAACGGCAGCGCGCACACGCCGCGATCGGCGTTGCCGGACTGCAGATCGACCAGATCGCTGGCGCTCAGCTCTTGCTGCGGATCGTAGAAGGCGTGCAGACGTTCGTCGAGGATGCCGGCCGGCAGCGCGTCGTCTTCAGGGATCGGGAACCATTTCTCATTCGGATAGTGCACGAAGTCGCCTTCGGCGATCTGCTTGCCCAGATAGAAATCGGCGAAGAAGTAGTTGGTGGACAGGCGCTCGAAATATTCACCCAGCGCGGAGGCCAGCGCGGCTTTTTTGCTGGCGCCTTTGCCGTTGGTGAAGCACAGCGGGCAATCGCGATCGCGGATGTGCACCGACCACACGTGCGGCACCGGGTTCAGCCAGGAGGCTTCTTCGATGTTGAAACCGAGATCGCTCAGCTTCTGCTGGAAACGGGAGATGGAGTCTTCCAGGGCGGCGTCTTTACCGGGGATAAAAGTTTGCGTCATTGTCTTCACTTTTTGCGCGTACTAAAAACGCGCAATGATACGGGGTTTTACGCTGGAGCTCCACGTATTCCTAAAGCGGTGGCAAAGTCACAGTTTTTTTAAGGATAAAGACCATAATTCAGCAAGTTATCTGTCACGGAGAAATCTAATGAAATCAGTGAAACTCAGCGCGTTAACCCTCTTGTTGACCGGTGTCAGCGCCTCGGCGCTGGCGCTGCCCAACATCACCCTGCTGGCGACCGGCGGCACTATCGCCGGCGGCGGCGATTCGGCGACGAAATCCAACTATACCGCGGGCAAGCTTGGCGTCGAGGCGTTGGTCGATGCGGTGCCGGCGCTGAAGGATATCGCCAACGTGCAGGGGGAGCAGGTGGTGAACATCGGCTCGCAGGACATGAACGATCAGGTCTGGCTGACGCTGGCGAAGAAAATTGACGCCGACTGCGGCAAAACCGACGGCTTCGTCATCACTCACGGCACCGATACGCTGGAAGAGACGGCCTATTTCCTTGATTTGACGGTGAAATGCGACAAGCCGGTGGTGTTGGTGGGGGCGATGCGGCCGGCGACGGCGATGAGCGCCGACGGCCCGTTCAACCTGTATAACGCGGTGGTGACGGCGGCGGATCCGCAATCGGCCAACCGCGGCGTGCTGGTGGCGATGAACGACACCGTGCTGGACGCGCGTGACGTCACCAAGACCAATACCACCGCCGTGCAGACCTTCCAGTCGCCAAACTACGGCCCGCTGGGGTATATCCACAACGGCAAGATCGATTACCAGCGCTCGCCGCAGCGTAAGCATACCCGGGAGACGCCGTTCGACGTCAGCAAGCTGAACGAGCTGCCGAAGGTCGGCATCGTCTACAACTACGCCAACGCCTCCGATGCGCCGGCCAAGGCCCTGATCGCCGAAGGCTATCAGGGCATCGTCAGCGCCGGGGTCGGCAACGGCAACCTGTATAAAACCGTGTTCGACACCCTGGCGACGGCGGCGCACAACGGCGTGGCGGTGGTGCGTTCTTCGCGCGTGCCGACCGGCGCCACCACCGAGGATGCGGAAGTGGACGACGCCAAGTACGGCTTCGTGGCCGCCGGCACGCTGAATCCGCAAAAGGCGCGCATTCTGCTGCAGCTGGCGCTGACGCAAACCAAAGACGCGAAGCAGATCCAGCAGATGTTTAATCAGTACTGATCGTTTCCTCTCCTGCGGGGGCCATCCGGGCTCCCGCAGCCATGTTGGCTGAATACAGCATAAAACACCGCGTTAACCCGCTGAATTTCCCCATGTCACAGGGTTTTATCGTCCAAACAATCGCGACGGCCGCAGAGCCTGTCATCACCCGGCACGGCCGTTTGCCGCCGACGGGCGAATAAGCGTTGCAGCCATGGGGCGTGAGTGATAAAACCGATGGGTTGGTTAACGCGAGCGTTAACTTCGGGCGTCTTTTCGACAGGTCGCTTTTCTGCGGCGAACAGTGAATGTGGTGAGGGGAAATGACTCAGGTTTATAATTTTAGCTCTGGCCCGGCGATGCTGCCGGTGGAAGTGTTGCGTCGTGCGGAACAGGAACTGTGCAACTGGCACGGCCTGGGAACGTCTGTGATGGAGATCAGTCACCGCAGCAAAGAATTCATCGCCGTTGCCGAGCAGGCGGAACAGGATCTGCGCGATCTGCTGAAAGTCCCCTCCAACTATAAAGTGCTGTTTTGCCACGGCGGCGCCCGCGCGCAGTTCGCCGCGCTGCCGCTGAACCTGCTGGGCGACAAGGCCACCGCCGACTATATCGACGGCGGCTATTGGGCGCACAGCGCCATCAAGGAAGCGGAAAAGTATTGCGCCCCGAACGTCATCGACGTGAAAACCCGCATCGACGGCCTGAGCGGCATCACGCCGATGAAAGAGTGGCAACTGAGCAACGACGCGGCTTACGTGCATTATTGCCCGAATGAGACCATCGACGGCGTGGCCATCGATGAAACGCCGGACTTCGGCGACAAAGTGGTGATCGGCGATTACTCCTCGACCATCCTGTCCCGCCCGCTCGACGTCAGCCGTTTCGGCGTGATTTACGCCGGCGCGCAGAAAAATATCGGCCCTGCCGGCCTGACGCTGGTGATCGTGCGCGACGATCTGCTGGGCAAGGCGCGCAAAGAAGTGCCGTCTATCCTTGACTACACCGTGCTGGCCGAGAACGGCTCGATGTTCAACACCCCGCCGACCTTCGCCTGGTACTTGTCCGGGCTGGTGTTCAAATGGCTGAAAGAGCAGGGCGGCCTGGTGGAGATGCAAAAACGCAATCAGGCCAAGGCCGAGCTGCTGTACGCGACCATCGATAAATCTGACTTCTACCGCAGCCAGGTGGCGATCGCCAACCGTTCCTGGATGAACGTGCCGTTCCAGCTGGCCGATGCGGCGCTGGACAAGGTGTTCCTCAGCGAAGCCGAGGCTATCGGCCTGCAGGCGCTGAAAGGCCACCGGGTAGTTGGCGGCATGCGCGCTTCTATTTACAATGCCATGCCGCTGGCCGGCGTCCAGGCGCTGACCGACTTCATGGCCGACTTCGAACGTCGTCACGGTTGATTCCGGCAGCCCGCCAGGCGCGGGCGGCCTCAGGCTGTTGTCCTTTTGCATTAAAGCGGCTCCGGCATTATTCCGGAGCCGTTTCGTTTATCAGAATTGGAGAGTTTTGTTCACATGGTGGATTCCCTGACGTTACAACCGGTCGCCCTGGTCAATGGCACCGTCAACTTACCCGGCTCGAAGAGCGTTTCTAACCGCGCTCTGCTGCTGGCGGCGCTGGCGGAGGGAACGACCCGGCTGACCAACCTGCTGGACAGCGACGACGTGCGTCATATGCTGAATGCGCTGCAGGCGTTGGGTGTGAACTACCGGCTTTCCGCCGACCGCACCGTGTGTGAAGTGACCGGCGTGGCCGGGCCGTTGGTGGCCAACCAACCGCTGGAACTGTTCCTCGGCAATGCCGGCACCGCGATGCGCCCACTGGCGGCGGCGCTGTGCCTTGGTGAAGGCGACGTGGTGCTGACCGGGGAACCCCGCATGAAAGAACGCCCGATCGGCCATCTGGTGGACGCGTTGCGCCAGGGCGGGGCGCAGATTGATTACCTCGAACAGACCGATTACCCGCCAATTCGCCTGCGCGGCGGTTTCCAGGGCGGCGACGTCACCGTTGACGGCAGCGTTTCCAGCCAGTTCCTGACCGCGTTGCTGATGACCGCGCCCCTGGCGCCGCAGGATACGCAGATCCACATCAAGGGCGAGCTGGTTTCCAAGCCGTACATCGACATCACGCTGCATCTGATGCGCACCTTCGGCGTATCGGTGAGCCACGACAACTACCGGGTATTCCATATCCAGGGGCGCCAGACGTATATCGCGCCGGGCGATTACCTGGTTGAGGGCGACGCTTCTTCCGCCTCTTACTTCCTGGCGGCGGCGGCGATCAAGGGCGGCACCGTGCGCGTGACCGGCATCGGTCGCAAAAGCGTGCAGGGCGACACCAAGTTTGCCGACGTGCTGGAGAAAATGGGCGCGCGCATCACCTGGGGCGACGATTTCATCGAGTGCAGCCGCGGTGAACTGCGCGGCATCGACATGGACATGAACCACATTCCCGACGCGGCGATGACCATCGCCACCGCAGCGCTGTTCGCCGAGGGGCCGACCACCATCCGCAATATCTACAACTGGCGGGTGAAGGAGACCGACCGTCTGGCGGCGATGGCCACCGAGCTGCGTAAAGTGGGGGCGGAAGTGGACGAAGGCGAAGACTACATTCACGTCGTGCCGCCGGCCAAACTGCAGTTCGCCGAGATCGGCACCTACAACGATCACCGCATGGCAATGTGCTTCTCGCTGGTGGCGCTGTCGGATACGCCGGTCACCATTCTCGATCCGAAATGCACCGCGAAGACCTTCCCGGATTATTTCGAACAGCTGGCGCGCATCAGCCAGCCGGCGTAACCCGTCAAATCGTTTATTTTAAGGCCCCTTTGCGGGCCTTTATCGTTTTTAACCTTTGGCGACCGGCGTTTCTTCTATACTTTTTCGCGGTTGTGCGCTTATTTTCAACAACCGGATAGTTCCAGGGTAACAGATCGCCGTAGGGCAGCGTATAATACGCCACCGTATTTGCCCCTGATTGGGCAGGTGACAGAGCTCACGGGCTTCGAGTCGAAGCACGCCGTGTCTCTGTGAGGTTTTCTACCTGAAGGAGAGAGAAATGACGGCTACAGCCCCGGTGATAACCGTTGATGGACCAAGTGGCGCGGGCAAAGGCACGCTGTGTAAAGCGTTGGCCGAGTCCCTTGGTTGGCGTTTGCTGGACTCCGGCGCGATCTATCGCGTGCTGGCGCTGGCGGCGTTGCATCATCAGGTGGATATCACTTCTGAGGAAGCGCTGGTTCCGCTGGCCGCACATCTCGATGTTCGCTTCGTTGCCCAGGACGGCAAGCTGCAGGTGATTTTGGAAGGTGAGGACGTCAGCAATGAGATCCGCACCGAAACCGTCGGCAACACCGCGTCGCAAGCGGCTGCGTTTCCGCGCGTGCGCGAGGCGTTGCTGCGCCGCCAGCGCGCATTCCGTGAGGCGCCCGGCCTGATTGCCGATGGCCGCGACATGGGCACGGTGGTGTTCCCTGACGCGCCGGTCAAGATTTTCCTCGACGCCAGCTCGGAGGAGCGCGCGCACCGCCGCATGCTGCAGTTGCAGGAGAAAGGCTTTAATGTTAACTTTGAACGTCTTTTAGCCGAGATAAAGGAACGGGACGACCGTGACCGTAATCGGCCTATCGCGCCTCTGGTGCCCGCTTCTGACGCCCTCGTGCTGGATTCTACCAGCATGTCGATCGAAGAAGTGATCCGGCAGGCGTTGACGTATGCACAGAAAGTGTTGGCGTTGCCGCAGCAATAAGCGCGGCGGCGCTATTGGCTTTTTGTCATATTTGTCATAGCGGTATCGCAATATATCGGGTAAAATTTTACCCCTGTAACCTTAAACCCTGTCGGCATGGAGCCAATGGCGGGGTATGTGAAACAACCCCATTCGGCGGGACGCTAAATGGACGTTAAACTAAAGAACCCTGAAGATTAACAACATGACTGAATCTTTCGCTCAACTCTTTGAAGAATCCTTAAAAGAAATCGAAACCCGCCCGGGTTCCATCGTTCGTGGCGTCGTTGTTGCTATCGACAAAGATATCGTACTGGTTGACGCCGGTCTGAAATCTGAGTCTGCCATCCCGGCTGAGCAATTCAAAAACGCCCAGGGCGAGCTGGAAATCCAGGTTGGTGACGAAGTTGACGTTGCTCTGGATGCTGTTGAAGACGGCTTCGGTGAAACCCTGCTGTCCCGTGAGAAAGCTAAGCGTCACGAAGCTTGGATCACGCTGGAAAAAGCCTACGAAGAAGCTGAGACTGTAACCGGTGTTATCAACGGCAAAGTGAAGGGTGGCTTCACCGTCGAGCTGAACGGCATCCGCGCGTTCCTGCCAGGTTCCCTGGTTGACGTGCGTCCGGTACGTGACACTCTGCACCTGGAAGGCAAAGAGCTTGAGTTCAAAGTCATCAAGCTGGATCAGAAGCGCAACAACGTTGTCGTTTCTCGCCGTGCGGTTATCGAATCCGAGAACAGCGCTGAGCGCGATCAACTGCTGGAAAACCTGCAGGAAGGCATGGAAGTTAAAGGTATCGTTAAGAACCTCACTGACTACGGTGCATTCGTTGATCTGGGCGGCGTAGACGGCCTGCTGCACATCACTGACATGGCTTGGAAACGCGTTAAGCACCCAAGCGAAATCGTCAATGTTGGCGATGAAATCACTGTTAAAGTGCTGAAGTTCGACCGCGAGCGTACTCGTGTATCCCTGGGCCTGAAACAGCTGGGCGAAGATCCATGGGTTGCTATCGCGAAACGTTACCCAGAAGGCACCAAGCTGACTGGCCGTGTAACCAACCTGACTGATTACGGCTGCTTCGTAGAAATCGAAGAAGGCGTTGAAGGTCTGGTACACGTTTCTGAAATGGATTGGACCAACAAAAACATCCATCCGTCCAAAGTTGTTAACGTGGGCGACGTAGTGGAAGTGATGGTTCTGGACATCGATGAAGAACGTCGTCGTATCTCCCTGGGCCTGAAGCAGTGCAAATCCAACCCATGGCAGCAGTTCGCAGAAACCCACAACAAGGGCGACCGCGTTGAAGGTAAAATCAAGTCTATCACTGACTTCGGTATCTTCATCGGCCTGGACGGCGGCATCGACGGCCTGGTTCACCTGTCTGACATCTCCTGGAACGTTGCAGGCGAAGAAGCAGTACGTGAATACAAGAAAGGCGACGAAATCGCTGCTGTTGTTCTGCAAGTTGACGCAGAGCGCGAGCGTATCTCCCTGGGCGTGAAGCAACTGGCTGAAGACCCGTTCAATAACTACCTGTCTATGAACAAGAAAGGTGCTATTGTTACTGGTAAAGTCACTGCAGTTGACGCCAAAGGTGCTACAGTTGAATTGGCAGGCGGCGTAGAAGGTTACCTGCGTGCATCTGAAGCCTCTCGCGACCGCATTGAAGATGCAACTCTGGTTCTGAACGTAGGTGACGAAGTTGAAGCTAAATTCACCGGCGTTGACCGTAAGAACCGCGTTGTAAGCCTGTCCGTACGTGCTAAGGACGAAGCTGACGAGAAAGACGCCATCGCAACTGTTAACAACAAACAGGAAGAAGGCAACTTCTCTAACGCAATGGCTGAAGCTTTCAAAGCGGCTAAAGGCGAGTAATGACGGGGGGCGGTCGCTGACCGCCCCAATACGGTAGTTTAGCTGCAAAGCTTGGAGGTACTATGACCAAGTCTGAACTTATTGAAAGACTTGCTGGCCAGCAATCTCATATTCCGGCGAAGGCCGTTGAGGATGCAGTGAAAGAGATGCTTGAGCACATGGCCGCTACGCTGGCCGAGGGCGAACGCATTGAGATCCGCGGATTCGGCAGTTTTTCTCTTCACTACCGTGCCCCGCGTGTAGGCCGCAACCCGAAAACCGGTGACAAAGTCGAGCTGGACGGCAAGTACGTTCCTCACTTCAAACCAGGCAAAGAGTTGCGTGACCGCGCCAATATCTATGGCTAGTCGCTGACTGAGCATAGCGTTGTTGCTTGTAAAGAATATAAAACGGTGCCTGTAAGGCGCCGTTTTTTTTCGCCTGCGATTCTCCACGATACGCTTGTGAATTGCGTACTGCGCCGCATTTGCGGTGTAGTTGCTGCATAAACCTCTCTTACCCTGGCGCGCTCGCCGCATTCTCGCTAAAGCCCGCTGGTCGCGACATGCCGCTTGACTCATCCTGTTTGCCTGCCGTAACGCGCTTGTGCGCGTGGCGGGTGCGATGGGAGAAGAACGATCAAAATTTCGCTGGATCTGGCGATATTCGCCGTTATCTGCGGCATCTTGCCGCTGCTGATTTTACCGCAGTTGCCAGAACTATGGCTGCTGTGGCCGATGCTGTTTGTCGGCTGCTTGCTGTTGCGCGCGCGTTGGCCGTTCTGCCGCTATTTGGCCTGCCTGGGATTGGGATTCACATGGGCGGTTTTCAACGCCGGAAGCCTGCTCGGGCAAATGGAGCGCTTAACTCGCATGCCGGACGTGACGGCGGTGGTGCAGGTGAGCAGCGTCGCGCTGGAGCCCGCCGCCAGTAAACAGACGCTGATGCGCATCGAGCGGGTCGACGGTCATTGGTTGGCGCCTGCGCTGGCGTTTACCACGACGTGGGCTCCCGAACAGCAGCGGCTGTGCGCCGGGCAGCGTTGGCAATTGAAACTGCGCCTGCGGCCGGTACATGGCAAGCTCAATGAAGGCGGATTTGACAGCCAACGTTGGGCGATTGCCCAGCGCCAGCCGTTGACGGGGCGGGTCAGGCAGGCTCGTTTGCTGGATGGCGACTGCGGGCTGCGTCAGCGCATCATCAGCCATGCGGAAACTAACATCGGTGAATTGCGTTACAAGGCGGTATTGCTGGCGCTGGCGTTTGGGGAACGAACCGCGCTGGAGCAGGCTTTGCGCACGCTGATGCTGAAAACCGGCATCGCTCACCTGATGGCCATTTCAGGGTTGCATGTGGCGATGGTCGCCATTTTGTTCTGGGCCGCGTTGCGAGCGCTGCAGTTTTTTCTTCCCGCCCATTTGATTGGCTATCGCTTTCCATTGGTCGCAGGCTGGGTGGCGACGCTGATCTATGTTTGGTTGGTGGGCGCCCAACCGCCGGCGGTGCGTACCGCGTTGGCGATGACGCTGTGGATGCTGCTGCGCTTGCGCGGCGTTCATTGTTCTTCCTGGCAAGTGTGGCTGTGGTGTATCGGGCTGATTTTGCTGTGCGATCCGTTGGCGGTTTTGTCAGACAGTTTTTGGCTGTCGGTGCTGGCGGTGGGGTGTTTGATTTTTTGGTTTGAATGGGCACCGCTCAGCGAGCGATTTCGCTCGGCCTGGTATTGGGCGCCGGTACGCTGGCTGCATATTCAGTTGGGCATGACGTTGTTGCTGGTGCCGATGCAGGTCGCGCTGTTTTTAGGCCTGACGCTGACCTCGCTGCCTGCCAATCTTTGGGCTGTGCCCATCGTCTCATTGGTGACGGTGCCGTTGATTTTGCTGGCGGTGATCGGCGGCGTCTTCCCCTCGCTAAGTTACGGGCTTTGGTGGTTGGCAGATTTCACGTTGAGCGGGGTGTTTGTGCCGCTGCATTACCTGCAACGCGGTTGGGTGGATTTGGGGGCCGCCTCGCTGCTGGCCAGCATAGCGGGATGGCTTATCGTTATCTGCTGGCGCTTTCATTGGTGGTGGCGCTATGCGCCGGGGCTGGCGGCGGTGGCGATATGCTGCGTGTTGTGGCGTGGCAAAGCGCCGGACTATCGCTGGCGCGTCGATATGCTTGATGTCGGGCACGGGTTGGCGGTGGTTATCGAGCAAAACGGCAAGGGGATACTGTACGATACCGGCGATCGTTGGCCCACGGGCAGCGCTGCCGAACGGCATATCTTACCGATGTTGAACTGGCGGAATATTGAACTGGAGCAGATCATTATCAGCCATATTCACCTCGATCATATCGGCGGGCTGCCGGTGATGCGGCGGGCGTTTCCGCAGGCGACGGTGCGCAGCCCGATACGCGGGGAAGGGCACTTGCCCTGCATCGCCGGGGAGCGTTGGCGCTGGCAATCGCTGCAATTCGAGGTGCTGTGGCCACCGAAAACGCGCAAAAGGCCGGTCAATGACGACTCCTGCGTGATCCGCATCGACGATGGGCAATTCAGTTTGCTGCTCACCGGCGATGCGGAAAAGAAGGCGGAGGCGCAGCTGTTACGGTTGCGGCGCGATCGCTTGGCGGCTACGGTGTTGCAGGTGGGGCATCACGGCAGCAAGACGTCCTCGACGCCGCCGTTTCTGCGCGCGGTCAATCCCGAAGTGGCGCTGGCCTCCGCATCGCGTTACAACAAATGGCGATTGCCGGCGCGGAAAGTGGTCGCCAGATACCGGGCAAATGGCATCCAATGGCGCGATACAACGCGCTCGGGTCAGTTATCGGTACTTTTTTTCGACAACGATTGGCAAATTAAAGGCTTTCGCGAACAATTAATGCCCCGTTGGTACCATCAGCGGTTTGGCGTAGAGGGTGATAATGAGTAAAATAGGCCGCTATTTCTTCCGATGCTGGTATTTGCATGATGAATGATAAAGATCTCTCGACCTGGCAGACGTTCCGTCGACTCTGGCCGATGATCACTCCTTTTAAGACCGGGCTGATTGTGGCCGCCATTGCGTTGATTATGAACGCAGCGGGGGACACGCTGATGCTGTCTCTGCTTAAACCGCTATTGGACGATGGGTTTGGAAAAACCGACAGCAGCGTGCTGGTATGGATGCCGTTGGCGGTGATTGCGCTGATGTTGATGCGCGGCGTGACCAGTTTTGTTTCAAGCTACTGCATTTCCTGGGTTTCCGGCATGGTGGTGATGCAAATGCGCCGCCGCCTGTTTGGCCACATGATGAGAATGCCGGTGGCCTTCTTCGATCAGCAGTCCACCGGGACTTTGCTGTCGCGTATTACCTATGATTCCGAGCAGGTAGCTTCCTCCTCTTCCAGCGCGCTGGTGACCGTGGTGCGTGAAGGAGCCTCGATCATTGGCCTGTTCATCATGATGTTTTACTACAGCTGGCAGCTGTCGGTGATCCTGATCGTGCTGGCGCCGATCGTCTCCATCGCCATTCGCCTGGTGTCCAAGCGTTTCCGCAACATCAGCAAGAACATGCAGAACACCATGGGGCAGGTGACCACCAGCGCCGAGCAGATGCTGAAAGGCCATAAAGAAGTGCTGATCTTCGGCGGCCAGCAGGTGGAAACCGAGCGTTTTAACTCGGTGAGCAACCGCATGCGCCAACAGGGCATGAAACTGGTCTCCGCGTCTTCGATTTCCGATCCGATCATTCAGCTGATCGCTTCGCTGGCCCTGGCGTTCGTGCTGTTTGCCGCCAGCTTCCCAAGCGTGATGGAAACCCTGACCGCCGGCACCATTACCGTGGTGTTCTCGTCGATGATCGCGCTGATGCGTCCGCTGAAGTCGCTGACCAACGTCAATGCCCAGTTCCAGCGAGGGATGGCGGCCTGTCAGACGCTGTTCTCCATTTTGGATATGGAACAGGAAAAAGACACCGGCACCCGCGAAGTGAAGCGTGCGAAAGGCGATATCGAATTCCGCAACGTCACCTTCTACTACCCGGCCAAAGAAACGCCGGCGCTGCGTGATATCAACCTGAAAATCTCCGAAGGCAAAACCGTCGCGTTGGTGGGCCGTTCCGGTTCGGGTAAATCCACCATCGCCAACCTGCTGACGCGCTTCTACGATATTCAGGAAGGCGAAATCCTGATGGATGGCCACGATCTGCGTGAATATACCCTGGCCTCGCTGCGCAATCAGGTGGCCCTGGTTTCACAAAACGTGCACCTGTTCAACGACACCATCGCCAACAACATCGCCTATGCGCGCGAGAGCGAATACAGCCGCGAGCAGATTGAGAAAGCGGCGGAAATGGCGTACGCGATGGACTTCATCAACAAGATGGAAAACGGTCTGGATACGGTGATCGGTGAAAACGGCGTGATGCTGTCCGGCGGCCAACGCCAGCGCATTGCCATCGCGCGTGCTTTGCTGCGCGATTGCCCGATCCTGATCCTGGATGAGGCGACGTCTGCGCTGGATACCGAATCCGAGCGTGCCATTCAGGCCGCGCTGGACGAGCTGCAGAAAGACCGCACTTCGCTGGTGATCGCACACCGTCTGTCGACCATTGAGAAGGCGGACGAGATCCTGGTGGTGGAGGACGGCCGCATCGTCGAACGCGGTGAACACGCCGAGTTGCTTGAGCGCCAGGGCGCCTATGCGCAGCTGCACCGCATGCAGTTTGGTCAATAATGATTGAGCGCATCTGGTCCGGCGGTTCGTTGCTTTATCTGGCGCTATTGCCGCTCTCGTGGCTTTATGGCTTGTTCAGTTGGCTGATCCGCCTCAGTTACCGCTGCGGCCTGCGTAAAAGTTGGCGTTCGCCGGTGCCGGTAGTGGTGGTGGGTAACCTCACCGCCGGCGGCAACGGTAAAACGCCGATGGTGATTTGGCTGGTGGAACACCTGCAACAACGGGGCTATCGCGTTGGCGTGGTGTCACGCGGCTACGGCGGCAAGTCGGCGGTTTATCCGCTGGTGCTCGGTCAGAATACGTCGACCCGCGAGGCGGGCGATGAGCCGGTGCTGATTTATCAACGTACCGGTGCGCCTGTGGCGATCGCGCCCAAGCGAGCCGAGGCGGTGCAGGCCCTGCTGCAACAACAGCCGCTGGATGTGATCATCACCGACGACGGCTTGCAGCACTACGCTTTACAGCGTGACTTCGAGCTGGTGGTCATCGACGGCGTGCGTCGTTTCGGTAACGGCTGGTGGTTGCCGGCCGGGCCGATGCGTGAACGTGCCGCGCGGCTTGGCAGCGTCGATGCGCGCGTCGCCAATGGTGGCGTGGCGCAGGCCGGGGAAATTGCCATGCGCCTGCAGGCGCGTGATGCGGTGAACCTGCTGAGCGGTGAACGTCGCCCGGCGGCCGAGCTGCCGCGCGTGGTGGCGATGGCGGGCATCGGCCATCCGCCGCGTTTCTTCGCGACGTTGGAAAAGTTGAACGTCGAAGTCGTGCAGGAAGTGGCGTTTGCCGATCATCAGGAATATCAGCAGGAACCGCTGGCGGCGTTGGTTAATGCAGATCAAACGCTGTTGATGACGGAGAAGGACGCGGTGAAGTGTCGCGCCTTTGCCCAGCCCAATTGGTGGTATTTGCCGGTTGATGCGGTGCTACCGTCCGCTCAGGCTGAGCAACTGCTGCAGGATATCGAGTCCCTGCTGACTAAGTAATCTCAGGATGCCAGCGTGGCAAGCCCCAGGGCTTGCGCGCAGGCTTCCAGCGAACGCTGCTGGGTTTGCTGATACAGCGCCAGCTCGTCGATCACCTCACTGCCCAACGCTTGTTCAAACGCTGCCCGGCTGGAAACCGCGTTGTACTGCGCGTGGCGGCTGTCCCCCAGATTCGACTGGAAAATCCCCGCCGCGCTGACCGGCAGAAAATCTTCATACACCAGAGGCTGGAAGCGAACGTGTTCTTTCTCGATCAGCTGTTCCAGGGTGCTGTGCTTGTCCAGCGACTCTTTGGCCGCCAGGCCGCATTCGGTCGGGAAATAGCGGAACCAGGCTAGCTGTTGCTCACGCAGCGTGGCGTAATCATCCGGAAACGCCCGGAAGTTTTCCTCCAGCAGTTGATAGTAGCGCTCGGCATTCTTCTCGCTCGGCGGCGCCTGCAACGCATCGTTGGTCGCCTGCAGCAAACGGTCGTAAAGTTCGCGTCCTTTAGGCGTTAGCGCCACGCCGCGTTGTTCGATCTCGCCGAAGCGCGCGGTATGGTGACCGGCGATGGCGTGGCCGTCGTGCTCAACGAAATCGACGCTTTCTTCCAACGCTTTGAAGCTGGTTTGGCGCAGCAGGATCGCGCGGCGGCGGCGCGGCGGGCCCTCGATGACCGCTTTGGGCGTAATACCGCGGCCGGGCATCGCTTGCTGAACGCGATCGATATCCAGCGTACGTGGTGTCAGGTGGTTGATATGCGGCCCTTTAAACGCCACTACGTCGGCGATCAGGCGATGCTGATCGTGCAGCTGCCGGTATTCTTCGGCGCTGACCGTCGCCTGGTTATGCCAGCGGAAGGTTTCCAGCGCTTGTTCGACAAATTCTTGCGCCTGCACTTCATTCAGCCCGCCTTGCGCTTCCTGCAGCGCCATCAGCTCCAGCGCGCGATCGGTAAAGATACGGCGGCGCGCCAGCAAGCGCTCGGCCAGCGCACGCAGCGCGGGATCTTCTATCAGTTCCAGGCGCAGCAGGGAGGTGAACACGCGGAAAGGACTGATCTGCAGCGCGTCTTCGTGTATGGCGCGAAAAGCGGTGGAGTGCACCGGAACGCCCGCCACCGACAGGTCATAGTAACCGACCGGCGCCATGCCCATTACCCGGAACAGGCGGCGCAGGGTGGCCAGTTCGTCCGCCGTGCCGACCCGGATCGCGCCGTGGCGCTCCATGGCCAGGCGTTCGATCTCGCCGGTGATTTGCAGTTGATGAGCCAGTGCGGCATCTTCGCGTAGAACCTGCCGGTTGGTTTCCGCCACCAGCTCCAGCAGATCGCCGTACAGCGGTACCTCTTTTTGATACATGTCCGACATCGCGTGAGAGAATCTGGCGCGGATTTCATTAGGTGAAACGAACTGCTGGGCGGTCATGCGCATAGCTCCTTGATTCAGCATAATCTGAAAAATCGTGTTTTTAGCGGCAAAAGTGCTGGCGAAAAAGCCGTCTGCCTTGTTTTCCCCTCAAGTTTAGCCATCTGATTTGGGATTTGTTATAGCGGCGTCAAGCATATTAGAGTTTTATGCGTTAGCTCTCATTTGCAGCGCTCAGACGGGCAAATGATGCCCCGGTGAGGAGAGGAACGCGCTGGATCGGCTGCGGCGAGCGTTAAATTAAGTCATGTATATTCATGGGGATAAAAATAAATTCGGTGTAATGATGAATTTATTGCAATAAACCTCTTGTGCATTCACCATTTTTATGAGTAAATGCAAGTCGGCCTGTAATCCAGACCTATTTATGTTCGAGTTTAGAGTTAAGCAGTTCCTCCAAAAACGTTATCATCCGATTCCGCTTCAAAGACGAACCTTCTAAGTACCTCCCATAAGTAATGTTTCTGAAATGGCCGCAATTGCCTCTTATGGCAGGTTTTGTAAATATATTTAAAGGTAAAAGTAATGTCTAAGAAGACTGGTCAAGTTAAGTGGTTCAACGAAAGCAAAGGTTTTGGTTTCATTGAGCAGCACGACGGCGGCAAAGATGTATTCGTACACTTCTCCGCAATCATGACCGACGGTTTCAAGACCCTGGCTGAAGGCCAGCGCGTCGAGTACACCATCCAGGACAGCCCGCGCGGGCCGGCTGCCGCCAACGTAGTTGCTCTGTAAGAAGACAGGGAACGCGTATAAAGAGATCTTAATACAACCATGGTGACGCTTCAGCGCTGAGTCATGCGGAAGATATTAAGTTCAACAAGCCCGCCTTAGTGCGGGTTTTTTATTTTTTTGCTCACGAGAGGTTTGTTACGAAAAACTTTAGGATGGGCTGGTAGCGTCCAGACAATATAAAAAATGACGTTGTCAAGGATGCTCAAGTAAAAGGATATAAGTTATGTTTAAAAATACTGTGTTAAAAATGGGGCGTGTGAAATGGTTTAATCAGGCCGAAGGCTATGGTTTTATTTCACCGGTAGATGGCAGCGACGAAATCTATGTCAACCGCAACGCTATCGCCAACACCAAAAATAAGTCGTTGAACGAAGGTCAGAACGTTGAGTTCTCGATCTATCGCAGCTCGCATGGGCTGTCCGCGGCAGACGTTATCGCGTTCTGATCGCATCCTCCTTCCTCGCCAGTGCCGGTGTCGCCACCCGCAAGCACTGGCGAAGATAAATCCCGCGATATCCACTATTATCAGGCCATTGCCTACTCGCCACGGATATCAGGATGACCACCCCGACCATTTCCCTTACCGCCGCTCGCGCACTGCACCTTGCCGCCCAGGGGCTGCTTTCTCCGCTTAAACGCCAGGCTCGGCCCGATGATGTCGTGAGCGCGATCCAGCGCATGGGGCTGTTACAAATCGATACCATTAGCGTCGTCGCCCGCAGCCCGTATCTGGTGCTGTTCAGCCGTTTGGGGGCCTATCAGCCGGAGTGGCTGGAGCAGGCGCTCGCCGGCCGCAAGCTGTTCGAGTATTGGGCGCACGAGGCCTGTTTCCTGCCGATCGAGGATTTTGGTCTGTTGCGGCATCGCATGCTGGCGCCGCATGATATGGGCTGGAAATACTCGGCTGACTGGGTGCAGCAGCACCAGGCAGCGATGGACAACCTGCTGCGGCACATCGAACAACAGGGGCCGGTGCGTTCCGCCGATTTCAGCGCCGAGAAGAAAGGCAACAGCGGGTGGTGGGACTGGAAACCGGAGAAACGGCACCTGGAGATCCTGTTTACCGCCGGCAAGCTGATGGTGGCCGAGCGTCGCAACTTCCACCGGGTTTACGATCTGACCGAAAGGCTGCTGCCGGCCTGGGACGATGCGCGTCATGCGCTGCCTGCGGAGCGGGCGCGCCGGCAGATGTTGCATCGCACCTGCCGCTATCTGGGCATTTTCCGCGCCGAGTGGTTGGCGGATTATTATCGGCTGAAACGCGTGGCGCCAAAAGCCTTGCTGGCAGAGCTGCAGGCGCAGGGGGAAATTTCGCCGGTGCAGGTAGAGGGGCTGGAAGGGCAGTTCTATGTGCATGAATCACTGGCGGAACTGCTGCCGCTGGCGGAGCAGGGCAAACTGAAATCGACGGTCACCAGCCTGCTGTCGCCTTTTGATCCGGTGGTGTGGGATCGCCGCCGGGCGCTCGAACTGTTCAACTTTGACTATCGGCTGGAGTGTTACACGCCGAAAGAAAAACGTCGCTATGGTTACTTCACGTTGCCGGTGCTGCATCGGGGCGAGCTGGTGGGGCGGATTGACGCCAAGGCGCACCGTCGCCAGGGCATCTTCGAGATCATCAGTTTCCATGCGGAGCCGCAGGTGCGCTTCGGTAAACAGCGAACGCAGGACATCCGACAGGCCATCGCGCGCACGGCCAAATGGCACGGTGCGCAACGCGTCGCGCTGGGCGACATTCCGGCCGCGTTGGCCGCGGAATGGGGTGCCGGCTGGGAAGTGGGATAACGAGCGACGCCGTCGGTGGGGTAAAACGAAGTGAAGCGTCGCTCGTTACAAAGGGTCTCAGTGGCTGAAGTTAGCGAACAGAGCGATGATTTTATGCAGACGTTTGATCATGTATCACGGCTTTCTTTTGTGATTTGTGTCACAAAATTCTACGCCGGGATGCGCCGCAGTTCAAGCTGTCGCGCTGACGCAGTGAGGAAATATCGGCACCTTGGCGCCGCCGATGATTAACCTGAGGCCGGGCGTTATGCTATCCTCACTGCCTTTCCCAGATGACCTATCCCCTAGCGGAGGATGCATGGACCACCGTTTACTCGAAATCGTTGCCTGCCCGGTATGCAACGGCAAACTCTATTTCAATAAAGAAAACCAGGAACTGGTGTGCAAAGCGGACGGGTTGGCTTACCCGCTGCGTGACGGCATTCCGGTGCTGTTGGAAAATGAAGCGCGTGCGCTGTCGCTGGATGAGAAGCACGCATGAGTTTTATCGCTATTATTCCCGCCCGCTATGCCTCAACCCGTTTGCCGGGCAAACCGCTGGCCGATATTCACGGCAAGCCGATGGTGGTGCATGTGATGGAGCGCGCCCGTGAGTCCGGCGCCAGCCGCGTCATCGTGGCGACCGATCATCCTGAAGTCGCCAAAGCGGTGGAAGCCGCCGGCGGCGAAGTGTGCATGACCAGCCCGGATCACCATTCCGGCACCGAGCGTCTGGCGGAAGTGATCGCGCACTACGGCTTTGCCGACGACCAGATCATCGTTAACGTGCAGGGCGATGAGCCGCTGATCCCACCCGTTATCGTGCGGCAGGTGGCGGAAAACCTGGCGGGCAGCCAGGCCGGCATGGCGACGTTGGCGGTGCCGATCGAGAGCGCCGAAGAGGCTTTCAATCCCAATGCGGTGAAGGTGGTGATGGACGCGCAGGGCTACGCGCTCTATTTCTCACGCGCCACCATTCCGTGGGATCGCGAGCGTTTCGCCGCGTCGAAAGAGAGCATCGGCGACAGCCTGCTGCGTCATATCGGCATCTACGCATACCGCGCGGGCTTCGTGCGCCGCTACGTCAGCTGGGCGCCGAGCCAACTGGAGCAGATCGAGCTGTTGGAACAGCTGCGCGTGCTGTGGTACGGTGAAAAGATCCACGTGGCGGTCGCGAAAGCGATCCCGAGCGTGGGGGTCGATACGCCGGAAGACCTCCAGCGCGTGCGCGACAGCATTCAACCCTGAGCCTGATTTCGTCGGCGCGCCGCGCAACGCGCCGACGATGCAATACCCCCATTATTGATCCCCGTTTTGTTGATCTGCGTTGAAGAATTTTTCCGCTCGCCGTTCGATGATGTTACGCATCCCCCCTAATTAGCCTGAGGTGAATGCCTTATGGAGCAGTTACGCGCCGAACTGAGCATTGTGCTGGGTGAGTCCATCAGCCGGCTGGAGCGGGTGAGCGAACAGCCTTATGCGCATATGTATTCGCTGTACGATCGGCAGGGCAACGCGATCCCGCTGATGGCGAAAAGCTTTATCTGTCGGGGCATCGCCCAGCAGGAGGCGTACAAGCTGTCGATGCTGGCGCGCGACGGGGATATTCGCCTGCCTACGGTGTATGGCGTGGTGTGTACCCAGCAGGCGCCGTATACGGAAATCCTGCTGATCGAGCGCCTGCGCGGCGTGTCGGCTGAGGCGCCGACGCGCTCGCCGGATCGCTGGAATATGTTGATGGAGCAGATCGTTGACGGGATATTGGCCTGGCACCGCATCGACAGCCACGGCAGCGTCGGCAGCGTTGACAGCACGCAGGAGAATGACTGGTTTTGCTGGTATCAACAGCGGGTCGAAGTGCTGTGGGCGACGGTGGTCAATCTCACCACCCCGCAGTTGACCATGGCGGATCGGCGTTTGCTGTACCGCACGCGCGAAGCGCTGACCCATTTCTTCGTCGGCTTCGATGATCCCTGTGTTCTGGTGCACGGTAACTTATCGCTGCGCAGCATGCTGAAAGATCCCAAAAGCGATCAACTGCTGGCGATGCTCAATCCCGGCGTAGTGCTGTGGGCGCCGCGCGAATACGATCTTTTCCGCCTCTGCGAGGCGGGCATGCCCAGCCAGCTGCTGTTCAGCTATCTGCAGCGGGCGCCGGTCGCCGACGCTTTCCTGGCGCGGCGCTGGCTATATGTGGTGTGGGAAGCGGTAGGGCGTTTGATCCATACCGGCAAGCTGGAGCGGCGGCCGTTCGACTATGCGTCGCAACAGCTGCTGCCCTGGCTGGCCGGTTGAACGAGCTTTACTCTGCGCCGGCGCTATCTGCGCCCTTCAGCCATTGCCACAGACTACCCAGCGTTTCATACCACGCGCGCTCGGTATGGCCGAGGAACATTGACGACGGTGTGGCGCGATCCCAGATATTCAGCGGCGAGTCGATCGCTAACTGGTTGGCCGGCGCCGGGATCGGGTGCAGCCCCTTAGCCTTGAAGAAACGCATGGCGCGCGGCAGATGGTTGGCGGAGGTCACCAGAATGAACGGTTGCTCGCCGACCAATTTGGCGACCTGAGTGGCCTCTTGCTCGGTATCGCGCGGTTCCCCCAAGATCACCATATCACTGCGCGGCACGCCCAGGCTTTCGGCCACCAGCGCCGCAGTGGCGGCGTTGCTTTGCATGGGGCCGGCGGACGCGCCGGTGAACACCATCCTGGCGCCGGGATGTGCAAGGTAGAGCCGCACGCCTTCCGTCACGCGCGGCAGACTGTTGCCGAGCAGGTTTGAACTGGGCGCCCAATCGGGATTGTAGGTATAACCCCCGCCCAACACGACGATGTAGCTGACCGGATCGTTACCGCGATAAGTCTGGTATTCGGCCTCGATCGGCCGCAGCAGCCGGTCGGCCACCGGTTGCAGGCTGAAAAGCAGTAAAAACAGCCAGCTCAGCGTGAAAATCGTCTTACCGCTTTTTTGCCAGCGGGTGAACCACAGCAGCAGCAGCGCCAGCCCCATCAGCAGCATCAACAGCGGCAGTGGCATCAGCAGGGCGCCAAAGAACTTTTTCAGGTTGAACAGCATCGAAAATCAGATCCTTTTGGGTGAAAAAGCGGCATCCAGGTATAAACAGGCCGCAAGAAGATACATTCTAAGTCAGTCTGTGCCAAAATAGCAGGTTTGAATGGGCGTGCGCTTTGCCGCCGACAAGAATGAGATCAGCGGAGCCGTTGTCCATGCAGGATCGCAATTTTGACGATATTGCTGAAAAATTTGCGCGTAATATTTACGGCACCACGAAAGGAAAAATCCGCCAGGCGGTGGTTTGGCAGGATCTGACCGGGCTGCTGGCGCAGTTGCCGCAGCGGCCGCTGCGCATTCTCGACGCCGGGGGCGGTGAAGGCCATATGGCCTGCCAACTGGCAGAATTAGGACATCAGGTGTTGTTGTGCGATCTTTCTGGTGAGATGATCCAGCGCGCCGCGCTGCTGGCGGAGCAGAAAGGTGTGAGCCAGAACATGCAATTCGTACAAAGTTCTGCGCAGGATATCGCTCAACATTTGGAACAGCCGGTTGATCTGATATTGTTTCATGCAGTGCTTGAATGGATCGCCGAGCCCGAAGCGGCGCTGCAGGCGTTGTATGACTGCCTGACGCCGGGCGGCGCACTGTCGCTGATGTTCTTCAACGCCAACGGCCTCTTGATGCGCAACGTGGTGTTGGGTAATTTCCAACTGGTGGATCCCGAGGTCAGACGGCGCCGCAAGCGTTCGCTGTCGCCGCAATATCCGCACGATCCGCTATTGGTCTACGGTTGGTTGGAACAGCTGGGCATGCGCATCGGCGGCAAAACCGGCGTGCGGGTGTTCCACGACTATCTGCAGAGCAGACAGCTGCAAACACAAAAATTTGAAGAGTTACTGGCGCTTGAACAGCACTATTGCCGGCAGGAGCCGTACGTGAGTTTGGGGCGCTATATTCACGTCATGGCGCATAAACCAAACCTGAAGGACGAACTATGAGTGAATTTTCCCAGACAGTACCCGAACTGGTCGCCTGGGCACGGAAAAATGATTTCTCTATTTCGCTCCCTACGGAGCGTCTCGCATTTCTGCTCGCCATCGCCACCCTGAACGGCGAACGACTGGACGGCGAGATGAGCGAAGGTGAGCTGGTTGATGCATTTCGCCATGTCAGCAAGGGTTTTGAACAGACGCATGAAACGGTGGCGATGCGCGCCAACAATGCGATCAACGACATGGTGCGCCAGCGCCTGTTGAACCGCTTTACCAGCGAACTGGCGGACGGCAACGCGATTTACCGCCTGACGCCGCTGGGTATCGGCATTACCGATTACTATATTCGCCAACGCGAATTCTCCACGCTGCGTCTGTCGATGCAGCTGTCGATCGTGGCGCAGGAACTCAAACGCGCCGCCGATGCCGCCGACGAGGGCGGCGACGATTTCCATTGGCACCGCAACGTGTTCGCGCCGTTGAAATATTCGGTGGCGGAAATCTTCGACAGCATCGACATGACCCAACGCGTGATGGACGAGCAGCAGCAGAGCGTGAAGAACGACATCGCGGCGCTGCTGAGCAAAGACTGGCGGGCGGCGATCTCCAGCTGCGAGATGCTGCTGTCGGAAACCTCGGGCACCCTGCGCGAGCTGCAGGATACGCTGGATGCGGCGGGCGATAAGCTGCAGGCCAACTTGCTGCGTATCCAGGACGCAACCCTCGGCAACGTGGAGCTGGGTTTCGTTGACAAGCTGGTGTTCGATCTGCAAAGCAAGCTGGATCGCATTATCAGCTGGGGTCAGCAGGCGATCGACCTGTGGATCGGCTACGATCGCCACGTGCATAAATTTATCCGTACCGCTATCGATATGGACAAAAACCGCGTGTTCGCCCAGCGCCTGCGCCAGTCGGTGCAAACCTATTTCGACCACCCGTGGGCGCTGACCCATGCCAATGCCGATCGTCTGCTGGACATGCGCGACGAAGAACTGGCGCTGCGCAGCGATGAAGTGACCGGGGAACTGCCGCCGGATCTGGAGTTCGAAGAGTTCAGCGAGATTCGCGAACAGCTGGCGGCGATGATCGAAGAGGCGCTGAAGGTGTACCAGGAACAGCAGATGCCGCTCAACCTTGCAGCGGTGATGCGCGATTATCTGGCGCAATATCCGCGTGCGCGTCATTTCGACGTGGCACGTTTAGTGGTCGACCAGGCTGTGCGCCTCGGTGTGGCTGAAGCAGATTTCTCAGGGTTGCCGGCGGAATGGCAGGCAATCAATGATTACGGAGCCAAGGTCCAGGCCCATGTCATCGACAAATATTGAACAAGTAATGCCAGTCAAGCTGGCCAAGGCGCTGTCCAACTCGCTGTTTCCGGCATTGGATAGCCAACTGCGCGCGGGTCGTCACATCGGTATCGATGAGCTGGACAACCACGCCTTTTTAATGGATTTCCAGGATGAGCTGGAAGAGTTTTACAACCGTTACAGCGTCGAGCTGATTCGGGCGCCGGAAGGTTTCTTCTATTTGCGCCCGCGCTCCACCACGCTGATCCCGCGTTCGGTGCTGTCCGAGCTGGATATGATGGTGGGTAAGATCTTGTGCTACCTGTATCTCAGCCCCGAGCGCCTGGCGCACGAGGGCATTTTCAGCCATCAGGAGCTGTACGACGAGCTGCTGAGCCTGGCCGATGAGAACAAGCTGCTGAAGTTCGTCAACCAGCGCTCTACCGGTTCGGATCTCGATCGGCAGAAGCTGCACGAAAAGGTGCGCACCTCGCTGAACCGTCTGCGCCGCCTCGGCATGGTCTATTTCATGGGCAATGACAGCAGCAAGTTCCGCATTACCGAGGCGGTGTTCCGCTTCGGCGCCGACGTGCGCAGCGGCGACGATCCGCGTGAAGCGCAGCTGCGCATGATTCGCGACGGCGAGGCGATGCCGGTTGAAACCAGCCTGTCGCTGAACGATGAGAATGACGCTGAGGATCAGCAGGTTGATAACGCTCCTGACGGTGCAGAGGATGAACAGGAATGATTGAACGCGGTAAATTTCGCTCGTTGACGCTGGTTAACTGGAACGGCTTCTTCGCCCGCACCTTTGATCTGGATGAGCTGGTGACCACGCTGTCCGGCGGTAACGGGGCGGGGAAATCCACCACCATGGCGGCCTTCGTCACCGCACTGATCCCCGACCTGACGCTGCTGCACTTCCGTAACACCACCGAAGCGGGCGCCACCAGCGGCTCGCGCGACAAGGGCCTGCACGGCAAGCTGCGCGCCGGCGTGTGTTACTCAACTCTTGACGTCGTCAATTCACGCCACCAGCGCGTGGTGGTTGGCGTGCGTCTGCAGCAGGTGGCAGGGCGCGACCGCAAGGTCGATATCAAACCGTTCACCATTCAGGGGCTGCCGACCGCGGTACAGCCGACTGAATTGCTGACCCAGACCGTGGGTGAGCGCCAGGCGCGTGTGCTGTCGCTGCAAGAGTTGAAAGAGCGCGTGGAAGAGATGGAGGGCGTGCAGTTCAAGCAGTTCAACTCCATCACCGATTACCACTCGCTGATGTTCGATCTGGGCGTGATCCCGAAACGTCTGCGTTCGTCCGCCGATCGCAGCAAGTTCTACCGTCTGATCGAAGCGTCGCTGTACGGCGGTATCTCCAGCGCCATCACCCGCTCGCTGCGTGATTACCTGCTGCCGGAAAACAGCGGCGTACGCAAGGCGTTCCAGGACATGGAAGCGGCGCTGCGCGAAAACCGCATGACGCTGGAAGCGATCCGCGTCACCCAGTCGGATCGCGACCTGTTCAAGCATCTGATCTCCGAGGCCACTTCCTATGTGGCGGCGGACTATATGCGTCATGCCAATGAACGCCGCATCCATCTGGACGGTGCGCTGGCGCTGCGCAGCGATCTGTTGGGCAGCCGCAAGCAGCTGGCCGCCGAACAGTATCGCCATGTGGAAATGGCACGCGAGCTGAGCGAACAGAGCGGTGCCGAATCCGATCTGGAAACCGATTACCAGGCCGCCAGCGACCACCTGAATCTGGTGCAGACGGCGATGCGTCAGCAGGAGAAGATCGAACGCTATGAAGCCGATCTGGAAGAGCTGACCTACCGTCTGGAAGAGCAGAACGAAGTGGTGGCCGAGGCGAGCGAGCAGCAGGCCGAAAACGAAGCGCGCGCCGAAGCGGCCGAGCTGGAAGTGGATGAGCTGAAGAGCCAGCTGGCCGACTACCAGCAGGCGCTCGACGTGCAGCAGACCCGCGCCATTCAGTATCAGCAGGCGCTGCAAGCGTTGGAGCGCGCGCGCGCGCTGTGCCAACTGCCGGATCTGACCGCCGACAACGCCGAGCAGTGGCTGGACACCTTCCAGGCTCGCGAGCAGGAAGCGACCGAAGCGCTGCTGATGCTGGAACAGAAGCTGAGCGTGGCCGACGCCGCGCACGGCCAGTTCGAGCAGGCCTATCAGCTGGTGGGTAAAATCGCCGGCCAGGTCAGCCGCAGCGAAGCCTGGCAGTGCGCGCGCGAATTGCTGCGCGACTGGCCTTCGCAGCAACACCTCGCCGAGCGCGTTCAGCCGCTGCGCCTGCGCCTGAGCGAACTGGAACAGCGCCTGCGCTCGCAGCAGGACGCCGAGCGCCTGCTGCAAGAATTTTGCAAACGCCATGGTCAGGAGTACCAGCCGGACGATCTCGACATGCTGCAGCAGGAGCTGGAAGAGCGCCTGGAAGCGCTGTCGCAGAACGTCAGCGAAGCCGGCGAACGCCGCATGGAGATGCGCCAGGAGCTGGAGCAGATCCAGCAGCGCATCCGTGAGCTGACGGCGCGTGCGCCGGTTTGGCTGGCGGCGCAGGACGCCCTGAGCCAGCTCAGCGATCAGAGCGGAGAGCCGCTGGAAAACAGCCAGCAGGTGACTGAATACATGCAGCAGCTGCTGGAGCGTGAGCGCGAAACCACCGTCGAGCGCGACGAAGTGGCGGCGCGCAAGCGCGAAGTGGAAGCGCAGATCGAACGTCTCAGCCAGCCGGGCGGCGCGGAAGATCAACGCCTGGTCACCTTGGCCGAACGTTTCGGCGGCGTACTGCTGTCGGAAATTTACGATGACGTCACCATCGACGACGCGCCTTACTTCTCGGCGCTGTACGGCCCTTCGCGCCACGCCATCGTGGTGCCGGATCTGTCGCTGGTGCGCGAGATGCTGGAAGGGCTGGAAGATTGCCCGGAAGATCTCTACCTGATCGAAGGGGATCCGCAGTCGTTCGATGACAGCGTATTTGCCGTCGAAGAACAGGACAAAGCGGTGGTGGTGAAGATCGCCGATCGCCAGTGGCGTTATTCCCGCTACCCGGAAGTGCCGCTGTTCGGCCGCGCGGCGCGCGAAAACCGCCTGGAAGTGCTGCATGCCGAGCGTGAAACGCTGGCGGAGCGCTATGCCACGCTGTCGTTCGACGTGCAGAAAACCCAGCGTTCGCATCAGGCCTTCAGCCGCTTTATCGGCACCCATCTGGCGGTGGCGTTCGACGCCGATCCGGAAGCGGAGATCCGCGGCCTGAACGCCCGTCGCGGCGAGATCGAGCGTGCGCTGAACAATCACGAAGCGCAGAATCAGCAGCAGCGTCAGCAGTACGACCAGGCCAAAGAGGGCATTTCCGCGCTCAACCGCCTGATGCCGCTGGTGTCGTTGCTGAACGATGAAACGCTGCAGGATCGCGTCGACGAGATCCGTGAAGAGCTGGAAGAAGCGCAGGACGCCGCGCGCCACATTCAACAGCACGGGGTGTCGCTGACCAAACTGGAGCCGCTGCTGTCGGTGCTGCAGAGCGATCCGCAGCAGCATGAACAGCTGCAGCAGGACTACGCGCAGGCGCAAAGCGTGCAGCGTCAGGCCAAACAGCAGGCGTTCGCGTTGACAGAAGTGGTGCAGCGTCGCGCGCACTTCAGCTATACCGACTCCGCCGGCATGCAGAATGCCAACAACGATCTCAACGACAAGCTGCGCCAGCGTCTGGAACAGGCGGAAGCCGAACGCGCCCGCGCCCGTGAGCAGCTGCGTCAATATCAAACCCAGTTCACCCAATACAGCCAGGTGCTGGCCTCGCTGAAAAGCTCGTATGATGCCAAGCGCGACATGCTGAAAGAGCTGAGCCAGGAGCTGGTGGATATCGGCGTGCAGGCCGACGCCAACGCCGAAGCGCGCGCGCGTCAGCGCCGCGACGAGCTGCATGCGGCGCTGAGCAACAACCGAGCTCGCCGCAATCAGCTGGAGAAACAGCTGACCTTTTGCGAAGCCGAAATGGATGGCCTGCAGAAGAAACTGCGCAAGCTGGAACGCGACTATCATCAGTTGCGCGAGCAGGTGGTGACCGCCAAGGCGGGATGGTGCGCGGTGATGCGCCTGGTGAAAGACAACGGCGTGGAACGCCGCCTGCATCGCCGCGAGCTGGCGTATATGGATGGCGACGAGCTGCGCTCGATGTCGGATAAGGCGCTCGGCGCGCTGCGTCTGGCGGTGGCGGACAACGAACACCTGCGCGACGTGCTGCGTCTGTCGGAAGATCCGAAGCGGCCGGAGCGTAAGATTCAGTTCTATATCGCGGTGTACCAACACCTGCGCGAGCGTATCCGCCAGGACATCATCCGTACCGACGATCCGGTCGAGGCCATCGAGCAGATGGAGATTGAGCTGGGCCGTCTGACCGAAGAACTGACCGCGCGCGAGCAGAAATTGGCAATCAGTTCGAAAAGCGTGGCCAACATCATTCGCAAAACCATTCAGCGCGAGCAGAACCGCATTCGCATGCTGAACCAGGGGTTGCAGGCCGTGGCTTTCGGCCAGGTGAAGAGCGTCCGTCTGAACGTCAATGTGCGCGAAGCGCACGCCACTCTGCTGGACGTGCTCTCCGAGCAGCAGGAACAGCATCAGGATCTGTTCAACAGCAACCGCCTGACCTTCTCCGAAGCGTTGGCCAAGCTGTATCAGCGCCTGAATCCGCAGATCGACATGGGGCAGCGTACGCCACAGACCATTGGCGAGGAGTTGCTGGACTACCGCAACTACCTGGAAATGGAAGTTGAGGTGTACCGTGGTTCCGACGGCTGGCTGCGTGCGGAAAGCGGCGCGTTGTCTACCGGTGAAGCCATCGGTACCGGGATGTCAATCCTGGTGATGGTGGTGCAGAGCTGGGAAGAAGAGTCCCGCCGCCTGCGCGGTAAAGATATCTCGCCGTGTCGCCTGCTGTTCCTCGATGAAGCGGCGCGCCTGGATGCCAAGTCGATCGCCACGCTGTTCGAACTGTGCGATCGTCTGGAGATGCAGCTGATCATCGCGGCGCCGGAAAACATCAGTCCGGAGAAGGGCACCACCTATAAACTGGTGCGTAAAGTGTTCCAGAACCACGAGCATGTGCACGTGGTGGGGCTGCGCGGTTTCGCTGGCGAGCCGCCGGCGCTGGGCACTGCGCCGGTTGAGACGCCGTAACGCAGAAAAACGCCCTAAAAATCCGAAAATAGCCGCCGCAGGGTGGCTATTTTTTTGTGCGCGTGGATGATAGTCCTGCTTTTTTATCCGTTGAAAAGCGGTTAGTTTAATCAGATAAACAGTAATTCGACGTCCTCAGGGCGAAACGGCCTTTCTGTTTGTATACTGAAACTATATGCAATTTTTGACGTTTTTTTTGTGAGCATACAGGGGGCAAGGGATGTTGCTTAAAAAGGGAAACTCTCTACGACGTTTGGCGCTGAGTGGCGCTATCGCCTGTAGTCTTGTGTCGTCGTTTTCCGCCTTGGCCACCGTAACGGCGTTACCGGTGGCATCAGCAGGCATGTCCGTTGCGCAGAGTCGTTCTGAACTGCTGGCCGCGTTGCCGCGCGGTATGGATCTGCACTACCTTTCCACGCTGGCGCCGCTGTATGCGGCGAATCATATGCAGCCGATGTGGCAGGATCGCGAGGCCGTTCAGCAATTTCAACAGCAGCTGGCCGAACTGGCGATGTCCGGCGTACAGCCGCAGTTCACCCAGTGGGTGAAGATGTTGACCGATCCGGCGCTCAGTGAAGCGGGCCGCGATGCGGTGTTGTCCGATGCGATGCTGGGCTATTTGCAGTTTGTATCCGCCATCGGCGCCAACGGCAACAACTGGCTGTACAGCAATATTCCTTACAAGCTTGGTTTGCCACCCACGGCGGTGATCAATCAATGGCAGCTGGCGGTGCGCCAGGCGCGAACCCTGAGCTACGTGAATTCGCTTGCGCCGCAGCATCCGCAATACGCCAAGATGCATCAGGCGCTGCGTGACATGCTGGCGGACAACCGCCCCTGGCCGCAGGTGGGCAGTGGCCCGAGCCTGCGCCCAGGCCAAATGAGCAACGATATCCCGGCGCTGCGTGAGATCCTGACGCGCACCGGCATGCTGGCCGCCTCGGCGCCGGAAGCGGAGCCGGAACCGGCGGTGGTTTCGGCGAAGAGCAATGAACCCGACGACGGCGGGCTGACGGTAGACGAAGAGAAAAGCCGCGTGACGGTCAGCCCATCGGCGGCGCCGGTGACGGAGTTGACCGCGGAACAGACGCCGCCGCAGATCGGCAGCGTGGTGAGCGACAACCTCTATACCAACGAGCTGGTGGAGGGCGTCAAGCGTTTCCAGAAATGGCAGGGGTTGACGGCGGACGGCGTGATCGGCGTGCGCACCCGCGAGTGGCTCAACGTGTCACCGAAAACCCGCGCCGCGCTGTTGGCGCTGAATATCCAGCGCTTGCGCATCTTGCCGGGGCATGTCGGCACCGGCATTATGGTAAACATTCCCAACTACTCGCTGACCTACTATCAGAACGGCAACGAAGTGTTGTCCTCCCGCGTTATCGTCGGGCGGCCGAGCCGCAAGACGCCGTTGATGAGCAGCGCGTTAAACAACGTGGTGGTCAACCCGCCTTGGAACGTGCCGACTACGCTGGTGCGTGAGGATATCGTGCCGAAGGCGATGCGCGACGGTAACTATTTCCAGAAACACGGCTATACCGTGCTGTCAGGCTGGAGCAACGATGCGGAAGTGATCAACCCGGCGATGATCGACTGGAGCATGGTTTCTGCGCGCAACTTCCCGTATCGCGTCCGTCAGGCGCCGGGGGCCACCAACTCGCTGGGGCGTTTCAAGTTCAATATGCCGAGCTCGGATGCCATCTACCTGCACGATACCCCGAACCACAGCCTGTTCCAGAAAGACATCCGCGCGCTCAGCTCCGGCTGCGTGCGGGTGAACAAGGCTTCCGATTTGGCGAATATGCTGCTGCAGGATGCCGGCTGGAACAATAGCCGCGTTTCCTCCACGCTGAAAGAAGGCAATACCACTTATGTGAATATTCGCCAGCGTATTCCCGTAAAACTGTATTATCTAACCGCCTGGGTTTCGGATGATGGCCAACCGCAATTCCGTACAGATATTTACAATTATGATAATACGGTGAGATCGGGCGCACAAATTTTGGCTCAGGCCAAAAAATTAATGCAGTAAATGCAGTAATTATAAATAAATAACGGTCAGAATGTTTGGCTATACCGCAGGCCCTCGTAGGCGGGGGCCTGTAAACCTAGGCGTATCGCGGGTTGACTCAGCATACGCAGGCGGTTATGGTTCGGACAGTGCGCTGCTTTGTGCATTTATTTTGACATTCTTGCCGGGTTTAACAGAGTCATGGACAAAATTGATCATCATCGCCGTAAATGGCTGGCGCTAGGTGGCGCCGCTATGGGCATAGCGCTGCTTCCAGGGCAGGCATTTGCCAGTCTTTCCACCGCTCGACCGCGTATTTTAGTGCTGAATAACCTGAATACCGGTGAATCTATTAAAGCCGAGTTCTTTGACGGCAAAGGCTACAATAAAGAAGAGTTGGTTCGGCTAAATCATCTGTTCCGCGATTATCGCGCCAACAAGGTCAAATCGATCGATCCCAGCTTGTTTGATCACCTCTATCGCCTGCAGGGGCTGCTGGGTACCAGCAAGCCGGTGCAGCTGATCTCCGGTTACCGTTCCGTAGATACCAATAACGAATTGCGCGCGCACAGCCGTGGTGTGGCCAAGCACAGCTACCATACCAAGGGCCAGGCGATGGATTTCCATATTGAAGGTATCCAATTGAGTAATATCCGTAAAGCGGCGTTAAAAATGCGCGCTGGTGGTGTAGGATATTACCCACGTAGCAACTTCGTGCACATCGATACCGGCCCGGTTCGGAGCTGGTAATCGCGGTGCCCTCAGTGAATAACGCCGCTCCTTGCGGAGGCGGTGTTATTGTCGTTGGAGCCTTATGAAATACCATCTTATTCCCGTTACCGCCTTTAGCCAGAATTGCAGCCTGATCTGGTGTGAAAACACGCAGCAGGCGGCGTTGGTCGATCCCGGCGGCGAAGCGGAAAAAATCAAAGCGGAAGTGGCGAAACAGGGTGTGACAATCACGCAGATTTTGCTGACGCACGGCCATTTGGATCACGTCGGTGCGGCGGCGGAGCTGGCGGAACATTATCAGGTGCCGATTTACGGCCCGGATAAAGAGGACGCTTTTTGGCTGGATGGTTTGCCGGCGCAGAGCCGGATGTTCGGGCTGGAAGAGTGTGCGCCGCTGACCCCGACCCGCTGGCTGTCGGAAGGCGATGAGATGCAGGTGGGTGAGATGACGCTCAAGGTGTTGCATTGCCCTGGGCACACACCGGGCCACATCGTCTTTATCAATGAGCAGGCGCGTTTGGCGCTGGTGGGTGACGTGCTGTTTAACGGCGGCGTGGGGCGCAGCGACTTCCCGCGCGGTGATCATCAGGCGCTGATCGCCTCTATTCGCACCAAGCTGCTGCCATTGGGCGACGATATGCGCTTTATTCCCGGCCACGGCCCGATGTCGACCTTTGGCCACGAGCGCCAGACCAATCCGTTCCTGCGCGAAGAGCCGGCGGTGTGGTAACGATTATTTCCCGGCCGAAATAATCAAGGGCGCATAGAGCGCCCTTTTTTTATGATTTATGACCTGCGTCGATGCTTTAGAGCACGGCGACGATGGCTTCACACAGCGGTGCCATGTTGTCCGGCGTCATGCCGGCCACGTTCACCCGGCCCGAGTTTACGGCGTATACGCCGAACTCTTCACGCAGACGCAGCACCTGTTCTTTGGTCAGGCCGCTGAATGAGAACATGCCGTTCTGCTGGATGATAAAGCTGAAGTCCTGTTGTGCGCCTTTCTCCTGCAGGGTGTTCACGAACAGCTGACGCATGCGGTGAATGCGCTGGCGCATGTCGGTCAGCTCCTGCTCCCACATCGCGCGCAGGGCGTCGTTGCCCAGAATGGTGGCGACAACGGCCGCGCCGTGCGACGGCGGGTTAGAGTAGTTGGCACGAATGGCCGCTTTCACCTGGCTGAAGGCGCGATCGGCGGTTTCGGCATCGGCAGCTACAAGGGTGCAAGCGCCGACGCGCTCATTGTACAGGCCGAAGTTTTTCGAGTAGGAGCTGGCGACGATCAGCTCTTGATGTTTGGCGGCGAAAATACGCAGGCCCTGCGCATCCTCTTCCAGACCGTTGGCGAAGCCCTGGTAGGCGAAGTCGAACAGCGGCAGCCAGCCATTGGCGGCGGAAAGCTCAGCCAGCTGTGCCCACTGTTCCGCCGTTGGATCGATACCGGTCGGGTTATGGCAGCAGCCGTGGAACAGCACGACATCACCGGCCTGAGCCTGTTTCAGGCTGTTCAGCAGGCCGTCAAAATCCAGCGCGTGGTTGGCAGCGTCGTAGTAGGCGTACTCCAGCACTTCCAGGCCAACGGCGCTAAAGACGTTCTTGTGGTTCGGCCAGCTTGGGTTGCTGATCCAGATGCGCTTGGCGCTGGTCTGGTTGGCGATAAAGTCTGCCGCTACGCGCAAGCCGCCGGTGCCGCCTGGCGTCTGTGCGGTGCGTGCGCGACGATCGGTGACGATCGGGCTCTCTTTACCGAACAGCAGCTCTTGCGTGCAGCTGGCAAACGCCGGGATGCCTTCAATGCCGAGATAGTTTTTGGTGGTCTCGTTTTCCAGCAGATACTGTTCAGCTTTTTTTACGCTGGTCAGCACCGGGGTTTTGCCGGTTTCATCTTTATAAACGCCAATGCCTAAATTGATTTTATTCGGGCGGGCGTCGGCGCGGAAAATGTCGGTCAGGCCCAGGATCGGGTCGGCGGGTGCGGCGGTGATTTTTTCAAACATGTCAGGTGCTTCCAAATCTCGGAGTTAAGCAGACAGAAGCATCAGGGTAGCGCCAGTTATCGGCTTTGCCAACCGTTTGCGATAAAAACACCGCGATCTTGTGAACGGGAAGGATTCGACAGAAAAAATGAGGGATAAGGGGAAATCTGCAGGATAAAACGTTACCGGCAGACACAAATAAAAACAGGGCCGAAGCCCTGTTTTTTTAACTTAGCCGACGGTAAACCGCCGTTAAGCGAGACAACTTAGAACTGGTATACCAGACCAACAGCTACGATATCGTCGGTAGCGGTGCCGGTTGCTTTGGTGAACTCGTTGTCATCCAGCAGGTTGATTTTGTAATCAACGTAGGTGGACATGTTCTTGTTGAAGTAATAGGTGGTACCAACAGAAACATATTTAACCAGATCCTGGTCAGAACCCACGCCTGGGACGTTCAGGTTTTTACCTTTAGATTGCAGGTAAGACACTTCTGGACGCAGACCGAAGTCGAACTGGTACTGAGCAGTCACTTCGAAGTTCTGAGTTTTGCTCGCGAAGCCGCCGCACTTGTCATCGGTAGCTGCACAGCCTGCACCGAAGTTACCGCCGCCGAACGGAGTCATGTTACGGGTTTCTGCGTACATCGCCGCCAGGTAAACGTTGTTGGCGTCGTATTTCGCGCCCACGGTCCATGCGTCAGCCTTGTCGCCACGCTCGTTGGAACGCAGTTTTTGGTCGTCGGTACGGTTAGAAGATGCGTATGCAGCGCCGAAGCTTACGCCTTCGCCGATGTCATAAGTAGAGGAGATGCCCCAGCCGTCGCCGTTTTGTTTCTTGACGTTACGGCCGTCGTTCTGGTTTTTGCCCTGGTACTGAACGGCGAAGTTCAGACCGTCAACCAGACCGAAGAAGTTGTTGTTACGATAGGTCGCAACGCCGTTGGTACGGCCGGTCATGAAGTTGTCGGTGTAGGTGTAAGTATCGCCACCGAACTCTGGCAGCATATCGGTCCAGCCTTCCACGTCGTACAGTACGCCGTAGTTACGGCCGTAGTCGAAGGAGCCGTAGTCAGCGAATTTCAGACCCGCGAAGCCCAGACGGGTTTTGGTGCCTTCGGTGCCCTGAGATTCGGAGTGGTTAGCCTGGACGTTGTATTCCCACTGGCCGTAACCGGTCAGTTGGTCAGTAATCTGAGTTTCACCTTTGAAGCCGAAACGAACATAGGTCTGATCGCCGTCATTACCTTTGTCGTCGGAGAAGTAGTGCAGACCGTCAACTTTGCCGTACAGATCCAGCTTGTTGCCGTCTTTGTTGTAGATTTCAGCTGCGTTTGCTGCACCAGCAGCCAACAGAGCCGGGATAACCACTGCAAGAATGTTGCGCTTCATCATTATTACCCTCATTGGTGTTATTCGGACACCTTTGCCACTGCCGCCAATAATTCCTTGGGAACTATTGTTGATAGATTGGTGTCGTCCTGTGTCTGAACGCAGTGTTCCATTCACAGGCGGGTTAATCTAGGACGAAAATGATACCAATGTCGCAATGAGGTTGCAAAAGGAAAGTATGTGTAACCAAATGTAATTTTTCGGGAACTTTGTGACGTGCGTCAATATTAAAAAATGCGAAAGGCCAGCGAGGCTGGCCTTTGTTTTGTAACGAAATCGTTTAAAAAACGTGTGATCGTATAAATTAGAAGCTTGCGTTACGTGGGGTGCGTGGGAACGGGATCACATCGCGCACGTTTTGCACGCCGGTGACATAGGCGATTAAACGTTCAAAGCCCAGGCCGAAACCGGAATGCGGCACGGTGCCGTAACGACGCAGATCGCGATACCACCAGTAGTCTTCCTTATTCAGGCCCATCTCTTCCAGACGCTGATCGAGTACGTCGAGACGTTCTTCACGCTGAGAGCCCCCGATGATTTCACCGATGCCCGGCGCCAGCACGTCCATGGCCGCGACGGTTTTGCCGTCTTCGTTCATGCGCATATAGAACGCTTTGATGTCTTTCGGGTAGTTTTTCACCACTACCGGCGCCTGGAAGTGTTTCTCCGCCAGATAACGCTCATGTTCGGAAGAGAGATCGATACCCCAGGAGACCGGGTTTTCGAAGGTTTGGCCAGAGGCCAGCAGGATCTCAATGGCGTCGGTGTAGTCTACCTGGGCGAAATCGGAAGAGACGAAGCGCTCCAGACGCGCGATAGCGTCTTTATCCACGCGCTCGGCGAAGAATTTCAGATCGTCTGCGCGTTCATCCAGCACAGCCTGGAACACATACTTCAGCATGCTTTCGGCCAGGCCGGCGACATCGTCCAGCGTCGCGAAGGCCACTTCCGGCTCGATCATCCAGAATTCCGCCAGGTGGCGGCTGGTGTTTGAGTTTTCGGCGCGGAAGGTTGGGCCGAAGGTGTATACCTTGGACAGCGCACAGGCGTAGGTTTCGCCGTTCAGCTGGCCGGAAACGGTGAGGAAGGCTTCCTTACCGAAGAAATCCTGGCTGAAATCGACGGCGCCCTTGTCGGTGCGCGGCAGGTTTTCCAGATCCAGCGTGGAGACGCGGAACATCTCGCCGGCGCCTTCGGTGTCGGAGGCGGTGATCAGCGGGGTAGATACCCAGAAATAGCCATTTTCATGGAAGAAGCGGTGGATCGCCTGCGCCAGGGTATGACGCACGCGCGCCACGGCGCCGATCAGGTTGGTGCGCGGGCGCAGGTGGGCCACTTCGCGCAGGTATTCGATGCTGTGACGTTTGGCCGCCATCGGGTAAGTATCCGGATCGTCGACCCAGCCGACCACTTTGATCGCGGTGGCCTGCAGCTCGAAGCTCTGGCCTTCGCCCGGTGAGGCGACGACCTTGCCGGTAACTTCAACCGAACAGCCGGTGGTCAGGTGCAGCACTTCATCTTGATAATTCGGCAGAGAATTATTAACGACGGCCTGTAACGGATCAAAGCAGGAACCGTCATAGACGGCCAGGAAGGAGATACCAGCTTTTGAATCTCTCCGGGTACGTACCCAGCCGCGTACGGTGACTTCACTGTCAACCGCAGCACGACCTTGCAGTACGTCGACTACAGGCACTACGCTCATAGATTTCTCTCTTTAATAATTTGGTTTAGAAATAGCTTACAACCCAAGAATATGGGGGTAATGGCTATGTTACTTGCCGCGGTGCAGAGCACAAGCAGAAATCATCGGATTGGCGCAACATTTATCGCGGCTGACTGAAAAGAGGGCGTTCGGGATAAAAACAAAAAAGCCGGCGCGTGAACCGGGCCGGCTTTCTCTCTTTATATAAAGAAGGCTCAGCTGGCTTTCTTCACCAGCGGCAGATCGAAGGCCTTGCGCAGAGCCCTGACGAACGCCTGGTCCTGGCAGATGGTCTTGCCGGGGCTGTCGGAGAGTTTGGCCACCGGCTTGCCTTTGCACTCGACCAGCTTGATCACGATATTTAACGGCTTAACGCCGGGAATATCGCAGGTCAGGCGCGTGCCGATGCCGAAGCCGAGATTAATGCGCTGATAGAAATGGCGATAGAGCGCCAGCGCTTTTTCCAGATCCAGATTGTCCGAGAACACCAGCGTTTTGCTCAGTGGGTCGATGCCCAGTTTCTGATAGTGGGCAATGGCCTTTTCACCCCACTCGACGGGATCGCCCGAATCGTGGCGAAGCCCCTGATAACGCTCGGCGAACTGCGGGCCGAAGTCGCGCAGGAAGGCATCCATGGTGATGCAGTCGGTGAGCGCGATGCCAAGCTGGTCCGGATATTCATCCAGCCAGGCCTGCAATGCGGCGCGCTGGCTGTTGGCCAGCACCGGGCTTATCTGCTGATGCGCCTGGAACCACTCATGCGCCTGCGTGCCGACCGGCGCCAGACCCAGCTGGTGCGCCAGATCGTAATTGCTGGTGCCCGACAGGTACGGGAATTCGGCCTGCAAGGTGCTGACGATAGCCTGTTGCACGCCCTGAGAGAAACGGCGGCGGGTGCCGAAGTCCATCAACTTGAAGCGCGAAAGATCCAGATCGCCCGCCAACGTCTTGAACTGCGCCAGCTTGGTTTGCAGATGCGCCACCGCCTGTTCCGGCGTCGCCAGCGGCGAGCGCCGGCGGTGCACCACTTCGCTGATCACCGCCAGCAATGGGACTTCCCACATGATCACTTCACGCCAGGGGCCGGCGATGCGGATTTGCAGCTTGCCGTCGCGGTTGTCGATGGTGACCTGCTGCGGATCGTAGCGGAACGTTCGCAGCCAGTTCAGGTAATCTTGACGGAAGAAGGGCAGGCCCGAAAGATAAGCGAATTCGGCGTCGGTTAGCGCCAGCCGGCTCATCAGCGCCACCTGCGCGCGGATCTCGTCGGCATATTCGCCCAGCAGTTCGTCGCCGCGGCAGCGGAATTCCGCCGCCACGCTGATCGCGGGATAGCGATGGAACACTGCTTGCTGCATATGAAGCTTATAAGCATCGGTATCAAGCAGTGATGTCAAAATCGGGGAAGCGTATTGAGTCATAGCGCGTTACAGCATCCTCGTCAGGCGCGTGTCCAAATCCGGATAATCATAAAAGTGGGGGTGGAGTATACCCGGATTATCCTGTTATTGAAGCTGCATCACACCATAAATCACCGAAGCGGGTCGAGGATTAAACGTGCCTTTATGGCAGCCGGATAGCGGCGGAGAGGAAAAAAAGCCAGATATGCCTGTAAGGTGAATGACTTAGCCTAATTAGTCATAAAAATTATAATGTTAATTATTTTAAACAGCGAATCAGATAAAGCCGGCCTGGGTATGCACGCTGACCCGATCCTTGCCGTTCTTTTTGCAAAAGTAGAGCGCTTCGTCCGCCTGTTTGATCGCCGCCTGCAGCGCGGTGAACGCGCTGACTGGCGCAATGCCGCAGCTGGTGGTGAAACGCACTTGCCGTCCGTCGGCCAGATTTAGCGTCAGGCGATGAGTACGGGCGCGCAATTGCTCCATGATGTCCCGCGCGTTGTCCAACGAACAGTTGCCCAGCAGCACCGCGAACTCTTCGCCGCCATAGCGGCAGAAGATGTCGCTGGCGCGGAACGCGCGTTGCAGCAGGTGGCCGAAGGCCACCAGCGCCCGGTCACCCACGTCGTGGCCGTAGCTGTCGTTGAGTTGTTTGAAATTGTCGATGTCGATCAGGCAAAAGGCCTGCGGGTAGCTGGCGTTGCCCAGCAGTTGACATTCAAGGAAGAATTTACGGCGGTTGTAGATATTGGTAAGCGGATCGAGGAAGGAAGAGGCCTCGAGCTCTTTAATCAGCAGTTGTTTCTCGCTCTCAAGCGAGACCTTGTCCAGCTGGTATTGCCTGAGCTGCTGAATGGCGTCGCTGATGGCGATCAATTCCTGGCTGTAGAAGGCGTCGTTGCGATCGATATTCATCTCACCGCGCGACAGCCGCACGATATTGTTGTGGGTCTTGGTCAGCCAGCGGTTGATGCTGGTGCAGAACACCAACGCCGGCAAAATGAACAGCAAAACCACCAGGCCGGCCAGCGCGATCATGCCGTAAATGGTCGTCTGGCTATCGTAAATCTTGTGGCGCGAAGCGACGGTTTCCAGCTCGAAGCTGCGTTGATACAGCGCCTGCGAAAGCCCGCTCAGCTCGTCGACATAGCGCGAAATAAGCGCTGCGGGATAGGGTTTTTGGGTATTGATGGCGGTGTATAACCCATCGGTGATCTGCTTGAGACGTTCGGCCGACACTAGGGTGAGCAACTGATTGACGAGCTCGGTGGTTTGCACGTCGTCGTAGTTGATCTTCATGAAGATCAATCGGGTGCTCAGCGCGTTCAGCACGCCGGTTAGCTGAATGGACTTCAGATAGGCGTCTTTGCGAACGAGCTGGCTGACGTTGACGTCGATAATCTGATCGCTTAATTCCGTCAATGACATATTTAGCCGGTTATTGAGGCGGATGGCCTCGAGAAACATAAAGGAGTCGGTATCCACCATCCGGGTATCGTAGGTGTAGCGGTAATAACTCTTGCTGGTTTGCGAGATGTAATAGGCGCTGTTGATGTTGAACAGATTGGCGTTGGTGTTATTGACCTGCGAAAGCTGCAGGTTGTCATTATCCAGCAGCTGTTCCATCAAAGCGATCATCGACAGCGCGGCGATTTTTTGCTGAACCCCAAGCTGTCTGGCGACCTCATCGTCCAGATGTTCGCGGATCCGGGTGATTCTCTCACGCGCCACCCGATCGGCGGCCAAACATTGCGCACGGGTGATTTGCGGATCGATCAGGCTCAATCGTTTGAGGCGATGAGCCAGCAACGCAGCCTGAAAAGCTTCGGAAATTTCTTTGGCGCGATCAATTTTGTACAGGTTTAGCTGGTTGTCGCGGTAGTCGGTATGGGCTTCGAGCAGCTCATCGACGATGAACAGAGAGAAAGAAGTCATCAGGCACAGGGTGAAAAAATAGATTGCGTATTTAATCTTCATAATGCGAGCCATCCCTGAACCTGATGCCGCAATTATACCACCATGCCGCCGGTGTCGCCTCAACTATGCCGGCGCGCCGCGATGGCGGTTTTTTAGCAGTAAATGCTGATTTTTATTTGGCCATTGGTCACCCGCACTGCCGCCTGCCGGGCGATTTATGATTTGCCTCTGATTTCTCTCTCCTGGTCGCCCTGCGGCTCTGGGCTTTTCGGCCAGCTGTGATACAGTTTATTCACAATTCAGGCTCACCGCGCGCCGCAGGGGAACATACCGGCTGCGGTACGAAGGAGAAGAGCAGCCTGGCACCTATAACTCACTGAGACGTTTAAGGGTTTTTATGACACAACAGCCACAGGCAAAATACCGCCACGATTATCGCGCGCCCGATTACACCACGACCGATATCGATTTGGACTTCAGTCTGGACGCGGAAACCACGCGCGTGACCGCCGTCAGTAAAATCAAACGTCAGGGGGCGGCCGGTGCACCGCTGGTGCTGGATGGCGAAGATTTGACGCTGGTGAGCATTCAGGTGGACGGCCAACCGTGGAGCGCCTACCGTCAGCAGGATAACCAGCTGATCATCGAAGAGTTGCCGGCACAATTCACTCTTACCATTGTCAACGATATTCACCCGGCGAAGAACACCGCGCTGGAAGGGCTGTACCTGTCCGGCGATGCGCTGTGCACGCAATGCGAAGCCGAAGGCTTCCACCACATTACTTATTACCAGGATCGCCCGGACGTGCTGGCGCGCTTTACCACCCGCATCGTGGCCGACAAGACGCGCTATCCGTTCCTGCTGTCGAACGGCAACCGCATCGGCCAGGGCGAATTGGCCGATGGCCGCCACTGGGTGCAATGGCAGGATCCGTTCCCGAAACCTTGCTACCTGTTCGCGCTGGTGGCGGGGGATTTCGACGTGCTGCGCGACAGCTTCACCACCCGTTCCGGCCGTAAGGTCGCACTGGAGCTGTTCGTCGATCGCGGCAACCTGGATCGCGCCGACTGGGCGATGACTTCGTTGAAGAACTCGATGAAGTGGGACGAGACCCGCTTCGGCCTGGAATATGATCTCGACATTTATATGATTGTGGCGGTCGATTTCTTCAATATGGGCGCGATGGAGAACAAAGGGTTAAATATCTTTAACTCCAAATATGTGCTAGCGAAGGCGGAAACCGCGACCGACAAGGATTACCTGAACATCGAAGCGGTGATCGGCCACGAATACTTCCACAACTGGACCGGTAACCGCGTGACCTGCCGCGACTGGTTCCAGCTCAGTCTGAAAGAGGGGCTGACGGTGTTCCGCGATCAGGAATTCAGTTCCGATCTGGGATCGCGTTCGGTCAACCGCATCGACAATGTGCGCGTGATGCGCGGCGCGCAGTTTGCCGAAGACGCCAGCCCGATGGCGCACGCCATCCGCCCGGACAAAGTCATCGAGATGAACAACTTCTACACCCTCACGGTGTATGAAAAGGGTTCCGAGGTGATCCGCATGATGCATACCCTGTTGGGGGAGGAGAACTTCCAGAAAGGGATGCAGCTCTATTTCGAACGCCACGACGGCAGCGCCGCTACCTGCGACGATTTCGTGCAGGCGATGGAGGATGCGTCTAACGTCGATCTGTCGCGCTTCCGCCGTTGGTATAGCCAGTCCGGCACGCCGCTGTTGACGGTGCGCGACGAGTACGATGCGGAAACTCAGCAATATCGCCTGCATGTCAGCCAGAAAACTGCGCCGACCGCCGATCAGCCGGAGAAGTTGCCGCTGCATATTCCGCTGGATATCGAACTGTACGACAGCGAAGGCAATGTCATTCCATTGCAAAAAGGCGGCCTGCCGGTCAACAACGTGCTGAACGTCACCGAAGCGGAGCAGACCTTCGTGTTCGACGGCGTGGCGCACAAGCCGGTACCGTCGCTGCTGCGCGAATTCTCCGCGCCGGTGAAACTGGACTATCCGTACAGCGATCAGCAACTGACCTTCCTGATGCAGCACGCACGCAATGAATTTGCACGTTGGGATGCGGCACAGAGCCTGCTGGCGACCTATATCAAGCTGAACGTGGCGCGGCACCAGCAGAAGCAGCCACTGTCGCTGCCGCTGCACGTGGCCGATGCGTTCCGTGCGGTGCTGCTGGACGAAAAACTGGATCCGGCGCTGGCGGCGCAGATCCTGACGCTGCCGTCGGAGAACGAAATCGCCGAGCTGTTCGCCACTATCGATCCGGAAGCGATCGCCGCGGTGCACGAAGCGATCGTACGCTGCCTGGCGCGGGAGTTGGCCGAAGAGTGGCTGGCGGTGTATCACGCCAACAAGACCGACGGCTACCGCGTGGAGCATGCCGAGATCGCCAAGCGCGCCTTGCGCAATGTGTGCCTGGGCTATCTGGCGTTCGGCGAAGATGAGGCGCTGGCGGACCAGCTGGTGAACGAACAGTATCGCCAGGCGGACAACATGACCGACTCGCTGGCGGCGCTGTCTGCCGCGGTCGCGGCCCAGCTGCCGTGCCGCGATGCGCTGCTGGCGGCGTTCGACGAGCGCTGGCATCAGGATGGCCTGGTGATGGACAAATGGTTCGTGCTGCAGGGCGGCAGCCCGGCGGCAGACGTGTTGAGCAAGGTGCGCGCGCTGTTGCAACACCGCTCGTTCAGCCTGAGCAACCCGAACCGCACCCGTTCGCTGATCGGCGGCTTCGCTTCCGGCAACCCGGCGGCGTTCCATGCCGCGGACGGCAGCGGCTATCAGTTCCTGGTGGAGATCCTCAGCGATCTCAACCAGCGCAACCCGCAGATCGCCGCGCGCCTGATCGAACCGCTGATTCGCCTGAAGCGTTACGATGCCGGCCGCCAGGCGCTGATGCGTAAGGCGCTGGAACAGCTGAAAGGGTTGGAAAACCTGTCCGGCGATCTGTACGAGAAGATCAGCAAGGCGCTCGACGCCTGATTTTTTCGCGCTAGAGACATCAAGGGACGGCCTGGGCCGTCCCTTTTTCATTCATTCAATTCGCCGCCCGGCGCGCGGCGTCCGTCGCGGCAGGCGGCGATAACACCCGTTCCAGCACTTCGGCCTCCAGTTCCGCCAGCCTGGCCGAGCCTTTGCGGCGCGGCCGCGGCAGATCGATGCTCAGATCCAGCCCGATATGCCCCTCTTCAATCAGGATCACCCGATCCGCCAGCGCGATGGCTTCGCTGACGTCATGTGTGACCAGCAGTACGGTAAAACCGTGTTGTAGCCACAGCGTCTCTATCAGACCTTGCATCTCGATGCGCGTCAGGGCATCCAGCGCCCCGAGCGGTTCGTCCAGCAGCAGCAGGCGGGGGCGGTGGATCAGCGCGCGCGCCAGGGCGACCCGCTGTTTTTGTCCGCCGGACAGCGCCGCCGGCCAATCGCGGGCGCGATCCGCCAAACCGACCGCTTCCAGGGCTTGCAACGCCGCGTCGCGCCACTGGCCGCGCAGCCCCAGACCCACGTTATCGATCACCGTTTTCCATGGCAGCAGGCGCGCATCCTGAAACATCAACCGGGTATCCTCTTTAGCGGCGGCGAGCGGCGCGTTGCCGCTGAGCAAAGCGCCGCTGCTGGCCTGTTCCAGGCCGGCCAACAGGCGCAGCAGGGTGCTCTTGCCGCAGCCGCTGCGGCCAACCACCGCCACGAACTGCCCGGCGGAAATGCGCAGCTGAATATTGTCCAGCACCGTGCGGTTGCCGTAACGTTTGCCGATAGACTCCAGCGTCACCGGCGTGCCTTGCGCAAGGCGAGCGGGAAGGGTCATAGCGCTTCTCCCTGTTTCAGTTGATAGGCCGGATGCCAGCGCAACCAGACGCGCTCCAGCAGCTGCGCGCCCACGTCCGCCAGCTTGCCGAGCAGGGCGTACAGCACGATCGCCACCACCACCACGTCGGTTTGCAGAAATTCACGCGCGTTCATCGCCAGGTAGCCGATGCCCGAATTGGCCGAGATGGTTTCGGCGACGATCAGCGTCAGCCACATGAAGCCGAGAGCGAAACGCACGCCGACCATAATCGACGGCAGCGCGCCCGGCAGCACCACCTGTGTAAACAGGCGAAAACCGCTCAGGCCGTAGCTGCGGGCCATCTCCAACAGGCCGCGATCGATGTTTTTGATGCCGTGATAGGTATTGAGATAAATCGGGAACAGCGTACCGAGCGCCACCAGAAAGATCTTGGCGGATTCATCGATGCCGAACCACAGGATCACCAACGGGATCAGCGCCAGATGCGGCACGTTGCGGATCATTTGCACCGAGCTGTCCAGCAGGCGTTCGCCCCAGCGCGACAGCCCGGTAATAAAGCCGAGTATCAGTCCGATGCTGCCGCCGATGGCGAAGCCTAACAACGCGCGCTGGCTGCTGATGCTCAGGTGCTGCCACAGTTCGCCGCTTTGGCTCAGGCGCCAGAAGGCGGCCAGCACCGCACTCGGCGCCGGCAAAATGCGGTTGGACAGCCAGCCGGTTTCGACGGCGATTTGCCAGATGATCACCAGCGCCAGCGGCAGCGTCCAGGGGGCCAGCCGATACAGGATGCGTTGTACGTTATTTGCCATCGGGGCGCTCCTCAGCTCTGCGATACTTTTTGCGGAACATAGATGTTGGCCACCACTTCGCCCTGCGGACGCACCGGCTGAAGGCGAGCGGGCGTTTCCTCCTGCGCTAGATCGAGGTGCGGGAACAGCAGTTCGCCGACGCGGTAGGCCTCTTCCAGATGCGGATAGCCGGAGAGAATAAAGGTGTCGATGCCCAGATCGGCATATTCCTGCATGCGCGCCGCGACCGTCGGGCCATCGCCCACCAGCGCGGTGCCGGCGCCGCCGCGCACCAGGCCGATGCCGGCCCACAGGTTCGGGCTGATCTCCAGGTTATCCTTTTTGCCGCCGTGCAGCGCCGCCATGCGCCGTTGGCCGACGGAGTCGAAGCGCGCAAAGGCCTGCTGCGCGTTGGCGATGGTTTCCTCATCGAGGTGGGCGATCAGCCGGTCAGCGGCGCGCCAGGCTTCTTCGGTGGTTTCCCGCACGATGACGTGCAGCCGGATGCCGAAACGCACCTGGCGGCCTTTCGCCGCCGCTTTGGCGCGCACCTCTTCGATCTTCGCCTTAACCTGCGCCGGCGGCTCTCCCCAGGTGAGATACATTTCTACCTGCTCGGCGGCCAGATCCTGCGCGGCGGCGGAGGATCCGCCGAAATAGAGCGGCGGGCGCGGCTGTTGCACCGGCGGGAACAGCAGTTTGGCGCCTTTCACCTGAATATGCTTGCCGTGGAAATCGACGGTTTCCCCTTCCAGCACCCGGCGCCAGATGTGGGTGAACTCGGTTGAGGCTTCGTAGCGTTCTTCATGGCTAAGGTGCAGCCCCTCGGCCGCCAGCTCTTCCGGATCGCCGCCGGTGACCAGATTGAACAGCGCGCGCCCGTTGGACAGGCGATCCAGCGTCGCCGCCTGGCGCGCCGCCAGCGTAGGGGAGATGATGCCCGGCCGCAGCGCGACCAAAAATTTCAGCCGCTGGGTGACCGGGATCAGCGAGGCGGCCACCAGCCAGGAGTCTTCGCAGGAGCGGCCGGTGGGGATCAGCACGCCGCCGAATCCCAGCCGATCCGCCGCCTGGGCGATCTGCTGCAAGTAACCGTGATCGACGCTGCGCGCCCCTTGTGCGCTGCCAAGATAGTGGCCGTCGCCGTGGGTGGGTAAAAACCAGAAAACGTTCAGGCTCATCGTCAATGCTCTCCCGTATTTATTGCGCGCTAGGGCGCCAGATGCGTTGCGAGATGTCGACCTTCACCGGCACCAGCCGGTTGGTGTAAAACAGGTCGGCGGTTTGCTGCTGCGCGGCGATGGTATGCGCATCGAGCGGTGTGATGGCGGTCGGGGGGCGGTGATCCAGATAGCTGGCGATCACCGGTTCCGGCAGCCCCATGGCGTTGGCCAGCAAGGTCACGCTTTGCGCCCGGTCGCTGCGGGTGAGCGCATCGGCCTGGGTCAGCACCGTCAGGATCTGGCTGATAAAGGCGCCGTTGGCTTCGACATAAGGGCGCGCCGCCAGATAGAAGGAGCCGGTCTGGTTCAGATCGGTGCCGTCGCCGAGCACCCGCACGCCGCCCTGCAGCAGCGCGGCGGAATAATAAGGATCCCAGATCGCCCAGGCATCGACGTTGCCCTGTTGGAATGCGGCGCGCGCATCGGCGGGCGTCAGATAGGCGGGCTGGATATCCGTAAATTTCAGTCCGGCTTTTTGCAGCGATCGCAGCAGCAGGTTATGTGAGCTGGATCCTTTCTGGAACGCGACCTTATGGTCTTTCAGATCTGCGACGGTTTTGATCGGGCTGTTTTCCGGCACCAGGATCACTTCCGCCTTCGGTTTGGGCGGCTCAACGCCGACATACAGCAGATCGGCCCCGGCGGCCTGCGCGAAGATCGGCGGAATATCGCCGGTGCTGCCCAGATCGATGCTGCCGACGTTCAGGGCCTCCAGCATTTGCGGGCCGGCGGGAAACTCGATCCAACTGATGCGGGTGGCGGGGAAACGTTCCTCCAGCAGCCGGTGGCTCTTCGCCAGCACCAGACTGACCGATCCTTTTTGGTAGCCGATGCGGAACTGCGCCGGATCCTGAGCGACGGCGGCGTTGGCCCAAACCAGCGACAGCAGGCCGGTGAAGGCGGCGGCGCTCAGCCAACGCCGCAAAGCAATGCGTTGTTTCATTCAGGCTCTCCTTTTCCAGGCGTTTCAGGCGGTTTGACGCGCCGCCAGTGGCGAGGCGACGCGCAGCGCCGGCGGTTTGCGGCGGCCAAGTGCCAGATAGAAACTGGCCAGTGCCTCTTCCAGCCGGGCGGCCACGGCGTCGGTGAGCGTGGCGCCTTCGTCGGTCAGCTGGATCTGGCTGTCGTCGGCGAACACGCCGTGCAGCACCTCTTGCGCTTTCAGCGCCGCCAGTACCGGTTTCAACGCATAGTCCACCGCCAGCATGTGGCCGATCGAACCACCGGTCGCCAGCGGCAACACCACCTTATGATCCAGAGCGCGTTCCGGCAGCAGATCCAGCAGGGTTTTCAGCGCGCCGGAGAACGACGCTTTATAAACCGGCGTGGAAATCAGCAGGCCGTCGGCCTGCGCCAGCTGCTCGGCAAACGCCTTGATCGCCGGACTGTTGAAGTTGGCGTACAGCAGATCTTCGGCGTCAAAGTCGTGCAGGGTATAGGCCGTCACTTCCACCCCTTGCTGCCGCAGCCAGTTCTGACTCAGCGAGAGCAGCGCGGCGGAACGTGATGGGATGCGTGGGCTACCGGCCAGTGATATAACGCGCATTGCCACTCCTTATAACTAAAAGTTAGGTTTAATTAGAAAATCAATAGGAAGTGTTTTAAACCTACCAGCAACCCGGCGCGTTTTTTAAATCTCATTTTTTGATTTGGATATGCGCAAAAGCGGATTAGCGCCGATTTGGCGGTGAAGAGGGAAAACGATTGCGTAAAAACGGCTTTTTTTGCCTTTAATCAATTCCAATTAGGCGGGGGATACCGGATAATACGCCCCCGGTTTGCAACCGGGAAATCAGGAGAGTCCATGTACTACCCCCTCATCAGGAAAGCGTTGTTCCAGCTCGATCCGGAGCGCGCGCACGAAGTGACCTTTCGTCAGCTCAGCCGTATTACCGGCACCCCATTAGCGTTTCTTGTCCGTCAGTCCGTGCCGACCAAACCGGTCAACTGCATGGGGCTGTCGTTTAAAAACCCGCTGGGATTGGCCGCCGGTCTGGATAAAAACGGCGAATGCATCGATGCGTTCGGCGCGATGGGCTTCGGCCATGTGGAAGTCGGCACCGTGACGCCGCGTCCGCAACCGGGCAACGACAAGCCGCGCTTGTTCCGCGTGGTTGAGGCGGAAGGCCTGATTAACCGCATGGGGTTCAATAACCATGGCGTGGACAATCTGGTTGAAAACGTTAAGAAATCCCATTTCGGCGGCATTCTTGGGATCAATATCGGCAAGAATAAAGACACGCCGGTCGAGCAGGGCAAAGACGATTATTTGATCTGCATGGATAAAGTTTATCCGTATGCCGGATATATCGCGATTAACATCTCTTCACCGAATACGCCGGGGTTACGATCCTTACAGTATGGCGAAGCGCTGGACGATCTTTTGGCTGCGATTAAAAATAAGCAGCAGGAATTACATGCGCGTCATCACAAATATGTGCCGGTGGCGGTAAAGATCGCGCCGGATCTTTCAGAAGAAGAATTGATCCAAATTGCCGATAGCCTGGTGCGGCATAATATCGATGGCGTGATCGCCACCAATACCACGTTGGATCGAAAATTGATCCAGGGGTTGAATTACTGCGAACAAGCGGGCGGGTTAAGCGGGCGTCCGTTGCAATCACGCAGCACCGAAGTTATCCGTCGTCTCTCCACCGAACTGCAGGGGCGCCTGCCGATTATTGGCGTAGGCGGCATCGATTCGCTGACGGCGGCGCGCGAAAAAATGGAGGCCGGCGCGAGCCTGCTGCAAATTTATTCCGGATTTATCTATCACGGCCCGCGTTTGATTAAAGATATCGTTACCCATATCTAATATTTTTCCTCTCATTTTATTCCGGGGGTTTATTTCTGCCCCCGGCTCGTCTATATTTTGTTCGTTAGCTTAAATATCGTTCGCGGAATTATCCGATGTTTAAGCGATTTCATCGGTGATAAAATCGCCTTTTAGGGTGAGTGCGGCGTTGGCATAGGCAGCGAGAAGGATACGAAATGAAGATAAAACCTGACGATAATTGGCGTTGGTATTTTGATGCCGAACACGATCGGCTAATGCTGGATTTAGCTAATGGTATGATCTTTCGTTCACGTTTCCCGGCCAAAATGTTAACGCCGGACGCCTTTGATGAATGTGCTTTTTGCGTGGATGACGCCGCCCTTTATTTCACCTATGAAGAACAGTGCAAGCAGGTCAAGCTTAGCCATGAACAGCGCGCCGAGCTGGTGCTGAATGCGCTGGTCGCCTATCGCTTCCTGAAACCGCTGATGCCAAAGAGCTGGCATTTCTCGCAGCAGCATTACCCGCTGCAGCCGAAAAACGGCGAGCTGGCGGCGGTGAAAGTGATGGAGAGCGGCGCGGAAGCGCGCTTGCTGGTGGTGGAGGCCGGGGATAACGCCAGCCTGTGCCTGCTGGCGCAAAATCAGCTGACGGTCGCCGGCCGTACCATGGTCTTGGGCGACGCCATCAAGGTGATGCACGATCGGCTGAAGCCCTGCGCACAGGATGAAAGCGCCGCCCCGGCTTACGACAGGGCGGTATAAGGCGGTTTACGCCAGGGTCAAATCACTTTTCGGGATGCAGCTGCAGCACAGGATGGTGCCGTTGTCGCCCAGCGCGCTTTTCTTCAGGGGCGCGACTTCACCGTTCAGCAACGTAATGCGGCAACTGCCGCAAATCCCGGCGCGGCAGGAGTAAGGTACGCGGATGCCTTGCTGTTCCAACTGTTCGAGCAAGATCTGCTGGTTGTTGCCGGTAAACACCTTTCCTTCATATTCGATCGTGACGCTGTGCGCGCTGTCTTGCGGCGCCTGCACGCTCTCCACCACTTTGCCTGCGCCATAAGGGCGCGGCGGCTTGGTCGACAGCACTTCCACCGTATCGCCCACGCGGATGATGCCGCTGTTGCGGGCGATCATATTCTGGCCGAAATCGATATCGCCGTTGTCGGCGGAGCGGAATTTTTGCAGCGTGCTGAGCGGTTCGCCGCTCGGGTGCTTGCGGCCGCGCTCGGTGCTGACGGTGGTGAGCACGCAGCGGCTGCAGGGTTTCACCAGATCGAACATCACGTCGCCGACGCGGATCACCTGCCAGCCGTCCTCGGCCCAGGCGGTGGCGCCACTCACCACCAGATTGGGGCGGAACTGCTCCAGCTTGATGCTGCCAGGGCAACGCTGCTGCAGATCGTTAAACGAAGCCTGGTTAATCAGCAGATAAGGATAGCCGTCGGCAAACGTCAGTGGGATTTCGGGGTGCTTCTTCACCCGGCGGGTCAGCTCCGGCCCCAGCCAGCGCAGCTGTACGTCGCGCTGGAAATAGCCGCTCAGCCAGCGGTTGATCTCATCCGGCGCGGTCAGCGCGGTGAAATGGTTGCCCCACACCTCGGTCGGCTGCGGCGCGGCGGCGAAGTCGCTGAAGCGAATGGCGGCGCTTTCGCCGTCCGGCGCGGTCAGGAATAGCCCGTCCGGCAACAGCGCCGGCGTGAACAGCACCATCTGCGGGTATTGGCGCGCGGTAATAAAGGTGCCGTCCGGCTCGGTGATCATAAAGTTGCGGTCGAAGGCCAGACCGCTGCTGCCGACCTGGGCGTAGGAAAGCTGCAGGCCGCGCAGTGATTTAACCGGATGGACGTAGAGTCTGGAAAGCGTGATCACCCTTATCTCCGTGCGATGATTAAATAGAAGGGAGCAACTTTATGACAAGCGGTGCGGATTAGCTATAATGCGCAACAATTTTCTTTTTGGTGATAAGTACGATATGAACTCTCTGTTTGCCAGCACGGCGCGTGGATTGGAAGAACTGTTAAAAAGCGAGCTGGAAGCGCTTGGCGCTCACGACTGCAAAGTGGTGCAGGGCGGGGTACATTTTCAGGGTGACGATCGTCTTCTGTACCAAAGCCTGCTGTGGAGCCGCCTGGCTTCGCGCATTCTGTTGCCGCTGAACGAATTCCGCGTGCACAGCGATCTGGATCTGTACCTCGGGGTGCAGGCGATCGACTGGCCGAGCATTTTTGGCGTGGATAAAACCTTTGCCGTGCATTTCAGCGGCGTGAACGAAGAGATCCGCAACAGCCAGTATGGCGCGCTGAAGGTGAAAGACGCCATCGTTGACAGCTTCACCCGTAAGCTCGACCAACGCCCGACGGTTGCCAAACAGCAGCCGGACATTCGCGTTAACGTCTTCCTGCAGCGCGATATGGCCAGCGTGGCGCTCGATCTGAGCGGCGAAGGCCTGCACCAGCGCGGCTACCGCGATCTCACCGGCCAGGCGCCGCTGAAGGAAAACCTGGCGGCCGCCATCGTGTTGCGTTCCGGCTGGCAGCCGGGCACGCCGATGCTTGATCCGATGTGCGGCTCCGGCACGCTGTTGATCGAAGCGGCGATGATCGCCGCCGATCGCGCGCCGGGTCTGCACCGTCAACACTGGGGCTTCAGCGCCTGGAATGGCCACAACGCCGAACTGTGGCGTGAAGTCACCACCGAAGCGCAGGTGCGCGCGCGTCGCGGCCTGCAGGAAACCGCCTCTCGCTTCTTCGGCTCCGATATCGATCGCCGGGTGATTGAGATGGCGCGCGGCAACGCCCGCCGCGCCGGCGTCGCCGAGCTGATCACCTTCAACGTCGGCGACGTCGCGCGCTTGACCAACCCGCTGCCGGAAGGCCCGCACGGCACGGTGATCAGCAACCCGCCTTACGGCGAGCGTCTGGAAAGCGAACCGGCGCTGATCGCGCTGCACAACATGCTGGGGCGCGTGATGAAAAACGCCTTCGGCGGCTGGCAGCTTTCGCTGTTCAGTGCCTCGCCGGAGCTGTTGAGCTGCCTGCAGCTGCGCGCCGAGCGCCAGTTCAAGGCGAAGAACGGCCCGCTGGAGTGCGTGCAGAAAAACTATCAGCTGGCGGCAAGCCCGGCCGGTAGCGCCACCGGCGGCGTGCAGGTGGCGGAAGATTTCGCCAACCGTCTGCGCAAGAATTTGAAGAAGCTCGACAAGTGGGCGAAGCAACAAGGCATTGAATGCTACCGCCTGTACGACGCCGATCTGCCAGAATACAACGTCGCGGTGGACCGTTACGGCAGCAAGGTGGTGGTGCAGGAGTATGCGCCGCCGAAAACCGTCGATGCGCAGAAGGCGCGTCAGCGCCTGTTCGATGTGATCAACGCGACGCTGGCGGTGCTGGAATTGCCGTCGAATCAGCTGATCCTGAAAACCCGCGAGCGCCAGAAGGGCAAAAATCAGTACGAGAAACTGGCGCAGAAGGGCGAGTTCCTGCTGGTGGAAGAGTATAACGCCAAGCTGTGGGTCAACCTGACCGACTATCTCGATACCGGCCTGTTCCTCGATCACCGCATCGCGCGCCGTATGCTGGGCGAGATGAGCAATGGCAAGGACTTCCTCAACCTGTTCGCCTATACCGGCACCGCCAGCGTGCACGCCGGGCTGGGCGGCGCGCGCAGCACCACCACGGTGGACATGTCGCGCACCTACCTGGAATGGGCGGAGAAGAACCTGCGCGCCAACGGCCTGACCGGCCGTCAGCATCGGCTGATCCAGGCCGATTGCCTGTCTTGGCTGAGCAACGCCAATGAACAGTTCGACGTGATCTTCATCGATCCGCCGACGTTCTCCAACTCCAAGCGGATGGAGAACACCTTTGACGTGCAGCGCGATCATCTGGCGCTGATGAAAGATTTGAAACGGTTGCTGCGCCGCAACGGGACCATCATGTTCTCGAACAACAAGCGCGGTTTCCAAATGGATATGGCAGGGCTGAGCGCGTTGGGTCTGGAGGCGAAAGAGATCACCGCCAAGACGCTGTCGCAGGATTTTGCCCGTAACCGTCAGATCCACAACTGCTGGCTGGTGACTCACGCCGGCGAAGGAAAATAATTACTATGTCGTTAATCAGCATGTCCGGCGCCTGGCTCTCTTTCAGCGATGCGCCACTGTTAGACAACACCGAAATTCATATTGAAGACAACGAGCGCGTGTGTCTGGTCGGGCGCAACGGCGCCGGCAAATCCACGCTGCTGAAGATCCTCGGCAAAGAGATCCCGCTGGACGACGGCCGGGTGATCTACGAACAGGATCTGATCGTGGCGCGTCTGCAACAGGATCCGCCGCGCAATATCGGCGGCAGCGTGTTCGACTTCGTGGCGGAAGGCGTTGCGGAGCAGGCGGAACACCTGAAGGCCTATCACGCGATCTCCCACCTGGTGGAAAGCGACCCGAGCGAGAAAAACCTGGCGCGCATGGCGCAAATCATGGAGATCCTCGATCACCAGGGGCTGTGGCAGCTCGACAGCCGCATCAGCGAAGTGCTGCTGCAGCTGGGGCTGAACGGCGACGCCGAGCTTTCCTCACTGTCCGGCGGCTGGCTGCGTAAAGCGGCGCTGGGCCGCGCGCTGGTGAGCTCGCCGCGCGTGTTGTTGCTCGACGAACCGACCAACCACCTGGATATCGAAACCATCGACTGGCTGGAAGGTTTCCTGAAAGAGTTCGACGGCAGCATCGTCTTCATCTCGCACGACCGTTCGTTTATCCGCAACATGGCGACGCGCATCGTCGATCTGGATCGCGGCAAGCTGGTTTCCTGGCCGGGCAACTACGATCTGTATCTGCAGAGCAAAGAAGAAGCGCTGCGGGTGGAAGAGCTGCAAAACGCCGAGTTCGACCGCAAGCTGGCGCAGGAAGAGGTCTGGATCCGTCAGGGCATCAAGGCGCGCCGCACCCGCAATGAAGGCCGCGTGCGCGCGCTGAAGGCGCTGCGCGTCGAGCGCTCGCAGCGCCGCGAAGTGATGGGCACCGCCAAGATGCAGGTGGAAGAGGCGACCCGCTCCGGCAAAATCGTGTTCGAGCTGGAAGACGTCAATTATCAGGTTGGCGAAAAGGTGCTGGTGCGCGGTTTCTCCGCCCAGGTGCAGCGCGGCGACAAGATTGCGCTGGTGGGGCCGAACGGCTGCGGCAAAACCACGCTGCTGAAACTGATGCTCGGTCAGCTGAAAGCCGACAGCGGCCGCGTGCACTGCGGCACCAAGCTGGAAGTGGCCTATTTCGACCAGCACCGCGCCGATCTCGATCCTGAGCGCACGGTGATGGACAACCTGGCGGAAGGCAAGCAGGAAGTGATGGTCAACGGCCGTCCTCGCCACGTATTGGGCTATCTGCAGGACTTCCTGTTCCACCCTAAACGCGCGATGACGCCGGTGAAGGCGCTGTCGGGCGGTGAGCGTAACCGCTTGCTGTTGGCTAAGCTGTTTCTGAAACCGAGCAATCTGTTGATCCTCGATGAACCAACCAACGATCTCGACGTCGAAACGCTGGAGCTGCTGGAAGAGCTGATCGACGGCTATCAGGGCACCGTGCTGCTGGTCAGCCACGATCGTCAGTTCGTTGACAACTCGGTGACCGAGTGCTGGATCTTCGAAGGCAACGGCGTGATCAATGCCTTCGTCGGCGGTTACTACGATGCGCATCATCAGCGCGCGACGGCGAAACCGATTCGTCAGGCGGCGCCGAGCGCGAGCAAACCGGCGGCGGAGAAAAAGGCCGAACAGCCGAAGAAAACGGCGGCCAAGCTGAGTTACAACCTGCTGCGTGAGCTGGAACAGTTGCCGCAGCGGCTCGAACAGCTAGAAGCGGAAATCGGAGCGCTGCAGGCGCAGATGAGCGACGCCGACTTCTTCACGCGGCCGCATAGCGAAACGCAAGAAGTGCTGACAGCGCTGGCTGATGCCGAGCAAGCGCTGGAACAGGCTTTCGCCCGTTGGGAAGAGCTGGAAGCGATGAAAAACGGCTGACCGTTGCGATGCCGCCCGCGCGCTGCTGCGGGCGGCATCGACGTGCCGGTGAGCGACGTTATTTAGGAGGAATATGGTGTGTTCCCACAACAATCATCAGCAGCATAGTCATTCCGCACCCTCGGCGGCGCAGCAGGATAACCTGATGCTGTGTCCGCAGTGCGACATGCTGGTGGCGCTGCCGCCGCTGGCCTATGGCAGCAAAGCGGTATGCCCGCGCTGCAAAACCACGCTCAGCGCCCGCTGGGACGAGCCGCGCAAGCGGCCGATCGGTTACGCGCTCAGCGCCTTGTTCATGCTGGTGCTGGCCAACATTTTCCCGTTTATCAACATGCGCGTCGCCGGCCTCGGCAACGAAATCCGGCTGATCCAAATCCCGGAAGTGATGGTGGCGGAAGACTACGCCAGCATGGCCACCTTGTTTATGGTGTTCGTGCAGCTGATCCCGGCGTTTTGCATGGTGGCGATTATCCTGCTGTGCGCCAGAGTGCGCTTGCCGCTGGGGCTCAAAGAGTGGATGGCTCGGGTGCTGTTCCAGTTCAAGACCTGGTGCATGGTGGAAATTTTCCTTGCCGGGGTGCTGGTCAGCTTCGTCAAGCTGATGGCCTACGGCGATATCGGCATCGGCAGTAGCTTCGTGCCTTACTGCCTGTTCTGCCTGCTGCAGGTGCGCGCCTTCCAGTGCGTGGATCGGCGCTGGCTGTGGCAGGATATCGAACCGGCGCCGCGACTGCATCGCCCGCTGACGGTGGGGCGCACCGGCATGCGCCAGGGCGTGCGCTCCTGCGCGTGCTGCACGGCGATCCTGCCGGCCGATCAGGTGCGCTGTCCGCGCTGTCACACCAAGGGCTACGTGCGGCGTCGTCACAGCCTGCAGTGGACGCTGGCGCTGCTGGTGACCTCTGTCATGCTGTATATTCCGGCCAACCTGATGCCGATCATGGTGACCGAGGCGCTGGGCAACAAGATGAACTCCACCATCATGGCGGGGGTGATCCTGCTGTGGGGGGACGGCTCTTATCCGGTGGCGATGGTGATTTTCATCGCCAGTATCATGGTGCCGTCGCTGAAAATGTTGGCGATCGGCTGGCTGTGCTGGGATGCGAACGGCAGGAAGAAACCGCGCGCCGACAGCGAGCGTATGCATCTGATTTATGAAGTGGTCGAATTCGTTGGCCGTTGGTCAATGATCGACGTCTTTGTGATCGCCGTGTTGTCGGCGTTGGTGCGAATGGGGCAGTTGATGAGCATTTATCCCGCGACGGGCGCCGTGCTGTTCGCGCTGGTGGTGATCCTCACCATGTTCGCCGCCATGACATTTGATCCCCGGCTGACCTGGGATCGCGCAAGTGAAACAATCAACAAGGAGCCGCAAGGTGACGGAAAATAATCATAGCGTCGCAGACGTTGAGAAGATCAAACGCTGGTCGCCGGTGTGGATCATTCCCATCGTGACCGCGCTGATCGGCGCCTGGATCCTGTTTTACCACTTCAGCCATCAGGGGCCGGTGGTGACGCTGGTGACCACGACGGCGGAAGGGCTGGAAGCGGGTAAAACCAAAATCAAAAGCCGCAGCGTTGACGTCGGGGTGGTGGAAACCGTCACGTTGAGCGATGACCTGAGCAAGGTGATGGTGCAGGCTCGCCTCAATTCCGGCATGGAAAAATTGCTGCGCCAGGATTCCGCCTTCTGGGTGGTGAAGCCGCAGATCGGCCGTGAAGGCGTCTCCGGGCTGGGCACGCTGCTCTCCGGCGCCTATATCGAACTGCAGCCGGGCAACAAAGGCAAAGACGGCAAAGACAACTATCAGCTGCTCGATGCGCCGCCGCTGGCTTCCCCGGATGCCAAAGGGTTGCGCATCGTGCTGGACAGCGAGAAATCAGGCCAGCTCAACGCCGGCGATCCGGTGCTGTTCCGCGGTTATCGCGTCGGGTCGGTGGAAACCAGCTACTTCGATCCTAAAGAACGCGCCATGCGCTATCAGCTGTTCATCACCGCGCCTTACGATCAGTTGGTCACCACCAACGTGCGCTTCTGGAAAGACAGCGGCGTGGCGTTCGATATGTCGGCGCAGGGCATGCGGGTGGAGATGGGCTCGTTGACCACGCTGTTCAGCGGCGGGGTCAGTTTTGACGTGCCGGACGGCTGGGATCGCGGCGATCAGGCGAAAGAGAAGGCGGAATATCAGCTGTTCGACAACCAGCGCAGCACGCAGGATTCGCTGTATACCGTGCATAAGGATTACCTGCTGTTCTTCTCCGACTCGGTACGCGGCCTGCAGCCGGGCGCGCCGGTCGAGTTCCGCGGCATCCGTCTGGGTACGGTGGCGCAGGTGCCGTTCTATAAAGACGGCATGGCGCAGCGTCTGGATAACGATTACCGCATTCCAGTGCTGATCCGCATCGAGCCGGATCGCTTCCAGAAACAGCTGGGCGGCAACTTCGATATTGAAGGGCACCTGAAAGATGCGGAATCTCGCGGCATGCGCGCCTCGATGAAGTCCGCCAACCTGCTGACCGGTTCGCTGTACATCGATCTCGACTTCTATCCGCAGGAAAAACCGTGGAAAGGGCCGCGCGAGCTGTTCGGTTATCCGCTGATGCCGACCACCAGCGGCGGTCTGGCGCAGATCCAGCAGAAACTGATGCAGACGCTGGATAAGATCAACTCAATGCCGATCAATCCGATGATCAACGAAGCGACCAAGACGCTGGCGGAGAGTCAGAAAACCATGAAGTCGACGCAGCAGACCATGAAGTCGCTGAACGACATCATCGCCAGCAAAGAGATGCAGGCGCTGCCGCAGGACATGCAGAAAACGCTGTTGGAACTGAACCGCAGCATGAAAGGGTTCCAGCCTGGTTCACCGGCTTACAACAAGATGGTGGGCGATATGCAGCGCCTCGACCAGGTGTTGCGTGAGCTGCAACCGGTGCTGCGCACCCTGAATGAGAAGAGCAACGCGCTGGTGTTTGAAGCCGCCGGCAGCAATGACCCTCAGCCGAAGAAGGCCACGAAATGATGAAATGGATCCCGGTAGCCCTAGCGCTGTTGCTCAGCGCCTGCAGCAGTTCACCACAAAAGACTTACTATCAGTTGCCGGCGCTGGGTGCGCCTGCTGCGGCCAGCAGCAGCGGCGCTTCCACGCGCCAGCTGTGGCTGGAACACGTGAGCGTGGCGGATTATCTGGCGCAGAGCGGCGTGGTGTATCAGACCAACGACGTACAGTATGTGATAGCCCAGAACAACCTGTGGGCCAGCCCGCTCGACCAGCAGTTGCAGCAAACGCTGGTCACCAACCTGAGCAGCGCGCTGCCGGGGTGGGTGGTCTCTTCGCAGCCGATGAGCAGCGATCAGGATGTGCTGAACGTGACCATCAGCGGCTTTCACGGTCGCTTTGACGGGAAAGCGATCATTCGCGGCGAGTGGGTGCTGAACCGCCAGGGGCGTTTGATCAAAAGGCCTTTCAACCTGGAGCTGAAACAGGGTGAAGACGGCTATGATGCCCTGGTGCGCACTCTGGCGCAGGGGTGGCAGCAGGAAGCCCAGGCTATCGCAGCACAGATGGGCGGCATTTAGTCATAATTTGGTCTAAAATCGTCTAATCCCTGTCGGCGTGAAAATCCGTTTTTTCTCGCTGGCAGGGATTTCTATTTCATTTCAAACAGTTAACCCCTTTCCCAGCAGATCAGCCACTTAGCACTTTCCTCGGGCGTAGCTCACAAATATGACATTGGCGTGAATTTTGCGCATTGATCTTCTCTTCTTTTAGCGCTATTGATTACTCGTGGCTGCGCAAAAAGCAGCCATTGTTTTCTTTCCACCAGACCAAAATGAGGGAAACGAGGCATGAAGAGACAGAAACGCGATCGTCTGGAAAGGGCGCATTCGAGAGGGTATCAGGCAGGTATTTTAGGGCGTTCCAGGGAACATTGTCCCTACCAATCATCGGTGGACGCCCGGTCTCAATGGCTGGGAGGTTGGCGAGAAGCCATGGAAGACAGGGCTGTGACCGCTTAAGCGGCTCCCTGTCAAATAAAAGGAATAACCTCCGCCCTTGGCGGAGGTTTTTGTTTGTGCCGTTTACTCGTCCTGCCAGCGTTTCAGTAGAATACTCGCATTCACGCCGCCAAAGCCGAAGCCGTTCGATAAGGCGTAGGTTATGTTCATCGATTCAGCCCGTTTCGCGACCAGGTGTAAACCTGCCGCCGCCGGATCGGGATTGTCCAGATTCAGCGTCGCGGGGGCGATCTGATCGCGCAGCGCCAAGGCGGTAAAGATGGTTTCCAGCCCCCCGGCGGCGCCGAGCAGGTGCCCGGTGGCGGATTTTGTCGAGGTTACCGCGACGCTTCCTGTCGTGCCAAACAGGTGTTTGATGGCATTGATTTCGCCCAGATCCCCTACGGGTGTCGACGTCGCGTGTGCGTTTAAATGCTGAACCTCTTCTGGGGCGATGTTCGCCTGCCTCAACGCGATTTTCATCGCCCGATAAGCACCGTTGCCGTCTTCGGCACCGGAGGTCATGTGGTAGGCGTCGGCGCTGGTGCCATAACCGACGATTTCCGCGAGCGGGGTGGCGCCGCGCGCCAGCGCGTGTTCCAGCGTTTCAATCACCAGCATGCCGGCACCTTCCCCCATGACAAATCCGTCCCGTGCACTGTCGAAAGGCCGGGAAGCCTGCCTTGCCAACTCGGCCGGTGCGGTGGACATGGCGCGCGCGGCGGCGAACCCGCCCAGGCTGACGGTATCTATAGCGGCTTCGGTGCCGCCGCACACGGCGATATCGGCTTCATCATTGCGGATCATACGCACTGCGTCGCCAATGGCTTGCACGCCGGCGGCACAGGCGGTGACCGGCGCGCCAATCGGCCCCTTGAAGTGGTGTTTGATTGAAACGTGGCCGGCCGCCAGATTGACCAGGAATGAGGGGATGGTGAACGGCGACAGCCGCTTGGCGCCGCGGCTGTCGGTGGTGCGCACCGCCTGGGCAATCGCCGGGAAGCCGCCAATGCCCGAGGCGATGACGGTGGCGGTGCGCTCTTGTTTTTCGTCCGTATCGGCTATCCAGCCGGCCTGACGAACGGCTTCATCCGCCGCCGCCATGGCAAACAGGATAAAGCGATCCATTTTCTTTTGGTCCTTGGGGGCGACGGCAGCGTCGGGGTTGAAGCCCGCTTCAGCATCCTGCGCCAGCGCCGGAACCTGACCTCCGACCTTGACCGGTAAATCTGCAACGATCTCGTCAGGCAACGCTCGAATGCCGGACTCTCCTTTTAACAAACGTTGCCAGATGGCTTCAACACCGCACCCTAGCGGTGAAACGGCGCCCATGCCGGTAATGACGATACGACGATTGCTCATGATGGCTCCTTGGTAAATTCGGGTAAATCGGCGAGGCGCCGTTGCCGCATCAGTGCGGCGCGTTGATGTATGCCTTCATTTGCCGCAGGCCCTGGTGCCAACGTAATAAACTGCGGCGGCACCTGCTGTTGGGTATCGACATTGACCAATTGGACCTGGATCGGCCGATCGGTGCGGCCGTCGACTAACAAGGCGCTGATGTCACCATCGATCAAATGGCGATTGCCCCATTCTGAAAGAGCCGCCAGCACGGGGAGAAAATCGTTGCCGCGTTCGGTGAGCAGATACTGATAGCGAACCGGCCGCGTTTGATAACGTTGCTTATGCAGAATGCCGTGGGCTACCAAATCCTTCAGTCGCCGGGCCAGGAGAGTCGGTGACATCCCCAGACTTTGTTGGAATTCGTCGAATTTGGATAACCCCTGAAAGGCATCACGCAGGATCAGAATGCTCCACCATTCTCCGACACGATCTAATGAACGTGCGACGGGGCAAGGTGCATCGCTAAAGCGGGTTTTTTGCATATCGGCCCTTAGTTGGTACATTTATTGTAGTTACATGGGTGGCTATACTAGGTGATTTTAAGGGGCAAGAAAATAACCGGATGCAAAAAACGCTATCGTGTCGATAGCTGGCTGTGGGAGGGGGGCGCTCAAACTGGCCTGTGGCTTTGACCGTTTCGGGCAGGAAAAGGGTAGAGACAGGAGGGATAAGTCGGTTCGGTAACGGGCGATTAAAGGAGGTAGGTAGTCTTTAAACGGTAAGAGAAAGAAATGCCATCACGCTGGGCGTGATGGCATGCGAAGAGCATTAGCAAAGAAGACGATGGCCGCCCTCTCGTCTGCGTGATTAGAACGCTGTGGTATCCTTGAACAGACCCACTTTCAGATCGGTGGCGGTATAGATCACTTCGCCGTCAACCAGCACTTCGCCATCGGCGACGCCCATGATCAGCTTACGGGTGATGACGCGTTTGAAGTTAATACGGTAGGTCACTTTTTTCGCGGTTGGCAGCACCTGGCCGGTAAACTTGACTTCACCAACGCCCAGCGCGCGGCCTTTGCCTTCGCCACCCAGCCAACCGAGGTAGAAACCAACCAACTGCCACATCGCATCCAGGCCCAGACAGCCTGGCATGACCGGATCGCCGATAAAGTGGCAACCGAAGAACCATAGGTCCGGATTAATATCCAGCTCCGCTTCCACATAACCTTTGTTGTGAGTCCCGCCGTCTTCGGTCATCTTGACCACGCGGTCCATCATCAACATGTTACCTGCCGGCAACGGTGGGCCACCGGCGCCGAACAGCTCGCCACGGCCGGATGCTTCGAGGTCTTCTTTCGTATAGGAATCGCGTTTATCTACCATGTTCTCAGTAAGCCTTATTTTAATGAAGGACGCAGGTTAGCTAACACGTGTACGCTGAACAAGTCCGATCAGCCGTGGTTGAACCAGTTGAGCCAGCGCAGCGGCCAAGGACGACGGCGTTCCTGCAGGCTCACCTGCGCAATCCGTTCCTGAATGGCCGCCAACAAATTCGGCTGTTGTTCGTCAGAGTAGAGGCAACCTGTGAGCAAAGGCAAGGCTTCCGCCGCGCTCTCTACCGCCCACAGATGGAACTGCCCCTCGCGCACCGCGTCGACGATATCTTGACGCAGACACAGATGGCGCACGTTGGTCACGGGCAATACGACACCCTGTTTGCCCGTCAGGCCGCGGCGTACACAAACCTCGAAGAAACCTTCGATCTTTTCGTTAACGCCACCTATCGGCTGTACGTTGCCGAATTGGTCGACGGAGCCAGTGACGGCGATCTGCTGGGTGATCGGTTGCTGTGACAGGGCGCTGACCAATGCGCATAGCTCAGCCAGCGAGGCGCTGTCACCGTCCACTTCACCATAAGATTGCTCAAAGACGATGGAAGCGGAGAAGGGCAGCTGCTGATCAAGATCCAGTTCGGCGATCAGAAACGCCTGCATGATCATCATGCCTTTAGCGTGCAGGTTGCCGCCCAGTTCGGCTTTGCGCTCGACGTCGGTGAACTCGCCGTCGCCGAGATGCACAACGCAACTGATCCGTGACGGTTCGCCAAAGCTGCGTGGATGACCGGGATAATCCAGGACAGACAGACCGTTGATCTGTCCGACCACTTCACCCTCGGTCTCAATCAGGATCTGACCCAACTCAATCTCATCCTGCATACGCTCGGCCAGATAGCTTTCGCGCCATTCTCGGGCATTTAACGCCGCCTCGAACGCTTTGGCCGTAATGAGATCTTCTTCGGCATACAGTGCGGCTTCGGATAGCTGCTGGCCAAGCCAAACCGGCGAGAGTGGTAGAATGCCCTGATCGCCACTGTAACGCACAGCCTGGACGATCAGCGGCGGCCAGGCGTCGTTCGCCAGCATCGGCAATTGCTGGTCGGCAATCACGCCGTTGACGTAACCGCACCACTGCGTCATATCATCAACTTCAGTCAGCTGCAGATCGTCTTCGAATTCACCGTAGATCGCTTGTTCACTCAGTTCCGGCTCGATATCGTGAAAATCGGCCAGGCCGTGACGATCGCCGACTACAATCAGCCGCAGATCCAGCGGCATCGGTGGAATGGCTACCGGCAGCGGGCGGGTTTCGTCTGGCGAAACCCAGTGGAACTGGCGCTGGCCGATCATTTGCTTCAGCCGCAGCCACAGCAACGGCTGAGCAAGCAGCGCCCGCGCCGACAGAATCAGAATGCCGCCGTTGGCCTGGTGCACCAGACCCGGCTGCAGGGTAATGTCGCCATTGTGGATCCGTACGCAGCCAAACAGCTGTTCCGGTTCAATCCACTCCTGGAACAGACAAGCGCCGCCGGCGGCAAAAGGTTCATCGCCACGGCTGGCTGGCTCGACGCTGACCTTGCCATCCTGAATGACATAGTGGCTGCCGCGGCATGCCGTATTTTTCGGCAGCAGTGGTTTGACGGCGTGAGCGATCAGTTCCAGATACTCTCGCGTTTCTTGCGCTTTCAACAGCATGAAACGCGGTGGCGATTGGGGGTGGCAAAATAGCGTCAGGGCATTTTCCAGCCGAGGCTGAATGGCGGAAAAGGGCACGGGTGCCAACTGAGCGGCGGTATCAAATATCGCCTGATAAGGCGTTACGTCCGGCAATAAAGATTGCCATTCAAGTCGGTTATTGGTCAAAGTGTTAGATGCAATCGTTAAAAAGGGAAAGGGCGATTATACAAGAATAACGGCGGCTTGATACATGTGGAGTGCCAGTTGGCATCAGGGAGTTTGACATCGCGCGGTGACTGTGCAAAAAACAGTCTAAAAGACGGTTTAATTGCCGGGGAAATTCGGCGCAAAGCTGTTATGCTTATTTGAAGTTACGCGGTCACTGAAGAGCTCAAGATGAAATATCAGCAACTGGAAAATCTGGAGAGCGGTTGGAAATGGAAGTACCTGGTGAAAAAGCATCGGGAAGGGGAACTCATTACCCGCTACATTGAAAACAGCGCTGCTCAGGAGGCGGTTAACGAGCTGCTGAAGCTGGAAAATGAGCCGGTAAAGGTACTTGCATGGATTGCCGCTCATATGAATCCGGAACTGGATAACCGGATGAAACAAACGATCCGCGCCCGCCGCAAACGTCATTTTAACGCAGAACACCAGCATACGCGTAAAAAATCTATCGATCTGGAGTTTTTGGTTTGGCAACGATTGGCTGCCCTGGCGCGCCGCCGTGGCGTTACGCTGTCGGAAACCGTCGTGCAGCTTATCGAAGACGCTGAACGCAAAGAAAAGTATGCGAACCAGATGTCGTCGTTGAAAGAAGACTTGAAGGCGATTCTTGGCAAAGATCCCAAGTAAGCGCGTGAGAACGCCCCTATGGCGCCAGGCATTGAATGTTCTGGCAACAAGAGGACGAAAAAAAACCCCGCATTGGCGGGGTTTTTTATTAGGCGAGTAAACTTAGCCCTGAGGCTGAGTTACAACGTCTTTGATACCTTTAACTTCGATCTCTACGCGACGATCTGGTGCCAGGCAAGCGATCTGAGCTTTGGTAGCGCGGCCAGATTTGTAGCCACAGGTGTTGCCTGTAACTGCATCTGCTTCACCCATACCACGTGCAGAGATTTTGTCTGACGGGATGCCTTTGGAGACCAGGTAGTCAACAACGCTCTGTGCGCGTTGTTCAGACAGTTTCTGGTTGTACTGGTCAGAACCAACGGCGTCGGTGTAACCCAGAACAACTACGGAGCCGTCTTTAGGATCCATGGAGCTCAGCTGGGTGTACAGCTGATCCAGAGCCTGCTGGCCTTCTGCTTTCAGAGTAGATTTGTTGAAGTTGAACAGCACGTCAGACTTCAGAGTGAAACGCTTGGTTTCAACAACTGGAGCTGGAGCCGGAGCTGGTGCTGGAGCAACTACGTCATCCTGACCGAAGCGGTAAGAAACGCCCAGGCTCAGCATAGTGTTGTCTGGACGTGCGCCAACGGTACCTGCGTCACCGATGTTGCTTACGAACTGGTAATCCAGGCGGGTAGCCCAGTTTTTGGTCAGTGCGTATTCAACACCAACAGCAGCCAGCGGAGAAACGCCGGTGTCGTGGTCGCTCAGACGCTGACCAGTACGGCCGTAGTTAGCTTTGGAGTCTGCACGCCATACCATACCACCCAGACGAGTGTAGATGTCCAGATCGTCAGCAATTGGGTAGCTCAGTTTAGCGGCCAGTTGAACGCCCTGCGCTTTGAAAGCACCGTTGTTCACGCTGCCTTTGTAAGGCATGCGGCCGAGCCAGTCATAGCCCAGCTCGAAGCCCAGGTATTGGTTTGCCTGGTAGCCCAGGAACGCGCCGGCACCCAGCTGATCTTTGTGGGTTGGGCCGTTGCCGATACCGTTCTGGTAACCGTTACCGTAGAAACCAGTGTCGTGGTACTGGGACCAGCCCAGTTTAGCACCGGTGTACCAGGTGTTATCTTTTGGAGCGGCTTGCGCTACGGTAGCGAAACCTGCCAGTGCCACTGCTAATGCGATAGCTGTCTTTTTCATTTTGCGCCTCGTTATCATCCAAATAGGCAATGAGCTTTAAAGCTGTTTAAGCCCTTGGTTAAATTCCTTCGCCAAGGTTTAAGCCCTCGTTTGTTACTCGCCAGTTTTTCTGACGTTATAGAGCAACCTTGGCGATGTAAAGTCTACAACGTGGCGCGAAAGTTACAAGTGTGATGTGATAAGGCTCTAAAAAAAAACGCGGAATCGTACATATTTGCTAACATTCTTAGCCTAAAAAAGCGGCGATTCATCGAGCGTTTTTGCCTGCCAAACCGCAGCCGGACTCGCTTTTTGCCTTCCCCCACAAAGGTTCCGCTTAGGGGGTGCGAAAATGATGGGAAAAATCCTAAATTTACTTAATGATACAAAGAAGAGTGAATTTTTAGGGTAGAACAGTGTCCGTGAGTCGGGCTAATGTCACGTTGAGGGCGCATGATAAACCCATAGGCATTACCCAATTCTGCCGCACGTCTTAATTTTAGACGATCCTCCTCCGTTAGCTCGGGCAACCAGCCGAGAACCACGCTGTAATTTCCCGTTTGCAGCGCTTTTTCCATCGCCTCGACCGTATTCACCGGGCTGATCTGGCTCAGTTGCACCATTTTATCTACAGGCAGACCGGATTGCTGCAGCCATTGCTTGCTTAATTTTTGCTGCGGCGTCAGCCACAGAAGCCAGCGAGACTGTTTGCCCAATTGCAGCAGCAGGGGCAACAGTAATTGAGCCACTGCGGGCTGGCGCTCGTTGTAAACAAGTTCACTGATCAAGCCATTCTCTTTGCCGATATCCGTGTTCTTCGCAACATTGCGCGTTGTATAAGAGCCATGGCCGAAATGAGGTTGGTAGAGTGATTGAGTACGCATAAAGTTCCCGCCCGTCGTGTTACTGTATGTTTATACAGTATCCCTGATTTAGGATAAGATCAACCCAAATTTTCGTAGCGGCTCGCATAATTGCGATCATTTTTTGTACTGGCGGTTTTTGTGATTGGCAGGCGGGCGGATAGTGCGTATTTTTCTAATTAGTTGTTCACGTTACTTTTTTCATTGATGAGAGAAATAATACGGCCAGAACCTAAAAAGGAGGAACGCTATGAAAAGGATGTCGACGAGAAGGATCGCGCAGGCTAAAAATTGCTTTGCGGCGCTGGGCGCCATCACAACACGATCACAGTTTGGCGGCTATGGGCTGCTGGCTGAAGGGATAATGTTTGCGGTAGTAGCGGAAGGGGAATTGTACTTGCGGGCTACGGCGAGCATGGAACCGGCCTTTCGCGCCCGGGGCATGGTCAATATGGTCTATTCCAAGCGCGGTGTGCCCATCACCTTGCGCTATTACTGGGTTGACGAGTCGCTGTGGCGGGAACGCAACGAGCTGGTAGGGTTGGCCTGGCAGGCCATCAGGGAAGCGCGCCGAGAGCAGCGGCTCAAGGCCGGCGATCACGGCAGATTGAAGGCGTTGCCAAATATAGATGTCAACATGGAGCGCTTGCTATGGCGAGCGGGTATTCGCAATGCCTATGACCTGCGGCTGCATGGCGCCAAACGTAGCTATCTTCGCCTGCTGCAACAGCAGACCAATCTGGGGTTGCGCGTGCTGCTGTCGCTGGGCGGCGCGATAGCCGGCTATCATCAGGCGGCATTGCCGACCGAATTGCGCAACGAACTGGTGCGCTGGTTCGATCATACGATGGCTATGCGCCGCCATGGGCATGAGCCAGTAGTTCAGGGCCCATCGAGCGGGCCCTGAATAATTAGGTTGCCTTATTGATTTGGGTATGGAGTGCGGTGAGTTCCGGCAGCAGCTCGAGCATTAGCCCCACCTGCTGCAAAACCAACTGTTCTTTGCTTTCAGGTTCCGGAACGGCTGTGCGAATGCGCTCCGCCAGCTGTTCCAGCGCTTGCGCAATGCGCTGGCTGTTCCGTTCTTCTTGATGTAAGGCGCCGTCCACGTAACACACGGCATCATTGAGCAGATCGAGTGTGGCAGGGGTATTCAACCGCTCGCGGTGCGCCCCCAACGCCGAGATATAACTCAGGAGAGTGTGGTTCAGGCAGAGCAGACGGAAGGCGGCTTCTTGCAACGCCTTGTCGGCCTTGGGATCGGCGGACATGTTGGAGATGACCGAAGCCAGTTCAGCATCGCTGTTGTGGGCATCTCGCCGCGCGATGCGGTAAGCGAGCCCGTTATCCTTACCCTGATGATATTGCACCAGAATGGCGTCCAGATAGCGACAGTTGGCATTCAGCGTTTTATCCACTATCGCCGGCAGTTGGCGGAACTTCCAGTCCGGCCAGATAAAGCTGACCGCCGCCCAGGCGATGGCGCAACCCAACAAGGTATCGTAAACGCGCGGGGCTGCTACTTCGAAACCTTCACCCAACAGGTTAAAGCACAGCAACACAAGCAGCGTAATGAACATCGTTGCATGGGCATACTGCACGGTGCGAAAAGCGAAGAACAGGACACCGGTGATGACGATCAACACCAGTTGTCCTTCCACGGAAGGCACGAAATAGAGGATTGGCAGGCCGATCAGGATACCGGCCAGAGTGCCGATGATGCGCAGCGCCAGGCGCCGGCGGGTTGCGTTGTAGTTCGGTTGGCAGACGAACAGGCTGGTCAACAGGATCCAGTAACCGTGTTGCATGCCGGTGAACTGGATGAAGGCGTAACCCACGCACAGCACTACCGACATGCGGATCGCATGGCGGAACAGGGCCGACTGCGGCGTCAAATGGCGGCTGATGCGCAGTCGGATGTCGCTCCAGCCGGTTAAGCGATCGTCGGCCAGGCTGTTCTCTTCCGCCTGCCCGCTGGCCAGCGTCTGCTCTGACTCGATATTGGCCAGCTGCGCATCGATCGCATGCAGGTTTTTCAGCAGGTGCGCCAGCGCTTTGGTTTGCTCTGAATTGCCCTGGGTTTCGGTTATGCGTGCCAAGGCCTCCTGAATGCGGCTGAAGGCTGGCTCAAAACGCGGGTTGTGCTGGTATTTTTGCCGCAGCAGGATCGATTGTGCCAGCTGGCGGCAGGCGCGCGCCTGCATGCTCAGCAAACGCTGGAAGCGGAATAAAATATCGCTGTGACGGAATTGCCGGCTGAGCGCGTGGTACTGAACATGGGAAGAGCTGGCGCGTTCGTGGATATCCTGCGCGACAAAATAGTAGTGCAAGGTGCGGCGGGTGCCGCGTTGGCCGCGATCGCCTTTCAGGCGCGTCAGCAGCGAGGCTTTGGTCTGGTTCAGCAACGCGACCAACGCGCTGTTGGCCATCGCGACATCCATCCATGGCAGGTCGGCGTCGCGTTCGGCGTCGGGATCGAACAGGTTGGCCTTGGCATCCAGATAGTTGGCCAGCTGCTCGTAGCAGCGTGCCAGGTTCTCTTGCAGCGGCCGGATAGGGAACAGCAGGTGGCCCGCCAGCGTCAGCAGGTTATACCACAGCGCGCCGATCACCAGCAGCAGCGGTTGCTGATACCAGGCATCGTACATGGCGGTGCCGAGCATGGTGTAAACCGCGATCAGCAGCGCGCCGAAGGCGATGGTGGCGTAACGTTGCCCTAAGGCGCCCAGCAGGATAAAACCGCAGGTTGAGGTGGTTAAGCCAAGGGCGAACAACCAGGGATAGGGAAACAGCAGTTCGATTGAAGCGGAGGCGACAAAGAAGCACACCAACGTGATCAGCAGGTTGCGTAACCTGCCGGCCAGGCGGTCGTCCAAATCGGTCAGTGCCGCTGCCACCACGCCCAGCGTCAGCGGGATAGTCAGCTTGGGAATGCCCAGCCACCAGGGAACGGCGGTGGTGCCGATCAGCGCAATAAGAATGCGCAGGTGGTACAGCAGATTGCTGTTGTAGGTATAACGACGTACTGCGGGTGCAAAAGAGAGCACAAAAAACTCCTCAAACGGAGAAAAAATTAACGCTGATGATAGTGGCGGCGAGCATTCTCAATACGCGCTTGCTGAGCCATTTCTACCGAGACGACGCGGCGCCCCACCGGCCACAGCGCGATGGCGGCTATTTTGAAATTGGCGATACCGACCGGAATGCCGATGATTGAAACGCATTGCACGATACCGGCGGCGATGTGTGACAGGCACAGCCACCAGCCGAACAGCACCAGCCAGATAATGTTGAGCAGTGAGCCGCCGGCGGAGAGCAGCGCATTGCTTTTCTCCGGGTACAGTTCATCGACATGTATCGCCTCGTTGCCGAACGGCACCAGTGACAGCTTGGTGATTTCCCAGCAGGAGCGAGTGAGCGGCAGCGTGATGACCAGTAGCACGCTGAACACTGTCGCAATGAGCCAGCCTAGCGTGGTGAAGAAACCGCCCAACACAAAATTAAGAATATTCAGTACAGTACGCATAGACGTCATTCTGCTCTAATGATAGCCAAACCGCGATGCGGGCGTATTCACGATAAAAACGCAAAATCTATTCTACCCTTTTTTTAGCGCTAGAGTGCCACTGCTTATCGCAGGTAAACTGGCAGATATCCGTTATTTACTCTCAACATAGTCATGGCGCGACGATATGGAACTTAAAGCGACATCGCTGGGGAAACACCTGGCTCAGCACCCTTATAACCGCGTGCGGTTGCTGCACGCCGGCGTTGAGGTGAGCGGGGAAAAACATGAATACCTGATCCCCTTCAATCAACTGATTCAGGTCAGGTGCAAGCGCGGCATCGTCTGGGGCGAGCTGGAATTTGAATTGCCGGACGAAAAAGTGGTGCGGCTGCACGGTACCGAATGGCAGGAAACGCAGCGTTTTTATCACTATCTGCAGCAGGCGTGGCAGCACTGGAGCGCCGAAATGAGTGAGGTCAGCGCCGGCGTGCTGCAACAGCAGGTGGCGCAGATTCAGCGCATTGAGCAGCAAGATAAATGGTTCAAAAAGTCTGAGCTGGGCAAGCTGCAGCAGCAAATTCGTGAGGCTTTCTCCGCGCTGCCGATGCCGGTAGCGCGCCTGGATGAATTCGATAACTGCCGGGCCGATTACCATCTGTGTCTGCAATGGCTGCAGCAGGGGCAACGCAGCGTTGAACAACGCAACCGGCAGTGGACCGATCGCATGCTGGAGCAACATCACGACTTCTTCCAGACCGTCGAGAGCTCGCCGCTCAACGACGCCCAGAGCCGGGCGGTGGTCAATGGCGAGGATTCCGTGCTGGTGTTGGCCGGCGCCGGCAGCGGCAAAACGTCGGTGCTGGTGGCGCGCGCCGGCTGGCTGCTGCGCCGTCAGGAGGCGGAGCCGGGGCAAATCTTGCTGTTGGCGTTCGGCCGCCAGGCCGCCGGCGAGATGAACGACCGCATCAAAGAACGTTTGGGCGATGTCGGCATTCAGGCCAAGACCTTCCATGCCTTGGCGCTGCAAATCATTCAACAAGGCAGCCGCAAAGCGCCGGCCATCAGCAGGTTGGAAACCGATGCCAACGCGCGCAAAGCGCTGCTGATTACCCATTGGCGCCAACAGTGCGCGGAGAAGAAAGCCCAGGCCAAGGGGTGGCGTCAATGGTTGACCGAAGAGCTGGAATGGGAAGTGCCGGAAGGCGACTTCTGGCAGGATAAACGCCTCGCGGATCGGCTGGCGGGCCGGCTCGAGCGATGGCTGGGGTTGATGCGCATGCACGGCGGCAGCCAGGCGGAAATGATCGAGCAGGCGGATGAAGAAATCCGCGATCTGTTTTCGAAACGCATCCGGCTGATGGCGCCGCTGCTGAAAGCCTGGAAAAGCGCCTTGAAAGAGGAAGGGGCGGTGGACTTCTCCGGCCTGATCCATCAGGCAGTCAACATTCTCGACAAGGGGCGCTTCGTCAGCCCATGGAAACATATTCTGGTCGACGAATTTCAGGATATCTCACCGCAGCGTGCGTTATTGCTGGCGGCATTGCGCCGACAGAACAAGCAGACCTGCCTGTTTGCGGTGGGGGATGACTGGCAGGCGATTTATCGCTTCAGTGGCGCAGAGTTGACGTTAACCACGGCTTTTGCCACCCACTTCGGCGAAGGGGCGCAGTGCGCGCTGGACACGACTTATCGCTTCAACGAACGTATCGGCGAGGTGGCCAACCGGTTCGTGCAGCAGAATCCGCACCAGCTGAAAAAACCGCTCAACAGCCTGAGCAAGGGCAATAAAAAGTCGGTGGCGATCCTGCCGCACGAGCAGTTGGAACCCTTACTGGACAAGCTGAGCGGCTACGCCAAGCCAGATGAACGCATCCTGGTGCTGGCGCGTTACCACCATCTGAAACCGGAAGCGTTGGCGAAAGCGGCCACCCGCTGGCCTAAACTGAATCTGGAGTTTATGACCATCCACGCCAGCAAGGGGCAGCAGGCGGAATACGTCATCATTGCCGGTTTGCATGAGGGGCGTGACGGTTTCCCCGCCGTGGCGCGCGAGTCGGTGTTGGAAGAGGTGCTACTGCCGCGGCCGGAGGATTTCCCGGATGCCGAAGAACGCCGTCTGCTGTATGTCGCGTTAACTCGCGCTAAACATCAGGTATGGCTGTTGCAGGATCGTGAGCACCCTTCGGTATTCGTTGAACACCTGCAGGTTCTTGGCGTACCGGTGCAGAAAAAACCGTAAGCTCGGGCCTGGCGGCAGCCAGGCCGTGAGGACTACTTCAGGCGGTCTTGCAGGTAGCGCTGATAGTCGGGGATAGCGATCTCCACCTCGCTTTTGAACAGCGGAGAGTCGATCAGAAAGTCCGCGGTCGAGCGGTTGGTGGCCACCGGAATATTCCATACGGTCGCCAGCCGTAGCAGCGCCTTCACGTCCGGATCGTGCGGCACCGCGTTCAACGGATCCCAGAAGAAGATCAGCATGTCTATCTTGCCTTCCGCAATCAGTGCGCCAACCTGCTGATCGCCGCCCATCGGCCCACTCAGCATGCTGGTGACGGGAATGCCGCTGGCGCGCTGTATCAGGTTGCCGGTCGTACCGGTGGCGTACAGCTGATGCTGCGCCAGAATAGTCTTGTGGCTTTCTACCCACTCCAACAGGGCCTGTTTGCGGTGATCGTGCGCCACCAGCGCAATGTGTTTGCGCGCGGCGATAGTGCGGGTAGTCAATTCCATCTCGGTGTCCTTCGCTAATCAGGGGGATGTGCGACAGATTACTGAAACTGTTTTTCACTGCCTAGCGTTTGCGCTTGAAAATGCGAAGAAAAGGCGCCTTTGCGGGGAAAGACGCCGGGAGGGATCAGCGAATCGGTTGTTTATTGGCCCAGCGCAGGAAGCGCTTCTGTGTTTCCTTGTCGGCCTGTTGGAACCAGTATTGCAACATCTGTTCCGACACGTTTTCACCTTTCAACGTCACCGTCGGGGCATTCAGCGGTGCGCCGGCCAACGCGGGGGTTGAGGGATTGCCTGCGTTCGCCTGCACAAAGGTCGGAACGGAGGCTGGGCGGTTCTGGCGGTTGTAATCGGTCATCACCTTTTCCAAATCGGTATTGAAGGTGACGCTGTCGGGATGCAGCGCATCATGCCGGAATGGCAAGGCGTTGCCGTCTTTATCGACCACCAGATAATTTAACGTTCTGTCAAAGCGTTGCGCATCACGATCGTTCTCGATGCGCGGCAGTTCGATCGCCACTTGGCTGATCTTTTGCGTATTGAAGCTGGCAACCAGCGGCAGGGAGGTATAGGCCTGTGTATGCTGGCCAGAACGTACGGTTTTGGTCACTTTAAACAGCAACTGGTGCTGCCCGCCATCCAGTTCAAGGCTGTCGGCACCTTTTAACAACGAACCTGTCATTTTCTTGCCGTCGACCACCAGCAGGTCGATGTCCGGGGAGAGTTTCAGGGTCGTAGCCGCGGCAGGCATACTGATGCTGAGCAACGCCGCAACCACCAGACCAAATTTCATCATTATCTCCTTATAAAGTGACGTAGCTCTAAGTGTTGAACACGGCATAGGTTGTGTCAAAATTTTTCAATCGGGTATTTTGTTTACATTTTTACATATTTTATCGCGATTAGACACGACCGTGCGCAGCTGAACCGCGACAGCCTCTGACCATAAGATTGCGGTGAAGTTTCCTTCGCATTAGCGTTTAACCGAGCGAATGCCGATCGGTTACACTCGAAATGGAAAGTGACGCAGTGATAAACGGGAGTTGAAGATGCAAGATCAAGAGATTGTTGAGCTGTTGCAGCAGGTGAAAACCATCGCGCTGGTCGGCGCCAGCGATAACCCGTCGCGGCCCAGTTATGGTGTGATGGCATATCTGTTGGCACAAGGGTATCAGGTGATCCCGGTCAGCCCAAAACTGGCGGGGCAGACGCTGCTGGGGCAGCAGGTTTACCCTACGCTGGCCGCTATCCCACAGCCGGTGGATATGGTTGACGTGTTTCGCAATTCGGAGGCGGCTTACGGCGTGGCGCAAGAGGCGATAGCGATCGGCGCCAAGGCGCTGTGGTTGCAGATAGGGGTGATCAACGATCAGGCGGCAGCGCTGGCGCAACAGGCTGGGCTGCGCGTGGTGATGGATCGCTGCCCAAAAATAGAAATCCCGCGTTTAGGGCTGGAGCGCTAAATAAAAAAAGGGCCTGGCGCGATGCCGGGCCCTCTCGGGGTTTCTCAGGTCTTGGCGCGGTCAATTGCGCAAACGTGGCGCCTGTAACTGGTGACGGATGGATTCCGCCAGTTCATCCAGCGATGGTTGCTCGGGGTGCGCCTCCTGGGGCTCACCATCCAGCTGCGCTTCCGCCAGATAGGTGTGCACCGGTTGGCCTTCCTCGTCTTCCATCACCACGTGGTACCAAGGGGCGGAACGCAGTTCGTCGTTCGCCGCTATCTCGTCAGCTTTGGGTTGTTCTAAAGAGTATTCCGGGTCGATATCGATAACGACCCCCAAATACCCCAGCAGTTTATGCCTAACCTGTTGTCCGATACCGAATTTGCTGGCAATCATGATGACCTCCTGAGAAACAATGCCTTGCTCATATATGGGGGCAAGGCAGCGCATTTCAAGTTACATCACCCGACAAGCGAAGCCTTTCAGATACAGCCCCTCAGGATACGTGGCGATCACCGGGTGATCGGCAGCCTGGCGGAACTGCTCTATAAATTGTACATCACGTCCGGCATCTACAGCGGCATCGGCCAAAATTTTCTGGAACAGGTCGGTCGGCATCAGGCCGGAGCAGGAGAAGCTGAGCAGAATGCCGCCTGGATTCAGCAACTGCAGCGCCAGCATGTTGATGTCTTTGTAACCGCGGCAGGCGCTGGCCAGCTGATTCTTGTTCTCGACGAACTTAGGCGGATCCATGATGATCAGATCGAATTTTTCGCCTTGAGCGCGGTAGTTGCGCAGCAGCTGGAACACGTCATCGCGAACGAACTCCGCCTTGTTCAGATCAAGCTTGTTGAGTTCGACGTTCTGTTTGGCGATGTCCAGCGCCGCCTGCGAGGTATCCACGCTGATCACCTGCGCGCAGCCGCCCATCAGAGCGGAAACGGCGAAGGCGCCTGTGTAGGAGAAGCAGTTCAGCACTCGGCGGCCGGCAGAGTAGTTCCGCGCCGCCAGGCGGCTGTCGCGTTGGTCGAGGTAGAAACCGGTCTTGTGCCCTTGCTGAATGTCCACCAGCAGCTTCATGCCGTGCTCGGTAATAGGCAGGAGTTCCGGCGGCAGATCGCCCAGCACCGGACCCTGCGCCAGCGGCAGGCCTTCTTTTTTACGCACCGCAACGTCGGAGCGATCGTAAATCGAACATTCCGGGTAGCAATGCTGCAGGGCGGAAAGCAGGGCCGGGCGCTGGTATTCGGCACCGGCGGACAGCAGCTGCAGCACCAGGAAATTCTGGAAGCGATCGATAGTGATGCCCGGCAGGCCGTCGGACTCGCCGGCGATCAGGCGGTATCCGTCCAGACCGTCACGCTGCGCGACCCAGTCGCGCCAGCTTTGCGCTTGCTGCAGGCGGCGAATGAAGAAATCGATGTTAATCTCTTCATCCTGCTGGAAAGTCCAGACGCGTGCGCGGATCTGCGACTCGGGCGAATAGGCGCCGCGCCCCAGCCACTTGCCCTGGCTGTCGAGGATATCGATGGTTTCACCGGAGAGGGCTTTACCCTCAACGCGTTGAACGGCGCCGGAGAACACCCAAGGGTGGCGACGGAGTAAGGACTTTTCACGTCCTTTGGCGAGAAACAGGCGTACGGTCATAATTAATAATGCTGCCAGCTAGGATAGAAAGAGTGACACGGCGGTGCAAAGGCACGGCAATGCCATAATGAAAACTGAATTAAGGGGGCGATTATGACACAAGTTTGCATTGCTGCGTATGTGTATGGCGTGGTGCAGGGGGTAGGGTTCCGCTATTCCACTCAGCGGCAGGCCGAGGCGTTGGGGGTGACCGGCTATGCGCGCAATCTCGATGACGGCAGCGTTCAGGTGGTGGCCTGCGGCACACAGGCGCAGGTGGATAAGCTGGTGGAGTGGTTGAAACAGGGCGGCCCGCGCAGCGCGCGCGTTGAACGCGTGCTGGTGGAACCGCAGGGGGTGGCCGATTACGCCGGGTTTGGCATTCGCTATTAAATGCTCGCCTGCAGCGGCGCTGCGGGCGGCGCGGTCAGATGCATTTCACCGGTTTCGGCAAGCCGGCGATTTTGGTGGCTTGTTTGGCCGGCCCTTTCGGGAACAGGCGATACAGATAGCGGCTGTTGCCTTTTTCTTCGCCGTATTTCTGCGCCATGGCTTTGACCAGCATGCGAATAGCCGGCGACGTATTGAATTCCTGATAGAAGTCGCGCACGAAGCGCACCACTTCCCAGTGTGCTTCGGTGAGCACGATCTCTTCCTGCGCGGCCAGCAGCGGCGCCAGGCCCTCATGCCAGTCGGCGCTGTTTTTCAAATAGCCCTGCGCGTCAGTGTCGATAACCTGACCTTCAAACTCCAACATACTGCCTCGATAACGGATAATTCGGAACGGCCGCCAGTTTAGCAAATTTTTTCGGCCGCAAAAAACAAAGCCCCGCCGGAGCGGGGCCTGGAAGACATGCGTAACGCGCGATCAGTTGCTGCGGGCGAAGCCCAGAATGCTCAACAGGCTGATGAACATGTTGTAGAGCGACACGTACAGGCTAACGGTGGCGCGAATGTAGTTGGTCTCGCCGCCGTGAATGATGTTGCTGGTTTCCCACAGGATCGCGCCGGCGGAGAACAGGATGAACAGCGCGCTGATAGCCAGGTGCAGAGCAGGGATCTGCAGGAACAGGTTGGCGATCACCGCCACCAGCAGCACCACAAAACCGGCCATCATCATGCCGGACAGGAACGACATGTCTTTACGAGTGGTCAGCACATACGCCGAGCAGCAGAAGAACACCGCGGCGGTGCCGCCCAGCGCCAGCATGATCAGATCGCCCGCGCCCGCGTTCAGGAACGAACTGAGGATCGGGCCGAGGGCGTATCCCATGAAACCGGTCAGCGCGAAAGCCGCCAGAATGCCCGCCGGGCTGTTGGCCAGTTTATGGGTCAGGAACATCAGGCCGTAGAAACCGACCAGCATCAGCAGCAAGCCTGGTGCAGGCAGACCCAACATTGTACTGGCGGTCGCGGTCAGGGCTGAGAAAGCCAGGGTCAGGGATAACAGGAAATAGGTGTTGCGCAGGACTTTATGCGTGCTGAGCAGCGAGTCGCGCGAAGAAGATGAGACGACAATGCGGTCCATAATGCTCTCTCTTATCAGGCCATCACAAAATAATCCCGATGATAGGCAGCGCAAGGGCTTGATTAAAGTTTGTTTACCAATCTTTACCCTTAGTTATCATTATGGCAACAGCGGGGTGGGTGTTCGTTTGATCGCCGTTTGCTTTGCCTGCGGCGATTTTTCGCGCGGTTGAACGCGTTCGGGCTTTACAAGCGAATAAGGTCTGTTTATAGTGCGCGTCGTTGCGGAGGGGTGGCCGAGTGGCTGAAGGCAACGGTCTTGAAAACCGTCGACGGGAAACCGTTCCAGAGTTCGAATCTCTGCTCCTCCGCCATACATTCTGACCCCGTGCTCTCTGAGCACGGGGTTTTTTGCTTTTGCGTGCGGATAAACCGGGGCGCTTTTGCAGGAAACGCGATCGGCTATTGATAAGGGCCATGCGTCGGTGAGATTATGCACCTATCAAGGCCGGCCGCTCGGCTGCCTGCTGTTGCCAGGCGTTACCGGTGCGACAAGCAACGCCGCCTTATCAATTTCGTTTAATGCTCTTATGGAGACAGAGATGAACTGGTATCAAGTCGCCTTATGGACCATGATCTTTTTGAAGTCCGGCGCTTTCCTGGTGTTCGTATGGTGGTGGATGTTCAAACGCGCGACCAAACCTTATGTCCGCCCGCAAGACGTCGTGGTGGACGATACGCCGTACGATGAGAACCTCACCATGGAAGAGGTGATGAAAAACCATGGCATCGTCCGCACGGATATGTCGGTAAAATAGTCTTCCCGCCTCCCCAACCGTTATCTGGGGCGTGTTTGCCAAGAGCGCGCCCCCTTGTGTTTCTTCGCTGTCTCTTTATGGCATTCTGCTTTCACGTTAACGGCATAACGTGACCGGGAAAAGCACGCCATGAACGATGTACGCATCCTGTCGCACTTTACGCATCGAAAAAACGCCGTTCTTAATGCCGAGAGAGATCATGGGGATTTCTTTGGTCAGCTCATCCGGCGCGTTATCGTCGGGGGCTTTGCTGATTTCTCGGTGGGTGGTCATGTAAAACCCGTGATCCAACCTCTTTATATCAAAGTTTATTTTTCTATCCAGGCTGTAGGTTTTTCCTCCCACGGTAATGTCCCCACGTTGAACGATCATGGCGCGATGCTCGTCATAGATGAATAAACTGCCCGTCACTTTTAGTTCCAGGTCATCGCCTGAAGCTAATCGTTTTTTTGTGATCGTATCGGCTTGGCAATTCATATGTACAGGTGCGTCGGGTGTGAAAACGCGAAGCAGGACAATGAAGAGAATCACTGCCAAAAATCCGATAATCAGTATTTTTGGGTTGCGCAATGCGGCCATTTATTTTCCATTGAGAATTTTGTAGGTAACACACTGGGTATATCGACCTTGCGAGCCGAGATAGCATACACCGAGGAAGGTGTTATAAATCAACGTATGTTTTTCGGAGGAAAAATAGATATCCGCCTTACTGGCTAGACAATCCACACCGCTGCCTTCTAATGCCTGGTTGACCATGCGCTTTTCCAGTTCGTCATCAATATGTTTATCTGCATCCAGAGAATATAAGGTGCAATTTTCTTTTTTTCCTAACGCAACTAAATTCTCCCGAGGTTGATCAGCAGGTTCGATAGGATAAAGCGTCGCTACGATCAACAGAGGAATAAATACGCAGCAGACAGTGGCAACAGCGCTAACCTTTACCTTTTTCTGCGGCGGCACCAGGTGTGGTTCGGCAACAGGTGCCAGGGGCGAAAGCGGCTCTGAAGCATAAGAAGGCGGCGTTTCGCTGACGGTTACCTGCGGTGGCGGATAAATTTCAATCATAGCGGTGAAACAAAACCCGACTTTCGCCAGGGTTTTTATTGGGGAGGTCTCTCTACCCAGAAGCTTGAATGCTTTCCTTATTTCACTGACGGCTACATTTAGACTGGTCGATGAGCCTGAAAAACCATACTCTTCCCATACCTTTTTTATCAACATCTCACGTTTCAATGGGATATTGGGGTGAGTCAGCATTTCAATTAACAGGCGTGAAGCCGGGTTGGATATCCGTATCGATGACTCATCATTATCAATGAGTTGGAGACGACACGCGTTTGCGTCATAGATCACGCAGAGGTCGATAATATATTTCATGTATTCAGGTTTTTATAATGATATAGGCTTCCAGTTCGCGGCTAGTATTTAGTGAAACTTCGGGTAGGTCAAGGTTCTGGGCGGAAAACATAAATAATCAAGGACGTTTTTTTATTTTCTCGGCGAACGGAAAACGCAGTCCTTTGCCGTTTTTTATGTCATTTTTGGAGTTAAATTCTAAAAAAATTAGTTTTTACAGATTATAATAATTAAAATTTAGGTTAATAAAAATAATGTTCCTGTCGTTAATGATTTGATGCAGAATTATCTTAGTGTTTACGGCGCTTGTTTATGTGCCAATCGCTTATTGTTTGCTCCCGAACGGCAATGTGAGTTTTCCAAGGAAAAGACAGGTATTTAGTGCAAAGTATCGACGTTGTCTTTGGCCATGGATGGAGGAAGTATGCTCAGTATCGGTATCGTATCTGAAAACATTTTCTTCAGAGAGGCGATAAAAAGAATATTGATGCCAAGGATTTTTCATAAAGATCACGTTATTGCCTACTACGACGATCTGCCTTTGGCTATGGGGCGAAATTGCCACGATATTCTGATCGTCGATGATGCGGTAAAAAGCATGTTGCGTTTCAGTATGGCTGTCGCGTTATTGGCTGCTATTCATGGTGTAAAGATTTTTTTGACGACGGAAGAGAAGCGCCGTCTGTTATTTCGTTCTGTCTCGCATGATGTCGTCGTGCTCGATAAAAAAGGCAGTGTCCCCGGCATCAGTAAAGAGCTGTCTTTTCTGATGGATAATATCTCGCAGCGCCCTGCATTGAATGGAGGCGTTGCGAGTGGAGTGGGGCGCCATACGAAAAGTTGTCTGACGGAAAGTGAAGTGGAAACGCTCCATTTGCTTTCCTTCGGCTATACGGTGACTCAGGTTTCCAAGATTCTTGATAAAAGCGTAAAAACGGTCAGTACGCAGAAATGCAGTGCATTACGCAAAATGGGATTGAAGAATCGGGTGCACAACTTACTGGAAATCTCATCCGGTTTCTCGGAGGTTCCCTAGAGATTCGTTATTTTCATCGTTTTTATTGTCGGGTGATTAATAACGCTATTGCTTGATTTTATAAAAACAGGAATGTGTTCATCCTTTTGCCTCTGTATTACGGGGAGGGATTTCTTTATCCCGCCGGCAGCGGCTGATTTTTATTTATTCTCTTAAACCAAACTGTTATGGAGTTTTATCTCATGATGAAGAAGATGTTTTCTGTTGCAATCATGGCGGCTGCGGTCGCTGCGCCAACGGCTTTTGCTGAAGACAATTCCGCCGGTGGCATCATTAACTTTACCGGTGCCATTACCGACACCACCTGTACGATTAACGGCGGAAAAAGCGCGGATTTCACCGTTGCGCTGAGCCCGATCTCGGTGACCGACGCGGGTAACGCCGTTGGGCCAATCACCAAGAACAAGAAGTCCTTCTCGCTGACCTTCTCCGGCTGTTCGCCGGCGGCCGGCACTGCAGGCACCCCGCTGAAAATCTACTTCTCCTCCGCGGATAACATCTCCACCGACGGCAAATATTTGCTGAACAACTCGGTCAACGAGAACGACGCTTCCGTTGCGAAGAACGTGGGCTTCTCTCTGGCTGAAACCGGTTCTTCCACCCCGATCCAGCTGAACGTGCCTTATGTCACCGACATCATGGGCGATAAAGCGGCACCGGATTCAGAAACCCTGACGCTGGACGCGTACTACTACAAAACCAACGCTGAAGCGGCAAAAGTGGGCGCTCTGAGCTCCAACGTGACTTACACCATTTCTTACCTGTAATCGCGCTGAAAGCCAGGCCCTTGATGGGCCTGGCCACCCGGGGGAACGATGAAAAAATATATGATGATAGCGGCGCTGTTGCTCGGTTCCGTTGGCGCGCAGGCCAATGTGGTGGTTAACGGTACGCGGGTGATCTACCCGGCAAACAACAAGGATGTGATTGTCCAACTGCTGAATAACGGTGCCGATCCCTCACTGGTTCAGGCCTGGATCGACGACGGCGACATCAATTCCACCCCGGAAACCGCCAACGTACCGTTTTTGCTATCGCCACCGGTGGTGAAAGTGAACGGCAACAGCGGGCAGCAGCTGCGCATTCAGAAAGTCGGCGCCGCGTTGGCGGCGGATCGTGAATCGGTGTTCTATCTCAACGTGCTGGATATCCCGCCGACGCCGGAAAACCTGCAGGGTACCAATACGCTGCAGCTGGCGATCAAATCGCGCATCAAGCTGTTCTACCGCCCGCAGGCCTTAACCCGCGGCGTAGAAAACGCATTGGAAAAACTGACGCTGCAAGCCAATGGCAAGGGGTTCAACGTCATCAACAACAGCCCGTATTTCATCACGGTAGCGAATATCGGCCAGGGTGAGGACAAGCATCTGCTGGTTGATTCGCTGATGGTTGCGCCGTTTTCCACCCAGTTTGCTGCCAGCAAACGATCGGTCAGTAAAAACGCGCGTTATGACCTGATGTATATCGACGATCTGGGGGCTTACAAGTCTAAAGCCATCACCGCACACTAACCTGAAAGAACAACAATGAAGCTGAATAAAAAAGTCCTCTCGCTGCTGACCGCCTCTTCATTCTTGTTGCCGGATACGGCCTGGGCGGTGACGTTCGATACTTCGCTGTTGGCCGGCGAATCGCGCGATTCCGATCTTTCGCGTTTTTACCTCAACAATGACATGCCTGCCGGCCGGCAGGAGATCGATGTGTATGTCAATCATGACTGGAAAGGGCGCTACGCGCTGCTGTTTGGCACGCAACGCGACGATATTCAAATTACCTACCAGGATGCACAGCGGTTGGGCATCGATCTGAGTCAATTGCCGACACCTCAGGCGCCCCAGACGACGCTGTCGATCGCCTCGCTGGTACAGGGCGGGCGGTTCGATATGGACGTCGGCGCGCTGAGCCTGCGGTTGACGGTGCCGCAGGCGCGGGTCAACCGATCGGAAGCAGGGTACGTGGATCCGGCTTTCTGGAATCGTGGCATCTCCGCGTTGACGCTGGCTTACAACGCGACCTACTACCACGCCGAGGCGCGTGGCGAAGGCAATCGCAGCAATAATGACGATTTTTATACCGGGCTGGAGTCCGGGATCAATCTGGCCGGCTGGCAATTTCGCGACAGCAGCAGCTTTCGCCACGGCAGCGGGCGGGGGAGCCAGTGGCAAAACAACACGCGTTATCTTCAGCGCGGGTTCGCCGACATCAAATCCAACCTGACCGCCGGTGATTTTTATTCGCCGGGGGAGCTGTTTGACTCGGTACGCATTCGCGGGGTGGCGCTGGCGTCGGATATCAGCATGCGGCCCAACTCGCAGCAGGGTTTTTCACCGATTGTGCGTGGCGTGGCGCAATCCAACGCCCTGGTGAAAGTGGTGCAGAACGGCAACGTGATCTACCAGGAAAACGTGCCGCCGGGCGCCTTTACCCTCGACAGCATTCAGCCGACCGGTTCGGCGGGCGATCTGTGGGTGACGGTCAAAGAGGCTGACGGGCGCGAGCAGTCGTTCAGCGTGCCGTTTTCAGCCGTACCCAACATGTTGAAACAGGGTGTCAGCCAATACAGCGTACTGGCCGGCAAGGTAAACGAAAGCAATACCGATTACGAACCCGGCTTTGTACAGGGCACCCTGCAGTACGGTTTCAACAATCTGGTAACGGGTTATGCCGGCAGCATTTTGAGCGACGACTATCAGGCCTGGCTGCTCGGCAGCGGCTGGAACCTGCCGATAGGGGCGGTGTCCATTGATCTGACACATGCCGATACTCGCCTGAAAAACCGCCGTGAAAGCGGGCAGAGCTTCCGTATCGCCTACAGTAAATTTCTCGATGTCACCGCGACCAACTTCACGCTGGCTGCCTATCGCTACTCCACCCGCGGTTATTACAGCTTTACCGACGCCATTTACTCCAATGACGGCTATCGCCAGCTGGAGCGTCAGTTTGATCGCTGGCGCGACGAGGAGGGCGTGTCCGAACTGGATATGAACACCTGGGATGCGCTGCGTTCGGCTCGGCCGAAAAATACCTTTACGCTCAACCTGAACCAGCGTCTTAACGAAGGGTGGGGCACGCTGTTCTTCTCCGGCTCCCAGCGTGATTACTGGACGGCCAATGCGAAAAGCCGCGAATACCAGCTGGGGTACTCCAACAATCTGGGGCGCGTCAGCTACTCCGTTTCAGCCAGCCGGGTGCGCAACAGCCAGCGTGAGGAAGAGACTCGCTATTACCTGTCGTTCAGCCTGCCGCTGTCGGTGTTCGATAACAACGCCTACCTCAGCACCGGCCTGTCTGCGACAGACTCTCACTATCAGCAAAGCACGGTCAGCCTGAGCGGCAATGCGCTGGAGTCCAACCGCCTGAGCTACTCGCTGAGCGGCAGCAATCGCAGCGGCGGTGACAATATGGCCAGCGTCAATGCGGCCTATCGCGCCCGCGCCTCGACGCTGGGCGTCTCCTACAGCGAAGGCAACGATTATCGTCAGAGCGGCCTCAGCGCGCGCGGCAGCCTGGTGGCGATCCCCTGGCATCTGCTGGCGTCGAACGAGATCGGCAACACCATGACGGTGGTCGAGGCGCCGCAGGCCGAAGGGCTGATGGTCAACGGCGACGAAAGCATCGTGACCAATGCGCAGGGTTTGGCGCTGGTGCCTTATGCCACGCCGTACCGGCAAAACTCGGTCACGCTATCGGATACCGGCCACAGCAGCGGGGCGGAAATCAGCGGCAACGTCGCCAACCATGTGCCTTACTACGGCGCGGTCAGCTACCTGAAATTCGAGACCGATCAACGTCGGCCATTCCAGCTGCGTGCGCAGCGCGCCGATGGTGCACCGCTGCCGTTCGGCGCCGAAGTGATGGATGAAAACGATCGGTCGGTAGGTTTTGTCGGCCAGGCCAGCGTGTTGTACCTGCGCGCCGAACAGCCGCCAACGGCGTTGACGGTGCAATTGCGCGACGGCAGTTGCCACATCGCCAAACCGAATCTGGCGCTGGATGCGTCGCCCGGCGTTTGCCGCTAATACAGGATAACCGAATCTATGATCAGGCTGATTTTTTTGCTGCTGCTGTCCGGGTTGTTCAGCGGCTATAGCTATGCTTCCTGCTATGGCAAGGGCATTGAGTACGCCCCTGCGCTATTTGTAGACCTTTCTGACAAACTGAGCGCCGCTAACCCGGTCTGGGAATACCAGACGTCTACCCAATATAGCGGGACTTTCCGATGTTCAGGCCGCAAATTCGAATTTTCCTATACGCCGGTGCTGTCACCGAAAGATAAATATGCCACCTATATCGGTTTCAATGATGGCAAGCAGTGGGTACGCGCTGAAATCACCAATGACATCAAGAATATTACGTTAAGAGGGGCGGGAAGCCATTCGGCCAGCGAACTGAATACAATGATGACGGTGCGATTTTCGCTGGTGCAAAAACCCAAAGACGGGTTGTTGGTCAATGGCGATAGCTATCCGTTTGAAGACGTGCTGTTCGTCAGTGATATGAGCGGTATGTCATTGGGAGAGATCCTTGGCTGGCCGTTAAAAATGTTGAGCAAACTCCTGTCGTGGATCGCGAGCGGTTTTCGAAAATGGCCTTATGACGACCGTGATATGTACGGTCAACCGATGACGGTGAGGTACGCGCCGAAAACCACCACCTGTCATTTCGACAATGCCGGCCTGACGGTCAGGTTGCCCAAAATGGGCGTGGCGCAGGTGCTGAATAACAATCAACCCGGCTACACGCCGTTCTCGCTGAACATCAGCTGCCAGAACATGCAGCAGGAAGGCATCGCGGATCGCGCCGTTGAGATGTTCCTGTCCAGCAATAACCTGCTGGCCTCTGACGCCAGCGTGTTGACCAATGCCAATGCGGGCGGTGCGCAAGGGGTGGGGCTGCGCCTGGTCAAGCGCGACATGCCGAGCTCGCCGGTGGTATTGTCGCCTTCCAACGTCGATCGCGGCAGCGCCACCTCGCTGTTTCATGTCGCCGCCGGCGGCAGCCTGAACAGTCATTTCATCATCGGCATGGGCGCTTATTATTACCCTTATCAGCGCGATGGCGTCACGCAGGGGGAACTCAACACCTCGGCCACGTTGAACATTATTTATCCCTGATGAATGGGGAGGCAAAAAAACCGGCAGCTGCCGCTGCCGGAGAGGGTTATTGATAAGTCATTGCGTTGGCGTGCAGCTTGTTATTGCCTACGATCGCGATGATTTTGTAGTAACGGGCACCGGTCTTGTCGGTTTTGTCTGCCAACATCTTTTCCGCATCGCTCAGATTCGCGGCACCGCTAACGGTAATCACTTGGCGCGGCGTCAGGGCGTCCGCCTGTTGACTATTGATTTGCGTTGCCGCGATTGTTGCGCCTGAAAAGACAAAAGCGCCCAGCAGCATCGTTTTAAACATGACGTTCTTCATGATGTTCTCCTCAATCGCAATACGCTTGTTCTTTGCTATGGTTGAATCTTTTTGTTTCGTTATGCTAAAGGATAAGCAGCGGGGTGCCGGCGCGGTAGTGCCTGAAAGCGTAATGCATCGTTTCCAAACTGGAAACGATAAGGAGGGGGCATGCAGGATTTGAACGATCTTCAACTGTTTGCTTTGGTGGTGAGACATGGCGGTTTCGCCGCCGCGGAGCGGGCGAGCGGCGAGGCCAAATCCAAACTCAGCAAACGCGTGGCTCGTCTGGAGGCGAGTTACGGTGCGCGGTTAATCGAACGTTCGACGCGCAGTTTCCGCGTCACGGATATTGGCCGCGATGTGTATCGGCAGTGTGAGGCGATTATCGAGCGATTGGAGGCGGCCGATGCCATTGTCGCCCGTGCGCGTGCCGAAGTGAGCGGTTGCCTGCGCATCAGTTCACCGCCCGGTTTGATGCAGTATTATAATTCCCATCTGCTGTTGGATTTTATGGCGCGTTATCCGGACGTGCGCGTGCAACTGTTGATCCATGAGCGCCATGTGGATCTGATCAATGAAAAGATCGATGTGGCGTTTCGCATTACGAGCCATTTCGACCAGGATCAATCATTGATTAAACGCGATCTTGGCGTGCGGCAACGCATTTTGGTCGCCGGCGCGCAGCTGGTGGAGAAAGCCGGCGGCTTGCCGCAGTCGTTCGAACAGCTGGCCAGTTTGCCGACGTTGTCGATGGGAGAATGGCTGGATCGCGATCGCTGGGAATTCGAGGACAATGCAGGCAATCAACGTACGTTCGTACATGTACCCCGGATGTGTTGCGGGGATTACAGTACGTTGCATAGTGCGGCGATTGCCGGGATCGGCGTAGCGTTTTTGCCGATCCATTTGTGTGCCAACGAATTGCGGACGGGTCAACTGCTGCGCCTGCTGCCGCAGTGGCGTGCGCCGAACAGCATTGTTCACCTGGTGTTCACCAGCGGCAAAGGCCTGTTGCCGCCGGTGCGGGCATTTATCGATCACAGCGTCGCGGTATTCGCCGAAGCCAATCGCCGCCTTTCCATGATGCCGGTTGCCTAGCCGCTTATCATTGCCCATCCGGGTGTTCGAAAATATGCGCGCCGGCCCCTTGCCGGCCCAATATATCGTTCGGGTTGCGCAGCGGGCAGTCGGTGAGCGACAGGCAGCCGCAGCCGATGCAGCTGTCGAGATGGTCGCGCAGCACCGTTAGCCGTTGAATACGCTCATCCAGCGTTTTGCGCCAGGCGGAGGACAGCACTCCCCATTGTTCTGAGGTCAGCTTGCTGCCGATGGGGAAGCGGCTCAGTGCGGCGCGGATTTCTTCCAGCGGAAGGCCCGCGCGCTGCGCGATCTTGATCACCGCGATATAGCGTAATACCACCGACGGATAACGCCGCTGATTGCCGGCGTTGCGCGTCGCCTGAATCAACCCTTTACTCTCGTAGAAGTGCAGCGCGGATACCGCCACGCCGCTGCGTTTCACCACTTCCCCGACGGTCAATAGCCGATTGGCGTCAATCGGTTCATTTCTTGCCATTTTATCTTTCCTCAACTTGACCTCAAGTTAACCTGAGGTTTTATAGTTCAGCCTGCCGGGCTTGGCAACCGGCATCTCTCAAGACCTGCCCCCGTCTTATCGGGGAGAAGGATGGCTCGGCTGTAAAATCAGGAAGAAACCGTTATGCAACGCTTTATCAACACCGCTCTGGACAGTTATTGGCTTTGGCTGCTCGCACGTCTGTGCTTGATGGTGATTTTCATCTCGTCGGGGCTCGCCAAGCTGTTCGACATCGAAGGGAGCCTGGCGGAGATGCGCGCCGCCGGTTTGCATCCGGCCTGGCTGTTCAACCTGGCGTCGGCGTCGGTGCTGCTGACAGGTTCGGTATTGATCTTGCTGAACCGCTGGGTGTGGCTGGGCGCCGGCATGCTGTCGGCGTTCCTGATCCTGACTATCGCGATCGTACACACCTTCTGGAATATGTCCGCTCCCAACATGCAGATCTCCCTCTACTTCGCGCTGGAACACATCACGGTGATCGGCGGGCTGTGGGTGACGGCCATCGCCAGCCGTTTGCGTCAACGGCTGGCCAACACGCGTGAGGCTGCATGATGAAACGATACCTCATTATTGCCGCGCTGCTGGCGGCGCTCGCCGTCGCTGCGGTAGCGATGCGATCCACCGCGCGGCAAAGCGAAGGCGCGCCGGCCTATCCGCCGGTGAAAGTGGCGCTGGCGCCCGCCCTGCGTGAACAGGCGGCGCGCAGTTACGCCGGCGTAGGCGAGCTGGAGGCGGCCAGTCAGGTGGAAGTGGCGGCAGAGACCAGCGGCCGCATCACGCGCATCCTGTTCGAATCCGGCCAAACGGTACGGCAGGGGCAACTGCTGGTGCAGCTCAACGATGCGGTCGAGCAGGCTGAGCTGGTGCGCCTGCAGGCGCAGCTGCGCAATGCCGATCTGCTGCTGACGCGCATGCGCAAGCTGATGAACCTCAACGCCACCGCGCGGCAGCAGTTGGACGATGCGCTGGCTGAACGGGATATGGCGCTCGGTGCGGTGCAGGAAACGCAGGCCAAAATCGCGCAAAAGGCGATCCGCGCGCCGTTCTCCGGCGTCATCGGCATTCGTCGCGTGCATGAAGGGCAATACCTCAACGCCGCCGAGGCGGTGGCCAACCTGGTGGATGCCGATACGCTGCGCGTCAATTTCTCGCTGGACGAACAAAGCAGCGCCGGACTGGCGTTGGGGCAGGCGGTGTCGGTGCAGGTCGGCGCCTATCCCGAGCGCGCTTTCCCCGCCGTTATTACCGCTATCGACCCGATGATCGGCAAATCCCGCACCGTGCAGGTGCAGGCGACGTTGACTAACCGCCAGGGATTGCTGAAGGCCGGCATGTACGCCGGCATTCGCGTCACGCAGCAACAGCGCGTGGCGGTGCTGACGGTGCCGGAAACGGCGCTGACCTATACGGCGTACGGCGATACCGTGTTCGTCGCGCAACAGGGTGAAAAGGGCATGACGGTCAAGCGCGTCTCGGTCACCGTGGGCGAACGCAATGACGGGCGCGTCGAGATCGTCAGCGGCCTGCAGGAAGGCGAGCGGGTGGTGACCTCGGGCCAGCTCAAGCTGAGCGACGGCATGGCGGCCGAGCCGGTGGCGCAGGATGCTCTGAACGCCGCCCAGGCCGGTTCCTGAGGAGAGACCGATGACATTTACCGATCTGTTCGTGCGCCGGCCGGTGCTGGCGCTGGTGGTCAGCACCTTGATTCTGCTGTTCGGCGCGCTGGCGCTCAGCAAACTGCCGATCCGCCAATACCCGCTGCTGGAAAACTCTACCATCACCATCAGCACCGACTATCCCGGCGCGTCGTCCGAGCTGATGCAGGGCTTTGTTACGCAGCCGATCGCCCAGGCGGTGTCCTCCGTCGAGGGCGTTGACTACCTTTCTTCCTCCTCGGTGCAGGGGCGCAGCGTGGTGACGGTGCGCATGGCGCTGAACCGCGACTCCACCCAGGCGCTGACCGAAGTGATGGCCAAGGTCAACCAGGTGCGCTATAAGCTGCCGGAGCAGGCTTACGATCCGGTGATTGAGCGTTCCGCCGGTGAAGCTACCGCCGTGGCCTATGTCGGTTTTTCCAGTAAAACGCTGTCCACGCCGGCGCTGAGCGAATACCTGACGCGGGTGGTGGAACCGATGTTCACCACCATCGACGGCGTCGCCAAGGTTGAAGTGTTCGGCGGGCAAAAAATGGCGATGCGCCTGTGGCTGGACAGCGATCGGCTGGCCGGCCGCGGTCTGACCGCTGCCGACGTGGCCGATGCGGTGCGGCGCAACAACTACCAGGCGGCGCCGGGCAAGGTGAAAGGGCAGTATGTGGTTGCCAACGTGCGGGTGAATACCGATCTCACCAGCGTAGAGGAGTTTCGCAATCTGGTGGTGCGCAACGACGGCAACGGTCTGGTGCGCTTGAAAGACGTCGGCACCGTGGAGCTGGGCGCCGCAGCCACGGAAACCAGCGCCTTGATGGATGGCGAACCGGCGGTGTTCCTTGGCGTCTTCCCTACGCCGACTGGCAACCCGCTGGTGATCGTCGACGGCATTCGTCACCTGATGCCGGCGATCGACAAGATGCAGCCGCCGGGCGTGAAGATGGCGCTGGCGTTCGAGACCGCGCGCTTTATTCAGGCCTCGATCGATGAAGTGGTGCATACCCTGCTCGAAGCGCTGGCGATCGTTGTGGCGGTGATCTACCTGTGTCTGGGGTCGCTGCGCACCGTGTTGATCCCGGTGGTGACGATTCCGCTGTCGATACTTGGCGCCGCCGGGCTGATGCTGGCCTTCGGCTTCAGCGTCAATTTGCTGACGCTGCTGGCGATGGTCCTGGCGATCGGTTTGGTGGTGGACGACGCCATCGTGGTGGTGGAGAACGTGCATCGCCATATCGAAGAGGGGAAAACGCCGCTGGCGGCGGCGATGATCGGCGCACGCGAGGTGGCCGGGCCGGTGATCGCCATGACCCTGACGCTGGCCGCGGTCTATGCGCCGATCGGCCTGATGGGCGGGCTGACCGGCGCGCTGTTTCGCGAATTCGCGCTGACGCTGGCCGGGGCGGTGGTGGTGTCCGGCGTGGTGGCGCTGACGCTGTCGCCGGTGATGAGTTCACTCCTGCTGCCGGCCAAACAGAGCGAAGGGCGCGTGGCGCACGCCGCCGAGTGGTTCTTCGGCGGCCTGACGCGGCGCTATGCGCGCGCGCTGGATTTCTCGCTGCATCACCGTTGGCTGACCGGCACGCTGGCGCTGCTGGTGATGATCAGCCTGCCGCTATTGTACCTGATGCCGCAGCGCGAGCTGGCGCCGACCGAGGATCAGGCCATCGTACTGACCGCCATCAAGGCGCCGCAGCAGGCCAACCTGAACTATGTCGAACGCTTTGCCTACAAGCTGGACGAGGTTTACAACCGCATGCCGGAAACCGAAAGCCGCTGGATCATCAACGGCAGCGACGGCACGGCGTCCGGCATCGGCGGCATCAACCTGACGCTGTGGCAGGCGCGCCAGCGCTCGGCGTCGGCGGTGCAGGCCGATCTGCAACGGGCGGTGAACGATGTTGAAGGCACCAGCATTTTCGCCTTCCAGCTGCCCGCCTTGCCAGGCTCCACCGGGGGGCTGCCGGTGCAGATGGTGCTGCGTACGCCGCAGGACTACCCGCAGCTGTACCGCACCCTGGAGGAGGTGAAACAGAACGCCAGAAACAGCGGCCTGTTTATGGTGGTGGACAGCGATTTGGACTACAACAACCCGCTGGCGGAGGTGCACATCGATCGCGCCAAGGCCAACAGTCTGGGGATACGCATGAGCGACATCGGTGAATCGTTGGCGGTGCTGGTGGGAGAGAACTACCTCAACCGCTTCGGGATGGACGGGCGTGCTTATGACGTTATCCCGCAGAGCCTGCGCGAACAACGGCTGACGCCGCAGGCGCTGGCGCGGCAATATGTTCGCGCCCAGGACAATACGCTGGTGCCGCTCTCCACCGTGGTATCGGTGGCCGTTAAGGTCGAACCGAACAAGCTGACCCAGTTCAACCAGCAGAACGCCGCCACCCTGCAGGCGATTCCCGCGCCCGGCGTTTCGATGGGCGAAGCGGTGGCTTTCCTCGAACGGCAGGCCAATGCGCTGCCGGCCGAATTTAGCCACGACTGGCAGGGGGATTCGCGCCAATACACCCAGGAGGGCAGCGCGCTGGCGTTCGCGTTCCTGGCGGCGTTGGTGATCATTTACCTGGTGCTGGCGGCGCAGTACGAGAGCCTGAAAGATCCGCTGATTATCCTCATCACCGTGCCGCTGTCGATCTGCGGCGCCTTGCTGCCGCTGGCGCTGGGCTACGCCACGATGAATATCTATACCCAGGTCGGTCTGGTGACCCTGATCGGGCTCATCAGCAAGCACGGCATTCTGATGGTGGAGTTCGCCAACGAGCTGCAGATGCATCAGGGGCTGACGCGGCGCGCCGCGATTTTGCAGGCGGCGCAAATTCGTCTGCGGCCGGTTCTGATGACCACCGGGGCGATGGTGTTCGGTTTGATCCCGCTGCTGTTCGCCAGCGGCGCCGGGGCTGCCAGTCGCTTCGGCCTGGGGCTGGTGATCGTCTCCGGCATGCTGGTGGGCACGCTGTTTACCCTGTTTGTGTTGCCGACGGTGTATACGCTGTTGGCGCGCGATCACGCGGTAGCCTCACCTCGTCAGCGTGAGTTGGCCGCCGCGCAAAAGGCGCTGACGGAATAATCCGCCGGCGCCCGCGTGAAGAATAAACCCGCTTCGGCGGGTTTTTTCGTCAGTTTTTGCAGCCCATCAACTCCGGCAGAACGCCCGGTTTGCTCTTCAGCGAAGCCTGCACGTCGTCCGGCAGACCGGCCCAGATGATCAGGCCGGTGCGTTTCTCGATCTCGTCCACCGTCACGCGGAATTGGCAGAAATCGGCGCCCTTCGGCGTGTTCTGGTCGAACAGGAAGGCGGCATAGTGGTTCACCGCCGGGCTGTTGTTGATGAAAATCACCTTCCAGTAGGCGCTGGGGATGGTGTGCGCTTTCTGGGTGCCCGGCAGTTTGCCCATATCGCGCTCATACAGCGGCCCGGTCACGGTATAGACCGAGGAGATATCGGCGCGATCGATCAGCTTGCGTTCCTGATCTTCCAGCCGCGCCCAGGCGCCCTGGTTCAGATCGGACTTTTGCGGCGTGATGTTGGACAGGTAGTTCAACGATTCCCAGTCGGAGACGCCCGCCAGCGAGGCCAGCGGCGCCTGATGACCGCGATCGACCTTCAGCGCGGCGTTGGCGCCGGTGTAATCGGCGGGCGCCAACGTATCCGCCGGGTTGAGCGCCGGATCGGTTTTCCAGTTGCGTGTCTTGCCGCTGGCCGGCGTGTCTTTGGTGATGTGATAGGCCACCCAGTTGGCGAACTTGGTGGTGCTGTTGTTGTTCAACGTATAAGCATGACGCACGATAGACACGTTGCTGCTGCCGCCGGTCGGGCAGCCGACCGCGCAGTTGTCGATGGATTCGAGCGTGTCGGCCGACGCCTGCGCGGCGAACAGCAGGGCGGCCAAGGCCAACATCTTGTTGTTAAAGCGCATATTCATATCCTCAATAAGTTAAAAAAATACTGTATATATTTACAGTAAATTAAACTTATCGCAGTGAAACGAATACAACAATGCAACATATTCATGTTGTGAATGTGTCAGTCATGGCAAAACGAAACGGCATCCTGCGCATTGTTAGGCGGATCAAAAACGCCAAAATGCGCGTGAACAAAGGATCAACATCGGGTAGATCTCGAGGCGCCCGAGCAGCATGGCGGCGCACATCAGCCATTTTGCCGCATCATTTAGCGTGCCGAAACCCGCGGCGGTTTCCCCGTATCCCAGCCCCATATTATTGATGCAGGCGGCGACGGTGGCGAAGGCGGTGACCAGATCATAGCCCATTAGATTCAGCAGCCAGATAAACAGGCAGGTGAACAGCACGTAGAGAAAGAAAAAGCTCCAAACGGAGCGCAGCACCCGATCCTGGATCGGCGCATTACCGACCTTGATGGTATATATGGCGTTGGGATGCACCAGTTGATTGATCTCAAGCCGGCTTTGCTTGTACATGATCAGAAAACGCAGCGCTTTAATGCCGCCGCAGGTAGAGCCGACGCAGCCGCCGAAGAAACTCGCCGCCAGCAGCAGCATGATGGTATGGGACGGGATCTTGATGTAATCGGCGATCGCCAGGCCGTTGTCGGTCATCATAGAACTGGTGAGGAAAAAGCCATGTACGAAGGCGTCTTTGACGCTGTACATGCCCGAACGGTAAAGCTCGATACACACGATCGCGACGACGATGGACAGAATCAACAGGAAAAAGCGCAGCTCTGGGTTACGGTACAGCGGTTTCACGCTGCGGCGGCCGATGGCGACGAAATAGAGCGTGAAGTTCACCGCCGCCAGAATAGAGAAAATGCCGCCGACCATTTCCACCGCTGAGCTGTCGTAGTATCCCAGACTTTCATTGCGGGTGGAAAATCCGCCGAGTGAGACGGTAGAGATGCCGTGGCACAACGCATCGAACCACGGCATGCCCGCCAGGCGAAAGGCGACGGTGCAGGCCAACCCCAGTCCAAGGTAAATCAACCACAGATTTTTCGACGTATCGGCCAAGCGTGGCGTCAGCCGTTCTTCTTTGAATGGGCCGGGCATTTCCGACTGATAAAGTTTGGCGCCGCCGATGCCCAGCAGCGGTAGCACGGCCACCGCCAACACGATAACCCCCAGACCGCCGATAAAATTAAGCTGCGAACGATAGTAGAGGAATGATTTGGGCACGCTGGAAACGTCGTTCAGCACCGAGGCGCCGGTGGTGGTGATGCCGGAGACACCTTCAAACATCGCGTCAACCAGCCGGACGTTCAGCGTGTCATCCAGCCACAGCGGCAGGGCGCTGATCGCGGAAAACAACAGCCAGAACATCACGATAATCAGAAAGCCGTCCTGGGTGCGCAACTGCACTTTTGACTGCCGGGTGCCGAGCCAGCCTAATCCGCCGAGCGTGGCGGCGAGCACCAGAGTATAGAAAAACGAGAAGGCGCTTTTTTCTTTATACAGCAGGCCCATCAGCAGGGGCGGGATCATTGAAAGGCTGTAAAGAAGGACTAAAAAGCTGCAAAGATGAATAACGACCAGTATTTGTTTGGTTTTGACCATGCTGTTGCTCGGAGTGCCCGCCGACGATGCGTCAATTTTTTGAAGTGTATCAAGCATAAAACAGGCGATATAAAAATAACGTAAAAATTCATATCGCCGAATAAGCATGGCGTGGAGGGGCGGGGAGAACGCTATTCCAGCAGATCGTTGACCGTGCGGCGAACATAGTGCGTCATCTGCGCCAGATCGCCCGGTGACACCGGGCCGCCGCCGGCGCGCACCACCTGCTGTTCGATCTGGGCGATTTCCTGTTCGACCTTGTTGGCGATCTGCACTTTGACTATCTTGTCCACCGAAGACAGCAGCACCTTCAAGACGACTTTCAGCGCGATGTTTTCGCAGAACGAGTCGTAGTGATGAACCGGCGGCGGCGGGGCCGGAGCCGGCTCGGGCGCGCGCGGAGCCAGAGCCTTGAAGCTGTCTACATTTTCAATAATAAGATCCATGTCTCTTATTAGTTCATCAAAATCTTTAGACACTGACTTATTCCCTTCGCTGTGCGCAAAAAACAGAACGCCCGTCCTCGGGCTGAAAGCGGATGAGCGACGGGCAGAACGAATTCGGGCCTGGCCTTCAGACGTTGAATGGCCGGGGGAGGGGCATTCTAACCTTGCGGCGGGTCGGCAACAAGATGGGGCCGTGCGAATGCGCGGCCCTTTGGATCACGAGGCTGGAGGGCGCTTAACTTTTCAGCTTGGCGGTGATTTTGGCCACGTGTTCGCCCTGATAACGGGCAATGGTCAGCTCTTCGTTGCTCGGCTGCCGCGAACCGTCGGCGCCGGCGATGGTGGTGGCGCCATACGGGGTGCCGCCGCGCACCTGTGAAACGTCAAACAGCTCCTGCGTCGCATAGCCGATCGGCACGATGATGAAACCGTGGTGTGCCAGCGTGGTCCAGGTCGAACTGATGGTCTGTTCCTGGCCACCGCCGGTGCCGGTGGAGGAGAAGACGCTGCCTACCTTGCCGTACAGCGCGCCGGAAGCCCACAGGCCGCCGGTCTGATCGAGGAAGGTGCGCATTTGCCCGGCCATATTGCCGAAGCGGGTCGGCGTGCCGAAAATAATGCCGTCATAGTCCGCCAGCTCTTGCGGGGTGGCGACCGGCGCCTGCTGGTGTTGCTTGCCCCCGGCCTTGGCGAAGGCTTCCGGCGTCATGGTTTCCGGCACGCGTTTGACCGTCACGTCCACGTTATCGACCCGATTCGCCCCTTCGGCCACCGCCTGCGCCAGGCGTTCGATGTGGCCGTACATTGAGTAATAAAGCACCAACAGTTTCGTCATGTTCCGTACTCCCGCTCAGATGATTAACAAAAACCCCTGATAAGCATAGAAGCGAATGACGAACTTGGCGTTACGACGTTACCTGATGCCGGCGATCGCCAGCAGGGCGCCAAAGGCGATCAGCAGCCCGCCAAAGGTACGATCGATGCCGCGGCGCAAACGCAAAAAGCGCGCATTGACGCCCGGTGCGGAAAATAGCAGCGCGACGGCGGCAAACCAGAAGATATGGACGGCGGCGATAAAAAGACCATAGCCGATTTGCACGCCGAGCGGGGTGTGCGGAGAAACCACCTGCATGAACAGGCTGACGATGAAGATGGTGGTTTTCGGGTTTAACGCGTTGGTGAGAAAGCCGGTTTTCAAGGCGGCGAAATCGCTGATGGCGGCCGGCGCTGTTGTGGGGGCTGCATCATGGTGCGCCGCGTTGCGCAGCAGCGTAACGCCGAGGTAGATCAGGTAGGCGGCGCCGATGGCTTTAAGCAGGTTAAACAACCAGGGCGACTGTTGAATCAATACGCCGACGCCAATCAGCGTATAGCTGACATGGACCAGCACCCCGGCGCCAATGCCGCAGGCGGTCAAGACGCCGGCGCGGCGCGAAAGCAACAGGCTATTGCGCGAGACCATGGCAAAGTCCGGCCCCGGGCTTATCACGGCGAGTAAAGTAATGGTGACGACAGCGATGAGTTCAGTCATAGTTATCCTTGCGATGTTTATCAATAGAGTGACTGATTTATAAGAGTAATTTTTCTCGGTGACAAACGATGAATAGTGACAGTATCGGTGAGAAAAACTCACGCAAAACCGGCAGGCCGTTGCCGTTGGGCGGGCTGCGTTGCTTCGAGGCCGCCGCGCGGCTGGAAAGTTTTACGCAGGCGGCGCAGGGGCTGAATTTGACGCACGGCGCCGTCAGCCGGGCGGTGCGGGCGCTGGAAGAGGAACTGGGCGTGGCGTTGTTTGAGCGCCGCCATCGGCGGGTTCTGCTCACGGCGGCGGGGCGCAAGCTGTTTCAGGCGACGCAGCAGGCATTCGGCATTCTGGATCATACCGCGCTGGAACTGCGCCAGCAGGCGCTCGACGCGCCGCTGGTCTTGTCCTGTGAACCGACCTTGTTGATGCGTTGGCTGATCCCGCGCCTGCCGGCTTTTCAGCAGGCGCACCCGGATATCAACTTACAGCTGGTGGCCGGTGGCGGGCCGTTTTCGTTCCATGACGGCATTACGGCGGCGATCAGGCGCAATGACTTCGATTGGGGAAAGCAGGTGCATAGCCTGGCGCTGTTCAGTGAAAAGGTTGGGCCGGTGTGCCAACCCGAGGCGTTGGCAAGGATGACGATCGCCGAGGGCAGCCTGCGGAGTTTGCGGCCCGGCACTAAACTGCTGCATTCTGCCACCCGGCCGGATGCCTGGCGGCACTGGGCGCAGCAGCAGGGGATGGCGTTGGCAGGGCATTCGGAGCAGCGCTTTGATCATTTCTATTTCAGCCTGCAGGCGGCGGTCGCCGGTCTTGGCATCGCGATCGGCCCGTGGTTACAAGTGCGAGACGATCTGGCCGCCGGTTTGTTGAGTGCGCCGTTCGGTTTTACGCCCGACGGCAGCGGCTATTACCTGCTGTCGCCGCAGGCGATCGTGCCGGGCAGCGCGTTGGCCCGGCTGGCCGAGTGGCTAACGCTCACGGCAGACGCCTGAGTTTTTGCGCCAGCCGCTGTTCCTGCCAGCGGCTGAAGACGTTGCGCAGCAGCAGAGTGCGCACCGCCCGCATGACCAGCGCGAGGCTCATGCCGCCGATCGCCCACAGCGACCAGAGATAGTGCGGGTGGGTAAACCAATTAATGGCGAACAACATCACGCCAATCACGGCGAAACGCACCGCCATGCTCAGCAGTTTGCCTTCTGCCGCGACCTGGCTACGAAGGCGCTGTTCGTCAGGCTCCTCCTCCTCCATTGTCTGTTGCGGCTGTGCGTTGAGATCGCGGACCTGCACGCCCAGCGCGGCGGCGATTGCGGTCAAGGTTTCCAGGCTGGCCTGTTCGCCGTTTTCAATCCGCTGTACGGTGCGGGTGCTGAGGCCGGCGATGGTCGCCAGCTGCTCCTGCGACCAGCCTTTTTCCAGACGTAACGGCCTGATGCGGTACTTTTGCATGATGCACTCCCGAGTTCGCTGTCACTGTCATCCAGTGTAGGAGGCGCGGGGTGGCGGCGCCACGACAGCGGCACGACAGCGACACGACATCCGCCGCCGGCGCGGGCTGGCGGGCAGTCAGAAGGCGACGTTGCGAATAAAGCGCAGCGGGAGATCGCCGTGGTTGGCGTAAGCGTAACGTTGATCGCTGTTGAAGGTTTGCGCGGCGCCGGCGGAAAGGGTCAGCGTGCCTTGTTCCAGTTCCAGCGTCAGGGTGCCGGCAATCACATAGATCATCTCGCTCCAGCCTTCGGCGTCCGGCGCCGAGTCATAGCGCTCGCCCGGCATCAGCGTCCATTCCCACAGCTCGGCCCGTTGGCGCGCCGGCACGCTGGCGGCGAACAGCGCCTGGCTGCCCGGCTGTGCGCCTTGCCAGGCCAGTTCCCCTACCAGATGGCTGCCGCGCGCTTCCGGCGCCTGGATCAGATCGGTAAAGGAAATCGCCAGGGCGGCGGCAATCTTGTCGAGCACCGCCAGGCTGACGTTGCGATCGCCGGCCTCGATGCCCGCCAGCATGCGGCGGCTGACGCCGGAAAGTTCGGCCAGCGCCATCTGGCTCAGGCCCGCCTGTTGGCGGTAGCCGCGCAGATTGCTGCTCAGGTACTGCAGCACTTTGGGGGGATCGGTTTTCGCGTTATGCGCCGTATTGCTCATCGCCGGACTTTATCTCATACTGGCAGGATCTGTGCATTATATTGCACTCAGCAGGAAGGGCAAGCCGGTGTCAGCAGCAAAAAAATCCTTTATTTCCGCCGTGGTTCCGAAGATCAGGCTGCCGGAAGCGGTGTTGATTTTCATCACCATGATCTGGGGTGGCACCTTTTTGGCGGTGCACCATGCGATGCAAGTCAGCGGGCCGTTCTTTTTTGTCGGCCTGCGTTTCGCCACCGCCACGCTGGCGTTGACGCTGTTTTCGCTGCGCGTGCTGCGCGGCCTGACCCTGTATGAACTGAAGGCGGGCGTGCTGATCGGGCTGGCGATCATGTTCGGCTATAGCATGCAAACCGTCGGCCTGCAGACCATCACCAGCAGCCAGTCGGCGTTCATCACCGCCATGTATGTGCCGATCGTGCCGCTGTTGCAATGGCTGGTGCTGGGGCGGTTCCCCGGCATCATGTCGTGGATCGGTATTCTGCTGGCCTTTACCGGCCTGATGCTGCTGGCGGCGCCGAGCAGCACCGACATGACGCTGAGCCTCGGCGAAATTCTGACGCTGGCCGGCACGCTGGGCATGGCGGCAGAGATCATCCTCATCGGCGCTTTCGCCGGCAAGGTGAATATCCGCCGGGTGACCATCGTGCAGCTGGCGACCGCCTCGCTGGCCTCGTTTTTGATGATGGCGCCGACCGGCGAGTCGCCGCCGCCGTATTCGGATTACCTGCTGTACAGCGCCATAGGGCTGGGGCTGGCCAGCGCGTTGATTCAGCTGACCATGAACTGGGCGCAGCGCAGCGTTTCACCCACGCGCGCTACGGTGATCTACGCCGGTGAACCGGTCTGGGCGGGCATCGTCGGGCGGCTTGCCGGTGAGCGTTTACCGGGCGTGGCGCTATTGGGGGGCGCGTTGATCGTGATTGGGGTGGTGGTCAGCGAGCTGCGCGTGCGACGCAAGGATAAAGCGGCGGTGGCGACGGAGGCGGATTAGCTCAGAGGCGTAAAAAGAAAGGGGGCGGAGAGATCCGCCCCTTTTTGCATCACGCGATTTTCTTCTTGCGCAGGAACACGTAAGACAGGCCGAGCACGATGAACCACAGCGGAGTGACGATCAGCGCCTGACGGGTGTCTTCGCGCAGCGACAGCAGCACCAGCACGAACACGAAGAACGCCATGCACACCCAGCACATCAGTTTGCCGGCAGGCATTTTGTAGATCGATTTCTGGTGCAGCGCCGGGCGTCGTTTACGGTAGACCAGGTATGAGCACAAAATGATGGTCCAGACGAACATGAACAGAATCGCCGATACGGTGGTCACCAGAGTGAAGACCGTCATCACGTTCGGGATCAGGTAAATCAGCACCACGCCGCCCAGCAGGCAGATACAGGAGAAGGTGAGGCCGTTGGCCGGCACCGCGCGCTTGGACAGGTTAGCGAACGATTTCGGCGCGTCGCCTTCCTGCGCCAGCCCGAACAGCATGCGGCTGGTGGAGAACACGCCGCTGTTGGCGGAAGAGGCGGCGGAGGTCAGTACCACGAAGTTGATTACGCTGGCCGCGGCCGGCAGGCCGATCAGCACGAACAGCTCAACGAACGGGCTCTTGTCAGGCACCACGGAGTTCCACGGCGTTACCGACATGATGACGATCAGGGCGAACACGTAGAACATGATGATGCGGATCGGAATCGAGTTGATGGCGCGCGGCAGCGACTTCTCCGGATCCTTGGTTTCCGCGGCGGTGGTGCCCACCAGCTCAATGCCGACGAAGGCGAATACCGCGATCTGGAAGCCGGCGAAGAAGCCGCTGATGCCTTTCGGGAACATGCCGCCGTCATTCCACAGATGGGTGAATGAGGCTACGGTGCCGGTCGGCGACTGGAACTGCATGGCGATCATCACCAGCCCGGCGACGATCAGCCCGACGATGGCGACGATTTTAATCATCGCAAACCAAAACTCCATTTCGCCGAACATTTTCACCGTCGCCAGATTAAGGCCGAGCAGCAACAGCACGCACAGCAGTGAAGCGATCCACTGTGACAGCTCGGGGAACCAGAACTGGGCGTAGGCGGTGATCGCCACGACGTCGGCAATGCCGGTGACCACCCAGCAGAACCAGTAGGTCCAGCCGGTGAAGAAACCGGCCCACGGGCCGAGCAGATCCGCGGCGAAATCGCTGAACGATTTGTACTCCAGGTTGGACAGCAGCAGCTCGCCCATGGCGCGCATCACGAAGAACAGCATAAAGCCGATGATCATGTACACGAAGATGATCGAGGGGCCGGCCAGGCTGATGGTTTTACCGGAACCCATAAACAGGCCGGTGCCGATGGCGCCGCCGATGGCGATCAGTTGAATATGTCGGTTAGTGAGGTTTCGCCGTAGATGATCTTCTGAAGCGGGCGTCGCGTCAGTCGCTATTTTAGAGTGATCTACCATCTGATGATGTCCTGTTTTACCTGTCATTAGTGAAGTCGCGAGCTCTGAAGTGGCTCTTTTTTATACATTTATCCGGTTGATCCGGCTTTAGTAAGGTAGTGCAATAACGCCACCTTTGTGCAACATGTTTACAACATTTATACGCGGGATAAAAGTCGATCAATCTTTACACGAGAGGAGGCAAATCGGACGTTCAGGGAGCGGAAGATTACTCTTCAAACGGTGGGATTAACAGACCTTATGCGGCTTATCTCGTTGATTAAACAAAGGGTTGTAAAATTCGCATGAGAAAAAGTAATGGGTGTAAGCGTTTGACAGCGCCGCCGACGAGGAGGACAATTTACCGCGTTGGGTCGTTAGCTCAGTCGGTAGAGCAGTTGACTCTTAATCAATTGGTCACAGGTTCGAACCCTGTACGACCCACCAACCAAATCAGCGTGTTACGCTTAGACTTTTCTTCGTTTCTTCCCGCATTGCGCCGTTTTAAGCGCGCATTCTGCAAAAAAATTCGCATTTTTCGACTGATGTTCAGAAAGGTGATCTGGCGCAAACTGCAATGTTGCACCGTACTTTATACGGCAAGGGAGGCTGTGCGCTGGCGCAACGTCGGCGTAGGGGCGGGCCATTTGCCCAAGAATCTTTCAGGTCAGGAAACGGGGAATAAATGCGCCGTCGACATCAAAAGCAGCGCCCAGACGGCGGCCGAGAGCGCGGCGGTGGCATAGACGCGCCGCGCCGGCAGTTGCAACATGCCGGCCATCAGCGGCACGGTGTAACGCATCACCGCCAGAAAACGCGAGGCGAACAGCAGCGGCAGCCCGCGCTTTTGCAAGGAACGTTGCGCTTTGCGCAGCGGGGCGTGGAAGCGTGCCGGCAGCCGGCGGCCAAGATCGCGACGGCATAGCAGCGCGCCGAAGTGGAAAGACAGGATCGAGCCCAACGCGGCGCCGAGGGCGATGGCCGCCCAAACTGCGCCGAAGGGCAGCGCGTGCTTGCCCGCCACGATGCCCATCAGCAGCGTCACCGAGGCGGGCGGCAGGGCGGAAGACACCACGATCACGGATTTTCCCAGCGCGAACAGGAAAATCAGCAGCAGCAACATCTCCGGTTCCGGACTGTATTTGGCGATAATGTGCGTCAATTCATCCATTTAACACCTGCGGGCGAGAGGGCTGAGTGCCAGTGTCCCATCCGCAGGTTCAATAAGGGTTAAATAACGCGCCGCTATCCGGCGATCTCCGCGTCTTGCTTGCTCACGTCGGTGCGCTGGTTTCTGAGCGCCCACAACAGCGTGGCGCACAGCAGTGAAAAGGCGGCCAGCACCAACGGCCCGGCATGCGGGCTGTGAAAACGCTGTTCCGCCTCGGTGCGGATCAGCGGGGCTAAAAAGCTGAATGCGGCGCCAAGCGTGGTGCAAAAACCGATGCCGGCCGCCAGCGCCGGGCCGGTCAGCACCTGGGCGGGAAACGTCCAGAAAATCGGCTGTACCGCCAGAAAACTCACTGCGCAACAGCTCAGGGCGACGATGGCGAGCAAAGGGCCGGCATAGGAAGACACCACCAAACCCAGCGCTGCCGCGACCATGCAGCCGACGGCGATCGGTAATCGTCTGGCGGTTTTTCTGTCGGCATAGCGCGGCAGGAAATAGACGCCCAGCGCGGAGAACGCCCAGGGAATGGCGGCCACCAGCGAGGCCTTGAAGCCAAGATGGGTGCCCATCAGCGAGGCGACCTGCGACGGCAGGAAAAACATCAGGCCGTAGACGCCGATCTGCAGGGTGCCGTAGATCAACGCCAGATGCCAAACTTTGCCGCTGCTCATCGCCGCTTTGACGCTGCTGGTTTCGGTCTGCTGCTGTTCATCGGCCAATTGTGCCACCAGCGCCGTGCGTTCTTCCTCGGTCAGAAAGCGCGCCTGCCGTGGATTATCGTCGAGATAGAAAAAGGCGAAAACGCCGAGGACGACGGCCGGCAATCCTTCCAGCACAAACATCCAGAACCAGCCGGGTTTACCCAACACGCCGTGCATCTCCAGCAATGCCCCCGATAGCGGTGAACCGAGCGTCAGCGCCGCCGGCACGCCGAGCACGAAAATGCCAATCACCGAGGCGCGCACCTTATTGGGAAAATAGATCGACGCCAGCAGCAGGATGCCGGGGTAAAAGCCGGCTTCGGCGATCCCCAGCAGAAACCGCAGGACGATAAATTGCTGTTCATTGGCCACCAGCCCGGTGCAGGCCGACAGCGCCCCCCACAGCGCGGTGGTGGCGCTGAGCCAGCGTTTGGCGCCCCAGCGGTTCATCAGCAGGTTGGCCGGGATGCCGAACAGCGCATAGGCGGCAAAAAATATCCCGGCGCCCAGGGCAAAGGCGGATTGCGACAGCGCGATATCGATGGCCATTGCGTCCTTGGCAAAGCCGACGTTAACCCTGTCGATAAAGGCGATGAAGTACATGGCGAACATCAAGGGCACCAGTCTGCGCCAGGTTTTGCGAATGGCGGCGTTGAGCGCAGGAGCGGCATAGGTGGCGTGATTCACTGGCGGTAACCTCTCTTCTGAGAATGACAAGCGTCGGTCATAAGGACCGTCCTGGCGCCGTTGCCCTCAACACGACGGTAACAGCGGACTTTTTTCGCAAACACTAAAGGTCTAATGGTCAGGCCTTTGGGGGGTAAAAAAAATGCCGCGTATCGGGTCGGCAGATTGATGCAGACATCACCATGGTGAATGGTGTGTTGCTTTTTTGTTAATTGAAAGTTCACACAGGGCCAGGACGCGTTCAAGCGCTTTGATCGAGATCTGTGTGCGCTATCACCGAATTGGCAACCCGGTGACAGACACTGGAGAGTGGCGCTTTCGTCTCGCGAGGGAGGACGATAAGGTGAGGCACGGCAAAACAGAATGCAGGAGCGCAACATGCTGAAGGTCATCGCTGAAGATTTTATCCACCCGGAACACATTGACACCGTTATGCCGTGGTATCGCGAGCTGGTGGAGAAAACCCGTCAAGAGCCGCTGTGCATCAGCTATGAATTGTGCATCGACCAGCAGGATCCCGGGCATTTTATTTTTATCGAAAGCTGGCCGGATCGCGCCGCCCTGGATGTGCATTGTCAGACCGAGCATTTCACCCGGCTGGTGCCGCAGATAAATCAGTATCAGCGCAAGCCTTGCGCCTTCCTGTTTATGCAGGCGTTCCCTGAAACAGGCGATAAATAGGCGAAAAAATCCCCGCAGGGGGCGGGGTTAATGGCTTCTCAACACTATCTTGTTGTGATTAAAAAATAGGCTGATAATGATTTTCATTCTCTAAGAATGCTCTTAAATTAATCAATCTGGTGAATGATTCGCCGTCTGCTTTTCGCTGGCGGTTTTAATGGCGCGCAGCATGCGGCGTCTTATCAATCCACTCACCAGGCGAATCGCATACCAGTAGGGGGTAAACCGCCGCCGGCTGGCGCTGTCGGGGCAGAAGATGCGCGTTTCCGTTACCAGACGGCAGCGCCCGCCCTCCAGCGGGCTCGCGGCATACCCCAGCGCCAGTTTGGCGACGCCGGGCTGAGCGAAGGCCTGAAAGTCTGCCCCGTCAGCGACCGTCACCAAACCGTATTCCGCCTGCCAAAACCGGCCGATCAGGCCATAGACCAACGCGCTTTCATCCTGCTCAAGCAGGCAAAAGTTTTGCAGGCCAAACGGCGGCGGGCTGGGTTTATCGCGTGGCATCAGTCGCGCGGGCAATTCGCGCAGCGCTATCATGCTGCGGAAAAAACGATCGTGCCTGGGATCATAAGCGGCCACGGCCTCCAGGATCCGCGCCTGCGGTGCGGTGATGGCGATCGCATGCCGCTCCGAGAACTGGTATTGCCCAAGGTATTTATTCAATAGCGTCATGCTTTGCATTCTCCCGCCATTCGTTTTGCAGCAGGGCGAAACCGAATTCGTCGCCCCACGCGCCTTTGAAAAACACGTTTTGCCGCCAACAGGCCTCACGGCGAAAGCCCAGCTTACTGAACAACGCGGCGGCGCGAAGATTACGCGCGTCCACCACGGCGGTAATGCGGTGTTTCGCCAGCGGCCCGAACAGCAGGGCGATGACGGCGCTTAGCGCCTCGCGCGCTTGTCCTTGCCGCTGATGAACCGGATCGAAGGTCACGCCCAGTTCAGCCTGACGCCCTTCATCGAAAAAATGGACCGCGACATCGCCCAGCAACGCGCCGTCTTCGCGGCGCTCGACCGCCAGTTGAAACCAGCTGTCGTCACGGTTGAATTCGAGCTGCCGTTGCTGTGCGAAAAAGGCCTGTGCCTCGGCGGCGCTGTAGTCGCTCCAGCTTTGATAGCGCGCCACGTCTGGGTGGCTGCGGTAGGCGGTAAAGTGGGGCAGATCGTCGGCGGTGAACGGGCGCAGGATCAGTCTGGGGGTTTGTAGAGGCAAATGGCGCATTGTTTTTCCTTATCAGCGCATTAGGGCTACCGGCAGTGTAGCCCAGCGCCGACAGGCAGGCTGTGTAAAATGAGCGGTGGAGGACAAACGGGAAATGCCGGTTCAGGCGAACCGGCAGGGGCATTATCGACGGGCGGCAGCCTGACGCAGGCGCTCGACCGGGCCTTGTTGAAAATCGAATGAGGGGGCTTCTTGCCGCGCCAGCCCCTGACGCACGATGGCCTTAACCGCCTGGCTGGCGGCAAGATCTTTTCCGGCGATCTGTTCGGCGATGCGCAACGCTTCTTCCCGGGCCGAACTTGCGCTGATGCGGGAAATGGCGCCGTGTGACAACGCTTCCTGTGCGCCGACGGTTCTGCCGGTCAGCAGCCAGTCGAGCGCGACATAGGGGGAAATACGCGCCGGCAATCGCGCGCACCCGCCTTGTGCGGCGACTAACCCGAGCCCGGTTTCGGGGAAGCTGAAGCGTGCGTTCTGGCCGGCGACGATCAGATCGCACGCCAGGGCCAGCTCAAATCCGCCCCCGTACGCGATGCCGTCAACGGCGGCGATGATCACCTTGGCGATCTGTGCATGGATCAGCCCGCCAAACCCCTCCGGCGTGACGATGGGCAGTTCACCCTGATGAAAGGCGTTGATATCCATGCCGGCGGAAAATACCGCCGGTTGACCGGCCAGGACGATCGCTCGCACCGAGTCATCGTTATCTGCCTGCCGCAGGTAGGTGCGGATCAGCTCGGCCATCTGCAGGTTGATGGCGTTCTTTTTTTCCGGCCGATTGAGGGTGATGACCGCAACCTGCGCGCCATAACGTTCGTAAAGCACCGGCGGTGATTCACTCATCGCTGGCCTCCCCGCGGAAAAAGATCAGCGTCAGCAGCAGGGCGATGGCGCCGAGCGGCAGCGAAAACAGCGGCAGGTAATAGGCCGGCAGCGCATAGAGCGCCAGGCCGCCCAGCATGCCGCCTGCCGCGATGCCGGCGTACAGCACCGAGCTGTTGAGCGATACGGTCAGCGCGCCAAAGCGTTTCGATAGCGACAACAGGTGATGCTGGATCGGCACCAGATACATCCAGCCGGTGATACCCCAGACCAGAAAGATGGCCAGCACCCACCAGGGGGAAGTGACATAGAAGGCCAGCAGAAACAGGGACAGCGTCTGGATCGCCACGGAAAACAGCAGCACGAACTTGCTGCCGAGGGCATCGGTTAACGCGCCGGAGGCAAAATTGCCGATCACCGCGCCAATGCCGAATACCAGCAGCGCGAGGGGCAGGATCGCCTGCGGGCCGAACTGGGTGTTTTTCAGCAACACGCTGACGTAGCTATAGACGATGTGTTCCGAGCAAACGGCAAAAAAGGTGATCAGTAGCGTGGTCAGCACCGCCTTTTGCCGCAGAGGGGCGAGCCGCTCTTTCAGCGAATGCTTGCCCGGTGGCGCAATGGCCCGCAGCGCCAGCGACAGGCCCAGCAGCGCAATTGCCCCCAGCAGGGCGATGAACAGGAAGATTTCTCGCCAGCCGATCAGTTTGGCGAGAAAGGTGCCGAACGGAATACCGAGCGCAATAGCCAACGTCATACCCCCATAGACGATGGAAATGGCCAGGCCGCGGCGTTTTTCCGCCACCAGCCCTACCGCGGCGGCGGCGGCCTGCGGCGTGTAACAGGCCGCCCCCAATGCCGCCAGCACTCTGCCGAACGAGATCTGCAGGTAGCTGGTGGCCCAGGCGCAGGCCAGGTTGCCGGCGATGAACAGCACCAGCGCCAACTGCAGGATATGCTTGCGGTTGACGTTGCCCAGCAGCCAGGCGGTGAGAGGGGCGAACAGCATATAAGCCAGCGCGAATACCGATATCAACTGCCCCGCTTGCGCGGGGCTGACGGCAAAGGTATCGGAAATGTCGCTGAGCACGCCGGCGACGATAAAGGCGTCGGTGCCGATGGCGAACGTGCCGGTCGCCATCAGACAGAGCGTGATCAGATGGCCGTTATAATCCGCTAACTTCATCCCGCCCTCCGCAGATCGTTCGCCGCCCAGACTCGTCCCAGCGCCGCCAGGAAGGTCTCCACGTCGGCATGGGAGTGCGCCGAGGTCGGCGTCACCCGCAGCCGCTCGCTGCCTGCGGGCACCGTCGGTGCATTGACCGGTTGCACGTAAATATCGTGTTCATCGAGCAGCACTTTACTGATGTGTTTGTTGCGGTGCGGATCGCCGACCAGCAGCGGCAGGATATGGCTGTCTGCCGACACCAGCGGGATGCCGGCGGCGCGCAGGCCGGTTTTCAGGTGATCGACGATCGCCAGCAGGTGTTTGCGTTGGGTGTCATGCTCGAGGTTGTATTTAAAACTGGCCAGCGCGGCGGCCACCACCGGCGCCGGCGACGAGGTGCTGAAGACGAATGCCGGGGCCCAACTGCGCACCGCCTCCACCACCGAACGGGGCGCGGCGATATAGCCGCCCGCCGCACCGTAAGATTTGCCGAACCCGCCCTGAATAATGGTGATTTTATCCAGCAGGCCCAGTTGTTCGGCGTAGCCCAGCCCCCGTTCGCCATAGACGCCGGCGGAGTGGATCTCGTCGAGATAGGTCAGCGCCTGGTACTGCTCCGCCAGCGCCACGATCTGCGCCAGGGGGGCGAAGTCACCGTCCATGGAATACAGCGACTCGAAAGCGATCAGCTTTGGCCGCGCCGGATCGGCGGCCTGCAGCAGCTCGGCGAGGTGTGTCACATCGTTGTGGCGGAAGATTTTTTTCTCCGCTTTGCTGTAGCGGATACCGTAAATCATCGAGGCGTGATTCAGCTCGTCGGAGAACACGATCAGATCGGGAATGGCGTCGCACAGGGTGGATAAGGTGGCGTCGTTGGCGCCGAAACCGGTGGTGAACAGCAGCGCCGACTCTTTGCCATAGGCGCTGGCCAGCAGCGTTTCCAGCTCGCTGTGGTAGACCGAGGTGCCGGAAATGCTGCGGGCGCCGCAGGTGCCCAGCCCGACCCGATTAACCGCATCGGTGGTGGCCAGCAGCACTTTGGGGTGGTGGCTCATCGCCAGATAGTCGTTCGAGCACCAGACGTTGAGACGGCGCTCACCGTGATGGCCGTGGCTGGTGGCCCAGGGTTTGTCCTGCACGCCGCGTTCAAGGTTGAGGAACTCGCGAAAACGCCCCTGTTTTTTGGTTTCCGCCAGCTTTTCTTCAAGAATGTTCAGTACGCTCATCGTATGTTCCTTGTGTTAAACGGCTTTAAGGTTTAATGACAGCCCCTGACCGACGCCGACGCACATCGTCACCAATGCGTTGTTCGCCTGTTGGTCGCGTAATTCCAGCGCTGCCGACAGCACCAGGCGCGCGCCGGACATCCCCAGCGGATGACCGAGCGCGATGGCGCCGCCGTTCGGGTTGACCCGCGCGTCGTTGGCGCCGATACGCCAGTGTTTCAGCGCCGCCAGAACCTGTGAGGCGAACGCTTCGTTAATCTCGATGATGTCGAAGTCGTTCAAGGTGAAGCCGCCGCGCTGCAGCAAGCGCTCGGTGGAGGCGATCGGCCCCAGCCCCATCAGCGCCGGTTCCACGCCGGCGGCCGCGCTGTCGCCGATCTCCGCCAGCGGTTGCCACCCCTGGCGCTTCACGTAGCGACCGGAAGCCAATAGCAGCGCGGCGGCGCCGTCGTTGATGCCGGAAGCGTTGCCTGCCGTGACCGAACCGCCGGCGGAGAACGCCGGTTTCAGCGCCTGTAGCTGTTGCAGCGTGCTGAGCCGGGGAAATTCATCCTGCGCGAATGTGCGGGTCGTTTTACGATCGGCCGGCACGTCCACGGGCGTGATTTCCCGCGCCAGCCGGCCGCTTTCGATCGCCCGGCGGGCCTTCTGCTGCGAGGCCAGCGCGAACAGGTCCTGTTCCTCGCGTGAGATATGTTGCCGTTGGGCTACGTTTTCCGCCGTGATGCCCAGCGGATCGCTGCCGTAGCGCTCCGCCAGCCGCGGGTTGACAAAGCGCCACCCCAGCGTGGTGTCGTACAGCTTCACGCCTTTGTCGAACGGCGTTTCGCCTTTGCTCAGCACATAGGGCGCGCGACTCATGCTTTCCACACCGCCGGCCAGAATCAGTTCGCTGAGGCCGCTGCGGATTTTCGCCGCGGCGTAGATCACCGCATCCAACCCGGAGGCGCAAAGGCGGTTGAGGGTGATGGCAGGCACCGACGGATCCAACCCGGAAAGCAGCGCCGCCATGCGGGCGACGTTGCGGTTGTCTTCGCCGGACTGGTTGGCGCAGCCCAGGACCACTTCGTCCAGATCGGCTTCCGCCGCCGGATGGCGCTGCAGCAGGCCGCGAATGATCGTCGCCGCCATGTCGTCGGGGCGGGTATGCGCCAGGCTGCCGCCATAGGCGCCGATCGCCGTGCGCGTGCCGTCGATCAGATAAACGCCGTCATCTTTAATGCTCATCATGGATCCTTAAGGCGTGGTCGTCAGCGCCGGTTGCGCGGCGTGCAGAAGGGTGTAATGCGGCGCATAGCGCGCCGCGTGCAGCAGCTGCGCCAGATTGCTCAGCGTCGTCCTGACGTTTTTCTCCCCCAGTTTGCCGAGCCAGTCGAAAATGCCGCCGGCGTAGTTAACGCCCGCGACGGCGGCGACATCGATGTCTTCCCGGCTGCAGACGCCGCTTTCCACCATGATCACCGACTCATTGATCAGGCTGCTGAGGACGCGGGCGACGATAAGCGCCGGAGAGTCCTTGATAAATTCAACCTGCGGGATTGCCGTGTGCAGCAGGCGTAAAAACAGCGCCTTATTGGCCGCAGAAGCGTGGCGGCTGTGCGCCGCCACCAGATACGTGGTGTCGGCGTAGTTCAGGGCGAGATCGACCACAAAGGCATCCGCTGCCGTCTGCTCGGCCAGTTGGCTCGCCGTGCGGCCATCGGTGATGCTGACGGTGAAAGCGTCATTGATCTGGACGGCCGCTCCCAGCCCCGGTAATGCCGGCCGTTGTTCCACGCGCAGCTGTGGCCACTGAAGCGCGGCTCGCTGCTGCAACAGGGTAAAAAAAGGATGCTCGCCGTAAACGCGCAGCGTCTCGACGTCTGCATTGTTGGCGGCCGTCACCGGCGGGGCGGTTTCTTCGGCGGCAAAATAGGAGCGGCCGTTCTTTTTCCCCAACAGACCGGCATCGACCAGTGAACGCTGCAGATGACCAGGGGTATAGCGCGGGTCGTATTGCATGTCCTGCCAGATTTGCCGGCTGACCTGATAGTTGATGTCTTGGCCGATAAAATCGGTCAGCTCGAGCGGCCCCATGCGGAAGCGCCCGCCGGCCTTGAGGGCGCGGTCGATCTGCGCCGCGCGCGCCACATGTTCTTCCAACAGGCGGAACCCTTCCAGGTAGTAGGGGCGGGCCATGCGATTGACGATGAACCCCGGCGTGGCCTGGCAGACGACATCGCGTTTCCCCAACGCCGCCACCAGTTGGCGGCAGCGTTCCGTGGTGGCGTGCGCGGTAAAGTAGGCCGGAATGATTTCAATCAGCTTCATCAGCGGCGCGGGGTTGAAAAAATGCAAACCGATAAAGCGTTCGCTGTGCGTTACCGCCGTTGCCAGCTTGTTGAGCGACAGTGAGGAGGTATTGGTGGCGATCAGCGTGTCGGGCTTGACCACTGCGGCGATGGCCGCCAGCACCTCAAGTTTGGTTTGTTCTTGCTCGGCGATGGTTTCTATCACCAGCTCGCTGTCGGCGATGGCCTCAAACACGGAAGTGAACATCAGATTGGCCAGCACCGCGTCTTTATCCCGCAGCGCGATCTTGCCCTGTTCGACTTTCTTATTCAGGTCTTGCGCGATATATTCGCGAGCTTGATTGAGGGTATTGCCGTTGCGATTATAAAGCATCGTGGGAATGCCTTTTTGCGCGAAAAGATAAGCGATGCCTCTGCCCATCGTTCCCGCGCCGATAATCGCAGCCGATTGAATTGCCGCATTACTTTCTGCCATAGAAAATCCCCGTCACTGTATGCCATGCGAAATTCGCAAATGCTTATTATCTCTTTGGATTTACGGCGGCACTGGGTGCCTGTCTGGAAAGTAATTGGTGGTGTCCTGGCTGTCTAACGGTAGAAATGACAGGTTTACGTGTCGAGGAGAGTATGCTATTCGCGTAGTTTTCCTGTTCGGCGCAATAAAAAGGCTTATTTTAAGGGGAATAGCTGTTTTCGTTATAGCGTTGGTATTTTTTATTATATGAAACGGCTACTGGCGCCGGGCGGCGATATTCTATAGTGAATCTGACCTATCGATAAATCGGCATCGCTATCTGGAGAACCTGCGTTATGGATACCCGCACTCAACGGCTCATGGCGGAGGTGATTGGCAGCCTGGCCGATCGCGAATGCTTTCTGACGCAGCTGGGGCCCTGCGCCGAGGCGTTGGGGTTTGATTATTTCTCCTACATCGTGTTTTCCTGTTATCCGGCCAGCAGCCCCAAGATGCTGATCGAAGGGAATATTTCAACGAACTATCTCGAGGATTATCGGCGGCAGCGGGTATATTTGCAGGATCCGGTTATTGAGCGTGCTCACCATTCCACGCTGCAGTTTCAGTGGGACGAAAGCTTTTATCATGAGCGGCCGACGCTTTGGCGGCGTATGGCGCAATTCGGCTTGTGCGCCGGTTGGTCGCAGTCGGTCAAGGATTGCTATGGCAGGTTGGGGATCCTGACGTTTGCCGGTAAAGCGCTACCTGAGCAAACGCCGCAAGCGCGTGCCGCAAATGAAACTTTTTTCCTTTGGCTGGCGCAAAGCGCCCATAAAACGCTGCGGGAGGCCTTGATATCGGTGAATGATGACGCGATAAAAGATGTGCTGACGCTGCGCGAAAAAGACATTTTACGCTGGAGCAGCGAAGGAAAAACGGCGGAAGAGATCGCGTTGTTGATGGGGGTGAGCGAGCGCACGATCAATTTCCACATCGGCAACTCGATTAAAAAGCTTTCTGTCGCCAATAAGACCGCCGCTACCGCCAAAGCGGTTTATTTACAGCTAATTTAATCTCGAGTAATAAATAATTAATCGCCTATCCGTTATCGGTGTAATGTTTATATTTTGTTAAATTAAAAACTATCCTTGTCAGTATTTACCCCTCGATCACAAAAGCGTGATAAAGCGATTCACCGCGCCCGTGCGCGGCAGTATTCTGTTGGCACCCGGTTTACATAGAAAGGACGTGATATGTACAAGACTATTTTAGTGCCGATCGATATTGAAGAGGATCTGTTGACCGAGCATGCGCTGAAGCATGTGGAATATTTGGCGAAGATGTCCGGCGCTAAAGTGCATTTCTTCCATGCGCTGCCGGATGCCTCGGCTTTTGTTACTGCCTATTCGTTCGGCCTCAAGGAGTTTGAGAATCAGGCGGAGGTGAAGGCGGTGGATAGACTGAAGAAAATCATGTCGGAAATCGATCTGCCGTTGGATCGCCTCAATTACACCGTCAGCTTCGGTTCTGCACGCGATCAGGTGTTGGAACTGGCGGAAGAGATCGACGCCGATCTGATCATCATCGGTTCGCGTCGCCCGAGCGTGAAAACCTATCTGCTGGGGTCCAATGCCGCTGCTATCGTTCGCCATGCCAATATTTCGGTGATGGTGGTCAGATAATTCATCTTAAACTCACCGTTTTCGGGCACGTTCTGCGGTTACCGACCGGCTGCAGAGCGTGCTTTGCGTTTTATTGCCATCCCAGTCTGAACTGCTACGATTTTAGCTGACGTTTTTATGCCAACCGGGCCACCGGCCTTGCGCATATTTTTCATTTCAGCCAGAAGAGGGGCAGCTATGCCATTAGAAGTCGATGGGATTATCAGAGGCGATCGGGGCAGTGAACCGAGCCGTTGGCAACATGCGTCAACCAAACCGCTTATCACGCTAACCTGGCACCACACCATTCCCTGGAACTGTTTGCGTAATGTCTGGAATGGTTTGGTGGCGGGGCAGCATTGGAACGCGCTGGACGAGTTTATGAATCTGATCGGTGTGCCAAACCGCGCCGCGGTGCTCAAACAGATCCAGAATAAAAACCTGCAGGATCGCGATGGATTACACACTCTGGTGACCTGGCAAGGATGGAATATCGTCGAGGGGCCAGGTAATGAGTATCGCGCGCAGGGGGACGATCCCGGTGAAAACTTCGACGGTTGGTCGGGTAAGGGGATGAGCACTAATCAGCAAGCGACGCTGCAGCAGGTCAACGTGTTGTATCAGGTGATGGCTCCGCTGGGAAGCCGTGCGCTGGACGCCGCCAGACAGGCGCCGCCCATTACTGCGGAAGAAGCAGACGTCTTGCAACGGACGATTAAACAGACCCGCCCAACGTTGCGAGGAAAGGAACCGATCCGGTGGCAAGAAGACATGTGGCATCAGGTGCAGCCGGGTAAAGAGGCGAAACACTTTGCACGCTGGGACACCAAACCGGTATGGCGCAAGCGCCTGCACAGCGACATGGCTCAGGCTGGATAAGCCTCTCCCCGCGCCGGGTTGCCGGCGCGGGGCATAAATCCAGCGTTAATCGCACAGCGCCACTATTTCGTCGTACAACGCCTTGGGGATTTCCACGCCGTATTGCTCGCTCTGGCGCCGTTGCCGATAACGGCGTTCGCCGGGGATGCGGGCGCCTTGCGCCTGCATATCGGCAAACATCGCCTCCGCTCCGACGAAATATTTCGCCTTATCCGCACCGAGAAAACGCTCGGGATCCAACGCGATGACCAGCTCACCACCGTAAGGCGACGAACCGGTGCCATCGTCATAGGCCAGCGATTCCTTGCTGGTCATATCGCCGATCAGCGGCCCTGCCAGCAATTCAACCATTGCCGCCAGCGCCGAGCCCTTATGCCCGCCGAAGGTCAGCATCGCGCCCTCCAACACGCTGGCGGCATCGGTGGACGGGTTGCCTGCCTTATCAATGCCCCAGCCTTCAGGCAGCGGGGTGCCGGCGCGGCGGTGTAATTCGATTTCGCCGCGCGCTGCCGCGCTGGTGGCCATGTCGAACAAAAACGGCGGCCGATCCGGACGCGGCCAGCCGAAGGCGATGGGGTTGGTGCCGAAGAGCGGTCGCGAACCGCCGGCCGGCGTCACCCAGGCGTGGCTGGGCGTGCAGGCCAAGGCCACCAACCCCTGCTCGGTCAGCGGTTCGATATCGGCCCACAGCGCGGAGAAATGCACGCAGCGGTTGATCGCCAGCGCGGCGACACCGTTGGTGCGCACTTTCTCGATAAAGGCCGGCAGAGCGGTGCGGTAGGCCAGCAGGGAAAACGCACCGCCGGCGTCGGCGCGCAAGATGGCCGGCGCCTGGTCGAGCAATCTGGGCATCGCATCGGCAGAAACCTTGCCTGCCCGCAGCGATCGCACGCAGCCCAACAGCCGGTACAGCCCGTGAGAAGCGCAGCCGTCGCGTTCGCCCTGGGTGACATTTTGCGCCACCGCCTCGGCATGCGCCTGATTGAAACCGTTGCTGCGCAGCGTACGCAACGCCAGTTGATAAGCCTGTTCCAGCGACAGCACATGCATGGATGTCATTTCGATCTCCTCCCTGGGTTCATTCTTCTTCATCGCCGATAAAATTGGCCTGGGGTAAACAGGTATAGGCGCCCCAGTAGTAAATCGCCAGCGCAATCACCGCCATGGTGAGGGTGTCCCATGGATGAGCAATAGCGCCGATGCCGCCGAAGCTGCTGAGGTAGGAAAGCCCGATCACCAGCGCATAGAAGACGATCAGCCACAGCGAGGACCAAATTTGCTGCCTGAGGCTAACGGCGTGGGTCGGCACCTGATTCTTGAACAGGATGTAGATGAAGAACATCAGGATCTGCAAGCCGAGCAGCCAGGAGACGGTGTCCCAGCCGGACCAGAAGACGATCAGCGCCGAAATAATAAACGACAGCGGGCCGAGCACGCAAAAACCGCGGACCCGGAACGGACGCGGCATATCGGGCGCATTGCGCCGCAGCCCGGCGGCGGTGACCGGGGCGATGGCGTAGCTCAGCACCAGTGCGGCGGACACCACGCCGATCAGTTTTTCCCAGGATGGGAACGGCAGCGTCCAGAATACCGAGAGAGCGAAGGTCAGCCACAGCGCCGGGCGAGGAATACCTGACTCGCCATCCACCCGGGTGAACAGTTTGAAGAAGGTGCCGGCGCGCGCCCAACCGTAGATCACGCGAGGCGTGGCGTTCATATAGATATTGCCGGTGCCGCTCGGCGAAACGATCGCGTCGCTGACCACCAGAAACGCCAGCCATCCCATGCCCAGCGTGATGGCGATGTCGCGGAACGGCAGGGAGAACTGTTGGCTGATGCCGGCCCAGCCGCCGCTCAGCATCTCGCTGGGGATGCTGCCGAGAAACGCTATCTGCAGCAGCACATAGATGATGGTGGACAGCACCACCGACAGGATCAGCGCGATGGGAATGGTGCGCTGCGGCCGTTGCACCTCGCTGGCGACCGAAATGATCGGCGTCAGGCCGAGGTAGGCGAAGATGATGCCGCCGGCGGAAATGGCGGCCTCAACGCCGGCGGAACCGAAGGGAGCAAAGCCCTGGCTGTGCAGGTTTTCCGGTTTGAAAAAGCTGAACAACACCACGATCACCAACAGCGGCACCAGAAACTTCAGCACGCTGATCAGGTTATTGGATTTGGCGAAGGTTTTGACGCTGTAATAGTTGAGCGCGAAGAAAAAGCACAGCAGCGCCAGCTGCACCAGCCAGCCGATCGCGGTTGGATCGCCGGAACCCGGCTGACTGAGGAACGGGAACCAGGCGGCGGCGTACTGCCGGGCGGCGACGACTTCGATGGCGATCAGGCTGGAGAAGGCGATCAGCGTGATAAACCCCAGCAGATAACCCATCAGTTCGCCGTGCGAGAATACCGGATAGCGAATGATGCCGCCGGCGCGCGGCAGGGCGGCGCCCAGCTCGCAGTAAACGATGCCGAGCAGCAGCACCGCCAGGCCGCCGATCAGCCAGGAATAGATGCCGGCCGGGCCGGCGATGGAGGAGACATGGCTGGCGGCGAACAGCCAACCGGAGCCGAAGATGGCGCCCAGACCGATGAACGTCAGGTCGGTGAGCGTAAGCTGCTTCTTGAATTTGCCTTGGGTTGTCATGGTATTACCCTTTTGTTATTGAATGGCAGGCAGATGCGGCCGGGCTAATTTGGGGCAGGTGAAACCAGGGGGGCTCGGGTGTAAACGCCGTTCACCAGCCGCAGCAGGTTGAGCGGGTTGGCGTCCTGCAGCGCCGGCGGCAACAGCGCCGCAGGGGTGTTTTGCAAACAAACCGGCCGCAGGAAACGCTCGATGGCCAGCGTGCCTACCGAGGTGCCGCGTGCGTCGCTGGTGGCCGGGTAAGGGCCGCCGTGCACCATGGCGTCGCACACTTCCACCCCGGTCGGATACCCGTTGAACAGCACCCGACCGGCTTTGCGCGCCAACAGTGTCGTCAGCCCGGCGGCCACATCGAGATCGTCGTCGTCTGCCAGCAGCGTGGCGGTCAACTGGCCTTGCAATGCCGTTAGCGCCGCATGCAGCTGCGTTTCGTTATCCACCGCCACCAGGATGCTGACCGGGCCGAAGACCTCTTGTTGCAGCAGCGGGTCAGCCTGCAGCAACAGCGCCTCTTCCGCCTGATAAAGCTGCGCCGCCGCCCGAAGCGTGGGCGTTTCGCTTCGGCCTGCGAGACGCCGCATACCTGGATGGGCATCGAGGGCCGCCAGCCCGTGACGGTAGTGCTCCAGCGTGCCGGCATTCAGCATCGGCTGCGGCTCGGCGGCGTTGACCAGGGCGCTCATCGTTTCGGTTAACCGCTCGAAGGCGGCGCCGCGCAGCGCGACGATCACGCCGGGCTTGGTGCAGAACTGACCGCAGCCGAGTGTGAAGGAAGAGACCAGTTCCTGCGCAATGCGCTGCCCGCGCCGCGCCAACGCCTTGGGCAGGATCACTACCGGATTGATGCTCGACATTTCTGCGAAGACCGGGATAGGTTGAGGGCGTTGCATCGCCAGATCGAAGAGCGCCCGGCCGCCCTGCAGCGAGCCGGTGAATCCCACTGCCTGAATCGCCGGATGTTGTACCAAATCGGCCCCCACGCGGTTGCCGAAGATCATGTTGAAGACGCCGGCGGGCATCCTTGTGCGTTCCCGAGCGCGCTCGATCGCCTGAGCGGTCAGCTCGGCGGTGATCATATGGCCGCTGTGCGCCTTGAACACGACCGGGCAACCGGCGGCGAGCGCGGCGGCGGTATCACCGCCCGCGGTGGAAAACGCCAGCGGGAAGTTGCTGGCGCCGAAGACCGCCACCGGGCCGAGCGCCGTGCGGTATTGACGCAGATCGGGGCGCGGCAGGGGGGAACGCTGCGGCAGCGCGCAGTCGATGCGCACGCTCTCGACGTCGCCGCGCCGTAGCAGCGTGGCGAACAGCCGCATCTGGCCGCTGGTTCTGGCGCGTTCGCCGCTCAACCGCGCAGGCGGCAAGGCCGTTTCCTGCATGGCGAAGGTGAAGAAAACATCATCCAATGCGTCTAACTCTTCGGCGATGGCGTCGAGAAAGTTCGCGCGTTGCTCTGCACTGAGCTGTGAATAGGGCGCAAAGGCTGCTGCGGCGGCTTCTGCGGCGGCGGCGGTTTCTGCCGCCGTGGCCTGGTGGAAGCGGTAGCCGGTTGGCTGACCGTCGTCGGCGCGCAGGCTACACAGCGACGCTTCCCCTTCGGCGAGGCGTTGGCCGCCGATAAATTGTTGGCCGCTGATGGCGGCGTAGCGATCGTTGGGCATCGGTTCCCCCGGTAGATAAAGCATGATGCCCGGCATGGCCGGGCGGTGAAGGCGTCACAGGCCGACGTTCGGCAGCGCAGGGCGGGTGGCCAGCGCTTTATCGATCACGGCGTTGATCTCGGTGAGCGTTTCTCCCTGCAGCGCCAGGCGCGGAGGGCGAGTGACAGCGCTGCCGCGGCCGACCCGCTGTTCGCAGAGTTTGATGCACTGCACCAGATCGGGGCGGGCATCGAGGTGCAGCAGCGGCATAAACCAGCTGTATAGCGCCAACGCTTCCTCATAGCGTTTTTCCTTCGCCAGCCGGAACAGGGTTTCCCCTTCGCGCGGGAAGGCATTGGACATGCCGGAGATCCAGCCTTGCGCGCCGACGGCGATGCTTTCCAGCACCACATCGTCCAATCCGGCGAACAGCACGAAGCGATCGCCGACTTCATTGCGCAGGTCGATAAAGCGGCGGGTATCGCCCGACGAGTCTTTGAAGCACACGATGTTCTCGCAGTCGACCAGCGAGGTCAGAATGTCGGGCGTGACGTCATTTTTGTAAATGGGAGGGTTGTTGTAGACCATTATCGGCAGATCGGTCGCGCCAGCGACGCTGCGGAAGTGCGCGGCGGTTTCGTGCGGTTTGGCGGAGTAGACCAGCGCCGGCATCACCATAATTCCGTCGACGCCGGCCTTTTGCGCTTCACGCGCCATGTTCTGCGCGAAGGCGGTGGTGAACTCGGCGATGCCGGCGATCACCGGCACTTTACCGTCGGCGGCGTCTTTCGCCACCTCGATCACCGCCAGCTTTTCCTGCACTGTCATCGAGGTATTTTCACCGACGGTGCCGCACACCACCAGGCCGGAGACGCCGTCGCGCACCAGGTTTTTGATCACCGTATGGGTGGCGTCGAGATCCAGAGAGAAATCGTTGCGAAATTGGGTCGTCACCGCCGGGAATACGCCGCTCCAGCTTAGGGTTTTATGGCTCATCGTGTTTGTCCTGTCGTCCGAAAGTGTTAATGAAAAGTGAATCTTTGGTAAGGCTCACCGACAGATTGACCGGTATTGCGCAGGGAGGCTTGACGCTTTTCGCCGATTGCCGCGACGAAATTGGCACAATAGCGGCGGAAAGCGGGCGTGAAAAATCGGGCGTCGGTACGCCGTGAGAAGAGAGGGTTAACGGGGTAAATCAGCGCGTTAAGCGGAAAGCGTCAGGCGAAAATCGCGCGGCGTGGAGCCGGTCATCGCTTTGAACTGACGGCTGAAGGCGCTGTGATCGGTATAGCCGCACTGCAGCGCGATGTCCGTGATCGGCAGATCGCCGGCCAGGAGTTCCGTGGCCTTTTCCAGCCGCACTTTGTGGATCATCTGGCGCGGGGTGAGGTGGAAGATACGTTTGCAGTAGCGTTCGATCTGCGCCACCGATAACCCGGTCAGCGCCGTCAGCTCTTCAAGCGCGATCGGTCTGGCGTAGTGGCGGCGGATATGCACGTCGATCGCCGCCAGCCGCTGGTAGGCCGGATGATTGGCTCTGGCCTCCTGCAGATCGTGAGAAATACCCGCCATACCGATGATTTTTCCCTGCGCGTCATACAGTGCCAGCTTTTGCGTCAGGCACCAGCCGGTTTCTCGGCCGTTGTACAGGTGCATTTCCAGCTGATCCTGGATCAACACGCCGTGGCGCAATACCCGCAGATCCTGCTCGGTATAGCCGGATCCGAGCTGAGCGGGAAAAACGTCGGCGGAGGTTTTGCCCAGCAGCGGCGTCACGGTTTTGAAACCGCAGCGCCTGGCCAGCGTCAGGTTAGCCAGCAGGTAGCGAGCCTGGGCGTCTTTGATAAAGAACACCACGTTGGGGATCGCGTTCAGCAACGGCGCGATCAGCGCCAGCGTATTCAGCAGATCGCGCAGGTTGTTCGGGCGCTGCTGCGCCAGCCCGTCGCACAGGCGCGACAAATGTTCGACGGCGAAAACGTCCTCCTGATCCGGCAGCCCCACCAGGGCTGGCGGCGAGAGAGAAATCTGATGTTGATGGTCTGAAATGGATCGCATAGCAGTCCCTTTTCGGTCGTTAGCCGGAAAAACAGGCGAGCCAGATTGGCGCTTTCGCATCAATATTAACTTTTTTGTAACGAAGCAAGCGCTATTTCCGGCGGGCTGCCAAATATGCGGATTGCCGCATACTTTTGCCGGACGGTGATTGGCGGTTGCTTGAAAACTGAGGCGTTTCTCGCTACACAAGGGTTTAGCATGAAAATAACGACATGATAAATAAGTCATTATTATGACAACCGTTAAACTCATACCCGCGACGCGTCAGGCCTGACGTTTGTCACTGTGCTGATTTCTTCATTCGCTGCGCCGAAATGCATCAAGCCGTCATGCTCACATTCGTTCAGGCTAATGCCATTGGTAACATCTCATTAACCCAGGAGACGCCGATGGCACTTTCTGCGCATATCACCGCTTTGCGGGCGATCGATTCTCATACCGGCGGAGAGCCGACCCGCCTGATCGTGGAAGGTTTTCCCGATCTCGGCGAGGGTAGCATGGCGGAACGGCGGGCGCGTTTCGCACAACATTATGACGATTGGCGCTGCGCGGTGATGCTCGAACCGCGTGGCAATGACGTGCTGGTGGGGGCATTGCTGTGCCGCCCCTGCTCGCCACAGGCCACCGCCGGGGTGATCTTCTTTAACAACAGCGGCTATCTGGGCATGTGCGGGCACGGCACTATCGGGCTGATCGCTTCGCTGGCTCATCTGGGGCGCATCCACGCCGGGCGCCACCTGATCGAGACCCCGGTCGGCCCGGTAAGCGCCACGCTGCATGATGACGGCAGCGTCACGGTGGAGAACGTGGCGGCTTATCGCTACCGCCGCCAGGTGCGGCTTGAGGTTGCCGGTCACGGGCCGGTGACGGGTGACATCGCCTGGGGGGGCAACTGGTTTTTCCTGATCGGCGAGTCACCGTTGCCCATCGATAAACACAATCTGGAGGCCTTGACCGCGTTCACCTGGGCGGTGCGACAAACGTTGGAACAGGCGGGCATCCGCGGTGAAGACGGCGGAGCGATAGACCATATCGAACTGTTCGGTGACGATCCGCAGGCCGACAGCCGCAGCTTCGTGCTGTGCCCCGGCAAAGCCTATGACCGTTCTCCGTGCGGTACCGGCACCAGCGCCAAACTGGCGTGTCTGGCGGCGGACGGCAAACTGCCGCCGGACACGCAGTGGCGGCAGGCCAGCGTGATCGGCAGCGAATTCCAGGCCTATTATCGTTGGAACGGCGATCGCATTGCCCCCTTTATTCGCGGGCAGGCCTATGTGTGCGCCGATAGCCAACTGCTGCTCGACGAACGCGATCCCTTCGTCTGGGGGATACGCTGATGGGCGCCGAGCGGGGAGCCGATGTCATCGTGGTCGGTGCCGGTATCATCGGCGCCGCTTGCGCCTGGCGGCTGGCGCGGGAAGGGTATCGTGTCTCGGTGGTGGATGATCGCCGCGCCGGCGCCACCGCCGCCGGTATGGGGCATCTGGTTTGCATGGACGATAATCCTGCCGAGCTGGCGTTGAGCGCTTATTCGCTGCGGTTGTGGCGCGAAGTGACGGGGCGCATGCCGGAAACCTGCGCCTGGCGTGGCTGCGGTACGCTGTGGTTGGCGGATCAAGCGGATGAAATGGCCATCGCCGAGCAAAAGCGGGCGCGGCTGGCGGAGCAGGGCGTGGCCGCGGAACTGCTGACGGCAGAGCAGATCGCCGTCATGGAGCCGATGCTGCGGCACGGCCTGGCCGGCGGACTGCGGGTGCCGGGCGACGGCATTCTGTATGCGCCGCTCGCGGCTCGCTGGCTGTTGACCGACCGTGGTGCGGCAATTGACGTGGTGCATGGTGAAGCGACAGCGTTGGAAGAGGAAGCCGTGCGGCTGGCGGACGGCAGACGTCTGGCCGCGCCGGTGGTGGTCCTGGCCTGCGGCCTTAGGGCCAATAGCCTATTACCGCAGACTTTGCTTCACGCCAAGAAGGGCCAACTGGCGATCACCGATCGCTACCCGCCGCGGGTGCGGCATCAACTGGTGGAGCTGGGGTATGGCGCCAGCGCGCATGCCAGTAACGGCACGTCGGTGGCTTTCAATGTGCAGGCGCGGCCCACCGGACAATGGCTGATCGGCTCTTCCCGCCAGTTCGACGCCGTCGATTCGGCGTTGGACATGCCGCTGTTGGCGGCAATGCTTACGCGTGCACAGCATTTCTTGCCCGCACTGGCGCAGATGAACATCATTCGCTGCTGGACCGGGTTGCGCGCCGCCTCTGCCGACGGGCTGCCGCTGTTGGGCGTGCATCCGCGGCATTCCTGGCTGTGGCTGGCGCTGGGGCATGAGGGATTGGGCGTCACGACTGCGCTCGGCAGCGCTGCGCTGATTACTGCGCAGATTGGCCGGCAAACGCCGGAGATTGACGATTCCCCGTATTTGGCTGCGCGGGCGTTTGCCGCCGAGGAGTTGCCTGTATGAATGAAAGACAAAATACGATCGCGTTGATCATCGATGGAGAACACCGGCGGGTGCCGGTTGGTCTCAGCGTTGCTGCGGCGCTCAGCCTGTGCGGCGACGATCGTTGTCGGTTATCTGTTTCACACCAACCGCGGGCTCCCTTTTGTGGCATGGGCGTTTGTCAGGAGTGCCGGGTGACCATTAACGGCCTGCGTCGGCTGGCGTGCCAAACGCTGTGCCAAGCCGGCATGCGCATAGAGAGGAACGATGATGAGTAACTTCAGTTGTGAGGTGCTGATCGTCGGTGCCGGGCCGGCCGGCATGGCGGCTGCGCTGGCCGCTGCGGAAAGTGGTGGCCAGGTGCGAATGATTGATGATAATCCGCATCCCGGCGGGCAAATCTGGCGCGACGGGATGCAGGTGGCTTTACCTGAAACGGCGAACCGCTATCGGCAGGCGGTGGCGGCGCGGGAAAATATTGCGCTGCAGTCTGGCTGCAAGCTGGTGGCGCAGTGTGGCGCTAACCGATTGGCATATGAAGACGCCGAGGGCTGCGGCGTGATTCGCTATCAAAAGCTGATTTTATGCAATGGCGCGCGTGAATTGTTGTTGCCGTTTCCCGGCTGGACGCTGCCGGGGGTGACCGGCGCCGGTGGTCTACAGGCGCAAATCAAGCAGGGGTTGGCGATCCGCGGCGAGCGAGTGGTGATCGCCGGCAGTGGTCCGCTGCTGTTGGCGGTGGCCGACAGCGTGAAACAGGCCGGTGGAGAGGTGGTCATGTTGGCGGAGCAGGCGCCGCTTTGGCGGTTGGCGGCGTTTGCCGGCGGCCTGTGGCGCTGGCCGGCCAAGCTGCGTCAGGCGTTTTCTCTGATGCCGCATCGTTACCGTGCCGGTAGCCGGGTGCAGGCGGCGTTGGGGCAAGCACGTTTAACCTCGGTGCGTGTCAATAACGGCGGGCGGGAAAGAACGATCGCCTGTGACAGGTTGGCCTGCGGTTTTGGTCTGGTGGCGAACATTGAGTTGGCGATGCTGCTGGGGTGTCGGATAGAGCATGACGCCGTAGCGGTGAATCATTGGCAGCAAACCAGCCAGGTGCAAATTTTTGCTGCCGGGGAGTGTACCGGCATCGGCGGCAGTGAATTGGCGCTCACTGAAGGCGCCATTGCAGGTTATGCCGCCACCGGGCAGCGGGAAAAGGCAGAGCGCCTGGCGGCGCAGCGGCGGCGGTGGCGGCGTTTCGCCACGGCGGCGGCAAGTGCCTTCGCACTCGATGAGCGCTTGAATTCGCTGGCCAATCCGCAAACGTTACTGTGCCGCTGCGAAGACGTTACGTTGGAACAGGTACGCCATCAGCCGGATTGGAACACGGCTAAGATGAACAGCCGCTGTGGTATGGGGGCATGCCAGGGTAAAGTCTGCGCAACGGCGGCGAGGCAGCTTTTGGGCTGGCCTTTGCCGTCGCCGCGTGTGCCTTTAACGCCGGTCAGGACAGAAACGCTGGTTGCGCTGGGGCTGAACCGATGTGATGACGATGGTTGAATGGGTTAGCGGCATCTCGCCCCAGGCAAACGCCGCCACATTACCATTGCGGCCAATAGTAGGTTTTCTCCCGCCAGCCTTTGCCGTACATACAGGCTTCGATGGTGGCGTCTCGGGCGGACTGATTGCGATCGGTCTGCACTGTTTTAATCGACGGCTCCTTGTCGTAGCGGTATCCCGATGGACAGTCTTTCTTATTCTTCTCGCAAGGAATGTATTTGTTTTCGTAGCTGAACTCCACGTCCCGCACCACGTCCGGGGGGAAGCGATCGTATCCGCGGCTGCGGCATTCGGCATATTCGGCATTCCGGGTACTCTCAACCGCGCCAGGCCTTTCCCATTGGGTGCAGGCGGTCAACATCAATAACGGCAAAACAATCAAACAACGGCAATTCTTCATGGTGTCCCTAACTCTTTCTCTATCCTGAGGCTCGCAGCCTAGGAATGTTCCTAACTGACGAGGTGGGAAAGTGTAATAAACTGGCGGAACAATTGGAAATGATAATGGTTATTGTTTAGGTGTGATTGAGGAAGTGCCGCGTTGAGAGAGGATGTGGTGCATTGAGGGCAGTCTGTAAGGATCCGCGACCTCACGGCGAGGGCTGGACGATGTGGCATTGATTTTATTCATTCTCTTTATGCCGCAATGATCCGACCGCAATTGCATCGTTTTAATGAGGGAAATAATATGCAGGCTAAGTATTTTCTTATCCGGTATGACTATTATTTTTATTTAGGATATTTACCCATACCAAGGATTTAATGCTCAGTATTAATACCTTATTTTTTTATTTCTGTTTTTTTATTGGGGTTTTATTTTCAGGTTTTTTCTGGGGAAGGCTTTTTGGTTACAGGGAATTCATTTGCATTTTAAATTTGGATTTTTTAAATTCATTTTAGAGGAAGGATAACCGTACGCGACAGAGTCAAAAAAGGAGTTTATTTTGTCTGGGATAAAGAAAACGCCTGAAAGTCATGACGGTTTACCTTCACCATCAGAGGATTATGATACTTTTAAGCACCTCTCCGATGTTGGCGCCGTGTTGGGATATGGGCGAACCCGCTTTTATCAGTGGTGCCGTGGGCGCGGATTTCTAACCCCGATGAACGTTCCGTCCCATGAAATGATCAGCCTGGGATATATGGTGGCGGTGTTATCAGAGACCGGTCATACCCGGGTTTATGTCACGCAGGATGGTTTCAGTTACGTCAGTGGTGCTTTTGCGGCAGATATCCAACGTGGCATGATCAAGTTTTAAATCTGCAAGAATCGCCTTTATTTCAATGGCTTTAATGCGGAATCTTCTTATCCCTGCAGGTCCGTGATAGGAGTGGGAAGTTATCCGATTTTTTCGTCTCTGCGGTATGAAGGCTACTGGAGACAGCTATTCTCTTGCTACGATAAGCATTATTTTCTTCAGGAGCCAAGGATGAAGCATTACGCCGCGTTGTTATTTGCCTCTGCACTGCTGACGGGGTGTGCGACTCAAGCCGTACCGCCGCAACAGGCTGAGTTGCCCCCCCCAAGCCGTCTGATGCTCTATCAGAATATCCCGGATACGCCTTACGCTACGGTGGTCGTGGTGCGCGACAGCGGAATGCTGGCGGGCAGCTGCCGCACTGGCGTCTATGTGAATGGGGAGTTTGCCGCTTCACTCGAGGCAAAAGAAAAAGCAGAGTTTCGCGTGCCGCCAGGCAATATTTCGGTCAGTATCGGGCAAGATATGATCGAGAACTCTCTATGTATTTGGCGTGAAACCAGCGGCAGCGTGCCGATGACGCTGCGCGCCGGTGAAAGCCGCTATCTGCGCATCGCCGGCGATCGGCAGCGAGGCTTCGTGTTGCAGGCAGGGCGGCCGTAACAGCCCAGGCAAGGGCGTTAACGCCCTTGCCACCATCCCCACAGCGTAATTAATAGCCACGCCGCCGCAATCCAGCACAGTACCGCCGCCCCCAGCGCTAACGACAGCCGCAGGCTGTTAATCAGGAAATACAGCGAAATCAAATATACCAGGTAGGGCAATACCGCCCACATGCCGAAAATCAGCGTCGTTTTCAGTGCCGCAATTGAACGTTCGCTGCCGACAATGTAATGCGCAATCAGGGCGAAAGTGGGAAAGAGCGGGACTAAACCGGCGATATAATAGTTGCGCGTTTTGGCCAGCAGGCCGATTAGAACCACGACCAGCGCGCCGATCAGCGCTTTGACAAGGATGCCCATAACGGTCTCGGGTGTGGGGGAGAAAGTCAACACACTGCCCGAAAGCACGTGCAAGATCAATGGAGTGTGGCGCAGCGTGGTGAAAAGCAGACCCACAAGAAGTGCGGGTCTGGGGCGCAACGCTTACTGACGGTAAGCGTGCTTGATTTGCTGAATGCTGTTCTTGAAGATTTCTGCCTGAGTCGGATCTTCAATCTGCGCGATGAAACGTTCCATGTTGATGATGACTTTCCCGGCGTCGGCCTGGCCGATCGACTTCAAGATCAGCGTCAGCGTAGCTTTGAGGCAGGCAACCTCGGTCGCCAAGATTTCCGGGTTTGCAGACGTAGTGAAATCAACGTTGCTCATTTTCTCTCCTGATTTTTTGAGGCCGTAGCCTGATACAAGCTGCTTTGGCGCACCGCGCGCGGGCTAAAAAGTAGCCCCGGGCGCGGCGGCGAATTTAACTGGGCGCGGAGTATAGCATAGCATGAGTCTGTCATCTGCACCGGGCTTGCTCAGGTCTCGCGGGTGGGCAACGTTCGCTCATTGCCTGTCTGAATCATCTACTCTTGGCAAGTTATTTCGAGGTGGTTAACAAGTATTTTTCCGGTACGTTATTGTTGAACAATCGGGGTTATTATAATTATTGGGGGCGGAGGCGCCGATTTTACCGGCGTTTGCCGGGAATAATAGTTTCGACCGAGGGTTGCCGGACCCACGTTGGCCGCAGATTTTGTTACGCCTTTAAATATCAAATGATTACAAACAGCCAACAGCCGTGTTAATATTATTCATGTCGTGATTGCTTACACAGATTTCTCCCTCGCGGCATGATTGTCGCGCTATCCTGTGTCAGACGCAGCGCGACGAAATTATTTTCGTCGCCCGATCTTTTCCGACGTGACGATTTATCGGCGGCATAGACGGCTAAAATTGAAAAATCAGCTCTGCTCCGCAAAGTTATTCGGAAGTATGTATTAATCTGTGTTCATTCTTGTCTGAAAAACAAGTAATATCTCTGGCGAAAACAGAGGCCGATTGCGTTACTCCCTTTTTTTGGAGATTTTTCCTTGATTAGCGTTCTTCTTGTTGATGACCACGAACTGGTGCGCGCAGGGATACGACGCATTCTTGAAGATATCAAAGGTATAAAAGTTGTCGGTGAGGCTCAGTGCGGTGAAGACGCCGTAAAATGGTGCCGCGGCAACGCTGTCGATATCGTGCTGATGGACATGAATATGCCGGGCATTGGCGGGCTGGAAGCCACGCGCAAGATTGTGCGTTATGCACCCGACGTCAAAGTCATCATGTTGACCATCCATACTGAAAACCCTTTGCCCGCGAAGGTGATGCAGGCGGGTGCCGCCGGTTACCTGAGCAAGGGCGCCGCGCCGCAGGAAGTGATTAACGCCTTGCGTTCCGTGCATGCCGGGCAGCGCTATATCGCGTCTGATATCGCACAGCAGATGGCCCTGAGTCAGTTGGAACCGCAGGCTGAAACGCCGTTCAGCTGCTTGTCTGAACGCGAGTTACAGATCATGTTGATGATCACCAAAGGCAAAAAAGTGAATGAGATCTCGGAACAACTGAGTCTCAGCCCGAAAACGGTGAACAGCTACCGTTACCGCATGTTCAGCAAACTGAATATCAGCGGCGACGTCGAATTGACTCACCTGGCCATCCGACATGGATTGTTCAATGCGGAGACGTTGTTAAGCAGTGAATGACCGTTTTGATGCCAAAGCCTTCCTGAGTACCGTCACCAGCCAGCCCGGCGTCTACCGTATGTATGACGCCACGGGTACGGTGATCTACGTCGGTAAAGCCAAAGACCTGAAAAAGCGTCTCGCCAGCTATTTTCGGCAGCAGGTCAGCAGCCGTAAAACCGAGACGCTGGTTAAAAATATCGCGCAAATAGACGTAACGGTTACCCACACCGAGACAGAAGCGCTGCTGTTGGAACATAACTACATTAAATTGTACCAACCGCGATATAATGTTCTTTTGCGAGACGATAAATCTTACCCGCTGATTTTTCTCAGTGCGGATACCCATCCCCGTTTGGCTGTGCATCGCGGCGCCAAACACGCCAAAGGCGAATATTTCGGGCCTTTCCCTAACTCTTACGCCGTGCGCGAGACGCTGGCGCTGCTGCAGAAGCTGTTCCCAATCCGCCAGTGCGAAAACAGCGTGTATCGCAACCGTTCGCGTCCGTGCCTGCAGTATCAGATCGGCCGCTGTTTGGGGCCTTGTGTTGCCGGGCTGGTGAGCGAAGAAGAGTACCGGCAGCAGGTGGATTACGTGCGGCTGTTTCTTTCTGGCAAAGATCAGCAGGTATTGCACCAGCTGATTGAGCGTATGGAAGAAGCCAGCAAACTGCTTAATTTCGAAGAAGCGGCGCGCATTCGCGATCAAATTCAGGCTGTGCGCCGCGTCACAGAACGGCAGTTCGTGTCGGGCGACAGCGACGATCTGGACGTGATCGGCGTGGCGTTCGATGCCGGTATGGCGTGCCTGCACGTGCTGTTCATCCGTCAGGGCAAGGTGCTGGGCAGCCGCAGCTATTTCCCTAAAGTGCCGGGCGGCACGGATATGGGTGAGGTGGTGCAGACCTTTGTCGGCCAGTTCTATCTGCAAGGCAGCCAGGCGCGTACGCTGCCCGGCGAGATCCTGCTGGATTTCAGCCTGCCGGAAAAAGACCTGCTTGCGGAATCGCTCTCCGAGTTGGCGGGGCGCAAGATCCAAATTCAAAGCAAACCGCGCGGCGATCGCGCCCGTTATCTGAAACTGGCGCGCACCAACGCGGCAACGGCGTTGACCACCAGGCTGTCGCAACAGTCGACGATCCATCAGCGGCTGGCGGAATTGGCCAAAGTGCTGAACCTGACGGAAATCAACCGTATGGAGTGCTTCGATATCAGCCATACCATGGGTGAGCAGACCGTGGCTTCGTGCGTGGTGTTCGACGGAAACGGCCCCGTGCGAGCGGAGTATCGGCGTTACAATATCAGCGGCATTACTCCTGGCGATGACTACGCGGCGATGACGCAGGTGCTGAAGCGCCGTTACGGCAAGGCGCTGGAAGAGAAAAAGATCCCGGATGTCATCTTCATCGACGGCGGTAAAGGGCAGCTCGGCATGGCGATCGACGTATTCAAATCGCTGAATGTTACCTGGGACAAGAATAAGCCGCTGTTGATCGGCATCGCCAAAGGCGCCGACCGCAAGGCAGGGTTAGAAACGTTGTTCTTCGTGCCGGAAGGTGAAGGGATTTCTCTGCCGCCGGATTCGCCGGCGCTGCATGTGATCCAACACATCCGCGACGATTCGCACAATCATGCCATTACCGGTCACCGGCAGAGAAGGGCGAAAGTCAGGAATACCAGCGCATTGGAGCTGATTGAAGGCGTAGGGCCGAAACGGCGCCAGGTGCTGTTGAAGTATATGGGCGGACTGCAACCTTTGTTGAACGCCAGCGTGGAGGAAATTGCAAAAGTGCCGGGTATTTCACAAGCATTGGCAGAAAAGATCTACAATGCATTGAAACACTGAGGGCAATGTAGCAACATACTCTTAATTTCCACTCTAGCCAGATAGTTACCGTAGCATTATGCAATTGAATATACCGACTTGGCTTACCCTGTTTCGCGTAGTTCTGATCCCATTCTTTGTGCTGGCGTTTTATCTGCCGTTCAACTGGGCTCCGATGGTTTGCGCCGTTATCTTTGTGTTTGCCGCCGTCACCGACTGGTTTGACGGCTTCCTGGCACGTCGCTGGAAACAAACGACGCGCTTCGGGGCGTTTTTGGATCCGGTCGCGGACAAAGTGATGGTGGCGGTGGCGCTGGTGCTGGTGGCGGAGCACTACCACAGCTGGTGGATCACGCTGCCGGCGGCCACTATGATCGCCCGTGAAATCATCATTTCGTCGCTGCGCGAGTGGATGGCGGAAATTGGCAAACGCAGCAGCGTGGCGGTGTCCTGGATCGGCAAAGTGAAAACCATGGCGCAGATGATGTCGCTGGTGGGCTTGCTGTGGCGGCCGGATCGTTCCGTAGAGTATGTGGCGATTGGCTTGTTGTATATCGCGGCGGTGCTGACTTTCTGGTCGATGTTCCAATATTTGAACGCGGCACGCAACGATTTGCTGGAACCGTGATCGATACGCTGCAAAAAGCGGCAAACGATCGTGGTGTGCCAACAATTTTATTGACTCATCACGTCAGGTAAGTAGAATGCATCGCATCAGACGACAACGATGAATTGCCGAAAGATAGCAAAGAAATCAGTAAGTTCTGGTAATGCGGGAATAGCTCAGTTGGTAGAGCGCAACCTTGCCAAGGTTGAGGTCGCGAGTTCGAGCCTCGTTTCCCGCTCCAAACATTAGCCTGTTGAATCTTCGTGATTCGGCAGGTAAGAAAAAGGGGCTTCGGCCCCTTTTTCGTTTTCTATTCCTTTGCCGTCCGGCGAAACCTTTCTTCATCTTCCTGCATCGATTCTTGTCCCTATATCTCCTGCCATTTTCATACCGCAGGATACTCCTGAAAACAGGCACATTTGATTGGATATCATGTCGATGCTCTGTGGGGTATTGATGCCGAGCCATCGTGCAGCGTACAACGCGATGTGAGTCTCCAGTTCTGCAGTTGCGTTGGTCGTTCAGGGCGGTGGCACCGAAGATTGCGCGATGTCCCCATGATGATGCTTTGCCCGGTACCCCATGATCGTAAGCAAATGAAAAGCCGGGGAGGGCACGGGTAAGCGATTCCTGTCGAGAAAAAAGATCCGATTTGCCCGTGAATCCCTAAGCCGATGCATATAAAATCAACATTCCGCTTGCCTTTCCGTTGGCATTGTGAACAGTGCGCCCACAAAATAAGCAGTTGAAAGCGTTAGAGAACTTTTTGCTATTTCGGGGGGTTGCCAAGGTGGGGGGTTTAGTCCATAATGCAGTCCATCGATTCGGCGGTGACGAAATAAATTACTTAAGAATCAGATGATTAAGATAAGCGATTTCAACATCGCGATTGAAAAGAACAAAACGAAGTGGGTGAATCACCGGCTTTGGCCTGAAAAGGCAAACAGAATAAAGGCGCGTTAACAAAGCGGTTATGTAGCGGATTGCAAATCCGTCCAGTCCGGTTCGACTCCGGAACGCGCCTCCAACTTTCCCGAGCCCGGGTGGTGAAATCGGTAGACACAAGGGATTTAAAATCCCTCGGCTTATGGCTGTGCGGGTTCAAGTCCCGCCCCGGGTACCAGGGAACAAAAATACCGAATAATCAAAGCAATAAGTAGTAATGTCGTAAACCGCCGAGAGGCGGTTTTTTTGTTTTTGTAATTCGCGTTACGCCTGCATTTTTTCCTTTCTTGTCATGCCGCTACCCTGCCTGCAGGGAGCCCCGCAGGGCTCCGAAGTACAACTCATAAGAAACCGAACGCCGCAGCGAGGATCCAGCCGAAGACGCAGGAGACGCTGACGCCAATCAGGCCGGGCAGAATAAAGCTGTGGTTGATCACGAAGCGGCCGATGCGGGTGGTGCCGGAGCGGTCGAACTGAATTGCCGCCAGATCGCTGGGGTAGGTCGGTAAAATATAATAACCGTAGCAGGCCGGCGCTGAAGCGACGATATAGGCCGGGTTGACGCCGATCGCCAGCGCCACCGGCACCAGCGCCGCCAGCGCGGCAGCCTGCGAATTGACGAATTTCGACACCAGCAGCAGGATCAGCGCATAGGCCCAAGGGTACTCTTTCACCAGCACGCCCAGCGTGGCTTCTATCTGCGTCAGGTGCGCGCCGAACATGGTTTCCGCCATCCAGGCGACGCCATACACCGCCACGATGGCAATCATGCCGGAACGGAACACCTCGTTTTTAGAGATAGACGCCGGGTTGGTGCGGGTGATGATAACGATCAACGCCCCGGCCATCAGCATGCACATCTGGATCACCAGAACCATGGAGAGCGGCTTGCCGCCGAAGCTGGGCCGCAGGCCGGAAAAGGCCCCCAGCACCGCCACCAGGGCGATGGTGGCGAGGAAAATCCACATGGCGATCCAGTTGCTGCACGGCAATACCCGGTCCAGCAGGGTAGCGGCGTCGCCGTAGACATAGCGATGGTTCTCCGGCACCGAGATGAACTTCTGGAACTCCGGATCTTTGTCCAGGTCTTTGCCGCGGAACCAGCTGAAGATGCCGATCGCCAGAATGCCGCACAGCGTTGAAGGGATGGTGATAGACAGCAGATCGAGGAATTCCAGATGGCGGCCATTGAAGGTGTAGCTGCTGAGCATTGCCACCAGTGACACCACCGCCACCGAGACCGGGCTGGCGATAATGCCCATCTGCGCGCCGATCGAACTGGCCGCCATCGGCCGTTCCGGGCGGATATTATTTTTGATCGCCACGTCATAGATGATCGGCAAGATGGTATACACCACATGGCCGGTGCCGCACAGGATAGTGAGAATACAGGTGACGAAGGGGGCGATGATCGAGACATAACGCGGGTTGCGCCGCAGCATCCGCTCGGCGATCTGCAGCATGACGTCCAACCCGCCTGAGGCTTGCAGGGTGGCGGAGGCCGCCACCACCGCGATGATCACCAGCATCACGTCTACCGGCGGTTTGCCGGGCTGCAGGTGAAAGCCAAACACCAGGATCATCAAACCGATACCGCCCAGTAACCCCAACGCAATGCCGCCCTTACGCGCCCCATACAGCAGGCATGCCAATATAACCGTTAATTGCAGAAAGAAATCCATGATAGATACGCCTTAATAATGTTGAACTTAACTGCGTTCAGTTTCCGGCGGTGTTTACAGTAGAAAGTTGTTTTAAATCTAAAGGCGCTAAAAAATTGTGGTTATTAGCTCTAAAGAGTGATGACGGTCACGTTCAGAGAATCTGAAGAGCAGGCGGCTGACGACATCAGCACGAAAAAGCAAGTTAAGAGGTCAGACCTCTCCTATATAACCGGTTTACCACCAGAGGAGAGAGCAATGGATCCGACAAAAATGACCGGGCTGGCGTTATTACAGGCTGCGATGGCTGGCAAGATCCCACCGGCCTCGATCGCTGAAACCGTGCCCATGAAACCGGTCGCGGTGGAAGAGGGGTATATCCGCATCGCGGCGCGGGCCGACGGGCGCCATCTGAATCCACTGGGGGGCGTACATGGCGGTTTCGCCGCCACGGTTTTGGACTCGGTGACCGGTTGCGCGGTGCACAGTACGCTGGGCGCGGGGATTGGCTATGGCACCGTCGATCTGCAGGTTAAAATGTTGCGCCCTGTGCCGAAGGAAACTGATCTGATCGCCGAGGGGCGTCTGGTCTATGCGGCGAAGAACGTCGCTTTTGCTGAAGGCACGCTCAAAACGGCGGAAGGGAAGCTGCTGGCTTCGGCAACCGCCACTTGCTTTATTATTCGCCCCACCGAACAAGCACCGCAATAACCTGCTTTTTATCGGGCTTCGGGCTATCAACCCGGAGCCGGATGCATTTATCTTCGGCTGCATGCCTTGCTGCGCTACGATGGCAGGCGCGATACGCCATTGTGGTCTAGTATTCTTGGGTGAAAATTTATCGGGGTGATTATGCAGCCGTATAAAGAGGTTGAGTTTGATCATGAGCTTTGTCTGGCGATCGGCAAAGCCGTATTAGACGTGGTGGCGCAGGGGGAAGAAACCAGCGCTCCGGCGGTGATGAACGCGATTGAGCGGTCGGTGGCGCAGGGTCTGAATGACGACGAAACCGCCATCGCCGACGACGCCCTGGATGTGATGGCTCGTCTCATCCACGGTTTCAGATTCATTAATCTCGCGGGTGAAGAGGATACTCCCCATGCATTGGTTGAATTTCAAGCGCTACAAGAGTGACGTTGCCAAACAGGCCGTGCCGCCGCATTTGAATGCGGCTGAATTTGCGCGGCATTACGCCGACAAGCCGCAAGCCGATACGGAAGAGTACCTTTCGTTGAGCGGGGAGATGTGCTGGGATGCGGTGGTGCTTTGCGCTCACCGTTCAGGTGCGCTCAGCAAGGCGAAATACAAGCAGCTGTGGCTGACGGTGTTCGATAAGCAATATAAACATTTCGTCAGCCCTGATGATACCGAGATCCGCACCATGGCGGATATGCTACGCGCGCCGCAGGGATGTTTTATCGGTATATTTTCCATGCGCGATGCGGCGGCGCCCCGATTGCTGCATGCCATGATCGGCACCGGTGCGGGATTTGCCGCGGGCAATAAAAATCTTTGCATCGGCGTGGGCGGCGCGGTCGGTTGGGAAAATCTCAATCTGGCGCGCGATCTGCGCTGGCAGCCGGAAGGCGGTTTTTTACGCCAGGGCGACAACGAAGTGCTGCGCATTTTTTATCGGCCTTTCCCCGCCTGAACCACCGGCCGCAGGCTTTTTAGGATAAAAGACCGCCGCCCGGCGGTTTTTTGTTGCTTACTTAAACCCGCCGTTGCGTATGAACTCGAGACCGGCGGTGGTGATCCGCGTTTGGTGCGGATCGATATCATAGTTGTTCTCGTCGATGTCGCTCATCACATAGGCTTGTATCAGCCCCTTGGTTTTAAGATAGGCGAAGGGATCGGCGAAGGCGTGCGGGCTGGTGGCGTCCTGCTTCCACAGTTCGTAGGTTTTTTCATCCAGCGTGCCGGGGTGATTGGCGGCCAGGTGGGTCAGGATCTGATTGTAGAACTCATAGTCGGTCATGATGCGGTCCTCTTTATCGCGAGCGACAGTCTCGGAAAATGGCGTAACGTCTATCAATCATAGCCGAAGTTTCCCACCGCCTGCGGCGGCGTCGGGTTAGCCGCGTTGGCTTTCAATCCAGTGAAACAGACGTGAAATGCTGAAGGTGATATCGCCAATGTTGAAAAGCGCGCCGAGCCACAGGGTCAGCATCACCAGGATGCCGATAATGATGGGAAGGTCCATTTTGCTCATGATCATGTTCTTCATCAATAAAGAGTGTGCGGCAAAGCGTACCACCAATCCTGATTGTCATAAAAATGCGCTGCGCATTATTTCTTTTGAAATCAAAGTAAAAAAGCCACCCAAACGGGTGGCTTTCAGCGGCGATCAGTCCAGCTTGGGGTGCTGGTCTATCAGGATCTGCTTTTTCTTTTCCAGCTCGGCGATCTGCGCGTTGATGTCCTCGACTTTCTGTTCGATGTTGTCGTAGGTCTCCTGCAGCAGTTCTTTCGCTTCGGTACGGTCAGAAGCGGCCGGCGTCGCGCCGCGCAGCGGCTTGTTGGCGGTCTCTTTCATGTACAGACCGGTGATAAGACCGATCACCGCCACAACCATCAGGTAGTAGGCCGGCATGTACAGGTTGCCGGTCGCTTCGACCAGCCAGGCAGCGACGGTCGGTGTTGCACCGGCGATCAGTACCGAAATGTTGAACGAAATCGCCAGCGCGCTGTAGCGGATGTGTGTCGGGAACATTGCCGGCAGAATCGAGGCCATTACCCCGGTGAAGGAGTTGAGCAGCACCGCCAGCACCAGCAGGCCGACGAAGATCAGGCCGATGACGTTGCTGTTGATCAAAATGAAGCACGGGATCGCCAGCGCCAACAGGCCGATGCTGCCGCCGATGATGAACGGCTTACGACCGATACGGTCGCTGGTCAGGCCGATTACCGGCTGCACGAACAGCATGCCGATCATGATGGCGATGATGATCAGAACGCCGTGATCCTCCGAGTAGTGCAGGTTATGCGACAGGTAGCTCGGCATGTAGGTCAGCAGCATGTAATAGGTCACGTTGGTGGAGATCACGATACCGACGCACACCAGCAAACTTTTCCAGTGTTTGGCCGCGATCTCTTTGAACGAGGTTTTCGGCGGATTTTCGATGGCGTTGCGGTCCTCTTTCTCCATCTTGTCCACGTGCTGCTGGAACGCCGGGGTTTCTTCCAGCGCATGGCGCAGATAGAGACCGATCAGGCCCAGCGGTGCGGCGATGAAGAACGGAATGCGCCAGCCCCAGTCGAGGAAGTTGGCTTCACCGACGATGCTGGAGATCAGCACCACCACGCCGGCACCCATCACAAAGCCGGCGATGGAGCCGAAATCCAGCCAGCTGCCCATAAAGCCGCGTTTGCGGTCCGGTGAGTATTCGGCGACGAAGATCGCCGCACCGGAATATTCACCGCCGACGGAGAAGCCCTGCGCCAGTTTGGCCAGCAGCAGCAGGATCGGGGCCCAGATGCCGATCGACGCATAGGACGGGATCAGGCCGATACAGAAGGTGCTGACCGCCATGATGATAATGGTGACCGAGAGAACTTTTTGCCGGCCGAACTTGTCGCCCATAGCGCCGAAGAACAGGCCGCCGAGCGGACGCACCAGGAAGGGCACGGAGAAGGTCGCCAGCGCGGCGATCATTTGTACGCCGGGAGAGGCGCCGGGGAAGAAGACCTGGCCAAGCGCATAGGCGACAAAGCCGTATACGCCGAAGTCGAACCACTCCATCGCGTTGCCCAGGGCCGCCGCGGTGATCGCCTTCTTGAGTTTGCTGTCATCGATGATGGTGATGTCGTTAATGTGCATCGGTTTATGTCGTTTTTTTCTTAACTTCATATAATCATCCCTTAATGAATTATTCGTTGTTCGTGAAAGCGTCATCTCCGTTCACTGTTGTTTTCGAGTTATCAAATCGGCTAATAGAATCGCGATTCAAAACGATTCATTATCCACATTTAAGTTGGGATGTGGATCACAAAATATCGTCGTTTATGCCAAGATTATGTCATTTAGGTGACTAATTATTTTGCATCTATAGCTTAACGTTATATCTTGCGGCGATCAAATCCAGCAGTTTAACTTAAGTATTTGCACCGATTTGGTGCGAGAATAGTCTAATAATTGTGCTATTTGACGGTTTTTCGTCTGATTGATGATGTTTCAAGTATAGAGAGTACGGGAGATAAAACAGGAAAAATTGATGTGTTCGTCGCTAAAAAAACGCCTGACCAACTGGCCAGGCAGTTTGGATTAGGGCGCCGACGAACCGCCGAACTCCAGATAGATTTTCGCCAGGTTCTGGTACTGCGCGAAGCGGTTTTCGTCTACCGCCAGTTCCGCCTGACGGCGTTGCTCCTGAGCGTTTAGCCAGTCGGTAATGGTGACGGCGCCCTGCCGGTAGCGCACCTCGTTCAGCCGCTCCGATTTGCGCGCCAGCGCCAATGAGGCGCGCAACTGCGTCTCCTGCGCCAGCAGCTGCGTGCGCAGTGACAGCGCATTGTTCACATCGCCCATCGCTTTGTACAGCGCCTGCTTGAAGGCCAGAACTTGCTGTTCATAGTCGTTGCGGGCGATCTTGATCTCCACGCCCATTTGCCGCCACTGCAGGAACGGCAGCGTCAGGCTGGCGCTGAGGCTGCCCGTCGGGTTGCGCAGGAATTCCAGCAGCGCGCTGCTGCTGGCGCCCAGTGAACCGGTCAGGCTGAACTCGGGATAGTATTGCAGACGTTTTTCATCGACGTTGGCCAGGGCGGCGCGCAACCGCAGCTCTTGAGCGCTGAGATCCGGGCGACGGCTCAGGACGCTGGCGGGAATGCCGGTGTTGATCTGCGGCATCGCCGCCGTCGGCAGGCGTGCGGGCGCGATGGTGGCCTGGCCCGAAGGCGCACCCAGCAGCACCGCCTGTTCGTTCAGCGCCTGTTGGCGTTCGTGCTGCAACGCCAGCAGTCGGCTTTCCTGCGTCAGCAAGCTTTGCTCCGCGTTCACCACGTCCAGCGCCGAGATGCTGCCGGCCTGATAACGGGCGTTGGCCAGCCGTAGCGTCGTTTTGGCATAGGCGATGCTCGCCCGGCTGACGTCGATCTGCTGATTGAGGAAGCCGATGCGCCAGTAATTCGTGGCGGCGTCGGCCAGCAGCGTCAGGCGCGCCGTTTGCAGATCCTGCTCGGAAGCCTGGCTGGCCCACTCGGCGGCGTCGCGCTGGCGTGCCAGTTTACCCCACAGATCGACTTCATAGCTCGTAGAGAGTGTCGCGTTGCTGGTTTTATTCCACGCGGAGGACTCGGACAGCGGGCGATTAATGCTGCTGCCTAATGAGGCGCTGACGCCGGGCGCGGTGCTGATGCCGACGCGTTCCGCCTCGAGCCGCGCGCGGTAAACGCGCAGCACGGCGGCGGCCAGATCGTTATTGCTCGCCATCACCAGTTGCAGCCAACGATCGAGCTCGGGATCGTGGAAATCGCGCCAGTCGAACGGCGTCGGCGCGGCGTTGTCGGCAGCGTATTGCCACCCCGCAGGATAGTTGACCTGCGGCGCCTGGTAGTCGCTTTTCAGGGCATTGCCGCAGCCGGCGGTGAGCAGGGCGGCGAGGCTTAACGCCAGGGGAGATAAAATTTTCATGGGTTACTCGCTGGCCAATGAAACGACCGGATCCATCCTTGCCGCTTTGCGGGCGGGGAGATAACCGAAGATCATGCCGATTAAGGTTGAACAGAAAAACGCCGTGGCGGCGGCTTGCCAGGAATAGATGGCGGTGAACATGCCGCCCGCCAGCGAGGTGAACAGCGACCCGGCGGCGAACGATAGCGCGATGCCCAAAGCACCGCCGATCAGACAGACCAGCACCGCCTCTATCATGAACTGTTGCATGATGTCGCTGCGCCGCGCGCCGACCGCCATGCGCACGCCGATTTCGTGGGTGCGTTCGGTCACCGAGACCAGCATGATGTTCATCACGCCCAGGCTGCCGATCACCAGCGCGATGGACGCCACCATCAGGATCAGCAGGCTGAAAGTCATTGACGTGCGTTCGATGGACTTTCGGATTTTATCGAAGTTGTACAAACGGAAATCTTTTACGCCATGGCGTTGGGTCAACAGCTGTGTGATAGCGGTGACGGCCGATTCGCTGGCGACATTGTCCTTTAGCCGAACGGTGATGCCGCTGAGCGTCGGTTTGCCTACCATGCGATACATCACCGTGCTGTAGGGCATCCAAACAGTAATGCGATTGGGCGCGTAGTTGCGATTGCTTTTCGCCACACCGATCACCCGTGCCGGCACCGAGCCGAGAAACACGATCTGGCCGAGCGGCTCGACGCCGAAATCGCCGAACAGCGCCTGGCGCGCATTGTCGTCGATGATCACTTCCTGCAGCGCATTACGATCGTCGCGGAAAGTCACGCCTTGTAACAGCTCGACGCCGTTAACGCGGAAATAGTCGCGCCCGACGCCGGTGATCGAGGCGGTGGCGGATTTGCTGCGAAAACGGATGCTGTCGGAAGCGTCTACTTCCGGGCTGACGCTGTCGACGAAGCTTTGCTGCGCCAGCGCGTCGGCATCGGCCGGCACCAAGGTGCGGATGCTGTCGATGGCGTCGTCGAAGAAATCGCGGCCCGGATAGATGCTTACCACGTTAGTGCCGAGATCTTTGAGGTTTTCCAGCGTGCGCTGTTTGGCGCCTTCGCCCAGCGCCACTACCGTGACCACGGCGGCGATGCCGAAGATGATGCCGGTCATGGTCAGCGCGGTGCGCAGACGATGAGCGTTCATCGCTTTCAGCGCCATGTGCAGCGATTCGCGGGTGCGGTCGATTAGGCGTTGCCAGCCGCTTTGCCGGCTGCGGTTCGGCGGCGGCAACGATGGGCCGGACGCCGATTTGCGGCCGCTGTCAGCGATGATCTTGCCGTCTTGCAGTTCGATGACGCGCTGCGCATGTTGCGCCACGTTCATATCGTGGGTGACGATCACCACGGTATGGCCGCGCTGATTCAGTTCGCTCAGGATCGCCAGCACTTCCTGGCCGGATTGGGTGTCCAGCGCGCCGGTCGGTTCGTCCGCCAGGATAATTTCGCCGCCGTTGATCAGGGAGCGGGCGATGCTGACGCGCTGCTGTTGGCCGCCGGAAAGCTGGCCGGGCTTGTGGTCTTCGCGTCCCTCCAGGCCTAACCGCGCCAGCAGTTGCGCCGCCCGCAGCCGCCGCTGATCGCGCCGGGCGTTGGCGTAGATGGCCGGGATTTCGACGTTGCCCAGCGCGCTGAGATCGGGCATCAGGTGATAGCGCTGGAAGATAAAACCGATATGTTCGCGGCGCAGGCGGGCCAGTTCGTCCGGCGACAGGTGGGCGGCGTTCTGGCCGCTGATGTAGTAATCGCCGCGATCCGGCACGTCGAGGCAGCCCATGATGTTCATCAGCGTCGATTTGCCTGAGCCGGAAGCGCCGATGATCGCCACCAGCTCGCCGGCGGCGATGGTCAGATCGATGTCTTTCAACACCGTTAACGCTTGACCGCCGTTGGTGTACGTTCGGCTGATGCCTTTTAGTTCGATGATCGCGTTCACAGGAAGATGCCATCCTCAGCCGATTTGGCGGCGGGCTGCGACAGCACCACGGTTTCACCGGCTTTCAGGCCGCTGAGGATCTGAATGTCGACATTGTTGGTGATGCCGGTGGTCACTTTGCGCGTTTCCAACCGCTGGTCCTGGGTCAGCACCTGCACCTGCTGCATTTCTCCTTCGGCTTTATGCACCGCCTGGATCGGCACCAGCAGGGTGTTCTTCGCGTCGCCGAGCAGCAAGGACACCTGCGCGGTCATGGCAATGCGCAGGCGGTTCTCCGGGTTGGGTACGTCCAGCAGCGCGTTGTAATAGACCGAGGCGTTCGAGGTGCCGGAGCCGGAAGCGGAGCTGGTGCCGGCGAGCGAATCGTCTTTCATCACCGATTCCGGCGCCAGCTCGATGGTGCGCAGCGTGGCGTCGTACCGTTTATCCGGATCGGAGAAAATAGTGAAGTACGCCTTTTGCCCCGGTGAAATGCGGGTGATGTCGGCTTCGGAGATCTGCGCCTTGATGGTCATCATATCCAACCGCGCCAGCTTGACGATGGTCGGCGCGCTTTGGCTGGAGTTGACCGTTTGCCCCTGCTGCGTGACCACGGCGATAACGATGCCGTCCATCGGCGCAACCACGCGGGTATAGCCCAGATCGATTTTTTTCTTCTCGACTTCGATCTGCGATTGCACCAACTGCGCATTGAGCGCCTGCAGATCGGCGCGAGTGGTGGCGAGCGAGGCTTCGGCAGTTTCGAAGTCTTCCCGCGAACTGGCTTCGTCGTTCAGCATGCGGCGCTGGCGTTTGAAACGCGACTCCGCCTGTTTCAGCAAGGCCTGTTTGGCTAACATATTGGCTTTGACTACGTTCAGCGCCGCCTCGGCGTTGCGCAGATCGTTGCGCTGTTGCAGATCGTCGATGTCGGCGATCGGTTGCCCTTTGGTGACGCGATCGCCCAGCTTGACCTTCAGCGATTTGACTTCGCCGGAGACGCGGGCGCCGACGTTGACGCGTTCGATGGCATCCAGCCGCCCGGTGGCCAGCACGGCGTTTTCGATATCGCCCAGGCGGGCCGGCGCGGTAACGTAATCCTGCTGCGGCGGGCGTTGCCAAAAGATGGCCAGCGCGACGGCGACGGCGATGAAAACGATGGCGGCGAGCAACGCCAGACGGCGGGAGGGGAGTTTCAGTGATGACATACCCAGGTTTTCCATAACGATAAAAGCGGCGGTTCCAGTCTGCCATCATGGCAGCGCCAGCTTGAACTGGCGCTAAACGTGAGGCGCTTTCCCGCTGGAAAGGGGATAGTAAAGGCTTTCCCGTTAAAGATCACGGTGAGTTATTATCCGCCGGGTGTGCAACCGGCTGCAGGGCGCGTTATACTGGCTAAAAAACCAGTATTCATTCATCAGCAGGATAATGCCACCGCCATGATGCCAAACCGCCTCGAGCCGGAACTCGACATTTATCAATACCCGGAGCACCTGCGCGCCTGCCTGGCGCCGTTGCCTAAAGGGCCGGGCGTGTATGTGTTTCACGGTCAAAGCGAGAGCCTGCCGCTTTACATCGGTAAAAGCGTCAATATACGCAGCCGGGTGATGGCGCACTTCCGCGCGCAGGACGAGGCTAAAATGCTGCGCCAAACTCGACGCATCAGCTTTATCGAGACCGCCGGTGAGTTGGGCGCATTGCTGCTGGAGGCGCAGTTGATCAAACAACAACAGCCGCTGTTCAACAAACGTCTGCGGCGCTCGAAACAGCTTTGCGCGCTGCGCTTGCAGGCAGATGCGGTGACGATTGCTCACGCCAAAGAGATCGACTTCGCCGTCACGCCCGATCTCTACGGGCTGTTTGCCAATCGCCACGCCGCGCTGGAAAAGCTGCGCGCCATCGCCGACGAGCATCGTTTATGTTACGGCAAGCTGGGGATCGACAAGCTGCCCGCCGGGCGAGCCTGTTTCCGTTACAGCCTGCGCAAGTGCGCCGGCGCCTGCTGTGGCGTGGAGTCGGCGCAGGAACATGCTCTGCGGCTTAGCGCGGCGCTTGAACAGTTGCGCATCGCCTGTTGGCCGTTCGCCGGACGCGTGGCGCTGGAGGAGCAGGGCGAGACGCTGCGTCAGTACCATGTGATCCACAATTGGTTTTATCTGGGCTCGGTCGGCAATCTGGCGCAGGCGAAGTTGCTGCAGAGCGCGGCCAGCCACTTTGACAGCGATGGCTACAAGATTCTGTGCAAGCCGCTCATCGGCGGCGATTACCGGATTATTGCGCTGCCTTAATGCCAGAACGCTATCGATAACCTAAGACTTATCTGTAAATTCAGGGCATTATGCTAAAAAAGCTTGAGTCCATAATGTTGTTATGGATAATGGCACCCCGAAGCGAAGGAACGCGCTATTAACTCAGTTGGCAGAGTGATTGGTTTTATAATGGCTTGTTTTGGCTTGAAAATTGATAGACGCGGGTTCGAGTCCTGCATAGCGCGCCAGCTTTCTTTCCCTTCACCTCACCGCGTTTACCGTAAAGCGCACCCGGGTTGATTTGCACTATCGGCTCCTCGTTGGGATTTTCGGGTGTGCTTTACCGTAACCGCTGGCTTTCCTTCCTCTTTCTCTTTCGATCCTTTGCTAAACTGTAATCAGGCAGGCTTGCTGCCCGGCAACAGGAGGTCGATATGTCTCACTCCGAGCAACTGCAGGAGCTCTTGCAACGCGTCGCCGCCCTTGAGGCGAGGGAGAAAGCGCTGAGCGCCGCGTCCAACGCTTACCAGGCGATTATCACCACCATGTTGGGCAATATGGAGAAGGTCGAACGTGACCGGATCATCGCCATGATCGATCAGGCCCATGAAATCGCCTACGCTCGCGCCATTCAACGCAGCAACGAACCGCAAAAGCAAAAAATCAAACAGGCCGACGACGTCGCCCAGCGCATGTTCATGTTTGCGCAAGGCAAAGCCGCTCAGCCGCGCTGAAGCCGAACTATAACAGTTGCCGCCATTAAGTTGGCTAACTGATCTACCCGGCAAAACTGTACTTGTGTTACTTTTAGCGGTGAGATTTGATGGCAATGCTGTTTCCAGCATAAGGTTGTAACGATGGACGCGATTAAAAGCATCTTGGTTAAAGAGATTGAACAGATCAATCGGCGCGAGGGGCGCGACGGCAAGCCGCGTTTCAACAGCGAATTCGCCCGCACTCACCGCTATTTGTGCCTTGCCATGTTCGCCGGTTACTTCGCGGTGATCGCCGTGATGTATCAGGTGCCGTATATGGGGATGTATGCCTTCCTGGGCTTCACCGCTTTCGTGCTGTTCATGTTCGCCATGCTGCTGATCGAGATCCGGCCGGTGTATCGTTTCGAGGACATCGGGGTGCTGGATTTGCGGGTTTGCTACAACGGCGAATGGTACTTCACCCGCGCGCTGTCGCCTTATGCGGTGCAGCAGCTGCTGGATGAGCCGTCCATCGGCGCCGCGCTGAAACAGAAGATGCGAATCATCATCGGCAACAAGGGCGAAATCGATTTCTACGACGTGTACGACATGGCCTACGGAAAAAAGCCGCAGGATGAACCGTCTCAGCTGGCGGCGGCGAACTGAAAGGTTTCCGGCCGGCGGCTTGTCGATTATACTCAGCGTTTGAACGCGAAGCAGAATGAGGACCAAGCGATGAGTGATGATATTTTCGATTTTGATATCGATGCCGAACTGGCGAAAGCCGAAGAAAAAGCGGCGCAGAAGGTAAAAGAGGTCCCCGAGTTCCTCGAAGACGAAGCGGACTGCGAAGGTTGCAAGATCTGATTGCCTGCCCCATAAAAAAAACCGCCGCGGCGGTTTTTTTTATGTCTGAGCGTCGCGCGGCGTCAATCCAGCACGAATCCCCAGATCAGGAACGCCGCCACCAGAATCAGGCAAAGCGCGGACACCGTCACCAGTATTTTCCCCAGAATGTCTTTTTCTTGTTCCTGCTGCGTCACGTTGAAATTATCCAATTAAAAGTCTATGGACCAAACCGGCGATGCCGAGATCGAGCGCCGCTACGCCCAGCGCCATGATCACTATCACCGAAAGAAATCGAGTCTTGCCGTTCACTTCCCTAGTCCCTATCGGCGCCGTTATATCAAAGGGATATAATTTGGCGGCGCCGTACTGCATACATCGTGATAGAGATTAAGAGCGTTCTTAAGGCCAGAAGTTCCCTCATCTGGTAGGCCGGCGCCTGAGCGGCAGCGTTAGTCGGTCACGATCCGCACGCCTATCTTGCTGACTTGATTGCCGTCCATTTCGGCGATGGTCCAGGTCAGACCGTCCCATTCCACCTGGTCGCCGATCACCGGTTCACCGCCGATCAGCTGAATGACGAACTGCCCCAGCGTCTGCTGCTCGTCGACGTCGTCTTGCAGATTGAGACCATAAACCTGCGAGATGTCGCTTAAACGGGCGTCGGATTGCAGGATAAAGTCGCCGAAGAAGCGTTCGTCGAGCGTCACGGCCGGCGCCTGGCTGAACAGCTTGCCGAGGATCGGCAGATCGTGCTCATGGCCGATGACGCACAGAATATCGTTCTCCCGCAGCCGGGTACTGCCGCTAGGATGGAGCAGCTCTTTGCCACGGAACAGGGCGGCGATGCGGGTATTGGGCGGCATTTTCAGCTCACGCAGCGCCGCGCCGACGCACCAGTTTTCCGCCGAAAGCTGATACACGAACTGTTCCCACTGGTTCTCCGGGTGCACGTCCAGCCCAACGCGGGAGATCGGCGTCAGCGCCGGCGGCACGATCACCTTGGCTTTTTTGGCGGCGAACGACAGTGTGGTGCCCTGCAGCAGCAGGGAGACCAGCACCACGAAGAACGCCACGTTGAAGAACAGCTGGGCGTTGGGCAGCCCGGCCATCATCGGGAACACCGCCAGGATCACCGGCACCGCGCCGCGCAGGCCGACCCAGGAAATAAAGCCGCGCTCGCGCAGGGTAAAGCTGCGGAACGGCAGCAGGCCGATAAACACCGACAGCGGGCGGGCGAACAGGATCATCCACAGCGACAGCAGCAGGGCAGGGATGGCGATCGGCAGCAGCTCGTGCGGGTTAAGCAGCAGCCCGAGCACCAGGAACATGCCGATCTGGCTGAGCCAGGCGAGGCCATCGAAGGTTTGTACGATGCCGTGACGGTTGCGGATCGGCCGGTTGCCCAGCAGCAGGCCGCACAGATACACCGCCAGAATGCCGCTGCCGTCCAGCGCGGTGGTCAGCGCGAAAATAAGAATACCGCCGCTTACCGCCAGCAGCGGATAGAGGCCGTCCGCCAGTTTGATGTGGTTGATCAGCGTCAGGAGCAGCCAGCCGCCGCCCAGACCGAAGACGATGCCCATGCCGAACTGCTGCATCAGATGCAGCGGGAAGGTCCAGCTCAGTGCGGTTTCCCCGGCGGCGATCATCGCAATCAGCGTGATGGTGAGAAACACCGCCATCGGATCGTTGCTGCCGGATTCGATCTCCAGCGTGGCGCTGACGCGTTCGTTCAAACCTTTGCCCCCCAAAAGAGAGAAGACCGCGGCGGCGTCGGTGGAACCGATGATGGCGCCGATCAGCAGCCCCTGCAGCAGATCGAGATTGAACAGCCAGGCGGCGGCCATGCCGGTCAGGCCGGCGGTGATCACTACGCCGACGGTGGCGAGAGAGAGTGCCGGCCACAGGGCGACGCGGAAAGAGCTGACCCGGGTACGCATGCCGCCGTCGAGCAGGATCACCGCCAACGCGAGGTTGCTGACCAGATAAGCGGCCGGGTAATTGCTGAAGACGATGCCGCCGGGGCCATCGACGCCGGCCAGCATGCCGATCGCCAGGAAGATCACCAGGATCGGAATGCCGAGCCGGGAAGAAAATGAGCTGAGCAGAATGCTTGCCCCCACCAGCACGGCACCGATGACGAACAAACTGTTAATGGTGCTGGCATCCAAAATATCGCTCTCCTGAGGCTGGGGGATAGGGGCACTGCGCTGGTGTCGATGATAACGTGTTTAGTGGGTAAAACGCCAAGGCTGATTGCGAAAACAACCGATCAATTATTGCCCTTTGGTGCGATTAACCGAATAAAGTGAGGGGAAGAGGGAGAATGCTGTCTTTTATCCAACATTATCAGGCTGCTGTATTTCGGTTTTGGCAACAATGCCGGGTTTGCACGGTGGGAAAAACCATTAAGCCCGCGCCGGCAGGCTTAATGGTTTGCAGGCGCGGTAGGATTAATGATCGAGCGATTCCAGCGCCCGTTTGATCAGCTCGGTGGCCAGCTTGCTTTCTGCTTCAGAAATGCCGTCGAGATTGAAGTTGGAAAGCTCAGCGACCAAAACGCTGCGTTCTTTGCCGCTGATCGAAGCGTCCAGCGCGGACAGCAACCTGCCGAGGATCTTCAGCAGGGTGGCGTTTTCCGCTACGGCTTCTTGAGCCGGGGTGTTCTTATCGGTCATTCAAAATCCTCTCTGTCGTGACGGAAGGGAGATGCAGCTAACGCCATCGAATAAATTAAACGATCGCGCAGCCCTTCGGGGGTGCTGAGCCCAATCACTACCGTAAGGCAGGGATCCGGATTTCTACTTATGCATTGCAGTTATAACGGCTAGGTTATCTATGCAGCCGTATCACTTTGCCCGAACGGGCGACGCCAGGCTGAGCAATGCGTGCTCTGCATGCAAACGACCAGTATAGGCTTTTTACGCGGCGGCAATATGACAGAATCCCCCTGCAAACGGTCGGGTTTACAGGGGCAAGGTTATTGCGGTTTGCCGGAGAACAGGAAGCGCAGTGCCGGAATGCGCTTGTGCAGTTCATATAGCGCGAAGGCCAGGGAGAACACAAACAGCAGGCCCAGCAAGAATCCCAACAGGTTGTTGCCGATATACGGCGTCACGAAAGCGCCATATATCAGGGTTAACGGATGGTGCACCAGATATATAAACAGCGAGGCGTTGACCAGATAGGTGATGCGCGGCGAGTGATAATTCAGCAGGTTATGCCCGAAAGAGAACACGACGTTGGTCATCAGGATCCCCATTAGGGTTTTGATCACCACTTCCAGCTCGAACATATAGCTGCTGTGCGCCAACAGCTTTTGGTTAAGCATATATGCGATAAACAGCAGCAGCGAACCGAGCAGTGCCAGCGGCGAGCGGCGCAGAAAAATCTCCTTAAGCCACACATACTTAAACGCATAGGCGCCGAGGAGGAAGAACGGCAGGTAGAACATCGTCTCCATCACCACGAAATTGAACAGGCCGTTGGATAATAGCTGCGGGGCGAAAATTAAAATAATGCGGTGCGCGGCCGAATAGCATACCGCATAAATAAAGAAATACAGTGAGATGTTTCCTAATCCACGCATTCTGTTTATTAGCGTTGGAATATGTTCACGGGTTTGACGCTTGATTTTACGGAACAGATAAAAACAGGCGCAGGTTAACAATGACAGCGTCAATAAGAACCACAGATGAGAAACCAATTCCCAAACTGTTACATTTATTTTCTGATAGAGAGAAAATTCATCCCAGCCGTTTAATTTGTCGGTGAAATATTTCAGCATGAAAAACTGCGGCACCGTGATCAGCGGGATGGAGCTCAACAGCGGGATCGCCACCCGCTCCAGCCTGACCTTCAGCCACTGGTGGCGCTCGTAGCGCTCGTAAAGCATGTAGGAGAAGTAGCCGGATATCACGAAGAACACCTGCATGCGGAAGGCGTGGATGAAGTCGTTCAGCACCGTGAGCGAGAAGGAGGGCGAAGCGCTGTTCACCGCCCAGGCGTGGCTGGAATAAATCAGGGAGAGGTGAAACGGAATGCCGAGCAACATCAAATAGGCTCTGATGGAGTCGAGGAAAAACTCGCGCTGTTTGCTGCCTTTAGTCATAGATTACCGCTGGTGATTTAATCGAGAGTTCATTAACACGCTTAATAAGTCGTCAAACGTTAAATTGTTATCCGGAACCCTACTATAGCCCCCCGCATTTTTCCATAGCGTCTTGTTGCGCGGCTTGCTACGCTGGTGTTCCATCAGCTGCTTAAACAATGAGCCGTAAACATGAACCATCCATTTATCATGTTGTCGGAAAGCTGAGTAATCCATTAATATGGATTTAAATGCTTTGAGCACACGAATAGGGGGGGATGTGCTAGTTAATATATTATCCGGACAACCACGCGCCGCGAGCGTTCGTTGGTTAGGTGCGACCGTATTGTTCACGCTGTTCAGTTCGCCGGCTTGGGCCTTTTCTATTGATGATGTCGCCAAGCAGGCGCAGGATCTGGCGGCGAAAGGTTTCGAAGCCCCGAAGAGCAACCTTCCTTCTCAGTTCCGCGAGATGAAGTTCGCAGACTATCAGCAAATTCAGTTCAATCACGATAAAGCCTATTGGAGCAAGCTGAAAACCCCTTTCAAGCTTGAGTTTTATCATCAGGGGATGTACTTCGATACGCCGGTGAAAATCAACGAAGTCACCTCCACCAGCGTAAAACAGATCAAGTACAGCCCGGATTACTTCAACTTCGGTTCGGTCAAACACGACCCTGAATCGGTGAAAAACCTCGGCTTTGCCGGTTTTAAGGTGCTTTATCCGATCAACAGCGCCGACAAAAACGATGAGATCATGAGCCTGCTGGGCGCGAGCTATTTCCGCGTGGTGGGTAAAGGACAGGTTTACGGGCTTTCCGCTCGCGGCCTGGCTATCGACACCGCTTTGCCGTCCGGCGAAGAGTTCCCGCGTTTCCGCGAATTCTGGGTTGAGCGTCCGAAGCAGGGCGACAAGCACCTGGTGATTTATGCGTTGCTGGATTCCCCGCGCGCCACCGGCGCTTACCGTTTCACGGTGATCCCGGGCCGCGACACCACCGTGGACGTCGAGTCTAAAGTGTTCCTGCGCGACAAGGTGGGCAAACTGGGCCTGGCGCCGCTGACCAGCATGTACCTGTTCGGGCCGAACCAGCCGTCGCCGACGCTGAACTACCGCCCGGCGTTGCACGATTCCAACGGTCTGTCTATCCACGCCGGCAACGGCGAGTGGATCTGGCGTCCGCTGAACAATCCTAAACACCTGTCCGTCAGCACCTATACCGTCGAGAATCCGAAAGGCTTCGGTCTGCTGCAGCGCGGCCGCAACTTCAAGGATTACGAAGATCTGGACGATCGCTACGATCTGCGCCCGAGCGCCTGGATCGAACCGAAGGGCGACTGGGGCAAAGGCAAGGTCGAACTGGTGGAGATCCCGACGGCGGATGAAACCAACGACAACATCGTCGCGTTCTGGACGCCGGATACCTTGCCGGAAGCCAAAAAGCCGCTGACGCTGAGCTACCGTTTGAACTTCACCCGCGATGAAGACAAACTGCATTCGCAAGATATCGCCTATGTGGCCCGTACCATGCGTTCGACCGGCGACGTGAAGCAGTCCAACCTGATCCGCGAGCCAGACGGCAGCGTGGCCTTCCTGGTCGACTTCGTTGGCCCGGTGCTGAAAGGGCTGGACGCCAATACCCCGGTCGCCTCTCAGATCAGCATCGGCGACAACGGTGAGATGGTAGAAAACAACGTCCGCTATAACCCAGTGACCAAAGGCTGGCGCCTGACGGTGCGTCTGAAAGTGAAAGACGACAAGAAGCCGGTAGAAATGCGTGCGGCGCTGGTCAATGGCGATAAGACTCTGTCGGAAACCTGGAGCTATCAGCTACCTGCCAATGAATAAGCCTACTCAACCCGCCCAGGATTATCTTGCGGCGCTGCCTCTGACCGCCGAGCGGTCGGAGGCGCTCAACCCTCAAACGGCGGATGGCGCTCAGGCACTGGAGGCGCTCCATCGGCAGATGGGCGCCGCCGACGCCAACGTTAATAGCCTGTCGGCGGATGACGTGGCGCTGGCCTCGGTCAAACCGCGTATCGAAAACGCCTGGCCGGATGCGGTCAGCGATGACGACTTCGATACCGACGCCGAAGGGCGCGCCATTCTGAAGGCGACGCCGCCGATCAAACGCACCACCATGTTCCCGGAAGCCTGGCGCACCAACCCGGTGGCGCGCTTCTGGGATTCTCTGCTGGGGCGGTCGCCGCACAATCGGCACGCCACCAAAGAGGAGGCCGAGGCCGAGAACCGCTGGCGTACCGTCGGCTCCATGCGCCGCTATGTGCTGCTGGTGCTGATGCTGGTGCAAACCGGCATCGCCACCTGGTACATGAAAACCATCTTGCCTTACCAGGGCTGGGCGCTGATCGATCCTATCGCCATGCTGGATCAGGATCTGATGCAGTCGGTGTTGCAACTGCTGCCGTATGTGCTGCAAACCGGCATTCTGATCCTGTTCGCCGTACTGTTCTGCTGGGTCTCGGCCGGTTTCTGGACCGCGCTGATGGGCTTCCTGCAACTGCTGATCGGCAAGGACAAATACAGCATTTCCTCCACCATCAAGGGCGATGAGCCGATCAACCCGGCGCACCGCACTGCGCTGATCATGCCGATCTGCAACGAAGACGTCGAACGCGTGTTCGCCGGCCTGCGTGCGACCTATGAGTCCGTCGCCGCGACCGGTCAACTGGAACACTTCGATATCTACGTGCTGAGCGACAGCTACGATCCGGACATCTGCGTGGCCGAGCAAAAAGCGTGGATGGAGCTGTGCCGCGATGTCGATGGCCACGGCCGCATCTTCTATCGCCGCCGCCGCCGCCGCGTCAAACGCAAGAGTGGCAACATTGACGACTTCTGCCGTCGCTGGGGCGGTGAGTACAGCTACATGGTGATCCTGGATGCCGACAGCGTGATGAGCGGCGAATGCCTCACCGGGCTGGTGCGCCTGATGGAAGCCAACCCGAACGCCGGCATCATCCAGTCGGCGCCGAAGGCGTCCGGCATGGATACCCTGTATGCGCGCGTGCAGCAGTTCGCCACCCGCGTTTACGGGCCGTTGTTCACCGCTGGCCTGCATTTCTGGCAGCTGGGCGAGTCGCACTACTGGGGGCACAACGCCATCATCCGCGTGAAGCCGTTTATCGAGCACTGTGCGCTGGCGCCGCTGCCGGGCGAGGGCTCTTTCGCCGGGTCTATCCTGTCGCACGACTTCGTTGAAGCGGCGCTGATGCGCCGCGCCGGCTGGGGCGTGTGGATCGCTTACGATCTGCCGGGCAGTTATGAAGAGCTGCCGCCAAACCTGCTGGACGAGCTGAAGCGCGACCGTCGCTGGTGTCACGGCAACCTGATGAACTTCCGCCTGTTCCTGGTGAAAGGCATGCACCCGGTGCACCGCGCGGTGTTCCTTACCGGTGTCATGTCCTACCTGTCGGCGCCGCTGTGGTTTATGTTCCTGGCGCTCTCCACCGCATTGCAGGTGGTGCATACGCTGATGGAGCCGCAATACTTCCTGCAGCCACGGCAGCTGTTCCCGGTCTGGCCGCAGTGGCGGCCCGAGCTGGCTATAGCGCTGTTCTCCACCACGCTGGTGCTGCTGTTCCTGCCGAAGTTGCTCAGTATTGTGCTGATCTGGGCCAAGGGCGCGAAAGAATACGGCGGGGCGTTCCGTCTGTTCATTTCGATGCTGATGGAAATGCTGTTCTCGGTGCTGCTGGCGCCGGTGCGCATGCTGTTCCATACCGTGTTCGTGGTGAGCGCCTTCCTCGGTTGGGAAGTGGTGTGGAATTCGCCGCAGCGTGACGATGATGATACGCCGTGGGGCGAAGCGTTCCGCCGCCATGGCTCGCAGATGTTGCTGGGCCTGGTGTGGGCCGGCGGCATGGCGTGGCTGGATCTGCGCTTTCTGTGGTGGTTGGCGCCGATCGTGTTCTCGCTGATCCTGTCGCCGTTTGTGTCGGTGTTGTCGAGCCGCGCAACGCTGGGCATGAAAAGCAAACGCGCCAAGCTGTTCCTGATCCCGGAAGAGTACAATCCGCCGCGTGAGCTGTTGGCGACGGAAGAATATCTGCATCTCAACCGCAACCGCGCGCTGACCAACGGCTTTATGCATGCGGTGGTCAATCCATCCTTCAACGCGCTGGCGACGGCGTTGGCGACGGCGCGTCACCATCTGCGCGCGACGCTCGATCGCAATCGTGAGGAGCGGGTGAACGAAGCGCTACAGTTAGGGCCTGAGAAGCTGGTGAAGGGCAAACGTCTGGAGCTGCTGAGCGATCCGGTCACGCTGGCTCGTTTGCATCAGCGCGTCTGGCTGTTGCCGGAAGGCGCCGCCTGGCGTGAGCATTATCAGCAGTTGCCGCACAACCCGCTGGCGCACCCTACGGGCCGGCGTTAATTGCTAATCGGCAACGCTCAGACGGGGAATGCGCATGGCGCATTCCCCGTTTTTTTTACCTTTTGCTTACGTGCGCCGGTACCGGTGGAGAAAGGGAACTGTGATAGACTGCGGCCGATGCGTTGTTCACTCGCGAAACAACCCCTTGCTCAGAGTCAATGTCGTGAAGCTCTCTTCCTATCTTCGGCTGGCCTGCGTGACGGCCGGTGTGATGACACTCACCGGCTGCGGCAGCATTATCAGCCGCACCGTGCCCGGTGCGGGGCATGGCCACCAGTACTATCCCGGCGTGCAGTGGGATCTGCGTGACACGCCCTGGCGCTACGTCACGGTGATAGATGTGCCGCTGTCGATGGTGGTGGACACCTTTATGCTGCCGTTCGATGCGCAACACGGCCCCTATGAATAAACCCGTTCAGCGGGTGGCGAACACCACCAGCTGATAGCCTTGCTGCCCGCAATGGAAAGGCGCCAGCGCCGTCATCCCCAACCCTTGCACGTGAGCGGCCAACGAATGCGGATTGTCATCGTCGATAAACAACGCGCCCACGTCATAGTCATGGCAGGTATGCGCTTTGACCGCGGCGTAGAGGCGCTTCAGCACGCCTTTGCCGCGCCAGGCGGCGGCGAGGCAGACCGGGCCGTAGAGAAACACCCGCTGCTCACTCAGCGGCCGTCCGGCGAAGGATTGCGTGGCGAGCGTCACCAGCATCGCCTCCACCACCGGCGGGCGCGGTTGCACGTCGGTGGGCATCAGGCAAACAAACCCCGCCAGTTGGTTCTCCTGTTCGGCCACCCATATGCCGATGCCGCGGTTGATCGCCGCCAGCTGCGCCTCATTCATGCGCGATACGATAAATCCCTGCCGTTTTTGGCGCTCGTCGAGCGCTTCCGGCACGTTTTCCCCCTGTAGCTGCAAAATGGCGGGGTAGTCGGTAGGGCGGGCCCGGCGAATAATCATGCGGCCTCCTTGGCGATGAAAGCGTGGTGCGGGTTAACGTTCATCCCACTCATCGGCTGCGGCCTGGCCTTCTTCGGTATCCAGCGGCGGTTCGAGCTGGAAGTCGCCTTCCTCCCATTCGTACAGGGTGTTTTCATCTATCCACTCGGCGGTAATTTCCACCTCGTCGTAGTCACCGTCGAAGATCGCCTGCGCCGCCGCACCGCTGCGCAGCGTCAGACATTCTACCGCCTCGCCTTCTTCTTCGAAGAACTCCGCCTGCCACATCGTGTCGCCATCCTGCATCACGTACTTTTGCAGATTGAACTGCTGGGGCACCGGCGGTTCGTCACCGCTGCCGCCTTCGGCGGTGTCGATAAACTCTTCGCGTGCGGCCTCGATGGCTTCTTCCAGGGTTGCATACAGGCTCATGTTCGCCTCCGTTGACAATGAGAGTAAAGCGTCCGGCGTGCTGCCGGCGCGGTGGGGGAAAACGTCAAAACTAATTGTTGTCTCACTGGCGCAGGATGCAAATTTTTTTGTTGTCCGCTTTGCGACGATGGTTGTCCGCAAAGCGGGAGAAGAGGAGGCGATGGCGGGAAATAATGACGCGATCGTTCACTCTGGCGTCAGGAGAAGCCCATGTTAATCGACCCTTCAAGCAAATACCGACCTTTCCCGCCGGTGGCGTTGCCGGACCGCCAATGGCCTGCGCGTACGCTGCGGCAGGCGCCGCGCTGGTGCTCCAGCGATCTGCGCGACGGCAACCAGGCGCTGGCGGAGCCGATGGATAACGCGCGCAAGCGCGAATTCTATCAATTGTTGTTGCAGTGTGGTTTCAAAGAGATCGAGGTGGCGTTCCCTTCGGCGTCGCAAACGGATTTTGACTTTGTACGCGCGCTGATCGACGAGCGGCTGATCCCGGACGACGTTACGATCCAGGTGCTGACGCAGTCACGTGACGATCTGATCGATCGCACCTTCGAGGCGCTGCAGGGGGCGCCGCGGGCTATCGTGCATCTGTATAACGCCACGGCGCCGATGTTTCGCGATATCGTGTTCCGCCAGGATAAGGCGGCGACCGTGGCGCTGGCGGTGAACGGCGCGCGGCGCATTCGCCGGCAGTGCGAGGCGCAGCCCGATACCGCCTGGTGCTTCGAATATTCGCCGGAAACCTTCTGTTTTACTGAGTTAGAGTTTGCGCTGGAGATCTGCGAAGCGGTGGCGGAGGTTTGGCAGCCGGGGCCGCAGCGGCCGATGGTCATCAACCTGCCGGCGACGGTGGAAGTGAGCACGCCCAACGTGTATGCCGATCAGATCGAATGGTTCTGCCGTCACTTCAGCCGTCGCGCCGATGTGGCGATCAGCGTGCATCCGCATAACGATCGCGGCACCGGCGTGGCCTGTGCGGAGCTGGCCTTGCTGGCCGGCGCCGATCGGGTCGAAGGCTGCCTGTTCGGCAACGGAGAGCGCACCGGCAACGTCGATCTGGTCACGCTGGCGTTGAATCTCTATACCCAGGGCGTGGCGCCGGGTCTCGACTTCAGCCGCCTGAAGCAGGTGGTGGAGATGGTGGAGCAGTGCAATCAGCTGCCGGTGCATCCTCGCCATCCTTATGCCGGTGAGTTGGTGTTTACCGCCTTCTCCGGTTCGCATCAGGATGCGATCAAGAAAGGTTTCGCCGCACAGCGGCAGCGGCAAGATGGCCGCTGGCAGGTGCCATACCTGCCGCTCGATCCCGCCGATGTCGGTTGCAGCTATGAGGCGGTGATCCGGGTCAACAGCCAGTCCGGCAAAAGCGGCGCCGCCTGGCTGTTGGAGCAGAATCATGGGCTGGCGTTGCCGCGTGGTTTGCAGATTGATTTCAGCCAGGTGGTGCAGCGCGCGACCGACGATAGCGGCAAAGAAATGAGCGGCGCGCAGCTGTGGCGCTTATTCCGCGATACTTACGGGCTGGTGGAGCAGCCGCGTTTGCAGCTGTTAAGCTACCAGACGGAAAGCCATGGGGTAGAGGCCTACAGCTTCAACGCGCGAGTTGCCTGCGAGGGAGAGCCGCTGCGCCTGCAGGGGGCCGGCAACGGTCTGCTGTCCAGCGCGGTGGATGCACTGCGTCAGCGCTTCGGCTTGCCGCTGGCGATCGAGGATTACCACGAGCATACGTTGGGGCATCAGAGCGATAGCCGAGCGGTGGCCTATATTCGCTGTACGCTGCCGCAAGGTGAGGCGACTTATGGCGTTGGCATCGACGTCGACTCCGCCAGCGCCTCGCTGCAGGCGCTGTTCAACGTCGCCGGGCGCTATCTGGCGCCAACGTCGGCGCAGTCCGGCTGAAATAGTCGCTGGGTGCTACTCCCAGCAGCCGGCGGAACATGGCGCTGAACGCGCTGGGGCTGTCATAGCCGAGATCCAGCGCCACTTCCAACACCGAGCGGCCGGTCGCCAGCGCGTTTAATGCCGCCAGCAAACGGGCGCGTCGCACCCAGTCGCTAAAATGTAGCCCGGTTTCTCGCAGGAAGCGTCGCGACAGGGTGCGTCCGCTGACGCTGAGATGAGCGGCAGCCTGTTCCAGCGTCCAGGGCTGCGCCAGCGTGGCCTGGATGTGGCGGCACAGGGCGAGCAACGAGGCTTCGCGAGGTTCCGGCAGGTGCAGCGGCAGGATCGGCAGCATTCGCAACTCATCCAGAATCAGTTCCATCACGCGCTCATCGCGCCCGCCGCTGGGGTAGCCGGGCGCAATCTCCATCGCACAGATAATCAACTCGCGCAGCAGCGGGGAAACCTGCACTACCTGGCATTGGGCCGGCAGATCGGCGCGCGCCAACGGATCGACGAACAACGTCCTGGCCGCCACCTGGCCGGTGATACGCAGGCTGTGCACCACTTTCGCCGGCACCCAGACGCCGCGGCCGGGCGGCACCACCCAGCTGCCGAGCCGGGTCGTGACCTGCACCACGCCGCTCAGGCTGTGGATCAGCTGCGCGCAGTTATGGTAGTGGTCCGGCTCGCTGTCGCCGTGGCGATAATCCCTGGCTAATGGCTGGACAGGCCGAGCGGGCGGCAGAACGTCGTGAAAAAACAGCATCGTAAGCAGGCTCCGCGCGGCAAAAGGGGGAGGACAGCATGCCATGCGTCGCTGTTTCACACCAGTCTGTGGCGCGGCACGGTAAAATGGTTTATAAAATTATATTATATGATTTTATAAACTGATGGAGAGGCAATGGATATTGATGCGATGCGCAAGGCGGCGGCGCAGGCCGGTGCGATGCTGCGTACCCTGGGCAACGAAGATCGGCTGCTGCTGCTGTGCCGGCTCAGTCAGGGCGAGATGGCGGTGAGCGAACTGGCGCAGGCGCTGGATATCCGCCAGCCGACGCTGTCCCAACAGCTTGGCGTGCTGCGCGAGGAGGGGTTGGTCTCCACCCGGCGAGCCGGCAAGCAGATTTACTATGCGGTGGCCGATGCCAAAGCGCTGGCGCTGCTCGCGACCCTGTATCAACTGTATTGCCCACAGCCGGAGAACCGCGATGACCATTGACTGGCAGCACTTCACGCCGTATTCCGCGTTGGCGGGCGGGGCCATTATCGGCGGCGCGGTAGCGCTGCTGCTGTTGTTCAACGGCCGGATCGCCGGTATCAGTGGCATTACCGGCGGTTTATTGAGCGCGGCCGGCCGGGAGCGGGGCTGGCGCGCCGCATTTATTGGCGGGTTGCTGCTCTCCCCGTGGCTATATGCTGCCGCTGCGACGTTGCCATCCGGTGAGATCTCGGTTGGCAACGGCTGGCTGGCGGCCGCAGGGCTGTTGGTGGGCTTGGGTACTCGATTGGGCAGCGGTTGCACCAGCGGGCACGGCGTGTGCGGTGTCGCGCGGTTGGCGCCGCGTTCACTGGCCGCCACGGCGTTGTTTATGCTGCTGGGCTTTATGACCGTGTGGCTGATGCGCCACACGTTGGGGGGGTGAAAATGCTTAAAACGCTGTTGGCGCTGCTGAGCGGCGTGATTTTCGGTCTGGGGTTAATTATTGCTGGCATGGCCAATCCGGCCAAGGTGTTGGCGTTTCTCGACGTTACCGGCCAGTGGGATCCCTCGTTGGCGCTGGTGATGGCTGGGGCAATCGCGGTGGCGACGCCGGCCTTCCTGTGGGCGCGGCGACGCGAGCGGAGCCTGTTGGGCGAGCCGCTGCAGATCCCGGCCGCCGGGCGTGTGGATCGCCGTTTACTGGCGGGCAGCGCGCTGTTCGGCATCGGCTGGGGCATCGCGGGGATTTGCCCTGGCCCCGCCTGGGTGTTGGCCGGGGCGGAGATAAGTCGGGTATGGCCGTTCCTGTTGGCGATGCTGGCGGGTATGGCGCTGTATGAAATTATCATGAGGCGGAGGCGTTCATGTCGATAGCCAAAGCGGTGTTGCGCATCGCGCGCCCGACAGATCGGTTGCAAGAGATTGCCGCGCTGTATTGCCGTGGGCTGGGGTTCGAAAGGCTGGGCGAGTTTGTCGATCATCTGGGCTTTGACGGCATGATGATCGGGCATCCGCAGCATGCTTACCATCTGGAGTTTACGCAGCATCGCGGGGTGCGGGTCGGGCAGGCGCCGACGCAGGATCACCTGCTGGTGTTTTATCTGCCGGATGAGAACGAATGGCGAGCCGCGTGTGAGCGTATGCGGGCGGCGGGGTTCTTGGCGGTCGCCGCCTATAACCCCTATTGGGAGCGGGCGGGGCAAACCTTTGAAGATCCTGATGGCTACCGGGTGGTATTGCAACACCAGGCCTGGCAGGCATAAAAAAACCGGCGCATCGAGCGCCGGTTTGCGAGATAAAACGGTTTATCCGTCAGGCGCTGGTCGCCGGCTTTTGTGCGCTCTTGGACTGGGTATTTTCCAGCATGCGGCGAATCGGCACGATCAGCACAATAAGCACGGCGGCGCAGATCAGCAACGCGACTGAGCAGCGGGCGAACAGATCCGGCAGCATATCCAGTTGGTCGGCCTTGACGTGACCGCCGATCAGACCGGCCGCCAGGTTGCCCAGCGCACTGGCGCAGAACCACAGCCCCATCATCTGACCGCGCATTCTCTCCGGCGCCAGCAGCGTCATGGTGGCCAGCCCGATCGGGCTCAGGCACAGCTCACCCAGCGTCAGCATCAGGATACTGCCCACCAGCCACATCGGCGATACGCCGGTGCCGCCGTTGCTCAGCACATTCTGCGCGGCCAACATCATCAGGCCGAAACCGCCGGCGGCGCACAGGATACCGATCACGAACTTGGTGATGCTGCTCGGACGCACGTTATTGCGTGCCAGCGCAGGCCAGGCCCAGCTGAACACCGGCGCCAGCAGGATGATGAACAGGGCGTTGATCGACTGGAACCACACCGCCGGGATCTCGAAGCCGCCAATCATGCGATTGGTGTAATCGTTGGCGAACAGGTTGAACGAGGTCGGTTTTTGCTCAAACGCCGACCAGAAGAACGCAGCGGAGATCAGCAGGATGAAGCACACCAGCAGGCGTGCGCGCTCTTCGCGGCTCAGGCCGGCAAAGGCGAACAGATAGATGAAGTACAGGGTGACCGACGCAGCGATCACGTACACCAGCACGCTGGCCACTTCGACCGGATTGATGACGATGGTGCCCTGAGCGATCAGCACGATGACGGCCACCAGGATGACCGCCAGCGCCAGCAACCAGGCGCCGACGCCTTTTTTCTTCGCTACCGGGCTGTTCCAGGTGGAGTCCAGGCCCACTTCGCGGTCATAGCGTTTCATCGCCGGGACGGCGAACACCCGGAAGATCACCAGCGCCACCAGCATCCCGATACCGCCGATGCCGAAGCCCCAGTGCCAACCGTGTGACTTGATCAGCCAACCGGAGATCAGCGGAGCGATGAACGAGCCGATGTTGATGCCCATGTAGAACAGCGAGAAACCGCCATCGCGGCGCGCATCGCCTTTTTTGTACAGCGTGCCGACCATCACCGAGATACAGGTCTTGAACAGGCCGGAACCGAGCACGATGAACATCAGGCCGATGAAGAACAGGTTGGTGCCCATCACCGCGGACAGGGCGATCGACAGGTGGCCGAGCGCGATCAGGATCGAACCGTACCAGACGGCCTTGCGTTGGCCGAGCCAGTTGTCCGCCAGCCAGCCGCCCGGCAGTGCCGCCAGGTACATGCTGCCGGCGAAGATGCCGACGATCGCCGAGGCGTTCTCGCGCGCGAGACCCAGACCGCCGTCGTACACGGTGGCGGCCATAAACAGGATCAGCAGCGGACGGATGCCGTAGAACGAGAAACGCTCCCACATTTCGGTGAAGAACAGAGAACCCAGCGGATAGGGATGGCCGAAGAAGGTCCGGCTTTCTGACTTATTGACAGAGGATTGCATAACGATTTCCCAATAAAAGGCGCTGCAAGGCTGCAGCCCGTACTGTGGTATGTATGTGTATTTAATAAAGGCGATCCGCCCAATGCGGAGTACCCGACAAACACCGTGGCTGCAACGCTGATAAACCGTGGAAAGCGTGCTGACCTTTTCTTCACTTGGCCGATGCTTCACATCTGGCGTGATATTATTTAACCATTTGATAACTGGTCGTTGGTTTTGTCTAGTACCTGTATCCCATTTTTTAGACGAAAAGTCGACAAGCATCTCCTTTTCTGGTTTTTATGTTGGTTGTGACAGGAATATGATTGACAGCGGGTTTTATGTGCTGAAAGTTATTTTTTTGTTGATAAACAAAACGTTGAGATAAAAAAGTTCTGGGTGGGACGAAAATTCGCCGGCCCGAAGGAGGCATTATTAAAAGTGGGGGAAATGCGCCGTTGATCCGGCAAATGGAGGAAGCTGGCGATAAATGCAGCTATTGTTCTTCCTGCAGCGTGTCTTCCCGCAAATAGCCCGGCCGCCGCCGCAGGCACCACCAGGAATAACCGGCGTTGAACAGCACCACTAAAGCGGTGACGGCGAAGACCGCGCGAAAACCGTAGCCGGCGGAGACCGCAGCGCCGAGCAGCGGACCGCTGACGTTGCCGACGTCGCGGAACGACTGGTTGTAGCTGAAGATTCGGCCGGCTACCTGATTAGTGCAGTTGTAAATCAACAGCGTCTGTACCGCCGGCAGCAGCGCGCCGTCGGCCGCCCCCAGCAGAAAACGCAGCACCCCAAGCTGCCACGGCGTTTGCACGAACGCCATCGGGATCAGCAGCAGCACCGAGACGATCAGCATAAACACCAGAATGCGCTCCGGGCCGATGCGATCGCCCAGCTTGCCCAACCGTGGGGCGCTCATCAAGGCCGCGACGCCGGGCACCGAGGCAATCAGCCCGCTGATAAACGCCAGGTTATGGGTGGCGCCGGCCAGATCGCGCACATACAGCGTCAGGATCGGCGCGATCGAGCCGGTGGCGATCTGGATGATCATGGTGGTCACGAACAGGCTGAGCACCAGCTTCGGGTTCTTCAGCGAGGCGAACACCTGTTTTGCGTGCAACATGTCGCGCTTTTGCACCGGGGTGAATTGCTCTTTGACATACAGCAGCGTCAGCACGAAACAGACGAACAGCACCGCGGCGGTAATATAAAACACCGGGCGCAGACCATAAAGGTCGGCCAGCAAACCGCCGATCAGCGGGCCGACCAGCGCGCCGCCGACGCCGCCGGTTGACAGGGTGCCCAGCGCCCAGCCGCTGCGGTTGCGCGGCACCTGGGTGGCGATCAGCGCGTTGGCGTTGGGGATGAACCCGCCGAGCAGCCCCAGCACCGCGCGCAGCGCGAGAAACTGCCAGACCGTTTGCGCCATGCCCATCAGCACCATGACGATCGCCATGCCCAGGGCGGAGCGCAGCAGCATCAGTTTACGGCCGCGTCGGTCGGCCAGGGCGCCCCAGAACGGCGCGGCGATAGCGGAAAACAGGAAGGTGATGCTGAACAGCAGACCGGACCACATGTTGAGCGCCTGATGGCCGGTAACGCCCAGCGTCTCTACGTACAGCGGAAGAAACGGCATCACCAGGCTGAAGGCGGCGCCGGTGAGAAAACACCCGACCCAGGCGACGAAAAGGTTGCGTTTCCAGTTAACGGGTTCTGCTGCCGAAGCCATAAATGTCCACTGTAGAAGGGTGACGCGCTTTGCCGGCGGCATGATGAAGGGGCAAAACGTGAAAGTTAGCCTGATAAGTATGCGCCGCCTGCGTGGCAACGGCAAACCAGAGGACGGAAATAGGGCGAAAAATGAAATAAAGTTTTAAAAATGGCGTTTAAACCTTATTCCGCGCTTAGCGCGCGGAATTTACAGCGTTTTATAAGCCGGCCAGCGCCTCGAAACCGGCGGCGGTGGTGGTCGCGCTAAAGTCGATGACCTCGTAGTGGGCCACGGCGTTGAATGGATCTTCGGCCAGGATGGCGTCCAGCTGCGCACGCTCAATGCCCTTGGCCAGGATAACGCCGCCGGTGCGGGGATTCTTGCGGCCGGAAGCGACGAAGGTGCCGTCCTGAAAATATTTCTTAAGCCAGGCGATGTGCCCGTCAAGGTGGCTGTCGACGTCGGCGATCGGGCGATGGTAGGTCAGGCTGACAATGTACATAGCGGCTCCTGGGGTGTCGGCAAAGGCATTACCATCCCACCCTCGCCGGCGATTCTCAAGAGGCACGCAATAAAAAACCCGCCGACGGCGGGTTGGTTTTATCAGTAAAGCGAAGGCTCGCCTTCCGGACGGGTCTTGAAGCGGCGATGCAGCCACATGTATTGGTCCGGCGCCATCAGGATCTCTTTTTCCACCACTTTATTCATGAAGGCGGCGGCGTCGAGTTCATTATCCAGCGGGAAGTTTTCCACCGCCGGCTGCATGATCAGCTCATACCCTTTGCCGTCCGGCAGGCGACGCGGGGTGAACGGAATGATCGCCGGTTTACCCATTCGCACCAGCACATAGCTGCCGGTGGTGGTGGCGGCTTTGTCCACGGCGAACAGCGGCACGAAAACGCTGCTGCGCGGGCCGTAGTCGTGATCCGGCGCATACCAGATGATATCGCCCTGTTTCAGGGCACGGATCATGCCTTTGACGTCCTTGCGATCCAGCATCGACTTGTTGGAACGCATGCGTCCCCAGGTTTGCAGCCAGTCCATCAGCTTGTTGTCGTGCGGGCGGTAAACGCCGATGCCCGGGTTGTGAATGCCGAAGATGCGCGCGCCCAGCTCCAGCGTCAAAAAGTGCAGGCCAATCAGCAGCACGCCCTGCTGGTTGTCGCGCGCTTTTTGGATATGCTCCAGGCCGCTGACCTTGAACCAGCGCTCGATGCGCCAGTTGGGCCAGAACCACGCCATGCCGGTTTCAAACAGCCCCATGCCGACCGATTCGAAATTCTTTACCACCAGCGCATCGCGTTCGGCCTGCGGCATGTCGGGAAAACAGAGCTCGAGGTTGCGTTGGGCGATAGCGACGCGCCGCTTGAGAAAGCGCATGGAAAATCGCCCAATCGAGGTGCCGAGCCAGTAGATGACGGGGTAAGGCAGCAACACCAGCAGATACAGCAAGCCGATGCCGACCCAGGTCAGCCAGTAGCGCGGGTGCAATAAGGAGCGATTGAAAGTAGGAACTTGAGTCATGGGTTCTCTGTTTGAATACGGTTGTTTAAGTGTAATGACAGCGTCATCGCACGGTCTGGCAGCCGGGTGAACTCGGCGGCAAGGTTCGTTTCTGCCGTTTGTTTGCGACTATTGTGGCATTTTTCTGGCGATCCGGGAAAACACAACGCATTAAAATCCCTTTTGGGGCGTTAAATATGCATCGAATGCCGAATTTTTCCACAATCTTTCCTGCCAAAGATAATGGCGATATTATTGTCGGTAATTATTTAGAGGGTAAATATGTTGGCATCATGGATCAGTGCGGGGCTGCTGGTGTTGGGTGCGGCGGTCGGCAGCGTCGGCGCACATCTGCAGATGAACGCGATATTGGCGCTGGCCGGCGTAATGATGGCGCTCGGTATGGTGGCCTCCGCGTTTACCGAAGGCGGCGGGCGCTGAACGGGGCGCTGCGCCAGGGCTGCGCGGCGGTGGTTTTTCGGGTATGATGTGCGCCGCGCGTGGGCCTGCTGGCTGCGCGCGGTAATCAGTCACCTCCCGAAAGACAGGAAAGTACACCATGCCAGTGTTACATAACCGAATTTCTAATGAGGAACTGAAGGCGCGCATGCTGGCGGAAACCGAGCCGCGCACCACAGTTTCTTTTTACAAATACTTCTCCATCGACGATCCCAAGGCGTTTCGCGACAGCCTGTACGTTCAGTTTGAAAAACTGAAGGTGTTTGGCCGCATCTACGTGGCGAAAGAGGGCATCAACGCGCAGATCAGCGTGCCTCAGCATAACTTCGACGCGTTCAAAGCCGCGCTGTTCGCCTCGCACCCGGCGCTGGATCAGGTACGCCTGAATATCGCGCTCGAAGACGACGGCAAATCCTTCTGGGTGCTGCGCCTCAAGGTGCGTGAGCGTATCGTGGCCGACGGCATCGATGACGAAAGTTTCGATCCGAGCAACGTCGGCGAGTATCTGCAGGCCGAGCGCGTCAATCAGATGATCGACGATCCGAATACGGTATTTGTCGATATGCGCAACCACTATGAGTACGAAGTCGGCCACTTCGAAAACGCCATCGAGGTGCCGTCGGATACCTTCCGCGATCAGTTGCCGATGGCGGTGGAGATGCTGCAGGACAGCAAAGACAAGAATATCGTCATGTACTGTACCGGCGGCATTCGCTGTGAAAAAGCCAGCGCCTATATGCTGCACAACGGTTTTAAAAACATCTACCACGTGGAAGGCGGGATCATCGAATACACCCGCAAAGCGAAAGAACAGGGGTTGCCGCTGAAGTTTATCGGCAAAAACTTCGTGTTCGATGAGCGCATGGGCGAGCGCATCTCCGACGATGTGATCGCCAACTGCCACCAGTGCGGAGCGCCGTGCGACACTCATACCAACTGCAAGAACGACGGCTGCCATCTGCTGTTCATTCAGTGCCCGAGCTGCGCCGCCAAGTTTGAAGGATGCTGCAGCGAGATTTGCCGCGAAGAGCTGAAGCTGCCGCGCGAAGAGCAGCGCGCGCGCCGTGCCGGCCGTGAAAATGGCGTCAAGATCTTCAATAAGTCGAAAGGCTTGCTGCAGACCACGATGCACATTCCGGCACCGGAAGAAGAAGGCCCAGCCCGCTGAGCCTGAGGAAATGAGAAGCCCGGCCGCCAAGCCGGGCTTTTTTTTATTTCTCGCGCACGCCTTCTACGGAGATGATCAGCTCAACGTCTTGCGACGCCGGGCCCAGATCGGTGGTGATGCCGAAATCTTTCAGCTTGATCTTGCCGTTGGCTTCAAAGCCGGCGCGGTAGCCGCCCCACGGATCGTTGCCCTGGCCAATCAGTTTGGCGTCCAGCGTAACCGGTTTGGTGACGCCGTTCAGCGTCAGGTTGCCGACCACCGCATAACCGTCGCCGTTTTTCTTCACTTCGGTGGATTCAAACTTGGCCTGCTTGTTCTTCTCCACGTTGAGGAATTCGGCGCTGCGCAGGTGCTTGTCGCGCTCGGCATGGTTGGTGTCGACGCTGGCGGTATTGATGGTCACGTTGACCTTGTCCTTCGAAGGATCTTTTTCGTCGAAGGTGAAGCCGCCGTCGAAGTCTTTAAAGCTGCCGTACAGCCAGCTGTAGCCCAGATGCTGGATGCGGAACTCGATAAAGGCGTGCTGGCCCTGTTTGTCGATCTTGTAGTCCGCCGCCAGTGCGGAACCGGCGCTCAGCAGCAGGGCGCCTGCGGTCAGGCCCAATACGGTCTTTTTCAACATAGCAATCTCCATAAATCCAAAGGTTAATCGGCGCTGCTACCCAGCATCCGTTTCAAAGTGACATCACGATCGATAAAGTGATGTTTAAGCGCGGCCAGCCCGTGCAGTACCGAGAGCACTACCACGGCCCAGGCCAGGTAAAGGTGTATGGCGCCGGCGGTGTCGGCCTGTTCCGCCATGCCGGTCACGGTGGCGGGCACGTTGAACCAGCCGAATACGCTGATCGGTTGGCCGTCGGCGGTGGAGATCAGATAGCCGCTGATCAGAATGCCGAACAGCACGGCGTACAGCGCCAGATGCGCGAGGATGGCGCTGACGCGAGTGAGGCGGCCATAGCTGGCCAGCGGCTTGGGTGGCGGTGAGACAAAGCGCCAGATCACGCGGATCACCATCACGATGAACAGCAGCGTGCCGATGCTTTTGTGGATCTCCGGCGCCTGGTGGTACCAGACGTCGTAATAGCCCAGCGTGACCATCCACAGGCCGAGCGCGAACATGCCGTACACCGTCAACGCCACCAGCCAGTGGATCAACACTGACACATGGCCGAAACGATCGGCGGTATTTTTCCAGAGCATCCTGTTTCCTTCGATTACCGATTGGCTGGCTGCAATAATTAAACTTTAGGAAACATAAAATCAATAATAAATTTAACTATGTTACTTCTTAGAAATATTAGTCAGTGAATTTGTTTGAGATGTTCGTGAACCTTCAGATAAATCGTTGAAGATGATATTGTTTCTCTCGCCCGGTGATTGTGCTAGTTGTTGAAAATTAGGCTTATTATCTATTAATGTCAGCTTTTGTCATTTTACGTAAACCTCGCGTGAGTTGCCCGGTGAGATTATTTGTTGGCAAAGGTTATGCCTATTTTTTGCGGCGCAGAGCAGGGCGGAAAGATTAACGTTGTCGAACGGTTTCGCTAAATCCCCTGCGGTGCAGCGGCGGATTTTGCTACCATTAGCGCCAAGAGACGGCCCCATGAGGCCGGTTAACCCAGTGAAATAACAAGGAAACGTCATGGGCCGAACCCGCGTGACCGACAGCAGCCTGCGTCTGGCCGTCCTGCTGGCGATGTTGGTGATCATTTTGGCCGGGGTGAAAGCCGCCGCCGACATCGTGGTGCCGTTTTTGCTGGCGGTATTTCTCGCTATGGTGTTGAACCCGCTGGTGGCGATGCTGGAACGCAAGCGGGTGCCGCGTATCGTCGGGGTGACGCTGCTGCTGACGGCGGTGATCGTGGTCGTGATGCTGTTTATCGGCATGCTGGGTGCTTCGCTGAACGAATTCGCCCGCTCGCTGCCGCAGTACCGCGGCATGATGATCGAGAAGCTGCGCGAGCTGCAGCATTACGCCGATCGCTTCAATATCAGCCTCTCCAGCGAAGCGATGCTGCAGTATGTCGATCCCAGCGCGGCGATGAATCTGGTCACCCGCATGCTGGGGCACCTGTCTGGCGCCATGACCAACGTCTTCCTGCTGCTGATGACCGTGGTGTTTATGCTGTTCGAAGTGCAGCTGCTGCCTTACAAGCTGCAGCAGGCGCTGGATAAGCCGAACGAGGGGCTCGCCGCGATGCGGCGGGCGCTGGACGGCGTGACGCGCTATCTGGTGATTAAAACCATCATCAGCCTGGCCACCGGGGTGATCGTCTGGATCTTCCTGGCGGCGGTCGGCGTGCGTTTTGCCTTTATCTGGGGGCTGCTGGCGTTTCTGCTCAACTATATTCCCAATATCGGCTCGGTGTTGGCCGCCATTCCGCCGCTGATTCAGGCGCTGTTGTTCAACGGGCTGGGTGATGCGCTGGTGGTGGCGGGCGGCTTTATCGCTGTCAACATGGTGATCGGCAATATCCTCGAACCGCGGGTGATGGGGCGCGGGCTGGGGCTGTCGACGCTGGTGGTGTTCCTGTCGCTGATCTTCTGGGGCTGGCTGCTCGGCCCGGTGGGCATGTTGCTGTCGGTGCCGCTGACGATCGTGGCGCGCATCGCGCTGGAGACCACCGAGGGCGGCTATCGGCTGGCGGTTATCCTGGGGGACGGCCGCCCGCCGCGCCAGCCTCCGGCGGCGCCGGAGTGAGGAAGATTTTTCCGCTCACGCCAGGTTGTGCGGCATGCTGCAGCGCCGCTGCGTACTGATGCAAAGGATAAATCGCGGCGGGTGGGCGCAGCGCCAGCTGGCCGCGCCGCAGCAGCTGGAACAACTGATAAAACGCCATCTGCCATTGCGCCGGCGCCGCCTGTGCGTTCCATTTGCGCAGGTGGAACAGCGAAGCGCGCAGCTTTAACTCGTCCACCACGCGCCGCCAGTCTACCTGGCGGCCGCTCAGCAGGCCCAGCGCCACAAAATCGCCGCCGGAGCGCACCGCCCGCGCCAATTGCAATCCGTCTTCTCCACCGATGCAGTCGATGGCCGCACGGGCGCCAAAATTCGTCATTTCCACCAGCTGCGGCGCTTCGATAACGCGCCAGGCGCCGGCGGCCAGTAAAGCCTGGCGATGAGCGACGTTGCGCACCACGACCGCCAGACGAATGCCGCGCAGCGCCGTCAGCTGCGCCAGCAGCAGGCTGACAGCGGAGCCGCCGCCGTTGAGCAGCAGTACGTCGCCGGCGTTGAGCGGCAGCCATTGCGTCAACAGCACCCAGCAGGTGAGCGGGTTGATATAGATTTGCGCTGCGCAGGCGTCGTCGATGTCGTCCGGCACCCAGACCACTCGATCTTCAGGCAGCGTGACGAAGGTTTGCCAACTGCCGTTACCCGCTACCGCCAGCGCGCGTCGGCCCGTTGAATGCCCATTCTGCGGATTGACGATGATGCCTACGCCTTCATATCCCGGCACCTGCGGCAGGGCGGTGCGGTGCGCGTATTGGCCGTGGATCGGGATCAGATCGGAAGGGTTGATCGGGGCATAGCGCATCTGCAATAACCGCTGCCCGGGGCGCAGCAGCGGTCTGCTCATCTGCTGCAATTCCAGCACCTGGGTGGGATCGCCGAAGCGGCTGAAGCTCAATCGGGGAAATAACGGCGGCATGGCTTACATGACGAAGAAGAAATAGACATCCAACGCCAGCAGCACCAGCCACAGACAAAGGTAAAGCACCAGGTGCTCACGCACATTGTTGACGATAGCCGCCAGTATTCGGTTTAACATTTCAGCTGCCTGAAGAGAAGGACCCTTGATTATAGTCCTTTTCTCGGCGTCTTTTACAGCGCGCCGCGCGTGAGTGCTGGAAGAGCGGCGATAAAAAAGCCTGCGTTATCGCAGGCTTGATGTTATACCGCCAGCAGCGCCAGCGGCGTCGAATTGGTTGGCGTGCTCGGTGGGTAGAAATAGCGCAGCACGTTATACAGCGAGTAGAACTCCAGCCGGTTGCGCGCGTTGATCTTCTCCGTGATGTGACGCTTGTGCACGTACACCGTATGCGAGCTGATCTGCAGCTTTTTCGCGATGCGGTAGTTGGGCATTTCCGCCATCCAATATTTCATTACCGTCAGTTCTTGCGGGCTGAACAGGGAACGCTCTTCGCCGTCATCGGCCAGCGCCAGCGGATTTTCGCGCAGCGTGCGTAAGGTGAGCGGCAGAATGCTTTTATTGAACAGAAAGGCATTATCGGCAATGCGCATTGGCGCTTCGCTGTAAGGATAAGGTGTATCGAGATAGATAAACAGCAAGGCGGACTGGCTGGCTTCCATAAATGCCTGCAGCTGTGCGTCCGCTTCGTTATAGCGGCATTGGTTGCTGAGGTTCACCAGAATGTGGCTCGGCTGAAAGCTGGCCAACAGCGGCGTAGCGTATTCAATGCTGTGGCAGCACTTGATCGTCGTAATCCCACTATCAGCAAAGTAGCTGGCTATACCGACCCGGGTGAAGCAGCATTCGTCCACGACAAGTAGTTTCATGGTGACGTCCTTGTTGAAAGCCGATGGAGCATATCTTCTGTAAAATAGGACTTACACTGCAAGTGTTCAATTCGGAAATTCAAATGCTGAATGCAAGAAATTTCCGTTATCAGAATTTTTACTTGGTATTTAAAAGAGTTAGCAGGTTAATAAATTGTAACCGGCAGATTTCGCTGTCCAGGGCGCGACGGGAACGTGGACAGCGAAATCCTTCGCTTAGCTGAATCGCTTCAGACCAAAGCTGGAGAGGTCAACCGGCGGCGCTTTGTCCTGCGCGAACAGCGCGGCGATCTCGCCCAGTGCGCTGGCGAACTTGAAGCCGTGGCCGCTCAATCCGCTGATGACCATCAGGCGATCGCAATCCGGCAGGGTATCGATAATAAAATCTTCGTCGGGGCTCATATCATAACTGCAGGCTTCGCCGTGTAAACATACGCCTACACCCGGCAAAAATTGCCGCAGGAAGGAGAAAACTTCCGTGCCGTCGCTGGCGTAGCTGCCGAAGGGTTTGCGCTGTTCGGGGGCATCCATCGGCTGGCCGCCGTCGTGTTTGCCCACTTTCAGGCCATCGTTATCCGCCGGGAAGCCGTAATAGTGCGTGCCGTCCTGCGCTTCGACGGTAAAGGCCGGGAAGCGATTGTTCACGCTGTAGCGGCCGTCCGCCTGATGCCAGGAGAATACCTTGCGCAATGGCGCGATAGGCAGCTGCGGCAACAGCGCTTTCACCCAGGTGCCTGCGGTGACCACCGCTTTTCGCGCCGTGAAACGCCCTTCGCCGGTGACGATCTCAACGCCGCCATCAATGGGGTTCACCGCGCTGACCGGGCAGTTGAACAGCTGGCTGCAGCCGGCCTCTTTCGCCAGTTTGATCAGGCTGGCAACCGCCTGTTCGGAGCGCAGGAAGCCGGCGTCTGGCTCGAAGACGCCGACGTAACCTTCCGGCGCGCGGAATTCCGGCCAGCGTTGAGCGATCTGTTCGGCGCTGAGGGTTTGCGCATTCAGGCGAAACTTTTGCGCGCTCTGCTGAGCATTGCGAATGAATTCGGAGTGCTGCGGCCCCAGGTTGAGTACGCCGCACGACTGGAACAGTTCTTCACCGGATTGCTGAATCAGCGCATTCCACAGCGCCTGTGCACGCAGCACCAGCGGCACGTACTTTTCACCTTCGCCGTAAGCGTGACGAATGATGCGGGTATCGCCGTGATGGCTGCCGTTGCGGTGTGGAGGAATGGCGCTGTCGATCATCAGCGCTTTCAAACCGGCCCGGGTAGCGTAATACCCTGCCGCCGCGCCGACTGAACCGCTGCCCACCACGATCAAATCATATTCCACGTGCCCACCCTCTCTGATAGCAATTGCTTATCGCCCCATGATAAAAGGTTGGCGAGCGCAATGCACTGATTGAACGGCGAAAGGCAAAGAAAAAGGCGCCGGGAACGGTCACGGCGCCTTAGGGTTAGGGGACGATGAATCAATGTTTTCTGCGATCAAGATCCTGGTAATCCGTAGCTTCAATCTTGGCGATGCCGGCCTCTAAAATATTGATTAATTGACGGGCGACATCTGTAGTCAGCCAAAGCGTTCGGTCTACTTGGGCTTCTTCGGGCGTTTGGTCTAGTGAAGACAGGTAATGAAGGCGTATCATCATGGCGTCGTAAACGTCGACAGTACTGATATCCCAACCGACAAGCGGGTGCGTCTGAATTACTTCATCATTTCTGTCCATAAAGACCCCTTATTGAGTAGTAACTACCGTGAGTGACTAACGAGGATCAATGCGGCTCATCATCATGAGAGCAATTACAGTATACGCATCCGCTTTCAACGGTGGAGAGGGTTGTCACCGAAATTTGCAAAATAAATATTTATTTGAACAATTATTCTACAAATTTGTATGTGCAGCAGTGGATGAGCAGAGCGCAGCGCGTTATTCCGCGTCGGCAGGCGGCGATGCGCCATGCAGACATTTTTCCAGCTCTTCGGCCAAATGGGCGAAATGCTTTTGCGTTTCGGCATCGCGATTCTGGCTGTGCGATTCCAGCTTCAGGCTGTGGATCAGCCGTTGGTTGGCTTTGTCATCCAGGCTGAAGGCCAGATAAGAAAAAGCCACTTCCAGTACGTTCAAGCGCCTTTTCTGATCGGCTATCAGCGTCAGCAGTTCGCCAAACGTCATTGCGTCTTCGGATTTCACCTTGTCCGGGGCCATGCTAACTCCTTTGCGTTAAATACAGCGCTGAGGCGGATTTTGTTCCAGAGTAAGGGTAAGCGATGAATGGGCAGGGCGCCAGAAACAAAAAAGCCGGAGAGCGACCCCCGGCAAAAACAGCATTGCAGTGTTATTCTGCGCTAAACCATTCGTCTGCGCTTTCCCAGGTTTCCTGAAGGATTTCCTCGATCAGATCCCGGTCGGTTTTGGCGCCCCCCAGCACGGAGAGCCCGTTGGCGCCGGCATAGCGTACGTGCACGACGGCGTCTGGAAACTGGCGGTTGACCCGCTTGCCCAGTTCTCCGGTCAGCGCCTCAATGGCGCCCGCCGGCAGCGGCCGGGTTTTATCTATAGTGACTTCAACACGCATAATTGCCCCCGAAGCGATTTACTGTTTATTTATACAGTTAACCGAGTGCGGGGGCAAGAGGGCGAAGCAAAAATATCAGTCTTTCAGCGACCAGTTCAGGGTTTCACCCGCCAGGAAGGGGATCACGGATTCATTGCCGAGGGCGATCTCTTCCGGCTGGGTGGTTGGCACGCGCTGCAGTTCGATGAAGTCTTCGTTGAGCGGCAGGCCATAGAAGCGCGGGCCATTGAGCGAACAGAAGGCTTCAAAGTGTTCCAACGCGCCGAGTTGTTCGAACACGGCGGCGTAAGCCGGGATGGCATTCGGCGCGTTGAAGCAGCCGGCGCAGCCACAGCTGGACTCTTTACGGTGCTTGAGGTGCGGCGCGGAGTCGGTGCCAAGGAAGAAGCGGTCCGAGCCGCTGGCCACCGCCTGACGCAGCGCCTCCTGGTGGACATTGCGCTTGAGGATCGGCAAGCAGAACAGGTGAGGGCGAATGCCACCGACCAGCATGTGGTTGCGGTTGAACATCAGGTGCTGCGGCGTGATGGTGGCGCCGAGGAAACGATTGCCTGCCTGCACATATTGCGCCGCTTCCTTGGTGGTGATGTGCTCGAAGACGATCTTCAGCTCAGGGAAATGCTGGCGAATCGGTTCCATCACCTGTTCGATAAAGCGCGCCTCGCGGTCGAAGATATCGACGGCGGGATCGGTCACTTCGCCGTGGATCAGCAAAGGCATGCCGATTTTTTGCATCTGTTCGAACAGCGGGTAAATACCGGTCACGTCGCTGACGCCGTGGCTGGAGTTGGTGGTGGCGTTGGCCGGATACAGCTTGGCGGCAGTAAACACCCCTTGTTCGAAGCCGTTGACCAGTTCACTGGCCGCCAGGGAGTTGGTCAGGTAGCAGGTCATCAGCGGAGTGAAGTTGTGCCCCTGCGGGACCGCCGCCAGAATGCGATCGCGGTAGGCGCGCGCGGCGGCCACGGTCGTTACGGGCGGAACCAGGTTCGGCATCACGATCGCCCGGCCAAATACCTGACTGGTATAGGGCACCACCGTTTTCAGCATTTCATCGTCACGCAGGTGGATATGCCAGTCGTCTGGGCGGCGGATTTTCAGAACTTGAGGTTGTGCGGTCATCTAGCTAGGCTCCGGCGGTCAAATACGTCTAATGAAAAGCGAATAATGGGTTTATTCACGCCGGGGTGTAAGGATAAGCGGAAAGTGCCGCAGATGCATCTGTTTGTTGCCGACAAGTTGAAATCAATAGCGCGGCGGGCGCATAGTAACCGGGATTTCAACGATGCCGACGCCAATACCGTCGACCTTCATCAAGTGGAAAGGGAGAAAGCAATGGAAGTACGCGTTATCGCCACCCTGCAAGCGAAAGCGGGATTTGAAGCCGCCGTCAGCGAAGCGGTGCACGACATTATCGAGCCGAGCCGCCAGGAGTTGGGCAACCTGCAATATGACTTGCATCGCGATCTGGAAAAGCCGGGTGTTTTCGTGTTCTTTGAGCGTTGGGCCAGCAGCGAAGCGCTGGATAAGCATAATGAGACGGCGCATTTTCAGCAGTTCGTCAGCCGGCTTGACGGCAAGTTGGATGTTCTGGACATCAAAAAACTGAAGAAGATCGCCTGAGTATTTTACAGGCAAGAAAAAACCCGCCGATGGCGGGTTTTTTTAGGGGTGCAGATTAACTTATTCGTTAACCGGCTGCGGTTTGGTGGCCGGCGCGGTTGCCTGGCTCACCGCCGAATGGCCGCCTGCGGAGCCTTTGCCTTCGAAGTTGAAGGAAGGGCGCTGCCAGTCGCTGTGCTTGCGTTCTTCCGGTACATAGGCTGGTGCCGGCGCTTTGGTCATCGGTGCAGTGGCGATGTGTTTGTACAGCACGTTCTGCACGGCTTTCACCGGCGCCGGCTGCTGAGCAACCACTGGCGCAGGGGCTGTTTCCACCGGAGCGGCTTCCACGGCCGCCGCCGTAGGTGCAGCTTCTACCACTGGCGTTTCTTTCGCTGGCGTGGCTTCTACCGGCGCAGTTTCGACCACAGGCTCGTCCTCGACCGACTTAGCTTCAACTACAGGCTCTGCAGCAACGGTTTCAACTACCGGCTCGGCTTCCACTGCCGGGGCAGTCTCTTCCACTTTCGGCTCTTCAACCGCGGCTTCCGCCGGCGCCGGGGTTTCCTCGGCCGGGATAGCAACGACAGGCGCTACGGCTGCAGCTTCTTCCGTTACGGTGACGGCGGCAGTTTCAACGGCGGCTTCTGGTGCCGGTTCGTTGACGCTGGCCGCGGCCTGGGTTTCTTCCACGGCAACGTTGTGTTGTTCAACCGCTGCGGCGACAACCGGTGCCTGCTCTACGGCTTCGGTCTGCACTTCGGCTTCTTCAACCTGAGCGACCGGGTAGCTTACCCAGACTTTGCCCGATGCCATTTCCGGCGAAGCGAAGGCACCCGCCAGCGGCATTGGAGATTGCAGCGGGTAACGCTCATCGCGGTAACGACGGCGGCGCTGGCCGCTGACGCGCAGGTGACGCGGTGAACGACGGGAGCGGCGCGGCATGCCTTCGCCGTTGCCGCGGTTTTCACCCTGGGCATCGTCTTCCGGCTGTGCGGCAACGGTTTCCGGCAGCAGCTTGACGCTATCGTCGGCGGTCGGCTGCACGTCTTCGGCTTTCGCTACCGGCGCTTTCGGCGCCAACAGCTCTTCCGCTGCACGCTGCAGCTCTTCTTCGGCAGACAGGATACGCACTTTCTGCGTCAGCGTGCGGCGCTGACGGCGCTGCATGTTCTGCTGCTGGCGTTCTTCCTGCTCTTCGTCGGTGCTCTCGACCGCTTCAACGCTTTCCAGCGCTTTCACTTCCTGCTGAGCCTGACGTTTCTCTTCCTGACGGCGACGCTGGCGTTCAGCACGCTGCTCACGACGCTGCTGCTGATCTTCGCGCGGCGCTTTAGCGCTTTCTTCCGAAGTGGTTTCCTCCGCTACCGGCGCGTTCTGCTGCTGGTTGCGGCGGTTACGACGCTGCTCATCGCGGGACTCACGCGATTCACGGCCTTCACGGTTCTCACGCGGTTCACGGTTGTCGCGCTCGCGATTGTCACGGCCTTCACCGCGCTCTTTACGCTCGCCGCGTTCAGGACGATCGCCACGCTCACCGCGCTCTTTACGGCCGGTGCCTTGGCGGCGCTGACCGCGACGATCCTGACGACGGTTTTCACCGTTGCCTTCCGCTTTCGGCGTTTCGGCCGGTTTGGCTTCTTCGACGGCAGGTTGTTCTTCACCGGCGAACAGGCTCTTCAGACCACCGAACAGGCGGCCCAGGAAGCCCTGCTTGGCGGCGACCGGCGCTGCGGCTTTCGCCTTGGCGGCGGCAGCGACAGGTTTGGTCACGGCGACGGGCTCTTCAGCCGGCGGCGGCGCATCGGCGGACAGCGAGAAGGAAGCCAGGGCCGGTTGCTCCGGACGCTTGCGTTCCATCGGCGCATCTTCCAGCGGGCGCTCCATGTCTTCTTCGTGCAGCTTCGGCAGCAGGTAGCTGAGGGTAGAGGTTTCCTCGCCCTTGCGCACGCGCAGCACCGAGTAGTGCGGGGTTTGCATCTGATCGTTCGGCACGATGACGGCTTTCACGCCGCCCTGGCGTTTTTCGATCGCGCTGACGGATTCGCGCTTTTCGTTCAGCAGGTACGAAGCGACCTGAACCGGCACGATAGCGTGAACTTCTTTGGTGTTTTCCTTCAGCGCTTCTTCTTCGATCAGGCGCAGAATGGACAGCGCCAGCGATTCGTTGTCGCGAATGGTGCCGGTGCCGTTACAGCGTGGGCACACGTGGTGGCTGGACTCGCCCAGCGACGGGCTGAGGCGCTGACGCGACATTTCCAGCAGGCCGAAGCGGGAGATGCGGCCGATTTGGATGCGCGCGCGGTCTTGGCGCACGGCGTCACGCAGGCGGTTTTCCACTTCGCGCTGGTGGCGTACCGGCGTCATGTCGATGAAGTCGATGACGATCAGGCCGCCGAGGTCGCGCAGGCGCAGCTGGCGAGCGATCTCGTCCGCCGCTTCCAGGTTGGTGTTGAACGCCGTCTCTTCGATGTCGCCGCCGCGGGTTGCGCGCGCGGAGTTGATGTCGATGGCGGTCAGCGCTTCGGTGCTGTCGATGACGATCGAGCCGCCGGACGGCAGGCGCACTTCGCGCTGGAAGGCGGATTCGATCTGCGATTCGATCTGGTAGTGGCTGAACAGGGGAATTTCACCGCTGTACAGTTTGATTTTGCTGCTGAAATCCGGGCGACCCAGCGCAGCGATGTGCTCTTTGGCCAGATCGAGAATTTTCGGGTTGTCGATCAGGATTTCGCCGATGTCCGGGCGCAGGTAGTCGCGGAAGGCGCGCACGATAACGTTGCTTTCCTGGTGGATCAGGAACGGCGCAGGGCGGCCTTCGGCGGCTTTTTTAATCGCTTCCCAGTGCTTCAGACGGAAGGAAAGATCCCACTGCAGCGCGTCGGCGGATTTGCCTACGCCCGCGGTGCGAACGATCAGGCCCATGCCGTCCGGCAGCTGCAGCGAGGAGAGCGCTTCTTTCAGCTCGGTGCGATCGTCACCCTCGATGCGGCGAGAAATACCGCCGGCGCGCGGGTTGTTCGGCATCAACACCAGATAGCTGCCCGCCAGGCTGATGAAGGTGGTCAAGGCGGCGCCTTTGTTGCCACGTTCTTCTTTGTCTACCTGAACAATGACTTCCTGGCCTTCGCGCAGCACATCTTTGATGTTTGGGCGACCATGGGAAGAGTAATTGCTAGGGAAGTATTCGCGGGCGATTTCTTTAAGGGGGAGGAAACCATGTCGTTCTGCGCCGTAATCCACGAACGCTGCTTCAAGACTTGGTTCAATGCGGGTGATTTTGCCTTTGTAAATATTCGCTTTTTTCTGCTCATGACCCGGACTTTCGATATCCAAATCATACAGCCGCTGTCCATCTACGAGGGCAACACGCAACTCTTCCTGCTGAGTTGCGTTAATCAACATTCTTTTCATCTTAACTTACTCGTTATTTTTACATTATCGACAAAGCTGCGGGCAAAATAACCTCATGGCCGGAGTTAAACCGAAAGCCCCGTGTCTTCTCGCAAAGTCGTCAACCTCACGGTTGTCGCCTGCATAGGGGCGCATTATCTCGGTAAGCCTGCTTTTCTTTGTGAAAGACAGCACTTTTACTAGGGGAATAGCCTCTGATTTACGTCGACAGATCTGATTCCATTTGCCGGCCAAGCTGCAACCCGCAGCCCGCTAATTGTTTGATTTCGCATTACGTCTTACGCCATTGCTGCGTTTTTGCGCGATCAGACAAATTTTATAATTCCACCGTTTTCCCTGTTTAACGAGAATCAACGCGGAAAGTGACTGCATTATTCCACTGCTGATGCCGTTATAGCAAGGTGACTTTTCCTTAACTGCGGAAGAAATCGCAAACGTTCAAATCGGCTTGCTGCCTTATTGTCCGCTGGGGTTTCGCCCGCCGTCAGAGAGACAGTTAAGCACAGAAAAAGATGTGGCGCTATTCACGCGCTCTATTTAGAATCCCGCACCATGAAAACGAACAATCCAGCAGTACAATTCATCACGATTTCCGACGACGAAGCCGGTCAGAGAATCGACAACTTTCTGCTCGCTCGCCTGAAAGGCGTACCGAAGAGCATGATTTATCGCATCGTGCGCAAAGGCGAGGTGCGGGTCAATAAAGGGCGCATCAAGGTTGAATACAAATTGGCGGCCGGCGACGTGGTGCGCGTGCCGCCGGTGCGGGTGGCCGAGCGCGAAGAGACGCCGGTGTCGGCCAAGCTGGATAAGGTGGCGGCGCTGGCCGACTGTATTCTGTATGAAGACGACCACCTGTTGATCCTCAACAAGCCTTCCGGCACCGCGGTGCACGGCGGCAGCGGCCTGAGCTTCGGCGTGATCGAAGGGCTGCGCGCGCTGCGCCCGGAAGCCCGCTTCCTCGAGCTGGTGCACCGTTTGGATCGCGATACCTCCGGCGTGCTGTTGGTGGCCAAGAAGCGTTCCGCGCTGCGTTCGCTGCATGAGCAACTGCGGCTGAAGGGCATGCAGAAGGATTATCTGGCGCTGGTGCGCGGCCAGTGGCAATCGCACTGCAAGGCCGTACAGGCGCCGCTGCTGAAAAATATTCTGCAAAGCGGCGAACGTATCGTGCGCGTCAACAGCGAAGGCAAGCCTTCGGAAACCCGCTTCAAGGTAGAAGAGCGTTACGAATTCGCCACCCTGGTGAAGGCCAGCCCGATCACCGGGCGTACTCACCAGATCCGCGTGCACACTCTGCATGCCGGGCACCCGATCGCCTTTGACGATCGCTATGGCGATCGCGAGTTCGATCGTCAACTGGCGGGTACCGGCCTGAAGCGTCTGTTTCTGCACGCCGCGGCGCTGCGTTTTGAGCATCCGGCCACCGGCGAAACGATGCGCATCGAAGCGCCGATGGACGAAGAACTGCGCCACTGCCTGCAGGTGCTGCGCCGGCAGGCGGCCAAGTAATCTGCGTCACACCAGCGGGTTGATGCCTTCAGCCCGCAACATGTCCAACAGCGCGATCAACGGCAGGCCGATCAGGGCGTTCGGATCCCGGCCTTCCAGCCTGTCGAACAGCGCGATCCCCAATCCCTCGCTCTTGAAACTGCCTGCGCAGTTCAGCGGTTGCTCCAGACGCACATAGGCGGCTATCTCCGCTTCGCTTAGCGCGCGAAAATGCACGTGAAACGGCTCGCACAAGGCTTGCAGCTGCTTGCTGCGGCCGTTGTACAGCGCCAGGCCGGTATAGAAAGTCACTGCCTGGCCGCTGGCCTGCCGCAGCTGCGCGCGGGCGTTTTCCTCGGTATGGGGCTTGCCGGTGATGTTGCCATCGATCACGCAGACCTGATCGGAGCCGATGATCAGATGCTCGGGATAGGCGAGGGCCAACGCCTGAGCCTTCGCCGCCGCCAGGCGCAGCACCAGCGCTTCGGCGCTTTCGCCGGGCAAGGGGGTTTCATCCACCTCCGGCGCGGCGCAGTCGAACGGCAGCTGCAGCTTCTCCAGCAGCATTTTTCGATAGGGGGAAGTGGAGGCTAAAAGCAATCTCTGCATAATTTTTTTCGCAAACCGTAGCGTAAATGGGTACGGCATTTTAAACTGTCGGCCGCTGTGGAAGCGAATATTGGTGAAAGGAGCCGTTTTACGGCCTTTTTCTTTGACTCTATGTCGTTACAAAGTTAATATGCGCGCCCTATGCAAAAGGTAAAATTACCCTTGACCATTGATGCGGTACGTACCGCTCAGAAACGCCTGGACTATGCTGGTGTCTATGCGCCTGAGCAGGTTACTCGTGTTGCCGACTCCGTGGTCAGTGTGGACAGTGATGTCGAGGTGTCGTTGTCGTTCAATATCGACAATCAACGCCTCGCGGTGATAACAGGGCATGCGGACGTCACGGTAACGTTGATGTGCCAACGCTGTGGAGTCCCGTTCGAACATCAGGTTCACACAACATATTGTTTTAGCCCGGTCGTCAATGATGAGCAGGCTGAGGCATTACCGGAAGCGTACGAACCGATCGAAGTTGACGAGTTTGGCGAAGTCGATCTGTTGGCAATGATTGAAGACGAAATTATTCTTTCACTGCCTGTCGTTCCGGTACATGAATCTGAACACTGTGAAGTGTCCGAAGCGGACATGGTATTTGGCCAACTGCCTCCCGAGGCGGAGAAACCGAATCCGTTTGCCGTATTAGCCAGTTTAAAGCGTAAGTAATTGAGGAGTAAGGTCCATGGCCGTACAACAGAATAAACCAACCCGTTCCAAGCGTGGCATGCGTCGTTCTCACGATGCTCTGACCACGACTACTCTGTCTGTAGACAAAGTATCCGGTGAAACTCACCGTCGTCACCACATCACTGCCGACGGTTTCTACCGCGGTCGCAAGGTTATCGGCTAAGTAGCGATACCTTGACTCGTCTAACCCTGGCGTTAGATGCAATGGGCGGGGACTTCGGTCCCTGCGTCACAGTGCCTGCTTCGTTGCAGGCACTGGCCTCTAATTTACAGCTTCATCTCCTGCTGGTCGGCAATCCCGACGTCATCTCTCCCTTGCTTGCCCACGCCGATCCGGTTCTTCTGGAGCGTCTGCAAGTCGTGCCCGCCGTGTCCGTGATCGCCGGCGACGCCAAACCTTCACAAGCGATACGCGCCAGTCGCGGCACGTCGATGCGCATTGCGCTCGAACAGCTCAGCAGCGGCAACGCGCAGGGGTGCGTCAGCGCCGGCAATACCGGTGCGCTGATGGGATTGGCGAAGCTGCTGGTCAAGCCGCTGGAAGGCATCGAGCGCCCGGCGCTGATGACGGCGATCCCGAACCAGCAACGCAGCAAAACCGTGGTGCTGGATCTGGGCGCCAACGTTGAGTGCGACAGCACCATGCTGGTGCAGTTTGCCGTGATGGGTGCGGTGATGGCGGAAGAGGTGATCGGCATTGCGCAACCGCGGGTGGCGCTGCTGAATATTGGCGAAGAAGAGACCAAAGGCCTGGATAATATCCGCGAAGCGGCCGCTGTGCTAAAAAATACTCCGGCAATCAACTATATTGGTTACCTGGAAGGAAACGAACTGCTCACCGGCAAGACCGACGTGTTGGTTTGTGATGGCTTCGTGGGCAATGTCACCCTGAAAACCATGGAAGGGGTGGTCAGGGTGTTCTTATCGCTGCTGAAATCGTCCGGCGACGGAAACAAGCGAGCGTGGTGGCTGAAATTGTTGGGCCGTTGGTTGCAAAAACGGGTGGTTAAGCGGTTCGGCCACCTGAACCCCGACCAGTATAATGGCGCATGTCTGTTAGGATTGCGCAGCACCGTAGTCAAGAGCCACGGCGCTGCGAACCCTCACGCGTTTGCAGTCGCAATCGAACAGGCTGTGCAGGCGGTGCAGCGGCAAGTCCCGGAAAGGATTGCTGCGCGCCTTGAGGCTGTATTACCTAAGAGTGACTGATCGTACATGTATACAAAGATTCTCGGTACGGGGAGTTATTTGCCCGTACAAGTGCGCACCAATGCTGATTTGGAAAAAATGGTGGATACCTCTGACGAGTGGATCGTCACGCGTACCGGTATCCGCGAACGTCGCATCGCCGCCGCGGATGAAACCGTTGCGACGATGAGCTTCCAGGCCGCTGAAAAAGCGCTGGAAATGGCAGGTGTGGCTAAAGAAGACATCGGGCTGATCGTGGTGGCGACCACCACGAATACGCACGCGTTCCCGAGCGCGGCGTGCCTGGTGCAAGACATGCTGGGTATCAAAGACTGCGCGGCGTTCGATCTGGCTGCGGCCTGCGCCGGCTTTACTTACGCGCTCAGCGTGGCCGATCAGTACGTGAAAAACGGCGCGGTCAAACATGCGTTGGTGATCGGCGCAGATCTGTTGTCACGCACGCTGGATCCTGAAGATCGCGGCACCATCATCCTGTTTGGTGATGGCGCAGGGGCGGTGGTGCTGGGGGCGTCTGAAGAGCCGGGCATTCTGTCTACCCATCTGCATGCCGACGGCAGCTACGGCAACCTGCTGACGCTGCCATATAAGGATCGCCAGAATCAAGACAAGCCGGCCTATGTCACCATGGCGGGCAATGAAGTCTTCAAGGTTGCGGTCACCGAGCTGGCGCGCATCGTCGACGAGACGCTGCAGGCCAACAACATGGACCGCAGCGAGCTGGATTGGCTGGTGCCGCACCAGGCCAACCTGCGCATCATCAGCGCAACGGCGAAAAAACTGGGCATGGGGATGGACAAAGTGGTGGTGACGCTCGATCGTCACGGCAACACCTCTGCCGCCTCGGTGCCTTCCGCACTGGACGAAGCCGTGCGCGACGGGCGAATTCAGCGTGGCCAACTGGTGCTGTTGGAAGCCTTCGGCGGCGGCTTTACCTGGGGCTCGGCGCTGGTTCGTTTCTGATTTGGACAGGAAGAAAAAATGACGCAATTTGCTTTTGTTTTCCCGGGCCAGGGGTCGCAGACCGTTGGCATGCTGGCCGAGTTGGCCGCCCAGTTCCCGATCGTCGAAGAAACCTTTGGCGAGGCTTCTTCCGCCCTGGGTTACGACCTGTGGCAGCTGGTGCAGCAAGGTCCGGCGGAAGAACTGAACAAAACCTGGCAGACCCAACCGGCTCTGTTGGCCGCTTCCGTGGCGATTTTCCGCGTGTGGCAGCAGCAGGGCGGTAAAGCGCCTGCGCTGATGGCGGGCCACAGCCTGGGCGAGTACTCGGCGCTGGTCTGCGCCGGCGTGCTGGACTTCAAGGCGGCGATCCGTCTGGTCGAGCTGCGCGGCAAGCTGATGCAGGAAGCGGTGCCGGAAGGCACCGGCGCGATGTACGCCATCATCGGTCTGGACAACGACGCGATCGCCAAGGCGTGCGAAGAGTCCGCGCAGGGGCAGGTGGTTTCTCCGGTCAACTTCAACTCGCCGGGCCAGGTGGTTATCGCCGGCAATAAAGAAGCGGTTGAACGTGCAGGCGCCGCCTGCAAAGCCGCCGGCGCCAAACGTGCGCTGCCGCTGCCGGTGAGCGTGCCTTCGCACTGCGCGCTGATGAAACCGGCCGCCGACAAGCTGGCCGTGGCGCTGCAGGACATCACCTTCAACGCGCCGCAGGTGCCGGTGGTGAACAACGTCGACGTACGCACCGAAAACGATCCTGAAGCGATCCGCAGCGCGCTGGTGCGTCAGCTTTACAGCCCGGTGCGTTGGACCGAGAGCGTAGAATTTATCGCAGCACAGGGAGTGACGTCGCTGCTGGAAGTGGGGCCGGGCAAAGTGCTGACCGGTCTGACTAAACGTATTGTTGACACCCTGACGGCTGCGGCGGTGAACGACACCGCCAGCCTGTCGGCGGCGCTTGAACAATAAAGAGGAAAATGATGAGCTTCGAAGGTAAAATCGTTCTGGTCACCGGCGCGAGCCGCGGTATTGGCCGAGCCATTGCAGAAACGTTTGTAGCACGCGGCGCCAAAGTGATCGGCACCGCGACCAGTGAGAGTGGCGCTGAAGCGATCAGCGGCTACCTGGGCGCAAACGGCAAAGGGTTTATGTTGAACGTTGTTGATGCGCAATCTATCGACAGCGTGCTGGCATCGATTCGTGCCGAATTTGGCGAAATCGACATTTTAGTGAATAATGCCGGCATCACGCGTGATAACCTGCTGATGCGTATGAAGGATGATGAGTGGGAGGATATCCTCGACACCAACCTGACTTCCGTATTCCGCCTGTCAAAAGCGGTAATGCGCGCTATGATGAAAAAGCGGTTTGGCCGTATCATCACCATCGGTTCCGTTGTCGGTACCATGGGGAACGCAGGGCAGGCGAACTACGCGGCGGCTAAAGCCGGTCTGATTGGTTTTAGCAAATCTTTGGCACGTGAAGTTGCTTCTCGTGGCATTACGGTCAACGTCGTGGCACCTGGCTTTATTGAGACGGACATGACACGGGCGTTGACAGATGATCAACGCGCAGGCATTTTGTCATCAGTTCCAGCCAACCGGCTGGGCGATGCTAAAGAAATCGCCAGCGCTGTTGCATTTTTGGCCTCTGATGAGGCCGGCTATATCACCGGTGAAACGTTACATGTCAATGGCGGCATGTACATGATTTAAAAAATGCGAAAACCATTTGCGTTATTTGAGGCAAAAACCGCAAAATAGCGTAAAATCGTGGTTTGACCAGCCGGGATTTAGTTGCATCTTTTTCAGCATTTTATACACTACGAAAACCATCGCGAAAGCGAGTTTTGATAGGAAATTTAAGAGTATGAGCACTATCGAAGAACGCGTTAAGAAAATCATTGTTGAGCAACTGGGTGTTAAACAGGAAGAAGTTTTGAACAACGCTTCTTTCGTTGAAGATCTGGGCGCTGATTCTCTTGACACCGTTGAGCTGGTAATGGCACTGGAAGAAGAATTCGACACCGAGATTCCAGACGAAGAAGCTGAGAAGATCACTACTGTTCAGGCAGCTATTGATTTCATCAACGCTAGCCAGCAGTAAGAGAACATATCTAGGCGGTCGTTCGACCGCCTAAGTTTTTTCTATCCCTAGTGTCATATTTTTCCCTCCCTGGAGGACAAACGTGTCTAAGCGTCGAGTAGTTGTGACCGGACTGGGCATGTTGTCTCCTGTCGGCAATACGGTAGAGTCCACGTGGAACGCTCTTCTTGCCGGTCAGAGTGGCATCAGCCTGATCGACCATTTCGATACCACTGCCTATGCGACCAAGTTTGCTGGCCTGGTAAAGAATTTTAATTCTGAGGATTTCATCTCTCGCAAAGATGCGCGCAAGATGGACGCCTTTATCCAGTACGGTATCGCTGCCGGCATGCAAGCCATGCAGGATGCAGGTCTGGACATCACCGAGGCTAACGCCACCCGCATTGGAGCCGCGATCGGTTCCGGCATCGGCGGCCTGGGTTTGATCGAAGAAAACCACAGTTCACTGGTTAACGGTGGCCCACGGAAAATCAGTCCGTTCTTCGTGCCATCCACCATCGTGAATATGATTGCAGGCCACCTGACAATCATGTACGGCATGCGTGGTCCAAGCATCTCTATCGCCACCGCCTGTACTTCAGGTGTGCACAATATCGGCCATGCGGCGCGCATCATTGCCTACAATGATGCGGACGTGATGCTGGCCGGTGGGGCAGAGAAAGCCAGCACCCCATTGGGCGTCGGCGGCTTTGGCGCAGCGCGCGCCCTGTCCACCCGTAATGACAATCCGCAGGCGGCGAGCCGTCCGTGGGATAAAGACCGCGACGGCTTCGTGCTGGGCGACGGCGCCGGCATGATGGTGCTGGAAGAGTACGAACACGCGAAAAAACGCGGCGCGAAAATCTACGCCGAAGTGGTGGGCTTTGGGATGAGCAGCGATGCTTATCACATGACGTCACCACCGGAAAACGGCGCAGGCGCTGCGCTGGCGATGGAAAATGCCCTGCTTGACGCCGGTGTGACCCCGTCACAAATCGGCTACATCAATGCGCACGGCACCTCTACGCCGGCGGGTGACCAGGCGGAAGCGCAGGCGGTGAAATCCGTCTTCGGTGCCGACGCCCACCGCGTGCTGGTGAGCTCGACCAAATCGATGACTGGCCACCTGTTGGGTGCGGCAGGCGCGATCGAGTCCATCTTCACCGTGCTGGCGCTGCGCGATCAGGCGGTACCGCCAACCATCAACCTGGATAACCCGGATGAAGGTTGCGATCTGGACTTCGTGCCTCACGAAGCGCGCCAGGTCAGCGATATGGAGTACACCTTGTGTAACTCCTTCGGCTTCGGCGGCACCAACGGCTCGCTGATCTTCCGCCGAGTGTAACTCGCGCTGTCGAACGCTGATGAAAGCCCGGTTTTTTAACCGGGCTTTTTTACGCCTGGCGTCCGGCCGTCAGCAGGGCTGCGTATTGCCTCGCCGCCTGCTATTCTGCGAGCGTAATGAAATAACCCGGCAACAGGAGGAAGCATGTACTGGATTAACGGACAACGCCACGACGCGCTGGCGCCGAGCGATCGCGGCCTGCAGTTCGGCGATGGCTGTTTTACGACTGCCCGGGTTATCGACGGTAAAATCGAGCTTTTGCCCTGGCATCTGGAGCGGCTGAAGCAAGCGGCGCAGAGGCTGATGCTGCCCGCCACCGATTGGGCGGCTTTCGAGCGCGAGATGGCGCTGGCGGCCGAATCAATTCCGCTCGGCGTGGTCAAAGCGATACTGACGCGCGGCAGCGGTGGGCGGGGTTACAGCCCGACCGGGTGCGAGAACCCGACGCGCATTGTTGCCCGCAGCAGCTACCCTGCGCACTATTTGCAGTGGCGCGAGCAGGGCATTACGCTTGCGCTCAGCCCGGTGGCGCTGGCGCGCAATCCGCTGCTGGCGGGGTTGAAGCATTTGAACCGCCTGGAGCAGGTGCTGATCCGCGCGCATCTTGACCAGACGGGCGCCGACGAGGCGCTGGTGCTTGACACTGCCGGTATGCTGGTGGAATGCTGTGCGGCTAATTTGTTCTGGCGTAAGGGAAAAGCGGTATTTACCCCGGATCTGAACCAGGCGGGCGTCGCGGGCCTGATGCGGCGGCGAGTGATCGCGCTGCTGGCGGGCTCGGAATACCGTCTGCATTGCGTCAGTGAACCGCTGGAGACGCTGGCCGATGCCGACGAAGTTCTGGTGAGCAATGCACTGATGCCGTTGCTGCCGGTAAACGCTGCACAATCATGGCGTTATGCTTCGCGTCAGCTGTATGATTTTTTGCGTCCACACTGTTAACCATGGCTAATTGATGAAGAAAAGAAAGCTGAAGGTCCTGTCTGTTATTGTTGTTCTGGCATTGGCGCTGCTGTTTTGGGGCTATCAGAAGATCGAACGCTTTGCCGATACGCCGCTGGCCATCCAGCAAGAGACCATCTTCAAACTGCCGGCCGGCACTGGCCGGGTAGCGCTCGAAGGGTTACTGGTGCGCGACAAATTGGTGCACAATGGCCGCTGGTTCCAGTGGCTGCTGAAGCTGGAGCCGGAGCTGGCGGAATTTAAAGCCGGTACCTACCGGTTCACGCCGGGCATGACGGTGCGTCAGATGCTGAAACTGTTGGCCAGCGGCAAAGAGGCACAGTTCACCGCACGCTTTATCGAAGGCTCACGCCTGCGTGACTGGCAGCAGGTGTTGCAGCAGTCCAAATACCTGAAACACACCCTGGCGGGCAAGAGCGAAGCGGAGATCGCCGCTGCGCTCGGCATTCCTGCGGGCGAAACCCCGGAAGGGCATTTGTACCCGGATACCTATCAGTATACCGCCGGCATGAGCGACATCGCGCTGCTCAAACGCGCGCACGTGCGCATGAACAAAGCGCTGCAGGCCGCCTGGGCCGGCCGCGACGCCAGCCTGCCGTACAAAACGCCGGAGGAGCTGCTGACCATGGCTTCGATCGTCGAGAAAGAGACCGCGGTGCCGGAAGAGCGCAGCAAGGTGGCGTCGGTGTTCGTCAACCGCTTGCGCATCGGCATGCGTCTGCAGACCGATCCGACGGTGATCTACGGCATGGGCGAAAGCTATAATGGCAACATCACGCGCAAGGATCTGGAGACGCCGACGCCTTACAACACCTATGTGATCGCCGGCCTGCCGCCAACGCCGATCGCCATGCCGGGTGAGGCCTCGTTGCAGGCGGCCGCCAATCCGGCCAAAACGCCATATCTCTATTTTGTCGCCGACGGCAAGGGTGGGCATACCTTCACCACCAATCTGGCGAGCCATAACCAGGCGGTGCGCGTGTACCGTCAGGCGTTAAAGGAAAAGAATGAAAAGTAAATTCGTTGTTATCGAAGGGCTGGAAGGCGCGGGCAAGACCACCGCGCGCGATACGGTGGTCAATGTGTTGCGCGAACACGGCGTCAGCGACATCGTCTTCACCCGTGAACCCGGCGGCACGCCGCTGGCGGAGAAACTGCGCGATCTGTTCAAGCGCGGCATCGACGGCGAATTGCCGACCATCAAGGCCGAAGTATTGATGCTGTACGCCGCGCGCGTGCAGCTGGTGGAAACCGTGATTAAACCGGCTCTGGCGCGCGGCGCCTGGGTGGTGGGCGATCGCCACGATCTCTCTTCACAGGCTTACCAGGGCGGTGGCCGTGGCGTAGATCCGCAGCTGATGGCCTCGCTGCGCGACACCGTGCTGGGGGATTTCCGCCCGGATCTGACGGTTTATCTCGATCTGCCGCCGCTGGTCGGCCTGCAACGCGCACAGGCGCGCGGCCAGCTGGATCGCATTGAACAGGAGGCGCTGCCGTTCTTCGAACGCACCCGCGCGCGCTATCTCGAGCTGGCGGCGCAGGATGAAACCATCGTCACCGTTAACGCTGCCCAGCCGCTGGAGCAGGTGACGGCGGCGATCCGCGACTGCGTCGGCCACTGGTTGCGGCAGCAGGAAGGCGCATAATGAACTGGTATCCGTGGCTGAATGGCCCTTATCGCCAGCTGATTGGGCAGTACGCCGAGGGGCGCGGCCATCATGCGCTGCTGCTGCACGCGGCGCCGGGCAACGGTGACGATGCGCTGACCTATGGCCTGAGCCGTTGGTTGATCTGTCAGCAGCGCAACGGTGAAAAAAGCTGCGGCGAGTGTCACAGCTGTCGGCTGATGCTGGCGGGCAACCACCCGGATTATCACGTGCTGGCGCCGGAAAAGGGCAAGAGCAGCCTGGGCATCGAACCGATCCGCCAGGTGATTGAAACGCTGTATGCCCACGCGCAGCAGGGCGGCGCCAAGGTGATTTGGCTGCCGCAGGCGGAACAGCTGACCGAGGCGGCGGCCAACGCGCTGCTTAAAACGCTGGAAGAGCCGCCGGAGAAAACCTATTTCCTGCTGGGTTGCCGTGAGCCGTCGCGGCTGATGGCGACGCTGCGCAGCCGCTGCCTGTACTGGCATTTGGTCAGCCCGGAGGAGCAGCTCAGCCTGCAGTGGCTGGGCCGACAGGCGGCCGGCTCTCCGACGGACCGCCTCACGGCGCTGCGCCTGCACGACGGCGCGCCGCTGGCCGCCGAACAGCTGTTGCAGCCGCAGCAGTGGCAGCAGCGCAGCGCGCTGTGCGCCGCGTTGAGCGCCGCGCTGCCGCAGCGCGATATGCTGTCGCTGCTGCCGGTGCTGAACCATGAAGATGTCGCTGAGCGCCTGCACTGGCTGTGCGCGCTGCTGGTGGACGCCATGAAGTGGCAGCAAGGCGCGCATCACTATGTATTGAATCAGGATCAGCAACCGCTGGTGCATCAGCTGGCCAGCCTGCTGAGCAGCGCCTCGCTGCAGCAGATCGTGCAGCAGTGGCTGAACTGCCGTCACCAGCTGCTCAGCGTGGTGGGCGTTAACCGCGAGCTGCTGCTGACCGAACAGTTACTTCGCTGGGAACAGATGCTCGGCGCCGCCGGCTATTCCCACCCTCACTCGCTGTAAAGTTAAAGAGTTAAAAATTATGTTGTTAGTCGATTCTCATTGCCACCTTGACAGTCTGGATTATCAGACGCTGCACCAGAATGTGGACGACGCGCTGGCCAAGGCCAAAGCGCGCGACGTCGGCTATGTGCTGGCGGTCGCCACCACGTTGCCGGGCTACCGTTCCATGACCGAACTGATCGGCGAGCGTAACGACGTGGCCTTCTCGTGCGGGGTGCATCCGCTCAATCTGGAAGAGGGCTATGATTACGCCGAGCTGCGTCGCCTGGCGGCGGCGGAGCAGGTGGTGGCGCTGGGGGAGACCGGGCTCGATTACTTCTACCAGAAGGATAACCTTGAGCTGCAACAGGACTCTTTCCGCGAGCATATCCGTATCGGCCGGGATCTGAACAAGCCGGTGATCGTCCACACCCGCGACGCGCGCGCGGACACGCTGGCGATCCTGCGTGAAGAGAATGCACAGGACTGCGGCGGCGTGCTGCACTGCTTCACCGAAGATCTGGCCACGGCCGAAGCCTTGCTGGATCTGGGCTTCTACATCTCTTTCTCCGGCATCGTGACCTTCCGCAATGCTGAACAGCTGCGCGAAGTGGCACGTTACGTGCCGCTGGATCGCATTCTGGTGGAAACCGACTCGCCTTACCTGGCGCCGGTGCCGCATCGCGGCAAAGAAAACCAACCCGCCTATGTGCGCGATGTGGCTGAATACATGGCGGTATTGAAGGGCGTTAGCCTGGAACAGCTGGCCGAAGCCACCACCGCCAACTTTTCACGCTTATTTCACCTCGATCTGTGATCTTTGACCTAGGCTATAGCTGTAGGTCATTGTCTGCGTAATTTTTTTTAAGCTCGTAATTAATCACTGAAACGGGTAAGGTTCCCTCCCGTTTCAAGGTGGTTGGTGCGCGTTTTTTGCTCTGTTTTGTCAAAAAAACGCCGGTTTATGCAAAGTTGCCGCGGCTCGATCATCGAAACGTGATTGTCATCAAACATTGCGCAGGCTATTTATTTTACTCTGCGTAATAAATTCAAGGGGTGCTCAGACACCCTGAATTGCAGGGGTTTTTCTCCCCCCCTTGCAGCGCGACGTATCGCGACAAGAAGTAGCAAAGCATTATTACTCAGGAGCACACTCAACTATGTTCAAGAACGCATTTGCAAACCTGCAAAAAGTAGGTAAATCGCTCATGCTGCCGGTGTCCGTGTTGCCTATCGCAGGTATCCTGCTGGGCGTCGGCTCCGCCAACTTTAGCTGGCTACCTGCGGTAGTCTCCCACGTGATGGCGGAAGCGGGCGGTTCGGTCTTCGCCAACATGCCGCTGATTTTCGCCATCGGCGTCGCCTTGGGCTTCACCAACAACGACGGCGTTTCCGCGCTGGCGGCGGTGGTGGCCTACGGCATCATGGTGAAAACCATGGCGGTGGTTGCGCCGCTGGTGCTGCACCTGCCGGCTGAAGAGATTGCGGCCAAACACCTAGCGGATACCGGCGTGCTCGGGGGGATTATCTCCGGCGCCATCGCGGCCTATATGTTCAACCGCTTCTTCCGCATTCAACTGCCGGAATACCTGGGCTTCTTTGCCGGTAAGCGTTTCGTGCCGATCATTTCCGGTCTGGCGGCGATCGTTCTGGGCGTAGTGCTGTCCTTCATCTGGCCGCCGATCGGTACGGCTATCCAGACCTTCTCGCAATGGGCGGCTTACCAGAACCCGGTTGTAGCCTTCGGCATTTACGGCGTGGTTGAGCGTGCTCTGGTGCCGTTCGGTCTGCACCACATCTGGAACGTACCGTTCCAAATGCAGATTGGTGAATTCACCAACGCGGCGGGTCAGGTGTTCCACGGCGACATCCCTCGCTATATGGCGGGTGACCCAACCGCGGGCAAACTGTCCGGCGGCTTCCTGTTCAAAATGTACGGTCTGCCTGCTGCGGCCATCGCCATCTGGCACTCGGCCAAGCCGGAAAACCGCGCTAAAGTCGGCGGCATCATGATCTCCGCCGCGCTGACCTCGTTCCTGACCGGTATCACCGAGCCGATCGAGTTCTCCTTCATGTTCGTCGCGCCGATCCTGTACGTGATCCACGCTATCCTGGCCGGTCTGGCGTTCCCAATCTGCATTCTGTTGGGCATGCGTGACGGCACCAGCTTCTCGCACGGCCTGATCGACTTTATCGTACTGAGCGGCAACAGCAGCAAAATCTGGCTGTTCCCAATCGTCGGCATCGTCTACGGTCTGGTGTACTACACCATCTTCCGCGTGCTGATCGCCAAGCTGGATCTGAAAACGCCGGGCCGTGAAGACACCGCTGCCGAGCAGTCTGCGCAGGGCGGTTCCGAAATGTCCGCGGCGCTGGTTCAGGCCTTCGGCGGCAAAGAAAACATCACTAACCTGGATGCTTGCATCACCCGTCTGCGCGTCAGCGTGGCCGACGTGTCCAAAGTTGACCAGGCGGGCCTGAAGAAACTGGGCGCAGCCGGCGTAGTCGTCGCTGGCTCCGGCGTGCAGGCCATCTTCGGCACCAAGTCCGACAACCTGAAAACCGATATGGACGAATACATCCGTAATCACTGATTCAGGCAGGGGAGTTACCAAGGGAGGCGAAAGCCTCCCTTTTTTATTGCCTGTCGTCAGGCGCCAAGGCGCTGATTTAGTTCAGCGAGAGAAGGGAGGAACCAGACCTGTTCGCCGCGATTGGCTTCGCGCACAAAGTCTTGCAGCGCGTTGCTTTGCGCTAACCAAGGGGTGATATCGCCCAGCAGGGCCACACGCAGGCGGTAGTTGATGAATTTCTGCAATACGGCGCCGGCCATGCCGCTCCTCAGCTGGAAAAAGGTGGCGTCCAGGCGGCTGACAGGGAGGACGATCATCCCGGCCTCGTGTTCAAAGGCGGGCGCGATAAACAGGCTGACGTCATTTTCATCTTTCAGCATCGGCCCGGCTTCGGCGAAAACCACCAGGCGCAGATCATGAATTTGCTGCACGGCGTAGCTCATCGGCGCTCCGGGGCTCAGGGTTTGGCGTGCTTTTGCAGGTAATGCTCGAACACCGCCAGCGTTTCGTCCGAGATATGGTGTTCAATCCCTTCGCTGTCCAGCTCGGCGGTTTCGCTCGGCACCCCGAGGCACATCAGCAGATCGACCACGATGCGGTGGCGGCGGCGCACCTTCTGCGCCAGCTGCTCGCCTTCCTCGGTTAAAAACACCCCGCGATAAGGGCGCGATTCCACCAGCCCAGCGCTTTTTAGCCGCGCGATATTTTTGATCGCCGTCGGGTGAGACACGCCGAAACGGCGCGCGATATCGGTGGTTCTGGCTTCGCGGGTGCTTTGCAGCAAATCGGCGATCAGCTCAACGTAATCTTCGATCAGCGCATTGGACTGCGCTTCGCGGGCGCGGCTAAAACGCAGGGCGTGCTCGGCCTCGTCCGGCATATCGGTCAGGGCGGGGCGTTCGGCGTTATCTGGCGCGCGGGTAACCATAGCGTGGGGCGTCCTGTAAGCATAAAAATGGCGTCTCCCGGCAATGCGGGGAGGGTTGCCCTAAGTTAGTCCAAATAGCACACATTATCAATTCGATGCCACGCATTGTGGTAGTTAGAAATATCTCTACACAAAGCCAATGAATTTCGCCTGTTGCATAAAGTGTAGCCGATGCTACATTGTCAGCATGACCGGTGGAAAAATAACCAGCAAAAGATTAAGGGCAATTCATGCGTGACGCGGCAACCCCCTCATCGTTAACCGAACGGACCAACATCGCGATTGGCGCCGCCCTTGCCGGACGCAAGCGCGGTGCCTTCACGCCGTTGCTGTTCGCCGGCCCGGCGGTGATTGCCTCTATCGCCTATATGGATCCCGGTAATTTCGCCACCAACATTCAGGCCGGGGCGAAATACGGCTACAGCCTGCTGTGGGTGGTGGTGATGGCCAACCTGATCGCCATGCTGTTTCAGGCGCTGTCGGCCAAACTGGGCATCGTCACCAACCGCAATCTGGCGGAAATGTGCCGTGACCAGTTTTCACGGCCGGTGGTGATCGGCATGTGGCTGCTCAGCGAAGTGGCGGCGATGGCCACCGATCTGGCGGAGTTTCTCGGCGGGGCGATCGCGCTGGCGCTGCTGTTCCACATGCCGCTGCTGGCGGGGATGGGGGTGACGGCGGTGATCACTTATGCGCTGTTGATGGTGGAAAAGAAAGGTTTCCGCCCGGTCGAGCTGATGATTGGCGGCCTGGTGGGCATCATCGCGCTGTGCTACCTGGTGGAGATGTTCATCGTGCCGGTGGACTGGCAGGCGGCCGGCCTCGGCATGGTGACGCCGCAGTTGCCGGATGCCCAGGCGCTGACCATCGCCGTCGGCATTATCGGCGCCACCGTGATGCCGCACGCCATTTTCCTGCACTCGGGATTGACTCAGCACCGCAGCCCCGCCAGCGACAACGGCGAGCGGCGCAAGCTGCTGCGTTTTTCCAATATTGAAGTGGTGATCGCGCTGGCGCTTGCCGGGCTGGTGAATATTGCGATGGTGATCATGGCCTCGAGCGCCTTCCACGCCGGTAACAGCGACGTGGCCGAAATCGGCACCGCCTACCATACGCTGACGCCACTGTTCGGCGCGGCGGCGGCCGGCATCTTCCTGGCTTCGCTGATCGCCTCCGGCATTTCCAGTTCGGTGGTGGGTACCATGGCCGGGCAAATGATCATGCAGGGCTTCGTCGGCTTCCGCATTCCGGTGTGGGTGCGCCGCCTGGTGACCATGGTGCCGGCGTTTATCGTGGTGGCGATGGGCGTCAACGCCACCGACGCGCTGGTCTACAGCCAGGTGGTGCTGAGCCTGGCGCTGCCGGCGCCGATGATCGCGCTGGTGATGTTCACCCGCCGCCGCGACATCATGGGCGAGTTCGCCAACGGCCGCTGGACCAGTCTGGCGGCGGTGGTCGGCACGGTGGTGATCGTGCTGCTCAACGTGGTGTTGCTGCTGCAGACCTTTGGCGTCGACATCCCTGGATTGGGGTGATCTTGCGGGCCGCGCGGGGCGCGGCCGCGTCGCTAAATTATAAATTCCCCACGCCGCCGTCCATCTGCAGCTCCGCGCCGACCATAAATGCCGACTCGTCCGCCGCCAGAAACACCGCCGCTTTGGCCAGCTCCAGCGCGCTGCCCATGCGGCCGATCGGCACCAGCGCGCGGATATCGTCGCGTAAGGCCCGCTCGTCCGCTTCCGCCAACCCCAGTTTACCCAATGCCGGGGTTTCGGTCGGGCCGGGGCTGAGGCCGTTGACGCGAATGCCGCGCGCGTGCAGCTCGCCGGAGAGCGTTCTGGCCAGCGATAACAAACCGGCTTTGCTGGCGGCGTAGGCGCTGCTCTGCGGCAGGCCGATATGGGCGCTGACCGAACCGCACAGGATCACCGAAGAAGGGTTGGCCAGCAGCGGCAGCAGCGCCTGGATCAGAAAGAACGGCCCCTTCAGGTTGATGTCCATCAGCCGCTGATAGCTTTGCTCATCCCACTCCTGCAGCGGGCGGTGCGTGACGTCGCCGGCGTTGATGTACAGCACGTCCAGCCGCGGCCACCGCTGCTCCAACTGCTGCGCCAGCGCGCGCTGCTGTGGGATGTCGCCGGCGTCGCTCAGCAGCAACAGCGCCTTGTCCGCCAATGCCTGGCCCGCCGCGTCCAGGGCGCGTTGGCTGCGGCCGGTGATCGCAACCAAAGCGCCCTCGGCGATGAACTGGCGAGCGGTTTCCAGCCCGATGCCGCTGGTGCCGCCGGTAATCAATGCGTATTTGCCTTGCAGTCGTGACATAACCGATTCCTCTTTAGCGTCTGTTACGGCATTATTTGCGCTATAGTTCCTTTTGCATAGTAGGCACCTTTTGGATACTAAAGGACGAGGAGGGATGAAATGACGACGCAAGCGCCCTTAGAGGCAGAAAATAATTTGGCGGCGTTGCCGACGGCGGGCGAACCCTGCCCGATGGTGGACTTCGTCAATCTGGTGTCGGGCAAATGGGCGATACCGATCTTGTACCGGCTGATCATGATCGACGGCCCGGTGCGATTCAGCGAGCTGCAGCGGGCGGTGGCGCCCATTGCGCAGAAGGAGCTGACGCGCCAGCTGCGGCTGTTCGAACAGCGCGGCCTGGTGACGCGGCAGGTGTTTCCCGAAGTGCCGCCGCGGGTGGAGTATCAGGTCACCGCGCTGGGCAAATCGCTGCGGCCAACGCTGGACTCGCTGGCCGAGTGGATGCGTCGGCATGCGCCGCAGCTGATCGGCGGCTAGTCGCCGATGCCCGGCGGGTTGATGGTGGAACGCTCGACCTTTTCGTCGCCTTCGCCCCAGCGTTCCAGCACCTGCGCATATTCGCCGCTGACGATCGCGCCATTGATCGCGGCGTTGATGGCGTTCACCAGCCCGTTGCCTTTTTTGGTGGTGACCGCGACATAGGCCACGTTGGGGCCGATGCCGACCATTTTGGTTTTGCCGGTCAGCGCCGCCTTGTAGGCGCCGGTGGAGTGGGGGCCGAAGAACGCATCGGCGCGCCCGGACTGAATGCTGAGGTTGGTGGCGGCGTCGTCGGTCACGTAGATCGGTTGTACCGGCGGCAGCCCGGCGGCGCGATTTTGCTTATCCCATCCCAGCAGAATGTTTTCCTGATTGGTGCCGGATCCGACGATGATCCGCAGACCGGCGACGTCCTGCGGCCGGTTGATCGCGGTGATGTGGCTGGTGGATTTGACGTAAAAGCCCAGCGTGTCCACTCGGTAAGTGGCGAAGTCGAATTTGGTTTTGCGCTGTTTGGTGACGGCGATGTTGAAGATCGCCGCGTCGTATTTGCCGGCGCTGATGCCCAATGGCCAATCCTCCCAGGAGGTGGGCACTAGGTTCAACTCTAGCCCGAGGCTGTCGGCCACCAGGCGGGCGATGTCCGGATCGCTGCCGATCAGCGTTTTATTGTCTTCGGCGAACAGCGCCAGCGGCGGGGAGTTTTCGAACGCCACCGCCACCGTCAGCTTGCCTGGCACCGCGAAGTGAAAGTTCGCCGGGATCAGCGCGATAGCGGCGGGATTCTTCTCTGCGTGTATCGGCTGTCGGTTAGCCTGCAGGTCGATACCGCCCGTCGTGGCCGCCTGCACGGCGGCGCTCAGCAACAGCGCGCACAGCGCCGAAATTCTCGGTAACATAACGCCCTCTATCCTTTGTTAATCATGGAGTTACTATTGGCGGCGGCGCGGGGCAAGTAAAGCAACAATAGTGAATAACCAAAGTGAAAAGATGCACAAGCGGGGGGCCGGGCTGCGCGAATCTGCAGCACTCGACGTGGAAAGTGCGCAATCAGGTTGAAAGCAGTAGAATTTGTCACTCATACTGCGTACAGCTAATTGTGTAAAACAAGGAACGCCAGATGGCCGAAGAAACGATTTTCAGTAAAATTATCCGCCGCGAAATCCCTGCTGATGTGGTTTACCAGGATGAACTGGTGACCGCTTTCCGTGACATCTCCCCCCAGGCGCCCACCCATGTGCTGATCGTTCCCAACGTGCTGATCCCAACCGTCAACGACGTGACCGTGGAGCACGAAGCCGCGCTGGGCCGCATGATCACCGCTGCGGCGAAAATCGCCGAACAGGAAGGCATCGCCGAGGACGGCTACCGCCTGATCGTCAACTGCAACCGCCACGCCGGTCAGGAGGTCTATCATATTCATATGCACCTGGTCGGTGGCCGCTCGCTGGGGCCGCTGCTGTCACGTTAAGCGAGGAAATCATGCGCGGTAAAAAAACTCTGCGTGGTCTGATGGCGTTGGCGCTGCCCGCCGCGTTGTTGATGGGATGCAGCTCACCGCCCGGCATCGCTGTCAACCAAGGGCAGACGGTGGTGATGGATCCCTCGGTGCTGACCGCCGGTATTCTGGCCGATACGCCCTCGATTTCGAACGCTTCCGGGCGGGTGATGGCAACCTCGGTGCTCAATAACAGTCAGCCGACGCCGGTCACCGTACATTACCGTTTCTATTGGTACGACGCGCAGGGGCTGGATATTCGCCCCTTCGAGAAACCGCGTGAGATCGTGGTGGCACCCGACTCGGACGCCAAAATCTACTCGATTAACGGCAATCTGGACGCTAAAAGCGCGCGTCTGTATCTGTACCTGTAAGCGCTTGCCAGGTTTGGAGAAAAAGCATGAAAAAGTACGTCTTAGTGGCGCTGGCCGCATTAACCCTGAGCGGCTGTCTGTCGCGCCCGCCTGAGCCGGAACAACCGTTGCCGCCGGTCACCGTCGAGCCGGATCAGCCGACGCCGCCGGTGGAGCAGCCGCAGCCGCCAACTACCGAGCCGGTGCCGCAGCCGCCGAAAATCCAGCAGCTCGACTGGCTGGGCAGCGTTCAGCCGCTGGTGGGGCAGATGTTGAAGGCCGATGGCGTCACGGCCGGCAGCGTGCTGCTGCTGGACAGCGTCAAGAACAACACCAACGGCTCGCTGCAGATGGGCAAAGCCACCGCGGCACTGTATAAGGCGTTGGCGTCGAACTCCACTTTCAGCGTGGTGCCGGAAGCGAAGCTGACCAGCGCCAGACAAACGCTGGGCCTGTCGGCGGATGACAGCTTCGGCTCGCGCAGTAAGGCGATTGGCCTGGCGCGCATCGTCGGCGCGCAGTACGTGCTGTACAGCGATGTCAGCGGCGACGTGAAGTCACCGGCGCTGGATATGCAGCTGATGCTGGTGCAAACCGGCGAGATCGTCTGGTCGGGCAATGGCGCCGTTAAACGCTGAGGCCGCGCTGCGACGATTGATGGAAACCAGACTGCCGGCGGTGAATACCGCCGGTTGTCATTTCAGCCCGGTGCAGGGGCTGACCGGCGAGAGCTGGCGCATCGACGGCTCGGGCGTCACGCTGCTGGCGCGGCAACATAGCGCGGAGAAACGCGCGCTGGGCGTGAGCAGGCGGCGGGAGGCGCAGGTCCTGCGTCGCTGTGCGCCGGGGCTGGGGCCACGGGTTTTCGCACAGAATAATCAGTGGCTTATCCTCGAATGGCTTGAAGGTGACGTCGTCACAAATTCCGAATTTGACGCGCTGAATCAGCGCGGCGAGCTGGCGGCGATGGTGGCGACGCTGCATCGGCGGCCGCTCAGCGGTTACCGGCTGGATCTGCGGCGGCAATTCCTCCGCTACTGGCAGCAGTTGGATACGCGGCGTTTAACCCCCGCCTGGCTGCGCCTGCAGCGTCATTTTTTACGCAGCGCCTTGCCACGGCCGCTGCGCCTGGCGCCGCTGCACATGGATATCCATCCGGGCAATCTGCTCACCACCGGCGAAGAGCTGCGGCTGATCGACTGGGAGTATGCCGCCGACGGCGACATAGCGCTGGATATCGCCGCGCTGTTTCGCAGCAACGGCTGGTCGGCCGAACAGCAGCAGCGCTTTTTGCAGCACTACGCGCATCAGGGCTATCGCGACGTCGCCCGGTTGCAGGCGCAGGTGCGCCGTTGGCTGCCGTGGGTGGATTATCTGATGCTGCTGTGGTTTGAAGTGCGCTGGCAGCAGAGCGGCGACGTTGAATTTTTGCGCTGGGGCGCTGCGGTGCGCCGGCGATTCTGTTTATCATCATCTGAATTCTGAACGAACAAAATGAAGTGAGGTGCCCGTGGGCCCAGTAATGCTAGATGTCGCCGGCTACGAGCTGGATGCAGAAGAACGCGAGATTTTGAAACACCCGCTGGTTGGCGGATTGATCCTGTTTACCCGTAACTTCCACGATGCGGAGCAACTGCGTGAGCTGGTGCGCCAGATCCGCGCCGCCTCGCACGATCGGCTGGTGGTGGCGGTAGACCAAGAGGGCGGGCGCGTGCAGCGCTTCCGCGAGGGTTTCACCCGTTTGCCGGCGGCGCAGTCGTTCGCCGCGTTGCACGATGCGCAGGAAGGCGGCCGTCTGGCGCAGGAGGCCGGCTGGCTGATGGCGGCGGAGATGATCGCGCAGGATATCGACATCAGCTTCGCGCCGGTGCTGGACATCGGCCACGGCAGCGCGGCGATCGGCGAGCGTTCGTTCCACAGCGATCCGCCGCAGGCGCTGGCGATGGCGGAGCGCTTCATCCTCGGCATGCACAGCGCCGGCATGAAAACCACCGGCAAACACTTCCCGGGGCACGGCGCCGTCAGCGCCGATTCGCACAAGGAAACCCCGCGCGATCCGCGGCCGCTGGCGCAGATCCGCGAGCACGACATGGCGATCTTCCGCGAGCTGATCAACCGCCAACTGCTGGACGCCGTCATGCCGGCCCACGTCATCTATACTGAAGCGGACCCGCGTCCGGCCAGCGGCTCGCCTTACTGGCTGCAGCAGATCCTGCGTCAGGAGCTGGGCTTCGACGGCGTGATCTTCTCCGACGATCTGTCGATGGAAGGCGCCGCCATCATGGGGAGCTACGCCGAGCGCGGCCAGGCGGCGCTGGATGCCGGATGCGACATGATTCTGGTGTGCAACAACCGCGCCGGTGCGGTCAGCGTGTTGGATAACCTGTCCCCGGTCAAAGCAGAGAAGGTGAAGCGGTTATATCATCGCGGTCAGTTCACCCGTCAGGAACTGCGTGACTCCGAGCGCTGGCAGCAGGCGCACAAGGCGCTCAGCGCGTTGAGCGAGCGTTGGGAGGAGCACAAGCAGCGTTCGCAAGGGTGAATCCAGGTGCCGCATCGCGGCGCAGAGCGGAAATGATGAGGGCCGCGCCCGCGGCCCTTGGCTTGTTGCGAGGATCCACATGATTATCTATTTGCACGGCTTCGATTCCACCAGTCCCGGCAATCATGAAAAGGTATTACAGCTGCAGTTTATCGATCCGGACGTGCGCTTTATCAGCTACAGCACGCTGCATCCGCGTCACGACATGCAGCATCTGTTGAAAGAGGTGGACAAGGCGGTGCAGCAGGGCGGCGATGCGCACCCGTTGATCTGCGGGGTTGGCCTCGGCGGCTTCTGGGCGGAGCGCATCGGCTTCCTGTGCGGCATTCGCCAGGCGATGTTCAATCCCAACCTGTACCCGGAAGAGCACATGCACGGCAAGATAGACCGGCCGGAAGAGTATCGCGATATCGCCACCAAGTGCGTGGAGGATTTCCGCGAGAAAAACCGCGATCGCTGTCTGGTGGTGCTGTCGCGCCACGACGAGGTGCTGGATAACCGGCGCAGCGCCGAATTGCTGCATCACTACTACGAGATCGTGTGGGATGAACAGCAGACGCACAAGTTCAAAAACATCTCTCCGCATCTGCAGCGGCTCAAGGCGTTCAAGGCGCTGGGTTAACAGTTTCATAACGCTGCCGCGAGCCGCGCGCCCCGTTTTTCACCGGCGGAAAGTGCGGCTTTTTTGTACGTCAAAGCAAGATTCTGTGTGGCAATCGGCAAAATTTAAAACTGTGACTCAGCGCTAACTATTTGAATCACAATCCCCAAAAAATCCCCGCGTCCAGCCTTTAACCAAAAAAATTTGATGTACGTCAATTTTGGTATGACCAAATAACCTCACATGCTATTCTGGCTGCAGAGAGCCGATTTATTTTAAGCGAACCCTATGTATTCTAAGGATATTATTTATTTACCCTGGGATAACAAATGGTTCACATTTAGGGGGTTATTTTGACAACGCCAAAGAAGAAAATCGTTATTGTTGGCGGCGGCGCCGGTGGTTTGGAGCTGGCGACCAGCCTGGGCCATAAACTTGGCCGCAAGAACAAAGCCGAGATCACGTTGGTGGATCGCAACCACAGCCATTTGTGGAAACCGCTGTTGCACGAAGTGGCGACCGGTTCCCTCGATGACGGCGTAGATGCGCTCAGCTACCTGGCGCACGCGCGCAATCACCATTTCAGCTTCCAGCTGGGGTCGTTGACCAACATCAACCGTGAGACGCAAACGCTGCAGCTGGCGCAGATCTGCGACGAGCAGGGCGGCGAGCTGGTGCCGGCGCGCGAATTGCCGTACGACATTCTGGTGATGGCGTTGGGCAGCACCTCGAACGATTTCGGTACGCCAGGCGTGAAAGAGCACTGCATCTTCCTGGATAACCCCCATCAGGCACGTCGTTTCCACAACGAAATGCTCAACCTGTTCCTGAAGTTCTCGGCGCAGCCGGGGCAAAAAGAGCGGGTCAACATCGCTATCGTCGGCGGCGGCGCCACCGGCGTTGAACTGTCCGCCGAACTGCACAACGCGGTGAAGCAGTTGCACAGCTACGGTTTCGAAGGCCTGGACAACAGCGCGCTCAACGTGACGCTGGTGGAAGCCGGCGAGCGCATCCTGCCGGCGCTGCCGCCGCGTATTTCCGCCGCTGCGCATCAGGAGCTGATCAAACTGGGCGTGCGCGTGCTGACCAACACCATGGTGACCAGCGCGGACGCCAAGGGGCTGAACACCAAGGGCGGCGAATTCATCGACGCCGATCTGATGGTGTGGGCGGCCGGCATCAAGGCGCCGGACTTTATGAAGGACATCGGCGGCCTGGAAACCAACCGCATCAACCAGCTGGTGGTGGAGCCGACGCTGCAGACCACGCGCGATCCGAACATCTTCGCCATCGGCGACTGCGCTTCCTGTCCGAAAGAGGGCGGCGGTTTCGTGCCGCCGCGCGCCCAGTCGGCGCACCAGATGGCCTCACGCTGCGCCACCAATATTCTGGCGCTGATGAACGGCCAGACGCTGAAGCCTTACGTGTACAAAGACCACGGTTCGCTGGTGTCGCTGTCGCGCTTCAGCACCGTCGGCAGCCTGATGGGCAACCTGATGCGCGGTTCGATGATGGTGGAAGGGCGCATCGCGCGCTTCGTCTACATCTCGCTGTACCGCATGCATCAGGTCGCGTTGCATGGCTACATCAAAACCGGCCTGATGATGCTGGTGGGCGGCATTAACCGGGTGATCCGTCCGCGCCTGAAGATGCACTGATCCCGCCTTTGTCGACCAACCCGCGCCGGTTCGCCCGCGCGGGTTTTTTTATGGCGGCGCGAGCCGATCGGCGGCGGTTGCTTGATTCTTCTGCATAAGCCGTCGTTGGCATGGGTAAAATTCTTAAGATTCCTCCTAAACAACAGGAAAACGGCCGTTTTCCCGCATTTTTGGTCCCCTTGTCTTATTGCGGGCCTTCAGATCATTGTGCAGACTTTACCTCGTTTACAGACGGCGCGTCGCGCACGCCGTAAACCGGGATACCGCCAGCCGCCCATGCGCAAAATAATAAGCGCGGTGCCAGCCGGTAACAGACCCCGGAAAAAATGCGTGGTAACACTTTCAGGAGGTTTCCTGTGAACAAGTCAATGTTAGCCGGTGTTGGAATTGGTATCGCTGCCGCTCTGGGGATTGCCGCGGTAGCCAGCCTGGACGTCTTTTCTGCCGGTCCGCAATATGCGCAGGTGCTCGCCGCCACACCGATTAAAGAAACCATCAAAACGCCGCGTCAGGAATGCCGCAACGTCACCGTCACGCACCGTGCACCGGTGCAGGATGAAAACCGCATCGCCGGTTCTGTGCTGGGCGCAGTGGCGGGCGGCGTGATCGGCCACCAATTCGGCGGCGGTCGCGGGCGCGACGTGGCGACCGTGGTCGGCGCGCTGGGCGGCGGCTACGCCGGCAACCAGGTGCAAGGGGCGATGCAGAACAACGACGTCACCACCAGCGTTCAGCAGCGTTGCAAAACGGTCTACGACAAGTCCCAGAAAATGTTGGGCTATGACGTGACCTACAAGATCGGCAATCAGCAGGGCAAGATCCGCATGGATCACGATCCGGGCACGCAAATCCCGTTGGATAAAAACGGCCAGCTGGTGCTGAACAGAGCCTGATCGCCACATTCGAATTAAACCCGCGGGCAGTGTTAGTTCTGATCGTTTAACCCGGTTAAGCGAGCGGCGTTAACATTGACGCGGGTTTCTGTTTTCTGCCTGCCCAAAAGTTTGCGATCGTTCTAATGTCTGCGTGCGATATCGCTGGGCGAAACTTCAAAAAAGCCCCTGCGTTTGTTATATTATTGTGCAATTAAGCGGTGTTATCGGCGCCAATCGCCACACCGGCCAAACCCGAGTATTTCGTCTCGCAGAGATAACGACATGTTAGATTTTCGCTTTCCGACAGCGTTGCAAATGGTCCTTAGCGTCGCCGTAGCTGAGAAGCAGGGCATGCGTTCGACGAGCGCCACCCTCGCCGCCGCTCTGGAAGCCAACCCCAGCTTTATCCGCAAACTGATGGTGCCGCTGACCAAAGACGGCATCATCGTTTCCACCTTGGGCCGAAACGGCTCTATCCACCTCGGCCGCCCGGCGGAAGAGATCACCCTGCGGGACATCTATCTGGCGGTGATCGACGACAAGCGCATCTGGGCTTCCCGCCCTGAAGTGCCGGCTCGTTGCCTGGTGAGCGCCAACGCCTGCTGGTATTTCAAATCGGTGGTGAACGAGGCCGAGCAGGCTTCGCTCGCGGTGCTGGCGCGCCACACCGTGGCCGACTCGCTGGCCGAGCTGGAGCGGGGCGACAAGCGCGCCTGCGCGGAATACGCCGCCGAGCAAGAGGCTGAAGCCGCCGGTAAATAATGCCGGATGGAGCGCATAAAAAAGGTCGGGCATTGCCCGACCTTTTTGCATTTCAGGATGATGATTACGCCGTCTGCGGCTGCGCTTTGCGCGCCACCAGGCGCCGCAAGGTGACGTAGAACACCGGCGTCAGGAACAGCCCGAACAGGGTGACACCCAGCATGCCGGAGAACACCGTGATGCCGGTGACGCCGCGCACTTCGGCGCCGGCGCCATGGCCAAGGATCAGCGGGATGGTGCCGGCGATGAAGGCGATGGAGGTCATCACGATCGGCCGCAGCCGCAGGCGGCAGGCCTCCAGCGCCGCTTCGACGATGCCTTTGCCCTGCATTTCCAGTTCGCGGGCGAACTCGACGATCAGAATGGCGTTCTTGCAGGCCAGCCCCATCAGAACGACCAGCCCGACCTGCACGAACACGTTGTTGTCGCCGCCGGTCAGCCACACGCCGAACAGCGCCGACAGCATGGTCATCGGCACGATCAGGATCACCGCCAGCGGCAGCGTCCAGCTTTCATACAGCGCCGCCAGCGCGAGGAACGCCAGCAGCACCGCGACCGGGAATACCACCAGCGCGGCGTTGCCCTGGGTCGATTGCTGGTAGCTCAGATCGGTCCACTGGATGTTCATGCCGTTCGGCAACAGCTTGCCGGCCATTTGCGTCAGCGCGCTCATCGCCTGGGTAGAGGAGAGGACGCGCGGATCGGCGTCGCCGATCAGGTCCGCCGCCGGGAAACCGTTGTAGCGGATCACCGGATCCGGGCCGTAGGTGGTGCCGATGCTGACCATACTGCCGATCGGCACCATTTCGCCTTTGTCGTTGCGGGTACGCAGGTTGGCGATGTCTTCCACGCTGTCGCGGAACTGGCCGTCGGCCTGCGCCATCACCTTCCAGGTGCGGCCGTAACGGTTAAAGTCGTTGATGTAAGACGAACCGAGGTAGGTCTGCAGCGTGCTGAACAGCGCATTGAGCGGCACCCCCTGGGCCTTGGCCTTGTCGCGATCGATTTTGGCGTCCAGCTGCGGCACGTTGGCCTGATAAGAGGAGATCGGGAAACCCATGCCCGGCGTTTGCATAATGGCGCCGGACATCGTGTTGATCGCGGTCTGCAGCGCGCCGTAACCCAGCCCGGCGCGATCCTGCACGTACAGTGAATAGCCGGAGCCCTGGCCGATGCCGAGGATCGGCGGCGGCATGATCGAGAAGGCGAAGCCTTCCTGGATCTGTGAAATGCGCGCGTTGATCTCGGCGTTGATCTGCGCCGCGGTGCGGGTACGGGTGCTCAATGACTCCAGCGCGAAGAACACCGTGCCGGTATTCGGCGTATTGGTGAACTGCAGCGCGTTCAGGCCGGGGAAGGCCACCGCATCGGTGACGCCGTCCACGCTCAGGCCGATGGCGCTCATCTTGCGGATCACCGCATCGGTGCGCTCCAGCGAGGCGCCTTCCGGCATCTTCACGCCGCCGATCAGGTATAGCTTGTCCTGCGTCGGGATAAAGCCGCCGGGCACGGTCTTGAACATCACGCCGGCGGCGGCCAGCAGCAGCAGGTAGACGACGAACACCGCGCCGCGTCGGCCAAGCACGCGGGATACCCCGTGCTGATAACGCTGCGAGCCGCTGGCGAAGAAGCGGTTGAACGGCCGGAACAGCCAGCCGAACAGCCGGTCGATCAGGCGCGACGGCAGGTCTTTCGGCGCGCCGTGCGGTTTCAGCAAGCGCGCCGCCAGCGCCGGCGACAGGGTCAGCGAGTTGATGGCGGAGATCACCGTCGAGATGGCGATGGTGACGGCGAACTGCTTGTAGAACTGGCCGGTGACGCCGGAAAGGAACGCCATCGGCACGAACACCGCACACAGCACCACGGCGATGGCGATGATCGGGCCGGAGACCTCGCGCATCGCCTGGTGCGCCGCCGCCAGCGGCGACAGCCCCTCTTCGATGTTGCGCTCGACGTTCTCCACCACCACGATGGCGTCATCCACCACGATGCCGATCGCCAGCACCAGCCCGAACAGGCTGAGGGTGTTGAGCGAGAAGCCGAGCAGATACAGCGCGGCGAAGGTGCCGACCACGGAGATCGGCACCGCCAGCAGCGGAATGATCGAGGCGCGCCAGGTCTGCAGGAACAGAATGACCACCAGCACCACCAGGATCACCGCTTCCAGCAGGGTATCTACCACCGCGCGGATCGAGTCGCGCACGAATACCGTCGGGTCGTATGGCGACTTCCAGCTCATGCCGTCCGGGAAGCGGGTCGCCAGCTCGGCCATCTTGCCGCGCACCGCGTCCGACAGCTCGATGGCGTTGGCGCCCGGCGACTGGAAGATGCCGATGCCGACCGCATCCTTGTTATTGAGCTGGGCGCGCAGCGCGTAGCTGCCGGAGCCCATTTCGATGCGCGCCACGTCGCGCAGCCGCACGATCTCGCCGTTATCACCGCTCTTGAGAATGATGTTGCCGAACTCTTCTTCGGTTTGCAGGCGCCCCTGGGCGTTGATCGACAGTAGATAGTCGCTGCGCGTCGGCATCGGCTCCGCGCCAAGCTGGCCGGCGGAAACCTGCACGTTCTGCTCCTGCATGGCGCTCACCACGTCGGAGGCGGTCAGCCCGCGCGCGGCGACCTTGTTCGGATCGAGCCAGATGCGCATCGCATATTCGCCGGCGCCGAAGATCTGCACCTGGCCGACGCCCGGCAGGCGGGCCAGCTCATCCTTGACCTTCAGGGTGGCGTAGTTGCGCAGGTACAGCGAGTCGTACTTGCCGGAAGGCGATACCAGATGCACCACCAGCGTCAGCGCCGGAGACTGTTTCTGGGTGGTGATGCCCTGGCGGCGCACGTCTTCCGGCAGGCGCGCTTCGGCCTGCGCCACGCGGTTTTGCACCTGCACCTGCGCCTGATCGGGATCGGTGCCCGGGCGGAAGGTGACGGTGGTCACCAGCACGCCGTCGGAACCGGCGACCGATTTCATGTACATCATGTTTTCGACGCCGTTGATCGCTTCCTCCAGCGGCGTGGCCACCGTTTCAGCGATCTCTTTCGGGTTGGCGCCCGGGTATTCTGCACGCACCTGCACGCTGGGCGGCACCACGTCCGGGTACTCGCTGATCGGCAGCAGCGGGATGGCTATCACCCCGGCGACAAAAATCAGTATCGACAGCACCGCGGCGAAGATCGGCCGGTCGATGAAAAAGCGGGAAAAGTCCATGGGTCAGAAGTCTCTGCTGGGAGCTTAGTTAAGCGTGGAGGCGATAGGATTCATGGCGACGGCTTTCGCGTCGACCGGCATGCCCGGCATAAACACTTTCTGCATGCCGTCGACGATCACCCGATCGCCGTTTGCCAACCCTTTCTGCACGATGCGCAATCCTTCGGCCATGCGGCCCACGTCAATGTCGCGGCGCTGCGCCTTGCCGTCTTTATCGACGATGTAAACGAACTTGCGGTTCTGGTCGGTCATCACCGCTTTGTCGTCGATCAGCATGGCGTTGAACTCGGCGCTGCCGGGCATCTGTACCCGGGCGAACAGCCCCGGCGTGAAGCGGCGATCGCGGTTGTCGAGCAGGGCGCGCATGCGGATGGTGCCGGTCCCGGCGTTCAGTTGGTTATCGGTGAAGTCCACCAGCCCCTGATGCGGAGTGCCGTCTTCGCCTACCAGGCCGACTTTCACCGGCAGGCGGGCATCGTGCCGGCCTTGCTGCTGATAGCGCAGGAAGGTGGCTTCATCCACGTCGAAATAGACGTAGACCTTGTCGAGCGACACCAGCGTCGTCAGCACGCTGGCGCTGTCGCCGGCGGTGACCAGGTTGCCGGCGGTGATCATCGCGCGGCTGGCGCGCCCGTCAATCGGCGCGGTAACGCGGGTAAAGTCGAGATTCAGCTGCGCCATATCGAGCTGGGCCTGCGCCGCCAGCACGTTGCTTTGCGCCTGCGCGGCGGACGACCGGCGCTGCTCCCACACTTCCTGAGAGATGGCCTGAGTGCCGATCAGTTTCTCGGTGCGCGAGGATTCGCTGCGCGCCAGGGCGGCCTGGTTGCGCGCCCGCACCAGCTCTGCCTGCGCCTGTTCGCGCGCGGCGCGGTAGGTGCGATCGTCGATGGTGAACAGCACCTGGCCTTTTTTCACCTCGTCGCCTTCGGTGTAGTTGACCCGCTCGATGTAACCGGAGACCCGTGGGCGCAGTTGCACGCTCTGCACCGCCTCGACCCGGCCGTTGAAGGCATCCCACTGGCTGATCGGCTTGACCACTACGCTGGCGGCGCTGACCACCGGCGGCGGCGGTGGGGCATTGTGCGCGACGCTGTTGTCGCACCCGGCGAGCAGGGCGGCCAGCAGCGCCACCCCGGAGAGCCGCTGACCCAGAGCGACGGTGCGCGTGCGGCCGCCGGCGTTGAACGATGAGTTTGGTTGATTTGCCATTATTTTTATTCCGATAAGTAAGCGCGGTCAGGCCCCACACCCGGCCCTGTTCTCCGGGATTCGCCCCCGCACCGGCGAGCGGTGAGGGGGCGGCTGCGCCGTGCAGCGGCGCAACGTTAGGTTTTGAAACACATTGGTGTCACATTAATGTATCAATATCGGTTACATTAATTGGGTGGAGTATAGTGGCGGCTTTCCGGTAAATGCAATAATAAAAATTGCATTTAAAGCGAAACTGTTGCAACGTATGTGCATCGGGCAGAGGGTGACCCTGCCGAATGATGGGAGCATCAGCATGAACACTACGGGCTTTATTACCGATTTGAAGGCGTGGATCGACAACAATCTGGAAGAGAAACTGGATATTAACACCGTGGCGGACCGCGCGGGCTATTCCAAATGGCATCTGCAGCGCATGTTCAAACGCCAGACCGGCTACGCGCTGGGGGAGTATATCCGCATGCAAAAACTGAAAGTGTCGGCGGAGCGCCTGGCCAACAGCGGCGAGCCTATCGTCAGCGTGGCGATCTCGCTTGGCTTCGACTCACAGCAGTCGTTCAACCGCAGCTTCAAACGCCAATTCGGCCAAACGCCGGGCGACTGGCGCCGCGCGCTGGCGCAGCCGGCGTCAATGGGGCGCACGCACCACTGAGCGGTTGGGGTATGGGGATAAAAAAGCCTGAATTTGCGTTCGGGCTTTTTTGTATGGCGGTGAGGGAGGGATAGATTCGCTGCGCTCACCCTGCGGGCCGCCGTTGGCGGTCCAAAACGCAGGCGTTATGTCGAACCCTGTCGAGGGTTCTCACCCTCCCGGTCGGTGCGCTATGCATACAAAAAAGCCTGAACTTTCGCTCAGGCTTTCTCGTTAGAATATGGCGGTGAGGGAGGGATTCGAACCCTCGATACACTTTCGCGTATACACACTTTCCAGGCGTGCTCCTTCAGCCACTCGGACACCTCACCATATTTTTTTGTTGCGAAATCATCGCTGCAACGGGGCGCTACTATAGGGAGTGGGGCCGATCCGGTCAAGAATAATTTCTGTGTTTTTGTTTGTCCGCTCAACCCGTGTTCACTTTGCTGAAAACTGCGGCGAACGGCAGGGCGGAAGCCATGAAAGAGCGAGAACATCAGGGGTAAGGTTCGTTGATAACCGGCGGAAATGGGAATCACGGTCACAGAGGGAGGGAGATGCGCTGCGCACGCCCCTCTCGGCGGTGCACCATGCAAAAAAAAAGCCTGGACGCGAATCCAGGCTTTCTCTTTGAATTTGGCGGTGAGAGAGGGGTTCGAACCCTCGATACACTTTCGCGTATACACACTTTCCAGGCGTGCTCCTTCAGCCACTCAGACACCTCACCGTTTTGTCGTCGATAACGCCTTGCGCTGTCGACGGGCGCTAATGTAGGAGAATCTGATCTCAGCGTCAACCCTCTTATTTCATTCTCATGACTGTTTAGCCAAACTTGCAGCAATTTGCTGATTTACCGAACGATATTCCCACTCTTGGCCGTCGGCGGGCAGGGCGGACTACGTTCAAAACGCGTGAAAGATGATTGTTTGACCTTTTTCTGTACGGGTAGCTCAATATATCGCCAATGAGATCGGTCTATTTGCTGTTATATGCATTAATACTGGATTATTAGTCAAATGTGTCGCTAAATGGAATTATGTCGGCGCGGCGTTTTTGGCAAGGAACATCACGGCGCCGCGCAGATTGCCGGGAGACAGGCCGGCGATATCGCAGACAGGGACAGACTCATTACATAATAATGCAGTAGAGGTTCGTTTTGACTCCTTCAGATGCCATGCCGGCGCCGCAAGCGCGCCATGCCATTCCCCCCGGTGCGGGGGCGCTGTTCTTCATCCAGATCTTCGCCACACTGGGCTTCGCCGTGCTTTACTCCACGCTGGTGCTGTACGCCACCAAGCGATTGGGCTTCAACGAAAGCAGCGCCAACGCCATGATGGGCGTGTTCGGCGCCTTCAACTATGGTCTGCACATGTTCGGCGGCTACCTCGGCGGCCGTTTCCTCAGTAACCGCAATCTGTTCGTGCTGGGCATGGTGTTGCAGGTGATCGGCTGCGCGCTGATTGCCGTCGCGGGCGTGTGGGGGCTGTACTGGGGGCTGGCGATGTTCCTGACCGGCAGCGGCCTTAACGTGACCTGCATTAATATGATGCTCACCCAGCGTTTCAAACCGGATGATGACCGGCGCGAATCGGCATTCCTGTGGAACTACGCTGGCATGAACCTCGGGTTCTTCGTTGGCTTTACCGTCGCCGGGTATTTCCAACTGACGGAAAACTATCGCGCGCTGTTCCTGTTCGCCACGCTGGGCAATGCGGCGGCGATCATCGTCGCCGTCTGCCGCTGGCGGATTCTGGCGGATCTCAATACGCCGCTGCACGATGCCAGCCGCAGTCAATACCGTTGGCGCATGCTGGTCGGGCTGGCGGTGCTGGTGGCGCTGGTGCCGATTATCCGCGTGATGCTGACCCACGCCGAGTTCAGCGGCCATTTCGTGATCGTGCTCGGCGCGCTGATCTTCCTGATGCTGTGCGTGGTGACGCTGCGCCACCATCCGCGCGATGAGCGCCGCAGAATGGCGGCCTATCTGATCCTGGCGCTGGGGTCGCTGGTGTTCTGGGCGCTGTATCAGCTGGCGCCGATGGGGCTGATGCTGTTCTCCGAGCACAACATCAACCTGAACGTTTACGGCATTCAGGTGGCGCCGCAGTGGATCCAGAATATCAACACGCTGGTGATCGTGGTGGGCGGCCCGCTGCTGGCCTGGTGGTTCAATCGCCTGCGCGCCCGCGGTTGCAACATCGACATTCCGCTGCAGTTCTCCGGATCGCTGTTCTGCATCGGGCTCGGCATGCTGGTGCTGCCGCTGGGCATCAGCATGGCCGGCGGCGACGGGCTGGTGGCGTTTAAATGGATCGTCATCAGCTATGTGCTGCAAAGCGTCGGTGAATTGATGATCTCGCCGATCGGTTACGCGATGATCGGCAAGCTGGCGCCGCCGCGCTATCAGGGCGTGATGATGGGCTGCTGGATGATGGTGACCGGCGTCGCCTCGGTGCTGGCGGGCTACGTCTCCGGCCTGATGCCGGAAAACAGCGGCAGTACGCCGCTGCAAACCAATCCCGGCTACAGCGAAATCTTCAGCGCGCTGGGCTGGGGGGCGACGGGCGTCGGCATGGCGATGCTGATCCTCATTCCGCTGTTGCGGCGCCTTATCCGGCGCGACGGTCCGTCTGCCGCCTGATTTGGCGAGAATACACAGCAGCCCCACTGGTCGGGGCTGTTTTTATTTTGGGCTTTAACGCTTGCATCCGGCGGCGAATCGCGGAAGGCTGAAGGAAAACCAATAAAAACAAACCGGAGCCCGCAGTATGAACATCATCTATTACCACCCCTTGTTTAACGCCCAGGAATGGCTGACCGGCATCAAGCAACGCCTGCCGCAGGCCGAGATCCGCGAATGGCAGCGCGGCGACGAGCGGCCGGCGGATTACGCGCTGGTATGGCGCCCGCCGCACGAAATGTTAGCCAACCGCCGCGATCTGAAAGCGGTGTTCGCCCTCGGTGCCGGCGTCGACGCCATTCTCGATCAGGAGCGCAAACACCCCGGCACACTGCCCGCCGGCGTGCCGCTGCTGCGGCTGGAGGATACCGGCATGGCGCAGCAGATGCAGGAATATGCGCTGAGCTATGTGCTGCGCTATTTCCGCCGTTTCGACGAGTATCAGGCGTTGCAGCAGCGGCAGGAATGGCAACCGCTCGATCCGCACTCGCTGGATGATTTCACTATCGGCATCCTCGGCGCCGGCGTGCTGGGGCAGAGCGTGGCGCGCAAGCTGACCGAGTTTGGCTTCAGCGTACGCTGCTGGAGCCGCAGCGCCAAACAGATCGACGGCGTGCAAAGCTTCGCCGGAGAGGCGCAGCGCGGCGCCTTTCTCGACGGCGTCAAACTGCTGATCAACCTGCTGCCCAATACGCCGGAGACCGTCGGCATTCTCAACCGTGAGCTGTTCGCGCAACTGCGGCCGGGAGCTTACCTCATCAACATCGCGCGCGGCGCGCATCTGGTGGAGGCCGATCTGCTGGCGGCGCTGGAGCAGGGGCAACTGGCCGCCGCCACGCTGGACGTGTTCGCCCGCGAGCCGCTGCCGCAGGATCACCCGTTCTGGCGTCATCCGCGTGTCACCATTACCCCGCATATTGCTGCCATCACGTTGCCGCAGCAGGCGATGGATCAGATCGCCGCCAACATCCGCGCGCTGGAGGCGGGGCATGCCCCGGCCGGCGTGGTCGACAGGCAACGGGGTTACTGAGCCTTCAGCCGCCGTTCGGTAACTGATAAGCTGTTATCGTCATCGCGCCTGTCCGTACCTTTGCGGGCGGGCCCTCTGGAAGGAGAAACAATGTACCCCGTTGATTTGCATATGCACACCGTCGCCAGCACCCACGCCTACAGCACGCTGCACGATTACATCGCCGAAGCCCAGCAGAAGGGCATCAAGCTGTTCGCCATCACCGATCACGGCCCGGACATGGCCGATGCGCCACACTATTGGCACTTCATGAACATGCACGTGTGGCCGCGCCGGGTGAACGGCGTGGGCATTTTGCGCGGTATCGAAGCCAACATCAAAAACCTGCAGGGCGATATCGACTGCACCGGCCCGATGCTGACGGCCACCGACGTGATCATCGCCGGTTTCCATGAGCCGGTGTTTGCGCCGCAGGATAAAGCGTCCAATACTGAAGCGATGATCGCCGCGATGGCGCAGGGAGACGTGCATATCATCAGCCACCCCGGCAACCCGCGTTACCCGATCGATATTCCCGCCGTCGCGGCGGCGGCGGCCAAATACGAGGTGGCGCTGGAGCTGAATAACTCGTCGTTCACCCACTCCCGCAAGGGCAGCGAGGCCAATTGCCGGGCGATCGCCGCCGCGGTGCGCGACGCCGGCGGCTGGCTGGCGCTGGGTTCGGATTCGCACGTCGCTTTTTCACTGGGTAATTTCGAGCACTGCGAGCGCATCATCGAAGAGGTGGGCTTCCCGCAGGAGCGCATTCTCAACGTCAGCCCGCGCCGGTTGCTGGATTTTCTCGAGCGGCGCGGCAAGCCGGCGATTGCGGAATTGGCCGATTTGTGACATCGTCCCGGCAAAATTTTCCGTATTGTATAAGGCATTATCATGAATGAGTTTTCCATTGTCTGCCGCGTGCTGGGTACGCTGTTCTACCGCCAGCCGCAGGATCCGCTGCTGGTGCCGCTGTTCGCGCTGATCAAAGAGGGCAAGCTTCAGCAGCACTGGCCGCTGGAGCAGGATGACCTGCTGAAGCGCCTGCAGCAGGGCTGCGACGTCAACCAGCTGGCGACCGACTTTAACGCGATGTTCGTCGGCAGCGAATGCAGCGTGTCGCCGTTCCGCTCCGACTACGTCGAAGGCGCCAGCGAAGCGGAAGTGCGCACCTTCCTGCAGCAGCGCGGCATGCCGCTGGCGGAGGCGCCGGCCGACCATTTCGGCCAGCTGCTGCTGGCCGCTTCCTGGCTGGAGGATCAGTCGCAGGAAGATGAAGCGCAGGCGCAGATCGCGCTGTTCGACGAGTTTCTGCTGCCGTGGTGCGGCCGCTTCCTCGGCAAAGTGGAAGCGCACGCCACCACCGGTTTCTACCGCTCGCTGGCGCTGATGACCCGCGACGCCATCCAGGCGATGCGCGACGAGCTGGCGGAGTACGAGCAGGACGACGAAGCGGGCGACGAAGACGCGTAACGCCGCAGCCATCCAGGCGGGCCGCCCGGCCCGCCGAGCCGCTAAACACAGGTTTGCATCCCCCAGACGTAAATTGACAAAAGATCCCCTAATCTGGCGGTTTACCGTCGGTTCGGCCGCGCCTGCGCGCCGCGCTTTTTCACGCAAGGGGTAGATGATGAAAAGTAACTGGATGCAGCAGATTCAAACGTTGATCGGGCAGAAGGCCGGCGCGATGGGCGGGGCGGAAGGCATCGGCAAGCTGCTGGCGCCCACGGCGCTGGGCGGTTTGGTCGGCGTGCTGTTGGCCAACAAATCCTCGCGCAAGCTGGTGGGCAAGTTCGGCAAGAATGCGCTGATTATCGGCGGCAGCGCGGCGGTGGGCGCGGTGCTGTGGAACAAGTATAAGCAGCGGGTGAAAGAGACCCACCAGGACGAACCGCAGTTCGGTTTGCAAACCACGCCGGTGGATCTGCGCGCCAAGCGTTTGGTGCAGGCGCTGGTGTTCGCCGCCAAGAGCGACGGCCATATCGATGCCGACGAGCAGCGCGCCATCGATCACAGCCTGTCGCAGCTGCAGGTGGGGGAAGAGGCGCAGGCCTGGGTGCAGGAAGCGCTCGATCAGCCGCTCAACCCGGAATTGATCGCCCGCAGCGTGCAAAATGAAGACGAGGCGCTGGAGGTTTACTACCTGAGCTGTCTGGTGATCGACGTCGATCACTTTATGGAGCGCGGCTACCTCGATGCGCTGGCGCAGGCGCTGAAGATCCCGGCGGACGTCAAGCAGGGCATCGAGAGCGACGTCAACGAGAAAAAGCGCGAGCTGGCGTAGCGCCGCTTGGCAAGCCGGGGGGAATCGTGTCACTCTTGCCGCAATCTATGTAAGCGGATGATTTAGCAATGATGACCCCACCGAAAGCGGAAAAACGCCCTTATCCCATCACCATTCACGGCGACACGCGCGTGGATGACTACTACTGGCTGCGCGACGACGAGCGCGCAGACCGCCAGGTGCTGGACTACCTGCAGGCGGAGAACGCCTACACCGATGCGATGCTGAAGCCGCAGCAGGCGCTGCGCGAAACCCTGTACGAAGAGATGGTGGCGCGCATTCCGCAGCAGGAACATTCGGTGCCTTACGTGCGCCACGGCTATCGCTATCAGACGCGCTATGAACCGGGCAACGAATACGCGATTTATGTGCGCCAGCCGCAAACCGAGAGCGAGCACTGGGAAGTGCTTATCGACGGCAACCAGCGCGCCGAGAACCACGAGTTTTACACCCTGGGCGGGCTGGACGTCAGCCCAGACAATCAGCGGCTGGGGGTAGCGGAAGATTTCCTGTCGCGCCGCCAGTATGACATTCGTTTCAAGAACCTGGCCGACGGCAGCTGGGCGGACGAAGTGTTGGAAAATACCTCCGGCAGCTTCGAGTGGGCTAACGACTCCTCGACGGTGTACTACGTGCGCAAGCACGCCAAGACGCTGTTGCCGTATCAGGTCTATCGCCACGTGGTGGGCAGCGATCCGCAGCAGGATGAGCTGATTTACGAAGAGCTGGACGATACCTTTTACGTCGGGCTGGAGAAGACCACCTCCGAGCGTTTTATCCTGATCCACCTGAGCAGCACCACCACCTCGGAGATCCTGCTGCTGGACGCCGATCGTGCGGACGCCAAACCGCAGCTGTTCGTGCCGCGCCGCAAGGATCACGAGTACGCCATCGATCACTATCACCAGCATTTCTACATCCGCTCCAACAAGGACGGCAAGAACTTCGGCCTGTACCAGAGCGAGCAGGCGGACGAAGCGCAGTGGCAGACGCTGATCGCCCCGCGCGCCGACGTAATGCTGGAGGGCTTCAGCCTGTTCCGCGATTGGTTGGTGGTGGAAGAGCGCAATGCCGGCCTGACGCTGCTGCGCCAGATCCACTGGCAGACGGGCGAAGAGAAACGCATCGCCTTCGACGATCCGACCTACACCACCTGGCTGGCGTATAACCCGGATCCGGAAACCGCGCTGTTGCGCTACGGCTATTCGTCGATGACCACCCCGACCACGCTGTACGAACTGAACATGGACAGCGGTGAGCGGACGATGCTCAAACAGCAGGAAGTGAAGAACTTCACGTCGGAAAACTACCGCAGCGAGCGGGTGTGGGTGAAGGCGCGCGACGGCGTCGAGGTGCCGGTCTCGCTGGTGTATCGCCAGGACAGCTTCCAGCGCGGCGCCAACCCGCTGATGGTGTACGGCTACGGCTCTTACGGCAGCAGCATGGATCCGGCGTTCAGCGCCAGCCGCCTGAGCCTGCTGGATCGCGGTGTCGTGTTCGCGCTGGCGCACATTCGCGGCGGCGGTGAGCTGGGGCAGCTGTGGTATGAAGACGGCAAACTGTTCAACAAGCAGAACACCTTCAACGACTTTGTCGACGTGACCGAAACGCTGATCGCCCAGGGGTACGGCGACGGCAAGCGGGTGTTCGCCATGGGCGGCAGCGCCGGCGGCCTGCTGATGGGCGCGGTGATCAACCAGGCGCCGCAGCTGTTCCACGGCGTGGTGGCGCAGGTGCCGTTCGTCGATGTGGTGACCACCATGCTGGACGAGTCGATCCCGCTGACCACCGGCGAATACGACGAGTGGGGCAACCCGAACGAGCAGGCCTATTACGACTACATCAAACAGTACAGCCCGTACGATCAGGTGAAGGCGCAGGCATACCCGCATCTGCTGGTGACCACCGGCCTGCACGATTCGCAGGTGCAGTATTGGGAGCCGGCCAAGTGGGTGGCCAAGCTGCGCGAGCTGAAAACCGACGATCGGCAGCTGCTGCTGTATACCGACATGGATGCCGGCCACGGCGGCAAATCCGGCCGCTTCAAGGCCTATGAGGATATTGCGCTGGAGTACGCCTTCATTCTGGCGCTGGCGGAGTAACGGCGAACAGCGGGCGGCCTGCGCCGCCCGCTGTGCTAGCCAATCAGATAGTATTTCAGCGTGTGTTTCATGTCCGGGCTCAGATCGTCGATGGATTTCAGCATCCAGCGCAGATAGCCGGGATCTTCCTGGGCGATGCGATCGATTTCCTGCCCGCGATACTTGCCGAATTTGAACTTCTTCAGCAGCACCGGCTGTTCGGTGATCTGCACCATTTGCTCCGGCGTCCAGCCCGAATCCTTGATGATGCGTTGCAGCAGCGCGGCGGTGACGTAGCAGTCGTACAGCGCGCGGTGCGGGTACAGCGTGGCGTCTGCCGGCAGCTGCACGTCCAGGTTCAGCGCGTAGCGCAGATACTGGTTGCCGTACTTGATGTCCGGATACAGCGTGCGCGCCAGCTTGAGGGTGCAGATCCAGGCGCCGTTCATCTCCGGCAACACCCCGCGATCAAAGGCGGCGTTGTGCGCCACATAGTAGGGGCTGCCCTGATAGCGGCCGATCGCCACCGCAATGCGCGGTTTGCCTTCCACCATCTGTTCGGTGATGTGGTGAATAGCCATCGCGTCGAGGCTGATGGGGCGATCCGGGCTGACCAGGTCGCTCATCGGATTGGTTAACTGGCCGTCGAGCAGATCGAGGGAGGCCACTTCCACCACGCCGCCGTCCAGCCCGCAGGTCTCGGTATCTATTACGCGTAACGTCATGCTTTCCTCCGCGTTGCCGTCAGGCTTCAGCTTAACCGGCACAGGCGGCCGTGCCAACCGTCGAAAGTCTTGCCGGCGATGATCAGCCCAGGAGCGTCATCCGGCGCGGCAACCAAAAGCGCTCCCGTTTCATCCCAGATGGCGCTGCGGCCTGCCGGGATCCAGCCGCCGGTCGGCGCCGCATGGTTGGCCATCAGCGTGACCATGCCGTAACGCCGGGCATAGCCTGCCAGCGCGGCGCTGTCTTTCGCGTAACCGGCTTCAGATACCAGCACGCCGGCAGCATAAATCTGCGCGCCCGCCTGTGCGGCGGCGCTTGCGTGGCCGGGCTCCGAAGTATCGGCGCAGATGGCCAGCGCGATGCGTTGCCGATGTATTTCCAGCAGCGAGCCGCCATCGCCGGGCAAGAACCGTTGCCGTTCCGCGCCGTGCAGATGCTGCTTGGTATAGGGCGTCAATGCGCCATTGGGGTGAAAGATCAAGGCGGCGATATGCAGCGCCTGGCCGCTGCGTAAGGGCGCGCCGACGATGATCGTCATCTGATGCGATTGCGCCGCCGCAGCGAGCGGTTGCAGACGCGGATCGCCCAGCGTCAGCGCCAGTTCGGCAGCATCAGCCAGTTCATAGCCGCTTAGCGACAGTTCGGGAAACACCAGCAGCTGCACCTGCTGTTGGGCTGCCTGCGCGACAAATTCAAGGTGACGTTCAAGGTTACAGGCGATATCGGCCGCAGCGGCGGGGTATTGGGCGGCGGCGAGGGTGAAGCAGGACATCGGCCATCTCTCCTGTGAGGCAATAAAAAACCCGCCTTGGCGGGTTTAATGACGGATGGAAGGACGCTTACTCACCAGACGGATGCGCTTTTTTGGCGCGTTTCTCCGCACGTTTCTCTGCTGGGGTTTTCAACGGCTTCTTCTTCGCATTTTTTTTGCTATCCATTCCCTTACTCATGATGGCCTCTCGTTACCTATGATTGGGTGGCTTGCTCAGCCATTAACCGCCTAAAGCCGGCAGGATGCAAGCGACAAAGTGCGAATTGCACTTAACCGGCTGTTTGCACGTGAAATTTTGTTTTTGGATGACCGGGTGATAAAAATAATTATTATGTTATAATATTACACTTTCAATATTCGGAGAACGCAATGACTGTGATGGCATTACCGGATGCGCAGCAACTGCTGGCCATGCCGGATTCTGATTATATGAACTCGGTTCAACGGGCGTTTTTCCGTCAGCTGCTGCAGGATGAGCGGCAAAAGCTGCTGCTGCACATCGATGAGCTGAAAAAAGAGATCGATGGCGGCGAAGCGACGGGCGATGAGGCCGACAAGGCGGCGCGCGAAGAGGATCTGCGCCTGCTGTTCCGCCAGCTGGATCGCGAAAGCCGCCTGCTGCCGAAAATCGATGCGGCGCTGGCGCGCTTGCAGAACGGCGAATACGGCTACTGCCGGGAAACCGGCGAACCCATCGGGCTGGCGCGCCTGCTGCTGCGTCCGACGGCGGAACTGAGCATTGAGGCGAAAACCGCGCAGGAGATGCGTGAGCCGCATATGCGTAAAGGCGGGTAAGGTCTCAGCCGCCGAGCGTATCCACCAACAGATCGAGAAAGCGCCTGACGCGAGGTTCCAGCAGGCGCTTATTCGGATAGAGCGCCACAATCCTGACTTCTTCACCCGCCACGGCGCGCAACACCTGCCGCAGACGGCCGGCGGCCAGGTCCTCCGCAATCATAAACTCCGGCAGATACGCGATGCCCAACCCGGACAGAGCGGCGTCGCGTAACGCTTCCCCACTGTCTAGCCGCAGGCGGCCGCGCACCGGGGCCTTGACCCATTCGCCGCGCTCGTCGCGCAGCCGCCAGGGCTGTTTTTGGTTGCGGCTGCTGAACAGCAGAGCCTCATGCCCGGCGAGCGACTCGACGGTTTGCGGTTCGCCACGGGCGGCGAGGTAGGCGGGGGAGGCGCACAGCAGGGCGCGATACCTGGCGAGGGTTCTGGACACCAGCCGGGTATCCGGCGCCGTGACGCCGATCCGCACCGCTAAATCAAATCCTTCTTCCACGATATCCGCCAGGCGATCGGAAAAACTGATCTCCACCTGCACCTCAGGCCAGGTGACGAGAAATTTCGGCACCAGCGGCAACAGGATCCGTCTGCCGAAGGCGGCGGGAGCGGTCAACCGCAGCACCCCGCGTGCGGTGCCTTTGTCGCCGGCCACGCTGGCCTCGGCGTCGTCGACCGAAGCGAGGATCTGCAGACCGCGCCGATAAAACTCCCGCCCCTCGTCGGTCAGGCCAAGCGAACGCGTGGTGCGATGCAACAGCCGCACGCTCAGCCGTTGCTCCAGACGCGCGATGGCCTTGCCCGCCGCCGAACGCGATAGCCCCATCGTCTGTCCGCCGGCGACAAAACTGCCGGCGTCGACGACGGCCATGAAAACCTGAATGTCATTGAGATTCGCCCGTAGCATGCTGCCCTCCGAGAACCGGTGAAAAGACAATAAATTTAACATATTCAATATATTAAATGCATCGTTAACGTCGTTTCAGTGACGACATCCATTCGCCAATCAAACGATTATAGTCGCCATGGAAACGATAAACGGTTGGAGAAACAGCATGAAAAACGGCATCACGCACTACCATCACGGGGTCATTTGGGAAGAGGAGAATGGCGTGTCCCAAGGCATTCGCGTCAAAGACACCCTCTATATTTCGGGGCAGTTTTCCCATGATATGCAGGGTGAGTTTATCGGCGCGGGCGATATCGAACGGCAAACCCAGCAGACGTTGGACAACCTGGATCGGGTATTGGCGGGATTCGGCGCCGAACGTTCGAACCTGGCGTATGTGGAGATCTATCTGACTGACGTACAGGCGCATTTTGAACCCTGCGTTGCGTTGTTCAAGCGCTATGTCGGCGATCACCGGCCTGCCGGTTCGCTGATCGGCGTCATTGGGCTGGCTTCGCCCGAGCAGTTGGTGGAGATCAGCGCGATTGCGCACCTGAACTGATCGGGCCTGTGGGCGTTTTGCAAGCAGGTCGTTGTGATTTTGAGCAAACGCGCGCCGAGTTCCCGGCGCGCGTTCGAGTTTTCGGGTTTTACCGTTGACCTGCCGGGCGGCTTCCGCTTTGATGAAAGCATGACTCACAGAGAGACGGAAAGCGCCATGGAACAATTACGAGGTTTGTACCCGCCGTTAGCGGCATACGACAGCGGTTGGCTGGACACTGGGGATGGCCACCGGATCTACTGGGAGCTGAGCGGTAACCCGAACGGTAAGCCGGCGGTTTTCATTCACGGCGGGCCGGGCGGCGGCATCTCCCCGCATCATCGTCAGCTGTTCGATCCCGAACGCTACAAGGTGCTGCTGTTCGATCAGCGCGGCTGTGGCCGCTCCCGTCCGCATGCCAGCCTGGACAACAACACCACCTGGCATTTGGTGGCCGATATCGAGCGGCTGCGCGAAATGGCCGGCGTCGAACAGTGGCTGGTGTTCGGTGGTTCCTGGGGATCGACGCTGGCGCTCGCCTATGCGCAGACCCACCCGGAGCGCGTCAGTGAAATGGTGCTGCGCGGCATCTTCACCCTGCGCAAGCAGGAGCTGCATTGGTATTACCAGGACGGCGCTTCGCGCTTCTTCCCGGAAAAATGGGAGCGCGTGCTGTCCATCCTCTCGGATGACGAGCGTAAAGACGTGATCGCCGCCTACCGGCAGCGGCTGACCTCGGCCGATCCGCAGGTGCAGCTTGAAGCGGCCAAACTTTGGAGCGTGTGGGAAGGGGAGACGGTCACGCTGCTGCCGAGCCGCGAATCCGCTTCGTTCGGCGAGGATGATTTCGCGCTGGCGTTCGCCCGCATTGAAAACCACTACTTCACCCATCTGGGCTTCCTGGAGAGCGACGACCAACTGCTGCGCAACGTGCCGCTGATCCGCCATATTCCGGCGGTGATCGTCCACGGCCGTTATGACATGGCCTGCCAGGTGCAGAATGCCTGGGACCTGGCCAAGGCCTGGCCGGAGGCGGAGCTGCATATCGTGGAAGGGGCGGGGCATTCGTATGATGAGCCGGGCATTTTGCACCAGCTGATGATCGCCACCGACCGGTTTGCCGGCAAGTGACGCAAAAAACCCGCCGTAACGGCGGGTTTTTCTATTTAGCCTTCGGCTCGTACGGCAGGCGCGAAAACTTGTGGGATTCCGCGCGGTAGTGTGCCACGCGCTCGCGAAAATAGTCGCGCAGCGCTTCCGGTTGCTCGCGCTCCACCACTTCCGGGATCACCGGCATGTTGTAGCGCTCTTTATACGCCACGCCTGAGGCGGCGAGATCCACATTCACCCTGTCCATTTCCTCTTTGGGCAGCTCGGCCAGATTGTAACCCACGCTATGCTCCTTACTTACTTTGCCGCATTGAATCTGCGCAGAAGGTAATCCACCCGGCGGCGCTTGGCAAGCCCATTACGCCGTTGCCGGGAGCGATATTTATCCAGCAGTAATGCAATCTATTTATTCTTTTAAATAAGAATGATTCGCTTTTTGATTAAACTAAAAGATGAAAATAATTATCATGTTAATTCTCAATGTGGCGGTGATATTATAATTTGTTGATATATATGATTTTTATAATTAATGTGATTTGAGTGTAAATAAGGTGTTTTTATTTTTACGGCAGCAGGGCATAATGCGCGGAAATTAAATTCATGACCTGCAAAATAAAAGGAATCATTATGCTTACGCAAGAAATGACTCAAAAGCTGAATGAGCAACTGAATCTGGAGTTCTACTCCGCCAACCTGTATCTGCAGATGAGCGCATGGTGCAGCGATAAAGGCTTTGAAGGCGCCGCCGCATTTCTTAAAGAGCATTCTCAGGAAGAGATGCAGCATATGCAACGTTTGTTCGACTATCTGAGCGACACCGGCTCTCTGCCGCTGCTGGGCACCATCGCCGCGCCGCCGGTGGCGTTTGAGTCGCTGGCGGACGTGTTCCAGCAGACCTACGAACACGAACAGCTGATCACTCGTCAGATCAACGAACTGGCGCACGCCGCCATGACCGCACACGATTACTCCACCTTCAACTTCCTGCAGTGGTACGTGGCGGAGCAGCATGAAGAAGAGAAACTGTTCAAATCCGTGCTGGACAAGCTGGCGCTGGTGGGCACCAGCGGCAAGGGCCTGTTCTTCATCGACAAAGATCTGAAGAAAATGGGCGCGATGGGCCAGGGCGGCAACGACCAGGCCTGATCTGCACCAGAGCATCGAAAAACCGCGCGCGGGCGAGCCTGACGCGCGGTTTTTTTTACCCTGCGTTTATCGCGGTTATGCGGCGATACGTGCTGCCGGATCGCAAAATGCCAGTGATGCGCTCGACTTGCCGCGGCGTGGTCGTTATGATTTACCGCGATACGCTACAGGGATGGTAGAGTCAAAACAGCGGGTTAGCCGATACAACCCGTTTTCTGTTTACCCGTGGCGCAATCATTTGCGGTGGGTTGGGGCCGCTGATACATCGCCTTGGCTGTGGCCTTAACCCTTATGACCCTCTTTTACTGTTAAGGGATACCACTGTGATCGGTAAAATTCGTTCCTCCTGTCGCCTGCTTTCCACCATTTTCGTCCTGTTCGTTGGCCTGTCTTCACAGCAAGCGCTGGCGCACGCCCACCTGAAAGTGGAAACGCCGAAGGCCGACGCCAGCGTCAGCCCGGCACCGAAGGCGCTGACCCTCAGCTTCTCCGAAGGCATCGAGCCGAACTTCAGCGGCGTGAAAATCACCGGCCCGGACAACGCCGTGGTGAAAACCGGCAAGCTGCAGCTCGATCCGAACAACAACACCCAGGTCAACGTGCCGATTGAAGGCGAGCTGAGCGCGGGCAAATACAACGTCAGCTGGCATGTGGTGTCGGTCGACGGGCATAAAACCAAAGGTCAGTACAGCTTCACCGTAAACTGACTGTGAGTCTGGCGACCCTGTTCGTTCTGTGTCGCTTGGTGCACTTTGCGGCGGTGATGCTGATGTTCGGCATCAGTCTGTTCACCGCCTTATTGTCACCGCAGCGCCTCTCCCCGATCCTCTCCCGCGATGTGCGTCCGCTGCTGCTTGCCGGCACCTGGGTAGCCGGGCTTTCCGCCGTGGCGCTGCTGGCCATCCAGGCCGGGCAGATGGGCGACGGTTGGCAAGACGCCTGGCGGCTGGAGGTCTGGTGGGCGGTGCTCGGCACCACCTTCGGCGAAGTGTGGCGCTGGCATCTGGGCCTGACGCTGCTGGCGATCCTGGGCCTGCTGCTGCCGGAACGGCCGCGCGTACAGGCGTTGGCGCTGTGCTCGGCGCTGCTGCTGGTGAGCCTGGCGTTCATCGGCCACGCGGCGATGCATGAAGGCGCGTTGGGCGCGCTGCACCGCGCCAACCATGCGGTGCACCTGCTGGCCGCCGGTTACTGGTTCGGCAGCCTGGCGCCGCTGCTGGTTTGCCTGCGTTACCTGTCGCCGCCGCAGTGGCGCAGCGACGCCATCACCACGCTGATCCGTTTCTCGCGCTGGGGGCACCTGGCGGTGGCGGCGGTGATCGTCACCGGCATCGTCAACAGCCTGATCATTCTCGGCGGTTGGCCGCTCAACCTCGGCTCGCCTTATCAGCGCCTGCTGCTGATCAAAACCGCGCTGGTGGCGCTGATGGTGATGGTGGCGCTGGCCAATCGCTACGCCATCGTGCCGGCGATGAGCCGCGTACCGGCGCTGGCGCAGCGCGGCGTGGTGCTGGCCTGCTGGCTCGAAGTCGGGCTGGGGATGGCGGTGCTGCTACTGGTCAGTTTATTTGCAACCTATGCGCCGGTATGACATTTCAGCTTGCCGCAACCGGCCAAGCTGCGGGAAAATCGGCGCGAATAGCAACCTTAAGGCCATCACATGAAATCGGTATTACTCGGCATTACGCTGCTGGCAACCGCGACCGGCGCGCTGGCGGCAGACAAACTGGTGAACATCACCAAACTGGAGTACGGCAAACAGTGGGCGTTCACCAAGGAAGAAGTGACGCTGCAGTGCCGCAGCGGCGGTGCGCTGTTTGTGCTGAATAACAGCACTCTGATGCAATATCCGCTCAACGACGCGGCGGAGCAGCAGGTGAAGAAGGGCCATCAGCGCGCGCAGCCGCTGGAAGTGATCCTGCTGGACGACCCTGCCGAACCGGGGAAAAAAATGAGCATGGCGCCGTTTATCGAGCGCGCCGAGAAGCTGTGCGCTGACTAACCGCTTGTTTGCCAACGCCTTGCCCAGCGTGCGCAGATTGATGCGCATTTGCCGCATAGTTATTTCGTCACGAAACTATCACGCGGCCGCCGGGCGGCTGGCAAAACTGGCGCGGTAGGCTACTCTTAAAGTGCACGGCTGAACAAGCCCTGCATTAAATGCCAACTTTTAGCGCACGGCTCTCTCCCAAGAGCCATTTCCCTAGACCGAATATAGGAATCGTATTCGGTCTTTTTTTGTGTGATTGATTTATAAGGAAATTCCACTTAAGACGCCAATAAATTTCTGGTTTCTCTTTCCAGTCGTAACACCTCAGCCCGATCTCCGGCTCCACACACCCACCGCACCTATCGCTAATTTAGCCGCACCAAAAGTCATTACGTCATTTATGGCGCTGATAAGCTCCGTTCATTGTTCCCATTATCGGTTTAACGAGAGTGGCATTATGCAGAATATCAAGGCATTAGGCGTTGTAAAAGGAAACCTGCGTTGAACGACCGGTTGAGCCAGTTGAAGAAAACGCTACCCGGCTATCTCAATGCGTGGCGTGAGGGGGCCTTACCCTCTGACTGGGGGCTGGTGGCTAACCCTGAAGTGGTTGCCGCCCTGTTGGCGGAGTGGGAGGCGCTAAGCGAGTTGGCGTCTCAGTTCGACACCGCCACTGAAACACGCGCCGATGCCACCGCGTTTTGGCAGGCGCGCGCCGAGCTGATGGCGCAGCGCAATCGTGAGCTGATGGCCCAACTGGCGACGCCAGTCCGTTTGCCCGGCGCACGGGTGGCCTTTTTTGGCTATGTGAAAACGGCCGTGATGGACGCCAGGCAGGTTAAGGCGGCGATTCGCGATGCCGGTTTTATCGTTGCGGGCGGCGCCCCCAACGAGAACACGGCTTAACGCGGTTTCTTCTCAAATTTCTCGGCAAAAAAGAACCGCAGCAATTTATGGGTCCACAGCAGGATGGCGCCAACCACCACCAGCGAGACGACGAAATGCGACAGATTTTTAGGCGCGGCGTAGCCGTGGGTAAAGGAGACCCCCGCGCCGCTGAGCAGCAGGGTGGCGATCCAGAAGCTGAGCAGCAGGCATAAGGTACGAAACAGTTTAAACATGGTTATCACCAAAAATATGGAAAGCACCGACCGAACGGAGAGGTTCAGCCGGGGCTTTGATTAATTAAAACCGCTTAGCGCGAACAGGTATTGCCGCCTTTATTGCTATTGTTATTGCAGCTGCTGCCGCTGTTTTTGTTGCCGCCTTTCCCCATGCCGACGTTGCCGCCGCCTTTGCTGCCCTCCTTGAAGCAGCCGCCGTTGAGCGCGCCCACAGCCAGGCCGCCAAGGCCGCCCAGAGAACCGGTGATCACGCCGTTAACGCAATCCGGCGAGGTGTGCTTGCCGTAGAATCCCTGATTGGATGACCCGCCCCCGTTCTTGTTGCCGCCGTTGTTGTTGACGCGGCCATTGCTGCCGCGGTTGTCGGCAAAGTTACCGGCACCGGCGATCAGGTGAAAGTGTTTGGCATCGATCTCTTGCATAAAATTCCCTCTTTATCGATTCAGTTAAATTCAGTAAAGCTTGCGCAAGCCAGCTGTTTTTAACAGAAAAAATAGCGGGGGTAATTACCGGTTCGGATAAGAACAGGGGGTTTATTTTGCGATATTTTCCAGACTGATAGAGCACAGAGGAATGATATTTGGGGCGTGTGGAACCGTAGCGCTATCTGTTCTCTTGGGTCGGTTAATTTGTTAGCATGGCGCCCCTGGATGACTATTGGTGCAGTACATTGAAAATTAAAGCGTTGTTATTTGTTGCGTTGGCCGCGCTGGCCGGCTGCAGCCAGGAGGGAACCTCGATGAATCAGCCCGCAAACGAGAAAGGCGGCCAAACGGAAGTGTTGCTGGTGAACAGCGCGCTGGTGGACTGCGTGGGCGTTGCCCCGATGAAGTGCATGCAGGTGCGCCGCTCCGCGCAGCAGCCGTGGGAGTTGTTCTATACCGGCATCGAGGGCTTCACCTTCGAACCTGGCTATCAGTATCGATTGAAAGTGCGCGTCACCCCGGTGGAGAACGTACCGGCCGATGCCTCATCGCTGCGTTACACGCTGATTGAGCAGCTGGAAAAGAACAAGGCGTAATGATCATCAGGCCGGGCGAAGTGAGCCCGTCCTGCTGTTTTATAGCGTCAACCCCATCTCCGCCGCGACCTGCTCCAGCTGGTAGCGTGATGTGCGCGTGAGTGAAGGCTCCTTATCGACATAGTAGATGTAAGCGATAACGCCAATCGACAGCGCCCAGGCGCGGCCGCGCCGCCAGGTCTCATCGTCCACTTTCACCGCCTGGCGGAAATGTTCGCGGGCTTCCGCTCCCATCAGGTTCCAGGCAACTATCATATCGACCGCAGGATCGCCGATGGCGATACCGCCCCAGTCGATCACCGCCGCCAACTCACCGTTGTCGATCAGCACATTGCCGGGTTGAATGTCCGTATGCAGCCAGCATGCGCCGCTGGTGTTTTCACTCACCTGGCTCACGCTGTCCCATGCTTGCAGTAGGGCGGCAGCGTCGAGGTGAGGGGCGGACTGGGCAATAGATTCGCGAGTGAGGGCATCTCTGGCGCTGACCGGGCCGCCGCGATAAGCGCTGATCGCGTGGCCTGCGGTTGGGATGGCGTGGAGTGCGCGCACGAACTCACCCAATTGCGTCGCCAGCAGCGGGCTGCACTCGCCGCAGGTGGGCGTGCGGCCGGTGATCCAACGGCCGATGCTCCAAGCGAAAGGATAGTGGACGTTCGGCTTACCCTGGGCCAAGGGCGCGGAAATCGTCACTGGCAGATGAGGTGCCAGCAACGCGGGGTAGCGGTTCTCGCGCGCCAGCGCTTCGGCCGCCGAGGCGGTACGCGGCAGACGAATCAACAGCTCGTCGCCTAGCCGCAGCATCACGTTGTCGGTACCGCCGGTGGTGACGAGTTCGATGGGCAACGCCGCCCAGGCCGGGAATTGTTCGGCGAGCATGACTCGGACATGGGGGAGGGAAATCTCGGCCTCATCGGCATGTATTTTGGGAATGGCATTCACCCGGTACGGCTCCTTCACTGGCGCGGGGGGGGGGGGGCGGTCCCGACTGGTCTGTTCACTGCGCTTGTTTTCGCACTTTCTTAAGTATATCGAGAAAATCAGGTATATTGTCCTTCGGTTTTTAGCTACCAAGAAAAAATTACTATGATTATCAAACCTAAAATTCGTGGTTTTATCTGCACCACCGCTCACCCGGCAGGCTGTGAAGCCAACGTCCGTGAGCAAATCGCCTACGTTAAGTCACGCGGCGAACTGAAAAACGGGCCTAAAAAGGTGCTGGTTATTGGTGCATCCACCGGTTACGGTCTGGCCTCGCGCATCAATGCCGCTTTCGGCAGCGGTGCGGCCACCATCGGCGTATTTTTCGAGAAGCCTGGCAGCGAAGGCAAAACCGGTTCCGCCGGTTGGTACAACTCCGCCGGTTTCGACAAGGCAGCTAAAGAAGAAGGCCTGTACGCGAAAAGCATCAACGGCGACGCATTCTCCAACGAGTGCCGTCAGACCGTGATCGATCTGATCAAAAAAGACCTGGGTCAGGTTGACCTGGTGGTTTACTCGCTGGCTTCACCGGTGCGTAAGATGCCGGAAACCGGCGAAGTGGTGCGTTCCGCACTGAAGCCGATCGGCGAGCCATACAAATCCGTCGCGCTGGACACTAACAAAGACGTGCTGGTTGAAGCCGTGGTCGAGCCGGCCAACGAGCAAGAAATCGCCGACACCGTGAAGGTGATGGGCGGCCAGGACTGGCAGCTGTGGATGGACGCGCTGGACGAAGCGGGCGTGCTGGCGGATAACGCGCAGTCGGTCGCTTACTCCTACATCGGTACCGATCTGACCTGGCCAATTTACTGGCACGGTACGCTGGGCAAGGCGAAAGAAGATCTGGATCGCGCGGCGCACGCCATCAACCAGAAGCTGCAGGCCAAAGGCGGCGCGGCTTACGTTGCGGTGCTCAAGTCGGTAGTGACTCAGGCTTCCTCCGCCATTCCGGTGATGCCGCTGTATATCTCCATCGTGTTCAAAATCATGAAGGAGCAGGGCATTCACGAAGGCTGCATCGAGCAGATCCAGCGTCTGTTCGCCACCAAGCTGTACAGCGGTGCGGCGCCGGACACCGACGAGAAGCACCGTCTGCGTCTGGATGACTGGGAACTGCGCGACGAAGTGCAGGAAACCTGTCGTGAAATCTGGCAGCAGCTGAACGACAACAACATCAACGAACTGACGGATTACCAGGGCTACAAGGCGGAATTCCTGCGCCTGTTCGGCTTCGGTCTGCAGGGCGTTGACTACGACGCCGATCTGAGCGGCGAAGCCAATTTCGATGTGATCGAGCTGGTCTAAGCGCGTCGAGCGGTCAAACAAGGTCGGGTTAGCCCGGCCTTTTTTATTGCCTGCGAATTATCGGGTGGCTAAGCGAAAATGTTTATTTCGGGTTAAGAGAGGAACCGGGTGGTTAACATCGGCAGTCGGATGGTGAAATAACGGCGGTTATTAAACTAAAGAAAGTCATTTTTTATTTACCCTTGCCGCCGGCTGCGGGTATTTTATTTCCTTTAAGGAGAAAACCATGACATGGCGTTATTGTGCCACGGTATCGTTGTTTTTGTTGGGCGGCTGCAGCGCGATCCAGCCAACGTCGACGTCCCCGGACTGGTCTCAGCCTCAGCCGGCCACGCGGGAACAGCGGCAACGCATCATGGCGGGTGAGTCTGCCTCGTCGGTATTGCATGAAGGTAATATCGGTATTGGCGGCACGTTAGATGGGGCGAAAATATTCGATCGTTAAACCGCTAAATATATTCAGCCAAATTAATGCGCGCATTCTGCCGATATTGTCGGAGGGTTTACCTTTCCTGCGTTATTCTGCCGTGGCTTGACCATTCATTGCGTTAGCAGACAATTCGTTTTCCTTATAGGGAACCGCCGGTTTATTTCGGCGTAATCAAAGGAGTTGCCCATGACGAAGAACATGGCCGCGATCTTTCTCTTGCTGTTGCCGCCGCTAAGCCAAAGCGCCGGCGCAGCGCGCTACGACAGGCCGTGCGAAGGAGTGTCGCCGGTGCTGTTTCAAAAGCGCCTGAAAGCGCTGGCGCAGGATCTGCGTCAGGAAATGAGCGAGGAAGCGCCGCCGACAGAGCGCGATGCGGAAGAGCTGGCGCGGTTGGCGGAGTGCGCTATCGAGCCCGGCAAAGCGCCCGTCACCGGCGGGCAGCGCGTCTCCCGTTCAGAGGAAAAGCCGACGGCATCGCCGAACGGTTGCTGAGCCGGCGTGTACGCAGAGTCTAGCGATGTAATGTAAAAGGAGTCATTGATGAAAAGGATCGTGTTGGCCGGCGTGGCCTTGTGTTGTTCCAGCTTCGCGCAGGCGCGGGTGGATCTGGAATACCATGCGGCGGCGCCGAAGGACAGTAAGGTCACCGAGGAGTACCAGAAAAAGCGCGACGCATTGCGCCACAAGGTGTGGAATGTCGATAACCTGACGCTGGCCAACGAGCAGGCGATTGCACGCGAACAGCAGCGCGAAGCCGCTGAGACCGCCGAGCGGCAGCAGCGGAACCTGGAACAGCAGCAGAAAAAGCAGCGCTGCCTGCGCAGACACTCGAAAGATCCTCATCCCGAGGCGAAGTGTTACATGCACAACTTCTAACCTTTAACGTCCGGGCGCTTTCTGCGCCCGACGTCGTTTAGGCCGGGCGGCAATGCTCTTTCAGCATGGCGATAGCGTCCGGTTTCAGCTGATACAGATAGACCGGCCGGCCGGTGGCGCCGTACAGAATACGGGTGCCGAGGATGCCGCTTTCCGCCAGATAGATGAGGTACTTGCGGCAGGACACCCGCGAAATGCCAATGGCGTTGGCCAGATTGTCGGTAGAGAATTCGCTGTCGTGCTGCTGTTCGATCCACTCGCACACCGTGCTCAGGGTGATGCTGGTCAGGCCCTTCGGCAGCTTTTTGCTCTCCTGGCCGCCGGGCTGGCGGCGCAACAGGCTGTCGACGTCGGCCTGCGAAAACTCGCGTTGCGCCAAGAGCTGTGACTGTTGCCGGTAGTGGCTCAGCGCCTCCTTGAAGCGGCTGAACTGGAACGGCTTGATCAGATAATCCACCACGCCGTAGTGCAGCGCTTTTTGCACCGTGTTCACGTCGCTGGCGGAGGAGATGATGATCACATCGGTCTTTTCGCCGAGTTCGCGCAGGCCGGGCAGCAGATCCAGCCCGTTCTCCTGCTGCATGTAAATATCCAGCAACACCAGATCGATGCTGACGCTGGCGTCGGCCAGCAGGGCACGCGCCTGGCTCAGGGTCGCGACCGTCGCCTGGCAGTGAAAACCGCCGACCTGGCTCAGGTAGTATTTATTCAGCTCCGCCACCATCGGGTCGTCGTCGACAATCAGTACGTTAATCATGGGCTCTGCTCTTGGCCTGATAGGGAAGGTGCACGAAAAATTGGGTCAGCTCGCCCGGTTCGGATTCGAAATCGATGCTGCCGCCCAGTTTCTCCAGATGGCTGCGGATCAGCGCCAGGCCGATGCCGCGTCCCGTTCCCTTGGTGGAAAATCCGTGTTCGAAGATGCGCGCGCCGATCGCCGGATTTATGCCGGGGCCGTCGTCGCTGACGATACAGTGTAATTGATCGTCGTGATGATGGAAGCTCAGGCCGATCTCGTGGCCCTCAACGCCGTCGATGGCGTCGATGGCGTTTTCGATCAGGTTGCCGAGCACGCTGATCAGCACGTGGGTGGTTTCCGCATCGTCGGTTTCCGGCAGCAGGCTGTTTTCCTCGATGGTCAGTTCGATGCCGGCCTCGTGGGCGCGGCTGATCTTGCCGATGAAGAAGCCCGCCACCTCCGGCGAATGGATCTTGCGCAGCAGCGCGCCGATCTCTTCCTGGTAGTTGCTGGCGGTGTTGATGATGTAGTTTTCCAACTGCTGATAGGCCTTCATATGCAGCATGCCGAGTATCACATGCAGCTTGTTCATAAATTCGTGCGACTGCACCCGCAGGGCGTCGGCGTAGTGCGCCATGCCGCTCAGCCGCTGCAGCAGGCGGCTGATCTCGGTCTTGTCGCGGAAGGTGGCGATGGCGCCGGTCACCTGGCCGTTGACGATCACCGGCACGGTATTGGTCAGCAGTTCGCTGCCGTTGAAGCTGATCTGCCGATCGCGCAGCGGTTCGCCGCTGGCCAGCACCTCCGCCAGATGCAGCTGCGCCGGCCAATGTTTGCTGGCGGCTTCCAGCAGCAGGTTTTCCACCGGCCCGCTCTGGCGCAGCAGGCGCTTGGCTTCGTCATTGACGATGGTGATGCGGGATTCATTATCGACCGCGATCACGCCTTCTTTAATCGATTGCAGCATGGCGTTGCGCTGTTCGAACAGGTTGGAGATTTCGTAAGGCTCGAAACCCAGCATGATGCGTTTGAGCGCAGAGACCAGGAAAAAGGTGCCCAGGCTGCCGACCAGGGCGGCGAAGGCGATGGTCCAATAGATGATCCATCGGCTTTCCGCCACCACCCGCTGCACGGTGTCCAGCGCGATGCCGAGCGCCACCACGCCGATTTGTTTTTTCTGATCGTCATACACCGGCACGAACACCCGCAGCGCCGGAGCCAGCGTGCCGCGGTTGATGGCGCTGTTGACGTTGCCTTGCAGCGCGGGCGCCAAATCGTCGCCGATAAAATGCTTGCCGATCAGCCAGGGTTTAGGGTGCGAATAGCGGATGCCCTGCATATCCACCACCACCACGAACAGCAGCTCGTTTTGATGGCGCACCTGCTCGGCGAAGCGCTGAATGGCGCCGCTGTGATCGCGCCGCTGCAGGCCGTCGATCACGGTGTTGGAGAGCGCCAGCGTGTTGGCGACGGCGATGGCTTTTTGCTGCAGCTGATCTTGCCCCTCGCGGCTCATCTGCACGAAAAACAGCGCGAACACCACCAGCAGCACCGAAGCGATGATGGCGGACACCATCAGCGTGATGGAGGTGCTCAGCTTGAGCGGCACCCGTTGTTTTGGCATGGCGGTTCTCCGAATGGCGATATCACGGCGTATTCTAGCGAGGAATGCGGCAAGCTGCAGTTACCGGCAGCAGGTTATAGCACGCTGCCGGGGTGCGGAGGGGTTATTTTAGTTACAAAAGCGGGTTACTGCTGGTGGTAGATCTCCAGCGCCTGTTGGCCGCTGGCGCCCTGATGGATGATCGCCATCAGGGCGCGCACCACCTGCGACGGGTTGCTGTGTTGATAGACGTTGCGGCCATAGACCATGCCGGAGGCGCCCTGGGCCATCAGCGCGGCGGATTTCTCCAGCACCGGGCCCAGCTCTCCCTTGCCGCCGCCGCGCACCAGCGTCGGGCAGCGCGCCGCTTCCACCACGCGGTGGAAATCTTCCACCCGATCGGTCGGATCGGCCTTGATGATGTCGGCGCCCAGCTCGCGCGCCAGCCGCACCAGCGGCACGATTTTCTCCACGTCACCCAGCGATCCGTAGGCGGCGCCCTGGCCGGCCGGGGCCATCACCAGCGGTTCGATCATCAGCGGCATGGCGTAGCGATCGCAGGCGTGGCGCAGGCGGCCGATGTTTTCTACGCACTGGCGGAAAATGCCGGGTTCATCCGGGATCATATAGAGGTTGACCACCACCGCGGCGGCGTCCATTTGCAGCGCGGCCAGGATCGGCGCTTCCGGGTTGTGCAGCACCGCCCACATTTCGCGGTGGCGTGCGGCGTTATAGGCGTTGCCGACGTCGGTGCGCATCACCAGCGCCGGTTTTTCGCGCTGTGGCGCGCGCTGCAGCAGATCCGCCTGCCCGTAGTTGACCTGAATCGCGTCGGGGCGCGCGGCGATCAGGTTGCCCATCACCCGTTCGATATCTTCCAGCCCGATTAAAAAATCCGGTTCGTTGGCGATGCCGTGATCGATCGCCACATCCAGGCACTTGCCGTTGTTGAACAGGCGGTTCATCCGCACCTTACTGCTGAGCTGCATGTCAGGTCCTCCTGAGATAGGGATATGTCCATTATTGCCGAGTAAGGATGGTCGGGAAACGCGGAAACCGCAAACTGCGCGCCCGCTCGCAGTTTTTGCCTGCGCACGAAAGGGGAACGCTCGCGGGCGGCTTTCATTTCATTTGTTAGATCCGTGTCATGTTTTTGTTAATAAGCCATTCCAAAACGCATGTTTCGCTTGTTTGGGTTAAAAAGTTTCAATAGTCTAAATTATGAAATAAACATTTAAAAAAGCGGCGAGGACGCGACTTGCTCCACCAGGGGTTTATTTCAATTGATTGTTTTTAATCTGTTTTGAGATATCGATCACCATTTTGTTCACGGCCTTAATACGGCGATAACGCGGTAATTTCGCCGTATCAAAGGGATAACACCGACCGTATTGTTGTTTGAATGTAAAAAATATTTTTCATTAGCTGTCAACCAACAGACCTCTTCATTCTAACGATTAAAGGGTAACGAACATGAAGCTGAAGAAATTGATCGCCGCCTCGGTACTGATGTGCATGCTGCCGGCCAGCGTGTTGGCGAAAGACATCAAGATCGGCGTTTCCATGGCTTACTTCGATGACAACTTCCTCACCATTCTGCGCCAGTCGATGCAAAGCAAAATGAAGGCCGACGGCAACGTCAGCGGCCAGTTCGAAGACGCCAAGGGCGACATCGCGCAGCAAATTCAACAAATCGAAAACTTCGTCAGCCAGGGCGTCGACGCCATCATCCTCAACCCGGTGGATACCCAGGGCGTCAAGCCGATGATCAAACTGGCCGAGAACGCCAAGATCCCGCTGGTGTTCGTCAACCGCAAGCCGGAAGTGACGCTCCCGGCCGGCATGGCCTACGTCGGCTCCGATTCCAAGCTGGCCGGCAAACTGCAGATGGAAGCGTTGGCCAAGCTGATGAACGGCAAGGGCAACGTGATGATCCTGATGGGGGAACTGTCGAATGAATCGACCCGCGACCGCACCCGCGGCGTGGAAGAGGTGGCGGCCAACTATCCCGGTATCAAGATTGTCGATAAGCAAACCGCCAAGTGGACGCGTAAAGATGCGGTGGATATCACCACTGACTGGGTGCTGACCGGCCAGCAGATCGACGCTATCGCTTCCAACAACGACGAAATGGCCATCGGCGCTATCCTGGCGCTCAAGCAGGCTAAAAAGTCCGGCGTGCGGGTGGCCGGCGTGGATGGCACGCCCGATGCGCTGGAATTCATCAGAAAAGGCGATCTGGCGCTGAGCGTGTTCCAGGACGCCAAAGGCCAGGGCGAGGGTGCGGTGCAGACCGCCGTTCAACTGGTGAAAGGCGAGAAAGTGGAGAGCAACGTGCTGATCCCTTACCAGCTGATCACCCAGGCCAATTACCAGCAATTCGCCGATAAAAACAAGAAATAAGCCTTGAAGCCCGCCGCGGGCGCCGGTGTGGGGCGAGCGCGGCGGAAAACGTGGGTCAGTGCGGAGGTAAGCGGTATGTACCCTTATGTTCTTGAGGCCGAAGGCATCAGCAAGCAGTTCCCCGGCGTCAAAGCGCTGGATAAGGTCTCGATTAAAATCAAACCCGGCAGCGTGCACGCGCTGATGGGGGAAAACGGCGCAGGCAAATCGACGCTGATGAAATGCCTGATCGGCATCTACCACCCGGATGAAGGCTCGATAAAAATCAAAGGCCGGCCGGTCACCTTCAGCGACACGCTGCAGGCGCTGCATTCGGGCATTTCCATGATCCACCAGGAGCTGAACCTGGTGCCTTATATGACGGTAGCGGAAAACATCTGGCTGGGGCGCGAGCCGGCGCGGTTGGGGTTCGTCAACCACGAGCAGCTGAACGAGAACACCCGCGAGCTGCTGGCGCGGCTGAACATCAAACTGCAGCCGGACACGCTGGTGGGCGAACTGAGCATCGCCAACCAGCAGATGGTGGAGATCGCCAAGGCGGTGTCCTACAACGCCGACGTATTGATCATGGACGAACCGACCTCGGCGCTGACCGAAGGTGAAGTGGTGCACCTGTTCGCCATCATCCGCGAACTGCGCGAGCAGGGCAAAGGCATCATCTATATCAGCCACAAGATGGACGAGATCTTCGCCATCACCGACGAAGTGAGCATTTTCCGCGACGGCACTTTCATCGCCTGCGACAAGACCGAAAATCTGACCAAACAGTCGCTGATCACCATGATGGTGGGGCGTGAACTGACGCAGATGTTCCCCAAATTCAACAACAATATCGGCGAGGAAGTGCTGCGGGTGGCGGGGCTGCGCCGCAGCGGCTGGTTCCACGACGTGTCGTTCAGCGTCAAACGCGGCGAGATCCTCGGCGTCGCCGGGCTGGTGGGCGCCGGGCGCAGCGAAGTGATGGAAAGCCTGTTCGGCATGCACCCGGCGGACGGCGGCGAGATCTTTATCGAGGGCCAGGCGGTGAAGGTCGATTCCCCGGCGAAGGCGATCGAGAGCGGGTTGGCCTTCCTCACCGAAGACCGCAAAAAATCCGGCCTGTTTTTGGTGCTGTCGGTGGTCGAGAACATGAGCATCGTCAACCTGTCGGAATACATCGGCAAGAACGGTTTCGTCAGCCACGTGCAGATGGCTAAAGACTGCATGGATCAGATCAAAAAGCTCAACATCAAAACGCCGACCATGGATCAGATCATCAATAACCTCAGCGGCGGCAACCAACAGAAGGTGCTGATTGCGCGCTGGCTGCTGGCGCAGCCGAAAATCCTGATCCTCGACGAACCGACGCGCGGCATCGACGTGGGAGCCAAAGCGGAAATCTACCGCCTGATCAGCGAGCTGGCCAACCGCGGCGTCGCCATCATTCTGGTCTCCTCCGAGCTGCCGGAGATCCTCGGCATGAGCGATCGGGTGATGGTGATGCACGGCGGCCGCATCACCGGCATTTTGGACAAAGACGACGCGGACCAGGAAAAGATCCTGGCGCTGGCCTCAGAATAACGAAGGGTGAACATCATGAGTAACGTAAAGATTGAGAAGCCGCTCTCCGCCGATTCAACGAGCAAGGGAACGCTGTTCTCCGGGCTGAGCGGCAAAATGCCGAAGGATACCGGCATCTTCATCGTGATGCTCGGCATCGCGCTGGTCTTCGAAATCCTCGGCTGGTACATGCGCGATCAGTCGTTTCTGCTGAACCCGAACCGCCTGCTGCTGATCGTGCTGCAGGTGGCGATCATCGGCATCATCGCGGTGGGCGTCACCCAGGTGATCATCACCACCGGCATCGATCTCTCCTCCGGTTCGCTGATTGCGCTGACTGCGGTGGTGGCGGCCAGCCTGGCGCAGACCTCGGACAGCATTTCGCCGATGTACCCGGGGCTGCTCGATCTGCCGGCGGCGATCCCGATCGGCGCGGGGATTGGGGTGGGCATTGTCTGCGGCTTTATCAACGGCTTCCTGATCACCCGCACCGGCATTCCGCCGTTCATCGCCACGCTGGGGATGATGGTATCGGCGCGCGGTCTGGCGCAGTACTACACCAAGGGTAACCCGGTCAGCTTCCTGTCGGACGGCTTCACGTCAATCGGTCAGGGCGCGATGCCGGTGATCATCTTCCTGGTGATTGCGGTGATCTTCCATATCGCGCTCAAACACACCCGCTACGGCAAATACATCTACGCCATCGGCGGCAACATGACCTCGGCGCGGGTGTCCGGCATCAACGTCAACAAATATCTGGTGACGGTTTACACCATCGCCGGCGGGTTGGCGGGACTGGCGGGCGTGGTGCTGGCGGCGCGCGTCAGCAGCGGCCAGTCGAGCATGGGGATGTCGTACGAGCTGGACGCCATCGCCGCGGCGGTGATCGGCGGCAGCAGCCTGATGGGCGGCGTCGGGCGCATCACCGGCACGCTGATCGGCGCGGTGATCCTCGGCCTTATCAAAAGCGGCTTCACCTTTATCGGCGTCGATTCTTACATTCAGGACATCATCAAAGGCGTGATTATCGTCGCCGCCGTGTCGATCGACATGCGTCGCAACCGCAAGAAACACTGATTGCCGTGAATTGCCGCCGGCGCCAGGGTTGGCCGGCGGTGTTTTTTTACCGGGGGGCACATCATGAATTACCTGAAAGGGCTGTGGCTGGCGGTGGCGCTGTGTGCGTCCACCCCGGCATGGGCGCAAACCATCGGCGTATCGATGGCCTATTTCGACCAGAACTTCCTCACCATTATCCGCCAGGCGATCGACAAGGAGGCCAAGGCGCGCGGTATTACCGTGCAGTTCGAGGACGCGCGCGGCGACGTCGGCCGCCAGACCGACCAGGTGCAGAGTTTTATCAGCGCCGGGGTGGACGCGATTATCGTCGATCCGGTCAACTCGGCCAGCACGCCGGTAATGACCAAAATGGTGCAGGCCGCCGGCGTGCCGCTGGTGTACGTGAACCGCACGCCGGGCGACGCCAAACTGCCTCAGGGCGTGGTGTTCGTCGGCTCCGATGAGCGGGAGTCCGGCACGTTGCAAATGGAAGAGTTGGCGCGGCTGGCCAACTATCAGGGCAACGTGGCGGTGATGATCGGCAACCTGACCGACGCCGGCGCGCTGCAGCGCACCAAAGACGTGGAGCAGGTGGTGGCCAAATACCCGAACATGAAGGTGGTGCAGAAGCAGAGCGCCAACTATTCACGCAGTGAAGGCATGGATCTGATGATGAACTGGCTGACCAACGGCGAAGCGATCGACATCGTCGCCGCCAACAACGACGAGATGGCGATCGGCGCGATCATGGCGCTGCAGCAGGCGGGCAAGGCGGACAAGAAAGTGCTGATCGGCGGCATCGACGCCACGCCGGACGGCCTCAAGGCGCTGGCCTCCGGCAAGATGCAGGTCACGGTGTTCCAGGACGCGATCGGCCAGGGCAAGGCCTCGGTCGAGGTGGCGCAGCGCATGATCAACGGCGAAAAGCTTGAGCCGTATTACTGGATCCCATTCGAGCTGGTGACGCCGGCCAATCAGGAGAAATACGCGGCCAAACCGTGAGTTCGCCGTCGGATCCGCGTTGCCGGGGCGCTGCTTGCAGCGCCTTTTTTATTGCGCCAATTGCATGTCCGCTTGCGGCCAGCGCGGCGTCGAACCTTGCCTCACACTGAGGATCTTTAAACAGCGTGAGGATGAGCGATGAACGCATTAAACGGCAAGGTGGCGGTGATCGGCGGCGCCAGTTCAGGGATCGGCAAAGCGGCAGCGCTGCTGTTCGCCCGGCAGGGGGCGGCGCTGGTGTTGGGCGCCCGGCGCGCGCCGCTGTTGGCCGAGCTGGTGGAGGACATTCGGCGCGAGGGCGGCCGGGCATTGGCGGTGGCGGGTGACGTGCGCGATGAAGCCTTCGCCGAACGGCTGACGGCGACGGCGGTCGACGAATTCGGCGGCCTGGATATCGCCTTCAACAACGCCGGCACGTTGGGGCCGCTGGGGCCGTCGCTGGCGCTCAGCGCGTCAGAATGGCGCGAGGTGCTGGAAACTAACCTGTCCAGCGCCTATTACGGCGCCAGGCATCAAATTCCCGCCATGCTGGCGCGCGGCGCGGGCTCGGTGATCTTCACCTCCACGTTCGTCGGCCACACGGCGGCGTTTCCCGGCACGGCGGCCTATGCGGCCGGCAAATCGGGGCTGATCGGCCTGACGCAGGCGCTGGCGGTGGAGTTTGGCGGGCGCGGCATTCGGGTGAACGCGCTGCTGCCGGGAGGCACCGATACGGCGATGGGGCGGCAGATGAGCAATACCCCGGAAGCCTTGGCGCAGGTGGCCGACCTGCACGCACTGAAGCGGCTGGCGATGCCGGAGGAGATCGCGCAGGCGGCGCTGTATTTGGCGTCTGACGCTTCCTCATTTGTCACCGGCACCGCGATGCTGGTGGACGGCGGCGTGTCCATTCAGCGCGGCTGAGGTTGGCATGGCCCGTGGCCTGGCGCCACGGGCATACGGGAGAGCGTTACCAGCCTTTGACGGCGTCGCCCTTGTAGATTTCGGCGGCGCTGGCCGCCACTTCGTCGGTCTGATAGGCCTTGACCAGATCCTTCACTTTCTCGCTGTCTTTGTTGTCGATGCGGCTGGCGAAAATGTTGACGTAAGGCGAGTTTTTGTCTTCGACAAACAGCCCGTCCTTGGCCGGCGACAGGCCAATCTGGCTGGAATAGTTGGTGTTGATGATCGCCAGCGTCACCTGTTGGTCGTCCAGCGCGCGCGGCAGCTGCGGCGCTTCAATCTCGACGATCTTCAGCTTTTTCGGGTTGCTGACGATATCCAGCGCGGTCGGCAGCAGGCCGACGCCGTCTTTCAGGGTAATCAGCCCCTGTTTTTGCAACAGCAACAGCGAGCGGCCCAGGTTGGTGGGATCGTTCGGCACCGCCACCTGCGCGCCGTCCGGCAGCTGGCTGAGTGCGGTTATCTTCTTCGAATAGCCGGCGATCGGGTAGACGAAGGTGTTGCCCACCGCCGCCAGCTTGTAGCCGCGCTCCTGCATCTGCTTGTCCAGATACGGTTTGTGCTGGAAGGCGTTGACGTCCAGATCGCCGTTGTTCAGCGCTTCGTTCGGCAGCACGTAGTCGTTGAAGGTCACCACCTCCACGTCCAGATCGTATTTCTGCTTGGCGACCTTTTGCACCACCGCCCACAGCGACTGATCGATACCGGCGCTGATGCCGACCTTGATGTGGTGATCGTCCTGTGCGGTCGGGCCGCAGGCGGTCAGCAGCAGCGTGCCGGCGGCGGCCAGCGCCAGGGTGAGGTTTTTCAGCGTAAATGTCATTTTCCCAGGGTCCTTGTCAACATTGCCTGCTAATTTTGGCGGGCAGAATAGTGGCAGTGACTGTAGGTAATCGCTGGGCTAAAACAAAATACTGATTCACTATGACTCATAGCGATTAGCTATGAGCGGCCGCGGCCCGGTGCGGAGCGGATTGTTTTGACGGCGAATCGGCGGGCTTATTATGATAGCCGTTGGCCCGCGAGGGCAGACTGGGTACTGAAACGAAGGAAAAGACAATGCGATTGAACACTTGGAGCAAGGCGCTGCTGCCGCTGGTGGTGTTGGCCTGCGTCTCGGCGACTCAGGTTCGGGCGGCGGAAAGCGATACCGGGCCGATCCCCAAACAGCTGCTGGGCAACTGGCGCGTCAGCAAGATCGTGCCGACCCAGACCACCGGCTGCTGGGATCAACAGCAGGCGCAGAGCCTGATCGGCGGCAAAATCAGCTACAAAGCGGATGCGTTCAGCTGGAACGGCACGGCGCTGAAAAGCGAAGGGGCCACCGTCAGCACCGTAGAAGCGCAGGAGTTTGTCGAGGACAATGCCGGCAGCAGCTCCTACATCGATTTCCCGATGCTGGGCATCAGCACGCCGTCGGTCGAGCGCGTGGCCATTCAGCACGCGGATACCGCCATCAAAGGCATCACCGATCAGGGCACCGATGGGGTGCCCGGCGATAACGTGCTGGTGAAAGACGCCAACACGCTGATCCTGTCGCTGTGCAACGTCTGGTTTGAGGCGCAGCGCGAGAAATAATTTTTTGCCTTCAGCCCCGGCGACGGGGCTTTCCCACTGCATCACCTCCCGCCACGAGCGCCATTTCTGAACTAAAATTAATCATAACGATATGACCCCGGCGTGATATCGGAGCCTCGGCTCAACCGAGTCCATGACAGGAGGCGCTATGTGTTACCACCATATTGTCATCGCCACCGATCTGAGCGATGACGGCAAACGGCTGGTCGAAAAAGGGGCGTTGCTGGCGGAGGCGCTGCAGGCCAAACTCTCGCTGATCTATGTGGACGTCCACTACGACACCTACCACGCGGCGATCGGCTTTTCGGAGCGCAGTTATGACGGCGTGCCGTTCGAAGAGAAGATCCGCAAAGAGCTGGAACCCACCACGCAAAACGTCAATTATCCGATCGCGGAAGTGATTATCGGGCGCGGCGGCTTCGTTGACGAACTGCGCACGGCGGTCGTGGACAAGAACATCGATCTTCTGGTGTTCGGCCATCACCACGATCTGTGGAGCAACCTGTTTTCTTCTACCCGCAACGCCATCAACCAGCTGAATATCGACGTGCTGGTGATCCCGATCCGATCATAAACGCGGGCCACCGCCGGGCAACGATGGCGGTGGCCGCCGCGGCTTATTGCGTGAAGAAGTCGTTATACAACATGTACAGATGCGCCGCGCTCCAGGAGAAGTTCGGCGCGCCTTGCTGTTTGCCGGTGAGCGGGTTGTAGTTCTCGCGGATCGGCCCGTCGGCGACCAGGCCGTCGGCGTGGCGGAAGAAGGCCTGCGCCATCGCTACCGCGTCGTCGCGATAGCCGTAGCGTTCCATGCCCTTGAGGCCGAAATACAACTGATCGACCCACACGCGGCCGCGCCAGTAGATGTCCGCGCCGAACGCCGGGTTGGTCAGCGCCGCGGTGCCGAGCGGCACGTAGGTATTGAACTCGCGCGGATCCTTCATCACCCTGACCACCGCATCGGCGTGCGTCTGGCTGGCGGCGCCGTTGAACAGCGGCGACCAGCCTTCCGGCCCTTTGCCGCGTTCGACGATCGGTTTGCCGGCGCAGCCGTTGGCCAACGGCCGGCTTTCGATGCGGATGTCGTAGAAGAAACCGCTCTGCTTGTCGAACATGCAGGTGTTGATGTAGGCCGCCAGCCGGTCGGCTTTGGCGCGGAAGGCGGCGGCTTCCGCGCCGCGGCCCAGAATATCGGCCATCTCCGCCAGGTAGCGGTTATCGCTGTACATATAGCTGGCCTGATCCACCGACTCCTGCAGCAGCGAGTAGCCGAGCAGCGTGCCGTCCGGCGCGCGGTTTTCGGCGAATTTCACCTGCCAGTCTTCGCGTTTGCCGCCCTGCGCCACGTAGCGCGCCAATTGATCCGGATCGATAAAGCCGAATACCGCCGCATCGTCACGGCCCGACTCCCAGGAGGCGGCGGTCTGCGCCGGGATCGCGATGCTGTCGTAATGCCCCTCGCGCACGATGCGATCGTAGTTGTCGAGGCCGGCCAGCGTTTGCTCGCGTTGCCCGCGTTTGACGGTAAACAGCATGCGCCCGTCGGGAGTATTGTGCGCTTTGTCACGGGTGGCGCCGTACTCCGGCACGCCGTTGCCGTTGTGATCGCGGTTGCGCAGCCACCAGTCATGGTAAGCCACCAGCTTCGGGTACATCTCCGCCAGCCAGCCCTTATCGCCGGTGACGCGATAGACCTCCATCACCGCCCAGGCCGCCAGGCTCGGCTTGGTGTTGCGTTCGTTCCAGTTGCCGCCGTCGCCGCCGCGCTCCGGGCTGGGGTTGTAGGCGATAAGGTCGGGCAGGAAACCGGCGTCCCACGGCCGCAAAGCGTCGCCCGGCCGGATCTGGTAGGCGAACACCGCGCGAATGTTGTCCTTGGCCACGTCCGGGTTGAAGTGCGCCATGGCGTAGGCCTGTTTCCAGGTGTCCCACGGCCAGGTCTGGTTGCCGGAGAACCAGCGCCCGGTGACCGACGGGGTGACCGAGTCGAACTTCATCGCCCCGGCGGCGCCGCGCCAGTTGCCGTTCAGCGTTTCTATCGCTTTGACCGCCACACGCGTTTGTTCCGCCGTGGCGTGCGGGTTGCGGAGCCCGGCGGCGAGATAGCGTTCCCAACGCTGGGCCGATGCGGCCATATAGCGCTGCGGGTGAGCGAGGATGTCGGCGATAGCGCGCTGTTCGCGCTGCGCCTCGTCGGCGGTGAGCAGGTGCGAATAGGTGGTGTACAGCGTGGTTGTGCCGGCGATGCGCGCCGTGGCGCGGAAGCGGTGGCCGTCGACCGTGGTGCGCTGCGGCAGCGATTTATGGATCTGATACTCGGACTGGCCGGAGGTCATCAGCTGCGACGGCGCACGCACCTTGCCGAAGGTGACGCGCAGGCCGTCCGCCGTCGGCACAATGCGGCGCGTGTAGTCCGGAAACGCCTGTTCGAGGGTCGCCGGCGGCTGCGGTTTTTGCTCTTTGGCCGCGTAGCGCTCCAGCAATTCGCCATCCCACACCAGCTCCAGCGGCGCATCGGTGATAATTTGCGTCTCCAGCAGCGAGGTGCGCGCACTGGCGAAGCGCAGCGTCAGGTTGACGGTAACCCCCGGCGCGCTGAGCCGCTGCACCAGGGCGCCGGGCAGGCTGTAGGCCGTCATGGTGAAATGCACCGGCTTGCCGTTGCGATACACGCTGAGCCGATCGAAATTGTTGGCCATAAAGTTGATGTATTCTTCGGTCAGCAGCGCCGGGCCGGGGAAACCGCCCATGCCTTCCGGGCCGCTCGGCAACAGGTGGCCGTGCCAGGCGCCGAGATCGAAGAACGGGTTGAAGCGTTGATGATCGTCGAAGTCATAGTCGAGCATAAAATGCGGCGCGCCGTGGCGATCGATAACGTTTGGGTAGCGTTCGGCCTGTGGGGCGGCGGGCGTTTTCGGCGCGCAGCCCGCCAGCGTCAGCGCGAGGGTGAGGGCGGTGGCCAGCGGCGTCAGGGGAGTCATGTTCATCGTAGGGGCCTCAACGGTTACCAATAGAAATATTGCATCAGAAACACCGAGTTGCTGGCGCCGGTGCTGTCATTGCGCATAAAGAATTTGCTGTCCAGCGCGGTGGCCAGCTTACCGCCGGCATATTCGTACCAGACGCCGAACTGGGCGTAGGAGGTGGCGGTATCCGCCGCGTTATCAAACCGGTGGCGGGCGTAGCTGTAGGCGGTGGAGAGGTACAGCCCTTTGGCGGTTTCCGTCATCGCGCTGAGCATCAGGCCCGATTCACTGCCGGGATGGCCGCCGCTGTCGCCTTTGCCGGTGTGGTGCCAGACGCGGCCGGCCAGGTGTTTGCCGCGCAGCCCCAGCAGAAACAGCTGCCCCAGGCCGTCGGTCACCTCCAGGCCGTTCAGCAGCGTCAGACCGTCTTGCAGATCGTACTGGGTGTAGCCGTTGATCATCGCCCGGTAGGTGTATTTGTCGGAGTAGCGGTCGTATTTGCCGAAGTGCAGCAGCGCCTTGCTCTCGTCGATGCGGCTTTCCGGCGCCGCCGTCACGCTGTAGCGAAAGCGCCCGGTCAGGTTTTGCAGCTTGGCGGCGTAGCTGAGATCGCGGGTGTTGGGGATCACGTAGCCGTACTCCGGCGTGAAGTCGCCCCACCATTGCAGATCGTCGAGCGACGAGTCGTTGCGTACGCTGAGCATCATCTCGGTGCCGTCATCGGTACGGTAACCGCCGTAGAAACGGTTCAGGCCCCCCTCGAAGCCGCCCCAGCCGTGTCCGGGCGTCCAGGCGTGGCCCTGGCTGTCGGCCTGCACGGTCCAGCCCTCGCCGTAAATCAGGCCGAACCAATGGCCCTGTTTGATCTCGAGGCCGCCTTCGATGTAGGTGCCGTCGCTGTATTTATGTTGATGTTCGCCGTTCAAATAGACGCTGCCGCCGATGCCGAGCTCGCCGTAAAAGCGCAGGGCGGTCGCGGCGGTTTCGGGCAACGGCGGCGGCGGCAGCTGATTGCGCTCCGCCGGGGTAACGGGTTCCTGCGCCGCCCAGACCGGCGCGCTGAGTATCAGTAACAAGGGCAACAGGGCGTGATGATTTATTGATGTCATGGGGCATGTGCCTGGTGTTGGATGGATCGGTGCGTCAGTCGAACGGCGGCTCACGCAAGGTCGCTCCCGGCTCCTTGGGAGAAGAGATAAAGTCCGCCCGGTCGCGGGCGGTAAACGGCAGGTATATTAGTAAAATATTTAGTAAAAAATACGCTTTAATCAGTAAATCGTTAACTTGATCACAACGGGTGAAATGGGTATCTTTCGCTGCAGGCGCCCGGCAGCGGTTTGCATGAGCGAGCGCTGGCCCGGTCTGGGAAGAGAGGGGCGGGCGGCACTGTACGTTGCGCCGCTATCCGATTAAGCTACCGTTTTTCGTCTGTGCATTGGGACTCTATGGCCACACTGAAGGAAATTGCTGAAGCCGCTAATGTGTCCGTCGCCACCGTTTCGCGCGTGTTGAATGACGACCCCACCCTGAGCGTGAAGGCGCAAACCCGCCAGAAGATCCTGGAAGCGGCGGAGCGCCTCGAATACAAGGTGGCGCCCTCCAAACGGCAAAGCGGACATCGCCTGCATTTCACCGCGCTGTTCACCTATACGCAGGGTGTGGAGATCAACGATCCCTATTACCTGGCGATGCGCTACGGCATCGAAACGCAGTGCGAAAAACTGGGCGTGATGCTGAGCGCCGGTTACGACTTTACCGGCGACAAGGCGCTGCCGGCGGCCGACGGCCTGCTGGTGATCGGCCGGCCACAGCCCGCGCTGTATGAGCAGCTCAGGCTGCAGGAAACGCCGGTGGTGTTTATCGACGGCGTGGTGGACGATGAGCGTTTCGACTGCGTCAATGTCGACCTGTACAAGATCAGCCGCAAGGTGATCGATTACTTCATCGGCCGCGGCTATCAGCGCATCGGCTTTATCGGCGGGCGCGACCATCCGGCCGGCATCGACCAGCGCGAGCAGGCGTTCGTCGAGTATGGCCGGCAGCAAAACGTGGTGCGGCCGCAGGATATTTACCACGGCGATTTCAGCAGCCAGTCGGGCTACCAGTGCGCCAAAGCGATGTTGCAGAGCAAGAATGGCTATCCGCCGGCGCTGCTGGTGGCGACCGATTCGATCGCCATCGGCGTGCTGCGCGCGCTGCACGAACACGGCGTCCAGGTGCCGGGGCAGATTGCGCTGATCAGCGTCAACGACATTCCCACCGCCCGTTTTATTTTCCCCGCCTTGTCCACGGTGCGCATCCCTTCGGAAACCATGGGCGCACAGGCCGTTAATCTGCTGGCGGAGCGGCTGCGCGATGAGCGCGCGGTCCCGCTGTCGATCTTCGTTCCCAGCTCGCTGCAGCTGCGTGACACCACCGTCGCCTGACCGGCCCCCGCCTCGGCGGGGGGCGTTGGCGCTCAAAATTAACGTCATGATAAAAAAAGGCATTTGAGATTTATTGTGATCCTGTCGTCATTTGGTAAATATCGGCTGTAGTTTTTACTAAATATTTACTATCGTTTCCGCATTGCACAGGTGTCGGGAGACGTGACGTGAATAATTGGGAAAACATTGAAAAACAGTCGGAGCACCGGTTGGCGCCGCGCGCGAGCTTCTTCAGCTACGCGGACGCCGGGCAGGCGCTGAGCTTCGATCGCAACGCCAGCCGGCGTTTCCAACTGCTGAGCGGCCGCTGGCGCTTTCGGTTCTTCGAGCACCCGGCGCAGGTGCCGGCGGCGTTTTACCGTGAGCCGATGAGCGACTGGGGCGATATGGCGGTGCCGGGCATGTGGCAGCTGGAAGGGCACGGCCACCTGCAGTATACCGATGAGGGCTTCCCGTTCCCGATCGACGTGCCTTACGTGCCGACCAACAACCCCACCGGCGCCTATCAGCGCCACTTTACGCTCGACGCCGGCTGGCGGGACCAGCAAGTGCTGATCAAATTCGACGGCGTGGAAACCTACTTCGAGGTGTACGTCAACGGCCATTATGTCGGCTTCAGCAAGGGCAGCCGACTGTGCGCCGAATTCGACATCAGCCCCTATGTGCGGCAGGGCGAGAACCTGCTGTCGGTGCGGGTGATGCAGTGGGCCGACTCCACCTACATCGAAGATCAGGACATGTGGTGGATGGCCGGCATCTTCCGCGACGTTTATCTGATCGGCCAGAACGCCACTCATCTTCACGATCTGACGCTGGTCACCACCTTCGATGAACGCTATTGCGACGCGCAGTTGGCGATCGACGCCGAGCTGCGCCATCTCGGATCGCCGGCCGCCGAGGGCTGCCGCCTGCAGGCGCAGCTGTTCGACGGCGATCGCTGCGTGGCGGAGCAGTGGCGCGACGATCTGCGCATCGAGCGGGCGCTGATCTGCCGTTTCGAGCTGCCGGTCAGCCGCCCGCAGCAGTGGAATGCGGAAAATCCCTATCTGTATCAGCTGTTGCTCAGCCTGTATGACGGCGCCGGCAACCTGCTGGGCGTGGTGCCGCAGCGGGTGGGCTTCCGCGAGATCGCGGTGCGCGACGGGCTGATGTACGTCAACGGGCGTTACCTCAAACTGCACGGCGTTAACCGCCACGATCACGATCACCGAAAAGGGCGCGCCGTCGATATGGCGCGGATGGAGCGCGACATCGTGCTGATGAAACAGCACAACATCAACTCGGTGCGCACCGCCCATTATCCCAACGATCCGCGTTTTTACGAGCTGTGCGATCTCTATGGCCTGTTTGTGATGGCGGAGACCGATCTGGAGAGCCACGGCTTTGCCAACGTTGGCGATCTGAGCCGCATTACCGACGATCCGCGCTGGGAGCAGGCTTACGTCGAGCGCATCGAGCGCCACGTGGCGGCGCAGAAAAACCACCCGTCGATCATCATCTGGTCGCTCGGCAACGAGTCCGGCTACGGGTGCAACATTCGCGCCATGGCCCGGCGCTGCAAGGCGCTCGATCCGACCCGCCTTATCCACTACGAAGAAGATCGCGACGCCGAAGTGACCGACGTGATCAGCACCATGTATTCCCGCGTGGCGATGATGAACGCCTTCGGTGAATACCCGCACCCCAAACCGCGCATTCTGTGTGAATACGCCCACGCCATGGGCAACGGCCCCGGCGGGCTGTTCGAATACCAGTCGGTGTTCAACCGTCACGCCAGTTTGCAGGGGCACTATATCTGGGAATGGTGCGATCACGGTCTGCTGAGCCACGACGAGCAGGGGCGCGAGCGCTACCAGTACGGCGGCGATTACGGCGACTACCCGAACAACTACAACTTCTGCATGGACGGCCTGATCTACCCGGACCAGCGCCCCGGCCCCGGCCTGCGTGAATATCAGCAGGTGCTATGCCCGGTGGAAGTGACGGCGGAAGAAGGCGCAGGCGACGTGCTGCGGGTGAAAAACCGCTACTGGTTCAGCTCGCTGGCGGACATCACGCTGAAGGTCAGCGTCAAGACCGACGGCCGCCAGGTGGCGAGTTACGAATTCAAGCTGCCGCATCTGCAGCCGGGCGAGAGTGAAGACATGCACCTGCCGGTGCTGGCGCTGGGGCAGGGGGAAACGCTGATCGACGTGGCGGTGCATAAAGACAGCGCCACCCGCTACAGCGAGAGCGGCCAACTGCTGGGGCATTACCAGCATCTGCGCCAGGCGGCGACGCGGCTACCGGCTCCACCGTTGGCCGATGCGCCGGCGCTGCAATGCCGCGAGGAAAATCATCAGCTGCTCGTCAGCGGCGGCCGGTTCCAGCTGGCGTTCTCGCTGCTGAGCGGCGAACTGCTGTCGTGGCGGGTAGACGATGAAGAAATGGTGGGGCGCGCGCCGCGCATCACCTTCTTCAAACCGGTGATCGATAACCATAAACAGGAATATGAGGGGATTTGGTTGCCGTATCACTTCCCCATCATGCAACAGCATTTCCGCCGCCTTAGCCGGCAATGGCAGGGCGAAGATCTGCTGATCGAGGTGCGCAGCCTGATCGCGCCGCCGGTGTTCGACTTCGGCATGCGCTGCACCTATCGCTGGCGCATCTCTCCGCAGGGCTGTGTCAGCCTGGATCTGGCCGGGGAGCCTTACGGCGATTTCCGGCAGGTGATCCCGAAAATCGGTCTCGATTTCGGCATCAGCCGCCGCTTCGAGCAGGTGGAGTACTACGGCCGCGGGCCGGGTGAGAACTACCGCGACAGCTGCCGGGCCAACCTTATCGGCCGCTACCGGCAGCGCGCCGATGCGCTGTTCGAACACTATCCGTTCCCGCAGGACAACGGCAATCGGCAGGACGTGCGCTGGCTGAGCCTGCAGGACGCGGCGGGCAAGGGGATCTTCATCCAACCGCGGCGGCCGATCAACTTCAGCCTGTGGCCGTACAGCGCCGAGATGCTGCATCGGGCTCAGCACATCAACGAGCTGGAGCCTGACGATTGCCTGACGCTGAACCTGGACGATCAGGTGCTCGGTCTCGGCTCCAACTCCTGGGGCTCCGAGGTGCTGGATACCCACCGGGTCTATCTGGCGCCGTTCAGCTACGGCTTCACGCTGGTGCCGTTCGACGGCCGGCAAACGGACGGCGCCACGCTCGCCGGTTATGACTTCGCGCCGGCCCCTCATCACCCGCAGTCTGCGGAGGAAAACGCATGATCATTCTCGAATCCCTGACGGAGTTTCAGCGCATTTATCACAGCGGCAAGAAATGGCTGCGCTGCATGGAGGCGATCGCCAATGTCGATCGCATCAGCCCGAACGTGTGCCATTCGATCGGCGACTCGCTGACCTATCGGCTGAGCGTCGGCGCCGGCCGGCAGCACGGCTGGCTGGAAGGCAACCGCCGCTACTTCGACGTGCACTACTACCTCGAGGGAGAAGAGATCGTCGAAGTCGCCGACAAACGGGCGCTGACGACGGTGGCGCCCTATCAGGACGAAACCGACCGCGAGTTTTTCAGCGGCGAAGGCGAGAGGCGCCGGGTCGGTAAAGGCAACGTGGTGATCTTCGAAAACCACCAGGCTCACCGCTTCAAAGAAAGCGGCAAGGTAAAAAAAGTCATTTTAAAAGTGACGGTGGAAGACAGCTATTTCATCAACAAATAGCGCGACCGCCGATCGATAACAACAAACCGAAGTCCCCTACACCATTCGGAGAATCTCTATGGCTGCGTCGAACAGAAACACCATCGGCAAGTTTGGCCTGCTGTCGATGACGTTTGCGGCAGTGTTCAGTTTCAACAACGTGATCAACAACAATATTCAGCTCGGCATCGCCTCGTCGCCGGTATTCCTGGTGGCGACGATCATTTACTTCATTCCCTTTTGCCTGATCATCGCCGAGTTCGTCTCGCTCAACCGCAACTCCGAGGCCGGCGTCTATGCCTGGGTCAAAAGCGCGCTCGGCGGGCGCTGGGCGTTTATCACCGCCTACACCTACTGGTTCGTGAATCTGTTTTTCTTCACCGCGCTGCTGCCGCGCGTCATCGCCTACGCTTCTTACGCGTTCTTGGGCTATGACTATGTGTTTACGCCGCTGACCACGGCGATCATCAGCATCTTCCTGTTCGCCTTCTCGACCTACATCTCCAACAGCGGCGCGAAACTGCTGGGGCCGATGACCTCCGTCACCTCGTCGCTGATGCTGCTGCTGACGTTTTCCTACATCATCCTGGCGGGCGCGGCGGTGCTGGGCGGCATCGAGCCGGCCGATCCGATCAACGTGCAGGCGATGACGCCGAACTTCAACTGGGCGTTCCTCGGCATTACCGCCTGGATCTTCCAGGCGGCGGGCGGGGCGGAATCCGTGGCGGTGTACGTGAACGATGTGAAAGGCGGCAGCCGCGCCTTCGTGAAGGTGATCATCGTTTCCGGGCTGTTCATCGGCGTGCTGTATTCGGTGTCATCGCTGCTGATTAACGTATTCGTGCACCGCACCGACCTGCATTTTACCGGCGGTACGGTACAGGTGTTCGAAGGTTTGTCGGCGCACTTCGGCCTGCCGACGGTATTGATGAACCGCTTTGTCGGCATCGTTTCCTTCACCGCCATGTTCGGTTCGCTGCTGATGTGGACGGCGGCGCCGGTGAAAATTTTCTTCACCGAGATCCCGAAGGGCATTTTCGGCGAGAAAACCATCCGCCTGAACCGGCACGGCGTGCCGACGCGCGCCGCCTGGATCCAGTTCTTCATCGTTATCCCGCTGATGCTGATCCCGACGCTGGGCTCCAGCAGCGTGCAGGATTTGATGAACACGCTGATCAACATGACCGCCGCCGCCTCGATGCTGCCGCCGCTGTTCATCATGCTGGCCTACCTGAATCTGCGTCTGAAGTACGATCGGGTGGCGCGCGATTTCAAAATGGGCTCGCGCCTGCAGGGCATCGCCATCGTCAGCGTGCTGATCGCCATCTTCACCGTCGGCTTCTTCGCCTCGACGTTCCCGACCGGCGCCAGCATCATGACCATCGTGTTCTATAACGTCGGCGGGCTGGTGGTGTTCCTCGGCTACGCCTGGTGGAAGTACAACCGCTACTCAAAGACTCTGAATGCCGAGGCGCGCTACCACGAAGACATGCCGCTGGCGCGTCTCGCGCTGGAAGCGCAGGAGGGGGCGCCTGCCGGTCAACCGGCGCTGACCACGCCCGCATGCAATAAACCGCTGTAATTGCTCACCTCTCGACTCCGCGCCCCGGCGCGGAGTCTCGCCTTGCGAAAAAAATCTGCCTCTGCGTTTGCATAATACATAAGTGAATACTAATGTGTTTGTATGAACGAAAATGACATCTTCAAGGCGTTGGCCGATCCGACCCGCCGCAGCATCTTCGACAAACTCGCTGTCGCCAGCATGAACGCCAGTGCGTTGCGCGAAGGGCTGCCCATCAGCCAGTCGGCGATGTCGCAACACCTGGCGGTGCTGCGTAACGCCGGACTGGTACGCGAGACGAGGCAGGGGCGCTGCGTCAATTACCAGGTCGACCCGGAAGGGCTGGCGCAGATCGCCCAGTGGCTGGCGAAGTACCGCGCCTACTGGCCGGCGCGCATCGACGCGCTGCAAACTTTGCTGAAGGACATGGATCAATGAACAAACAGGCTGAGCGGCCGCCGCGCGACCGGCTGGTGTTGGAATATTCGCTCGAGGCGCCGCCGGAAAAAGTGTGGCGGGCGCTCAGCGTTCCCGAATTGCGTGAGCAGTGGCTGCCGACGGGGGATCTGGCGCAGGCCGAGCCGCTGGCCGCCACGCCGGGCGAGGCGGTGAGCTATCGCTTGCGCGACGACCAACCGCCGTTTCTCGAAAGCGTCGTCACCCTGCAGATCGTGCCGGACGCCGGCGGCGGCAGCCTGCTGCGGATTATCCACCAGCTCGATGCCGCCAACGATGGCCCGCCGACGGTGATGCGCGCCGCCTGACGCGTTAAACACATTTCCCTTTGTTGCCAACCCAGGAGTTCACCGATGCGTGAGAAGATGATGCTCGTCCCGATGGTGGTGGAACAGACCAGCCGGGGAGAACGTTCCTTTGATATTTATTCGCGTCTGCTGCGCGATCGGATCGTGTTCCTTAACGGCGAAGTCAACGACGACGTGGCCGAAATGCTGTGCGCCCAGCTGCTGTTTCTGGAGGCGGAAAACCCGGAAAAACCCATCCATCTTTATATCAACTCGCCGGGCGGAGTGATCACCAGCGGGTTGGCGATTTACGACACCATGCAGTATATCCGCGCCCCGGTGCATACGCTGTGCATGGGCACCGCGCGCTCGATGGGCTCGTTCCTGCTGATGGCCGGCGAATCGGGGCACCGCATGGCGCTGCCTAATGCCAGCCTGCACGTGCACCAGCCGCTGGGCGGCTTTCAGGGGCAGGCCTCCGACATCTTGATCCACGCCGAAGAGATGAAGCGCACCAAAGACACGGTGATTCGGTTGTATGCCCAACATTGCGGCCTAAGTTATGAAGAGGTGGAGCGGGTGTTGGATCGCGATCGCTTTATGACCGCCGACGAAGCGGCGGCCTGGGGGCTGATCGATCGGGTGCTGCGGGCGCGCTAAAGGGCTCAGGAGTGCGTGGCGGATTGTAGCGTTTGCCAAACCCGTTCAAGTCCGAATTCGACCATCGCGAAATAGAGACTAAAATAGCGCTCCGCCATGATGAAGAACGAACTGTTGAGTTCGATCACCACATTATTGGTGGTGGTCAGCAGGCCGGATTTTTCCGCCGCCTGCAGAATGCGGTTCACGTGCGCGCGTGAGACGGAGCAGGACTTGGCGATTTTCGCCGAGGAGAGCAGCAGAAAGGGGGAGTCCTGTCGGATGCTTTCGATAAACAACATCAACAGCACCATGTGGCCAGCATCTTTGCTGATGAACAGCGCGGATTGCGGCACCAGGTCGATCAGGTAGACCTCCTTGAGCATCAGTTGCCCGTAGGCGGCGAAAAAGGTGGACAGAAAGTCGGGCGCCGCCAGCAGCGCCGCGATGGGCATCTGTGGCGCCAGCGCCTGATAAGGGCGCGCCATTGAGGCGATCAGCGCCTGGGTTTCCGCCAGCGCGTGCGGCGTAGGCTTATAGCGTAACTGGCGTTTGTCATGTTCGCAGGGTTTGACCTCCAGCCGGCGCCCGACCCGTAAAAAGAACAGAAAGGAATCCAGGGAATTCTCGCTGATCATATTCTTCCCTTTGAAAAAGGCTTTGATGTCTTTCAGCGCGGCGGCGTGCTGGTGGTAATAAATGGACAGGATGGTGGAGCAGATGATGAACCGGCTGTTCCTGAAAATGATTTTGTAAAACAGCGGATGCTTCTTGTAGGTCTCCCTCAATAATTCCCCGTGTTTGACGATGGCGGCGTGGAACGCCGGTGACTGCCTGATGATGTTGGCCTGTTTCTCCAGGTGAAACTGTAGCTGGAATCTGCTTAGACTCATTTTCCCTATTTCCTGTACTTAAAAAATGTGCTGCTTTTTATCGTTATGGGTTTGCTGTGTATGGCTTGACGATCTGTTGGCCCTGGTCGTTGATGAGAGTGGCCTGAACGGTGACCTGAGAAGGGAGTGTCGGCGCTGCAACGCCGTCCAGGTGATAATCTCGCGTGCTGAACGGCGCGGTCATCATGTCGCTTTCTTGCCGCACCGGGTAATCGCGCCTGTCGGCGTGCACGGCGATGCGCGCGAACGAGAGATAAAACGCCGATCGGTTTTGACAGCGCAGCAGATAACCGTCCGGCGATTTTTGCAGCGTGAATGAGACGGCCTCGGCCGCGTTCTCGGCTTTCCCCTGCAGCGCTCTGGGCCGGTAGAAGATCTTCATCTGGGTGTTCATCGCCAGCGTCACGCGCGACGCCAGCGGCGGCGTGGTCGGCGGGTTAGGCGGGATCTCATACAGGTTGAGCCAGAATACCGACTCCCGGTCGGTGGGCAGGTTAGCGCCGGCAAACAGGATGCGCAGCCCTTTCAGCGCAGAAGGCGGCAGGGCGAAAACGCTGGGCAGGGTGACAAACGGCGCGCGGGACAGTTCGGGGGCGGCGTTGACGTCACCGTTATCGACCCAGGTTTGCGCCACGATCGGGTAGCCGTTGGTGTTGAGCAGCATCAGGGTTTTTTCCGTCTCGCCCTCATGAAAGATCACCCGCGTGGCGGAGGCGATGATGCCCGCCTGCGCGCCGATGGAAGCCAGCGCCAGCAGCAGGGCGCATCCCATCGTCAGATATTTCTTTCTCATCATTGAACCTTAACCCAAACGTAGGCCCTGGCGTCCACCTTGCCGGCGGTGACGGTTTGGCCGGGCAGCCGGGCGAGCGTGGCGGTGAGCTGGGTGGTGTAGTGGGTAAACCCCGCCGCGGTGCTGCCGCCGCCGCTGGCGCCGTTGAGCACCGGGTACCAGCCGGCGTCGTTGCCCTGCGGGCATTGCCCGGCGCTGCAACGCGCCCAGCCGACAAAGTTCATCGGCGCGCCGTTGCCGGCGTTGGCGAGCGCGATGCCCACGCCGGTGGCGATGCTGCTGTCAGTGCCGTAGCCGCTGGAGAGCAGGTAGCTCACGCCGCCGTTGGCGCTGACCAGCCCGAGCTGCTGCGCCGCGACATAGCTTTCATACGGTACCTGCAGGCCGAGGGCGGTATTGTTGCTGCTGACGCCGGACACGGCGGCGTTGTCGCATTCGATATTGATAGTGAACTGCGCCTGTGAGGTTTGCCCGGCGGTCAACTGGCTGACGGAAATGGTCGGCAGGATCACCAGCGGCGTGACGTTGCGCGCCACGCAGGTGGCGGTATAGGTCAATGAGGAGATCGGTGCGGTGCCCATGCCCATCGCGTTCCAGCGCCCGGTGCCCCAGGTGGCGTAGTTGGTGGCGGAATCGCTGCCGATAGGATCCGAAGCGATGCCGGGCCCCTGAAAGGTAACATAGCCGTTCGGCTGCGTGCAGGTATAGTGCGAATTGCCGGTGGTCGACGCCATGCCCACCAGCGGGTTGCCGGCGCTGTAGCCGCAGTAGTTGCTGGCGCCCGCGCCCGGCAGCGAGCTGATGCGGATCAGATCGGCGCGGATGGCGCTGAAGTCTTTCACCCGGATCTGGATTTTGTTGCCGACGGTGGCGTAGCGGGTAATCGGCGCCGACTGCCAGTAACGGGTAAAAACCTTGCCGGAATCCAGGTGGGTCAAACGGATGCCGACGTAAGGGAAGTAGGTGGCGTAATAGTTGGGGTTGCCGTCCCTGGCGCCCAGATCGAAATAGCCGCCGACGCGATCGTCGCCGTTGGTGGCGAAGACTTCATAAATTTGCCCGACATCGCCTGCATCGCATTCATACAGCACCTTGTTGGGATCGGGATAACGGGTGCCGGAGGTCAGATCGAACACGCTGGTGCCGAGCGGCGTGCCGACGGGCTGCAGGTAAGTGCTGGTCAGGTTGACCCGGCCCAGCGCCGTGCCCACCCCGCAAGGATCGCAGCCGGAGTCGATCCAGGGGGCGACCCGCGTGCATTGCGCCAGCGCCGCGGGGGCGCCGAACAGCGACAGGGCGAACAGCGCCGGGGCGGCGACCAGATAAGAAATGTGTTTCATCGTCTCTCCTGAGATCAGTTAAACGGGCTAGCGGCATGGGGCGCTGAGCCGCTGAATCGGGCTGTCTTCCGCGGCGGGCAGGCGATAATGCAGCGTGCACTGCTGGCCGGGCGCGTCGCCCCAGTTCAGCGTCAGTTCGCCGGCGCTCCGATCGCTGCGTAGGTACACCTGGTTGGCCTGGCCGACCATGCCCACGCTGTTGCCTGCCGCGTCAAGGACGTTGGCGCCCATCGGGATCGGTGCGTTATCGGGCCGCTGTGCGGTGATCAGCAGCGCCTGGCCGCGCACGGTGTTGAAGCGCAGGCGCACCGTGGCACCGGCATAAGGAGCCACGCGCCGCTGGCCGTCTTCCAGTTCCGCTTTGTCGTTCATGCCCTCGGGGTTCAGTGCGACGGTGTTGTAGTGATAGGGCACCAGCGACGGCGCCAGCGCATAGCCGAAGCGATCGACGCGCGCGCCCTGGCCGTCCATCACCCGTGCGCCGCTGGCGCCGGGCGCTTCGATCAGGGCGAAGGTGTCGCCGACATACGGCCCTAATGTCACGCCGCCGCGGTGCGCCACCACCGCGCCCTGCAGCGACAGGGAGCCTTGTCGGTACTGGCGCGCGGTGGAGAACGAGCCGGTGACGTTGGCGTAAGGCAGGCGGGTTTGCAGGTTGCCGCCCCAGACGCTTTGTTGGCGATCGTCGTCGGTGGTGAAGTTCAGGCCGTAACTGACCGGCTGTTCGTCGCCGACGCTGCCCGACAGCGCAGCCTGATAGTTGCCGCCCTGACCCTGGCTGTGGTTGGCCAGCAGCGAGACGCTGGGGGCGGATGATGAACGCCCGAGCGGGAAGCTCAGCGACAGGGCGGTGACGGTCTGCGCGTTCTGCGCCAGCGGCGCGCTGTAGACGTTATCCAGCGGCCCGTAGCCGCGGTAGTCGCCGTTGCTGTAGCCCAGGCTGCGGGTGCGGGTGACGGAGAGGTTAAGCGCCACGCCGTTGCCGAAGGTTTTCCCCCAGCCCAGCTGGAGCTGATTGTCGCGGCCGCGCTGATCGCGGTAGTCCTGAGTCGAGCCGGACATCGTCAGGCTGCCGAACGCGCCCATGCCCTGATTGACGGCCACCTCGAAACGCGAACGCTGGTGGTAGGAGTCGGACTGCCAGTTTTGGCCGGTAACGGCGGCGCGCCGCACGCCGAGCACGTCGCTGAGATCGCGAAAGCCTTCGGTAGAGTAGCGGTAGCCGGCGATGGATAGCGTGGTGTCCGTCGGGCTGAAAGTTCGGCTGTAAGAGAGGTGCAGCATCCAGCCGGAGGCGCCGCCGTCCGGCAGGCTGGCGTGGGAATAGGTGGTATCCATGCCGAAGGCGCCCAGCCAGCTGCTGTACACGCCGCCCAACATCATCGCCTGGTAGCCGTCCGCCAGCTGATTGCCGAGGTTGAAGGTCAGGGCGTTGGTCAGGCCGTGCTGCCAGGTCACTTCGCTGAACAGATCGTTGTCGCCGACGTAGCGGGAACGGCCGACGATGGCGGAGTAGCGCGACTGGCCGGGGCGAATGGATTCCGGCACCGCGGCGAACGGCACGGTGAAGGTGCTGACGCTGCCGTCGGCTTCGGTCACCACCACGGTCAGATCGCCGGCGTAGTTGGTGGCGTACAGATCGTTGATGGCGAACGGCCCCGGCGCCACGGTGGTTTCGTACAGCGTGCTTTTACCCTGCAGCACCGTCACGCGCGCGTTGCTTTTCGCCACGCCGCGCACCACCGGCGCATAGCCGCGCTGTGAATCCGGCAGCATGCGATCGTCCGAGCTGAGCTGAATGCCGCGAAAGCCCAGGCCGGAGAAGAAGTGCCCGTCGGTAAAGCCTTCGCCCAACAGCATTTCGCTGCGCCAGGGCAGGATTGCGCGCTGCACGTAGCGGCGGCTGGTGTCCAGGTGACCGCCGAACTCCCGATCGTAGCGGTAGCTGGACTGCTGGCGGTAGCGCCAGAGCCCGAGGTTGAACCCGCCGTTCAGGTTGGCGTAGGTCGAATCGAGATCGCGGGTTTGCCCCTGCCGGTAGCTGACGTGGTACTGGTTGAGGTTGTAATTGACGAAGGCCATTGATTCGCCGCTGTCCAGGCTGGCGGGATTGACGCTGCCGCGCGGCCGGCCGTTCAACAGCGCCTGCGGAATGCTGAGATCCAGCCGCAGCCGCGAGATATCGGCGTTCACCATGATGTCCTTCAGATCCCGGCCGGGCAGCAGGCATGCCGTTTTGGCCGCCGGCGGATTTTTCAGCCCGAAGCGCGTCAGCTGCGGCCGATCGAAACAGGGCAGCACCTGCTGGCCTGCGCGCACGAAGCGAATTTGATCGCGCTCGAGAAACTGGCCGTTGAGGTACAGATCGATCTGATAGCTGCCGGGGGCGACGGCGTCCTGCTGGTTGAACTGGCTCAGGGCGCTGTTGCTCAGCACGCTGCCGCGCAGCAGCGCGGGATCGAAGGTGTAGCCGTCGGCGGCGGCGCAGCCCAACGGCAGCGCCAGCAGCGCGCAGCACCAGCGTGCGGGCAACGGCGTCGCCTTGCGGACATCGAACATGAAAACCTCCCTGTCTGGTTTCAGCGCGCGACGTTCAGGGTGCGCGTGATTTCCACCCCGTAGTCATTGATGACGCGCAGCGCGACCTGCCGCACTTCCCCGTTCACAGGCCAATTGGCCTGTGAAAACGGCGGGATCAGATCCGCCTGCGGAATGGCGCTGCGCTTCGCACCGCTCAGAATTACCGCCTGGCTGACGTTGGCGTAGTAGCCGGTCGGGTTGTCGACGCGCAGCGCGTTGCCGACCTGACGCAGGCTAAGGCGATCGATGACGTGGTTGGCGTCGCCGGCCAGCCCGGCCGGGCGATAGAACACTTTCAGCCGGTTGGTGACCACCAGCAGCAGTTTGTTCTTGTCGCTGTCCGTCTGACGCACGGCGGGGACCTGCAGGAAGTTGAGGTGGAACAGCGATTCGCGATCGCGCGCCAGCGGCTGGCCGACGAACGACAGCCGCACCATTTGCCCGCTGTGCGGATCCATGCGGAAGATTTGCGGCGAGGCGACAAAGGGCGCATCGGCGTTTTCCGGCGTGGACTGCGGGTTGTTGATGTCGAGCCAGATCTGCATCAGCGCCGGGGCGCCGTCATCGTTGGTGAACTGCAGCGTTTTCTCCCGCGCCTCGGCGGGGTAGATCACGCGGTTGCCGAGCAGCGTTACGCTGGCCAAGGCGTGGGTGGCGGCAAAACTCATCAGGCAAAGCGACAGGGCGGCCCATCGGCGGGCGGAACGGGATATCTGCGGCATAAACGTGAACCGATAAAGAAGCGAGTCATTCAGCGCCGTCCGCTAAGGAACGGCGCTGGCATCAACAGGTATGGCGCCTGACGCCGGCTTATTTGTAGCTAATGGCGAACTGGGCGGTGGCGATCACCGAACCGGCCGCCACGCCGGTGTCTTCCGCGTAGTAGCGGGCCACCAGGTTCTGCGAGGTGGAGGTGGCGTCTTTCGCCAGCGTCATCGCCGACGTGGTGACGGTCGAACCGCTGGCGAATGACAGCGGCGTGGTGGCGTCGCTGTCCAGCAGTTGAATGGACACCTTGGCCGCATCGCCCGCGTTGCCCAGATTGCCGTTGGTGGTCGGGTTGTTGCCCGCCAACACGGTTTTGATCGCCGTATCGCTGGTCGCCGCCGCACAACCCGTGACGTTAACGGTAAAGGTGGTGTCGCCGGCGGTGGCGCCTTTGGTGGCGAGTTTGCTGGCGGCGACGGTTGGCAGCAACACGACCGGGTTGGATTGGTTGCCGTTAATATTCACCGAACAGGTTTGCGTGCTGACTTCGCCTTTGAATTGCACGGTATTGGACGAGGCGGCCGCACAGGCGCCGGAGAGAGCCAGCATGGATAATGCGACTAATTTAACATTCATGTGAAATACCCTTTAATTAACTTTAGAGAAAAGCTTTCCTGACAGTAATAAATTACTGACGTGCGTTTGTTGATTAATCATGTTGCGCAATTGTTTTTTAAACGCGTCGGCAAACATGGATTTTCATCCTAACAAACTAAGAATTTTCCCTATAGGTGTTTTCCGCATGGTAATAAGTTTGCGATGCGGGTTGTTACATTTATTTTCATTTTTGCTTATATCATACAAAATGGAAAATAGATCTATATCATTGCGTTGCGTTTTTATTGGATCGTCGGCTTTTGTTTATGAAATAATTTGAAACATTCATGCCTTTTTTGCGTATTAATCAAAGTGCTGGCTGTTGCGTGATTATTTGAAAAACATGTTATCAAGATGTTTTATATCGGTGTGCTTTGCAGGCGAATTACCCCAAAAAAGAGCAGCGACAAGCCGCCTGAGGTGTGGAAGCATACTTTCACGCTGATAAGGAGAATTAAAGTGAGAGTGATTTATATCGACGGTTCGCCGCTGTGCTGTTTGGGGATGAAAACATTATTGGGAGAAGGAGTGATAACCTTATCCTCGCCCAATATTAATATTATTAAAAATATAAGCCCTGCGCCTGATTTAATTATCATGGATTTTCCCCATGAAATTTACCGGTTCGAAGCGTATTTGCGATTTATTCACGCCTCACGTGCTGAATATGAAGGCGTCCGGATACTGTTCTTCGTCGATAAGACTTCGCCGCTGATCCTGGCATTTATCGCGGCGGCGCAGCCGGATGCGATTTTGCACAAACGGGAAGCGCTGCGGGTGGTGCGGGAAACCTGCGCGGCGCTAGTCCGCCGTGAAGAGACGGGCGAACGGCGCGTGGTGAGCCGGCATCGGGCGGCGGCGATCACGCCTGGCGAGGCGGCGGTGTTGTGTGAAACCGCCCGTACGGAAGATATCCGCCAGACTGCGCGGCGGCTGAATTTGCACCCGAAAACCGTTTATTCGCACCTCAACAATGCCGGCAAGAAGTTCGGCATCCGTAATCGGGTGGAACTGCTGAAGATGATTGCGCTGCTGTAGCGCGCCGTTAACAGGCCTGGCCTACGGCCAGCCGCCATCGCGTGATCTCATCGGCGCCGGGCCCGGCGGCCAGCGCCAGGCTTTGCGGCGGCAGAGATTCGCCGGTCACGGCATCTACCACGCGCAGGGTGGCGGGGTGGCCGGTCACGCGGTCAACTACGCGCAGCGGCGGCCCGGCCAGCTCGGACAGATTCCATTTGTCGCCAATCTGAATCATCGCCATCACCAGCAGCCCGAGATCTTTTCCCTTCTCCGTCGGCAGATACTCGTAGCGATCGGGACGCGTCTGGTATTGCCGCTTTTCGATAAGGCCGTGGCTTTCCAGGGCCTTGAGGCGATCGGTCAGCGTATTGTTGGTGATGCCGGTCGATTGGCGCAAATCGTCATAGCGCGAGAGCCCCAGCAATAGATCGCGCATGAGAATCGCGCCCCAGCGATCGCCCAGTGCCGACAGCACGTGCGCCACCGAGCACGTCATACCTTCAAACCCTTTTGCTTTCACGTTGCCTTACCTCCGCTTGCCGCCTGATTGCCGAGAATGTTATCGCCTCGGCTTGATAACTTCAATAATTGGAGTTATTACTCTTATTATTGGAGTTTTCGTTTAACAACGGCTGATGGCCTGAACGCCGGCCGGAAAACCTAGGAGACAACGCGATGCCACTGTGGCAGATCTACCACCCCGAACCGGCCTTCAGCGCCGCCGATAAACGCGCGATTGCGCAGAAGGTCACCGCCCTGTACCAGGACTTTTTGCCGCGTTTCTACGTCAACGTCTTCTTCCATGCGTTGCCGACAGGTTCGGCCTATCTTGGCGGCGAACCGGCCGATGACTTCGTGCGCGTGACCATCGACCATATCGCGCGCGCCATGGACAACGACGCGGAGCAGCAGCAATTTCTGGCGGCCTGCACCCGCATCCTGCAACCCTACATCGCCGCACGCGGGCTGCGCTGGGAGCTGCACGTGGACGAAACGCCGTTCCCGCTGTGGACGATAGACGGATTGAAACCGCCGGCGCCGGGAACGGCGGCCGGGGAGAGGTGGCGCAAGGAGAACCGGCCTTCGGCGTGGGAGGGGTAGCGGCGTCTTCGGAATGCCCAATGCTTAAAGGCAGCTATGAGTGTCGGTTTTGATCTTCGCGTTCAAAGAGGGGCGAGATTAAGCGTGGGGGGAGGAGAAATCGACGAAAGTCATAGACTACTTTTTACATCTGATATGAAGGCATTAACGATGGCGGATTTTTCATTCTCACGATAGATGAAAAAAAACTCAGTCACGTTATCGACACCGGGGATCGCTCTGTAGGTAATGTTAGGCAGCTTGATTGAGGATAGTGTAGAAGGAACGATAGCGATGCCCAGGCCAGAAGCCACCATGGCGAGCACGCTTAGTGTGCTGTCCAGCCGATAGGAAACCTGGACGTCTTCTTCAAGAATGGCTTTCAGGATACGAAGCTGGCCATCGTCTCCGCTGTTTTCCGAGTAGATGATAAAGTCTCGTCCCGAGAGGTCTTCTTTTTTCAAGGTCTCTTTTTTCGCCAGATCGGAGTCTTCCTGAATCACGACGACCCAGTCAAACTTTTTAATGGGTATAAGGCCGAGCCCCGGTGGGATTTTGAGATCCAGATTGGGGCAGTAGCTGACGTCGATATTTCCGTTGACGATCTCATCGATTTGTTTCCAGTAAGACATCTCTTTGGCGCGGAAGTTAACGCCGGGATGATCTGCTTTAAATCGATGAATATCGGCGGTGACTAATCCCGCCGCGACGGCATTGCCGACAAATCCGATGCGCACATTGCCATTCTCACCTTTCGCTGCTGCTTTGGTTTCGTCAAGCGCGCTTTTTATTTTTTCATAAATATCCGGTGCATTTTTTAAAAATATCTCTCCTACTTCGGTAAGTTCGACATTGCGGTTGGTGCGAATAAAAAGTGGTGCACCAATTTCTTCTTCCAGCGCTTTTATCTGCATGCTGAAAGCCGACTGTGTAACATGAATTCGCTTAGCCGCCTTGCCGAAATGTTTTTCTTCAACGAGAGCCAGGAATGCCTGGATATGGCGAAAATTCATGGATTAGATTCCTGCATCAGTTGTTCAAAAAAATGAATTGGATATATAGCGACCATGAAAATACACTCTAATAGAACTCACGTTAAAGTGTAGATTATTTCTGGAATGCGGGTTAGTCAACAACACTCAGCATGTTGCTATCTGTTTCAAAGACCGAATATATGCATAGTGGAGGCGTTAAATGAATTCATTAGCCAGAATCGATGTTCATACTCACCTGGTCCCACCTTTTTGGGGCAGCGCGCTGCCCAGCCACGGCGGCGATCCATCCGGTTGGTCTCTGCCCAAATGGACGGCGGACGACCATCTGGGCTATATGGACAAACAGCAAATAGCGACCAGCGTCCTGTCGTTAACCGCGCCGAGCGTGGTTGGCTGGGAAGGCCAGGCGCGCCGCGATATGGCCAGAAAAGTCAATGAGTATACGGCGGATCTGGTGGCGAAATACCCTACGCGGTTTGGTAACTTCGCGACAGTGCCGTTGCCGGACGTTGAGGGGGCGGTGCTGGAAGTGGAGTATGCGCTGGATGTGCTGAAAGCCGATGGCGTGGTGTTATTAACCAACTATGAAGGGGTTTATTTAGGGGATAAAAAGTGGGCTCCGCTTTGGGCTGCACTAAATCAACGCTCTGCCGTTGTTTTCATTCACCCTGGTCATCCCATCATGGATTTGCTGGATGGCGTTCCGGGTCCCTTGGTTGATTATCCGTTTGATACTGCCCGCAATGCCGTCCATATGGTGTTGAACGGCATTATGGACAATTATCCTAACGTGAAAATTATTCTTTCGCATGCCGGCGGATTCCTGCCTTATGCCGTTCTGCGCTTTACATTGCTGGCGGAATCGCTTAATCCAAATGGGCCGTCAGCTCAGGAATTGAACGATAAATTTAAGCGTTTTTATTTTGATACCGCATTGTCTTCCGGCCCGAATGCATTTTCCAGCCTGCTGACGTTTGCGAATCATAACAATATTCTGTTCGGCAGCGATTATCCTTATGCGCCTGAGTCCGTCGCCGCTAAGTTTAATCATATTCTCGACGCCGAGACAAACCTGACGGATGCCCAGAAAGCAAGTTTCAACCGGAATAACGGTCTGGCGCTTTTCCCTCGATTAAATAAATAAAGGTTCTGCTGGGGCGATGCCGCACTGCTTCAAGCGCTGGTGGGTTCCTTCCCGAAAACAAAAAATCCACGCCGAAGCGTGGATTTTTCCGTTTCCGGCAGCGGAGAGAAACGCTGCGGGGAAGGGGTTAGACGTTGAACAAGAAGTTCATCACGTCGCCGTCTTTGACGATGTAGTCTTTACCTTCGGAACGCATTTTGCCGGCTTCTTTGGCGCCTTGCTCACCCTTGTAGGTGATGAAGTCGTCATAGGAGATGGTTTGGGCGCGGATAAAGCCTTTCTCGAAGTCGGTGTGGATCTTGCCGGCCGCCTGCGGGGCGGTGGCGCCGACCGGGATGGTCCAGGCGCGCACTTCTTTCACGCCGGCGGTGAAGTAGGTTTGCAGGTTCAGCAGCTCGTAACCGGCGCGGATCACGCGGTTCAGGCCCGGCTCTTCCAGGCCCAGCTCGGCCATGAACTCGTCGCGCTCTTCGTCTTCCAGCTCGGCGATATCGGATTCCACAGCGGCGCACACGGCAACTACCACGGAGCCTTCGGCATCGGCGATTTTACGCACGGTGTCCAGGTACGGGTTGTTCTCGAAGCCGTCTTCGTTGACGTTGGCGATGTACATGGTCGGCTTCAGCGTCAGGAAGCTCAGGTATTTGATCGCCGCTTTGTCTTCCGCAGTCAGATCCAGCGCGCGCAGCATGCCGGCGTTTTCCAGGTGCGGCAGGCATTTCTCCAGCGCCGCCAGCTCGGCCTTGGCGTCTTTGTCGCCGCCTTTGGCTTTTTTCTGCACGCGGTGGATAGCGCGTTCGCAGGTGTCCAGGTCAGACAGCGCCAACTCGGTGTTGATGACGTCGATATCTTCGGCCGGATCGACCTTGTTGTTGACGTGAATGATGTTGTCGTTCTCGAAGCAGCGCACCACGTGGCCGATGGCTTCGGTTTCGCGGATGTTGGTCAGGAACTGGTTGCCCAGGCCTTCACCTTTAGACGCGCCTTTCACCAGGCCGGCGATGTCGACGAATTCCATGGTGGTTGGCAGAATGCGCTGCGGCTTGACGATCTCGGCCAGCTTATCCAGACGCGGATCGGGCATCGGCACCACACCGGTGTTCGGTTCAATGGTGCAGAACGGGAAGTTGGCTGCTTCAATGCCCGCTTTGGTCAACGCGTTGAACAGGGTGGATTTGCCTACGTTAGGCAGGCCGACGATACCGCATTTGAATCCCATGTTGTAATCACCTTAAATATCTTAACTATCAGCTGGTTAGATTTAACCGACTGCATAAAGGGCAAAATAATGCCGCCATTATACACGTAATGGGCGTTTATCTCGATCAGACTTGCTTGGCCGGGGCGAACGCAGCGCGGACGGCCGGTTTTTATTTGAGATTTGGATCACATTTACCCATACTGGCCATTCCGATTAACCGACAGGAAACGCGCCGGATGTATTTCTTGCCTACGCCACCCTGAGCTGTGCCCGCCTGCACTCTGCCGCCCCTTGCGGCTCCCCATACCCGCTACGCGGGGAGATGATGTCATCTGTCATAAGTGAATAATGCATGTTTAATCTGAGTAACGTCAGGATCGCGGACGTTAAAAATGAAGTCCTGGCGGGCTTTGTGGTGGCGGTTTCGATGATCCCCGAGGCGGTCGGCTTTTCGCTGGTCGCCGGTCTTTCGCCAATTGTCGGCTTGCATACCGCGTTTATTATCGGCCTGGTCACGGCGCTGTTCGGCGGCAAACCGGGCATGGTTTCCGGCGCCGCCGGCTCCATTGTGGTGGTGCTGATGAGCCTGGCGGCGCAGTACGGCATGGGTTACGTGCTGTGGGCCACGCTGTTTGCCGGGGCGATTCAAATCCTGATCGGCGCCTTCCGGCTGGGCAAGTTCATTCGTCTGGTGCCGCTGCCGGCGATCCACGGCTTCGTCAACGGCCTGGCGATCGTCATCATGCTGGCGCAGCTGAAGATGATCGCCGGGCAGGGGCCGCTGATGTACGGCCTGGTGGCGCTGGCGATTGCGGTGGTGGTGCTGTTCCCGCGCCTGACCAAAGCCATTCCGTCTTCGCTGGCGGCGCTGCTGGTGGTCTCGGCGTTGGCCATCGGCCTCAACCTGCACACGCTGCGGGTGGGCGATCTGGCGGACATTTCCGGCGCGCTGCCGCACTTTAGTCTGCCGACGGCGCCGTTTACCCTGGAGATGGTGCGGGTGGTGCTGCCCTATGCGGTGGTGATCGCCCTGGTCGGTTTGATTGAATCGCTGCTGACCATGACGGTGCTGGATGAAATGGGCGGCAAGAAGGGCAACGGCAATCGCGAGAGTATCGCGCAGGGCGCCGGTAACGCGGTATGCGGCCTGTTCGGCTGCTTCGCCGGCTGCGCGATGATCGGCCAGTCGATCATCAACTTCACCTCGGGCGGGCGCGGGCGCATCTCCGGTACGGTGGGCGCCATCCTGCTGATTCTGTTCGTGGTCAGCCTGTCGCGCTATATCGGCCTGCTGCCGGTGGCGGCGCTGGCCGGGGTGATGCTGGTGGTGTGTTACAACACCTTCGAGTGGAGCTCGCTGCGCCGCTTGCGCCGCATGCCGAAAGCCGACGCGCTGGTAATGATCGTCGTCACGCTGATCACCATCTTTACCGATCTGGCGGTGGCGGTGATCAGCGGGGTGATTATCTCAGCGCTGGTGTTCGCCTGGCAGCAGGCGCGCATCCGCGTGCGCCAGCGGCAGGTGACGGGCGACGTGGCGGTGTATCAACTGGATGGCCCGCTGTTCTTCGGCTCCGCCGCGGCTTTCGCCGAGCTGTTCGATCCGCAGAGCGATGCGCAGAATGTGGTGCTGGATTTTGCCGGCACCCGGGTGATGGATTCCAGCGGCGTGGAGGCGATCGATAAGCTGACGGCGCGTTATCTGGCGGCGGGGAAAAGCATTCGTCTGCGCCACCTGAGCAGTGACTGCGTGCGCCTGCTCAAGCGCGCCGGGCCGTTCTGCAGCCATGAGCTGGACGATCCGCAGTATTACGTGGCGGAAGAGGGCTTCACCGCCGATGAGCGCCGCGTGGGCGAGGAAACCTTCAACCCGCGCGGCTAAAAGCAGGCAGCGGGCAGGGTTCAGGCCTGCGCCTTGAAGCTGTGCAGGCGCTGAACGGTTTTTTCCAGCCCGTCCTTCATCAGCATTTCGGTGCAGCGCAGCGACTCGTCGATCGCTTCGTCAATCATCTTCTGTTCGCTGGCCGGCGGCTTGCCGAGCACGAAGCCCACCACCTTGTTCTTGTCGCCCGGATGGCCGATGCCGATGCGCAGGCGATAGAAGTTCGGGTTGTTGCCGAACTTGTTTTGGATGTCTTTCAGGCCGTTGTGGCCACCGTTGCCGCCGCCGAGCTTGATTTTGGCCACGCCGGGCGGCAGATCCAGCTCGTCGTGCGCCACCAGGATCTCGCTGGGTTCGATGCGGTAGAAGTTGGCCATCGCCAGCACCGCTTTGCCGCTCAGGTTCATGAAGGTGGTCGGCACCAGCAGGCGCACGTCGTTGCCCGCCAGGTTCAAACGGGCGGTGTAGCCGAAGAACTTGCTCTCTTCTTTTAACTGCTGATTGTGGCGCTGGGCCAGCAGATCGACGTACCAGGCGCCGGCGTTGTGGCGTGTCTGGGCGTATTCCGCGCCCGGGTTGGCGAGACCGACTATCAATTTAATACTGCTCACTGGGAGATTCGCTATGATCAGGGTAATGGAAAGGGCCTTAGTCTACCTGTCGGGGCGATGAATGACAAAACCCGATCTCTGCCGTCACCCTGGGTAAGAAAAACGAATGATTCATTAGCTGAATAATTCAATTTGTCCGCTAATTTTCAGCGCCGTGTTAAGAAGTGTCAATAATTCTTTACCATTTGTGATCGCCTCCGCAATCCCCTTGCCACAACAGGGACTATACTTAACTTATCAAAGTGGGTTAACAAGTTGCAGCGTTATCCCGGTTGGCACATGGCAATCATGGAGGTGGCATATGAAACGTAGAAGCGCGGACAGAGTGGGCAACTTTTTTATGGGGCTGGGGCTGGTCGTGATGATCGGCGGTGTCGGATACTCAATTATTGCTGAAGTATCCCAGTTCAATCTGCCGCAATTTTTCGCCCACGGCGCCATCATGAGCATCTTCGTCGGCGCGCTGTTGTGGCTGGTGGGCGCGCGTATCGGCGGCCGCGAACAGGTGGCGGATCGCTACTGGTGGGTAAAACACTTTGATAAACGGTGCCGCAACGATCAACATCGTTCGTCGCATTGATTAAAAAAGCAGAAGGGAAGCAAGAGCGGGGCAAGGGAACATCTGCCGTGCATTAAGGTTTGAGGTCATGTCGGACTACAAGTAGAAAACCCGTTGTTGCTCGCGCACCAACGGGTTTTTCTTTTTCTGCTGTCGGGCGCGCTATCTTTCCGGCGCAGTGGGCGCCGCACCGGAAAGACGACGAATTAATGCTCGAACATCGCAGAGATCGACTCTTCGTTGCTGATGCGGCGGATGGCTTCAGCCAGCATGCCGGACAGGGTCAGAGTGCGAACGTTTTTCAGTGCCTTGATTTCCGGCGACAGCGGAATGGTGTCGCAGACGATCACTTCATCAATCACCGAGTTCTTGATGTTGTCCACGGCGTTGCCGGAGAAGATCGGGTGCGTCGCGTAGGCGAATACGCGCTTGGCACCGCGTTCTTTCAACGCTTCAGCCGCTTTACACAAGGTGCCGCCGGTGTCGATCATGTCGTCGACCAGCACGCAGTCGCGGCCTGCCACGTCACCGATGATGTGCATCACCTGAGAAACGTTCGCGCGCGGGCGGCGTTTGTCGATGATGGCCATGTCGGTGTCGTTCAGCAGTTTGGCGATGGCGCGGGCGCGCACGACGCCGCCGATGTCCGGGGAAACCACGATCGGGTTTTCCAGGTTCTGCTGCAGCATGTCTTCCAGCAGGATCGGGCTGCCGAACACGTTGTCTACCGGTACGTCGAAGAAGCCTTGAATCTGCTCAGCATGCAGATCCACCGTCAGAACGCGGTCAACCCCTACGCTGGAGAGGAAATCGGCAACCACCTTGGCGGTGATTGGCACACGCGCGGAACGCACGCGGCGATCCTGGCGGGCATAGCCGAAGTAAGGGATAACGGCGGTAATACGACCTGCGGAGGCGCGACGCAGGGCGTCGACCATCACAACCAGTTCCATCAGGTTGTCGTTGGTCGGGGCACAGGTGGACTGGATGATGAAAATATCACCGCCGCGTACATTTTCGTTGATTTGCACGCTCACTTCGCCGTCGCTAAAACGACCTACAGCGGCGTCACCAAGGCTGGTGTACAAACGGTTGGCAATACGTTGTGCTAGTTCCGGGGTGGCGTTACCAGCAAAAAGCTTCATATCAGGCACGAGAAGAACCTCAGGCTTGCGTCCAGAGAAGATATTGTCATACGACATCGCCAAGGGGCAGTCGGCGACGCCGGCGCAATATACATACGGGTATGTAAAACTAAAATTGAGACCGCAGGCAGCGCAGGGATAACAGGGCCAGGTGTGCATGACCCTGCGCAGCGAAACGTTGAGCTACGACTCAAACCGCCCGGAACGAATGCGATGTAGTGGGGAGACGTTAACGCCGCGCGCTACAAAACCACACAACCACTCCGGGGCTTGATTTAACACCTGACGGGCGGCGATTTCTGTGTCGAATTCAGCAAACACACAAGCACCTGTGCCAGTCAGGCGTGACGGGGCGTATTCTAACAGCCATGAAAGAAGCTGTTCAACCTCGCGAAAACGTTTTCTTGCGATCGGTTCGCAATCATTTGCGTACGGCGCCTGCAACAGCTCACTTAAGGAGCGAACCGGGGTGTCCCTTTTCAATTCGGCGTCGCCGAAGATAACCGGCGTCGGGATGCCGACGCCGGGATGCGCCACCAGATACCATTTTTCCTGCGGCTCGGCCGGCTGCAGGCGCTCGCCGATGCCTTCGGCGAAGGCGGCGTGGCCGCGCACGAACACCGGCACGTCGGCGCCGAGGCTAAGCCCCAACGCAGCCAGTTGGTCGTCGTCAAGGCCGCAGCGCCACAGTTCGTTCAGCGCCACCAGCACGGTGGCGGCGTTGGAAGAGCCGCCGCCTAGGCCGCCGCCCATCGGCAGGCGCTTGTCGATGCTGATGTCGGCGCCGCGCGGTGCGGTCTGCAGACCCTGTTCATCACAATAGCGCTGCAGCAGGCGGGCGGCGCGCACGATCAGGTTCTGCTCGTCCGGCACGCCGTCGACCGGCGTCAGCAGGTTAATGCGATCGTCCTGGCGCGGGTCAATGGTCAGGGTGTCGCCGTAGTCCAAAAACTGGAACATCGTCTGCAGCAGGTGATAGCCGTCTTCACGACGGCCGGTGATGTACAGAAACAGGTTGAGCTTCGCGGGGGAGGGCCACTGGCGGATCATTTGAGCGTCCAGTTATCCATTTTCAGCTTGATGCGTTGGTCGCCCTGCTGCAGCTCCAAACGGTTCGGCAGCGTCGGCTGCACCTCGGTGCTGTAGCTCTGGTAATCCACTTTCCAGGTTTGACCGCCTTGCTGGTAGGTCAGTTTGCTCAGGCGATATTGGTCATCCAGCGCAAAATCGCTGGCTTCGCCCGGCAGGCCGACCATCCACTGGCGCAGGTTGTTCAGCGGGATCGCCATCCCGGTCAGCTTGCGGATCATCTCTTCCGGGTTGTCGCTGACGTAGCGTTTGCCCTGGTTGTCGGTCAGCTGCACCACGTTTTTCTGTACGTTGAGATCCATTTCCGTGCTGCCCAGCGGGTTAGTCAGTAGCAGGCGGTAGCGCTCCGGCGAAAACTGCTGCCAGAAGAAGCGGGCATAGACTTTTTTCTGATCAGACAAGTAGGCGAAAGAGCCGCGGGTCTGATAGGTGCTAAGCTGCTGCACCGCCTGCTCATGGGCGCGCCACTGCGGTGAGGTCGGGCTGGTGGCCGGGCCGGTTGGCTTGGTGGTGGTACAAGCGGCCAGCACCAGGCTGGCCAGCGGGATCAGACGGAGCAAACTAACTTTGCGTATTGGCATAACTTTTTCTTGTCCTTTTGTCCTTGCGGGCATGCGCGACGAAACCCGGATTCAGCGCTCACGCTAACGGGGCGGCGGCGGCGCGTCAATTTTTTGCTGCATCGCGTTGAATCTTGCCGCGTTTATCGGCGTAGTGCCAACGCGGCGCGCGCGTCGGGGTTGCCATTAAGCGTAACACAATCGCCTGAAGGCGGGGGAGGCGCTCCCGATAAGCGGTGCAGAGTTGCGCAAACGCCAACGTTATGTGCGCCGAATAGCGTGCGCGTCTTCGCAAACTGCGCTAAAATTTAAACCATCAACCTACCCTTTGACTATTTATCCCGCTGTATTTATTACTTATTCATTAATTGATGTCGTCTATGACAGCGATTGAACGGAAGATGCGGTTGTTACTTTTATTGATCCCGCGCATCAAGTAGAATGCCGCTCAACGAGAACCCGTACCAACAGAAGTATTACTCGAAGCAATGACCCTGCTGGCGTTAGGTATAAATCACAAAACCGCTCCGGTTTCTCTGCGTGAAAGGGTGACCTTCTCGCCAGAGTCCATCGATGAGGCGCTGACCAGCTTGCTCCAACAACCGTTGGTGCAGGGCGGCGTCGTGTTGTCCACCTGCAACCGCACCGAGCTGTACCTCAGCGTGGAGCAGCAGGAACACATGCACGAGCAGCTGGTCGCCTGGCTGTGCGCCTACCACAATCTGCGTCCGGAAGAGGTGAAGAAAAGCCTCTACTGGCATCAAGGCAATGACGCGGTCAGCCATCTGATGCGGGTGGCCAGCGGGTTGGATTCGCTGGTGCTGGGCGAACCGCAAATCCTCGGCCAGGTGAAAAAGGCCTTCGCCGAGTCACAACGCGGCCAGTCGCTGTCCGGCGAGTTAGAGCGTCTGTTCCAGAAATCCTTCTCCGTCGCCAAGCGCGTGCGCACCGAAACCGAAATCGGCGCCAGCGCAGTCTCCGTGGCGTTCGCCGCCTGTACGCTGGCGCGGCAGATCTTCGAATCGCTGGCCGATCTCAACGTCTTGCTGGTGGGCGCCGGTGAAACCATCGAGCTGGTGGCGCGCCACCTGCGCGAACACAAAGTGCGGCACATGATCATCGCCAACCGCACCCGCGAGCGCGCGCAGCTGCTGGCGGACGAAGTCGGCGCGGAAGTGATCACCCTGCCGGAAATCGACGAACGCCTGGCGGACGCCGACATCATCATCAGTTCCACCGCCAGCCCGCTGCCGATCATCGGCAAGGGGATGGTGGAGCGGGCGCTGAAAGCGCGCCGCAACCAGCCGATGCTGCTGGTGGATATCGCCGTACCGCGCGATATCGAGCCGGAGGTCGGCAAGCTGGCCAACGCTTATCTGTACAGCGTGGACGATCTGCACGCCATCATTCAAAGCAACCTGGCGCAGCGCAAAGCGGCGGCGGTGCAGGCGGAATCGATCGTGCAGCAGGAAAGCACCAACTTTATGGCCTGGCTGCGTTCGCAGGGCGCGGTGGAAACCATCCGCGACTACCGTTCGCAGGCCGACCAGATCCGCGCAGAGATGGAGGCCAAAGCGCTGGCCGCCATCGCGCAGGGCGCCAACGTGGAGCAGGTTATTCACGAGCTGGCCCATAAACTGACCAACCGTCTTATTCATGCCCCTACCAAATCCCTCCAGCAGGCCGCCGGCGACGGTGACGTGGAGCGGTTGCAGTTATTACGCGACAGCCTCGGGCTGGATCAGCATTAGTTTTCTCTATTAACAGGGTTTATTACCACGCATGAAGCCTTCTATTGTTGCCAAACTGGAAGCGTTACAAGAGCGCCATGAAGAAGTGCAGGCGCTGCTCGGCGATGCCGGCGTTATCGCCGACCAAGACCGGTTCCGCGCGCTGTCGCGAGAATACGCGCAGCTGACCGACGTCAGCCGCTGCTTCCTGGAATGGCGTCAGGTGCAGGAGGATCTGGAGACGGCGGAAATGATGCTGGACGATCCGGAAATGCGCGAGATGGCGCAGGAAGAGCTGAAACAGGCGCGGGCGAGCAGCGAAGCGCTGGAACAGCAGCTGCAGGTGTTGCTGCTGCCGAAAGATCCGGATGATGAGCGCAGCTGTTTCCTCGAAGTGCGCGCCGGCACCGGCGGCGATGAGGCGGCGATCTTCGCCGGCGATCTGTTCCGCATGTACAGCCGTTACGCCGAAGGCCGCCGGTGGCGCGTCGAGGTGATGAGCGCCAACGAAGGCGAGCACGGCGGCTTCAAAGAAGTGATCGCCAAAGTTTCCGGCGACGGCGTGTACGGCCAGCTGAAGTTTGAATCCGGCGGCCACCGCGTGCAGCGCGTGCCGGAAACCGAATCCCAGGGGCGCATCCACACCTCCGCCTGCACCGTGGCGGTGATGCCGGAAGTGCCGGAAGCCGAGCTGCCGGACATCAACCCGGGCGATCTGAAAATCGACACCTTCCGCTCCTCCGGCGCCGGCGGTCAGCACGTTAACACCACCGATTCGGCGATCCGCATTACCCACCTGCCGACCGGCATCGTGGTGGAGTGCCAGGACGAACGTTCACAGCACAAAAACAAAGCCAAGGCGATGTCGGTGCTGGGCGCGCGCATTCGCGCCGCCGAGATGGCCAAGCGCCAGCAAGCCGAGGCGTCCACTCGCCGCAACCTGCTGGGCAGCGGCGATCGTTCCGATCGCAACCGCACCTACAACTTCCCGCAGGGGCGGGTGACCGACCACCGCATCAACCTGACGCTCTACCGTCTGGATGAAGTGATGGAAGGCAAACTGGACATGCTGATCCAGCCGATCGTGCAGGAGTATCAGGCCGATCAGCTGGCTGCGCTGTCCGCCGAGCAAGAGTGATGGATTATCAACACTGGCTGAAAGCCGCCGCCGCGCGTTTGACCCACAGCGACAGCGCCCGGCGTGACGCGGAAATCCTGTTGGGTTTCGTGACCGGCAAGGCCAGAACCTTCCTGATGGCGTTCGGGGAAACCCTGCTGACGCCGCCGCAGCAACAGCAGCTGGAGACGCTGCTGGCGCGCCGCGAACGCGGTGAGCCGGTGGCCTATCTGGTGGGCGAGCGCGAGTTTTGGTCGCTGCCGCTGTCGGTCTCGCCCGCGACGCTGATCCCGCGCCCGGATACCGAATGCCTGGTGGAACTGGCGCTGGCGCGCCTGCCGCCGCAACCCTGCCACTTCCTCGATCTCGGCACCGGCACCGGCGCCATTGCGCTGGCGCTGGCCAGCGAGCGCCCGGATTGTTCGGCTATCGGCGTCGATGTGCAGCCGGAGGCGGTTGCGCTGGCGCAGCACAATGCGCACAAGCTGAAGATCGACAACGTCCGATTTTTACAGGGCAGCTGGTTTGCGCCCGTCGCGGGGCAACGTTTCGCGCTGATCGCCAGCAATCCGCCCTATATCGACGCCGCCGATCCGCATTTGTCACAGGGCGACGTGCGCTTCGAGCCGGGCAGTGCGCTGGTCGCCGCCGAGCATGGCTTGGCGGATCTGGCCGCCATCGTGCGCCAGGCGCCGCACTATCTGCAGCCGCAGGGCTGGCTGCTGTTGGAACATGGCTGGCAGCAGGGTGAGAGCGTGCGCGCGTTGCTGCAGGCCGCCGGATTTTCCGCTGTCGCCACCCACCGTGATTACGGCGACAACGACCGCGTGACGCTCGGCCAATGGCCGGGATAAGCGCCCTCATAATAACGACGCCCGGGCCATTTAAGGGAGCATCATGACTGCATACACCGCGTTGAAACATTTCCATTTGCTGACGGTCGCCATCAGTATTACCTTGTTTGTGCTGCGTTTCTTTTGGCAGTGGCGCCGTTCGCCGATCATGGGCCGCCGCTGGGTCAAGATAGCGCCGCACCTGAATGACACGCTGCTGTTCGTCAGCGGCATCGCGCTGGTGGTGACGTTCGCGTTTTATCCGCTGCTGGGTATGGACTCATGGCTGACCGAGAAGCTGTTTGGCGTTATTATCTATATCCTGCTTGGCTACGTCGCATTGGGCAAGAAGACCAAAAATCAGCGGCTGCGAACCGTGGCGTTCGTGCTGGCGTTGGGCTGCCTGTACCTGATAATTAAACTTGCCACGACGAAAATACCGTTTCTGATGGGATACCTATGAGTAGCATTGCTGATTTTGAATTTAACACCTCGCCGCTGAGCGAAGGGGTGATCCTGGTGTCGCAGTCGGTGCGGCGCGATTTCCCGGCTGCCGACGTGGAGCGCAAGCTGCAACAACTGGTGGACGAAGCGCGCGCGGTGGTGCCGGCCGATATCACTCAGGAGCAGCAACTGGATGCGCTCATTGAACTGTTCTACAAGACCTGGGGATTCGGCGGCGCCAGCGGCGTGTACCGCCTGTCGGACGCCATCTGGCTGGACAAGGTGCTGGAGGGGCGGCAGGGCACGCCGGTTTCGCTCGGCACCATCTTCCTGCACATCGCCAACGCGCTGGATCTGCCGCTGCTGCCGGTGATTTTCCCCACTCAGCTGATCCTGCGCGCCGATTGGCTGGATGAAGAGCTGTGGCTGATCAACCCGCTGAACGGCGAAACCCTGAGCGAACACCAGCTGGAAGTGTGGATTAAGGGCAACCTGGGCTTGGGTGCCGAGCTGGAAGACGACGATCTCGACGAATCCGAGAACATCATGGTGGTGCGCAAGATGCTGGATACGCTGAAGGCCGCTCTGATGGAAGAAAAGCAGCTGGAAATGGCGCTGCGCACCAGTGAAACGGTGTTGTGCTTCGATCCGGAAGATCCGTACGAGATCCGCGACCGCGGGCTGATTTACGCCCAGCTGGAGTGCAACCATATCGCGATTTCCGATCTCAACTATTTTGTCGAGCAGTGCCCTGAAGACCCGGTCAGCGAAGTGATCAAAGTGCAGATCCATTCGATTGAGCCGAAACAGGTGACGCTGCATTAATTTAATGACTCCGTGCAGTTTGCAAGGCGACGGTTACAACCTTAACAAAGGCGAAAGCATGAAACAGAAAGTGGTTAGCATTGGCGACATCGACGTAGCAAACGACCTGCCGTTTGTGCTGTTTGGCGGTATGAACGTGCTGGAATCGCGCGATCTGGCGATGAGCATCTGCGAGCACTACGTCACCGTGACGCAAAAACTGGGCATCCCTTACGTTTTCAAAGCCTCTTTCGACAAAGCCAACCGTTCTTCCATCCACTCGTACCGCGGTCCGGGCCTGGAAGAAGGGATGAAGATCTTCGAAGAGCTGAAGAAAACCTTCGGCGTGAAAATCATCACCGACGTTCACGAAGCGGCGCAGGCGCAGCCGGTTTCCGAAGTGGTTGACGTGATCCAGCTGCCGGCCTTCCTGGCGCGTCAGACCGATCTGGTGGAAGCGATGGCGAAAACCGGCGCGGTGATCAACGTCAAGAAGCCGCAGTTCGTCAGCCCGGGGCAGATGGGCAATATCGTCGACAAGTTCAAAGAGGGCGGCAACGACCAGGTGATCCTGTGCGATCGCGGCAGCAACTTTGGCTATGACAACCTGGTGGTCGACATGCTGGGCATCAACGTGATGAAGAACGTGACCGGCGGCCATCCGGTGATCTTCGATGTGACCCACGCGCTGCAGACCCGCGATCCGTTCGGCGCCGCGTCCGGCGGCCGTCGCGCTCAGGTGGCCGAGCTGGCGCGTGCCGGCATGGCGGTTGGCCTGGCAGGGCTGTTCCTCGAGGCGCACCCGGATCCGAACAACGCCAAGTGCGACGGGCCGTCTGCGCTGCCGTTGGACAAGCTGGAACCGTTCCTGGCGCAGATGAAAGCCATCGACGACCTGGTGAAGAGCTTCCCGGAGCTGGATACCAGCAACTAAGCGCTCATCGCCAAAAAAAAGCCCGACGCGTCGGGCTTTTTTACGTTTAGGCGCCGGTGGCCGCCAGCGCTTCCGGCAGCGTCGGGTAGAACTGCAAGCGGCCCTCGATCGGCTGCACCCGCGCGCGCGCCAGGGTTTTCAGCGGCTGGAACGGCACGTCGGTGATCACCAGCTTTTTATCCGCCGGCAGCGCGTCGATAAAGCGCCGCAGGGCGCTCAGGCCGCCGGCGTCGAGCACCGGCACCGCATCCCACTGCAGCACGATCGTCCGGTAATCCTCGCTGCGCGCCAGCAGTTCGCTAAAGATGCGCTCGGCGGCGGCGAAGAACAGCGGGCCATTCACTCGCAGCACCAGGCGGCCATCGTCGGCGCTCAGCTCGCTCAGCCGCGTCATGCGGGCGATGCGACGCATAAACAGCAGCGACGCCAACACGATGCCCACGGTAATGGCGATCACCATGTCGAACAGCACCGTCAGCGACATGCACAGCAGCAGCACCAGAATGTCGTCCTTCGGCGCCCGGCGCAGCAGGTAAATCACTTTGTGCGCCTCGCTCATGTTCCAGGCGACCATCAACAGCAGCGCCGCCATCGCCGCCAGCGGCAGATAAGAGAGCCACGGCGCCAGAACCAGCAGCGCCAACAGCACCAGCAGCGCGTGGATGATGGCGGAAACCGGCGAGGTGGCGCCGGCGCGCACGTTGGCGGCCGATCGGGCAATCGCAGCGGTCGCGGTGATGCCGCCGAAGAACGGCGCGATGATGTTGCCCGCACCCTGGCCGATTAATTCGCTGTTCGAGTTATGCTTCTTGCCGGTCATGCCGTCGAGCACCACCGCGCACAGCAGCGATTCGATCGCCCCGAGCATCGCCATCGAAAACGCCGCCGGCAACAGGGCGGAAACGGTTTGCCAACTCAGAGTGAACGGTTGCCCGCCGCCGCCCGGCAGATCCCAGGGCAGCAACAGCTGCGGCAGGATCGGCGGAATGCCCTGGCCGCTGCTGCCATCGGCCAGCAGGTAGCTGAAGCGGGAGCCGATGGTCGCCACCGGGTGGTCAAACAGCGTCAGCAGCCCCATCAACGCGGTGCCCGCCAGCAGCGCCGGCAGGTGCCCGGGCACCCGCAGGCCGAGTTTGGGCCAGAAGATCAAAATCAGCAGCGTCACGGCGCCGATCAGGGTATCGCCGATATCCAGCGTCGGCAGCGCCTGCAGCAGGGCATACAGCTTGCCGACGTAATTTTCCGGCGTGTGCGTCAGCTGCAGGCCGAAGAAGTCCTTGATCTGCATGGTGGCGATGGTGATGGCGATGCCGGAGGTAAAGCCGAGCGTCACCGGCAGCGGAATGTACTCGATCAGCCTGCCAAAGCGCGCGAGCCCCATCAGCAGCAGAAATACCCCGGAGATCAGCGTGGCGACCAGCAGGCCGGCCAGGCCGAACTGCTGCGAGACCGGATAGAGGATCACCACGAAGGCGGCGGTGGGGCCGGAGACGCTGTAGCGCGAACCGCCGCTGACGGCGATGACGATGCCGGCGATGGCGGCGGTATACAGACCATACTGCGGCGGCACGCCGCTGGCGATCGCCAACGCCATCGCCAGCGGAATGGCGATAATACCGACCGTCACCCCGGCGATAGCGTCTTTCAGCAACCGCGCCAGGTTATAAGGTTCCCGCCAGCAGGCGTCTATCAGCGCGCTGAAGGGGCGAATTTTGTTTATTTCATGCGTTTTCATCTACGGTGCGTACCAAATCTTCAAAAGTGAAAGGAATGGCGGGCCCGATGAGGTCCGTCTTGTCACGTGACAGATACCATACGCCTTTTGTTCAGCGGATTACCAGACCTGTATCAATTTGGCGCAGGAAATCAGAGAGTCGCCCTTTTGTTCGGCGCTAAATTTCGATAATAGAGAAGTCAGCCGCAGATTCTGCGGCTGAAAAGAAAGGTGACAGTCAAGGTTTTAACGGTTATTGCAGGGCGGGCAGGGATAAGCCGAGAAAATGGGCTAAAGTGCTCACCAGCAGCTGGTGATCTTCCTTCTGCGGCGCGCCGGAAATGCTGATGCTGCCGACGCAGCCGAGGCCGGTCAGGGTGAGCGGGAAGGCGCCGCCGTGCACCGAATAGTCACGCACGCTCAGCCCGTAACGCTCCTCCAGCGACGTTTGCCGCTGCTGCAGGCGCAGGCCGATGGCGTAAGAGCTTTTGTGAAAATGGTTCACCAGATTGCGCTTGCGCCGCACCCAGTCGGCAATGTCCGGCGTTGCCCCCGGCATGGCGTAATAAAACAGCGTCTGCCCGGCCAGTTGGATCTCGATGGCGATGCTCAGGCCGCGCCGCTCGGCGGCGGTTTTCAGCGCCGCGCCCAGTTCCCAGGCGGTGGCGGCGTCAAAATGGGTAAAGGCCAGCGTCGCTTCCTGTTCGCTGAGCGCTTGCAGTTCATCGTCGATATTCATGCGGTTCTCCCCCGATAACACAACGCACAGAGTAGCCTGAAGCGGGCGTCGTGAGATAGACGGCTTGGCGATAAGATAGAACTGCTACTCTATTAATAGACTGTGTAAAATGGCCGCCGCCGAAGCGGAGACGACAGGGATGCGTTATTCAACGTCTGCACATTACCCCCTGGCGATCCCGAGGAGCGCGCTGACTATTTATGACTTACATTGCGTCCATTTCTACCCTTTACAGCGACGCCTGCATCACCTACGCCACGCTGTCGATAAGCTATTTCCTTCTCAGCAAGAATGCCCCTTTTTCTTATCAATCCGCACTGTGGAAGCGGGTTATTTTCGGCCTGCTGGCCGGGGTGGCGGTGCTGTATTTGAGCCAGGATCGGCTGGAGCTGACCGATAAGGTGCATTACAGCTTTGCGATGATCCCGATGATATTGGTGACTTTCTTCGGCGGCGGCGTCAGCGGGCTGGTGAGTTTTCTGTTCGCCATGACGCTGACCGGCGGTTTCACCGTCGATAACCTGTTCATCGCCTCGATCGTCGCGCCGCTGCTGTTGTCGCGCGTGTGGCTGAAAAAATCCCACCGGACGTTTTACCTGACGATCGGCATCATCGCGCTGTATCGCATCGCGGTGGTGTGGCTGCTGGTGGACATGAGCGGGCTGTGGCCGGATGTGTTGCTGTACCAGGCGGTTTCCGCGCTCTGTCTGGCGATTTGCTATCATGCACTGAATTTCAAAGAGCGCCATATCTACGCCTATTTCGCGATGCGCGCGCGCGCCACCACCGACAGCCTGACCCACATCAACAACCGCGCCAGCGTCGATTATCAGCTGATGCTGCAGCGTGCCGAGCGCCGCCCGTGCGGGCTGATGATCCTCGATTTGGATAACTTCAAAAGCATCAACGATACCTACGGCCATCCGGCCGGTGACGTGCTGCTGGCCAGCGTCGGCCGGCTGCTGCAAAACAGCGTGCGCAATGAGGACTTCGTCGGGCGCTACGGTGGCGAGGAGTTTATGGTGATCACCGCCAGCTACGATCCGCAGGTCATCGGCGGGGTGGCGGAGCGCATTCGCAGCGCGGTTGAAAGCTCGACGTTCTTGCTGAATGCGCACGACGAAGCGCACATCACGCTGTCGATCGGCGTGTCGCTGTATCTGCCGGGCATGAGGCTGGACAAGGCGATCGCCATGACCGACGAGGCCTTGTATGAGGCGAAGCGCAGCGGCAAAAACCGGGTGGTGACCAGCCGCGTGATGCAGCTGGCGCCGCTGGGCGCCGGATTCCCGCGCGAATAAGCCGCCCCCGCCGCCACGGCGGGGGCATTGGCTCAGACCGCCAGCGTGTGTTCGCGGAAGGCGTTCAGCAACTCTTCGGTGAACGTCAGGCGCTTCTGACGATCGGCCAGATCGAGCGTGAACTTCAGCTTGCTCGGGCCGTCCAGGCGGTAAACCTGCGGATTGCCCTGCAGCAGACCGATCAGATAGCCGGGATCGACGCGGTTATTGTCGCCGAACTCGATAAAGCCGCCGCGCTCGTTGCTCTCGATGCGTTTGATCCCCAGCTTCTGCGCATGCAGGCGCAGCGCCGCGCACTGCAACAGGTTGCGCGCCGCATCCGGCAACTGGCCGAAGCGGTCGATCAGCTCGACCTTCAGCTCGTCAAGCTCACCGTCGTTCTTCGCGCTGGCGATGCGCTTATACAGTGACAGGCGGGTATTGACGTCGGGAATGAAATCTTCCGGCAGCAGCGCCGGCATGCGCAACTCTACCTCGGTCTGGTTGCTGGTGAGATCTTCCAGCGACGGTTCGCGGCCGTTTTTCAACGCGTCGACGGCGCTTTCCAGCAGCTCCATATAGAGCGAGAAGCCGACGGTGGTCATCTGGCCGCTCTGGTCTTCGCCCAGCAGTTCGCCGGCGCCGCGGATCTCCAGATCGTGAGTCGCCAGCGCGAAACCGGCACCGAGATCTTCCAGCGACGCGATGGCCTCGAGCCGTTTATGAGCGTCGGTGCCCATGGCTTTCGGGTTTGGCGTCAACAGATAGGCGTAAGCCTGATGGTGGGAACGCCCGACGCGGCCGCGCAGTTGGTGCAGCTGCGCCAGGCCGAAGCGATCGGCCCGCTCGATGATGATGGTGTTGGCGCTGGGGATATCGATGCCGGTTTCGATGATGGTCGTGCACACCAGCACGTTGAAGCGCTGGTGGTGGAAATCGTTCATCACCCGTTCCAGATCGCGTTCGCGCATCTGACCGTGACCGATGGCGATGCGCGCCTCCGGCACCAGCTCAGCCAGGCGTTGCGCCGCTTTCTCGATGTTTTCCACGTCGTTGTAGAGGTAGTAAACCTGGCCGCCGCGCAGCACTTCGCGCAGGATCGCCTCGCGCACCACCAGACTGTCGTATTCGCGCACGAAGGTCTTCACCGCCAGCCGGCGCGCCGGCGGAGTGGCGATGATCGACAGATCGCGCATGCCGCTCATCGCCATGTTCAGCGTACGCGGGATCGGCGTGGCGGTCAGCGTCAGGATATCGACGTCGGCGCGCATCGCTTTGATGCGCTCCTTGTGGCGCACGCCAAAGCGGTGTTCTTCATCGACGATCAGCAGCCCCAAATCCTTCCAGCGCAGATCGCTCTGCAGCAGTTTGTGGGTGCCGATGATGATGTCCACTTTGCCATCGGCCGCGTCGTCCAGCACCTGCTGCTGCTCTTTGGCGCTGCGGAAGCGCGACATCATCTCGATGCGGATCGGCCAGGTGGCGAAGCGATCGCGGAAGTTGTCGAAGTGCTGCTGTGCCAGCAGGGTGGTCGGCACCAGCACCGCCACCTGCTTGCCGTTTTCCACCGCCAGGAAGGCGGCGCGCATCGCCACTTCGGTTTTGCCGAAGCCGACGTCGCCGCACACCAGGCGGTCCATCGCCAGCGGCTGGCACATGTCGCTCAGCACCGCGTTGATCGCCTGTTCCTGATCCGGCGTGGTTTCGAACGGGAAGGTCTGGCAGAACAGCTGGTATTGTTCGCGGTTATGCTTGAAGGCGAAACCGGCCTTGGCGGCGCGCTGGGCGTAAATATCCAGCAGCTCCGCCGCGACGTCGCGCACCCGTTCGGCCGCTTTTTGCCGCGCGCGTGTCCAGGCGTCGCCGCCCAGTTTGTGCAACGGAGCGTTTTCATCCGCGCCGCCGGCGTAGCGGCTGATCAGATGCAGCGAAGACACCGGTACGTACAGCTTGTCCTCACCGGCGTAGGAGAGGATCAGGTATTCAGCCTTGATGCCGCCGGCTTCCAGCGTGGTCAGGCCGACATAGCGGCCAACGCCGTGCTCCAGGTGCACCACCGGCTGGCCGGGATGCAGCTCCGCCAGGTTGCGGATCAGGGTATCGGTGTTGATGGTGCGCCGGTTGTCCTGCCGGCGGCGGCTGACGCGCTCGCCGAGCAGATCGCTTTCGCAGATCAGTGCACGCTGGCGCAGGCCGTCGAGGAAGCCGTGTTCGGCGGCGCCGACCATCATGTAACGGCCCGCGGTTTCCGCCTGATCGAGACGCTGGATCAGCGCCGGCGCCAGCTTGATGCGGCCGAGCAGATCCTGCAGCGTTTCACGCCGCCCCTCGCTCTCGACGGAGAAAATCACGCTGCCGACGAAGCCTTCGATAAAGCGCCGCAGATTATCCAGCGGGGATTTATGCTGCGCCTGTACCGCCAGATCGGGCAGGGCATGGTAATCCAGATTGGTATTGCCGGCCTTGGCCGGCAGCTCATCGGTTTTCAGCGCGATGCGCGGCCAGGCTTTCAGCTCGCCGAACAGCGCGTCAACGCGCAGCCACAGCGTATCCGGCGCCAGCAGCGGGCGCATCGGATCGACGCGGCGGCTTTCGTAACGCTGGTTGACGTCCTGCCAGAAGCGCTCGGCGGCGCCCTCCAGATCGCCGGTATTGACGATCAGCGTATTGGCCGGCAGGTAGCTGAACAGCGATGGCAGCGGCTGGCTGAAGAACAGCGGCTGCCAGTATTCGATACCGGCGGGCCAGGCGCTTTTGCTGACCTGCTGATAGATGTGCTCGGCGTCGCGACGCACCTCAAACTGCTCGCGCCACTGGCTGCGGAACAGCTCGATGGCGTTCTTGTCGGTGGGGAACTCGTGGGCCGGCAACAGATTGATGGCCTCGACTTCGCTCAGCGTGCGCTGGGTATCGACGTCGAAGATGCGCAGGCTGTCGATTTCGTCATCGAAGAAGTCGATGCGGTAAGGCTCATCGCTGCCCATCGGGTAAAGATCGAGCAATGCGCCGCGGGTGGCGAATTCGCCGTGCTCCATCACCTGATCGACGCTGCGGTAACCGGCCTGTTCCAGCTGCGCGCGCAGCTTATCGCGCGACAGGCGCTGGCCTTTCTTCATCACCAGCGCGTGGCCGTGCAGGAATTCGTGCGGGCAGACGCGCTGCATCAGGGTGTTGACCGGCAGAATGATCACGCCGCGCGCCATGGTCGGCAGGTGATACAGGCTCGACAAACGATCCGAGATGATTTCCTGATGCGGCGAGAAGCTGTCGTACGGCAGGGTTTCCCAGTCGGACAGCGTGGTCACCATCTGATCGGTGAACTGCTGGATCTCGTCGCGCAGCCGCAGGGCGTTTTGCATATCCGGCGCGATCAGCATCACCGGGCCAGGGTGGCGCTCGACGATCTCGGCGCACTCCACGGCGCAGGCCGCGCCGGTCAGTTGCCCCAGCTGGCGCAGATCGCCCGCGCGATCGGGCAGAGAATAACGAGGGGATGAAGAACGGTTACGGCTATCGGAAGTGCTCATTCAGGTATCTTTAATCAATGTGTTAGAGGGCGTCCCGGCACGGATAACCCAGTGCTTTTATGCTGTTTATAGTAGCCCAGCGGCCGGTAAACTGACACCGATAAAAGTGCCCTATCTCGTTAGTTATCGGGGCGACGATGCACGCAAGCGCGACGCCAACAAGGCGTCGCCGGAAGGAAAGATAGAACGCCAGTCAGCGCAAGATTAGCGCTTTTGATATTCGTCAAAGGACAAGTAATCCGTATTCAGCACAATTGACTCTTTGCGCGAAATAATCTTGGCCGGCATGCCTGCCACGATGCAGTTTGGCTCAATGTCACTGGTGACAACGGAGTTGGCGCCAATCGTCACATTGTCACCGATAGTGACCGGACCAACGATCTTGGCTCCGGCTGCAATGGTGACGTTATCGCCGATAGTGGCGACGTCTTCACGGCTTTTGAAGAGGTTGTTGCCGATGGTCACACCTTGCAGGATGGTGCAATTTTTACCAATCTTCACGTTGGGATGGATAACGATGCCGCCGAAGTGCGGAATAAGCAGGCCTTCACCGATACTGGCCTGATGGGGAATTTCGATGCCATATTTTATCTGCAGGCGCTTGAGATTTTTCACCAGTAGACGAAAACAAAGTCTCTCAAAGATATTGCGTTTTTTGGCGTGAAAATCACTGTGCAGCCGCAAGGTGAAAATGTAGTTAAAGCCGACGTAGTTCTGTTGGAAAAGGGACTTGATTAGCCTTGCGATGCCAGACTTTCTGCTCGCGCGAAAGAAGTCGGCATAGATTTTATATTTTGTTTCCGTTCTCATTGATTGCCCTTGCGTTTAACCGATAACTATCATCAACTTTGTCAATGTTGGCAGATAGTAGCATAGGGTGAAATCGCTGGCGATCCTGCGCTCAGAACCTTGAGTGAAACCCGCTTGGCCGGCGGCGTGTTGCAACGGTGGGAAACGGCAATGTGGCCAGTGCCTGGTGAGTTACAGAAGCAAACGCGATATCGCAGGTCTCACTATCATTTTCAGAAGAAACTGAGGCGGAACGCCGCAAGTATTTTGCCGATTCACTAAAAACAGTTAAGTGTAAACAAGGGGTTATCCGAGATGGGAAGGCCGGATTCGTACTGCTGTAAGAATCGTAAAAATCTTTATTTTTCATTTAATTGTTTTCAGGGCGACGATATAATCCATGATCACTTTGCTTAAGCCACGGCTATCAAACGGATTTCATGTATCAACCTGTCGCGTTATTCATTGGCCTGCGCTACATGCGCGGGCGAGCCTCAGACCGCTTTGGGCGGTTTGTATCCTGGCTTTCCACCATCGGCATTACGCTGGGGGTGATGGCGTTGGTCACCGTGCTGTCGGTGATGAACGGTTTCGAAAAGGATCTGGAGAACAACATCCTCGGCCTGATGCCGCAGGCGCTGGTCACCAGTCCGCAAGGATCGGTCAACCCGCAGCAGCTGCCGGCCTCCGAGGTGCAGAAGCTGCAGGGCGTCACGCGCGTTGCGCCGCTGACCACCGGTGACGTGGTGCTGCAAAGCGCCCGCAGCGTGGCGGTAGGGGTGATGCTCGGCGTGAATCCCGACGAGGCCGACCCGCTGACCCCGTATCTGGTCAACGTCAAGCAGCAACAGCTGCAGCCGGGCCAATACAACATCATCATCGGCGAACAGCTGGCGGGGCAACTTGGCGTCAAGCGCGGCGATTCGCTGCGCGTGATGGTGCCGAGCGCCAGCCAGTTCACGCCGATGGGCCGCATTCCCAGCCAGCGTTTGTTCACTCTCATCGGCACCTTCCACGCCAACAGCGAGGTGGACGGCTATCAGCTGCTGGTCAACCAACAGGATGCTTCGCGCCTGATGCGCTACCCGGCCGGCAACATCACCGGCTGGCGTCTGTTCCTGCAACAGCCGCTGACGGTCGATACCCTCAGCCAGCAGGCGCTGCCGGCGGGCACCGTCTGGAAAGACTGGCGCGATCGCAAGGGCGAGCTGTTCCAGGCGGTGCGTATGGAGAAGAACATGATGGGGCTGCTGCTCAGCCTGATCGTGGCGGTGGCGGCGTTTAACATCATTACCTCGCTCGGCCTGCTGGTGATGGAGAAGCAGGGCGAGGTCGCCATTCTGCAGACTCAAGGGCTGACTCGCCGCCAGATCATGTCGGTATTTATGGTGCAGGGCGCCAGCGCCGGCATCATCGGTTCGCTGCTCGGCACGCTGCTCGGCGTGCTGCTGGCTACCAATCTGAACAATCTGATGCCGATCCTCGGCGCCTTGATCGACGGCGCTTCGCTGCCGGTGGCGGTCGATCCGCTGCAGGTGACGATTATCGCCGTGGTGGCGATGGCGGTTTCCCTGTTGTCCACGCTCTATCCTTCATGGCGCGCTGCCGCCGTACAACCCGCTGAGGCTTTACGTTATGAGTAACCATCTTTTGCTGCAGTGTGACAACCTGTGCAAGACCTATCAGGAAGGCAACCTGCACACCGACGTGCTGCGCAACGTCAGCTTTGCCATGCAGCAGGGCGAGATGATGGCGATCGTCGGCAGCTCGGGTTCCGGCAAGAGCACCCTATTGCACCTGCTGGGCGGGCTGGACTCGCCGACCTCCGGCGAGGTGATCTTCAAGGGCGAATCGCTGAACGCCATGTCTTCGGCGGCCAAGGCCGAGCTGCGCAACCGCCAGCTGGGCTTCATCTATCAGTTCCACCATCTGTTGCCGGACTTCACCGCGCTGGAAAACGCCGCCATGCCGCTCTTGATCGGCGGCGCCAAGCCGGCGCAGGCGCAGGAGAAGGCGCGGGAGATGCTGGCGGCGGTCGGGCTGGAAAAACGCAGCAAGCACCGCCCGTCCGAGCTCTCCGGCGGCGAACGTCAGCGCGTGGCGATCGCGCGCGCGTTGGTCAACAACCCGGCGTTGGTGCTGGCGGACGAACCGACCGGTAACCTGGATAAACGCACCGCGGACAGCATCTTCGATCTGCTGGGCGAGCTGAACGTGCGCCAGGGCACCGCTTTCCTGGTGGTGACGCACGATCTGCAGCTGGCCAAGCGCCTGAGCCGCCAGCTGGAAATGGCCGACGGCCACCTGCAGGCGCAGCTGACCCTGATGGGGGCCGAGTAATGGCGGGAGCCTCACTGTCCTTCCTGACGGCCCTGCGTTTCAGCCGCGGCCGTAAACGCGGCGGCATGGTGTCGCTGATCTCGGTCATCTCCACCATCGGCATTGCGCTGGGGGTGGCGGTGCTGATCGTCGGGCTGAGCGCGATGAACGGCTTTGAGCGTGAGCTGAAGAACCGCATTCTGGCGGTGGTGCCGCACGGCGAGCTTGAGCCGGTCAATCAGCCGTTCAGCGGCTGGCCGTCGATTCTGCAGCGGGTGGAAAAGGTGCCGGGCATCTTGGCCGCCGCGCCGTACATTAACTTTACCGGCCTGATGGAAAACGGCGCGCAGCTGCGCGCGGTGGAAGTCAAAGGCGTTGATCCGCAGCAGGAGAGCCGGCTGAGCGCGCTGCCGCATTATGTGCAGGGCGAAGCCTGGGCCAACTTCAAGCCCGGCGAGCAGCAGGTGATCCTCGGCAAGGGCGTGGCCGACGCGCTGGGCGTCAAGCAGGGCGCCTATGTCACGGTGATGATCCCCAACAGCGACCCGGAAATGAAGCTGCTGCAGCCGAAGCGCATTCGCCTGCACGTGACCGGCATTTTGCAGCTCAGCGGCCAGCTCGATCACAGCCTGGCGCTGGTGCCGCTGGCCGATGCGCAGCAGTATCTCGACATGGGTGACAGCGTCACGGGCATCGCTCTCAAGATGAACGACGTGTTCGCCGCCAACAAGCTGGTGCGCGACGCCGGCGAAGTGACCAACGCTTACATCTACATCAAGAGCTGGATCGGCAAGTACGGCTATATGTACCGCGACATCCAGATGATCCGCGCCATCATGTATCTGGCGATGGTGCTGGTGATCGGCGTGGCCTGCTTCAACATCGTCTCCACGCTGGTGATGGCGGTGAAAGATAAAAGCGCCGACATCGCGGTGCTGCGCACCCTGGGCGCTAAAGACGGCTTTATTCGCGCCATCTTCATCTGGTACGGGCTGTTGGCCGGGCTGCTGGGCAGCCTGAGTGGCGTGGTGATCGGGGTGATCGCTTCGCTGCAGCTGACCAACATCATCCGGGGCATCGAGAAACTGGTCGGTCATTCCTTCCTGTCGGGCGATATCTACTTCATTGACTTCCTGCCTTCCGAGCTGCACTGGCTGGACGTGCTGATCGTGCTGGCGACCGCCATCGTGCTGAGCCTGTTGGCCAGTTGGTATCCGGCGAGGCGCGCCAGCCGCATCGATCCGGCGCGGGTGCTGAGCGGACAATAACACCGACGGGGAGGCAGCGATGCCGCCCCGTTTTTTTAGCCTGGGGATGGGTTATGTACTACGGTTTCGATATGGGCGGCACCAAGATTGAGCTGGGGGTGTTCGACGGCAACCTGCAGCGCATTTGGCAAAAGCGGGTGCCGACGCCGCGTGAAGACTACCGGCAACTGCTGGCCACGCTGTGCGATCTGACCCTTGAGGCGGATGCGTTTTGCGGCCGGCGCGGCAGCGTCGGCATCGGCATACCGGGCCTGCCCAACGACGATGACGGCACGTTGTTTACCGCCAACGTGCCGGCGGCGATGGGGCGGCCGCTGCCGCGCGATCTGGCGGCGCTGATCGGGCGCGAGGTGCGCGTCGATAACGACGCCAACTGCTTTGCGCTGTCGGAAGCCTGGGACGACGAGTTCCGCCGCTACCCGACGGTGCTGGGCATCATCCTCGGCACCGGCGTGGGCGGCGGCCTGATCGTCGATGGCAAGACGGTGCCTGGGCGCAACTATATCGCCGGCGAGTTCGGCCATTTGCGCCTGCCGGTGGACGCGCTCGAGGTGCTGGGGCGTGATGTGCCTCGCGTTGCCTGCGGGTGCGGCCATCAGGGTTGCATTGAAAATTACATATCGGGCCGCGGTTTCGAATGGATGTACGCCCATTTCTATGGCCGGCGCTTGCCTGCCATCGAGATCATTGCCCATTATCAGGCAGGTGAGCCGCAGGCGGTGGCTCACGTCGACCGCTTTATGGACGTGCTGGCGATCTGCCTGGGTAACCTGCTGACGGTGCTGGATCCGCATCTGGTGGTGATCGGCGGCGGGCTGTCGAATTTCGACGCCATTTACCAGGCGTTGCCGCAGCGGCTGCCGGCGCACCTGCTGCGGGTGGCCCGGCTGCCGCGCATCGAGAAGGCGCGCTATGGCGACGCCGGCGGCGTGCGCGGCGCGGCGTTCCTCAATTTGGCGCGCCCAACGTAATGGGCGTTGAGGCCGGGCGTGAATGTATGCAGCCAACAACGCCGCAACGTCCAGTAAGAAGGGTAAACAGGGAAAAGTAAGGAGAGAGTTAATGTACACTCGCCATCGGCTGTGTCAGTTTCGCAAGAGTAAGCATGTGCTGCATCAGCGCTTTCGTTCACGCATTTTTCACCGTGACACCATGGCGGCGGCCGAGCTGAAAAAGCCGTTTGTGGTGGTGTTGACCGGGGCCGGCATTTCGGCCGAGTCGGGCATTCGCACCTTCCGCGCCGCGGATGGGCTGTGGGAAGAGCACCGGGTGGAGGACGTCGCCACGCCGGAAGGTTTTCAGCGCGATCCGGCGCTGGTGCAGGCGTTTTACAATGAACGCCGCCGCCAGCTGCAGACGGAGGAGATCGCCCCGAACGCCGCACACCGCGCGTTGGCGGATTTGGAAGAGTGGTTGGGAGACAACTTCCTGCTGGTCACGCAAAACATTGATAACCTGCATGAGCGCGCCGGCAGCAAGCGGGTGCTGCACATGCACGGCGAACTGCTGAAGGTGCGTTGCACCCAGTCGGGGCAGGTGTTCGAATGGCCCGGCGATCTCAGCGTTGACGATCGTTGCCATTGCTGCCAGTTCCCGGCGCCGCTACGGCCGCACGTGGTGTGGTTCGGTGAGATGCCGCTGGGCATGGATGACATCTACCAGGCGCTGAGCAAGGCCGATTTCTTCGTCGCCATCGGCACCTCCGGCCATGTCTACCCGGCGGCCGGCTTCGTGCATGAGGCGCGGCTGGGCGGCGCTTACGCCATGGAGCTGAACCTGGAACCGAGCCAGGTAGAGAGCCAGTTCGATGAGAAACACTACGGTCTGGCCAGCGAAGTGGTGCCGCGTTTTGTGCACAAGTTCCTGGTGGGCAAGGTGGCGCGGGCCGACCGGCCCTGAGAAAGGCATCAGGGCGCAATGCGCGCCCTGATGGGATGGCGGGCGTATTAGCGCCCGGCTTTCAGCTTTTGGAAGTAGCTTTCGTACAGCGTGCTGGCGTCGCCGACGTCGTTTTGCCACTCGCCGTGCTCAATCACCGCCTTATCCGGGTAGAGTGACTTGTCGTTGGCGATCTCCGGCGACAGCAGCTTCTTCGCCGCCAGGTTCGGCGTCGGGTAACCGATGGTCTCCGCCACCTGCACCGCGATTTCCGGCCGCAGCAGGAAGTCGATCAGCTTCAGCGCCCCTTCGACGTTGCGCGCGTTGGCCGGAATGGCCAGGCTGTCCATCCAGAAGATCCCGCCTTCCTTCGGCCAGACGATCTCCAGCGGCGTGCCGGCCTGGCGCGCCACAAAGGCCGAGCCGTTCCACACCATGCCGACGTTGACTTCCCCTTCCATAAACGGGTTGCCCGGGTTGTCGGAGTTGAAGGCCAGCACGTTCGGCATCAATTTCTGCAGCTCGTGGTAGGCGGCTTCGATCTCTTTCGGGTCAGTGGTGTTGCCGGAATAGCCCAGCTTGAGCAGCGCCATCTGGAACACTTCGCGCGCGTCGTCGGTCAGCAGCAGGCGGCCTTTGTACTGCGGTTGCCACAGATCGGCCCAGGCGGTGACGGTGGACGGATCCTGCGCGTCGCTGTTGACGCCGATGGCGGTAGCGCCCCAGATGTAAGGGATGGAGTAGTCGTTGTTGGGATCGAACGGCTTGTTCAGCAGGGTGGGATCGAGATCCTTGAAGTGGCTGAGCTTGCTCTTGTCGATTTTTTGCAGCATGCCTTCCTTGCTCATCTTGGCGATGAAGTAGGTGGAGGGCACCACCAGATCGTACGCGCCGTCCTTGTAGGTCTTCAGCTTGGCGTACATGCTTTCGTTGGATTCATAGGTGGAATAGATCACCTTGATGCCGGTTTCTTTGGTGAACTGCTCCAGCAGCCCCGGCGGGACGTATTCAGTCCAGTTATAGAAATACAGCGTTTTGCCGTCAGAGGCGTTTGCAGAGCAGAAACTCAGCGCCATCATCCCGGCTGCGAGCAGATGTGACCACTTTTTCATGCAGCGTATCCTTCAGCAGTAGTGAGCCGAACCCGTATGGGCTGCCGTTTTCGGCCGCGCCATACCCCAGAAAGGGGCCATTATAGGGGCCGGGGCGGGGTGGGTAAAGGCGGTTATCCCGCTGGCAAATCAAGGGGTTCAGCGCCTTAAAGCGCATCACAATTTGTGTGTCTCGCGCTGGACAGGCGGTGAAGCGCGTGCGAAACAATAATTTTGGCGAATAAACGAGGGCAGCGATGAATTTCAAACAGGTCTTCAGCCAGGCTGAGCTCAGCAAGACGGATCTGACGATTTTGCACTGCATTCTCGACAACCCGGACGCCTGCATCGACGACGGCATCCGTGCGGTGTCCGCACGCTGCTACAGTTCCCCCTCGACGCTGGTGCGGCTGGCTAAAAAGCTGGGCTTTCGCGGCTATCTCGAACTGGTCTATTTCATCAAATTCAACCTGACGATGGCGCCGGCTTACCAGGCGGAACGCGCTACGTCGGCGGCACCGCCGGCCCAGCAGGCGCAGTTTCTCGATCTGCTCGACAACGGCAAGATCCTGATCCACGGCAGCGGTTTTTCGCAGCTGGTGGCTCAATATATGTACAACAAGTTTATGACGCTGGGTGTAGACAGTTATCTGTCGCTGTGGCCGGATTTCGACATTCTTGACCGTGAGACGCGCTTTCGCTTCGACATGGTGATCGTGATTTCAAAGTCGGGCAACAGCGGCTCGGCGCTGAGCTGGAGCGAGGCGGTGAAGCGTAACCGCATTCTGCTGGCGGCCTTCTGCGGCGACGGCGGCAGCCCGCTGGCGCAGCAGGCCGACATGACCTTTCTGTTTGAGGACCGGCAAAAATACGATCACGATATCTACTATCCCAACCCGTTTTTCGGCCACTGTCTGTTGGGATTCGAGAATGTGATCACCGCCTGGTTTGAACGTCGCGGCCGCTGACGGCCGCACCGTTTAGCGCCAGTGCCCGGCATACGCGCGGTGGGCCTGCAGGTACTCCTCTACCAGCGTTTTCGCCAGCGAGTAGGAGTTGACCAGCGGGTGCACCATCAGCGCCTTGATGGCCAGTTGGCGGTTGCCGGTCAGGATCGCCGCCACCGCCAGCCGTTCGTACTCTTTCACCTGCGAAATCAGGTTTTTCTGGGTGTCGGGAATATCGCGCATTTTGACCGGCTGAATGCCGGCGCTGCTCAATTCGCAGCTGATTTCGATCACGTCTTCCGGGTGCAGAAAATCGAGCGTGTCGCGGTTTTGCATCGACACCACCACGCGTTTTTGCCGGCCGCTGTTGACCGCCTCCAGAATGTCGATCGCCACCCCGGCATAGCCGCCGCTGTCCGGCTGCTCGATAAACTGTTGCAGCGTCAGCATCTCGCGCGTTTTCACCTTGCCCTGGTTGGACTCGCGCTGCATGTAGGAGTTTTCGCGCTGCAGATAATGGCTGAAATAGACAGAGAAGGCGTGTTCCAGCTGGTGGGGGATGTCCAGCTCGCCTAACTCTGACAGCATTTGGCGGTTGATCGCCGCGATTTGTTCGCCGCGGGTCTCGCCGCCCGCGACGATGGCGGCGATCGCCTGCTCACGATAGTAGTAATAATAGAGATACTCGTTGAGCATCAAATTGTCCGACAGCGCCACCAACTCCGGCGAGAAGTATTTCATGCAGGTATCACGATACAGGCGCGGATCCGCCAGCAACCGTTCCGTGACCGGTTCGCCGTTGACGCGCGCATTGCGGAACCAGGAAAGATGGTTGAGGCCGAAGCAGTCGACGCTCAGTTGGTCTTCGCGGCAGTCCAGCAGCTCGGCCAGTTCGCGGATAAACTCGCTGGGGGCGTCGCAGATGCCATAGACCCGGCGCTGGAAGCCGGATTTGATGATCGCCTCGGTCACCATGCCGGAAGGATTGGTGAAGTTGAACAGGACCGCGTCCGGTGAGGAAACCTGTTCGATCAGGCGGCAATAGTCGAGGATCGCCGGAATCGAACGCATCGCCATGGCGAAGCCGCCGGCGCCGGTGGTTTCTTGCCCGAGCAACTGGTGATTGAGCGCGATGCGCTCGTCATGGATGCGGCCTTCCTCGCCGCCGATGCGCAGGGTGGTGATGATGTAGTCGGCGCGTTGCAGCGCCTGGCGCGGATCGCTGCTGAGGCTGAAAGTAATGTCGCCGCGAATGCGCTGGAATACGCCCTGCGCGAGGGCACCGTAGACCGCCAGATGGCGCTCATCGGTATCCATAAACACCACTTCGGTAATGCCGATGCGATGGGCGTTATAGGCGATGGATTTGGCGAGGAACGGGGAACGCACGCCGCCGCCGCCGAGAACGGTTAATTTCATTCGATATCTCCCATTAATAAAGCGTTAGAGTGTCGCTAAATATTTTTCTACCTGATTTTTGACCTTGCCGACCGTGACGCCGTAAATTACCTGCACTTCACGGCGATTCTTCACTACGCCTTTGGCGCCGGTGCTTTTTAACGCGGCTTCATCCACCCGTGTCATATCCTTTAATTCCACCCGCAGTCGGGTAAAACAGTTATCGACGGAAATAATGTTTTCCTTGCCGCCCAGCGCGCGAATAATGATGCCGCTCGGCTCGTCCGGGGTATTTTTGCGGTTCCGGTAATCCTGTTTGGAATAGAGTCTGACGTCCTGATCATCTTCACGGCCCGGCGTCTTCAGATTGAGCTTCAGCACCAGCGTTTTGAACACCAGGTAATACACCGCAAACTGCACCAGGCCGATGACCACGTACAGCGGCCAGCGGGTGAGGGAAACCGGCAGCGGCAGGTTATAGGCCAGGAACTCGACCAGCCCGCTGGCGCCCCAGGGGCGCACCTGGAACAGGTTGCAGACCACCTGCGACAGCGCGGTCAACACGGCGTGGATCACCCACAGCAGCGGAGAGATAAACAGGAAGGTGAACTCTATCGGCTCGGTGATGCCGACCAGGATCGAGGTGGTGATGGCCGGGATTAGAATCGCCTTGGCCAGCATTTTCTTTTCCGGCTTGGCGGTGTGATAGAAAGCCAATGCCGCGCCCGACAGGCCGAAGATGGTCACCATCCCTTGCTGCGAGAAGCGCAGCGCTTCGTTCATCAGCGGCGAGATGCTCGGGTCGCGCATATAGGCCAGGAAAATCGCCTGCGAGCCGGAGACGGTCTGGCCGTCCTGCACGATCGAACCGCCGATGCTGGTAAGCTGGAACGGCGACCAGATAAAGTGGTGCAGCCCGGTGGGGATGAGGAATTTCTCAAAGAAGCCGTAGACGAATACCCCGAGCGAGCCGGCGCTTTTCATAAAGCCGGTCAGCGCGATCAGGCCCTGTGAGATCGCCGGCCACAGGTAGCTGAAGGCGACGGCGTACAGCATGATGATCGGCGTCATGGCAATCAGCACCAGCTTGGCGCCGCCGTAGACCGAGAACACGCCGTTGAGTTCGACGTTGCACAGGCGGTTATGCACCCAGGCGATGGTGACGCCGAGGATAAGACCGAGGAAAATGCCCATATCCACCACGGTAAAACCCAGCAACTCCGTCTGCCCGGTGCCGTAATATTCGCCGTTGATCTTGGCCGCGACATGGCCGCTGAATTGCAGATAAGAGGCGTTGGCGCCGAGGAACATGATAAAGCACATCACGGCGACCAGCGCCGCTTCGCTTTTCTTGTCTTTGGCCAGACCGTAGGTAATGCCGATGCAGAAAATCAGCCCGAGGTTGCCGAATAATGGCCAGAAGGTATCGCCGATCATTTTACCGATAGAGAAGACGGCGGAATGTTCATTGATTAATGTGGCATTGGTGAGAATAGAACTGAGCGCCAGGATCAGACCGATTACCGGCAGGAAAAATATCGGCCCCATCATGGCTTTGGAGAAAAGCTGCAGCTTGCTTAAGATATTATCGATAATACCTTTCATGGCAGTTCCTTTTTATATTTTAATGGATGACGACGTTGCTGAATAAACTCCCTGGAAGCGAGAAAAAAATAAGGCACCTTGCCTGAGTTCAGTTATAGGGGGAAGTTTTCGCCGCTGCAATCGGCGGGGCGGAAATAGGCACCGATGGTCAGGGAGTGACAACCGGTGCCGGTTGTGAAGGGGATCACAACCGGGCGCCGCAGCGCCCGGCGGGATGGGTTACTCGGCCTTGGGCGAGCGATCGCGCATCACCCACTGGCTGGCGATCACCAGCACCAGCGACAGCAGCAGCAAAATGGTGGCCAGCGCGTTGACCTCCGGTGAGACGCCGACTTTCACCATCGAGTAGATCTTCAGCGGCAAGATCTCGTAGCTCGGCCCGGTGACGAAGGAGGAGACCACCACGTCGTCCATCGACAGGGTGAAGCTCAGCAACCAGCCGGCCGCCACCGCCGGCATCGCCAGCGGCAGGATGATTTTGCGCAGGATGGTGAACTCGCTTGCGCCGAGATCGCGCGCGGCTTCCAGCATCTTCACGTCGAAGCCTTTCAGGCGCGCGTAGACGGTCACCACCACGAACGGCAGGCAGAAGGTGATGTGCGAGAACAGCAACGACCAGAAGCCGAGCGAAATGCCCAGCAGCATGAACAGCACCAGCAGCGAGATGGCCATCACGATGTCCGGCGACATCATCACCACGAACAGCATGCCGCCGACAAACGGTTTGCCGCGGAAGCGGTAGCGGTACAGCGCCACCGCGGTCAGCGAGCCGATCAGCGTGGCGAAGGTGGCGGAGAGCACCGCCATGGTCAGCGAGTGGCCCGCGGCCTGCAGCAGGCTGTCGTTATTCAGCAGGGTGCTGTACCACTTGGTGGTAAACCCTTGCCAATTGATGCCGAAGCGCGAGGCGTTGAAGGAGTTGACGATCAGGATGACGATCGGGATATACAGATAGGCGTATACCAGCGTCATAAAGCCGCCGCGCAGCAGACGTCCGATCATGCCAGATCCTCCTTCTTGTTCAGCAGGCGTGCGGCCCGGTAATAAACCAGCAGCAACAGCCCCATCACCAGCGTCAGGCAGATGCTGGTGGCCGCGCCGAACGGCCAGTCGCGGATATTGAGGAACTGGCTTTTAATCACGTTGCCGATCAGCAGGTTTTTGGCGCCGCCCATCAGATCGGCGACGAAAAACAGCCCCATCGCCGGCAGCACCACCAGCAGGCAGCCGGCGATAATGCCCGGCATGGTCAGCGGCACGATGATGCGGATAAAGGTTTGCAGCTTGCTGGCGCCGAGGTCGCGCGCCGCCTCCAGGCAGGACTTATCGAGCTTTTCGATGCTGGAGTAGAGCGGCATCACCATAAACGGCAACAGGATATACACCAGGCCGAGGACGACCGCTTCCGAGGTGTACATGATGCGCAGCGGCTTGTCGATGACGCCGATCCACAGCAGCGCGTCGTTGAGATAGCCGCGGGTGCTGAGAAACAGCTTCAGGCCGTAGATGCGGATCAGCGAGTTGGTCCAGAAGGGCACGATCAGCAGAAACAGCAGCAGCGGCCGCACCTTCTGCGGCAACCGCGCCAGGATAAAGGCGAACGGATAGCCGATCGCCAGGCAGCACAGGGTGGCGATCAGCGCCATGTTCAGCGAGTGCAGCAGCACCTGGGCGTACAACGGATCGAACAAGCGCCGGTAGTTGTCCAGCGTGAACACCATCTGCACCAGGTTGGCGTCGTCGCGGGTCAGGAAGCTGGCGCCGATGATCATCAGGTTCGGCATGAACACGAACAGCAACAGCCAGGCGACGACGCCGACGATCACCACATTCTGGAAGACTTTACGCGATTTCTTCATCGGCCAGCACCACCTCCCAGCTTTCAACCCAGGTTACCGCCATCTTCTGATTGAGCGAGTGATCGACGTCCGGATCGTCTTCGTTGAAGAACTCGCTGACCATCACCGTTTTGCCGCTCTCCAGCTCGACCACCGATTCCAGCGTCATGCCTTTGTAGTTGCGCTCGCGCACGTAGCCGATCAGCCCGTCGTGCTGCGCGCTGTCGTTCACTTCTTCCACCCGCAGATCCTCCGGACGCAGCAGCACCTTCAGCTTTTGGCCCGGCTCTACCGGCAGATCGGCGTAGATGTCGCACTCGCGGCCTTCCACGTTGGCGCGCACCCGCTGCGGATCGAGGCGTTGCAGGACCACCGCGTCGAAGATGTTGATCTCGCCGATGAAGCTGGCGACGAACAGGTTCTTCGGCTCTTCGTAGATCTCACGCGGCGTGCCGTCCTGCTCAATGCGGCCTTCGCGCATCACCACGATGCGATCCGACATGGTCAGCGCCTCTTCCTGATCGTGGGTGACGAACACGAAGGTGATGCCCAGTTTGCGCTGCAGCGCTTTCAGTTCGTTCTGCATCTGCTTGCGCAGCTTGTAGTCCAGCGCCGACAGCGATTCGTCCAGCAGCAGCACTTTCGGCTTGTTGACCACCGCGCGGGCGATGGCCACGCGCTGCTGTTGGCCGCCGGAGAGCTGGCCCGGCCGCCGCTTGGCAAAGTCGTCCAGCTGCACCATGCGCAGCGCCTCTTCGACGCGCGGCGTCAGTTCCGCCGCCGGCACCTTTTGCATGCGCAGGCCGAAGGCGACGTTGTCGAACACCGACATGTGCGGAAACAGAGCGTAGCTTTGAAACACGGTGTTGATGTGGCGATGTTCGGCCGGAATGGCGGTGATGTCCTGGCCGTCGAGCACGATGCGGCCCACATCGGCGTCTTCCAGACCGGCGATCAGGCGCAGCACCGTGGTTTTGCCACAGCCGGAGGGGCCGAGAATGGTGAGGAATTCGCCGTGGTTAATCGTCAGATCCAGATCGGCAATGATGGTTTTGCCATCGAACGCTTTGCTCAGGGCATGCAGTTCAACAAGGGGAGTCGGAGAGGATGTCTCAGTCATTTATCGTATTACTCTATCCCGTGGGCTAATGCAGATAGAACCGCAACTGGAAAAGACTGCCGGAGCTTGCGGGATACCCGCTGATCAAATGAAGCTCAAACCAGTTACGCCAATGGAAATTTTTCGAGCGCGCATGATAGACGCTGAATGCCGGAATTGAAAGCCGATCCGGCCCAGATGCCGCGTTTTTCATCATGATAGCGACAAATGACCCTGTGATGACAGCATTATTCCCCTCAGAAATCATCACAAAGATTAATGATATTGGCGAATTCTGGTTAAAAATGACCTGACGCAATATTTGATCCTGATCGGTTCCGCATAATGAAACGCGATATTCTGAGGGGCCGCTACCATGGACAAATTACTTGACCGCTTTTTCAACTACGTCTCTTTCGACACCCAGTCCAAAGCGAACGTAAAGCATGTGCCGAGCACCGACGGGCAGTTGAAGCTGGCGCGTGCGTTGCAGCAGGAAATGATCGCGCTCGGCTTCGAGCGGGTGTCGCTCAGCGAACACGGCTGCGTGATGGGCACCTGGCCGGGTAACGTCGCCTGGCCGGTGCCGGCGGTCGGTTTCATCGCCCATCTGGATACTTCGCCGGATTTCAGCGGTAAACACGTCAATCCGCAGATCGTCGAGAACTATCGCGGCGGCGACATTGCGCTCGGCATCGGTGATGAAGTGCTGTCGCCGGTGATGTTCCCGATCCTGCACCAGATGCTGGGGCAGACGCTGATCACCACCGACGGCAAAACGCTGCTGGGCGCCGACGACAAGGCGGGCATCGCCGAGATCCTCACCGCCATGGTGCGCCTGCGCGCGCGCAAGATCCCGCACGGCGACATCCGCGTGGCCTTCACTCCGGACGAGGAGGTGGGCAAGGGGGCGCAGCTGTTCGACGTGGCGGCCTTCAATGCGGAATGGGCCTACACGGTGGACGGCGGCGGCGTCGGGGAGCTGGAGTGCGAAAACTTCAACGCCGCCTCGGTGACGATCAAAATCCTCGGCAACAGCGTACACCCCGGCAGCGCCAAGGGGGTGATGGTCAACGCGCTGTCGCTGGCGACCCGCATTCATCAGGCGCTGCCGGCGGACGAAGCGCCGGAGACCACCGAAGGCTACCAGGGCTTTTATCATCTCAGCAGCATCAAGGGCAGCGTGGAGCGCGCCGAAATGCACTACATTCTGCGCGACTTCGAGCGCGAAGGGTTCGAGGCGCGCAAGCGCAAGATGGTGGACATCGCTCGCGAGGTCGGCAAAGGTCTGCCGCGCGATTGCTATATCGAAGTGAGCATCGAAGACAGCTATTACAACATGCGCGAACAGGTGGCGGAGCACCCGCACGTGATCGCGCTGGCGCAGCAGGCGATGCGCGATTGCGACATCGAACCGGTGATGAAGCCGATCCGCGGCGGCACCGACGGCGCGCAGCTGTCGTTCCGCGGCCTGCCGTGCCCGAACCTGTTCACCGGCGGCTACAACTACCACGGCAAGCACGAGTTCGTGACGCTGGAAGGCATGGAGCGAGCGGTGGCGGTGATCATGCGCATCGCGGCGCTGGCCGCCGAGCGGGCGCGGTAAACACCTTCGTTCCCCGGCCGGCTTGGCCGGCCCGCATTCCCTTTTCTGATCCGCCCGGCGGGGCCCAGCGCGCCCGCCGTTATCTTCTTCTTCTGTTCTCTTTATGGTTCCCAGTCTCATGGTTGTTTCGTTCACTACACAACCCGCGGTGAGGGAATCCCATTATCCTTCGAGATAAAGTGCTGTTTATGCATACAGTGTTGCTGTGTGCTTAACCGGTTTTACAGCTTCGGTGCGGTGAGCCCAGTCGCCAGGGGATGCTGGGGGAATGAGCGCTGTTAACCGCCATCAAACAGGACGTAAGAGGGTAACAATCATGGCAGAAGAAAAGAAAAATGCTCAGGTGATTAACGGCGTTAACGACGATATTACCGAACTGAAATCGCTGTCTACGCTGCGCCAGCGCGTGGTCAGCGACGGTGAAATCGTCTCCAAATCGGCCAATGGTTTTCGGCTGGCAAATGGCAATACCGGCGTGATGCTGCGTAATGATGGCCGCGATTTTTACGCGCTGGCGACGCCGGGCGGCCAAGCGCTTAACGGGCAGTGGAACACCTTGCGCCCGTTCTCATTCAATTTGGCGTCTGGCCGGGTTGCGATGCGCAATGGAGTGGATATTTCCGGCGGTGCGGTGGTGTCGCACAACGCGGGTATCTCCACCTCGACCACCGGCCCGACTCCGCTTATCAATGATCAGGTTTATGATGCGGCTGCCATGCATACTAATTTTACCAGCGGCAACGTCACTACGGTGATGTTAATGGGCTCGCGGATTGTCGCTGGTAAAGAAAATTATGGATTGCTCTCTTATCGAGACTGGCAGGGTAACTGGAACGAACTGCAGGTAAGGCCCAACGCCGAGCTTTCTGTAGGGCAATTGACTAAACGCAACCCCGATGGATGGATTTGGGCTGCTGGGAACCGTAGTGTTGACAATGATAAGGGACGTATTACCAATGGATTGCATTTGCAGGGGCGATACGACCTGTATGCCAACCTTTATCATCATGAATTTGTCGGCTCTCACCATTCGCTGGTGCTGAATGTCGCCAACGGTGGTGGGCAAGGCTGGTACGAATTCCGTAATGATGGTAACGCCTACACCAACGGCGCCTGGCACAGCAGCTCCGACGCCCGCATGAAAACGGACATCACCCAAATTGCCGGTGCATTGGACAAGCTGGCCAATATTGGCGGCTACACCTACCTCAAACAGGGCGTGCCGGAGGCCGGGGTGATCGCTCAGGAAGTGGAGAGCGTATTGCCGCAGTCGGTGACCCAAACCGAATTGAAACTTAATGACGGCAGCGTGCTGAAGGATGCGCGGGGCATCAATATCAACGGCGTGGTGGCGTTGCTGGTTGAAGCGCTTAAGGAAGAGCGTTCGGCTCGAGAAAGGCTGGAAGCGCGGTTGGCGGCGTTGGAAAAAGCGATTACGTGCGCCTGAGTAATAACAATTTTTGTGGGTAGCGCAGAGTATTAACCGATAGTGCTGCTGGCGATAAGCACTTAAGAATTTACTCTGCTGCCACATCAACGAAATAAAAGGACTGACATATGAGTGGCGGAGATGGAAAAGACAGCCGTGGCCCAACGGGTGGAATTAAAGGGGGGGCTTCAGACCAGGGACCCAATGTAGGGCACGGTGGATCTATGGATATAAATATTCCTGGCATGGGGGATGTGCATATCGATGGAGTACATGGTTTAAATCCCGGTAAAGATAACAGTACCAACTGGGATGATGGTAAAGGGAACGGTAATGGCGGCAGGGACAGTAGCAGCAGTGGAGATTCCCAGGGGGCAGCGATACGGCGGCAGGTTAACGCTATCAAAAATGACCCTAAAGTTAATAATATACTGAAAGATTTACAAAAAAAGGTACGTGCGGTTACAACTTATGCAAAGGTAGCTTTGAAAAGTGTTGAGGCTGACGGAAAAATACAGGTGCAGGTTGGTGAAATTCGTACAACCGATGAAGCCGCCGTCAGCAAGGCTATTACCTCTGTCTCACAAGTTAAAAATGTACTTGGCGTGGGGTTGCCTGCTCAAGGCGGGATCGTGTTCGCCGGTAATATCGATACCCATCATAGAATCGGTAATTATCAGAACATACCCAACGGCAACAATAACGGCAACAATTCTGCCGCAGAGGATAAGGCGTCATTAGCCACCTATTCCGAGGTGCTTAATGGAAAAATCCCACCGGGTTTCTGGCTTGATAATAATAGGGTGATGACAGAAATTACGGAGCAATATGAAATCAACGGCGGCGGCAAAGGGAGCGATCGCACAGGTTACCGGCAACGTAATGTCGAAGTGCCTTCTTTGACGTCGGCCTATCAACAATTTAAGCAGGTAGAACGAGAAGTGGCCGAAGAGGCCCGTAAAGCTGAAGAGGCCCGTAAAGCTGAAGAGGCCCGAAAGGCGGAAGAGGCTCGCAGAGCCGAAGAAGCTCGTAAAGCTGAGGAGGCTCGCAAAGCCGAGGAAGCCCGAAAGGCGGAAGAGGCACGCAAGGTAGAAGCAGCCAGAAAAACGTTATTCGCCAAAGCGGGGATTTTGGATGCTCCGGCGTATACGCCGGAAAAGCTAAAAGCGGCCAATGCGGCGCTGGCGGCAGCAGGTGCCATGGTGCTCAACCGTGCGCCCGCGATGCTGCAGACGTCGGTAATCGGGAAAGGCGTGATGACGACCACGAGCGAACTGGCCGGCTGGGCAGCGAGCGCGTCGTGGCGGGCAGCCTACGAAATTGGCAGTATACGCGCCGGCACTGTGGTCGCTGCCGGATCGGTGCTGGGGGCTTTTGCCCTTGGTTTCTACCCGTCGGAGGTCGGTGCAGGGAGCGACCGGGTACCCGGGCGGGATGTCAATTTGTTTGCCCTCCAGGCGAGCCTGGCGGCAGCGGGCCGGGCGACCATCCAGCCCGGCATGACCTCGGTCGATTTGCCGGTGCGCGGGTTTATCACCACCGACGACGACGGGAGACAGAGCGTCAACTTTGTCAGGACGGGGGTTGGCGGCGTATCGCCGAGTGTGCCGGTATTCAGACCCGTTCGCGATGAGCTGACAGGGCTGGACAAAATCACGCTGCCAGCGGTGGTGGGCGCACCGGCCAGAACGATACTGATCAACCCGGTGCCGACTGGGCCGGCCGCGCCGGCGCATACCGGCAACGGCTCACCGGGGCCTAAATCGCCAGTGCATACCGGCACCGGCATCAGGCAGGCGGACAGCATCGTGGTCACCACCTTCCCGGCGGATGTGGTGCAGGATCTGCAAGATTTTATCCTGTGGCAGCCGGATGCGACGGAGTTTGGTGTAGAGGCCATCTATGTGATGGTGAGCAAGCCCTATGGTGAAACCAATGCCAGGGGCAAATACAGCGGTCGTGAATACAACACCAATAAAGCTGGAGGCCCCATTCAGAATCTGGATTGGAAAGGGGCCAGCATCGACCGTGCCGGCGTGGATAAGGTGAAGCTGCATACTGGGCGTTTTGAACAGACCCCGGAAAACCAAGTGATGATTGACCGTTTGGATAAAATTTTGAAGGGGGATCTACAACCTACTGACACTGATAGGCGATTTTATACTCATGAAATCAGAGAGTTGGAAAGGTACAGGAATCTTGGTATAAAAGATGGTGAGGTTCCGCACAGTGTTCAAGAACAGAAGGCCGTATGGAATAATACTCATACTGCTACGCTTGAAGACTATAGAATAAATGAAAAGGAACAGGCGCTTTATACAGATGGGGCCCTACAAGCCGCATATGAACAGGAACTGAAAGATGCTATGGGAGGGAAGAAATAATGCCTTTAAAAGATATCGTTAAAAATGAAAGTGTAGAAGATGTGCTAACTTTTTTGGGGCCGACCTCTGATTACCGTAAATTGGATCGGCTATATACCTATAATCGCTTTGATGCAATTTCCAGCGGGGAGCTCTCTTCTACTTACGATGCATTATTCCAAAAAGGGGTGCTTCAAGATCAAAATGGAAAAGTAGTGAAAGGCCCCAATTGGAAAGAGCCGAAATTTGTAACCGAGAAAAAATACGGTATCGAATAGCTATAGTTATGCTCTGATTAGTGCATTTTTAACCCCCAGCAAACGAAATTTTGTTGGGGGTTTTCTTTTGGTGATGTACCGGGCAGAACGAAACTAATAAACCTAGTACCGATCGGGTCGGCACCGGTATTAGGCAGCCGGACAGCATCGTGGTCACCACCTTCCCGGCGGATGTGGTGCAGGATCTGCAAGATTTTATCCTGTGGCAGCCGGATGCGACGGAGATTGGTGTAGAGGCCACCTATGTGATGGTGCGCAGTCCGAGATATACTCCGGGTAAAGTGAGCGGCAAAGGACAGCAAGTGGGAGACGGCTGGTTGAATACAGCGGGGCAGTTCCCAGCCAGATTGCGGATAAACTGCATGGGCGAGAGTTTGCGAGCTTTGACGCGTTTCGTAAGGCGTTTTGGACTGAGGTGGGGAAAGATCCTGAGCTGAGCAAACAATTCAAGTCGGGGAACTTCGGCGATATCCAAACAGGTAAAGCACCTGCGCCTAGAGAAACGGAGCAGGTGGGGGACGTGTTAAATATGAATTGCACCACGTAAAACCGATCAAAGATAACGGTGAGGCTTATGATGTTGATAATATCAGCATAACTACTCCAAAGCGCCACATTGAAATTCATAGAGGGAGTTAATGAGATGGAAAAGAAAACAATATCTGATTATACGGAAGCGGAGTTTTTAAACTTCGTGAAAAAAATTTTTGATGTGCAAAATACGACGGAAGAGGAGGATATAAGGAATATTCTCGAGTTTAAACGGCTGTGTGAGCATCCTTCAGGATCCGATCTTATCTATTACCCAGATGAAAACAGGGAGGATAGCCCTGAAGGTGTCGTAAAAGAAGTCAAAGAGTGGCGTTTCAAGAACGGGAAACCAGGCTTCAAACAAGGGTAACCGTGTCTAATCGTCTTATGATGATCAAACGGTAATGAGCACTTCAGAAGCGCCCAGCAAACTAGCGTTTGTTGGGCTTTTTTTGGTATTTCAATCAACTAACCTAGCTATCAGAAGGTGTTACGAAACTCGAGTTAAACTCCATGACAACAAGTGGGGACGGCTGGTTGAATAAACCTGGCTGGCTCCTAGCCAAATCGCCAGTGCATACCGGCACCGGCATCAGGCAGGCGGACAGCATCGTGGTCACCACCTTCCCGGCGGATGTGGTGCAGGATCTGCAAGATTTTATCCTGTGGCAGCCGGATGCGCTGGAAACCGGGGTTGAAGCTGTTTATGTGATGGTCAGTGATCCGCTGGACTCGGGGCGTTTTACGCGTCAGCAACTGGATAAAAAGTACAAGCACGCGAGTGACTTTGGTGTTGCGGACACCAGAAAAAACAGAGAGACTCTGACTCAATATCGCGATGCGCTCGAGGCCCATTTGAAGGATAAGGATACGGTAGAGAAAGGGACTTATAGAAGAGAGAAAGGGGCTAAGGTGTTTTTCAACTCAAGAAAAAATAATGTCGTTGTGCTTGATAAAAATGGGGTGTTTATATCAGGATGGCATTTAACGCCAGGAACCCCACAGTATAATGGCTATATAAATACAGGAGTCTTATGATGAGTATGAAATTAATAGAAATAGCAAGGGAGCTTGTAAGCTCAAAGTTAACTGCCGATGATTTTGAGTCGCAATTCTTCACAATATGGAAGGAGGAAAGCAACTCAGGACAGCTAGCGAAGGATAGCCAGCGTGTTGGCGAATGCGCATCAGAGCTTTTTATTCTTGCTGACTGTTATACATCTCAGCCGAATCGTAGAGAAAGTGAGCTAGACGCTGATGGATTAAAAAAGGAAGTGAAGGATACTTTGGAGCGTTTCCACCTTCTTTGATTTTTAATTCTAAGATTAGAGATATACGCTAAGCAGTTTTTTATCGATGGTGTTTTAATCTCCGAATGGAAGATGGATCCAACAGAAGAAAATGGAAAGATATATTTGGATACGGGGGTTTTATGAGTAGAATGAGACTTGTTGAGCTTGGAAAAGAATTCGTAGAGAATAAAATAAGCGCGGAGGGTTTTTCTGAGAGCATTGTGAAAGAACGACGCAAATTATATGGTTATGAAGAAATAGATAAGCAGGTTGATAAATGCAGTGGAGAGCTTTTCATTCTTGCTGACTGCTATAATCCTGCGTCTGATCGAGCGGAATCTGAACTGGACGAAGTTGAATTGAAGAAAGAAGTAATTACTGTTCTTAAGAAATTTAATTTTATCTGAACATGGATTTAACGAGTAGTAAAAAGAGCTATCAGAATTTTTTAGTGAAAACAAAGTATATGCTCAATAGATGAGAGTCTATTGGGCATTTTCTTTTTTTCACGGTGATAAGGACGTGAAGAGCTAATTTAATGCCGGTTGCTCGGTTGCCCAGCAAGGTCCGGCATCAGGCAGGCGGACAGCATCGTGGTCACCACCTTCCCGGCGGATGTGGTGCAGGATCTGCAAGACTTTATCCTGTGGCAGCCGGATGCGCTGGAAACCGGGGTTGAAGCTGTCTATGTGATGGTCAGTGATCCGCTGGACTCGGGGCGTTTTACGCGTCAGCAACTGGATAAAAAGTACAAGCACGCGAGTGATTTTGGTGTTGCGGACACCAGAAAGAACAGAGAGACTCTGACTCAATATCGCGATGCGCTCGAGGCCCATTTGAAGGATAAGGATACGGTAGAGAAAGGGACTTATAGACGAGAAAAAGGATCTAAGGTGTTTTTCAATCCTAACACAATGAACGTTGTTGTTTTAAAAGAAAACGGCGATTTCTTATCAGGGTGGAAGATAAATCCAGACGCAGATAACGGTAGGATATATTTAGATACGGGGGATTTATGAATCGGATGACAATTATTGATCTGGCTAAGAGTTTTCTAAGTAAAGAGGTCGGGGCATTGGAGTTCTCCGAAAAAATATGTGTAGAAAGACGTATGCTCTATGGAGTTAAGGATCAGGATAGAGACGTTATGAATTGTGGGGAAGAGCTATTTATGATAGCTGAAGTTTACAATCCTGATTCAGAACGTGCTGATTATGAACTTGATGATGCCGGATTGCGTGCCGCAGTTATAACGGCACTGGAAAAATTCAATTTTATCTGAACACATTATTAGAATGGGTGCTCTCGTAGATTTGAACTTATCTGAGTATTAGGGACGGTAGAAAGAACCGCCTACATAGTGACAGAATAGTTAACAAAAGTGACCCTTACGCCCAATAGACGAGAGTCTATTGGGCATTTTCTTTTTTTCACGGTGATAAGGAAGTGAAGAGCTAATTTAATGCCGGTTGCTCGGTTGCCCAGCAAGGTCCAGCATCAGGCTGGCGGACAGTATCGTGGTCACCACCTTCCCGGCGGATGTGGTGCAGGATCTGCAAGATTTTATCCTGTGGCAGCCGGATGCGACGGAGATTGGTGTAGAGGCCATCTATGTGATGGTGAACAAGCCCTATGGTGAAACCAACGCCAGGGGCAAATACAGCGGTCGTGAATACAACACCAATAAAGCTGGAGGCCCCATTCAGAATCTGGATTGGAAAGGGGCCAGCATCGACCGTGCCGGCGTGGATAAGGTGAAGCTGCATACTGGGCGTTTTACAGAGTCAGACGCTAACAAAGTGATGATCGGCCGCCTGGAAAAAATCTTGAAGGGAGAACTGCCTCCCACCGATACTGACAGGCGATTTTATACACATGAGATCAGGGAATTGGAGCGTTATCGCAATTTGGGTATTAGAGATGGATCGGTGCCAGATAATCAAGGGGAAGTGTGGAATAATACGCATACTGCGACGTTGGAAGATTATCAATTAGGCAACAGCGAGGCTTTGCTCTATACGCAGGAGGCTTTAGACGCTGCTGAACAACAAGAGTTGAGGATGCTAAAATGATTGATTTAGAACGCTTGGCAAAAGAAGAAAAAATTTCTGACGTCATTGCCTTTTTGGTGAGAAATGAGGACGGGTTTGGTTATCCCCAAATGGATCGATTCTTTAGTCGCCATAATTTTACAGTAATTGGGAATGGTGAATTCAGACGGGTGTTCGAACAGTTACGTCAGAATGGCGTTATTGAATGGGGTGACAAAATGCTTGTTAAAAAAGGCCCCAACTGGAAAGAGCCGAAATTTGTAACCGAGAAAAAATACGGTATCGAATAGCCATAGTTATGGTCTGATTAGTGCATCTTTAACCCCCAGCAAACGAAATTTTGTTGGGGGTTTTCTTTTTTGGCTGGTGGGGGCGCCATAACCTGAGCCTTGTGCCGGGTGGCTAAAGTAGCGGCGCCCGCTCTTTTCGTCGCCTGGGCTAACGTGCGGATACCATAGTTAAAACGGGACGCTTGCGATCGGCATAATCGCTTGCCGTAACAAGGCGTTGCTCATAGTGTGGAAGCCTATTCCCCACGCATAAGGACCGCATGATGAGCACCGAATACCGCATCGCCAGCCCGCATTTGGCGCAGTTCGTTCAGGCGATTTGGCGCCAGGCCGGCAGCACGGCGCGTGAAGCCGAGCTGGTGGCCGAGCATCTGGTGCAGGCCAATCTGGCCGGGCACGACTCGCACGGCGTCGGCATGATCCCCAGCTACATGGCGTCGTTGGCGCAGGGGCAATTGCAGCTCAATCAGCATGCCGAGGTGGTGCGCGACGCCGGCGCGGTGCTGACGCTCGACGGCGCGCGCGGCTTCGGCCAGGTGGTGGCCAGCGAAGCGATGGCGCTGGGCATTGAACGCGCCGGCAAGCTGGGCCTGGCGGCGGTGGCGCTGCACAACGCGCACCATATCGGCCGCATCGGCCATTGGGCGGAACAGTGCGCCCGCGCCGGTTTTATCTCGATTCACTTCGTCAACGTGGTAGGCGATCCGATGGTGGCGCCGTTCGGCGGCAGCGATCGCCGCTTCGGCACCAACCCGTTCTGCGCCATTTTCCCGCGGCCGGGCCGCACGCCGCTGCTGTTGGATTTCGCCACCAGCGGCATCGCCTTCGGCAAGACCCGGGTGGCTTATAACAAAGGCTTGTCGGTGGCGCCGGGCTATCTGATCGACGAACACGGGCAACCCACCACCGAACCGAAGGTGATGCACGAAGCGCCGTTCGGGTCACTGTTGCCGTTCGGCTTGCACAAAGGCTATGCGCTGGCGGCGATGTGCGAGATCCTCGGCGGCGCGCTCTCCGGCGGCCGCACCACCCACGACGCCACGCTGAAAGCCGACAGCGACGCCATCTTCAACTGCATGACGACCCTGATCCTCGATCCTCAGGCCTTCGACGCCCCGCAAATGCAGGCCGAGGCCGAAGCGTTTATCGGCTGGGTGAAGGCGTCGCCGCCGAGCGGCGAACAGCCGATCGCGGTGCCGGGAGAATGGGAAGAGGCCAACCGCGCGGCGCGGCTGGAGCAGGGCATACCGATAGACGCCAATACCTGGCGGCAGATTTGCGCGGCGGCGGAGCAGGCGGGCATGGCGAATGAAGCGCTGGCCGGTTTTCGCGCGCAGGCGCGGCAAGCATAAAAAAAGCCACCCGATAGGGTGGCTTGTTCGCGTACTCGCAATCAGTCGTTAAAGTACCAATAGCCGCTGTTGACCAGCGCGGTCAGCAGCGCCAGGAACGACGGATCGTCCACCGCGTCGCCGAGCAGGGCGGCATCGACGCTGAAGTGCTGGCACAGGGCGTCTGCGGCCTGCAGCTGGTCGGTGTCGATCAGTTCACCGTTTACGAAGCAGCGATCGCCGACGCGCAGCACGCGCAACCCGCCCAGGCGCTGCAGTGCTTCACCCTGTTGCAGCAGTTCGTAGATTTCCCCGGCCTGATACGGCGGCTCCGGCGGCGCCAGATCCAGCTCGTGGCGCGACTGGGAGATGAACTCGCCGAACCAGTGCTGGAAGTGTTCCGGCTGTTGCACCAGATCCAGCATCATCTGCCGTAAGGCGTCCACTTCCTGCGGCAGGATCTCCGCCGGGTGTTCGCGCAGTTTAACGTCCGGATCGCCGTAGCGCTTGCTGCCGAGCTCGCGCGCCAGCACGTAGTCGGCGAAGCCGCTCACCAGCTCGCGGCCGTTCGGCGCGCGGAAGCCCACCGAGTAATTGAGCGCGTTTTCCAGCGCGTAGCCTTCATGCGGGAAGCCCGGCGGAATATAGAGAATGTCGCCCGGCTCCATCTCTTCGTCGATGATGGCGTCGAACGGTTCGACCTGCAGCAGATCCGGGTGCGGGCAGTGCTGTTTCAGCGGCGTTTTTTCCCCGACGCGCCAGCGGCGGCGGCCAGTGCCCTGAATGATGAACACGTCGTACTGATCGAGGTGCGGGCCGACGCCGCCGCCCGGCACCGAGAAGGAGATCATCAGGTCATCCATCCGCCAGTCCGGCAGTTGGCGGAACGGGCGCATCAGCGCGGCGGAAGGCTCATGCCAGTGGTCCACCGCCTGCACCAGCAGCGACCAGTTGTTTTCGCTCAGGTGGTCGAAGCTCTCGAAGGGGCCGTGCGCAACCTGCCAACGGCCGTCCTGGTGGCTGACCAGACGGCTGTCCACTTCGTTTTCCATCGCCAGCCCGGCCAGCTCATCCGGGGAGATCGGATCGATAAAGTTTTTGAAGCCGCGCTTCAGAATCACCGGACGCTTTTGCCAATAACGTTGCAAAAAATCGTTCCAGTCCAGATCTAATTGATAATCCATGTTCTATTCCAGGATAGGGGAGTGAGCCTGAGTGCGATTATAACGGAAGTTTGGCCCCGTGGATCGGGGCCGCAGCGGCATAATTTACTCGTTGTGGTGGGTGTCGTGCTGGCGGGCGAAGGTGACCTGCATGCGCGCGCCGCCGAGCGGGCTGTCGCTGATGACGATTTCGCCGTCGTATTGCTCGATGATCTCCGCCGCCACCGACAGGCCAAGGCCCTGGCCGGGGCGCAGGGTATCCACCCGCTGGCCGCGCTGGAAAATCAGCTGGCGCTTGCTTTCCGGGATGCCCGGGCCGTCGTCGTCGATAACGATGGTGAGGTTTTTCTCGGAGTGCAGCGAGGTGATCTCCACGAACTCCAGGCAGTATTTGCAGGCGTTTTCCAACACGTTGCCCATCACTTCCATAAAATCGTTCTTCTCGCCCATAAAGGTCACTTCCGGCGAGATGTCCAGCGTGATCACCACCCCTTTGCGCTGGTAAACCTTGTTCAGCGCCACCACCAGGCTGTCGAGCAGCGCCGGCACCGAGTGGATCTCGCGCGTCAACACCGTCTGGCCGGAGTTGATGCTGGCCCGGTGCAGGTAGTAACCGATCTGCTGCGAGATGCGCCCGATCTGATCCAGCATGATCGGCTCGGCTTCTTCGATGGTGGTTTGCTTGCCGCTGCGCAGCGAGCGCAGGGTGCTTTGCAGCACCGCCAGCGGCGTTTTCAGGCTGTGGGTCAGATCCGACAGGGTGGTGCGATATTTGGTGTAGCGCTGGCGCTCGTTGCGCACCAGAATGTTCAGATTGCGCACCAGCCCGCGCAGCTCGCTGGGTGGATTTTCGTCGAGCTGATCGCGCTCGCCGTTCTCCAGCTCGCCCACCTGATTGACCAGCGCCTTGATCGGCCGCAGGCTCCAGTAGGCCGCCAGCCACAGCAGCGGCACCACCAGCAGCAGGTTGGCCAACAGCACGTAGCTGAACCACTCCCACACCACGTCGGAGCGCTGCAGCTCCTGCGGAATGCTGTCGACCACCACGATGGTCAGCGCCGGCAGGCGAGGCGTGGCGGCATAGGTGTTGACCGCCACCGAGTGGGTCAGCGCGTTCTGATCGGTATCGTCGTAATTCTTCAGCTGATCCTGCGCTTTGGGGTTGTCCCCCAGCACTTCGCTACTGACGCGGGTGTCGGTGTCGATTTCGTAGAAGCCGGACTCCTCCAGCCATTCCTTGTTGATCAGCTTCTCGAGCTCCGGCACCTTGCGCTGGCTCCACAGCAGGTTGCCTTTATCGTCGTAGATAAATACCAGCGTCGGGAAGTTGAGATCGAGATCGGGGGGAATGGCGATGGTGAGCTTGTTGTCTTTCCACTGCGCCAGGCTGAAGAACAGGTTGCTCTCGCCGCGCAGCAGACGGAAGGCGGTTTTGTCGAAGCTGACGATATAGCCGACGACCGCCACCAAACCGTAAGAGAGCGACAGCGCCAGGATCACCCCGGCGGTCGCCATCAGGAAGCGGGCACGCAGCGAAAACGGTTTTTTATTCTTGTTGAACATCATGTTCACTTCGCGTCAAAACGATAGCCCTGGCCACGTACCGTGGTGATCACTTCATGCGGGTATTCCGCCTGCACTTTCTTGCGCAAGCGGCCCATCAGCACGTCGATGGTGTGGCTTTCACGCAGTTCGGCGTCCGGGTAGAGCTGCAGCATCAACGAATCCTTGCTCACCACCTTGCCGGCGTTGCGGATCAGGGTCTCGATGATGGTGTATTCAAAGGCGGTCAGCTTGATCTGTTGATCGTTGACGCTCAGTTCGCGGCGCGACAGATCGATCTGGAACGGCGGCAGCACGATCACTTGCGAAGCCAGGCCGCTGTTGCGGCGCATCAGCGCCTGCATGCGGGCGATCACTTCTTCCAGGTGGAACGGCTTGGTGACATAGTCGTCGGCGCCGGCTTCCAGCACCGCCACTTTGTCCTGCCAGCTTTCGCGGGCGGTCAGCACCAGGATCGGCAGCTTGGTCTGATGGGCGCGCCAGCGGCGGATCAGGCTCAGGCCGTCTTCACCCGGCAGGCCGAGATCGACGATGGCGATATCCGGCGCGTGTTCCTGCAGGAAATAATCGGCTTCCTTGGCGTCTTCGGCCGCGTCGACCTGATGGCCCATCTCGCGCATCTGAACGGAAAGGTGGTGACGCAGCAAACCATTATCTTCAACAACCAGTACTCGCATGGCGAACTCCTGTGACTATGCGGGTGAACGTCCTGTCACCCACGCGATAAAAGGGAACACGCTCTGCGGCGTGTCAGGGAATAACGCGGCCACCTGAACCATTTTGACAAAAAGTGCTGAGGCTATGGTAGGTATAACCCGCCCGGCTCGCAAGAGAGCCGAAGCAATGTATTAAAATAAGCGTTATCAATTTGTTCGCCGACATTATCGACAAGCTCTGATAAACGTCGGATAAACAGCGGCGGGGCAACATTAAACGCAACTTAAACGCCCCAGGCATTGCCCGCGAAAGGGAAGTGTGAGCCGGGGCGCTTGATAAGCTTTAAAGGTACTAATAAGGTATTATTGAGGCAACGGTACATTTTCTCAGGAGCGACGGATGAAGCAGTTAACCCAGGCAGAACGCATAGCGGGCGCACTTTACGGACAGATGCTGGGCGACGCGCTCGGCATGCCTTCCGAGCTGTGGCCGCGCGAGCGGGTTAAGCGCCATTTCGGCTGGATAGACGGCTTTCTCGATGGGCCGGCGGAGAACACCGCCGCCTGTTACTTCAAGGCCGGGCAATATACCGACGATACCGCGATGGCGTTAGCGCTGGCCGATGCGCTGCGGGAAGCGGAAGGCGAGGTGGTGCCGGAACTGATCGCCCGCAACGTGATCCGCTGGGTGGACAGTTTTGACGCCTTCAACAAGAACATTCTCGGCCCCAGTTCCAAACTGGCGTTGAGCGAGCAGAAGGCGGGCACGCCGATCGCCGAGTTGGAAAACAACGGCATCACCAATGGCGCGGCGATGCGCATTTCGCCTTTGGGCTGCGTGCTGCCGTCCGCGCCGCTGGAGGATTTCTGCCAGCAGGTGTGGCTGGCCTCCAGCCCGACGCACAAATCCGACATCGCCGTCGCCGGTGCGGTGGCGATCGCCTGGGCCGTCGCGCGAGCGGTAGAGGGCGCGGACTGGGCCTCGATTCGTCTGGCGCTGCCGGGCGTGGCGGAGTATGCCCAGCGCCGGCAGGAGACGACGTTCAGCCCCTCGCTGGCGGCGCGCATCGAGTTGGCGTTTCAGGTGGTGGATGAGGCCGCCGATCCCGAGCAGGCCTCTGAGCGGATATATCAACTGATCGGCGCCGGGGTGAGCACCATCGAGTCGGTGCCGGCGGCGCTGGCGATGGTGCAGCTGGCGCAAACCGATCCTACCCGTTGCGCGGTGCTGTGCGCCAACCTGGGCGGCGATACTGACACCATCGGCGCGATGGCCACCGCTGTCTGCGGTGCGCTGCACGGTGCAGAAGCGATCGAACCCGGATTGCTGGCGGAGTTAAAACGGGTGAATCCGCTGGACGTTGAGGCGTATGCCCAGGCGTTCGTGCGTTTTCGCCGCCGCCGGCAGGGCGAGGCGTGAGCCGCCGCAAGGTGCAACGGGTCAGCTTTCGCTGGTAAATTCGTACATGTCGCTGCGGCAGAAGCTTTCGCTGTATTCGACAGGCTTCTTGCGGTGGTCGAACAGCGTCTGGCGCACGATCAGCAGCGGCATCGGTTCTGATAGCTGCAGCGTCCGGCGGATATCGTCGTCGGCCATCGCCGCGCTGACCTGGCTGCGCAGCGAGCCCATCTCCACATTATTGCGCCGGAAGTAATCGTAGAGCGAGATGCCAATCTCGTCGATGTTGGCAATCGCCGCCGCCACCACGTAGGACACCGCCACCGACATCGGCCGCCGATCGATAAAGTGAATGCGCTTGAGTTGGTAGATCGGCACTCCAACCGCCAGCTGGAGCCTTTCCGCCAGTGCGGCGCTGGCCGGCACCCGCTCGCGGCTGATCCATTGCGTGTCCGGCTGACGCCCCTGTTGCGCCGCCTCGCGCGAGAACCCTTTGATGTCCGCTAAGGAATAGCGCAGCTTCGGCGCGGGCCGTTGCGGCTGGATGAAGGTGCCGTAGCCGCGTGAACGGCCGATGATGCCGTCTTGCTCAAGGCAGGCCAGCGCTTTGCGCACCGTGATGCGCGAGATGCCGAGCCGTTCGGTGAACAGGCGCTCGCTGGGCAGGAAATCCCCCGCGCTCAGCAATCCTTGCTCGATAGCCTGGCGCACCGAGGCGTTAAAGCGCAGATACAGCGGCATCGCGCCCGCGCTGGCCAGATCCTGCAGCAGTTTTTCCAGCAGACGCTGGTTGATCTCCTTGCTCATAGCTGACGGAAGTCCTGTAGCCGCAATGCGATGGCTTATTTAAGGGGATTTCGCCGGGCAGCGCAACCGCCGCCGCCGCTGGGAGAAAATGAGGTAGAGTAGTGTGCAATCGCCCCAGGCTCGGAGAAACAGACTGCCCATGAGTGACACCCCACGACACGCGGACGACGCGGCAATCCTGGCAGCCTTCACCCAGCAGCGTCAGCAGGGGCTGACCCGACGTTCGGCGCTGCACCAGGCCCTGTTGCGGCTCATCACCGCCGGGGAACTGCCGTGGCGGGCGAAGCTGCCGCCGAGCCGCGCGTTGGCGGCCCGGCTGGCGGTGGCGCGTGACACGGTGGAACAGACTTACGCGCGGCTGGAGGCGGAGGGGTTCATCAGCCGAACGGTGGGGCGCGGCAGCTTTGTGCGTTATCGCTGCGATACGCTGCTCGGCCGTGAACTGCTGGCGACGCAGGCAGGCCAGGAGGCGCGGCTGGCGGAACGCGAGTTAAGCGATCGCGGCCGGGCGTTGCTGGCGGTCAGCCATACGCCGCACACCAGCCGCCAGGCCTCGTTGACGCCCTCGCTGGCGGATCTGCGGGCGTTTCCCATCGATTCATGGCTGCAGTGGGAAAAGCAGGCGCTGCGGCGGCACGGCGAGCGGCTGTTGGGGTATGCCGATCCGCAGGGCTTGCCGGAGCTGCGTGCGGAGATCGCGCACTATTTGCAGCGGGAGCGGGGCGTCAAGGCGACGGCGGAGCAGGTGATCGTGGTCACCAGCTCTCAGCAGGCGCTGGCGCTGTGCACGCAGGTGCTGTTCGATCCCGGCGATGCGGTATTCGTCGAAGAGCCGGGTTACCAGGGGGCGAAAAAACTGGTGCAGTCGGCGGGGCTGCAGGCGCGGCCGATCGGCATTGATGAGCAGGGGCTGGACGTCGGGCAGCTGATGCAGGCTGCGGGCGGCGGGCGGGGCGTTTACATCACGCCGTCCCATCACTACCCGCTGGGGTACTCGCTGAGCCTCGAGCGGCGTCTGGCGCTGTTGCAGTGGGCCCAGCGTCGGCGGGCCTGGATCATCGAAGACGATTATGATGCCGAGTTCAACTACGATCGACAAACCAAGGCGGCGCTGCAGGGGCTGGACAGCGGCGGGCGCACGCTGTACATCGGCACCTTCAGCAAGACGCTGTTTCCGGGGCTGCGCATCGGCTTCATGATTGCGCCGCCGCAGCTGGTGCGGCCATTGGTCGCCGCCAGGCAGTTTCAGGACGGCTACACCTCGGCGCTGGCGCAGATGACGCTGTTCCACTGCCTGCACGAGGGCGGCTACGCCGAGCATCTGCGCAATATGCGCACGCTTTACAAGGCGCGGTTGGATGTGCTGTACGACGCGGTGCATCGCCATCTCGCGCCCTGGACGCGCCCGGCGCTGCCGCAGGGCGGGCTGCAGCTGGTTTGCCCGCTGGCGGATGCGGCGACGGAGCGGCGGCTGGTGGCGGCGGCGGCCGAACGGGGCATCCGGCTGTACGGCCTGGCGGACTTCTACACCGGCGCGCCGCAGCGCGGGGCGCTGGTGCTCGGTTTCTCGGCCTATACGCCGGACGAGATCGTGCGCTTTATCGCCACGCTGGCTCAGGTGTTCAGCGCGCTGCCGCGGGAAAACGGCGGTTAAAATTGGTCTGCCCGGCGTTTTGAATTGGTCCGTATTACGCCGTCGCTGCGCGGTGTATTCTGCCGCTATTCGGTTATTTCCCTAATGGAAATAATATCTTAACCCCGTGAGGCGCTATGAACCCATCAAATCGTGAAGTGACCATCCGCAGAATCAATGGCGACGACAGAGCGCAATGGCTGGCGTTGTGGCAGGGCTATCTCGACTTTTACCGCGCCGAGGTGGCGCCGCAGGTGACCGATCGCACCTTCGAACGCTTGGGGCAGGATGAACAGGTGTACGGGCTGGTGGCGGAGGATGCCGACGGCCGGCTGCTGGGGCTGATGAACCTGGTATTCCATCCGTCCACCTGGAGCGCGGTGGGCTATTGTTATATCGAAGATCTCTATGTGTCGCCGCAGGCACGCGGCCATAAAGTGTCGGAAAAACTGTTCGAACAGGCGTATCGGCTGGCGGAGGCGCGCGGCAGCGATCGGGTCTATTGGATGACCCAGGAGTACAACGCGCCGGCGCGTTCGCTGTACGACAAAATCGGCAGAAGAAGCTCGTTTATCGTGTATACCCGTTAACCGCAGGAGGCGCGTATGGCAATGAATCGTTATGGTCAGCCGATTGGCGAACCGATGCCGGATTGGCAGCCGGCTCGCCGCCCGGGCGGCGTGACGCTCGGCGGGCGTTTCTGTTCACTGGCGCCGCTCGATCCGCAGCGGGATTACGCCGCGCTGTATGACGCTTTCCAGCTGGCGCCGGACGGCCGCGACTGGACCTATCTGTCTATCGAACGGCCCGACACGCCGGCGGCGATGTTGCAGCACCTGGAGACGCTGCAGGCCAACCCGACGCTGGTCAATCTGACGGTGTTCGACGCCGCCAGCGACGCGCCGGTGGGGACGGTGGCGCTGATGCGCATCGACGAGGCCAACGGCGTGCTGGAGATCGGCCACGTCAGCTGGTCGCCGTTGATGAAACAGCGCTCCAGCGCCACCGAAGCCATCGCGCTGCTGCTGCGTTATGCCTTCGACACGCTGGGCTATCGCCGCTGCGAGTGGAAGTGCGACAGCCATAACGCGCCGTCGCGCCAGGCCGCGCTGCGCTTCGGCTTCCGTTACGAGGGCAACTTCCGCTTTGCGGTGATCGTCAAGGGGCGCAGCCGGGATACCGACTGGTTCGCCATCACCATTGACCGTTGGCCGGCGGTGCGGCAGGCGCTGGCGCGTTGGCTGAGTGCGGACAACTTCGATGCGCAGGGGCGGCAGATTGCCCGGCTGCAGGTGTTGCGCGGCGAATAATAAGCAAAAAGGCGGCCCGTGGGCCGCCTTGTCGTTGTGGGTCTAACGCGCTTACTTCAGCTCGTCGACCATGGTGGTGGCGCGGCCGATATAGTTGGCCGGGGTCATCGCCTTCAGACGGGTTTTCTCTTCTTCCGGCAGCGCCAGGCTATCGATGAACGCCTGCATGCCGGCGGCGTCCACGCGCTTGCCGCGGGTCAGCTCTTTCAATTTCTCGTAAGGCTTTTCGATGCCGTAGCGGCGCATTACGGTCTGGATCGGCTCGGCCAGCACTTCCCAGTTGTGATCCAGTTCGTCCAGCAGGTGCGCCTGGTTGACTTCCAGCTTGCTGATCCCCTTCAGGGTGGCCTGATAGGCGATCAGCGCGTAACCCAGGCCCACGCCCAGGTTACGCAGCACGGTGGAGTCGGTCAGGTCGCGCTGCCAGCGGGAAACCGGCAGTTTGCCCGCCAGGTGGCCCAGCACGGCGTTGGCCAGCCCCAGGTTGCCTTCGGAGTTTTCGAAGTCGATCGGGTTGACCTTGTGCGGCATGGTGGAAGAACCGATTTCGCCGGCGATGGTCTTCTGCTTGAAGTGGTTCAGGGCGATGTAGCCCCAGATGTCGCGGTCGAAGTCGATCAGAATGGTGTTGAAACGCGCTACGCAGTCGAACAGTTCGGCGATGTAGTCATGCGGTTCGATCTGGGTGGTGTACGGGTTCCAGGTGATGCCGAGCGAGGTGACGAACGCTTCGCTGAACTGATGCCAGTCCACTTCCGGGTAGGCGACGATGTGGGCGTTGTAGTTGCCGACCGCACCGTTGATTTTACCCATGATCTCCACGCGCTCCAGTTGGCGGTACTGGCGCTCCATGCGGTAAGCCACGTTGGCGAACTCTTTGCCGACGGTCGACGGGGTCGCCGGCTGGCCGTGGGTGCGCGACAGCAGCGGGATATCGCGGTATTCCTGCGCCAGCCCTTTCAGCGCGTCGATGATCTTGCGCCAGTAAGGCAGCACCACGTCCTGACGGGCGCTTTGCAGCATCAGCGCGTGCGACAGGTTGTTGATGTCTTCGGAGGTGCAGGCGAAGTGGATGAACTCGGACACCGCGTGCAGCGCAGGCACCGCCGCCACTTTTTCCTTCAGGAAATACTCGACCGCTTTCACGTCGTGGTTGGTGGTGCGCTCGATGGTTTTGATGCGCTGTGCGTCTTCTTCATTGAATTCCGCGACGATTTTGTCGAGGAAAGCGTTTGCGTCGGCGTCAAAAGCGGGAACTTCCTTGATTTCTGCGCAGGCGGCCAGTTTTTGCAGCCAACGTACTTCAACCTGTACGCGGAATTTCAGCAGACCGTATTCGCTGAAAATGGGGCGCAGTGCGCTGACTTTATCACCGTAGCGTCCATCAACGGGGGAAACGGCGGTCAGTGAGGATAATTCCATCGGTAGCAACTCCTGGGATCGATTAACAATGAGCAACGATATTTTGCGCCTGCTTGAACAGACGATTACGGGAAAACATTAACTGCAGGCGGCTGCCGCCGACCTGTTGCCACAGCACGGCGGCGCGAATGCCGGCCAGCAGCGTGGCGCGAACCTTGGCCTGCACCTGCGGGTTCTGCAGGATGGCCGGCGAGCCGGTCACCTGGATGCGCGGCCCGAGCGGGCTGACCACGTCGACGTAAATGCCGGCCAGCGCGCTGATGATGGTGTCCGATTCAAGATCGAAGTGCGCCAGCTGGCGCTCGAGCTGGCCGAGGCGTTCGCCGAGCGTGTTCATCGCCTGTTTGTTGGCGTTGAGCTTGCGCTCCAGCACCATCAGGCTGATGGTGTAGCGGGTCAGTTCCGCGCCCGGCCCTTTGTTGTTGGCATTCAGCACGCCCATCAGGGTTTCGAGGCCGACCATCAAATTGCGTTCTTCGCCGCCGAACACCGCCAGCGTGGAGGGCGGATCCATTTGCAGCAGGCTTTTCAGCGAGGTCTGAAACGCTTCGCGGTTGCATTGCCCTTCATGGGCCAACTGCTGAACCAAACGCGCCGACTGGCTGATGCCCGCCATGGCCAGCGTGATGTCATAATAATTCTTCGCCACGATGACTCCTGTAAACGCGGTGAACGGTACATGGCTTACTGCATAAGGTTGTGTGTATCGCAGGGGTAACGGCGGCGGCCGCGAACGGTAACGATCGGGCGTGGCTGTAACAACGATGACAACGAATGCCGCGGATCATGCCACAAAATCGAGGGTAAACCCAGCGTCTAATACGTCTGCGGTGAGGCGGAGGTGCCGTGCGGCGCAGAACTGCGCAAATAGGCGACGAAAATCGCCGGCGCGGCGGCGCGAACTTATTGTTGCTGCGGCAAATAAAGTGCGGCGGCTGCATCTATACTGCCAACGTGAACCCTCAAATAAAGACCTTTATATGCACGTAAAAAACAAGCAGCCACTGCCGGCGGTGACGCTGGCGGCCATCGGCGTGGTGTACGGCGATATCGGCACCAGCCCGCTGTATACCCTGCGCGAATGCCTGACGGCGGAGGAGGGCATCACCCTGACGCCGGCCTCGATTTACGGCTTTTTATCGCTGATTTTCTGGCTGCTGACGCTGGTGGTGTCGATTAAATACATTTGTTTCGTGATGCGCGCCGACAACGACGGCGAGGGAGGCATTCTGACGCTGATGTCGCTGGCGATCCGCAAGCTGGATGCGCGCTGGGTGCCGGCGGCGGTGCTGATCGGGCTGGTGGGCGGCAGCTTCTTTTACGGCGATGGGGTGATCACCCCGGCCATTTCGGTGCTCTCGGCCATCGAGGGGCTGCAGATTATCGCCCCCGAGCTGGACAGCTTTATCGTACCGCTGTCGCTGCTGGTGCTGACCGCATTGTTCGCGATCCAAAAACGCGGCACCGGCAGCGTCGGCAAACTGTTCGCCCCGGCGATGGTTATCTGGTTCCTGACGCTGGCGCTGCTGGGCCTCGGCGGCATTTTGCATCACCCCGGCGTGCTGCGGGCGCTGAACCCTTACTGGGCGGTGAATTTCTTCCTCGAATACAAGGCGGTGTCGTTCTTTGCGCTGGGCATGGTGGTGCTGTCGGTCACCGGCGCCGAAGCGTTGTACGCCGATATGGGCCACTTCGGTAAAAAGCCGATCCGTCTGGCGTGGTTTACGCTGGTGGCGCCGGCGCTGGTGTTGAACTACTTCGGCCAGGGGGCGCTGCTGCTGGCCAACCCGGCGGCGATCAATAACCCGTTCTTCCTGCTGGCGCCGACCTGGGCGCTGATCCCGCTGCTGGTGATCGCTACGCTGGCGACGGTGATCGCCTCGCAGGCGGTGATCTCCGGCGTGTTCTCGCTGACGCGGCAGGCGGTGCGGCTGGGCTACCTGCCGCCGATGCGTATCATCTATACCTCCGATCAGGAGTCCGGGCAGATCTACATTCCGGTGGTGAACTGGCTGCTGTTCGCGGCGGTGCTGATCGTGATCCTCAGCTTCAAACACTCCAGCAACCTGGCCTCGGCCTACGGCATCGTGGTAACCGGCACCATGCTGCTGTCGTCGATTCTGCTGAGCATCGTGGCGGTGAAAAACTGGGGCTGGCCGCGCTATCTAGGCGGGCTGATGCTGCTGGTCATGCTGTGCATCGACGTGCCGCTGTTCGGCGCCAACCTGATCAAGCTGGCGACCGGCGGCTGGTTGCCGGTGGCGCTCGGGCTAATCATTCTGCTGATCATGCTGACCTGGAAGACCGAGCGTTCGCGCCTGATCCGCCGATTGCGCGACAATCAGGAAGGGCTGAGCGCGCTGATCGAGTCGCTGGAGAAGGCGCCGCCGAAGCGGGTGCCGGGCACCGCGGTGTTTATGGAGCGCACGCCGCATGCGGTGCCGCTGGTGCTGTTGCATAACCTGAAGCATAACAAGGTGCTGCACGAGCGCGTGGTGCTGTTGACCATCGTCACCACCGACATGCCGTACGTGCACAACGTGCAGCGGGTGGCGATCGAACAGCTGTCGGCGAGTTTCTGGCGGGTGGTGGCGAGCTACGGCTGGCGCGAGACGCCCAACGTGACAGACATTCTTTACCGCTGCGGGCTGGAGGGGATGAGCTTCACCATGAATGAGACCTCGTTCTTCATGTCGCGCGATACGCTGGTGCTGGGCAAACGGCCCTGGTATCTGCGCGTGCGCGGCAAGGTGTTCCAGTTGTTGCAGCGCAACGCGCTGCGGGCGCCGGATCTGTTCGAAATCCCGCCGAACCGGGTGATCGAGCTGGGAGCGCAGGTGGAATTTTGAATAAAAAAACGCTGCGGTAAACGCAGCGTTTTTCTTGGGCGGCAGGCGAATTACGCCAGGCGCTGTTCGATGATGCCGCCGCCGAGGCAGATTTCGCCCTGGTAGAATACCGCCGACTGACCGGGGGTGACGGCGGAGACCGGCTCGTCGAAACGCACTTCGATGCGTTCGTCGTCGAGCGGGGTCACGGTGCAAGGGATATCCTGCTGGCGATAGCGGGTCTTCACCGTGCAGCGGAACGGGCCGCTCAGCGGCAGACGATCCACCCAGTGCAGCTGCTGCGCGATCAGGCCTACGGACATCAGGCGCGGGTGATCGTGCCCCTGCGCGACGACCAGCACGTTGTTGGCCACGTCTTTATCCACCACGTACCACGGATCTTCGCTGCTGTCTTTCAGGCCGCCGATGCCCAGCCCTTTGCGCTGGCCCAGGGTGTGATACATCAGGCCCTGGTGTTCGCCGACGGTCTGGCCGTCAACGCTGACGATCGGGCCCGGCTGGGCCGGCAGGTAGCGGCCGAGGAAGTCGCGGAACTTGCGCTCGCCGATAAAGCAGATGCCGGTAGAGTCTTTCTTCTTGGCGGTGACCAGCTCCAGTTGCTCGGCGATGCGGCGCACCTCCGGCTTCTCCAACTCGCCGACCGGGAACAGGCTCTGCGCCACCTGCTCGTGGCTCAGGGTATAGAGGAAGTAGCTCTGATCTTTGTTGCCGTCGACGCCGCGCAGCAGGCGGCTTTTGCCGTCCACGTCCTGGCGGCGCACGTAGTGGCCGGTGGCGATGAAATCGGCCCCCAGATCTTCGGCGGCGAACTCCAGGAAGGCTTTGAATTTGATCTCTTTATTGCACAGGATGTCCGGGTTCGGCGTGCGGCCGGCCTTGTACTCTTCCAGGAACAGCTCAAACACGTTGTCCCAGTATTCCGCCGCAAAGTTCACCGTGTGCAGTTCGATGCCCAGCTTGTCGCAGACCGCTTGCGCGTCGGCCAGATCGGTCGCGGCGGAGCAGTACTCTTCGTCGTCGTCTTCTTCCCAGTTCTTCATGAACAGCCCAGCGACCTGATAGCCCTGTTGCTGTAACAGATAGGCGGTAACGGAAGAGTCGACGCCGCCGGACATACCGACGATTACTTTTTTCTGGCTGTTGTCTGACATGGGGATCTCACGAACTTGAACACGAACCGTGCTGATAAAAACAAGCGCAGGATTTTACCACGTTGGCCGCGCCGGCGCACTGTTCATCTTGTGCTGCCCGGCACGCTTAATGCGGCCAGGCGAAGCTGCCGACCAGCGACAGCGGGTAGCGCTCCGGCTGCTGATAGCTGCGAATGCTCTCCGCCACCAGCGCGGAACGCAGGTTGGGCGCCTGCAAAATCTCGTCGGCGCTCAGCCACAGGCAGCGATCGATGTCGCTGTCGTGCGGCTCGGTCGGCAGCGGCTGTTCCAGCTCGATGACGAAGCAGAAGCGCAGAAACGGTGTGCGATCCGGCGCGATCCACTGGTGCAGGCGCAGGAACGCCTGCGGCGTGGCGCGGATGCCGGTCTCTTCCCACAGCTCGCGCTCGGCGGCCTGCACCAGCGTCTCGTCGGCCTCCAGATGGCCGGCCGGCTGATTCCACAGCGCTTTGCCGTTGATGGTCTCTTCGACGACCAAAAATTTGCCGGCGGCGTGCACCACGCAGGCGACGGTGACGTGCGGTTTGAACATGCGGTCTCCTTACAGCGGTTTATCGATGCGCCGGTAGATGTCGTCCAGCTCGGCGATGCGGGTGCGGTAGCTTTTGAGCAGACAGGCGGTGTCACCGCCGCACCGCTGGCGCTTGGTCAGCCAGGCCTGCTGGCTGTCCTGCATCGCGCCGCGCGCGCCCATGGCGAACAGGCCGCGCAGGAATTGATATTTGGTGGCCATTTGCACGTCCAGATCGTTCAGCGTGCGGTCGGCGCAGATGGCGCGTTCATCGCTGCCTGCCGCCTTGGCGCAGTCGAAGCTGGCGGCAGGGGCGGCGAACGGGGCCGCCAGAGCGGCGAGCAGCAGCGCGATCGGGGTAGATTTCATGGCGCCTCCATCAGTTATCGGTCTACAGGGAATCGATGATTTTCCATTCACCGGGCTGCAGTGAACCCAGCGAAAGATTACCCATACTGTAGCGAATCAGGCGCAGGGTAGGGAACCCGATATGCGCCGTCATGCGACGCACCTGGCGGTTTCGCCCTTCGAACAGGGTGATTTTCAACCAGCTGGTGGGGATGGATTTGCGTTCGCGGATCGGTGGGTTGCGCGGCCACAGCCACTGCGGCTCGGCGACCAACTCCACCCCGGCGGGCAGCGTCGGACCGTCTTTCAGCGTGACGCCGCTGCGCAGCGGCGCCAAATCGCTCTCCTGCGGCGCGCCCTCGACCTGCACATAGTAGATTTTGCCGGTGCGCTTGCCCGGCTGGGTGAGCTGCGCCTGCAGCTGGCCGTCGTTGGTCAGCACCAGCAGCCCCTCGCTGTCGCGATCCAGGCGCCCGGCGGCGTAAACGTCGGGGAAGGGGATGTACTCTTTCAGCGTGGCGCGGCCGGCTTCGTCGGTGAACTGCGGCAATACGTCGAAGGGCTTGTTGAATAACACAATGCGGCGCGGCCCCTTCGGCGCGGCGGGTTTGGCGGCATTCGGCTTGCTGAATCGTTTAACGTTGTGATTTCTAACAGAGAATTTTTTCATAACGGTTGAGATTACGGATGATAAGCGCATTATAACCGAATCCGTTTCGGATTGGCGCGGACCGAATATTCAAGTAGTATCTACACGCATCTTACAAAGCATTAACAAAATTGCGCTTGAAGGAGAGGTTGATGGAAAGCAAAGTAGTTGTTCCGGCAGAAGGTAAAAAAATCACGGTTGACGCCCAGGGTAAACTGGTTGTTCCTCATAACCCGATCATTCCGTTCATCGAAGGCGACGGCATCGGCGTTGACGTGACTCCTGCCATGATCCACGTGGTTGATGCGGCCGTTAAAAAGGCTTACCACGGCGAACGTAAAATCTCCTGGATGGAAATCTACACCGGCGAAAAATCTACCCACGTTTACGGTAAAGACGTGTGGCTGCCGGACGAAACTCTGGACCTGATCCGCGACTACCGCGTCGCCATCAAAGGCCCTCTGACCACCCCGGTCGGCGGCGGCATCCGTTCTCTGAACGTGGCCCTGCGCCAGCAGCTGGACCTGTACGTGTGCCTGCGCCCGGTGCGTTACTACCAGGGCACCCCAAGCCCGGTCAAACAGCCTGAGCTGACCGACATGGTGATCTTCCGCGAAAACGCCGAAGACATCTACGCTGGCATCGAGTGGAAAGCCGGCTCCGCCGAAGCGGACAAAGTGATCAAATTCCTGCGCGACGAAATGGGCGTGAAGAAAATCCGCTTCCCGGAGCAGTGCGGTATCGGTGTGAAGCCATGCTCCGAAGAAGGGACCAAGCGTCTGGTGCGTGCGGCGATCGAATACGCCATCACCAACGACCGTGACTCCGTGACCCTGGTTCACAAAGGCAACATCATGAAGTTCACCGAAGGTGCCTTCAAGGATTGGGGCTATGAGCTGGCGCGCGAAGAGTTCGGCGGCGAGCTGATCGACGGCGGCCCATGGCTGAAGATCAAGAACCCGAACACCGGCAAAGAGATCGTGGTTAAAGACGTGATCGCCGACGCCTTCCTGCAGCAGATCCTGCTGCGCCCGGCGGAATACGACGTGATCGCCTGTATGAACCTGAACGGCGACTACATCTCCGACGCCCTGGCGGCCCAGGTAGGCGGCATCGGTATTGCGCCGGGCGCCAACATCGGCTCCGACTGCGCCCTGTTCGAAGCGACTCACGGCACCGCGCCGAAGTACGCCGGCCAGGACAAAGTGAACCCAGGCTCCATCATCCTGTCTGCAGAGATGATGTTGCGCCACATGGGCTGGTTCGAAGCGGCTGACCTGATCGTTAAAGGCATGGAAGGCGCCATCGCCGCCAAGACCGTGACCTATGACTTCGAACGCCTGATGGAAGGCGCTAAATTGCTGAAATGTTCAGAGTTTGGCGACGCTATCGTTAAACACATGTAAGTGTGTTAAAGCGTTAAATGAGAACGGGAGCCTTAGGGCTCCCGTTTTTTATTGTTCCAATTGCATGGGTTATTGCGCTGCCGCAATCCGGCGCCGGAGCCAACAGAGCAGGGCTGTTATGCAATTGCGCGAGATTGATATCAGCTCGAACAAGGGGAGAGTTACCTCATTATTCCCGGACAGACGGCTGATGGAATCGTGGTGAAAACCTCTACATGGCACGCTGTGCGGAGGCTGGATTTGTACTGATCTCAGGAAAGTTGCTGATCGGCGACGTCATCATAATGTCAGTGAGAGCGGATGAACTGAACCATGCCGGTGCGCACTCGCTGGGGGCGTGATGCTCCATCACATGTACGGTCAGCTAAGTAATCGTGTCCCTTACGAGTGATATTGGCAGGAACGAACAATCACGATTTTGCGTTTTAACGGGTGAACTTCTTGACTTCAACTGTTAACATTAAAGGGGATTATTATTCTATAGGAAAAGGATTAAATGAGAGAGTTTGGTTTTTTATTGCTGGCAGTAGGTGTCGTTTGGCTGCTGATAGCTTTTAACATGGACACCTATGTTTTTACTGGGTATGGTGAACGTGTCAATAACATTGGTTTGATCGCATCTAAACAGAATCACTTGCTGATATCATCAGTTATTTCTATTTGCGCCATTTTGATGATCATCTTTGGGAAATCGTCGTCTAAGGCAACCAATGTATATGTAAAATGCCCGTTCTGTGCTGAAGAAATAAATCCTGAAGCAATAAAATGCAAGCATTGCGGTAGTGATGTATCGGTTCAGTTGAAAGTACAGAAAGAAAACAAGTTCTCATTTTATGGATTTGATCATAATTTATTGCTATCAGAAGATGATAGTCCAACACTAAATGACAGTGAGGTGATGAAATTAGCTAATAAAATCAAGTCAATATCAAATTCAAGTCGTGATTCTTATATTTTTGGTGAGCATCAATCAGATATCACATACATTAAATACAAACTCCCTAAAGCTGTTCAAGATGAGTTTGTAAAAAGGTTAAAATACTGGCTTGCTAAATAAAACTTATTCGTCAAGAAAGCCGCGCCATGCGCGGTTTTTTTATGGGGCGAGTATGCCTTTTAAGATTCCCGAAATTAAATGAATTTGCCTCTAAGGTGTTCTGAAAACGGGGGCTGGGAGAGTTTACCGTTTATTCTCCGGAAGTCCAATTTAAACATTAAAAGCCCTTGCTGCAATTCTACCTGATTTACAAAAATTTATGCTGGAAAGCTGGGGGGCAATTATTCTTGGGAGGCTATAGTCTGAAGGAAACCCATGCCGGTATATTCCAGCTTACTCACCACTAGTAAGCTGGAAATTACCAATATGGGTTTATACAAGAGTTCATCACATGTGTTCTGTCGTTGCAAATACCACCAAGTCTGGACGCCGAAGTATCGACTTCAAATACTTTGCGACAAGGTGGGGAAAGAGCTCTATTGAACAATTTCCATCCTCTGCAACATGAAGGTCTGTGAGGTTTTGGAGCTAAATATTCACCAACTCACGAGCATTTGTCCCACCGAAGTTATCGACTTATACGTTGATGGACGTCCTAAAAGGATGCAGTGCAATCCGCCTTTACAGTCGTTTTCCGCACATACGCAAGAAGCTGTGAGGCAACCATTTTGGGGCAAGGGAATACGGTAAGGATAAACGAGGAAATTATCAGAGATACGTAAAGCATCAGGATGAAAGAGACCAGGAGATCGAACAGCAGATGGAATTGTAGCAGGATTAACTCGAATATTGCCCCCTTTTAAGGGGCTTCATGTAAAGCCACCTCCTCAGGAGGTGGTCTTTGACTGTCTACTGTCCGAATGCACAAGGTATCGGACAAGATCACCGCGCGGCGTTAGCCGATTCACGCACCACCAGCACAGGGCAATTGGCGTGGCGGACGACGGCGGTGGCATTGGAGCCGAGGAGATAAGTGATCGCAGAAGGGCGGTTGGAACCCATCACGATAATCTCCGCGTTGAGCGCATCGGCGAGCTCCAGGATCTGATCTTTGGGATCGCCGACGGCAACGTGCGTGGTCACTCTATCTTCAGGCACGCTGAATTCTTTGGCCGCTTTTGCCAGCCCCTCGGTTGCTACCGCAATGATTTCGTCTTTGGTTTCTATCGCCGCCGTGGCGGCAAAGCCGAAAGCGGCATAGGTGGCGCGCGACGGGATCACCGCCAGGAAATGGACGTGGGAGTCTTCGAGCCTGGCGAGCGCGTTGACATGCGGGATGACCTGCTGTGTTAATTCCGGTTCGGTAATATCCACGGGAACCAAAATAGTTTTGTACATACTCCCTCCTTATCGTTTTCAAAAAACTCCACTTTTTGGATTATAGCTGCTTGACGCAGGGAAAACGGCGATCGGTATGGCAGAACCAGGTAAAGTTGGCCGCCGAAAATTTAAGGTAGGCGGAAATGGCGCTCTAGGCTAGTGGCTAGAAGTGGGGAATGTCAGCAGAGGCGGAACAGCAAGTTATCAAAACCTAACGTTCGCGCTTGCTGACGTTCTTGAACATGAGAGACTAAGTGCGTGTCAGCCACTCTTTTTTAAGCAACGCGTATACGAACGTATTATCATACAGCTCTTCGCCGCCATCTTCAGATGCAAACGACACAAACTCCCTGAAGCAACCTTCCTGAAACATATGAAGACGATCGCAAAGCCTCTGTGAGGCCGTATTATAGTCTTCAACATAGGCATACAGGCGTCTGGCTGCTTTTTGAGTAAATAAATAATCAAACAACGCCGTGACTGCTTCTGTGGCAAAACCCTGGCCTTCATAACTCGAGTTAAAGTGCCAACCAACGCTCCAGGTATTGGGATCCGGCTCTTCGCTGTTATCGGCGAACAGATGGCCGATAAGCTCGTCGCTCTCTTTAAGACAAACAGCGAACTGACTGGTATCGAGAGCGCGTTTTTTGACTTCTTCCATTGCTTCTGCAAGGGAAGCGAGTTTTTCATCATAAAAACAGGGCGCTCGGGGTGATGAGAGGTAGTCAAAGAGTGCATCGGCATCTTTGCTATTGAATGCACGAAGGATGAGTCGTGGTGTGTGGGTGAAGATCATAATGCCTCATAAAATAGGTATTTTCGGCTGTTATTCTAACATTAGCCAAATTAACACCGGGATAAACATGCTGCTGTTAATTCGGAGAAAATAACGTATGTTTAAGCGTTGTTGACGCTGATATACCTTTGTCAAGATCAATGATAATTCAATACGTTAGATAGTATTGAGATCGTTGCAAGGCCAATTGTTAACCGATTTATCCATAAGGACAGGGATATGAAAATAACGCATTCAGGCTATAAAACCGGCGTTGCCACAGTATTGGCGGCGATGACCGCGCTGGCATTAGCGGGGTGTGCCAAGAGCACTGCCCCCAGCCAAACCGATCCGGTAAATAAAGAGGTTGACGATCTTTTCACCAACCTTGGCGACCCAAAGAAGCCGGCGCCGGGAAAAGAGAAAGAACACTATATCGCCCAGTTGCAGGCCGCGATTCAAAGCCATTTGAAAGATGCCGAAGCCTACTCAGGCAAGCGTTGCACATTGAGCATCAAGCTGGCACCGGACGGTATGCTGATCAGCATTCGGGCTGAACAAGGGGAACCGGAACTTTGCCAGGCCGCGATCAAGGCAATCGCCAATGCGCGTCTGCCTAAGCCGCCAACGGCCGCGGTTTACGAAGCGGTCAAAAGCAGCACGTTGGAATTTCGTCCGCAGTAAAGATAAAGGGCGGCAACTGCGATGCTAGACAATTAAACCAAAGCCATAGGCCGTACTTTCATGCGGCCTGTGAGTATTGGGTTGGGCAATGTTTCGTATAACGTTTCCTAATGCTGAAGCCAGTTTTTTCGGCATTATTTCACGGTATATGTCGCTAGGGTTTACCGATACATCATCGCGCTCACGCGCTCGCTTCGGTCTTTAAAACCGTTGCTGCGCATCGTGACCACATAGTAGCGATAGTGATGTTTCTGTGCGTATTCGCGCACCAGATCTTCGGCGAACAGGCCGCTGAAGGTAACGGTGGTGACAAACGTCAGCCCTTTCACTTCGTAGGTGCTGATCTCTTGCGGGGTGCCGATATACGGCGGCGGGAACACGGTTTTGTGGAACTGGCAGCCCGCCAGCAGCAGGGTAAACAGCAGGGCGGCGGGTATTTGCGGTATGCTCATCGGGAAAAGCTTTCCTTCCTTGGCGTGTGTTTTAGTAACTCTATAATAGGATTACAAAATTCGGCGGGGATGTAAAAATTATCCCGCTTCGGTTGCCGTTTCGTTGAAGCGGTGTCGCCGCCCCCCATCAGAATGAAGGGATAAACATGTTTGTTCGTCTTGCCACTGAAACCGATGTCGCAGCCCTGATCGCCCTCGACAGCGTCGCCGAACACGAACCGCAGCGCGCGGCGCAGATCCGCGCCTGGTGCGGGCAGGGGGATTGCTATCTTGCCGAGGAACAGGACGTGGTGATGGGCTATGGCGTACTGCACTATCACTTCTTCGGCTGCGGTTTTATCGAGATGCTGATGGTCGGCGAGCGCTATCGCCGCCGGGGCGTCGGGCAGGCGTTGATTACGGCATTGAAGTCCCATTGCCGACACCCGAAGCTGTTCACTTCCACCAATCGTTCCAACCTGCCGATGCAGCGGCTGCTGCTGAACGCCGGATTTGTCGCCAGCGGCCAGATTGACAATCTCGATGACGGCGATCCGGAGCAGGTCTTTTTTATCCCGCTGCGCTAATACAACCGGACATCGACCGCCTGCTGTTGCAGCCAGGTGCTGACGTAGCCATAAGCGGCATAGAAGGCCAGCAGCGCGAAGATCAGCACCGAAAGCGAGGCCAAAAATTTGACGTCGCCGTGCTTCGAAAGCTGGTAAGCACAAAAGATAAAGGCCAGCAGGCACAGCAGGGTGAAGGCGATGGCCAGCGTGGCGTAGAAAATAAGCATAACGAAACCCGTTCTTCCTTGTGAGCCTGGCAAGGATACCACAGACAAAAAAAGGGGCCCAAACGGGCCCCTGCGTGATTCGCTGCGGGAGGTTTACTCCACCGCGTCGGGATGGTTTTTGCCTTCCTCGATAAATTCTTCGTCGATCTCTTCGATATTCTCCTCGCTGTCGCGGCCGGACAGGATGTTCCAGCAGGCGATGAACAGCGCGGCGATCAAGGGGCCGATAACGAAGCCGTTGATGCCGTAGATCTCCATGCCACCCAGGGTGGAGATCAGGATCAGGTAGTCCGGCATTTTGGTGTCTTTGCCCACCAGCAGCGGGCGCAGGATGTTGTCCACCAGGCCGATCACCACCACGAAGAACACTACCAGGAAAATGGCTTTCCACAGCATGCCGGTGGCGAAGAAGTAGATCACCGCCGGCACCCAGATGATGGCGGAGCCCACGGCCGGGATGATCGACAGGAACGCCATCAGCGCGCCCCACAGCAGGCTGCCGTCGATGCCGGTAAAGTAAAACGCCAGCCCGCCGAGCGCACCTTGCACCACGGCGACCACCACCGTGCCCTTGACGGTGGCGCGGGAGACGGCGGCGAACTTGACGAACAGATGGTGTTTCACGTGCTGGGAGAGCGGCAGCGCTTCGAGCGCCAGGTTCACCAGATAGGGGCCGTCTTTCAGCAGGAAGAACAGCAGATAGAGCATCACGCCGAAGCCGACGACGAAGTTGAAGGTGCCCTTGCCGATCAGGAACACGCTGCCCGCCAGATATTGCCCGCCCTTGAGCGCCACCTCGGAAAGCTGCTTTTGGATCTCGGCGGCGCTGTTGAGGTTATGCTCCGCCAGGAAGCGCTGCGCCCAGCTGGGCAGGTGGCGCATAAAGTCCGCCAGCATGGTCGGCAATTGGCTGTTGTTGGTCTGCAGCTTGGTGTAGATCACGTTGAATTCCATCGCCAGCGACGAGGCGATGATCGCCAACGGCGTGAACACGATCAGGCAAATCAGCGCCACCGTCAGCAGCGACACCACGCCGTTGCGTTCGCCGACGTACTGCTTCAACTTCTTTTTCACCGGATGGAAAATCACCGCCAGAATAACCGCCCACAGCACCGAGGAGTAATAAGGCCCCAGCACGTCGAGAAAGGCGGCGGTAACGATGAACAGGATCAGAATAAAGAATCCCTTGGAAATGCCTTTAGACATCATAGTCGTCCCTCAAAAGATGAATTTTCAGCATAGATGAACTGAATGAAAACAACACTATCATCACCTTTGCTTAACCGGTAGGGGATTTTTAGTGGCGTATTCCATAGGGTTATTAAGGGCAAGGCGGGCGCCGCACGGTGAACAGGCGGCGGCGTGAGAAAAGAAAGAGGGCTAAATAATTAACAAAATTTATCGATTGTGTTTCATTTTGTGAGCCGCGCTTGCCGCCTGCGCCAGGCTTTCCTAGTTTTTAGGAGGGCGGCCGTTCGCCCGATACCACGAAGGAGTATGCAAATGACTGAACACAAACGACTTGCCGTTATCGAAAAGGTGCTGCTGATCGCTTTCGCCGGTGTGCTGGTTTATCTTGCCGCGACCGGCGCCTTGTCATTATCGGGTCTGGACCATCACTGGCCTTATCCTTCGCGCTGAGCGTGATTGATCTCACCACGCAGACCCGATAACGATAACTAGCAGCTGTACCCTACAACACTGGATCCCAGAATAAATCGCCCGTCATTCGCCTCGTTCTTTGGCGCGCAGGGCGGTGACGCTCTCTCCGCCGACGCCCCAGTTGTCGGTGGCTACCTCGTCAATCACCACGAAAGTGGTGTGGCGTGGCTTATTCAGCACCTGCTCCAGCAGCGCGGTGGTTCCCTCGATCAGCATGCGCTTTTGCGCGGCGCTGACCCCTTCGTCGGTCACTTTAATGTTGACGTATGGCATGGCGTTTCTCCCCGGTTTCACCAGACGCCGGCGGTGGCGCCGCCGTCAACCGCGAGCGCCGCGCCGGTAACGAAATTGGCGTCGGTCAGATACAGCACCGCATCGACGATGTCCTGCGGCTGGCCGACGCGGCCGGTTGGCGCCAGTTGCCGCATCTGCGCCAGACTCTGTTCATCATTTTGATGCATCGGCGTGGCGATGATGCCGGGCGCCACGGCGTTGACCATCACGTTGTGCGGCGCTAACTCCAATGCCAGCTCGCGCACGGCGTGGTTAAGGCCGCCTTTAATCAGCACCGGCAGCAAAGCGGGCACTTTGCTGTTGGGCTGCATGGCGATCGACGCGGTGATGGCGACGATGTGGCCGGCACCGCGTTGCTGCATATGCCGGGCGGCGGCCTGCGCCGGGTAGAAGAAGCCTTTCAGATTGGTTGCCACCATCGCGTCGACCTCCTCCGGCGTATAGTCGGCGATCGGCTTGGCGATAAATATGCCGGCGTTATTGATGAGAATATCTACCTGACCAAAAGCCTGTATCGCCAGGCTGAACAACCGTTCGGCGGTTTCCGGCAGCGCGATGTCTCCCGGCGCCAGCAGCAGATTGGCCGGGCGGCCGAGTTTGTCCGCCGCCGCCTGCAGCCGTTCAAACGAACGGGCGTTTGCGACAACCTGATAGCCGCGCGCCAGGTAGGCTTGCGCGATGGCGAAGCCCAAGCCGCTCGATGCGCCCGTGACGATGACCGTTTTTACTTTGCTCATTTTCTCTCCTCGACAGGATAGGGATTGATCGTACGTGAACGGTAATCCATACCTGATGATTGAAAAATGAGGGGGAAAGAACTTTAATTTATACCTTATGTAATGAATTAGCAGGGAGAGACATGCAACGCCATTTTGACGACGTTCAGGTGGGCAGCATCGAGCTGTTTTGCCTGACGGTAGAAACCGGCAGCTTCACCGCAGCGGCCAATGCCGCCGGGATAACCCCTGCGGCGGTCAGCCGCTCGGTCGCGCGTCTGGAGACGCGATTGCAGGCGAAGCTGTTTATCCGCACCACACGCCAGATGCGCGTCACGGATGCCGGCCAGCGTTATTACCTGGAATGTCGCCGGGCGCTGAGCCAGCTGATGGAGGCCGAGGCGAGCATTTCCGGCGAACGGGACAAACCGGTGGGCACGCTCAGCATCAGCGCGCCGACGCTGTACGCGCATTTTAGGCTGTTGCCGCGTTTGCCCGAGTTTGCGCAACGCTATCCCGATCTCAAGCTGAATCTGCACGTCAGCAATCAGAATATCGATTTCTCCGAAGATAAATTCGACGTCGCCATTCGCGGCAGCGAGCTGAACGACTCCGGCCTGGCGGCGCGGCGTCTGGAGGAGGCTGAACTGATCGTGGTGGCGACGCCGGGCTATTTGCAACGCCACCCTGCGCCGCTCACGCCGGCGGATCTGGCCCGGCACGATTGCATTCAGTATGCGTTGCCCAGCACCGGCAGAAAAACCGCCTGGACGTTTAAGGTTCAGGGCGAAAACAGCAAAGTGGATACTGCCGGACGCTGGCTTTGCCAGGAAGATTACCTCGCCACACTGACGCTGGTGAAAAGCGGCGCCGGACTGATGCAGGTGTATCGCTTTACCGTCGAACAAGAGTTGAGCAGCGGGGCGCTGGTCGAGGTATTGAAAGATTACGCCGGCGCCTCGCGTCCCTTCATCCTGCTTTACCCCTATGCGCGCTTTGTCCCGCTGAAGGTGCGGAAATTCATCGATTTCCTGACGCAAGCGTAGCCGCCAGCGCCAATACCGCTCCAGACACCGCCGCCGCCAGCACCAGCCACGCCGGGGCAGCCCAGCCGGCTGCGGCCACGATGGCGCTCAGCGCGACCGGGCCGATCACCTGGCCGAGGTAGTTTCCCTGCATCACCAGCCCGAGGCTCAGCGGCAGCAGCGTCGGTTCCGGCGTCGCCGCCGGCGTGGCGGCCAGAATGGTGGCGGGCAGTATGCCGGCGATGGCGCAGAACAGGAAACACAGCGGGATCAGCAGGCCGTTGGGCGTCATCGGCAGGAAAATGCCGACGCCGAAGACCCCGATCAACAGGCTGGTGGCGGCGAGCAGCGTTCTGGCGGGCAGGCCGCGCGACAGCAGCACGCCGGCGGCGAGGTTGCCGATGATGTTGGCCGCCACCGCCGCCGCGCTGATGCCGCCGGCGGCCGCCAGTGACAGGCCGATGCGCTGCATCAGAAAGATCGGCAAAAAGGTCATTACCGAGAAAAACTGCAGGTTGTATGTGGTGAACATCAGCGCCAGCAACAGCGGCTGACGCGCCCGCAGCATCGCGCCCAGCGCCTGCCGCAGCGGCAGAGACGGCGAGTGCGCGTCGGCGGCGCGGCGGGATGTGGTCAGCGGCAGCAGCAGGGCGGCCAGCAGCGTCAGCGCCGCACCGGCCTGCCAGCTCTGCTGCCAGTCGGCCAGATGCGGGCCGAAAAACAGCGAAATGGCGATGCCCGCCGGCATGAAGGTGCTCCAGATGCCAAAAACCAGGCTGCGCTGCGCCGGGGCGACGATGCGGTTCAGCACCGCCGGCGAGGCAACCACCACGATCACGAAGCCGAGGCCTTCGACAAAGCGGCTGACGATCAGCCCGCTGAAGTCGTGCCGCGTGGCGCCGGCGAAGCTGGCGGCGCTGATGATCAGCAGCCCGAACGCCAGCAGGCGCCGGTCGCCCCAGCGGCGCACCAGCAGCCCGGCGGCTATGCCGCCGAACACCCCGACGAAAGGAAACGCCGAGATGACCCAGCTTAGTGCCTCCAGCGAGCGGCCGAACTCGGCCTGCAGCGCCGGCAGCGCGATGGTGGCCTTGCCCACGTGCAGCGCCGCGGCGATGCCGGCGAACAGCACATTGATGACGGCCAGCCAGGGCGTGGCGGCGGGGAGAACGCGGTCGATGGCGTCCGGTTTAATCGCAGTCATAACACTCTCCAGTGGCGGTAACGCCCTCACTATGCGTCTGCGCTACGACAGAAGTCGTTCAAATGCTGCGCTGTCACGTGGGGAAATTATTCATTTCGAGCTTTATTTTGCGCGCCTCGTTGTTTGGAGCGCCAGCGTGCCGCCCGGCGTGGACGCGTGTCCCCCTGCAACGGTTTACTGTTCCGGCACGCAGCAGGCGTGTTGAATTCACTTTATAAGGAGCAGTGTATGTCAGAGATGATGAACGAGAGTAGGGCGCCGGCCATTGAATGGAGCTATGGCGGCCGGGGTGACGATATCAGCAGCAGCCTGACCTTCGACACGGTTGAGGAGCAGCCGCAGGGTTTCCTGATGACGGTCGATCGGCCGGTGCAGATCTTTACAGAGGCGCTGTCGCCGATGATGGCCTTTGTCACGCTGCTGCGCCCGCTGTACGCCAAGACCAGCGCAGGCTTCCAGTATGTGCCGGTTTCCCACCCCTGGACCGACGTGCAGCGCCTGCCGGCCAGCGCCGGTTATCTGGGGGTGCAGGTCAACGCCGGGCTGTTCTTCCACGGGGCCAAACCGACGCACTATAAAGATCGCGACGGCCAGATGAAACCGATCGACGGCGGCACTATTTTGCAGAACATCACCGTGCTGCATCAGGTGGCCCAGCCGCTGGGGCCTGGCGAAGGCGCGGTCTGAGCCGGCAGTGCTACCACGGGGCCGGACGCGGCCCCTTATCGTGCCTTGAAACCGTGCGCCGGTTGGGTAAAACTGGCTGTCTATTCAAGGAGAAGAGTATGTACAGCGACAACGAGAAAAAGTTTTATATCATCCTCAACCGCAATCACGAACCGGCCACGCTGTTTAACGCCTCCTGCCATCTGACGGCGGGCATCACCGATCTGATCGAGCAGCGCGAGTTTCACCACTATCCGAGCAGCCTCGACGGCGTCAGCGCCAATATGAGCCACTACCCGATCGTCATCCTGCAGGCTAAAAACAGCAGCCAGCTCAGCAACCTGATCCTCAAATGCAAGGAGGAGGGCGTGCTGTCCAACTTCTTCACCACCACCATGCTGTCGCACTCCGCCGAGCAGCAGATCGCCGACACCGCCAACACGCCTTACGAGCAGTTGGATTTCGTGGCGGTGGCGCTCTACGGCGACACTGAACAGCTTAAGCCGCTCACCAAGAAGTTCTCCGTCTACCGTTAATCGCGAACGGCATCACATCAGGGGCGGCAACGGCTATGATATTTTTCCATCAAATCGTTGATGGAGATGAACATGAGCGGCAAGAAAACCACCATGGCGGCCATCGCCAGAGAGGCGCGGGTCGGCATCGCCACCGTCGATCGGGTGATCAACCAACGCGCGTCGGTGCGGCCCGTCACCCAGCGCCGGGTGATTGAGGCGGCGAAAAAGTTGGGGTTCGCGTTGGAGAAGTCCCACTGCCTGTCGGCGGTGCTGGGCAGGCCGGAACGCCGCCTGAGAATGGGGTTCATCCTGCTGCGGCGCGAACACTCTTTCTATGCGCAACTGGCCGATGAGCTGATGGCGCAAGCGGCGCCGTATCATGAGCCGGGTCAGCCGCCGCAGTTTATCTTTCACTCTCTCAATGCCATCGGCGACACCGCCGCCGCCATTAGCCAATTGAGCCGCCAGGTGGAAGCGATCGGCGTGCTGGCGCTGGATCACCCCCTGATCCACTATGCCGTAGAAGAAGCCGCCCAGGCGGGCATCAACGTTTTCGCGCTGCTGTCGGATTTATCGGTGCCCAGCCGCGCCGGCTACATCGGTCTGGATAATCAAAAAGCGGGCCGCACCGCCGGCTGGGCGGTGGATCGTCTGTGCCGGCGGCAGGGCGACGTCGGCGTGATCATCGGCGACAACCGTTTTACGTGTCAGGAGGCCTGCGAGATCGGTTTCCGCTCCTATCTGCGTGAGCAGATGAGCGGTCAGCGCGTGCTGGAGCCGGTGCGCAGCCATGAGGACGCGGAAACGGCGCGCCGGGTCACGCGTGAACTGCTGGCGAGCCACCCGGAGCTGGCGGCGCTTTACGCGCCGAGCGGCGGTGTGGAGGGCATTATTCAGGCGTTGCGAGAGAGCGGCCGGCAGCGCGACATCACGCTGGTGTGCCACGGCCCGGTGCAGGGCGGTGAAATGGCGCTGCTCGACGGCACGGTGGATCTGCTGCTGTGCCACCGCATTCCCGAATTGGCCGCCACGATCGTCGAGACGTTACTCGCCGCCGATGAACAACCGGGATTACGCCACATCATTAATCGCTTCGATGTGATCACCAAAGAAAACCTCTGACGGCCGCTGAGCCGTATTCTGCTGGGCGCAGCCAGGCGCCGCCTATATTTGATTAAAAACCATCAAATATTTTATCAAAAATAGCGCGATCTCTATCAAAAAATAAAATTTTCATTATTGATGGTTTTGGAATTTTTGTTTGATACTGCCGGCATTCCCTGCAAAAAAGGAGCCGTCGCCATGACTTTGCCTATCGCCAATGCGCCCTGCAGTTGGGGCGTAGATGATCCGAACAACCCCCATTTGCCGCCCTACGCCACGGTTCTGCAAGAAGCGTCGGCGGCCGGCTACCGCAGCATCGAGCTGGGGCCGTGGGGCTATCTGCCGACGCAGAGCGAGGCGCTGTGCGCCGCGCTGGAGCAGCATCGTCTGTCGCTGGTGGCCGGCACGATTTTTGACGATCTGGTCAGCGAGGCGAACATTGAGCGCCTGCTGGATCTGACGCATCGGATTTGCCGCAACCTCTCGCGGGCGCCCAGGGCGGAGCCGAGCGAGGGCGATCGCGCCGCGCCGCCGTTCCTGGTAATTATCGATTTCGGCAATCCGCAACGCGCCAGATTCGCCGGGCGTTCAGATTTAGCACCGCGTTTGTCGCAGGCGGAGTGGCAGAGGATGATCGGGCACATTACGCGCATCAGCGAACTGGCCTGGCGGGAATACGGCGTGCGGCCGGTGGTGCATCCGCACGCCGGCGGCTGTATCGAGTTCGCCGACGAAATCGACCGGTTGGCGGCGGACATTCCGCATCACACCGCCGGATTGTGCCTGGATACCGGCCATCTGTATTACGCCGGGCTGGACCCGGCTGCCTGGCTGATCAAGCACTTTGATCGCCTCGATTATCTGCACTTCAAAGACGTCGATCCGCAGGTGTTCCGCGAGGTGCTGGCGCGCGGCGTCGATTTCTTCACCGCCTGCGCCGAGGGCGTCATGTGCCCGTTGGGCAGCGGGGCGATCGATTATCCGCAGCTGCGTGCGCTGTTGGCCGAGCGCGGATACCGGGGCTGGATCACTATCGAGCAGGAGCGCGATCCGCGCAATGTGCAGGGCAGCCTGCAGGACGTCACCGCCAGCTTGCGCTACTTGCGCGGCCTCGGCTTTTAATCAGGAGAAACACGATGATCAACGGCAGCAAACCTTTGGCGAGATCGTTGCGCTGGGGCATGGTCGGCGGCGGCGGCACCAGCCAGATCGGTTACATCCATCGTTCGGCGGCCTTGCGCGACGGCGCGTTTACTCTGTTGGCCGGCGCGTTCGACATTGACGCCGAACGCGGGCGTGATTTTGGCCGGAGTCTGGGCGTGGCGGCGGAGCGCTGTTATGCGGATTATGCCGAAATGTTCCGCGCCGAAGCCGCGCGGGCGGACGGCATTGAAGCGGTCTCGATCGCCACGCCGAACAACACCCATTACGCCATTTGCCGGGCGGCGCTGGAGGCGGGATTGCACGTGGTATGCGAGAAGCCGCTGTGTTTCAGCGACGAAGAGGCACAGGCGCTGGCGGCGCTGTGCGAGCGGCAGCGCAAAGTCATCGGCGTGACCTACGGCTATGCCGGGCACCAGATGATTTTGCAGGCGCGGCAGATGATTGCCGATGGCCGGCTGGGGGAAATTCGGCTGGTGAATATGCAGTTCGCCCACGGCTTCCACGCCGCGCCGGTGGAGCAGGATAATCCCAGCACCCGCTGGCGGGTCGATCCGCGCTTTGTCGGCCCCAGCTATGTGCTGGGCGATCTGGCGACCCACACGCTGTTCCTGGCGGAAACCATGGCGCCGCAGCTGAAGATCCGGCGGCTGCTCTGCAGCCGACAAAGCTTTGTGCCGTCGCGCGCGCCGTTGGAGGACAACGCCTATGTGCTGATGGAGTATCACAACGGCGCCATCGGCTCCGTGTGGGCTTCGGCGGTCAACTGCGGTTCGATGCACGGCCAAAAGGTGCGCATTGTCGGTGAAAAGGCCAGCCTGGAGTGGTGGGATGAACAACCCAATCAGCTGCGCTTCGAAGTGCAGGGCGAGCCGGTGCGGATCCTGGAGCGCGGTATGCCGTATCTCGCCGCGTCGGCGCTGGCGGACGATCGCATCGGCGGCGGCCATGCGGAGGGGCTGTTTGAAGCCTGGTCGAATCTCTACCGCCGCTTCGCGCTGGCGATGGACGCCACCGATCGGCGCGACGCGGCCTTCCTGGCCGACTTCTGGTACCCGGACGTGCAGGCCGGCGCGCTGGGCGTGAAGTGGGTGGCGCGCTGCGTGCAATCCGCCGAAACCGACGCCGGCTGGGTCGCCTTCGACTGAGCGCGCGATTCGCTCAGACGCTGGCCCCGTCGTAGCTGTGGATCTGTAACGCATCGAGCGCGACGTCAGGCACGCAGCGCAGATTGACGGCGCACATCGCGGCGCCGTCCGGCGCGGTGCCGTAGGCAAAGGGCTGGGCGCCGCAGACTCGGCAGAACTGATGGCGGATCTTGTGCTGATTGAAGGTGTAGGTGCTGAGCTGGTCTTGGCCGCTGCTGAGCGTGAACGCGCTGATGGGAAAGAAAGACAGCAGCAGGCCTTTGCGGCGGCAGATCGAGCAGTTGCAGCTGAGGGCTTCGGTCGGCAGTTCGGCGTCTACGGAGAAGGTGACGGCGCCGCAGTGGCAGCTTCCCTGGAATGACATGGCGGTGATCCTGTGGCAGGAGGGCGGGTTTGCCCAGTATAGTGCAATTTATCGCCATTCGGCCGCACCGGGCGGGGTTTCCTTAATAAATGCGCGGTTTTCTGGTAGGTTAAGGTTTAACGTCATCAAAAGGAGATCGCGATGTTAGAACATTACTATCCGGCCAATATGGGCGCCGAACCGGTCACGGACGAACAGCACAAACGGCTGGTGGCGGTGCAGGCGGCGCTGGAACTGATCAAGGCCACGCTGTCGGATACCAACGACGGCAACGGCGTGGACTTCCAGCTGAAGGCGGCGGAGAAGCACATCGGTCCGATGGCCGACGCCATTCAGGAAGCCCTGAAGTAACGGTTCGCCGTCACGTCAACCGCCCGTATCGGGCGGTTTTTTTTTGCGCCGATTACTGCGATTTTTTTAGTGGCGCATTGCCTTTTTCCCGGCTGGTGCCATGAGCGGCGCGATCCTACTCTAGCGATCCGAGTCCTCATCAGGGTCATGCTCATGTTCCGCTTCAGCTTCTTTTCTTTCTTATTGCCGTGCCGCCGATGCGTCACCCAGTTGGCCGGCGCTGCGCTGTTGCTCTGCGGCGTTATGCAGGCGCAGGCCACGCAACGCATCGAGTTTTCACCGGACCCCGCCGGCGCCTACCCTGAGGGCATTGCCTGGAATGCACGCGCCGGTGCGTTCCTTATCTCCTCCCTGCGCGGCGGGCAGCTTGGCCTGGTCTACCCGGATGGCCGCTATCGGCGGTTTTCCACCGGCACGGGGCTTATCACCACCTCCGGCATGCTGGTGGACGCCGAGCGCAACCGGGTGCTGGTGTGCAACGAAGACGTGGGCGTGTCCCGCAACTCTGCCGCCGGCACGCGCAATCGCGTGGCGCAGGTGCTGGAGTTCAATCTCGATACCGGCGTGCTGCAGCAGACGTACGACCTTTCATCGCTAAGCCATGGGCCGACGCTGGCCAACGATCTGACGCTCGACGCGCAGGGCAATATCTACGTCACCGACAGCTTCCAGCCGCAGATTTACAAGATCGACCGGGCAACGCACCAGGTATCGATTCTGGTACGCTCAGCGCGCTTGATGCCGGCCGTCGCACCCGCCGCTGCGCAGGGCACGCGGCCCTATCTCAATGGCGTCGTGTATCACCCTGATGGCTACCTGATTGCGGCGGACTACACCCGCGGGCTGCTGTGGAAGGTGACGCTGGATACCACGCCTGCGATAAGTGAAATCAGGCTGCCGCAGCGGCTGAAAGGGCCGGACGGGCTGCGGCTCAAAAACGCCCATGAATTGGTGATCGTACAGTCTTTTCCGGGTGAAAAGGGGAGCATGTCCGGTGACGTGACGCTGCTCTCCTCGATCGACGGCTGGGCGAGTGCGCGTATCGCTGCGGTCGCCGCACCGCCGGGATTGGATGGGCCGACCGGCGCCGCGCTGCGCGATGGCGAGGTGTGGGTCGTCAACTCCCGTTACCCCCGGCTGTTTGCCGACGTCGCTCAGGCGGAAAGTACCAAGACGTTCAGTATCGTCAAGGTGGCGTTCGAACCGGCCGCAGCGGATGGCCGCCGATCGACGGCGATTGCCATCCCTGCCGGAATAGGATTAAATGCGCACTGACTGTATAAATAAACAGGTGCGCTGCGATGAGTCTGATGTTGAAGGGTGAAAAGATTGACCGTAACCGCTTTACCGGCGAGAAGATTGAAAACGGCAGTTTTATGCTGTGCGATTTTTCGGGCGCCGATTTGACCGGCACCGAGTTTATCGGCTGCCAGTTTTACGATCGCGACAGCCGACAGGGCGGCAATTTCAGCCGCGCGATCCTGAAAGACGCCAGCTTCAGAAGCTGCGATTTGTCGATGGCCGATTTCCGCCATGCCAGCGCGCTGGGGGTGGAGATCCGCGAATGCCGCGCGCAGGGCGCCGATTTTCGCGGCGCCAGCTTTATGAACATGATCACCAGCCGCACCTGGTTTTGCAGCGCCTATATCACCAAAAGCAACCTGAGCTATGCCAACTTCGCCAAGGTGGTGCTGGAGAAATGCGAGCTGTGGGAAAACCGCTGGCACGGGGCGCAGGTGCTCGGCGCCAGTTTCAGCGGTTCCGATCTGTCCGGCGGCGAATTCTCCGGTTTCGACTGGCGTGCCGCCGATGTCACCCAGTGCGATCTGAGCAACGCGGAACTGGGTGAGTTGGATTTACGCACCACCGATCTGCAGGGCGTTAAAATGGACAGTCACCAGGCCGCTCAACTGCTGGAGCGGCTGGGGATCGCGATCATCGGCTGAGTAACTGCCGCAGTCCCAGTGCGATGATCAAGGTGCCGCAGGCGCGATCGATCCAAGCCTTGCTGCGGCGGTAGGCGCCGGCGACAGGCGCGTGCGACAAGACCAGCGCCACCAGCCCGTACCACAAGCTGGCTATCACCGCGACCTCCAGCAGCATGGCGAGAAAAGTCGGTGTAGAAACATGGCTGGGCGCCGCTGATGAGAAGACGGCGGCGTAAAACGCAATGGATTTGGGGTTGGCGATGTTGGTGGCGATACCCTGTAGAAAGGCGGCGCGAAAACCGCTTTTTCCGGTGGCCGCTGGGGTGCCGGAAGAGGGCGCCGCCTGGGCGTTAAGCCGATAGCCGAACCACATTAAATAGCCAGCGCCGGCGACTTTAATCGCCATAGCCAACCAAGGGAACAGGGCGAAAACCACGCCGATGCCAAGAAGGGCGCTGCTCGCCCAGAACAGATTGACCAGCACGATGCCGGCCACCAAGGCAAACGCCTCTGTCCGGCGTGCTGAAACGGCTTTGTGAGCGACAGCGACGAAATTGGGGCCGGGGATCACCACGCCGACAATATACACGGTGAAAACGGCGAGTACGGCGGACATATCGATCATGGAAGATTGCCTGTTACAACAAGAGTACCGTTAGTTTTATAACGAATCCCGCACAGAATCCACCCGACCGATCGCGCCGCCGCTCCGATGACGGCCGGGAAGAGTTACGCATGCGGCACATTCCGGTGAATGCCTGGGGCACCGAGGCGATGGCGCTCGTCGACCGTTTGCCGAGGGGGCAGGCGAGCGGCCCGGCGCTGGGCTAAACTTAAGATGCATAAGAAACATGCGGCAAGGAGCGCCATCCTGTTTACGGATCTAACGAGGAGGGCCGCCATCATGGCTTACCGGCATATCGTTGTCGCCACGGATCTCAGCGAAGACGCCGAGTTCCTGCTGGGCAAGGGCGCCAGACTGGCCGCCGCGCTCAATGCCAAACTTTCCCTGATCTATATCGACATCCACCGCGCCGGCTATTACGTCGATCTGGGCGTGGGCGATTACAACTACACCGATCGCACCTTTTCGGAGCGGGTGAAGAATATGCTCAATGCGATCAAAGGGCAGTCGTCGTATCCGGTGGAAGAGGTGATCGTCAGCCGCGGCGCGTTGACGGAAGAGCTGAACCGGGTGGCGAAGGAAAAAGGGTTCGATCTGGTGATCTTCGGCCACCATCATGATGTCTGGAGCCGACTGGTTTCTTCGGCGCGTCAGGCGATCAACGAGCTGAACGTTGATCTGCTGGTTGTTCCCATCGAGAAAAAATAGTCGCGGCCGCCGACGGGCGGCTGCCGTTTTCCATTCGCATCGCTTATCTCTGGGTGAAGATAACCGCATACCTGCAATAATTCCGCTTGCTGACAATCCGCCCGAAAAATAGTGACTGCCTGGAATTTTATTTTTTCCATCAATATGTTGGCCAAAATCCGATAAAGGTTAATCCAGCGCATTGAAATCACTGTCATACCTCCTTTTGGTTAATAAACCGCACGTTTTGACTGGCTCTCCGCGAAGAGGCGTCTTATCCTCGGGGTAATGAGATTTGTATGACTTATATAAATACGTTCACATGGAGGAGGTCTCATGCGTTTTGACAATAAAGTCGTGGTTATCACCGGTGCGGGCAATGGCATGGGGGAAGCGGCGGCGCGGCGTTTCTCCGCCGAGGGCGCGATCGTGGTGCTGGCCGACTGGGCCAAGGAAGCGGTGGACAAGGTCGCCGCTTCGCTGCCGCAGGGCCGGGCGATGGCGGTGCATATCGATGTGTCCGATCACGTCGCGGTTGAAAAAATGATGAACGAGGTGGCGGAAAAACTGGGCCGCATCGACGTCCTGCTGAACAACGCCGGCGTACACGTGGCGGGCAGCGTGCTGGAAACCAGCATCGACGACTGGCGTCGCATCGCCGGGGTCGATATCGACGGCGTGGTGTTCTGCTCCAAATTCGCCTTGCCGCACCTGCTGAAGACCAAGGGCTGCATCGTCAATACCGCGTCGGTGTCCGGCCTGGGCGGTGACTGGGGCGCGGCCTATTACTGCGCGGCGAAAGGCGCGGTGGTCAATCTGACGCGCGCCATGGCGCTCGATCACGGCGGTGACGGCGTGCGCATCAACTCGGTCTGCCCGAGCCTGGTCAAAACCAACATGACCAACGGCTGGCCGCAGGAGATCCGCGACAAGTTCAATGAGCGCATCGCGCTGGGGCGTGCGGCGGAGCCGGAAGAAGTGGCGGCGGTGATGGCGTTCCTGGCCAGCGACGACGCCAGCTTTATCAATGGCGCCAACATTCCGGTCGATGGCGGGGCGACCGCCTCGGACGGCCAACCGAAGATCGTCTAAGCGTTAACGCACAGGCCCGGCCATGATGACCGGGCCTGCTGTTTTAGACGCCGATGCGGTCGCGCAGCGTGTAGTAGGCCGCGCCGATGGCGGTGAACGGGATCTGCAGGTTGCGTCCGCCGAAGAACGGCAGGTGCGGCAGCTTGGCGAAGGCGTCGAAGCGTTCGGCGTCGCCGCGCATCAGCTCGGCGATCAGCTTGCCCGCCAGATGGGTGCAGGTCACGCCGTGGCCGCTGTAGCCCTGCATGTAGTACACGTTATTCTCCAGCCGGCCGAACTGCGGCATGCGCGACAGCGTCAGCAGGAAGTTGCCGGTCCAACGATAGTCGATACGCACCCCTTTCAGCTGCGGGAAGGTCTTCAGCAGCTTTGGCCGGATCAGGTTGTCGATGTCGTCCGGATCGCGCGCGCCGTACACCACGCCGCCGCCGTACAGCAGGCGATGATCGGCGGTGATGCGGTAGTAATCCAGCAGGTAGTTACAGTCTTCCACGCAGTAATTCTGCGGGATCAGCGCCTGCGCGATCTCCGGCGCCAACGGTTCGGTGGTCACCACCTGAGTGCCGCACGGCATGCTGCGTTTGGCCAGCCGCGGCTCCAGCTTGTCGCCCAGGTAGGCGTTGCCGGCGACGATGACGAAGCGCGCCTTCACCTGGCCGTTGGCGGTGCTGATGAGCGCCGGTTCGCCGTGGCGGATGTTCGTCACCGCCGATTGCTCGAAGATGCGCCCGCCCTGCAGGCGAATCGCCTCGGCCTCGCCCAGCGCCAGATTGAGCGGATGGATGTGGCCGCCGCTGTGATCGAGCAGCGCGCCGACATAGCGATCGCTGGCGACCTCCTGGCGCACCCGGTCCGCATCGAGCAGCTCGAGCTGGGTATTGCCGTAGCGCTCCCAGTTGCGCTTTTGCTCGATCAGCGCATGGAACTGCTTGTTGTTCAGGGCGGCGAAGATGCCGCCGGGGCGGTAGTCGCAGTCGATGGCGTAGCGGCTGATGCGGCTGCGAATGATCTCCGCGCCTTCAAACATCATGCTGCCGAGCAGGCGGGCGCTTTCCGCGCCGTAGCGCTCCTCGATCACATCGATGTCGCGGCTGTAAGAGTTGACTAACTGGCCGCCGTTGCGGCCGCTGGCGCCGAAACCGATGCGCGCCGCTTCCAGCACCACCACGTCGTAACCGGCTTCCACCAGGAACAGCGCGGAGGAGAGGCCGGTATAGCCGCCGCCGATCACGCAGACGTCGCACTCGAGAGATTCATTCAATTGCGGATAGGGCTGATGAGCGTTGGCCGTGGCCGCATAGTAGCTTTTTACGTGTTCAGTCATGAGAGAAGCCCTTATTCCAGCGAGATCCAGGTGGTTTTCAATTCGGTGAATTTGTCCAGCGCGTGCAGCGATTTGTCGCGGCCGTTGCCGCTCTGCTTATAGCCGCCGAACGGCACGGTCATGTCACCGTCGTTGTAGTTGTTGACGAACACCGTGCCGGCTTTCAGCTGGCGCGCCATGCGGTGCGCGCGCGCCAGATCGCGGGTCCAGACCGCGGCGCCGAGGCCGTAGTCGCTGTCGTTGGCCAGCTGCAGCGCCTGTTGCTCGTCGTCGAAGGCGGTCACCGCCAACACCGGGCCGAAGATTTCATCGCGCGCCACGCTCATGACATTGTCCACCTGGGTGAGGATGGTCGGCCCCAGATAGCCGGCGTGGTCGCCCTGTGGATGGTCGCGCCCGTCGAGGAACAGTGCGGCGCCTTGGCTCAGCCCCCGCTCGATATAGCCGGCCACTTTCTCGCAGTGGCCGCTGTCGATCAGCGTGCCCATCACCGTGGCGGGATCGAGCGGGTCGCCGGGGATGAAGGCCGCCGCATGTTTGCGCAGCGCCTGCAGGAACGCTTGCTCAATGCTCGCTTCGACCAGCAGGCGAGTGCCGGCGATGCACACCTGCCCCTGATTATAGAAGATGCCGGCGGCGGCGCTGCGGGCGGCCTGATCCAGATCCGGGCAGTCGGCGAAGACGATGTTGGCGCTCTTGCCGCCGGCCTCCAGCCAGACGCGTTTCATGTTCGATTCGCCGGCGTAAATCATCAGCTGTTTCGCCACCAGGGTGGAGCCGGTAAAGGTGAGGGCATCGACGTCGCGGTGCAGCGCCAGCGCCTTGCCGGCGTCGTGGCCATAGCCGGGCACCACGTTCAGCACGCCGTCCGGCAACCCGGCCTGTTGCGCCAGTTTGCCGAGCAGGATGGCGCTCAGCGGCGATTTTTCGGAGGGTTTGAGCACCACGCTGTTGCCGGCGGCCAGCGCCGGGCCGAGTTTCCAGCAGGCCAGCAGCAGCGGGAAGTTCCAGGGCACGATGGCGCCGACCACGCCGATCGGTTCGCGCTCGATCAGCGCCAGCGCATCGCGGCCGGTGGGGGCGATTTCGCCGTACACCTTATCGATCGCTTCGGCGTACCAGCGGATGCAGCGGATAGCGCCCGGCACGTCGTCGCGCAGGCTGTGGCGAATCGGTTTGCCGGTGTCCAGCGTTTCCAGCAGCGCCAGCTCTTCGTGATGCTGCTCCATCAGATCGGCGAAGCGCAGCAGCGTGGCTTTGCGTTGCGCCGGCGCGGCCTGCGCCCAGTCGCCGCGTTCAAAGGCGGCGCGCGCCGCGCTGACCGCCCGATCGATGTCGGCGGCTTCACCGCGCGCGACCTGCGCCAGCTCACGGCGGCCGGCGGGATCTTCCACGGCGAAACGCTTCCCCGCGGCGGCCGGTTGGTAGCGGCCGTCGATAAACAGCTGGTGCTCAATCTTCAGGGCCTGCGCCCGTTGTTGCCAATACTGCAAATGGTGAAAGTTCATGCCTGGCTCCGTTGATCAGAATGTCGTCGGCGTATGGGCGCTGATAATCCGGCAAATGCGCGCCGACGTGTTGCTGAAGCTGTGGGGAATGCCGGTATTGATGGCGTAGCTCTGCCCGGCCAGCAGGTGATAGCTCTGGCCGTTGACCTGCAGCACCACTTCGCCCTCCAGCAGCGTGCCGATCTCTTCCCCTTGGTGTTTGATGCGCTCGCCGGTGGTGGTGCCCGGTTCGTAGGTCTCGATCATCATTGCCAGCGTGCGGTTCGGATCGCCGTTGTGGATCAGCTTCATCGAAACGCCCTGGCTGCCGATTTCGATCAGATCGTCACTGCCTATCACGATCTGCGGCTGCGCCGGTTTTTCCGGCTCGGCGAAAAACGCCGACAGCGACAGACCGTATACCGTCAGCAGCTTTTGCAGCGTGCTGATGGCCGGACTGACCTTATCTTGCTCGATAGTACTGATGGCGCTGTGGGTTAACCCAGACAGTTCGGCGACCCGGCGCTGCGACAACCCCAATTGTTGACGGATCTGCGACAGACGTTTTCCCGGTGCCAAGCTGACGTCGCTCATGGGCGTTTTTCCTTTTGATAGTTCCGACAGGCGGTGATGAAACCATCAAACAACAGGCGCGACAGGGCGTACTCGTCACTGTTCCACTCCGGGTGCCACTGCACGCCGAGCGCGAAGGGCTGATCGCGCACGCTGATCGCCTCCACCAGTCCGTCGGCGGCGTGCGCCTCGATGCGAACGCTCGCGCCCAGGGTTTTGGCGCCCTGGCCGTGCAGCGAGTTCACCCAGAATCTGTTGCAATCCGGTATCAGTTGCGAAAGCAGCCCCCCTTCCTGAACGATGACTTCATGGGCGGGGGCGTATTGCTGTTCCAGCGGCAGGTCGTGATCTTCACGATGCTCCAGCAGCTCGGGCAGTTCGTACAGGCGGCGATGCAGGGTGCCTTGGGTGGCGACCACCATCTCCTGCATGCCGCGGCAAATGGCGAAAAGGGGAATGCGCCTGTCGAACGCCTGGCGGAGCAGCGCCAGGCTCAACGCGTCTCGGCCAGGATCGGCGTCAGGCTCATCGCCGTTTTCACCATAAAGGTGCGGCTGCACATTACTGGGGCTGCCCGGCAGCAAAATGCCGTCGAGGCGTGGCAACAGTTCCGCCAGCATTTCCGGCTCCGCCAGCGCGTGCGGCAGGGCGATCGGCAAGCCGCCGGCGGTGATAACGGCATTCAGGTACTTTTCTTGCAAGGTCTGTGTGAGGTGCCCGTTTAACCTATACCTGCACATGACGACGCCGATGACTGGTCTGTTAAATATATTGTCCATGCTATCCCCTTGGTACGTTCGAAATTATGAACGATAAGCTTCTCCACCGCCGATTTCGTTCAATATTCTATAAATCTAGCAGTCGATTGGGCAATATTCAAACCAAAAGTAACACTTGCAAAACAAATTTGTTTCATCTACGTTTCATTTGTGGGCATTATATTGAACAAGACGGTCAATAAACATCGACGACAGCAAAACACAAACGGCGGGTGAACCATGCAGACCAACATCGTAGAAGTGGAAAACTTTGTTCAGCACAGTGAAGAGAGACGAAGTAGCGCGTTCCAGCGCGAAGTGAAGAAGTATTTGGAACGTTATCCGTTAACCCAACATGTCGACGTACTGCTGACCGATCTGAACGGCAGCTTCCGCGGCAAACGCATCCCGGTCGGCGGCCTGAACAAACTGGAGAAGGGCTGTTATTTCCCTGCGTCGGTATTTGCGATGGATATTCTCGGCAACGTCGTAGAAGAGGCCGGGCTGGGGCAGGAGTTGGGCGAGCCGGATCACGTGTGCGTGCCGGTGCCGGGCACGCTGACGCCGTCGGCGGCGGATCCGCAATATATCGCGCAGGTGCTGCTCACCATGCTGGATGAAGATGGCACTCCCTTTGACGTTGAACCGCGCAATGTGCTGAACCGAGTGTGGCAGCGTTTGCGTCAGCGCGGGCTTTCCCCCGTGGTAGCGGTAGAGTTGGAGTTCTATCTCATCGATCGTCAACGCGATGCGGAGGGCTATCTGCAGCCGCCTTGCGCGCCGGGAACCCAGGAGCGCAACACCCAAAGCCAGGTGTACTCCGTCGATAACCTGAACCATTTCGCCGATGTGCTGAGCGAAATCGACGAGCTGGCCCGTTTGCAGGGCATTCCGGCGGACGGCGCGGTGGCGGAGGCGTCGCCGGGGCAGTTCGAAGTCAACCTGCACCATACCGATGATGTGCTGCAGGCCTGCGACCATGCGCTGGCGCTGAAACGGTTGGTGCGCATGGTGGCCGAGAACCACAACATGCAAGCCACCTTTATGGCCAAACCGTATGAAGAGCACGCCGGCAGCGGCATGCACGTGCACATCAGCATGCTGAATGCGCAAGGCGACAATGTGTTCGCCGACGACGACGGCGAAGATTCGGCGCTGCTGAAACAGGCGTTGGCGGGCATGATCGCCCTGATGCCGTCCTCGATGGCGCTGCTGGCGCCGAACGTCAACGCCTATCGCCGTTTCCAGCCCGGCATGTATGTGCCGACCCAGGCTTCCTGGGGGCATAACAACCGCACCGTGGCGCTGCGCATTCCCTGCGGCGATCGCGACAACCACCGCGTGGAGTATCGCGTGGCGGGCGCCGACGCCAACCCTTATCTGGTGATGGCGACCATTCTGGCCGGCATCGTCTACGGCCTGGAAACCGCATTGCCGCTGCCTGAGCCGGTGACCGGCAACGGGCTGGAGCAGGACGGGCTGCCGTTCCCAATCCGCCAGAGCGACGCGCTGTACGAGTTTGAGCATCAGCCGGTGCTCAATGCATTGCTGGGCGAACGCTTCAGCCATGTCTACCTGGCCTGCAAAACCGACGAGCTGGTGCAGTTCGAGCGCCTGATCACCGAAACCGAAATCGAGTGGATGCTGAAAAACGCCTGATCCCGCTCACCTAACGACTACCGCGCGCGTCCGGCGCATTTCATCGGCTCTCCTGTGGCCGGTGAGGCTGCGCGCTGCGGTACAGAATTTCTTCTATCACGGCGTACAGGACGCCGACGAGGAAATAACCATGACTCAGTCATCCCCATGCGCAGGCGTCTGCCTGTGCCGCAGTGCCTACGGGCCGGTCGCCGGCCGCCCGACAGTGACCCCAAATCGTTTTTCCCGCCGCCTGAACAGCAGTTTCCCCGCGGCCTCTCTGAATGACGTTGCACGGTTGACAGCAGAGGACCAAAAGGGGAACTGCCATGACGACTAAAGCCATCGACAGCGGCCCGGCGGGCAAACCGCAGCTGCGCAAATCCCTCAAGCTGTGGCAGGTGGTGATGATGGGCCTGGCCTATCTGACCCCGATGACAGTGTTCGACACCTTCGGCATTGTCTCCGGCCTCACCGACGGCCATGTGCCGACCTCCTATTTGCTGGCGCTGGCCGGCGTGTTGTTCACCGCCATCAGCTACGGCAAACTGGTGCGCCAGTTTCCTACCGCCGGCTCTGCCTACACCTATGCGCAGAAGGCGATCAACCCGCACGTCGGTTTTCTGGTGGGGTGGTCGTCGCTGCTGGATTATCTGTTCCTGCCGATGATCAACACGCTGCTGGCGAAGATTTACCTGACCGCGCTGTTCCCGGAAGTGCCGCCCTGGGTGTGGGTGGTGGGCTTCGTTATCCTGATCACCGCCATCAACCTGAAAAGCGTCAATCTGGTGGCCAACTTCAATACCCTGTTCGTGCTGGCGCAGGTGGCGATCATTCTGGTATTTATCTACCTGGTGGTGCGCGGCCTGCACAACGGCGAGGGGATGGGCACGGTGTGGAGCCTGCGGCCGTTCCTCAGCGAGAATGCCCACCTGCTGCCGATCATTACCGGCGCGACTATCCTGTGCTTCTCGTTCCTCGGTTTTGACGCGGTCACCACGCTGTGCGAGGAGACGCCCGACGCCGCCAAGGTTATTCCGCGCGCCATCTTCCTGACTGCGCTGTACGGCGGGGTGATCTTTATTAGCGTTTCGTTCTTTATCCAGCTGTTTTTCCCGACCATTCAACGCTTTCACCAACCCGACGCCGCGCTGCCGGAGATCGCGCTGTACGTCGGCGGCAAGCTGTTCCAGTCGATCTTCCTGTGCGTGACCTTTATCAACACGTTGGCTTCCGGCCTGGCGTCGCACGCCAGCGTGTCGCGCCTGCTGTATGTGATGGGGCGTGACAACGTGTTCCCGGAGAAATTCTTCGGCTATATCCACCCCAAATGGCGTACGCCGGCGCTGAACGTACTGATGGTCGGGCTGGTGGCGTTGTCGGCGCTGTCGTTCGATCTGGTGACTGCTACGGCGCTGATCAACTTTGGCGCGCTGGTGGCCTTTACCTTCGTTAACCTGTCGGTGGTCAGCCACTTCTTTATTCGCGAAGGGCGCAACAAAAGCTGGAAGGATCGCTTCAACTTCCTGTTCCTGCCGCTGGTGGGGGCGTTGACGGTGGGGGTGCTGTGGCTGAATCTGGAGAAGAGCTCGCTGACCATGGGGCTTATCTGGGCGACGCTGGGTTTCGGCTATTTGGCCTGGCTGACCCGACGTTTTCGTCAGCCGCCGCCGCAGTTGGAGCGGCAACCGCAGCAATAAATTCACAGGCGGGAGTTTCCCGCCTTTCTTTTTGGCGCGTGCGGCAGTAGAGTGAAAAAACTGATAAAAAATAACCTATTGGACCTGCCTTATGCCCGCTTTGCCCTTGCGTACCCGCGCCACGTTGCTCGGTTTGTTGGCCATCGTGCTGTGGAGCAGCGTCGTCGGCCTGATCCGCAGCGTCAGCGAAGGGCTGGGGCCGATCGGCGGCGCGGCGATGATCTACAGCGTCAGCGCGGTGTTTTTGCTGGTGGCGCTCGGCGTGCCGAAATGGCGCAGCTTTCCGCGGCCTTATCTCATCGTCGGCAGCCTGCTGTTCGTCAGTTACGAGATCTGCCTGTCGCTGTCGCTCGGCTACGCCAATACCCGCCTGCAGGCGATAGAAGTGGGCATGATCAACTACCTGTGGCCCTGTTTCACCGTGCTGATGGCGTTGGTGCTTAACGGCCAAAGAGCGAAATGGTGGCTGCTGCCGGGGCTGCTGCTGTCGCTGTTCGGCATCGGTTGGATCATGAGCGGCGAGGGCGGCTGGTCGCCGGCGCAGATGCTGGCCAACGTGCGCAGCAACCCGCTCAGCTACGCGCTGGCCTTCAGCGGTGCGGTGATCTGGGCGCTGTATTGCAACCTGACCAAGAAGATCGCCCAGGGCAGCAACGGCGTGGTGCTGTTCATCGTGCTGACCGCGCTGGCGCTGTGGCTGAAGTACGCCTTCAGCGCGGAAAGCGGCATGCAGTTCAGCCTCGGCGTGACCGTAACGCTGCTGTGCGCCGGGGTGGCGATGGGGGCGGGGTATGCCGCCTGGAACGTCGGCATCTTGCACGGCAACATGACGCTGCTGGCCACCGTCTCCTATTTTACCCCGGTGCTGTCGGCGGTGTTCGCCGCGTTGGTGTTGCACACCTCGCTGACCGTCAATTTCTGGCAGGGCGTGGCGATGGTCACTCTCGGTTCGCTGATCTGTTGGCGGGCAACTCGCGGAAATTAACGGAAATTATCCGCTGTCGTCGCAATGTTGAACTAGAATTTAACTAGCCATGTTGCCTGAAGGAACGACGACGATGAGAAGCGACATTCAATTTATTCAACAGCCTGAAATCGACGTGCATCACTATGAGCGCGGCGATACCGTTCGCCTGACCACGGCGAATTTGCGACATGAATATCAGCTCGACGTTTATATTTTGCGTCGCGACGACAAGCTGATTTACGGCTCGGTCGTCGCGGCGGCGCCCAAGACCGATATTCCGGTCGCCAGTTGGGAGGTGAAAAACGGTGAAGAGGTGGCGTTCCGCCAGGAAAACATCGCCAAAGCGGTGCCGGCGGTGAACTGATTTCACGTTCCGTACTTTCTCCTGATGCTGATGAAGGCCGGCGCTGGCGCGTCGGCTTTTTCTTTTCCACCTCGTGATGACGCCCTGATGTCATTTGGCTCAAAAACTGCGCTAAAAAACGCGGTGCATGACAAAAATCACAGCGAATGTGAATTTGCATGAAACATAATTTGACAAATGTGAACGCAATCGATTACCTATTCGCGAAATGCGTAACTGGATCACAGATTCTTACAGTCAGTGGTTTCTATAATGCGCGCGTCATCCGAGTTTCTGTGTGAAGACAACGCCAGGTGTCGGCAGACTCATTGTCATCTTTTCTAAACGGGCAGGAAATGGCCCTTTAAGCATGTGGTAATAAAATGAAAAAAATAGCTCTCGCAGCAGGTGTACTGCTCGCAGCGTCTTACAGTGCATCATCAATGGCTGATAGCAAAGACAGTCAATATGTCTCCGACTGGTGGCACCAGAGCGTCAACGTGGTGGGCAGCTACCACACCCGTTTCGGGCCGCAGCTGAATAACGATGTGTATCTCGAATACGAAGCCTTCGCCAAGAAAGACTGGTTCGATTTCTACGGTTACGTTGACGTGCCGAAGTTCTTCGGCGTAGGCAACACCCCGGATCGCGGTATCTGGGACAAAGGCTCCCCACTGTTTATGGAGATTGAACCACGTTTCTCCATCGACAAACTGACCGGCACCGATCTGAGCTTCGGTCCGTTCAAAGAGTGGTACTTCGCCAACAACTACATCTATGATCTGGGCCACAACGCCGACGGCCGTCAAAACACCTGGTACATGGGTCTGGGCACCGATATCGACACCGGCCTGCCGATGAGCCTGTCGATGAACATCTATGCCAAATACCAGTGGGAAAACTACCAGGCTGCCAACGAGAACAGCTGGGACGGTTACCGCTTCAAGGTGAAATACTTCGTACCGCTGACCCAGGTGTGGGGCGGCAACCTGAGCTACATCGGCTTCACCAACTTCGACTTCGGTTCCGATCTGGGCAAGGACAGTGGTAACGCGATCAACGGCAAACAGGTGCGCACCGGCAACTCTATCGCCTCCAGCCATATTTTGGCGCTGAACTACGATCACTGGCACTATTCTTTCGTGGCGCGTTATTTCCATAACGGCGGTCAGTGGCAGGATGGCGCGGATATCGGCACCCCGCAGGGCCCGATCAAGTCTACCGGTTGGGGTTATTACCTCGTGGTCGGCTATAACTTCTGATTTTCCGTGCTATCAGAAACAGAAAACCCCGCCTGGCGGGGTTTTTTTTCGTCATCACTGGGCTTGTTCAACCGGGAGATGCTTCACCGGCATAAACAGTCTGCCTTTGATCACGTGACATTCATTATTTATCCAACTAATGATTTGTTCACGGCTGACGCCTTCCGACTGCGCGTACTGATGAAGATCGCCGTTAAAGTGCCGAGTGATGTATTCCATGAGGGTCATTTGCACGTCTTTTGCTCCTGAACGCCCACCCGTTGCCAGCCTGGCCACCGCGGGAGGTTGAGGTTTCTCAGACAGCGAATGTAAATTATCGGCAACGAAATCTCAACATAAAGCACCAGATTGGGGCGACAGCGGCGGGAAAAAGAATCCCGCACGGAGAGGCGGGAAATGTTCGCTATTATCATTATGGATGATAAGAATAAGATTTGAGGTGCGACGAAAAAGAGCACGCTAACTCTTTTTTGTTACCTTCCCACGCTAGCGTAAGGCTTATTTTTCTTCAAGAAAAATCTGAGACAAGCATCGGCATTTTCGAGGCATTTTGCGTTAAAACAAGAGAGTGGCGCGAATGCCGTAAAACCGCACTGTCATCTCGGAGTTTTCCTTATACTTTGTCTGGAAAAGGCCAGCTATAGTCAACAGAGTCACCCACGCAGGAATACACAACATGAACAAACGTCGTACGACTCTCACGGTGTTGGCGCTGATTGCATCGCTGGGGTTGTCATCCGCCCCGGCCTTAGCCGACAAAGGCGGCAATGGTAACGGCAACGGAAACGGCCATGGCAACAGCGGCAATCACGGCAATAACGGTAACCATGGCAACAACGGTAACAACGGTAACAACGGCAATCACGGCAACAAAGGCAATAAAGATAAAGGCGGCTATAGGAACGACGATAATCTGGTATCCGTCAGCCTCTCGCGCGACCGCGCCCGTTCGCTGGCGCACAACTATGGCCTGACCGGCTACAGCTCGCTGCCACCGGGCATCGCCAAAAATCTGGCGCGCGGTAAACCGCTGCCGCCGGGTATCGCCAAAAAAGTGGTGCCTTACTCGATGCTGCGTGAGTTGCCGCAGTACCCGGGTTATGAGTGGCGTATCGCCGGCGACGATCTGGTGCTGGTCGCACTCAGCACCGCGATTGTGGCCTCCGTGATCAATGGCGTTTTCGACTAACGTTTGTCGAGCGTTATCGGGCCTCGCTGCGGCGGGGCCTTTTTATTTGCCAGCGCGGGGCGGACGTGGTGAACTTTGGGCCTTACGTTTTCACTGCATCATAAGGGAGGCGCCATGTTCAGGGCGTTATTGATAGCCTGCTGTTTGACCAGTTTTCCCGCGTTGGCGGGCGGCGCCGCCGCCATCGGCGAGCTGGTGAACCAACGGCTGTCGTTGATGAAAGACGTTGCCGGTTACAAGGCGCAGCAGCATTTACCGATCGAAGATCTGGCGCAGGAGGCGAAGGTGTTGGCCAACGCGCAGGCGGAGGCGGGGCGTTTGGGGCTGGAGCCGGCGTCGGTACGGCCTTTTATCACCGCGCAGATGGACGCCGCCAAGGCGATTCAGTACCGCTATCGCGCCGACTGGTTGGCGAACCCGGGATCCGGCTGGGAGCCGCGCCCGTTGGCGCAGGTGCGCCCGCAGATCGCGCAACTGAGCAGCCAGATATTGCAACGGTTGGCGGAGCGGCTGCGTGCCGGCCCGCTCGGCGAGGCGGATCGGGCGGCGTTTATGGCGTCGGTGGATCAGGTGAATCTCAGCGACGCCGACAAACGGCGGCTGGCGGATGCGCTGCTGGCGGTCAAAACCGGCAGCGCACGCTGAGCGTCAGTCGCGGCCGACGGTGCTGCGGCGGAAGGTCAGCATCCGGCTGCGGTTGGCGATGAGATCCACGTTGTAACCGCGGAAATAGAGGCAAAAGCGTTTTAACCACGGGCCGTCCTGGCACTCCACCAGCATGCGGCCCTGGCCGAGCGGGCTGAGCGTGCCGGTCTGCGCCGCCGGGCCGACGCCGATATGCACCCGATTGCCGCGAATTTCAAAGGCGGTGCGATAGTGCGGGTGATACCACAGCCCCTGCACATGCTTCAGGCAGTCGCCGTTGGCCGTGACCGGCAGGAAACGGCGCGCCACATGCCCGACTTCGCCCTCGATCGCTTCACCGGTCCATTTCAATTTGATCGGCATATGGGCAGACAGCGACACCGCGTACCCATCCTCGCCCTGATACAGCGGCTCACCGCTGCCCAGATAGGCCAGATTGCCGTCTTTGACCTCCAGCCAGTGCGGCTCCGCCAGGGTAGCGTAGAGGCCGTCGGGGATCGCGGCGCTGCGCTGCGGCAACGGTTCGCCCAGCAGCGTCGCCATCACCTGTAAGACCATGCCGAAGCTGTCGCAGTCTTCGCGGTTGGCCACCAGCGCGACGCCGGCCTGACGGTCGGGCGCCAGCAGGAAATAGGTTTTGTAACCGGCGTGGGAACCGCCGTGGCCGAGCAAGCGGCGGCGGCCCAGCGGGGTTTGCGCCAGCCCCAGGCCATAGGCGCTGAGCTGGCCCTGATTGAGGCGGCGCGGTGCGCCGAGTTGCGCCAGCACGCCTTGGCCGGGGCCCTCGTCGGCCAGCAGCGTCTGCAACCAGCGGGTGAGGGCGTTGAGGCTGCCGGTCAGGCTGCCGGAGGCGGAAAGGTGCAGGCCGGCGCTGGCGTGTTGCCAGCCCTGTGGCGCACGCCAGTAACCCGGCACCAACCCCGGCACTACGTCGAACCAGCTTTCCGGCGCCCGCATCTGCACCTGCAGCGGCCGGGCGATGTGCTGTTGCACCAGTTGGTCGAAATCATACCCTTTGCTGCGCAGCGCGGCCTCCAGCAGTCGATAGCCGGTATTGCTGTAGGCGATCTCGCTGCCGGCTTCGTAGTTCAATTTCTCCAGACCCTCGACAAACTGCATCACCGGCTGTGCCTCGCTGACGGCGTGCAGCGAGATGCCCAGCAGGCCGAGCGTCTCGCGCACGTCGGGCAGGCCGCCGGTCATGTCCAGCGCCTGGCCGACGGTAACGTCCGCCAACGCGGGCTGCAGGGCGGGGAGCAGTTCACCCAGGCGTTGCTCCAGCCGAATGGCGCGCTCGGTGGCGTTCAGCGCCAGCGCGGCGAAGATATGCTTGGTCACTGAGGCATAACGCACCACGCTGTCGGCGGTGAAGGGGGTGTTCTGCGCCAGATCGGCCAGGCCGGCGCAGGCGGTGGCGCGGCGTTGTTGGGCGTCAAACAGGGTGATGGCGCCGCCGGGTTCGCCATGCCGTTGCCAGCCGGCCAGCAGTTGTTCGGCCAAAGCGCCGGCAGCGCGCCAGTTTAACGGTGTTACAGACATAGGGCCTCCAGAGAGTATTCGAAATGGGCCTGCTCGGCCACACGCCGCCCGGCGCTGAGCGCGGGCTTTTGGGCTGATTGTGGCGCAGTGCGTTTTTCGTCGGCCGCCGTTTTGTGCGCTGTTTGGACCAGCTAGCGGGGAATCACGCGAAAATTTGATATAGCGCGCAGATTGCTGCTGGCGTTGCGGTTAGAGGCAGGAGAAAAACAGGCGCCCGGCGGCGCCTGTAAAGGGGGATCAATTCAGTCTGGCGGCACCGTCCAACAGGCTTTCAATCATCTGCTTGAGCAGGCGCTGCAGCGAGGCGGCGCGCTGGGGCTCGAACGCAAAAGGATACTGTTCGGACATGTAGTTGACCTGCGCCAGTTCGAGCTGGATCGCATGCTGTTGCTGCTGCGGTTGACCATAGGCGCGGGTGATATAACCGCCCTTGAAGCGGCCATTCAGCACGTGGGTGTACTGCTGTTGCTGCTCGCAGCAGGCGACCAGCCGATCGCTCAGCGCCTGGGCGCAGCTTTCACCGCCGTTGGTGCCGAGATTGAGATCCGGCAGCTGGCCGTCGAACAGCCGCGGGATCACCGAGGCGATCGAGTGCGCGTCGAACAGCAGCGCATAGCCGTGGCGCGCTTTGAGGCGCGCCAGTTCGTTCTGCAGCTGCTGATGATAAGGTTGCCAAATTTGCTGCAGGTAGAGGGCGCGTTCTTCGTCCGTAGGCGCTTTGCCCGGCAGGAAGCTTGGGCGACCGTCGAACAGCACGTCGGGATACAGGCCGGTGGTGGCGGTGGTGTACAGCGGCTTGTCGTCCGCCGGGCGGTTCAAATCGATGACGAAGCGCGAATAGTTGCCGACCAGTACGCTGGCGCCCATCGCCCGGGCGAAGTCGTACAGCTGCGGAATGTGCCAGTCGGTATCGGGCAGCGGGCGAGCGTCGTCGGTCAGCCCGGCCTCGACCGCCGGCGTCAGTTGTGTGCCGGCGTGCGGGATGCTGATCAGCAGCGGCAGGCTGCCGGTCTGGAAGCTAAAAGGATCGCGAATGGTCATTGACGTACTTCTCCTCGGAAAATCACCGTACAGGGCAGCTGGCCGCCCAACCAATAAGCCAGTTCCGCCGGCCGCGACAGCGGCCAGTGAACGAAGTCCGCCACCTTGCCGGTTTCCAGCGTGCCGTGGCTGTGCTGCAGCCCCAGCGCTTTGGCGGCGTGGGTGGTGACGCCCGCGAGCGCTTCTTCCGGCGTCAGGCGGAACAGCGTGCAGGCCATGTTGATCATCAGGCGCAGCGACAGTGCCGGCGACGTGCCGGGGTTGGCGTCGCTGGCGATCGCCATCGCCACGTGGTGTTTGCGGAACAGCGCTACCGGCGGGCATTGGGTTTCACGCAGCAGGTAGTAAGCGCCCGGCAGCAGCACCGCCACGGTGCCAGCGTCGCCCATGGCGCGGGCGTCTTGCTCGGTAGCGTATTCGAGATGGTCGGCGGAGAGCGCGTGATGGCGCGCCGCCAGCGTGCTGCCGCCGAGGGCGGAGAGCTGTTCGGCGTGCAGTTTGACCGGCAGACCGGCGGCTTCGGCGGCGGCGAAGACGCGCTCCACCTGCGCCGGTGAGAACGCCAGATGCTCGCAGAAGGCGTCGACCGCATCCGCCAGACCGGCGGCCGCCGCCTGCGGGATGATGGTGTCGCAGACCAGATTGATGTAGTCGTCGGCGCGGTTGGCGTATTCCGGCGGCAGCGCATGGGCCGCCAGACAGGTGGTTTTCACCTCGACCGGCAGCAGCTCGCCCAACTTGCGCGCCACCCGCAGCATTTTCAGTTCGCTCTCCGGGCTGAGGCCATAGCCGGATTTGATCTCCACGCAGGTGACGCCTTCCGCCAGCAGCGGCCGCAGGCGGAACAGCGCCTGCTCCAGCAGCAACGCTTCGTCGGCCTCGCGGGTGGCTTTCACGGTGGAGATGATGCCGCCGCCCTGCGCGGCGATGTCGGCGTAGCTTACGCCGTTCAGCCGCTGTTCGAACTCGCCGCTGCGATTGCCGCCGAACACCAGGTGCGTGTGGCAGTCAACAAAGCCGGGGGTGATGATGCCGCCGTCGAATTTCACCGTTTCGTCCGCGATAAGATCGGGCGGCAGCGCCGCATGTTCGCCAATCCAGACAATCTTGCCGTCGCGTACGGCGATCGCGCCGTCGGTCAGGGTGTGATATTTACCGTCGCGCATGGTGACGATATCGGCGCCGTGCCACAGGCTGTCACAGTGGATCTCAGACGTCATTGCTTTCCTCCGCCGGAGCCGCAGCTCCCACATGGTTGTATATACAATTAAAAATAACCTAACGCATTCACCGGGATGTCACAAGAGGCGGGCGAGATTTTGTTATCAGGATGTGATCGACAGCGGAGATGCGGGCGCAGGGCGCGCCCGCCGGGGTTCAGACTTCGCTGGTGAAGCGGCCGAACAGCTGATAGCGGCTGCCGGGGTACAGCAACCGCGCCGAGGTCACCACGGTTTTGCCGGACCAGGTGCGGCGATGGATCAGCAGGCCGGGTTCGTGATCCTCCAGCTGCAGCAGCTCGCGCTCCCGCCGGGTGGGGATCACCGCTTCGACGATGTGTTCGCCGGCGGTCAGCGGCGCGGCCTGCGTCAGGTAGGTGTAAGGGGTGACGCGGTCGAAATCCTGCTTCAGGTAATCCGGCGCCACCAGCGGGTTGACGCAGCGGTCTTCCACCTGCACCGGCACGTCGTTTTCGTAATGCACGATCTGGGAGTAGAACAGCCGTTGGCCGGGCTGAATGCCCAGCGCCGTCGCTTCTTCCTCGCTGGCCGGGCGGGCCTTCAGCTCGAGGATTTTACTGCTGTGGCGATGGCCGCGCGCGGCGATCTCATCGGCGATGTTGTGCACTTCCAGCAGTGCGGTATGCGCCTTGGCTTCGGCGACGAAGGTGCCGACGCCCTGCATGCGGATCAAAAAACCTTCGCTGGTCAGCTCGCGCAGCGCGCGGTTGATGGTCATGCGGCTGACGCCCAGTTCCGCCACCAGTTCACTTTCGGAGGGCACGCGCTGGTGCGGTTGCCAATGCCCCGCACGGATTTGATTCACGATCGCCTGTTTGACCCGTTGGTAGATCGGGGCGGGGGTATCGCTCATTGCAGCCGCCAGTTGTAACACGGTCTGTTGTTCAGCCACGACGTTAACCTCGTCAAATAAAAAAATAATAACACCAGTTTACTGTTGATGTCGGCGTATGTATATGTATATACAACTAGTGGCCGTCGCGCCAGAAACTTGCCGGCGGCCGCCAAAAATTCCTGAATGCGCGCCATCGCCGCGCCTCATTCACCGTTACATCAACCGTGGAATACTGCCATGCCTGCTTATTTTGCCCCACGCGCTTTGCTCCCTGAGGGCTGGGCGCATAACGTCCGGCTGGACGTCGATGCGCAAGGTTATCTGACTCAAGTTACCGCCGACGCTGAACCGCAAGGCTGCACCCGGCTGCACGGCGACGCGGTGCCGGGCATGCCGAACCTGCACTCCCACGCTTTCCAGCGCGCGATGGCGGGGCTGGCGGAAGTGGCGGGCAACCCGCAGGACAGCTTCTGGACCTGGCGCGATCTGATGTACCGCCTGGTGCAGCGCCTGACGCCGGAGCAGGTGGAGGTGGTCGCCCGTCAACTGTATATCGAAATGCTCAAGGGCGGATACACCCAGGTGGCCGAATTCCACTACCTGCATCACGACGCCGACGGCAAGCCTTACGCCGATCGCGGTGAGATGACCGGCCGGCTCAGCGAGGCGGCGCATCAGGCCGGCATCGGCATGACGATGCTGCCGGTGCTGTACAGCTACGCCGGTTTCGGCGCGCAGCCGGCCCAGCCGGGGCAGAAACGTTTTATCCAGGACACCGAAAGCTATCTGCATCAGCAGCAGGTGATTGCCCGCCAGCTGGCGGATCGCCCGTTGCAGAATCAGGGGCTGTGCTTCCACTCGCTGCGTGCGGTGGAGCTAGGGCAGATGCAGCAGATTTTGGCCGCGTCGGATCGCACCTTGCCGGTGCATATTCATATCGCCGAGCAGCAAAAAGAGGTGAACGATTGCCTGGCGTGGAGCGGGCAGCGCCCGGTGGCCTGGCTGTATGACCATCTGCCGGTGGATCAGCGCTGGTGTCTGGTGCACGCCACCCATCTGGATCGCGACGAGCTGGAAGCGCTGGCGCGCAGCCGCGCGGTGGCCGGCCTGTGTCTGACCACCGAAGCCAACCTCGGCGACGGTATTTTCCCCGGCGACGCGTACCTGCAGCAGCAGGGGCGCTGGGGCATCGGTTCCGACAGCCACGTTTCGCTCAACGTGGTGGAAGAGCTGCGCTGGTTTGAATACGGCCAGCGGCTGCGCGATCAGCGTCGCAATCGCCTGACGACGCCGGAACAGTCGGCGGTGGGCGATGTGCTGTACTCGCAGGCGCTGCAGGGCGGCGCGCAGGCATGCGGCGCGCCGATCGGTCGGCTGCAGAGCGGCTATCGCGCCGACTGGCTGGTGCTGGACGGGGACGATCCGTATCTGGCGGCGGCGCCGGACGCCTCGATCCTTAACCGCTGGCTGTTCGCCGGCGGCAAAGAGCAAATTCGCGACGTATTCGTCGGCGGCCAGCAGGTGATCGAGCAGGGACGGCACGCGCTGCAGCAGCAGAGCAGCGCCGAGTTCCTGCAGGTGCTGAAAACCTTTCAGCAGGAGGCGTAATGGGCCTGACCCGTTTTAACTTTGCCGCGCTGCCGGTCAGCCCGTGGCGCAACGGCGGTGGGGAAACCCGTGAAATCGTCAGCTGGCCGCCGGGCGCGCAGGATTTTGACTGGCGTGCCAGCATCGCCACCATCGCGCAGGACGGGCCGTTTTCCGCCTTTGCGGGCATCGATCGTTCGATCACCCTGCTGGAAGGCGACGGCGTGCGGCTGTTCAGCGCTGGGCATATCGACCATCAGTTGGCGCGCGTCGGGGAGCCGTTCGCGTTTTCCGGCGACGTGGCGCTGGAAGCGACGCTGCTGGGCGGCGCCAGTCAGGATTTCAACATCATGACGCGCCGCGGCCGGCAGGCGGCCGAGGTGCGGCGCAGCACGGCGCCCGTCACCCTGCTACCCAACCGGGCGGGCGTGCTGTATGTGCTGAGCGGGGTCTGGTCGCTGCCGGAGGGCGGCGAGCTGCGGGCGCGCGAAGGCGTCTGGTGGACGGCGCAGGCGGTGAGCGGCGAGGTGAAGCCGCTGACGGCCGACGGCGCTATTCTGTGGGCGGACATCACAGCCTGCTAACGCGGAGTAGAGTCCTGCGCCTGGTTATGGGATTATTCACTTTTCCTCATTAATCATAAAGAAGGGCGCATGGCTTCGCTGAAAGACGTCGCAAAACTTGCCGGAGTCTCGTTGATGACGGTGTCCCGCGCCATCAATGAGCCCGGCAAGCTGCGGCCGGAAACCTATCGGCGCGTCAAACAGGCTATCGACCAGTTGGACTATGTGCCGGATCTGTCGGCGCGGCGTATTCGTGGTGACGGAAATCGCGTACAGACGCTCGGCGTGCTGGCGCTGGACACCGCCACGACGCCGTTCTCGGTGGATATGATCCTGTCGATTGAAAAAACCGCGCGCGAGCGCGGCTGGAACAGCTTCGTCGTCAATCTGTTTGCCGACGACAACGCCGAACAGACCGTCGATCTGCTGCTGGCGCATCGCCCGGACGGCGTGATCTTCACCACCATGGGGCTGCGTCAGGTGGATGTGCCGGCCAAACTGTTGGACAAAAAGCTGGTGTTGGCCAACTGCGTCAGCCCGGCGCATTCGATCGCCAGCTACATTCCTGATGACGAGCAAGGGCAGTATGACGCCACGCGCACGCTGATCGCCAAAGGCTATCGTTCGCCGCTGTGCATACATTTACCGGCGGATACGCTGGCGGCGGGGCTGCGCCGCCGCGGTCTGGAGCGCGCCTGGCGCGATGCAGGGCGCGATGTTGAACAGCTGCGGCAGTATCATCTCGATCTGAGCGGCGGCGATCAAGGCTATCGCGACTGCGTCGCGCTGCTGGCGCGGCATTTCTCTGCCGGCCGGCGCGATTGCGATGTCGTGGTATGCGGGAACGATCGGATAGCCTTTCTGGTTTATCAGGTATTGCTGGCGCAAGGATGGCGGATACCGCAACAGGTGGCGGTGCTGGGCTACGACAACATGGTTGGCATCGGCGAGCTGTTCCTGCCGGCGTTGACGACGGTGCAATTGCCGCACTACGAGCTGGGCCGCCTTGCGGCGCTGCATGTGATCGAGCAGCGGGAACAGCGTGATACGGTGAAAGTGCCTTGCCCGCTGTTGGAGCGTGGTTCGCTGTAACCGCACCGGGTGCGTCGCTGCGCGCCCGGTGCTCATTCCCACTACCCCCAGATGCTAGCCAGCCGCCATCCTGTGATGGGCTCGAACTCTGCCCGTCCGCCCTCGGCAAACAGGCTGAGGCGGCGATCCTCCTCCGTCGGATAAATGCGGCTGGTCAGGCAGGCCAATCCCTGATTAACGAAAATCTCCAGCGATGAACGGTCGATAAAGATCCGCAGCGACAGGATGTCACCCTCCGGCAGCGGCACGCTGCGGCAGGTGCTCAGGGCGGGGTTTTCATGAAAACGTTCCAGTACCAGTCGGTGCGCCTGATTATCGACGAACAGCCGCGCTGCACTCCCGATGGCCAGCCCGTAATGCTCGGCGTCGTTGTCGGCCGGTCTCAATGTCAGAGTGAGTTCCTGCACATCGTTCGCCAGCGGCAAATGCTGATTGGTGAGCGTCTGCGCCAAAAACGAGTGCGATTCTCGGCGCAGCGCCGCCAGTTCACGCGCCGGGTTCATGCGAACGCTGCCGTCGGCGGCCAGCGTCAGCTCGCGCGGCAGGGTGAGGGCGCCGGCCCAACGGTGCGCTTTGCTGGGCATCGGTGATTCCCACATATCCATCCAGGCAAACAGCAGCCGGCGGCCGTCGGCTGCTGTGAAGGTCTGCGGCGCATAGAAATCGTGGCCGGCATCCAGCTCGCAGAAGGGCTGCGTTACCGTAAAGTCGCCGTCCGGCCGCCAGTGGCCGAGCAGATAGCCGCTCTGGAAGCGATTGCGGTAGCGGTAGCCCTGTGCCGCCAGGCCCTGCGGCGAGAACAGCAGCAGGTGTTGTTCCCCCAGCGGGAAGAAATCCGGGCATTCCCACATATACCCTTGATGCGCCGTTTGCGCGCCGGCCAGCACCCGATCGAAGCGCCAGGCGCGCAGGTCTGCAGAACGGTACAGGCGTACCTGGCCCAGGCCGTTTTCTTTAGCGCCGACCACCAGCCACCATTCGCCGTTCTCGCGCCAGACTTTCGGATCGCGGAAATGCTGAACGCCGTCCGGCGGGGCCAGCACCGGCCCGTGCTTGACGAAGCGTATGCCGTCTTCGCTGGTGGCCAGACATTGCACTTCCCGCACCTGGCTGTCGTCGCCGGGCTCGCCCAGCCACACGTGGCCGGTATAAATCAGCGTCAGCACGCCGTTGTCATCCACGGCGCAGCCGGAAAAGCAACCATCTTGGTCATAGGGCGCATCGGGTGCCAGGGCGATGGGCTGGTGCTGCCAGCGGATCAGATCGCGGCTGGTCGCGTGCCCCCAGTGCATGGGCCCCCAGTGTTCGCTATAGGGGTGATGCTGGAAGAAGGCATGATAGACGCCGTCAATACAGATCAGGCCGTTGGGATCGTTGATCCAGCCGGCGGGCGGCGCGAGATGGAACTGCGGGTAGTAATCGTCTCGGCGCTCTGCGCGCAGGGCCTCGACCGCATGGTCGGCTTGAGCTAAGGCAGTGTTCATTGGACAGACTCACTTGATTTAATGGCGGATGGAAAGGGCGCTGCCGTGGCGGAACGTTCGCCGCGCAGCAGGAAACAGGAAACAAGCGTCGTGGCGGCGACCGCACAGCCCATCAGCAGATAGGTGTCGGCAAAGCCGATGCGGTCATAACCGTAGCCCGCCAGCGGCGACAGGAAGCTGGCCATCACCTGGGTGATGAACTGAAAGCCCACCAGGTACAGCGTGGAGGAGAGGCGGCTGTCGAAGCGGCTGGCGATGTATTTGAAGATAGCGATCAGCAGGATCGGCAACTCTACGGCGTGCAGCAGTTTCATGGCGGAGATCATCAAGGCGCCGCTGACCAAGCCGGAGCCGAACATGCGCAGCGCCATCACGCTGCCCGCCAGCAACAGCCCCTGCTTGGCGCCGATGCGGTTCACCAACAGCGGAGCCAGAAACATACCGCCGGCTTCGAGGAAGACCTGCAGCGAGTTGAGAAAACCGTACATCTCGTTGCCCTGTTCGCGTGACGCGAACTGTGAGGCGAAGTAGACCGAAAATTGCTGATCGAAAACGTTGTATACGCTGATGCCGAGCACAAACACCACCAACGCCCAGAAGCCCGGCATGCGCAGCAGCGCCAGCGCGTCCTGCAGCCGCAGGTTCTCCGGTTTGCCAAACGCCAGGCCGGCCATGGCGTTCGGCTTCAGCTCGCGCACCTGGCTGAGCAGCACCAGGAACACCACGGCGGCGGCGGAGGCCAGCCAGAAATTGATGTTCGGATCGATATTGAAGATAAAACCGGCCAGAAAGGTGGCGCTGGCCCAGCCGAGCGAGCCCCACATGCGGGCGCGGCCGAATTCGAAACCGCTGATGCGGCTGACGCGCTCGGTATAAGATTCCAGCGCGCCGATGCCGGCGAAGAAAGTGGCACCGATGAACAGTCCGCCGACCAACGCACCCAGCGGCAGGCTGCTCGCCAGCAGCGGGGCGTAAACGTAGATAAAGAACGGGCCGGTCAGCAGCAGCATCACGCCGAGAAACTGCAGCAGGTGCTTGCGCAGCCCAAGTTTGTCCTGAATAAACCCGTACAGCGGCTGTGCGCACAGCGCCACCAGCGAGATAGCGGAGAAGATCAGGCCGGTCTCGGCGCCTTTAAGACCGATCTTCTGATTCAGCCAGAGTGAGATCAGTGAAAAGCTGGAAGACCAGGTGAAGAAAAAGAAGAACAGCAGGCCGCTGAGCAGCATGTAATATTTTTTCGTTTCGCGGTTCATGGATAAGGTCCCGGTGAGTGAAATCAGCTTTATTGTTAACGTTAACTCGTGAAGGGATGAAGCTGTCCGATATCACACATGCGATGTTAATCACAAAAGTTAACGTTAACATTATTGATTTGTGATGTTTCTCACGCAGAGACGCGGATTAACGAGCGCGGTTACGCATCCTGCGGGGGGACATGAAACGGCGGTGATTGGCTGGCGGCCGCAAAGCGGGCGATCAAGAAATCCAACAGCAGGCGCACGCGCGGCGGCTGATAGGGCGAGCGGCGAAACACGGCGTAGATCCCGGCTTCATGCGGGGTGAAGTCGGGAAGAATGACGTTCAGACGCCCGCTGCGGATATCGTCCGCCGCATCCCAGATGGTTTTACGCGCGATGCCGTGCCCCGCTAAAGCCCACTGGCGCGCCAGCGCGCCGTCATTGGTCTCCCAGGCGCTCTCCAGCGGCACCGTGTGACTCCAGGCCTGGCCGTCCAGGGAGAAATGGAACGTATTCAGCGGGCCGGCTGCGGTCACCAGTACGATAAAACGATGGCCGGTGAGATCGGCCGGCGTGCGCGGCTCGCCATATTGCGCCAGATACGCCGGAGAGGCGCACAGCACGCGTCGGCTGGCGGCCAGGCGCCGCGCGATGAGCGTTTCTTCGCGCGGCGCGCCGAAACGAATGGCGATATCCAGATCGTCCTGCAGCAGGTTGGATAGGGAGTCCGACAGTGTCAGCGCGATCTGCAGCCGGGGGTGTTCGGCGCAAAATTCTTCAATCCACTGATTGAGAAGGTTGCGCCCGAAATCGGCGGAGGCCGAGAGGCGAAGTTTACCGCACACGCCGCTTTGGCTGGCCTGCAGAGCCGCCTCGCCGTCGGCAATCGCCTGCAACGCGAGGGTGCAGTGTTGCAGATAAATGCGCCCTTCTTCAGTGAGACGCAGGCGGCGAGTGGTGCGATCGAAGAGTTTACTGTGCAGCGCCGCTTCCAGCTTGAACAACCGCGCGCTGGCGGCGGCGGGGGAAAGGCCGAGTTTGCGGCCGGCGGCAGAAAGGCTGCCCGATGCCGCCGCTTCGGCAAATAAACGCATGTCGCCCAGTCTGTCCGTTGCCATTTTTATCAATCTGGATTTGAAAATAATTCAAATGGTAGGCCAATTATCAATCCGTATGCAAGGTGAGACGCTGATGACTCTGCAATTGACCATGGGAGTTGTTAGTAATGAATGTTCACTCTGTTTCCACCGATAACGATAATGCGCATGGCGCGCTGCCGCCGCTGAAAGCATTGCTGGCGCTGACGATGAGCAGCTTCATCGCGACCGCTAATGAGACTGTGCCGGCCGGCATGCTGCCGCAGATAGCCCGAGGCATGAGCATCAGCGAGGCGTGGGCGGGGCAAATGGTGACGTTGTGCGCGCTGGGCGCCGGGGCGGCGGCGATCCCGCTGACGTTAGCGCTGGGCGGGTGGCCGCGTCGCCGACTGCTGCTGTTGGCGATCGGCATCTTTTTGATCTGCAACGCGGTGACGGCGTTGTCACCCTGTTTTGGCGTGACGCTGGGGGCGCGCTTTTTGGTCGGCATCGCTACCGGGGTGACGTGGAGTCTGCTCGCGGGTTACGCGCGCCGCCTGGCCATCGTCTCATTGCAAGGGCGGGCGATGGCGATCGCCATGCTGGGGATCCCGCTGGCGTTGGCGTTGGGCGTACCGATGAGCGCCTGGCTTGGCGAACTGTTGGATTGGCGCTGGATTTTTGCCGTGCTGGCGAGCTTGAGCGCGTTGCTGCTAGTGTGGATCCGGCTGACGCTGCCCGAATTTTACGGTCGCCGAACGCCAGGCAATGCGCGTTTGCGTGAGGTTTTCTGTCTTCCCGGCGTGCGGCCTATCCTTGCCGTATTGGCGTGTTGGATCCTGGCTCATTACACGCTGTATACCTATCTTGCGCCCTATCTTGCCGCGCGCGGCCTGGCGGCCAGGGTGGATTTGGCGCTGTTGGCGTTCGGCATCGCCGCCGTTGCGGGCATTGCGCTGACCGGCTTATGGGTGGATCGCTGGCTGCGTGCGCTGGTGCTGTTCAGCCTGGCGGCCTTCGCGTTGGTGGCGCTGGCGTTTGGCGTGAACGGTTTGCCCGCCGGGGCGGTTTACGTTGGCATGGCGGCATGGGGATTGAGTTTCGGCGGTGCGCCAACGCTGTTGCAGACATCACTGGCGGATGCAGCGGGTGAGCATGCCGATCTCGCCCAGTCGCTGCTGGTCACTTTCTTTAATCTGGCTTTTGCCGTCAGCGGCGCGTTGGGCGGAATTCTGCTGGCAAACGTCGGCGCTAACGCCATCCCCTGGATGGCTTTTGTCCTGTTGCTGGTGGGGTGGAGCATTGCCTGGGGCAGTGCAAAGCGCGGCTTCAGCGCCGAACGCCGCGCCGCGGCGCGCTGAGGGGGGCGGCGTCGCCCCCTGTAGCGAGATTAACGTTCGTTCAGCGAACGCAGGTGATCGTCACGGCGCAGCGTCATCAGCGCAAACAGGCTGACCACCGACGTGGCGACCACGTAGTAGGCGGGAATATCGATATTGCCGGTCTGTTTGATGAGGCCGGTGATAATCAATCCGGCAGAGCCGGAAAACACCGCATTGGAAAGTGAGTAAGCCAGCCCCAAACCGGTGTAACGCACCCGGGTCGGGAACATCTCCGCCAGCATCGCCGGGCCGGGACCGGCCAGCAGGCCGACCACGGCGCCGGCGATCATCACTGCCAGCCCTTTGACCCACAGTGAACTTTGCGCATCCTGCAACAGGTGCAGCAGCGGAAAGGTGAACAGGATCACCGCCGCCACCGCCGTCAGCATCACCGTTTTTCGTCCCAGCCTGTCGCTGATGATGCCCGCCGGCAGAATGGTCAGGGCGAAACCGACGTTGGCCAGCACCGTCGCCACCAGCGCCTGTTGGAAGGTGGCGTGCAGCGAGGTTTGCAAATAGGAAGGCATCACCACCAGGAAGGTATAGCCGGCGGCCGACCAACCCATCATGCGGCCGATGCCGATCAGAATGGTTTTCACCACGCCGCCCAGCTTCGCTTCCGGCGGTGGGGCGGCGTGTTCCGCACGTTGCTGCGCCTGGGTGAACGTGGGCGTTTCCTCGAGCTTGAGCCGCAGCCACAGCGCCACGGCGCCCATCGGCAGCGCCAGCAGGAAGGGAATACGCCAGCCCCAGTCATGCAACTGCTGTGCGCTGAGCAGCGCGGCCAGCAGCGCCACCAGTCCAGCCCCGGCCAACAGGCCGAGCGCGACGGTCAGCGATTGCCAGGCGCCGAACAGCCCGCGCTTGCCCTTGGGAGCAAACTCGGTCATCAGCGATACCGCGCCGCCGAATTCGCCGCCGGCGAACAACCCCTGAAACATGCGCAGCAGCGTCAGCAGCAGCGGGGCGGCGACGCCGATCGAAGCGTAGGTCGGCATGACGCCGATCAGCGCGGTGGCCAGCGTCATCAGCAGCAGAACCACAATCAGCGTCGGCCGGCGGCCGATGCGATCGCCGATGCGGCCGAAGATCACCGCGCCGATCGGTCGGCAGAAAAACGCCAGCGCAAAGGCGGCGTAGGTGAGGATCAGGCTGGTGATTTCATTTTCACCCTGCAGGGTGAAAAAATTGGCGGCGATAACGGTGGCCAGGAACCCGTATACGCCGAACTCATACCATTCGATAAAGTTGCCGACCGAGCCGGCCAGCAACGCCTGACGCGAGCGGCGCGCGTCGAGAGTCTGTTGATTCATCCCCGTTCCCATACTTTTGAATTATTGTTCATCTGTTCTAAATTTATACGACAAAACAATCAATTGATTTCAGCGGGAACTGTGAGGCGCTCAGCGCATGCCGTCGATGTGCCACCATCCGGGGCACACATCGGCGAAAGCGTGCGATACCGGGCTCAGCTCCGGCAGATCGGCGTGGTCGAAGCTGCCGGTGGCCAGCGCCACCGTCGGTTCGTCGTCTACCGCTCCCAGCGTGCTGCCGCAGCGCGGGCAAAAGGCGCGGCTGGAGTAGAGGGAGGAGCGGTACAGCGCGGGCATGCCGCCAGGGCCGTTCCACTCGACGGCCTGACACGGGAATTCGACCCAACACAGCGTTGGCGCGCCGGAGTGGCGGCGGCAAAAATCGCAGGAACAGCTGTGCGGGTTGCCTGGCAGGCCGTGTGCCTGAAAGCGAATATGCCCGCACAGGCAGCCGCCGCTATAGCGTGGATTTTGCATGATTTCTCCGTCATCAGCGCGGGGGAAACGATGAAAATCACTATAGCCATATCTCGAAAAAATAACAGGCCTCCACAGGGCGATTACCAGAGCAACGGCGCCGGCTCACGGCCATTTTCGGCGTAGTACAGCGACGGCAGGAACTGCGCCAGATGACGTTGGGGCTGCTGCCGCCGGGCAGCGCGATCGACGAACGCATCGCGGCGGCGGTGGCGCTGGTGATGCCGGGGTTGCTGCGCGGTGAAAACGCGGATTGCGCCGCATTGTGAGCCGCATTCATCTGTGGCATGTTAATTGTTCAATTTATGTCACTATTTTGCGATGCCCCCATGAATGCTGCTTACCCGTTCAAACAGGGCGATCTGTTCGCCTTGACCGTTTTTCTGGCCGTCGCCACCCATCGCAGCTTTCACGCGGCGGCGGTGGAGCTGGAGGTGACGCCGTCGGCGGTCAGCCACTCGATAAAAAACCTGGAACAGCGGCTTGGGGTGAGGCTGTTCAACCGCACCACGCGCAGCGTGGCGCCGACCGAAGCGGGTGAGCGTTTGGCGGCGCAGCTGCGCCCGGCGCTGTCGTCTATTTCGCAGGCGCTGCATGAAGTGGATGAATGGCGCGCCACGCCGAGCGGCACCGTGCGCATCAACGCCAGCGAAGGGGCAGTCAGGCTGGTATTGCGTCCGTTGCTGGCCGATTTCCTGCGCGAGTACCCCCATATCCACCTGGACATCGTCTGCGACGGCAAGCTGAGCGATATCGTCGCCGAGGGGTTTGATGCCGGCATTCGGCTGGCGGAAGCCGTACCGCAGGACATGATCGCGATGCGCGTCAGCCCGCCCGTGCGTTTCGCCGCCATCGCCGCGCCCGGCTATTTCGCCGTCCATGGGCGCCCGGCGACGCCGCAGGATTTGCTGCGCCATAACTGCATCCGTTTTCGCTTCGACAGCGGCACGATTTACCGCTGGGAATTCGAACGCGATGGCGTGAGCGAGTCGATCGGCGTTACCGGCTCGCTGACGCTGACCGATCAGCCTCTGATGGTGGACGCCGCCATCGACGGTATCGGCATCGCTTTCGTTCCTGAGCATTTGGCGCTGGAAGCGCTGCTCGACGGGCGCCTGGAGCGCGCGCTGGACGCGTGGTGTCCGGCTTATCCGGGGCTGTGCCTCTACTACTCCGGCCATCGCCACGTGTCGGGCGCGCTGAAGGCGTTGATCGAGTATCTGCGCGCGGCGCAGTCCTGATGCGTTCGCGTTCTGCTTTTGGCTACGCCAATTAGTGAACCGCCTTCATCTCCACAGTGAGGTTCGCCTGCATTGTTGCGGCGTGGAGCCTGCCTTACGCTCATGAGGAGACGCCGGGCAACCGCCGGGCGCCACCCTGCTGCGAGGAGTTGATGATGGAAAAGAAGATGAAAGCGGTGGTTATGACCGGCGCCAATCGGCCCTGGGAAATCAGACAGGTACCGATGCCCCGGGCGGAACCGGGGCAGGTCCTGGTCAAAGTGCACGCCTCGGGCATGTGTTATACCGACGTATGGGCGACGCAAGGATATGGCGGCGATATTTATCCGCAAACGCCCGGCCATGAAGTGGTGGGGGAAGTGGTTGAGGTGGGGGCCGGCGTGCATACGCGGCAGATTGGCGATCGCGTCGGCACCACCTGGGTGCAATCGGCCTGCGGACGCTGCCCGTACTGCCGCGAGAATCGGCCGCTAACCGGGCAAACGGCGATGAACTGCCCGGCGCCGCGCACCACCGGTTTTGCCGCCCAGGGCGGCCACGCCGAGTATATCGCCATCGCCGCTGAAGGCACGGTGTTGCTGCCGGACGGGCTGTCTTACATCGACGCCGCGCCGATGATGTGTGCGGGGTATACCACCTGGAGCGGCCTGCGCGACGCGGCGCCGCTGCCGCATGAGACGGTGGCGGTGTTAGGCATTGGCGGGCTGGGGCACGTCGCGTTGCAACTGTCGAAAGCCTGCGGTTTCGATACCGTTGCCATCACCCATTCGCCGGACAAGCACGCGCTGGCGAAGCAACTGGGCGCCGATCGCATCGTCGCCTCCGGCCAGGCGCTGCGGGAGAACGGCGGCGCGGACATTCTGCTGGTGACCACCAATGACTTCGACGCCGCGCAGGAGGCGATGAGCGGCTTGCGGGTCGATGGCCGCGTGGTGCTGTGCGGGCTGGACTTCAGTAAACCGTTCGCGATCTCTTCCGAAGGTGTGCCGTTCCATATGATGCGTCAGCGGGTGATCGGATCGACCCACGGCGGGCAGCGCTACCTGAGTGAGGTGCTGAACCTGGCGGCGAAAGGCAAAGTGAAGCCGATGGTCGAGACTTTCACGCTGGATCAAGCCACGGAGGCTTATGAGCGGCTTGCCTCTGGCAACATGCGTTTTCGCGGCGTTTTCGTGCCGTCGGCGGCGTGAGAAAAGGGCCGAGGGTTCGGCCCTTGCAGACAGGTATGAAGGGCGCTGCGGCGCCCTGGTTGCTTTACAGCTTAGGCCCGGCCTTCACCAACTTTTCGCCCGCCGGGGTGACGGTATATTTGGCGAAGTTGTCGATAAAGCGCTGCGCCAGATCCTGCGCCTTCTCCTGCCACAGCGATTCGTCGGCGTAGGTTTTGCGCGGATCGAGGATCGACGGATCGACGCCCGGCAGTGCGGTCGGCACGTTCAGCCCGAAGATCGGCAGCGTGAAGGTCTCGGCCTGCTCAATGTCGCCATTCAAGATGGCGTCGATGATGCCGCGCGTATCTTTGATCGAGATGCGTTTGCCGCTGCCGTTCCAGCCGGTGTTCACCAGGTAAGCCTGGGCGCCGGCGGCCTCCATGCGTTTCACCAGCACTTCGGCGTACTGCGTCGGGTGCAGCGTCAGGAACGCGGCGCCGAAGCAGGCGGAGAAGGTCGGCGTCGGCGCGGTGATGCCGCGTTCGGTGCCGGCCAGCTTGGCGGTGAAGCCGGACAGAAAGTGGTATTGGGTCTGCTCCGGCGTCAGGCGCGATACCGGCGGCAGCACGCCGAAGGCGTCGGCGGTCAGGAAGATGATCTTGCGCGCGTGGCCGGCTTTGGACACCGGCTTGACGATGTTCTCGATGTGATAAATCGGGTAAGAGACGCGGGTGTTCTCGGTTTTGCTGGCGTCGTCGAAGTCGATGCTGCCGTCGGCCAGCACGGTGACGTTTTCGAGCAGCGCATCGCGGCGGATCGCCTGATAGATTTCCGGCTCCGCCTGCGGCGATAGCTTGATGGTTTTGGCGTAGCAGCCGCCTTCGAAGTTGAACACGCCGTCGTCATCCCAGCCGTGCTCGTCATCGCCGATCAGCTGACGCTTAGGATCGGTGGAGAGGGTGGTTTTGCCGGTGCCGGACAGGCCGAAGAATACCGCCACGTCGCCTTGCTCGCCGACGTTGGCCGAGCAGTGCATCGACGCGATGCCCTGCAGCGGCAGCAGATAGTTCATGATCGAGAACAGGCCTTTCTTCATTTCGCCGCCATACCAGGTGCCGCCGATCAGCTGCATGCGCTCGGTCAGGTTGAAAGCGACGAAGTTTTCTGAGTGCAGCCCTTGCTGCTGCCAGTCCGGGTTGGTGCATTTGGCGCCGTTCATCACCACGAAGTCCGGCTCGAAGTCAGCCAGCTCTTCGTCGCTCGGGCGGATAAACATGTTTTTCACGAAGTGCGCCTGCCAGGCCACCTCGGTGATGAAGCGCACTTTCAGACGCGTGTCGGCGTTGGCGCCGCAGAACGCGTCCACCACGAACAGACGCTTGCCGGAGAGCTGATTGCCCACCAGCGTCTTCAGATGCTGCCAGACTTCCGGCGAGAGCGGCTGGTTGTCGTTCTTGCCGGTGCCGTTGTCCGACCACCAGACGGTATCGCGCGTGGTGTCGTCGCGCACGATGTATTTGTCCTTCGGCGAACGGCCGGTAAATTCACCGGTCGCGACGTTGACCGCGCCCAGTTGGGTGAGGGTGCCGCGCTCCAGCGGCGGCAGGTCGGCGCGGGTCTCTTCGGCGAACAGCAATTCATAACTGGGGTTATAGACGATGTCGGCGGCCTGATGGATGCCGTAGCGAGCGAGGGTTTGTGGGGTAACAGCGCGTGAAGACATATTCTACTTCCTTATGAGTCATATTATGCCTCTTTCCCGTGCGGTGCCGCGCGCAGGATTGAGATTCGGATCAAGCTGACCGGATTCAGCTAATGCGTTTCCGGTTCTTTATTAATAAAACAGGGGGCTTTTTCGCCCTCCTATAGCATAGCAGCGAATTTAAGCCTGCTTACTTTAATTACAAAATGCTGACGATAATTAATTAAAACCAACCTTGGCGGAGGGTCACAATATTGAATTTCGCCGGCGTAATTTAGTTTTGCATTTTTATTTTTTATCATATTGTCAGGGCTGTCTACTGTTTTATTTCTTATTAGAAAAAGCGAAATCCACAATAGGATTTTTCGTAATCATTTGTTTTTGCTTGGCTATGGCAGAGTTTTTGCGCCAGGTGAATCTAACCGTACTGTACGCTTGTCAGCAGGGTGAATAATGAAACAGATAAATGCAGAACTGGCCTGTGATAAAAATACGGCATCGTCCGAATCCTCAGGGTTAATTAATCAACTTCGTCAAATGGATATCGGCGCGGTACCGATCGCCTTGTTTATCACGATTTGCGCGATCGTAGCGATTTCCGCCTACGCCAACTTCCTGCCGAAGAATATGATCGGCGGCCTGGCGGTGATAATGACGCTGGGTTTCGCGCTGGCGCAGTTGGGAAAAAGTATTCCCGTGCTGCGCGATATCGGCGGGCCGGCCATTCTGTGTTTGATGGTGCCGTCGGTGCTGGTCTATTTCAATGTCTTCCAGCCTAACGTCATGGGCACCGTCCATCTGCTGATGAAAGACGCCAACCTGCTCTATTTCGTCATCGCCAGTCTGGTGGTCGGCAGCATTCTCGGCATGAACCGGGTGATCCTGATCCAGGGGATGATTCGCATGTTCGTGCCGCTGGTGGTGGGCACGATCACGGCGGTGATCACCGGGCTGCTGGTGGGCAAGCTGTTCGGCTTTACCTTCTATCACACCTTCTTCTTTATCATCGTGCCGATCATCGGCGGCGGCATCGGCGAGGGGATTTTACCGCTGTCGCTGGCCTATTCGGCGATCCTGGGCTCGACGCCGGACGTCTATGTCGCGCAGCTGGCGCCGGCGGCGGTGCTGGGCAACATCTTCGCCATCGTGACCGCCGGGGTGCTGGCGCGCATCGGCATGCAGCGCAAGGCGCTGAGCGGCGACGGCATGCTGATCCGTTCGGCGCAGGAGAACGCGATGTTCGCCATCAAGGAGCAAGGCGGCAACGTCGATTTCCAACTGATGGGCGGCGGGCTGCTGGTGATCTGCGCCTTCTTTATCGTCGGCGGCCTGTTCGAACACATCGTGCATATTCCCGGCCCGGTGCTGATGATCCTGTTCGCGGTGCTGTGCAAGTACTGCCGGATGATCCCGGCTTCGATGGAAACCGGCGCGCACAGTTTCTACAAGTTCGTCTCCACCGCGCTGGTGTGGCCGCTGATGATCGGTCTGGGCATGCTGTACGTGCCGCTGGAAAGCGTGGTGGCGGTGTTCTCGGTCGGTTATGTGGTGGTCTGCGGCTCGGTAGTGCTGTCGATGGGGCTGGTCAGTTTCCTGATTGCGCCTTACCTGAAGATGTTTCCGGTGGAAGCGGCGATTGTCACCTGTTGTCACAGTGGCCTGGGCGGCACCGGTGACGTGGCGATCCTGTCGGCGTCGAACCGCATGGGGCTGATGCCGTTCGCCCAAATCGCCACGCGCATCGGCGGCGCTTCCACGGTCATCGGCGCGACGCTGCTGCTTGGTTGGTTAGTCTGAGTCCAGAGTATCTTATGGATAACCGGGGTTGGATTGCCCCGGTTTTTTTATGCATTTTTTTTCGCTTATCGTGATAGTGCTGATTATTGCCTTGAAAATCATTCGTGTGGCGCAAATGCATAGCCGTACTTTATCTAAGAAAATTCTGTAATCGGTGAAAATGTGTCTATTCTTTTCTCTTAAGGGATTATCGTTCTCATTCAGAGTGCCGAGGGAAGGCGCCATCGCATTACCGATATCCCCGTATTGATTCAACACCGGGCCGCTGCCGTTCAGGCAATCCGCCAGTTGGGGCATCCCCCCGATTGAATTGACGAATATGGAGATAAGGTTATGTCATCAAGCAATGCTTCCGTTAAGGCCGAAGGCGTATTAGCCCTGCTGGGCGCTTATAAACCCGATGAAGACGACACCATTACCGTGCTTCATCCGTCGAAAACGTTCGAAAACGCCGGCCTGGAGCTGGTGCGCGGCGATCGCAGTTGGCACGACAAGGGCGTGACCGACACGCCGGTCTCTCTGACCTACAGCTTCTGGGAAAAGGCGCCGGGCAACATGTCGAGCATGGGCATCAGCGGCTTCAGCAGCTTTAACGCCGAACAGCGCGAGCAGGCTAAACTGTCGCTGCAGTCATGGTCAGACGTGGCTAACATCACCTTCACCGAAACCAGCAACACCGCCGCCGCCAACATCAAATTCGGCCTGTTCGACTACAGCTCGCGCGGCTCCTATGCCTTCGCGTATAACCCGGACACCTCGCCTTCGGTCGCCGGGCAGACCTGGTATAACGCCAAGAACCACACCTTCGTCAACAACCAGATCCATGAGAACGAGTACGGTCGCCAGACCTTCACCCATGAAATCGGCCATGCGTTGGGGCTGCAGCACCCGGGCGACTATAACGCCGCACCGGGCGTCAGCATCACCTACGCTAAAGACGCGACCTACTTTGAGGACAGCCGCGCGCACAGCCTGATGAGCTATTTCAGCGAAAGCAACACCGGGCAGGACTTTAAAGGCGCGTACTCTTCCGGGCCGTTGCTCAACGACATCACGGCGATCCAGCATTTCTACGGCGCCAACATGACCACCCGCACCGGCGATACGGTTTACGGTTTCAATTCCAACACCGATCGCGACTTCCTCACCGCCACCGGCGCGCAGGACAAAATAATCTTCACCGCCTGGGACGCCGGCGGCAACGACACCTTCGATTTCTCCGGCTTTGGCCAGAATCAGCGCATCAACCTGAATGAAAAGGCGTTCTCGGACGTCGGCGGCCTGAAAGGCAACGTGTCTATCGCTGCCGGCGTAACGATTGAAAACGCCATCGGCGGGGCGGGTAACGATGTGCTGGTGGGCAACGCCGCCGATAACGTGCTCAAGGGCGGCGCGGGCGATGACGTGCTGTACGGAGGTAAGGGGGCGGATCAGCTGTGGGGAGGCGCCGGCAAGGACACCTTCGTCTATTTCGCGGCGGAAGAGTCAACGGCGGCGGCGCCGGATTGGATCCGCGACTTCGTGCGCGGCGAGGACAAGATCGATCTGACGCTGTTCAACACCGGCAGCGCCGACGGCATCCGCTTCGTCGATCAGTTCAGCGGCAAGGCGGGCGAGGCGACGCTGAGCTACGATGCGCAAAATCACGTCAGTGACGTGGCGATCAACCTGGGCGGCGCCTTTGACGGCAGCGATTTCCTGGTGAAAGTGGTGGGACAGCCGCTGGATGCGGGTGATTTCGTGCTGGCCTGATGCAGGCAACAAAAATAGGGCACTTTGGGCAAAAACCCGACAATTCCTATTAATTACGTCATATTAGCGTGACATAGTAGCGCGCAGAAGGCCGGGCTTGCATACCTCGGGCTTCTGTCGGATCGCCAACCTTCTTCGGTTGGCGATTCATTTTCCGCCTTTCAGCATGTTGATGGCGGCGCCGAGCAGGATGCGCCGTTCGATATCGTTGCTATCCGCCAGCTGCCGCGCCAGATGTTTTTCCAGCGTTTCCACCGACAGCGCTTCGCCGCGATGACGCAGCTGCATCACGCCGTCGCCGATCAGGCGTGCGACCTCATCCCATACGGGTTTAATCTCCTGTTCCGAGAACGTCATGGTCTACCTCGGCTGGTTGATTTTTGCCCAATGTAGCAGCTGAGCTGCGGCTTCGCTAGCCGCCGCCTAAAACAGGAAGCATAAAAAACAAACCATCAGTATTTCTTCTGGTTTTTACGCTCAATACTTGCGGTGTCGAAAAGCTGGAGAAAACATCATGAACTGGGTCGAAACCTTGGCGGAGTACTACCGCCTGAGCCGCACGGGTGAAACGCAGCATTGGCTGTGTCGCCGCTGGTTGCTTCAGGGGGAGGCGCGTTTGGCCTATTTGCGGGAGTTGCTGGAGCCGACCGCGCCACGGCGGCGGTGAACAGAGCGCCGGCGTTGCCGGCGTCATTTCGCGGGATCAACCGAAGGCGATCGCCGCCCAACGCAACAGCAGCAGCGCCAGGCAGATCAGCAGCAGCACCACCACCATTTTACCGAGCTTGTTGCCCATGCGTTTTGTTGCCACGCTGCCCTCCCTTTTAGCTGAAATACCACCCGCCGGCGAGGAGGATGAGGAAAAGCGTCACTAACGCGACGCCGTTGAGTAAGTCGCTGAACGTATCGTCAGCATCGATGTTATTTTGCCGCATGTTACCGCCTGGCGGACGCCATTGGGTGAATAATGTTCACAGTATGCGCCCCGCAGCGCGACAGGCACAGCGAAGAACGGTAAAAACGCGTAAAGGTGGCGGTGGCGGAACGCGCAGTCGCGCCTGCGACGGATGCAGACGGCCGGCAATACGTTGTACTATCCTGTCTGCATTGAGGCATTTTTCCAAAAGGTATAATCATGGCGACGGCAATTCCACAGAAATACGAACACCTTGAGCGTTGGGCATTCGGCGATACCGAGCAGCAGGCCGATGAAGTGGTGCAATTGATCCTCAATGGCACCAAAACGGCCACCTGTTCCAACCTGGACGGCGAGGGGATCCCGCAGGCCGGCGATCTGTTCCTGGTGGTGGACGGCAAGGGGGTGCCGGTCTGCGCGGTCGAGCTGACCGCGGTGGAAATGAAAACTTACGATCAGGTCGATGAAGCGCACGCCTTTGCCGAAGGCGAGGGCGATCGCTCGCTGGCGCATTGGCGCAAAGAGCTGCAGCGCTTCTTCGAAGCGTACGATCTGTTCTCGCCGGACATGACGCTGGTGTTGATGAATTTCAAAGTCGTCGACAAATTCTAATCTTATGCGCGCCGTTCCCTACGAGTGCCAGTGGGCGAGCCCGGAGTTGGCCGCCGATCTGATAGCCGGCCGCGCGACGCTGGCACAAGACGAAAATTGGGCGCGCAGCGGTGCCCGCGATCGGGCAGAGTACATCGAGTGGGCCAACCACGTGTGCGGCATGGCCTGCCTGAAAATGGTGCTGGGCCATCGCGACGGCGAAACACCGCCGCTGCTGGAACTGGCGCGCCGCAGCCTGCCCTACGGCGCCTATGTGCGCGAGGGTGAACGGATAAAGGGCCTGATTTACGCGCCGTTCGTCGAGTACGTGCGCGAGCAGTTCGCGCTGCAAGCGGAGGTGAAGGTGGGGCTGGACGCTGCCGACGTGCCGGCGCTGCTTAGCGAATGCCGCTACTTTATCGCTTCGGTGCATCCCGCCATTCGCCGGCCGGAGAGCACGCCGCCGCACAGGGGCGGGCATCTGGTGCTGATCACCGCCGCCGATGCGCAAAGCGTGACCTTCCACAACCCTTCGGGCGACAGCCCGGCGACGCGCGAGCGGGTATGCCTGCCGCTCAGCCGCTTCGCCCCTTTCTTTGCCGGCCGCGGCATCGCCATCGCATAAAAAAACGCGCTGTTTCCGATGAAAACAGCGCGTTGTCAGCCGTTTTGATGCACTATCATGCCAGCCGCATCACCCAGGCGTCCGCCTGCCGATCGTAGTGTTGCTTGTACAGCAGCGACTGTTTGCCGTCGAGGATCGCCGGGATGCTGGTGTGTTCATCCCAGCCGTCCAGCTGCATGCACAGATCCGGATCGGACTTGCAGGGAATGCTCAGGGTGCCGGCACGGTCGGCGCCGGCGTGAAGATGCGCGTCATCGACCTCGAAGCTGCCAATTTTTACGACGGTTTTGCTCATGGGAACTCCTTGCTCAATGGTGTGGTAGGAGGTTAGACCAGTTTGGTCATCGGTAAGAGCATAGCCAAATGAGCAAAAAATGCCACATAAAAATTACATTTTGGAAACAATTTCCACGCCGGCAAAACACAACGCTTAGTACTCCACCACAAAACTGAGCGTGTCTTGATAGCTGCCAACCGCCACTTCCGTCTGCGCCGCATTGACCGCCGCCTTATACGGGATGCTTTGCGCCAGCCCGGTGCCGGCGCCGCTCTGCTTGTTGGTGCTATCCCAAACGGTCGTCGTGTTAGGCAAGTAAATCTGGTACTGCATGAAGTTGCTGGTGCCGCTTTTCATGCGCCGCCAACCGGTGACCGGGTTATTGCCGTTGGTGAAATAGGTGTTGTATCCCTCGGTTTTGGTGCAGGTCAGGGTGATGCTCTGATTGACAGGATTGAACTGCCCGACCAACGCCATGCTGCCGAAATTGACGTTGGGCGCGGTGCCGATCAGGCAATCTTTGGTGATGGTGACGCTGACGTTGACCGTGCTGGGTTTATCGACGCCGTCCCACCAAACGCACAGGCCGAGCACGCCCAGACCGCAAATATGGTAATTCCAGATCAGGTTGATGCTGTCGGTATAGGTTCCTGCGCGCACGTTGGCGCCGGCGGTGGTTTTGATATACAGCGGAAAGTTGACGTTGGAGGAAATCAGGATCAGCGACAGCAGGTTGAGCGAGCTGTAGTCGATGGTTTGGCCGATGCTGTAAGGATATTGGTAGTTGGCGTCGGGGTAGATCAGGTAAGCGATTTTATCGCCTGAACCGTCGGTGTTGGCAACCGCCATATTGTTGGTGGTGGAGGCGATCTTGACCGTGACAGTATTTTGCGACAGCAAACTGAGCCCGAGCCCGGTGCAGTTGAGGCCGGCAGTGCCCTGGGCGTTAATCTGCCCGTTGTAGACCACGAAAGAGCTGCTTCCCGGTAAGGTGACGGTGCCGTTGGTGGTGGCGCAGTCGGCGAATGCGCGCTGACAGAGCAGCAGCGAGAGGGTTAGCAATAAGGCTTTCAATCCCCGAAACATAGTGACTCTCCGTCGTTGAATTAGCGGCAGACAACCGGGCCGACGCGCTGGATGCCCTGAGGCTTCGCCAGACTGAATTCCGCCTGACACGGCGGGCCGCCGTCGGCCGGGATCACGCTCAGACGATTGTGTTGTTGCACCGGGTCGATATAGGTCATGCCATCCCAACCGACATAGCTTTGCTGATTGCCGCCAACCACCGCCACCTGGCTGCCGTTGGCCAGCGGTTTGCCTTGCTCGTCAACCAGTTCGACGTCGGCGGCGGAGATGGGTTGGATGGGGAACTCAACCAGAAAACCGCTGTGATCGCGAATGGCGACGGTTTTTTCCACCGTCGGCAGCGCAACGTCGGCGGGCAGGCTAAGCGGATCAATCTGGAATTTCGCATGGTAGTAAGAGGTGACGGTCGGCACCAGTAAATAGCCCTGGGCATCGGTCTTGCCGATCGGCTGGTTCTCATAGCTCACCGGAATGTCGGCGTATCCTTGCGTGGACACCAGCGCAAAGGCATCGTTGATGGTGTTGGTGGCGTATACGCCGCCGTTCATCGCCACCAGCGAACCGCTGATTTCGCCCCAGTGGTTGGTTTCATCGCGGGTACCGTATACGCCCGCTCGGGCTTCGAGTCTGCGGGTTCGCCAGGTCAGATCCGCCTGGCGGTAATCGCCGCCGCTCGGGTTATTGGCGTAGGCCAGATTCCAGCCGAAACCGCCATCGGTCGGCGCGGCGCGGCTGTAGCTGACGCGTTCGCTCCAGCGGTTATTGTTGTCGCGCGCGGCGCTGAGGCTGGCTGTGCCCCAGCTGTCAAACGGAATGGAGAGCTGCAGTTGGGCGCTGTAACCGCTGCTGCCGATTTCCCGGTTGAGGGAGGCGTACAGGCTGCTGTTGCGCCAAAGCGACACACTGTAGGACAGGTTCACCAGGCGGGTCCGTTGAGCGATGGCGTCGCGAACGTCAAAATAACCGGCGCCGAGGCTGCCTAGCCGGCCCAGGCTGACGCTGCCGGTCAACTGATCGGTGCGACGGCTCAGACGGTAGTCGCTTTTATACACGGAAATGTCGCCAAAATCGGCGCTGCGCAGGATGCGTTGCGCGTTGAGGCTGAAACGTGGGTTGCTGTAGGTGTAGCCAAAGCTGCTTTGATCGCCGTGGTTGCCGGTGTAGCGATAGACGGGCTGAGGATCTGGCTGCTGCAACGGCCTGCCGGTCAGCGGGTCATAATAGGTGGGGGATGGTATCGGCCGGCCGCCGTTAAACGCGTCGTCGCCGGCCTGGCTGACGCTGTAGGACGCGTTGAGAACCCCCCATTGTCCGACGCGAATGTCGGCGCCGCCGCCGCCGACCGCCAACTCGGCTGCGCCTTCGGCGCGCCCTTCCAGGGTTAACCAATCAGTGACGCCGTAACGTAAACTGGCGCTGCCTACCCATTGCCCGTAATCGGCAGAATTCAACCCGTAGTTGCGTCGCAGCAAGCCGGTGGAAATGCTGAAATCGCTCATGCCGGTCTGCAGCAGGTTGCTGGCCACGTAGAACGGTACCGTGGTGCTGACCTGGCGGCCGAGGGCGTCGGTGGTGACGACGGTGGCCTGACCCGCGCCGTTGATGTAGGGCACGCTGTTGAGGGTAAACGGGCCGGGATTAATGTTGGTGGTGCTGTTTTTATAGCTGTTGATGTATAAATCGACGCTGCTGGGCAATGCCGCCTGGCCGGAAAACTGCGGCAACGGGTAGGTGATAAGATCCGGGCGCACCGCGAAATTGCGCGCCAATTGCAAGCCGCCGATGCGCACGGCGCTGCTCCAGGGGAGCGAGCCGGTGGTAAGGTCACCGGCGATCACACTCAGCATCCGTTGATCATCGTTGAAACGCCAGTAGCTGTCGTACCGAATATAGCGGCCGCCATCGTCGTTTGGCCCGCCGTTAAACCCGCTGCGGTAGATGCCGGTGTTGGCGACGACGCCGAACCCGTCGAACAGGCGCTGTTCGCTCCACGCCGACAGGTAGCCCGGCCGGCCATTGCCGTTGCTTTGGCTGGCGTAGATGTCGTAGTTGAACAGCAAACCGAGGCTGCTTTGCGCCGGCAAGCGCTGCAACGGTGAACGGGCGCCGATGGTTTGCTGTGGCAACCAGTCGTTGGGCACGTTGATCAGCAACTGCTGGCTCTCGCCGCTGTAGCTGACATCCACCTTCTCCAGCCGATCGACGGCGATTTCTTTCGCCTGTTTATCCGCTACCGGCAGCCCGGCGTCGAGCAGTTGTTGGGGTGTCATGTAGTAATGGCCGCCGCGGTAGTTGACCGGCACGACGTTGCCGGTTTGGCGCCCGTTGACGACCGGCTCCAGATACAGCGTGGTGTCCGGCATGCTGACGGCGCTGGGCGGCGGCGGCAGATCGTCGCCGAGCGCAAACGGCAGCCAGCCGCCGGCCGCCATGCTCAGCATGGCAAACGCCAGCGGCTTAAGGCTGAAGCGCCGCGTCGATAGCCTCCCTGTCGGCTGCACCTGGGCCTCAATAAGACGGAATGGCTACGGGCTGTTTGTTGTCATTGACCGTGGCCATCAGCTTGCCGCTGCTGAAAGCGCCTGCGGGCGGCAAGGCGAAGCGCATCTGTGAGCCGGGCAGCACGTATCCCATCAGGCCGGGATTCAGGCTGCGGCCTTGCAGCGTCACTTTCGAGATACGGGCATGCACTGCGCCTTGGTTTCGCACCTCCAGCCAGCGTTCGCTGCTTTGCTGCTGTAGACGATAGCTGAGCTGGGGTTGGCTGGCGGTCGCGTAATCGCGCGGTTTTTCGCTGTCTTGTTTGGTCCAAATGCCTTTGCCGCTGACGAACAGCGGCACCGAGTAGCGCATCTGGAATTTCAGCCCCATCTCCGCGCCGCCGGGAGCGGCGCTCGACGCGGGTTCTTTCACCGGCACTTCATCGACCAAAATGCGGTAGGCGCGCTCCTGTCCCGCCGCCGGGGCCGACTGTTTGATCAGGCGTATCAGTTGGCGTTTGCCTGGCGCGATCGACGCCACCGGCGGGCTGGCGATCACGTCGCTTTGGTTGCTGTAATCGTCTTTGCCGGCGGTTTGCTGCCAACCCAGCACGCGAATTTGCATATAGACCGGTTTGCTGTCGCGATTTTCCAGCCACAGCGCGGTGGCCTGCTGTTGATCTTCAATCACCGGATCGATCGGCCAAATGAGAATGGAAGCCGCGGCCAGGGCGTGCTGTTGGCTTGCCAGGAGCAAGGCTGCCGTTAACGGCAGTCGGAAGGGTATGCGCATAACTCAATCCTTATTGCAAAAAACTTAATAAGTGACCGTCAACAAGACCGTATCGCTGTAAACGCCACTGGTGGGCAGGGTACTGGTCGAAAACAGACGGGCGTAAACCTTGATTTCTTGCGTGCTGCCGGTGGCGGCGACGGTCTGCGCCGCGCCGCCGTTGGCGCCATCTCCCCAAAGGGTGGTGTAGTTGCTGTCTTGATAAAGTTGATACAGCAGCGTTTCCGACGTGACGGCATTTTGTAATTTTCTGCCGCCGGCGATGGATCCGGTCACGTTATTGCCGACGCCGAGGGCCAGCGTAACGCTCAGCCCCGGGTTGCAGCGAAACAGCACCGAACCGGCACCGCTGCTGGAGACGATGCTGACTGCGTTGCTCAGCGAGGACAACTGGCCGAAGTTCAGGGTGCCGAAGGTGGTCACGTCACTGACGCCGCTGCCCAATACGCAGCCTTTTACCACGGTTGCATTGACGGTGAACGGCTGGCTTTTGGTCAAATCGTTGACGCCGGTATCGCTTTGGGCCGGGAAAAGCGGCAGGCAGAACAGCAAACCGCAAATGGAAGCGCGCATCGTCATTACCAATTGATCGTGACCTGTACCGTATCGGTGTAGCTGCCTGTCGGGGGTGTGGACTGCGCCGGGATCATGCCATAGACCGGCAGCCAGTTGTCCGTACCGTTGGCGGTTTGTGACACGCCCGTCAGATTATCCCAAATGGTGCTGTGGGCGGCGTTGGTGTACAGGTTGTAATTCACCCGTTGGCCTGCCGCGCTTTGCAGGTAGCGGGCAGCGGTATTGCCGCTTTGCCCGCCGCCAAGCAGAACGCTGTAGCTGGTGCCGTTGGTGCATTTCACCCGAATGGCGCCGGCGTTTTGCTGCCCGGCGACGCTGGTTGCGGTGCTGAGAAAATACAGCGTGCCGAAATTCAGCGTGCCGAAGCTGACGTTGCCACCTGAGCTGCTGCCGGCCTCACAGGCGCTGAGCAAGGTCGCGCTGACGCCGAGGGTCGCGGTTTTACTGTCGGCCTGCGCCAACAGACTGCACGCCCATAATCCGCAGCAGCAAAGCGCGCGCCGCACCGTTACCAGGTGACCGTCATCGTGACGGTGTCGTTATAGGTGTCCGCCGCCGGGGTAGATCCGGCCGCCGGTACGCGGCCATAGACGATCAGCGGAACGGCGGCGCCGGTGCCGGTGCCGGTCCGCGCGTTGGCGCCGCTGCCCCAGGCGGTGGTGCGTGCGGCATCCTGGTACAGGTTATAACTGATGAATGCGCCTGCCGTGCTGGCCATGCGGCGTTGGGTGCCTGAAGTGACGTGGAGCCCGTTGTCCAGCGCCACCGTGTAGTCTGTGCCGGTGGTGCAGGTCAATGACAGCGTACCGGCCCCCCCTGCGCCGGTGGCGCTGGCGTCGATGATGTTGGCCAGTGAAGAGTAAGTGCCGAAGCTGATGGAGCCGAAGTCGTTGACGGAACCGCTGCTGTTGCCGCCTCCCACGACGCAACCGGCGCCGATGGTCAGCGTTACGCCTAACGTGCCTTGAATGGTGCCTGCTGCGTTAGCCGCGCCGTTGGCGCACAGCAGGGTTGCTACCGAGGTCAATGCCATCAGAGTTTTTTTCATCTTATATTCCTTGCCGTATGAGAGAAAGCCCGCAAAGACGCCACCCAGAGGTGGGTTGAACGTATTCATTTAGCTGCACTTTAATTAATAGAATAAGAATCGGGAATTGTCTTGATGAAAACGAGAAACTTTTTATTCTCATTCCCCGGCTGGCGGGGCTTTCAGACGAGGTATACCGATAAAGTGAAATGATTAGAATAATAACGAACGGCGATGGGAATATTATTAGCGTTATTTTATCGCCGGGGAGTTTCATTCCCCGGCGCGGCATTGTTTACAGGTGGAAATCCAGGGCGCCATCCCGCACCAGCTCGCGCGGCAGGTTATTCTTGATACGGCTGCCAATGCGTTTGGCGATACCCAGAGGTTGCCCCTGATAGGTGACGATGCACTCGTCGCCCGCCGGTGGCTGCTCAGGGTAGAGATCGCGGCCGTGATACCACTCCTGGGCCAGCGCGGCGTCCAGCTCGAAGTGCTGTTTGCCGCCGGCGCCCGCGAGGGCGATCGCCGCTTCGTGCTGCCAACGGAAACCTTTCGGGAAACGCTCCGCCAGCTTGAGACCGATGCGCGAGAAGCGCACCTTGCCGAACAGCGGCTCCAGCTCGGCCGGGAACAGCCAGATTTCCTTATCGCGCTCCCACAGCCGGTTGTCATCGCCCCAGGTTAAGCCGGATGCGGCGGCGGCTTGGGCGACCAGCGTCGCCTCTTTGCCGGACAGTGGGCTGAACGGAAACTTACCGACTTTATAGGTCGGTTTCGGCAACGGTGCCACGGCGTGCTGTTTGCGCAGACGGGCGACGAAAAACCCTTCGCTGTCGTAAATCTGCGGGAAGACGTGCAGAAAACCTTCGGCGGTCAATGCCTTGTCAGCGCCGGGAAACAGCTCGCCCAGCGGTTCGACGCTGACCGCGTCGCCGTAGGTGTCCAGCAGCCAACGCACCACCTGCTGATTTTCCTGCGCATTGAGGGTACAGGTGGAGTAAACCATCACGCCGCCTGGCGCCAGCGCATGGAACGCGCTGTCGATCAGCTCGCGTTGGGTGGCGGCGATTTCGGTCACGCTTTCCGGCGACCAGTTGCTCATGGCGTCCGGATCCTTGCGTACCACGCCTTCGCCGGAGCAGGGGGCATCGAGCAGAATGGCGTCGAAGCTCTCCGGCAGCGCGGCGCCGAACACCCGGCCGTCGAAGTGGGTCAGCGCGGTGTTCTTCACGCCGCAGCGGCTGATATTGGCGTGCAGCACTTTCACCCGGCTGGCGGAGTATTCGTTGGCGACGATGCCTCCCTGGTTGCCCATCAACGCGGCGATCTGGGTGGTTTTGGATCCCGGCGCCGCCGCCACGTCCAGCACGCGATTCGGCGCCGCGTCGCCGGCGAACAGCGCGCTGACCGGCAACATCGAACTGGCCTCCTGAATGTAGAACAGGCCGCTCAAATGTTCGGCGGCGCTGCCTAATCGCAGCTCTTCATCGTCGCGTTCGATCCAGAACCCTTCCGCGCACCAGGGAATGGGCTCCAGTCGCCAGTCGTAATCCTGCACCAGCACCAGGAAGTCGGCGACGCTGATTTTCAGCGTGTTGACGCGCAGGCTGCGGCGCAGCGGGCGCTGACAGGCGGCGATAAAATCTTCCATCGCCAGCTCGGCGGGCATGATGGCGCGGGTGGCGTCGAGGAAAGCGGGGGGCAGAAAAACGGCGGTGGATTTGGCCACGGGGCGAACTCTCAGGGTGCAATAAAGACAAGGGCGAGAGTTTATCACAAAGCGGAAAAAAACAGGGCCCGGCATTGCCGGGCCCTGAGGGAAACGCGAAAGTTAATCGCGCGGAATGGCGGTGCCCCAGGTTTTCCAGTCCTTCGGCTCTTCCGGATTCAGCAGGAAGTGCTTGTTCGGCGTCGCTTTCGGCGCCAGCGGAATAGTCGGCGGGGTGGCGAAGGCGATACCGCCGCGGATGAACTGCTGGAAGGTGCCGCTCTTGATCACGCCGCCGGTCAGGCCGAACTGCAGGTTGTAACCCGACGCCAGCCAGAACACGCTGTTGTTGCGCACCAGATGCTGATACTTCTTGCTGATGCGCAGCGCGACGTGCACCCGGTCGGACATGGCGCCAAGGTAGAAACCGGTGATGGTGCCGACCTCCACGCCGCGGAACAGCACCGGCGTGCCGATCTGCAGCGAGCCGGTTTCGGCGGCGTCGAGCACCACGCTCAGGCCGTCCAGATAGCGCGAGTCGGTGATGCTGGCCTGCTGCAGCTCGAAGGTGCGCAGCTCGCGGCCGCGGCCCGGCTCCACGTTGATATAAGGCTGGAGCAGGGTATCGAGGTTGCTGACGCCGGCGGCGGAGATCTCCGGCGAGACGATCGAGAAGCGGCTGCCGAGGCGCGCGAAGGTCTGCACGTATTCCGGATACAGCACCGCCTTGGCCAACACTTCGTTGCGCTCCGGCGCCAGCTGCAGCGACTCCACCTGACCGACGTCGATGCCGAGGTAGCGCAGCGGCATACCCGCCGACAGCTTGCTGGCGTCGTAGGTTTTCAGCGTGATTTGGCTGCCCACCGCGCGGGCGGCGGTTTCGCTGGCGTACAGCACGCGGTTGGCCCCCTTGTTCAGCGTCACGCCCTGTAGATTATCGAAGCTGATGGCACCTTTCAGCGCGCGGTTGAGCGGCGAAGCCTGCACCGTCAGGCCGCTGCCGTTGAGCTGCACCTTGGCGCCGCCTTCGGCCCAGAAGATGCTTTCGCGCGTCAGCAGCTTGCGGTATTCCGGGCTGATGTAGACGTCCACCTCAAACTCGTTGGCCTTCGGCCGAACATTGACGATCTCGCCCACCTGGAATTTGCGATACAGCACTACCGAGCCGGCCTGCACGTCCGGCAGGCTGGTGGCGCTGAGGGTCAGGGTGGTAGCGGGGGCATTGCCGACGATGCCTTCCTCGGCTTTTTCGCTGTTGGCGTACAGCGGGTATTGGCCGCCAGGTTCCCCCTTGCTGCCGGGAATAATGCGCACGCCGCCGTCTACCCACTCCTGGGCGCTGGCGCCAAGCACTTCCATGCCGTCGATGCCCAGCTTGACGTCGAGGCGGCTGTTGACCACGAATTTACTGTCTTTGTGCAGCAGGCCGCGGTACTGCGCGTCGATGGCGGCGGTGAATACCACGCCGCCGGCGGTCAGCGTGCGGCTCAGGATTTGGCCGACTTTCACGCCGTGCACCACCAGCGGCTGCACGACGTCGATGCCGTAGCTTTGCGGCGCATTCAGCGTAACGGTCAGCACGCCAGGCTGTTGCAACAGCGTTTCGCTGCTGTCCAGCACGTTGAAGCGTTGCTGCGGCTCGCCTTCGCCCGGTACCAGCTCCAGCGTGGTGCCGGTCAGCAACTGGCTAAGCTTGGCGTCGTTGAGGCTGATGCGCGGGCTGCGCATCACGATGCGGGTGCCGCTGCGCATCAGATCGACCACCGAAGGATCGATGGTCAGTTCACCGACCACTTTGCTGTCCTGTTGCAACGTCAGCTTGGTCAGGGTGCCGACCTGCAGCCCCTGGTACATCAGCGGCGTGCGGTTTTCGCTCAGGCTGTTGCCGCTCGGCAGATCCAGCAGGATATTGACGCCGCGCTGGCTGTGGGCCAGATCAGGATACAGGGTATAGCTCTGATCGCCCTTGGCCTGCTGGCCATCGGCCGGAGAATCGAAGGCAATGGCACCGTTGACCAGCGCCGCCAGGCTCTCCATCTGCACCGTGGCACCGGACAGGCTGAAATCGCCCTTGAAGCCGGAAACGTTCCAGAAGCGGCTGTTGCTCTTCACCAGGTTGGCGAAGCGGCGGTCGATCAGCACGTCGATGGTCACGCCCTTGTTGCCTTCGCTGATGGTGTAGTCATACACCTTGCCGACCGGGATTTTACGGTAATAGACCAGCGAGCCGCTGTTGAGCGAGCCGAGATCGTCGGCGTGCAGGTGAATCATCAGCTCGCCGGTATTCAGGCGGTACTTCGGCTGGGTATCGAGCGCGGTGAAGTGGGTTTGCTCCTTGCCGCTGCCGGGCATCATGCCGATATAGTTGCCGCCGACCAGCGCATCGAGCCCGGATACCCCGGCCAGCGAGGCCTTGGGCGTCACCAGCCAGAACTGGGTACCTTCGCGCAGCGAGTCTTCCAGATCGCTTTTGATACTGGCCTCCACCACGATGCTGCGCAGATCTTTGCTCAGACTGATTTTTTGCACCGTGCCGACCTCAACGCCCTGGTAGCGCACCGGCGTGCGGCCGGCGACGATGCCCGCCGCCGATTGGAAATCGATGGTGACGGTGGTGCCGCGTTCCTGGACATTGTTATAGACCAGCCACCCGGCGATCAGCAGGGCGATGAACGGCAGTAACCAGAACGGTGAAATGCGGCGTTTGTTCTTGACCCGCGCTTCAGTCGGTGTAGTCGGCGTTTCCTGTTGCATGTGCATCCCAAATCAATCGGCTATCGAGCCACTCAACGGCAAGAATAGTCAAAATGACCGCCGAGCCAAAGTAAAACGCGGCCGGTCCCATAGTAAAAGATAACAGCTGGTCGCGGTTTACCAGCGACATCATCAAGGCGATAACGAACAGATCGAGCATCGACCAGCGGCCGATCCAGGTGACCAGACGTAGCAGACGAATGCGCGTCTTCAGGCTGTGCGAAGTTTTGAAGTGGATGCTCAGCAACAGCGTGATCAGCACAATCACCTTGGTAAAAGGCACCAGCACGCTGGCGATGAACACGATGGCGGCGATCGGCACGTTGCCGGAGGTGGCCAGTGAGACCACGCCGGAGAAGATGGTATCTTCCATCCGCACGCCGTTGGCGTAAATGATGGAAATCGGCAGCAGATTGGCCGGTATCAGCAGGATCATCGCCGCGATCAGCGCCGCCCAGGTTTTCTGCAGGCTGTAGGGCTGGCGGTGGCACATTGGCACATGGCAGCGCGGGCAGCGGCCGCGCGCGTCAGGGTAGCCGGTATAGTGGCAGGACAGGCAAATATGCAGCGCCGCCGGCGGGCCTTCCGGCTGTTCCTGCGGATAGTAACGCTCCCACAGCTGCTCCAGGTTAGCGTGGATCAGCGTCAGGATGCTGAGCACCGTGAGCGACAGGTAGGCGATCAGCGCGCTGCCCGCCTGGATGTCGGCGTAATCCTGCACCTTGATCGCCGCCACCGCCATGCCGATCAGATAAATGTCCAGCATCACCCACTCTTTGAGCCGCTCCAGCATCAGCAGCACCGGGCGCAGGTTCATGCCGAGCGCGTGACCGAAGCGCAGGTACAGCAGCGACAGCGCCAGCGTCAGCGGGGCGCCGATGGTGCAAAACGCCACCATGCTGGCGGTGAGCGGATCGCCCTGGCGGCTCATCTGCCAGATGCCCTCCAGCAAACTGGCGTCGATGCGCGTGCCGAGCAGGCGGATGCTGATCAGCGGTTCGGTGAAGGCGAACGGCATCAGCAGCAGCATGGTGATCGCCATGGCGGTCAGACGCGTCATCGACCAGTCGCGGCCGTGCACCACCTTGGCGTTACAGCGCGGGCAATAAGCGGCCTGATTGCCGCTGAGCGGCGGCAGCATGAACAGCAGGTCGCACTCGCAGCAGCGTTGGTGGCGCGCTTTGGAAAGGGGGGCGGTGATCGCGTGTATTTTCATTTTTGACAAGTAGCTGCCCTTGAGCCCGCCGGAACTGTCAGCGTAGCTGAAAAATAAACCGGCCGCGTCACCGGCGATCGGGCGCCGGACGGTAAAACGAGGTAAACCGGGATTCTGAGCGGCAAACATACCCCGAGCGACGGGGTTTTGTGAAGCAACAGATGATTAACCTTGTGGCTATACGCATTTAATGCTTATTTTATAGGGCCTAAGCTTTGGGCTTCTGGCCATCTTCACTGTTTCAATGGTTAACACATGACAAAAGAACAATTCTACGCGGAATTAAAACGTGACCTGAGCGCGTTGCTCGGCGGGGAAACCAACTTTATCGCGGCGCTGTCCAACGCCAGCGCGTTGCTCAACGAGCGTCTGGATGACGTGAACTGGGTCGGTTTCTATCTGATGGATGGCGACCAACTGGTGCTGGGACCGTTCCAGGGCAAGATCGCCTGCGTGCGCATTCCGGTGGGCAAGGGCGTGTGCGGCACGGCGGTGGCGGAAAATCGCGTGCAGCGCGTCGGCGACGTGCATGCGTTTCCGGGCCATATCGCCTGCGATGCGGCCAGCAACGCGGAAATCGTGCTGCCGCTGGCGGTTGGCGGCCGAGCGATCGGCGTTTTGGATATCGATAGCACGGTTTATCAACGCTTCGACGAACAGGACGAAGCGGGCCTGAAAGCAGTGGTGGCGGGGCTTTGTGAGCAACTGGAACAGTGTGACAGTGCGAAATATGTGACTGTGGCGGCAAGTTGATCGACGGTTAACGTGGCAATTACCGATGGCGTCATTATAATGACGCCTGTTCATGCCTGTGGCTTGTTGGCAATACCGTTGTAATCAGGAAATTTCATGGAAAATCAACCTAAGTTGAACTCTAGTAAAGAAGTCATTGCTTTTCTTGCCGAGCGTTTTCCGCTCTGCTTTAGCGCCGAAGGCGAAGCTCGTCCGCTGAAAATCGGTATTTTTCAGGATTTGGTAGAGCGCGTGCAGGGGGAAGAGAATCTCAGCAAAACGCAATTGCGTTCTGCCCTGCGCCTGTACACCTCAAGCTGGCGTTATCTGTACGGCGTTAAAGTCGGCGCGCAGCGCGTCGATCTGGACGGCAATCCGTGCGGTGAACTGGAACAGCAGCATGTCGATCATGCTCGCCAGCAGCTTGAAGAAGCCAAAGCGCGCGTTCAGGCACAGCGTGCCGAACAAAACGCCAAAAAACGTGAAGCCGCCGGTGAATCCGCCGATGCCGCTCCGCGCCGTCCGCGTCCAGCCGGTAAAAAGCCCGCTGCACGTCGCGAAGGCGGAGCCGCGCCGGAAAACCGCAAGCCGCGCCCACAAACTCGCCCACAGCCCGCTCGCCAACCTCGTGCAGCCAAAGAGGAAAGCCAGCCGCGTTATGCGCCAGTCACGGATATCTCTAAACTGCAAATTGGCCAGGAAATCAAAGTCAGAGCAGGCAAGAGCGCGATGGATGCTACCGTACTCGAAATCGCTAAAGATGGCGTACGTGTGCAGCTCTCTTCCGGTCTGGCGATGATTGTGCGCGCAGAACACTTGCAGTTCTGATACGGAGGCCAACCCAGGCATGAACAAATTCGTCAGATTAACAGCGATTGCAGGGCTGCTGTGGGCGGGTGTCAGTTACGGCGCGGAAACAGCCAACATCCGCATCGGCCAACTGCCCCAACTGCAACAGGAACCCCAGCACGCTACGGTGAGTGAGCGCGTTACCTCGCGCTTCACTCGCTCTCATTACCGCCAGTTCGCCCTCGATGCGGAATTTTCAGGCAAGATCTTCGATCGCTACCTGAACATGCTGGACTACAACCATAACGTGTTGCTGGCCTCCGACGTGGCGCAGTTCGCCGGCAAACGCAATCAGGTTGGCGAAGAGCTGAAAACCGGCAAGCTGGACACCTTCTACGCGCTGTTCAATCTGGCGCAGAAACGCCGTTTCGAGCGTTATACCTATGCGTTGTCGTTGCTGGACAAGCCGATGAACTTCACCGGCAACGGCACTATCGATCTCGACCGCAGCAAAGCGCCGTGGCCGAAAGACAAGGCCGAGCTGGATAGCCTGTGGGATGCGAAAGTCACCTATGACGAGCTGAACCTCAAGTTGACCGGCAAGACCGACAAAGAAATCCACGACACGCTGACCAAACGCTATCAGTTCGCCATCAAGCGCCTGACGCAAAGCAACAGCGAAGACGTCTTCCAGCTGGCGATGAATGCCTTTGCGCATGAAATCGATCCGCACACCAACTATCTGTCTCCGCGCAATACCGAGCAGTTCAACACCGAGATGAGCCTGTCGCTGGAAGGCATCGGCGCGGTGCTGCAGATGGATGATGACTACACCCTGATCAACTCGATGGTGCCGGGCGGCCCGGCGGCGAAGAGCAAGGCGATCACCGTAGGCGATCGCATCGTCGGCGTCGGCCAGGCCGGCAAACCGATGGTGGACGTGATCGGCTGGCGTCTGGACGACGTGGTGTCGCTGATCAAAGGGCCGAAGGGCAGCAAGGTGCGCCTGGAGATCCTGCCGGCCGGCAAGGGCACCAAAACCCGCGTGGTCACCTTGACCCGCGAGCGTATCCGCCTGGAAGACCGCGCGGTGAAAATGACCATCAAGACCGTCGGCAAAGAGAAGGTGGCGGTGTTCGACATCCCTGGCTTCTACGTCGGCTTGACCGATGACGTGAAAGTGCAGCTGCAGAAGATGGCCAAGCAGAACGTCAAGAGCGTGATCATCGATCTGCGCACCAACGGCGGCGGCGCGCTGACTGAAGCGGTGTCGCTGTCCGGCCTGTTCATTCCGAGCGGCCCGGTGGTGCAGGTGCGTGACAACAACGGCAAAGTGCGCGAAGACGCCGACACCGACGGCGTGACCTACTACAAAGGCCCGCTGGTGGTGCTGGTCGATCGCTTCAGCGCCTCCGCCTCCGAAATTTTCGCGGCGGCGATGCAGGATTACGGCCGCGCGCTGATCGTCGGCGAACCGACCTTCGGTAAAGGCACCGTGCAGCAGTACCGTTCGCTGAACCGCATCTACGACCAGATGCTGCGCCCTGAGTGGCCGGCGCTCGGTTCGGTGCAGTACACCATTCAGAAGTTCTACCGCGTCAACGGCGGCAGCACCCAGCGCAAGGGCGTGACGCCGGATATTCTGATGCCGACCGGCGTCGATCCGGCGGAAACCGGCGAAGCGTTTGAAGACAACGCCATGCCGTGGGACAGCATCAATGCGGCGACCTACAGCAAGACCGGCGATATGGCATCGTTCGAGCCGGAACTGCTGAAAGATCACCAGCAGCGCATCGCGCAGAATCCGGAGTTCCAGTACATCGCGCAGGATATCGCGCATTACAAGGCGCTGAAGGATAAACGCAATATCGTGTCCCTCAATCTGGCGGTGCGCGAGAAAGAGAACCACGATGACGATGCGACCCGTCTGAAACGCATCAACGAGCGTCTGGAGCGCGCGGGTAAGAAGCCGCTGAAATCGCTCGACGATCTGCCGAAGGATTACCAGGAGCCGGATCCGTACCTGGATGAAACCGTGCATATCGCGCTGGACCTGGCTCATCTGGAAAAGGATCAGCCTGCTCAGCAGCCAACGCCGGCTAAGTAAGGCCACGGCTTTGCCTGTGAAAAACGCACCCTCGGGTGCGTTTTTTTATGGTTGCGGCAAGCCCGGCTTAAGCCGGTTTCTTGCGGTGACGCAGCCCGAGCTGAATGCAGGAAACCACCACCAGCAGACAGCCGAACAGCGACAGCAGCAGCGGGATCTCATGCCAGAACAGCCAACCCCAGGCGATGTTGAACACGATGCCGATATAGCGCACCACCGAGACCACGATCAGGTTATCGGAAGAGAAGGCCTGGGTTAAGACGACCTGCCCCAACAGCGACACCAGGGCGATGGCGAGCAGAATGGCGAACTGATAGGCGTTGGGCCAAACGAACGCGTTCCACATCAGCGGCAGCGAGATCAGCGTTGCGATGAACAGGAAGTAGAACACGATCTCGTAGTTGTGGTGGCGCTTGCTGAGTTTGTTGACCGACAGATAGGCGATCGAGGCGAACACCGCGCTCATCACGCCGACCAGCGACGCCAGGGTATAGGCCGAGAAGTGCCACGGCCGCACCAGCAGCACGGCGCCGATGATGACCATCGCCAGCCAAAACGCGGTATTGGCGTTAACCCGTTCACGCAGCACCAGCAAGGAGAGCAAAATGGAGAAAAACGGCGACAGATAGGCCAGCATGCTGGCGTCGGCCAGCGTCAGATGGGCGATGCTGTAAAAATAACAAATGAGATACAGCCCGCCCATGGTGCCGCGCAACACCAGCAGCGGCCGGTCTACGCGGCTGAAGGCGATGCGGTGGCGGTACATCAGCAGCAGAACCAGCAGACAGCCGATGCTGCTGCGAAAAAACACGATTTCACCGGTGGGAATAGCGTCGGAGATGGTTTTAACCAGCGCGTTCATGACGCTGAAAATCAACGAGGCAAAAATGGCCAGTAAGGCACCCTGATTCATGCTTGCCTCCGCCATTGTCGGTAAATGATGTCCGCCTGCTCGTCGCAGGTATCGTCCAGCAACGAACGATGGCAATGCTCGGCGCCGTTCCGGGTGACGAAGCGCTGCAGCGCCTGCTGAAAGCGCGCCAACAGACGCTGGGCGGCGGGCATCTCGACGTCAAGCCGCTGCGCCAGCAAGACCAGGACGCGCAGTTTGCGCACGTCCTCTTGCGGCACGCGCGGCAGGCGCCAGCGCCCCTGGACATCCTGGAAGACGCGGGCGACTCTGACGGCGGAAAAATCATAGTAGCGGCCCTGCGCGTCCGGCTCGGAATAGGGATCGACCAGCAGCGCGGTATAACGCGTAAACAGCGCATAGCATTGCTCTGTCGGCGCGAGCTGCGGGAATTGGTCAATCCAGCGGCGGCTCACCATGCGGGGCGGAACCGGGTAGTTGTCGTCATTCAAAAAGCGCAGCAGGTTAATGGCCTCGATGCCGAGCCGGTTGAGCAACTGCTGGTAATCCTGCGAGAGCGCCAGCATGTCGGCGATCGCCTCGGGACAGATGGGGCCCTCGGGGTGGGTTTTATACAGGTACTGGATCGGCGCCTGCGGCTGGAATATCGCCTGCAGCGTGGTTTCGGCCAGCGCCAGCGGAGGATGAACATAATTGGTGATGCTGAAGCGCTCGGCGGCGAGCAGGCTGTTGCAGCGTTGGGCGTCAATGCCGTGACGCGCCAGCAGCGAGCAAAGCCAGTCGAGTTCGGCGCAGTCTGACCTTGCGCCTGCGCCGGCCAGATAAATCCGCTGCTTGAACGCCTTGGTGTAGGCGCGGTAAGGCTGTTCGGCGCTCTGGTACTTGGTGTCGGCGTAGTAGCTTGACAGGCTGATGACCTCGACGTGGGATTGCCCGGCGTCCTGCAGCAGGCTTTGCGCCATCAGGCCGGAGCCGATGGAGGGAGAGAGCAGGATCAGTGAGCGCAGTTGGGGCAACGCCGCCCATGGCACCTGTCGCAGCACGTCATGGTATTGATCGGTGGGGACGGCAAGGATCAGTCGGTGCCAGTCGCCGCCGACCAGTGACAGATCATCGTAATAGCGATCAATCGTCACTTGCGCATCGTCTTGGGTGCGCTGCGCCTTACCGGCGCCCGTCAGCCACAGGCTGGGCGTGTGCGCCAGATGTTGCTTCAGGCGGCGCCCTTTTTCGCTGGGGCGGTTGTACAGGCCGATGCGCGCATTGGCCGCGGCCTTGATGTCCGCAGCCAGTTGGATCGCCGCCGGGCCGGCGCCGAGGATCAGGGTGGGAAAGGCATTATTCATGGCGGTGGGGCTCCAAAATCAACAGATCGTACAGCGGGGTGGCGAGCGGTTTACCGCTGACACGCCAGGGCGAGCCGGCGGCCTGGTGGTGGTAAGGGCAGTTGAAGATCGACTTGAGGCCGTTGCCATAGCGCACCAGCAATTTGCCGCACTGGGGCAGCAAAGGCCGCAGCGCCTTCAGCAAACCCTGCTTGTCCGCCACCAAAGAGGCGATGATGATGTGATCGATATCGTTGCGCGTCAGGCCGTTCAGCTTGTCGATGCAGGGCATCTGCTGCACCAGCCCCAGGTGGCGCGTGAGCCGGCGGGCAAAACGCTGGGCCGCCGGATCGCAATCGTAGCAAATGACGGTGGCGGAGAGCCTGGCGACCAGCGCCAGCGCCGTGGTGGGCAATGCGCCGCTGCCCACCAGCAGCACCCGTTCGCCGGGTTTAATGTCGGCGGCCGCGATCTCCAACTGCAGCGCGCGGTCGAAACTGTTCAGGTAGGCGTTGGTTTGCGCCGGTTCCCGGCACAGCGCCGAGACGCGATGTTTCTCGTAGTCGCACAACGCGGCGTTGGCTGTCGCCCGCAGTTGGGCGATCTGCGCCGTGATCAAACGGTCGTTTTCCAGTTTTCGACGGTAGGCCTGCAGCTGTGGTTCGTCGTTAAAGGCTTGCAGGCGGCTGAAGCGGCGTTCCAGCAGGGAAAAATGGCGCCGATCTTGCCGGGCGGAGCGGTGTAGCTGGTGAATTTCCTGTTGCAAGCCGGCGAGTTGCGCCAGCATGTCCGCCTTGGTCAGAGTGTACATGGGGATTCTCCGTGTGCGTGTAACAGCTGTGTCGGCAGCAGATAGGGGTAGCCCTGCGGGCTGACGCCGTTTTCGATGCCGACGCCAAATACGCGAGACACCATCGGATGTCCCATCATCTGATGGGTATCGCCGTGGCAAACGACGCGTCCGTGCGCGAGCAGCGTGAGTGAGTGGCAATAGCGCAGCGCCAATCCCAGATCGTGGATCACCAGCAGCGTGATGCAGCGATGACGCCGGCCGTAGTCGGCGATCTGATTGAGCACGCGCAGCTGGTGGTGGATATCCAGCGCGCTGGTGGGCTCGTCGAGCAAAATGAGCTGCGGCTGAGAGACGAAGGCCTGAGCCAGCATCACCAACTGTCGCTGGCCGCCGCTGAGACGGTTGAAGGGGCGATCGGCGAGCGCGGAAATGCCGCATTCCGCCAGCGCCTGTTCGACCGCATCGGCCTGGGCGGCGCTGACGCGCCAGCTCAACTGCCGTACCTTGCCCAGCAGCACCATGTCAAAAGCGGTCAATGCCGAATCGCAGCGATTAAGCTGCGGCACATAGGCGATACGGCTGGTTTTCGGATCGAGAGGGCGTTCGCGGTAAGCGATCTCGCCGCTGGATGGCACCATGCGGTTAATCGCTTTGAGCAGCGTCGATTTGCCGGCGCCGTTGGGGCCGATGATGCCGCCGAGCTGCGCCTCCGGCCAGCTCAATGAAACGTCTGCCAATAGCGAGCGGCGATGCAGCGAGACGCCGACGCGGGTGAGGGTCAGTTGAGTCATGGGCGTTTAACCTGTCGAGTGACGAAGTAAAACAGCACCGGCACGCCGATCAGGGCGATAACGATGCCGATGGGCACCACGCCGTTCGGCATCACCAGCTTGGCGATGATCGAGGCGCACAGCAGCAGCAGGCTGCCGCAGAGGGCGGAAATGCAGATCAGGTAGCGCTGATCCTCACCCACCAGAAAGCGGGCGAAATGCGGGGCGATCAGCCCGACGAACCCGATGGTGCCGACAAACGAGACCGAGGCGGCCGTCAGCAAGGTCGCCAGCAGAAAGGCCAGCTTGCGCAAGGCGCTGACATTGATGCCCAGCCCCTGGGCCTGCTCTTCGCCGGCGGACAGCGCCGTCAGCCGCCAGGCGAGCCGCAGACTGACGAACAGTGCGCACAGCAACACGACGCCGGTGATCGCCACGCCGTGCATATTGGCTTTGAGCAGGCTGCCAAACAGCCAAAAGACAATTTGCTGCATGGCTTCCGGCGAGGCCAGAAACAGCAGCAGCGATTGCAGCGACTGAAAGAAAAACAGCACCACGATGCCGCTCAACACCAATATTTGCGGCGTCATGCCGCGGCGTTGTCCCAGCAGATAGACAGGCACGCAGGCGAGCAACGCCATCAGCGAAGCCAGCAGCGGCGTGCCCAGCGCCAACGCGCCGCCCAGGCTGAAGCCGGTGAGGATCGCCAGCGCCGCGCCGAACCCCGCCGCGGCAGAGATCCCCAGCGTATAGGGGCTGGCGAGGGGATTAGCCAGCACGGTCTGCATCAGCAGGCCCGCCAGCGCCAGGCTGGCGCCGACCACCAGGGCGGTGAGCGTCATCGGCAAGCGAATCGACCAGAAAACCACCTGATGCAGCTCGTTGCCAGGCGCAGAGCCAGGCCAAAGCATCCGCACGATATCCGTGAGGCCAAGTTGCGCGGCGCCGACGGTGAGATCGATGGCGGTCGCCGCCAGCAGCGCGCCGAGCAGCGCCAGCGTCAGTAGCCCGCGGCGCAGCCTGCGCCGTCGCAAAAACGCACGTCCTGTGTGGGCCACGGTTATTCTCCTTGCCAGCGTTGCAAGAAGACGCCGTCCGCCTCTATCGGCAAATATTGATGGTAGAACTGCGCCAGATTGCGCGCGGGATCAACATCGGCAAACGCGGTGGGATAGAGCGCTTTCGCCAGATACTGGACAAAGATAAAATCGTAAATCGTGCGCGCGCCGCCATGGTAAAGCGCATAAAGACGCTGATTTTTTATCGCCGGCAGTTGCGGCCATCCCGCCCGCCGGGCGTATTGCGTCAGGCGCGTCTGGAGGGGGGCTGCCTGCGTGCCGTAGCCCATCGGCACGGCGTTCGGCATGTTTTCCCAGTCGCCACCGGCGAGAAAAATCACCTCGGGCCGTTGGGTCAGGACATAGTCGGCGCGCAAGGGGGAAGGGCTGCCGACGACGCCGGCGGCGATATTGTCGGCGCCGGCCAGCTGCAGCAGCGGCCCCCAGATCGAGGCGCCATAGCTGCTGCCGTACTCGCCGGGGCCCTTGTCCCCCAGCTCAATATAGGTGATCGGCGGCGGCAGCTGCGCCTGGCGGATGCGCCGCCGGGTATCTTCGAGGCTCTGGCGATATTCGTCGGCCAGCCGTTCCGCTCGCTCGGCGTGGCCCATCGCCTGGCCCATCAACCGGATGCTGGCGAGCTTGACTTCAACGCCCTGATTGAAGTCGACGACGATGTAAGGAATGTTGAGCTGTTGCAGCACCGGCAGGTAGTTGGCGAAGCCGTCGAGCTGCCACTTCGCCAGGATCAGCAGGTCTGGTCGCGTGGTCAGCAGGCGTTCAAAATCGAAGCTCTGGTTATAGAGCGAACCGACATCGACCAGCTGAGCGAGCCGTGGCAGCGCCGCCTGATAGCGCGCCCATTGGCTGGCGCGCAACGCCCAGTCGCTTTTGGAGAAGGCGACGACCTGTTGATAACTCTCCGGGCCGTTCACCGCCAGAAAATCTTCGTAGTAAAAACCGATATAGGCGCGCTGTGCGGGGGCGGCCAGGGTAACCTGGCGTCCTTCAACGTCGGTGAGGTGAATTTCAGCGTGCGCGACCTGGCAGAAAAGCAGCCACGTCGCCAGCATCCAGACGATACGCGATAACATGATTGACATCCCTTTACGATTAGTTGTGATGTTATAATGTAACAATTAATCGCGAGATTCAAACTTTCGTCGCCGCTGAATCAGGCGGGGCATGATGAAGCGCGCTGAGCGTATATTGGCCTATAAAGCGTGAGGATAACGGTTCTCGTTGTCATGGCGTGCGGGCAAAGAAATTTTTCTGCAAAATCCCTCCGCCTTGCGCAACAATCGTTTACAATTTGCCAAATCCCGGTCGCGCATCGTTTTTGTAAAGTTTCGTATTTTTAGTAGGTTAATGGCGCGCGACTCTTGAAACTGTGACGAATGCCCATACGATCTAGGGTATCTTGGACAGCGTTTTGTTAACATTTATGAGGAAGTAAACATTTTATGATGCGTATAGCTCTGTTCCTGCTCACCAACCTGGCGGTGATGTTGGTTTTCGGGCTGGTGCTCAGCCTGACAGGAATCCAATCCAGTAGCGTTCAGGGCCTGATGATCATGGCCGGTCTGTTCGGCTTCGGCGGCGCTTTCGTGTCGTTGCTGATGTCCAAGTGGATGGCGCTGCGCTCCGTGGGCGGGGAGGTGATTGAACAGCCGCGTAACGAAACCGAAAACTGGCTGCTGGAAACGGTGCGCCGTCAGTCGCAGCAGGCGGGCATCGCCATGCCGCAGGTCGCTATCTACCACGCGCCGGACATCAACGCCTTCGCCACCGGCGCACGCCGCGACGCCTCGCTGGTCGCCGTCAGCACCGGCCTGCTGCAGAGCATGAGCCGTGACGAAGCGGAAGCGGTCATCGCGCACGAAATCAGCCACGTCGCCAACGGCGATATGGTGACCATGACCCTGATTCAGGGCATCGTGAACACCTTCGTGATCTTCATTTCGCGCCTCATTGCGCAGGTCGCTGCCGGTTTCCTCGGCAACCGCGACGGTGATGGCGAAGGGGAAGGCAACGGCAACCCGATGATTTACTTCGCCGTGTCGATGGTGCTGGAACTGGTGTTCGGCATCCTGGCGAGCATCATCACCATGTGGTTCTCGCGTCACCGCGAGTTCTATGCCGACGCCGGCTCCGCCAAACTGGTGGGTCGCGAGAAGATGATCGCCGCCTTGCAGCGTCTGAAAACCAGCTATGAACCGCAGGAAGCGGGCAGCATGATGGCGTTCTGCATTAATGGTAAATCCAAGTCGTTCAGCGAGCTGTTCATGTCGCACCCGCCGCTCGACAAGCGTATCGAAGCGCTGCGTACCGGCCAGTACCTGAAGTAATCGGCTGAATGAAATGAAAAACCCCGGCTTGCCGGGGTTTTTTTATGGCATGCCTGAACCGCTTTTTCAGCGTCGACGGGGGTTAACGCGGTGCAAGAGCCCCCCGAGTCCATAAAGCCCGCCTTCGAATAACGTCTGTCGGCCTCTCTGTGCGTTTACCGCCGCGGAGCGAGACGACCATGAAAGAGGGTAAGCCGCATCCTGGCTGAGTGATGACCGGCTGTTTGGCTTTGGAAGCGCATGTTATATGCTTTGGCGCAATGACATTTGTCCCTGAGGCCCTATGAAAATCAACCACCTTCCCTTGCTCAACGGTGATGAGCTACCGGCGCGCCTGGCGGAATTGACAGGCGGTATCGCCGATGCGGTTGCGGAACTGTTCAACCGGCATGATGACGATGCTGAACGGCCAGCTATTCGCTGGCATTCAGGCGATCTTCACCTCCCGGCATTTTTCCCCGACGAGCACGACAGCCACGATTACGATTACCTGATCGTGGACGGCGATATGATCGTGGAAGGATGCCTGGCGGTATCGCCGCAGCGCGAGGACGGCGGCATTGTCGTGCTGGGGCGGCTGCAGGCGGATACGCTGATTTGCTGGGGCGGACTGGTCGTGCGTGATGATGTCCGCATGCGCCATGCCTATTGCAGCTCAGGAAACGACGGTGCGTTCGTGGTGGGGGGAGATCTGACCGCGCTCACCCTGGTAGAGACGGGGGAGTTTATCCATGTCCATGGCGATCTCGATGCGCGGTGTCTCGCTTCGTTGCAGAACTTCGTTCAGGTTGACGGAAACACACGCTGCGATTGCCGCATCGACAGCGCTCAGGCCGAAGATCTGATCAAGCGCATGTTCGCCCCTGGCTTACTGAAGGGCTTCGAGGGGGTGGGTAACGACGGCCAACGCATTGTTGGCTGGTATCCGGATGACGACGCCTATTTAGCGTGTCTACGACAGGGCCGCAGCCCTTTGAGGAGCGGCGACTGACGCCAGGCCTGCATCGCGCTCGACGTGGCCCGGCTCAGGCAGGCCACATCGGATTGGGGCGCGGCTCTTTCTATGCCCTCTATTTCACCTCGCGGCTGGGCTGCGCCGTTTGCGTCGTCGGTTGAGTGATGCGCAGGCTGCTGACCGCCGCCGCCAGGGTAGCGAACACCCCAGCCAGGACCAGTGAAGCGTGGGTGCCGGAGGTAGGGAACAGGTTGAACATCAGCGCCACCAGCGCGGCCCCCGAGGTTTGCCCCAGCAGGCGGGCGGTGCCCAGCATGCCGCTGGCGCCGCCGCTGCGGTTGCGCGGCGCGGCGGAGATGATGGTGTGGTTGTTGGGCGACTGGAACAGGCCGAAGCCGGCGCCGCACAGCACCATGCGCCAGATGATGTCCATATTCGACGGTGCCGCCGGCAGCAGCGCCAGCGAAAACAGCCCGAGCGCGAACACCGCCAGCCCAATGCAGCCCAGCAGGCCGGCGTGCACGCGCTCCACCAGCCGACCGGCGATCGGCGCCATCACCACGATCGCCAGCGGCCACGGCGTCAGCAGCAGCCCGGTCGCCACCTCGCCGCGGCCCAACGCGGTTTGCAGGAAGAACGGCAACGACACCATCGCCAGCATTTGCGCGGCGAACGAACAGATTGAAGTGCCCATCGACAGGGCGAAGATCGGGATGCGCAGCAGATCGACCGGCAGCAACGGAAATTCCTGGCGCAGCTGGCGGCGCACGAACACCGCGCCAATCGCCAGCAGCGCGGCAATCTCGCTGAAGATCAGCGTCAGGCTCTGGCCCTGGGCGAAGCCGCTGATGGCGGTGATCAGCAGGCCGAAGGTCAGCGCGTTCAGCACCGCGCTGGTAGGATCGAAACGGCGGCTATCGCTTTTTTGGCCGTTAGCCGGCAGGAATTTCATCCCCAGCAGCAGCGCGACGATGCCGATCGGCAGGTTGATGGCGAACAGCCACTGCCAGGACGCGACCGACAGGATCGCCGCCGCCACCGTCGGCCCGGCCGCCGAGGAGCAGGCGACGATCAGCGAGTTGATGCCCATGCCGCGGCCGAGAAAACGCTGCGGGTAGATGATGCGGATCAGCGCGGTGTTGACACTCATAATGGCGGCGGCGCCAAAGCCTTGCAATACGCGGGCGATGGTCAGCGTGAGCAGCGAGTCGGACAGGGCGCAAAACAGCGAGGTGATGCTGAACACCAGCAACCCGGCCTGATAGATGCGGCGATAGCCGACCAGATCGCCGAGCGAGGCCAGCGACAGCAGAGAGACGGTGATCGCCAACTGATAGGCGTTGACTACCCAAATGGAGCTGGCCGGGCTGGCGTTAAGATCGCGCGCGATGGTGGGCAGCGCCACGTTGGCTATCGCGCCGTCGAGCACCGATACGGTAATGCCGAGGGCGATGGCGAGGATCGCCCCATAGCGTTGCGGGATGGGGAGGCCGTCGGAACAAGGACGCATGTTGGTCTCAGCGGTATTTATTCAGGGGAGTATTATCATGCTAATCATAATCGCCTGCGATTGCATGCCCGTTGCCCGCTTAATTGTAAATAGCGGTGAGCGGGCCGGGGTTATCCATTTGGCTTCAATCGCTTAGCGCCCATGTGCGTTGCGCGTCGCGATCTGTTCCGATTATACTGAAACCCTTGTTTAAATTTCCTGAAACAAAACCGTTAAGTAGGGCATTCACCATGGCTAACGCAGATTCAGACAAGCAACCGGATGCCGTCTCATCCGTGATGAAAGTGTTCGGCATTTTGCAGGCGCTTGGCGATGAGCGCGAGATTGGCATTACCGAACTTTCCCAGCGAGTGATGATGTCCAAAAGCACCGTCTACCGTTTTCTGCAAACCATGAAAGCGCTGGGCTACGTATCGCAGGAAGGCGAGACGGAAAAGTATGCGCTGACGCTCAAGCTGTTCGAACTGGGCGCCAAATCGTTGCAGAACGTCGATCTGATCCGCAGCGCCGACGTGCAGATGCGTGAACTGTCGAACCGCACCCGCGAAACCATCCACCTCGGCGCCCTGGATGAGGACGGCATTGTCTATATCCACAAGATCGACGCGATGTACAACCTGCGCATGTATTCGCGCATCGGTCGTCGCAACCCGCTGCACAGCACCGCCATCGGTAAAGTGCTGCTGGCCTGGCGCGATCGGGAGGAGGTGGCGCAGATCCTGTCGCAGATTGAATTTACCCGCAGCACCGAGCATACCCTGACCAGCGCCGCCGAACTGTTGCCGGTGCTGGAGCGGGTACGTGAGCAGGGATTCGGCGAAGATGTCGAAGAGCAGGAGGCGGGGATCCGCTGCATCGCGGTGCCGGTCTTTGACAGGTTCGGGGTGGCGATCGCCGGGCTGAGCATCTCTTTCCCGACGCTGCGCTTTTCCGACGCGGCGCGGGAGGAGTATGTGGCGTTGCTGCACGTCGCCGCCCGGCGCATTTCCGAGCAGCAGGGCTATCACGATTACCCGTTCTGACCGTCGTTTCGATGAGCGAGGCGCTGCCATGGCAGCGCCTTGTTGTTATTTCGCGCCGGGCGTCAGCCGCTGAGAAATCCGCTCCAGCACCAGCATCAGCAACAGCGTGGCCGCCACCAGGATCATGGTCAGCGTCGCGCCGTTGGCGATGCTGCCGCGATCGGTCAGGCTGAAGATCGTGACCGGCAGCGTCGCCCAGCTCGGCGGGTAGATCATCATGGTCGCGCCCAGCTCCCCCATCGACAGCGACAGGCTGAGTGCGAAGGCGGAGATCATGTAGGGAGCGATCATCGGCAGGGTGACGTGACGCAGGCGGAACAGCGGCGAAGCGCCCAGGCTGGCGGCGACGTTCTCGTAGTCGCCAGGCAGCCGGGTCAGCCCGGCCATCACGTTGCCGAAGGTAAAGGCGGAAATCAGCACGAAGTGGGCGGCGGGCACGATCAGGAAGGTGCCGTTCATCTGCAGCGGCCCCTGGCTGAACGCCACCAGCATCCCCAAACCGATAGAGACCGAAGGCACCGCGCTGGGAATGAAAAACAGCGTGCCCAGCAGCCGCTGGCCGCGCCCCTGATGGTGGCGCAGCGCCAGCGCCGCCCAGGTGCCGCACAGCAGCGCGAACAGGCTGGCGCTGAAACCGATAGCCAGACTGGCGACCAGCGCGTCCCAGGAGGCGCCGCTGAACGCCTGGCGGAAGTGGTTGAGGGTGAAGCCGCTCGGCAGCACGCCGTTCCACTGTTCACTGAGGCTGGACATCAGGATCACCGCCAGCGGCAGGCAGAAGAACAGGGCAAACAGCGTGACCGTCAGCGTGCAGGTCAGGGTGCGGCCGGTGCGAGACCAAATCAACATCGTCAGTTCCTCAGCCCGGCGCGCGCCGCGGCGTAGCGGTAAAGGGAGAACAGCCCGAGCGACAGCGCGATATTCACCACGGCGATGGTGCAGGCGACGGCGTAATCCGCCTCCAGAATCGCTTTGGCGTAGACCATCATCGGCAGCGTGGTGACGCCCTTGGCGCCGATAAACAGCACGATGCCGAACTCATTGGTGGTCAACAGCAGGCACAGGCTGCCGCCGGCCAGCAAGGCCGGCAGCGCGGCCGGTAAAATCACCTGGCGCACCACGCGCCCCGGTCGGGCGCCGAGGATGCTGGCGGCCTCGAGCTGGCTGCGGTCGATCTGCGCCAGCGCCGCCATCAGCGGGCGCATCACTAGCGGCGTAAACACGGTGATTTCCGCCAGGATCACGCCCCAGATGGAGTAAAGAAAGTCCACCGGCGGCAGGGTGAAACCAAAGGTCGCCATCAGCGTGCCGTTCAGCAGGCCGGCGGAGCCGTAGATAAAGGTGAAGGCCAGCGTGATCAGGAAGGTCGGCATGGCGATAAAGGTATCGATCACCCGGGCGATCAGTCGGCTGCCGGGGAACGGCGTGAATACCAGCAGCAGCGACAGCAGGGTGCCGAGCACCAGGCAGCCCAGCGTCGCCAGCAGCGCAATCTGCAGCGTGTTGAGCAGAGCGCCGACAAAGCGGCGGGATTCGAACACCTGTTGCAGCGCGGCGGCGCTGAATAGCCCCTGATCGTCGGTAAACGCCTGTTTGACGATCAGCGCCAACGGGTAGAAAAACAGCGTCGCCAGCACCAGCAGCGGCAACAGGATCCACAGGCGGCGCGGCAAACGCAGCCGCAGGGCCGGGCGAATAAGCGTAGAGTCGGTCATGTCAGTCCTCGATCAGTACCGCATCGTCGGGGGCGAAGTAGAGCGGCACGCGCTCGCCGATCTGCGGCATCCGGCTGCGATGAGTGGTGACCACGCGCAGCGGATGGCCTTCCGCGTCGAACTGCAGGTGCGTCAACTCTCCCTGCCAATGAATATCATGCAGCGTGCCGATGATGCAGTTGCTGCGCTGGGCATCGGCATCGAGCGCAATGTGCTGTGGCCGGATGCACAGCAGCTTGTCGAAGCCGCGTTGTGCGCCGTAAGTGAAACAGCCGATCACTTTGCCGGCGCAGCTGACGGTGGTCATGCCTTGCTGCGCGGTAGTTTCCAGGGCGGTAGCCGGCAGCAGGTTGGCGCGGCCGAGGAACTCGGCCGCGAAGCGGTTCGTCGGATGGTGGTACAGCGCGCGGGTTTCGCCGTGGGCGATGAGATGGCCGTCGCGCATGATGCCAATCTTGTCCGCCAGCGTCAGCGCTTCGCCCTGATCGTGGGTGACGTACAGGATGGTCAGATCCGGCAGCTCGCGGTGCAGGCGGGCGATCTCTTCCACCATGCTGTGGCGGATTTGCGCATCCAGCGCCGACAGCGGCTCATCCAGCAGCAATACTTTGGGGCGCACCGCGATGGCGCGAGCGATCGCCACCCGCTGTTGCTGGCCGCCGGAAAGCTGGTTGGGATAGCGCTTGGCGTAGGCGGACATGCCGACGATGGCTAACGCCTCTTCGACGCGCTCGGCGGTCAGGCCGCGCGGCTTGCCCTGCGCGCGCAGGCCGAACGCCACATTGTCCTCGACGCGCATATGCGGAAACAGCGCGTAGTTCTGTACCACCATGCCCAGGCCGCGCTCATAGGGCGGCACGCCGGTGACATCGACGTCACCGATGGCAATACGCCCGGCGGAGGGCTGCACGAAGCCGGCGATCGCTCGCAGCACGGTGGTTTTACCCGAGCCGGAGGGGCCGATCAGCGCCAGCACTTCGCCGGGGGCGATGGTGAGCGTCAGGGGTTTCAGCACCTCGGTGCCGCGATACGACACGCTGACGCGGTCGAGCTGAATGCCCGACGGCCCGGCGATGTCGAGGCTGCTATCCCGCGCCTCGGCGCGGGAAGTGAGGGTAGAAGGCATGGTCAGCGTCATTCTGTCACCTTGTGCCAGCGGGAGATATCGGCGGACAGGCTGTTCACCACCTGGTTCCAGTCCGGCGCCCAGATCTCTACACCCTGCAGCGCGGCCTGCGACTGCCTGAAGTTATCGTCGGTCGGGGTGACATCCTTACGCACCGGCATGCCGTAGGAAATGGCGCTGACGCTGCTCTGCGCTTCCTTGCTCAGCAGGAAATCGATCAGTTTTTTGCCGTTGGCGCTTTGCGGCGCGCCTTGCACCAGGCCGATGTAGTAAGGCAGCACCAGCGTGCTGCGTTTGCCGTCCGGCCCGGCCGGCCAGAACACCTTGACGTTCGGGTTGCTGCGCATCTGCGCCAGGTTCATCTGCAGATCGCCGTTGGCCACCAGCAGCTCCCCCTTATTGACCAGCGCGGTCAGCTTGCCGGTGGAGGCCGAAGGGCCGACGTTGTTGCTTTGCAGCTTGCCGAGGTAGTCGAAACCGGCATCTTTGCTGCCGAAGCTGTGAAACGCCTGCAGCATCACTGCGGTGCCGTCACCCGCCTGGCCCGGCGTGGAGTACTGCAGCTTATTGCGGAACTGCGCGTCCAGCAGCTGTTGATAGCTGGCAGGCGCCTGCGGCAGCAGTTTGGCGTTATAGATGAAGCTCAGGTAGTTGTTCACCAGTGGCACGAACTGCGGCTGGGCGTCGGCGATCTGCGCCGCATCCTGCGGGGTGAAATCCTGCAGCAGTTTTTCCGCGGCGGCGCGCTGGATGAACGGCGGCAGCGTCACCAGCACGTCGGCCTGCGGGTTGCTGCGCTCCTTCGACAGGCGCTCCACGATGGCGCCGGAGCCGCCTTCGACGTACTGCACCTTGACGCCGGTCGCCTGGGTGAAGGCGTCGAACTGGGTTTGATACCAGCTGTGATCGCCGTCGTGCAGACCATCGGCGGAGTAGACGGTCACCACCGCATCGGCGGCCCAGGCCGGCGCGGCGCCAAGTGCGATGGCGGTCATCACGACCAGACGAGAAAATTTCATAGCTTCAGCCTCACTGTTGCGGGTTAATGCGAAACTGGTATACACCAGATATGCGGCCAAGCTAATCGGCAAATATGACAAACAAATGAAAGCGGCAAAATATATTTGCCTTAAAAGGGGGATCGAGCGTGGGTGAGGAAGGCGGGGCGGCGGGCGCCGGCCCCGTGATAATCGAGGTTAGAGCGTATCGACTTCGATGCGCAGGCTGTCGTGGCGCCAGTATTCAATATCGAAATCGAGGATGCGGCCGTGCTGATCGTAATTCAGTCGACGCAGCAGCAACGCGGGCAGGCCGACCATGGCGCCGAGCGCGTTGGCGGCGCGGTAAGGCAGGGCGGTCGGGTAGAACGACAGGTGCATGTTGCTGTAAATCAAATCGTAATGCTGTTGATAAACCTCGGTCAGGCTGCCGTTGAGATCGTGCCTGAGCAGTTCCGGCACCCGCTGCGGCAGGCAGTGGTTCTCGCAATAGCAGATGGCGCGGCCGTCGGCATAGCGCACGCGGCGCAGCAGATACACCTGATCGAACGGTTCGAGCGCCAGCGGCTGCATGACGTCGAGCGGCACAGTGGTTTTTTCGCCGGACAGCAGCGCGGTGCGCGGCGTGCGCCCTTGCTCCTGACAGAGACGGTGGAAGTTGGTGTTCTGCGTCGGATCCAGCCACAGCCGTTCCGGCGTGACGAACCAGCCGCGGCGATCGGCGCGGTAGATGGCGCCGGTGGCTTCCAATTGCGCCAGGCTTTCGCGAATGGTGACGCGGGTGGTGGAGAAGATGGCGCACAGCTCGCGCTCCGAAGGCAGCTTATCGCCGGCCTGCAGCGCGCCGCGGGTAATGCGCGCCTGGAGCTGATCCTTGATCTGCAGGTAGTGAGGCATATCGCCCTGATGTTCTTTCATTTCATCTCGCTATGGCATCGGCCCGACATTCCGGCACGCGCTTATTATACATAGCCAGATGAATTTTTTGTTTCACCGCGCTTTGTCGTTTGACCGGGGCAGGAATTTGCCGCCACAATGATCGCAATCTGGTATAGACCAATAGGTGAATAACATGTCCGATCGTAACTACCTGCTGTTGACCCCCGGCCCGTTGACCACGTCGAAAACGGTGAAAGAGGCGATGCTGTATGACAGCTGCACCTGGGATGAAGATTACAACCTCGGCGTGGTGCAGCGCATTCGTCAACGGTTGGTGGCGCTGGCGACGCCGTCTGCCGGTTATACCTCGGTGCTGCTGCAAGGCAGCGGCAGCTTCGCGGTAGAGGGCGTGCTGGGCACGGTCATCGGCCCGCACGACAAGCTGCTGATCGTCAACAACGGCGCCTACGGGGCGCGGATGATCGAAATGGCGCGGCTGATGGATATCGACCACCACGCTTTCGACTGCGGTGAGGTGAATGAACCGGACGTGGCGGCGATGGAGGCGGTGCTGAAAAGCGATGCGCGCATCAGCCATATCGCCATGGTGCACTGTGAAACCACCACCGGCATGCTCAATCCGCTGCAGAAGGTCGCTGGTCTGGCGGCGCGCAATGGCAAGACCTTTATCGTCGACGCCATGAGCAGCTTTGGCGGCATCCCGTTGGATGTGGACGCGCTGGGCATCGATTTTCTGATCAGCTCCGCCAACAAATGCATTCAGGGCGTGCCGGGCTTCGCGTTCGTCATCGCCCGCCGCAGCGAGCTGGAGAAATGCGCCGGCCGTTCACGCTCGCTGTCGCTGGATCTGTATGCTCAGTGGCGCTGTATGGAGGATCAGGCCGGCAAATGGCGCTTTACGTCGCCGACCCACACCGTGCTGGCCTTCGCGCAGGCGCTGAAAGAGCTGGAACAAGAGGGCGGCATTGCCGCGCGCCACCACCGCTATCAGGCCAATCAGCGGCGGCTGGTGGCGGGTATGCGCGAGCTGGGTTTTGAGACCCTGCTGGACGATGCGCTGCACTCGCCGATCATCACCGCGTTCTATTCGCCAAAGGCTGATACATACCGCTTCGCCGAGTTTTATCAGCGTCTCAAGCAACAAGGCTTCGTGATTTATCCCGGTAAAGTGTCGCAGAGCGACTGCTTCCGTATCGGCAACATCGGTGAAATCTATCCGCAAGATATCGAACGTTTGCTGGCGGCCGTCGGGCAGGCGATGTACTGGAATCAATAAGGATTGACCATGAAACAGATCAACGCAGTAATCCTCGACTGGGCGGGCACCACGGTGGACTTCGGCTCCTTTGCGCCAACGCAGATTTTCGTCGAGGCGTTCAAGCAAACCTTCGATATCGACATCAGCCTGGCGGAGGCGCGCATTCCGATGGGGCTGGGCAAATGGCAGCACATCGAGGCGCTGGGCAAGCTGCCGGCGGTCGACGCGCGCTGGCGGCAGAAGCTGGGACGCTCGATGAGCCATCAGGACATTGACGCGCTGTATCAGGCGTTTATGCCGCTGCAAATCGCTAAAGTGATCGACTTTGCCGATCCCATCGAGGGCGTGCCGCAGGCGATCGCCGCTCTGCGCGAACAGGGCATTAAAATCGGTTCCTGCTCCGGCTATCCGCGCGCGGTGATGGAGGTGCTGGTGCCCGCCGCCGCGCAGCGCGGCTACGCGCCGGATTACTGGGTCGCCACCGACGATCTTGCAGCCGGCGGCCGACCGGGGCCGTGGATGGCGTTGCAGAACGCGATCGCGCTGGGCATCGATGCGGTGGCGCATTGCGTGAAGGTGGATGACGCGGTGCCGGGCATTGCCGAAGGGCTGAACGCCGGGATGTGGAGCGTCGGGCTGGCGCTGTCCGGTAACGAGTTCGGCGCCACCTGGCAGGAGTATCGCCGGATGGCGGCGGGCGAGATAGAGCGCCGCCGCGCGGCGGCCGCCGATAAGCTGTACGCGGCGGGCGCGCACTATGTGATAGACACGCTGGCGCAATTGCCGGCAGCGATCGCCGACATCAACCGGCGGTTGGCCAACGGCGAGCGGCCGTAACGACCGAACGCGGGGCGTAAAAAAACCGGGGATTATCCCCGGTTTTTTCGTTCTGAGACGGCGTTAGCGATGCGCCAATTCGACTTCGTCTTCGCTGTCCATCACGGCTTTGTCGGTTTGCTTCATCAGCTGGCTGGTGATGGTGCCCGCCGCCATGGAACCGTTGACGTTCAGCGCGGTACGGCCCATGTCGATCAGCGGTTCGACCGAGATCAGCAGCGCGACCAGCGTCACCGGCAGGCCCATCGCCGGCAGCACGATCAGCGCAGCGAAGGTGGCACCACCGCCCACGCCCGCCACGCCGGCGGAGCTGATGGTGACGATGCCGACCAGGGTGGCGATCCACACCGGATCCAGCGGGTTGATGCCGACGGTCGGCGCCACCATCACCGCCAGCATCGCCGGGTAGAGGCCCGCACAGCCGTTCTGGCCGATGGTGGCGCCGAACGATGCCGAGAAGCTGGCGATGGATTCCGGCACGCCCAGGCGACGGGTCTGCGCTTCCACGTTCAGCGGAATGCTGGCGGCGCTGGAGCGGCTGGTGAACGCGAAGGTGATCACCGGCCACACCTTGCGGAAGAACTTCATCGGGTTAACGCCGGTGAAGGCCAGCAGGACAGCGTGAACCACAAACATGATGGCCAGGCCGATGTACGAAGCCACCACGAAGCTGCCGAGCTTGACGATATCGTGAATGTTGGAACCGGCGACCACTTTGGTCATCAGCGCCAGCACGCCGTACGGCGTCAGCTTCATGACCAGACGCACCAGCTTCATCACCCAGGCCTGCAGGGTGTCGATAGCCACCAGCACGCGCTCGCCTTTCGGCTTGTCGTCTTTCAGCAGCTGCAGCGCCGCCACGCCGAGGAAGGTGGCGAAAATCACCACGCTGATGATCGAGGTCGGGCTGGCGCCGGTCAGATCGGCGAACGGGTTTTTCGGGATGAACGACAGCACCATCTGCGGCACCGTCAGATCGGCCAGTTTACCCACGTAGTTGGTCTGGATCGCCGTCAGGCGCGCGCTTTCCTGCGCGCCCTGCACCAGGCCTTCGGCGGTCAGGCCGAACAGGTTGGTGACCAGCACGCCCACCAGCGCCGAGATCAGCGTGGTGAACAGCAGCGTGCCGATAGTGAGGACGCTGATTTTGCCCAGCGAAGAGGCGTTATGCAGCTTGGCCACCGCGCTCAGGATCGAGGCGAACACCAGCGGCATGACGATCATTTGCAGCAGTTGCACATAGCCGTTACCGACGATGTTGAACCAGCTGATGGATTCTTTCAGTACCGGGTTATCGGAGCCGTACACCAGCTGCAGGCCCAGACCGAACACCACGCCGACCACCAGGCCGACCAGCACTTTTTTCGCCAGGCTCCATTGCTTGTGGCGGGTTTGCGCCAGCAGCAAAAGGAGCGCGACAAACACCAGCACGTTAATCACGAGCGGAAGATTCATCCCCAATGTCTCCAATAATCTTTCTTATAAAAACGACTACGCATCACGTATGTCGCGATGTAAATATCGTAACAGTTTGCTGAGTGGCCTACTTATATCCAAATGGAATTTGATATAGCTTTTTGTGTGTTTTTGTTCGTTTTATATACATCAAGGTGATGTGTTAGGCGGTTTTTTGCGATCAGAGTCTGATATTTCTGATTTGCTCGACATAGGATTGCACCGGCAGGGTGAAATCACCTTGCCAGCAGATGGCAAACGCCACCAGGCACAGACACAGCACCCGCTCCAGCTGGTTGCCTTTTTGCGAGTTGAGCAGCGGCAGGCGAAAACGCCAGCGGCATGGCCACAACAGCGGCACGCCGGCGGGGGTGAGCATATCGGCCAACAGATGGCTGAAGTAGCCGATGATCATGGCGTGCAGCGCATCGGCCGGGATCGGCCAGCTGCGCGGTACGTCCAGTTGGAACAGCGCCATGCCGCCGGCGATCGCCAGCAGGCTGTGGGTGAAACCACGGTGGCCGAAGGCGCGGGCGATGGGCAGGGCAATCCAGCGCAGGCGCTGGCCCAGCACCGACTTGGGGTGATCGATGTCCGGCAGCAGCGAGGTCAGCAGCGCGGCGGGTATGATGTGCCACCAGTCGCCGGTAGCCAGCTCTGGCGTCACTTCCGCCTTCTTGGCGAAGATCGCGCAAGCGACAGAGAATATAAGGTGTCCTTCCGCGGTCATGCTGTTGCGATTCCGGCTGGTAAACTGTTAATTTATCCAGTATATGGGAAAATTCCCAGTAGTGGAAGCAGTTACCCTGTAACCAATTGTTTATTTTCCCCTGTTTTACAACGGCTTGTTACGGCAATGGGTAACAAATCATCGATTTTGACGGGCGAGAACAAAAAGCGGGCAATGGGGGAGTGAAACGGAAAGCAACGAGCGCGGTTTTACGGTGTGCGGCGGGAGGAAGCGGCGGCCTTGAAGCGCGCTGCGTGGCAGTGACAACGCGCTGCGGGCCGTCGCTTTCCCTGCCATGCAGCATAATGAGAACGTCACGCCAATTCAATAAAATGAAACGGTGTTTCGTTTATTTTGCGGTTCGGATCCCTTTTATGCCGCAGGGCGCCGGTGCCCGGCGCCGCAGAATCAGGCAAAGTGGGCAGGGGTGAGCTGTTCGAGGGTCTCCAACTGGTGATCCGCCAGCGCCCAGCGCGGGTCGTGGCGGTATTCGGCGGCCGGGATCACGATGGAACGCATGCGCGCGGCCTTGGTGGCGATCATGCCGTTAAAGGAGTCTTCCAGCGTGATGCAGCGCAGCGGATCGCTGCCCAGGCGTTCGGCGGCGATCAGGTAGACCTCCGGATGCGGTTTGCTGTACGGCAGGTATTCGGCGGAAACCAATTGATCGAAGTAGCCTTCAAGATCGAACATCTTCAGCACCTGCCGTTGCATGTGCAGCGGCGAGGCGGAGGCGAGACCGATGTTCAGCCCCTGGCTGCGGCACAGCTCCAGCGCCTGCCGGACGCCAGGCAGCAGCGGGCGCGTCTCGTGCACCAGCTCGATGGCGCGCTCGATAATCCGCGCCGACACCTCTTCAAGCGTAACCCCTTGCCACGGCATCGCCTGGTACCACATTTTCACCACCAGATCGATGCGCAGCCCCAGCGTGTCCGGCAGCTTGTGACGGTCGGACAGATCCAAGCCCAGCGCGCCGAAGATATCCAGCTCGGCCTGCAGCCACAGCGGTTCCGAGTCGATCAACAAGCCGTCCATATCAAAAATTGCGGTTTCAATGCGTTGCGAATAAGCCATTAGCGGTTAACTCCTGCCGGCGCGGGTGAATGTGCCCGACACTTTATCATCGCCGGTGACGAGACTAAAACCTTTGCCTGCGCGTGTGGCTTTTGCCAAAACGCAGGATATTCCACACCTCGCGCAATTTTAGCCACCAGCGCTGGTGTTGACGCTCGGTGACCTGTTGCAACATGCGCGCATAATCCAGCACCAACCCCGGCGTCCAGGTCATGCTTTCTCCGCGGCTGCGCAGTACCGCCAGCATCCACAGGTTGGGATCCAGCACCAGCAGCAGAAAACGGCGCCACAGATGTTTATCGCCCAGCACGCCTTCCAACGCGCTGTCGAGCGCGCCGATGACCGTGGTGGAGCAGTTGCGCCGGGTCAGATTGTAGGTGGCGTCCTGCCGATAACGCAGCCAGAATGCGCGCAGCGCCGCCGGGTTATAGCGGTAGAATTGAATTTTCTTGTCCGGTGGGCACCAGGCGGCGATCTCGCCCGCCAGGTCGGGCAGGAAACGTCCGTCGACGTTGTTCTGTTCGCCGGCGTGCAGCAACTGACGGAAATCCTGAACGGAATGGCTGATGTCGTTGAGTGGGTAGTGGCTGATATACACATCCGGCGCGAGCGCCAGGGCGGCGTGACCGGTGGAGATATTGCCGCCGCCGTCGACCGCCGCGATGTATCGGTCGACGATGTAACGCCGGCGCGGATCTTTAGCCGCGCCAATCGGTGTCCAGACATACACCGTGAGCGGCGCAGTCTCATCCGCCGGGGAGGATGGCTGCCGCGCGGGGTGCTGATTCAGAGAGAAGTTTGTCAGTCTGCGGGCGATACGCAATAAAGCCCAGCCGGAAAGCACCATCATCACGCCGAGGCAAAAGGGCACCGTCATCCGGTGAGGCGCCGGCCAGCCGATAAAGATCATCAACGAAAGCAGGATCTCGCCGCCGCCCGCCAGCGCCACGCCTTTCCATCGACTGTGCTGAATCACCGTGGAGGAGGCGATGCGCACGGCGCCGTCAAGCAGCAGCGCGCTGGCAAACACCACGGTGGCGACGATGTTATCGTCTGCGGGCACGTCCAACGTTAAAAAGGCCATAAAGACAAAACCCAATCCTTTCAGCAGCACCGGCCTGCTGGCCGAAGAGCCGATCACCAGCGCGGCGGATATCGCCACCAGCCCCTCCAGCGCCAGGATGACCGCCAGCGCATCCAGCGCCAGCACGGACCGGCCATCCTGCAGTATGTCGAACAGCATCAGCGCCCCTGCGGCTATCCACAGCCAACCGAACAGCACCAGCAGGCGGCGCTGGCCGTGCAGCGCCTGCGCGCCCAGCAATAAGATAATCAGTCGAATCATGGCGGCCTCTGGCTAAACGGATAACGTTATCTCTTCAATGATAGTGCCCGGATGTCGTTAAGCAGTTGATTTCGGCGAATTCGGCTAAGCTTGTAGCACAGCGGGAATGAAGAAAACGGTGGGCGAGTTTCGCCAACTGCAGGTAGACTTAGCCGATTCGGTTACGTCGCTAACAAGGGGAACACATGACGTATCAACAGGCCGGGCGTATCGCCATTTTGAAACGCATTCTCGGATGGGTGGTTTTTATCCCGGCGTTGCTGTCGACGCTGATTTCCGTGCTGGGCTTTATCTATCAGCACAGTGAAAAAACCAAGGGCATCAACGCAGTGATGCTGGATTTTGTCCACGTGATGGTGGACATGGTGCGTTTCAATACGCCGTTCCTGAACCTTTTCTGGTACAACTCGCCGGTGCCGGACGTGGATAAAAGCCTGTTCAGCGGCGCCAATTTGATGTTCATCATCATCTATATATTGATCTTCGTCGGGCTGGCATTACAGGCTTCCGGCGCGCGCATGTCGCGTCAGGTCAAGTTCATTCGCGAAGGGCTGGAAGATCAGATGATCCTGGAGCAGGCCAAAGGCAGCGAAGGGCACACGCGTCAGCAACTGGAGGAACGCATCACGCTGCCGCACCACACCATCTTCCTGCAGTACTTCCCGCTGTACATCCTGCCGATCGTGATTGCGGTGATCGCCTGGTTCGTGATCCGCCTGTTGGGGCAGTTGGCCGGCGCGGCCTGAACCCTGAACGGGGCGCCGCTCGGCGCCCCGGAACGTTATGACGCTTCCGGCTGCAACAGCGCCTCCACCGCGCGTTGGGCAGCCACCAAATGCTGGCCGCCGAAGAGATTGCTGCGGTTGAGCAGGTAGTACAGCTGATACAGCGGCTGGCGTTCGATAAATCCGGCCCCCAGCGGCCACACGCTCTGATAGCCGTCGTAGATCTGCGGCGGCAGCTCCGGATACAGCGGCAGCATCGCCAAATCGCACTCTCTGTCGCCCCAGTAGCTGGCCGGATCGAACAGTATCGGCCCGTGGGCGGTCATCGCGCAGTTGCCCGGCCACAGGTTGCCGTGCAGCAGGGAAGGCTGTGGCTGGTGGTGCTGCAAGCGCAGATACACCCGATCGACGATGTCGTCGATGTCGCCGAAGGTCATGCCTTTTTCCGCCGCCAGCTGCAGCTGCCAGCCGATGCGCTGCTCGGCGAAGAATTCCGACCAGCGGCGTTGCCAGGCGTTGGGTTGCGGGGTGGTGGTCAGATCGCTGTCGAAGTCGAGACCGAACTGCGGTTGCTCGCTCCACTGGTGCAAATGCGCCAGCTGCTGGCCCAGGCAGTAGGCGCCGTGAGCATCGAGGGGTTTCAGCTGCTGATACTCCAGCAGCAGGAAGCTGTAATCGCGATCGCTGCCGACGCCGTACACTTCCGGCACCCGCACGCTTTTGCTGCGCGCCAGCAACGCCAGCTGATCGGCCTCGGCGGTGAATATCGGCAGTTGTTCACGGGCGTCGCATTTCACGAACACCTCGTTGTCACCGTAACTCACGCGCCACGCCGGGTGAATGTCGCCCCCGGGCAGTTCAATCCTTTCGCGTATCTCTGCGCTGCCAAGATGTTCACTTAACAGACGGCTAACGGCTTGCCACATGGTATGTCCCCCTCTGTGCTGCCTGATAATTCATTAGGTTAGCGTCTTTCCCGTGGTGAAAACACGACGCGGCGCACAGCCGGCGTCAAAGGCGGCGATTTTTTCAGCGCCTCGCCAGCTCAAAGTATATACCCTATTGATTAATTTAAGCGCAATACCGATTGCAACTTGATGACAACGGATAAGCGAGGGGAGGATAAGATGCGGCGGAGAGCGCCGCCGCATCAGAGGAGGGCGTTTAACGGTCGCTCAGGGCGGTTTGGTTACGCTGTAACGGACGCAATTTACTGTACAACAAGGCGATCACGAACAGCACGGCCTGCACGATGACGATGCAGGGCCCGGTGGCGCCGTCGATGTGGAAGCTGATCAGGGTGCCGAGCACGCAGGAGAACACCGACACCACCGTCGCCACCATCAGCATGCGGTCGAAGCGGCGGCACAGCATAAAGGCGATGATGCCGGGGGCGATCAGCATGGCGATCACCAGGATCACCCCCACGGCCTGCAGCGAGGCGACGATGGTCATCGCCAGCAGGCACAGCAATCCGTAGTGCAGCAGCTTGACCGGCAGGCCAATCACCCGCGCATGGTGCGGATCGAAGCAGTACAGCATGAAGTCTTTGCGCTTGAGCAGCACCACCGCCAGGGTGATGCCGGCGATCAGCAAGGTTTGCTTCAGTTCGCCGTCGGTAATGCCCAGCATGTTGCCGAACAGAATGTGGCTCAGGTGCTGGTCGGTATCGATGCGCGAGAACAGCACCAGGCCGAAGGCGAACATGCCGGAAAAGACGATGCCCATCACCGTGTCCTCTTTCACCCGGCTGTTCTCTTTCAGGTAGCCGGTGGCTACCGCGCAGAAGATGCCGGAGAGGAAGGCGCCGATCGCCAGCGGGATGCCGACCACGAACGCCACTACGATGCCGGGCAAGACGGCGTGCGAGATGGCGTCGCCCATCAGCGACCAGCCCTTGAGCACCAGATAGCAGGAGAGCACGGCGCACACCACGCCGGTAACGATGGCGGCGACGATCGCCCGCTGCATGAACGGGTAGGCGAAGGGTTCGCTGAGCAGTTGATACAGGGTGTCCATCAGCGGCCTCCGGTTTGCGAATGTGCCACGCGGCGCCGGGATGCCAGCAGGCCGTGTTTCGGCGCGAAGAAGAACGCCGCCAGGAATACCAGCGTTTGCAGGGTGACGATCACCCCGCCGGTGGCGCCGTCGAGGAAGAAACTCAGGTAGGCGCCGATGCCGCTGGTCAATGCGCCGATGATGATGGCGATAATCACCAGCCGGCTGAAGCGGTCGGTCAGCAGGTAGGCGGTAGCGCCCGGGGTGATCACCATGGCGATCACCAGAATGGCGCCGACGGTTTGCAGCGCGGCGACGGTGCAGGCGCTGAGCAGGGTGAAGAACAGGATCTTCAGCTTCAGCGGCGACAGGCCGATCGACACCGCGTGGCTTTCGTCGAAGAACACCGCCAGCAGATCTTTCCACACCAGGCACAGGATCAGCAGCGAAACGCCGATGATGATTTCCACCTGCAGCACGTCTTCGTCGGCGATGCCGAGGATATTGCCGAAGATGATCGACTGTACGTTGACCGAGGTGGGGTTGAGCGACACGATCAGCAGGCCGACGGCGAAGAAAGTGGAGAAGATAAAGCCGATGATGGCGTCTTCGCGCAGCCGGGTGATGTGGCGCACCAGCGTCATCGCCAGCGCCGCCAGCATGCCGGTGAAGAAGGCGCCGGCGGCGTAGGGCAGGCCGAGGGCGTAGGCGCCGGCCACGCCGGGCACCACCGAGTGCGACAGCGCATCGCCCATCAGCGACCACCCTTTCAGCATCAGGTAGGCGGACAGGAACGCGCAGGCGGCGCCGACGATGGCGCTGACCCAGATGGCCTTCACCATGTAGTTGTAACTGAAAGGTTGCAGCAGAAGGTCCAGCATCAGGATTGTTTCTCCCTGGCCTGGCTGTTGGCCGGCGGATCGCTTTTGGTGTGGCCGTAGAACACCGCCGGGCGTTCATCGTCGGTCAACACCGTGACGGTGCGCGGATCGTTGTCGTCGTGCAGATCCGGGCCGGAAAGGTTGATATGGCGCAGCACGCCGCCGAACGCCTGCTCCAGGTTGCTCTGGGTGAAGGTGGTCTCGGTCGGGCCGGCGGCCAGCACCGTGCGGTTGATGAGGATCACCCGATCGCAAAACTCCGGCACGCTGCCGAGGTTGTGGGTGGAGACCAAAATGAGATGGCCTTCGTCGCGCAGCGCGCGCAGCAGCTCGATAATCGCATTCTCGGTTTTCACATCCACGCCGGTGAAAGGTTCATCCAGCAGCAGCACCGTGCCCTGTTGCGCCAGCGCGCGCGCCAGAAATACGCGCTTCTTCTGGCCGCCGGACAGCTCGCCGATCTGCCGGCCGCGCAGCTCGCTCAGGCCGACGCGCTCCAGCGCCTTGTCGACCCGCAACCTGTCCTCACGTGACGGAATGCGCAGGAAGTTCATCTTGCCGTAGCGGCCCATCATCACCACGTCTTCCACCAGCACCGGGAAGTTCCAGTCGACGTCTTCGGTCTGCGGCACGTAGGCGATCAGGTTCTTTTTCAGCGCGTCCGCCACCGGCTTGTCGCTCAGCGACACCTGGCCGGCGGTGGGCCTGACCAGGCCCATGATGCTTTTGAACAGCGTCGATTTGCCGCTGCCGTTGACGCCGACCAATGCGCAGATCGAACCGCCGCTCAGGGTGAAGCTGGCGTTGTGAATGGCGGTGTGTCCGTTGTTGTAGGTTACGGTGACGTCGTCCACGTTCAATTCAGGGCGGACAAACGGTTCATGGGTCATTGATCGAATCCTTTGGCGATGGTTTGCACGGTGGTGTTAAGCAGGTCGATGTAGGTCGGCACCGAGCCATCGCGGGTGGACAGCGAGTCCACGTACAGCACGCCGCCGTATTTGGCGCCGGTTTCTTTCGCCACCTGCCTGGCCGGCTTGTCGGAAATGGTGCTCTCGCTGAACACCACCGGAATATGGTGGGCGCGCACGGCGTCGATCACCCGGCGCACCTGCTGCGGCGAGCCTTGCTCATCGGCGTTGATCGGCCACAGATAAACCTCTTTCAACTGATAGTCCTGCGCCAGGTAGCTGAAGGCACCTTCACTGGTCACCAGCCAGCGCTGTGCGGCCGGAATGCGCGCCAGGCGTTCGCGCAGCGGGGCGTCCAGCGCGCCGATTTTCTCTGCGTAGGCCTTGGCGTTGCGGTTATAGGTTTCCGCATTGGCCGGATCGTGCTCCACCAGCGCCTTGCGGATATTCTCGATATACACCAGCGCGTTGCTTGGCGACATCCAGGCATGCGGGTTCGGGTTGCCGTTATAGGGCCCTTCGCGGATCGGCAGCGGGGTAATGCCTTCGGTGACTACCGCCGCCGGCACCTGTTTGATGTTTTCGAAGAAACGCTGGAACCAGCGCTCCAGGTTCATGCCGTTCCACAGGATCAGGTCGGCGTGCTGTGCCTTGACGATGTCGCGCGGAGTCGGTTGATAGTCGTGGATCTCGGCGCCCGGCTTGGTGATGGATTCCACCACGGCGGCGTCACCGGCCACGTTCTGGGCGATATCCTGAATGATGGTGAAGGTGGTCACCACGCGCAGCTTTTTTTCCGCCAGCGCGTTTTGGCTGACCAAGGCGGCGCCGAGCAGCAGGCAGGCGAGCATGAAAGGGCGTAACAATGCGGCAGAGCGGGAAGGGCGACTGCGACGAAAAGCGCAACTTATCAATGGCATGATGACGTCTCCTGGTTCAAATGAAAATGATTATCAATATCAATTGAAGCGAAGTCAAGCGCCACTTGCCCACCGCCGGCGGGGTATTTCTCCAACTGAAAAAATAATACCGTCCGGGGAGTTATAGCATTTTATGTATCAGTATGTAACCGCTGAAGGTAGTCCTCACAGCTGCATATCGCCACCTCCGGCTGTTTTCCCAATGCCAACTGCCCGAACCCCTGCGCCAGGCGCAGCACATCCTCTTGATCCAGCACGGTTATGAACGCAAAACTGTTGCTGCCGAGTTCGTGGTGAACGCCATTTTCGTCTGTCACCGACGTGACAAAACCCTCGCGCGTCAATTGCCCGGTCAGCTTCGCCAGGTCGGTTAATCCCTCTTCCTGATAGCGAAAAGTCACCACAAAGCAGCTTGTTGCAGATTGACTCATAAATCACCTCTTGGTATATGGATAGCTTGAGATTAGCCCAAAAAATTACTGCAGGTGTCCTTACAAGTTGTATATGCTACGCAACTCATTGAAAGGAGTGAGGGATTCTGTGAAAACAAAAATAGGTTGCCTAACGGCAATTTTACTTTTGTCGGGGTGCGCCAAAGACCCGCAAACGGCAAGCAATATTTCAGGCAGTGGCACAACGCGCGGCGGTTGGTTAAAACCCCCTCCGCAGGCACCGGTAAACCGCACGGGCACCCCGGTTGCTTATAACGATTACATTCGTCAGGCGGCCAGCAACTATGGCGTTGACGAAACGCTGATTAAAGCGATTATTCAGGTGGAGTCCGGGTTTAACCCGAACGTGGTCAGCACCTCGAACGCAGTGGGATTGATGCAGCTTAAGGCTTCTACCGCCGGCCGCGACGCCTATCGCATGAAGGGACGAAGCGGGCAACCCAGCTCGCGTGAGCTGAAGGATCCGGCGGTCAATATTGATCTGGGAACGGCCTATATCAATATTCTTCAAAGCCAGCAGCTAGCCGGGATCAACAATCCACAGACTTTGCGTTACGCCACCATCGTTTCGTACGTGAATGGGGCGGGTGCCATGTTGCGCACCTTCTCCTCGGACAAGCGCGTGGCGGTCAATCGCATCAATCAGATGAGCCCGGATGAGTTTTATCAGCACATCCAGAAAAAGCACCCGGCACCGCAGGCGCCGCGCTATTTGTGGAAGGTGACCACCGCCTATCAGGCGATGTCGCAGTAATCCTCTCTTTTGTCGAATCGGCCGCTGAACGCGGCCGATTTTGTTTTCGGCACCGTTCCAGCGCGCGACCCACCTCTCATTTTTCGTTATTTCCTCACCGCTTATCGGAAAAACCGCACAAAAAGTTAAATTTACGTTAGCAGATAAATCTTTACGTTCATTCAATAAGTTACCGGTAACATTTTTGCTTTTGTACGCATTCTGACCTTCAATAAATATACAAATAAGTAACAAATTATTTTAAAAACCCGTATCGATCGCAAGGTTGCGGTTAAATAGTTGTGACTATCTTTGGATGGAATGTGACATGTCGAATCATAAAACCAACAATTCGCGGCGCGATTTCTTGTTGAAATCGATGACCTTAATTCCTGCGGCGGTAATTGGTGGCAGCGGCGTTGGCGCGCTGACGGCACCGACACCGGCGGTCGCAGCCTCGAACACCTCAACGCAGAACGATTACCAACCGACCTTTTTCACTCCGGAAGAGTGGGCCTTCATCAAGGCCGCCGTCGCGCGCCTGATCCCGGCCGACGATCGCGGCCCCGGCGCGCTGGAAGCCGGCGTGCCGGAGTTTATCGATCGCCAGATGAATACCCCGTACGCCACCGGCTCCATCTGGTACATGCAGGGGCCGTTCAACCCCGATGTGCCGAAGGAGATGGGCTATCAGCTGCCGCTGGTGCCCAAGCAAATCTACAACCTCGGCATCGCAGACGCCGACGCCTACAGCAAGAAAACCGCCGGCAAGCCCTTCGCCGAACTGGATGGCGCGCAGCAGGACGCTCTGCTGCAAAAGTTCGAGTCCGGCGAGGCGGAGTTCCAGCAACTGCCGTCGAAACTGTTCTTCTCCTATCTGCTGCAAAACACCCGCGAAGGTTTCTTCAGCGATCCGATCCATGGCGGCAACAAAGACATGGTGGGTTGGAAGCTGATTAATTTTCCGGGCGCGCGCGCCGATTTTATGGACTGGGTTGAGCGAGGGGAGCGTTATCCCTTCCCACCGGTCTCGATTCGTGGGGAGAGGGGCTAACCATGGCAACGGTAATGAAAAAAGTAGACGCGGTGATCGTCGGCTTCGGCTGGGTGGGCGCGATCATGGCCAAAGAGCTGACCGAGGCCGGCCTCAACGTGGTGGCGCTGGAGCGCGGCCCGATGCGCGACACCTATCCGGACGGTTCTTACCCGCAGGTGATCGACGAGCTGACCTATAACATTCGGCGCAAGCTGTTCCAGGATCTGTCGAAAAGCACCGTCACCATTCGCCATAACAGCAGCCAGACCGCGGTGCCTTACCGCCAGCTGGCGGCGTTCCTGCCGGGCACCGGCGTCGGCGGCGCCGGCCTGCACTGGTCGGGCGTGCATTTCCGCGTCGATCCGATCGAACTGCGCATGCGCAGCCATTATGAAGAGCGTTACGGCAAAAACTTCATTCCGAAGGACATGACCATCCAGGACTTCGGCGTGACTTACGACGAGCTGGAGCCGTTCTTCGACAAGGCGGAGAAAGTGTTCGGCACCTCCGGCACCGCCTGGACCATCAAAGGGCAGAAAGTGGCGCAGAAGGGCGGTAACCGCTTTGCGCCGGATCGCTCCGACGACTTCCCGCTGCCGGCGCAGAAAAATACCTACTCCGCTCAGCTGTTCGAGAAAGCGGCGCTGGAGGTGGGTTACCACCCTTACAACCTGCCGTCCGCCAACACCTCGGATTCTTACACCAACCCGTACGGCGCGCAGATGGGCCCGTGCAACTTTTGCGGTTTCTGCAGCGGCTACGCCTGCTACATGTATTCCAAGGCCTCGCCGAACGTCAACATCTTGCCGGCGCTGCGCATGGAGAAACGCTTCGAGCTGCGCACCAACGCCAACGTGCTGAAGGTCAACCTGACCGACGACAAATCCCGCGCCACCGGCGTGAACTACGTCGATGCGCAGGGCCGCGAGATTGAACAGCCGGCCGATCTGGTGATCCTGGGCGCGTTCCAGTTCCACAACGTGCACCTGATGCTGCTGTCCGGCATCGGCAAGCCTTACGATCCGGTAACCGGCGAAGGGGTGGTCGGGCGCAACTTCGCCTACCAGAACATGACCACCATCAAGGCGTTCTTCGATAAAGACGTGTTCACCAACCCGTTCATCGGCGCCGGCGGCAACGGCGTGGGCGTGGACGACTTCAACGCTGACAACTTCGATCACGCCAAAGAAGGCTTCGTCGGCGGTTCGCCATTCTGGGTCAACCAGGCGGGCACCAAGCCGATCTCCGGCCTGCCGACCCCACCGGGCACCCCGGCCTGGGGCAGCAAGTGGAAAGCGGCGGTGGCGGATGCCTACACCCATCACGTGTCGATGGACGCCCACGGCGCGCACCAGTCGTACCGCAATAACTATCTGGATCTCGATCCCAACTACAAGAACGTCTTTGGCCAGCCGCTGCTGCGCATGACGTTCGACTGGCAGGAAAACGACATCAAGATGGCGCAGTTCATGTACGACAAGATGGCGCCGATCGCCAAGGCGATGAACCCGAAACTGATCGCCGGCAGCCCGAAAAACGCCAACAGCCACTTCGACACCACCAGCTACCAGACTACCCACATGAACGGCGGTGCGGTGATGGGGGAAGATCCGAAGACCAGCGCGGTCAACCGCTATCTGCAGAGCTGGGACGTGCACAACGTGTTCTCGATCGGCGCATCGGCCTTCCCGCAAGGGCTGGGCTACAACCCGACCGGCACCGTGGCGGCGCTGGCTTACTGGTCTGCCCGCGCCATTCGCGAGCAGTATCTGAAAAACCCAGGCCCATTGGTGCAGGCATAAGGACGGCGAACGATGAAAGCATTTGTACCGGCACTGGTTCTCAGTGCAGTGAGTTTTTCCGTTTGGGCGCAGGACGCCACCGTCAGCAGCGAGCTGATCAAGCGAGGCGAGTACCTGGCGCGCGCCGGTGACTGCGTGGCCTGCCATACCGATGGCAAGAACGGCAAAACCTTCGCCGGCGGCCTGGCGATGGAGACGCCGATCGGCACCATCTACTCGACCAACATCACGCCGGACAAGAAAACCGGCATCGGCGATTACAGCTTCGAGGATTTCGACAACGCGGTGCGTAAGGGCGTAGCCAAAAACGGCAGCACCCTGTACCCGGCGATGCCGTACCCGTCGTTCGCGCTGGTGAAAGAGGACGACATGCGCGCCATGTATGCCTATTTCATGCACGGCGTGCAGCCGGTGGAGCAGGCCAACAAGGACTCCGACATCCCGTGGCCGCTGTCGATGCGTTGGCCGCTGAGCATCTGGCGCGGCATGTTTGCGCCGTCGCCGGCGGACTTCGTTGCCGACGCCAAGGCCGATCCGGTGATTGAACGCGGACGCTACCTGGTGGAAGGCCTGGGCCACTGCGGCGCTTGCCATACCCCGCGCAGCATCACCATGCAGGAAAAAGCGTTGAGCAACAGCGAAAGCGACGACTACCTGTCCGGCAGCAACGCGCCGATCGACGGGTGGGTGGCTTCCAGCCTGCGCGGCGACCGCAAGGATGGCCTGGGCAGCTGGAGCGAAGCCGAGCTGACCGAGTTCCTGAAAACCGGCCGTAACGACAAGGCGATCGTGTTCGGCGGCATGAGCGACGTGGTGGAGCACAGCCTGCAATACCTGAGCGACGACGATCTGACCGCCATCGCGCGCTACCTGAAATCGCTGCCGCCGAAAGACGGCAAGCAGCAGGCGGCGCCGGTCGAAGACAGCGTGGCCAAGGATCTGTGGCGCGGCGACGACAGCAAGCCCGGCGCGGCGCTGTATGTCGATAACTGCGCGGCCTGCCACCGCACCGACGGCGTGGGCTACAAGCGCGCCTTCCCGTCGCTGAAGGGCAATCCGGTGGTGCAGACCGAGGACGCGACTTCGCTGATCCACATCGTGCTGACCGGCAACACCACGCCGGCGGTGCAGGGGGCGGTATCCAACATCACCATGCCGCCGTTTGGCTGGCGTCTGAACGATCAGCAGGTGGCGGACGTGGTGAACTTCATCCGCTCGAGCTGGGGCAACAGCGCCAAACCGGTGAGCGCTTCCGACGTAGCCGACGTGCGTAAAGACCGCTCGATGATCCGCGACGAGAAGGAGATGGGCAGCGCCGAGGTGCCGGACCATCCGGACGCGAAGAAATAAACCGCTTAAGGGCTCCGCAAGGGGCCCTTAGTTTTTACTGAGTGCGCCGTTTTTTTCAGCACATTGTGTTCGCAAATCGTTCATTCGGCCGATAAAACATAGACCCGCAGCGGATTTTTCATTATCCTTTGCCGTCCTTTCATCAGGCGTAAGTATGAAATATCGCTTTAATTCACTGATTATTATTAAAAAACTCGCGGAGAAGGATATCCCGTTAGGCGCAATCGTTGTCGCCGCAGATTAAGGTAGACTGTCTCATGAGTACGATTTCTCCCGATTCAGGCACGCTGACGGCCGCTCAGCCTGCCAAATGGAACAAAACCGACACCGTTTGGATGTTCGGTCTCTATGCGACTGCGGTGGGCGCCGGTACGTTGTTCTTGCCGATCAACGCCGGCCTGAACGGCCCGCTGGTGTTGCTGTTGATGGCGCTGTTCGCTTTCCCGCTGACCTATTTGCCGCACCGCGCGCTCAGCCGCTTCGTGCTTTCCGGCTCCAGCCGCGACGGCAACATTCACGATGTGGTGGTGGAACACTTCGGCGTGCTGGCCGGCAAAATCATCATGATGCTGTATCTGATGGCGTTCTTCCCGATCGTGCTGGTGTACAGCATTTCGATCACCAACGCGCTGGACAGCTTCCTGATCCATCAGTTCCACGTGGCCCCGCTGCCGCGCATCTGGCTGAGCCTGGCGGTGGTGGTGGTACTCAATCTGGTGCTGCTGCGCGGCAAAGACAGCATCGTGGCGGCGATGGGCATGCTGGTGTTCCCACTGCTGGTGTTCCTGATGGGCATTTCGCTCTATCTGATGCCGAGCTGGAATACCGCCAACTTCGTGCACGGCCTGGCCGCCACCCGCTTCGACACGCCGGGGTTGTGGCATTCACTGTGGCTGGCCGTGCCGGTGATGGTGTTCTCCTTCAGCCATGCGCCGATCATCTCTTCCTTCGCCTCGACCCAGAAGAGCCTGTACGGCGACAAGGCGGAACGCCGCTGCGCGCGTATCATGCGCTATAGCTATGTGCTGATCTGCGTTACCGTGCTGTTCTTTGTGTTCAGCTGCGTGTTGAGCCTGTCTCATGAAGACATGCTGCAGGCGAAAGAGCAGAACATCACGGTGCTGACCACGCTGGCCAACAAGTTCTCCAACCCGCTGATCGCCTATCTTGGCCCGGTGATGGCGATGCTGGCGATGGCCAAATCCTATCTCGGCACCTCGCTGGGGGTGACGGAAGGGGCGACCAGCCTGATCGACGGCGTCACGCGCGCGGTCGGCAAGCCGCTCAGTTCGCGCATGACGCACCGCATCTCGGCGGTGGCGCTGTTCCTGCTCACCTGGGCGGCGACGGTGTGGAACCCCAGCGCGCTGCACATCATCGAAACCATCAGCGGCCCGCTGATTGCCGCCATCCTGTTCATTCTGCCGATGTACGCCGTGCGTGCGGTGCCGGCCATGCGCCAGTACCGCGCGGCGAGCAACGTATTCGTGCTGGTGATGGGCCTGATTGCGCTGTCGGCGCTGATCTACGGCCTGATGTGATCCCCTGGGCGCGCCGCTTCCGGCGCGCCTCTTATCCTTCCTTTACACATCCCTTTGCAATTAATCGCCGACATGCCGGGCGTTATCTTTGATAATGCAAGCCATTCTCATTAGTATTTTCTGAATGTATTCATGACTAAGGAGTTTTTCGTGCACCGTCGAATCATTTTGCCGGCGCTGGTTTGCGCCGCCTTGCTCGCCTCTCCGGCGATGGCCACCACTTATCCGCTGACGCTGACCGACACGTCCGGCCAGACGATCACCCTCCAGCAAGAGCCGAAACGCATCGTGGTGCAGGACGGGCGCGACATTCTCACGCTGGCGCTGCTCGATCGCGCCAATCCGTTCGGCCGGCTGGTGGCCTGGAATAACCTGCTGAAGAAAAGCGATGCGGCGACCTGGGATATCTTGCAGAGCAAATGGCCGGGGGCGAAAAACATCATCGATATGGGATTCAGCGATAAGGGTGAAGTGAACCTGGAGAGCGTGATCGCCAAGCGGCCCGATCTGATGATCGCCCAGCTGCGTTCCAAGCCTTCGCTGAGCCAAACCGGCGTGCTGGATAAGCTGAAGGCGCTGAACGTGCCGGTGCTGTTCATCGATACCATGCTCAAGCCGGTGGAGAACACGCCGAAAAGCGTGACGCTGCTGGGGGAAACCCTCAACCGCGAAAGCGAAGCCAAGCAATATACCGATTATTATCAGCAGCATTATCAGGCCATTCTGGCCAAAACGCAGGCGGTGGAACCCAAACCGCGGGTGTTTTTCGAAGCCAAGGCTGGCCTGAATGGGCTGGAGTCCTGCTGCTTCACCCATGCGCACGTCGGCTGGGGGGCGCTAGTCGAGGCGGTCGGCGCGCGCAACATCGGCTCTGCGCTGTTGCCGGGGGCGACCGGCGACGTGGCGCTGGAAAAAGTGATCGCCATGAAACCGGACGCCTACATTGTTTCCGGCTCACAGTGGGCCAGCAAGACCAACGCCGCGGTGCCGTTCGGCTATGGCGTGACGCAGCAACAGGTGGATGAGGCTTTCAACCGCATGAAACAGCGCCCGGGCTTCGCGCAGGTGTCGGCGGTGAAAGAGGGGCGGTTCTACGGCATCTACCATAATTTCTACAACCATCCGTACAACATCGTGGGGCTGGAGTATCTGGCGAAGTTTATCTACCCGGCGCAGTTCCCGGATCTGGATCCGGCCAAGACCTACAGCGAGATCCTCAGCCGCTTTACCGAAGTGCCGGAAGGCAAGGGCATTTTGGGCGCGCAGGCGCCGATGGGGAAATAACGGCAACGGGCGCGACGATCGCGCCCGTTTTGTGTTATCAGGCGGCCGGCGTATAGGTGGAGATGATCTCCAGCACGCCGTTGATAATGAACTGTACCCCCATGCACACTAGCAGGAAGCCCATCAGGCGCGAGATCGCCTCGATGCCGCTTTTCCCCACCAGGCGCATGATGGCGCCGGAGCTGAGCAGGCAGCCCCACAGGATCACCGCGACTGTCAGGAAGATGGCGACCGGCGCCACGGCCAGCACCCAGGGTTCAAAACCCAGCGTGTTCGCTTTGACGCTCGACGCCGAGCTGATGATCATCGCGATGGTGCCCGGCCCGGCGGTGCTCGGCATGGCCAACGGCACGAAGGCGATGTTGGCCGATGTCTTGTGGCGCAGCTCGTGCGACTTGCTCTCCACCTCCGGCGCCTCATCGGCGCTTTGTTGCGGGAACAGCATGCGGAAACCGATGAAGGCGACGATCAGGCCGCCGGCGATGCGCAGGCCGGGGATCGAAATACCGAAAGTGTTCATCACCACCTGCCCGGCGTAAAACGCCACCGTCATGATGCAGAACACATAAACCGAGGCCATCAGCGACTGCTGATTGCGCTCTTCGCGCGTCATATTACCGGACAAGCCGAGCAGCAACGCCACCGTGGTCAGCGGGTTGGCCAGCGGCAACAGCAGCACCAAACCCAGTCCGATGGCCTGGAATAACTGCAAAATACCCGTCATAAAGTAGACTCCCTGTGCAACGTTCAGGCCGCCAAGCGGCGGCCTACGAGCTAAACAGCCTAGCCTGCCGCGTGCCTGGCGGCAATGGGGATAGCTCGTAACGTTAATTAACCGTCGGCCGGCGTTTCATCATTGCCGTTGCACTCGCCGGCGAGCTCAGGTTCATCCTCACATCCCAACGGGGCGTCGTTGACCGCAATCGCCCGCGGCGCCGAACGCGCACCAAAATGCATCAGCCCCTATAACGTCGTTAATACCGCGCACCCATGATGAGCGCAGGCTGAAAAACGAGCGGCGCTCAGAAAAAATGCACAATTTTTGTGTTTTATGGCCTTTTTCGCCGCAATTGGCCGGTAAAGGCCGACGTTCAGCACCAATTGCTACACCCCGCAGGCTCAGCTGCCTACCATAGGCGCGCTTTAAAACGATAATGAGATTGATTATGCAAGACGAGTTGAAACTTTTACTGGGGAAAATCAGCGCATTCGCGCTTTCCGCCGCCTTCATGGCGGCATTGGTCGGCCTGGTGTTTATCGATGTGCACTGGTTGCATAACTTCGTGCATGAAACCTCGCTGACCGAAGCGGCGCAGGAACTGTTGCTGCTCGCCATCGCCGGCGGTTTTTTCGCCGCGGCCTGGCGGCAGGCGGAACGCCGCTCCGCCTGGATGCTGGTCGGCGGCTTCTTTCTCTGCATGCTGATCCGCGAGATGGACTTCGCCTTCGATGCGTTGTGGCACGGCGCCTGGGTGTGGTTCGCGCTGGCGGTCGCCTTGGTCTGTCTGTGCCATGCCGCCAGGCACATTGCGGCGACGGTGCGCGGCCTGGCCTATTTCGCGACGCATCCCGGCTACGGCATGATGTGCGCGGGCCTGCTGTGCATTCTGGTGTTTTCACGCCTGTTCGGCATGAGCGCGCTGTGGCAAACGCTCATGCTGGACGGTTACAACCGGGTGGTGAAAAACATGGTGGAAGAGGGTTGCGAACTGCTGGGCTACGGCCTGTGCCTGCTGGCCACCCTCAGCTACATGAAGACCGTTTTTACGCCGAATGAGGCGAAAGTGTGAGGGCGACGGCGCTTTATTTATCCGGAACAATTTTAGTGATACTATTCGCTTAGCCGAATGCGGCTGAGAAGGTATGCGTTCCATTCTGTATACCCAGTGAGGTTTCAATCTGGCAATTGTGGGCGAGATCTGAAACCTGGCTGACCAAACCCAAAATCCAATTTTCGTACTGCATGTGATCTGTCGTGTAAGCAATGCTCGGCAGTTCACGTGATTCCATTCTGTTTCAAACTCCCCCATTAACTCACTGTGGTGCTTGAAAAAGCCATTGGCTAGTGATTCAATCCGTTTCATGTGATTTCAATCCAAGCCACCAAAATTGTGTACATACATGTGTACATAATTGGAGATGTACACAGTGCTCACCGATGCCAAACTTCGCAAGCTTAATGGAAAACCGATCCCAAAACTGATCGAGATGCCTGACGGCGGCGGCCTGTCTATCCGCATAACCCCACTTGGGCTGATTGTCTTCCAGTACCGTTACCGGTACGCAGGTAAGGCACGTCGTATGACACTTGGAAGTTACGACGAGATTTCGCTCAAAGAAGCGCGCGATATGGTTCAAGAGGCCAAGCGCGTCCTGGCCGAAGGGAAAGACCCCATCACAGTGAAATCCATGACGCTTGAGGAGATCGCTGGCGCAGCCTCTGTGAAAGACTGTCTATCACATTGGACTGCCAGCGCTCAGGCTCAGCGCCTTGTGAAATTGCAGTATTGGGAGAGGGCATTTGAGCGGCATGTAATCCCATATGTCGGCGATATGATTGTGGATGAAATGCAGATATCTCACTGGCAGCCAGTTTTCAAAAGGATGAGAACGAATGGGGCGGAAACCTTTGCTGGGATCATGCTTTCAAAACTAAAGCAGGTGTTTTCGTATTGCTTGAGAACGGAGAAGATTTGCGTTAATCCTATCGCCGCATTGAGAATTAGCGACGTTGGAAAACCTGTTGGCGTGGTTAAACGGTTTTTCAGTGATGATGAAATAGGAGCTTTTTGGTTGGCTCTTGAAGGTTCCCGGATTGTTCACCAGAACAAAATCTTCATTAAATTGTTGCTGCTTACAGGATGTCGGGGAGTTGAGCTAAGGAAGGCAAAGAAGGGCGAGTTTGATGTGAAAAACAGAACGTGGCGCGTTCCTGCGGAAAATTCAAAAACGCGCCAGCCGTTTGTGAGAGGACTATCAGGGGATGCCGCAAAGCTAATTGAGGAGGCTATGTCGCTATACCCGAACATATCGCAATTGTTCCCGCCGGCGATTGTGCAGGGCGATCGCCCTATGTCAGCAGGTGTTCTATTGAACATGGCGGAACAGCTTAGGAATGAGATGGGAGTTCATGACTGGGCAATGCATGATCTACGCCGCACTGCAAAAACTAAAATGAGCGAATTAGGGATTGAGCCCCACGTATCCGAAAAGGTGCTGGGGCATAAACTCGGTGGAGTTCTGGCTGTATATGACCAGCATTCATATCTCAAAGAGCAGCAAAATGCGCTGGATATTTGGGCCGCTCATGTGGCGTCCTGCGTTTCATCAATGAGGCCTTGAGCGCGGAAAAAGCGTATCACATCACAATATCTATACTGCTCGCCGCCATGGATGGGATTGGTGCCAGGCGCCGGTTTAGGGAACGGTGTACCAGCCTTTTCCCACTGCTTTTTCCTGCGCCAAAAGGTGGTTCGTGATATACCGCCCAACTGTTGCTGTATCCCTTCGCGGGTGATCAATACTGGCTGAATTGGCAGGTTGCTTTTAGTCATGGCTTATCTCTCTGTAAAACGCCCATTCAGCATGCCGATCGTGTAGTTGAATCGCGGCAAAGAAATGCCGAGCAGTTCGACCTGAGCGAAATGCTTCATGATGATTGGGCGGGATAGGGTGTCGAAAGGGGTTTTCGGGTGTTGCTTAATCGCGGCGTGGAGTTCGTCGTTACATCGCTTCGCTACTGATCGGAGTGCGTTTTGCTGAACGCTGCCGGCAGCAATTGCAGGCTGTTTACTGGGCATTGATTCCCCCAATGATCCCAGCCAGGCGCATCGCCACGGCTGAATAGTTCGATTCGTGACACGTCGCCATATAGCAGCTCAAGGCGCCGTCGGACTTCCCAGGGTTTCGCGCTGTGCTCGCCGAGACAGCTGAACACAACCTGCTTTACTGATGCGCTGGCGCGCTCGATGCCCTGGCCGCGAACGGCGATCAACACGTCTTCTGAGTTGGCGCGCGTGTAATTGCCGCCATTCATCCGGGTTTCTGCGTTGAGCATGTCGATCAGGTCGGTGAAGTCGAAGATGGTTTGCTGCTTCAGCGCTTTGTTGAACCGAATTTCGGCCTGCTGGTTCAGCTTCACCCAAGTGAAAGCCTTCATCGTTCTGACGCTGAATCCCCAAGCCTCTGCCAGTTCTATCGCCTCCTGACTGTGATTGCCGGTGTACCACATTGCGAGCACGCTATCTGGCGCAGCAATAGCCCATACCGGCAGACGCTTCAGATCTGCCATGCTCATTGTGCTGTAGTGATTGCCGGCGGCGCCATTGCTGATCGTGTTGCCGTAACTCCACGGCGGATCTGCATAGATGAGTTGATAGGTCATTGAGCGTTACCCCAGCAGCGCGCGGCCGCGTTGACGCAAAAACCTATGCGGATGTGGATCCAAGCAACATCTACCGCCCGCGCAGCTTCAAGCGCCTGGCGCCACAGTTCTGCAGCGTCCGCAAAATGGGCGCGACGTTCCGCCTCGGCTGCCTGATGAGCCAAATATTTGTATTTGAATGACATGGCTATCTCCGGGATCAGTAGGCGCGCTGGTGGGTTACGGGGGCAAGCAACTGGTTAAACAGCTGCATGAGTTGGATTCTGCGAACAACCTCCGGAGGCTCACTGAGTAAATAGCTGTCGGTAAGTTTTGCGATGGCCCCTCTTGGTTTTTTCCTTGCATAACGCTCGTACAGCGGATCAACAGACAAGACCTTCAGAGCGCGGACGTTCGCTTTCACATAGGTGATTTCGCATTGAACATATGGGGAGCTTGTGAGAGAAAAGCGCAGATTTGAAATCCTTTCCGGGGTAATTCCCTCATCAGGAAATTTCTTCTGCAGCATAGCGATATGCTCATCACGGATATAAAAACCGCCGTCAGCGATGAGGAACTGAATCAGATCGTAATTAGTCATGGCTAAATCCTGATTTGGTTGTTGTAGCGCTCATGGCTCATCACTTCCCATGAGTTGCCGTTGTCTTTTGACAGCAATCGCCAGCAGCGGGCCACTGGCAGCGTTAAATGCTTATGTTGGTATGTCCGGTTGGGCTTCTTTTTGCCCTCCCTGTAGGCGCATAGAACCCCCTCAGCTTTGATGCTGATTCGTTGCGGAATTCGTGGTTTCATATTTTCGGTGGGTTATTTGGTGATTGGCGCCCAGCACGCGGAACGGATGCCAGGACGGCGGACTTTCTCTACGGCTTTTTCTTTTTCCAGCTTGATCAAGCGCAGGCGGATAGCTTTACCGGTCATGCCGTTGTAGCCGGCGCAGCGGAGTAGGCTTGCGACCGAATCCGGCGTTGAACCGGCAATGCTGAGCCGCGAGATGATTTCGTTATCGTCGGGTATCGTGATCATTCCCACCCTCCGGCGCTGCTGCCAGCATTGCGGTGCGGGTGTGCGGATGGTCGGGCTGAACGTGAATGCTTAACGCAGAACTGAGCTGTGCTCGTAGTTGCTGAGTACCTCCATAGGCAATTGCCGCCTCTTGCAGCATGTCCAGCAGATCGCGATAAATATGTGGTGGTAGGCGCTGCTTATCCGGCACTGCTGGCGCTGGCGCTGGCAGGGCGGTGAGTAAACGTGCTCGCGCCACTGCTTCCTCCGGCGTCGCACCGTAAACACGCGCCAGAATCTCGTCATGGTTGGCACCGATACGCAGCTGCACCCACCAATCACCAAGCCCCGGATACTCTTCCTGGTTCATTGTCGGCAGATTGCCCACGCGGATTTCGCCAAGACCATTCCCCACCGGCTGTGCCTCCCGGTTAGCCAGGAGTTCACTGGTCAGCACCAGCAATTCATCCGGTCGCATGGTCATCTTCAATTTGGTGGCAGAAAGTTCCGTGGCGGCGTCATGAAGCCATTTCAGTCTTTCGATCGTTAGTGTCATGCACCCTCCTTAATCATGAGATATACAATCGCCACCGCCCGCAGCGGGCTCCTGTGCGTAGCGCTCGCTCCCGATTCATGGCTCGCTTGCCATACCGTTTTTCCTGACGGTGACAGACCGATTTTGTGTTTCTTCATGACATGGAATAGTTCTTCCGAACGCCGAAGAGGGTAGAATCCTGTGGCCTGCACTGTGTTGAGCCAATTCCATGAAAGCTGCGCGCCAGTAGGGTCTATTGGGCTAATGATGGCGCTATATTTTGGCTTGAGGTAATAGGCCAGCCTTACGCTGATTTCACCGTCGCTCATTTTGCTGTAATCGACCATCCTACTCATCCCCCTCGACTTTGAACCCAGCGGCGCGGATTTCTGCCACTACTTTCTTCTTTTCCAGCACTGGAATTTCGTGCGCTAAATCGTCGTGCTCATACCAAAGCGTTCTCGGCAACCGCACCGGCGTAGCCAGCTTGGCTTCCAGGTGTTCAATGCGTGCATCTTTGTCGCGCAGTTCCTTCTCCATTCCGTCGTTCTGCCCCATGATGAATGCGAATTCCTCTTCCAGCTCGGCGATGCGCTTCTCTGCGTCCTCGGCGCGCTTCTTCCATCCGGCAGGCTTGCTCAGTTTGCTCAGCTTATTGTCCATCTGCCAGCTCCTTTAACGCTTCCATGCCGGACTGGGTAATTACCCACCCAATTGGCGGATAAATTCTAATCAGCCCAAGGCGTGAAAGTGAATTTAGTGTTGATTTTGATATAATTTTTCTATTCCCCTCTGATATATCATTCAGAGCAGAAATCTGTTTATCATTCAGCTTGCTCATAATGCTTTCTCCTGGGCCTCGCCCTTAACCGTTTTTACCGCAGCTGCATATGCTTCGTTATCGCTCATGCCGGCATTAACATTCATCCAGAAGTGCCGCTCGATTCGAGTCTCTTCAATAAGGCGCTTTGCTCGTCGCTGGCTGCGGGATGGTTTCCCTTTGTCGGCGAAATAGACTGTGCGGATTGTCGATGGCCAGCCTGACATCTGCTTTCTGTTGCTCAGCCATACCGGCATGCACAACAACCGACGCGCCGCTCTGTTGCTCTTACGTTTGGCCATGTTGGGACTCCAAATATGCCGCTATGAAGACTTTTGCCGCTTCCGCGTTGATGGCATTGCCGTAGGCGCGCAGTCGTCCCACTCTTGCGGTAGCCCCATCAACCAACGGGAATGAGCCGGGTCTAACTGGCCGCCACTTTTCATCCCGGCAGAACAGCCAGTCAGCATTTCGCCAGAAGCCGTTAACCGGGCTGGCTGGCATATTGCTGCAAAATCCTGCAACCTCTGCTGAACTTTCGAGCCGTCCTGCCGGTAAATCGCCAACGCCCTGGATGCATCTGGCGCTCTGTCGTTGCTCCCCGCTGTCGGCGTTAGCCAGCCCGCAAGCCTCGCCGCACCGCCAATCGTCGTTCCCCTCTGCGGGGCATTCGCCGCCGAAGCCTCCCCGCGAACCTGGTTGTTGTCGATTGTCGTTGGTGTCGGCCAGCCCATTAGCTCTGCATAGGGTGGCGCACTGAAAATCAAGTACGGCGCATCTTTCAGATCGCTGCGATAGCTTCCTTCCGACAGCGGATCCCGCTTCCCATCCTTTTTCAGCCTCGGAGCCCGTACACCGGAATTGCTGTCGATCGCCTGGGGAGTGGGCCAACCGGTCAGCGCCGCTGCTGATTGAATATTCATCCCTCCCTGACGCCCTGCGGTTCCCGTTCCGGTACCAGCGTTCGCCGTTGGCGTTGGCCACCCAATACGCTCGATCTCTGATGTGCGGCGCGCCGACGCCCGCAGACGGGAACGGGACAAGCCCGAAGGCGTAACCCATTGCTTCCACGTCAGCTTGTACAAGGTCGAACCAAGCATTTGCGTTGCCGCTTGCAACTTGCTCGCCAAAGACGTGCTGAGGTCGGCACTCGCTAATGAGCCAATGGAAGTGAGGCCACAGGTGCCGCTCGTCATCAAACCCGCTGCCTTTGCCTGCCGCGCTGAAAGGCTGGCACGGACAGGAGCCTGTCCAGACCGGTTTATCGTCAGGCCATCCTGCGTTGCGGAGGGCATATGACCAGACACCGATCCCGGCGAAGAAATGGCATTGGGTGTAGTTTCGTAAGTCATCAGGTTTCACATCCTCGATCGAGCGTTCATCAACATCACCGGGCGCGATATGGCCGGCAGCTATCAGGTTGCGCAGCCACTGCGCAGCGTATGGGTCGATTTCGTTGTAGTAGGCCACTGGGCGCTCTTTCATTTGGCCTCCCGCATCTCGTTTTTTAATGCCTGTACGGCCATTAGAGTGAAATCAGGAGAGCCCATTGCGCCAAGTTTTGCGATTACCCGGTCTAGAACTGCATCACGGATAGCTGCAAGTGCTGCGGAGGTGGCTGGGGTTCCGACCGCATCGATCAACTTCTTGGCCTGGTCATATGCCATGCACCCGAAATCGATCTCTGCATCCATAAAGCCAGCAAACTTGCCGTTGATGGTTTTCATCCCTGGGTTCCATCCATTGGATGTCACGAAGTCGATATAGGCTTTCCCGGTTATGGCACTCTTCAGCGCCGCATTCTCCACAGCCAGCGCATTAACTCGATCCGTCAGCTTTTTGATGGACTCAGCCATTGTCAGCTTTACCTGCAGCGTTTGGGCATTGATCTGCCGGCTGCTGGCGAGTTCTGATACCAAGGCTTCATAGTCGGAGAATTTAACGAACTCGCCGTGTTCGTTTTCGCGGGCAAACGGCTCAAATCGCGCCGCGTGCATGACGTAGTCAGGGTTATATCTCTGAACCATCGGGATTCTCCTTGCTGCTGGTGGAGCGGTATTCATCGAGAATGGCGAGCACATCAAGCTGAGTGCCGGCGGGAAGGATGTAGGCTATCTGGCCGTCAATTTCCCGGACTTCAGCCTGTGCTAAGAGCGTGACGAGCTTGCGGGACTTTGGCGCGCTGAATTTTGGTGCGATAAAGGATTTTGTGACCTTTTTCTTGCCTGCAGCCTTGGCCTTTTCGACGTCGCCGGCCAGTACCTTTCCGGCTTGCTCGCCATGCTCTTTCACTCGCTCAACAGCGGCATCGACAGCAACGGCGCCATCTTTGACCAGAGTCTGAACATCGTGATTTGCCTGGGTGAGGGCAAGCAGCTTATCGACCGTGGCACGGCTTTTGCCGACAAGCGCGGCGATCTCATCTGGTGACAGGTTGAAGCCTGAGAGCTCTTTTACCACCCGCGATTGCTCGTAAGGGGTAAGTGCCAGTTGACTATTGCTGTTCATGATGCGCGCTATGCGCTCCACGTCGCTACCAGTGAACGGTAGGATTGCTATCCACTCAACGGGCTTTCCCGCGTCACGGCAACGCAAATATGCGCGGTGCCGGCGGTGGCCCTCAACAATCCAAACGCCGCCTTCATCGCGTGGGCGAACCTCAAGCGGAGGAACCGGCTTTCCTGATGACAGGTGATTGAACAGGTCATCATCAGCGGCCTGTGTGCGCTCATCGTCTACGCGCTTGTTGAAGCCTTCCTGGACGTGAATATCAGCCAGCTTGATGAACATTCCGGAGTCAGTCCGCTTAAGCGTTCCGTTGTTCTTCATCTGCTTGAATGAGTTCGCCATGCATTAACTCCAGACCGCGCCGGCAGTCAGCAGGCACAGGGTAAAAATGAGAAGGTAGAAGAGGTGTTTGCCGTGGTGGCGCTTAGGGGCGAAATCACCCCCGGTCAGGTCGTACTTGTGCTGAATACGAGCGTTTAGGCTTACCATGTTGGCCTCCGCTGCTGGGTGTGCAGGCGGCGCTGCAGTGTTCTGATGTTCTGGCGGACGACGTACACCGGTGCGCAGGTGTCGGCGCAGACGAGGATTCGGACGGCCTTATATCTGCCGTCTTCGTAGCGTTGAATGCTAACGGCCTGTTTGGCTACGTCGCGGGTTTTACCGCAGTGCTCACAGCGTTGGGTAGTGGTTTGCATAACATGTCCTCTCAATGAAATTCACATGGGTAAAGGCGCTGCCTTGTTGGGATCCGCGCTCGCTTTCGCTACGGTTCCGGCACTTCCGGAGCGGCGGGCAGCGCCTTTACTGATGAGAAAAAAGAGCCCCGGCGAGCGGGGCAAAGGATGTGACAAGGGAAGTGGTACTGAGCAGGCTTGTGATTTCTCACGCACCTGGTGGCGCATCGAACCGGGGCTTTATACTGTGTAGATATAAATTAGGAACCGAAACGATACGCCACCAGATAGGTGAGGTATTGGGCTGACCACTCATGAGGTAGGATCCTTCACAGCTTCCAGAATTTAAGGAATCGGGCGAGTGGTCAGGCTAATACGCCGGCATTAACCGGCGATGATAAAACCGACTGCTGACCAGAACGCGACGCAGAGGACAACCACGCCAAGCCATACTTTTTCGTTGAATGTCATGATTGCCTCAGTGCGTCCCGTAGGGCGCGGTGGGTGTTAGCTGGTCAGCCACTCGTCATAGGTTTTCAACGGCTTTCCGGTCATGAATTCATTACCTTTACCGTCGTCAGCGCAGGCAAGGTAAATCTGATATTCGCTGTCGTTGTCGCCGCGTGCCTTGGTCTGCCAATTCGCGTTTTGTTCGAGTTGCATCGTTTTACTCCTCAGTGGTTTTATGCCTGCCGCCCCAGACTGGCAGCGGCAGGGTAAATCCACTTCTTCCCTAAAGAACGTCTCCGGTCGATCCCTCTCGGGGCCGGGGAGTGATTGCATCGCTCACCCCTGGGCGTCTTACCTGTGTGGCTTCCTGCCGGTGACGTTGTTGCTGTCGATGGATTTAATTTATGCGTATAACGCAAATGCGTCAAGCGCAAAAGTGAGCGTGAATTTGTATTTTTACGCATATGTTTGAAATTTCTGGTTAAAAAATTTGCGTGAAGAAGTGGGTTTTAGGCACAAAAAAACCGGCCTGAGCCGGTTTGATTGCTTATATGTGGTTTACCAGGTGGATGAAGACCAGAAAACCCGACCAAGAACAACTAGTTGTTCTTTTCTTTGTTGGAGGGTAAGAACTTCGTCTTTAAACTCTTCTCGGTTCATTGAGCGGATCACTACACCGCCGTCTGGCTGCTCAATAAGATATTTTACTCTAAGCAGATCGCCATGACGGATGCCGTAGGCCTTGCCATCCCGAATGCGCGTATCGTCTGTGTTAATGCCTACTACATCACCGTCAGACAATCTCGGTTCCATACTGTTGCCGATCACACGGACAAGTTTGGCCGCTGATATAGACACTCCCAACTTGTGGAGATAGTAACGCCGGAAAATTAAGGCAAACTCCTCTTTTTCCACAATTTCGACACTGCCATCGCCTGCAGAAAAATGAACGTCAATTAGTGGGATTTCCACAAATTCCTCGCTGTCCTGAGCTCCATCCTCCCATACTGAGGCTTTAAGCCTGGTTGGCTGAGCATCAGACTCAGGAGATAAGTTTTCGAAAGGCAAATCAGGCCTGAAAAGGTCGCTAACAGGGCGTTCAAAGAAGTCAGCAATCTTTCTGATCATCTCGTCACTATAACCCTGCTTAGCCCGCTCCAGGCGAGAGATGTTCCCTACGTCGCTATCAACAGCATTCGCAAGGTCAGCAAGATTTAGCCCCTTCTTAACGCGAAGGTGCCGGATGTTACGACCTACAGTAGGGTCGATTTCTTTAGGTAGCTTCTTTTCGGTTTCCATGCCGTCATTTTTCCATTCATGTGCGTCACACGCAAAGCGTCTTGCGCAAAAATGAAATGCGCATTAATATGCGTGTAGCGCAATTAAAAGGGGCCGCTATGCAAACACCACTTAGAAATATGCGTGTAAAGAAAGAGCTCAAGATCACTGACGTAGCCCATGCGGTCAATTGTGACCCTGGATACCTGAGCCGTGTAGAACGTGGCGTGCATACAGCATCGCCTGAGTTGGCTGAAAAGCTATCTCAATTCTACTCCGGTGAGATCACCGAGCTGCAAATTCTTTACCCCAAACGTTATGCGCGAGCCAGCGAAAGCCAGCCGCCAATCATCAACCAATCACTGTAAGACAACGGAAATTGTAAATGGAATCAGTCGCAACAAGTCGCAATTCAGTGCGCGTCAACTGCAAGCCTGAAGTGCTGGAGAGCTTCTTTCACAAGGAGGCCATTTTGCGCGGCAACAAGCCGCTGGCGATGGGGATGGGGATCCACCCTTCGGGGTTGAGCCGTGACAAGGTTCGCATCGTGAAGATGGCGGCGCGGATGGTGTTGGAGCTTGGATTGCCTGAAGGGTGCGTTGCAGCCCCTGGATGCGAGCAAAACGTAGTGCTGACCGGCGATGAGGCTAAAAAGTTGCTTTCGATGCTGGAGCACATCCGGGAACCAAAGACGGAATAGGGGGCTTTATGGCCTGGGACACGTTTGTTTACGACAACATCAAAAAGCAGCTGGTGAAAGAGGGATTCAGCGAAGCGCTGGCTCAGGGGGGGGCATCACACGGAGCCGACCTTTACCGGCGAAAGTCGCAGGCGAGCAGGAAAGGGATGATTTATGACGACTGTCTCACGCTTGCGCGCCAGTACGTTCTTGCGAGCTGTACCAAGGAAGAAAAACCGGAATCAGGGAAGAAGAGAAGCCGAACAGTTGCAGCTGCTCGGCCGACACTTTTCTAAAACCTAACCTGAGAGGTCGATTCATTATGGCAAACGTGGCGATCGGTGGCAACAGCCCGAAAATGACGAGCCGTGAAATTGCCGAGCTGACTGGCAAGCAACACGGCCACGTCATGCGCGACATAGAAATCATGCTGGAACAGCTGGGCGAAGGCCTGGATGGGTATATCCAGATTTGGAGACACCCCCAGAACGGCCAGCAATACCGGGAATACGCGCTCGACAGGGAGCATACCGAATGTTTGGTGACCGGATACAGCGCCAGCCTGCGCATGAGGGTGATCAAGCGCCTGCACGAACTGGAAGAGCAAAACTCACCTGTCCCGCAGACGCTCCCTGAAGCGCTGCGCCTGGCTGCTGATATGGCCGAACAGAAGGCGATGTTGGAGCTGAAGGTTCAGGCCGACGCACCAAAGGTGGCCTTTGTCGATCACTACGTAGACGCATCAGGTTCAAAAAGCCTGCGCGCCACGGCAAAGGTTTTGAACATGCCAGAGAAAGCGATGATTGACGCGCTGATCCGCGACAAGGTTTTGTTCCGCCAGTCCGGGAATCTGCTTCCCCATGCACTACGCCAGCGGGACGGGTTATTCACCGTCAAAACTGGCAAGTCTGATTTTGGTCACGCCTTCACGCAAACCAGGGTAACGCCGCGTGGCATTCAGTGGATTGCTGAACGTTACGCCTCTGAGCTGATGGCGAGCTAACCATGAGCCAATCAACCCCGCTGGATAGGAAATATGTCGATGACCACGGCAACCCCGTGAAGGTCATCCGGTGGGAACGTGTAGAGCGTCAGGTGATTTTTATGAGAGAGGGCTATCCGCATGAATGCATGCAACCTCTTGAAAGATTCAAAGAGAAATTTAAGCGAGTGGACATATGAGCGCCTTAATGCAGCTTCTTGATCGGCCCATAGCTTACCAGCCGTCTTTCGTCGGCCTGGGGGTTGGGGTGACCGGCGCTGTTCTGCTGTCGCAGTTGGTTTACTGGCATAACCGAATGGATGCCGGCTGGTTCTACAAAACCCAGAAAGAGATCCGCGATGAAACAGGCCTTACGCGTGAGGAACAGGAAACGGCACGCCGTCGCCTTATCTCCGCCGGGGTGCTTGAAGAGGATCGCCGTGGTGTACCAGCAAAGCTCTATTTTCGGGTTAAAGCCGATGCTCTTGAGTTGCTTCTTCTGAAGAAAATCAAAGAGAAAACCCAGAATGCGGGAAACCCTCAGTCCAGTATGCGGGAATCCCGCATTCAAGAGTGCGGTAATGCCGCAGACAAGCATGCGGAAAACCCTCAGACAAGTATGCGGGAAAGCAGCGCGCCAGATTGCGGGAATCCCGCAGACATTCATACAGGAGATTACACAGAGATTACTTCAGAGACTACAGCAGAGATAAAACCTGTACGTCTGCCGGCTGCGCCGACAGACCAGCCGCAAGAGGATTCTTTGAAAATCGATTACGACGAAGTGCTTCGCATCTTCCGCGCCACGCTGCCAGAACTTCCTGACGTCTTGAAAATGACCGACGGGCGCCGCAAGGCACTGCGCAAGCTCTGGAAGGACTACGAGATGGACATGGAGCGCTGGGGCGCTTACCTGCGGTACATCTCGAAAAAATGCCGCTGGATGCTGGAAGATCGCCCAGACACGAACAGCGGCAAGACCTGGCGCAAAAAGGACTTCGACTACCTGATCACTGAGAAATGCTACCTGAAGGTCAAGGAAGAGCGGGCAGATGACCTCCCGAAAGTACAGCGCCAGGATAGCGCCGCCCGCGAAGAGGCCTATGTCCGTCTGGTATCCCAGCGCCAGCAGCCAAGGAACGAAGTTGAGAAGCTTGCGAAGGAGATGGCCGGATCCCTTGGTCGCATGACCGATTACGACGCCCGCCGAGCATGGACGGGGATTTGGGCTCAGGCAGTTGCCAAGGCCAGCGAGAACGATTTAGCGAGGATTGCCTGATGAGAGCGATAGTGAAAGCAGCGGTACAGCGTGATCTGGGTATTGTGCTGATCCCAGTTACTGAAGAGATGGCGTTTCACATGAACGGGCGCCTGATGATTTCAACAATTCCTCGTAAATTTGTGGACACGCCAGAAGGGGTTCTGCCGCCGGTGGAGCATGAGATCGCCAGCGACCCGCGGCTGCAGGCTTTCTTCCAGCACGAGCGCGTCATAAACGCCTGCGGCGGGATTAACGCAATCGAAGCCTGGGCTACGCAGTTCACCAAGTGCCAGTACAACAAACACGATCGGCCTTCGACGATTCTCGACACTGAGCGGGTAGGGCATTCTGCCGTTCGCATTTGCCCTCAGTGTTACAAGCAAAGCTGTGGCTCATCGCCGAAGTTGGAAAAAATTGCAGCTCGTAATACTGCTCGTTGGATAGCTGAGACGGCAAAGCACCGCTTGAAGTCGGAAGGCCCGTTAACCATTCCTGAGCTGCTGCTGTGGTCGATGCTGGCCGGGGTATTCGATCTGATCCCCGAAGAGGTAGCGCGCACGGTGACAGATAGGCCGGAACCAAAGGTAATCAGTGGCACCCGAAGGGAGTCCGACATGGATTGCCTGCCGTCGGTTAAAGAACTCATCGCAAAGGACGCGGCTAAATGCTTCAAGGTTGACCCTGAAGTGTCAGGTGCTTTTGCTCTACTCCCGAAGAAAACCCGCGCCGAAGACAGCAAGTACACCCGTTGGGTTAAGACACGTCCCTGTGTGGTATGTGGCGCGCGGGCTGATGACCCGCACCACATCATCGGTCATGGGCAAGGCGGAATGGCTACCAAGGCGCACGACTTCTTCACCATCCCGCTGTGCCGTAAACACCACGACGCGCTGCACGAGAATATGACGGCATGGGAAGCGGAACATGGTAGCCAGGTTGAATTGCTGTTTGAGTTCCTGGATTTCTCCTTTGGCATCGGGGCGATCGCATGAAAACGTACCCGATCACGCCAATCCCTAAACCACGCATGACACAAAAAGACCGGTGGGCCAAGCGCCCGCCAGTTCTCCGCTATCGGGCATTCTGCGACGAGGTGAAATTGAATCGAATCTCGCTGCCTGAGAGCGGATATCACGTGACGTTTGTTTTACCCATGCCTGAGAGTTGGAGCAAGAAGAAACGCGCTGAGATGGCCGGGAAACCGCATCAGCAGAAGCCAGATGCAGACAACTTACTAAAAGCTCTTATGGACGCAATCTACTATGAAGATTGTGCCGTTTGGGATGTCCGCGTAACCAAACGCTGGGGAAATGCCGGCGAGATAATCATCAAGGAAATTATATGAGAGATATCCAGTTGGTATTAGAGCGTTGGGGTCAATGGGCGAAAGATAACAGCGGCGTGGACTACTCTCCGATCGCTGCAGGGTTTAAGGGGCTTCTGCCTAACACTAGCAAGAGTAAGCCTTCATGCTGCGATAATGATGGCCTGATTGTTGATGGCGCCGTGGGTAGATTGAAGAAGGTGCGCGACGAAAGAGAGCTTGGAGTAATCATGCTGCACTACCGATACGGGGTGTCAAAGTCGGAGATAGCCCGTAGATGGAAGGTTTCAGAAGGGAACATAAGGCAGAAGCTGATGATGGCAGAAAGCTTTATAGAAGGCTGTTTGGCTATGACCGGGGCGACGCTTGAGATGGACGCTTGGACAAGCAGATCAGAAATTTCTGCTGTCGCGTAAATTTCCGCTTTTCGTTACGAATTTTACTGGCTATTGTGATAAGAGTGGTTACGCAGTGACGTAGCTTATAGACTTTAAAAAACCCCGCTTCGGCGGGGTTTTCTTGTTTTCAGCCCCAGCCAACATCCGACACACACCTGGCACACCCCGTATCGCCAAATCGTTTACGGCTGGTGGCTGATCCCTGTCCATAACCCGAAACCGGGAAAGAGCCCCGGAAGGGGGAGGTTATGAAAATGCCCTGGAAGAACGAGCCCAACATCTTATCAATGCTGATTGCGTTCGGTATGACTTTGCTGGGAGCCATTGCCAGTTACTCATTCAAGGTGCTGAATGGCGAGGCCTTTAGTTGGCGCACGCTGTTTCTGCAACTCTTCGTTTCTATCTTCGCCGGGTTAACTATGGTGATGATCGCCCTGCATTACGACTGGCCTTCGGAGGTGATGGGCGGCGTGTGCGGCATGGCTGGTTGGTCTGGTGCATCGCTGATTAAGGCGCTGGAGCGTCGATTCCTGAATAAAGCGAGCGATAGCAATGAATATCAGTAAAAGCGGCATTGAGCTGATTAAGCGCTTCGAAGGTCTGCGGTTGAAAGCCTATCAGGATTCGGTAGGCGTTTGGACGATCGGTTACGGGTGGACACAGCCTGTTGACGGTAAGAAAGTCGGCCCAGGTATGCAGATTGATCAGGCCACTGCCGATCGGCTGCTGAAATGCGGCGTTGTGCAGTATGAGCAGGGCGTTAATCAGCTGGTGAAGGTGAAAATCACTCAGGGCCAATTCGATGCGCTGGTGAGCTTTGCGTATAACCTCGGCCTGCGCTCGCTGAGTACATCTACACTTCTGCAAAATCTGAACGATGGCGATAAGCAAGGTGCAGCAGACCAATTTGGCCGCTGGGTAAATGCCGGCGGTAAACGGCTTGATGGTCTGGTTGCACGCCGTGCAGCAGAGCGCGAGATGTTTTTGTCATGAACACCTCATTCAGCTTCCGCACGATGGCGATCGGCCTGTTGCTGGTGGCGTTGATTGTTTCCGGCAGGCTGGCGTTTTACTTCCACGGTAACGCAGTAAAGGCCGGTGAACAGGTTAAGCAGCAGGAAAAGACGCTGGCGCAGCAGTCAGGACTGATCTCAGCCCTGCAAGCACAAGACCGGAAGAACAGAGCCTTGGCAGCAGAGCAACAACAAAGAGAACAGCTACTACGCCAGCGCGAGGAAACCTACCAGAGGAAATTGCGTGATGCACTTAAAGGCAGTAAATGTGGGAATAGTCCTATGCCTACCGCTGTTATTGAGCTCCTGCAGCAGAACGCCGCCGGCACCTCTGCAAATCGTCCTGTTGCCCCCTGAGTCAGTTTTCACTCCATGCGAGCAGCCAGAGCTACAGGGCAACACCTGGGGAGACGCGGTGAGCTATACGCTCTCATTAAAAACAGCTTTTTCAATCTGCGCCAGCCAGGTAGAGACGCTGAGGGAATGGAGGAAAGAATGGTGATAAGGCGCCATGCATAGGCGCCAGATAATGAAATGGCTAAAACAGATCCCAAAGACTTTTTAGACCTACGTACAGAGGTCCTAAAATCGTGATATGTTTTTCTGCTAAATCTATCAGTGACTTGTATTTTTCAAAGCGAGTCTCTTTATCTTCTGCTTTGTCTAGGTCGTTAATTTTTGCAATTATTTCTTTTTTAATTGTTTCATCAATACCGATTTGTTCTAGTTCAGCTTTTGCAGCATCAATGGCTAAAGATAACTCACTAATTCCAACGGTAAAGCTAGAGACTTTGTTACTCGTAGACTCACCTTCGAAAACAATGCCGTCACCACCCATCCGACCAACTTTTACTTCACCAACATAATTATTGTGAGCACTTTCACCAAATCTGACTACAGCAGGTCTTTTCTTTTCCATATTTCCGCCTTGTTTCTGAGAGTCTTGTAGAGCTGGAGAAATTATAACCATGTAAATAGGAATGACAATTGCGCACAGATGGTTTTTTCTCAACAGACCACAGGTGAGGCATTATTGGTGGCATTCACTGAGTGCCACCGATAATGCTTCATACAAAAGGATATTGCGACTATTATCCCTTTCAAAATAGGAGGGATAGCCGTGGCTCAAATCGTTGTTAGAACAAAAGAAGAGTTGGAGAAGGCCAGTAAGGAAAAGGCAGATTATATCATTGTTGAGGGTGTATTAGCCGACAAGCTCCAAAGAGGAAAAAAAGTTGCTAAAGCTAGCGGTGCTACAATCGCGGCCATAGCTGCGGCTCTTGCAGCTGCGCCTTTTACAGGCGGAATCTCTACGATGGGAGTAGCGTCTGCAGCTGCACTTTCCGGCATGGAGATTGCCGCAATTATTGCAGCTGCATCAATAGGTATTGCCTTGATTATTGGCCTTTTTAAAGACTACGAAGAGATTGAAGTAGGGGAAGGCACATTGAAACTGAAGCGACGCCAACAGAAATAAGCATGGCAATAGATTAAAACCCGCTCCGGCGGGTTTTTTTATTGGGAGAAAATCATGGCTAAGACAGTACTGGATGAGAGCCATGAGAGGCGCCCATACCCACCGCTAAGGTTTATCGAAGACCATCAGGTAACGCCATATATCGGCCTGGTTCCTGCGAACGAGGTACAGGAGTGGATAAAGCGTCAAATTATCGACGAAGCCGGCAGCCTGTTTAACCCAGACCACGGACACCTTGCAGACGCCGATCTGCGCTTTATGTGGGCATCGTCTGCGTTTGAGAAGAAAGGGCGCCATGTGCTCGGCCAGGCTGAAGAGGTAGCGATGCGCGCCGGCGGCTGGCAGAAGGCCCGGATGGAACAGCAGATGTATGAGTGGTTCGGTGAAGTGCCGAAATTCATCATCACTCTCGCTGCTGACTATTGCTCACAGTGTTCTGATGCTGAGTTCTGCGCCCTGGTCGAGCATGAGCTTTACCACATCGCGCAGGCGACAGACGATTTCGGCGCACCAAAATTCAACAAGGAAGGCCAGCCAGTGCTTAAGCTGCGCGGCCACGACGTTGAAGAGTTTGTTGGCGTGGTTCGCCGGTACGGCGCCAGCGTGGAAGTTCAGGAACTGGTTGATGCGGCTAACAGGCCTGCGGAGGTGGCGCAACTAAACATTGCCAGGGCGTGCGGTAACTGCATGTTGAGGCTGGCGTAAATATTGGACTGTATTGGACGGATGGTGATTTATGGCTGCATTAAAACCAGATGTAAAAGCCTTCATCATTCAGTCGCTTGCGTGCTTTGACACCCCTACGCTTGTGGTGGAGTCCGTCCAAAAAGAGTTTGGACTAAAAATCACGCGTCAGCAGGTTGAATCTCACGACCCGACAAAGGTTAGCGGCAAGTCGCTGGCTAAGAAGTGGGTAGACCTGTTCTACACGACGCGGGAGCGATTCAAGACAGAAATTTCAGACATTCCGATCGCCAACAAGGCCTACCGGCTGCGAGTTCTTGATCGCATGGCGACGCGAACCGAAACCATGAAGAACTATGCATTGGCCGCTCAGATCGTCGAGCAAGCCGCGAAAGAGTGCGGTGATGCATATAGCAACAAACAGAAGGTTGAGCACACCAGCCCTGATGGGAGCATGACTCCTCGGCCAACAACAATCAGACTGGTGGGAGTGGAGCCAACTAATGGAAAGTCAGGTTGATCTGCAAATTCCCGCCAAGCTTGTACCGGTTTTCGCTACTGAAGGGATTCGCTATCGCGGTGCTCACGGCGGACGTGGTTCAGCAAAGACACGCACCTTTGCGCTTATGAGCGCGGTAAAGGCATACCAGGCAGCAGAAAGTGGATTAAGCGGGGTGATCCTCTGCGCCCGTGAATTTATGAACTCCCTGGAAGAATCCTCCATGGAGGAAGTAAAGCAGGCCATCAGGTCTGTACCGTGGCTGGATGATTACTTCGATATTGGCGAGAAATACATTCGCACCAAAAACCGCAAAGTAAGCTACGTGTTTTGCGGCCTGCGTCATAACCTCGACAGCATAAAGTCGAAGGCGCGAATTCTAGTAGCCTGGGTGGATGAAGCAGAGTCAGTTTCATCCACGGCCTGGAAAAAGCTTCGTCCGACCGTTCGTGAAGAGGGGTCAGAAATTTGGGTCACCTGGAACCCGGAGAAAGACGGCAGCGCTACCGATAAGCTGTTCAGAAAGAACCCTCCTAAAAGTTCAATGATTGTCGAGATGAACTACAGCGACAATCCGTGGTTCCCAGAAGTGCTCGAAGATGAGCGAATTGAAGACCTTGAAAACCTTGATTACGCCGATTACGCGTGGATCTGGGAAGGCGCATATCTTGAGAACTCTGATAAGCAGGTGCTGGCGAATAAATACGTCGTGCAGAGCTTTGCTGATGACCTGTGGCAGAAAGCTGAACGATTGCTGTTTGGCGCCGACTTCGGCTTCGCGAAAGACCCTAGCACGCTCATTCGAATGTTCATCCTCGAAAGCAACCTCTATATCGAATACGAAGCCTATGGCAATGGCATAGAGCTCGATGACATGTGGAAGTTCTATGCTGGCAGAGAAGGGGCATCGCAGCGGCAAATGGAAGAATGGAAGGTAACAGACGAGGCGAAATATCACGGCATCCCCGAGGCGCGCAAATGGCCTATCAAGGCAGACAACTCTCGTCCTGAAACTATCAGCCACATCAAAGCTCAAGGATTCAATATTGCCGCTGCTCAGAAGTGGGCAGGTAGTGTTGAGGATGGCATAACCTGCCTTCGTGGATTTAAGAAGATCATTATTCATCCTCGCTGTAAAGAAACAGCAAAAGAGGCGCGGCTCTACTCGTACAAAACCGACCGTATTACTGGCGAAGTCCTGCCTATCATTGAGGACAAGAATAACCATTGCTGGGATGGTGTTCGCTACGGCCTTGATGGCTATATCAAGCACAAGCCTCAAGCAATGGGAATGCTTATCCCTAAGCGACTTAGGTAAACCACTCCAAACGGAAACCACATGAACAAAAATCTCCAACTGGCCGTCAACCACGCGTTGAACGACGCCAGGATTGAGCGTGCTCGTATGGCGATGCTTGGGCCATCTATGGGCCTGGATAATAAACGCGGCTCCGCATGGTGCGAATACGGCTTTCCTGAGCAGATCACTTACGACAACCTTTATTCACTGTATCGCCGCGGTGGTATTGCGCATGGCGCCGTGGAAAAGCTGGTGGGTAAATGCTGGCAGACCAACCCGGAGATCATCGAGGGTGATAAGGCCGACGAGAAGCGCGCGGAAACTGCCTGGGAGAAAAAACTCAAACCGGTATTCACCAACCGGTTATGGCGCGCTTTTGCAGAGGCTGACCGTCGGCGGCTTGTCGGACGTTACTCTGGCATTTTGTTGCACATCCGCGATAACAAACCATGGAATACCGAAGCAGCCAGAGGGCGAGGCCTCGAGAAAGTCACAGTAGCCTGGGCTGGCTCACTAAACGTGAGCGAGTGGGATACCGGTCTTAACTCGCAAACATACGGCCAACCGAAGATGTGGCAATACACGGAACGGCTTTCAAATGGCGCTACGCGCCGTGTCGAAATCCATCCAGACCGGATCTTCATCCTTGGTGACTACACCGACGACGCTATCGGATTCCTTGAGCCAGCATATAACGCATTTGTCAGCCTGGAGAAAGTAGAGGGTGGTTCTGGTGAGTCATTCCTGAAGAACGCAGCGCGGCAGTTGGCGCTTAGCTTCGACAAAGAGATCGACTTCGGCAGTCTGGCGTCTATGTATGGCGTCAGCGTTGACGAATTGCAGGACAAGTTCAACGAAGCCGCGCGCGAGATGAACCGCGGCAACGATGTGCTGATGAGTCTACAGGGTGCAGCTGTTACCTCCCTTGTTTCCCCTGTGTCTGATCCAAGCCCAACCTATAGCGTGAACCTGCAAACGGCTTCTGCCGGCGTTGATATTCCATCGCGAATACTGGTAGGCAACCAACAGGCTGAACGCTCAAGCACCGAAGACCAGAAGTACATGAACGGGCGCTGCCAGAGTCGCCGCGGTGATCTGTCGTTCGAAATTGAGGACTTCTGCGACAAGTTGATTGACCTGAGAATTATCGATTCTGTCGTCCAGAAAACGGTCATCTGGGATGATCTCAATCAACAGACTCGCGCTGAGCGCCTGGCGGACTCCAAAGCCATGGCAGAGGTGAACAAGGCCATGGTCGAAAGCGGAGACACGGCGCCATTCAGCGGTGAGGAAATTCGCACTGCAGCAGGATTCGAAACTGAAGGCGGCGAACCGCTTGGAGAGACAGGGGATGACGACGAAACCTAAACCTCCAATCCTGCCGAGCAACATCAAAGATCCCACAGGAGTTGATAAGTTAGAGCGTGGCGCCATGCGTGAGTTTGCAAAGCGCATGAAGCTGATAACGAAAGGCTATATCGACATCCTCAACCGCATCCCATCTGAACCCGTCGTAAACGAGCGCTACACCTTCCGCCTTGATCAGGGGCTTCTGTCGATGCTGTTGCAGAACGGTGAAGCGCTGGTGGACGAAATTCTTCTGGAGGGCGGCGAGTTCAATCTGTGGTTCTTTGGGCGCTATGTGTCTGTGGCTTACCAGCGAGGAACGGCTCAGGAGTATTACAACCTCTCCCAGCAATCCTCCGCTTACGCTGCCGGACAGCAGGATGTTCCCAACATCTTGTTGAGTGAGCCCTATCAGCTGCGTTTGATTCTGGTCAGAGCGCGCGAGTTCGAAGAGATGAAAGGGCTCAGCGCTCAGGTTAAGAGCGATATGGCGAGAATTCTGACTGATGGCATTGCCAGGGGGCTAAACCCGCGTGACGTAGCCAAAAACCTCAACGAGCAAACCGGTATTGAAACCCGGCGCGCGAATCGCATAGCCAGGACGGAAATCACTACCGCACTACGCCGAGCTCGGTGGGATGAGGCTCAGGATGCGCAAGACCGCTACGGCATCAAAACAAAGCTGCTTCACATCTCTGCGTTAAGCCCTACTACCCGAGCAACGCACGCCGCCAGGCATGCTCACCTGTATACGCAGGATGAGGTGAGGGAGTGGTACACGAAGAATGGCAACGCCATCAACTGCAAATGCTCGCAGCTTTCCGTGCTGGTGGATGACAAAGGGAACCCTCTCACTCCTTCGATCATCGACAAGGCCAAGCAGACGTTCAACGACATGAAGGAGAGAGGCTACAAATGGGCAGAGGGTTAATCCATGAAAGTTCAAGTTAACGTCACCACGAAAGTGAACAGCCAGGCAATTCGCCGCGAGTCATATAACGGCCGCGAGCACCTTGTTTTACCGAGCTACACATTGCCGGCAAACGTGGTCATGAATGAAGGGCTGTATACCGCCAGCGAAATCGATGCTCATTATCAAGGCCTGGAAGGCACGCTGGCGCCTTTGGGGCATCCGCAGCTAAATGGCGCATTCATCTCTGCCTTTTCTCCTGAAGGTATCAACCAGGGTCATATCGGTGCCTGGAATCGCAATGTGAAGAAATCGGGCAACCGGATCTACTTGGAGAAGTGGGTTGATACCCAGATCGCCAACCAGAGTGAGGGAGGCAGGGAGCTTATCTCCCGCGTAGAAGCCATTGAGCGCGGCGAAGATGTTCCACCTATTCACACCAGCGTTGCGGTGTTTCTCGACCAGCTTGAGCCCAATGAGCAACAGAAGGCCACAGGTGCCAAGTGGGTGGCAAAGATTCACGGCATGGATCATGACGCAATCTTGCTGCATGAAGTGGGCGCAGCGACGCCTGAGCAGGGCGTTGGGCTGATGGTTAACGCTGACCTTGCCACGCCGTTAAAGGCCAACTCTGGCGCGCTGATTGGCGAATCCTACCGGGATCGTGAGCAACGTCTCGACCGCGCAGCAAAAGATAAATTCGCTCCCGGCGAAAATGAATCTGCCTGGGTGGCAGACTTCACCGACTCGCAGGTGGTGATCATCCGCAACGGCGGCGCAGCTCAGGTTTATGGCTACACGTCGGAGGGCGGAAAAATCACCTTTGATGAAACCGGAACACCGGTTGCGCGGCAGGAATCCTGGGTGACGGTCATCGCCAACAAAGTTAAATCCCTTTTCAATCCGCAGGAACAACCTGCAACCAACCACCAAACGGAGGGCGACATGCCTTTAACCACTGAAGAGAAACAAGAGCTGATCACCGAAATCGGCAAAGGCCTGGCCGCCAACTTCGCCGAGGCGCTCAAGCCGATCACCGAAAAAGTTGATGCGCTGCAGGCCAACCATAACCAACTAGCCGAAACCCTGACTGCAAACTCTCGCGCGGAAGAGAAAACCAAGCGTGAAGCCGTTGCGGCTGTTCTTGGTGAACTGGCTGCTAATGCCCTGACAGGAGAAGCGTTGGATGACGCTTTTAAGCGCCTGGGAAGCTCGGCTCAGTTGGGCGGTAACTCCGGTCAGCATCAGCAAGAAAATGGCGCACCTGCCGCCGAAGAACACTTCAAATAAGGGGTTATCCAATGCCACGTTATCGTCGCGTAAACATCGACGGAAAGTCGCTGTATAAGACCGAAACCCGCACCACTGCCGTGGCGCTTCTGCCAGGCACTGCTGCCGTCATCAACGCCAGCGATGAATTCGCTCAGGCTACCGCGCTAAAGGGCCGAATCTACATCATCGACGTTGCCTACCATCAAGGGCTGAAAATCACCGAGGCGGTTCCTGCTGGCGACTCCGCTGTAGGCAACTACGTGGAAGAAGGTCGTGAATTGGCGCTGCTCTGCGTACCTGGCGCGTACAAGAAAGATAGCCCGATCAAGCTTGGCGCTAACGGCCAATTCACCCTGGCAACTGCTGACACTGATTCAGTGATCGGTTACAGCCAGGACGAAGCCACCATCGCCGCCGGCGCTACCGATTTCATCCGCGTGCGTATGCGCGTTGGCACTGTCGCCGCTGGCGCTTAAAAGAAGGATAAACGCACATGTATTTCTCCAAAGAGACATTGGCTGCAAACAGCCGCCTCGGCGGTCACTGGAATGAGCTGTGGGCGAACCGCAATATGTGGAACGCCAATCATAACGCCATGATCGCTGCCAACCGCGCCCACATGACGCAGGAGTGGTTGGCAGTAAACGCTGCAGGTGGCTTTACTCGTGATTTCTGGGCTGAAATTGATCGTCAGGTACTGCAACTGCGCGATCAGGAAGTTGGCATGGAAATCATCAACGATCTGATCGGCGTGCAAACGGTTCTGTCCGTCGGCAAAACAGCCAAGCTGTATAGTGTGGTCGGTGATATTGCTGATGATGTGTCAGTAAGCATTGACGGCCAAGCGCCGTTCTCCTTCGACCATACTGAATACGCCAGCGATGGAGACCCAATTCCGGTATTCACAGCCGGCTATGGTGTGAACTGGCGCCATGCTGCCGGGCTGAACACCGTGGGCATCGATCTGGTGTTGGACTCGCAGATGGCGAAAATGCGCAAATTCAATAAAGAGCGCGTCAATTATTACCTGAACGGCAACGCGAACATTCAGGTGCAGTCCTACCAGGCACAAGGCATCAAAAACCACCGCAACACCAAAAAGCTGAATCTCGGCGCTGGCGCTGGTGGCGCTAACATCGACCTGACCACTGCCACCATGACTCAGCTGTTTGATTTCTTCGGTAAAGGTGCATTCGGTATGCTGGCCCGAACCAACAAAGTCGCTCAATACGATGTGATGTGGGTATCCCCAGAAATCTGGGCTAACCTGGCACAGCCATACGTGGTCAACGGTGTGGTGAGCGGCAATGTATTGCAGGCGGTATTACCATTCGCGCCGGTTAAAGAAGTCCGCATGACATTTGCGCTGAAGGGTAATGAGTTCGTCGCTTACGTTCGTCGCAGCGATGTGATTTCTCCACTGGTCGGCATGGCTGTGGGCGTTATTCCTTTGCCACGTCCACTACCGAACGTTAACTACAACTTCCAGATCATGTCTGCTGAAGGTCTGCAAATCACTGCGGACGATCAGGGGCTTTCCGGTGTTGTCTACGGCGCCAATCTGGCATAAGGGGTAAACATGGCTAAATACGAAGTGATTCGCCCCTGGAATGGCGTAGAGATCGGGGATGTGTTGGAACTGGAAAAGCTTCACCCAGCGCTGAAATCTAACGTTCGGTTGATGCGTGGCGCGGCCGGCGGTGAACTGACCCCGGCTACCCCGGATGCCGGCAACGAAACAAAGTCGCGCAAGGATGCTATCAAGGCGCGGCTCACTGACCTGGGGATTGAGTTCAAAGGCAACCTCGGCGAAGAAAAGCTCGCTGAACTGTTGCCGGAAGGCGAGCTCGAAAATCTGTTCCCTGCTGAATAACAGCCGCCGCTAAGGCGGTTTTTTTATGCCCCGCTCCGGCGGGGTATTTCACGGAGTCGATAATGGTAACTCTCGAACAGGCGAAGGAGTATCTGGAGATCCAGGGAATTACCATTCCCGATTTTGTTCTTCAGGCTCTAGTCGATCAGGCCAACAGCATTCAGGAGTGTCTTGATGCGCATTATCCGGCATCGCCCGCGCTGCTGATTCAGCTCTATCTGCTGGCGCTTATGGGGCTCGGGCAGGGGGACAAATACATCTCCAGCCAGACGGCTCCAAGCGGGGCGTCGCGTTCTTTCCGGTATCAGTCGTTCACCGATCGCTGGAAAGCCTCAGTGAACTTGCTGCGCGGGCTGGATAAGTACGGCTGTGCTACCGCCCTTATTCCTGCCGACCCAACCGCATCCCCGGCATTTGCTGGCATCTGGATCGGAAAGGGTGGCTGTATGTGTAATGGGAGTAAATAACATGTTGGAAGCAAGACAAATTGCCGAGCTGCTGAACCAGTTATTCGCGTCTGACCCTGTGGCCGCTGCTGACCTGGTCAATCATCGAGTGGTATGTAACGACGCATTTCTCGGAAGCGACATTCCCTTTGTCTGCTCACAGTCTCGAGATGGTGTCATAACCATGGGTGTTGTCGGTTTCATGAACGCTATGGCTAAGCCAGGAACTGGTCGCGCAGCGGCTGTGTATGACGATGACAATCAGCTTACTGGGTTTACCGTCGTAGGTGCTGAGTGATGGCGTACAAATCAGTTAAGCACAGCCTGCCGCGCTCATTCACCCGCGTCTGGGTGATGACCGACACTGGGCGGGAGACTACCGGCTACGTTAAATCGGACGGCGAGTGGTTCATTAACTGCCCGCGCATCCGGGAGACTGGAGCGAAGGTGCTGCAATGGAGGGAATGAAAGATGGCGATTGTAAAAAGTACGATTAGTGCATTAAACGTGAAGGTGGTTTATCACGTTGCAGGTGAAACAAAGACGTTTAGTGAGTCCGTTGTTTCACAAATCGTTATCGACCGTTACTTGCAACTTGAATGCGGCGATACCGTCGGTCTATTCGTGCCGGTAGGAAAAGGCCAGCAGGTCAACGCGCTGAATATCGAATGGTTTGAGATTGAGCGCATTATGGCGCCAAAGGAGTGACCGGTGTCGAGTGTAGCAAGCTGGTCTTATACTGCCCAGGCCACGATATGGCGTAATCTTGGCAATAGTGAAGCTGGCGATCCTCTGGGGTGGGATCCGCCTGAAATTATCATGTGCGATTACCAGGGCGGACTCTCTGCGAAGCTGAATAATATCGGTTCGGAAATCACTGTAAAAAACACGGTGTGGACTGAATTCACTGATGCCAAGAAAGGCGACTATCTGCTTATCGGTGTGTCTACCATGGTAGACCCGATCGCCGCGGGTGCCGATGAGGTGGTGCAGGTGATCCGCTATGCCGATACGTTTGAGCGCCTGGCTGAGGATATAGCCATTCTGACGGGGGCATAGCGATGGGCGTAAAGATAAAAGGTATCAAAGAAGCCCAGCGGCGCCTTGATGCGGTGGTTGAGGACGTCAGGACGAGAAAAGCGGTCAGGGCTATCAAGTCGGCTGTGATGATAATCGCTAATGAAGCAGCGCTGATGACCCCGGTTGACACCAGTACCCTGATAAATTCGCAGTACCAGGAGACAATGATCAACGGTACTCGGATTACTGGCCGTATCGGTTACTCAGCGAATTATGCGGTCTATGTCCATAACGCCAGTGGCATCATGAAGGGGTTACCGCGGCCAAACAACCGAGGCAATTACTGGGATCCTGCTGGTGAACCTAAATTCCTCACCAAGGCCGCAGAGAAAACCCGCCGGCAGGTGGGCGAGATAATCAGGAAGGAGATGATGCTGTGACACCTCCAATGTATCTCCGCCTACGAAATCTTTTCGAGAGTGCAGGCCTAACCGCGGGGCTCACCATCCAAACGCTGATGTGGAACGACACGGGTAAGTTATCCGACGCCTTCATCGTGTTCCGGCCTGGCGGTGGTTCAGATATTCAATACGACCGCGGCGGAGATTTCTTCGTAATGGTCGATGTTGTCGGGGCCAAAGGAAAGAACGCAGAAGCAGATGCCGCGGCGAACAAAATCGCCGACTACATCAGCAGCCAGCAGGGCGCTGATAGCTGTGTTGGCGCTATGCGTCTGCTTGGAGGCTCTCCAACGCCAATCCCATCAGCAGAGGGGCGATTAATCTACCGACTTTTAGTCTGCTGCACCTACGGCGAATAACGCACATATCTATCCATCAGGCTGCCTCTGGGCGGCCTTTTTTATTTGAAGAGGTAACACATGCAAGGTTGTGCAAATGATACCGGCAAGCTGATCGGTAAAGTCGCGGTGCTGCGTATGGCTTTCGGCTGTGCTGACACGCTGCCGGCACTGAGTGACTGGAAGCGCCTAGGCGCGCTGACCACAAAGGGCTTCGACTTCTCGCCAAACTCTGTGACGTCTGAAGCGGACGACGCGAAAGGGCTGGTGGAGAACTTGGTAACCAATATGGATTTCACCATTTCCGGTGAAGGTGAATTCCGCCGAAAAGACAAAACCACTGAGATCGGCGCGCTCAACATCTCCAAGTACATTTTCGATGAAGTGCAGGCTGGCAGGCAGCCGTCGATCTGGGTGCGATTCGATTTCGTCGGCGAAGATTCCGGCACCTACATCATGGGCTACTTCAACACTACGTCGTGGTCTGGTGATTTTGGCACGAGCGACATCTCCACTTTCTCCGGCGAGTGGAAAGTTGCTGATGCCGATACTGTCGTATTTGAAGTCGCCGCGGATGTACCGGTTACCGGTGTGACAGTGGCGCCAGCAACAGCAAGCATTGCTGTAGGGGCTACTCAACAGCTTACCGCCACCGTGGCGCCGGCTGATGCAAGCGACAAAACCGGCACCTGGTCATCCTCGGCAACCGGTAAGGCCACCGTCAATCAGTCAGGTCTCGTTACTGGCGTTTCTGCCGGCGCGGCCACAATCACGTTTACCACCAATGATGGCGCCAAAACATCAACCAGCGCGATCACCGTTACCGCGTGACTATCACAAAGGGCGTACTGCGCCCTTGATGATAATTATTCGAGGCATCTCATGACACCAATCACTGAATTAGGCGAGATGGTCATCACCGATGACGATCGCGATTACTTCCTTCGACCTTCGTTCGCAAACATGACCCGTATAGGCTCGCCAGCGGAGATTGTAGAGCGATTTGCTGAACTCCATACCAGTGAGGCTCCGCGGTTACTTGAAGCCGCTGTTGAGGCATACGGTGAGGTTCCTGGGTGGTTGCTGGCATACATCAACGCACCGTCATTCAGTATCGCGGCAATATTCGCGGGGATGATCGTCATGCAGGCATGCTGTGATGATGACCTTAGCGCGCTGGTGGGAGAGTTGCGGCCAAGCAAACGAGGAAAGAGGGCTTTCGTGTTTCGCCGCGGAAAGATGCCGGCGAGCGACATCATCGTAATCGGCCAATCACTGATCACTCACGGTATCATCGGTAAAGCAAAGATCCGCAAGCTGCAGCGACACGAGTCGAACAGCTACGTGAACGAGTTCAACGCCTTCGAGTACATCAGCGCCGCCCGCAATCACTTCAGTATGCCTCGCGATGAAGCAGAGCGCCTTTCTATGACCGAGTTTCAGTTGCTGCTGGCGGCAAAGTACCCAGAGCAGAACGGCTTCACGCGCGAAGAGTACGATCAGGTGATGGATGAAGACGAGAAGCGCTGGCAGGCGATGATGAAAACGCAAAAAAATCGATAGCCCAAAATCGAAACGTGGTTAGTTGTGCGCAGCCAGTTTTCCTTTCATGTGGGGATATGGCTGCGTTGCTGGGTGCGCTACAAGGCAATTGAGCGCACTTTTAGGCTGTTTAAGGTAAACAAAACGAACAGTCGACATTGAAAGATCACCATTTAGGTAATAGTATACGACTTAACAACCGTAGTTGTATGAATAGCCGAAGCCTAAAACGCTTCGGCCTTCTTATCAGAAGTACTCCGGCAATGTTGGAGGACACTATGAACAGACAAACAGCGAACACGAGAATGCCATTAAATATCCCTGAGGCTGGTTTCAACACCAAGCTTAACGTCACAGGCAACAACATCGAGCACACGACCGCTTTCATGCAGAAAGGCGTTGTGGACTTCTCGCTGCCTGGCTATACGACGCCTCATGGTTATCGTCTCGTAAAAGCCCGCACTGAAGACCATTATCGTTTGGTAACGGATTCCCAAGATCCGGTCACTGTGTACGCTGTTCGTTTGGAGTTCATGGAAAACATCGTACCAGGAAGAAGAAGCTGCACCCAGATTATGGTCTGGCGTAGTGTTCAGCCGCAGTACACTTCTGCTGTGACAGGATTACCAAGAATGTTCTTCCAGTACTTCTTGGAGAGTCATTCGATCGTCGTATCCGACAGTGAACAGACCAGCGATGGTCGTCGATTCTGGGAAGGCATGATTGCATGGGCGATTCAGGCAGATGGTTACCATGTTTATGTTTCAGATGGCACTGAAGAAGATCGCCCTCTGACCTTTATGACTTCGTGGGATGATTTCTACGGAACTTGGACTGATTTCTGTTGGGGTGATGATCGTGACTGTCATTCACATCGACTGCTGGTAATCAGCAAAGATCAGCTTCACTAACTGCGAACGTTAACTGATTCTAGCCCCGGCCTTAAATGCTGGGGCTTTTTGCTTTCTGGCCCATCGTTTTCGTTGCCTGCCGCGCGCCATCTGCTACGATTCCCTTATCTTTGGTTGATGGGGATAGGGATGTGACTGAGGAAGAATGGTTGGATGGCCTGAGGCATCTTTCGTATGACCAGATAATTCAGGTTCACTTCGGGTTGCAGGAGCAGATCAAGAAGCACTACAAGCTGAGAGCAGATGCATTTCACCTTGAGAAAGCGATAGAACTGTGTAAGCAACAGATTGCGTTTGCTCCGCTTGCTTTGCCAGCATTAAAAGCGGCTCACGAAGCTAGAGTCTGCAGTTATGAGACCTGGATAAAAAAGCCTCATCCTTTTCCTGAGTTCAAAGCGCCAGGCCATCATGGATATTATCAATATTCAGTAATCCTGCGCCGACAAAAAGACTTTGATAAGCTTGCGCAGATAGAAGCGAAGAGAAAGTTGGAAGGTTGGGCTGGTTGATATGGGGTATCTATGAAAAAGAATTTATTTTTACTTGCATTGTTTATTTCTCCATTTGCCATGTCGGCAGAGTATAAAATTTCAATTCCTACCGATTCCAAGGCTGTGTATACAGTGTTAGGCAAGGGGGAGCGTGATGGTCTGAAAACCATTATTACTAAGCGAGAGGGTAGTTCCGGGGTGTCATACTCTGAGCGTGCTTACGACTGCGTTAATCGCACAGTAAAGTACCTGGGTGATGGCGAGACCCTAGAGCAAATGAAGTTATCCCGCGCTGACCCGAATATGAGCGATATAGTTCCCCAATCAATCGCTGATTATGTAGGTAATGAAGCCTGCAAGTAAAATATTAACCATTAGAAAATAAACCCCGTTCAACCGGGGTTTTTTTATGCCCGGAGATCAGTAAATGGCGGAGCAGGACGGCGGGAGCTTGGTTTATCAAGTTGATATTGAAACTGCAAAGATGGTCACAGGTAGCCGTCAAGCAGCTGTCGTGTTAGGGGAGATGGAAAAACAAGCCAATCGTTCATCTAAAGCCGTTGATGGATTGACATCCTCTGCCGACAGTGCTGGTAGGTCTATGTCTGGGTTTAAATCAGTGTTGAGCGGGGTTGCAAGCGCAATATCAGTTGCTTTGATTATCGATTACGGCAAGGCTTTTTTGACAGTCGCCGATAACATTACGCAACTTCAGTCACGGATCCTCAGGCTATCATCTGATGCCGCAGCAGCAATGTCTACGTTTGAAACGTTGACGGCCATAGCATCGACTACTGGCGCTAGCCTCAGGGATACGGCCAAGCTGTGGGAGGCGATGACCTCCGCGCTAAAAGGGACTGGAGCAACCAACACCCAAATACTTGCATTAACCGATACGCTTCAGAAAATAGGGCGAGTTGGCGGCTCTTCTACAGAAGAGATGGCAAATGCATTAAGACAATTCGGCCAGTCTATTTCCTCCGGCACAGTAAGAGCCGAAGAATTTAACTCCATCCTTGAACAAATGCCTGAGCTTGCTAGGCAGATTGGCGCAGGGATGGGACTATCAATGGGGCAGTTGCGACAAGCAATGCTCGAGGGTAAGTTGAGCGCTCAGGATGCACTTAATGCAATCATGAAGCAGTCATCGGCTGTTAACGATGAATTCTCGAAGCTCCCAAGGACGATGGATCAGGCGAGCAACTCCCTTACGATTTCCCTTCAAAATCTAATTGGGAAAATGAACGAAGCTATGGGCGCTAGCGCAACCATGGTGAAGGTTATTGACTCTATTAGCGCAGCAATAGATAGGCTAAGTGGAAAAACTGAGACGGCATCACAGAAGATTGCAGATCTCACGTCAACTGGCGAAATGTATGCACGTAGAGCAAGAACGTGGTCATGGCTTGGACTTGATGGCTGGTCAGAACAAAATCAGGCTTTAGCAGCTCTCAGCAACAAAGCAGCCACGCTGATCGGCGATATGAATTCGGTGGCAAAAGCTTCAGAAAACGCAGCCAATGGAACGATTAATTTCAATAACTCAGGAACTGCAAACCCTAAGCAAGATGCATTGGTGAAGCGTTCTCAGCGTCGCATAGAACTATCGAAACTAGAAGGGGAAGCAAGGGCCAGACTACAGGCAGTATATGACGCTGAAGATGCTGGCATATCTAAGAATGATCCGCGAGTGAAGAAACTCCAAGATCAGTATGCCGAGATAGAGCGGAATACCAAAGCCCAGAAAGAAAGCAATGCGGAGGGCAAGAAGTCAGCCAGCCAAGCAGAAAGCGTTGCCCAGAAGCTGGCAAACCTGAAGCAGCAGTCAGAGCTTGCGGCGGACTCAACAAGCGAGCTTAGCCGAGAGCAGGCGATTCTTACCGCACAGCAATCACTCGGTAAAGGCGCGACGCAAGCACAGATAGCTGAGGCTGGTGCTTACGCTGCCAAAAAGTGGGACACAGCCAACGCTATCAAGGCGCAGGCAGCAGCAGAGAAGCTACTCCCGGAGGCCAAAGAGAACGCCAGCTACGCGCAGGACGTGAAGGATTTAAACACGGCGTTGGCGGCCAAGAAAATCAGCCAGGAGCAGTACAACACCACGGCCGAGCAGCTGGAGCAACAGCATCAGGTAAATCTGGCAAAAATCCGGGCTGAAGCTGTGGTAAGTCCTCAGCAGCAAGCTGCCGGCATGGTTGACCCAGTGCAGCAGCTTGCCAACGAGAATGCGCAGAAGTTGGCGCTGATCCAGCAGTTCGAGACTGAGAAAGGGGTAATCACCCAACGCGGCCTTGAGTTGATGAGGGCAGCAAATACTCAGTACGAACAACAGCGGATCGCGGCACAGTGGGAGATATTCCGCAATCAAAACGCAGGCAATGAGGCGTTGGCTGCGTCATTTGATGCATTCGCCGGCAACGCATCCAATGCTTTTACTGGCATTATCACCGGCAGCATGAGTGCGGAAGAGGCAGCGCGCTCGCTTGGCTCAACGGTACTTAATAGCCTGGTGAATGCCTTTGTACAGATGGGGGTTGATTGGGTTAAATCGGCGGTTATGGGTTCAGCAGCGCAAACATCAGCTATTGCTGCCACTACGGCCGCGCAGGTTGCAGGAACTGCCACAACCACCGCTGCTAGCACGACTGCTGCAGCGGCGACCACAACAGCCTGGACTCCGGCGGCCATCGTTGCCTCTATCGGTTCATTCGGTGGTGCTGCAGCGATTGGTATCGGTGCAGTTGTCGCGGCTATGGCGCTGTCTAGCAGTCTGGCAGGGAAGCGCAAGAATGGCGGGCCTGTAAGGTCGGGCAGCATGTACCAGGTTGGCGAAGGCGGTCTTCCTGAGATTTACCAAGCCAGCACAGGTAAGCAGTACATGATACCTGGTGATAACGGCAAGGTGATCAGCAACAAGGACATGCAAGGCGGTAGTGGTATCAATGTGAATGTCAGTATCAACAATACCAACGGTTCATATGTAGATCACCAGGTAACCAGTGATGGCAATGGCGGTGTCTCGATGGAGATATTTATCGCTGACATGGACAACGGCGGCCCTATGAGCCAAGCCATAAGTCGAAATCATCAGGCCCCTCGCAGGGCAACCCAATAACCCGCTTCGGCGGGTTTTTTATTACCGGGAGAAAACCGTGGCAATACCTTATCCCGACTGGCTATCACTTCCCCAGAAGTCCAACAAGAGCCGCACCATTGATGCCGGGTTTCGCACCGATCAGCCGGCAGTGGGCGCGCCTATCTTCCAGCGACTGACAGATGACCTCAAAACCACTTGGTCGCTGACGTGGATTTTCACGCTGCAAGAGGATCGGGCATTTGAGCAGTGGTATCGCAGCCCTCGTTACCTGGATAACGGCAATCAGTGGTTCACGATGCTGTGCAACCTGGGCGGCTCTGGCCTGCAAATGCAGGAACTGCATTTCGTGGCTCCGCCGGTTCAAACGAGCATTAACGGCAACACGACGACGTGGACGGCGAGCGTAATCACTCGGAAGGTCTACAACCCGGATGATGAATTCTCAGACGTCATTGTTGAGCTGCCGCCGTATCAGTGGGGGATCATTGATGAAGTGGTCAACCGCGACATGCCGGAGTATTGAATGCCTACATTACGAGAATTTCAGTCACAGCGGCCCAACCGGATCATCTACGACACGATGACGTTTAGCCATCCGGCATTTGGCGTTCTCCGGCTGGTGGCAAACCAGATATACCCGAAGACATTCGCTGGCCAGGAGTATTCGCCTTGCAGAATGGAGGTTGCAGAGAGCCAACAGAGTAGCACGCCTGTGATCAACTCTACGGCCAAGTTTGGGCGTCTGGCTCAGGACTTTAAACAGCAACTTAAGCAGTGGCGCGCGCACTCACGCATAACGCCAATCTCTGCCACGTATCAGCGTTTCGATGCGGCGGACATGAATACGCCTCTGAAGTCGTGGACGCTCTATGTGAAGGATGTAGCAATGGACGAAAGCGATGTTACGTGCTCGCTGACGCTGCAAAACCCCCTGAACAACAATATCGGGTTCCTCTACAACACAACCGACTTCCCAGGGCTTGCCAATGCATAAATCTGACTTCATCTGTGCCATGGATGGAAAACCATGGCGCGATCGGGCGTGCTCGTTCGACGAGGCTGATTGCTGGGGGCTGGTGGTGCTTTATTACCGGCACGTGCTTGGCATAGAGATACACCAAACAGCGGACTACGAAGCCGGCAGCGACTTCCTGACGTGCTTTTCCGGTGATGTTGTGTTCTGGCATCAGGTCGAGAAAGTGTCCGACAGTAGCATTTTTATCGCTTATTACGGCGCTCAGCCAGCCCACGTCGGTTTAGTCATTGATGGGCAAGCATTTCATAGCCGCGGCGAATCTGGGCATGTGCGCTTTGACAAGCTGCGGACACTGGAACGAGTTTTCACCAAATTGGAGTTTTACGACTATGCCGTTGATCGAAGTTCAGCGTGTGCCAGGGTTGCCGAAAGAACGTCATAACCTCCATGCTGGTAGCATGTTCTATCCCTGGCTTAAATCAGCCAACCTTCATTGTGATGTTGAAATTTTCCGTAACGGCGTGAAGCTGCAGCCAGATGATGAGTTGAATTTTCCTCTCAACGATGGCGACGTGATCAACGTGTTCGACCAGCCGAAAAGCGGCACGCTTGGAACAATCCTCAACCCTTTAGAGCACTTTAACCCGATAAAATTTACTCAAAAAATTCTTTCATCACTCATCGGACAACCAAGCACCAGCGTAGCAGCAGGAAGTAATGCGAAAACGTCACCAAACAACAGCCTGAAAGGACAAACCAACATCGCGCGCAACGGCGAGGCAAAGCCTGACAACTACGGCCAGGTACGCGCGCTCCCTGATCTGATTCAAGAGTCGTTATTCGAGTACGACAACAACATCAAGAAAGTCACAGAGTGGATGAACTTCGGGCTGGGCCGGTATGACGTCACGTCAGTAAGATACTCAGAATCGAACCTCGGCGCGCTGGCTGGCGCCTCATACCGCATCTACCAGCCAGGCGAGAACATCCCGCGGATCAATGAGGGGTTCGCTTTCGATGACATCGACGGCCAGGAGCTTCCTGGTCCGAACGAGAGCGGTGATTTTCCTGTAGAAACGGCGACGACAACCACCGATATGGTTTCTGGCGAGTTCATCGCCGGACAGGCAAAGGTGAAAATCAAGCAGAATAGCGACTTTGATTACTTCTATGACCTGCCTAAGCCTCATTCTGTATCGTTCGTAGTCAATGTCACCTACAACACGGTGTCGGGGCCAGTAACTCGTGATATCACGGTATTTGCCGATCTTGTCAGTGCGACAACAACCGACGATGGCGCCCCAGTGAATCCGCAGTATTTCTACGAGTTCACGTTTGCAAATCTGAGCGGCAACGATATCAGCCAGATCCCCGACGACGCGGTAATCAACACGTCGATATTCACGCTTAACGACAATGAACCGCTGGTAATTGGCCCATCATTCTCTCCGGTTGAAGGGACTCAGCTTTGGGTTCACCTGCAGGCGCAGTTAGGTCACGGTGACTATGCCCGAACCAATGTCACCTTCTACAAGGTCGATGATGATAACAACCAGATCCCGGGAACGTTAGAGAGTTACAACGTAGGGCTCAACAATGACGATGAAAACGCAGATACAAAATATCAGACGTTTAAATTCACACCTGCAGCCGGCAATGGTCGTTACGCGATTTCTTTCATCCGGTCGAATAACAGCAATGACCATTCAATCCTCAAGGTCGAAGCCGTTCACATCGTCAGGACGCGCACCAACGTTGTTTACCCGAATGATACGCTCGTAACCGTCACTGTCACTGCGACAGAACGCGCTACCAGTGCAAGGGAGCGAAAATATAACGCTCTAATCACCCGCCACGTCATCAGTTACAACCTGGCTACACAGACGGTCGATTACACAGAAAGGCCTTCACGTTCGTTTGCGGACGCTGTATTGCACACCTGGCTAAAGATGGGCGGTCAGCCAGAGTCGAGCATCGACATCTACGAGCTTTACTCTATCGCGGCATCGTTGCCGGATCAGCGCCTGGGGTATTTCGATTACACATTCGATGATGAAGATATCTCGCTGGGCTCTCGGATTCAGACGATCTGTGATGCGGCCACCGTGACGGCGTTCTGGGATGGCGGGGTGTTGTCTTTCACGCGTGATGAACGAAAACCGAATGCGACGACGGTATTCAACCGCGCCAACATGAAAGCGGAGGATTACAGCCTTTCCTACGACATGACTCTACCAGGTGGTTTTGATGGGGTAGAGGTCAAGTATCGAAACCCGGTCACGAATAAGCAGGCATTCATCCGCTACCGGATCGTCGGCAACTCGATTGAAGAGGGGGAACCGGTAAAGGCGAAGAAATTCGACATGCTGTTTATCCGCAATTCGTACCAGGCGCGGGATCGGGCATTGAAAGAAGTTCGCCGGCTGCTGTATTCGCGGCAAACGATGGCTATCCGCGCTCTTTCAGATGGTGAATGGGTGAACGTCGGGCAGATGGTGCAGGTAGCCGATATCTACGACGCGAACCAGCAGGATGGCTATATCGTTGCACGTAACGGCAACAACTTCGATACCAGCGAACGGCTCGAGTGGTCTGGGGATATGTTTGTGGTCGTTACTGATGCAATCGGTGCGCCTACAGCACGCGTCCAGGCATATCCTCGCACAGATACCATATTTGGCTTCACTGCAGCAGTACCAGCAATAACCCTCAACCTCTATGACGGCTACAACACACAGTCTCCGTCTCGTTACGTCATCGCCTCGCAAGTAGAGATGGATGCAACTAAATGGACGATCACTGAAAAGAAACCAAATGGCGACGGGACTACTTCGTTAACCATGTCTGAATACAACGATGAAATGTATAATTACGAGGTAACTGAATAAATGGCTACCACACCAACAAATAACCCCATTCCAAGCGAAGCTGTACAGGATTTAAAGTTTAACGCTGGGAAAATAGATCAAATCGTAAACTCAAATTCTAAAACTTATATCGATAGATTTGGAGTTGAACGATATACGTGGGCTGGTGCGCTGGCAAATATAGCGCCACTTGGTCATCCATGGACGGAAGAGGAGGCGAACGCTGCAATTGCTTCTGGTGAGATTCCAAATGGCGCATATTATTTTGTGTGGTCTTCTGATAAGAATAAAATTGCTGATGTCTGGCGCAACGTTAATGGGGTTGCGACTAAAACAGACAAAAGCTACCCATCAAGTGAATTTGTCAGAGAGCTTGAAGAAGAAATTGAGGCTACAAATAACAGGACAGTATCGATACAGGTAGGTTTTGCCAACGATTTAGACGGCAGAGCCATTATGAACGCCTTTACTGATGGAGAGGGGCGCATCAATATTTACGACAACGAAGATGGTGATGTAGGTATTGGTGATTTTAAATTCCAAAAACTCCCACCTAACCCAGATTATGATATTGCATATTTAGACGAGAATTATATACCGCTGTTTGGTGTGTCAACGCTGGGCGGATTCCGTTACGGTAATTTCGAAGTTTTGGAAATTCCGGGGCCGCCTGGCCTACTATTCTTGGATGAGGACTTTAAACCAGTAGCGTGTTTGCCTGGGTTTGAGAACGATCAAGACATCCCTGTTATAGGACAAGCAGTCAAGGAGGCGTTACCGGAGTTTCTGTGGCCAGACTATGTCGGAACAAAAGCCGGTGGACAGTCGCTTGGTTCAGGAGTGACGAAGGCAGTTGATGCAAAGGTGTATTCAACAACTCAGCCATTCGCGAATCGGACGTTTAGTGATGGGCTTTATTCTGACACAACGGGAACCGATACTATTTCTCCGCTGGTTGAGAAAATTATCGGTGTAGCCGGTGAGACCCTATGGCAGTCAGAAGGATGCCTCAGCACGCTGTCGAATGACATGATTACGCGTTTGTGTAATGAACGGGGAACCACTTACGATAAGTTGGGTATTACGTTTCTGACAAGTTCTTCGTCTGCACCAGGGTTTAATATTGCCAAGCTTCAAAAAGGGACAGATGCGTATCAGAAGGGCATAAACCATATTACAAACGGCATGCGCCTGGCTCTGAGCGAGAATAAAACTTACGCGTTTTTGTTCCGTCCGTGGTGGCAGGGGGAAACAGACATATTGCTTCAGACTCCGCGAGAGGAATTTACGAAATTAACTCGTCAATGCATCACTGACGAGAACGCAGATGCGCAGCAAATCACAGGGCAGCAGGTGGCGCCGATCACGCTGTGTCATCAGTTGGCATCTCATAATGCCTATGCACGAAAATATCCGTTCATGGCTCTTGCCCTGAGAGACTTGGCAAATGAAGGGCTAATGCACATTGCGTTTCCTGGGTATGTCTCTCGCTACTCTGATGGCGTCCATTATATGCCAACCAGCTATATGATGGGCGGTAAATATATGGAGCGACTGGCAAGCCGCATTGTTAAAGATTTGCAGGCTGGTCGGGAGGTGAAAAAACACTGGTTACGCCCTGTTTCAGAATTACGTCAGAAAAACGTATCCATAACTCGGTATGAGTGCCCGACATATCCAATCCGTTTCAAAACAGATTTTGTCATGCCGACCGATAATTTTGGTTTTGACGTGCGAAATAAATTCACCTTCGAACTCTACGACATTATTACGTCTGTTGAGATTGTCGGCATTGATCGCGTCAGAATCGTTTGCTCACGTGACCTGACTGATGCAGACATTATTACCTACGGTTGGGGACGTTTCGACCCCGCAGATCCTGAAAATCCGCAGCATCCACAGCGCAGCGGCCGCATCAATGGCCCACGTGGAAACCTGTGTGATAGCGATGGGGAACTGAATAATTCGGGCTACACCGACCAGGACGGATTTTTTATCCCAATGGATAACTATTGTGAAATTTTCTCAACGGAGTCTCTGTAATGACTACAGCTATTCGAGCTATCGGCTATAAAACGCCAAATACATCACTGCGGCCTATGTTTATTCCGGTTAACACTGCTCCGGGTGCGATGGCGCATCTGTGCCGTGATTTTGATAAAGATTACTCTGGCAACAATCACTCAGTGCAGCTTGTCGGTACACCGCAAAAAACCAAGTTCGGCTATCTCTGTGATAAATTTAACGGGTTGCTCACAACAGTGCCTGACGGAATTGATCGCACGCTGATTGTTGTATATCGCCAGCCCGTCAATGTTACGCCGCAGTCATATATCTACCCATTCGGAAATTTAAGCCAGCAGGGTACTGTAGACGGCGTTGGCATTGGTATCAGGTCTGCGCAGGTGCCAACTGGAAAGAATACTGTTTCCGCGATTGTTGGTGCGAGTGTAAAAACAGACCCATACCTGGGCTATGCGCAGGCTAATGCGCAGGAGCCGACATCAGCACTGAACTGGCAATTCCAGGCGTTGATCGTCAACGGCACGGGAAATTCGGCCGCGCTTTACATCCCGTGGCAACTGAATGAACTGGTTCCTGCCGCACTGGCGTCGGGTGCGAATCTGGCAAATCGGAGCATCAAAGAAAACGGGAACCCATCATTCTACCGCATCGGCGCATGGCGCGATAATTCCACTCCAGGCGTTACGGCTGCTCAGTCGAGGGTTGAAGTAGCTGAAGTTCTTGTATTCCCTGGTGTGCTTTCAATGACTCAGATAGACGTACAGTACGGCTATTCGAAGCAGCTCATGGCAGCGCAGGGCCAGACGCTGCTGTAATGGTATGCCGGGAGGGAACCCGGCCATTCATCAAAACTATCTTTCTTTACCGATCAATATCCTACCTATCTAACAAAAATCCGAACTTTCCCCCGTCAAAATCTTGCGCATATACTGTATAAAAACACAGTAACAAGGCAACATTATGACTTTCTTTTATCCAACACCAAACCCAACCAAGCTCAAAATCCCGCTGTTCGCCGACAAGGTGCCGGCGGGGTTTCCCAGTCCTGCAGCAGATTACGTCAGTTCGCGCATCGATCTGAACGAGTACTGCATCAGCCATCCCAATGCGACCTATTTTCTCTATGCGACAGGTGATTCCATGCTTGAGGCCGGGATCACTGAGGGCTCTATGCTTGTTGTTGACCGCAGCATCAGCCCCGCCCATGGCGATATCGTTATAGCCAGCATAGCCGGCGAGTTCACCGTTAAGCGCCTCTGTTTACATCCCCGTACGCAATTGGAACCCATGAATCCGAAATATGAGCCGATCCTGCTTCATGACGGCGGCGACGAACTGGAGGTGATGGGCGTTGTTGTGTCTTCGATAACGAGGCTCAAGTGATGTACGCGCTTGCTGATGTGAACAGCTTCTACGCGAGCTGCGAAACGTTGTGGCGACCAGATCTGCGAGGGCGTCCTGTTGTCGTTCTGTCGAATAACGACGGATGTGTCGTAGCCAGGAGCAAGGAAGCGAAGGCGTTAGGGCTAAAGATGGGAGAACCCTATTTCAAAATTAAGCGGGAATTTGAGCGCGCAGGGGGCATCGCGTTCAGCAGCAACTATGAGCTATACGCCGACATGTCTCAGCGTGTGATGGCTGTTTTAGAAGAGATGGCGCCACGCGTAGAAGTGTATTCAATTGACGAAAGTTTTCTTGATCTGACTGGAGTTCGTAACTGCATTGATCTGGATACTTTCGGCCGTCAGGTGCGGGCTAAGGTACTGCGCAACACTGGGCTAACTGTAGGCGTTGGAATTGCCCAAACCAAGACGTTAGCCAAGCTGGCAAACTTCGCGGCGAAGAAGTGGGACAAGACTGGCGGAGTAGTGGATCTGTCTAATGAAGGGCGCCAGCGCAAATTGATGGGCCTCGTGCCGGTCGATGAGGTCTGGGGTATCGGACGCCGAATATCGAAAAAGCTCAACATGATGGGAATAGAAACGGCACTACAACTGGCCGATGCAAGCACTACGATGATCCGCAAGCATTTCAGCGTTGTGATAGAGCGAACCGTCCGCGAGCTACGTGGTCAGCCTTGTCTCGAGCTGGAGGAGTTTGCACCGACAAAACAACAGATCATCTGCAGTCGCAGCTTCGGAGACCGGATAACTGAGTATGACCAGATGCACCAGGCTATTTGCATGTACGCGACGCGTGCGGCGGAGAAGCTGAGGGAGGAGCATCAGTATTGCCGGCATGTCAGCGCGTGGCTCAAAACCAGCCCATTTGCCATCAATGAGGAGTACTACGGCAACACCGCAAGCATAAAACTGAGCGTACCCACACAGGATACTCGCGACATTATCGCCGCGGCTATGCGTTGCCTTGATGCGATTTGGCAACCCGGTCATCGGTATCAGAAAGGCGGGGTGATGCTGCAGGATTTTTACAGTCAAGGCGTGGCTCAGTTAGGGCTGTTCGATGAGTACAAACCACGGCATAACAGCGAACAGCTCATGGGCGTGCTTGATCGGATAAACAATTCGGGTAGGTCGAAACTGTGGTTTGCTGGTCAAGGAGCGCATCAGGTGTGGTCAATGAAGCGTGAGCTACTGTCACCGGCATACACTACGCGGCTTAGTGATCTTCCGCGCGCTCGGGTTTATTAAACCAGTGGATTGGCGATAGGCTTAATCAGCTCAGCGCTGTCATTGCGGATATTGCCGACTGATTTTCCTACAGGATGCCAAGCGAAATCGTCGGGAGATGTGGCCGCTTCGTTCGCGAGTTCTTCTGCTCTCGCTGATGTGATGTCTGGCTTAATCCACTCGCGTGCAGCTGCTGGTGGCAGAACGACAGGCCGGCGGTCATGAATATCGAGCAAACCCGAATCGCTGGCGCAGGTCACGATGACAAAACCGTCATCATCAGGAGGATCTTTAGCATCGGGATGATGGCGGCTTATTGCGGCGAAAAATATAGGTGCTTTCGATTCGTGATAGATGAAATAGGGCTGCTTTACTTTGGCGTCGTGCTTGTCTTTCTTCCACTCGTACCAGCCATCTGCCATCACCAGCGCGCGACCGTGACTCCATAGCGGCTTGAACATTCTGCTGGTGGCGGCTGTTTCAACGCGAGCATTGATAACCGGCTGACGCTTCATTTCACGCCACCAATCAGGGCCATACCCCCAGTCAACAGGATCAAGGTGTAGCTTGTCGTCACGCTGATTCAATATCAGTACGCGAGTGCCTGGCGCCACGTTGTAACGTGCAATCGGCACGTTATCCAATGCGCCGGCAAATTCTAGCTCGGATGCGAGAACATCTAGATAATCTGCACGAGTTTGAATTTGAGCAAAACGGCCACACATACTGATATCCCTTTAGAGGACGATAGTGGAAGTATAGACGAGGGGAGGGTTTGTAAATCCTCTTGTAGATGATGGCCTTTCTCTAGTGATAGACTACTCATCCCGTTATGGCGTAACAACATAGTACATTTCAAATTGTGTACATATGAGTGTACATATCTGGCAGGGTAAAGCTGGATAGCGTCGATAACATCATGTAGTTAAACAATATTGTATTTCTTCATGTGATCTGTCGTGTGGGTCACCACTGTAGATAAGGAATTATTAATGCCTGTTATTACTCTTCCTGACGGTAGTCAGCGTCATTTCGACCACCCCGTTTCCCCGATGGATGTCGCGCGCGATATCGGCCCTGGCCTGGCGAAAGCCTGTATCGCCGGTCGCGTCAATGGCGAACTGGTTGATGCCAGCGATCTGATCGAATCGGATGCGCAGCTGGCCATCATCACCATCAAAGACGAAGACGGTCTGGAAATCATGCGCCACTCCTGCGCGCACCTGCTGGGTCATGCGATCAAGCAGCTGTGGCCGGATACCAAAATGGCGATCGGTCCTGTTATCGACAACGGTTTCTATTATGACGTGGATATCGACCGCACCCTGACGCAGGAAGACCTGGATCTGCTGGAAAAGCGGATGCACGAGTTGGCCGATAAGGATTACGACGTCATCAAGAAGAAGGTCAGCTGGCAAGAAGCCCGCGACACCTTCGCTGAGCGCGGCGAAATCTATAAAGTGGCGATCCTGGATGAGAACATCAGCCATGACGATCGTCCTGGCCTGTATCACCACGAAGAATACATCGACATGTGCCGCGGCCCGCACGTGCCGAACATGCGTTTCTGCCACCATTTCAAGCTGCAGAAAACCTCCGGCGCTTACTGGCGCGGTGACAGCAAAAACAAAATGCTGCAGCGTATCTACGGTACCGCCTGGGCAGACAAGAAGCAGCTGAACGCCTACCTGCAACGCCTGGAAGAGGCGGCCAAGCGCGATCACCGCAAGATCGGCAAACAGCTCGATCTGTATCACATGCAGGAAGAAGCGCCGGGCATGGTGTTCTGGCACAACGACGGTTGGACTATCTTCCGCGAGCTGGAAGCCTTCGTGCGCATGAAGCTCAAAGAGTACCAGTACCAGGAAGTGAAAGGTCCGTTTATGATGGACCGCGTGCTGTGGGAAAAAACCGGCCACTGGGAAAACTACAAAGACGCCATGTTCACCACCGCGTCGGAAAACCGCGAATACTGCATCAAGCCGATGAACTGCCCGGGTCACGTGCAGATCTTCAACCAGGGCCTGAAGTCGTACCGCGATTTGCCGCTGCGCATGGGCGAATTTGGCAGCTGCCACCGCAACGAGCCTTCGGGTTCCCTGCACGGCCTGATGCGCGTGCGCGGCTTCACGCAGGATGACGCCCACATCTTCTGTACCGAAGAGCAGGTGCGCGCCGAAGTGAACGAATGCATTCGCATGGTCTATGACGTGTACGGCACCTTCGGCTTCGACAAGATCGCCGTCAAGCTGTCGACTCGCCCGGAAAAACGCATCGGTACCGACGACATGTGGACTCGTGCGGAAGAAGACCTGGCCGCCGCGCTGACCGAGAACGGCATTCCGTTCGAGTACCAGCCGGGCGAGGGCGCCTTCTACGGACCGAAAATTGAATTTACCCTGCATGATTGTTTGGATCGCGCATGGCAATGTGGTACCGTGCAGCTCGATTTCTTCTTGCCGGGCCGTTTGGGCGCCTCGTATGTTGGCGAAAACAACGATCGCGTCGTGCCGGTAATGATTCACCGCGCCATTTTGGGCTCCATGGAACGCTTCATCGGTATCCTGACCGAAGAATACGCCGGGTTCTACCCGACCTGGATCGCTCCGGTGCAGGTGGTGGTGATGAATATCACCGACAGCCAGTCTGATTACGTCCAGCAATTGACCAAAAAACTGCAGGATGCAGGTATTCGCGTGAAAGCGGACTTGAGAAATGAGAAGATTGGCTTTAAAATTCGCGAACATACTTTACGTCGAGTCCCTTACATGTTGGTGTGCGGCGACAAAGAGGTCGAAGCCGGCAAAGTTGCCGTTCGTACCCGCCGTGGCAAAGACCTGGGAAGCCTGGACGTAAACGAAGTCGTAGACAAGCTGCTGAAAGAGATTCGCAGCCGTAGTCTTCATCAACTGGAGGAATAAAGTATTAAAGGCGGAAAACGAGTTCAACCGGCGCGTCCTAATCGCATTAACAGAGAAATTCGCGCGCAAGAAGTTCGCCTAACCGGCGTCGATGGCGAGCAGATTGGTATTGTCAGTCTGAATGAAGCTCTTGAAAAAGCTGAGGAAGCGGGCGTTGATTTAGTAGAAATCAGCCCAAATGCCGAACCGCCAGTTTGCCGAATCATGGATTACGGCAAATTCCTCTACGAGAAGAGCAAGTCGACGAAAGAACAGAAGAAGAAGCAAAAAGTTATTCAGGTCAAGGAAATCAAATTCCGTCCTGGCACCGATGATGGCGACTATCAGGTCAAACTACGCAACCTGATTCGCTTTCTGGAAGATGGCGATAAAGCCAAAATCACCCTGCGTTTCCGTGGGCGTGAGATGGCGCACCAGCAGATCGGTATGGAAGTGCTTAACCGCGTCCGTAAAGACCTGTGTGAAGATATGGATCTGGCAGTGGTCGAATCCTTCCCTACGAAGATCGAAGGCCGCCAGATGATTATGGTGCTCGCTCCTAAGAAGAAACAGTAAGGCTTACAAGTAATGGAACCCGCGCGGCGCTTGCGCTGTGTGGGTTTTATTCGCCCAACTGATTCGTTGTTTAACAATGCGAAGTGGATTTAATTAAAATGCCAAAGATTAAAACTGTACGTGGTGCAGCCAAGCGCTTCAAAAAAACCGGCAGCGGTGGTTTTAAGCGTAAACATGCCAACCTGCGTCATATTCTGACCAAAAAAGCAACCAAGCGTAAACGTCACCTGCGTCCGAAAGGCATGGTGTCTAAAAACGATCTGGTCCTGGTTACCGCGTGCCTGCCGTACGCATAAGCCATTTTTTTTGAATTTAGAATAAGACTTTAGGAGAGAGCATATGGCTCGCGTAAAACGTGGTGTAATTGCACGCGCACGTCACAAGAAAATCATGAAGCAGGCGAAAGGTTACTACGGTGCCCGTTCGCGCGTATATCGTGTTGCCTTCCAGGCAGTAATCAAAGCTGGTCAGTATGCTTACCGTGACCGTCGTCAACGTAAGCGTCAGTTCCGTCAGCTGTGGATTGCACGTATCAACGCAGCTGCTCGTCAGAACGGCCTGTCTTACAGCAAGTTCATCAACGGCTTGAAAAAAGCCTCGATCGAAATTGACCGTAAGATCCTGGCTGACATCGCAGTCTTCGACAAAGTGGCCTTCGGCGCACTGGTTGAGAAAGCGAAAGCAGCTCTGGCGTAAGTCAGTAGAAGAGGGAGCTTGCTCCCTCTTTTAATCTTTGTTTTCAGCGACAAATATTGACTTTCATTGGCCGCCGCTATATCACTGGTGGATAATCATCGACAAGGTACCGCAATCATGCACGCAGCTCTTTTTCGTTTCTTTTTTTACTTTAGCGCCTGATTTCAGGAGGCTTTGCGCGTAAGAAAAGAAACGAAAAGTAGCGCCTAAGCCTCCCTCGTGGAGGCTTTTTTGTTTTTGGCCATCGTCTCGCCTTGCCAGGCGTTGCGGTGAGGGCGGCAGACACTCAGTCGGCCCTGTGCCGCGCAGGTGAGTCGCTTGGCCGACAACGCATTGAAAAGTCTTTGAAGATTGCTCAAAGGCGTGTTCGAATAATAGATAACAATTACTTAGGGCCATCCCGGCCAGAGGAAGAGGAAAGCAATGCCACATCTCGCAGAGCTGGTTGCCAATGCCAAGGCAGCCGTAGAAGATGCCCAGGATGTTGCCGCGTTAGATTTGGTGCGCGTCGAATATTTTGGCAAGAAAGGTCATTTCACCTTGCAGATGCAGTCTCTGCGCGACGTACCGGCGGAAGACCGTCCGGCGGCCGGCGCGGTGATCAACCAGGCCAAGCAAGAAGTACAGGACGCCCTGAACGCGCGTAAGAACGCGCTGGAAAGCGCCGCGCTGAACGCGCGCCTGGCGGCTGAAACCATCGATGTTTCCCTGCCGGGCCGTCGCATGGAGAACGGCGGCCTGCATCCGGTGACCCGCACCATCGACCGTATCGAAACCTTCTTCGGCGAGTTGGGCTTTTCCGTTGCCACCGGCCCGGAGATTGAAGACGATTACCATAACTTCGACGCGCTGAACATTCCAGGGCACCACCCGGCGCGCGCCGATCACGATACCTTCTGGTTCGACGCCACACGCCTGCTGCGCACCCAGACTTCTGGCGTGCAGATCCGCACCATGAAGAACCAACAGCCGCCGATCCGTATCATTGCGCCGGGCCGCGTTTACCGTAACGACTACGATCAGACTCACACCCCGATGTTCCACCAGATGGAAGGGCTGATCGTCGATAAAGACATCAGCTTCACCAACCTGAAGGGCACGCTGCACGATTTCCTGAACAACTTCTTTGAAGAAGACCTGCAGGTTCGTTTCCGTCCGTCCTACTTCCCATTCACCGAGCCGTCCGCTGAAGTGGACGTGATGGGCAAGAATGGCAAGTGGCTGGAAGTGCTGGGCTGCGGCATGGTGCATCCGAACGTGCTGCGCAACGTCGGCATCGATCCGGAAGTTTACTCCGGCTTCGCCTTCGGCATGGGCATGGAGCGCCTGACGATGCTGCGTTACGGCGTCACCGACCTGCGCGCATTCTTCGAAAACGATCTGCGTTTCCTCAAACAGTTTAAGTAAGGCGGGAATATCACATGAAATTCAGTGAACTCTGGTTGCGCGAGTGGGTAAACCCGGCCATCAGCAGCGAAGCATTATCCGATCAAATCACCATGGCCGGCCTGGAAGTGGACGGCGTGGATCCGGTTGCCGGCGCGTTTAACGGCGTTGTGGTGGGTGAAGTGGTCGAGTGCGGTCAGCACCCGAACGCCGACAAACTGCGCGTCACTAAAGTTAACGTGGGCGGCGATCGCTTGCTCGACATCGTTTGCGGCGCGCCGAACTGCCGTACCGGCCTGAAAGTGGCGGTCGCCACCGTGGGCGCGGTGCTGCCGGGCGATTTCAAAATCAAAGCCGCCAAGCTGCGCGGCGAGCCTTCGGAAGGCATGCTGTGCTCGTTCTCCGAGCTGGGCATTTCCGACGATCATGACGGCATCATCGAGCTGCCGCTGGATGCGCCGATCGGCACCGACATCCGTGACTATCTGAAACTGAACGACAACACCATCGAGATCAGCGTTACCCCGAACCGCGCCGACTGCCTGGGTATCATCGGCGTCGCGCGCGACGTGGGCGTACTCAACCAGGTGGCGCTGACCGAGCCAGACATGAGCCCGGTGGCTGCTGCGATTGACGCCACGCTGCCGATCCGCGTTGACGCGCCGCAGGCGTGCCCGCGCTATCTGGGCCGTGTGGTGAAAGGCATCGACGTCAAGGCGCCAAGCCCGCTGTGGATGCGTGAAAAGCTGCGTCGCTGCGGCATCCGCTCCATCGATGCGGTGGTTGACGTCACCAACTATGTGCTGCTGGAGCTTGGCCAGCCGATGCACGCTTTCGATCTGAGCCGCATCGACGGCGGCATCGTGGTGCGCATGGCGGAAGAAGGCGAAACGCTGAGGCTGCTGGACGGCAGTGAAGCCAAACTGAACGCCGACACCTTAGTGATCGCCGATCATCAAAAAGCGTTGGCGATGGGCGGCATCTTCGGTGGTGAGCATTCCGGCGTCAACGGGGAAACTCAGGACGTGCTGCTGGAATGCGCCTTCTTCAGCCCGCTGTCGATCACCGGCCGCGCGCGTCGTCACGGCCTGCACACCGACGCTTCTCACCGCTATGAGCGCGGTGTCGATCCGGCGCTGCAGTACAAAGCGATGGAACGCGCCACGCGCCTGCTGCTCGATATTTGCGGCGGTCAGGCCGGCCCGATTATCGACGTGACCCACGAGAACGAACTGCCGAAGCGCGCCACCATCACGCTGCGCCGCGAGAAACTGGATCGCCTGATCGGCCACGTGGTGCCGAGCGAGCAGGTCAGCGACATTCTGCGCCGCCTGGGTTGCCAGGTGACCGAGCAGGGCGACAGCTGGCAAGCGGTCGCGCCAAGCTGGCGTTTCGATATGGAGATCGAAGAGGATCTGGTGGAAGAAGTGGCGCGCGTTTACGGCTACGACAACATCCCGGATGTGCCGGTGCGCGCCGATCTGGTGATGACCCAGCATCGCGAAGCCGATCTGACGCTGAAGCGCGTGAAGACCATGCTGGTCGATCACGGTTATCAGGAAGCGATCACCTACAGCTTCGTCGATCCGAAGGTGCAGGCGCTGCTGCACCCGAATGAAGAAGCGCTGATCCTGCCAAGCCCGATTTCGGTAGAAATGTCGGCGATGCGCCTGTCGCTGTGGACCGGCCTGCTGTCTTCGGTGGTGTACAACCAGAACCGCCAGCAGACGCGTCTGCGTCTGTTCGAAAGCGGCCTGCGCTTTGTGCCTGATAGTGCGGCAGATCTGGGTATCCGTCAGGATGTCATGCTGGCGGGCGTGATCGCCGGCCATACGCACGATGAACATTGGGATCTGGCGCGCAAGCCCGTCGACTTCTATGATTTAAAAGGGGATCTGGAGTCCGTCCTCGAGCTGACCGGTAAATTATCCGAAATTCAGTTCCGGGCGGAAGCCAATCCGGCCCTGCATCCAGGGCAAAGTGCGGCGATTTATTTGCACGGCGAACGCGTAGGTTTCATCGGTGTGGTTCACCCGGAACTTGAACGTAAACTGGATCTTAACGGCCGCACCGTGGTGTTTGAACTGGAGTGGAACAAGCTTGCGAGCCGCGCCGTGCCTCAGGCGCGGGAGATTTCGCGCTTCCCGGCAAACCGCCGTGATATCGCCATTGTGGTGGCTGAAAACGTCCCCGCAGAAGATATTTTGGCCGAGTGTAAGAAAGTTGGCGCAAATCAGGTAGTTGGCGTAAACTTGTTTGACGTGTACCGTGGCAAGGGCGTGGCAGAAGGTGACAAGAGCCTGGCTATCAGTCTGGTATTGCAGGATACCGCTCGTACACTGGAAGAAGAGGAGATAGCCGCTACCGTTGCAAAATGCGTAGAGGCTCTAAAACAGCGATTCCAAGCATCCTTGAGGGATTGAACCTATGGCGCTTACTAAAGCTGAAATGTCAGAACACCTGTTTGAGAAGCTTGGGCTTAGCAAACGGGACGCCAAAGACCTGGTGGAACTGTTCTTTGAAGAGGTCCGTCGGGCTCTTGAGAATGGCGAACAGGTAAAACTGTCGGGTTTTGGCAACTTTGATCTGCGTGACAAGAACCAACGTCCGGGGCGTAACCCGAAGACCGGCGAAGACATTCCGATTACGGCGCGCCGTGTGGTGACCTTCCGTCCGGGGCAGAAGCTGAAAAGCCGGGTAGAAAACGCCAGCCCGAAAGGGTGAGTGACGTGACATCAAAAAAGGCCGCTTGCGCGGCCTTTTTCTTTTCTGAGAAAAAATTCAGTTTATTCCTAATGGGCAATGCATGAATTAAAATTATTCATTAAATCGCCTCGGCGAAAATTTATTTAATCTCAATTACGGAGTATTCTTATATCTTATTTTGTGTGGTGAGCAGCCATATTTGTTGTTTCAATAACGGCCGTAATAATGGCCAGGGCCGTCGCCGCGGTGGCCACCGCCCCCGTGCGGGCCCCAGCAGCAGGCGCTCAGGGTTGAGGCCAGGGCTACAACGGTCAGCAGCATACCGATACGTTTAATCATCTTATAATCCTCCGGTGGAAATCCATTTAACTATAATTGCCGCGCCGCTTGAGAGACGTCAGTTATTCGTTAAATCTTGTCAGTGGTTATGATAATTAAAGGCGGCGGCAAACAGTGTAGGGATTGTGTAAGGCCGTCGAAAACAATCTGAAAATAGGCATCGGTGAGATAGTCGTTAAATAAGCACGCTGATATAACCACTGCAGCAAGAAAATAGAGTGAGAAGGTGAAATGAAAAAGATCCTGTTGCTGGTGTGTTTCCCGCTGTTGCTGCCGCTGGCGGCGAAGGCCGATGTCTCCGTCGATATCAACGTGCCGGGCGTTTCTCTGCATCTGGGGGATCAGGACCGTCGCGGCTATTACTGGGATGGCTACGACTGGCGTCCACCGCAGTGGTGGCATGCGCACCAGGGCCGCGGCCTGGGTGAGCGCAATGCGCGCGGTATGTACTGGGACGGCGGACGCTGGCAACCTTCGCCGCCGCGTGGCTATGAGCATCGTGAGCCGGAACGCAGCGGCAATCCATTCCACGGCGATCGCGATAGTGGCGACCACGACCGCCGTCATGACGATCGCGGTGACCATGACCGCCGCGATGATGGCCGCGGCCAACCTTATCCACCGGGCAACGCCGGCCCGCATCGTTAATCCCTGAGTTTATCGGCGGCTGGTTTTGCCATCATTGTTGCGATGACGGGCAAGGCCAGCCGCTGCTTTCCTGAGCCACTATCCACGCAAGACTTCCCCTTGCGGCGTTAACCCCCTAATATTCGACTCAAACGTCAATTATCCGGCCACGACAGCGGCCGGCAGGGAACCGCCGCGCCATGCCAACCAGCCGTACCTTCACCTTACTGTTGCAACATCAACGCTACCGCGATAAACGCCAGCTCAGTCTGTTGGCGCTGGGCGTGGCGGTGGCGTTGCTGGTCAGCCTTTGCGCCGGCGACCAATGGATATGGCCGTCAGCGTGGTTCAGCGATCGAGCGCAACTGTTTGTTTGGCAACTGCGTTTGCCGCGCGCGCTGGCGGTGATGCTGGTCGGCGCCGCCCTGGCGGTGGCGGGCGCGGTGATGCAGGCGCTGTTTGAAAATCCTCTGGCGGAGCCCGGTCTGCTGGGCGTCGCTAACGGCGCCGGCGTAGCGCTGGTGCTGACGGTGTTGTTGGGGCACGGTTTGTTGCCGGTGGCGCTGATGAGCGCCGCCGCGATAGCCGGTGCGTTGGCGATGACCTTCTTGCTGCTGGGCTTCGCTCGCCGGCGACGTCTGACCAATGCACGGCTGTTGCTGGTCGGCGTAGCGCTGGGCATCGTGTGCAGCGCGCTGATGACCTGGGCGGTCTATTTCAGCACCAGCCTCGATCTGCGGCAGCTGATGTACTGGATGATGGGCGGTTTCGGCGGCGTCGACTGGCGCCAAAAGTGGCTGGTGCTGGTGCTGCTGCCGGTGTTGCTGTGGCTGTGTGGCCAGGGCCGAGCGCTCAACCTGATGGCGCTGGGCGAGGTGCAGGCGCGCCAGCTCGGGCTGTCGCTGCATGTGTGGCGTAACCTGCTGGTGCTGGCGATCGGCTGGCTGGTTGGCGTCAGCGTGGCGCTCGCCGGGGTGATCGGCTTCGTTGGGCTGGTGATCCCGCATATTTTGCGGCTCACCGGCCTGACAGACCAGCGCTATCTGCTGTCGGCCTGCGCGCTGGCGGGGGCCGGGGTGTTGCTGGTGGCCGATGTGATCGCCCGCGTTGCGCTGCTGGCGGCCGAGCTGCCGATCGGCGTGGTGACAGCCACGCTGGGGGCGCCGCTATTTATCTGGTTACTGACCCGGACAAAAGGCGTAAGGTAGTTTTCTTCATTCACCTGCCATTAAAAAACCAAAGGATGACAACCGATGAGCAAGCCAATCGACAACCTGCCGTTACAAACCATCGAAAATCAGACGACCACGCTGGGTGCCTATCAGGGCAAGGTGCTGCTGGTGGTCAACGTGGCCTCGGAGTGCGGCCTGACCAAGCAGTACGAAGGGCTGGAAGCGCTGTACGAAACCTATCGCGAGCGGGGGCTGGAAGTGCTGGGGTTCCCGTCCAATGAATTCCTGGGCCAGGAGCCGGGCAGCAACGAAGAGATCCTGGCGTTTTGCCGCGGCACCTTCGGCGTGCAATTCCCAATGTTTGCCAAGATTGAGGTGAACGGCGAACACCGTCATCCGCTGTACCAAGCGTTGATTGCCGCACAGCCGGAGGCCGTCGCGCCGGAAGGCAGCGAGTTCCTGGCGCGGATGACCAGCAAAGGGCGTGCGCCGAAGCATCCCGGCGATATTCTGTGGAACTTTGAGAAATTCCTTATCGCGCGCGACGGCACGGTGATCCAGCGCTTCTCGCCTGACACCACACCTGAGGATCCGGCGCTGGTGGCGGCGGTGAAACAGGCGCTGGCAGGGTAATACGGATGCTGCAACTCGTTGAGGTTGGGGTGGCGGGGCGCCTGGCGCCTTTTTCGGCACAGATTGACGGCGGGTTGCAGGTTCACCTGATCGGCCCAAATGGCGCAGGGAAGAGTACCCTGCTGGCGCGGGTGGCGGGTATGCTGCCGGGGCGGGGCGAAGTCTGCCTGGACGGACGTGCGCTCTCCGATTATCCGGGGAGCGAGCTGGCGCGCCGACGCGGTTATCTCAGCCAGCAACAGCCGCCGGTGTCGCTGATGCCGGTGTTTCAGTATTTGGCGTTGCACCGGCCTGCCGGCGCGGCGCAAACCGAGGTGGAACACACCATCCTCTATCTGTGCCAGCGGTTGAAGCTGGTGGATAAACTGTCACGCATGCTGACACAGCTTTCCGGTGGAGAATGGCAACGGGTGCGGCTGGCGGCGGTATTGCTGCAGGTGTGGCCCAGCGTTAACCCGCACAGCCGATTGTTGTTGCTGGATGAACCAACCAATAGCCTGGATGTGGCGCAAAAGGTCGCGCTGGATCGCCTGCTGCGCGAATTCTGCCAAAGTGGGCGCAGCGCGCTGGTGTGCGCACACGATCTGAATCATACCCTGCAGCAGGCCGATCGGGTTTGGTTACTGCACGCTGGGCAGTTGGTCGCGCAGGGCATCACCCGTGAGGTGATGGCGCCCGCACTGTTGTCGCAGATCTATGAAGTGGATTTCCACCTGCAATGGGTGGGGAACCAGCGTTGGATCATGACCCGCACGGCTTAATTCGCCCTGGGGTATAAATATAAACGAAAACTAAACGTAGTGAATATAAATAGCCGGGTAATCATCGGCTATTATTGTGCTGCCTCTCATTTTCTCGTGAGTTTTCTTGAAAAACGCCAATGACGTGCTACGCTTGATTCGGCAAAAATAAAATACGTAAGTAATTATTAAAAAATATAAGAAATTGATTTACATAATAAAATTAAATTAATGATGACGGCGCCTTCCTATCAGTTCTCCCACTGATGACAAGTCTCGTCTTAAGGTTTAGTTAAGCTTGCGGCCTTACATTGGCAGTTAATCCACGGAAACGATTCTTCTCTGGCGTTTAATATTCGTTAAACGAAAGGGATTTACAGTGTCATCAAAAGCAGTTCGATACGTTTGGGGTTAACTATGGATCAATTTTTGCCTTTCTCTCGTCCGGCCATTGGCGACGAAGAAATCGCCGCGGTAGAGAAAGTGTTGCGTTCCGGCTGGATCACCACCGGGCCGCAAAACCAGCAACTGGAAAATGACTTCTGTTCCACTTTCGGCTGTAAGCACGCCATCGCCGTCAGTTCCGCCACCGCGGGCATGCACATCACGCTGATGGCGCTGGGCATCGGGCCCGGCGACGAAGTCATCACCCCTTCGCAAACCTGGGTTTCCACCCTCAACATGATCGAACTGCTGGGCGCTACGCCGGTAATGATCGACGTTGACCGTGAGACCTTGATGGTCAGCGCTGCCGATGTCGAGGCTGCCATCACCCCGAAAACCAAAGCGATTGTTCCAGTGCATTATGCCGGCGCCCCCCTGCAGATGGACGCTTTGCGCGCCGTGGCCGAACGCCATCGTCTGCCGTTAATCGAAGACGCCGCCCATGCGGTCGGCACGCGTTACAACGGCGAATGGGTCGGCGCGCGCGGCACGGCGATTTTCTCGTTCCACGCGATTAAAAACGTGACCTGCGCCGAAGGCGGCCTGATCGCCACCGACGACGATGCGCTGGCGGATCGCCTGCGTTGCCTGAAGTTCCACGGCCTGGCCGTCGATGCCTTCGATCGCCAGCAGCTGGGCCGCAAACCGCAGGCCGAAGTGGTGGAGCCGGGATACAAATACAACCTGTCCGACATTCACGCGGCGATCGCCGTGGTGCAACTGTCGCGCTTCGCCGAGCTGAACGCGCGCCGTAAGGCGCTGGCGCAGCGCTACCTGAGCGCGCTGGAAGGCTCGCCGTTCCAGCCGTTGGGCGTGCCGGATTATCCGCATGACCACGCCTGGCACCTGTTTATGGTGCGCGTCGATCCAGCGCGTTGCGGTATCGATCGCGACCAGCTGATGGAGCGCCTGAAAGAGGTTGGCATCGGCACCGGGCTGCATTTCCGCGCCGCGCACACCCAGAAATTCTACCGTGAGCGCTATCCGCAGCTGTCGTTGCCGAATACCGAATGGAACTCGGCGCGGCTGTGCACCTTACCGCTATTCCCTGATATGACCGACGCCGACGTGGATCGCGTGGTCAATGCCTTGTCTTCTGTTGTGGAGTCTTTACGTGTCTCGCGTTGAACCGATTAAAAAAGTGTCGGTAGTCATTCCGGTATACAACGAGCAGGAAAGCCTGCCGGCGTTGCTGGAGCGTACTACTGCCGCCTGTAAGCAGTTATCTCAACCTTATGAAATCATCCTCGTCGACGATGGCAGCAGCGACAACTCCGCTGACATGTTGACCGCGGCGGCGGAAAAGCCGGACAGCCACGTGATCGCCGTTTTGCTGAACCGCAACTACGGCCAGCACTCGGCGATCATGGCCGGTTTCAACCAGGTGACCGGCGATCTGGTGATTACGCTGGACGCCGATCTGCAGAACCCGCCGGAGGAGATCCCTCGTTTGGTTAGCGTGGCGGAAGAGGGCTATGACGTGGTGGGCACCGTGCGCGCCAACCGTCAGGACTCCTGGTTCCGCAAAAGTGCCTCGCGCGTGATCAACATGATGATTCAACGCGCCACCGGCAAGTCGATGGGGGACTACGGCTGCATGCTGCGCGCCTACCGTCGTCATATCGTTGAGGCGATGCTGCACTGTCATGAGCGCAGCACCTTTATCCCGATTCTGGCGAACACCTTCGCCCGCCGTACCACCGAGATCGACGTGCGCCACGCTGAGCGCGAGTTTGGCGACTCCAAGTACAGCCTGATGAAGCTGATCAACCTGATGTATGACCTGATCACCTGCCTCACCACTACGCCGCTGCGTTTGCTCAGCGTGGTCGGCAGCATCGTGGCGCTGTCCGGGTTTGTGCTGGCGCTGGTGCTGATTGCGCTGCGTCTGCTGCTCGGCCCTGAATGGGCCGCCGGCGGCGTGTTCACCCTTTTCGCCGTCCTGTTCACCTTTATCGGCGCCCAGTTTGTCGGCATGGGGCTGTTGGGTGAATACATCGGCCGTATCTATACCGACGTGCGTGCGCGTCCTCGCTATTTTGTTCAGAAAGTGGTCGGTGCACAGCATGACCACAATACTCAGGAAGAAGAATGATGAAAGCTATTGTATTTGCTTACCATGATATTGGCTGCGCAGGTCTGAAAGCGCTGACTGAGGCGGGTTATGACGTGCAGGCCGTGTTCACGCACACCGACGACCCTGGTGAGAACAACTTCTTCTCCTCTGTGGCCCGTTTGGGCGCCGAATTGGATCTGCCGGTCTATGCGCCGGAAGACGTAAATCACCCGCTGTGGGTTGACCGCATTCGCGCACTGCAGCCGGACGTGATCTTCTCGTTCTATTACCGCCACATGCTGAGCGACGAGATCTTGTCGCTGGCGCCGCAGGGCGGTTTCAATCTGCACGGCTCGTTGCTGCCGCGTTACCGCGGCCGCGCGCCGGTGAACTGGGCGCTGGTGAATGGCGAAACCGAAACCGGCGCCACGCTGCACAAAATGGTGAAACGCCCGGACGCCGGTGACATCGTCGGTCAGCAGAAAGTGACCATTGCCGACAGCGACACCGCGCTGACGCTGCACAAAAAAGTGCTGGAAGCCGCGCAGATCGTGTTGAAAGAGCAGCTGCCGAAACTGAAGAACGGCACCGCCACTTTCACCCGGCAGGATGAGTCTCAGGCCAGCTACTTCGGTCGCCGCACCCCGGCGGACGGTGAGATCCTGTGGCACAAATCCGCCAAAGAGATCAACAACCTGGTGCGCGCCGTCACCGAGCCGTACCCGGGTGCCTTCAGCCACCTCGGTCAGCGCAAGCTGATCGTCTGGCGCTCTCGCGTGCTGGACACCCAACACGATAAACAGCCGGGCACCGTGCTGAGCACCTCGCCGCTGGTCATCGCCTGTGGCGAAGGTGCGCTGGAAATCGTCGCCGGGCAGAACGAAAGTGGCCTGTACGTGCAGGGCAGCCGCCTGGCGCAGGAAATGGGCATCGTCACCGACGTGCGTCTGGCCGCCAAGCCCAACGCCGTGATGAAACGCCGCACCCGCGTGCTGATCCTCGGGGTTAACGGCTTCATCGGCAACCACCTGACCGAGCGCCTGCTGCGCGATGACCGTTACGACATCTACGGTCTGGATATCGGTTCCGACGCCATCAGCCGCTTCCTCGACAACCCGCGTTTCCACTTTGTGGAAGGCGACATCAGCATCCACTCCGAGTGGATCGAGTATCACATCAAGAAATGCGACGTGGTGCTGCCGCTGGTGGCGATCGCGACGCCGATCGAATACACCCGTAACCCGCTGCGCGTGTTCGAGCTGGACTTCGAAGAGAACCTGAAGATCGTTCGCGACTGCGTGAAATACAACAAGCGCATCATCTTCCCGTCCACATCTGAAGTGTACGGCATGTGCGACGATAAAGAGTTCGACGAAGACCATTCGCGTCTTATCGTCGGGCCAATCAACAAGCAGCGCTGGATCTATTCGGTCTCCAAACAGCTGCTGGATCGGGTGATCTGGGCTTACGGCGCCAAAGAAGGCCTGAAGTTCACGCTGTTCCGTCCGTTCAACTGGATGGGGCCGCGCCTGGATAACCTGGACGCTGCGCGCATCGGCTCTTCCCGCGCCATCACCCAGCTGATCCTCAACCTGGTGGAAGGTTCGCCGATCAAACTGATGGACGGCGGCGCGCAGAAACGTTGCTTCACCGACATCAACGACGGCATCGAAGCGCTGTTCCGCATCATTGAGAACCGCGACGGCCTGTGCGACGGCCAGATCGTCAACATCGGCAACCCGACCAACGAAGCGAGCATTCGCGAGCTGGCGGAAATGCTGCTGGAAAGCTTCAACAACCACCCGTTGCGCGATCGCTTCCCGCCGTTTGCCGGCTTCAAGGACGTAGAGAGCAGCAGCTACTACGGCAAAGGTTACCAGGACGTCGAGCACCGCACGCCGAGCATCAAAAACGCTCACCGCCTGCTGGGTTGGCAGCCGACCATCGAGATGAAGCAAACCGTCGCCGATACGCTGGACTACTTCCTGCGCACAACCGTTCAGGAAGGGAACGGTGCATGAAGAAAGTCGGTCTGCGGGTTGATGTAGATACCTTCAGCGGCACCCGTGAAGGGGTGCCGCAGTTGCTGGACCTGTTCGAAAAGTACGACATTCAGGCCAGCTTCTTCTTCAGCGTGGGACCGGACAACATGGGGCGCCATCTTTGGCGCCTTTTGCGTCCGAAATTTCTGTGGAAAATGCTGCGTTCGAACGCCGCCTCGCTGTACGGCCTGGATATTCTGCTGGCCGGCACCGCCTGGCCGGGGCGCAATATTTCGCGCGCGTTGGGGCCGCTGATGAAGCGCACCGCCGAAGCCGGCCATGAAGTCGGGCTGCACGCCTGGGATCACCAGGGCTGGCAGGCCAAGGTCGGCAAGTGGAGCGAGGTGCAATTGACCGAGCAGGTGCAATTGGGTGTCGACGCCCTGAGCGCCTGCACCGGCCAGCCGGTGAAATGCTCCGCCGTGGCGGGCTGGCGCGCCGATACGCGCGTGCTGGAGGTCAAGCAGCGCTTCGGCTTCCATTACAACAGCGATTGCCGCGGCACTCATCCGTTCCGTCCGGTGCTGAGCGACGGGCGTCACGGTACGGTGCAGATCCCGGTGACGTTGCCGACCTTCGATGAAGTGATTGGCAGCGAAGTCAGCATGGCCGACTTCAACGACTACATTCTGCGCGCCATCGAGAACGATCGCGGCGTACCGGTGTACACCATTCACACCGAAGTGGAAGGCATGTCGCAAGCGGCGATGTTCGAACAGTTATTGCAACGCGCACGGCAGCAGGGCATCGAATTCTGCCCGCTGAGCGCGCTGTTACCGCAAGATTTGGCGTCACTGCCGTTGGGCCGCATCAAGCGCGCTCCTTTCCCCGGCCGCGAAGGTTGGCTGGGCTGTCAAACCGATGTGAAGGACGTTACATGAAGGCGCTAAAAGGATCCTGGGCCATTCTGCTGGCCGTTTTTTTTGCTCTGGTCTATCTGATCCCGCTTAACGGTCGCCTGCTGTGGCAGCCGGATGAAACGCGTTATGCCGAGATCAGCCGTGAGATGCTGCAACGCGGCGATTGGGTGGTGCCGCACCTGCTGGGGCTGCGCTATTTCGAGAAGCCGGTAGCGGGTTACTGGTTCAATAACATCAGCCAATGGCTGTTCGGCGAAAACAACTTTGCGGTGCGCTTCGGCTCGGTGTTCAGCACCGGCATGACCGCGCTGCTGGTGTTCGCGCTGGCGATGCTGATGTGGCGCAATGCGCGGCGCGCCAGCCTGGCGGCGCTGATGTTCCTGTCGATGGTGCTGGTGTTCAGCATCGGCACTTACAGCGTGTTGGATCCGATGATTTCGCTGTGGCTGGCGGCAGCGATGGTCAGCTATTACCTGACGCTGAAGGCTTCCTCGGTCAAGGGCAAGCTGGGCGCTTACGCCTTGCTGGGCCTGGCCTGCGGCATGGGCTTTATGACCAAGGGCTTCCTGGCGCTGGCGGTGCCGGTGATCGCGGTGATCCCGATTGTCATTCAGCAACGTCGCATCAAGGATCTGCTGTGCTACGGCCCGGTGGCGATCGTTACCGCCACGTTGCTCAGCCTGCCGTGGGCGCTGGCGATCGCGCAACGTGAGCCCGATTTCTGGAATTACTTCTTCTGGGTCGAGCACATTCAGCGCTTCGCCGAAGATAACGCCCAGCACAAGGCGCCGTTCTGGTATTACCTGCCGGTTCTGCTGGCGGCGGTGCTGCCTTGGCTGGCGCTGCTGCCCGGCGCGCTGCTCAAAGGTTGGCGCGAGCGCGTACAGCGTCCGGAGCTGTTCTTCCTGCTGAGCTGGGCGCTGATGCCGCTGATCTTCTTCAGCATCGCCAAAGGCAAGCTGCCGACCTACATTCTGCCGTGCATGGCGCCGCTGGCGCTGCTGATGACCGCCTATGCGGAAGACTATGCCGCCACGCTGCGCGCCAGGCTGTTCAAGGCCAACGCCTGGTTGAACGGCCTGTTCGGGCTGATTGGCATCGTGGCGCTGGTGGTGTTGAGCTCCGGTCTGCTGCCGAAAGCGCATCTGTTTACTCCCCAGGAGTGGCCGAAAGTGGTGCTCGGCCTGATCGCCTTCGGCGGCTGGCTGCTGTTCGCACTGGTTTCTGCGCGCGATAACGGCCGCCAATGGCGCTGGGCGGCGGCTTGCCCGGTGCTGCTGTGCCTGGTGATCGGTTACGCCATTCCGCAACAGGTGACCGATTCCAAACTGCCGCAAAACTTCGCCCGCGCCACGATGGCCGAACTGAGCGACAGCCGCTATGTGTTGAGCGACAGCGTCGGATTGGCGGCCGGCCTGGCCTGGGAACTGAAGCGCAGCGACGTGCTGATGTACAGCCAGAAAGGCGAGGTGGCCTATGGTCTGGAGTATCCGGACGCCAAGGGGCACCTGATCAGCGATGCCGACTTCCCGCAGTGGCTGGCGCAGGCGCGCAAGCAGGGAAATGTGTCGCTGGTGTTGCAGCTGTCCCGTGATGAAGCGCTGCCGCAGGAGCTGCCGGCCGCAGACAAGGTGGATCGTATGAACCGCTTGGTGCTGATGTGGTATAAACAGCAACCATGATCGGTTTTTTGTTGGTGATAGTGGTCAGCCTGCTCACCTGTGGTGGGCAGCTGTGCCAGAAACAGGCGGCGCACTGCTGGGAACGGGCAGACGAGGCGCGGCTGAAACAGACGCTGCGCTGGTTGGCGTTGGCGGTGTTGCTGTTGGGGCTGGGCATGGCGGTGTGGCTCAATGTGTTGCAACGCCTGCCGCTCAGCCTGGCTTACCCGATGCTCAGCCTGAACTTCGTAATGGTGACGCTGGCGGCGCGCTGGCTGTTTCATGAGCCGACAACCGTTCGCCACTGGTGCGGCGTGGCGTCGATTATGCTGGGGATCCTGCTGATGAGCGTGCATTCATGAGGGGCTATGCCTGGGGCGCCGCCAGCGTGTTGCTGGTGACGCTGGCGCAGTTGCTGATGAAGTGGGGCATGGTGCAAATCCCGCTGATGTCGTTCGCCGACGTCTCGTTGGCGCTGATCGGCGACTACTGGCTGCCGCTGCTGGCGGTGGGCGGTGGCATCTTCGGTTATGCGCTGTCGATGCTGTGTTGGTTCTTTGCGCTGCGCCATCTGCCGTTAAACCGCGCTTATCCTCTGCTGAGCGTCAGCTATGCGTTGGTTTACCTGGCGGCGGTGATCCTGCCGTGGTTTAACGAATCCGCTACGCTGCTGAAAACGTTGGGCACGCTGTTTATTCTGTTCGGCGTCTGGCTGATTAACAGCAAATCCGAGACCAAATCGCCGCAATAGGGCCAAAACCGGCGATCCTGCTATTATCTCCCTCATGGCGCTTGCCTTTTTCCCCGTGCGGGAGATAAATTAACGCGAAATAGCGCTCTCCTTACGTGGTGCCGGCTTTGCCTCGCAGGCAGTGTAGTGGTGTACCGAATGGCATAATGCGGCAACGTGTTCAATGAAGGGATATTATGCGGATGCGTGTGTGGTTTTTATTAGCCAGTTTAATCCTCGCCGGTTGCAGCAGCCATGCGCCGCCACCCAGCGGCCGCCTGGCGGATTCTATCGTGGTGGTAGCCCAGCTCAATGAACAACTGCGCCAGTGGTACGGCACGCCATACCGTTACGGCGGCCTGGATCGCGGCGGCGTGGATTGCTCCGGGTTTGTTTACCGCACGTTCCGCGATCGCTTCGACATGCAACTGCCGCGTTCGACCGAAGAACAAACCTCACTGGGCACCAAGGTTTCACGCGATGAGCTGATGCCGGGCGATCTGGTGTTTTTCAAAACCGGCGGCGGTGAGAACGGCCTGCACGTCGGCATTTACGATACCAACGACCAATTTATCCATGCGTCGACCAGCCGCGGGGTGATCCGCTCCTCGCTCGATAACGTCTACTGGAAGCGGGTGTACTGGCAGGCGCGACGCATTTAGCCTTAACCCGTTGATTTGGTGTATCATGGCGGCATCTCGTGTTTTGAACGGTGCCTGCCATGAACAGCCTGCGTTTACTGATCTCCGACTCCTACGACCCCTGGTTCAACCTGGCGGTGGAAGAGTGCATCTTCCGCGAAATGACCACGCAAAAAATTCTCTTCCTGTGGCGCAATGCCGAAACGGTGGTGATTGGCCAGTCGCAGAACCCCTGGAAAGAGTGCAATACCCGGCGTATGGAGCAGGACGGCATTCGGTTGGCGCGGCGCAGCAGCGGCGGCGGGGCGGTATTTCACGATCTGGGCAATACCTGCTTCACCTTCATGGCCGGCAAACCGGGCTACGACAAGAGCGTCTCGACCGACATCATTCTGCAAGCGCTGCGGCAGTTGGGCGTCACAGCCGGCGCGTCGGGGCGCAACGATCTGGTGATGGAAACCGCCGACGGGCCACGCAAAATATCCGGCTCGGCCTATCGAGAAACTCAGGATCGCGGTTTCCACCATGGCACGCTGCTGCTGAATGCCGATCTGGAACGGCTGGCGGACTACCTGAACCCGGATCCCAAAAAGCTGCAGGCCAAGGGTATCACTTCGGTGCGTTCGCGCGTCGCCAACCTGGCGGAGTTTTTGCCGGGCATCAGCCATGAGCAGGTATGCGACGCTATCGTGCAGGCCTTCTTCGCCCACTATGGCGAAACGGCCGAGCCGGAGATCATTTCGCCAGATGTATTCCCCGATCTGCCCGATTTTGCCGCGCAGTTCGCCAAACAGAGCAGTTGGGAATGGAATTTTGGCAAGGCGCCGGCGTTCAGCCACTTGCTCAACGAGCGTTTTGTCTGGGGCGGCGTAGACCTGTTCTTCGATGTGGAGAAGGGGGCGATCGTTCGCGCGCAGGTATTCTCCGACAGCCTGAATCCCGCCCCGCTGCAGCGGTTGGCGGAGATGCTGGTAGGCTGTGCGTATCGAAGCGAGTCCGTTGCCGCTTGCTGTGACCGGCTGATGGCGGACTATCCTCAGCAGGCGGCCGAATTAGCCGAGCTGCGGCAATGGCTGAGCGAAACGATCCGCTAGCGCAGGCCTGGTGATGAAGGGATGAGCATGCTCATCCCTTTTTTTATCGCTGAAATCGACGTTTTGCATGGTGGTAGCGCAGATTTTCTGAAAATCAAGGTGGGCATTTTTTTACGTTTTCAATGCCACGAATAACGGGCGGAATTGATGCGTTATTAAATTTAATCAGTCGTCGTTAACGGCAGGGAAAATTGGCGTTAAGAATGAAAGATTATTTTACTTTATTTAGGATTTTTCTTAAATAAAACAAAGGAGATAAGTCAAATTTAGTCATAAATCCATTCAACTTAAGTCAAATACCTTTTCGCATAACGCGTTTGGCGGCTACCTTGGCATAAGTCCGGCTGCTTTTCTTTGCGCCTTTTACGATTGTCGTATAGCTTTAATCTATCAATTAAATGATATTTCATGGGTATTTACATTGATATTTCCGATTAATCCCAGAGGGATTGATCGATAAAATGTATTGATATACGATGATACGCTAGCCATTCATCCTGTGGCATTAAAATGAAAATCCAACTCGAAGCTGACTTTATTAGTAGCTATGTTTTTCAACCTGTTTACTCAATGGAGGGCGGGCTGTTGGCGGTGGAAATGTTGAGCCGTTTCAACAGTCTCGACGGTGATTTAGCCATGCCGGCCGAAATTGGGATTAATTTATTGGCGCCTGAACAAAGGATTGAGTTATTTAATGAACAACTGAAACTTGCGGAGCAGCATGCGGCTTGGTTTACCGATAACAACGTACAGTTGACCATCAATATCGAAGAAACCATCGTTGAGCTTATTCTTTCCGATTCGGCGTTGTGCCAAAGGATCGGGCAATATCCTTTTATTGCATTTGAAATGAGTGAGAGTTTTCCGAATCTTTCGGCCGGTAAGAACAACCCGAGCGTGCGGCGATTAAGCGAAATGTTTACGCTGTGGCTCGATGATTTCGGTTCCGGTAAGGCCACGTTGACCGCGTTGTACGATGGTTTGTTTGACTACGTAAAGATAGACAAACGTTTTTACTGGCAGCTGTTTACCCATCAGGGGTATGACGTGGTCATCGACTCGTTGTTAAAGAATATCAACCTGTTGTGTAAAGGCGTGATCGTCGGAGGAATAGAGAAAAAAGAGTACTTTAATAAACTCAGATACGCCGGTGTTTTAGGCCTGCAAGGTTTTTTATGGCCCAGCGTTGGTGTGGATAATCTGCAAGCTTTGCTGACGATGCCCAGCGAGTTCAATAATTAAGAAGTGATACAAAAAAACTACACACAATGAGGTAAATAAGCGACGGGGTCATGTTTAGCGTGATTCAGTCGCCGTTATTCCCCCACGTTTTTGCTGATAACCGCGTTTGTCAGCCGACGTTCAGCGCGTTTCCTCACGCGAAACCTCCCGCATCCGTTCTGGCGACAGGCGGATGCGTTCTCCCTGCATTCCTTCGGTGTTAATCCTCCCGTTCAGGCTCTACACTACGCTGAAACGGAGGGCCTATGCCGCAATTCGATAACGCTTACTACCAACAACTACCCGGTTTTTACACCGCCCTGAACCCGACGCCGCTCAAGGATATGCGCCTGCTGTACCATAGCGAGCCGCTGGCGCGCGAGCTGGGGCTGGATGAAAGTTGGTTTACTCAGGATAAAACCCCGATTTGGGCGGGAGAAACGCTGCTGCCGGGCATGCAGCCGCTGGCGCAGGTGTACAGTGGCCACCAGTTCGGCGTGTGGGCCGGGCAACTGGGCGATGGCCGCGGCATTTTGCTGGGCGAACAGGTCATGGCGGACGGCAGCCACCGCGACTGGCACCTGAAGGGCGCCGGGCTGACGCCGTATTCGCGCATGGGTGATGGCCGCGCGGTGCTGCGTTCGGTGATCCGCGAGTTTCTGGCCTCTGAGGCGCTGCACCATCTGGGGATCCCCACCACCCGAGCGTTGACCATCGTCACCAGCCAACAACCGGTATATCGCGAGCAGCCGGAACGCGGCGCCATGCTGATGCGGGTGGCGGAAAGCCATGTGCGCTTCGGCCACTTCGAACACTTTTATTACCGTAAACAGCCGGAGCAAGTGCGGCAGCTGGCGGATTTCGTCATCGCCCATCACTGGCCACAGCTGCAGGATCAGGCTGAGCGTTACCTGCTGTGGTTTACCGACGTGGTCGAACGCACGGCGCGTTTGATCGCCCATTGGCAAACCGTCGGATTCGCCCACGGCGTGATGAACACCGACAATATGTCGATTCTCGGCATCACCATCGATTACGGCCCTTATGGCTTCCTGGACGACTACCAGCCCGGCTATATCTGCAACCACTCCGATCACCAGGGACGTTACGCCTTCGACAATCAGCCGGCGGTGGCGCTGTGGAACCTGCATCGCCTGGCGCAGACCCTGTCGGGGCTGATGACCACCGAACAGCTGCAGCAGGCGCTGGCGGCGTATGAGCCGGCGCTGATGCGCGCCTACGGTGAACAGATGCGCGCCAAACTCGGCTTCTTCACGCCGACGGCGCAGGATAATGACGTGCTCACCGGTCTGTTGAGCCTGATGGCGCAGGAAGGGCGGGACTATACCCGCACGTTCCGCCTGTTGAGCGACACTGAACAGCAACAGGCGCAGTCGCCGCTGCGCGACGAGTTTATCGACCGCGCGGCGTTCGATTCCTGGTATCAGCAGTATCGCAGGCGTCTGCAGCAGGAACAGGTGAGTGATGCGGAACGGCAACGGGCGATGAAGGCGGTGAACCCGCGCCTGATCCTGCGCAACTATCTGGCGCAGCAGGCGATTGAGGACGCAGAGAAAGACGACGTGGGCCGTTTGCAGCGGTTGCATCAGGCCCTGCTGCGGCCGTTCGACGATGCGCCGGAGTATGACGATCTCGCCGCGCTGCCGCCGGACTGGGGCAAACATTTGGAGATTTCCTGCTCCAGCTGAGATGAAAAAGGGCGCCTCATGGCGCCCTTGATGTTATTGACGTAGATAGACCTGCGGCAGCGACGCTTCGGGATGATGCACCACGCCGAGATCGGCCTGATACCAGCGGGTGAGAATGTCGGCCTGCAGCACTTCCTGCGGCGTGCCGCTCGCCACCAAGCGGCCCTGATGCAACAGCAGGATCCGATCGGCGTACAGCGCGGCCAGATTGAGATCGTGCAGCACGCAGCAGACGCCCAGCGGCTGTTGGCGCGTCAGCGAGCGCAGCAGGCGCAGGGTGTGCTGCTGGTGATACAGGTCCAGCGCCGAGGTCGGCTCGTCGAGGAACAGCCAGGCGGGGGACGGTTGCGGCTGCCACAGCTGCGCCAACACCCGCGCCAGCTGCACCCGTTGTTGTTCGCCGCCGGAAAGCTGACGGTAGTCGCGCTGCGCCAGCGCCAGGCAGTCGGTTTGTTCCATCACCTGTTGGAGCGCCTGATGCTCGTCGCGTTTGCCGTGCGGCGCCCGCCCCATGCTGACCACTTCTTCCACGCTGAAGGGAAACGCCAGATCGCTGTACTGGCGCATCACGGCCCGGACTTTGGCCAACTGCTGCGGCGCCCAGTGTTCCAGCGGGCGGTCGAGCAGCCGGCATTCGCCACAGTCCGGCGTCAGATAGCCGGTCAGCAAGCGCAACAGCGTCGATTTTCCGGCGCCGTTAGGGCCGATAATCGCCACCATCTCACCGCCGACGAGGCTGAGTGAAACGTCGTTGATCAGGCGGCGCGTACCGAGGCTGTAGCGCAGCTCTCGGGCCGTCAGGCAGGCGGCGTTATCCACCGGTTCGCTCCCGCTGGCGCATCACCAGCCACAAGAAGTAAGGACCGCCGATCAGGCTGGTCATCAACCCCACCGGCATTTCGGCCGGCGCCACCAGCGTGCGCGCCAGCGTATCGCTGACTAGCAACAGGCAGGCGCCGCCCAGCGCGGAGCAGGGCAGCAGCCAGCGGTGATCGCCGCCGAGGCGCATGCGAACCAGATGGGGCACCACCAGACCGACGAAGCCGATCACGCCGCTCATCGCCACCGCCGCGCCGATCAGCAGGGCGCTCAGCAACAGCAGCTGCAGCTTGGCGCGCTGTACGTTCACCCCGAGGTAGTGGGCCTCTTCATCCCCCAGCTGCAACAGGTTCAGCCGGCGCGCCTGCAGCAGCGTCAGCAGCGCCGTAGGCAAAATCAGCGAGGCGGAAACCGCCAGCGTCGGCCACTGCGACTGGCTGAGGCTGCCCATCATCCACAGCGAGAACTGGCGCAGCTGTTGATCGCTGCTGACGTAGGAGAGCACGCCGATGGCCGCCATGCACAGGGCGTTGATGGCGATGCCCGCCAGCAGCAGTCGCGACAGATTGCCGTGCCCGCTGCGGCTGATGCCGTAGATCAATAACGATACCAGCAGGCTGCCGAGGAACGCCGCCAGCATATGGCCGTACAGCGCGATCGTCACCGGCAACGCCAGCGGCATCACGATGAACAGCGCGACAAACAGCGCGCCGCCGCTGCTGATGCCCAGCAGGCTAGGATCCGCCAGCGGATTGCGGAACAGCCCCTGCATCACGGCGCCGGACACCGCCAGCGCGCAGCCGATCACCACCGCCAGCAGCACGCGCGGCAGGCGGATATTCAGCCAGATGTGCCAGGCGGCATCGCTGAACGGTTCGCGCCACAGGGTCCGAAACGACAGCGTCAGCGCGCCGAGATTAGCGGCGACCAGCGCCAGCAGCGTCAGCAGCACCAGCAGACCGATGATGGCCCACTGAGGCGAGGTGCGGCAGCGCATTACTTTTGCTCCGCCGCGTGGCGCAGCTTGGCCAGCGCCGCCGGCGTTTCCAGACCGAAGCCCAGCAGCGCCATGTCATCGACGATCAGCACGCGCCGCTGTTTGCCCGCTGGCGTCAGCGCCAGGCCCGGCAGCGTCCACAGCTGCTGTTCGCCGCCGAGGGTGCGCACGCCGTCGGTGGTGACCAGCAACAGATCCGGCGCGCTGGCGATGACGCCTTCCTGCGACAGCGGACGATAGCGGTCAAAGCCCTGCATGGCGTTTTTCAGGCCGGCGGCGGCGATCACCGCGTCGGCGGCGGTGTGTTGCCCGGCGGCCATCGGTGTAATGCCGCCGTGGCTCATCACGAACAGCACCTTCACCGGCAGCGGAGAGGTGTCGACCGCCGCCAGCTGCTGTTGATAGCGCTCGCTCAGCTGTTTGCCTTGCTCAACGCGTTGCAACGCGGCGGCGATCGCGGCGATCTTCTGCGGCACCGCCTGCAGGGTGGTGTCACCCGGCACGCTGACCACTTTGACGCCGCTGTCCGCCAGCTGTTTGAGCACCAGCGCCGGCTGTGCCAGCTCGGTCGTCAGCACCAGCGTCGGCTTCAGCGCCAGAATGCCTTCGGCGTTCAGCTGGCGCATATAGCCGACGTCCGGCAGCTTTTTCACCGCTTCCGGGTGCAGGCTGGTGCTATCGCGGGCGATCACGTCGTCGCCGGCGCCGAGCGCAAAGGCGATTTCCGTCACGTCGCCGCCGATCGAGACGATGCGCTGTGCCGCCGCGGCGGTGAGCGGCAGCGCCAGCGTCATCATCAGCGCCAGGCGGCGGATTAAGGAAGATTTCATGCGGCGATGTCCTTGGCGGCGAGCGCGGCAACCTGCTCGCGCCACTGGGTTTGTTCCGGCTGACCTTCGGTACGCTGGCCATACAGCTGCGCAATCTGCGTGCCGTCGGCGGCGAACAGCTCCAGGCTGGTGACGATGCCGTCCTTGGTCGGTTTGCGGGTGATCCAGCTTTCGGCGATGGCGCCTTCAATCAGATGCAGCGTGAAGCGGCGATTGAACACGTTGATCCAACCTTCCTGCGGCATCAAACGTTCGATCTGGCCGGTGAAAATCTGCACGCAGCCGCGGTTGCCGACGAATATCATGATCTCGTTTTGCTGCTGCTGCGCCGCTTCCAGCAGCTGCGACAGCGCGCTGTTGTCCACCTGATAGGCCAGATCGTCGCCGACGGCGCGGAAGGCCTGCTGGCGCGTGAGTTTATTGCGGCTCAGCAGCTGGAAGAACTGGTGAACGTCGGTCATCGCGCGCCATTCAGCGTCGATTTTGGCATGATCCTGCGTCGTTTCATCCGAGGTGCTCGCCTCGGCGGGCTGCAGGGCCAGCGCCGGGTTTTCTTCGCTCAGATGGCGCTCCACCAGTGCCATCCAGGCCGGCAGATCGGTTTCCTCGGTGGTGTAGACCTTGTGCAGCGCATCGCCCTGTTGGTCGAAGAACTGGATGCTGTGGCGCACGCCGCGTTTATTGGTTTCGCTCATGGCGAAAACGCTGGTCCAGTGGTTGAGGAACAGACGCAGATCCAGCTCGCGCGGGTTGAGGATCAGCCCGGCGTGGCCGTTAAGGTGCTGGTTGCGGTAGCGGCCCATCTGCTCATGCACCGCATAGCTGTTGCGGGTGATGGATTTGGTGACGCCCACTTGCTCAAGCTCGGTCAGCAGGGTGTGCGCGTCGGCCTGCAGGCGGCGGGCGTCGTGACCGACGCGGGCGTGCGTCAGCTCCGCTTCGCTGACGCCAAGGATCGCCGCCAGATCGCGGGCGTATTTGCCGGGGTGATCGATTTTAGCCTGTTGGTAGCGTTCGTATAGGGTGTTGCTCATGCCGGATTCTCCTGCGCTGTAATGCGAACGGCGGACAATCGGGTTGTCCGCCAGATAGTCAAATGATTACCACTGGTAGCTGACCAGCAGTTTGGCGTTGCGGCCATCCTGCGGGATGCCCTGCGGCGAGTAATATTCTTTGTCGAAGGCGTTGCCCAACACCACGGTGGTGGTCATGCCCTGCAGACGATCGCGGCCCTTGTAGCTCAGATAGAAGTCGTTGACGCCATAGCCGCCTTGCTCCGGCGTCCCCGTTTGTACGCGAGTGGCGCGTTCCGCGAAGGTGGCGACCCAGCCGGCGGACAGACCGGTGTCGCCCAGCGGCACGTCCAGCGAACTGGTGACGGTATCCGGGCTGATGTCGGCCAGCCAATCGCCGCTTTTCGCGTTCAGCTCGCCATTGCGAGACTTGTCCTTGCCGCGTGTGCGGTTGTAGGCCAGATCCCAGTTAAACCACTTGGTCTGGTAGTTCAGCGAGGTGTCCCAACCCCAAATCTTGGCGCGAGAGATATTCGCTGAGGCGGTCTGCGTTCGAGTGACATACATGAAGATGTAGTCTTTGGCGTCGGTATCGAAGTAACTGGCCTTGAATTGCAGGCTGTCATCCGCCAGCAGCAAATCATCGAAGCGCAAGCCGAAACCGGCTTCGGTGGTGCTGGTGGTTTCCGGCCGCAGATTCGGGTTAGGCACCCAATAGTTGCCGGGGAAGTGGCGCGAATCGTTGTACATCTCGCCCATGGTTGGGGCGCGGAAGGCCTGGGAATAGGAGCCGAACAGCATCAGCCAGTCGGTCGGCGAGTAGCTCAGGGCGCCACGGGACGACCATTTGTCAGCCTTGACGTCTTCGTGGCCCTGGCTGCTGCCTTTATAATCGTCGTAGCGCGTGCCCGCCAGCACGGTGATCGGAATGTCGCGCAGCGTAATTTCATCCTGCAGCCAGCCGGAGGCGAAGTTGATCTTGGCTTGCGGGAAGCTGGTGGTGGCGCCTCCCGGCTGCTGTTTCTGTTCATAGACCTCGGAGCCGTAGGTAAGCAAGTGTGACGCAAAGCTGTCGGCGAACAGGCGCGTGCGATTTTCCAGCTTGCCGCCGTTGGTGGTCTGCTTGCGGAATTCGTCGGTCGCGCCGGCGTTGTGCGCATTGATTTTGACTTCCGAGGTGTACAGCTTGACGGTGGCGTCCAGCCAATCCTGGCCGACCGGCTTGAGCTTATAGCTCAGAGCGGCGTCGCGCTGAATGGTGGAACGGTTGGTCATCGGGTTGCCGCTCGAGCTGTCCGGCGTCTGCGGGTTTTTCGGCTCTTGGGCGTCGTTGTTGTAATAACGCAGATCGCCGCTCAGCGACTGATTGTCGTCGATCTTCCAGGTGCCTTTGGCCAGCACGTTGCTGATGGTTTCGTCGTTAGGCGCATCGAAACCGTTGCCCTGACGCAGGTTGCCGACATCGCGGGTGCCGAACGACAGCAGGCCGTCGAGGTTATCGGTCTTGCCGTAGGCGCTGGCGCCCATGCCCAAACTGTGATCGCCGGTGCCGGCAGTGCCGTAGACGCGGAACCCGCTATCGCGGCCCGGCAGCAGCAGATCGGCGGCATCGACGGTCTCGTAAGCGATAACGCCGCCCAGCGCGCCGCTGCCATACAGCAGCGCAGAAGGGCCGCGCACGATTTCAATGCGTTTGACCAGCGCCGGATCGAGGAAGGTGCCGCCGATGTGGCCGGTATCGGTCCCCTGGCGAATGCCGTCGACCAGCGTCAGCACGCCGTTCTTGCCATAGCCGCGCATCGTCACATCCTGGCCGTTGCTGCGCCCGGTGCCGTTGACGGTGATGCCCGGCACGCGCCGCAGCATATCGGCGGCGGAGGTGGCGGTCTGGCTTTCCGGCGAATTGCCTTCGATGACCGTGACCATCATCGGCGCTTCAAAGCTGCTGCGTTGGTTGCCGGTGGCGACCACGGTCATGGTCTCGTCGGCGGCTTTGGTTTTTTTAGCCGCTGCCGCGTTGGAAGAAGTTGTTGTGCTGGTGTTTTGTGCCAAGGCCACCGTAGGCAGAGCGCAGGCAATCGCCAGACTCAACGCGGAAAAACGCAGCCGGGTGGAAAATGTCAGAGGCATGGTGCAACTCTCCGTATGTAATAAAACATATCAATAGATTTGCTGGCTGCCTGGATCAAACGATCGGGGTGGCTGGCGTTTGAGGATTCTGTGGTTATTTGGTCAGGATCAATTTCCCGGCTTTGGTCTGCCGCAGTTGATAGCGCTGGCCCTGATGGGTAATGAACGCGATGCCGTCGGCGCCGAGCAGCTGTGCACTGTCGTAGCTGGGCGGCGCGTTTGCGCTGTGCTCGTTCGGGGCCGCGGCGGCGGGGGTTGGCGTGTTGGCAGTATCCATCATCATTGTGCTTAAAAAAACAGACCATTAAATGGTAATTAATATCAAACTGAGAATCATTATCATGTGAAGGAAAGGTTACATCAAGGAAAATTTTCTTACCGATGGAACCTTTTTGTCGAACGGGCATCCGGCGGCGGGCCGAGCGCACTCGGCCCGTAAAAAAGGGGCGTTATTTCAGCAGGGTTTCGATGCGGTCAAACAGGCGTTCGGGCTTGGTGATCGGCGCAAAGCGCGTCACGCGCTGGCCGTCGGCGGTGAGCAGGAATTTGGTGAAGTTCCATTTGATGCGGCGGCTGCCGAGAATGCCGGGCGCCAGGCGTTTCAGCTCATTGAACAGCGGGTGGGCGCCGGGGCCGTTAACGTCGATCTTGCTGAACAGCGGGAAACTGACGCCGTAGTTGAGGCTGCAAAAATTGGCGATCTCCAGCGGACTGCCCGGCTCCTGAGAACCAAACTGGTTGCAGGGGAAGCCGAGCACCATCAGGCCGCGCTCGCGATAGTATCGCCACAAATTTTCCAGCCCGCGGTATTGCGGGGTGAAGCCGCACTTGCTGGCGGTGTTGACCACCAGGTAAGCGCGCGCCGGGAAATCGCCCAGCGTTTTTTGCTCGCCCTGCAGCGTGACGCAGGGAATGGATAACAGAGAGTGAATCATGCCGGGGCTCCCAGTGCGTTTCGGCGGGTGCTAAAGCGTTGCAATCAGTATAGATGAGCGGGACAGAAGGGAGAAAGCCGGGGCGAGGCCCCGGTCTATGTTGCGTCAGAAACGGCTATCGACCGCATCCGCCAGCATCGCCAGCAACTGTTCGCTGTCGGACCAGCTCAGGCAAGGATCGGTGATCGACTGACCATAGGTCAACGGTTGGCCGGCGACGATCTTCTGCGTGCCTTCCACCAGGAAGCTTTCCGCCATCACGCCGGTGATGGCGGCAGAGCCGGCGCGGATCTGCTGGCAGACGTTGTCGGCCACTTCCAACTGGCGGCGGTGCATTTTCTGGCAGTTGCCGTGGCTGAAGTCGATCACCAGGTGCTCCGGCAGATCGAACTCGCGCAGGCTGTCACAGGCGGCGGCGATATCGCTGGCGTGGTAGTTCGGCGTTTTGCCGCCGCGCATGATGATGTGGCCGTACGGGTTGCCGCTGGTCTGATAGATGGTCATCTGGCCATGTTTGTCCGGCGACAGGAACATGTGCCCGGCGCGCGCCGCGCGAATGGCGTCGATGGCGATGCGGGTGTTGCCGTCGGTGCCGTTTTTGAAGCCGACCGGGCAGGAGAGCGCCGAGGCCATTTCACGGTGGATCTGGCTTTCGGTGGTGCGTGCGCCGATGGCGCCCCAGCTGATCAGATCGGCGATGTATTGGCCGACGACCATGTCCAGGAATTCGGTGGCGGTCGGCAGGCCGAGCTGGTTCACTTCCAGCAGCAGGCGGCGTGCCATTTCGATGCCGCGGTTGACCTGGAAGGTGCCGTCCAGCGCCGGATCGGAGATCAGGCCTTTCCAGCCGACGACGGTGCGCGGTTTTTCGAAATAGGTGCGCATTACGATCTCCAGGCGATCCTGGTAGCGCTCGCGCAGGGCGTTCAGCCGGCCGGCGTAATCGACGGCGGCGTCGAGATCGTGAATGGAGCAGGGGCCGATCACCACCAGCAGGCGGCGGTCTTCACCGGTGAGGATTTTTTCAATGCGTTTGCGTGACGCTGTCACGTTATCGGCGACGGCCGCCGAGATCGGCAGCTTGTCCGCCAACGCTTGCGGCGTGACGAGGCTGTCGATGCGCGCGGTCCGCAGTTCATCTGTTTTGTACATGTTGTTCCCTGGAAACTGTTCTTCTCTGCGGCAGGAGTGCCGGGAAGTGATGGCGATCACAATAACGCAAAAAGCGCTGAATTCAACCGTAGAGATTGCGTTCTGTTGATCAAAGCCGCGAAAAAAAGCACAAAAAAATCAGCTGCTGCTGAAATAAACGGCAGACGGCGGGGCACAGCGGCCCCGCGAGGAAAAGATCAGAACATGCGGCGGCTCATGCCAAGGATGTCGAGGATTTTGGTGGAGATCTCTTCGACCGAATAGTTGGTGGTATTGAGGTAGCGGATCTGATTTTTGCGGAACAGCGCCTCGACCTCGGCGATCTCCATGCGGCACTGGCGCAATGAAGCGTAGCGGCTGTTTTCACGCCGTTCTTCACGGATCGCCGCCAGGCGCTCCGGATCGATGGTCAGGCCGAATAATTTATGCTGAAACGGTTTCAGCGAGGCCGGCAGGTGCAAATTGTCCATATCGTCGGCGATAAACGGGTAGTTGGCGGCGCGGATGCCGAACTGCATCGCCAGATAGAGGCTGGTGGGGGTTTTGCCGCAGCGCGACACGCCGAGCAGGATCACCTGCGCCTGATCGAGGTTGCGCAGCGAAATGCCGTCGTCATGCGCCAGGGTATAGTCTATGGCGGCAATGCGCGCGTCGTACTTGCCGAGGTTGCTGGCGGTCAGGCCGTGGGTGCGGTTCGGCACTGGCGTCGGCTCCACCTCCAGCTCACCCTGCAGCGGGCCGACCAGCGCCTGCACGATATCCTGACAGAAGCCTTGGCTCTGAACGATCACGTCGCGCACTTCCGGCGAGATGATGGAGTAAAACACCAGCGGCCGTACACCGGTTTCATTATAGATATCATCGATTTGTTGGCGAACTGCGCGTGCGCGTGCCTCGGTTTCGACAAACGGCAAGGTGTACGTGGTCGCCGTGACCGGGAACTGCGACAGTACCGCGTGTCCCAGCACTTCGGCGGTGATCGCCGTACCATCCGAAATATAAAAAACGCTTCTTTCCACCCGAGGCTCCTTACCTGAAAACGGTGTTCCTGCTGTCATCACTGCCAATATCATGAGCCGCAGACGATCCGCGGGTAAAGGGGAGAGGGAAAAAATTGTGACGGCGGAGCGGTAAAGCGTCTTGCGGCGGCGCACGAAGAAAAGCGCGCTTTGGCGGCGGTAGAAATCGCGGCGCAGCGACGCTGTTCGAGCCGAAACGTAAATTTGTCGTTATTTTCACCAAAAACGATAGCGTTTGCGTGGTCATTAAAACAGAATTTTAAAAAGAGCGTAATTTGTTGAGAACTAAGCTTTTCGTGCGATTGGGAACGGTTCCCAGGCAAATCAGCCGGTTAGGACATTCTCTTAAAAACCACTTTCTTCAGTGGGTTGATCGATTCACCTTTCCATTTTCCCCGGATCAGTGTGCTAGTCTGATTCGGCTCCGTGTTAGCGGTGCCGTAAAGCAAGCGAATTAAATCCGTCTTTACCCTACTGATAGCAATAAGGATTGTCTCGATGTCCAACAATGGCCCAGACTTGCGTAATGTGCTTTGGTACAACCAGCTTGGCATGCACGACGTTGACCGTGTCGGCGGCAAAAATGCCTCCCTCGGTGAAATGATCACCAATCTTTCCGATTTGGGCGTGGCCGTGCCTAACGGTTTTGCCACCACCGCACAGGCGTTTAACGATTTTCTCGAACAAAGCGGTGTTAACCAGCGCATCTATCAGTTACTGGATCAGACTGACGTTGACGACGTTGCCCAACTGGCCAAGGCCGGCGCCCAGATCCGCCAATGGGTGATCGACACGCCGTTCCACGCCGAGTTCGAGCGTGAAATTCATCAGGCTTACCAACAGCTCGCCGACGGCGAACCGGAAGCTTCCTTTGCGGTGCGCTCCTCCGCCACGGCGGAAGACATGCCGGACGCCTCCTTTGCCGGTCAGCAGGAAACCTTCCTCAACGTGCAGGGCATCGACGCCGTAATGGTGGCGATCAAGCACGTGTTCGCGTCGCTGTTCAACGATCGCGCCATCTCTTATCGCGTGCACCAGGGCTACGATCACCGCGGTGTGGCGTTGTCGGCCGGCGTACAGCGCATGGTGCGCTCGGATCTGGCCTCCTCGGGCGTGATGTTCACCATCGACACCGAGTCCGGCTTTGATCAGGTGGTATTCATCACCTCCGCTTTCGGCTTGGGTGAAATGGTGGTGCAGGGCGCGGTGAACCCGGATGAGTTCTACGTGCACAAACCGACGCTGCAAAACGGCAAGCCGGCGATCGTGCGCCGTAACCTGGGTTCGAAAAAGATCCGCATGGTATACGCGCCGTCGCAGGATCACGGCAAGCAGGTGCGCATCGAAGACGTGCCGGAAGCGCAGCGCAGCCGTTTCTCGCTGACGGATGAAGAAGTGCAGGCGCTGGCGCAGCAGGCGATCCTGATCGAAAAACATTACGGCCGCCCGATGGATATCGAGTGGGCGAAAGACGGCCATACCGGCAAGCTGCTGATCGTGCAGGCGCGCCCGGAGACCGTACGCTCCAACGAGCAGACCATGGAACGCTACCAGTTGAACGGCACCAGCCCGGTGCTGGTGGAAGGCCGCGCCATCGGCCACCGCATCGGCGCCGGTCCGGTGAAAGTGATCCACGACATCAGCGAAATGGATCGCATCCAGCCGGGCGACGTGCTGGTGACCGACATGACCGACCCGGACTGGGAGCCGATCATGAAGAAGGCTGCCGCGATCGTCACCAACCGCGGCGGGCGCACCTGTCACGCGGCGATCATCGCCCGTGAGCTGGGTATTCCGGCAGTGGTAGGCTGTGGCCACGCCACCGACGTGTTGAAAGACGGCCAGAAAGTCACCGTCTCCTGCGCGGAAGGCGACACCGGCTTCGTTTACAGCGACATGCTGGACTTCAGCGTGCAGAGCTCCGAAGTGACCGAGCTGCCGGATCTGCCGCTGAAGATCATGATGAACGTCGGCAACCCGGATCGCGCTTTCGACTTCGCGCGTTTGCCGAACGAAGGCGTGGGCCTGGCTCGGCTGGAATTTATCATCAACCGCATGATCGGCGTGCACCCGCGCGCGCTGCTGGAGTTCGACCAGCAGACGCCGGCGCTGCAAAATGAAATTCGCGCGCTGATGCAGGGTTACGATCACCCGGTCGAGTTCTACGTCGGTCGCCTGACCGAAGGCATCGCGACGTTGGGCGCCGCCTTCTGGCCGAAGCGCGTGATCGTGCGTCTGTCCGACTTCAAATCCAACGAGTACGCCAATCTGGTGGGCGGCGACAAGTATGAACCGCACGAAGAGAACCCGATGTTGGGCTTCCGCGGCGCCGGCCGTTACGTGGCCGACAGTTTCCGCGATTGCTTCGCGCTGGAGTGCGAGGCGGTGAAACGCGTGCGTAACGATATGGGGCTGACCAACGTCGAAATCATGGTGCCGTTTGTGCGCACCGTGGCGCAGGCGGAAGCGGTGGTGGCCGAGTTGGCGCGTCAGGGGCTGAAACGCGGCGAAAACGGGTTGAAAGTGATCATGATGTGCGAAATCCCGTCCAATGCGCTGTTGGCGGATCAGTTCCTCGAGCACTTCGACGGTTTCTCCATCGGCTCCAACGACATGACTCAGCTGGCGCTGGGGCTGGATCGCGATTCCGGCGTAGTGTCGGAACTGTTCGACGAGCGCAACGAGGCGGTGAAAGCGCTGCTGTCGATGGCGATTCAGGCGGCCAAGCGCCACGGCAAATACGTCGGCATTTGCGGCCAGGGCCCGTCTGACCATGAAGACTTCGCCGAGTGGCTGATGGAGCAGGGCATCGACAGCCTGTCGCTTAACCCGGACACTGTGGTGCAGACCTGGATCAATTTGTCGAAAAAGAAATAATGTCTCGGCCTCACTGAGGCATTAACGTCGGGCCGCAGTTAACGCTGCGGCCTTTTTATTTCCGAATGTAAATAACGGCGCGTAAAATAATCAATTCGACGAAAAAAGAATAAAAAAAAGCCCACCGTAGGAGATGGGCAAAGACTACACACAGCAATTCACATGTATGGCATTACATTGTTCAGAAAGGTTGCTTTAAAATCAGTGATTTGAAGCAATAGATGGCCATAATACTAGATTTTTGAACGCGACTAGTCATTAAGAATCATCCTAATCGATAGCGGCATCACATTTTATTTGCGGGAGTTATCTCTTTTTTCCGTTTGCAACAAACAGGGATTTACATTGCACCTTTCATTCGCCGTACCGTAATCAATATAGGGCGGCATTATATTGGGCGGAGATATTACTCGAATGAGGTAGGAATAATGACGGGCGCGAAAAGTTCCGCCCGACGGTGCGGGCGGAAGGGGGAATTAGCGTTTTTCCAGCTCGTCGATGACTTGCTCCGGCGCGGAGGTCGGCTCCGGCGCTTCATCCATCCAGGCGGTCAGCAGGCGATAAGACACCGCCAACACCACCGGGCCGATGAACAGGCCAATCATGCCGAAGGCCAGCAAACCGCCGATAACGCCGGATAGGATCAGCAGCAGCGGCAGATCGGCGCCCATGCGGATCAGCACCGGGCGCAGCACGTTATCCAGCGTGGCCACCACGCAGCTCCAGACCAGCAGCACGGTGCCCCAGGTGGTGTCGCCGTGCCAGTATAGCCAGATGATGGCCGGCACCAGCACCAACAGCGGCCCCAATTGCGCCACACAGCAGATGAAGATCAGCATCGTCAGCAGAGTGGCGGCAGGAATGCCGCTTACCGCCAGACCGATGCCGCCCAGCACCGACTGCACCAGCGCCGTCACTACCACGCCCAGCGCGACGGCGCGAATTGCCTGGCCGCCCAGCAGCACCGCCGCATCGCCGCGCGCGGAACCGAGGCGCACCGCAAAGTGGCGGATACCCAGCGCCACCTGCTCGCCGCGTGCATACAACAAAGCGCTGAACAGCAGCATCAGCGCGCAGTGCAGCAGCAGGCGGCCGATATGCGCCGCCTGCGCCACGAACCAGGTGGCGGTTTGGCCAAAGTACGGCTGCACCTTCGCCAGCAGCGCGGCGCCGCCAGCGTTAACCAGCGTGTGGTAGCTGGTATAGAGTTTGTCGCCGATCATCGGCACGGACTGCAGCCAGGCGAGATCGGGAATATGCAGTTTGCCCGGCGAACTGGCCCAGGCGATCAGCGGCGCGCTGTTATCCACCACGCTGCTGATCAGCAGTGAGATAGGCAGAATGAACAGCAGGATCAGCAGCAGGGTCATGACCAACACCGCCAGCGAACGGCGGCCCCACAGCAGCTTTTGCAGTTTGAGCAGCAGCGGCCAGGTGGCGATCACCACCATGCCCGCCCAGGCGAAGCCGAGAATAAACGGTTGGATCACCCAAAAACAGGCGACGATCATGATGGCGATAAACAGCACGCCGAAAATAATTCGCGGTAAGTCGTAACGCGATTGCGGGAGTGGCATCAGTGGGTTCTCATCCTGGTCAATTAAATCCCTGGCACCGGCGAATCGGGGTGCCTGTCGGTCGGTTTCTCACCGCCGGGCGGCCGCCTGTGGCGGCGCTCGCAGGGCGGTAATAATGTGAATGCCTTCACTAAACGAGTATGTTAGTTTTTAGTGTCACTAAAAAATAGGGTGGGTCTGAATTAAAGGCCCGATTCAGCGTACATCAGCGCATAAAAAATAGACGGACAGGGTCAAAAAAGCGAATGATCCCACAGATTTCTCAGGCGCCCGGCCTGGTTCAACGGGTGCTCGACTTTTTGGAAGCACTGAAGCAAAACGGATTCAACGGCGATACCGCCACCAGCTATGCCGACCGGCTGACGATGGCCACCGACAACAGTATCTATCAGCTGCTGCCCGATGCGGTGGTGTTCCCCCGTTCCACCGCCGACGTGGCGCTGATCGCCCGTCTGGCCGGAGAAGAGCGCTTCAACACGCTGACCTTCAGCCCGCGCGGCGGCGGCACCGGCACCAACGGCCAGTCGCTCAATACCGGCATCGTGGTCGATATGTCGCGCCATATGAACCGCATTCTGGAGATCAACGTCGAACAAGGCTGGGTGAAAGTCGAAGCCGGGGTGATCAAGGACCAGTTGAATCAATACCTGCGGCCGTTCGGCTACTTCTTCTCGCCGGAACTGTCCACCAGCAACCGCGCCACGCTGGGGGGAATGATCAACACCGATGCCTCCGGCCAGGGCTCGCTGGTGTACGGCAAAACCTCCGATCACGTGTTGGGCCTGCGGGCGGTGCTGCTGGGCGGTGAGATGATCGATACCCGCGCCATGCCGACGGCGCTGGCGGAAACGATTGCTCTGGAAGAGACCGCCGAAGGGCGCATCTACCGCACGGTGCTCAACCGCTGCCGCGAGCAGCGCGCGCTGATCCTGGAGAAATTCCCCAAGCTCAACCGCTTCCTCACCGGTTACGATCTGCGCCACGTGCTGAGCGACGATCTGCAAACCTTCGATTTGACGCGTATTCTGACCGGCGCCGAGGGCACGCTGGCGTTTATCACCGAGGCGCGGCTGGACATCACGCCGCTGCCGAAGGTGCGTCGTCTGGTTAACGTGAAGTACGACTCCTTCGACTCGGCGCTGCGCAATGCGCCCTTTATGGTCGAGGCCAAGGCGCTGTCGGTGGAAACCATCGATTCCAAGGTGCTGAACCTGGCGCGTGAAGACATCGTTTGGCACTCGGTGAACGAACTGATCGCCGACGTGCCGGATAAAGAGATGCTCGGGCTGAACATCGTCGAGTTCGCCGGCGACGATCGGGCGCTGATCGACGGCCAGATGGAGGCCCTGTGCCAACGGCTGGACGAATTGATCGCGCAGCGGCAGGGCGGCGTGATCGGGTACCAGATCTGCGGCGATCTGGCTGGCATCGAGCGCATTTACAACATGCGCAAGAAGGCGGTCGGGCTGCTGGGCAACGCCAAAGGGCGCGCCAAGCCGATTCCGTTCGCCGAGGACACCTGTGTGCCGCCGCAACATCTGGCGGACTATATCGTCGAATTTCGGCAACTGCTCGATGACCACAATCTGAGCTATGGCATGTTTGGCCACGTCGACGCCGGGGTGCTGCACGTGCGCCCGGCGCTCGACATGTGCGACCCGCAGCAGGAAGTGCTGATGAAGCAGATCTCCGATCGGGTGGTGGCGCTGACCGCCAAATACGGCGGCCTGCTGTGGGGGGAACACGGCAAGGGGTTCCGCGCGGAATACAGCCCTGAATTCTTCGGAGAAACGCTGTATGAAGAGCTGCGCCGCATCAAGGCGGCGTTCGATCCGGATAACCGCCTGAACCCAGGCAAGATCTGTTCGCCGCTGGCGGTGGATGCGCCGATGATGCAGGTGGATGCGGTCAAACGCGGCACCTTCGATCGCCAGATCCCGGTCGAGGTGCGCACCTCGTTCCGCGGCGCGCTGGAGTGTAACGGCAACGGCCTGTGCTTCAACTTCGACGTACGCAGCCCGATGTGCCCGTCGATGAAGATCAGCGGCAACCGCATTCATTCGCCGAAAGGGCGGGCGACGCTGGTGCGCGAGTGGCTGCGTCTGTTGGCCGAGCAGGGGGTCGATCCGCTGGCGCTGGAGAAACAGCTGCCGCAGCAGCGCCTCAGCTTGCGCGGCCTGATCGAGAAAACCCGCAACAGCTGGCACGCCGGCAAGGGTGAGTATGACTTCTCGCACGAAGTGAAAGAGGCGATGTCCGGCTGCCTGGCCTGTAAGGCCTGCTCCACCCAGTGCCCGATCAAGATTGACGTGCCGGGATTCCGTTCGCGCTTCCTGCAGCTTTACCACACTCGCTATCTGCGCCCGGTAAGCGACTACATGGTCGCCGGCGTGGAGAGCTATACCCCGTTGATGGCCCGCGCGCCGAAGGTGTTCAACTTCTTTTTCCGCCAGCCGTGGCTGCGGGAGATGAGCCGCAACGCCATCGGCATGGTCGATCTGCCGCTGTTGTCCAGCCCGACGCTGCGCCAGCAGCTGTCCGGCCACCGCGCGACCACGCTGACGCTGGAGCAGTTGGAAGGGCTGAGCGCCGAGCAGCGCGCAGAACACGTGTTGATCGTCCAGGATCCGTTCACCAGCTATTACGACGCCAAAGTGGTGGCGGACTTTGTTCGGCTGGTGGAGAAGCTTGGCTATAAACCGGTGCTGCTGCCGTTCTCGCCGAACGGCAAGGCGCAGCATGTGAAGGGCTTCCTGACGCGGTTCGCCCGCACCGCGCGCAAAACCGCCGATTTCCTCAACCGCGTGGCGCAGCTAGGCATGCCGCTGGTGGGCGTCGATCCGGCGCTGGTGCTGTGCTACCGCGACGAATACCGCGAGATCCTCGGCGCCGAGCGCGGCGATTTCCAGGTGCAGCTGGTGCATGAATGGCTGCAGCAGCGGATCGCGGATCGCGCCGAACAGCCGGCGACCGGCGAACCCTGGTATCTGTTCGGCCACTGCACCGAAACCACCGCGTTGCCGGCCAGCGGCCAACAGTGGGCGGCGATCTTCGCCCGCTTCGGCGCCAAACTGGAGAGCGTCAGCGTCGGTTGCTGCGGCATGGCGGGCACTTACGGCCATGAAGCCAGGAACCTGCAAAACTCGCTCGGCATTTATGAGCTATCATGGCATCCGACGCTACAGCGTTTGCCACGGCAGCGCTGCCTGGCGACCGGCTATTCCTGCCGCAGCCAGGTGAAACGCATCGAGGGCAATGGCGTGCGCCACCCATTACAGGCACTTCTGGAGATGATTGAGTGAAATTTTGGAAACGTGAAACATCGCTGGAGCAGCTGAACCGCGCCGGTGACGGCTGCATGGTCAGCCATGTGGGCATCGAGTTTACCCAACTGGGCGAGGATTTCCTCGAGGCCACCATGCCGGTCGATGGCCGTACCCGGCAGCCGTTCGGGCTGTTGCACGGCGGGGCGTCGGTGGTGCTGGCGGAGTCGATGGGATCGATGGCCGGCTACCTGTGCAGTGAGGGCGAGCAGAAAGTGGTGGGGCTGGAGATCAACGCCAACCACCTGCGCGCGGTGTTCGATGGCCAGGTGCGCGGGGTGTGCCGCGCACTGCACGTCGGCCGTCGTCATCAGGTGTGGCAAATCGAGATCTTCGACGCGCGCGATCGGTTGTGCTGCACCTCGCGTCTGACCACGGCGGTCATCGACTGATCCCCGCCGCTTTCCGCAGGCGCTCGGCCTGCGGAGCCTTTCGCTTTACAGCTGAAACGGCACGCGTTTGACGAAGTCCTTCTGAAACGCGTTCGCCTTCTCCCAGGTGCCTTCCATTGCATATTTTTGGCAGATCAGCGTCAGCGTATGGCGGGCGAAGTGGTAGCTTTGCACCCGAAACAGCTGGCAACGCTGTGGGTTGTTGATCTCGACGATCAGCCGGTTGTGCAGCTTGCTGAGCGCGTGCAGGTAGCTGTCGTCGTCGCCGTTCTCCAGACACAAATTGGCCATGGTAAGGCTGACGCTGTTATACCGCTTCAGGTGGTCGATATTGCATTCCGGGCGCCGTAGCGCCGCTTCGGCCATGTAAAAGTCCACCGTGGCGTCGCGCACGCTGAATTTGTAGTCATCAATCTTGCCCAGCAACCATGCGTTGATCGAAAGAGTCATTGGCTTCGCGCTCAAATTCAAATTGAATGATAATCATTATCATATAAACTGCCGCGTTGCCGATCAATCCCCGGCGTGGCGTTTTTTCATTGCGCGGGGTGTAAAAGGTCGCCGACGACCCAACTTGATGCTGAGCGACTAAACTTTAACCTGAGGGCGCGCGCTTGCGCTGCGCCACGAAATGCCGATAAACGCACATTTACGACAGACAGAATGCAGAAATAGGTATTTTCTATGAATGTTTAGATCGGCAACGTACCGCGGCGCTGTAACGCTGACGGGCCACCGGGGAGTGCGGTACGGTGATGCAGGATAAATAACAAATTCATAGGGATAGCATGCACACCTTGCCGCCAGACGCCGCAAGCCGCCACGGATGTCCCGCTGGCTTGCCGCACGCCGCAGCGAAAAACCGCGCTTGCGGCGGATACCCCCGCAAAACAAACGGTTGAAGTGATAATCGTTATCACTAACATATAAGCAACCCAGATTGGCTGTGGCCAAACACGAGTGTGAGGTAGACCCTATGCAAACGGAAAATGTCGGCACTTTTTCTCTGGATGAAAATGTCTGGCAAGGCATTTCGCTCAGCGACAGCGCCGTACGACAAATAACCAAACTGATGCAGCAGGATCCGCAGGTGAAAGGGCTGCAGCTAGGGGTGAAACAATCCGGCTGCGCCGGCTTTGCCTATGTGCTGGATCTGACCCGCGAACCCGCCGATGACGATCTGCTGTTTGAGCGCGACGGCGCCAAACTCTATGTGCCGCTGAAGGCCATGCCGTTCATCGATGGCACCACGGTAGATTACGTCCGCGAAGGGCTGAATCAGATATTCAAATTCAACAACCCTAAAGCTCAGCATGCCTGCGGGTGCGGCGAGAGCTTTGGCGTTTGAGCGATGCAATCAACATGACACGAAGCAATGTAGAAATGCCTAATGAAGTGCAGGCTTGGGTCAGCGAAGGTCGCTACAAAGAAGGTTTCTTCACCCAGCTGGCAACCGATGAGTTGGCCAAGGGCATCAACGAAGAGGTGGTGCGCGCCATCTCGGCCAAGCGCAACGAACCCGAGTGGATGCTGGAATTCCGCCTTGAGGCTTATCGCGCCTGGCTGCAGATGGAAGAGCCGCACTGGCTGAAGGCCAATTACGAACGCCTGAACTACCAGGACTACAGTTACTATTCGGCGCCGTCCTGCGGCAGCTGCGACGATGCATGCGGTTCGCAACCCGGCGCCGAGCAGCAACCGGGCGCGGCGACGGAAAAAGATTACCTGACCAGCGAAGTGGAGCTGGCGTTCAACCAGCTCGGCGTGCCGGTGCGCGAGGGCAGCGAGGTGGCGGTGGACGCCATCTTCGACTCGGTCTCGGTCGCCACCACCTACCGTGAAAAACTGGCGGAGAGCGGGGTGATCTTCTGTTCGTTCGGCGAAGCGATCCAGGAATACCCGGATCTGGTGCGTCAATACCTGGGGCGCGTGGTGCCGTCCAACGATAACTTCTTCGCTGCGCTGAACGCCGCGGTGGCCTCCGACGGCACCTTCGTCTATGTGCCGAAAGGGGTGCGCTGCCCGATGGAGCTGTCGACCTACTTCCGCATCAACGCCGCCAAAACCGGCCAGTTCGAGCGCACCATCCTGATCGCCGACGAAGGCAGCTACGTCAGCTATATCGAAGGCTGTTCCGCCCCGGTGCGCGACAGCTACCAGCTGCACGCGGCGGTGGTGGAAGTGATCCTGCATAAAGACGCCGAAGTGAAATACTCGACGGTGCAGAACTGGTTCTCCGGCGGCGAGAGCAAGGGCGGTATCCTCAACTTCGTCACCAAGCGCGCGCTGTGCGAAGGCGCCGGTTCGAAAATGTCCTGGACCCAGTCGGAAACCGGCTCGGCCATCACCTGGAAATACCCGAGCGTGATTTTGCAGGGCGACAACTCGATCGGCGAATTCTTCTCGGTGGCGCTGACCAGCGGCCATCAGCAGGCAGATACCGGCACCAAGATGATCCACATCGGCAAAAACACCAGGTCGACCATCATCGCCAAAGGCATCTCCGCCGGCCACAGCGAGAACACCTATCGCGGCCTGGTGAAAATCCTGCCGGGGGCGGAAAACGCCCGTAATTTTACCCAGTGCGACTCGATGCTGATCGGGCCGGACAGCGGTGCCCACACGTTCCCTTACGTTGAAGCGCGCAACAACAGCGCTCAGCTGGAGCACGAAGCCACTACCTCGAAGATCGGCGATGACCAGCTGTTCTACTGCCTGCAGCGCGGCATCAGCGAGGATGACGCCATTTCGATGATCGTCAACGGTTTCTGCAAGGACGTTTTCTCCGAGCTGCCGCTGGAGTTCGCCGTCGAGGCGCAAAAACTCCTGGCCATCAGCCTGGAACACAGCGTGGGTTAATCGCCGCATTTTTAGCGCCGTCGGCGCTATCTGAGGACACAGCATGTTAAGCATCAAGAATTTGAAAGTCAGCGTGGAAGGTAACGAGATCCTCAAGGGATTGGATCTGGAGATCAAACCGGGCGAAGTGCACGCCATCATGGGGCCGAACGGCTCGGGCAAGAGCACGCTGTCCGCCACGCTGGCCGGGCGTGAAGAGTACGAAGTGACCGAAGGGGAAGTCACCTTCAAGGGCAAGGATCTGCTGGAGCTGGATCCGGAAGATCGCGCGGGCGAGGGCGTGTTCCTGGCCTTCCAGTACCCGGTGGAGATCCCCGGCGTCAGCAACCACTTCTTCCTGCAGACGTCGGTCAACGCGGTGCGCAAATACCGCGGGCAGGAGCCGCTGGATCGCTTTGACTTCGCCGATTTCATCGAAGAGAAAATCGCGCTGCTGGACATGCCGGCCGATCTGCTGACCCGTTCGGTCAACGTCGGCTTCTCCGGCGGCGAGAAAAAACGCAACGACATTCTGCAGATGGCGGCGCTGGAGCCGGATCTGTGCATTCTCGATGAAACCGATTCGGGCCTGGACATCGATGCGCTCAAAATCGTCGCCAACGGCGTCAACTCGCTGCGGGACGGCAAGCGCGCCTTTATCATCGTCACCCACTATCAGCGCATTCTGGACTACATCCAGCCGGATTACGTACACGTGCTGTCCCAGGGGCGCATCGTCAAATCCGGCGATTTCTCGCTGGTGAAACAGTTGGAGGAGCAGGGCTATGGCTGGCTTACCGACCAACAGTAATTCAAACGCGCTGCAGCAACTGTATCGCCTGTTCGAAGGCCGCGGCGGCGAGCGTTCGCCGCATGCGCTGGCGCACTGGCAGCAGGCGCTGCGCCTCGGCTGGCCGACGCGCAAGCATGAAAACTGGAAATACACGCCGCTGGAGAGCCTGCTGGAGCAGCAATTCCTCGAGCCGCAGCCCGCCCCGGTGAGCGCAGAGCAGCTCGATGCGCTGGCGCTCGGCATCGATGCCTGTCGGCTGGTGTTTATCGACGGCCGCTACAGCGCCGCGCTGAGCGATGGCGACCTGGGCGACTACCAGTTCGAGTTGACCGCCTATGGCACGCCTCAGGCGTTGCCGGAGCCGATCCAGCCGGAGATTTTTCTGCACCTGACCGAAAGCCTGGCGCAGGAAACCAGCCTGATCCGCCTGCCGGCCGGCAAGATCCCTGCACGCCCGCTGTATCTGCTGCACATCAGCAGCGGACGCGGCGCCGCCGGGGAAGTGAACACCGTGCATCACCGCCATCATCTGGAGATCGGGCGCGGGGCTGAGGCGGAAGTGATCGAGCACTACGTCAGCCTGGGCGAGGCCGCACATTTCACCGGCGCGCGCCTGACCGCCAATGTGGCGGACAACGCCGGGCTGTTGCACTGCAAGCTGGCGTTTGAGAGCCAGCCAAGCTACCACTTTGCCCACAACGATCTGGTTATCGGCCGCGACGCGCGGGTGAAAAGCGACAGCTTCCTGCTGGGCGCCGGCCTGACGCGGCACAACACCAGCGCGCAGTTGAACGGCGAAGGCGCGAATCTGGTGATCAACAGCCTGGTGCTGCCGGTGGGCAAAGAGATTTGCGACACCCGCACCTATCTGGAGCACAACAAGGGCTATTGCGAAAGCCGCCAGCTGCATAAAACCGTGGTCAGCGATCGCGGCAAGGCGGTGTTCAACGGCATGATCAAAGTGGCCAAGCACGCGATCAAAACCGACGGCCAGATGACCAACCATAACCTGCTGTTGGGCAAGGTGGCGGAAGTGGATACCAAGCCGCAGCTGGAGATCTACGCCGATGACGTCAAGTGCAGCCACGGTGCTACCGTGGGGCGCATCGATGAAGAGCAGCTGTTCTATCTGCAGTCGCGCGGCATCGACAAGCACGCGGCGCAGCAGATGATCATCTTCGCCTTCGCCGCCGAGCTGACCGAAGGCATCGCCAACGACACCATCCGGGAACGGGTGCTGGCGCGCATCGCCCAGCGCCTGCCGGGGGAGGCTGCATGAGTTATCCGATTGAACGCGTACGCGGCGATTTCCCGCTGTTGGCGCGTGAGGTGAACGGCCAACCGCTGGCCTATCTCGACAGCGCCGCCAGCGCGCAGAAACCGCAGGCGGTGATCGACCGCGAGCTGGAGTTCTACCGCCACGGGTATGCGGCGGTGCATCGCGGTATCCACACCCTGAGCGCCGAGGCGACTCAGCAGATGGAAGCGGTGCGGGAACAGGCGGCGCGCTTTATCAATGCTGCCTCGGCGGAAGAGATGGTGTTCGTCAAGGGCACCACCGAAGGCATCAATCTGGTGGCCAACAGCTTTGGCCGCCACCTGCTGCAGCCGGGCGATGCGATTCTCATCACCGAGATGGAGCACCACGCCAACATCGTGCCGTGGCAGATGCTGGCGCAGGAGCGCGGGTTGCAGCTGCGGGTGTGGCCGCTGCAGCCGGACGGCACGCTGGATCTGGCTCGGTTGCCGGAACTGGTCGACGCGTCCTGTAAACTGCTGGCGCTGACCGAGGTCTCCAACGTGCTGGGCACCGTCAACCCGGTGCGCGAGATCATCGCCCGTGCCAGAACCCTGTCACCGGATCTGACGGTGCTGGTGGACGGCGCGCAGGCGGTGATGCACCAGCGCGTCGATGTCCAGGCGCTGGACTGCGATTTCTACGTGTTTTCCGGCCATAAGCTGTATGGCCCTTCCGGCATCGGCATGCTGTATGGCCGCCAGGCGTTGTTGCAGCAGATGCCGCCGTGGGAAGGGGGCGGCTCGATGATCCGGCAGGTCAGCCTGACGGCGGGCACCACCTTCGCCGATCCGCCGTGGCGCTTCGAGGCCGGTTCGCCGAACACCGCCGGCATCATGGGGCTGGGCGCGGCGTTTGATTACGTCGAAGCCTTGAGCCTGAATGCGATCCACGATTATGAACAGTCGCTGATGCATTACGCGCTCGAGGCGCTCAAGCAGGTGCCGACGCTGAAAATCTATGGTCCGGCGCATCGCGCCGGGGTGATCGCCTTCAATCTGGGAGAGCACCACGCCTATGACGTCGGCAGCTTCCTCGATCAGTACGGTATCGCCATTCGCACCGGCCATCACTGCGCGATGCCGCTGATGGCGTTTTATCAGGTGCCGAGCATGTGCCGTGCTTCGCTGGCGTTATATAATACCCGCGAAGAGGTGGACCGGCTGGTGGCCGGGCTGCAACGCATTCATCAGTTATTAGGTTAGGCTGGGGCGTGTCCCCGGCGGTACAAAAGGATCCCCATGGCGAATTTGCCGGACAAAGATAAATTGGTGCGTAATTTCTCCCGCTGTCTGAACTGGGAGGAGAAATACCTGTACGTGATTGAACTCGGCGCTAAATTGCCGCCGCTGGACGAGGCGGAGCGGCAGGCCGGCAACCTGATCTCCGGCTGTCAGAGCCAGGTGTGGATCGTGATGCGCCGCGATGAGCAGGGGCAGGTCGAGTTTCACGGCGACAGCGACGCGGCGATCGTCAAAGGGTTGCTGGCGGTGGTGTTCATTCTTTATCGCCAATTGACGCCGCAGCAGATCGTCGATCTCGATGTGCGGCCGTTTTTCACCGAGCTGGCGCTCAGCCAACATCTGACGCCTTCGCGCTCGCAGGGGCTGGAGGCGATGATCCGCGCCATTCGCAGTAAAGCGGCGCAGCTGGCCTGATCCATAACGCCTTCATCCTCAAGACTCATTGATACCTTTGCTTTGTCAATGAGTCTTTACAATTCACAATTTTCCTCCGGGTAACGCGCCCAATTCAGTGATATTTCAGCAGCTTAACTGTTGACGTTTCGTTGACAATCAATGACGGCGATTACGTTATAACGTGTTGATTTTTAGAGGACTTATTGCCTTTGATACCAGCGTTGCTAGTATTAATCAGGTATTGTCTGATTTACCCACCACCTGGCGCTCGTTAGCCTTGTGGGCGAACCGTCATAAAAAATATAGGGATGATAATGAAACGTGCGTTGAGTTTAATGGGCATGGTCTTCGCCACCGTATTGGCCGGCACGCAGGCCGCCAGTGCGACCGAGTACCCGCTGCCGCCGCCGGACAGCCGTCTGATCGGCGAAAACACCACTTATACCGTGCCAAACGACGGCCGCCCGCTGGAAGCCATCGCCGCTGACTACAAGATCGGCCTGCTGGGCATGCTGGAAGCCAACCCCGGCACGGATCCGTTCCTGCCCAAGCCGGGTACGGTGCTGACCATTCCGACCCAAATGCTGCTGCCTGACACCAAGCGTGAAGGGATCATCGTCAACCTGGCCGAGCTGCGCCTTTATTACTACCCGAAAGGCGAGAACAAAGTGATCGTCTATCCGATCGGCATCGGCCAGACCGGGATGCACACGCCGCTGGAGGTGACCTCCATCAGCCAGAAGATCCCTAACCCGACCTGGACGCCCACCGCCAACATCCGCAAGCGCTATCAATCCCAGGGCGTGACGCTGCCTGCGGTGGTGCCGGCCGGCCCTGAGAACCCGATGGGGCTGTTCGCCCTGCGTCTGGCGATGGGGCGCGGTGAATACCTGATCCACGGCACCAACGCCAACTTCGGTATCGGCATGCGCGTCAGCTCCGGCTGCATTCGCCTGCGTCCGACGGATATCGAGGCGCTGTTCAACATGGTGCCGCGCGGTACGCGGGTGCAAGTGATCAACGATCCGGTGAAGATTTCCGTTGAGCCGGACGGCAAACGCTATGTGGAAGTGCACCAACCGCTGTCGCGGGTGGAAAGCGACGATCCGCAGACCATGCCGATCGCGTTGTCTAAAGCGGAGAAAGCCTTTGCGGCCGATGGTCAGACCGATCGCGCCGTATTCGATAGCGCGGTTGTACGCCGTTCTGGCATGCCGGTGCTGGTCAACGTAGGGGAGAGTCCGTCTGCGGTGAGTTTGACGCCTGCAGCGGCTCCTGCGGCGAATAAGAGCCCATTCAAGGCAGCGCCAATCAGTTCGGTGAACTAAGTTTGCAGGATTGAGCGGTCGAAGAGGGGTTCAGCGTGCTGAACCTCTTTTTTTTTGCCTGCCGTGCAGGAACCCCCCTGGCTGGCGAACAGACAAAAAAAAACGGCGCACAATGTGCGCCGTTTTCAATAACCAAAGCTATCTTACTTTTTGTAAGCGTGAGCTTGGTTGTCCAGACGCTGGTTAGCGCGTGCTGCGTCGTCTTTAGCAGCTTGAACGTCAGAACGCATTGCGTTCACGTCGTTGCTCAGCTGATCAACTTTAGCGTTCAGAGTCTGAACGTCAGAAGACAGTTGATCGATTTTAGCGTTGCTAGAGCAGCCAGCCAGCAGAGTGGAACCCAGGATTACCGCGCCCAGTACCAGTTTAGTACGATTCATTATAACACCCTCTAGATTGAGTTAATCTCCATGTAGCGTTACAAGTATTACACAAACTTTTTTCGAAAGAGAATAATTTTTTAGTGTTGAGGTGCTTTATTTTGATCGTTCGCTCAAACTTGCATCTGGTTTTACAAATTAGTTAAAAAAACGAGGGAAAACAGCCGGCTTCCATGGGACTACTCCGATTCTTTATTAGCTAAATAATGAGCGGATCGCGGTTGCGTTTTGAGAAAAATAGTTTACTGCTGATAAAAAAAACGCCGCAAAGCGGCGTTTTGATCAAGACAATTATGTCACGTTTTATATTACAGCACGTGTACCGAGGCCGTGTTGGTGGTGCCGCTCGGCACTAGCGCGCCAGAGACCATCACCACGACGTCGCCTTTCTGCGCCAGGCCGCTGGCCAGGGCGGCTTCTTTACCGATGCGGTAGAAGTCGTCGGTGGAGGCGATTTCCTTGACCATCTGCGGGATGACGCCCTTGCTCAGCACCAGCTGATGCGCGGTAGTCTCATTGGTGGTCAGCGCCAGGATCACCGCGTTCGGGAAGTATTTACGCACGGATTTTGCCGACTTGCCGCCGCTGGTGGCGACCACGATCAGCGGCGCGTCCAGTTTCTCGGCGGTTTCAACCGCGCCGCGGCACACCGCTTCGGTGATGCGCAGCTTGCGACGATCGTTCAGGGTGTCGATACGGCTTGGCATCACGCGATCGGTACGCTCGCAGATGGTCGCCATGATGTTGACCGCTTCCAGCGGGTATTTGCCCTTTGCGCTCTCGCCGGACAGCATGACGGCATCGGTGCCGTCCAGGATGGCGTTGGCAACGTCGCCGGCTTCCGCGCGGGTAGGGCGCGGGTTTTTGATCATGGAATCGAGCATCTGGGTGGCGGTGATGACCACTTTACGCGCACGGTTACATTTCTCGATCATCATCTTCTGGGCGAAGATCACTTCTTCTACCGGGATTTCAACGCCCAGATCGCCACGGGCAACCATGATGCCGTCGGACGCTTCGAGGATTTCGTCGAAGTTGTTCAGGCCTTCCTGGTTTTCAATCTTGGAGATGATCTGGATCTGCTCGCCGCCGTGGGCTTTCAGGTGCTCGCGGATCTCCAGCACGTCGGAGCGTTTACGGATGAAGGACGCTGCCACGAAGTCGACGCCTTGCTCGCAGCCGAAGATCAGGTCGCGTTTGTCTTTCTCGGCCAGCGCAGGCAGCTGGATGGACACGCCCGGCAGGTTAACGCCTTTGTTCTCGCCCAGGTCGCCGTTGTTCAGCACCTTACAGATGACTTCGTTCTCGGTCACGTTGGTGACTTCCATGCCGATCAGGCCGTCGTCAACCAGCACGGTGTTGCCGATCTTCAGGTCGGCGGCGAAGCCGGCGTAGGTGACCGCCACGCGCTCGCTGTTGCCGATCACGCTCTGGTCAGTGGTGAAGGTGAAGGTTTGGCCGGCGACCAGCGAGGCGTCTTTGCCGCCTTCCAGCTTCATGGTGCGAATTTCCGGGCCTTTGGTATCCAGCAGGATGCCGGCGTTGATACCGGTTTTCGCCATCACGGCGCGCATGTTCTTGATGCGGTTGCCGTGCTCTTCATAGTCGCCGTGAGAGAAGTTGAGACGCATCACGTTCATGCCCGCATTGAGCAGGTTGGTCAGCATTTCTTCCGATTCGGTTTTTGGACCGATGGTACAAACAATTTTGGTCTTTTTCATGGCGGAGTTTTCTACAAGTTGTGATGGATAAAAAAACGAATTTGACCGGCGCGGTTTACGCCGGTAGGGAATTTGGGCCGTGCCTGGTGGTGAAAAACATAGTTAAGGATAGGTGACGACAGTTGAAGTGGGGCGGAAAAATTCAGCCCGCGCGGGGGCGCGGGGATGCTGCGCAACGGGGTAAGATCACATCGTGTTGTTATTGCGTTTTCGCAGATCAAGGGCTGAAACCATTCAACTGATAGACGTTGCGCATTATAAAGGCTAAGCGGCGGGAAACAAAATAAAAAACCGCGGCGGTGCGGCGGATAGAGCAAAACGGGGCTAAATGTGGCGCAAATGCAACGCGTTGCGGGCCGCTTGTTGCGCAAATAACCTTGCTGTAAATGCAGGTTTAACGCGTTTGGGGAATTTCCAGCAGCGTGCCAGCGCTCAGGCAGAAGCAGCCGCTGGCGACGTTGGCCGGCAGGGTAAGGCTCTCACCGGCACGTACTATCCGGGTGTCGCCGCCGAGGGTGAACTCGAATTCGCCGGATATCACCCGGGTTTGCAGCGCGTGCGCGGGCTTTTGCAACTGGCCGAAGGCGCCGGCCTCGAAACGCACTTCCGCCGCCGGCGAACCGTCGCTCATCACGCCTTCACGGCGGGCAAGGCCATTGTCGAGCGGCAAAAAGGCGGTTTTGGCGGTGAAGGTGGTCATGTGGCGTTCCTTATGGCTGATGGCGGTAGTTCGGCGCAATCGACATGAAAAATCGAACGGTCGGGCAGAGACGATACAACGGGAAGTATAACGTGACAGGGAGAGATGAATCAGCAATATGGTGCGTCCGAGTGGACTCGAACCACCGACCCCCACCATGTCAAGGTGGTGCTCTAACCAACTGAGCTACGGACGCATCTTTTCCTGTCTGTCATGGCTGACAGCGGGGACGAATATTAACGAGCTACCCGCGCGCTGGCAAGGGGAAAAGCGCAATTTTATTCGGTATTTCACGCGATTGCTGAGGTTGTGCGCAGTCCGGCGTTTTTTTCCGCAAACCGCAGCCCGGCCGGGGAGGAAACCGGCCGGGTTGCGGGTTCAGCGTGTGGATCGCTGCAGGATGACGGTGGTCGGCTGTTTCTGCAGCCAGCGCATGCGCAGCGCCATCATGATGGCGGCGAAGGTCAGTCCGATGATAAAGCCGATCCAGAAACCGCTTGGCCCCATCGCCGGCACCAGCGCATCGGTTAACGCCAGCAGATAGCCGCTCGGCAGGCCCAAAACCCAATAAGCGATAAAGGTGATGAAGAAGATCGCGCGGGTATCTTTATAACCGCGCAGCACGCCGCTGCCGATCACCTGGACCGAATCCGAGATCTGGTACAGCGCCGCCAGCAGCATCAACTGCGAGGCCATCGCCACCACCGCCGGGCTGTCGTTGTACAGCAGGGCGATCGGTTCGCGGAAGGTGGCGGTAAACAGCGCGGTGCAGACGGCCATGGTGATGCCGACGCCGATGGCGGAGTAAGCGGCGACGCGCGCGCCTTCGACCGAACCTTCCCCCAGACGATAACCGACGCGGATGGTGGCGCCGACGCCCAGCGACAGCGGCAGCACGAACATCAGCGCGCTGAAGTTAAGTGCGATCTGGTGGCCGGCGACCGCGACGATCCCCAGCGGTGAAACCAGCAGCGCCACCACCGCGAACAGCGTGACTTCGAAGAACAGCGCCAGCGCCACCGGCATGCCGATGCCGATCAGGCGCCTTAGCGCCGCCCAGTCAGGGCCACCGAGATCGCCGGCCTGGCGTTTGATGTCGCGCTGCGACGGCGCGCGCTTCACGTACCAGCGCATCATCAGGAACATGATCCAGTAGACGCTGCCGGTGGCGACGCCGCAGCCGACGCCGCCCAACTCCGGCATGCCGAATTTGCCGTAGATAAAGATGTAGTTGATCGGGATATTCACCAGCAGGCCGAGGAAGCCGATCACCATGCCGGGTTTGGTTTTGGACAGCCCCTCGCACTGGTTGCGCATCACCTGGAAGAACAGGTAACCCGGCGCCCCCCACATGATGGCGTGCAGATAGCCGACGGCTTTATCCGCCAACTGCGGATCGATGTTGTGCATCATGTCGATGACAAACTTGCAGTTATACAGCACGACGATCAGCAGCACGGAGACGCCGGAGGCCAGCCAGAAGCCCTGACGCACCTGATGGGCGATGCGATCGCGACGGCCGGCGCCGTTGAGCTGGGCGATAACCGGGGTCAGCGCCAGCAGCAGGCCGTGGCCGAACAAAATGGCCGGCAACCAGATCGAGGTGCCGACCGCCACCGCCGCCATGTCGGTGGCGCTGTAAGCGCCGGCCATGATGGTATCCACCACGCCCATGGCGGTTTGTGATATTTGCGCGATGATGACCGGGATAGCGAGAGCCAATAAACTACGCGCTTCAATTAAGTACTTCTGCACGCATACACCTTTTCTATTTATATATGTGGGAGGGAGGGCTGCCGCGAGAGGACAACAATTAAAATAGCGGAATTTTGTCAAAAAGATTGTACCTGCTCGGCGTCGTTAAGCAAACGCCGCAGATAAATAGTTATTAAATGCGCAGCCATTCTTTTTTTGCCGTCGCGGATTTGGTTTTCAGCGCCAACTGGGGCAAACTGCCGGTAGCGTTTTAACCTATTTAGCAAGAAGAGGCACATATGTTCACCGGTATCGTACAAGGCACCGCGCCGCTGGTCGCCATTGATGAGAAACCCAATTTCCGCACCCACGTGATCGAAATGCCTGCCGAGCTGCTGCCGGGGCTGGAGCTGGGCGCGTCGGTGGCCCACAACGGCTGCTGCCTGACCGTCACCGCGGTGGAAGGCAACCGCGTCAGCTTCGATTTGATCAAAGAAACGTTGCGCCTGACCAACCTCGGCGATCTGGCGCTGGGCGACATCGTCAATATCGAGCGCGCGGCGAAGTTCAATGACGAAATTGGCGGCCATTTGATGTCCGGCCATATTATCTGCACGGCGGAAGTGGCCAAGATTTATACCTCGGAAAATAACCGCCAGGTATGGCTGCGCATGCCGGATGCGGAATTGATGAAATATGTGCTGCACAAAGGTTTCATCGGCATCGACGGCATTAGCCTGACCATCGGCGAAGTGGTGAATAACCGTTTCTGCGTGCACCTGATCCCGGAAACGCTGGATCGCACCACGCTGGGTAAAAAACGCCTCGGCGACAAGGTGAACATCGAGATCGATCCGCAAACGCAGGCGGTGGTGGACACCGTCGAGCGCGTGCTGGCCAATCGGGAAGCGACGTTGGCCGCGGCGATGGCGCCGGCGCACAAAGACTGACAGCGATTCTGGCGTGACCGCCGGCATCGAATCATAAGCAGAGAGGAGAAACGCGTGAAGTTTTATGGGAAAACGTTGTTGTTAACCGCGTTGCTGGCGCTGAGCGCTTGCAGCAGTTCGCCTGAGCAGGGCGCGGGCGCGCAAATGGCCGATGCGGACGATACCTGCGGCGCTTCGCAGTATCAAAATTTTGTCGGCAAACCGATGACCTCGCTGGAAGGCGTGCGGATCGACGGCAAGGTGCGAGCCATTCCGTATAACTCTGCCGTCACCATGGATTTCAACCTGCGCCGTCTGAACTTCCTTGGCGACAGCGACGATAAAATTATTCGCGTTTATTGCGGTTAACCCGCAGGGTTCGAAAGAGCAAAAAAAAAGCCCCGGCGAAGATGTTGCCGGGGCTTTTTTATCGGGAAAGCGTTCAGCGGGCGACGCGAATGCCGCCTTCAACGCCTTTCGGGCTGAACACCACCTGCCATAACTGCAGATCGCGCGCCCGGAACGCGCCGGCGCAGGCGTTCAGGTAATAGCTGAACATCCGTTCGAAGCGTTCGGAATAGCGCTCGGCGAGCTGCGGCCACGCCTGTTTGAAGCGCTCGAACCAGGCCATCAGCGTGCGATCGTAGTCGGCGCCGATGTTGTGCCAGTCTTCCATCACGAAATGGCCTTCGCTGGCCTCGGCGATATGCCTCACGGAGGGCAGGCAACCGTTCGGGAAGATATATTTGTTGATCCAGGGATCGACGTTCATGTCGGTCTTGTTGGAGCCGATGGTGTGCAGCAGGAACAGGCCGTGCGGCGCCAGATTGCGCTCCACCACGTCGAAATAGGTGCGGTAGTTTTTCGGCCCGACGTGCTCGAACATGCCGACCGAGACAATGCGATCGAACTGCTGGTGCAGATCGCGGTAATCCTGCAACAGGATCTGCACATCCAGCCCGGCGCAGCGCGCCTGAGCCAGCTTCTGCTGTTCGGCGGAAATGGTCACGCCGACCACCGACACGCCGTAATTTTTCGCCGCATAGGCGGAAAGGCCGCCCCAGCCGCAGCCGATGTCCAGCAAACGCATGCCCGGCTGCAGCTGCAGTTTCTCGCAGATCATCCGCAGCTTGGCTTCCTGCGCTTCCTCCAGCGTGGTGGCGTCTTTCCAGTAGCCGCAGGAATACTGCATGTAAGGATCGAGCATCAGGGTAAACAGATCGTTGCCGAGATCGTAATGTTCTTTGCCGACGATCCAGGCGCGCTTTTTCGATTGCAGATTGGTCAGGCGCGCGGCGGCGATACGCAGGGTATCTTTCAGGTGGTGGGGGAGTTTCTTCTCCAGCCCGGCGCTGACCACGCGCTGGAAGAACATATCCAGCCGCTCGCACTCCCACCAACCGTCCATATAGCTTTCGCCCAGGCCCAGGGATCCTTGCTGCAAAACGCGTTTAAAGAATTCGGGATTTTTAACCTGAATATCGAAAGGGCGCGATCCGTTGATTTCGATACCGGCCAGACCGAGCATTTCGTGCGCGATACGGTACCACTGATTATCCTGGATGCTCAGATCTTCTATACACGATGAACTCATAGCTTCTCCATCACCTTCTTCTGACTGATGACCCGTTAGGAAACAGCTTAGACAATTTCTGCGGGTGCATACCTATACCAACGGGAAATAAGCCCGCGGCGTCTGATATCCGACTATGAACAGAGGAAATTTAAAGAAACGGCCCGACGCAAACGGCGCAGGATTAACGCCCCTTTAAAAAAAAGAGTGTGACGCAAGGCGCGTACACAATAGCTGATTGAGATATAGAGATTATAAGGTGTTACTTTACAAGGTTGTTTTTGAGTATAGGCGTGCCGAGGCGTTGACTCAACTGTAAATCGCACTCGGCACACATATTCTTTAAGTGATTATTAATCTTGGCAATTATGACGCTGAGTTAGCATGTTCCCGCTGTGCCTTTTGCTGCGCATCGGCCGCTTTTCCCCGCTGCAGGAAATAACCCAGCGCGGCCAGGACTACCGTAGATACCATCACCGTCACCGTCGCCAACAGCGGCTGGGCAATAAACGCCGACACCAGCATGCTTGCCACAAAACACAGCCCCAATTGCAGCGTATTTTGCAGCGCGGCGGCTTTGCCGCTGCTTTCCGGGAACGGCATCAGCGCATTCGCCACCATGATCGGGTAGCCGGCGCCGTTGACCAGCGCCATCACGCAGAACGGGATCAGCAGCGTGGTGAGCGTCGGATTGGTCAGGGTCGCCACCAGATACAGCGCCACCATGCTGACACCATAAGCTACCAGCAGCCACGGCAGCAGAGTTTTGCCATTGATGCGCTTAAGCGCGGCGCGGCAGCCGTAGCCGCCCAGCAGGAAGGCCAGCGTTTGCGGCACATAGCTCAGACCGATGTCGCTCGGGCTATAGCCCATATCGCCGAGGATGAACGGCGAACCGGTCAGCCAGGCGAAGAAACCGGCCGAGCAGGCGGCGTACATAGCGACGTTGCCGCTGAACACCGGAGATTTCAACAGTTGCCAGAAGCTGACGCCGTTTTTCGGCGCGTCGGCGGCGGGGGGCGTTTTGGCGCGCTCTTTGAGCAGCAGCGTCGGCAGCAGCAGCAGTGCGGTGATCACCAACAGCGCGGCGAAGATCGCACGCCAGCTGGCGTGGTTCAGCAGCCAGGCGCCAAGCAGCGGCGCCAGCGCTGGTGACAGCGCCACCAGCGGCATGATGGTGGCGAACACGCGGTTGGCCTGGCCTTCGCGATAGCGGTCGACCACCAGCGCTTGCCAGATGGCGGTGGCGGAACAGACGCCGACGGCCTGAATAAAGCGCAGTATCCAGAGCTGCACGGCATTTTCTACCCACAGCATGCCCAGGCAGCCGAGCGCGAACAGCGTCAGGCCAATCAATAATACCGGTTTGCGGCCCAGTCGGTCGGAGAGGGGCCCCCACAGCAGTTGCGCGAAGGCGAAGCCGGCCAGAAAGATGCTCAGGCTGGCGCTGACCGCGCCGGCGGAAATTTGCAGTTCCTCCCGCATGGCGCCGAAGGCGGGCAGGTACATATCGGTCGCCAGATAACCCAGCATGCTCAGGCCGGCGAGGTAGAACATAAAGCCAAAAGAATTTCGCATGGTATTTCTCGTTAATATTTTAGTGTCGCAGGTTTTTAGCGCCGGCCAGTGTATCCGGCTGGATCTCTGCTTGTGAAACGGTAATATTTGCAAAGTGCTGTTAAAAAAATTGAAGGCAAAGCGATGTGGTCTGAATATTCTCTTGAAGTTGTTGACGCGGTCGCGCGCACCGGCAGTTTCAGCGCGGCGGCGCAGGAGCTGCACCGGGTGCCGTCGGCGGTGAGCTATACCGTGCGGCAACTGGAACAATGGCTTGCGGTGCCGCTGTTTGAGCGGCGTCACCGTGATGTGGAGTTGACGCCGGCCGGCGCGCTGTTTATCAAGGATGCGAGAGTTGTTATCAAAAAAATGCTCGACACCCGTCGCCACTGTCAGCAGGTGGCCAACGGGTGGCGCGGCCAGCTGAATATCGCAGTCGACATCATCGTCAAACCCCAGCGCAGCCGCCAGCTGGTGCTGGATTTCTACCGCCATTTCCCCGATGTTGAACTGATGCTGCAACCCGAAGTGTTCAACGGCGTTTGGGATGCGTTGGTGGACGGCAGGGTGGACATGGCGATCGGCGCCACGCGCGCGGTGCCGGTCGGCGGCGGCTTTGCCTTCCGCGATATGGGCTACATGAACTGGCTGTGCGTAGTCAGCCCACAGCATCCGCTGGCGCAGCTGGCAGGGCCGTTAAATGACGATCGGTTGAGGCCGTACCCTGCGCTTTGTCTGGAAGACACCTCGCGCAATCTGCCCAAGCGCGTCACCTGGACGCTGGATAACCAGCGGCGGCTGGTGGTGCCGGACTGGACATCGGCGCTCGACTGTCTGTGCGCCGGGCTGTGCGTCGGCATGATGCCGGCGCATCGGGCGCTGCCGCTGGTGCAGCGCGGTGAGCTGAAGGCGTTGCAGCTGCAGCAGCCGTTTCCCGCCAGCCCTTGCTGCCTGACCTGGCAGCAGGATAAACCGTCGCCGGCGATGAGTTGGCTGCTGGCGTATCTGGGCGATGGCGAGACGCTGAATCAGGAGTGGCTGAGCGAGGCGGCGCCGGAAGCCGTGCAGGCTTCCGGCTCAGGGGATTAGCGGCGGTAGTCGATGAACGGACCGTCGGCGACCGAACGGCGTTCCACCAGCTTCGGATGCACTTCGATCACCTGCGATTCTTCGCGCTTGCTGATGATGCGATCCAGCAGCATGGTGAAGGCCATTTCTCCCAGGCGCTCTTTAGGCTGGTGAATGGTGGTCAGCGCTGGAGTGAAGTAGCGGGCGTTGCGCACGTTGTCATAGCCGATCACGGAAATATCCTGCGGCACTCGCAGCCCCAGCTCATCAGCGGCGCAGATGGCGCCCATCGCCATGATGTCGCCGCCGCAAAATACCGCGGTCGGCCGCTGTTTTTGCGACAGGATTTGGTGCATCGCCTTGTAGCCGGACTCCGGCTCGAAGTCACCCTGGACGATCCACTCTTCGCGAATGTCGATATGCGCTTCCTGCAGCGCCTTCATAAAGCCCTGATGACGGCCGCCGCCGGTGTTGCGCGACAGCTGGCCCGGGATGGCGCCGATATCGCGGTGACCGCGCTCGATCAGGTAACGGCCGGCCAGATAGCCGCCTTCGAACGCGTTATCGATGATGGTGTCGGTGAAGTCGCCGCGCGCAGCGCCCCAGTCCATCACCACCATCGGGATATTACGGTAGTCCTCCAGCATGCCCAGCAGTTGATCCGGGTATTCGGAACACATGACCAGCAGGCCGTCGACGCGCTTTTGCGCCAGCATCGCCAGGTAGGCGCGCTGCTTGTCCAGATTGTTGTGCGAGTTGCACAGGATCAGGGTGTAACCTTTGCTGTAGCAGCTGTTTTCCACCGCCTCGATCACTTCGGCAAAATAGGGCGCTTCGCTCGAGGTGGCCAGCAGACCGATAGACTTGGTGTGATTGACTTTCAGGCTGCGCGCCACGGCGCTCGGCGAGTAGTGCAGCTCTTTGATCGCGGCCCACACGGCCGCTTTGGTCTCTTCGGCGACGAAACGAGTCTTATTGATGACGTGCGAAACGGTGGTGGTGGAAACGCCCGCGCGTTTGGCCACATCTTTAATCGTTGCCATGTAAGGAATGACTCCTGAACTCACATGTTTACAGCATGTAAGTGTGATGTTAATCGTTTGCCTACGTAGATCCTTCTCCAGAGAAGCGAAAACTGAGTTTTTAGTGTGTTGAAGTCTTCAGCGCTTAATCAGGAGGGGCATGGATGCCGGTACGCAGTTGTGAACTGCGAATTTTGTCGCATATTGAACAAAAGTGGAAGAGGTAATCGAGATTATAAACCGGGAAATGATAACAAGATTTTATCGGCGAACTGTGGGAAAATGATTTGACGTACTAATTGTGCGCCTTTTATCCTTAGGAAAGCCCATTTTAAAGGAGTTGTCATGGATACCGATCTGAAGATGTCTCTGTTCACTACCGTCGGCGCGTTGGCGATGATCATCGCTTTCAGCTTTGTCGCCGCGTTGAACTGATCTCCCGCCGGTTTTAAAAAAGGCGCAGCCTGGCTGCGCCTCGTCACTTCGGCAAGGCCTGCGTTTACGCCAGGTTTTCCGCCGCAAATTTCCAGTTGACCAACGCCCAGAAGTTTTCCAGGTATTTTGGACGCGCATTGCGGTAATCGATGTAATACGCGTGTTCCCACACGTCAACGGTCAGCAGCGGTTTATCTTCACCGGTCAGCGGAGTTGCCGCGTTGGAGGTGTTGACGATCGCCAGCGCACCGTCTGGTTTTTTCACCAGCCAGGTCCAGCCGGCGCCGAAGTTTTTCACGGCGGCATCGGTGAACTGCTCTTTGAACGCAGCGAAAGAGCCGAAGGATTTGACGATCGCCGCCGCCAGTTCGCCCTGCGGTTCACCGCCGCCCTGTGGCGACAGGCAGTGCCAGTAGAAGGTGTGGTTCCACACCTGCGCGGCGTTGTTGAACACGCCGCCGTTGGAGGTCTTGATGATCTCTTCGAGCGATTTGCCCTCGAACTCGCTGCCTTTCACCAGGTTGTTCAGGTTAACCACGTAGGTATTGTGGTGTTTGCCGTAGTGGTATTCCAGGGTCTCGGCGGAGATGTGCGGCTCGAGCGCGTTTTTCTCATACGGTAATGCAGGTAATTCAAACGACATTGCTTCCTCCTTTACAGCGCCACTTTCTTCCCGCCCAGGCGGGAGCCAGATGGGCCGTTTTTTATTGTGGTCATTCAATCTTAACAATTTTCATCATAAAAAACAGGAGGAAAAGCGAGAAATGCGCGTGGGGGAGTGCGATGGGCGATAGCTTGAGCAGGCGGTTGCGACCGGGGCCGCAACCGCGCAGAACAGGGAATTAACGGATGGTTTTCGGCGTCACTACGCGGCGTGCGCCGATGTAATGGTTTTGCCAATAATCGTTGTCGAGCTGGCTGATGCGGATCTCTTCGCCGGTGCGCGGCGACTGGATGAATTTGCCGTTGCCGAGATAGACGCCGACATGGTCCGCCACGCCGCGGTTGTTGATGCGGAAGAACACCAAATCGCCGCTTTCCAGTTCGCTTTTCTTGATCGGCGCCGCGTCGCGAAGGTGATACATTTCGTTGGCGGTGCGCGGCATCTTGATTTTCACCACGTCCTTATAGGCGTAATAGATAAGGCCGCTGCAGTCGAAGCCGGTGCGCGGCGAGCTGCCGCCCCAGCGGTAAGGCTTGCCCATCTGATCCATCAGCTTGGCCATCGCGGTCTGTTTGGCATGCTGGTAACGTTTTTTGTGCGCCGGGCTGAGTTTTAACGGCTTTTCTTCACGCGCCAGTTTGGCGGTGGCCATACCGGCGTCGCGGTGGCGGCCATAGCCTTTTTTATAGCCCTTTTTCGGCGGGGTGACTTTAATCTTGGCGGTTTTCTGCGCTTTGGCCTTGGGTTTGGCGCTGACGATCTTTTTCGCGCTTTTCTCGCTTTTGGCCTTGGCGGTCTTGGTTTTTTTCTCGGGGGCCGTCACTTTGGCTTTTTTGGCGGCTTTATCCGCTTTCTTTTTTCTGCGGTCATCGGGCCGCGCTTCATTAGCATGGCTTTTACGCTGCTCGGCGGCAACGCGCGCCTGTGGCGCAGCGTGCGCCAAATTGAAGAAGAGCTGCGTAAACAGCAGCGCAAAGAGCGTAAGAATTAAACGCATGTCGACGTCACCAACCTTGGCCCCGAAACGGATATCGAAAGAGTTACAGTATTCCCGAACTTCACCATATAAAACAGCGAAGAACTCATAAATAATAATCCATATTGTGAGAAAACGTTAATGACATTTTTTTTGGTTTAAAATCAGCCTGTTGATGTATAAAAAAGCGCCAGGCGACGGTGGCGGATATAATTAAGCCGCGCCGGCATCGCGGCGCAATATATTAGTGAAATGGTCGGATTAAAAATGTTATTCTCAACGTATGTTTTGACCGGAATGACGTGGCCGGTGAAACGCGATCGGCGGCGGGCGAATATCCTTGCAAAAGATGGCGTTTTCTTGCGACTGTTCCAGCCGCTACAATAGCCCGCGTGATGCATGTTGTAGCCATGAAATGTGGCTTGAGGAAGCAATAAATGACGACGACACTTGAAAAAATTCAGCACCAGATCGCTGAAAACCCGATTCTGCTCTACATGAAAGGTTCGCCAAAGCTGCCGAGCTGCGGCTTTTCCGCGCAGGCTGTGCAAGCGCTGTCCGCCTGCGGCGAGCGTTTCGCCTATGTGGACATTTTGCAGAACCCGGACATCCGCGCCGAGCTGCCAAAATACGCCAACTGGCCGACGTTCCCGCAGCTGTGGGTAGATGGTGAGCTGGTCGGCGGTTGCGATATCATCATCGAGATGTATCAGCGCGGCGAACTGCAGCAACTGATCAAAGAAACGGCAGAAAAGTATAAAGCGCAGGAAGACCAGCAGTCTTAATCGACGGGCTTGCGATTATCGCGTAACGGGCGGCGCCAGTGTAACTGGGCCGCCTTTTTTGTTGGTTTTATTCGGCGAGATCGCCGTCGGGCAGCGGCCAGCCGCCGAGACGTTTCCAGCGGTTAACCAGCTCGCAAAACAGCAGGGCGGTTTGCTCGGTGTCGTACAGCGCGGAGTGCGCCTGGCTGCTGTCGAACGGCATGCCGGCGGCGATGCAGGCTTTGGCCAGCACCGTTTGCCCCAGCACCAGGCCGCTCAGCGCGGCGGTGTCGAAGGTGGCGAACGGATGGAACGGGTTGCGCTTCAGGCCGGCGCGTTCGGCCGCGGCCATCAAAAAGCTGTGATCGAAGTTGGCGTTGTGCGCCACGATAATGGCGCGATTGCAACCGCGATCCTTGAGCCCTTTGCGCACCGCTTTGAAAATGGCGTGCAGCGCGTCATATTCGCTGACCGCGCCGCGCAGCGGATTGTGCGGATCGATGCCGTTAAACGCCAGCGCTTCCGGCTGCAGGTTGGCGCCCTCGAAAGGCTCCACGTGGAAGTGCAGGGTTTCGTCCCGCTGCAGCCAGCCGTCCTCATCCATTTTCAGCGTGACGGCGGCGATCTCCAGCAACGCATCGGTATTGGCGTTGAAGCCGGCGGTTTCAACATCTATTACTACGGGATAAAACCCACGAAAACGACCACTCAGGGCGTTAAGATCACTTTTCTCGGCCATCAGTTTCTTATCTTCATCGAATGCAGCGCGCATTATGGCAAATTTTGCGCCCGGTTGCAGGCGCTATCGCGCGGAGAATCAGCAGGGCGCCAACGCGCCCTGAAGGGGAGGCTTAGTGGCCGAGGCCCTGACCGGCGTGTTTGTTTTCGATCAGCTCGATTTTGTAGCCGTCCGGATCTTCGACGAAGGCGATAACCGTGGTACCGCCTTTCACCGGGCCGGCTTCGCGGGTGACTTTGCCGCCGGCGCGACGGATGCTGTCGCAGGTGGCGGCAACGTCATCCACGCCCAGCGCCAGGTGGCCGAAGGCGGTGCCCATATCGTAGCTGTCGGTGCCCCAGTTATAGGTCAGTTCGATAACTGCGCCTTCGCTCTCTTCCGTATAGCCGACGAAAGCCAGGGAGTATTTGTACTCCGGGTTTTCGCTGGTGCGCAGCAGGCGCATGCCTAATACCTTGGTGTAGAAGTCGATGGCGCGTTGCAGGTCACCGACGCGGATCATGGTATGGAGTAAGCGCATAATTCCTCTGAATTGACTGTGCCGTGGCAGACGGCGGGTGGATTGAAGCACAAGCGAGTATAGCCTTGTCCCGCAAGGGAATTCAACGTGACGAATTAGTGACAATGTCACTTTGTGGTCTCGCGTCGAGGGTGTCTAAATATTGATCGAGTGTACCGATCGATACAGAGTAATTGATCTGCACAATCAATTATCTATTCCAGCGGCGATCGTGTAAAAATCGAACGGCAATAAAGATCAACACCAGGGAACAGCGGCCCGCCTCGTGCGGGCCTTTTTGCTTTGCGCGCGACGCATAAAAAACGGCCATGCGATTGCGTGGCCGTTGGGGTCAGGACAGATTACTTCGCCAGAAACGGATAGTCGGTATAGCCTTCGGCGCCGCCGCCGTAGAAGGTTTCCGGCTTAGGTTCGTTCAGCGGGGCGTGCTGGCGGAAACGCTCTACCAGATCCGGGTTGGCGATGTAGCTGCGGCCGAAGGCCACCGCGTCGATGAAACCTTTTTCGATCAAAGCTTCGGCTTTTTCGGCGGTGTAGGCGCCGGCACCGACGATCACCCCTTTAAAGTGGGCGCGCACCGAGTCGCGGAAGGCGTCGGAATACGGTTTGCCGCCGGCCCAGTCAGGTTCGGAGATGTGCAGGTAAGCGATATTGCGCTTATTCAGCTCTTCCACCAGATACAGCGCTGCTTCTTCCTGATCTTCGCCGTTGTCCAGCCCGTTGAACGGCCCCAGCGGCGAGATACGGATACCGATGTGTTCGGCACCCCATTCGGCGATGGTGGCGTCGACCACTTCCAGCGTCAGGCGGGTGCGATTCTCAATGCTGCCACCGTATTGATCGGTACGTTGGTTGGAAGCCGGTGACATGAACTGGTGCAGCAGATAGCCGTGGGCAGCATGCAGTTCGATGAAGTCGAAACCGGCTTCGCGCGCGTTGGCGGTTGCCTGGCGGAAATCGTTGATGATGCCCGGGATCTCGCTGGTTTCCAGCGCGCGCGGCGTGGAGGTCGGCACGCGCACCCAGGCGCCGGTTTCATCACGCACGGTGGTGCGGGTTTCGGCGTTGATGGCCGAAGGTGCGACCGGCGCTTGCCCGCCTGGCTGCAGGCTGGCGTGGGAAATGCGGCCTACGTGCCACAGCTGCACGGCGATGTGGCCGTTGTTGTCATGCACTGCCTGCGTGATGTTTTTCCATGCGGCGATCTGCTCCGGCGTATGCAAACCGGGCGCGCCGGCGTAGCCTTTCGCCTGGAAGGAAACCTGGGTCGCTTCGGTCACGATCAGGCCGGCGCTGGCGCGCTGTGCGTAATATTCCGCCATCAGCGGCGTAGGAATATCGCCCGGCTCGATGCTGCGCAAACGCGTCAGCGGAGCCATAAACACGCGGTTGGGCAGGGTGATGGCGCCAACCTTCAGCGGAGAGAGCAATTTTTCAGTCTTCATAGTGCATCCTGTATTTAATAGACCGGTCGTCTAGTAATGGGCGATAAAAAACCATGAACTGCATTTTTTCAATAAAAATAAGTTGTTACCGTTACGGTTGCGGCGGGCGCAGCAGCAACTCGATGCTTTCCAGCGCGCTGGTCAACGGCGCCAGCGAGTGACGGATCTTGGCGCGCAGCGTGGCGCCGAGCCACAGTGAATACAGCGTTTCTGCGGTTGCCGCCGGGCTCATGGCTACCGACAGCGAGCCCTCGGCGATACCGCGCTCGATGGCCTCCTGAAGGTGGCCGATCACGCGAGCGGTGCCCGTTTCCAGCGCATGGCGCATCGGTTCCGACAGATCGCTCACCTCGGCGGAAAGCTTCACCGCCAGGCAGGCGTTGTGGCATTCGCTGCGGCAGTGGTAGCTGATAGCCTGGGCGTAATAGCCGAGCAGCTGGTGGCGGGCATCACCGCGTCTGTCGGCAAACAGCGCCTGCATTTCTGCATCATAATGCGCGAAATAGCGCTGCAGCATCGCTTCGCCGAAGGCTTCCTTCGAGCGAAAATAGTGGTAGAACGAGCCTTTCGGCACGCCCGCGGTGGCCAGCAGTTCGCTCAGCCCCATGCCGGTAAAGCCCAGGCGCAGGCTGAGGGTTTCGCCGGTGGCGAGCAGATGTTCACGTGTATCCACGTTGCAATGCGTTGATTTGGTCATCATGGTGCCGAGCATAATAGACCGATTGGTCTAGGTCAATGGGAATAAAAAAACCGGCGCACAAAACGCCGGTTGTCTGCAAACTATTGTGCCCCAGCGGCACGCGGAAGTTAAGCGCTACGCCGCGTTGCGGCAGCGTTGCAGGATATCCAACTGGGATTGATATTCGCGGGTTTGTACGTTCAGCATGCCCAACAGGGTGTGGAACAGGTTGTCCTGCGAAACCTCGTCCTTTTCCGCCAGCGTATTCAGACACTGGCGATCGATGCCGAAATTGCGCTGATAGTCGGCCGACATCCACATCAGGAAAGGCACGTGCGTTTGCTGGCTCGGCGCGAAGACATAAGGCGTACCGTGCAGATACATGCCGTTTTCCCCCAGCGATTCGCCATGATCGGACAAATAGACCAGCGCGGTATTGAAACGGTCGTCATACTGCCGCAGCAGCTTGATGGTGGCATCGAGCATCGCGTCGGTATACAGGATTGAGTTGTCGTAGGTGTTCATCAATTGTTCATGGCTGCAATCCTGGATCTGATTACTGTTGCAGGTCGGCGAAAACGCCTGGAATTCTGGCGTGCTGCGGCGGTAGTAAGCCGGGCCGTGGCTGCCCATCTGGTGCAGCACGATCACGCCGTCGTCTTTCAGGCTATTGATGTAGTCGTTCAGCTTGTACAACAGCACGTTGTCCATGCAAACCTCGCCGTCGCAGTCCTGCGGCGGTTTCAGCTTGGTCATGTCGATGTGCGGCACCCGGTCGCAGGCGCCTTTGCAGCCACCGTCGTTATCGCGCCACAGCACATTGACGCCGGCATGCGCCAGCACGTCGAGCATGCCTTCCTGGTGCGTCGCCTGGGTCGCGTCGTACTCCTTGCGTGGCATGTTGGAGAACATGCAGGGCACGGAGATCGCCGTTTCGGTGCCGCAGGAGCTGGCGTTTTTGAAGTAGACCACGTTGTCCTGCTTCAGGCGCGGATTGGTTTCGCGTTCATAGCCGCCTAGGGAGAAGTTTTCGGCGCGGGCGGTTTCGCCCACGACCAGGATCACCAACGTTTTCTTGGCCTGCCTGGCGATCAGCGGCCCTTTACGCGCATCTTCGCCGATCTTGACCAGCGGCAGATTGCGGGTGAAGTAACGCTGTTCGGTAAACTTGATGGTGCCGGCCACGAAGTTGGAAGGCGTCAACATCTTCACCACGCTCTTATTGTTGCGGATCAGCGAAGCGTAGTCTTTGTAGAACAGCGCGGCGACGATCAGGATCACCACCAACGACAGCATGACGTTGGCGGCGCGCAGTCCGACCATGTACCACCAGGGGCGAGTTTGGCGAATTTGAGTGAAGCAGACCGCCACCGCCGGCAGAATGCCGAGCAGCGTCAGCCACAATCCCATGCGCGGCGTCAGCAGCGCGGTCGCCTCCTGAGGGTTGGTTTCGAAGGCGTTCTGCATCATGTTGCCGTCGATCACCACACCATAGCTGAACATGAAATAGTTGGCTGCGGCGCTGCCGAGCAAGAAAAAGATGATCAGCGGCTTGCGCAGGTAGGGCACGGTCAACACGCTGAAGATGATATTCAACGCACAGAAGATCACCACCGGCATGCTGGCGGCGAAAATCACGCTGTGGGCGCTATCGAAGGTGATATACGACCAGGCGCGCTGCAGGAATAAGGCGTTCTGAAATAAAGTGAAGAACAGGGCGGCGGCGAGGGTAAAACCGAGGCTGTTGCACCGTAAGCGTTGACGTAACCACATTGCCAAATCGGGATCCTGAAAGTAGATAATGCCTTGAAATCTACCGGATGAAACTTAAGAAAACCTTAGAAACTCAGATTACTGGCGGCGGAGAATACGCGGAAAACGCCAGGCCGAGCGGCCTGGCGGCGGGGCGGTTTAGTAGGCGGCGGTGAATTGCGCGCGAATAAACTGAGGCTTTTCAATCTCATCAACGATAGCGACCGCCAGGTCTTCCACCGAAATGCTGGCCGGCGCTTCGCCGTTCATCAGCAGTTGCGTGGTGCCGAGGCGGAACTGGCCGGTGCGTTTGCCCGGCTCCAGCAGGGCGGCCGGCGAAAGATAGGTCCAGTCGAGTGCCGACTCGTTACGCAGTTTGTTGCGCAGATCGCGCACCGCCTGCGCGCCGGGGCGGATATTTTCCGGGAACTGCGGCGTATCCACCAGTTCAACGCCCGGCGCCACTTCCAGGCTGCCGGCTCCGCCGACCACCAACAGGCGTTTGACGCCGGCCTGCTCGACCGCGGTGAGGATCTGCTGGGCGCCGCGGGTGGTTTTCTCATACAGGTTGTCTTCGCCCCAGCCGGGGTTGTAGGCGCTGATCACCGCGTCCTGGCCGCGCAATTGTCCCGCCAGCCAAGCCGTATCGGCGACGTCGCCCAGTGCGACGGTCAGATTGGCGTGCTCCGGCAACTCTTTTTTCTGGCGCGCGATTGCCGTCACCTGAATACCGCGAGCCAGCGCTTCATCCACCACGCGGCGGCCAACAAAACCGGTTGCTCCAATAATGGCTACTTTCATCTGTATGCTCCTTCGGGGATAGGTTCAGTATTGTGAGGCAGGCCGAGGTGCCTGCCGCGTGGTTTCTACTCTAGTCCTTAACAATAGCCGTGATTAGTGCCATATTCATGCTTTCTTGATTAAGTAAAACTTCATAATCGTGGATAAACTCAATCGAATGGCGGTATTCGCCACCGTGGTGGCGGAGGGCTCGCTGGCCGGTGCGGCACGGCGGCTGGGCATGACGCCGTCGGCGGTCAGCCAGCACATGCGCTCGCTGGAGAAGGCGCTTGGGGTGCCGTTGCTGCATCGTTCCACCCGCCGTCTGGCGCTGACCGAGGCAGGAGCGGCGTTCTATCCCGGCTGCGAGGCGATGCTGCAACAGGCGCTGCAGGCGGAGCAGCGGTTGGCGGAGCTGCGGGATACGCTGGTGGGGGAGCTGCGCATCGCCACCCCGGTCGGCATCGGCGGCCGATCGCTTGCGGAGGCGTTGTCGCCGCTGTTGCAGGCGCATCCTAAGCTGACGCTGCGAGTGCTGGCGGACGATCGCATCGTCGATATGATAGAACAGCGGGTCGACATTGCGCTGCGGGCCAACCGGCAGCTGGCGGACGCCAATATGATTGCGCATCCGTTGACGGCGTGGCCGATGGTGCTGTGCGCCGCACCGCGTTACCTCAGCCAGCATGGGGTGCCGGAAAAACCGCAGGATTTGGTACAGCACCGCTGGATCTCCAGCGGCTACAGCGGGGCGCATCTGGATTTGCAGCACCAGTCCGGCCAGCAGGTCAAGCTGCGGCTGGCGGAAGGACAGATCGTCAGCGAGAGCATGAACGTGATGCGCGCCTTTACCCGCGCCGGTCTGGGCATTTCCGTTCAGCCGCTGTATGAAATTGGCGACGAACTGCAGCGCGGCGAGCTGTTGCTGCTGTTGCCGGAGTGGCGGCCGGCGCCGCTGCGGCTGCACGCGCTGACGCTGGAACGCACTATGCCGGAGAAAAGCCGCCAGGCGCTGCGCTATTTGCGTGACTATTTTCGCCGCAATGGAGAAAAGGGACTTGCCAGCGGCGGCGATGGCGTCTTCAATTAGCAAGAGAACGCAGGAGGAGCCCCGTGGCGCAGCAGCTTGAGTTTTTCGACATCCCCAGCCCGTGTCGCGGCATTTGTCAGGCCGACGATCGTGGATTCTGCCGTGGCTGCCTGCGCAGCCGCGAGGAGCGTTTCGGCTGGATGAACATGAGTGATGCGCAAAAGCGCGAGGTGTTGCGCCTGTGCCGTCAACGCTTCCTGCGGCTGCAGCGCGCCAATAAAGCGCCTGACGAGCCGCTGCCGGAGCAGCCGTCGTTGTTTTAACCTTTCCTGATCTGCCGCACGTTCGTGTGGCTTACCGCTTCCCTGTGCCTCACCGGCTTGTGTATGCTGGCTGACAACTAATGTCATGAGGTTTTCGCAATGGTAGAACGTATTCGTCTCGCGCCGCAGGGGCCTGAATTTTCCCGCATGATTTGCGGTTACTGGCGGTTGATGGAGTGGGGCATGTCACCGCAGCAGCTGCTGACGTTCATCGAACAGCATGTCGAACTGGGCGTCACCACCGCCGATCACGCCGATATCTACGGTGGCTATGCCTGCGAACAGGCGTTCGGCGACGCGCTGCGTCTGAAGCCGGCGCTACGCCAGTCGCTGGAATTGGTGACCAAGTGCGGTATCGCCACCACCGCCAAGCCCGGTAACCCGATTGGGCATTACATCACCGACCGCGATCATATCGTGCAGAGTGCGGAACAGTCACTGCGCCATCTGCATACCGATTACCTCGATCTGCTGCTGATCCACCGCCCGGATCCGTTGATGGACGCTGACGACGTAGCCGAAGCCTTCGTTGCGTTGCACAAAAGCGGCAAGGTGCGCCATTTCGGCGTATCCAACTTTACGCCCGCGCAGTTCCAACTGTTGCAGTCGCGTCTGCCGTTCACGCTGGCGACCAACCAGGTGGAGATCTCGCCGATTCACCAACCGGCCATTCTCGACGGCACGCTCGACCAGTGCCAGCAACTGCGCATCAAGCCGATGGCCTGGTCCTGCCTGGGCGGCGGGCGCCTGTTCAACGACGCCGAGTTTCAGCCGCTGCGCGACGAGTTGCAGCGGGTGGCGCAAGAGATCGGCGCGGAGACCATCGAGCAGGTGGTGTACGCCTGGGTGATGCGCCTGCCGTCGTCGCCGTTGCCAATCATCGGCTCCGGCAAGATTGAGCGGGTGCGTTCGGCGCTGAAGGCGCAGAAACTGGTGCTGAGCCGCCAGCAGTGGTTCCGCATTCGCAAGGCGGCGCTGGGGTATGACGTGCCTTAAGGCGGGCAGAAAGAGGAAAGCCGGGCGGCGAAAGCGCCCGGCTTTTTTTATGCCGATCTTTAGGCCAACACCACCTGATCGGTGCTGATGTGATCGAGCGAGACGCCGATCAGCGTGACCTGGCTGTGGCCGAAGGCCAGCACCAGATCGTCGTTTTGCTGCGTGGCGTAGTCGCGGATATTGCCGCTGGCGCCTTCGGTGCCGATAAATACCAGTTTATCGCTGGCGTTGAAGCCATACAGCTGGTCGCGGCCGAAATCGCCGCTGAACAGGAAGGTGTTGCCGTTGCCGACGCCCTTCAGGATGTCATCGCCGCTGCCGCCGACGAAGGTCAGGTTGCCGCCGGCGTGGCCGATCAGCGTGTCGTTGCCGGCGTTGCCGAACAGCCAGGCGTCGTGGCTGCGAGCCTGCAGCACGTCATCGCCGTCGCCGCCGGTGGCGGCGGCGGCATAGGCTTTGAGGCCTGAGTCCGATTTCAATCCGGCGGCGGTTACCTGATGATCCACTTCTTTGTTGAAGATAAGCCAGGAGGTTTCTTTGCTGCGCAGGGTGCTGATGTCGTCCGCCAGCGTAATGCCGCCCTTGGCGTCGCGCAGGTAAAGCGTGTTGCCGTCGTAGGCGACCTCGGTATTCTTCAACGCCTGCTGGGTATCGAAGATATTGTGGCCTTTGCCGCCGGCGATCAGGTTATAGCCGCCGGCGTCGCGGAAGATATCGTCGCCGTCGCGGCCCTCGAGATAATCGTTGCCTTTGCCGCCCTTGATCAAATCATTGCCGTCGCTGCCGATGATAAACGTCGGCCCGCTGTGCGTTTCCGCGTTGCGGTTCAGGTCTTCCACCCAGGTACTGCCGCGCGTCACGTTCGACAGGTTGGAGACGATGATGGTCGAGTCTTTGTCGGTCAGCGAATAAAACTCGGAGTTCAGCACCCGCATCAGGCCATCCTGATAGAAGAACGGCAGGTGGGATAGCCAGGTCGGAATGTTGAGAATGGAGAACGGCAACAGATTCCAGGCGTCCGACGCGTAGTGGTCGTTGAAGTTGACGATATTGTTGGTGGCGGAGGTATGCGGCGCATCGTGAACGCCCAATGACGGCAGGGTCAGCGAGGTGCCGTCGAGCGCGCGAAACACCGGATCGTTCTCATAACCGATGTTGATCACCTTGCCGCCGGCTTCGTACTGGGTCGGCGAGGCGAAGGCGACATAGTTGGACTGCGCGTAGAAGCCGCCCCAGTTGGCGTCGCTCTGCGCCGCCATGCTGTTGACCGCCAGCCCGCCGAGGCTGTGGCCGCTGACCACCACGTCCTCGCCGCTCAGCCCGTGGGCCTGCGCGAATTTCGCCACGTCGCCCAGCAAGTTGCCGAACGCCTTCAGCGTATAGCCGTCGGCGTAACCTTTCGGCCCGAACCCGGCCAGCAGATCGTTAATCACATCGCCGATGGTATCGCCGATCAACGACTCGCGCGGGCCGCTGGTGCCGCGAAATGAGATGCCAATGGCGGTGAGATTGCCTTCGCTGTCATATTTGCCCAGCACCTCGGCCTGCGCGGTGGTGTAACCGGCGGTCTCGCCGTAGTAGGTGCCGCGCGCATCGGTTTTGCCGGCGTAACCCAACTGCGTGGCATCGATCACCGACCAGCCGGCATTATTTACCGCTTCCTGCGCGGCCTGTTCGGAGTCGGGGTTCCAGGGCAGGCCGGGCAGGCCGCCCTGCGACTGGGTGCTGCCGATGAGCGCCGTGATCAGCGTCAGCGGCAGACCGAGCCCGAAACCGGTCTGGTGATAGCCTTCATCGAAGCCGTTATCGATATTGTGGTAAGCGTAGGTAGAGATGGCCAAGGCGTCGGAAAACAGCGCCTTTGACGCGTTTTCGTCCAGATCCTTATAGCTAAAGATGCCCATATCAGTTCCTTATGAAGTATGCCGCCTGGCCGGGAAGTGAACTCTCGCGCGTCGGCGGTGGAAACAGGGAAACAACGTTAGCCGAACGACAGCTGGTCAGAGGACCAACATCGGTAGAATTATTATTGGTGCTAAATATTAGGCCCGCGAATCAAATTGGCGAGATTGTGCGTTGGTTAACAGTGCTGGCGTTGGCTCTCCTATACTGATAACTCGATATAGTCATTAAGGAGACTGATTGATGAAACGTTATTGGTATGCGGCGCTTGGCCTGATGGCCTGCGGGGCCGCTCAGGCGGCGACGGTCGACGTTGAGATGAATTTGGTGACCGGGCAGGGTATCGGTCAGGATATCGGCAAAGTGGCCATCAGCGAAACGCCTTACGGCTTACTGTTCACGCCGAGCCTGAAAGCCTTGCCGGCCGGGGTGCACGGTTTCCATGTGCATGAGAAAGGCAGCTGCGAGCCGGGCATGAAGGACGGCAAGGCGGTGGCGGCGCTGGCGGCTGGCGGGCATTTTGATCCGCAAAAAACCGGGAAACACCTCGGACCCTATGCCGACGGGCATCTGGGCGATTTGCCGGCCATCTATGTGACCGCCGACGGCATGGCGAACGATCCGGTGTTGGCGCCGCGGCTGAAAAAAATCAGCGAAATTGAGGGCAAGGCGCTGATGGTGCACGCCGGCGGCGATAACCACTCGGATCATCCACAGCCGCTCGGCGGCGGCGGTGCGCGCTTCGCCTGCGGCGTGATCAAGTGATCACCCGCCGCTAACGGCCGGTGTGGCGGCGGGCTGGCCCATCGCCTGTTGCAACTGCTGCAGCGAGCAGTAGAGCCGCCAAATCAGGCCAGCCAGATCGCGCGCCGCCTGTTCCGGGTGGTGCGCCAGCGCGTTGCTCATGCGCAGCAATTCCTGCAGCGTGGCGTCCAGCGAACTGTGCTGCACGCCTTTCTCCGTCATGATGCCGCGCAGGCAGTGGATACAGACGTTGCGCACCGCCGACAGCGGATCTGATCGGGTTTGCCAGTCGCGCAGTTGCCAGACGATATGGCTGCAGTTGAGCAGCACCACGCCCCAGCGCAGTAACCAGGTGCGCGCCTCCTGATCCTGACTTTGATTGAGCTGGCTGATGCGATGGTAGATCAGCGATTCAAACTGGCTTTCGCTCTGCTGCGGCCGTTTGCTCAACTGATCGATAAAGTCGCGCCGCAGCGCGCGGATAATGCGGCGGCTTTTGCGTTTGTCCGAGCTGGGGCGCAGGATCTGAAACGCCAGCCCGGCCAGCAGCACGCCGACGACTTTAGCGATGTTGTCATTGATAAAGGACTGGTAGTCATAGCTCGGCGGATTGCTGACGGTCAGAAACGAGCCCATAAAGACGATCAGCTGCCCCCAAAGCGCGGCATAAGGCGGGTTCTGCAGCTTGAGCATCTGCATGGTCACCAGGATCGGGAACAGGAAGGCGCAGAACACCCAGAAATCGTCAATCTGGATCATCAAACCGAATTTCACCACGAAGCAGGCGACCGAGAGCAGCAGCACCGCCTTGAGCAAGGTGCTGACGCTGTTGATCGGCGAAGGCGTGGAGGAGTAGAGCACGCAGCTGATGGCGGTGAGCGTCAGCGCCGCGCTGCCGGCGTCCCATTGCGTGTTGATCCAGTAGGCGCAGCCGATCACGATGCACAAAAAGGTGCGCAGGCCATTGTAGGCGGCTTCATAGCTGTCGGTATGGCGCGCCAGCGAAGTGGCGCGCGGCGGTTGGAGATCGCTGACCGCCGTGGCGCTTTCCAACCGCCGCAGCCAGCGGCTGCAGCGCAGGTAAAGCCAACAGAAATCGCGCAACCGCAGCCAGAAGGCGCGATGGCGATAGTCCGCGGGATCGTGCGGCGCGATCTGCTGGAGCAGGCGCGCCAAGCGATATTTATCGGTGGCGGGATCGCGCAGCTCGTCCAGCAGTTGCGTCAGCACCGGCATCAGATTGACGGGGCGATCCGGCCAGTTCAGCAGCATGCGGCGCAGGCTGGAGATGACGCTGGTAATGCGCAGCTGCTGGTGCAGCAGATAGTTGAGCAGGTTATTTTGCCGCCGCAGCCGGTAGTGGCTCCAGAATGCCTGAATGCGCAGCAGGTTCATGGTCAGGATCTGGCCGATGACCCCTTCGTGCGAGGTGCGCATCTGCGCGGTGACCTCCGGCTGCCACAGCATGGCGGCGTGCTCCAGCAGGCGCAGTTGCATGCGCCGCAGCGAGGTCATCAGGGCTTCGCCGTCGGAGGTGCTGGGCAGGATCATCATCATCAACCCGCCGCACAGAATGCCGGTGATCACTTCGCAAACTCGCGCCTGGGCGATGTCGAAGATCTGCTGGGTATCGGTGACGTTGACCGTGCCGAAGGCGATGATGGCGGCGGTATAGCCCGCCAGCGCGAAGGCATAAGAGACGTTGTTTTGGTAATGGTTGGAGACGTAGGTGCACAACCCGATCCAGGCGGCGATGAACAGCGTAAACAGCCAGGGATCGTTCAGGCAGTGGCCGGCGATCGCCACCGAGGCGGCGGCGCCCACCAGGCTGCCGAAGATGCGGCCGATGCTTTTGCTGATCACGCCGCCGATGGTGGGGAAGCTCACCACCGCGGCGGAGGTAAGCGCCCAATAGGGTTCGTCGAGTTCGAGCACGAACGCGACCCACAGCGCCAGACACATCGCCAGCGAGTTGCGCAGCGCATAGCGCCATTGGCCGCCGGTCGCCTTACCCCAGGGGGTACGGCTCCACTCCAGAAAGGGCAGGTTCACACTTTAGTTCCGCTGATGAATCGAAATGGTGCAGGTGGTGCCGGCAACCAGCGTCAAATCGGCGGGCACGTTGAGCAATTTTATCCGCACCGGCACGCGCTGAGCCAAACGCACCCAGGGAACATTGGGCTTAACATCCATTAATAGATCGTTGTTGCTGTCAACGCTCTGATCGTAAATGGCGCGGCCGATACTCTCTACTTCTCCCTGCAGCGGGGTGTTGCCGTTATATAAGACAATATCGGCTTTATTGCCTTCTTTTATATGTTTCAGCTTGGTTTCTTCGAAATAACCGAGTACATAAAACGAATGGACATCCACCAACGCGACCAAAGGCGTGCCGGCGTTGGCGTAGTTCCCGACCCGCGCCTGCAGATTGGTGATATAACCGTCGGTCGGCGCGTAAATTTTAGTTTTGCTCAAATTCCATTTGGCCTGTTCCAGGTTGGCCAGGGCGGCTTTATAGGCGGCCTTCATTGCCTGAGCGGCTAAATTGGACTCGTCCAAATCTTCAGCGGAAATAACGTTGCGCGGCAACCCGCGGCGTCGGGCGGCTTCGTGGTCTGCCTTGGCCAGATCCGATTGCGCTTTTGCCACCGCGGCCTCGGCATTGTCCAGCGCGATCTGGTAGGGCACCGGGTCGAGGGTAAAAATCAGACTTCCCGCAGGTACGAACTGATTGTCATTCGCGCTTATTTTCTCTAATCTTCCAGAGACTTCAGGGGTGATATTGACGAGTTCGGCGCGCACTTTTCCATCACGGGTCCATGGGGATTGCATATAATAATTCCAGAGCCACCAACCGGCGCAGACGGCAATGGCGCAGACGATCACCGTAGAGAAGTATTTTAATGTTTTATGCTGCATGGGTTACCAACTCGCTAAAATCCATAAGGAACCGCTGACGGTCAGAACGAAAATGGACAGGTCCATCAACATGGGATGCCAGATTTCACCGGAATACATCCAGTCTCTCAGCAGTTGATGAATCAGCAGCCATAAGACCAGTCCTAGTAAAAAAGCTTTAAATATAGGTGGAAAATAAAGCGATGCCCCCAGGACCAAATCGGGTAAGGGGGATGAGGTGTGTAACCATGATGTATTCACATTAACAATCCCTAAGGGTGAATATGTTGAATATTTGCATAACGATTAAACGATAACGGCCGAAAATAGTGGCTATTTCCACAATATACATTATATACATTTGTGTTTTTAATGTGAGTTACCCAAAATAGTCTAAACTCTGGGAGGTAATGTTAGCATGCTAATTATAAGGAGGGGGAAGTGGAGTCAACATTAGGTTCAGATTTAGCACGATTAGTTCGTGTTTGGCGCGCGCTCATCGATCATCGGCTCAAGCCGTTGGAGCTGACCCAAACGCACTGGGTCACTTTGCACAATATCAATCGTTTGCCGCCGGAGCAGTCGCAAATCCAGTTGGCCAAGGCGATCGGTATCGAGCAACCGTCACTGGTTCGCACGCTGGACCAATTGGAGGAGAAGGGGCTGATCACGCGTCACACCTGTGCCAACGATCGCCGCGCGAAGCGCATCAAGCTGACCGAAGCGGCCGATCCGATCATCAGGGAAGTGGACAGTGTGATCACGTCTACACGCAGTGAGATTTTAAGCGGCATTACCGCCGACGAAGTGCATCTGTTGGTAGGGCTGATTGGCAAGTTAGAACAAAATATCACCGAACTGCAGAACAAATAATAATATTCTTATTTTTCTACGATTACAGTTTCACAGCATCAGAAATAAAACCGGAGGCGATTGCCTCCGGTTTGCCGTGTGCCGCCTGCTGACTTACAGCGGAGAGACGGTGATGGTGTCGCCCATGCGCGCCATGCGCACGCGCTGACCCGGGCTGAACTTGGTGTCGCCTGCTTTCTGCACCACCACGATGTTCTCTTTCTGGTCGGTTTTGATTTCCAGCTCGTAGCCTGAGGTACGACCGGCCACTTCACCGATGCTGTTGCCCGCCGCGCCGCCGGCGATAGCGCCCGCCGCGGTAGCCAACGTACGGCCGGTGCCGCCGCCAACGGTGTTGCCCAACAACCCACCAATTACCGCGCCGCCGATCATCCCCAAGGCGTTGGAGCCTTCGCCGCCCTGAATTTTAACCGGACGCACGGAAACCAGCGTCCCGTAAGTGACGTTCTGCACCTGCTTGGCCTGCGAGGACGAGTAGACATCGCCGGACATGGATTCATTGGCACACCCAGCCAACGTAACGGCGGCGACGGCAACGACGAGAAGACGCTTGATCATATAAAACTCCTGATGGTAGTAGTCCATAACCTGGCAATGCTCACCAGGCAAGATTCAGTGAAAATGATAGACAAAGTATGGCTGAAAGTTGATACAGCGCCATGCCTCATCGCTGCACGCAGCTTAACTTTTCTCTGTTCAACCAATAATAAACCGCGGTTTACCTTTATGACAGCCTCACCGACATTCCGTCGCCTGTTATGGCACGGTTTAACACATAGCCCGTGCCACAGCGGCGCCAGAAGGCATCTGGCTCACGGTACGTAAAAAAAGCATCATAATTCATGGCGTTAATCCGGCAATTCTGGTTTATTTGTCAGGATAAATTTTGCTTACTGCGCGGGTTAGAGGATGTTGCTATGAAGTCAGGCCGCTATATAGGCGTCATGTCCGGCACCAGTCTGGACGGAATCGATGTGGTATTGGCCGCGATCGACGATCGCATGGTGGCGCAGCAGGCCAGCTATAGCCATCCGATGCCGATGGCGTTGAAAAAAGAGATCCTGGGGATGTGCCAGGGGCAGCAAACTACGTTGGCCGCCGTCGGCCGGCTGGACGCGCAGTTGGGTACGCTGTTCGGCGAGGCGGTGCTCGGCCTGCTAAAGCAAACCGGCATCGACGCGGAGCAGGTCACCGCCATCGGTTGCCACGGGCAGACGGTGTGGCACGAGCCGGAAGGCGACGCGCGTTTCTCGATGCAGCTCGGCGATAACAACCGCATCGCCGCGCTGACCAATATCACCACCGTCGGCGATTTCCGCCGGCGCGACATGGCGTACGGCGGGCAGGGCGCCCCGCTGGTGCCGGCGTTTCATCAGGCGCTGCTGGGGCATCCCGTCGAGCGGCGAATGGTGCTAAACGTCGGCGGCATCGCCAACCTTTCTCTGCTGTTGCCCGGTACGGCGGTGCGCGGTTTCGATACCGGGCCGGGCAACATGCTGATGGACGCCTGGGTGTGGCGCCACCGCGCGCAGCCTTACGATCAGGACGGCGGCTGGGGGATGCAGGGGCGGGTCTGCTTGCCGTTGTTGCAGCAGATGCTGGCGGATCCGTACTTCGCGCAGCCGGCGCCGAAAAGCACCGGCCGCGAGTATTTCAATATCGCTTGGCTGGAGCGGCAGCTGGCCGGATTGCCGGCGATGGTGCCGGTCGACGTCCAGGCCACGCTCACGGAACTGACCGCCGTCAGCATCAGCGAACAGGTGCAGCTGGCCGGCGGGTGCGAACGTCTGTTGGTGTGCGGCGGCGGGGCGCGCAACACGCTGCTGATGGCGCGTTTGTCGGCGCTGCTGCCGGGCACGGAAGTTGGGCTGACCGACGATTTCGGCGTCAGCGGTGACGACATGGAGGCGTTGGCCTTTGCCTGGCTGGCCTTCCGTACGCTGTCCGGCCAGGCCGGCAACCTGCCTTCGGTAACCGGCGCCAGCCGTGAAACGGTGCTGGGTGGGATTTATCCGGTTTTGCCATTGGGGGGCCGTTAGCTCTGTTAGGATAGCCTGTGAAGGATTTTTCTAAGGAGCAACAGCATGAAAAAAGTCATTTTCGTCGCCGGCGCGCTGGCGCTGTCCGGCTGCAGTTACATCCTGCCGCAGAGCAGCCAGACGATGCACTATCAGTGTGGCACCACGCCGCTGACGGTGGCGCTCGACGGCAAGGCGAGTGAAGTCAGCCTGCTGATGGATGGCGAGCAGCTGCATCTTAAGCAGGTGCTGGCGCTGACCGGCGCCAAATACAGCGACGGTAAATACACTTTTTGGTCGAAAGACCGTAACGCCTATCTTGAGCGCAACGGCAAGGTAGTCATGAGCGACTGCGTGTTGACGGAGTGAGGGTTGACGGCGGCGTCGGAGCGATTGAGTTCCTGACGCCGCAGGCGCAGAATGTAACGACGGATTTTTTCAGTTGGTCGATAACCCAGATGATTGAAAAGAATGAGTTTGATGTTGCGGACCTGCGCCGTGAATACACCCGGGGCGGCCTGCGCCGCAACGATCTGACCGCCAGCCCGCTCGAACTGTTCGAACGTTGGTTGAAACAGGCCTGCGACGCGCGCCTGGCGGATCCCACCGCCATGTGCGTCGCGACCGTCGACGAACACGGCCAGCCTTATCAACGCATCGTGCTGCTGAAGCATTTCGATGAGCAGGGGCTGGTGTTCTACACCAACCTCGGCAGCCGCAAGGCGCAACAGCTGGCGCACAACCCGCATATCAGCCTGCTGTTCCCCTGGCACATGCTCGATCGCCAGGTGATTTTCCTCGGCCAGGCGGAGCGTCTGTCGACGCTCGACGTGCTGAAGTATTTCAACAGCCGGCCGAAGGACAGCCAGATCGGCGCCTGGGTCTCGCAGCAATCGTCGCGCATTTCCGCGCGCGGCGTGCTGGAGAGCAAATTCCTCGAGCTGAAGCAGAAGTTCCAGCAGGGCGAGGTGCCGTTGCCGAGTTTCTGGGGCGGATTCCGCGTGAAATTCGACTCCGTCGAGTTCTGGCAGGGGGGCGCCCATCGCCTGCATGACCGTTTCCTGTATCAGCGGGACGGGAATGACTGGAAAATTGACCGACTGGCACCCTGAAGGCGGAAAATCCTCTCTAAGCGCTGGTGCTGATGCCGCCGGCGCTTTATTCTATGCGTTACCCTGAATTTTTATTTCGCCACTGGGCGAAAGGCCGTGTACCGGCAAAGGTGCATTCGTTTATACATGGAGTCATTGATGGCAAGCAGCAACTTGATTAAACAACTGCAAGAGCGGGGCCTCGTTGCCCAGGTTACGGATGAGGAAGCGTTAGCGGAGCGACTGGCGCAAGGGCCAATTGCACTGTATTGCGGTTTCGATCCGACCGCTGACAGCTTGCATTTGGGCCATCTGGTTCCTCTGTTGTGCCTGAAGCGCTTCCAGCTGGCCGGCCACAAGCCGGTAGCGTTGGTGGGCGGCGCCACTGGCCTCATCGGCGATCCGAGCTTCAAAGCGGCGGAGCGCAAGCTGAACACCACCGATACGGTGAACGAGTGGGTCGAGAAGATCCGCAAACAGGTTTCCCCGTTCCTCGATTTCGACTGCGGCAGCAACAGCGCTATCGCGGCCAACAACTACGACTGGTTCGGCGGCATGAACGTGCTGACCTTCCTGCGTGATATCGGCAAGCACTTCTCCGTCAACCAGATGATTAACAAGGAAGCGGTTAAGCAGCGCCTGAATCGCGACGACTCCGGCATCTCCTTCACCGAGTTCTCTTATAACCTGCTGCAGGGCTACGATTTCTCCGAGCTGTATAACCGCCACCAGGTGGAGCTGCAGATCGGCGGTTCCGATCAGTGGGGCAACATCACCTCGGGTATCGATCTGACGCGCCGTCAGCATCAGAAGCAGGTGTTCGGCCTGACCGTGCCGTTGATCACCAAAGCCGACGGCACCAAGTTTGGTAAAACCGAAGGCGGCGCGGTCTGGCTGGCGCCGGAAAAAACCAGCCCGTACAAGTTCTACCAGTTCTGGATCAACACCGCCGACGCCGACGTCTACCGCTTCCTGAAGTTCTTCACCTTCATGAGCCTGGAAGACATCAACGCGCTGGAAGAAGAAGACAAGAACAGCGGTAAGGCGCCGCGCGCCCAATACGTGCTGGCGGAAGAAGTGACCGGCATGGTGCACGGTGCGGAAGGCCTGGCGGCCGCCAAGCGCATCACCCAGAGTCTGTTCTCCGGTGCGCTGCACGACATGACCGAAGCGGACTTCGCCCAGCTGGCGCAGGACGGCATGCCGACCATCAAACTGGACCGCGACGCCGATCTGCAGCAGGCGCTGGTGAATGCCGAGCTGGTACCGTCACGCGGCCAGGCACGCACCATGATCGGCTCCAACGCGGTAACCATCAACGGCGAGAAGCAGTCCGATGCCGAATACCGCTTCAGCGATTCAGACCGTCTGTTCGGCCGCTACACGCTGCTGCGCCGCGGCAAAAAGCATTACTGCCTGGTGGATTGGCAGTAAATAAAATAGTCCCATATGAATGGCCCGAAATATTTCCGGGCCATTTTTTTAAGCAAAATAGTCCGGCGCAAAACCGTTAAGATCAATTGTAGGAGCTTGATAATGAAGAGTATTTGCTAATGAATAGATATTTTCATTTGCGATAGAAAAAACAGTATCATTTTCGTCGAATTTCTGATTGTGGTTTTTGTCGATAATAACATAGATGTTGTCACCCATTCCCACTGCGCCCACCTCAGCTAAACTATTTTCACTGGCACCTTTGGTGATTTTTGACATTGCCTTGGCTAAAACATCAAACGCACGATCAGTGTTATTTATTGCCAATGAATTAAATAACGTATTAATTTGATTAGGTTGACTAATGTTACCATAAATTTCAATGTTACCTTTTTCATTCGGCCCAAAATTCCACTTTCTATCAGCTGACCCAGCATGTATTTGATCGTAACTGTATCTATTTAAGGTGACCAAATCCTCTATATTACTATTTTCGAAGGATACGTTTCGCACGCCAGTTGTTGAGTTTCCAATGATTGTATTGCCATGTACCGTAAAGTTACCGCCGTTGAAGGTTTCTATATCCAATAAGTTACCAAAAAGACTGCTAATGATATGCTCGTAAGGGGATATGTTGTTTAGAGAAGACAGAAGCGAATAGAAAGCGCCACCACCACTACCACCTTTCTCGAGGAAAAGATCAATGACGGCATTGTGGCGTGGATCATTTTCAGGTAATTCTATGGATTGCAGCGTATCACTAAAATCCTCTTTAATGGTTAGGTATAGTCGTGTACTGGCGGTAACTGTGATATTTGATATATTGTTATCGCTTCCCCCGAGTGAAATTGTATTTATTGTGTTTCCACTTGACTCTAATTTCAGACTTTCTTGTGTCGTTTTATCTTGACTAATTATATTTATTTCTCCTGCATTAATCCATCCGCCATTATTAGCGCCTATGTTGATTTTGAAAGCATCATCGACGAGGTGTTTTGCCATTTCAAGCGTCAATTTACTGCTAGCAGAGGCATCCCCATTTATCGTAAGCATACTGGACCAACTGGTATTAATTACCTTTACATCATCAGCCATACCGGACAAGATTAATCCCGAAGAGCCAGTGGCTTTACCTCCATCGGTAGGTGTTTTCGGTAGTTCACCTTGAGCCAGAATCTTTATTGGCTGAGGATGAGTGCCATAGACCTTGGCAGTTTGGTTTAATAGACCGAAATCAAAAATATTTTTTCCCTCGGTTGAGATTAACTCACCGTTAAGATAGATGTTTCCTGTACCACGATAACCACCAAGTTCTATACCGCCAAAATACAAAAACTGATTTATATTACTTATAATTTCGGCGTCATATCCATTGCCGCCGTTAGATGTCAAGTATACGTTTTTGCTGATAAAATTAGCAGAAATACTGCTCTGCGAAGAAGAAGACTTGGCTAAAAACGTTGCCAGAAACTCTTTATCGATAGCGTTTGCTCCCCCTGCAATACTATTGCCATTCCATAGCAATCGAGTGAGTTCGTTTCCACTGAGACTCATATTTATTTTCGAGTCGGCAATATTGAGTTGATCGGCTATCAATCGGCTACTGGCAAGTTCGGTGAGCTCAATGATATTGTCTGCATTTAACAGATTGTTTTTGTTGAGGTAAAGAGTTATCGATCTTCCACTCAATGAGTTAATAACAATGGCATTGGCGGCGTAATCGCCTTGTAATGTTAAGTTTTTTAATGATTTTGCAAATCTAAGATCGATTGCGCTGGCATAATTAACATCCAGAGAAGCAGAGTTAAGGACGCCAATTTCGGCATGTGATAATCTATGAATGCTCCCTGAGTTAATATCGCCAATCAATGCGCCGTCTCGATCCAGTGTGATTTTTCCATTCTCCTGGTAACCTAATTTTTCGCCTATCTGTTGTTCAAGTGTGGCAATGTCTTTGGTTAGCGGGAGAGGGCCATCATTCAATGGTGATTTCCCATTGCGATATGCCTCTATAATATTTAATGTCGCCTGTAAGGCGTTGTTCTCCGCTTGTTGCAATATAACGTTTTTTTGCTCATTAGTTAAAGCTTGGCCATATAGTTTGATATAAAGTGAACTAAAATCTGAGGCGGAACTAAAATGTGAGGTAGACTGCGTAAGAAGTGTCAATAATGCTAGTTCAGATTTTCCACTGTCTAACATTCTACTAAAACTGTCAAGTCCTCTGGCATCTAATCCGGTAGTTGTCGTCAGTAATTGGAATAATACCGCTACATTTTCTTGCATCTTTAATGGCGTGAATTCTCCAGAGCCATAGACGTGCGTGGCTTTTAGAAAGTTTTGTTTGGCAATACTGTTATCTACATCATTGCGAACGTCGGTCATTAAACGGATGATGACGTCGCCTCGTGTTTCGCTATTGTTATTTAGACCTGAGGTGTATTTAGCTACGATTGTAGTATCGGGGGTTAAGTCGTAAATGCACTTGTATATTCTCTTGACGAATTCGTCATTATTCAATGAAAGCAACCATGCTCGTGATTCTACAAAGTTATTAGCGACATAATTAACACTAACCCGTCCATCCGCAATAGCCTTGCTCCAATAATTGACGCCATCAGCATTAAATAGACTGCCAATAGTATAATAAATCCCTTGTACGTCAGCTGCAGCACTAGTAGCCGAGGTCGCTGGTGTTGGATATAGCGTAGCGTTAATAGTCTCGAACATGTGTTTTTGCTGAGCTGTTGTAGTGGGGTCGTTGCCGATGTAATGACGAGTGTCGTTTATTAAGTTACTGACTAACTGACCTAAAGAGAGTCCCGCGTTGACTTGATTGACTAACAAGTCCAACTTGGTCGGTGAAGGAGATTGGCCGGTCGCATTATGATAGATATATTCTACTTTTTGCACAGTAGTTAAGCCGTTATAGCGAAGATGGCCACTGGGAGAGTCAATAAGCTGGTTAGCCAAATATACATTGTCGTATAACGCTTTCTCGATTTGCCTTGTAAAGTATGTCAATTCTTGGTTGTCTGCATATCGGCCCATGATTGCATAGAAAATAATGGCTGTATCTTGTTGTAATGAAATGAAATTCATTTTTCCTCCCCAAATGCAAGACTCAGTGAACTTTAAGTACAGCCAAGAATGACAAAAAAGCAAATCGGTTGTTTTGAGTGCACATACGCCGTTGGTACGGTTACCTGTAGGATATGCGCTTTTTTTGCCGATGTGTTTTCGCTACAATATGCCGCCGTCGAAAGCATAAAAATTCCTCTTATTTCTTGTTTTTAACAGCGCCGGCATGACGTTTTCGCGTTGTGCACCCATTATCATTTCGCCGCGGGCTGATGCACACGGCATGGCGAGGTCAGTTGTTCCGATGAAAAACATTCTTTCTATCCAGTCGCACGTGGTGTTTGGTCACGCCGGCAACAGTGCGGCTGAATTTCCGATGCGCCGCATGGGCGTCAACGTCTGGCCGCTAAACACGGTACAGTTCTCCAACCATACGCAATACGGCCAGTGGACCGGCTGCGTCATGCCGGCCAATCACCTGACCGAGATCGTGCAGGGCATCGCCAATATCGATCAACTGAAGCGCTGTGATGCGGTGTTGAGTGGCTATATCGGTTCGCCGGAGCAGGGCGACCATATTCTGGAGATCGTGCGCCAGGTTAAGCAGGCGAACCCGAATGCCTGGTATTTCTGCGATCCGGTGATGGGACATCCGGAAAAAGGCTGCATCGTGGCGCCGGGCGTGGCCGAGTTTCACTGCCGCCAGGCGTTGCCGTGCAGCGACATGATGGCGCCGAACCTGCTGGAGTTGGAGATGCTGAGCCAGATGGCCGTCGCCAACGTGGCCGATGCGGTGCAGGCCGCCCGCGCGCTGATCGCCAAAGGGCCGCGGCTGGTGCTGGTCAAGCATCTGGCCCGGGCCGGCTATCACGCCGACTGTTTTGAAATGCTGCTGGTGACGGCGGACGAAGCCTGGCACATCAGCCGGCCGCTGGTGGACTTCGGGGCGCGTCAGCCGGTCGGCGTCGGCGATTTGACCAGTGGTCTGCTGCTGGTGGATCTGCTGAAGGGCGAGGCGCTGGATAAAGCGCTGGAGCACGTGACCGCCGCCGTGTATGAGGTGATGCTGACCACGCAGGCGATGGGAGAATACGAGCTGCAAGTAGTGGCGGCGCAGGATCGGATCGTGCAACCGCGCAGCGAATTCAAAGCGGTAAAACTGTAAGTGCATCGGGCCCCGGCGAGAGCCGCCGGGGCTGAACCTTACTTCAATCCTTCGGCGTTCAGCGCCGCATCTACCGCCGGGCGTGCCGCAACGCGATCGAACCAGGCCGCCAGATGGGCGTGCTTGCGCACATCGAACTGCAGGGCGAATGCCCAGCGCAGCACGGTGAACAGGTAGGCGTCGGCCACGCTGAAACGGCTTCCCAACAGGAAGTGCTGCTTCGCCAGTACCGAATCCAGATAGCTGAACTGCTGCTCCAGCCTGGCGCGCGCGATGGTTTTATATTCCTCGGGCGTTTTCGGGTTGAACAGCGGGCTGAACCCTTTGTGCAGCTCGGTGGCGACGTAGTTCAGCCATTCGATCGCGTGGTAGCGCGACAGGGTGCCCGCCGCCGGGATTAGGTTGCGATCCGGCACACGGTCCGCCAGATATTGCACGATCGCCACGCCTTCGGTCAGCAGGCTGCCGTCATCCAGCAGCAGCGCCGGGACCTGTCCCTTGGGGTTGATGGCGAGGTAATCGGCGCCGCTCTCGGTTTTCTTCTGCGCCAGATCGACCTTCTCCGCCGTAAAATCCAGCCCTGCCTCACGCAGCACGATATGCGGGGACAGCGAACAGGCGCCGGCTTTATAGAACAGTTTCATCGGAAGCTCCTTGTTGATGACGAATGACGGGCATGCTTAACCACTCATCGTAGTCCCATAGCACCAAAATTACAGCGGCTTAGCTAACAAATTTAACCGACGATCGCCTCGGCGGGCTGCAGCTGCGCCAGCGTCGCGGCGATCTGCTGCTGCAGCGCCGGCGGCGCCACCTGCATCGGCGAACGCAACTCGTTGGCGATCAGCCCCTGCTGGGCCAGCACCGTCTTGACCGGCGCCGGATTCGGGAAGCTGAACATCTGGTGGATCATCGGCAGCAGCTCATAGAAGTTGCTGCGTGCCGCAGCCAGATCGCCGGCGGCGACCTGCTGCACCAGCTGGACGAAACGTTCCGGGTGAACATGCGCGGCGGCGGAGATGGCGCCGGTGCCACCGAGGCACAGCGTGGTGAGGATCAGATTGTCTTCCCCGGTCATCACATCGATTTCGCCATCGGCGATCAGCGCCATGGTGGTGTCAGGGTTGCCGCCGCAGTCCTTGATGGCGGTGATGCGCGGATGGCGTGCGAGCCGGCGCAGCGTGGCCAGCTCCATGGCGATGCCGGTGCGCTGCGGAATGTTGTACAGGATCACCGGCACGGTGGAGGCGTCGGCCAACTGGGTAAAATAGTCGATCAGGCCGCATTGCGAAGGGCGGATGTAGTAAGGCGCCGGGATCAGCACGCCGGCGATGTCGCGCAGCTGAATGGCCTGCTGCATTTGCAGCGTGGCGGCCATGTTATTGCCGGAAAGGCCCATCACCACCTGGCGTGCAGGCGCCACTTCCAATACGGCGTCGAGCACCGCCAGCTGTTCTTCTTTGCTCAGCGCGGCGGCTTCACCGGTGGAGCCGCAGACCACCAGACCATCGATGCCGGCGTCGAGCAGGTGCCGCGCCAGGCGTTGTACCGCCGGCAGGTCGACGGCGTCGTGATTGAAAGGGGTAACCATCGCCACCCAAACACCCGAAAATGAGGCCATAAAATATTCCTTCTGTGTGACCGACAGAGAAGCCAGATGAGAAAATTGAAGGCGGGGCGTTGCGTGCCATCCAGTCAGCTCATCTGACGGGACAGCGCGCCCCGGTCAAATGAGCGTCTGTTTCTTTGATGTAACCGCCGCCAAACCGCCAAGGGGCAACGCAGGCGTCATCAGAATATCAGCGTTGCGTGGGTAGGCCATGGCAGTCTCGCGAAAAGGGGAAGTGGGGTGATAATGAATATTCTTCATCAGGCTGTCAATTTACAACAGATTGATAACATTGTTATTCATGATTCGCCGGTGAGGATGAGTTTGGCTAATAAATAAAAATCCCCGCCGCGGCGGGGAGGGTTGGCTCAGCGCGGCGGGCGGGAGCCGATGGTGGCAGACCAACTGAAAGTGTCGCCACTTGGCCGGTAGCGGTTGGCTTTGCGTTCTGCACGCTCCGCCTTGGCGAGCTTCGCTCTGGCGGCCATGATGCGCGCCACCACTTCATCCTTGACCTTGTGCTGTTCGGCGTTGGTCAGCGGCCTGCCATGGCTTTTACGCGCCTTGTCCAATTCGGTTTTCACTTCCCGCTGTTCGCTTTCCGTCATCTCTTTCAACGTCAACTTTTTCATCTGTGCCGCCCGTTCGGTGAAGTTGACTTACAGTTTAGCGGCGTTATATGACCGAAAATGTTATGGGCATAACGAAAATGCCCCGTAGGCCGGCATTACACCTCCTCCAGCAGATCGTCGACAAAGCGCCGCATGCGTTCGGTGCGCTGTTCGGCCATCTGCCGCCCGGCGGCGGTCTGGAAGCCGTCTTGCAGCTTGAACAGTTTGGTTTCGAAGTGGTCGAGGCAGAAACGCTTGTCGTCGTATTGACGATGTTCGGCCCGCGGATCGGCGGCGTCATACAGCGCGCTGCGCATGCGGCCGCCGATATAGAAGCAGCGCGCCACGCCGATAAGGCCGATAGCGTCGAGGCGATCAGCATCCTGCAGGATCTTCGCCTCCAGCGTTTGCGGCGGGATGCCGGCGGAAAAACTGTGCGCTTCAATGGCGTGAGCCACCGCCGCGATGTCCGCCGGCGCCCATTCCAGCCGGGCCAGCGTCAGCGTGGCTTGCTCTGCCGCCATGCGCGAGGCCAGATGGCGCTGCGGCGAATTCTTTTCCACCGCGACGGCGTCGTGCAGCAGCACCGCCGCGCAGAGAATGCGCCGGTCGCCGCCTTCCTGCTTGCTGATCCGACGGCAGTTCTTCCAGACCCGGTGCAGGTGCGCGACGTCATGCGAACCGTCGTCCGACTCGAGGGTGAGCGGCAGCAACGTTTGTGCCAGCGCCTGGTAGGGGGAAAACGGTTGTAACAGCTCTTGCGTCAGCGAGGGTAAAGACACGTTCAGCTCCTGTTGGGGGAAATCGGTCAATCAGCATAGCCGTGCCGGATGCCGGGAGGATGACAGTAAAACGGCTATTGTTTACTAAAGTGCAACCCACTATTGTCATAACTGCGGTTTTTGCAGCGAAACAAGCAACCTAGAATAGCCGAATTCCGCCGTCTCCGCTTGGTGAGAGCCTGTGTCCGCGGGGATGGCCGGAATATCCTCATCAGCCATGGGAGAAGAGACATGCCAACCCCTCTTGAAATAGTGCGCGCAACCTATGAAGGCAGCTCCGAAGAAAACGGCCGCAATCTGCTGGCGGCGCTGGCTCCCGATGCCGAGTGGACCGAAGCCGCCGGTTTCCCTTACGCCGGTACCTATATCGGCCCGGAGAACATCATCAAGAACGTGCATCAGCGCCTGGGCAGCGAATGGCAAGGTTACCGCGCCGACGTCGATCACTTTTACGACGCCGGCGACAACGTGATCGCTCAGGGTTTTTATCACGGCACCTACCGGGCCACCGGCAAATCCTTCAGCGCCTCTTTTGCGCATATTTATACGCTGCGCGCCGGCAAAATCGTGAAGTTCGTGCAGATCGTCGACAGTGCTAAAGTGCTGGAGGCGATGCAGCCTTAATCGCCGCTGCGCTTGCCGAATTTGCGGTCAAACTCGCGCCGGTAACCCCGGGCCTTGTTGCGATCGCGGATCCACAAATAGCCGCACACCAGCGCAACCGCTCCCGAGAAGGTGACGTTGCGCATATCCCGGTCATACCAAAACACCAACAGCGCATCCAGCGCCGCAATCAGCGCGATCCATTTGTACATATGGGATTGGCGCCGCGTGGCGGCGTTGAGTCGTTTTAACTGTCTGGCTTCGTCCAACACCGGTTTTTGCTGCATAGCGTTTCGTTATCGTCAGGCTGTTCACGCTAAATTAGCAGAATTTCCCTCACCGTCGCAAAGATTAACGCGCGGCGTCATGCGGTTTTCACCGCCCCTGGCGCGGCGCAGAAAATTTATGCGTGGGCGCTTGAATTGTTCATTGGGCGTGGTAGGTTATTTATTCGTTATTTTTGGGTTTTTATTCATAATTCGCCGTGTCATCAAGCTGCAGCACTGGGCGGTTAACGTGATGGGTTCGACGCATGCGGCGGTTAACTTCGGCAGGAGGATGTGATGAACGATAAAACGGCACGCCCGCAGGATGTGGTTCAACAACAGCTTGACGCCTATAACGCCCGCGACATCGAGGCCTTTATGGCCTGCTGGGCGGACGACGCCCAGTATTACGAGCATCCAGACACGCTGCTGGCCAGCGGCAAGGCGGCGATCCGTGAACGGCATCTGGTGCGTTTCCAGGAGCCGAGTCTGTATGGCGAACGGATAAAACGCATGGCGGTAGGCAATATGGTGGTCGATCAGGAAGTGGTGACGCGCAATTTCCCGCAGGGGCGCGGCAAAATGGATGTCATCGCCATCTATGAAGTGGAACAGGGGAGGATCGCCAAAGCCTGGTTCAAGATCGGCCCCTGCGTGCCGGATGAGGGCGCGCTCTAGCCGCGCATTACTGCAACGCCATCACCGCCTCTATTTCCACACACACCGCGGGTGAGAACAACGCGCTGACCGCCATCAGTGAACAGGCCGGCAGCGCGCCATCGAAATAGTCAAACAGCACCGGGCGCACGCCCGCCAGATCGGCGATGTCGGTCAGGAACACGCTGATTTTAATCAATGCCTTGAGGTTGACGCCTTCGCTGGCGGCAATGGTGGCCAGCTGTTCGAGGATCTCCTGCGTTTGCTCCGGCGCGCTCAATCCCTGAGCGTCGGTGGCGTAGGCCGTCAAGCCGGAAACGTATAAGCGATCGCCGTGGCGCACCGCATGCACATAGGGGCCGCCCGGCGTCGGCAACTGCGGATAATTCGTGCGTTTTAATGATGTCATGGTCAAACCCCGCGCAAGACCGGTTAATAAAATCGACAAACTTGGTTAGGATACTGAAGAAACGGCGGCCAGGCGCCGCGCACCGATGATATTTGAGAGTATCATCCCTCTTTATTTTATACGTCGTCTTCACCCGAATGTGACAGTGCGGCGCAGCTCGGCCACAAGGACGCATGAGACGATGAACCCGATTTTTACTCCCTACCTGCAACGCTGGCAACTGGAACAGGATGGCAAAGCCTTCGAAACCCACAGCAGTCTGCTGATGCCGGTGCGTTACCGGGGCGAGGCCGCCATGCTGAAGATCGCCCGCGAGCAGGAGGAGCGCTTCGGTGGACGGCTGATGTGCTGGTGGCGCGGGGAAGGCGCCGCGCTGGTGCTGGCGTGGCACGACGACGGCATTCTGCTGGAGCGCGCGCAGGGCGAAGGTTCGTTGGCGCAGTTGGTGCGTGATGGCGACGATGAACAGGCCACGCAGATCCTGTGCCGGGCGATCGCCGCCTTGCATGCGCCGCGAGAGGCACCGCTGCCCGAATTGATCCCGCTGCAGGAGTGGTTCAGCTCGCTGTGGCCGGCGGCGCAGGCGCACGGCGGCATGCTGCGCCTCAGCGCCACAACGGCGGCGGAATTGCTCAGCAGCCCGCGAGAAGAAAGCGTGCTGCACGGCGATATCCACCATGACAATGTGCTCGACTTCGGCGAACGCGGCTGGCTGGCGATCGACCCCAAGCGTTTGTACGGTGAACGGAGCTTCGATTACGCCAATATCTTCTGCAATCCCAACTACGGTATCGCCACCGATCCGGCCATTTTCCAGCGCCGCGTGGAACAGGTGTGCCGGTTGGCCGGGTTAGATCGCCGGCGCTTGCTGCAATGGATCCTGGCCTGGTCGGGGCTCTCCGCCGCCTGGTTCATGGAAGACGGGCAGGCGGCTGACATTGACTTTCGCGTGGCCGAACTGGCGGCGCGCGCGTTGGATATCCCGTTGCCGGACGGCGATTCAGGGTTCATCCTGCCAGTAATCGAGCGAGGTTGAAGGGCGCTGCAGGTAGCGCACCTGCTCGCCGTCTGCGCTGCGCGCCATCGCCTGGTATTTGCCGGAATCCGGGTACATCACCAGCTCCGGCTGTTCGCGCGTGCTGACGGACAGGTACTTCAGCGGCGCATCGGAAGTGTTGATGATCTGGTGCGGGTATTCCGGGCCCGGCGGAATGAAAATGACATCCCCGCTGACGATCGGCAGCATTTCTCCGGCCACTCGCAGCGTACCGCTGCCCTCCAGAATGATGAACATTTCCTCCTGAGCGTAGTGAAAATGGTAGGGGCAGGAACGCATGCCCGGCGCCACACAATCGAAAGAGGCGCCCAGCTTGTCGGCGGCGGTGCCGGTGCCGAGACGGGCGCCGACGCTGTCATACAACGGCGGCCGCCGGTCATGTTTCATCTCTACCTGTTCGACATTGCGTATCAGGCGCTGAGCCAACAGCGCGGCTTTCTCAGTCATAAGCTTCCTTGGTGACGGCGTCACTTATTAGGTGAATTGACAGTCAGACGACAGAGAAAGTGAAGGCGCCACGGCGTCGCTTGTCAATGTAGACCGCCCGTTACGCCTCGGAGGTTCGCCGCGGCAGCGACAGCAGCAGATGGGCGATGGCGCCGCCGACAATGCCCCAGAAGGCCGAACCGATGCCGAGCAGCGTGACGCCGGAAGCGGTGATGAGGAAGGCGATCAGCGCCGCGTCGCGCTGTTTTTCATCATGCAGCGCGCGTTGCAGGCTGCCGCCGATGGTGCCGAGCAACGCCAGCCCGGCGATGGTGTGGATCAGGGCGACCGGCAACGCGCTGAACAGCAGGCCGATGGCGCCGCCGAACAGCCCGGCCAGCAGGTAGAAACCGCCGGCGGCCACCGCGCCCATATAGCGCCGCTGCGGATCGGGATGCACGTCCGGCCCCATGCAAATGGCGGCGGTAATGGCGGCGATGCACACCGAGAAACCGCCGAATGGCGCCAGCAGCAGCGCGGTCAGCGCCGTCCAGGCGATCAGCGGTGAGGTGGGGACACGGTAACCCGCCGCCTGCAGCGTAGCGATCCCGGGAGCGTTTTGTGAAGCCATGGTCACCACGAAGAAGGGCACGCCGATGCCGAGCAGCGTCGGCCAGCTGAAATGCGGCGCGATAAATTCCGGCACGGCGAACGCCGGCGTCTGTTGCGTCAGCTGGATATCGCCCTGCAGCGCGGCGATCGCCAGCCCAATCGCCAGCGTCAATACGATGGCGTAGCGCGGCAGGTAACGGCGGCTGAGCAGATAGGCCAGCCCCATACCGGCGCTGAGGAGGAAATTGAGCTGCAGCGAAGCGAAGGCGTCCAGCCCGAAACGCAGCAGGATCCCCGCCAGCATCGCGGCGGAAATCGCCTGCGGAATATAATCCATCAGGCGAGCGAACAGCCCGGTGACGCCGCACAGCAGGATCAGTCCCGATGCGAAGATAAACACCCCGATCGCCTCGTTGATCGGCGTGCCGGGCAGGCTGGTGACCAGCAGCGCCGCGCCGGGCGTCGACCAGGCGGTGAGGATCGGGGTGCGATAGTAAAGCGACAGCCCGAGGGAAGTGACGCCCATTGCGATCCCAAGTGTGCTCAGCCAGCCGCCGATCTGCGCCGGCGTAGCGCCCGCGGCGGCGGCGGCCTGGAAAATGATGGCGGCAGAGCTGGTGTAACCGACCAGAACGGCGACAAAGCCGGCCATGATGGCGGGCAGGGTCAGATGACGCAGGGTGACGGCAGGGCGCATGAGCAGCTCCAATCGGTGGTTGTGCGTTATAACGCACGGCAAGAAATCAGCATAGCACCGTGCGCTATAGCGCACAAGCGGGTATAATCGGGCACGATACGCAGAGGAGAACAGGATGCAGGAACTGGCCGGCCATTTGGCGCACACCCTTCGCACGCTGCGCGCACAGCGCGGCTGGAGCCTGACGCAGGCGGCGGAATACACCGGCGTCAGCAAGGCGATGCTCGGGCAGATTGAACGCGGCGAGTCCAGCCCGACGGTGGCGACGCTGTGGAAGATCGCCACCGGTTTCAACGTGGCGTTTTCCGCCTTTCTTGAGGCCTCACCCGCCCAGCAGCAGGCGACGTTGCACCGCTATGGCGATCTGCCGGTATACGATCAGGACAACGCCGACATGCGCGTGGTGCCGCTGTTTCCCTACGATCGCCAGCTGGGTTTCGATATGTTCGTCATCGATCTCGCGCCGGGTGCGCTCAGCGAATCGTCGCCGCATGAGCCGGGCGTGATCGAGCATGTGATCGTGATCAGCGGCCGATTAGAATTGGCGATAGACGGCGCGTGGCACAGCCTGGCGGCCGGCGAGGCGATGCGCTTTCAGGCCGATCGGCCGCACGCTTACCGCAACGCCGGTTCGCAAACGGTGCGTATCCACGATCTGATCCACTATCCTCAATCCTGATTCAACGCGGCGGCCATGGGCTTTGACTCCGCGCCGCCAAACGCCTACCTTGTTGAAAATGACTCTTATTTCACAGGCTGTCGCCCATGACGGGGCGGCGTTGCAGCCGACTCAAAAGGAGCTTGATTTTGCCGGTCACCAATCGACGTCAGTTCATTAAACTCAGTGCGCAAACCGCAGGAGCCGTATTCGCGATGACTTCATTACCTAACAGTATCCGCCTGGCGATGGCGGCGGAGGGCGGCGCGGCCGCCGGCGATGAATTCCTGTGGCTGGAAGAGCTGCAGGGTAAAAAAGCGCTGCACTGGGTGCAGCAGGAAAATCAGCGCACCGTGGCACGTTTCGGTCAGGGCGAAGACTTTCAGCGCATTGAGCGCGAAGTCCTGGATATCCTCAATAAAGACACCCAGATCCCGTGGGTGAGCAAACGCGGCGAGTACTATTACAACTTCTGGCAGGATCAGGCCAACCCGCGTGGCCTGCTGCGGCGCACCACGCTGGACGAGTACCGCAAGGCCAAACCGGCCTGGGAGACGGTGCTGGATATCGATGCGTTGGGCAAAGCCGAGGGCAAGGATTGGGTTTATCAGGGCTCGCAACCGCTGGCGCCGGAATACCGTTATTGCCTGATGCAGCTGTCGCCGGACGGCGGTGACGCCACCGAAATCCGCGAATTCGATCTGGTTGCCAAACGTTTCGTCAAAGACGGTTTCAACGTGCCGGTGGCGAAAAGCCGGGTTTCCTGGGTCGATCGGGACACGCTGTTCATCGCCACCGATTTCGGCCCCGGCTCGATGACCCAGTCCGGCTACGCGCGCATCGCCAAACGCTGGCGGCGCGGCACGCCGCTGAGCGCCGCCGAAACGCTGTACGAAGCGCAGCCCGAAGACATGGCGGTCTTCGCCTATCACGACCGCACGCCGGGCTTTGAGCGCGATTTCGTCGGCCGCAGCCTGGACTTCTATCGCCGTGACTATTTCTTGCTGGCTCAGGATGGTCGGCAGAAAAAAATCGACATCCCGTCCGACGCCGAGCTGGACACGCATCGGGAATGGCTGCTGATCAAACCGAGCAGCGACTGGGAAGTGGGCGGCAAGCGTTATCCGTCCGGCGCGCTGCTGGCGGCCAACTTCGATGACTATCTGGCGGGCAAGCGCGAACTGCAGCTGCTGTTTACCCCGACGGCGGAGCAGGCGCTGAGCGGCTACAGCGGCACCCGCGATCACCTGATCCTCAGCATCATGGATAATGTGGTCAACCGGCTGGAGGTGCTGACGCCGCAGGGCGGCAGCTGGCAGCGTCGTCCGCTGGGCAACCCCGGCGCCATCAGCACCCTTTCCGCCGGCGGCATCGACGAAGAGAGCAACGCCTATTTCCTGACCGTCAGCGGGTTCCTGCAGCCGACCTCGCTGTATATGGGCAATCTCGACGGCGGTGAGGCGACGCTGTTGAAACAGGCGCCGCAGGACTTTGACGCCGCCGGCTATCAGGTCAGCCAGCATTTCGCGCGCTCCAAGGACGGCACCCGCGTGCCGTATTTCCAGATCGCCGCCAAAGATCTCAAGCTGGACGGCAGCACACCGACGCTGCTGTATGGCTACGGCGGGTTTGAGGTGTCGCTGTTGCCGGGCTATCTTGGCGGCAAGGCGCCGGCCTGGCTGGAGCGCGGCGGGGTGTACGTGGTGGCCAACATCCGCGGCGGCGGCGAATATGGCCCGGCCTGGCATCAGGCGGCGCTCAAGCAGAACCGCCATCGCGCCTATGAGGATTTCGCCGCCGTGGCCGAAGATCTCATCGCACGCAAGGTGACCTCGGCGCCGCATCTCGGCGCACGCGGCGGCAGCAACGGCGGCCTGCTGGTGGGCAATATGCTGACGCTGTATCCGCAGCTGTTCGGCTGCATCGTCTGCGAAGTGCCGCTGCTGGACATGCAGCGCTATACCCAGCTTTCCGCCGGCGCGTCGTGGATCGCCGAATACGGCGATCCGAGCAAGCCGGAGGAGTGGACCTACATCAAGACCTTCTCGCCATACCACAACATTCAGGCGCAGACGGCCTACCCGCCAGTGCTGTTCTATACCGCGACCAGCGACGATCGGGTCAACCCGGCCCACGCCCGCAAAATGGCGGCGCGCATGCAGGCTATGGGGTATCAGCAGGCCTATTTCTATGAAAATACCGAAGGCGGGCACAGCGCCGCCGCCGACAAGCAGCAGGCGGCGTTCCACAGCGCACTGGTAAGCGAATTCATGTGGGCCAACCTGAGCGGCAAACCCAAGTCAGCGTAAACCTTTTTCTTGCGGCATAAAAAAACACCGGGGCGTTAACCCCGGTGTTTTTATTTACGCTCAATCCGCCGGCGGTCAGCGAGCCGCAGTGGCTTCCTGCGCTTTCTGATTGGCGTCTTCGGTGGTGTCCAGCGTCATGCGGTACAGCTTCGGCGCGGTCAGCATCATCAGGATAGCGATGACGGCGGTGACGATGCCGATCTGCATAAACACATGGCTGTAGATGGCCAGCGAAGCGTGCGCGTCGTTGATGTCGCTTGGCACGGCGGTCAGACCGGCAACCTTACCGGCGATCAGCGCGGCGGCGGCGGTAGTCAGGAACCAGGAGCCCATGATGAAGCCCATCAGACGCTGTGGCACCAGCTGTGCCACCATCGCCAGACCCAGGCCGGAAATCATCAGCTCGCCGATGCTCTGCAGCGCGTAGCTCAGGATCAGCCAGTTGACCGACACGATGCCCTGTTCGTTGGCGAAGCTGGCGCCCCATGGCAGCACCAGGAAGGCGCAGGAGCAGAGGATCATGCCGAAAGCGAACTTGTGCGGCATCGGCAGGCGATCGCCCATTTTGTTATACAGCGCGGCCAGAATCGGGCTGGCGAGCATGATCCAGAACGGGTTCAGCGCCTGATACTGCTCCGGCTCGAAGGCGACGCCGAAGATGCTGTGTTCCACGTTATGGATGGCGAAGAAGTTCAGCGAGGTTGGCATCTGGCTGTACAGCACGAAGAACACCACCGCTTCCAGCATCAGCAGGAAGGCGACGATCATCTTGCGGCGTGCGGCGCCGTGCAGGGCGAAGGTTTCCTTGGCGAACACCAGAACGATACCGGCGGAAACGAGGGCCAACGCCCAGCGCGCGATCACCTGGTTGTGCAGCAGCCAGCTGGACACGGCGATCAACGCCACGATGCCGACCAGCACCATCAGCAGCTTCGGCAGATGCAGCGGCTTGAAGTCAGGTCTGGAGCCGTTTTCCTTCACCCACTTGTGGCACATCATAAAGTTGACCAGGGTGATCAGCATGCCGACCACGCTCAGGGAGAACGCCACGCTCCAGCCGTATTTCGCCGCCAGCCACGGGGTGGCCAGCATGGAGAAGAAGGAACCGATGTTCACCGACATGTAGTACATGGTGAAAGCGCCGTCGATGCGCGGGTCATCTTTCTCATAGCAGGTGGACAGCAGGGAGGACGGGTTAGCCTTGAACAGGCCGCTGCCCACGGCGATGGTCGCCATGCCCATGTAAACCCAGAAGATGTCGTGGCCGGAGTAGGCCACCATGGCGTAACCGGCGGCCAGCACCAGTGCGCCGAGCACGATCACGCGTTTGGCGCCCAGCACCTTGTCGCCCAGCCAGCCGCCGATGGCGACGAAGCCGTATACCAGGGCGCTGAAAGAAGAGAACAGGGTGATGGAATCGGCTTCGCTCATGCCGAGCATCTTGACCAGATAAACCGCCATGATGCCCTGCAGGCCGTAATAGCCGAAACGCTCCCACAGTTCGATCGAGAAGATCAGGTAGAACGCTTTCGGTTGTTTGAACGCGTTAAGGCTAACGCTCTCCGGGTGTTGGTTGTTTGCTGTTGACACTGGTACCTCTGTTTTTTCGCAGCCCGTCTTTGGAGGACGGGAAAGTACAAAAGTTGATGCGGAACGGCATCCTTTTGCGTTGTTATAGGATGGGGACGGCGGTTAATGTTCACTATCTTTGTCAACGTGGCAAGCAGTTTGTCATATTCGGTTACATTTAACGCTCGCAGGATTATGCTGCGATGTTGCAAATGTTATGCAGTATTAACTTTCGGGTTTTAATGGTTTGCCGATTTTTTGTTTTGATTAAAAGCTATACGGATTTTAAACAGGGATATATTCTGCTGAATTGCTATTTTTTAGCGCATCAGTGTATGTGTGGTTGTTAATCCATTGGAATGTTGTGCATATGCAGCGTTTTGTAAAATTATAGAAATTTAGGAAAACGGGACTGGCATTTGTGAACGCCTTGTGATCCTGAAAGCGTGACGTTCACCGCAATTTTTGACTAATTTTTCGCTTGAAAATAACGCGGCACTGAGTTTTTCACTGAAAACCGCGATAACGCCGGGGTTACTGCTGCGCGATATCACATTTCCGATAAAAAAGAGGCGCTGGCGGGGGGAGTGGCGGCGACGGGTGCGGTTTGCCGCACCCGTCAGACTCAGGATTCCGGATAAACCTTCTCTTTATACTCGCACAGATCTTCGATGATGCAGGAGCCGCAGCGCGGTTTGCGCGCGATGCAGGTGTAGCGCCCGTGCAGGATCAGCCAGTGGTGGCAATCGACCTTGAATTCGGCGGGCACCACCTTCAACAGCTTCTCTTCCACCTGTTCGACGTTCTTGCCAGGCGCGAAGTGGGTGCGGTTGCACACCCGGAAGATGTGGGTGTCCACGGCGATGGTCGCCCAGCCGAAGGCGGTATTGAGCACCACGTTGGCGGTCTTGCGGCCGACTCCCGGCAGCGCTTCCAGCGCGGCGCGATCTTCCGGCACTTCGCCGCCGTGCAGCTCCAGCAGCATACGGCAGGTTTTGATCACGTTTTCGGCCTTGCTGTTGAACAGGCCGATGGTCTTGATGTACTCCTTGACGCCATCAACCCCCAGCGCCAGCATGGCGGCGGGGGTGTTGGCGACCGGGTAAAGTCTGGCGGTCGCCTTGTTGACGCTCACGTCGGTGGCCTGCGCAGACAGCAGCACGGCAATCAGCAGTTCAAACGGCGTGGTGTACACCAGCTCGGTGGTCGGGTGCGGGTTGTTGTCGCGCAGCCGGGTCAGAATTTCCAGTCGCTTCTGCTTGTTCATCAGGCCTTCTCAGCACGTCCTTGTTCCAGCAGCGGTTCCGCCGCCACGGCGCGGGCTTTGCGCGCCTTCATTTTTTCGTCGATCAGATACTTGACCGCCAGCAGCAGCCCCAGGCCGATAAAGGCGCCCGGCGGCAGCATCGCCAGCAGGAATGGGCTGTCGAAATGCACCACTTCGATGCGCAGCGACTTGGCCCAGCCGCCCAGCAGTTGGTCGGCGCCGTCGAACAGCGTACCGTTGCCCAACAGTTCGCGCATCGAGCCCAGCGTCACCATCACGCCGGTGGCGCCAAGGCCGATGGCCATGCCGTCCAGCGCCGAGAGGCCGACCGGCTTCTTGGCGGCCACCGCTTCGGCGCGGCCGACCACGATGCAGTTGGTCACGATCAATGGAATAAAGATGCCGAGCGACTGATACAGGCCGAAGGCATAGGCGTTGATCAGCATCTGCACGATGCTCACCACCGCGGCGATGATCATCACGTAGATCGGAATACGCACTTCGCTCGGCACCCAGCGGCGCACCGCGGAGATGGAGGCGTTGGTCAGCGTCAGCACCAGCGTGGTGGCCAGCCCCAGGCCCAGCGCGTTGGTGACGGTGGAGGTCACCGCCAGCAACGGACACATGCCCAGCAACTGCACCAGGGCGGAGTTGTTTTTCCACAACCCCTGAACGATCAATTCTTTGGCTTCACTCATTCGGCGGCTCCACACGCAGGTAAGCTTTCAAGTTTAGGCGGCAGCGTTTCCATATACAACGCCGTGCGGCGCACCGCATTGACCACCGCCCGCGGGGTGATGGTCGCGCCGGTGAACTGGTCGAACATGCCGCCGTCTTTCTTCACCGCCCAGCGTTTGTCGTCCGGGCCGTCGAATTTCTTGCCGCTGAAGAAGGAAATCCAGTCGGAAATGCGCAGTTCAATTTTGTCACCCAGCCCAGGCGTTTCGTGGTGTTCAATCACCCGGGTGCCGAGCACCGTGCCGTTGAAATCGGCGCCGACCAGCAGCTTGATGGCGCCTGAATAGCCGTCCGGCGCGGTGGTTTCCAGCGCGGCGGCCGTCGGCTGCCCGTTTTTGCGCGCCAGGTACAAGCGGTGCGGCGCGCCGTCGCCCAGCGCCGGATCGCTGACCAGCAGGCATTCGTTCTGCATGATGTTGTCGTAGTTTTCCGGCGGTACCACCTGATCGAGCAGCGCTTTTTGCTGCAGCGCCGCCTGATGGGCGATGGTGGTTTTCGTCAGGGCGTAAACCACGGCGGTCAGGCCGGTGGTGACCGCCGCAAACACCGCCAGCGTGGTGCCGTGCTTTCTCATGGAATTCAGCATGGCGGCTCCTTAGCGATGGCCGTACACGCGCGGCTGCGTGTAGTGGTCGATTAACGGGACGGTGATGTTGGCGAGCAGCACGGCGAAGGCCACACCATCAGGGTAGCCGCCATAGACGCGGATCAGCCAGACCAGCATGCCGATCAGCGCGCCGTAGATTAAGCGGCCCTTCGGCGTGGTGGAGGCGCTGACCGGATCGGTGGCGATAAAGAACGCACCCAGCATGCTGGCGCCGGAGAACAGGTGGATCAGCGGTGAAGCCTGATGCGCCGGATCGATCCACCAGGTCAGACCGGAACAGAAGGCGATGGCGGCCAACATGCTGAAAGGGATTTGCCAATGGATCAGGCGGCGCGCCAGCATAAACAGGCCGCCGGCCAGGAAACCGAGGTTGACCCACTGCCAGCCGATACCGGCCAGCGCGCCGCCGAACAGCGGCTGCTGCAACACCTGTTCCACGCTGTGGCCGCTGCGCAGGCCGGTTTTGAAGCCGTCGAGCGGCGTGGCCTGGCTGATGCCGTCCACGCCCATCTGCAGTTCGTGCAGCGTCGCGCCCTGTGCGGTATGGCCGCTGAAAATCGCCAGCAGCGTGTCGTGGAGCGAAAGCGCGGCGGCGCGCAGTTCATCCGGCGGCAGCCAACTGGTCATCTGCACCGGGAAGGAGATGAGCAGCACTACGTAACCGACCATCGCCGGGTTGAACGGGTTCTGCCCGAGGCCGCCATACAGCTGTTTGGCGATAACGATGGCGAAGAAGGTGCCGATGACGATCATCCACCACGGCGCCAGCGGCGGCAGGCTGATGCCGAGCAGCAGCGCGGTCAGCAGGGCGGAGTTATCCGCCAGCCGGCTGCGCACCGGCAGCTTGCGCAGCTTGAGGATCGCGCCTTCTGCAGCCAGCGCGACGATCGCCGCCAGCGCCACCTGAATCAGCACGCCGTAGCCGAAAAACCAAATCTGCGCCGCAATGCCGGGAATGCACGCCAACATGACCCATAGCATAATGCGGCTGGTGCTTTGCTGGTTGTGGGTGAAAGGCGAGCTGGCGATGTGTAAGCCTTTGGCGGCTGTGGGTGATACCGGCCTGAACTTCATAGAGTAACGATACCTTCTGCGCCGCGCCTGCGGCAGTTTCGATGCGCCATACTGCGGGCGCGGCAAAAATGATAGCCGAGCATTCTACCTGATTCGATGCGAGGGTAATACGCCTTAATGATAGGGGTATTCGGCTTTCCGCACATCTGGCGATCGGGGTGGCGCGATTTGATTTTTTTTTGGCCGGGAAATGGGCTAACGTGAGGAATTGTCAGTGGAACTTGCGCCGTCATCGACCGCGGAAAATGGGGTAAACGTCTGAATGAGATATCATTTTTCTCCAGATTTCCGCACAAAATAACAACTTTCACATAATCCGTGTAGGTTACTATCGCGAACATTATTGAGTCAGTGAATCCATAATAATGACAAATGAAGACATTTTTTTTATTGAAGAGCTAATTGAGTGGGTGGAGATACATCTGGAGAAACGGCCAAACCTGGATGAAGTCGCGCGTATTTCGGGCTATTCCAAGTGGCATCTGCAGCGTAAATTCAAGCGTATTACCGGCATTCAACTCGCCACCTATATCCGTTCGCGCATCCTGACGCGCGCCGCGGTGGCGTTGCGCATTACTCGTCGCTCCATCATCGATATCTCCGATGAGCTGGGCTTCGACTCTCAGCAGACCTTTACCCGCATGTTCAAGCAGCGCTTCGGCACTACCCCCAATCGCTACCGCTCGATGGAGCACTGGGACGTGAAAAACCTGATGCCGCGCTTTAACTTCGAAGCCAGCTACGGCGCCGGTTATTACCCGGAAGTGAAGCGGCTGACGCTGCCCGACATGCAGCTGGTCGGCTTCACTCGCCGGCTGGATTTCGCCTCCGAACAGGAACTGGAGTACTCTTCCTGCATGGCGATGAAGGATGAGATTTTCAACGACTTCTTCAAGGGGCTGCACGTCGACTGTCGGCGGATTTACAGCATCTACTCCCCTCATGCCGGGGAGGGCGACGAGCTCTCATCCACGCTGGTGATGGCGGTCGATCCTGAACACAGAAAGGATATTCTTTCCAACCATCAGATAGACACCTTCCATTTGCCGAGCCGCGAGTTTATCTCTATCAACCATAAGGGGTCGGCGAAAGAGTGTTTGCAGTTTTTCGGCTACCTGATGTCGCATGTGATGCCGGGGTTGAAGGATAAAGTGCGCGGCAGTATGGAAATGGAGATCATTCAAACCAAAGAGTGGAATCCTGAATCCAAACTGCGTCAGATTGAAGTGGATTACACCTACCTGATTTCTATCGATTAAATGGCGCCTGGCGTCAGCCAGGCGCCGCTATCATTATTTGTCTTCCGTTTCCGCCGCCAGCGATTCTCTGGCGGCTTTTTTGGCCTTGGCGCGGGCGATAGCCGCCGCGACCGCCGCCTTGCGCGGATCTTCTTCGGCTGCAGCCGGCGCCGGTTCCGTCGGTGCAGGGTCATCCGCCTGCTGCGCCGCTTTCTTGGCTTTTACGCGCGCCAGTGCCGCCGCGACCGCCGCCTTGCGCGGATCTTCTTCGGCGGCAGCCGGCGCCGACTCCGTCGGTGCAGGGGCATCCGCCTGCTGCGCCGCTTTCTTGGCTTTTACGCGCGCCAGTGCCGCCGCGACCGCCGCTTTGCGCGGATCTTCTTCGGCGGCAGCCGGCGTCGTTTCCGCCGGCGCAGGGGCATCAGCCTGCTGCTCTGCCTTTTTGGCCTTCACGCGCGCCAGGGCGGCCGCAACGGCCGCTTTACGCGGATCGTCCTCTGTTGCCGCCGGGGCGGAGTTGTTTGCCGCCGGCGCCTCTTTGCGCGCTTTCACGCGGGCCAGCGCCGCGGCCACGGCGGCTTTACGCGCGTCGTCGCCGGCGGTCGCCGGTGGCGCTTCCGTTTCCACCTCGGCAGCCAGCTGGGCACGACGTTCGCGCGCCTGCGCTTTACGTGCTTCGCGGGCAGCGATCATCTCGCTGTTATCCGGCTGCTGGCCGTTGACCGGCGTAACCGCCGCTTCGGCATTCTTGCTGCGCACGCGCGCCAGCGCGGCCTGCACTGCGCCCTGATCGTCGTCGGTCAGTTTGACGGCGGCCTTTTTATGTCGCTCTTCACGCGCCAGTTTTTCACGCTCCAGACGCGCCAGCTTGGCCTCGTAACGCGCCTTGGCCTCGGCGGTGCGCGCCGCTTCCAGATCGATAGCCTTGATTTCGGCCTTTTCCTGCCGGTAGTACTGTACCAGCGGGATATTGCTGGGGCAGACGAACGCGCAGGCACCGCATTCGATGCAGTCGAACAGGTTATGGTTGCGCGCCTTGTCGTGCTCCTGCCCGCGGCTGAACCAATACAGCTGTTGTGGCAGCAGCCCGGCAGGGCAAGCGTCTACGCACAGGCCGCAGCGGATGCAGGACTGCTCCGGTTCCTGTGGCGTCATTTCATCCACCGTCGGTGCCAGAATGCAGTTGCTGATCTTGACGATCGGCACGTTCAGCGCGGGCAGGGTGAAGCCCATCAGCGGGCCGCCCATGACCACCATCTGCTGCGCCTGCGGGCGGAAACCGACGAAGTCGAGCAGGTGCTGCACCGGCGTGCCGATGCGAGCCCACAGATTGCCGGGGTGCTCGATCGCCTCGCCGGTCAGGGTCACTACGCGCTCAATCAGCGGTTCGCCGTCGACGATCGCTCGCTTGATGGCGAAGGCGGTGCCGACGTTTTGCATCAATACGCCGATAGCGGAGGAGTGCTTACCGTGCGGCACTTCCTTACCGGTCAAAATTTTGGTCAGCTGCTTGGCGCCGCCGGACGGGTATTTGGTCGGGATGACGCGCAGCGCAATGCCGGGCTGGCCGCGCAACGCCAGTTTCAGCGCCGCGATTGCCTCCGGTTTATTGTCTTCGATGCCGATCAACGTGAGCTTGGGTTGCAGAATGTGTTGCAGGATCTGCGTGCCTTCAATGATCTGATCGGCATGTTCCTGCATCAGACGGTCGTCGGCGGTAATGTAAGGCTCACACTCGGCGGCGTTGAGGATCAGCGTTTCCACGCCGTTCATGCCGCCTTGCAGTTTGCTGGCGGTCGGAAAACCTGCGCCGCCCAGGCCGGCGATGCCGGCCTGATGAATACGTTGAATCAGTTCCGCGGCGGGCGATTGGCGATAGTCGGCCACCGGATCGCGCTCGCACCAGCGGTCTTCCCCGTCTGCCTCGATAATCACGCACAGCTCCGTCAGCCCGGACGGGTGCGCGGTGATGTGCGGCGTAATGGCGCTGACGGTGCCCGAGGTCGGGGCGTGCACCGGCACGGTGCGGCCGCGGCCGACGGTCAGAGGCTGGCCTTTCAACACCCGATCGCCGGCGCTGACGCACAGCTCGCCTTCCGGCCCCAGATGCTGTTGCAGCGGAATGATAAAGGTCTTGGGCAGGGGCGCGACACGCAGCGGCGCACCGCTGGACTGCGTTTTCATTTCCGGTGGATGGATCCCGCCGTCGAAATCCCAGATCCGGTCTTTTTTAAAGGCGGCGAACAGATTAAGCATGTTGCTCCACGTGGATCACTTGCACCGGGATCGTCTTCATGTCCCACTTCCAGTTGGCGGTGGTGGTAGCGACCGGTCTCATTTCAATACAGTCGGTAGGGCAAGGGGCGACGCACAGATCGCAGCCGGTACAGAGGTCGGTAATGACGGTATGCATGGCGCGGGTGGCGCCGACGATGGCGTCCACCGGGCAGGCCTGAATGCACTTGGTGCAGCCGATGCAGTTGGCCTCGTCGATATAGGCCACTTTACGCTCCGGCTCGGCGGCGGCTTCGCTGCCCAGCGGCTGCGGCTCGACGTTGAGCAGCTCCGCCAGTTTCAGCATCACCTGTTCGCCGCCCGGCGCGCATTTGTTGATCATCTCGCCGTTGGCCACCGCCTCGGCATAGGGGCGACAGCCGGGGTAACCGCACTGGCCGCACTGGCTCTGCGGCAGGATCGAATCGACCTGCTCGGCGACCGGATCCTCTTCCACCTCAAAACGGCGCGCGGCGTAGCCCAGCACCAGTCCGAACAGCAGCCCGAGCGCGCTTAGAGCCGCGATAGCTATCCACAACGCAGTCATTAGAATTTCACCAGCCCGGTAAAGCCCATAAAGGCCAGCGACATCAGCCCGGCGGTGATCAGCGCGATCGAGGAGCCGCGGAACGGCGCCGGCACGTCGGCCACCGCCAGACGTTCGCGAATGGCGGCGAACAGCACCATCACCAGCGAGAAACCGGCGGCGGCGCTAAAGCCGTAAACGGCGGACTGCAGGAAGTTGTAGCCGAGGTTGACGTTAAGCAGCGCCACGCCCAGCACCGCACAGTTGGTGGTGATCAGCGGCAGGAAGATGCCCAGCAGGCGGTAGAGCGCCGGGCTGGTTTTGCGCACTACCATCTCGGTGAACTGCACGACGACGGCGATCACCAGAATGAAGGAGAGCGTGCGCAGGTACACCAGATCCAGCGGAACCAGAATAAAGGTGTTGATCACCCAGGCGCTGACGGAGGCCAGCGTCATGACGAAGGTGGTGGCCATTCCCATGCCGATGGCGCTTTCCAGCTTCTTGGAAACGCCGAGGAACGGGCACAGGCCAAGAAACTTCACCAGAACGAAGTTGTTCACCAGTACGGTGCCGACAAACAGGAGCAGGTATTCGGTCATTGCGATGCCTAAAAAAATAAAAGCCGCCTATTATCGGGAATCGGCGGCCGGACGACAACATATGAATCGCAGGGGTATTGCCTTTTTTGGCGAAAATTTACACAAAATACCCGATAAAACGTGCTGCAACCGCCTTTAACGTTCGGTAAAGGTGCCTTTGACCCGCTGCGAGCGCTTGATATAAGGCACCAGCAGCGCCGCCATCAGCAGCGGCCAGCCGAGGCTGCGCACCGCCACTTCATCCGGCACCGGCGCGAAGGCGAAGGCTTTCACCGCCAGGATCACCGTGATCAGCAGCCATAACAAGAACAGTTTAGGGAAGCGCTGCGACCGCTGGCAGAACAGAAACACCAGCCACAGGGTAAAGCCCCACATCAAGAGCGTGGTCAGCACCGAAAAGTACCATTGCAGGGTAAACGCCTGGGCGTTGGTCAACAGATAGTCGCGCGACTCGGGCATGAAGATCGCCATGGCGTACAGGAGCAGCATCAGGCTGGCGCTGAGCAGGGTAACGATCAGATAGGCCAGCGGGGCCAGCAACCAACCGCCGATACGAGAGTATTCAGCTTGAGACATAAAACGGCTTCCTGATTGAATCGGGGATCACAGGCGGCATAGCTTAGCGGGTAATATAGGCTTCGTCATCTCTATCAAGCGGATAGCTCGGCATTGCGGCGCCGGGCCGCACGTTTGGCTACTCCGGCCTCGCTTTGAATTAACATCTCATTTACTTCTTGTTCCATCCGGCCGCATGGTGTCAAATCGAAAGGGTCTGTCGTGAGCCTGCAAGAGGAAATCCCATGGCTGAAAAAATTCGTGTCGGGCTGGTCGGTTACGGCTACGCCGGTAAAACCTTTCATGCGCCGCTAATCGCCGGTACGCCGGGGCTGGAACTGGCCGCCGTTTCCAGCAGCGATGCCGGCAAAGTGCACGCCGACTGGCCGTCGATGACGGTGGTGGGCGATGCGCAAGCGCTGTTCGCCGATCCGACCCTCGATCTGATCGTGATTCCCACCCCTAATGACACTCATTTCCCGCTGGCGCAACAGGCGCTGGCCGCCGGCAAGCACGTGGTGGTGGATAAACCCTTCACCGTGACGCTGTCACAAGCTCGGGCGCTGCAACAGCAGGCGCAGCAGAGCGGTTTACTGCTGTCGGTGTTCCACAACCGTCGCTGGGACAGCGATTTCCTTACCCTTAAGGCGCTGCTGAACGACGGTTCGTTGGGCGAGGTGGTGTACTTCGAGTCGCATTTCGATCGCTACCGGCCACAGGTGCGCCAGCGCTGGCGCGAACAGGGCGGCGCCGGCAGCGGCATCTGGTTCGATTTGGGGCCGCATCTGCTCGATCAGGCGCTGCAATTATTCGGCAAGCCCGACCGACTGTTTGTCGATCTGGGTGAGCTGCGGCCGGGGGCACAGGCGGTGGACTATTTTCACGCGCTGCTGAGCTATGGCGATCGCCGCGTGGTGCTGCACGCCAGCATGCTGGCGGCGGCGGAGAGCCCGCGCTACGTCGTGCACGGCACCCGCGGCAGCTATGTCAAATACGGCCTCGATCCGCAGGAGGACCGGCTGAAGGCCGGCGAGCGCTTGCCGCAGGCCGATTGGGGCTATGACATGCGCGACGGCGTGGTGACGCTGTCACGTGACGATCTGCTGGCGGAACAGCCGCTGCTCAACATTCCCGGCAATTATCCGGCTTATTACGCGGCGGTGCGCGACGCGATCACCTGCATAGGCGAAAACCCGGTGCCGGCCGCCGACGCCATCGCGGTGATGGCGTTGATCGAACTGGGGCTGGAATCGGCCCGGCTGCAGCAGGCGCTGCCGGTGGTTTGATACCGCCCATTTCTCTGTGCCCGGCGCAACGTCGGGCCTTTTTACGACTTTACGTGCAAGGAAATTCGTTTCATGTCCTGGTTGCAGCGTTTGCGCATTGATAAATTTTTGCTGGTTCTGATTTTGGTGGTGATCGTCGCCTCGCTGTTCCCCTGCGAAGGCATCTGGAAAACCTTCTTTGAACACCTGACCACCGCCGCCATCGCGCTGCTGTTCTTTATGCACGGCGCCAAGCTGTCGCGCGAGGCGATCGTCGCCGGCATGAGCCACTGGAAGCTGCATCTGCTGGTGTTCCTCAGCACCTTTGCGCTGTTCCCGCTGCTCGGGCTGGCGATGAACCTGCTGGTGCCGGGCATCATGACGCCGACGGTCTATCTCGGCTTCCTCTATCTGTGCGCGCTGCCGGCCACGGTGCAGTCGGCCATCGCTTTTACCTCGGCGGCGGGCGGCAATGTGGCGGCGGCGATCTGCAGCGCCTCGGCGTCCAGCATTCTTGGCGTGTTCCTGTCGCCGCTGCTGGTGGGGGCGTTGATGCATACCCAGGGCGGCAATACCGACGTGCTGCACGCCATTGGCTCAATCATTCTGCAACTGATGGTGCCGTTCGTGATCGGCCATCTGGCGCGGCCGCTGATCGGCAAGTGGATCGACCGCCATCGCAAACTGATTAACCTGACCGACCGTTCGTCGATCCTGCTGGTGGTGTATACCGCGTTCAGTGCGGCGGTGGTGGAAGGGATTTGGCACCGTATCGACGGCTGGTCGCTGCTGACCATCCTGGTGATGTCGCTGGTGCTGCTGACGGTGGTGCTGGTGATCAACACCTACGCGGCGCGCTGGCTGGGCTTCAACACCGCCGATGAAATCACCATCGTCTTCTGCGGTTCGAAAAAGAGCCTGGCGAACGGCATTCCTATGGCCAACGTGCTGTTCCCGGCCGCGGCGGTGGGCGCCATGGTGCTGCCGCTGATGATTTTCCACCAGGTGCAACTGATGGTGTGCGCGGTGCTGGCGCAGCGCTATGCGCGTAAAACCGCCAAACAGCGGGCCGAGGCGGAGGCGCTGGCGGCCAAATAGGCCGCAGGCCGCTAACGGTGGCCCAGCGCGTCGAGCAGAAAGTCGGCGCGCTCATCGGGTGAGGCGCGCGGCAGCTCTTGCAGCCGATAGCCATGACGGCGATAGATGGCCACCATCGCCCGATAGGTTTGCTCGGCTTCGGCGAAAGACTGTTTTCTCTCGCTGTCCTGCGCATAAATCGCTCGCCACGGCGGGGCGATGAACACCGTATCGGCATAGCGAAAGGCGTCGATCGCCGCCGTTAAGGGGGCGGGGATCGATAATCCGCACAGCGTCAGGTAACCGGCGATATCCGGCAGGCCGCGATCGAAGAACCAGCATGTTGCGCCCGTCGCTTCGCGCCATGAACGCAGTTCCCAATCGAGCATCCGCTCGGCGAAAGCCTGGCGATCGCCCCACGGCAGCGCATTGCCGCCAATACTCACCTGATCCTGAATAATCGCCCGGCCCGCCTCCTGGGAATGCGGGTAACCGCGGCGATGAAGAACGTCGATGAGCGTGCTTTTGCCCGAACCCGGGCCGCCGGTCAGCACGATACGGCGTAGTTTGTCAGACATGCGGAATTCCTTTCTTGCAACAGAGTGATGGGGTGAAAACAGCGATAAAGACGAACAGGCGGAAGAAAACGGGGGATGAGAAGAAGGCGCCGTTTGGCGCCTGGGGAGATTAGCCCTGAACTTTGGCGCGCAGCGCCTGTTTTTCCTGCTCGCTGAGGAAAGCCAGCTTCAGGCCGTTTTCCTGCGCGGTGCGGATTTCTTCCGGCGTCAGCCCGGCCTGCGGCGCGGCGACGCGGTATTCATGCTCGATCTCGATGCCCTGAACCGCCGGATCGTCGGTGTTGATCGACGCCAGCACGCCGTGGCGCAGGAAGGTGGCCAGCGGATGCTGCGCCAGCGACGGCACGGTGCTGGTTTGGATGTTGGAGGTCAGGCAGGACTCGATGCCGATGCCGTGTTCCGCCAGGAAGTCCATCAGCGCCGGATCTTCGACCGCTTTCACCCCGTGGCCGATACGTTCGGCGCCCAGCTCGCGGATCGCCTGCCAGATGCTTTCCGGGCCGGCGGCTTCGCCCGCGTGCACGGTGATGCGCAGGCCGGCGTCGCGCGCACGGTTGAAGTGACTGAGGAACAGGCTGCCGGGGAAGCCCAGCTCATCGCCCGCCAAATCCAGTGCGGTAATGCCGTCGCGGTGCGCCAGCAACCCTTCCAGCTCCTGCAAACAGGCGGCCTCGCCAAAGGTGCGGCTCATGATGCCGATCAGGCGAATGTCGATATCGCGATCGCGGCAGCCCGAGCGGATCCCGTCGATCACCGCTTCCACCACGCCAGCGACCGGCAGCTGATGCTTCATCGCCATGTAGTAAGGGGAAAAACGCAGCTCGGCGTAGTGCAGGCCGGCGTTGGCGGCGTCCTCGACGTTTTCGTAGGCCACCCGGCGGCAGGCGTCCAGATCGCCCAGCACCGCTACGCCCCAGTCCAGTTTCTGCAGGAAGCTGACCAGATCCGGTTCGGCGTGGGTGATCTGCACGTGCGGGCGCAGGCTCTCCAAATCGTTGGCCGGCAGGGTGAGGTTGAACTGGCGACCGAGGTCGAGAATGGTCTGCGCGCGGATGTTGCCGTCGAGATGGCGGTGAATGTCGGTAAGCGGTAGGCGGGGATCGATCATGCTGGGCACTCGCTAAGTATCGTAGGTAAAGTGCAGAACAGTATAAAAACAAATGAATGAAACTTGCCATCTCGTTGCATAAAAAAGTGACTTGCATCACAAATAATGCGAGGAGTATCGCATTATCGTCGTGAATCAGGCTTTCAACACGCTGACGCCCGCCTGCTGCAACGGCGCGATCAATGCGTCGTCGGTGGCGCGTTCAACGATGATGGTATGCGCCAGCGTAATATCGCCGATCGCATACTGCGAGGCGGCGTTAAGCTTGGCGGCGGAAGCCAGCACCACGGTTTCCGCCGCGCGGGCCGCCAGCGCGCGCTTGATGTAGGCCTCTTCCAGATCGCCGGTGCTCAGCCCCGCAGTGGGGTGCACGCCGGTCACGCCCATAAAATAGATATCGGCGCGAATATGCGACATCGCTTCCACCGCGGCGGCGCCGACGCTGACGATCGAATGCTTGTACAACCGGCCGCCGATCAGGATCACCTCCACCGTGGGATGATCGGCCAGGCCCACGGCGACGCTGGGGCTGTGGGTGACGATGGTGGCGTTCAGGCTGAGCGGCAGCTGCCTGACCAGCTCGGCGGAGGTGGTGCCGCCGTCGATGATCACCACCTGGCCGGGGGCGATCAGCGCCGCCGCCGCTTTGGCGATCGCGCGTTTGGCGCCGGATTCCAACTGATTGCGTTCGGCGAAGCTGGCGATGGCGGATGAAACCGGCAGGGCGCCGCCGTGCACCCGCTGCAGCAACCCCTCGGCGTCCAGTTCGCGCAGATCGCGCCGGACAGTGTCTTCCGACAGCCCGAACAGCTCGCTGAGCTGCTTGGCCAACACCTGGCCGTCCTGAGCCAGTTTCTCCAGGATGATTTTCTTGCGCTGGCTGGTCAACATGGCCATTTTTCCCTCAAACTTGTTTTGCACGAAATATCTTGATCATACACGAAACTGCACGATAGTATCAATTTCCTTCCTCTGGCGGAGTAAACCGATGATAGCCACCAAAGACAGGGTTCGCATTGTCGAAACCCGGGTGTTGTCCGATGACTGGTACCTGCTGAAAAAAACCACCTTTGATTTTCTGCGGCGCGACGGCGTCTGGCAGCGGCAAAGCCGTGAGACTTACGATCGCGGTGACGGCGCGGTGATTTTGCTGTTCAACCGGCAGGCGCAGACGGTGATCCTGACGCGCCAGTTCCGCTTTCCGGTGTTCGTCAACGGTCATGACGGCATGCTGATTGAGGCCGCCGCCGGGCTGCTGGACAACGCGTCGCCGGAGGCGCGCATCAGAGCCGAAGCGGAAGAGGAAACCGGCTATTTCGTGCAGAACGTGGAGAAAGTGTTCGAGGCGTACATGAGCCCAGGTTCGGTCACCGAGAAGCTGCACTTTTTCATCGGTGAATATCAGGCGGGCGATCGCGTCAACGAGGGCGGCGGAGTGGCGGCGGAGGGCGAGGATCTGGAGGTGATCGAGCTGCCGCTGGCGCAGGCCCTGCAGGCGATTCGTCAGGGCGCGATCGTTGACGCCAAGACCATCATGCTGCTGCAGTTTGTCGCCTTGAACCGGACGTTGGAGGAAGAACGATGAAAGCACAACAAATCCTGATCGCCGGCTCCTATCGCAGCGGCACCGATGGCGATCCGCAGCGTATCGCCGCCAATCTGGCGCGCCTGGAACAGGCGGCGCTGGCGGTTTACCTGCGGGGACACGTGCCGGTGATCGGCGAATGGCTGGCGCTGCCTTTGGCGGCGGCGGCAGGCTCCACTCAGGTTGGCGATGCGGTGAGCGAGGCGTTTCTTTACCCGGTGGCCCATCGGCTGATTGCGCAGTGTCAGGCGGTGTATCGCATCGAAGGGGCATCTGCGGGAGCCGATAACGACGTGCGGTTGGCTAACGAATGGGGATTGACGGTCTATCGTCATCTGGAGGAAATTCCGTCTGTTCAGGCGTAACCGAGGGGCGGGCAGAGGCTCGCCCCCTCGCGTTATTGCTCGCCCAGCACCATCCTCAACCCGGCGATCAGCTTGTCCATTCCGGCCTCCAGCTTGCCGCGCGGGCAGCCGACGTTGAGACGCAGGAACCCGCGGCCTTCCTCGCCGTAGGTAAAGCCCGGCATGATCGCCACCTTTTCGCGCTCGATCAGCGCCTGCTGCAGCGCCCGATCGTCTACGGACAGCGGCCGCAGATCGATCCAGGCCAGGTAGGTGGCCTGCGGCGGGCGCCAGCCCAGCGCGGGAAACGCCTGCTCCAGCCGTTCGGCGACGTAGCTCAGATTATCCTGCAGATAGTCGCGCAGGGCGTCCAGCCAGGGTTCGCCGTGGCGATAGGCAGCCACGTGCGCCGCCACCGCCAGCACCGCCGGCGAGGAGAGGCCGTCGCGGGATTTGAGCTGCTGGAAGTAGGCTTCGCGGCTGGCGTCATCGCTGATAAAGCCGTAGGCGCCGGTCAGCGCCGGGATATTGAAACTCTTGGAGCCGGAGGTCAGCAAGGCCCAGGCGCCGGTCGCCACCTGGCTCCACGGCGTATGGTGGTGTTCCCCCCATGCCATATCCATGTGGATTTCGTCGCTGATGACGCGCACGTCGTGGCGCTCGCACAGGTCGGCCATCTGCTGCAACTCGTCGCGGCGCCACACTTTGCCGGTGGGATTATGCGGGCTGCACAGCAGCAGGATCTTGGTTTGCGGCCGCGCCAGCAACGCCTCAAGGTGCGCCATGTCGCAGCGCCAGTCGTCGCCGGCCTTGTGCAGCGGGCAGGCCAACAGCTGGCGTTGGTTGGCGAGGATCACCTTGTAGAAGGCGTCGTAGGCCGGGGTATGGGTCACCACATAGTCGCCCGGTACGGACCATTGGCGGATCAGCTGCGCCGCCATGTAGATAACGGAGGGGCCGTACACCGCCGTTGCGGTGTCGATGGCGACGTTGAAACGTTGCTGATACCAGTGGCGCAGCGCGCCGAGAAAATCCTCGTGCTGCCAGCGGCTGTAGCCCAGCACGCCGTGCTGCAGGCGTTGCTGCAACGCCTCGAGAATGCACGGTGCGGTGGCGAAATCCATATCGGAGATGGTGAACGGCAGCAGGTCGTCGCTGCCGAAACGATCGGCGATATAGTCCCACTGGGTGCACCAGGTGCCGTGGCGGTCGATCGGGGTGGAGAAATCAAACATGGGTGGCTCCCTGCAGCGCCGCGGCAGGTTGCGCCGTGGCTATCAGTGAGTCTAATTCATCTTTCACCGATTGCACCTGCGGGCCGATCACCACCTGCAGATTATGGTCGTTGAGATGCACTACGCCGATGGCGCGGTTGGCCTTCAGCGCCGCGTCGTCCACCCGGCTCATGTCGTTGACCGACAGGCGCAGGCGGGTGATGCAGTTGTCCAGCGTGATAACGTTGCCCGGGCCGCCGAGGGCCGCCAGAATCGCCGGCACGTTGTAGCCGGATTTGCCCACCGCGCCGCTCGGCGCGCTTTGGCTGATGGCGCTGTCGCTCTCACGGCCCGGCGTTTTGATGTTAAAGCGCTGGATGGCGAAGCGGAAAATGGCGTAATAGCCGACGAACCAGACGGCGGCCACCACCGGCACCAGATACCACTTGGTGGCGGTGCCGTGCAGAATGCCGAACACCACGAAGTCGATGATGTTGCCGTCGGTGTTGCCGATGGTCACGCCCAGCAGCGCCATCACGGTAAAGCCCAACCCGGTGAGCAGCGCGTGGATCAGATACAGGAACGGCGCGACGAACAGGAACAAAAATTCGATCGGTTCGGTGGTGCCGCCGACCACGCAGGCCACCACGCCGGAAATCAACAGCCCTTTGATTTTGTGACGATTCTCCGGTTTAGCGCAGTGGTACATCGCCAGCGCCGCGCCCGGCAGGCCGCCGAGGAACGCCGGCATTTTACCCTGTGACAGGAAGCGGGTGGCGCTCTCGGCGAAGCCGGTGGTGGTCGGGCAGGAGAGCTGCGCCTGGAAGATGGTCAGGGCGCCGCTGACGCTGTGGCCGCACACCTCCATCGTACCGCCCGCCTCGGTAAAGCGGATCAGCGCCACCAGAATGTGCTGCAGGCCGAACGGCAGCAGCAAGCGTTCGCCGGTGCCGAACAGCATCGGGCCAAAGGCGCCGGCGCTGTTGATCACCCAGCCCAGCCCGGTGATGCCGGCGGCGAACCACGGCCAGATCAGTGGGATCACCAGGCCGCACAGGCCCAGCACCACGGTGGTGACGATTGGCACGAAGCGCGTGCCGCCGAAAAACGCCAGCGCGTCCGGCAGGCGGATGGTGTGGAAGCGTTCATGCAGGCGATAGACGATGATGCCGACGATCACCGCGCCGAGGATGCCGGTATCGATCGACTGAATGCCGAGGATGTTCTGGATATTGTTGGCTTTCAGCACCAGCGGATCGCTGGTGGGCAGCACGCCGGCGGCGGTCAGGTAGAAGTTGGTGCCCAGATTCAGCACGGCGAAGCCGACGAAACCGGAGAACGCGGCGACGCCTTTGTTTTCGCGCGCCATGCCCAGCGGAATGGCGATGGCGAACATCACCGGCAGGAAGCTGAAGGCGAAGGAGCCTACCTTGCTCATCCAGGTGAAGATCAGCTGGAAGATCGGGTGGCCGATAAACGGCATCAGGGTGATCACGTCGCGGCTGCTCAGCGAGCTGCCGATCCCCAGCATGATGCCGCAGAAAGAGAGCAAGGCGACGGGCAACATGAACGTTTTGCCCAGGCTCTGGAAGAACTCCCAGAGGGTGATTTTGGGTTTGTTGGCTGCTGACATAACCGACTTCTCCTGGCGAAAAGACGAGCAAAAAGGGGACTGCTGATTAGGTAAAAAGAAGATAAAACGTTTTACCTAGCAAAAATGCGCCACCAATCACAAATCTGCCGCCCGGTTTTTGGCGACAATGCGGCTGGCAGTAAAACGTTTTACTGAGTTAACGGATTCGGTATACCCTTGATCATTACGGCGCGGGTTGCCCAGGAACGGGTTCGCAGAGACTATGAGCATCAAAAAAATCACCATCACCGATGTGGCGCAGCAGGCGGGCGTGTCGGTCACCACGGTTTCCCTGGTGTTGAGCGGCAAGGGGCGGATTTCGCCGACCACCGTCGAGAAGGTCAATCAGGCGATAGAGCAGCTGGGCTACGTGCGCAATCGTCAGGCGGCGACGCTGCGCGGCGGTGAATCTGGGGTGATCGGCCTCGTTCTGCGCGACATTTGCGAACCCTTCTATGCCGAAATGACCGCCGGGCTGAGCGAAGCGCTGGAGGCGCACGATAAACTGCTGTTTTTAACCCAGAGCGGGCGCGACGGTCAGGGCTTGCAGCGGGCGTTTGACGCGCTGCTGGCGCAGGGCGTCGACGGTATCGTGCTGGCCGGCGGCATTCGCGCGGCGGCTGGGTTGAAGGAGAAGGCGGCCGAGCAGGGCGTACCGCTGGTCTGCGTGGCGCGCTCCAGCGGTCTTGATGGGGTGGACGTGGTGCGGCCGGACAACATGCAGGCCGCCAAACTGGCCACCGAATTTTTGATCAAACGCGGCCACAGCCAAATCGCCTACCTTGGCGGCCAGAGCGACTCATTGACGCGTGCCGAGCGGTTGGGCGGCTTTTGCGCCACGCTGGTGCAGTACGGCCTGCCGTTTCGCAGCGAATGGATCGTCGAGTGCGATTGCCGGCAGCGTGAGGCGGCGCAAGCGGCGGAACAGCTGCTGCGCCACTATCCGAACATTACCGCTGTCGTTTGCCACAAGGCTTCGGTGGCGCTTGGCGCCTATTTTGGCCTGACGCGCAGCGGCCGCAGCATCGGCTCGGATGGGGTTGACGCTTACTACGGGCGGCAGGTGGCGCTGATCGGCTTCGGCGACGTGCCGGAGGCCGAGCTGACCGAGCCGCCGCTGACCTTCGTCTCCAGCTCGGCGCGGGAAGTGGGGCGCAGCGCCGCCGCGCGCCTGCTGCAGCGCATCGGTGACGCCGACCTGCCGGCGCAGAACGTCATTCTGCCGCCGACGCTGATCCGGCGCGGCTCCGCCTAATCCCGCCGCAGTTCCTCTTCCGCCTCCCGGCGGATCCAGCCGATAAAGGTTTTCATCGCCGGCGTCAGGTCCCGCGACTTCAAATGGGTCAGCCAATAGGCGCCAAGCGCGGCCTCGGCGGCGAACGGCCGCTGCAGCACGCCGGCGGCCAGTTCGCGGCGGAACATGCTGACCGGCGCCAGCGCCACACCGTCGCACTGGATCGCGCCTTCCACCATCAGTCTTGACGAGTCGAACACCGGGCCGTTGATCCGCCACGGCGTCACCTGCGCAGCCGTGAACCAGCGCTCCCATTCATCCTTGCGGTAGGTGCGCATCAGCTGCTCGTGCTGCAGATCCTGCGGCGTGCGCAGGCGCGCGGCGACCGCCGGCGGGCAGAGCACCGTCAGCGGCGCGTCGAACAGCTTGATATTGCAGGTGGCGGGCCAGAGGCCTTCGCCGAAGCGGATGGCGAAATCCATGCCGTCGGCCGACAGATTGACCAGGTTGTTGTGGGTCAGCACCCGTAGATCGATAAACGGGTGCGCCGTGCGGAACGCCGCCAGCCTCGGCATCAGCCAGCCGACGGCGAAGGTGCCGACCACCGCCACCGTCAGCACCTCGTGGAAATGCCCGCCTTCGAACTGCTGCAGCACCGCCTCGATGCGGTCGAAGGCGTCGTTCAACACCGGCAGCAGCGCCTGGCCTTCTTCGGTCAGATCCAGGCCGCGCGGCAGGCGGCGGAACAGCTGAATGCCCAGCTGTTCTTCCAGCATGCGTACCTGCTGGCTGACGGCGGCCTGGGTGACGCGCAGCTCCAGGCCGGCGCGGGTGAAGTTCAGGTGGCGGGCGGAGGATTCGAACGCCCGCAGGGCATTGAGGGGAAGTCGATTGCGCATCGTCGATAGCCATAAGTTTTTCTTTATGCTGGCTGAAATTATTATCGCTTGTCAACCCGGCGGCAAAATCCGATATTTGGCGCGGCTGCTGAGAGCGTCGCGGCAGCCGTAAAGGAATGACATCATCAACCAGGGAAAGCGCCGTGCATAACGCCAATAAAAACTTTTGGCCGCGGCCGATGCCCTGCAACCTGAGAGCTTCTATCATGACGAAAATGAACCGCCTGGCGGCCGCGTTGATCGCCGCGCTGATCCTGCCGACCGCACAGGCCGCACAGCAGCAGGATATCGACGCCGTTATTCAGCCGCTGATGAAAAAATATGGCGTGCCGGGCATGGCGATCGCCGTGTCGGTTGACGGCAAACAGCAGATTTACCCGTATGGCGTGGCCTCGAAGCAGACCGGCAAACCGATCACCGAGCAGACGCTGTTCGAAGTGGGCTCGCTGAGCAAAACCTTCACCGCGACGCTGGCGGTCTATGCGCAGCAGCAGGGTAAGCTGTCGTTCAACGATCCGGCCAGCCGCTATCTGCCCGAGCTGCGCGGCAGCGCCTTCGACGGCGTCAGCCTGCTGAATCTGGCGACGCATACCTCCGGCCTGCCGCTGTTCGTGCCGGACGACGTGACCGACAACGCCCAACTGATGGCCTACTACCGGGCCTGGCAGCCGAAACACCCGGCGGGCAGCTACCGCGTCTATTCCAATCTCGGTATCGGCATGCTGGGCATGATCGCCGCCAAAAGCCTCGACCAGCCGTTTATCCAGGCGATGGAACAGGGGATGTTGCCGGCGTTGGGCATGAGCCACACCTACGTTCAGGTGCCGGCGGCGCAGATGGCCAACTATGCGCAGGGTTACAACAAGGACGATAAGCCGGTGCGGGTCAATCCCGGCCCGCTGGACGCCGAGTCTTACGGCATCAAGTCCAACGCTCGCGATCTGATTCGCTATCTGGACGCCAACCTGCAGCAGGTGAAGGTCGCACAGCCATGGCGCGACGCGCTGGCCGGGACGCACGTCGGCTATTATAAGGCGGGCGCGTTCACGCAGGATCTGATGTGGGAGAACTACCCGTATCCGGTGAAACTGTCGCGTTTGATCGAGGGCAACAACGCCGGGATGATCATGAATGGCACGCCGGCTACCGCCATCACGCCGCCGCAGCCGGAATTGCGCGCCGGCTGGTATAACAAAACCGGCTCTACCGGCGGTTTCTCCACCTACGCGGTGTTCATCCCGGCGAAGAATATCGCCGTGGTGATGCTGGCCAACAAATGGTTCCCGAACGACGATCGGGTCGAGGCGACTTATCGCATCATCCAGGCGCTGGAGAAGCGCTGACAATCAGGGGCGCCGGCGGGGCGCCCCTACCACCGATGCTGCCGTTCACGTTGCTCGCGCATGAAATCGATAAAGGCGCGCAGTTTGAGCGGCAGATGTCTGCCGGCGGGGAAGTAGATGAAAAATCCCGATGCTTCGCTGGCGTAACCCGGCAGCACTTCCACCAGTTGCCCCTGGGCCAGCTCCTGCAACACCGTGCCCTGAAAACGCTGTGCGATACCCAGCCCCGCCAACGCCGCATCCTTGATCAGCCTGTCTTCGTTAAAAATCAAACTGCCGCTGACGTCCAGCGCGCGTTCATCGTCGCCCAGGCTGAAATACCAGGGTTCCAGTTTGCCGCTGCCGGGAAAACGGTAGCGCAGGCAATGGTGCGCGAGCAGATCGTCCGGCGTGGCCGGTGCGCCGCAGCGCGCCAGATAGTCAGGCGAAGCGACCAGCACCCGGCGCTGGCCGTTATCGATCGGCACGGCGATCATGTCCTTTTGCAGCATGGCGTGCATGCGAATGCCGGCATCGAAACTGCCCAGCACCAGATCGGAAAAGCGGTCTTCGGTAAACAGCTCCAGCTGAACCTCGGGATAGCGCCGCTGAAACGCCGCCAGATGTGGCATTACCAGCAGCGAAGCGGCCAACTGCGGCAGCGTAATGCGCAGCAGGCCTGCCGGCTGTGCGCCCAGGGCGCGCACATCGTCCGCCGCCACATCGATCTGGCCCATGGCCGGCGACACCTTCTGATAGAACAACCGGCCTTCGTCGCTGAGGCGCACCGAGCGGCTGGTGCGGTGAAATAACCGCACTCCCAGCTGATTCTCCAGCGCCTGAATGTTTTGCGACACCGCCGGCGGCGTGACGCCCAGTTGGCTGGCCGCGCGGGTAAAGTTGCCCAGGCGTGCCACGGCTTCGAAATAGGGCAGCAGTTGCAGGAGTGAACTCATCTATCAATAACCTCTGCTTAATGATTCATTAAATTATGCCTTATTTTAATTTATGAAGAACGTTTTAGACTGGTTTTACTTTCCCTCAGAGAGATTAAAATCATGTCGGCAATACAACAGGCGTTAACAGAACGGATCGCGGCGATCGATCAACAGGCGATGGCCGAAGGGCGCATCGTCGGCAGCGTGGTGCTGGTGGCGCGGCGGGGCGAAATTTGCTACGCCGGGGCGGCCGGCTATGCCGATCGCGAAGCGCGGCAACCGATGCGGCGGGAAACGCAGTTTCGGCTGTCGTCGGTTTCCAAACCCTATACCACGCTGGCGGCGTTGCGTTTGATTGAGCAAGGCAAGCTGAGCCTGGACGATGCGGTCAGCGACTGGCTGCCGTGGTTTACCCCGGCACTGGCGGACGGCCGGCGCCCGACGATCAAGATCCGTCATTTGCTGAGCCATACCGCCGGGCTGGACTATCGGCTGAACCAACCGCCGGCGGGCGTTTACCATCAGTTGGGGATCCAGGACGGCGTGGAGCTGTCGACGCTGACGCTGGAGCAAAACCTGCGGCTGTTGGCGCAGGCGCCGTTGCTGTCGGCGCCGGGGGAGCGCTTCAATTATTCGCTGGCGATCGATGTGCTTGGCGCGGTGCTGGAGCGGGTGACGGGCATGTCGCTGCCGCAACTGTTTGTCGAATGGGTGGCGCAGCCGCTGGGGCTTGGCAACACCGCATTCCATGCGACGGACGCCGCGAACCTGGCGACGCCGTATTACAACACCCCGCAAGGGCCACTGCGCATGTATGAAGGCCTGCGGGTGGCGCTGCCGGAGGAGATGGCGGGGGGCGAGGTGCTGTTTTCACCCGAGCGCGCGCTTAACGCCGGGGCTTATCCCTCCGGCGGCGCGGGCATGGTCGGTGATGCCGACGACGTGCTGCGGCTGGTGGAGGCGCTGCGCAGCGGCGGGCAGGGCATTTTGCAGCCGGATACGGTGGCGTTGCTGCGCAGTCCGCACGTCGGCGCGCAGGCGCAAACGCAAGGGCCGGGCTGGGGCTTCGGCTTTGGCGGCGCGCTGCTGGTGGATCCAGACGCCGCGCAGACGCCGCAGCACGCCGGCACGCTGACCTGGGGCGGCGTTTACGGCCACAGCTGGTTCTTTGATCCACAGGCGCAGCTGAGCGTGGTGATACTGACCAACACCGCGTTTGAAGGCATGTGCGGCCGCTACCCGCAGCAGATCCGCGATGCGGTTTATGCGGCGTAAATAAAAAAGGCCCCGCAGGGGGCCCTTGTCAGGTTTTCAGGCGATTACTGCGCCGGTGCCGGAGCGGGTTCCGCTTCCTGAGCCGGTTCAGCGTCTTCCGCCGGGGCGCCCAGCATGGCGAACTGGCCGATGAACTCCTGCAGCGACATTTTGTTGCCGTTCAGGTCAACCTGGTTGTCGGCATAGTGGAACTGGCTCGCGATCACGCCGTCTTTCTGGGTGGTCAGCTTGAACATCTGCCCCATGGCCGCCAGGCCCTGCACTTGCTGCTGCGCCAGTTTCTGCGCGTCTTCCGCATTATAGCCCTGCAACAAGGCGGTCTTCGCGGTCACTTCGGTAGCCATCGCTTCCGGAATGGTCAGGTTGATATCCAGCTTTTTAACCGCCTGAGCGATCAGCTGATCCGGCGATTGTGCCGGGGAAGCTGCCTTGCTCGGATCGGTCATCGCCAGATCCAGCGTGAAGACGCTCTCACCCTTGCTGTTTTTCCAGCTCAGCGGGGCGATGCTGAGGCTTGGGTTGCCTTTCAGCAGCAGCGGCAGGTTCTTTTGCAGCATCTCGGAGGTCTGCTGTTCGTAGACGTCCGGATCCAGGTTCTCGCCCTGCTGCAGCAGCGCCATGGTTTGGCGGTTGTAGCTGTCGGAGACGTCTTTCAGCGCCTTGCCGTCGACGTTGTCGATTTTCAGCGTCAGTTTACCGGCGCCGAAGTCGTTGCCCTGCACCTTGAGCGCGTCCATGGTGTAGTCGATCTGGCCGCCGATATTGCTGCTGCCTTGCTCGCCAAATTTGCTCACCAGATTGAAACCGTCCAACGCCACGGTATCTTTACCGTCGATCGTCAGTTTGAACTGCTTCAGCGTCATCGTCTGATCGCCGAGCTTCACGCCGAACTTGCTTTCGTTGCTGTTGCCTTTAAGGTTGAAGCCCTGGAAGGTGATCTGCTCGTTTTGGCCGAATTCGTTCGGGCTGGCGAACACGATAGTGTCGCTATTGGCGTCCAGCGCGAATTTTTTCAGATCGCGGGACACATCGGCGTCAATGGTGGCGCCGCTGAATTTCAGCGAAGATTTATCCTTCTGGTAGTCCAGTGGGATAAAGTCGATGGTGGACGCGGTATCGCCGCTGTACGAGATGCGCGAATCGGCGGTAAACAGCGATTTGCCTTTGGTGGTTTCAAACAGGCCTTTCACCGCCGGGGTGTTTTCCAGCTCGGTATGCACCGACGCCATGCTCGGCAGCAGGTTGAATTTTTTCAGCTGCGCGAACGGGAACGGACCGTGATCGATGGTTTCCAGGAACGCCACTTCTTCACCGGCTTTCAGCGCCGCATTTTCACTGGTATCCGTGCCGTCGGAACGCAGCACATAACGCACTTTACTGCTGAACAGGCCGCGCTGGTAATTTTCATAGCTCAGCTTGACGCCGGCTTTCGGCAGGTAGGCTTTCAGTTGGCCGTTGGCGTTGTCGACGACTTCGCCCATGTGCTGCTCGATCTGTTTCCCGGTGTACCAGGATGCCCCGGTCCATGCTGCGCCAAGAACGACAATGACGCTGACAGCGACTAACGATTTTTTCATAGCTCTGTTTCATCCTTTTTTTCTTATCACCCTCCGTTGCATGGGAGGGGCAAATAGGGGCCGACAAAAAACGCCCGCAGGCGTTTAATTGTGGGGGTAGCTCTCGCTTTCAGCAAGCAATTTGCTGAAATTTATCAACGGTTAGGCCAGCTGGTTATAAACCCGGGCGATGCGGCCGCTGCCGCTGACGTTGACCGGGGATTCGAACGCCCCGATAAAGCAGGACTCGCCCGGTTTGAGCGTCAGGCGTTGCCCGGATTTCTCCAGCGTCGCTTCGCCGGCGACGCAGAACACGATGGCTGCGCTTCGCTGTGCCAGCGCCTGTGGTGCGGCGGTCAAATCGTGCAGTGAGAAGGCGAAATCCTCCACCGGGATCGGGAAGAACAGCTCGTTGCCGCGTTGCTCCGGTTGGGTCAGCAGGCCGGAAGCCGGTTGCGGGCGGAACTGCAGGTTGGCCAGCAGCTCGGGCACGTCGATGAATTTCGGCGTCAGGCCCGCGCGCAGCACGTTATCCGAGTTGGCCATCACCTCCAGCGCCACGCCTTTCAGGTAGGCGTGCGGCGTTTCGGCATACAGGAACATCGCCTCGCCCGGCGCGAGCTGCACCACGTTCAGCAGCAGCGGTGAGAACAGACCGCTGTCGTCCGGATAGAAGCCGGCGATAAAGCGCACGGTATCCCAGGGTTCCCCCTGCTGGTTGTTGAGCGCGGCTTTCAGCACGCCGAGCGCCAGCGATTTTTGTTCGCCACTCATCGTCAACAGGCTGGCGAACAGGGTCGCGAGGTGCGCGGTGTCCGGCTGTTGCAGGAAGGCGGCGATGTCGTGGTGCGCGCCCGCGATCGGTTGCAGCAGGGAAACGATATCGGCCAGTTCGCGAAAGCCGTTCATCGCCAGGAACGGCGTCAGGGCGAACACCAGCTCGGGCTTGTGGTTGGGATCTTTATAGTTGCGTTCGGCGGCGCTCAGCGGGATGCCGGCGGCATTCTCTTTCGCGAAGCCGATCTCGGCCGCCGCTTTACTCGGGTGAACCTGGATCGACAGCGGCTGATCGGCGCACAGCACTTTAAACAGGAACGGCAACTCGCCAAAACGGCTGGCGACGTCGGCGCCCAGCTGTTTTGGCTGGTCTTCATCGATAAGAAAGCGCAGCGAACGCAGTTCGCCGTCGGCGCCCGGCACGCGGGAAGGGCTCTTGGGATGGGCGCCCATCCACAGTTCGGCCATCGGCTGATTATCCGGGTTGGCGATGCCGTAAAGACGGGTCAGCGCATCGTGGCTGCCCCAGGCGTAATTCTGTACCGCGTTGGTCATTTTTTGCATGTCGATAAACGTCCTTAACGTCATTGTCGCACTGGATGACAATAACCTACTGATTTTATACGGTTAACTAAATCTGTGCCGACGACTATCCTACGCCCGCGTCGGCAGGAAAAATCATGGGCGCGATCAAAAAAACGCCGGATAACGTCGCGCCCGGCAATGGGGCCATAGTATAACGTGATAACGATCGGCGTCTCAATTGGCGCGCAGGTCCCAAGGCGACCCGGAAAACCCGCCGATCGATTATTATTTGGCCCAACGGGGATTATTGCCGTTAGCCTGGTCATTCAACGTCATTATTTATTTTTTCAGCATGTCAAACTATGTCGGCTGAATTTATTTTTTACCGTCTGAGCCATTCCCTTATTATTATTCTCGCGCTGCACCGGGCTATCACACGCTGAGCTTAAACCTGGGCGTCAGACCCCTTTACCGTAACGGCTAACACGTCGATTTAACGAAACAAGAGGTCTGTTGCATGAAAACACTGTTGTTGCTGTTGGGGTTTTGCACCGGCGCAGCCCAGGCGGCGGTGATTGTCGCCTATCCCTACGCGGCGCCGCGCGCCGTGGTGATCGCGCCGGCGCCGATCGTCGTCACACCCGCCCCGGTCACGGTTCCCGCCGCGATCGCGCCTGTGGCGTATCCGCTGGCACTCACCGCCGGTGCGGCGGCGACCGGGGCGTATCGGCATCATGAACGGCAGGACGCCTACGACGAGATCAATCATCTGCAGCAGCAACGGATCGATGAACTCAATCATTTACAGGCGCAGCGCATCAATAATTTTAATGCGCGTCATCCGCGTTAATGGTTATCCAGATTTTTATTCTCCAGGCTCATTCCCGGCCGTTTATTTCACCGCGGGTTAACCGGCGGAAAATAACCGCGTCGTTAATGGGTAAAAGAGATGAAACGTGCTGTGAGATAACTCTCTTAATGCGAATAGTTATTATGTCACTATACTGGGAGTGCATGCCGACGTGGGGGGGAGCGCGTCGGCCTAACCCTACAATTTTAGGAATTATGCTAAGGAGATCGTGATGGCAGGCGTTCGTATCGAAAAAGACTCTATGGGCCCCATCGAAGTACCGGCCGACAAGCTGTGGGGCGCGCAAACCCAGCGTTCGTTGGCGCATTTCCGTATTTCCTCCGAAAAGATGCCGACCGCGCTGATCCACGCGCTGGCGTTGACCAAGCGCGCCGCCGCGCAGGTGAACGTGGATCTGGGGCTGCTGCCGGCCGAACGGGGCGCCGCCATTATCAACGCCGCCGACGAAGTGCTGGCGGACAGCCATGCCGACCAGTTCCCGTTATCAATCTGGCAAACCGGCTCCGGCACCCAGACCAACATGAACATGAACGAAGTGTTGGCCAACCGCGCCAGCGAGCTGCTGGGCGGCGTGCGCGGTGAAGAGCGCAAGGTGCACCCGAACGACGACGTCAATAAAAGCCAGAGCTCCAACGATGTGTTTCCCACCGCGATGCACGTGGCGGCGGTGATTGCGCTGCGCGAACACCTGATCCCCGAGCTGAAAGTGCTGCACAAGACGCTGAGCGACAAGGCCGAAGCCTACCGCGATATCGTCAAAATCGGCCGCACCCATCTGCAGGACGCCACGCCGCTGACCCTGGGGCAAGAGATATCCGGTTGGGCGGCGATGCTGGCGCACAATCTGAAACACATCGAGGACAGTATCCCGCACATTGCCGAGCTGGCGCTGGGCGGCACGGCGGTCGGCACCGGCCTGAACACCCATCCGGAGTACGCGGTGCGCGTCGCTAAAGCGCTGGCGGAATTGACCCATCAGCCGTTCGTCACGGCGCCGAACAAGTTCGAAGCGCTGGCGACTTGCGATGCGCTGGTGCAAGGGCATGGCGCGCTGAAAGGGCTGGCGGCTTCGCTGATGAAGATCGCCAACGACGTGCGTTGGCTGGCGTCCGGCCCGCGCTGCGGCATTGGTGAGATTTCGATCCCGGAGAACGAGCCGGGCAGCTCCATCATGCCGGGCAAGGTCAACCCGACCCAGTGCGAAGCGATGACCATGCTGTGCGCTCAGGTGCTGGGTAACGACGTGGCGGTGAACATTGGCGGCGCTTCCGGCAACTTCGAGTTGAACGTGTTCCGCCCGATGGTGATCCACAACTACCTGCAGTCGATTCGCCTGCTGGCCGACGGCATGCAGGGCTTTAACGAGCACTGCGCGGTGGGCATCGAACCGAACCGCGATCGCATCTCCCAATTGCTGAACGAATCGCTGATGCTGGTGACGGCGCTCAATACCCATATCGGTTATGACAAGGCGGCGGAAATCGCCAAGAAAGCGCACAAGGAAGGGCTGACGCTGAAAGCCGCGGCGCTGAAGCTCGGCTACCTGACCGAAGCGCAGTTCGACGAGTGGGTGCGGCCGGAAGCGATGGTCGGCAGCATGCAGAAATAATGACGTCATGCCTAAATGGGGCGCGGTTGCGCCCCGTCTTTTCAAGCCAACATCTCTAGCACCGATAACAGCGCCTGCGGCTCCGGCCGCTGGGTGTAATCGGCGTGCGCTTCGGCGTAGACAATACGGCCATCGCGGGCGATGACGAATCGCGCTGGCAGCGGCAGCGTCCAGCTGTCATCCTGGTTGAACTGCGCCAGATCGAGGCCGAGCCGCTGTTGATACAGGGCGATCAGCGCGTCCGGCAGGCGGTAACGCAGGCCGAACTGGGCCGCCAGACGGTTGCCTGCATCGCTGAGCAACGGAAAGGTGAGATCGTGATCGCGCGCGGCCTGGCGGTTATGCACCGCGCTCTGCGGCGAGACGGCCAACAACTGCGCGCCGTACTGCGTGATGGCGGGCAATGCGGCCTGCAGCGCCTGCAGATCGAGCGTACAGTAAGGGCACCAGATCCCGCGATAGAAACTGACGACCAGCGGCCCTTTTGCCAACAGCGCCGTGGAAGAGCATGGTCGGTTTTCGCTGTCCGACAGTGTAAAGCCGGGCGCGGCGTCGCCGACCTTCAGGGCGCGTTCGGCCACGCCCGACGCGATCTGCGCCTGGATCGCCTCACGCATCAGCGCGTGATCTTGCGCCGCGAGTTTGAACGGCAGTTGGTCGGCCTCGAATGCCGCTTTGAAGGCATCGAGTTTGTCTTGCAGTGTCATGCGTTCTCCTGACGGGAATGAGGGGGAGCGCTTATCTTGCCCATTCCAAAATGGCGCGTGTAGACTGCAATAAATGTAACCGTTATTCCAACAAGGAATGCCATGGGTAAATTTGCCGATTACGAAACCTATGCCTGCGTTTACGAGAGCGGCTCCTTTACCGCGGCGGCGCGGCGGCTGCACGTGGGGCAGCCGGCGGTCTCAAAAGCGGTGGCGCGGCTGGAACAGCAGCTCGGCACGCGCCTGATGCTGCGCTCGACCCACGGCCTGCAGCCGACGGATGCGGGACAGCAGCTGTATCAACGCACCCGGCGTATCCTGAACGAGCTGGCGGAGACGGAAGCGCTAGTGCAGAGCGCCGGCGAGACCCTGAGCGGCCGGTTGCGGGTCGCTTCGGCGGCGGTGTTCGCCCGCATCGTTCCCTTGCCTGATTTGACGGCGTTTATGCGCGCCAATCCACGGTTGCACGTTGATCTGCTGCTGGATGACGGCAATCTGTCGCTGATTGAAGAAGGCATCGATATTGCCCTGTGTGTTGGCGAGTTGGAGGATTCCGGTTTTACCGCCCGCAAGCTGGGTGAGGTAAAGCAATGCGTGATCGGCACGCCCGGCTATTTTGCCGCTGCCGGTATGCCGCAGCGGCCGGAAGATCTGTTGCAGCACGAGATGGTGATTTACCATCGCCGTGGCGGCGGCGAGCAGTGGCGCTTCAGCCGCGGAGAAGAGCAGCGCGCGCTGCGGTTACCGGGCCGCATGCGGGTTAACGCGGCGGAGTGCGTGCGCGAGTTGGTGCTGGCGGGCTTTGGCGCCACCGTCGCCAGCGAAGGCCTGTTTCGCAGCGAGCTGCAAAGCGGGGCGGCGATTGCGGCTTTAGCGGACTGGCAACTGCCGCCGCTGGCGCTGTGGGCGGTGTTCCCCGGCGGCCATTTCGTCTCGGCCAAGGCGCGAGCCTTTGCCGATTTTGTCCAAACCGCGCTATGCAGGGAGCCGTGATATGTCGCGCGCACAACGTTTACTCGATCTGATGCAGCTGCTGCGCAACCACCGTTATCCGGTGGCGGGCCATGCGCTGGCGCAGACGCTGGGCATCAGCATGCGCACCCTGTACCGCGATATCGCCACGCTGCAGCAGCAGGGGGCGGAAATCGCCGGTGAGGCGGGCGTCGGCTATGTGCTGCGCCCCGGCTTTATGCTGCCGCCGCTGATGTTCTCGCCGGCGGAGACAGAAGCGCTGGTGCTGGGGATGCGCTGGGTCAGCCGCCGCGGTGACAGCCAACTGGCGAGCGCGGCGGGTCAGGCGCTGGCCAAGATCGCCGCGGTGCTGCCGCCGGCGCTGCGGGAGGAGCTGGAGGCCAATACGCTGCTTATCGCGCCGGTTCAGGCGCCGCCGGTGGCGGATGAGATGCGGGTGCTGATCCGAGACACCATCCGCTGCGAGCGCAAACTGCATATCGACTACCTCGATCTGGCGGGGCAGCGCAGCGAACGCCTGCTGTGGCCCTTTGCGCTGGGTTTTTTCGATCAGTTTCAGATGTTGGTCGCCTGGTGCGAGCTGCGTCAGGCCTTTCGCCATTTTCGTCTCGATCGCATTCAGGCCGCCACGCCGCTTGCACAGCGCTATCCGCGTGGCCGGCGGCGGCTGCTGAAAGAGTGGCGCCTCAGCGAGGGCATTGCGGAGCAATAGCGGCACGCTGCTGCCATAAACTGTCAGTCGCGCGCCTTAGTCTGTGCCTATCGGGAACCGGCCGGTTCCCATCACCCAAAGGACAGACCGATGACCCTTCCCAGCATGACCCTGCTTTACGTCGACAACCCGCTCAACAGCGCCGCCTTTTATCAACGCCTGCTGGGGCAGGCGCCGGTGGAGCTTTCGCCCGGCTTTGCCCTGTTCGTGCTCAACAACGGCTTCAAGCTGGGGATGTGGGCCAAACAGGGGGTAAAACCCGCCGCCACGCTGACCGGGGGCGGCGGTGAACTGGGCTTTTTATGCCAGGATCCGCAAGAAGTGGAGGCGCGCTATAACCAGTGGCGCGAACTTGGGCTGACTATCGAGCAAACGCCGACCGAGATGGAGTTCGGTTACACCTTCGTGGCGCGAGATCCGGACGGCCATCGCCTGCGGGTGTATGCCCTCAGCGAGTAGCGTCGTCGGTATACAGGTGCAGACGCGGCACCAGCAGCCGCAGCGGCCTGGCGTCGGGTTTGTAACGGTGTTTCACCGCCTCGGCGTCGTAGTTGAGCAGTTCGCCGATCTTCGGCACCGCGGCGCCGCTTTCAACCTGACACAGGGCGATCAGCGGTAGCGGGCAGGGGTGCTGCACCTGTTTTTGCTGCTGCTGATACCACACCCGGGCGATCGGCTGCACTTTTACCGGCCGTTTGATCTTCAGCGTCGCCTGCTGCGGCAGCCGGCTGACGTCGTCGATCTCACGGCTGACCAGGGCGGCCCACTGTTCACGGCTGTGCGGCGGCACCGCGCGGCCGGCTTTCAGGCTTTTCTCCAGCTGCGCCAGAATGTCGTCCCGCTTGACGTTTTTGATGATGTGCTTGTTGGCCCAGCCGAAGCGCACGGAGTCGGGATTGGTCAGGGCGGTGAGGGTGCGATAGGCGCTGAGGGTAATCAGCCCGTGCAGATGGGTGTGCACGAACTCGAAACGCTGCTCCGGCGCCAGGCCGGAATCGACGGTGATAATCTGCTCCAGTTCGCCCTTCAGGCGGTTGATCAGCGCCAGCTGCGTTTGCAGCGCCTGATACTCCGGTTGCTCCACCGCCAGACAGATGACGCCGGGCAGGCGCACGGCGGCCTTGCTGCTGACATTCTCCCGGTTGTGGTGAATGAACAGCCGCTGATAATGCTCCAGCGCCAGATCGCGCGCCGCTTGCCCCACATGCTGCTCGACCGCGATATGCGAAATGGCCTGATGTTCCTGGCCTTTTTCAACCTCCGGCAGGCTGAACACCCGCGCCGCCAGCAACCGCAGCGGGGCGATCTGCTGCTGCAACGCGCCGAGCGCCTGCTCCAGCTCGTTAAAGCAGGCGTTCATTCGGCCAATCACATCGTATCTGCTCATCGCACACCCCCATATTAGTTACAACATACTATAGAAGAGTGGCCGACTGGGGGCAACATCGGCAAACGAAGAGGGAGCGGCCTCACTGGCCACCCGGCTTGCCAGCGAAAAATACGCCTGAGGGACTTCTACAGCAGGGTGTGAAATAGACTTTGCATTGATAGGGGTTTGATTCATTGATGGATTTTTTCTGTTGGTTGATATTTTGTTTGATCCATTTTCCGTTTGCCGTTGTCCAATCGCTGGAACAAACAGAATGGCAGGACGCTATGAGCCCCTCGGGTTATCTTTTCTTCTGTCATTAACGGGTGCTTTAAACGGAGGTTTACTGTGGATATTAAACAGAAAGTCAAAAACATGACGCTGGAAGAGAAGATCGGGCAAAAAATCATGCTGGATTTTCGCTACTGGGATCAGAACGGTAGCAGCAATCAGGATATGACCGTTCCCGATGCAGCCATTGGCAAGCTGATCACCGATAACCACATCGGTGGGGTGATCCTGTTTGCCAATAATCTGAAAGACAAGCAGCAGATCAAAACGTTGACGGCCTGGTATGCCGCGCTGAAAACCCACGCGGGCGTTCGTTTGTTTATTGGCACGGATAACGAAGGCGGTAACGTTTTCCGGCTGCCGCGCGGCGACTACGCCTCATTCCCCGGCAATATGGCGCTGGCGGCGGCGATCGAGGGCGGTGCGGATAAACAGCTCGCCGTTGAACAGGGCAAACTGATGGCCCAGGATATGCGCGCGTTGCATATCAATACCAACTTTGCCCCGGTCGTGGACGTCAACACCAATCCGTTCAACCCGGTGATTAACGTTCGCGCCTTCAGCGATGATAAGAACACCGTTGCCCGCCTGGCGGAAAACATGGTGGCGGGCATGAAACAGCAGGGGCTGATCAACGCGTACAAACACTTCCCCGGCCATGGCAGCACCTCCACCGACTCGCATACCGGTTTGCCGCGCGTCGATCGTACGCGGGAAGAAGCTTTTGCCATTGATATCGCCCCTTATAAACAGGCCATCGATCGCTGCGCGGCGCCGGATATGGTGATGACTGCGCATATTCAGTACCCCGCACTGGATAACAGCCAGATCGACACCCGCAACGGTGAAAAAATCACGGTGCCGGCCACCATGTCGCGCGAAATCCAGACCCAGATCCTGCGCAATGAGCTGGGTTATGCCGGCGTAACGATTTCAGACGCGCTGGATATGGGCGCGATTGCCGAGCATTTCAGCCAGCAAGCGGCGGCTGAAAACGTCTTTACCGCCGGGGTGGATATTGCTCTGATGCCTGTCAGCATCGCCTCGCCGGCGCAGGCGAGCCTGCTGCCCGAGCTTATCCGCTACATTGCGCAGCGGGTGAAAACCGGGCATCTCAGCGAGGCCGATATCGATGCTTCGGTCGAGCGCATTTTGCGCCTCAAATTGCGCCATCACCTGATGGGCCATAGCGATAAACCCTGTTCCCACGACGTTTCGTCCTCCGCGCATCAGCTAGAGAAACGGATTGCCGATCGTTCCATTACCGTGGTTATCAACCGTCAATGTCTGCTGCCGTTAAAGGACAAAGCGCTGCGCTACTTTATTCTGACTCCGTGGGGCGAGCAGGCCAAAGGCATTGCGAACGTGATGGCGCAGGAGGGCTATCAGAACGTCGTGGCCGCGAAGGAAACGGAACTGAGCGACGCCCAGGTCAGGGAACATATTGCCGGCTGCGACGTGTTCTTGCTTGGAACCCTCTCAACCCGCTTTACGCCTGCCGAGCAGGATGGGGTCGTGACCGCCGCAACCGGGGCGGCTAATGACAGCAGCCCTTACCCGGGCTGGCTGAAATACGCCGCCGAGCAGGGGAAAAAATGCGTTCACCTCTCATTGCGCGCGCCTTACGATATCGTGAACTATGCCGCAGACGTGGATGCGGCTGTCGCCACCTATTCTTACTACGGGTATGACAGCGGCGTATGGCGTGGCCCTTCGATGATATCGCTGGCGCAGGTGCTGACGGGGAAAATCAGACCGCACGGAAAACTGCCGGTTAATACCTGGCATGACTACGATGAGCAAACCAATACCGGCAAGGTGGCGTTCCCTCGCGGGACGGGGCTGAGCTGGTGATGGGATAAGGAGAGGCGTCGCCAGAAAGGGCGGCGCCGGTCGCTGGATGGCGTTGATAAAGCGGGCGGTTTCTTGCTCCGCACGCCGCGACATGGGATAACCGTCACTCACGGAAGGAGAACATTTATGCCGACAGGCGCAACAAAACTAGGCGGATGGCTGTTGATGGCCGCCATGCTGGGCGTGAGCGGATGCGCCAAACCCCCTGAGCCGGAAAAGCCTCCGCAGCCTGTACCGCCGGCAACGCCGATGCGGGGCATCTGGCTGGCCACGGTCATTGGCTTGGACTGGCCGCCGGCGGCCTCGCTGAAAGCGGAATCCACGCAAGAGCGGGTGCGTCTGCAGAAGCAGGGGCTGACGGACGCTCTGGACGACATGGTGAAAACCGGGATTAACACGGTGTATTTTCAGGTTAAACCGGACGGCACGGCCCTGTGGCGTTCTGACATCTTGCCCTGGTCGGAGGTATTGACCGGCACCGTGGGCCAGGACCCCGGTTATGATCCGCTGGCCTTTATGCTGACAGAAGCGCACCGACGCGGCATCAAAGTGCATGCCTGGCTGAACCCTTATCGGGTTTCCATGAATACCCGACAGCAAACGATTGATGCACTCAATCATACGCTGCAGTCGCCGCCGGCCAGCGTCTATGCGCTGCATCCCGACTGGATACGCACCGCCAGCGATCGCTTCGTGCTCGACCCCGGCCTGCCCGAGGTGCGCAACTGGATCACCGGCGTGGTGGCTGAAGTCGTCAAAAACTACGATGTCGACGGCATTCAGTTTGACGATTATTTCTATTACGAAACGCCGCAATCGCCGCTGGATGATGAAAAGACGTATCGCGCATACGGCAAAGGGTTTGCAGACAAGGCCGACTGGCGAAGAGACAACACGCTGCAATTGATAAAACAGGTTTCCGCCACCGTCAAAGCACTGAAGCCCGAGGTCGCGTTTGGCGTCAGCCCGGCGGGCGTATGGCGAAACAAAGCGGACGATCCTGCCGGTTCGGCGACGCGGGCCGGCGCGCCGTCGTACGATACGGCCTATGCCGATACGCGCCAGTGGGTCAAACTGGGGCTGCTCGACTATATCGCACCGCAGCTGTATTGGCCTTTCGATCGTGAAATTGTTCGCTACGACGTGCTGGCCAACTGGTGGGCCGAGGTGGTGAAAGACACGCCGGTTCGGCTCTATGCCGGGGTGGCGCTGTATAAAGTGGGCACGCCATCGGCCAGCGAGCCGGCCTGGACCGTCGACGGCGGCGTCCCCGAGCTGAAAAGGCAGTTGGATCTCAACGAGAGCCTGCCGGGGATGGGGGGAACCATCCTGTTCCGGCAACGTTATCTGACCGAGCCGCAAACGGACAAGGCGGTGGAGTACCTGCAAACTCGCTGGAAACCCGGTCAATAATCACGGGCTCTGGCATGACGAGCCGCGGCTAACCACCGCGGCTTTTTCCATTCACAGGCGCGCCGCTTCCGGCAGCCGTTTCAGGTAATGCACCACCAGCAGCGCCAGCAATAGCATCAGGCTGATAAACGCCGCCACGCCATTCCAGCCGAAGCTGTGCCAGAACACGCCGCCCAGGGTGCCGGCCACGCTGGAGCCGACGTAATAGCAGAACAGATACAGCGACGACGCCTGGCCTTTGGCGCGGCGCGCACGGCGGCCGATCCAGCTGCTGGCCACCGAGTGGGCGGCGAAGAAACCGGCGGTGAACAGCATCATGCCGATAAAGATCGCCGGCACCTGCGGCAGCGCGGTAATCAGGATCCCGATCAGCATAATCACGATCGACGCCAGCAGCACCGGGCCGCGCCCGAAGCGCGAGGTGAGCGCGCCGGCCTTGGGCGAACTGTAGGAGCCGGTGAGGTACACCACCGACAGCAGGCCGACGATCGCCTGGCTCAGGTGATAAGGATCCGCCAGCAGGCGATAACCGATGTAGTTGAACAGGGTGACGAAGCTGCCCATCAGCAGGAAACCTTCCGCGAACAGCAGCGGCAGGCCCTTATCGTGCCAATGCAGTTTGAAGTTGATCAGCAGGGTGCGCGGGCGCAGCGAGCTGGCGCGAAAATGCCGCGAGGCGGGCAGGATGCGCCAGAACATGCAGGCGGCGGCGAGGGCGAACAGACCGATGACCCCGAGCGAGACGCGCCAGGAGAAGAAGTCGGTCAGCACCCCGGTCACCAGACGGCCGCTCATGCCGCCGATCGAGTTGCCGCTGATGTACAACCCCATCGAGAAGGCGACGAAGCTGGGGTGGATCTCTTCGCTGAGGTAGGTCATGCCGACCGCGGCGACGCCGCTCAGCGACAGGCCGATCAATGCGCGCATCAGTAAAATGCCGTGCCAGCTGGTCATAAAGGCGCAAATCAACGTGCAAACCGCCGCCAGCAGCAGCGCCACCACCATCACCGACTTGCGGCCGATGGCGTCGGACAGCGGCCCGGTAAACATCAGGCCGATCGCCAGCAGGCCGGTGGAGACCGAGAGCGACAGGCTGCTTTCCGCCGGCGAGACGCCGAAGTCTTGCGACAGCACCGGCAGGATCGGCTGCACGCAGTAAAGCAACGCGAAGGTCGCCAGCCCGGCGGAAAACAGCGCCAGCGTGACGCGCATAAACTGCGGCGTGCCGCGTTCGATATAGGGGAGTTTATTGTTGAGGGTGGAGCGTTTTACTTTTGGCGCAGCGGCCGCGTCATCGTTGGCGGCCAGCGTCGACGGCATCACGGCCGCAGAACGCACAGGGGTTGTCACAGCGTTTCCTTACCGAACTTCGGGGAGATAAACAGACACTTTGCAGATAACAAAATGATAGGGAGCGGCGAATTTTTTGTCTAATATATTAATAATTACAATTAAGACTTTTTAAATATGAATATCGAGTTGAGACACCTGCGTTACTTTATCGCCGTGGCCGAAGAGCTGCATTTTGGCCGCGCCGCCGAGCGGTTGCGCATCTCCCAGCCGCCGCTCAGCCAGCAAATTCAGGCGCTGGAAGAGATGGTCGGCGCGCGGCTGCTGGCGCGCAACAACCGCAACGTCAGTTTGACCCAGGCCGGGGAGATGTTCCTCAAAGAAGCCTATCAGGTGCTCGATCAGGTCGGCCGCGCGGCGGAAAAGGCGGCGCGCCTGGATCGCGGCGAACTGGGGGAAATGACCATCGGCTTTACCTCTTCCGCGCCCTTTATCGGCGTGGTGGCGCGCAGCCTGCGCGCCTTTCGCCAGCAGTCCCCGCAGGTGCACATCAAGATGCGCGAAATCAACACCAAACAGCAGATCGAACCGCTGCTGAACGGCGAACTGGATCTGGGGGTGATGCGCAACACGCGGCTGCCGGAAGCGCTGCACTATCAGCTGCTGCTGCGCGAACCGCTGGTGGCGGTAGTGCCGGAAGGGCATCCGCTGGCGGAAACGCCCGGCGGCGCGCTGCGGTTTCAACATTTGGCGCGGGAGCCGTTCGTTTTCTTCTCGCGCGAAGTGGGCACCGCGCTGTACGACGAAATTCTGCTGCTGCTCGGCAAGGCCGGCATCACCCCGTATATCACCCAGGAAGTGGGGGAAGCGATGACTATCATCGGGCTGGTCTCCGCCGGGTTGGGAGTTTCGATTCTGCCGGCGTCTTTCGCCCGGGTGCGGGTGGACGGCGTGCGCTATTTGCCGCTGGCGGAGCCGGACGCCACCACCGAAGTGTGGCTGGTGCACCACCGCCGGCGGCCGTTGACCGCGGCGGCGCAGTCGCTGATGGCGTTGATGCTGAAATGACGTTGAGCTTGGGCAAATAAAAATCAATTCACGCTGAAATTGCGAGGAATTTGTGCAGCAAATCACATAACGAATCAAATAGTTGACGCTGTATGACAAAAGCCCCACCATAACCCCTAGTCTTTATTTAGAAGCGCGAAAAATAGTAGGAGCCGGTTTGTGATTGCGGTTGGGCAGCCTGGGCATATCGATCAAATCAAACAGACCAATGCGGGGGCGGTTTATCGGCTAATCGATCAACTGGGTCCGATTTCGCGCATCGAACTGTCAAAACGCGCGCAGCTGGCGCCCGCCAGCATCACCAAGATCGTGCGCGAGCTGCTGGAAGCCCATCTGGTCAAGGAAACCGAGTACCAGGAGATCGGCAGCCGGGGGCGCCCGGCGGTGGGGCTGGTGCTGGACACCGAAGCCTGGCACTACCTTTCCGCACGCATCAGCCGCGGCAGCATCACGCTGGCGCTGCGCGATCTCAGCAGCAAGCTGGTGGTGGAGGAACAGCTGCCGCTGGCGGCCGAACATCCCGAACCGCTGCTGAAACGCATCCTGACCGAAGTCGATCAATTCTTTATTCGCCACCAAAGCAAGCTGGAACGGTTAACGGCGATCGCCATTACGCTGCCGGGCATGATCGACGTGCAGTCGGGCGTGGTGCACCGCATGCCGTTTTACGACGTGCTGGAGATGCCGCTCGGCCCGGCGCTGGAAACCCGCACCGGCCTGCCGGTTTACCTGCAGCACGACATCAGCGCCTGGACCATGGCCGAGGCGCTGTACGGCGCCTCGCGCGGCAGCCAGAACGTGATTCAGGTGGTGATCGACCACAACGTCGGCGCCGGGGTGATCACCGGCGGCCATGTGTTGCACGCCGGCAGCCACAGCGTGGTGGAGATCGGCCACACCCAGGTCGATCCCTACGGCAAACGCTGTTACTGCGGCAACCACGGCTGTCTCGAAACCGTGGCCAGCATTGAGAACATGCTGGAGATCGCCCAGCAGCGGCTGAGCGGCTCGATGAGCTCCAGCCTGCACGGCGCGCCGCTGACCGTCGAATCGCTGTGCGACGCCGCGCTGGCGGGCGATCAGCTGGCGCGGGACATCATTCTCGGCGTCGGCCACAGCGTGGGGCGCATTCTGGCTATCATGGTCAACCTGTTCAATCCCGAGAAGATCCTGGTGGGCTCGCCGCTCAACCGCGCGGCGGAGATCCTGCACCCGGCCATCGCCTCCTGCATTCGCCAGCAGGCGCTGCCGGCCTACAGCGAGCAGGTCAAGGTCGAATCCACGCAGTTCTTCAATCAGGGCACCATGCCCGGCGCGGCGCTGGTGAAAGAGGCGCTGTATAACGGTTCATTGCTGGTGCAACTGCTGCAAGGCTAACATCAGAACCTCTTATTAATTCCGCAAAAGATTGAGCTACCTCAAGCCCCTAAGCGGCAGCATCCCCTAGAATTTTTCCGAAATACTTCTTCGCCGCCGGTGCGGCGATACATTGTTAACGGGGCATTCTGGGGCATTTTATTCATGTTGAAGCGTTTATTTGTGACAGGCACGGATACCGACGTCGGTAAAACCGTGGTTTCCCGCGGGTTGATGCAGGCGCTGGCCGCCGAAGGCCGTTCGGTGGCCGGCTACAAGCCGATCGCCGCGCGCTGCCAGGAAACCAGCGAGGGCATCCGCAATAAAGACGCTTTGGTATTGCAGGCATCTTCAACCCTGCCGCTGTCCTACGAGGAGATCAATCCCATCACCTGCCTGGATGAGGTGTTTCATGCGCATGCGACCGAGGACATCAACTATGGCGTGATGAGCAGCGGTCTGCGGGATCTGTCGGCCAAAGCCGATACGGTGGTGGTGGAAGGCAGCGGCGGTTGGCGGGTGCTGATGAACGATCTGCGGCCTTACGCCGAGTGGGTGGTGCAGGAACAGCTGCCGGTGGTGCTGGTGGTGGGCATCAAGCTGGGCTGCGTCAGCCACGCGTTGCTGACCGCACAGTCGATTATCAACGACGGCCTGCCGTTGCTGGGCTGGGTCGCCAACCGCATCAACCCGGGGTTGGCGCACTATGCCGAAACCATCGCGGCGCTGCAGCAGCGCATTTCTGCGCCGCTGCTGGGTGAAATTCCGTACCTGCCGCGCGCGGAGCAGCGCGAACTGGCGCACTACCTCGACATCTCCACGCTGCTGCGCTAGCGCGCTCAGGCCAGGAAAGGGGCCAACAAACGGGCGGAGACAAACAGCCCCAGGCCGTACACCGTATGCACCAGCAGGCTGATGATGCGGCTACGCGTCGGATTGGGGGTGTTCGCCGCCGCCACGCCAAAGCCCAACGCCGGCTGCATCACGAAGAAGGGCGCCGCCAGGCTCAGCCAGCCGCTCAACAGCGCGACCAGCGGCGTCGGCGCGGCGTACCACGCGATGCCCGCCAAGCCGAGCGGGATAAAGGCGAAGGCGACGCCGATCGCGTAGTGCAGCAGCCATCCCATCGCTTTTTCTCCCCGCCGCACCGGCGCAGCCATGATCGGAGCGTGATAAAACCGGCCGTCGAACAGGCCGATAAACCAGCGGCCGACCAGCGCGTAGTTAAGGGGCGGGATGCCCAGCACGCGCTTTTGCACGATGGTCCACAGATCGGTGCACAGCGTGGCGCCCACCCCGGTCAGCAGAATCATCAGTAAAATTTCTGTCGTCATTTTCGTGTCCTTAAAGTCACTCATGGTGTAATGTGCGCACAGTGTGCAACTTAAAGTCGACTTCAAGTCAATGGAAAAAGAACTGGATATTGGCGAGGTGGCGCGTTTGAGCGGCATCGCGCCCTCGGCGCTGCGGCATTACGAGAAAAAGGGGCTGATCGCCTCGATAGGCCGCAACGGTTTACGTCGCCAATACGCCGCCGGCGTGCTGGATCAACTGAAGCTGATCGCCCTTGGGCGGCTGGCGGGATTTACGCTGGATGAGATCGCCTCGCTGTTTGACGATCGAGGGCGCATCGCCCTCGATCGTCGGCTGCTGGCGGCGCGGATTGAAGAACTGGATCGCACCCTGCGGCGTCTGGGGCAGGTGCGCGCCGGTTTGCAGCACATGGTCGATTGCCCTGAACCGGAGCACCTGCAGTGCCCGCAGTTCAGGAAGCTGCTGCAGCAGGGCGAGTTTTAAGCCTCGCGTTTGGGCGGCGGCGCGGTGTGGTAGACCGATACCGGCCGCAGGCCGCGCGACACGGTGGTGGCGATCACGCAGGCCAGCAGAATGCCGGGCAGCAGCGCGTATTCGCCGGTCATTTCAAACACCATCAGCGCCGCCATGATCGGCGCATGGGTGGTGGCGGCCAGCAGGGTAGCCATGCCGGTCAGCGCCAGCAGCAGCGGCACCGCCGCATCCATCCCCGGCCACAGGCCGAACAGCTGGCCGATCATCGAACCGAGCGCGGCGCCGACGAACAGCGTCGGGGTGAAGACCCCGCCGGGCGCGCCCGACCCGCTGCTGGCGAGGATCGCCAACAGCTTGCATACCAGGATCGCCCCCAGCAGCAACACCCCCGGCGGCGCGATCAGCAGCGCCTGCACCACGCTGTAGCCATTGCCCCATACCTGCGGGAACAACAGCGAAAGCAGCCCAACGATCAGGCCGCCCAGCGCCAGCTGCAGCGGCGGCTTCAGGCGCAGCGATCGGAACGCGCGGCCGGTGGCGGTCATCAACCATAAAAACAGCGGCCCGCCGGCGCCGGCCACCACGCCGACCAGCGCCATCAGCAGGTATTGCGTCGGCAAAGGGGCGGCGAGCGGCGTCACCAGGTAGAGCGGCGCCTGGCCGCCGTTGAGCAGGTTGGTCATCAGCAGGGCGCTGACCGCGGCGATCACCACCGGGCCGAGCGAGGCCAGCATCAGGGTGCCGAACAGGATCTCGGCGATAAACAGGCTGCCCGCCAGCGGCGCATGGTAGGCGCTGGCCATCCCGGCTGCGGCGGCGCAGGCCACCCACAGTTTCCATTCTTTCTCGTGCGTAAAGCGCTGGGCAAACAGCGAGCCCACCAGCGCCGCCAGCAGGATCATCGCGCCTTCACGGCCGATGGCGCTGCCGCTCGACACCACCAGCAGCGACGCCAGACACTTCACCAGGCTGGCGCCGGTGTCCAGCTTGCCGTTGCCGGTCTCGATCGCTTCCATATAGTCGGTGGGCGCCGCCGGGCGCTGGTGGCGGTAGCGCTGGTGAACATACAGCAGCAGGCCCGCCGCCAGCCCGCCCAACGCAGGCGTCAGGGCGCGCCGCCAGCCGGGCAGCGCGGCGGCGGCGGCCACCAGACTGCCGTCGGCATTGCCGAGCAACAGCCACTCGAGGCCAATCATCGAACGGTGGAACAGCCACACCGCCAGGGCGGCGGCGACGCCGATGAACACGGCGATAAACAGGCTGCGCAGCAGGGCGCGATAGTGGTGCAGGTGGACCAATCTTTTCATGCGTGGGCGGCGTCGTGAGAAAAATCAAAGGGTCATCAGCGCATTGTGCTTGGCGCTCCGGCCGATGACCAGTGAATCTTTATCAAACTGCGGCATGGGCGGGGCGGTCGGCGCCCCGGCGGGGGTTATTGCGGCGTCAGCACCCGGCGCGTGCGGCCGGAGCTAAGGTAGTCAGCGATATAATCCTGCGAGATTTCGCCGCTGTAGCGGCCGTCTTCATCGACGATCGGCATCCAGGACGTATTGTGCTCATACAGCTTCGACAGCACCACGCGCAGGTTCTCTTCCGCGCGGGCGGTGACGCGAAAGTGGTGCAGGCTGTCGGCGCATACCCCCGGCGCACCGCGCGCCTCGCGGCGTTTGACGTAACCCAGCGGTTTGCCGTCGGCGTCCACTACCGTCACCGAACGGGCGTCGATATCGTCCATCAACCCGAATGCCTCTGTCAGCGGCGTTTCCCGGCGTACCGTCACCGTCTCTTGTTGGTCTGCCACGTCGCCGGCCTGCACCAGCAGCAGGCGCTTCAGCGTGCGATCCTGGCCGACAAAGGAGGCGACGAAGTCGTTCGCCGGGCGCGCCAGCAGCTCATCGGCGCTGGCGTTCTGCACGATCTTGCCCTGGCGGAACACCGCGATGCGATCGCCGAGCTTCAGCGCTTCGTCGATGTCGTGGCTGACCAGCATCACGGTCTTCTTCAGCTGACGCTGCATGTCGAGAAACTCGTTTTGGATGGTTTCGCGGTTGATCGGATCCACCGCGCCGAAGGGTTCATCCATCAGCAGCACCGGCGGATCGGCCGCCAGCGCGCGGATCACGCCGATGCGCTGCTGCTGCCCGCCGGACATCTCTTTCGGGTAGCGGTGCAAAAAGCGCTTGGGATCCAGCGCCACCATGCTCATCAGCTCCTCGGCGCGATCGTGGCAGCGTTTTTTGTCCCAGCCCAGCATGCGCGGCACTACGGTGATGTTCTCCTCGATGGTCATGTTGGGGAACAGACCGATCTGCTGGATGACGTAGCCGATTTTGCGGCGCAGGCTGACGGTATCCAGCGCGCTGGTGTCTTCGCCGTTGATCAGAATGGTGCCGCCGGTGGGTTCGATCAGGCGGTTGATCATCTTCAGCGTGGTGGTTTTGCCGCAGCCGGATGGGCCGAGCAGCACGCAGATTTCGCCTTCCGGCACGTCCAGATTGATGTTGTCGACGGCGTTGAACGGCGTGCCGTTCTTTTGCATGAACTGTTTGGTCAGATTTTCCAATTTAATCATGAGCGGATCCCCTTGGGCGTGAGCGCAATTTGCAAACGGTGCAATAACCAATCGAGGACGATCGCCAGCAGGCTGATCATCACGGCGCCGGTAATCAACTGGCGGATGTCGCTGCTGCTGATGCCGTTGAGCAGCAGCAGGCCGAGGCCGCCGGCGCCGATCACGGCGGCTATCGCCATCACGCCGATATTCATCACCACGGCGGTGCGAATGCCGCCGAAAATCACCGGCAGCGCTACCGGGATCTCCACCCAGCGCAGGCGTTGCCAGAAGGTCATGCCGATGCCGCGGCCGGCTTCGCGCAGCCCGCCGGGCAGGTTGTCGAGCGCGGTGTGGGTATTGCGCACGATCGGCAACAGCGAATAGAGGAACACCGCGGTGATCGCCGGCACGTAGCCGATGCCGTGGCCGATTAAGGAAAACAGCGGGATCATCAGCCCGAACAGGGCGATGGAGGGCACGGTCAGCACCAGCGTGGCCAGGCTCAGCACCGGTGTCGCCAGCCATTTGTGGCGGACGATCAGCACGCCGAGCGGCACGCCGATCAGGATCGCCAGGCCGACGGCGATGCCGACCAGCAGCAGGTGTTCCAGCGTCAATCCGGCGATATAGGCCCAGTTTTGCCAGGCGTAAAGTAAGGTATTCATCATGCCTCCTAAATCAGGCCGCGCTGCTTGAGGAACGCGTCGGCGACCTGTTGCGGCGTCTGGTAGTCGATATCCACTCTGGCGTTAAGCTCGGTGATCACCTGATTGTTGAACTGTTTCGACAGCGTGTTCAGCGCCGCTTCCAGCCCCGGCGTGTTTTGCAACACGTCGGCGCGCACCACCGGCGTGACTGCATAGCTCGGGAAATAGCCTTTGTCGTCTTCCAGCACCTGCAGATCGAAGCCTTTCACCCGGCCATCGGTGGTGTATACCAGCCCGGCGTCGACGAAGCCGTCGCGGATGGCGTTGTAGACCAGGCCGGGATCCATCTGGCGGATTTGCGGGCGATCCAGCGGCATGTCGTACAGCGCCTGCATCGGCTTCAGGCCGTCCGAGCGGCCGGCAAATTCCAGATCCAGCCCCAGCAGCCAGTTGTGTTTCGGGTCGGTTTTACGCACCTGTTCCACTTTGGCCACCAGCTGCGACATCGTGCGGATCTGCTCTTTTTCCGCGCGCCGGCGCTGCATGGCGAAGGCGTAGGTGTTGTTCATGTCCGCCGGCTGCAGCCACACCAGGCCGAGTTTGGCGTCGAGCTTTTTCACCGTGTCGTAGGTTTCCTGCGGCGACATGCGCTTATTGATGTGGTTAAAGATGATCAGCGAGGTGCCGGTGTATTCCCAGGTCATGTCGATCTGCTTGTTGATCATCGCGTTGCGGGTGATCACCGTAGCCAGATTGGTCTTGGGTTCGACCTGAAAACCCTTGGCCCGCAGGTATTGCACGGTGATCGCCGACAGAATGCGCTGTTCGGTAAAGTTCTTGCTCGCCAGCGTCAGCGGGGCGGCCCAGGCGGCCGCGCCGGTCATCAGCAAGGAGAACAGCAGCGCGTGGCGGAGTCGTTGTAACCATCGAGTCATCGCGTTTCTCCCATCAGGATGCGGTGTGCGGGCTGAGCCGGCGGCCGAGACCGGCCAGCGCCAGATCGAGCAGCAGGGCGATCAGCGCGGTGGCGGCGGCGCCGAGGATCAGCGTCGGGAAGTCGTTCAGGTAGATGCCGGGGAAGATCAGCTCGCCATAGCTGCTGGCGCCGATCAAAAACGCCAGCGGCGCGGTGCCGACGTTAATCGCCATCGCGATGCGCACCCCGGCGAAGATCACCGGCAGGGCATTGGGCAGTTCGACCTGGCGCAGCCGCTGCCCGGCGGTCATGCCAATACCGTTGGCGGCCTCGACCAGCGCCGGCGGCACCGAACGCAGGCCGGCATAGGTATTGCGCACGATAGGCAGCAGCGAGGCGAGGAACAACGCCACCACCGCTGGCCGGTCGCCGATGCCGATGATCACCATCGCCAATGCCAACACTGCCAGCGGCGGCAGGGTGTTGCCGACGTTAAAGATCTGCATCACGTGCTCCGCCCAGCGGCGGGCGAAAGGGCGGCTCAGCAGGATACCGCTGGGAATGCCGACCAGCAGCGACAGCAGCATCGAACACACCACCAGGAACATGTGCTGCTGACCGAGGTAAATCAAATCTTCCCGGCGCGACTTGAGGGTTTCCCAACCGATGCCGTAAACCAGCAGCGCGATGACGGCGATAAACAGCAGGCTCCCGAGGAGCAGGCGCCGGTATGGCGCTGACTTGTGCATGATGTTGCGTCCTCCGTTGCGCGGAGCGGCCGACAAGACGGCGCATTCCGCTCTGATTGTTACCCACGGCCCGGCGGGCGTGGCGGTACAAAACGGGCGTTTCGCATGAGGTTAGCGACATTGAGCGAAGGGTGCGTTCGGCACAGCGTGCTGAACGTAGGCTCAATACGTGAGTTAATCAGCATAAGATACTGATATTTAAACCCGAGAAAGCACGAAGCCCAAAGGCGCCGGCTAGGGAAGGTATAGCACCCTGTCGTTGACCGTGCCAAGTTTTATGAACAAAATCAGCTGATTGAGTTTGCCCGTATTGGCGCCGCAGCCCGCGTCAGCGCTGGGATGCGGGTAAAATGAAAAAAATCCACGGCAAAACGTTACGCCGTAACAGTTAGTCCAAATGGTGCGATTCGCCGCCGGCAAAGGCAGGATGTGAGGGCGAATAGACTTGGCGCTGGCGCTTGCTGATATACTCAGGGAAAATAAAAACGCCAGGAAACCTGCATAACGCCATGACAAATAACGTTTCACCCGCACCCATTGCCCACCGCCCGCTGATCCTGATCGCCTGCATGCTGGCGATGTTCATGTCGGCGATCGAAGCCACCATCGTCGCCACCGCCATGCCGACCATCATCGGCGATCTCGGCGGCTTCTCGCTGCTGGGCTGGGTGTTCGCGGTCTATTTGCTGGCGCAGGCGATCACCATTCCCATCTACGGCCGGCTGGCGGATCTCTACGGCCGCAAGCGGGTGTTTTTCTTCGGCGCGACGCTGTTCCTGCTGGGATCGGTGCTGTGCGGCTTCGCCCCCGACATGTATTGGCTGATCGGCTTCCGCTTATTGCAGGGATTGGGCGCCGGCGCCATCATGCCGATCGCGTCCACCATCATCGGCGACATCTACAGCGCCACCGAGCGGCCGAAGGTGATGGGTTACCTGTCGAGCGTGTGGGGCGTATCGGCGATCATCGGCCCGCTGCTGGGCGCGTTTATCGTGCAACACCTGCCGTGGGCGCTGGTGTTCTGGGTCAACCTGCCGATCGGCCTGTTGGCGATGTTCTTCCTCTGGCGCTATCTGCCGGCGCATCAGCAACTGCGGCGGCACGCGCTGGATCTGGCGGGCACCGCCTGGCTGACGCTGTTCGTTTCGGCGCTGCTGCTGGCGCTGTTGCAGATGGAAAGTCTCGGATGGTGGGTGGCGCCGTTGCTGGCGCTGGCGGCGGCGTCGCTGGCGCTGCTGATCCGTCAGGAGCGGCGCGCGGTCGAGCCGCTGTTCCCGCTGGCGCTGTGGCAAAGCCGGGTGATCGTCGCCGGCAACATCGGCGGGCTGGTGATCGGCGCGGCGATGATGGGCATCAGCGCCTTTCTGCCCACCTTCATTCAGGGCGTGATGGGGGGCTCACCGCTGGAGGCGGGCACCACGCTGGCGCTGATGTCGATTGGTTGGCCGCTGGCCAGCACGCTGAGCGGCCGTTTGATGCTGATGACTTCGTATCGCGCCACGGCGCTGTTGGGCGCGCTGCTGCTGGTGGCGGGCGGCCTGATCCTGCTGATGTTGCAGCCGGACGGCGGTCTGATGTGGGGCCGGGTGGCGGCGTTTATGGTCGGCGCCGGCATGGGATTGTGCAACACGACGTTTCTGGTTTCGGTGCAGAACGCGGCGCATTACAGCATTCGCGGCATTGCCACTGCCTGTACAGTGTTTACCCGCATGGTGGGCTCGGCCATCGGCACCGCGATTTTGGGCGCCACGCTGAACCTCAACCTGCAGTGGCGTTTGCCGGAGATTGACGATCCGGTGCAGCGGCTGATGGAGCCGGCGGTGCGGCAGAGCATGGGGAGCGAAGCGCTGGCGCAGCTTATCCAGCAGGTGGCGGCTTCGCTGCATTGGGTGTTCCTGGTATCGGCGTTGGTGTCGTTGCTGGCGCTGGCGGCGGCGATGCTGATCCCGGCGCGTTGTCGGCCGCAAGGCGAAGAGGAAGAGGCGGAGCAGGCGTAAAGGAAAAGGAAAGGGCGCGGCTGTTGCGCGCCCTGGGTAGCCGATGCGGCTTACTGCGCGTTGGAGGTGTCCTGGCTGGTGCCGGTCTGCGCCGCGTCACCACTATCGTCGCCGTTGTTTAGGCGGGTATAAACGATCTTCTGGGTGTCGTTTTCGCAGTGGCCGACCACCTGGCCGCCCGCTTGATCGGCCTGATCGTTAGGCACGATCTCCAGTTTGAAGCCGGACTCCGGAACGCCGTTATTGACGATTTTTTGCGAAATGTCCGCTTTCACGCTTTCACAGGAGGCCAGAGCCGCCAATGGGGCGCCGGCCAGCAAGACAGCGGTTAATATCAGCGTTTTCTTCATCACGTCATCCTTTTAGACAATGAACTTCCTGTAACAGGATAGCAGCAACGGCGGCCGGGTTTCACGCTTGCCCGCCCGCCGCAGGCGGATTAAGGATTAATCCGACGCCCGGTCTGGCGATCCAGACATTTACGGGTGTCCGGTTCCCAGTACGCGTTGACGTTGTTGCTGTCGTTGCAGCGGTCTTCGTCATCCGCCGCGCGATCGGCCTTGTCGAACTCTTTCTCGACGCGAGTGTTGACCTTGTGGCGCAGGGATTTGGTATCATTCCACTGCTCTTTGCTTTGGCGCGCTTCTTCGGTGCTCATCGCGCCGCTGCCTTTGCCATCGACGGTGACGCAGGTACTGCCCTGCGTGCAGGTGGCGGCCAGCGCCGGCGCCTGCCAGGCGCCCATAACGGCCAGCATGGCGACCGGCAGCATCCCGCGCAGCAGTCGTTGGGTCGAAAATGTTTTCATCGTTTCATCCTTATGAGTGAGTGCGCCTGATGATGGCGACACTGGCGTTACCTCGCCCGCAGGCGTGGTGATAAATATACCACTGCGCTCCTGGAATTCACCAGCCAAGCGCCGATTCGTTTACTTTACCGAGAGAAAACTGCGACCGATGTTAAAAACCACGCTGTTGTTTTTCGCCACCGCCCTGGCTGAAATTATCGGCTGTTTCCTGCCTTACCTGTGGCTGAGGAAGCAGGGCAGCGCCTGGCTGCTGCTGCCGGCGGCATTAAGCCTGATGCTGTTTGTCTGGCTGTTGACGCTGCATCCGGCGGCCAGCGGGCGGGTCTATGCGGCCTACGGCGGTGTGTATGTGGCGACTGCGCTGCTGTGGCTGCGAGTGGTGGACGGGGTGAAGCTGTCTGCGCTGGATTGGGTCGGCGCCGGCGTGGCGCTGGCGGGCATGCTGATTATCGTTTCCGGCTGGCGCGCGGCCTGAGGAAACGCGGCGGGAGTCGCCTCCCGCCGTCGCGGCTCAGGCGCCGCGGTGGATGTTCAGCCCGGCGAAGGACTGGCTGACCGGCATCATTTCCAGCGTGTTGATGTTGACGCGCGCCGGCAACGTCGCGACCCAGAACACCGACTCGGCGATGTCTTCCGGCGTCAGCGCATCGGCGCCTTCGTAGGTTTTGTTGACCTTGCCGTCATCGCCTTTGAAGCGCACGTTGGAGAACTCGGTGCCGCCCACCAGGCCCGGCTCGATATCGGTCACGCGGATGCGCGTGCCGTGCAGATCGGCGCGCAGACCCAGGCTGAACTGTTTGACGAACGCCTTGGTGGCGCCGTACACGTTGCCGCCGGCGTAAGGCCAGTTGGCGGCGGTGGAGCCGATGTTGATCACATGGCCGACGTTGCGCTCGACCATGGCGGGCAGCAGTGCGCGGGTCATGTTCACCAGCCCTTTGGCGTTGGTGTCGATCATGGTTTCCCAGTCATCGGCGTTGGCCTTGTGCGCCGGCTCCAGCCCCAGCGCCAGCCCGGCGTTGTTCACCAGCACGTCGATCTGGCGCAGCTCGGCCGGCAGTGCCTCGATCGCCTGTTGAATGGCGGCGCGGTTGCGCACGTCGAGCCGCACGATGTGCAGCGCTTGGCCGAGTTCTTCCTGCAGCTCTTCAAGACGCTCAAGGCGGCGCCCGGCGGCGATCACCTGGTGGCCTTCACGGATAAAACGGCGCGCGATCGCCTCGCCGAAACCGGAGGTGGCGCCGGTAACAAAAATAATCATGTTGCTGTTCCTCAACTGTTTTTACCCTACATGCCTCTATCATTAGCACAAACCCGCAGGCAGTGGCAGGGGTTATCACGGCGGAAAGCAAAAAAGATGACACCGGGCCGGCGGCCCGATGCTGACTAGCGCTGAGGCGGCAGGTGATACACCACGGCGTCATACTTGATGCGCTCGCAACGGCCGGCCAGCACGCCGCCCAGCGACTCGACGAGGCGGCGGCTGGCGGTATTCTGCTCGGCCACCGGGTAGAGAAAGTGCGGCGGCTGAAAGCGCTCGCTGGCCCAGCGCGCGATGCCCTGCACGATTTCGCGGCCGTAGCCCTGGCCATGCAGGCTCTCTTTAACCCAGATGCCCAGCTCCGGGGTGTGGCTGCGCAGATTATGCGCGCCGCCGACCCCGACGAACTGCCGGTCTTCGCGCCGACGGGCGACGAAGATCACTTCTTCACCTTCGCGCATCAACGGCAGCCAGCCTTGCCAGACGTTGGCGAAATCCTCCGGCGACGCCTCCGGCTCAAAGGTCATAAAGCGCGTCAGAGTGGGGGTGATCGCCTGGTAAACATCGTCGGCGTCTGCTGCGGTAAAGGGGGCAATCAACAAACGGTCGGTGTCAACGCGGCACTGAGAAAGGTCATTATGATTCATCTTATTCCCTCGCTTTTCAGGCCAGAATGGCAAAAAAATCCGCGCCCATAAGTTGGGGCGGATCGTCGATATTACGCGCATTGGCGTCAGAAGCGACTTATTTTTCGCCGCTGCGGCGGCGCGGAGGAACGGCTTTATGTGACGGCGTCACGTTGATGAGAAAGACGGCGAGCACGGTTAACCGCGCCCGCCGCTGCGGATCAGAACTTCACCGAACCTTGCAGATAAATCGTGCGCGGCTGGCCGATGTACAGACCCTTGTTGTTGTCGTCATAGGCGCGGGTGAAATACTCGTGGTTGAACAGGTTTTTCACGCCGACGCCCAGATTCAGGCCGGCCATTTCCGGGCCGAAATCATAGGCGGCGCGCACACCCCACAGCATGTAGCCAGGGATGCGGCCGGTGCTGCCGTCGGCGCTTTCCGCCACGGTGTTGGCGTTGTCGGCGAACTGGCTGGACTGGAACTCGCCGTTAAGGTTAAACGCCCAGTTGCCCGGCGTGTAGTCCAGCCCCAGCGTGCCTTTATGCTTCGGCGAGAACGGCACCTGGTTGCCCTTGTAGCCGCCGTCTTCGCGGATGGTGGCGTTGACGTAGGCGTAGCTGGCGTAGGCGGTCAGGTCGTCCAGTTTCGGTGTCAGCTGCGACAGATCGTAACGCAGGCTGCCTTCCAGCCCGGCGTGGCGGGTTTTGCCGCGCGCGGTCACGCTGTCGGTCACCTGGTTGGAGTCGTACTGGTTGTTGAAGTTGATCAGGAACAGCCCGATCTCGCCGGTCAGCGCATCGCCGGCGTAGCGGGTGCCCAGCTCCCAGGTGCGCGCCTTCTCCGGTTCAATTTTGCCGCTGTCGACCGCTTTGCCCATCTGGCTGTATTGCACGGTGCCGAAGGAGCCTTCGGTGTTGGCGTACAGGTTCCAGTATTCGTTCAGGTGATACATCACGTTCAACGCCGGCAGCGGCGCGTTATAGCTGACGTCGAGGCGGTTGTTCTTGATGTAGTTGTTCTGATACGACTTGATGTACTCGTAACGCATGCCCGGCGTGAGGGTCCAGTCGCCGATGTCGATGCGATCGTCGATATAAAACGCGTGCGCCTCGGTGCCGGACTGGGTGTCGCGATCGTACGGGCTGGCGGTGGACGGCAGCCTGCCGGTGCTGGCTTTGCTGGTGTAGCGCAGTTCGTGGGTGGATTCGCTGACGTAGCGGTAGCCGACGCCGACCTCATGCGCCGAGTCGCCCCAGCGGAAGCTCTGGCTGTAGCGCGGTTCTACGCCGCGCACCCAGTATTCGCGCGGCGACAGCGTCAGGTTCTTGCCCTGATCCAGATAGCCGCTGCGCAGGGTGTAGGTGTAGAAGCTCTGCACGTCGAACTTGTGCTGCCGATCCGGCTGATATTGGTAGCCGAAGTTCGCCAACTGGCGGCGGCCCCAGAACTTGTCGTACGGGCGCGTCGACTGGAACGGGTTGGCGTTGTAGTCCGCCCGGCTCAGTCCGCCCGGCATGTTCGCTTCGCCTTCGTAGTATTGCAGCAGGCTGTTGAAGGTGTGCACCTCGTTCGGGGCGTAGCGGCTTTTCAGCATCACGTCGTCGATCTTGGTCGCGCTGTGCTCGCGCCAGTCGCTGCCGCGGGTGCCGGAGTAGAGCAGCGCCGCGCCGAAGCCGTTGTCGGCGGTGCCGCCGATCATCAGGTTGCCGGTGCCTTTCGGGTGATCCTGGCGCGAGGTCGGGCTGAGCTGCCCCTGCATGCCGGCCTCCATGCCGAAGGTTTTCGGGATGGCGCGGGTGACGAAGTTGACGACGCCGCCGACGCTCTGCGGCCCGTAGCGCACCGCGCCGCCGCCGCGCACCACGTCAATCGCATCCATATTGCCGAGCGAGACCGGCGCCAGCGACAGCTGCGGCTGGCCGTAAGGGGCGAAGGGCACCGGAATGCCGTCCATCAGCACGGTGGAGCGGCTGGCGAGGCGCGGGTTGAGGCCACGAATGCCGAAGTTCAGCGCCATATCATGGCTGCCGGTGCCGTTGTTCTCCGGCGCCACCACGCCCGGCACGCGGTTCAACGCTTCGCGCACGGTGGTGGTGCCGGTTTTGGCGAAGTCTTCGCGGCGCACCACGTCGCGCGCGCCGGGGTGTTCGAACACGTCTGCCTGACGGCCTTCCGCCAGCCAGTCACCGACTACCGTGATGTCCTCTTCCTTGTGCGGCTGCGGCAGTGTGGCCAGCGTGTAACCGTTGTTGCCGAGCGCTTTAGCCTGCAGGCCGCTGCCCGCCAGCAGGGCGTTCAGGCCGTCGTCGACACCGTAGCTGCCGTTCAGGCCCGGCGAACGTTTACCTGCGGTTAACGCGCCGTCTACCGAGAGTGCGATGCCGGCGCGAGCGGCGAAAGCGTTCAGCGCGCCGTCCAGCTCACCGGCTGGAATGTGATAGGTTGCCGCGGCGCTGGCGGCGCTCGCTATCAGCGGTGCGGCGAATGCCAGGCCAATAGCCACGGCCAGCGGTTTGGCCCGTTTTCCCCAAAGCGAAGCCGGAGCGACCTTTCCCCAAGCGTTGTTCATACCTTCTCCTGAATCATTTTTATTTATTGCTGCAGTGTTTTCCTGGGAGTCGGATGAGCAAGGCAAAAGGGACAATCAAAAATGCGATTTTTTATCATTTTCATTTAAAAAGATTCAGGCGGGGACGATTTGCAGCCAATAGCGGGTAAAGCTCTGCAGACGTATCGGCAGGGTCTGGCTGAGCAGGGCGAGGGCGCGATCGGTATCGTTGAGCGGGAAACTGCCGCTGACGCGCAGGCCGGCGACGGCCGGATCGCAGCTCAGGTGGCCGCGCCGGTAGCGCGCCAGTTCGGCGATCACCCGGTCCAGCCGCCACTGGCTGACGCTCAGCACGCCGCGCAGCCAGCCGTCCTCCGCCGCAGCCGATTGCTTGTCGCCGAAGGCCGTGGCGCTGAAGCTAATCTGTTCGCCGGCGTTCACCCGGCGCGTTTGCCGCGCGTCCTGCGCCAGCTGCGCTTCAACCGCATGCTCCAGCACCGTCAGGCGCGTCTCGCCAGCGCTCTCACGCACCAAAAAGCGGGTGCCGAGCGCGCGCATCGCCCCCTGCGGGCTTTGCACCCACAGCGGCCGGGGGTCGCGTCCGGTAATCAGGCTGATTTCCCCGGCGTGCAGGCGGATCAGCCGTTGACGATCGTCGTAATGTACGTCCACCGCGCTGGCGGTGTTCAGCACCAGCTGGGTGCCGTCGCTTAACACAATGGGTTTGATCTCGCCGGTGGCGGTGCGGTAGTCGGCGCGTAGCTCCCGGCCGAACGGCGACTGGTAAAGGAAGCCGCCGCCGCCCACGCCGAGCAACAGCAGCAGGCTTTTCAGCAGGGTGCGGCGATCGATCGCCGCCTGGCGGCCGGCGCGGTCGAGCGCACGGTAGCTGAACTTGCCCGGCACGCCCTGCAGCTGGCTCTGCAGCGCTTCGACGCGCTGCCAGGCCCAGCGGTGATCGTCATGCTGCTGATGCCAGGCTTGCCACTGTTGGCGCTGGCGCTCGGTGACGTGCTCGTCGCACAGCAGCGCATACCAGTGTGCGGCCATTTTCAGCGCCTGGCGCTGCTCGGGGGTGATGGCGTTGCTCATGAATAAACGTCGTTTTCCAGGCTGAACAGCAGGCAATGCTCGGTGGCTTTGGCCATGTATTTTTTAACCGAGCTGACCGACACGCCGAGGCGCGCGGCGATGTCCGCATAGCCCAGGCCTTCGAGCTGCGACAACAGAAAGGCCTGCTTCACCTTGGGCCCGAGGCCGTCGAGCATGGCGTCGATCTGCTGCAGGCTGTCCAGCAGGCTCTGGCGCTGCTCCGGCGACGGGGCATAGCCTTCCGGGATCAGCGCCAGCATCTCCAGATAGGCGCGCTCCAGCGTTCTGCGGCGGAACAGATCGACCATCACCCGTTTGGCGACGGTGACCAAAAAGTCTTTCGGTTCGCGCAGGGTTGCCGCGGCGTCGCTTCTCAGCAGGCGCATAAAGGTGTCCTGCGCCACATCGTCCGCATCGAACGCGCAGCCCAGCCGCCGACGCAACCATCCCTGCAACCAGGCGTGGTGGGTGGCGTAAAGGCGCGACAGCGCGGCGTGCGGGGCAGAGGCGGTGGCGGACATGGTTTTCGCATTGCTGGTCAAAAAGATGCGCGGATGATAATTGAGAATGGTTATCGTTTCAAGTTTGGCCGTTGTCCTTAGGCCGAGATTCAACCCCCAGGCGTGGTGTTGAAATAAGCCGTGCGCCGTGAAGATATTCGCTTGCTCATTCAAGGTGCAGCGACGCGATGTTATTTTGGCAGGCAAACGGTTGCTATTGATCCGCCGTCGAAGACTGAGCGTGGGTCTTATTCTCTTTCGCCGGCCTATGCTTTCAGGTTAATTACCAATCAATTGTTTTTATTTAAAAATATATTTTATCGCCGCCTGTTGGCATGCGGCTTGCTATGCTTAAGCCGGTCTTTACGTTTGGGCAAAAAAGCCTTGTTTCATCGGCGCAGGTTATTTCGCGGGTGAGCTTGGCCGGTCGTCACAAGGAAGAAAATAATGGCACTGCAATTCACCACGGCTATTCGGGGCAATTTTTTTGATATCGCAGCCTGTGTGGAGGCGCCGCAACAGCTCGAGGAACGCCTGCGGCATGTTCCCGACGGTTTGCTGCTGCTGAACGACGGCGTCATCGTCTGGTTCGGCAGCTGGCAGCAGGGCGAGGCGCTGCTGCCGCCGGGCTTCACGGTCACGGAATATCACGACAAGCTGATCGTGCCGGGATTTATCGATACCCACATCCACTACCCGCAAACCGAAATGATTGGCGCCTATGGCGACCAACTGCTGGACTGGTTAAACAATTACACCTTCCCGACCGAAAGCCGTTATGACTGTGAGCAGCACGCCGATGCGATGTCGGCCTTCTTTTTGCAGCAGTTGCTGAGTAACGGCACCACCACCGCGCTGGTGTTCGGCACCGTGCATCCACAGTCGGTCGATGCGCTGTTCAGCCAGGCGGCAGCGCTGAACATGCGCCTGATCGCCGGCAAGGTGATGATGGATCGCCATGCGCCGGAGGCGCTGCTGGAAACGCCGGCGCAGAGTTACCGCCAGACGCGTGAGCTGATTGAACGCTGGCACGGCAAAGGCCGCCTCGGTTACGCCATTACGCCGCGCTTTGCGCCCACCAGTACGCCGGCGCTGCTGGCGCAGGTGCAGCGGCTGCGCGAAGAGTATCCCGACGTTTGGCTGCAGACGCACCTGAGCGAGAACCCGCAGGAAGTGGCCTGGGTAAAAGCGCTGTTTCCGCAGCACCGCAGCTATCTGGATGTTTACCACCGTTATGGCATGACCGGCGATAAAAGCGTGTTCGCTCACTGCCTGCACCTGGAGGAGCAGGAGTGGGACTGCCTGTGCGATACCCGCTCGGCGATCGCCTTTTGCCCCACCTCCAACCTGTTTCTCGGCAGCGGGCTGTTTGACCTGCAGCAGGCCTGGCGCAAGCGGGTGAAGCTCGGCATCGGCACCGACGTGGGGGCCGGCACCACCTTCAATATGCTGCGCACGTTAGGCGAGGCGTACAAGGTCGGCCAGCTGCAGCATTACCGGCTCTCCGCCGTAGAAGCGTTCTATCATGCCACCCTGGGCGGCGCCCGCGCGCTGGCGCTGGACGACAAAATCGGCAACTTCAACGTCGGCAAAGAGGCGGATTTCGTGGTGCTCGATCCGGCGGTGACGCCGCTGCAGCAGCTGCGTCACGCCAACAGCGCCACGTTGATGGAGCAAGGGTTTGTGCTGATGACGCTGGGGGACGATCGCAATATTTATTGCACCTATGTGGACGGTAAGGTGGTTTATCAGGCGGCGCGCTGACACAGCCGCATTCATTCCTGGTATTGAAGCGTCCAACGTCGCTGTCTTTCTCTGGTTATTGTGCGGGAAAAGGCGGGAGAGACGTGAAGTCATTGGTACAGGGTTAACACTGTTGAGCGGATACTATTTATTTATCAGGAATGACACTGCGCGTATTTTTAATTAAACACTATATAAAGGATTTATTGCTCATGCTCGTATCTGACCCCCGTTATCACTTGTTAGCCGTCTGCAGCGCTCAGCATCTGCGCGCTGTAGCTGAAAGGATCTGTGCTCGCGATAAACTAGAACCGCTAGCATTTGATGCTGTTCTTTGGCGGAGTTGTTGGACATCACCACTGCCAACCATATCGCCAGAGTCGTCAAGTGAGTTTTTGCAATCGGTGGGGCATGTTTATCCTCGCGCCACTTATGAGCTAAGGTCTTGGCTCATCTCTGGCGGACGTAAGTTGGATCTGCAAGCTGCCGACAAGCTGATTTATCTTGCTCGCGTGATCGAGAAGGAGTGGAAAGTTGAAGAGCAACCTTCTGTTTGGCGCAAGCACCCCAGCAACAGGCTTAATGGTTATGCATACAATATCGTACAGATTCTTATACATACCAGCGTATCTGAGGACTATCCAAAGGAGAATAATATCTCTCACCGGCATGATTTGCTTACGCATTCACCGAGTAACTCAAGGCTCACGGCTTGGATGGAAAAATATCAACATAGCTCAAAAGATCCCTTTGTTTTCGCACGGCTTGATGTGACACGTATCAGTAATATGAGGGAGTTGTTTCTGTGGCAGATTTCGCTTGAAACCCGTAGCGGATTATATACTTCGGCAACCTTCGAGGCTGCAGTGGGGAAAAGAATCAGGTCATACGATCGTCCGGTGCCCGGTCGGCGCATTCAAGCGTTTATAGGTTATATCTAATCGAGTTAACGCACCGCTATACGCCACAGGGAGCGAATCATCATGGGAGGAATATTCTAATCACTTGTTTTTGCTCAAACTGCCAACTGCGCCTAAGCTAGGTGGTGACTCAGAGGGAGCCATTCCCCGAGACCTTATTCCGTGAACATGGAGGAGTTTCGATTTGATGCGTTTATCCACATTGGTGCTGGCGATCGGCATGGCGCTGGGCTCGCAGGCACAGGCAGCAGAAACCCAACCTCACGCCGACCATAGCGCGCTGCCCAGCGGCCAGGCGAAGGAGGCTACCGTGACCGGTGAAGCCAATCAGCACGACAAGCAAAAGACCCAAAACCCGTTCTTCTATCAAAGCCGTCTGCCGTTCCAGGCGCCGCCGTTCAACCTGATCAAGGAGAGCGACTACGCGCCGGCGATCGAAGCGGGCATCAAGCAAAAGCGGGAAGAGGTGGAGAAGATCGCCAACAACCCGGCCAAGCCCAACTTTAAAAATACCTTCGTGGCGCTGGAGCAGGCCGGTTCGCTGCTGACGCGGGTGATGAACGTGTTCGGCGCCATGACCTCGGCCAACACCAGCGACGCGCTGCAGAAGCTGGATGAAGAGACCTCGCCGAAGCTGGCGGCGCTGAACGACGACATCATGCTCAACGGCAAATTGTTCGCGCGCATCAAGGCCATTTATCAGGATCGCGATGCGCTGAAGCTGGATCCGGAATCGCGCCGGCTGGTGGAAGTGACCTACAAGAACTTCGAGCTGGCGGGCGCCAACCTGTCGGACGCTGACAAGGCCAAGCTGAAAGCGCTGAACCAGGAAGCGGCGACGCTGAGCACCCAGTTCACCAACAAACTGCTGGCGGCGAGCAAAAACGGCGCGCTGGCGATAACCGACCCGGCGAAGCTGGACGGTCTGTCCGAAGGCGAACTGGCCGCGGCAGCGCAGGCGGCCGCCGAACGCAAGCTGGAGAAACAGTGGCTGCTGGTGCTGCAGAACACCACGCAACAGCCGTTGCTGCAGAGCCTGAAAGATCGCGACACCCGCAAAGCGCTGTTCGACGCCTCCTGGACGCGTGCGGAGAAGGGCGACGGCAACGATACCCGTCAGACCATTTCCCGTCTGGCCAAGGTGCGCGCCGAGCAGGCCAAACTGCTGGGCTACCCGAACTACGCCGCCTGGAAGCTGCAGAACCAGATGGCCAAGACGCCGGATGCCGCGCTGAGCTTTATGCGCAACATCGTGCCGGCGGCCACCGCGCGCGCCGAGCGTGAAGCCAAAGACATACAGGCGGTGATCGATCAGCAGAAGGGCGACTTCAAGGTGCAGGCCTGGGACTGGCAGTTCTACGCCGAACAGGTGCGCAAGGCCAAGTACGATCTGGACGAATCGCAGATCAAACCTTACTTCGAGCTGAACAACGTGCTGAACAACGGCGTGTTCTACGCCGCCAACCTGCTGTACGGCATCAGCTTCAAAGAGCGCAAGGACATCCCGGTCTATCAGCCGGACGTCAAGGTGTATGAAGTGTTCGACAAGGACGGCAAATCGCTGGCGCTGTTCTACACCGACTACTTCAAGCGCGACAACAAGGGCGGCGGCGCCTGGATGAGCAACTTCGTCGATCAGTCGAAGCTCAACGGCACCAGGCCGGTGATTTACAACGTCGCCAACTTCACCAAACCGGCGCCGGGCCAGCCGGCGCTGCTGTCGTATGACGACGTGATCACCATGTTCCACGAGTTCGGCCATGCGCTGCACGGCATGTTCGCCGATCAGGAGTACCCGAGCCTGTCGGGCACCAACACCGCGCGCGACTTCGTCGAATTCCCGTCGCAGTTCAACGAGCACTGGGTCAGCGATCCGAAAGTGTTCAGCCATTTCGCCAAGCACTACCAGACCGGCGAGGCGATGCCGCAGGAACTGGTCGACAAGATCAAGAAGGCCGACAAGTTCAACAAGGGCTACAGCATGACCGAGTTGCTGTCCGCCGCGCTGCTGGACATGCACTGGCATATGCTGACCGCCGATCAGCCGCAGCAGGACGTGGACAAGTTCGAGGCCGAGTCGCTGCAAAAAGACAAGGTGGATCTCAGCTATGTGCCGCCGCGCTACCGCTCCAGCTACTTCCAGCATATCTGGGGCAACGGCTACGCCGCGGGCTACTACGCCTATCTGTGGACGGAAATGCTGGCGGACGACGCCTTCCAGTGGTTCACCGAACACGGGGGCCTGACCGCCGAAAACGGCCAGCGCTTCCGCGACATGATCCTGTCGCGCGGCAACAGCCAGGATCTGGAGAAGCTGTACATCGACTGGCGCGGCAAAGAGCCGAGCATCGAGCCGATGCTGATCAACCGCGGGCTGAAGGACGAGTAAGTTCGGCCATTCCCGGTAAGCAAACAAAAGGGCGCGTTATGCGCCCTTCGTCTTTTTGGCTTGGCCGACAGTCAGCGGTTCACCACCTTGGCCGGCAGGGCCACCACCAGCAGCGAGCTGAGCAGCAGGCAGCCGGCGAAGGCCCAGAGCGCGCCGCCGCTCTTGCCGGTCAGATCCAGCGCCAGCCCCATCAGCGAATTGCTCACCAGCCCGGCGATGTTGGCCAGCGAGCAGGCCAGCGCGAAGCCGGTCGCCGCCGCCGTGCCGCGCAGGAAGGTGGCCGGCAGGCTGAAGAACACCGGCACCGCGCCGATGATCGCCGCCTGGGCGATGGAGAACAGCAGCACCGTGGCCAGCGCATTGTGGGTGAAGAAGGTGCTGCCGGCCATCGCCAACGCGCCGACGATAAACGGCACGATGATGTGCCAGCGCCGTTCGCGCAGCCGGTCCGAACTGCTGCCGATCAGCAGCATGCCGAGCAGGGCGGCGACGCTGGGGATCGCCGTCAGGTAGCCGATGGTGGTGATGTCGGTGACGCCGGCGGTTTTGATGAAGGTCGGCATCCAAAAGCCCATGGCGTAGGCGCTGAGCAGAATGGCGAAGTCGATGCCGCCGAGCATCCACACTTTCAGGTTGAAGAAGCCGTCGCGGAAGCTGTGCTTGCCGTGATCGGCCTCGGCGTCGTCACGCGCCAAATCGTCGGCGATGCGCTGCTTTTCCTCGGGCGTCAGCCACTTGGCCTGCTGATAAGTGTTAGGCAACAGCCAGAAGGTCAGCACGCCCAACAGCACGCTGGGAATGCCCTCCAGCAGAAACAGCCACTGCCAGCCGTGCAGCCCGTGGCGCATGTCGAAATGGCCCATGATCCAGCCGGAGAGCGGCCCGCCGATCACGCTGGAGAGCGGCAGGCCGATCATGAACAGCGCGATGATGCGGCCGCGGCGATAGGTCGGGAACCACAGCGTCAGGTAAAAGAGCACGCCGGGCAGGAAACCGGCTTCCGCCACGCCGAGCAGAAAGCGAATGACGTAGAACTGCGTCGGCGTGGTGACGAACATGGTGGCGGTGGACAGCAGCCCCCAGGTGATCATGATGCGGGCGATCCACATCTTGGCGCCGACGCGCTGCAGGATCAGGTTGCTCGGCACCTCGAACAGAATATAGCCGACGAAGAACAGCCCGGCGCCCAGGCCGAAGGCCGCTTCGCTCAGCTGCAGCGCGTCGGCCATCTGCAGCTTGGCCAGCCCGACGTTGATGCGATCGAGGTAGGCCGCCAGATAACACAGGCAAAGAAACGGGATCAGTTTCCAGGTGATTTTGCGGTACAGCAGCAGCGATTCTGCGTCCGCTTTCCCCGCCAGCGGGGTGTCGACAATGGCCATGATGTTGTCTCCAGGTGGTGCGTGTTGGCCTCCGCAGGAGGCGCCTGTTGTGTTTGCGTTGCATGGACGCCGCCCTGTTTCGGGCGGTCGCCTGAGGTGCTGTCTGCGCCTTCGTTATTGTCGTTGCAGGTGAATCGTTGATTCATAACCGGTTCAGATAGTCGAGCGCCTCCCGTTTGTGCACCACGTCGCCGTATTTGCTGTCGATGTCGAACAGGTTGGCTTCGTGCGGGCCGGGGTGACGATCGCCGACGCACTCGCGCACCACCATGGCGCGAAAGCCGTGCTGTACCGCGTCCACCGCGCTGGCGCGGATGCAGCCGCTGGTGGAGCAGCCGATCATCAGCAGCGTGTCGATCCCTTGCGCCACCAGCAGCGGCGCCAGCGCGGTGCCGAAGAAGGCGCTGGCGTATTGCTTGCTCAGCACCACCTCATCGCCCAGCGGCGCCACCGGCGGGCAGAACGCCGCCAGCGGGTTGCCTTCCACCATGTCCTTCATCACCGGCGCTTTCTTGACCCACAGGCCGCCATCGGCAAAATGGCCTGCATGATAGCGGATATGGGTGTGGATCACCGGAATTCCCGTTCGGCGCGCGCAGGCCAGCAGCTCGCGGCTTTCCTCGACTGCGCTTACTACGCCCGGCGCGAACAGCGGCGCGCCTTCGGTGGTGTAGGCCTGCATAAAGTCGATCGCCAGCAGCGCCGGGCGCCGGCCGAAGCCGATGCGCTGGCCCCAGACGCCGCGATAGTTGTCGCTGAGGGTGTCGTTCATTCTGCCTCCTCAATAGGCGCCGGACAGCAGGGCGCCGGCGCCGGGGACGATCGGCTCCAGCTCCAGCGCGGTCAGCATCGCGTAAGTGGTGGCGATGGCGGCGGTGATCACCGGTTTGCCGGTTTGGGCCTCCACCGTCGGGACGGCCGGCAGCGAAGGCATCTGCACGCAGGCGGACAGCACGATAGCATCGACCTCGCGTAAGTCCATCTCGGCGACGATCCCCGGCAGCCTGGCCGGATCGTGCCGGCCGACTTCGAGGTTGTCCGGGATCTCCAGCGCGCGCCATACCTTGACCTCGATGCCTTCGTGCTGGATGTAGTCCACCACCAGCTGGGTCAGCGGTTTCATGTAGGGCGCCACCAGCGCGATGCGTTTGGCGCCGATCACCTTCAGGCCGTTGACCAGCGCGCCGGCGCTGCTGATAACCGGCGCGGCGGCCTGATTGTCTTTCGTCACCTGCGCCAGCCGGGCCTGCGATTCGCGGTGGTAGCCCAGCCCCATCGCCATGATGGCCACCAGGCAGGCGTAGCCGAGCACGTCGACCCGCGCGTCGGACAGCTCCAGCGCACAGCGGTCGGACTCGGCGTCCATCGCCGCCAATTCTTCTTTATTGACGTGTTTCATGCGCATGCGGCTGGAGTGAAAGGTGAAACGCTCCGGGCGTATCAACTGGCGCGCGCCCAGCATCGCCGGGATCTCGGTTTCCATCGTGGTGTTGGAGCTGGGCACGATCTGGCCGATGCGGTAGTGGTTGCTCATGTCGGTGTTCCTCAGTTAATCCAGAAAATCGCCCAGGGCGTGGAAGAAGCCGTCGAAATCGTCCCACGGGATCATGTGTCCGGCGTTCTCGACCTCGACGATGGCGATCTCCGGCTGCAGCGCGCGGATCTCCGCCCGGTCTTCGGGCTGAATGACGCCGCCTTTGCCCGCGGCCATCAGCAGCGTCGGCATGGTCAGCTGCGGGTAGTCGCGGTGGCTGTCCACCTGATGAAAATCGTCGTAGGCGCGTTGGATCGCCGGCTCGTAGCAGGTATGCAGCCACTCGGCGCGCAGCTGGCGCTGTTCTTCGCTCCAGGTTGGGCAAAAGGCGCGCATCTGCTCGGCGCTCATGCCCGGCTGCGACTGCCGGATGGAGTCGGCGTACCATGGCCATTGGCCGGGATAGGCGCGGCGGCCGGGGCCGGAAACCGGCGGATCGACCAGCACCAGCCGCCGCACGCCGGCGGGCCGCAAAGCGGCGGCGCGCAGGGCGAAGCGGGCGCCCATCGAATGGCCGAGCAGGGCGTAACTGTCCAGGTTCAGCGCGGCGGCGAAGGCGTTGACGTCCTGTGCGCAGGTCTCTGCGTCATAAGCCAGTTCCGGGCCGCTGGACGACAAACCGCGGCCGCGCACGTCGAGCACGTAGACGTCGTATTTTTCCCCCAGCCGCTCGGCGACGAAGCCCCAGGTGATCGCCGGGCTGGTGATGCCGGGCACCAGGATCAGCGCCGGGCCGTGGCCGCCGTAGCGCAGATAGTGTTGGCGAATGTTGTTGGCGTGAACGTGGGCGCCGTAGAGGAAGGTGCTCATGCGGCGTTCTCCGATTTCAGCGCTTGCGCGTACAGGTCATAGCCGTAAACCCAGGCCGGATCTTCCTGGGTGCGCAGGAAGGTGTTGGCGTTGGACACCGCCTGCACCCTGGAGGCGCGTTCCTTGCGGTTGGCTTCATACAGCTGGAAGGCGGTGCGGTAGTCGCCGAGGCCGGTTTCCTGCAGGCAGCGGGTCAGCATGGCGGCGTCTTCGATCGCCATCGCCGCGCCCTGCGCCATGTGCGGTTTCATCGGGTGGCAGGCATCGCCGAGCAGCACCAGACGGCCTTCGCTCCACAACGGCAGCGGTTTGCGGTTCAGCAATGGCCATTTGGTGACCTGTTCGCTGGATTCGATCAGCGCCTGCACGATCGGATGGTAGCCGGCGAAGGTCTCGAACATCTCTTCGCGGCTGCTGTCGATGAAGCTGCCCTGGAAATCCCAGGCCGGGTGCGGCACGCCGCTGACGTAGTAATATTCGTCGCGCCGTTGGGTGGTGTAGTAGACCATCAGATGGCGATCCGCCGACCACCACTTCACGCAGTCTTCGAACGTCAGGTTGTATTTCGCCAGCTTCTCGCCGCGGATCAGCGCGCGGTGGGCCACCCAGCCGCTGTAGGTCGGCGCTTCGGCGCCCAGCAGATGCTCGCGGATGCGCGAGTTGATGCCGTCGGCGCCGATCACGATATCAGCGTGGGCCGAGGTGCCATCGACGAAGTTCAGCGCCACCTCGTCACCGCGATCTTCAATCTTGCTCAGGCATTTGCCGAAGTGCAGGGTGCCGGGCTGCAGCGCGGAGAGCTGCAACGCCTGCAAATCGCCGCGGTGCACCGTCACATAGGCGGCGCCGTACTCCCGGCGGGCGAAGGCGCCCAGTTCGATGCGCGACAGGTAGTCGCCGCTTTCGGCGTCGCGGCTGAACCAGAAATCGGGATGAGACGCCATCTGCTCCAACCGTTGCTCAATACCGAGACGGCGGAAAATCTTCAGCACGTTCGGCCCCATGTGAATGCCGGCGCCGAGGCGCGAGAACGCCGGGCTCTGCTCATACAGATCGACGGTAAAGCCGGCTTTTTGCAGCAGCCCGGCGGCGGCGGCGCCCCCCAGCCCGGCGCCGACGACGGCGATGCGTGGTTGTTTGCTCATCATGTTTCCCCTGTCTGTTGGCTTTTTTCAGCGTAGGCCCAACGCGTGGTTGGACGATTGATTTATAGTGTATGCACTAGATAACGCAAAGTTGCAAAAGTGTTAAATCAGATCTTGCTCACGCTAATTGACAGCGCATTACTGTTAAACTCATGTTAATCACAGGATTGATAAGGCATGAAATAGGACTTTCTTATGATGGCCATCTGTGGCTTGCTTTCTCTTCCTTTTTTGACTTAGATAAAATGAGTGTGTTCACTTTAAATTGTTTGAAAAATAACCGCCGCCTTGCGGGCGTCGGATACCCTTGACGTGACAGGAGACAGGCCATGGCGGTCAATGAAACCCAGTTGGTACAGCTGTTCGAGCAGGTGCTTACGCTGTCGAAGGTCGATGCTTCGCAGAGCGTGGCGATTTTGAAAAGCCATTATTCCGATGCGCGCACGGTGCGCGCCGCGACCGACGCGGCGCTGCGGCTGGGCGCCAGGGTGTATGCCGTCGAACTGCCGGCGTTCAACCATCCGCGGGCGATGGGCAACGACATGACCGCCTATTGCGGCGATACCGCGCTGACCGGCAACCTGGCGGCGCAGCGTGCGCTGGAGGCCGCCGACCTGATCGTCGATACCATGATGCTGCTGCATTCGCCGGAGCAGGAACAGATCCTGAAAACCGGCACCCGCATCCTGCTGGCGGTGGAGCCGCCGGAGGTGCTGGCGCGCATGTTGCCCAACGCGGAGGACAAAGCGCGGGTGCTGGCCGCCGCCGCCGTGCTGGAGCAGGCGAAGCTGATGCAGGTGACCTCCGCCGCCGGCAGCGATTTCCGCGCGCCGCTCGGGCAATATCCGACGGTGACCGAGTACGGCTATGCCGATGAGCCGGGGCGCTGGGATCACTGGCCGAGCGGTTTCCTGTTCACCTGGCCGAATGAGGAGCAGGCGGAGGGCGTGTTGGTGCTGGAGGTTGGCGATATCTTGCTGCCGTTCAAAAGCTATGCGCGCGAACGCATCACGCTGGAGATCGAACAAGGGTTCGTCACCCGCATTCACGGCGGTTTTGAGGCGGAATACCTGCGCGAATACATGAAATACTTCGACGATCCGGAAGTGTACGGTATCTCGCACATCGGCTGGGGTTTGCAGCCTCGCGCCCAGTGGACGGCGATGGGCCTGCACGACAAGAACGACGGCATGTGCATGGACGCGCGCGCGTTCTACGGCAACTTTCTGTTCTCCACCGGGCCGAATACCGAAGTGGGCGGCACGCGCAAAACGCCTTGCCATATGGACATCGCGCTGCGCCGCTGCGACATTCGTCTCGATGGGCAAACGGTGGTGGCGGACGGGGAAGTGGTGGCGCCGGAGGCGTCGCGCGTGCGCCGGGCCTAATCGTTGCTGCCAACGGCGGGGGTTTGTACTATTCTCGTGGATTCCATAGATGGTGAGAGTAACGCAATGACGCCCCCCGAATACCCGTCAGCCGTGAGCGGCCAACCCGAAAATTATCATTTTACCGAGCAAGTCGGGCACCTGCTGCGCAAGGTTTATCAGCGCCACGTGGCGATTTTCCAGCAAAACGTCGGCGATTCGCAGCTGACGGCGGTGCAGTTCATCACCCTGTGCGCGGTGCGCGATATGGGGCCGAGCTCGCTGACCGAGCTGGTGCAGGTGACGGCGGTGGATCAAGCCACCATCCGCGGCATCGTCGAGCGGCTGAAGGCGCGCGATCTGATCACGGTGACGCCGGATCCGGTGGATCGGCGCAAGGTGGTGGTCGGCCTGACCGACGCCGGCGGCGCGCTGCTGGCGGAAACGGTGCCGCAGGCGGCGAAAATCACAGAATTGACGTTCGGCACGCTGAACCCGGCCGAACGGATAGCGCTGATATTCCTGCTGAATAAAATGCTGGAAGACCCTGCCACCGGCTGATTCGCCCGCGCAACGTCGGTTGCCTGGTGGTCGGTGGCGAGAGGCCAGCCCATAAGACCATCAAGTGCAGGCGGAGACGCAAACAATGGCGATATCTGAAGTGCAATCGCCCAGGGAAGGCGCGAAAACCACGCTGACGGAGCATCCGCTGATGCTGTCGGTGAACGGCGAACAGCTTCATGCGCAGGTGATGGCGGATACGCCGCTCTTGCTGGTACTGCGCAACGATCTGGCGCTCAACGGCCCAAAATACGGCTGCGGCCTGGGCGAATGCGGCGCGTGCACCGTGCTGATCGACGGCGTGGCGGCGCGCTCCTGCGTGATCCCGGCCCTCGGCGTGTCCGGCCGGGCGATCGTGACCCTGGAAGGTCTCGGCACTCGCCGGCGCCCGCATCCGGTGCAGCGCGCCTTTATCGAAGAGCAGGCGGCGCAATGCGGCTACTGTCTCAATGGCATGATCATGACCACCAAAGCCCTGTTGGATCGCAATCCCGCCCCGAGTGAGGCGGAGATCCGTCAGGCGCTGTCCGGCAATCTGTGCCGCTGCGGCACCCATCTTGAAATCCTGCGTGCGGTTCAGCGCGCCATCATTCTCTGCCGCGATGAGGACGCCCACGATCATGACTGATTCCCGTACCCCATCGCCGAGCCAGGCCGAATTGCTGCAGCGCGACGGCGTTCTGTTGATCGTCGACAGCGTGCAACCGCCGCCGGGGCTGGTGCCCAAGGGGCAAACGCCGGTGCTGAAGCCCAAGGAGCAAGGGTTGTTTATCGCCCTGTGCGGCAGCGGTGAAATCTATGCCTTTAACGGCCATGTCGATCTCGGCACCGGCGTGCGCACCGCGCTCGGGCAGATCGTCGCCGAAGAGCTGTACCTGCGCATGGATCAGGTGCAAATGGTGTTGGGCGATACCGAGCGCGCGCCGAATCAGGGCGCCACCATCGCCAGCGCCACGCTGCAGATCGCCGCCGTGCCGCTGCGTAACGCCGCCGCCGAAGCGCGCCGTTGGCTGTTGCGCCAGGCGGCGCAGCGCTTCGATGCGCCGGTGGAACGGCTGACGCTGGAGGAGGGCGTGATCCGCAGCCCGCAGGGGCAAGCGCTCAGCTACGCCGAATTGGTGGCCGGCGGTCATGTCGAACTGTCTATTTCCGGCGACGCGCCGCTGAAACCGCAGGCGGAGTATCGCCTGGTGGGCACCAGCGCCGCGCGCGTCGATATTCCGGCCAAGGCGACCGGCGAAACCACTTACGTACACGATATGCGGTTGCCGAATATGCTGCACGGCCGGGTAGTGCGGCCGCCCTATGCCGGGTACGACAGCGGCGAATTTGTCGGCACCAGCCTGCTGGCGGTGGACGAAACCTCGATCGCGCATATTCCCGGCATCGTCAAACTGGTGGTGATCGGCGATTTCATCGGCATTGTCGCCGAGCGCGAAGAGCAGGCGATCAAGGCGGCGCAGGCGCTGCAGGTCAGTTGGAAAGACTGGCGGCGCAATTTGCCGCAGATGACCGACGTGGCGCAGGCGCTGCGCGACAACCCGCATTCGACCCGAGTGGTGCACGATACCGGCGACGTGGACGCGGCGCTGGCGGCGGCCGACAGGCGTTTCACCCGCAGCTACCTGTGGCCGTATCAGCTTCATGCCTCGATTGGCCCTTCCTGCGCGCTGGCGGACTACCGGCCGGAGCGTCTGCAGGTCTGGTCAGGCAGCCAGAACCCGCACCTGCTGCGCGCCGATCTGGCCTGGCTGCTGGAGTACCCGGAAGCGCAGATCGAGATCGTTCGCATGGAGGCGGCCGGCTGCTATGGCCGCAATTGCGCTGATGACGTCTGCGCCGACGCGGCGCTGCTGTCGCGCGCGGTGGGCAGGCCGGTGCGGGTGCAACTGACCCGCGAACAAGAACATGTGTGGGAACCGAAGGGCACGGCGCAACTGATGGAGGTGGACGGCGGGCTGGACGCCGCCGGGCACCCGGTCGCCTACGATTTTCGCACCTATTATCCTTCCAACGGCGCGCCGACGCTGGCGCTGCTGCTGACCGGCCGGGTCGAGCCGCTGCCGGTGGCCTATGAAATGGGCGATCGCACTTCGGTGCCGCCTTATGAGTATCCGGCGCTGCGCGTCAGCATCGAGGACATGGCGCCGATCGTGCGTGCCTCCTGGATGCGCGGCGTTTCCGCCTTGCCCAACACCTTCGCCCACGAGTCTTATATCGATGAGCTGGCCCACGCCGCCGGCGTCGATCCGCTGGAGTATCGGCTGCGCTACATCAATGATGAACGCGCCAGTGAACTGATGCGCAGCACCGCAGAACGCGCCGGCTGGACGCCGCATACCGAACCGATGCAGACCCCGGCGGAAGACGGCGTGCTGCGCGGGCGCGGCTTTGCCTATGCCCGTTACATCCACAGCAAGTTTCCCGGCTTTGGCGCGGCCTGGGCCGCCTGGGTGGCCGACGTGGCGATCGACAAAGCCAGCGGCGAAGTGGCGGTGACGCGCATCGTGGTCGGCCACGACGCGGGCATGATGGTTAACCCGGACGGCGTGCGCCACCAAATTCACGGCAATGTATTGCAATCGACCAGCCGGGTATTGAAAGAGCGCGTGACCTTTGAGGAATCGACGGTCTCCGCCAAAGAATGGGGGGCCTACCCGATCCTGACCTTCCCGGAGGTGCCGGAGGTGGACGTGGTGATGATGCCGCGCCCTTACGATCCGCCGCTGGGCGCCGGGGAGTCGGCGTCGGTGCCCAGCGCGGCGGCCATCGCCAACGCGGTGTTCGACGCCACCGGCATTCGTTTTCGCGAGCTGCCGATCACCTCGGACAAGCTGCGTGAGGCGCTGAACGGGCCGGATGCCGAACGGCAGGCCGCGCCGCCCAAGAAAAAGAAGCGCGGCAAATGGTGGTTCGGCGGCGCGGCGGGGCTGTTCGGCGCCGTGCTGGGCATCGCCGGCAGCGCCTTGCCGTGGCGGGCGGAGATCGCGCCGGTGGCGACGCCCGGCGCCGGCACCTGGTCGGCCGCCACGCTGGAGCGCGGCCGTCAGCTGGCCGCCGCCGGAGACTGCGCGGTTTGCCATACCGCATCGGAAGGGGCGACCAACGCCGGCGGGCTGGCGATGGCGACGCCGTTCGGCACGCTCTACAGCACCAATATTACCCCGGACGTGGCAACCGGCATCGGCAACTGGTCGTTTACTGCGTTCGATCGGGCGATGCGCCAGGGTATCGCCCGCGACGGCCGCCACCTCTATCCGGCATTTCCTTACACCGCCTTCAGCAAAATGACCGACGGCGACATGCAGGCGCTGTACGCTTATCTGATGTCGCAACCGGCGGTGCGCCAGAGCAACCCGGCCAATCAGATGCGTTTCCCGTTTAACCTGCGGCCGCTGATGGCCGGCTGGAACGCGCTGTTCCTGCGCCAGGGGGAATATCAACCCGATCCGCAACAAAGCGCGCAATGGAACCGCGGCGCTTATCTGGTCAACGGGCTTGGCCATTGCGCCGCCTGCCATTCGCCGCGCAACCTGCTGGGGGCGGAAAAGGGCGGCGCGGCTTTCCTGGCGGGGGGGATGGTGGACGGGTGGGAAGCGCCGGCGCTGAATCAATTGGCCAACGCGGAAAAACCCTGGACCGAGGAACAGCTGTTTCAGTATTTCCGCAGCGGGCATTCCGCCGAGCACGGCGTGGCGGCCGGGCCGATGGGGCCGGTGGTGAGCGAGCTGGCGACGTTGCCGCAGAGCGATCTGCGGGCGATGGCCAATTATGTGATGTCGCTGAGCGCCAAGTCGACGCTGAACGTGGAACCGCAGGCGCAGTTGGCGGCTCGCGCATTGCCGGCGGTGGGGCAACTTGCCGGTGAGCGGTTGTTTCAGGGCGCTTGCCAGGCCTGCCACAGCGCCGCCGCCGGCGGGCCGCAGCTGTTCGGCGTCAGCCCGGATCTGGCCAATAACACCAACATCTTCAGCGAACGCCCCGATAACCTGATCAAGGTGATCCTGCAAGGGATCCCCAAACCGGCCACCGCCGAATTGGGCTTTATGCCGGGCTTTAAGGACAGTTTTTCCGATCGGCAGGTAACGGCGCTGGTGAATTATTTACGCCAACGCTATGCCGGCGACAAACCGGCCTGGCGCGACGTGGAGGCGCAGGTTGCGCGGTTGCGCGCAGAGCCGGGCATGCACTGAGCCGCCTCAGGCATGGCGCAGGAACGCCACCAGCCGCTGCGCCGGCAGCGGCAACTGCGCCGGGTCACGCACCGCGATCGACAGGCGCCGGGTCGCCCAATCGTCCGTCAGCGGCAGTGCGCTGTGCCGAATTTCCGGCTGGCGTTGTGCGCTCTCTTCCGGCACCACCGCCAGCCCGGCGCCGCGCAGCACCATGCGGCAGATGGCGTCGAAATGAGCGGCACGCGCCCGCAATCGCATCGGGCCGCCGCTGCGTATCGCCAATTGCTCAAGATGTTGTTGCAGCGCGCTCTCTTCCGGCAGGCCGATGAAATCAAAAGGCAGGGCGTCCGCAAAGCTGACCTGCCGGCGGCCGCTGAGCGCATGCCCCGGCGGCAGCGCCAGCACCAGACGATCCTGGCGAAAAGGGTAACTTGTCAGCCCGCGCAGATCGGCGTGGTCCGCGACGATGCCGATATCCGCCGCTCGTTCGGCGATCGTCTGCGCGATGGCCGGGCTGGGCAGCTCTTCCAGCGCGATATCGGTGTGCGGGTGCAGCATCAGAAAATCCGCCAACAGCTCCGGCAAAAAGGCGTCGGCGGCGACGGTATTGGCGACGATGCGCAGCTGGCTGCGCTGGCCCGGCGCGAACTCGGCCATATCACCGCGCAGCCGGTCGCGCTGCTGCAATAGCACTCGCGCGTGATGCAACAGGCGCTCACCGGCGGGCGTCGCCTGGACGCCGCGCGGATTGCGCGTCAGCAGCGCTACGCCGGCCTGTTGCTCCAGCCCGCGCATGCGGGCGCTGGCGGCGGCCAGCGACAGCCCGACGCGCTCGGCGCCGGCGGTGATGCTGCCGGTCTCGAGCACCGCCGCCAACAGCCGCAGATCGATAAAGTCAAAATGCATGCGTTTTCCCCTCTGTCTTTGCCGCAGGCAGGCTCTGTCATTGCCGCATTGTGCCGCGGCGCGGCGCTGGCCACAATCGAGCCGTTGATTCGCCATAAGGATAGACGCATGTCGCTGACGTTACTCGAAATTGTCGCCCTTACGGGCATTTTTACGCTGGCCGGCACGGTCAAAGGGGCGATCGGTCTGGGGTTGCCGACGGTGTCGATGGGGTTGCTCAGCCTGATGATGCCGCCGGGGCAGGCCGCCGCGCTGCTGCTGTTGCCCTCGCTGATCACCAACCTGTGGCAACTGCTGTGCGGGCCGACGCTGTGGGCGCTGTGGCGGCGGCTCTGGCCGATGATGCTGTGCGTCACGCTGGGCACATTGTTGAGCGCCGGAGCGCTCACTGCTGGCGACGGCGGCCTGGCGCCGCTGGCGCTGGGCATGTGTCTGATCGGCTATGCCCTGTTGGGATTCACCCGTTTCGACTGGCGCATTTCCGCCGAGGCAGAGCCTTGGCTGGGGCCGCTGTGCGGCCTGGTGACCGGTACGCTGACCGGCGCCACCGGGGTGTTCGTCATTCCGGCGGTGCCTTACCTGAATGCGTTAGGCCTGGCGCGCGATGAGCTGGTGCAGGCGCTGGGGCTGTCGTTCACCGTCTCGACGCTGGCGCTGGCCGCAGGGTTGGCCTGGCATCAGGCGCTGCCCGGCTCGTTGCTCGGCGTTTCCTTGCTGTCGCTGTTGCCGGCGTTGGCCGGCATGTGGCTGGGGGAGAGGGTGCGCCGTCATTGTCGCCCGCAGCTGTTTCGCCGCCTTTTCTTTATTGGGTTATTAATCCTGGGCGTTGAGATTATTTGGCGATTCAATTAATTGAATCGATAGCATCTGCGTGTAATTGGGTTCGGTATATTATTCTGGATTTTATTTTAATATGATGGGTTGCAATGTTTAGAACACACTTTTCTTATTGGTTTTTTTCATGAAATACAGGATGGTTATGGATTTTTATTAGTGTGTTTTAATTTTTCCACTACAGCTATTTTTAATGGCTGTAAAACCAGCAAACCCATAGGAGAGTATTTATGAAGGAAATTTTAAGCAGCCAACTCGATGCGATGTCGGGTGGATGGCAGGATCGCGATGGGAGTGGAAAAAGATCGTCTGATAGCGGAGATGGGGTATATGATGAATAGATATGTTGTTTTTATAAAGAGTGATGAATCAAAAGTGCTAAGAAAGGAAGTGGTTACACGAGAAATTATTAAGAGTATGAAGCGGAAGGGATTCAGGAAGCATCATATCGAAGTAGAGGCTGATAACGAAAACGATGCTATTAACAAATTAAATAAGAAAAGCAATGATTATTTGTATTCATTGAGAAATTTTTCAGGTGATTTATTGTTCTGTTCTATTTGTGTTATTGTTATGACGATAGTCTATTTTGCCACGATGAAAATGAGTTAGAAGTAGATGCTGTTGGATTTAAAAAATAAAACGGCTTGTCGAACTGGATCTCTCTGGTTTCCTCTGGATATGATACTGCCATAGGGTGAAAAATACGTTCATGAAAATTTATTGGTGCTAGGATCACTCAGAAGATTTAAAGGTGTTTATTTTAATAGTTTCATATCCTCTCACCAAAATTAACTGATCTTCTGCTTGTTTTATTATCAATACAATAGCCTGTGAATTTGAATGTTAGCTATCACTAAGGGACGCTGATCATGTTTCGCCAGGAAGCGATCGATAATCAGAAAATGAAATGGCGTGGCCGGGCGCTCCTCCTTCCCGGCATTCCCTTTTGGTTCACGGCGGGGCTGTGCCTGTTTTTTCTCATTGCTTTTCTCACCTTCACCATCGCCGGCACCTATACCCGGCGGGTCAACGTGACCGGTGAGATCAGCACCTATCCCCGCGCCGCGAACGTTTACTCCACGGTTCAAGGGGTAGTGGTCAAACAATTTGTCACCGAAGGGCAGGTGATTGCCGTTGGTGCCCCCATTTACCAGATCGACGTCAGCAAGAGTACCCGTAGCGGTGTGCTCAGCGACAACCAACGGCGGGATATCGATGGCCAGCTGGCGCGCATTGCGCAAATCATTAACCGACTGGAAAGCAGCAAGCAGGCCACGCTTATCATGCTGGAACAACAGAAGGCGCAATACACCGCTGCATTCACCCGCTCCACCGATATCCTCAAACGCGCCCAGGAAGGGATACGCATCATGAAGGAAAACATGGAGAACTACCGGCACTATCAGACCAAGGGGCTGATCAATAAGGATCAGCTCACCAATCAGGTGGCGCTGTATTACCAGCAGCAGAACAACCTGCTGGGCCTGTCCGGCCAGAACGAACAGAATGCGTTGCAGATCACCGCGCTGGAGAGCCAGATCCATATCCAGGCTGCCGAATTCGACAACCAGATCTACCAGATGGAGCTGCAGCGCTATGAGCTGCAAAAGGAGCGGCAAAACATCGATGCCACTGGCGATATTATCGTTCGCGCGCTGGCCGGCGGCCGCATCGATTCGCTGAGCGTCACGGTTGGCCAGATGGTCAACATTGGCGACAGTCTGCTGCAGATTATTCCGCAAAACATCGATCGCTATGCCCTGGTACTGTGGGTGCCCAACGACGCCATCCCCTACATTGCCGCCGGCGATAAGGTCAATGTGCGCTATGACGCCTTTCCGGCGGAGAAGTTCGGCCAGTTCGCCGGCACCGTGTCCGTCATCTCCAAAGCCCCGGCTTCACCGCAGGAAATGCTGACCTACCAGGGGGCGCCCAAAGCGGCGCTGACCGCCGCCGTGCCTTACTACAAGGTGATTGTTATCCCGGAAAAACAATCCATTGCTTACGATGGCAAACGTCTGAGCCTGGAAAACGGCATGAAAGCGCAAAGCACTCTGTTTCTGGAAAAAAGGAAGATGTATCAATGGATGCTGTCGCCGTTCTACGACATGAAACACAGTGCGACGGGGCCGGTCAATGAGTAGGAGCACATTCAAACAGCGGGTCAGCCAACTGGATCTGCGGCTGCGCCACCGGGTTCCGATGATGCACCAGACCGAGTCGTCGGAATGCGGGCTGGCCTGTCTGGCGATGATCTGCGGTTATTACGGCAAAAACATCGACCTGATCGCGCTGCGCCGGCAGTTCAATCTGTCATCCCGCGGTGCCACATTGGCTGGACTGACCGGTATCGCCGAGCAATTGAGGTTGAGCACCCGTCCTCTGTCTCTGGATCTGGACGAACTCGGTGCGCTAAAACTGCCCTGCATTCTGCACTGGGAATTCAACCATTTCGTGGTGCTGGTCAGCGTCAAAGGTCACCGCGCGGTGCTGCACGATCCGGCGCGCGGGCGCCGGGCCGTCAGCCTGACGGAACTGTCGCACAGTTTCACCGGCGTAGCGCTTGAGGCCTGGCCCGGCAGCGAGTTCACCGCCGACAGCGTCCGCCATCGCATTCATCTTCGCACGCTGATCGGCAGCGTGCATGGCCTCAAGGGGGCGCTCGGCAAAATATTTTGCCTGTCTCTGGTGTTCGAAACCATCAACCTGGTGATGCCCATCGGCACGCAGCTGGTGATGGATCACGCCATTCCCGCCGGAGATCGCGGGTTACTGTCGCTCATCTGCGCCGGATTGATGCTGTTTATCTTGTTGCGGGCTGCCATCGGCATGGTGCGGGCATGGTCAGGATTGGTCATGGCGACGCTTATCAACGTGCAGTGGCAGTCCGGGTTGTTCACCCATCTGCTGCGCCTGCCACTCGGTTACTTTGAACGGCGTAAGCTGGGTGACATTCAATCACGCTTCGGTTCACTGGATACGCTGCGCAGCACTTTCACCACCAGTATCGTCGGCGCCATCATGGACGGCATCATGGTGATCGGTGTGCTGGTGATGATGGCGCTGTATGGCGGCTGGCTGACCTGGGTAGTGCTCACTTTCACTGCGCTTTATGTGTTGATGCGGCTGCTGACCTATGGATATTACCGTCAGCTGTCCGAGGAGGCGCTGGTGAGAGAGGCGCGGGCCGGCTCGTATTTTATGGAAACGCTATACGGTATCGCTACCGTCAAAATGCAGGGCATGGCAGAACGCCGCATCGCCCACTGGCTCAATCTTGAAATCGACACCATCAACACGGGTATCCGCGTCACCAGGATGGACATGCTGTTTGGCGGGATCAACACCTTCATAGCGGCGTGCGACCAGATCGTCATTCTGTGGCTGGGAACCAGCCTGGTGATCGATAACCAGATGACCCTCGGCATGTTCGTAGCGTTCGGCGCCTTTCGGGGCCAGTTCTCCGACCGCATCGGGTCGCTGACGGAATTTTTGCTGCAGCTGCGCATGATGAGCCTGCATAACGAGCGCATTGCCGATATCGCCCTGCATCCGCGGGAGGCGCGTAAACCCGATCACCCTTACACGGCGGGGCTGCAACCTTTGGGATTGACGACCCATGCCCTGAGCTATCGTTACGACAGTCAGTCATCGGCTATCTTTGATGGCCTGGACATCAGCGTTGCGCCGGGCGAAAGCGTGGCCATCGTGGGCCCGTCCGGCGCCGGCAAAACCACGTTGATGAAGGTGTTGTGCGGACTGTTTACCCCGGATTCAGGGCGGGTTGAGGTGAACGGTGTCGATATCCGCCAGCTCGGCATCAACAACTACCACAAAATGATTGCCTGCGTGATGCAGGACGACAAACTGTTCTCCGGCTCGATCCGGGAAAATATTTGCGGGTTTGCGGACGAGGTGGACGATGCCTGGATGCAAGCCTGTGCCCGTGCCAGCTATCTGCATGACGTGGTTTTACGCATGCCTATGGGATATGAAACACTGATTGGCGAGTTGGGGGAAGGATTGTCCGGCGGGCAAAAACAACGGCTATTCATAGCCCGGGCAATCTACAAAAAACCGGCTATTTTGTTTCTGGATGAGGCCACCAGCGCGCTGGATAAGGAGAGCGAAGCTGTGGTGAATCAGGCCATCAAGAGACTCAATATCACTAAGCTGATCATTGCCCACCGTGAAACGACCATTGCGTCGGCAGATCGGGTTATACATTTGGGATAAGGGGGGGATCACCCGCGGCACCGGCCATTTTCACTGTTTCCCCCTAAAAACCCAATAAATGGCGATGGGGCAAGGCTATTTTTGCTGCTCGCTTCGGCTTTCAATTTACGGCGCGGCGCATTGCGCGATATTCTGGTTTTCTGATGGGCTGACGGCGGATGAGGGAACCATGACAGACAGCCAGGCGTTTGAACAACAAAGCCTCGACAATCTGCTGAGCTATTGGCGGCGCCATCGCCGCCTGCCGGGCGCGCGCTATCCGGCCGGCCCGACCGACACCCTGTGTGACGTGCCGGGCGTCAGCGTCGGGCATCACACGCTGGCCGACGGCGAATGCCAGACCGGCGTTACCGCCATCGTGCCGCCGGGTGATCTGTTTAACCAGCCGCTGCCGTGTGGTAGCGCGGTGCTCAACGGCTTCGCCAAGCCGCTGGGGCTGGTGCAGCTGAACGAGCTGGGGGTGCTGCAAACGCCTATTCTGCTGAGCAACACCTTCGCCGTCGGCACGCTGTTCAACGTCATGGTGCGGCGCAGCTGTCTGCGTTACCCGCAGATCGGCCGCGGCAGCGCCACCATTAACCCGCTGGTGCTGGAGTGCAACGACGGCTACCTCAACGATATTCAGGCGATGGCGGTGCGTGAGGAGCACGTCTTCAGCGCGCTGGATAACCATTCCACCCGCTTTGCGCGCGGCAGCGTTGGCGCCGGGCGCGGCATGAGCAGCTTCGGCTTGAAAGGGGGCATCGGCACCGCCTCGCGCTATTGTCCTGGGCTCGGCACCACGCTCGGCGTGCTGGTGTTGGCCAACTTCGGCACCCTCGACTCGCTGACGCTGAGCGGCGTGCGCGTTGGCCAGGCGCTGGGCAAGCTGTTGGCGGATCCGCCGCCGCAGGTGGACGCCGGTTCGGTCATTATCATCATCGCCTGCGATCGGGCGCTGGACAGCCGCCAGCTGAACCGCATCGCCCGCCGCGCGGGCGCCGGTTTGGGGCGGGTGGGCAGCCATTGGGGGCACGGCTCCGGCGATATCGCGCTGGCGTTTTCCACCCGGTTGCTGGGGGCGACGTTGCCGGACGAGCGGCTGGAGCCGCTGTTTGCGGCCGCCGCGGACGCCACCGAATACGCGGTGTTGGATGCCTTGCTGAGCGCGGAAGGCGTCAGCGGTTTCCAGCAGCACGATCGTATGGCGTTGGGCCCGCTGCTCGATCGGCTGGCGGCAAATTAAATAACGGGAGTGTGATGTGAAAGTCTTTATCTCTGCGGATATTGAGGGTATTGCCGGCGTGATGCGGCCGGAGCAGTGCAACCCGGCCCATGCTGACTATGCTGCGGCGCGCGAGCTGATGGAGCAGGAGGTCAACGCCGCCATCGACGGCGCTTTTGCCGGCGGCGCCACCGAGGTGACGGTGGCCGACAGCCACGCGATGATGCAGAACCTGCGCGCCGATCGCATCGATGCGCGGGCGCGCCTGGTGCAGGGCAAACCGCGCGGGCTATCGATGGTGGAAGGGCTGCAGCATCAACGTTACGACGGCCTGATGTGTATCGGTTATCACAGCGCCGCCGGCGAACGCGGCGTGCTGGCGCATACCATCAATGGCCGGGCCTTTTACCGCGTCAGCCTGAACGGCGAGGTGGTAGGCGAAAGCGATCTGTATGCGGCGGCGGCGGCCGAGTTGAACGTCCCGCTGTGGCTGGTGAGCGGTGACGACGAGCTGCAACGCTGGATCGCTGAACGTTATCCGCAATCTGGCTATGTTTGCGTGAAACGCGCCATCTCGCAAACCGCCGCCGAATCGCTCAGCCCTCAGCGGGCGCGGGCGGAGATCCGCGAGCGGGCGATGCAGCAGGTGCGCCAGGGCGCCAGACTGCCGGTGGAGCGCCGCTTCATGCCACCTTACCGGTTGACGCTGATGGCGGCCAAACCGGTGCTGGCGGATCTGTTCAGCCTGGTGCCCGGCGTGCAGCGCCAGGACGCGCTCACCGTGGCCTTCGACAGCGACAACATGGCGGCGCAAATCCGCCTGCTCAGCGTCTTCTCCTCTCTGGCGACGACGCAGAGCTGACTCCCGGTGCGGGTTCCCGCCCGCACCGCACGATTCTCCAACAGAAAATCCCTTATCAAGATTAGGCCTGCTGAATAATAGGCTACGCTAATTATTGCTCTGTTGCGCTATGTCACCTGACCGGCGCGGCAAGCCATTCCCATAACAAGAGTTGTTTTGCCGAAGGCAGTGACGCCTTCGGTTTTTTTGGAGTCATGAGCAATGAGCATATCCCAAGTTCCGCTTTCGCGGCGGCGGTTTATCGTCGGCGCCGGGGCGTTGGTGATCGGCGCCTATCTGCCGTCCACCGGCGCGCTGGCGCGCTCGAACGCCCCGGCCGCCTCCGGCACGGCGGCGTTAGACGCCAACGCCTTCGTTCAGATTGGCGCCGACGGCGTCGTCACCGTCATCAGTAAACACACCGAAGTGGGCCAGGGGGTCTATACCGGCATGGCGACGCTGGTTGCCGAAGAGCTCGACGCCGACTGGGCGCAGGTGCGGGTCGTGGCCGCGCCGGTGGACACCAATATCTACAAGAACCTGGCGTTCGGATTCCAGGGCACCGGCGGTTCCAGTTCGGTGGCCAATGCCTATGAGCAAATGCGGCGCATGGGCGCCATGGCGCGCGCGCTGCTGGTGCAGGCCGCCGCGCAGAGCTGGAAAACCTCGGCGCAGGAAATCACCGTGCAGGCGGGCAAGATCCGCCATGCCGCCAGCGGGCGAGAAGCGGGCTTTGGCGAGTTCGCCGCGCTGGCCGCCACGTTGCCGCCGCCCGATCCCGCCAGCCTGACGCTGAAGGACCCGGCCAATTTCATCCTGATCGGCAAAACGCGCGGTTTGCACCGCGTCGATTCGCTGGCGAAAACCAACGGCAGCGCGCAGTTCTCGCAGGATATCCACGAGCCGGACATGCTGACCGTCACCATCAAGAAACCGCCGCGTTTCGGCGGCAAAGTGGCGACCTTCGACGCCGAGCGGGCGCTGGCGGTGCCGGGCGTGGTGGCGGTGAAACAGGTTGCCACCGGCGTAGCGGTTTACGCCAAAAACACCTGGGCGGCGATCCAGGGGCGGGAACGGCTGAGGGTCACCTGGGACGATGCGCAGGCCGAACGGCGCAACACCGAGGAGATCTACGCCGAGTTCCGCCAGGTGGCGCAGAAAACCGGCGTGGTGGCGAAGAGCCACGGCAAGCCGGACGAGGTGTTCGATAAGGCCGACAAGGTGATCGAGGCTGAATACACCTTCCCGTACGTCGCCCACGCGCCGATGGAGCCGCTGGACGGCTATCTGTTCTGGGACGGCGAGAGCGTTAAGGCGCGCTACGGTTGCCAAATCCAGACGCTTGACCACAAGCAGCTGTGCGATCTGTTCGAGTTGCCGCCGGACAAGGTGCAGATTGAAACCATTCTGGCGGGCGGCAGCTTCGGCCGGCGCATCGATTTAGGCAACCCGACGCTGGGGCCGGATCTGGCGGCCGACATGGCGGCGGCGGCCAAGGGCATCGGCCCCGGCCACGGCGTGAAGGTGGTATGGACGCGCGAGGACGACATCCGCAACGGCTGGTATCGCCCGATGATCCTGCACCGCCTGCGCGGCGCCATTCGCGGCGGCAAGGTGGTGGGCTGGACCGATACCGTGGTCGGCCACTCCTGGACGCGCCACAGCGCGATGGATGCGCTGGTGGTCAACGGGCTCGATCAAATGATGGTCGAGGGCGCCAGCGAGGTGTCATACACCTTCGAAGCCTTCCGCTGCGATGCGCACATCGTGCCCGGCAAGGTGCCGACCACCTCGCTGCGGTCGGTCGCCAGCACCCACACCGGCCACGCGGTGGAGAGCTTTATCGATCAGCTGTTGCAGGAAACCGGGCAGGATCCGGTCGAAGGGCGGCTGGCGCTGATGGGCGATGCGCCGCGCGCGGCGGGCGTGCTGCGGGCGGTGGCCAAAGCCGCCGGCTGGCAGGGCGCCAAGGTGGTGGACGGGCGCGCGCGCGGCGTGGGCGTCGCCAAGGCGTTCGATACCTATGTGGCGCAGGTGGCCGAGGTGTCGATCGGCGAAGGCGGCATCCCGAAAGTGCACAAGGTGTGGTGCGCGGTGGACTGCGGCGTGGCGGTGAACCCCGACGTGATCCGCGCGCAGATCGAGGGCGGCATCGGTTACGGCCTCAGCATGGCGCTATACGGCAATATCACGCTGAAAGACGGCGTGGTCGAACAGTCCAATTTCAATAACTTCCGCCCGCTGCGCATCGATGAGATGCCGGAGGTCGAGGTGATCATCGTGCCCTCGACCGAGAAACCGACCGGCGTGGGCGAGCTGGGGGTGCCGACCATCGCCCCGGCGGTCGGCAATGCGCTGGCGCTGCTCGGGCGGCCGCGCACTTCGCTGAGCCTGCCGCTGCATAATCCCACTGCGAATCCGGCGTCTGACAAGGAGAGAACCTGATGATTCATTTAACCGTAAACGATCAGCCGCTGACCTTTGAGGGCGATCCGCACATGCCGCTGCTGTGGTTTCTGCGTGACGAAGCCGGCCTGACCGGCACCAAGTTCGGCTGCGGCATCGCCATGTGCGGCGCCTGTACCGTGCATCTGGACGGCGTGCCGGTGCGTTCGTGCATGACGCCGGTCTCCGCCGCCGTCGGCAAGAAAATCACCACCATCGAAGCCGTGGGCGCCACGCCGGAAGGCAAGGCGGTGCAGGAAGCCTGGCTTGATCTGGACGTGGTGCAGTGCGGTTACTGCCAGTCCGGCCAGATCATGAGCGCCAGCGCGCTGTTGGCGCAAAGCAAGGATCCGAGCGATGCGGACATTGACGCGGCGATGGGCGGCAACGTCTGCCGCTGTGCCACCTATGTGCGCATTCGCGCTGCCATCCACCAGGCCGCCAAGGCGTTGGGTTAGGGAGAGATGCGATGAGCAATGCCTTGAAAGGGCTGTTATGGCTGATTATCGCCGTGGTGGTGTTGGCGGGAGGATACGCGCTGTACACGCTGCTGCGGCCCACCGGCGCTGAGCCGGCGGCGCCGATCGCCGGGGCGCCGGCCGGCATGACCGACAAACTGGCGCGCGGCGAGTACCTGGCGCGCGCCGCCGACTGCGTGGCGTGCCACACCGCGCCGGGCGGCGCGCCTTATGCGGGCGGCTTCGCCTTCAAATTGCCGTTCGGCACCATTTACGGCACCAACATCACCGCCGACAAGGAGACCGGCATCGGCAACTGGAGCGACGATCAGTTCGTGCGCGCGGTGCGTGAGGGCATCGGACCGCAGGGCAACCTGTATCCGGCGATGCCTTATACCTCGTACACCGGGCTGAGCCGCGACGACGTGCTGGCGATCAAGGATTATCTGTTCAGCCTGCCGCCGGTGAAACAGGCCAACCCGCAAAACGAGCTGTCGTTCCCGTTCAACCAGCGCTGGGGCATGAAATTCTGGAACCTGGCGTTCTTCCATGAGCAGCGCTTCGCGCCGGATCTCAACAAGGACGAACAGTGGAATCGCGGCGCCTATCTGGCGACGGCGCTGGGCCACTGCGGCGAGTGCCATACGCCGCGCAATCTGGGGTTCGGTCTTAACCAGAGCAAGCACCTGAGCGGTGAAGTGGTGCAGGGCTGGTTCGCCGCCAACATCACGCCGGACAAACAGACTGGCATCGGTGACTGGAGCGACCAGCAGCTGTCGCAATATCTGGCTACCGGCCATGCGCCGGGGCGCAGCAGCGCCGCCGGCCCGATGGCGGAGGCGGTGGAAAACAGCCTGCAGTTCCTGACGCCGGAAGATAATCTGGCGCTGGTGAAATACCTGCGCGACATCGAGCCTATCGCCGGCGACGGCGCGGCGGCGGTGAACCTGCAGCCGAAGGGCGCGGGGGCTTCCACGCCGATCCTGCCGGGCGGGCAAGACAGTTCGCTTGGGCGCCGGGTGTTCGCCAACGACTGCAGCGGTTGCCACCAGTGGAACGGGCCGGGCCGCCAAAGCGAGTACGCATCGCTGGTCGGCAGCACGGCGGTGAACGATCCGCAGGGGCGCAGCGTGGTGCAGGCCATCCTGAAGGGGACGAGCATCAGCGTCGGCGAGCGGCATGAGATGATGCCGGCGTTCGGCAGCGCCTATTCCGACGAGGAAGTGGCGGCGGTCGCCAACTTTGTGGTCGGCCATTTCGGCGACAAGCAGGGCAAAGTCACCGCCAAACAGGTGGCGGAGCAGCGCAAGCAGTAAAGAAAAGCGGCGAGGGAGCGGCTCCCTCGCCGCGGCGTCAGCGGCTGCGCCGCGACATCACCCGTTTGTCTTTTGGCCGATCCCGCCAGTCTTCAACCTGGTTATTGAAGTTGTCCGCCAGCAGGTAGGCCGGGGTTTTCGCCAGCCAGTCGGACAACGAAATATCCTGATAAATGCCGTTGTCCATCACGATCAAGACCTTCAAATCCTCATCGCCGATGTTCTCGATGTAATGGCCGAAGCCCTGCGGCACGTAACCGACGTCTGAAGGGGCGTACTCTTCCGTCTGCGCGTGGCCGTGCGAGCTGAACACCGTCATGCGGCCTTTGCCGGCAATATAGTATTGCCATTCGTTGGCGTTGGGGTGCCAGTGCAATTCCCGGATCGCGCCGGGTTTCACGATCTCGATGATGCCGGTCATGGTGGTGGAGATGGGGAATTCTTTCGACGACACCAAATGGACGCTGCCCGCGTCATTTTCAAAGAACGGCTTTTGCTTCATTAATTCATAACGGTGGGTCAGCGGGGCGTTATTTAATCCGCCGTCGTTTTTCGGCAATGGCAATGTGGGCGGGATGGCGCCGCCGACAATATAAGCTTCACCCTGTTTGGCCTTGGAAAATACCGCCGCCGGCATGTTGACGCTTTTTTCCAATACCTCTTTCGGCATATGCGCCACCCAATCGGTGATGCTGAAGGTGCCGAATTCGGAGAAATGGCCGTTATCGAACGCCAAAATAAAATGCGCGCCGTCCGCCAACGCCTGAATGGAATGGCCGTAGCCTTTCGGGAAATACCAGACGTCGCCGGGCCCGAAATCCGCCACTTCGCATTTGCCTTCGGGATCGAGAATGGTGATGCGCGCATGGCCCTCCAGCATAAATGCCCATTCGGCGGCGATGGCATGCCAGTGCAGTTCGCGCACGCCACCCGGTTCCAGCGTCATGTCGACGCCGGCCACGCCCTCGGAGATCGGGAATTGCTCGACGGTGGCTTCACGCGCCCAGCCGCTGGGCAGGCTGCGCTTTTTGCTGTCGGTGAATTTGTATTTATAGAGATGCTGCGCATCGGCAGGCGGCTGATAGCTGCTGGGGGGCACGATATTGCGATGGTCGTCGGCAGCGGCATTTTTGGCGATGCCGCCAATCATGCCGGCGGCGGCCGCGCTGACGGCGGAGACTTTCAATATATCACGACGCGATAGCATAGCATTTTCTCCAATATAAAGCCGTGCGCCTGCAGAAGCAGGCGACAGGGAAGGCGCGTTCGCCATTGAAATGATTTTTTGTCATCGGCGGAAATAGGCTGTGACCCTTAAATCCTAGCGGCTGGAAGGTATTGCGTAGGCGCTTATTTGTTTGCGTTTGTTACTAAGTGAGTGCAGGTTTAATTAATTAAACGGAAGTTGAATAGTCATTGGATGGAATTAATTTTAGTCGCCGGATAATTTAAATAAATAATAAACGAACGTCATTTTTTATTGGCCGTTTGGGCTATTTTTATGACTGTCCCACGGTCTCCAGCACCAGTTGCCGAAAGCGCTCGACGATCGGCGAGGCCGGACTGCGGCGCAGCGCCAGGTAAAGCGGGGCGCTGAGCTGCGCCTCTGCGGCGAGAGTGCGGTAGACGATGCCGTCGCCGCCCAGCCGCCGCATCGAACCGGGCACGATTGACACCCCCAATCCGGCGCCGACCAGGCTGAGGGTGGCCGGCAGGCGCGGCGCTTCCTGCACGATGCGCGGGCTGAAGCCGGCGCGGTGACAGGCGGCCAGAATGGCGTCGTACAGCCCTTGGCCGGCCGGGCGGCGATAGAGAATAAACGCCTCGTGGGCCAGTTCGGCCAACGGCAGCGGCTGCTGCGTCTCATGCGCCAGCCGATGGCCCAGCGGCAGAGCGACGATCATCGGCTCGCTGAGCACCGGCTCGACGCTCAGGCCGGGAATGCCGTTGGCCGGCGAGCGCACGAAGGCGGCGTCGAGGCGCTGTTCCAGCAACGCCTCCATCAGTTCGCCGCTGCCGGCCTCTTCCAACTGAGTGGTGATGCCCGGCAGGATGTCGCGGTAGCGGCGCAGCAGGTTGGGCACGAACGGGTGCAGCGCGGCGGAACTGGTGAAACCGATGGCGATATGGCCCTGCTCGCCGCGGGCGGCGCGCTGCACCGCTTCCCGCAGGCGTTCGGCGCGCGCCAGCAGGGCGCGGGCTTCTTCGAACAGCACGCCGCCCGCTTCGGTGACGCGCACGCCGCGCGGCAATCGCTGCAACAATTTCACGCCCAATTCATCTTCCAACCCCTGTAATAAACGGGTCAGCGGCGGCTGCTGGATAAACAGCCGCTCGGCGGCGCGGGTGATGTTGCCTTCTTCCACCACGGTGACGAACGCCCGCAGGCGACGCAGTTCGATCATAGCCATACCTCAAAGGTATCTTTAGTAGTTCCGGAATGCATTAGACATCATGGCACGGCGGCGCGCATGATACCAGACATCAAAACAAGCGATGTGGAACGGCAATGTCATGTCAGATATCAATACGTTAAAACCGCACCCGGCGGCAGCGCCGGGCAACGCGGCGCTGTTTTTGGGCTTTCTGTGGTTGGGGCTGATCGGCTTCGGCGGTGTGCTGCCGATGGCGCGCAGCATGTTGGTGGAGCGGCGGCGCTGGCTGAGCGGCGAACAGTTCACCGAGCTGCTCGGGCTGTGCCAGTTTCTGCCCGGCGGCAACGTGATCAACCTGTCGGTAGCGGTGGGCATGGAGTTTCGCGGGCTGCGCGGCGCGCTGTGCGCCTTGCTGGGCCTCATCAGTGCGCCGACGGCGATTGTGGTGGGGCTGGGCGTGGTGTACGCCCGCTTCCAAAACGATCCTCATGTGCAGCATGTGTTCGCCGGTCTGGCCGCCGCCGCCGCCGGGTTGCTGCTCTCGACCGGGATTAAGATGCTGCTGCCGCTGCGCGGCAAGTGGGCGGCGCTGGCGATTGTGGCGCTGGCGCTGATCGCCATTGCCTGGCTGCGCCTGCCGCTGTTGCCGACCATGCTGGTGCTGGCGCCGCTGAGCATTCTGCTGATGTGGCGGTGGCCGTCATGAGCGGGGTGTTGATGGCGTTGGCGCTGATCTTTACCGAGCTCTCTCTGCTGGCGTTCGGCGGCGGCATGACCATTCTGCCGGAGATGCAGCGGCAGGTGGTGGAGGTGCATCAGTGGATGAGCGCCCAGGAGTTCAGCGCGCTGTTCGCCATGGCGCAGGCCGCGCCGGGGCCGAACATGATGATCGTGCCGCTGGTCGGTTGGCACGTGGCCGGCTGGGCGGGGCTGCTGGTGTCTTCGATCGCCAAGTTCGGGCCGTCTTCCATCGTCACGCTGCTGGTGATGGGGGCCTGGCGGCGCTTTAAGGATCGTCCGTGGCGCCGCATCGTGCAGGCCGGGCTGGTGCCGCTGACCGTGGGGCTGGTGGCGGCCAGCGGCCTTTTGATCGCCGAGGCTTCCGCGCCCAATTGGCGGCTGGCGGCGATCGTGGCGCTGGCGACGGGGTTGAGCATGAGCAAGCGCCTCCATCCGCTGTGGGTGCTGGCCGGTGGCGCGCTGCTCGGCTTGCTGTTCGCCTGAAGGATTAGCGCGGGATCAGCACAAAGCGTGAAGGGCCGTTGCGGTCGATCAGCTCATAGCGCTTCGGCGCGGTCAGGGCCAGAAACGCCACCATGCTCCCTTCGGCGTCGGTCAGCGTCATGCCGTCCGGCGTTGGCCGCCAGGCGACCGGCAGCGCGTGCAGCGCCAGCGGCTGCAGGCATTCGGCTGAGGCGCTGAAACGGAAGGCGTTGGTATTGGCTACCGCTTCGTCGCTCAGCTGCACCTCGCAGACGGTTTTACCGTCGCCGATGGCGGCGAGTTGCCAGTCGCCCTTCAGCGCGGCGGGTTCCAGCAACGGCAGTGAACTGCCCAGGGCACTGCTGCACAATACGCTCATAACGACTCCTGTCAGGCTGGCGCGGCGCAAGGCGCGCATAAGGAAATGGGTTGGCATCGGGTCACTCCTTTCGGCTGTCCGTTCACACCTTAGCACGTTCCCGGCGGGATGATGAGGCAAGGATTAGGTTTTTTAATCCTCGATAATTCTGATCTAACCGGCGATAACATGCCCAAAAAGACGAGTCATTAGCCCGCCGATACGTTTATCTTTCTCATTAATACTGCGCTAATACAAATCGTTATGATTATTTCCGCCTTAACGCCCGGCGCGGTGATGCGCGGCGGCGTGGGCTCGCGCCGTCGGGGTTAATTACTATACTGGTCAATCCTAAGCCATGGCTTAGATTAAAACGACTGATGAATAGTCTTACAAAGCGAGTGGATTCCTACTGTGTAAAAGGAGAATGCAATGAGCAGTCGCCACAACGACATTTTGCAAGATGACGATGAGTTCACCAGCCTGGCCGCCACATCCCCCAACGATCACAACTATCAGTTTTACTATCATCAGCCCGGCAGCCCCTATGACGGATTGGGCTACGGCGCGCTGTTCACGCTGGACAACGCTAACCTGTACAGCAACCAGCGCGGCGGGGCAGCCATCAACAACCTGGGTAAAATCCGCGATAACTTCAGCTTCGATCGCGCCGCCGATCAGCTGACGCGGCCGGGCCTGACGCACAACGGCGATCAGGCGTATCACCAGCCGGTGGCGCTGACCTATTCCTTCCTGACGCAGAGCGCGCTGAACCGCATCGGCCAGACCGGCGACGGCGACAAGGGGCTGCAGCCGCTGACCCTGGCGGCGCAGGCTCAGGCGCTGAAATCGATGCAGGCCTGGGCCGATGTGGCGAACGTAACCTTTACTGCGGCGGCGTCCACCGACATCAACCACCGCGCGGATATTACCTTCGCTTACTTCACCCAGCGCGCCGACGGCAGCACCGCCGCCGGCAGCGGCCCGAATGCCATCAACGCGTACGCCTATTACCCGCCTAGCTCCAAAGCGGGCAGCGATAACGCCTTCGCCGGCACGGTATGGTTTAACAAAAACTTCGCCACCCATAAGGCGCCGGTTAGCGGCGACTTCAGCAGCCAGACCTTCACCCACGAACTGGGGCATGCCCTGGGGCTGGCGCACCCGGGATCTTATGACGCATCGTTAGGCAACCCGAGCTACCAGAACGATGCCGCCTATTATCAGGATTCGTTGCAATACTCGATCATGAGCTATTTCAACGCCGGTTACACCGGCGCCGACACCAAAGGGGTGTACGGCTATGGCCCGATGGTGGATGACATCGCCGCGATCCAAAAATTGTACGGCGCCAACATGAGCACCCGCACCGGCGACACGGTGTACGGCTTCAACTCCAACACCGGGCGCGATTTCCTGACCGCCACGGCGGACAACGGCAAACCGGTCAACTTCGCGGTGTGGGACGCCGGCGGCAACGACACGCTGGACTTCTCCGGCTACAGCCAGCAGCAGATGATCAACCTGAACGACGGCGCGTTCTCCAGCGTCGGCGGCGGCACGCAGAACGTCGCCATCGCGCGCGGGGCGATCATCGAGAACGCCATCGGCGGCAGCGGGCGCGATCTGATCATCGGCAACGATCAGGACAACCTGCTGGCGGGCAACGCCGGCTCCGATATCCTGTACGGCGGCCTGGGGGCGGATCATCTGTGGGGCGGCAAAGACGCCAATAACTTCACCGACTATTTCGTCTATCTCAACGCCAAAGAGTCCACGGTGGCGGCGTTCGACGTGATTGAAGACTTCGAGCACGGCATCGACAAGATCGATCTCTCCGGCCTGCGCTTCAACAACAGCCTGAGCGAGCTGCGCTTTATCGACAGCGGCAGCGCCTTCAGCGGCCAGAAAGGCGAGATCCAACTCAACTTCGACGCCTTCAACGGCACCACCGATCTGTTGATGAACACCCAGAGCAACAGCTACGCCGCCGACTTCAAGATCCACGTGGTCGGGCAGGTGGAGCAGAGCGATATTCTGTTTGCCTGAGGGCGAGGAAGGAAAAGAGAAAAGGGCCGAACGGCCCTTTTTTTACGACTGGGCCGCCGCCGCGCTTTCCACCGTGAAGTCGCCGGTGGCCACCTCGCCGGCGCGGCGGTAGTGGGCCACGATCACGCCGCCGGGTGAGACCACCGATTGGGTCAGCGTGAAGGCCGCCGGCGCGGCGTTGTCATCGAACAGCCGCTTGCCTGCGCCGAGCAGCACCGGGTAGGTAAGCAGGCGCAGTTCGTCCACCAGATCGTTGGCCAGCAGCTGTTGCATCAGCGTGCTGCTGCCCTGCACCAGCAGCACCGGCCCCTGAGCGCGCTTCAGCTCGCGCAGCCGGGCGATGATGTCCCGCCCCAGCCACTGGCTGTTCTGCCACGCCAGCGTCTCGCCGTGGTGGGTGGCGACGTACTTGGTGGCCTGATTGAACACGCGGGCGATATCGGCCGAAAACGGGTCGGCCTCGTCGGTGATCTGCGGCCAGTAGCCGGCGAAGATATCGTAGGTGCGCCGCCCGAGCAGCAGATCGAAAGGCGCTGAGAAAAGATCGCTCATCGTTTCCGCGACGGCGTCATCCCAGTAGGGGGCGGTCCAGCCGCCGAAGCGAAAGCCGCCGCTGCGGTCTTCGTCCTGCCCGCCGGGCGCCTGCATCACGCCGTCGAGGCTGACGAACGCGCTGGCAATAATCTGTCGCATGGCTGTCTCCTGCAATTGAGTGCCAGCTGAAAGTTTAGCCGCCGCGCGCCGGCTGCGCCAACCGGCCGCTCAGGGTTGCAGCGCCTTGAGCAACGCCTGATGGAAACGCTCCGGCTCCTCCATTTGCGGCGCGTGGCCGAGCCCAGCGAACTCGATCAGCGTGGCGTGCGGGATCAGTTTCGCCGCCTGTTTGCCTAACACGTCATAATGCCCGATCGCGGCCTTGACCGCCGGCGGGGCGATATCGCTGCCGATGGCGGTGGTGTCGGCGGTGCCGATCATCAGCGTGGTGGGCGTTTGCAGATCCTTGAACTCGTAATACACCGGCTGGGTGAAGATCATGTCGTAGATCAGCGCCGAGTTCCACGCCACCAGGCGATGGCCCGGCCCGTTGTTCAGCCCGGCCAGCATGTCCACCCAGCGATCGTACTCCGGCTTCCAGTGGCCGCCGTAGTAAGTGTGCTGCTCATAATTGCGGATGCTCTCAGCGGAGGTGTTCAGCTCGCGCGCGAACCATTGATCGACGCTGCGCCACGGTACGCCTTTCGCCTTCCAGTCCTCAAGGCCGATCGGGTTGACCATCACCAGCCGTTCCACCGCCTGCGGATACATCAGGCTGTAGCGCGTGGCCAGCATGCCGCCGGTGGAGTGGCCGATGACGATGGCCTTGCTGATGTTCAGATTCTGCAGCAGGCCGTGGGTATTTTGCGCCAGCTGCTGGAAGCTGTACTGGTAATGCGCCGGCTTGGTGGAGGAACAAAAGCCGATTTGATCGGGCGCGATGACGCGGTAACCGGCCTTGCTCAGCGCCTTGATGGTGTCCTGCCAGGTGGCGGCGCAGAAGTTTTTACCGTGCAGCAACAGCGCGGTGCGGCCGTTGGCGGCGCCTTCCGGCGGCACGTCCATATAGCCCATTTTTAACGGCTGCCCCTGCGAGGTGAAGCTGAACTGTTGCAACGGGTAGGGGTAGTGAAAGCCCTGCAGCTCCGGGCCGAACGTCGGCGTTTCGGCGGCGCCGGCGGCGAACGCGGCCAGCGCGGCGCACAGCAGCGCGCTACGGGTGAATCTCAGCATCCTGATCTCCTGAAAAACGGACGAAAGCCGAGTATAGCCATAATCGGCGCGGCGGCGCGCCGGTGGATTCAGATAATTCTGTAATATGACGGTTTGATTCCCGGCCAGATTCCGGCACCGCTCTTTTGCACAGTGAACGCGGTCACGCCGCGCAACATTCGCCGTATCTGATGGTTTTATTTCAAGGCTAAGTTATGCGATGCTTAAGCATTATTTATGCAAAAGGATCCTCGCATGTCCGCTTTATCCCGCTGCGCTTTCAGCGAAGGCAGCGTCGCTTTGCCGGAAGGCTATGCCGATCGCACGGTCAACGTCCTGTTGGCCGGCGATGATGTTTCCCCCTCAGTCAATATTTCCCGCGATGCGCTGCAGCCGGCGGAGAGCCTGGAAGGGTACGTCACCCGCCAGCTCGATGCGCTGGCGCAGGGGCTGAAAGGCTGGGCGTTCAAAAGCCGCGAGCCGGCGACGTTGGGCGATGGGCTGGCCGCCGGTGAGTGGGTGCGCGCCAGCTACCTGCGCGACGGCAAACGCATCTGGCAGAACCAGGCGGTGTTCGCGCTGGCGGAGGGGCGGGTGCTGGTATTCACTCTGGCGATGGCGCGCAAGCTGACGCCGCAAGACGACGCGCTGCTGCAGCAGGTGCTGAGCAGCTACCGGGCGGCCTAACGATGAACTCTTTGCGTAAAAGGACCTTACGATGACCGAAGCGGCTCGCGTCGGCGATACCATCGGGCATTCCCATGCCCTGGCCGGCATGATTGCCGGCACCATTGTCGGCGGCCTGATCGCCGCCGCAGGCGCGGTGGCGGCGGGCGCGCTGTTCGTCGCCGGCCTGGCGGCTTCCTGTATCGGCGTCGGCGTGCTGCTTATCGGCGCCAGCCTGGCGGTGGGGTATCTCACCGGGGAGGCGGCCACCGCGGCGCGCGACGGCATTGCCGATGCCGGTGCCGGTAGCCTGACCCCCAAAGGCAATATCGTCACCGGCTCCCCCAACGTTTTCATCAACGGCAAACCCGCCGCGCTCGCCACCAACAGCCAGGTGGCCTGCAGCGACGACGGCCCGAGCATGCAGATGGCGCAGGGCTCCGACAAGGTCAGCATCAACGGCCAGCCCGCCTCGCGCGTGGGGGACAAAACCAACTGCGACGCGCAGGTGATGGAAGGCTCGCCCAACGTGTTTATCGGCGGCGGCACCGTCACCACCTTGCCGATCAAGCCCGAAGTGCCGGATTGGCTGTACAAGGTCTCTGACCTGACGCTGCTGTTCGCCGGCCTGGTGGGCGGCGTGGGCGGCGCCGCCGGCAAGCTGGGGGCATTGGGCAAACTGCTGGGCAAGCTGCCCGGCATCAACAAACTGGCGCGCATCGCCTGCCGCGCCGGCACCCTGATGACCGCCACCGCCGCGGTCGGCATTATCGCCCGGCCGGTGGATATCGTCAGCGGCCAGAAATTCCTCGACGGCGAAGACGATCTCGATTTCGTGCTGCCATCGCGCCTGCCGGTCGCCTGGCAGCGCTATTGGCGCAGCGGCAACCCCGGCGACGGCGTGCTGGGCCGCGGCTGGAACCTGTTCTGGGAGAGCAGCCTGCAGCCGTATCAGGACGGCCTGGTGTGGCGTGCGCCTTCCGGCGACTTCGTCGCTTTTCCGATGGTGCCGCGCGGCCACAAAACCTACTGCGAAGCCGAAAAATGCTGGCTGATGCACAACGACGACGGCAGCTGGCAGCTGTTTGACGTCGGCGAACAGATTTTCCACTACCCGCCGCTGGCGGGCGACCAGCCGAGCCGGCTGAGCATGATCACCGACGCCATCGGCAACGCCACCTCGCTGTTCTACGACGATGAGGGACTGCTGAGCGAACTGGTGGACAGCGCCGGGCAGCGCCTGATGTGCCGCTATGCGCAGGGCCGCCTGCGTGAAGTGGCGCTGCAAACCGCCGACGGTGAACGAACGCTGGCGCGCTACGGTTACGATGAGCAGGGCCAACTGACGACGGTGAGCAACCGCGCCGGTGAGGTGACGCGGCGCTTTGGCTGGCGCGACGGCCTGATGATCAGCCACCAGGACGCCGCCGGGCTGCTGAACGAATACCAATGGCAAGAGATCGACGGCGTGCCGCGCGTGACGGCCTACCGCAACAGCGCCGGGGAATCCCTTGAGTTCGGTTACGACTTCGCCGGCGGGCGCCGCAGCGCGGTGCGCGGCGACGGCAAACGGGCGGAGTGGCGGCTGGATGACGACGACAACGTGGCGCAGTACACCGATTTCGACCAGCGCCGCTACGGTTTTATCTACCAACGCGGCGAGCTGTGCAGCGTGCTGCTGCCCGGCGGCGCGCAGCGCCAGAGCGAATGGGATCCTTACGGCCGCCTGCTGTCGGAGACCGATCCGCTCGGCCGCGTGACGCGCTATCAATATTCGCGCAACAGCGGCCGGCTGTTCGCCGTCGCCTACCCGGACGGCAGCAGCGAAGCGCAGCACTGGGACACGCTGGGGCGCCCGACGCGCTATGTCGATGCGCTGGGCAACGCCACGCTGTACCGCTATCCGGATGACGAAGAGAGCCTGCCCGCTAGTGTGATCGACGCGCTGGGCGGGGAAGTGAAGCTGGAGTGGGACGCCCGCGGCCAGCTGACGCGCTACACCGACTGTTCCGGCAGCGTAACGGCTTATACCTACGATGCGCTGGGGCAACTGACGACGCAGACCGATGCCGAAGGCCATCAGACGCATTACCGATGGGATAACGGCGGGCGCCTGCACACCCTGATCCACCCGGACGGTGGCGAAGAGCGCTTTAACTGGAATGCGCACGGCCAGCTGGCCGTGCATCAGGACGCACTGGGCAGCCTGACCCGCTGGCAGTACAACGCCCTGGGGCTGCCGGTCAGCATCACCGATCGCATCAACCGCACCCGGCGCTATCACTACAGCCCGCAGGGCTGGCTGACGCGGCTGGAGAACGGCAACGGCGGCGAATACCGCTTCAGCTACGATGCGGTGGGCCGCGTGCTGACCGAAGAGCGCCCGGACGACACCCGCCACGATTATCGCTACGGCGCGGCCGGGCTGCTGGAGGAGCACCGCGAGGTCGGCCTGCCGGGCAGCGCAGGTGAGCTGACGCAGCGCGAACAGCGCTTCCGCTTCGACGAGGCGGGGCAGCTGGTCTGGCGCGGCAACGCCAGCGCGGAATGGCATTACCGTTTCGACGCCATGGGGCGGCTGCGCGAGCTGAACCGCCTGCCGACGGCGAGCGGCGCGGCGCTGGGCATCGAGCCGGACAGCGTGCAGATGCGCTATGACGCCGCCGGGCGGCTGCTCGGCGAACAGGGCGTGAACGGCGAGCTGCAATACCAGTGGGATGCGCTGGCCAACCTGCAGGCGCTGACGCTGCCGCAGGGCGATCACCTGCAGTGGCTGTATTACGGCTCCGGCCACGCCAGCGCCATCAAATTCAACCAGCAGGTGGTGAGCGAGTTCACCCGCGATCGCCTGCACCGGGAAACCGGCCGCAGCCAGGGCGCGCTGCAGCAGCAGCGGCGTTACGACGCCATGGGCCGCCGCAGTTGGCAGAGCAGCACCTTCGGCCACGATAAACTGACCCGTCCGGAAGACGGCGTGCTGTGGCGCGCTTATCGCTACACCGGCCGCGGCGAGCTGGCCGGGGTGAGCGACGCGCTGCGCGGCGAAGTGCACTATGGTTACGACGCCGAAGGCCGCCTGCTGCAACACCGCGAACCCAATCAGGGCAAACCGGGCGCGCGGCTGGTGTACGATCTGGCGGATAACCTGCTGGGTGAACGCAGCCCGCAGAACGACATCGACGCGCACCTGCCGCTGGCGCCGATCGCCGACAACCGCCTGACGCACTGGCAAAAACTGTTTTACCGTTACGACGCCTGGGGCAACCTGATCAGCCGGCGCAACGGCCTGTACGAACAGCACTACCGCTACGACGCCGACAACCGGCTGGTGCAGGCGCACGGCCGCGGCCCGCAGGGCGAGTTCGAGGCGCAGTATCATTACGACGCGCTGGGCCGCCGCAGCCGCAAGGCGGTGCGCTATAAGGGCAAAACCGAACAGACGACCCGTTTCCTGTGGCAGGGCTACCGGTTGCTGCAGGAGCAGCGCGACGACGGCAGCCGCCGCAGCTGGAGCTACGATCCGGCCAGCCCGTGGAGCCCACTGGCGGCGCTGGAGCAGGCAGGCGACAGCCGCTCGGCGGATATTTACTGGTATCACACCGATCTGAACAGCGCGCCGCTGGAAGTGACCGACGCAGCGGGCAACCTGTGCTGGTCCGGGCAGTACGACACCTTCGGCAAGCTGCAGGGCCAGACGGTAGCCGGCGCGGCGAAGCGGCAGGGCGCGCAATATCAGCAGCCGCTGCGCTACGCCGGGCAATATCAGGACGACGAAAGCGGCCTGCACTACAACCTATTCCGCTACTACGAACCCGAGGTGGGGCGTTTCACCACGCAGGATCCGATAGGGCTACGCGGCGGGTTGAACCTTTATAGATATGCTCCAAATCCTTTGGGATGGATAGATCCTCTAGGACTTAGTGGCTTAAATAGCCTTCAGCAACAAATTGATGAGATTCTATTGGAACATCTTCCTGCTATACAGAAGATAGATCCAAACGCAACCGTTGGATATAGAGGTAGTGCTGCAAGTGGAATAAGTAAGTCCCATGATCCTGCGATTGCTAGACCTATTAACATGAATGATTTCGATGTTGATGGATTTATTAAGTCGGATTACTTAGCTAGTTCACCTGAGTTTAGGAACAGACGCCGGGACGCATCTAAGCTTGGGGGGATGAAATCAATAGAGGAGTCTATCGATTCGAAGTTAAGGCAGAAATTCCCAGGGTTAAGAAATGAACCATTTGGGTTTAGGGTGTTCTACACCCATGAGTTAGATGATCTGGCTAGAAAAGGCGACGTCCAAAGAAGGTTAGGGCGTTCCGGATGTTCATGAAATGGAGAATGGCTGTGAACGAGAATAGGCAATTAGGTATTTTATTATTGGAAGACATTCCATTTGATAAGCTGCTTATTAAGCTGGAAAGGGCGTTTGGTGTTTCACTTCCTTGTGAAGATGATAAGGGGCGCTATGTGGCAAAAGCAGAACTAGATGATTATAATATAGAGGTTATAGATAGAGTTGATAGATTAGGGGATGTTCTTTGTGATGATAATCATGTGATCGACGTGAAAATAAAATCTAATGATTTTTTTAATCCAGACTTTGAGAGAAAAATAAAAAAAATACTAAGAGATGGAGATGTGAAGTGGAAGGATGGAATTTGGACTAAGCTTCATAGGGATGAGGATTATAGAGTCGTCTATCCTGACTCTTAGTGTTCACGTTAACAATGTAACCATTTCTAAATCTGCGTTAGAGCCGACAATTCTCAGTCGGTTCTAAATATCTAGAGTAAAAAAGTATCTAAAAGCAGGTTTGATAATTTTGAAATATCCATCCATAAACATTGATAAATCATTTTATATTACGGTATCTAACATGATTGATTTTAACGCTAGGATTGTGTCTGGTGTTTCCATAGGGAATGTCGTTCTAAATGAAAATATTTCATTATATATTAATGAGATGCAATCCATATTTAGCGTTAAGATTAAAAATCACTCCCTACCTGACGGGAGTGAGCGAAAGTCATATACAGTCGATAATACCTTATCCGTCATAACTGATAAAGACGGTGTCATTTTGTCACTTGGATGTAATGCTCATTACCAAGGGGGCTACAATGGAATCATATTCCCCGGAATGGAAATAACAGATATAATCAAGCTGACGATATCACAGAAAATATACAATGGTTCAATAGTTATTAATGATGACTTTGGTATTTCGTTTATCCTCCCATGCCCATATGATGAGATTGCCGATGCGATAAACGATATTCCTGGCGGGGTGATAATAAACGAAATTTTCGTATCTGATTTTTCATTCTGGCGTTAGCTTATGGAACATATGAGTGAATTTAGTGAGAATATAATTAAATATGGGGTGGGTGATATAATTGTTACTGGCTACATAGATTCGGATACACCACCGTTTTTTCATCCGATGTATGACAGGGTTTACTTTATATCCGGTGAGGTTATATTTGAATTTTACATTGATGATGATGGGGTTGTTAATTCACATTTAGTTGAAAACATCTCTCCGTGGTTTGAAGTAGATGTGGATGATCAATTTTACATGATGTCAATCTATTCACAAGCTTTTAAAACTGAACGGGAAGTTAAAATAATTGCAGTGAATTATAGTGAAGAACCGTTCTCAGTGTTCATCGTCAGGTATAAAGATGGTGACAATGAAAATTCACTGTATTCAATGAAAATTCACTGTATTTAGAGCCAAAGAGTTTTTTGGCTTTTTGATTTCATAGAAAAAACCATGGAATGATTAGGAGTTCAATGTGAGCAAGGAATTAAAGCTTGATGTTATGAATAACAAAAATGACTTGATTGAAGGGACTTTTTGCTACTCGCTTTTTGAGAGGTCGTTCTTTGATGAAAATCTGTTAAGTGACTTAATAAATAATTCAGGGGCGTTTTTAAAAGAAAACGAATGTGATAAGGATGTTTTAAATTTGCTATCATGGGTTGTCAATGGTGTTGATCAGTGTTTTACTTCCCATAGTGATGAAAATGACTATTATTTAATTGAAAACTACTCTGTGGCATTGGAAAATAGGTGGGTGCTTTTTTGGCGGTCAAAAATTGATAAAATAATTGACGGGAAGTAAAATGGATATCAAGAAAATACAAGAGAAATGGGTGCGTGGTCAGTTAATTGGAGTGGACCTCATTGCAAGTGAAAACAATACAGCAAGAGAGATAAATATTTACTCTGAAGAAAGTGATGGTTTCAAAAATACTTTTAATAAGGAGTATGGCATTTCATATGGGAGTGTTATTTCGTTAAGCTCACTCATTAAGAAACGTGATGATTTGTGGTCTGAAATTCAAATAAACAACAAGGTATTGCTTCCTGATGGTGACGTTTTATTTTGCGGGGAGGGCGAAATGGGGAGTGATGGTTTTATTTTCAGAGCAGATAAGTATAATAAATTGAAATGGTTCATGTACTCTACGACCTCTAACCCATTTCTTGATGTTATAAGGTTAAACGGTCGGCTGCATATAAAATCCACGTTGGGTTTTTATCTTGACTTCGGTATCGCTGACAATGATATTTTTCTGAGAAATAAATGAGTGATATTTTTCTAATTGACATCATTAGTATTAAGCCTAATAATAAATGAATTTTTAATTTGATGGAGGTTACCAATGATTAACAAATCTAGTCTGGTTGATGGTATCCTTTTTCGGGATGAGAATGACTCGAATGAAACTGTAGTTTTCAATTTTTATACTTGGGTGGAAATGCTCAAAGCGATCATTGTTAAATATGCGCAAAAGTCTGAAAGTGACGCGGAGTTATTGGTTTTATCATCGAGCTTAGTGTGCAAGCCTATCAACAGTTATACGGCTGTCTGTCTCAGGAGCCATGAAATTGAATATCATTGGGCAATGCTGATAGCTTATGGTGAACAGTATTGGCTGAAAGGCGTAGAATCCAAACAGCCTGATGGCTACTTTGACTGGGATGTGCAACATAGGAAAGAACATAACTTAGCAGAGGAAAGCTTTGTTTTTAGCAATTCATGAATCGCGACCCGATAGGGTCAAACATCCCTCCAAATGTCCAACGCCTTCCTTATCCTACATCCCCCAAACTAAATACCCAATGTGCCATTAATCAGGGTGCGGCACTGCCCGCCGATCCAGGGTTCGCCGTCAATAAAGCGCACGCCCACGCGGCCATCTCGATTCAGTTGGGTGCCCTGGCGCACCTGGTAACCCTGTGCGGTCTGGCCGCCGTCGGGGAAGCGGCTGGCCTGCAGCAAGCGCGCCAGGCAGGCATTGGCGCTGCCGGTTACCGGATCTTCAATCAAAACACCGCATTCCACCATAAACGCGCGCATTTCGTAATCGGCCGGTTCGGCCGCAGAACAGGCGCCATAAATCACTACGCCATCCACATCACAGGCGGTTTGCAGCTGTTTAATCGTGGCCTGATCCGGCGTTACCGCCAGGCAGGACTGCGCGTCCGGCAGGCGCACCATCAGCCAGCGAATGCCCATCTCGGCAATCACCGGCGGGGTGCCTGCTGCAATCACTGCAGGCCGTAAAGCGGCCGTCAGCCGTTCGGTTTCCTCGGCCGCCATGGGGCGGAACTCTACTTCGGGCGCGGCGAACGCCAATGTGCCTTCCGGCTGGATATTGACCGCCACCAGGCCGACGCCGCATTCCTGCATCACCGTTCCAGGGCGTTTAGGCGTCAACCCGGCTTTCAGCAAGGCGTGGGCGGTGCCCAGCGTTGGGTGGCCGGCGAAGGGCAGCTCTTTTTCGGTGGTGAAAATGCGCACCTTATAATCCGCCGCCGGGTGCGTCGGTTTAAGCACGAAAGTGGTTTCCGACAGATTGGTCCAACGGGCCAATGCCAGCATCTGCGCGTCGTTCAGCCCTTCGGCTTCCAGCACCACCGCCACGGGATTGCCCTGCAGCGGCGTACGGGTAAACACGTCCACCTGTTGGTAGGCGCGGGGTGTCACATCATCACTTCTGAGCATTTGCCATCATCCGTTATCAACAAAACCTGATGATAACGATATTTGCAATAGCTTCAAAAGGTTGAGTTTTGTTTTGAGATGCCCGCCCGTCGCCACTTCATCCCCGGCTTGGCGAACATCACCAGGTTGCCCAACAGGATCAGGCACAGGCCCAGCACGGCGTTGAAATGCCACTGGTAGCCTTCGTAAATCGTTGAGATGGTCAGCGCCACCAGCGGGAACAGCAGGGTGCTGTAGGCCGCCGCGCCGGCGCCGATGCGGCCGAGCAGGCTGAAGTAGGCGGCGAAGGCGATCACCGATCCGAAGATCGCCAGATACAACAGGGATCCGATATAGCGGCTGCTGTATTCCATCTGGAACGATGCGCCCTGCGCCAGGGCGATCAGCGCCATCAGCATCGCGCCGTAGGTCATGGCATAGGTATTGGTGGAAAAAATATCCAGCCCGCGGCGCTGATGGCGCGCGCTGATCATATTGCCCAGCGAGAAGCCGTAGGTGCCGAGCGCGCTCAGGCCGATGCCTTTAAGCAGCTCCGGCGCCATGCGGGTGGCGGCCAGATCTTGCCAGAACAGCGCCACGATGCCGGTCAACCCCAGCAGCGCCGCCGGCAGCAGGTTGGGGCTGGGGCGCTGGCGGAAGAACAGCAGGCTGTTGAGGGCGTTGAACAGCACCGCCATCGAGAAGATCACCGATTCCAGCCCGCTGCTGATATAAGCCGCTGCGTGGTAAAAACAGAAGAAGTTGAAGCCGAACACGCAGCAGCCCTGCAGCACGCAGAACAGATGATCGCGCGGGGCGATGTGGCGCAGGCGGCGTGTTAACAACAGCACGGCGAACATCACCGCAGCGGAAATGGCGAAACGGTAAGCGATCGACACGGGAATGGCCACCGGGCCTTCCTGTTGCAGGGTAATCGCTATCCAGGTGGTGCCCCAAATCAGCACCACGGCGAGGTACAACAGCGCATTCATTCTATTCACTCCGAAAAAACCGATGGCGCAGTATCCGCTTTGGCGCGCGGCGGCGCTTGCAGCGCTTTGCGCCCAGTTGCATATTCTTGCGCTTTTTTTTGGTAAAAGCGCGAGGCGGCGGCTGGCATGCCGCGGCGCCACTCTTTACACTGTCAGCATGTCGAACAACGGGGCCGGCGATGTCCAACTATCAGGCGTTTGAAACACTGCGTGAGCACAAGGCGCGGCTGCACGGCAGCGTGCTGCTGGGCACCGGCGTGGAGCTGGCGGCCTGGTCCAACTGCAACGATCGCGTCACGCAGGAAAGCGCCGACCACCATACCCTGAGCCTGTACGTCGCCGACGGCTATGAGTGCTACCAGCAGGTGCCGGGCGGCTGGCGCAACGGCGGCGGGCCGGATCGCTTCTGCATCATGCCGCGCCAGTACGCTTCCACCTGGGATGTGCGCAGCGATCTGTCATTCGTGCATCTGTACTGCACCGATGACCATCTGCGGCAGTTGGCGGAGCAAACCTGGGATCGCAGCCCGGCGGCGATCAACGTGGAGCAACGCAGCTTCGGCGAAGATCCGCAGATCACGCTGCTGTATCGCCAGTTTTTGCTCAACTGCGACTGGCGGGACAGCGCCAACCTGCTGGCGCTCAGCAGCGCCTCGAACCTGCTGATGTCGCACCTGATCCAGCGCTACAGCCAGCTGCAGTGGAAGCTGCCGGCGGCGCGCGGCGGCCTTGCTCCCGCGGTAGCCAGGCGGGTGCGGGAATATATCGCAAGCCACCTGGATCGGCCTTTGTTGTTGGCCGATCTGGCGGCGCAGGCCGGGTTGAGCGAATACCATTTTGCCCGCATGTTCAAACATTCGACCGGCCTGGCGCCGCACCAGTTTGTGATGCGCGCGCGGCTGCAGCGGGCGGAACAGCTGTTGCGCCACAGCCAACAGCCGATCACCGAGATCGCGCTGGCGTGCGGCTTCAGCTCCGCCAGCCATTTCAGCAACCGCTTCAAGGCGGCCTATGGATTTGCTCCGCTGCAGGTGCGGCAGGGGCGCTAACCGGAAGGGAGTGCAAGCATGGATCAACCATTTGCCGGGCTGGGCGTGTTGTTCGTCGCCGGATTCGGGCCGATCACGCGTGAGAGCGACGAGAGCGAGGCGTTTTATGTCGAGGCGCTGGGGTTGCCGCTCAAGCCGATGCCGGGCAACGAAACCTATCTGCTGGCCGAGCAGGGCGCGCTGGACGGGGTGAAGCACTTCGCCCTGTGGCCGCTGGCGCAGGCGGCGCAGTCCTGCTTTGGCGACGATCGCTGGCCGGCGGATCTCGCGGTGCCGCAGGCATGGATCGAGTTCGACGTGGCCGACATGGCGGCTGCCACCCAGGGACTGATCGATCGCGGTTATCGGCTGCTGGTCGCCAATCGTGAAGAGCCGTGGGGGCAAAGCGTTACCCGTTTGCTCAGCCCGGAAGGGTTGCTGGTTGGCGTCACCTATACGCCCTGGCTGCGTTAAACGCCACGCCGTTCGCCGCCGTTTCCCTGCGGCGGGCGGCTTAAGAATAAATACGCATTAGCTTAAAGCGATCTGCGCTATAGACCCATCAAATCCCCGAGTGGTTTCCCTTCCTGAAAGCAGTAATTCCGTTCATTGCGTAAAAACCAATGGCCAGAACGCGCTATTGCCATGCCATTTTACGGCGATTTTTCGCCCGCTTTTTTCGCCGCCAGGTGCCTGATAGGAATAGAGATTATTCTTATATTTCCGCCAACCGTTAAGAAATAATAATGATTCTCGTTTTCAACCACGGAAAGGAGAAGGAACGATGAAAACAGTGAAACGAACGGGCATCGCGCTGGCGATAGCCCTGACTTTCCCCCTGGCATTGCCTGCCGCTTTGGCGGCGCAAACCACCCTGACAAACAGTAAGGCGGCGACGATGACGGAAAAACACGGGCAGTTTATTGCGGTCGGTAAAGTGGTGCAGGTGACCTTCGGCGATTTCGCCTTCAAGCTGGATTTTACCGATGACAAGACCATGACCTTCACCGGTATCGGCGAAGCGTCGCAGGGCATCACCGATACCGTGCAGTACACCGCGGTGGAGATTCGGCCGAAGGTCTACATGGTCTATTGGCATGAACCACAGTCCGGCGACAACGTGACGCATGTCGAGGACTTTGAGCGCGGCGAGGTATACACCAACATCGCCGCCAGGGACGGCAGCTTCACCCATCTGAAAGGGCAGCTGAAAATCGTAGGTCACTCAGGAAACTAAGGAGCAGTTATGAAAAAGGCATTGATCACCTGTGCGATCGTCGGCGGTTTGCTGGCGAGTTACCCGGCGCTGTCAACGGATCAGGCGGCGTCTTACAAATCGGCCGGCAAGGGCGGTTATCATCATGCCCAGCAGAAGCTGAAGGTGGTGGAAGATCTGTATGCAGGCTTTTTCAACCGTCATGACATCAGCGTGGCGCAAAAGCTGATTGTGGAGAACTACAAGCAGCATAACCCGTTCGTCGGCGACGGCATCAAGCCGTTCCTGGATTTCTTCAGCCAGACCTTCAAAGACAATCCGCAGTACAGCGCCAAAATATACCGCAGCGCGGTCAACGGCGATCTGGTCTACGTTCACGTCCAATACCAAAATAACCCGCAGGATCGCGGCACCGCCAGCGTGGATATTTATCGGGTGAACGATCAGGGTAAAATCACCGAGCATTGGGACGTCAATCAGGATGTGCCGGAAAAATCGGCCAACGACAATACCATGTTCTGATCCAAAAGGGCCGCTGCGGCGGCCCTCCACACGCCCGCAACACTTTATTTACTTACATAAATACCAAACGTTCATCGTGTCGAGTAGGCTACGGCCGCCTTTGGCAGTGGTGGTACGGTTGATGGGCGTCATTGTCCCGCCACTGCTTGAGGCGTTTCCCCACATTCCTCGTTATCCCGCGCGTTTATTTTCCACTTTTTTGAACTGATGCCGCAGCTGCAGCGCATTGCAAAGCACCAATACCGCCGTGACGGCGAACACCCAGCGGAACCCCATCATCGCCGAAATGCCCGATCCCAGCAGCGGGCCAACCACGTTGCCCAGGTACATAAAGGATTGGTTATAGCCGAAGATGCGCCCGGTCACCTGATCGGAGGAATACTTCAGCAGCAGCGCCTGCACCGCCGGCATCAGCGCGCCGTCGGCGAACCCCAGCAGGAAGCGCAGAATGCCCAGCTGCAGCGGCGTATTCACCCAGGCCATCACGGCGAACAGGCCGGTGGTGAACAGCAGCGCGGCGATCAGGATGCGCGCGGTGCCGATGCGATCGCCGAGCCGCCCGAGGCGTGGCGCCGAGATCAGCGCCGCAATGCCGGGCACGGCGGCAATCATGCCGCTAACAAAGGCGATATTGCTGACGTCGCCCGACAGTTCGCGGATGAACAGCGTCAGGATCGGGCTGATGGAGGAGTTAGCCAGCTGGATCATCAGGGTACAAACGAACAGCGTGACGATCAGCGTCGGATAAGGCAGCGAACGGAATACCGCCTTGCCGCTTAGCTGATCCGCTTTTTTCACCGTGATGCGCCGTTCTTTAATCAGGAACAGCGTCACCAGGAAGCTGACGAACATCAGCCCGGCGGTGACGAAAAACACCACCCGCAGCCCCAGATGGTCGGCCATCAGCCCGCCCAGCAGCGGCCCGGCGATCACGCCGGAGATCTGCCCGGTAGAGAGCGTGCCCAGCGCCCAGCCGCTTTTATCGCGCGGCGCCTGCGAGGCGACCAGCGCCATGGCGTTGGGAATATAGCCGGACGTCAGCCCCATCAGGGCGCGCAGCGCGAACAGCTGCCAGACGTTGGTGGCCAGCCCCTGCAGGGCGATGACGATCGCCATGCCCAGCGAGGCGCGCAGCAGCATCAGCTTGCGGCCTTTGCGGTCGGCGAGGCTGCCCCACAGCGGCGACACCACCGCCGAGACCAAAAAGGTGCCGCTGAACACCAGCCCGGACCACAGGCTGAGGGACTGATGATCGCTGACGCCGAGCTGTTCGACGTACAGCGGCAGAAAAGGGAGGATTTGGCTCATCGCCAGCCCGGTGAAGAAACACCCGAGCCAGACCGAGATCAGATTGACTTTCCACGCTTCCATCGACTTGTCGTACCACTTTGAATTTGGAGGGATTTGTTAAGCAAGATAATAATAACACCGCGAACTGGCCGGCGCGGGGGAAATGCGTGAGAAAACGTAAAGCCCGTCGGTGGCGTTGTTACATTTCGCTATAAATTAATAGCTATATTATCATAGGTATTTATTTTAAGCTACTCCACCAAGCCGCTCAACAATTGGGCGGCGCCACACTCTCTCTACCCATTTCGCCGTGTCGGCGGCAAGGAGACGCTTTCTATGAATACCGCACTGATCGCTCTGGATTACATCGTGGATATCTCCCACCCGGAAGGAAAAATTGCGCGCTCGGCGCAGCAGGTCATCGAGCGCGATGCCATCGCGCGGGCAAATAGCGCATTGTCTCTCGCACAGCGCAAGGATTGGCTGCGCATATTGGTTAAAGTCGGTTTCGCGGCCGGCTATGTCGATCAACCCAAATACTCGCGGATGTTTGGGCAGGCGCATCAATTTGGCGCTATCGCACTGGGCCAGCCGGGCACGGATTTTCATCCTGATTTAGCGTCTGATTTGGGGGAGTTAACCATCGTAAAACCGCGCGTCAGCGCGTTTTATGGCACCAATCTGGATGCGACGCTGCGCGCCCGCCGCATTGAACGGTTGGTGATCTGTGGGGTCAGCAGCACCTGGGCGGTACAGGCGACGGCGCGCGACGCGCACGATCGCGATTATCAGGTGCTGATACTGGAAGAGGCTTGCGCGGCGGCCACGGCGGAAGAGCACCGGATCTCGATGGAAACGCTTGCCACTATTGCCGATATCGTCACGCTGGAACAGCTGAGCGCATTGTGAAGCTGCTGCGTGAAGAAATCGCCTGGCGTCAGCTGCGACGGGGAGCATGGGTGTTGGCGCCGTTGCTGGCCCTGAGCCTGGCGACAGGCAATGCCAACTGGCTGAAGGCTTCGGTGGTCACCATATCGCTGTTTGTCGTTTGCGAGCGTCTTGAACTGGCGCCGCTCGGCGTGGCGCTGCATGCGGCGGCATTGCTGCTGCTCTTTATGGCGCTGCTGTGCGCCATGCACACGCCGGTAATCTTCATTTTGGCGTGCGTGTTGGCGGCGGCGGCGGCGGTTGGGATCTCCGCGTTCGGCGGCAAGCTGCGATCCCTGGGGAATTTTATTTTTATTCCGGCTCTTTATCTGGCGTGTGAAACCGCTGAAGGTGGCGCCGGCGCGCCATTAGCCCAATGCGGCTTGGCGCTGCTCCCTTTTCTGGAGGCAGCCGTCTTGCCGGTGCTGATGCTTGCACTGGCTGAGCACCGGCGGCTAGCGCGGCTGTCGACGAGTGACAGCCTGCATCATTATCTCCAGCTGCGCCGCAGCGATGAGCTTGGCGCTCGCGTGGCCTGCGGCGAGGCTTTGCTCGCCGTAAGTTGTGCCGTTGCACTGTCGGCGGCGATCGTTGAGTGGCAACACCTCGATTACGGGCAATGGGTGATCTGGTCGGCCGTCAGCGTGATCAGCGGCGATATGGCCGGTACGCGCAACAAACTCCGCCAGCGTGCGTCAGGCGCATTGCTGGGGGTGCCCGTCGGTATTTTGCTGGGTAGCCTCATGCCGCATGGCAATGTGGGTTATGAACTGCTGAGCGTAGTGACGATGCTCACCCTGGTGTCTTTTCATCGTTATACCTTGGGGTTTGGCGCCCGTTGCGCCTGCATCGCCTGCGCGTTGGTGATTGCCGGAAAAGCGCCGTCGATCGCCGCAGAAAGGGTGGTCAATGTGTTGCTGGGTGGTGGCATCGGCCTGCTGTTCGCTTTGGCGGTGCATGCGGTGTTGCCGCTCAACGCCGGCACCCGCCAATAGCGAGCTGGCATATTTCGTCCGCCAATTTCGGTTGACCGTTTCCGGTCTCGGTGTGAAAGTACGGACAAATCTATCGTTATCTATTGATGCCAATGAAAAAAGATCATCCTGAAGACGTGACGCTGCTGCGCACGCAGTTAATGTCGCTGGTGCGCCGTTTGCGGCGCGAGTCGCGCAGCGACGAAAAATCCTGGGCCCAGTTGATGCTGCTGGGAGCTATCGATCGCCACGGCGGTGAGGCGACGCCGTCGCTGCTGGCGGAGTCGGAGCGCATGCGTTCCTCTAACCTGGCGGCCGCCTTGCGGGAGCTGGAGGCCGATGGGCTGCTGGTGCGCACGCCGGATGCCGAAGACAAACGCCGGGTGCGGGTGCGCCTGACGCCCGCCGGGCTGGGGCTGCTGCAGCAAAGCCGCACCCGGCGCGAGGCGTGGCTGCTGGCGGCGATGGAAAGCTGTTTAACGGAGCAAGAACAGGCGCAGCTGATCGAAGCGGGGGCGTTGATGGCGCGGCTGGCGGCGGCGCCGTCAACGGACGCGGAATAATCGGCGGGGCGGCAGATGCGCCGCCCGTGCAGCGAGGTTACGGCATCGGCCAATCGGCCGGCATGGTGCTGACGACGTCCACGTAGCGATCCCAGGCCGATGACCAGAATTGGGTGAAGGCTTCCAGGGTGAGGTGGATGCCCATCAGGCCCATCACGAACCAGCAGGCGGTAAACAGGCCCAGGCTGCTGAACATGAACGCCATGCCGTTGCGGCTGGTTTTACGGCAAACGACGTTTAACTGGCTGGCGAAGAACATCATCACGGCGCTCAGCAACTCCCAGCGCATCATGACTAAACCGGTGGCAATGGTACTCATCGAACTCGATCCTATGTAACAAAAAGCCGCATCCGGCAGGGCGCCGACAGGGAAATGCGGGGGAATAACGGGAATAATGTGATTCAGATCACATTGTAGCATTGGGGCGAACGACGGCTCAATGGGGCGCGCGGTGAAAAAAACGCCGACGGTAACATTCCAATATGCTGAAACAGTTATGCCATTTCATTAGCAACCTTTTCATGGGGCGGCGCGCTCGATAACGCTATGCTTGCCGGCTTTTCAGTTCCCTGATTTTACGGGGAAATGTGACGCAAAAGGTACCGGCACCGCATGGCCCTGTTAAAAGAAAAAATTCGCGACCACTCTGCGGAAGAGAGGCTGTTTATCCGCCGGGCAGGCGTAGCGCTGGCGCTGGTGGTGGTCTGCTTCAGCGCGCTGATCGTTAACCTCTACCGGCTGCAAATCCGCCAGCACGGCTTTTACCAGACGCGTTCCAACCAGAACGACATCAAAATGCTGCCGCTCGCCCCCAGCCGCGGGTTAATCTTCGATCGCAATGGCACTCCGCTGGTGCGAAACGTGACACTGTATCGTGTCGAAATCACGCCCAGCAAAATCACCGACATGGCGGCGCTGCTGCAGGCGCTGACGCCGATCGTCGATCTGACGCCGGAGGACATCAGCGCGTTTCGCGACGATATGCACCACAACAGCCGCTACAAGCCGGTGACGCTAAAAACCGGGCTGAGTGACACTGAGGTGGCGCGCTTTGCCGTCAATCAATACCGTTTCGACGGGGTGACCATCGATACCTATCAGCAGCGTGAATATCCTTACGGCGCCCAGCTGGCGCACGTGCTGGGCTATGTGTCGAAGATCAACGACAGCGATCTCAAGCGCCTGGACAAGGCCGGCCTGAGCGAGAACTATGCCGCCGACCGCAACATCGGCAAACAGGGCATCGAAGCCTATTATGAGTCAGAACTGCACGGCACCACCGGCTATCAGGAGGTGGAGGTGGATAACCATGGGCGGGTGATCCGCTTGCTGAAGGAGCAGCCGCCGAAGGCCGGCAAAAACATTTACCTGACGCTGGATCTGCCGCTGCAGCAGTACATCGAATCGGTGCTGAAGGGGCAACGCGCCGCGGTGGTGGTGGAAGATCCGCGCGACGGCGGCATTCTGGCGATGGTCTCCAGCCCCAGTTACGATCCTAATCCCTTCGTCAAAGGCATCGGCTATCAGGCCTATAAGGCGCTGCTGGGCAACCCGGATCTGCCGCTCATCAACCGCGTTACCCAGGGGTTGTACCCGCCGGCTTCCACGGTGAAGCCCTACATGGCCGTTTCGGCGCTGTTCGCCGGGGTGATCACGCCCACCACCACCTTTTTCGGCGCGCCGACCTGGACGCTGCCCGGCACCGAGCGGCGCTACCGCGACTGGCTGAAAACCGGCCACGGCATGCTCAACGTCACCAAAGCGATCGAGGAATCCGCCGATACCTTCTTTTATCAGGTGGCGTATGAGATGGGCATCGATCGCATTCACCACTGGCTGAGCCAGTTCGGCTACGGCCAGTCGACCGGCATCGATCTGAACGAAGAGTACCGCGGCGTGCTGCCGAGCCGCGACTGGAAGCTGAAGGTGCACAAAAAAGGCTGGTATCAGGGGGATACGGTCTCGGTGGGCATCGGCCAGGGGTATTGGGTGGCGACGCCGATCCAGATGGTGAAAGCCTTGAGCACGCTGCTCAACAACGGCCGGGTGAAAACGCCGCATCTGTTATATTCGCTGCAGCAGGGCAACCGGGTGACGCGCTACCAGCCGCCGGCGCAAACGGCGCAGATCGGCGATCCCAACTCGCCTTACTGGGGCATCGTGCGCAACGGTATGTACGGCATGGCCAACTTGCCGAATGGCACCGGTTACAAGCTGTTCCACACCGCGCCGTATCAGATCGCCGCCAAATCCGGCACCTCGCAAGTGTTCAGCCTGAAGCAAAACCAGACTTACAACGCCAAAATGATCCCGGTGCGGCTGCGCGATCACATCTTTTATACGCTGTTTGCGCCCTACAAAAATCCCCGGGTGGCGATGGCGCTGATCCTGGAAAACGGCGGTGGCGACGGCGTGGTGGCGGGGCCGACCGCGCGCGCGATCCTCGACCACATTTTTGACCCGGCCAACGCGCCGCAGCCCGGCGATACGCCGCAAAGTAAACCGCAGTTAAACGACAGCGCGGATGTGCAACGGTGATGCGGTTTGTTTTTACTTTCTTACAAACTGCAATCTCCTGACCATTTCCGGCAAGGTAGACTGAAATAACACCATAAACTGAATAAAAACGTAGGGTTAACACAACAGTGGCGCCATCGACCAAAAAGAGCGGTAAAACCTATTCCACAGTTCGTTTCGGCTGGATTTGCGCCGGCATGCTGGTCTGTTTTTTTCTGTTGGCGTTCAGGGTCGGCTACCTGCAACTGCTGGAACACCAGCAGTTGGCCAACCAGGCTGACCAACGTTCGATCCGCACCCAGGTGGTGCCGACCAACCGCGCCATGATCACCGATCGCAACGATGAGGCGCTGGCGGTCAGCGTGTCGTCCAAAGACATCGTGCTGGATCCGAAGCATATTCTCGATACCCAGACCGATACCGGCAACGAACGCTGGCAGAGCATGGCCAACGTGCTGAAGATCCCGCTGGCGGACATCCAGCACCTGATCCAGAGCAACGCGCGCAAACGTTTTGTCTACCTCGCTCGCAAGGTAGAGGACGATAACGCCGCCTACATCAGCAAACTGCATCTGACCGGCGTCAGCACCGAGCAGGATTTCAGCCGCTTTTATCCGATGGGCCAGGACGCCGCCGGGCTGATCGGCATCGTCGGCCAGGACAATCAGGGGCTGGAGGGCATTGAGCTGGGTTTCAACCCGCTGTTGCAGGGCAAAAACGGCCTGCGGGTCTATCAGAAGGACGGCAGCGGCGCGGTGATCGGCGTGCTTAAAAGCGTGGATCCGGTGCCGCCGCCGAACGTGACGCTCAGCATCGATAAATTTATTCAGTACGTGCTCTATGCGCAGATCCGCGACGGCGTGGTGGCTAACCAGGCCGACTCCGGCTGTGCGGTGCTGGTCAAGATCGACACCGGCGAGGTCCTCGGCATGGCCAGCTACCCGTCGTTCAACCCGAACAACTATGGCAGCACCCCGGCGAAGGATATTCGCAACGTGTGCAGCAGCGACAGCTTCGAACCGGGCTCGACGGTGAAACCGGTGGTGGTAATGGTGGGGCTGGAGCATAAGCTGATCCGGCCGGATACGGTGCTGGACACCACGCCGTATCGGGTGAACGGTCACCTGATCAAAGACGTCGGCCATTGGTCGAAACTGACCATCACCGGCGTGCTGCAAAAATCGAGCGACATCGCGGTATCGCACATTGCGCTGGCGCTGCCGGCCACGGTGCTGCCGGCGGTCTACCGCAGCTTTGGCCTGGGGCGACCGACCGAGCTCGGCATCGGCAACGAGAGCAGCGGCTATCTGCCGCAGCATCGCGAACGCTGGGCCGATATCGAACGCGCTACCTTCTCCTTCGGCTATGGGCTGCGCGTGACGCCGCTGCAGATGGCGCGCGAGTATGCCGCGATCGGTTCCTTCGGCATTTATCGGCCGCTGTCGATCACCAAGGTGACGCCGCCGGTGATGGGGCAACGTATTCTGCCGGCGGATACGGTTCGGGCCGTGGTGCATATGATGGAGAGCGACGCCTTGCCGGGCGGCAGCGGGGTGAGCGCCGCAGTGCCGGGCTACCGGCTGGCGATCAAAACCGGTACCGCCGAGAAAATGGGCCCGAGCGGCAAATACGACGGCGGCTACATCAACTACACCGCCGGCGTGGCGCCGGCCAGCGATCCGCAGGTGGCGCTGGTGGTGATGGTCAACAACCCGAAAGCCGGCAAGCACTTCGGCGGTTCGGTGGCCGGGCCGGTGTTCGGCAAGATCATGGCCCAGGTGCTGGAGCACATGAATATTCTGCCGGATGCCCAGCCGCTTAACGTGGTGTCGTCGGTCAAGGGGTAAGGGGGATTAGCGCGATTCCAGCAGGCGCTTCAGCGCCTGCAGATCGGCGTTCACCAGCCCGACGTCGCGGGCGAACAGCGCGTCGTCCATGTCCGGCTGGCGGAACAGGGTGAAGATCACCTCGGCACCTTGTCGGTTGGCGAGCGCGCGCAGCGGCACGTAGACTACGCCGCCGTCCGGCAGCGTCACCCAATGATCCAGCACGCCGAAGGCATTGGGCGCGCTAAATCGAATGCGGATCCGCCCCTGCGGGGTCTCCGCCATCCAATCTTCACCTTCCCGCCGTAAGCTATTGGTTAATCCTTTGGCCCACAACGGGAAGTTTTCCGGGCGGCTGAGAAAGGCGTACACCTCGTCACAGGGGCGGTTGATGGCGACATGCAGCGTTTGCGCGCTCAGCATCATGATTTCTCCGGTTGACGGCGATACTTCAGTGTAGATCCCGCCGCGCTCAGAAGTAGTAACCGATGTTTACGTTGGTGCGAAAATACCATTTATTGCTGCCGGAGGACTGGGTGCCGGTCCAGCCGGTGGCGTTTTCCACGCCGCCCCACGGATTGGCGTTCTGCGCCCAGGTCAGATCCACCCACAGCATCACCGGCATGGCGAACACCTGCACCCCGAGCGTATTCATTTTGGAGTCGGAGCCGCCGTGCCTGTCCTTCCAGAGCACGCTGTAGTCGTTGTAGAAGCGCAGCTTTTTCACCGGTCCCCAGGGCACCTCGACGTCGCGCGCCAGGTTGATGGCGGCAGTGGTGGCCTGCGACGGGATCAGATAGGCCGGCGTCAGGCCGTTGCCGCCCATCAGGATCACCGAATTGCTGGCGCCGGCCGGGCCTTTGGCGTCGTAACCGTAGCGGATCACCTGGCCGGACAGATGCCAGGCATCCCGATTCACCAGCGTATGCAGGCCCGCCGCCCAGAAGCTGCCGTTATCACCGGTCGCCTGGTTGTAGAGCCGCGAGGCCGCCAGCGAACCGCCGAGCTCATTGTCCCAACCGCCCTGGTGGAAAGCCCGCGTCAGCCGCAGGTTTACCTGATCGCGTTTTTCGTTGCGCTGCAGATGCTGTGAGGCAAAGTTGGTGTTCTTCAGATCGTCGTAGCTGGCGACGTCGGGGGCGTAACGCACGCCGGTCGGCATCATGCGCGGGTAGTAGGCGGCGTCAAAGGCCCAATCGCCCCGTTGGTATTGGTATTTGGCGCCGAGCCCGGTGTTGACGCCAAAGCCGAGGTAAAACGGAATGCCGTACGACCAGCCGAACTGCGGATAGGGCATCAGGCCGAACGGTTTGAACGGCGCGCCCAGCTGCACGGTGGAGCGCTCAGACAGGTGGTAGCCGACATAGGCGCGGTCGATGGCGTATTTGCGCCGATCCTGAAACCAGAATCCGCTATCGAAAAACGCGTCGTTTATCTGGCCGGCGGCATCGATGCGAAAGGCGTCAAAGCGTAAATGCGGCGGATGCCGATAATTGCTGCTGTGCCAGTCTTCATAGCGATAATTGGCGCGCAGCGCGCCGCCGATATCAATATTCTTTTTATTATCCTCGTTTTGCCAATGAATATGCGGAAAGGCCGGGCGGTTTTTTTTTACCGGCGCCACGGTGGCAGCAGCGTCGCTGGGCAATGTGACGGTAGTCGCGTAACTCACTGGTGAAACAAGAAAAAAACAAAGAGTGATCTTGCGCATGCCTGGCCCCTGGTGAATGTTTGGTTTTTATTAAGACGAGCGGGGTTTACCTGTGAATAAGGCGCTGTTGCTCGTTTGTTTTATATTTGAGACGTTTCATTGTGCGTTTCATATATTAAATTCATTTCCGGTTAATATATGAAACTTTGTTTCTTGTTTAATGGGAAAACTATAAATCCGGTATTGAACAAGTCAAGAAATAAAAATGAGCGTTGACGAGAAATTCCGATTATTGAGTCGCCCTGGTTTGCGGGGGCGACACAAAGCAGGCTGAAATAGTCGTGTCATAAATGCGCGTTAGACTCGCGGCATTCTGGCATTACTGACTAAAAATCATGAACATAAAACTGACACTTGGCCGCCGGGTAAAACCTGCGGCAGCGCTGCCGCACGCGTTTGGCATCGGCAAGAGCATGGGCTTATTAGGCGGCGTAATTTGCGTTATTGCGCTATTTTCTCTGCTGCAATTGTTTTCCACCGTATTTATTTCCACTATTCTGCACGACGCCAAGGTTAACCTGGTGACGGGAGACGGGTTGCATCGCCAGCAGGCGACGATGGATCGCGCCAGACTGTCGCTGCTGACGGCCAGCGACACCCTGAACCGTGCGGGCATCTATTATCTGCAGGACAAAGTCACCGGCTCCGACGGCAGTTGGCATAGCCTGCTGGATGAATCGTTGGCGGCGTTGGAGGCTTCAAAGCAGGCCTTTGCCCGGTTCGAGCGCTTGAGCGCGGCTGCGCCCGAAGCGGCGGGCGCCCTGAAAGACAGTTATCGCCTGTTCTATGACGGCCTGAAGGAACAGGCGCAAGGGTTGCAAAGCAGCGCCAGCATCGATGCGTTTTTCGCCGTGCCGATCCAGGCGTTTCAGGCGGATTTCAACGAAAAGTACCTCGCTTATCAGGCGCTGAACGAACAGCATGGCAATGACGTCAACGTGCGGCAATTGGCGGCGCTGGAGCAGGCCAATACCTTTGCGCTTGGCGCATTGGCCGCGCTGGCGCTGATCGCCGTGGGGGTGTGGTTCGGCGTCGCCCGCTGGGTGATAGCACCGCTGCAGCGGGCAATTGTCCACCTCAACGTGCTGGCCGCCGGCGATCTTTCGCGGCCGCTGCCGCCTGAGCGGGCGTTGAACCGCGAGATGCGTCAGCTGCAAACCAGCATTGGCCACATGCAGGGCGGTCTGCAGCGCCTGGTAAGCGAGGTGCGCGATGCGGCGAGCGGGATCCTGAACGGCGTCGAGCGGCTGGCGGACGGCAATCGACAGTTGACGGCACAGTCGGCGAAGCAGAACGGGGAACTGCAGTTGGCGACCGAGCACGTGCAGCAGTTGGCGGCGCGGGTGGAAGAAAACGGCCAATACGCGCAGCAGGCCAGCCAACGAACCGAACAGGCCCGGCAGTGCGCCGGCGCCGGTGAGCAGATGATGCAAACCGTCAATGTTTCGATGCACGGAATCGTCAACCAATCGGCTGAGATGCGCGGCATTGTCGCGCTGATCGACAGCGTGGCGTTTCAGACCCATATTCTGGCGTTGAATGCGGCGATCGAGGCCGCGCACGCCGGCGTTCACGGCCGCGGTTTCGCCATCGTGGCTAAAGAAGTGGGCTTGCTGGCGCAAAAGAGCAGCCATTCGACGCGCGATATTCAGCAGTTGATCGGTCGCTCATTGCAGCAAATCGATCAAGGTTCGCAGGCGGTCGAACGGCTGACGGGCAACCTGCGCAAAATTATCGATCTGGTGAACAAATGCAGTGCGCTGATGGGGGAAATCTCGCTGGCGTCATTCAATCAAGGGGAGAGCATCCAGGACGTGACGGCGCGCATCACCGCGCTGAATCAGGTGGCGCAGCAAACCGGCGCCGTGGTGAGCGCGGTGACCGAGGCTTCGCAGCTGTTGCAGGGCGAGTCGGAACGGTTAGAAAAAGCGATGGCGCGTTTCAGGCTGCCGGCGCAATAAATACTTCCGATGCAGGTTAATGAATAATAAAGCTGCGCTTAATGTTATTCATTATTTCCCTGTGCTGAGGGACGTTATTTCGATAAATAAAAACAGGCCGGCGCTTATGGATTAAAAAAGCGCCGGCCTGCAGAGATTATTTTAACGGGAGGATTAACGGCTGGTCTGGTGGCCGATAATACCGCCCAGCGCTGCGCCGCCGAGGGTGCCCAGCGTGCTGCCGTCGGTCAGCACTGCGCCGCCGACCGCGCCGACGCCCGCGCCGATCGCCGTGTTGCGATCGCGATTGGACATATGCCCACATGCGGTAACGGAAAGCGTCGCCATCACCACCACCAACACACCTGCGGCACGTTTAATATTCATAATCAGTTCCTGGTAAATTGGCTGATTAATGGATTAAAAATAATCCGATTAACCCACCGGTAGAAGTTGGGATGAATGTATTCCTCCGAAAGAAAATCGAACAGGTAAAAATTCTTAATTTTGCGGCGGTGAAAAGCGATTGCTCGCCGAATGTGCGGCCACCGACAAAACCGCTGGTCTATACTGGGAAGACGCCTCGCGGGGGCGGGGCACATACTCTGGAGGCCGCCATGTCCGATCTCGTTTCCGCGTCCGGCAAACCGGTGAAAATCCCCGGCCCGGATCACCCGATCACCTTGACCCGTCATCCGACGCGGGTCGTGGTGCGTGCTGCCGGGAAAACCCTGGCCGACAGTCGCAATGCGCTCATCCTGCAGGAAGCCACCTATCCGCCGGTGTTTTACTTTCCGCGTGAGGACGTGAAGATGGCGCTGTTGCAGAAAAACGAGCACGTCAGCTACTGCCCGTATAAGGGCGACTGCAGTTATTTCACCTTCGCGCTGAACGGCGCACAGGGGGCCAATACGGCCTGGAGCTATGAAATGCCTTACAACGCCGTGGTGGCGATCAAGGATTATCTGGCATTTTATCCCGACAAAGTGACAGAAATCAGTACTGAAGCCTGACCTGCCGCCGCCGCCGGGCGGGGGCAGGTTGACATTCCGCTTATCCCTACTCATTATGTGTATTACTGGAAACTGATACGCTTTCCTTATGTTTTAATCCGACATAAACGAAACTCTGAGCAGGTGCCAAGGTGTCTACCTCTACGCGATTTGCCGTTGCCATCCATATCCTGACCAACATCACGCTGTGTCGTGGCCAGACGGTGCGTTCCGAAGATATCGCGCGCAGCGTCAACACCAACCCGACGGTGGTGCGGCGGATCCTCGGCGCGCTGGCGGAGGCCGGGCTGACCTATTCGCAGATGGGGCAAGGCGGCGGGGCGCTGCTGGCGCGGCCGGCAGAAGCGATCTCGCTGCTGGACGTGTATCGCGCGGTGGAGGATCAACCCTATTTCATGCTGCACCGCGCCCGGCCTAACGATGCGTGTTATATCGGCCACGCGATTACCCCGGTGCTGGAGCAAGAGTTTGCGCGCGTTGGTCACGCGCTGGAGGCCAGCCTGGCGCAAACCAGCATCGCCGAAATGGCCGGGCAGGTCGAGCGGCAAGCCGGCTATCCTTTCGTCCCTTGTTCAGCGCAATATCAAGCGGATACGCAATAAAAACCCACGCCAATTCCGTCTTCCCGCAGAGCATTTTTTGCATTGCGTTAATGTAATTGTGTAAGTTACATTAGCTCGCATCAAGTGTGATGTGGCTCACGTTTTAGACTGCCTCCCCACGATAATCGATCGATTGGCCGGAAACCTTTTCTTCCGGCGCAGATTCGCTGTGCTTATAAACCAGGAGAGAACGATGTTAGAAATGCTTGAAAGCTTGGCCACCGTGGTGGTCCTGGTGCCGGTAATGGTGGCCGTCTTGCTCGGCGCGATTTACGGCTTGGGTGAAGTGTTCAACGTCTTTTCCGCTATCGGCCGCAAAAATAACGGCTGAATTTGAACGTCAGGGGACGCAACGCCCCCTGACGCAGGACTACAATACCGTCGCCAGGAAGTTGCGCGTCCTCTCATGTCCCGGCGCATCCAGAACCTGCTGCACGCTGCCCGTTTCAACCACCTTTCCCTGATCCATAAAGACAATCTGGTCGGCCACTTCGCGGGCGAAGCCGATTTCGTGCGTGACCACCACCATGGTCATGCCCGAATGCGCCAGGTCTTTCATCACCTGCAGCACTTCGCCAACCAATTCAGGATCGAGGGCGGAGGTCGGTTCATCAAACAGTAACACCTGCGGGTTCATCGCCAGCGCGCGGGCGATGGCGACGCGTTGTTGCTGGCCGCCGGACAGTTCTCGCGGCCAGGCGTTGATGCGATGTTCCAGCCCGACGCGGGCCAGCAGCTGCTTCGCCCGTTCCTGCACCTCGGCTTTTTTTTCCTTTTTCACCCGCAGCGGCGCGTCGCTGACGTTTTGCAACACGGTGCGGTGCGCAAACAAGTTGAACTGCTGAAATACCATGCCGATGCTTTTACGCTGTTCGGCCACCTCGGCTTCTTTCAGCTCGTACAGATGCCGGCCTTTTTGACGATAGCCGATCAGCTGTTCGCCAACGCGAATGGTGCCGCCGTCCAGCTTTTCCAGGTGGTTGATGCAGCGCAACAGGGTGGATTTGCCGGAGCCGGAAGGGCCGAGGATCACCGTCACCGAGCCTGCCGGGATGGTCAGGCTGATGTTTTTCAACACGTCGGTGCCGGAAAAGGATTTCCGCACCCGGTTGATGTGGATGGATGCGCTCATTGTTCACCTCCCTGAGGGGCTTTGCGGTTGAGGAAGAACCCGCCGCGGCGCGTTGCCTGCGTGCCGCGGCCAAAATAGCGCTCCACGTAGTATTGGCCAATCGACAGAATCGAAGTCATGGCCAGATACCACAGGGTGGCGACCAGCAGCAGCGGGATGACCTCGTAGGTGCGTTGGTAAATGATCTGCGCCGAATACAGCACGTCCTGCAGGGCAATCACCGACACCACCGCGGTGGTTTTCAACTGCCCGATCACCTCATTGCCCGCCGGCGGCAGGATGGTGCGCATCGCCTGCGGCAATACCACGCGCCACAGGATTTGCCCACGACGGTATCCCAGCGCTTTGGCGGCTTCCAGCTGGCCGCTGCCGACGCTTTGGATGCCTGCGCGCACGATCTCCGCCGCATAGGCCGACTGATGCATCACCAGCGCGATCACCGCCGCGCTGAAGGTGCTGATAAGGGTATTGGTCGGCGCGCTGGCGACTTCGCCAAGAAACGGGATCCACAGGCTGATGCGCGGATAAAGCGCGGCGATGTTGTACCAAAGGAACAGCTGCACCAGCATCGGCACCGCACGGAAGAACCAGGTGTAGAACCAGCTTACCGCAACCAATACCGGATTGGCCGACAGGCGCATCAGCGCCAGCAGCACGCCACCGGCGAAGCCGAACACCACCGAAATCACCGTCAGCTTAAGCGTCATGAGCACGCCGTTGAGGATGGAAGCCTCGGTGAGGTTTTCCGCCACCACCGCCCATTCAAAGCGCGGGTTGTGCAGCATGGAATTGATGATAACGCCGACGATCAACAGCACAATCAGGGCGCTGAGCCAACGCCCGTAATGCCGATGGCCGACGATGCTCAGTTCCGCGTCGTCGACAGGGTGTTGCCCACTCATTTGGCGATCTCTTCATTGATGCCGGCGGTTTTCACTGCACCAAAACCGATATCCCAGCCGTCGAGGATTTTCTGGTAACTGCCGTCGGCGATCAGAGAATTCAGCGCTGCCTGCACCGGTTTCACCAGTTCGGAGCCTTTCGGCAGGGCAATGGCCACCGTGGTGCCGTCAATGTTGATATCACCGGCCAGCGTCAGCGGTTTAACGTGGGTGGCCTGGTAGCGCAACCCTTCATACGGGCCGAAAAACATCGGTACGCGGCCGCTGATCACCGCTTGCACCCCGGCCGGGCGGTCCGGGAAGATCGGCATGGTGATGGCCGGCTTGCCGGCGGCGACGCATTGATCGCTGGCCTGCTGCAGGCGGGTGATCTGCGAGGTGCCTGCGCCGGCGCCGACGGTCTGGCCGCACAGCTGCGCCAGCTCGGTGTAAGGGCCTAGCGCAGCGTCTTTGCGGGCGATCAAGGCCAGCTTGGAAGCGTGGTAATAGCCGACGAAGTCCACCTGTTGGAAGCGCTTTTTGTTGGCGTCAATGTTGGCCAGCGCGACGTCATAACGGCCGGACTTCAGGCCGGGGATGATGTTGTCGAAGCCGCCGGTGTCCTTCCAGTGGATCGCCACGCCCAGGCGATCGGCAATCGCGCTCATCACGTCGATTTCACGCCCGGCCAGCGTTTTGTTGTCCGCCTGGTAAAAGGTGGTCGGCGGGGTGTTCGGGTTGGTGCCGGCAACGATGTAGCCGGCCTTTTTGATCGCTTCAGGCAGGCTGTCGTGCAGCGCCGGATCGGCGGCAGCTTTCAGCGCCGCCTTGAAGGGAACATCGCCTTCAGCGGCATGACCGGCTGCCAACGGCGCCAGCGTGGAGGAAGCCAACAGCAGGGACAGTACGGTGCGTTTGAATGTGGTTTTCATCATGATTTCCCTGCGGATTAAGCCGATTTTACGTTAGCGAAGTTGATTGCCGGTTCCGGCAGACCCAGGTTTTCACGCAGGGTTGCATGCTGATACTCTTCACGGAACAGGCCACGGCGACGCAGCTCCGGGATCACCTGCTCGACGAACAGTTCCAGCTGGTTGGGCAATACCGCCGGCATGATGTTGAAGCCGTCTGCGCCTTGCTGTTCCAGCCACAGCTGGAAGTCGTCGGCGATCTCTTCGGCGGTGCCTACCACCACGCGGTGGCCGCGCGAACCGGCCGCGACGGCCGCCAGCTCACGCAGCGTCAGGTTTTCCCGCGCGGCCAGATCGGTCAGCAGTTTCACGCGGCTTTGGCCGCCTTCGGTGGCGCCCACGTTCGGCACCGGGCCGTCCAGCGGATAATCGCTCAAATCGAAACCAAAGCGCGCCGACAGCTGCTCAATGCCGTTATCGATATCCACCAGTTGATTCAGCTGATACCAGGTTTCCTGCGCTTCTTCTTTGGTACGCCCGACAATCGGCATCACACCTGGCAGGATCAGCAGGTGGTCCGGGTTGCGGCCGGCGTCGGCCACGTATTTTTTCTGACTGCGGTAGAAAGCTTGTCCTTCTTCCAGGCTGGCGGCGGCGGTGAACACCACTTCGGCGGTTTCCGCCGCCAGCTGCTGGCCGGCCGGGGAAGAGCCGGCCTCAATGATCACCGGCCGTCCTTGCGGCGAGCGGGAAATGTTCAGCGGGCCCTGCACCGAGAAATGCTTGCCCTTATGGTTGGCGGCGTGGATTTTCTCGTCGATGGCGTACACGCCATTTTGCTTGTCGCGCACGATGGCGTCTTTTTCCCAGCCGTCCCACAGTTTGTAGCTGGCCTCGAGGAATTCCCGCGCCACTTCATAGCGTTCGGCGTGCGACGGCAGATCTTCACGGCTGAAGTTGCGCGCCGCATCGCTGGAGAAAGAGGTCACTACGTTCCAGGCGGCGCGGCCGTGGCTGATATGGTCGATGGAGGCCATGGCGCGTGCCAGGTGGAAGGGTTGATCGAACGTGGTGGAGGCGGTCGCCGCCAGCCCGATATGGCGGGTGTTGACCGCCAGCGCCGCGAGCAGCGTCAGCGGCTCCAGGCGTGACATCGTCGAGGGCAGGCGGTGCACGCTGGTTGCCAACGCGTCGCCGACGAAGAACATATCGAAAGTGCCTTCTTCGGCTTTTTTTGCGATCCAGGTGAACCAGTCGATATCGGTCGGTGAACCGCTGGCGCCTTCTGCGCGCCATCCCCCGATGTGGTGCCCCAGAGCCTGAACGAACAGGCCGAGACGGAGTTGGCGCGATGGTGTTGAAGGTGAAGTACTCATAATTATTCCTGTTTTATTATTAATTTAACAATGCAATCAGTCGCGGCAGCGCGCCAGGGGACATAAGCGCGCAGTCGCGGATAACGCTCTCGCCTTCGAGGCCCGGAAGCAGCTGCAGAATGGCGCGCAGCTTGGCGTCGAGGTCTGTCGGCCGGGCGGCGGTTTGCTTTCTTGTGACTATGTCACTTATTTGCCTCCCGTCCTGCAGCGTCAGGGTCAGACGATGGAAGCGCATCTCCGGATCGAGCGCGTCCGGCGGGGCTGCGGGATCGACATGGCGCACAACTTTTGCCGCCAGGGCGGCGATAGCCGCATCGACAGGCTGTTCGCCGTAATGCGTCAGCGGGACCTCGCCGTGGTATAGCGCATCGGCGATGACGTATTCGAGGCTAAAGCGCGCTTCCACACCGGTGGCCGGTTGGCGAATAAAGGGCGCAGTATCTGCGCCGGGCGGAAAACTGACCTCAACCTGTGCGATCTCCGCAAGGACGTCGCCTTGTGCCAGCAGCCGCGCGCGCAGGGCGAGCGCCGCCTCGGCCGCGCTGTGAGTGCCACCGCAAGTCGGGTACCGCTTGAATTCCAGCCCCGGCTGCAGGATGCGCCAGGGCGTGCCCCAGCCGGCGGTCAGGCATTCCGGTTTTTGCCGGCCGCCGCCGTGGGAAGTCAGCAGGCTGTCCAGCACGCCCTCCGGTTGGCCGATGAAACCGGCCTGAGCCAGCAGAGCGGCGTTGACCGCGTTGCGTGCCGCCAACCCGGCATGCAGCGGTTTGGCCGCCGAACCGAACTGGCTGCGCAGGCCCGCTGCCTGCGTGGCCGCCAGGCCCAGAGCAATCTGCGTCTGCCGCTGGTCAAGCTGCAGATAACGCGCCACGGCGGCGCAGGCGGCGACCGCGCCCAGGGTGGCGGTGCTGTGAAAACCCAGCACGTAATGTTGCGTGCCAGCGGCCAATCCCAGCCGGCCAGCGGCCTCTACGCCGATGACATAGGCGGTTAACAGCTCAGTGACATTGTCACTCTCACCGTTCAGCGCCAGCAGGGCTGAGAGCACTACGGTGCTCGGATGGCCACGCAGCGCAGGATGGTAATCATCGAAGTCCAACGCGTGGCTGACATAGCCATAGCGCAGTGCGCGGTTCTCGCTGCCGTTCGGCGGAAACGTCTTACCGATCGCTGCCAGACCGGCATCGCTCAACGCCCCGCGGGCAATCGGCAGCGCGCAGGCGAAGTAATCTTTCACGCCGCGGCGAGCGGCTGACAGGGCGTTTTCATCCGGCTGGCTGTTCAATATCAGATGGGCGAATTGGGCGGTTATCGGTAATGACAAGGCGTTAACACCTGAATTTATATACGGTTATGCACGAGTGCGGGGTGAAAGGTATTGTGTGGCGATTTTCGTTGTCCCGAAAGAACGAACGGCGCTTCCATATCTCTGAATGGAATATAACGACGGCACTGCGCCGCCGTCAGAGCTGCTGGCAGGCTGCGCCTTAGCTATTTTTGTGCAAAGCAAAGCTGTATTTGCTCTAGCACGATAGAGGACTCAGGCCGAGAAAAGGCGAACGCTCATGATGTCGATAAATGCCCTGAGACGCGGTGTAAGATGTTTGCTTGAAGGCCAGAGAATTTTGAGACTGCCACTGTGTCGGCAGTGGTCGCCAAGCACCGGTTGGAGCCGCCGTCGCTCCAGCGCCTCTCGCACCGCGAAATCGGGCAAGCAGGCGATGCCCAGGCCCTGTTCCGCCAGGTAAATCAGCGTGTCGACGGTGTTGCATACCGTGCGCTTGCCCAGGCCTTCGTCGAGCAGTTTATCTCCGCCCGCCACCGGCCAGGTCTCGACTTTGCCGGTGGTGGGGAATCTGTATAACAGGCAGGCGTGATCGCGCAGTTCTGCCGGCTGGCGGGGTATTCCCGCTCGGCGCAGATACTCTGGCGCCGCCACCAGCTGTAGGTGAAACGTGCCCAGTTGGCGGCTCATTAAGCGAGAGTCCTCGGTATCGCCCACGCGGATCACCGCATCGAACCCTTCTTCGATCACCGCGACCCGCCGGTCGGAAAAATCGGTTTCCAGCTCAATCTCCGGGTAACGCCGGACAAATTCCGCCAGCACCGGATTCAGCAGGCCGCCCACCAGCGGCAAACTGACACGCAGCTTGCCGCGCGGCGCGCTGTGCGTATCGCTGATTTCCCGTTCCGCCGCCGCCAATTCCCCGAGAATGCGCTGGCAGCGGTGCAGAAACAGCCGGCCTTCGGCGGTCAGCGTCATGCTGCGCGTGCTGCGGTGGAACAGACGCGCGCCCAGCCGATTTTCCAGGCGGGCGATGCTTTTCCCCACCGCGGAAGCGGAAATGCCGAGCACGCGCCCGGCCTCTACGAAACTCAGCGTCTCTGCGGCCTGCACAAAGACGTTCACCCCAGACAGATTATCCATTGCTTGCCCCATTGCGGACTTGAGTGTCCGCTATGAAAGGAAATCTAGCCTGTTTTTTCGTTAATCACCACGCTCTATGCTCGGTGGCGGCAGCATGGGCTGACTACCTGGGGTAATAAAAATGAATGAATACGGATCCTCTGCCAACGCGATTGACGGCGCGATAGAGCAAGCCTTGCGTGAAAAACGATTGGTTGGCGCGGTCGTTTTGGTGGCGCAGGGCGGTGAGATCGTTTATCACCGCGCGGCGGGCATGGCAGATCGCGAAGCGGGCAAGCCGATGGCGCTCAATACGCTGTTTCGTCTGGCCTCGGTATCCAAACCGATCGTGTCCACGGCGGCGCTGGCATTGATGGCGCAAGGCGCCATGCGGTTAGACGATCCGATCACCCGTTGGCTGCCGAATTTTCGCCCGCGGCTGGCGGACGGCACCACTCCGTTGATGACGCTACGGCATCTCATGACCCACACCGCCGGACTAAGCTACCGCTTTTTCCAGCCGGAAGGGGGATTCTATGCCCAGCTGGGCGTCTCCGACGGCATGGATGAAGCGTCTGTCAGCCTGCAGGAGAACGTGCGGCGTATTGCCTGCGCCCCTTTGCTGGCTCCGCCCGGCGCGGCGTGGCGCTATTCCATCGCCACCGATGTCCTGGGCGCGGCGATCGAACAGGCGAGCGGCCTGCCGCTGACGCAGGCAGTAAAAAAATGGGTGACCGGGCCGCTGGCGATGACGGATACCGATTTCCTGGCGGTGGATCCCGCACGTTTGGCGGCCGCTTACGCCGATCATCCCGGCGAGCCGCGCCGTTTGCGCCAACCGGATCGTTTACCGTTCATCGATGGCAGCGCCGGTTTTCATCTGTCGCCGGCGCGTGCGCTGGATCCGCAGGCGTACGCCTCCGGCGGCGCCGGCATGGTCGGCTCGGCGGAGGATTTCCTGCGCCTGCTGGAAACGTTGCGCCAGGGGGGCGGGCAGGTGCTGCCGGCCGAATGGGTGACGGCGCTGACCACCAACCAAATCGGCGATTTGCCGATGCCGTTTTGGCCGGGGCGCGGTTTCGGCCTCGGCATTACCGTACTGAAAGATCCCGTCGCCGCGCAAACGCCGGAGTCCGTTGGCAGCTGGCGAATGGGCGGCACCTATGGCCACTCGTGGTTCGTCGATCCTGTCCGGCAGCTCAGCGTCGTCGCGTTTACCAACACGGCGCTGGAGGGCATGTCCGGCGCTTTTGTCGGCGAGATTTGTCAGGCGGTCTATGCCGCGACGGGAGCGATACAATGCGCCTGATGCCACCGATTTTCTTTATCGCGCTGGGGTTGTTCGGCGTCTACTGCATCGAGTTTGGCGTGGTGGGTATTTTGCCGCAGATCATCGCGCGGTATGGCATCTCTACGGCGCAGGCCGGCTGGCTGGTCGGGATCTTCGCCCTGACCATCGCGCTGCTCGGGCCGCTGTTGGTGCTGCTGGCGTCGCGATTCAATCGCAAACGCATGTTGTTGATCGCGTTGACCGTGTTCGCGGCGGCCAGCGCGCTGTCCGCTCAGACGGACAGTTTCGCCATGCTCATGTTGCTGCGCATTGTGCCGGCGTTGTTTCATCCGATCTATTTTTCGCTGGCCATGGTGGCGGCCGCGGCGCTTTATCCGCCGCATCTGGCCACCAAAGCAACCGCCTATGCGTTCATCGGCACCAGCATGGGCATGGTGTTGGGGATACCGTTGACGCAATGGATCGCCGGGCAGTTCAGCTATGAGGCGTCGTTTCGATTTTGCGCGCTGGTAAACCTTCTGGCGGCGTTGGGATTGCTGTGGCGCTTGCCTGATGCGGCCGTGCAGCGCCTCAGCTATGGCAAACAGTTGGCAATCCTGCGCAGCGGCACGCTGTGGTTGAATATCATTACCTGCGTGCTGATCTTTGCCGCGATGTTTGCCGTCTACGCTTATGCGGCCGAGTACCTCAGCCGTGAAGCCGGCATTGGCGCCGCCGCCATCGGCTTTCTTCTGGTGGTGTTCGGCGTGGGCGGCGTCGCGGGCAATCTGTTGGCCGGCAAGGGGTTGAGCCGCCATCGTGCAGTGACGGTGCTGCTGCACCCGCTAGCCTTGATTGCGGCTTATGCGCTGCTGTATCGCTACGGCAGCGCGAATATCGGTTCGATGACGGCGCTTTGTCTGTATTGGGGAGCGACGCACACCAGCGGTTTGATCGTGACGCAGATCTGGCTGACATCCGAAGCCCCCGAGGCGCCGGCGTTCGCCACCGGGCTGTATATCGCCTTTATCAATTTGGGCGTGGCGCTGGGCTCACTGGCGGGCGGCTGGTTCATCGCCGCGTGGGGGCTACAGGGCAGCCTGCTGTGCGGAGCCTTGTTCGCCGCGCTGGCGGTGATTACGATCGCCGCCAGGCTGCGGTTGCAGCGGCAGACTACCGCTGCGTTGCGTCGATCATCGCCATCACCTGCCGGAACATCGCGCTTTCCGCATCGGCCAGCTCGTTGACCAGCGTAAAGTGATTGCAGTGGCGGTCGGCCAGCAACTGAACGTCGAGGCCGCGCGCCAGACAGGCGTCATAATAGGCCTGCGTCTGGTTTTTGAAGCCTTGCGTTTCCCGCTGGCCGACGTCGAGCAGGATCTGCGGCGCATGCTCTTTCGCTGGCAGCAAAAACAGCGGGCTGAGCGTTTGCGCCTGTTCGGGCGTCAGGTGCAGCCAGTCGTTGATGTAGATATCGCACAGCGGGCGCAGATCGTAGAGGCCACTCAGCGCCAGCGCGCCTTTGATCGCGTCGGGCGGCAGGCGATAGCGTTGCTGCCAGCCGTCGGCGATCAGCATGCCGCACAGGTGGCCGCCGGCCGAACTGCCGCTGACGAAAATGCGCGCCGGATCGATGCCGAACGGCGCCCCGTGATGATAAAGCCAGGCGACGGCGCTGCGCACCTCGTGCACGATCTCCGCCAGCGTCGCTTCTGGCGCCAGTGTGTATTCCAGCGTGGCGACGGCCACGCCGCGCTGGGCAAACGCGGCGGCCATCGAACAGGCTTCCTCTTTGCGCTGCGAATGCCAGTAGCCGCCATGAATAAAGATCAGCAGCGGGGCGGGCTGCGTGCAAGCCGGGAACAGATCGAGGCGCTCGGCGGCGCTCATGCCGTAACGCAGATCGTAAATGCCGGGCGTCTGTGCCTTGGCGCGCTGGGCCTGCGCGGCGTATTCCGCCATGCAGGCGTCAAAATCCTCCACCGACGCGCGGGCGTTGTATTGCACCGCTCTGGCGGCGGTATCGTCGAACATCAGGTCGATTTTCATAACTTCTCCTTGTTGGTGACGCTCGATTATCCACCTAATGCTTTTTTAATGTTTGATGCGGAATGCGCCGCCGACGGGCGTTCTTTTTTGCTTCTTTTTGCGGTATATTGCTGTTTTATGCGTTCTACTACGGAAATGACCCCATGCACAAAGCGGCACGACAGCGCCATTTACTGGATTTGCTCAGCGAACGTGGGCAGGCGGCGGTGGCGGAATTGGCCACCGCCATCGGTGTTTCGGTCGATACCGTGCGCCGCGACTTGGCCGATCTCGAGCGGCAAGGGTTGGCGCAGAAACATCACGGCGGCGCGATAGCGCTCGAACCCTCCGGCATGCCGCGCCAGGCGCGCGCTGCGCTGTTGCCGCAGGTCAAGCAGCGGCTTGGCCGCGCGGTGGCCGCGCAGATCCCGCCCGGCAGCACCCTGATGCTGGATGCGGGCAGTACGCTGTTGGCGGTGGCGCAGGCGTTGCGCGGCCCGGCGACGGTGATCACCGCTTCGCTGGATATCGCGCAGTGCCTGAGCGACAGGCCGGAGATCAATCTGATCTTGCTCGGCGGCCAGTGGGATGCGCGCCAGCGGCTGTTCGCCGGCAGCGCCACGCTGGCGTTGCTGGCGCGCTACCGTGCGGATATCGCCTTGCTGGGCGCCTGCGCGGTGCATCCTCAGCTGGGACTGAGCGCCGGCGAAGAGGCCGATGCAGAGGTCAAACGCGCCATGCTGGCTAACAGCGGCGAGCGCTGGCTGGTGGCCGACCATATGAAACTGGATCGCTGCGAGCCGCATCACGTTGCGGATCTGGCGCAGATCCAACGCCTGTTTACCGATCGCCCGTGGGACAACCTGGACGAACAATCATTGATTGAACTTTGTGTCGTCGCCGACGACCGCTAGAGGAGAACACTGATGAACGATAACGCTCAACCGTTGCAGGTGGCGCTGATTGGCTACGGCTTTGTCGGCAAGGCGTTTCACGCGCCGCTGATCAACGCGGTGCCGGGGCTGGAACTCAGCGTGGTGGCTTCGCGCGACGCCGACAAAGTTCACGCCGTCCTGCCGCATGCACGCGTGATCGCCGATCCGCTCGAGGCCATCCGCCTGCCGGAGGTCGATCTGGTGGTGATTGCTTCGCCGAACGCCACCCATGCGCCGCTGGCGCTGGCCGCACTGGAGGCGGGCAAGCACGTGGTGGTGGATAAGCCGTTTACGCTGGATTTGGCGCAGGCGCGCGCGCTGATTGCCGCGGCGGAGAAGCACGGCCGCCTGCTGTCGGTGTTCCAGAACCGTCGCTGGGACAGCGATTTCCTGGGGGTGAAACAGGTGATCGAGCAGGGGCTGATCGGTAAGGTGACGCACTTTGAGTCCCATATCGACCGCTATCGCCCTGAAGTACGGGTGCGCTGGCGTGAACAAAACCTCCCAGGCAGCGGGCTGTGGTTCGATCTGGGGCCGCACATGGTCGATCAGGCGCTGCAGCTGTTCGGTTTGCCGCACAGCGTGCAGGCCAACATCGCCACGTTGCGCCCCAACGCGCAGATTAACGACTGGGCCCACGTGGTGCTGAACTATCCGACGCACCGCGTGATCCTGCACGGCAGCATGCTGGTGGCGGGCGGCGTCTCACGCTTTACCGTGCACGGCGAGAAAGGCAGCGTGGTCAAAGCGCGCGCCGACGGGCAGGAGAGCCAGCTGCTGGCCGGCGTGACGCCGGGTTCGGCGGAGTGGGGCAAAGACGACGACGCGATGAGCCTGTTTATCGGTACGGAGCCGGTGCGCACGCTGCCGACGCCGGATGGCGATCAGCGCCAGTATTACTTCCAGGTGCGCGATGCGTTGCGCGGCGCAGGCGCCAACCCGGTTACCGCGGCGCAGGCGTTGGCGGTGATGGCGGTGCTGGAAGCGGCCACCCTGGCGGCGGAAACCGGTGTGACTCAGACGTTGCCGCTCACCGAGGCGGAAATCGCCGCCTGGTAACGGCTCGCGTCAGATAAGGCGTCAGGCGCATGGATACAGTGCATGCCATGCGTCTTCCGCCATGCTAACCCCTGACATAGGCTTACCCGCAGTCTATGTCAGGAGTGTTCATCATGTTATCCCACCCTTCGCCGCAAGGCGTCCGCGGCATACTGGCCGCTCTTTCTCTGAGCATGCTGCTGTCATCGCTTGGCATCAGCATTGCCAACGTCGGGCTGCCGGCGCTCGCCACTGCGTTCCATGCCTCGTTCCAGGCGGTGCAGTGGGTGTTGCTCTGCTATTTGCTGGCCGTCACCACTTGCATTATCGGCATCGGCCGTTTGGGCGACAGCCTCAATCGCCGCCGCCTGCTGCTGGCGGGCATCGCGCTGTTTACCGCCGCTTCGCTGATTTGCACGCTGGCTCCGCAACTGTGGCTGTTGCTGGCGGCGCGCCTGGCGCAGGGGCTGGGGGGCGCAGTCATGATGTCGATCGCCATGGCGCTGGCGGGCGAGGTTCTGGGGAAGGAAAAAATCGGCCGCGCGATGGGGCTGCTCGGCACTATGTCAGCCGTGGGCACCGCGCTGGGGCCGTCGTTGGGCGGCGCGCTGATCGCCGGTTTCGGCTGGCGGGCGATGTTCCTGATCAACCTGCCGCTGGGGCTGCTGGCGCTGTGGCTTGCCTGGCGATACTTACCGAATGGGCCGCGCGCGGCAACGCGCGCGGAACCGTTCGATCGCGCCGGCACGTTGCTGCTGGGCGGCGCATTGCTCTGCTATTCGCTGGCGATGACCCTCGGGCGCGGCGACTTCGGCGCGCTTAACCTGGCGTTGATGTTGGGGGCGCTGTTGGCGGGGGCACTGTTTATCCGCGTGGAACGCCGCGCCGCATCGCCGCTGCTTGCGCCGTCGATGTTCCGCCATCCGGCCCTGACGGCGGGGCTGGCGGCCAGTGCGCTGGTGATGACGGTGATGACCGCCACGCTGGTGGTCGGGCCGTTCTATCTGTCGCGGGCGCTGGGCTTAAGCGCCGCGCAGGTCGGGCTGGTGATGTCGGCGGGACCGGCGGTGGCGATCCTGACCGGCATACCGGCCGGCTATCTGGTGGATCGCTTCGGATCGCAGCGCATCGCCCAGTTTGGGCTGACGGCGGTGGCCGCAGGCGCGGCGTTGCTGTCACTGTTTAACCGTTGGGGCGTGCTCGGCTATATCGCCCCCATCGCGCTGTTGACCGCCGGCTATGCGCTGTTTCAGGTGGCCAACAACACCATGCTGATGAAGGATCTGTTTCCTGAACGGCGCGGGCTGATCGCCGGCATGGTGAACCTGTCGCGCAATCTGGGGGCGATCACCGGCGCGTCGGCGATGGGGGCGCTGTTTTATCTGGCTTCGCAGCAGGTTGCGGGCACTGCGGCCGCCGCGGCTTACGGCATGCGGGTGACCTACGGCGTGGCGGCGCTGTTGGCATTGGCGGCGTTGCTCATCGCCTTCGGCGGTCGCCGCCTGATGCTGCGTTACGGCGCGCGCTGAACCGCGTAGCGTTCTTGCACGAAACCGTTGTCCGATGAAGTGACGGCAAGCAGGCGCAGGCGCTGCTCCTGGCCATCGGCGCCGAATAAGGGGATACCGCCGCCCAACAGCAGCGGCACGCGCGTAATCGTCAGTTCGTCGATCAAGCCGGCCTGCAGGAAGCGCTGCACGGTCTGGCCGCCGTCGATATACAGGTGACGGCAGCCTTGCTCGGCCAACTGCGTCACGATGGCCGCCGGTTCGCCATTCATCCAGCGAACGTGGCCCGTTGCGTGCGGCGCGGGCGGCTGCGTCGACAGCACCACCACCGGCAGTGCGCCATAGGGCCACTCGGGAAAGGCGCGGACTTTATCATAGGTATGGCGGCCCATCACCAGCGCGTCGATGTTGGCGACAAACGCTTCAAAACTCAGCCCATTGAGCAGCGAAACCGCATATTCGGGCCGCAGCAGCCAGTCGATGTCGCCGTCCGGTCCGGCAATGAATCCGTCTACGCTGGTGGCGATGTAAACCGAGCATTTCATCAGGCGAGATCTCCCCGATAAACCACATGCACCTTGTTGCCGTCGGGATCGCGCAGGTAAGCGCCGAAATAGCCTTTGCCGTAGTGCGCGCGCTCGCCGGGCTCGCCTTCACTGCTGCCGCCCGCCAGCAGACCGGCGGCGTAGGCGCGTTTAACCGCCAGCTCGTCGGCGGCGAGGAAGGCCAGCATGCTGCCGTTGCCGGCGCTGGCGGGCTGTCTGTCGAAGGGTTGGTAGGCGTAAAAACGCGGCAGCGTTTGGCCTGGCATCACCCAGCAGCGGGCGGCGGGGCCGCCGTCCGGCGTCACTTCCCGCCGTTGTAAGCCCAATGGCAACAGAATGGCGTCGTAGAACGCGGCGGCGGCATCCAGATCGCTGACGCCGACGGTAATATGGCTGAACATGGCGCGTTTCCTTCCCCAAGAGAGAATAATGAACGCCTAAAACAGTAGCAGCGATATCGCAGGATGGACAGACCGCCGTGGAGGATTCGGATTAGGGACGCGCGCAGGTGTAGCGCGCTTCACGGTTTGCGGGGCAGGCCGCCGTTCAATTGCTCTCGACGCGCGGATTGGCGTGGGTCGGCTGGCTGGGATAATCCACCTGATGCTTGTGCAGATAATCGCGGATCAGCTGACGCACCACCTGAGAAGGGGTGACGTCCTGCTGCAGGCACAGCTCTTCCAGAGCTTTCTTCTTGTCCGGGTCAATCAGCACCGTTAGCCGCGCCGTTTTCTTTTCCATCAGGATCCTCCAGAGAATGATGACTGAATGATAATACCATGTGGACGAAGCGGCCAGCCAGACCGCGTCGCCGCTCGTTCTTAGCGGAAATGCAGCCGTTCTATTTTGCGTGACAGGTAGCCGAGTTCGCAGTTGAACAGCTCGCCGCTGCCGGCGGCCAGCGTGCGCAGCGTGCTGAGCGGCAACGTCACCTGCGCCGGCGTGGCGTAAATGATCACGTTGCCGCTGGGGGCGACGCAAAATAATACGGTGCCGAATATCCGGTGCAGGCTGTGGTACAGCAGGCTGTTTTCATCGGGCAGATCGTGGTAATTGAGCACCAGCCAGCCCCCGTCGTTCAGCCGCGCGGCGCAGTTTTCCAGGAATGTCTGGGTGCCTTGCTGCGGATCCATGGCGAACGCCGAATAGAGATCGGAGAAAATCAGGTCGTAACGCGTCTCGGCGGGCGGGCGCACAAAGTCCATGGCGTCGGCGGTACGCAGGCTGATGGTGTCGGTGGCCGGCAGCGTAAAATAGCGGCGCGCGACGGCGATCACCGCGGCGCGCAGTTCAACCACGTCCAGACGCATGGCCGGATCGAGCGCGTGCAGCGCACGCAGCAAGCTGCCGCCGCCTAACCCCAAGATCAGCGCCGAGGTCGGCGGCTGCCAGGCCACCGCCATCAGCATCGCTTTGATGTAGTTGTGGATCGGCTGCGCGGGGTTGCTGAGGCTCATCTTGCTTTGCTCGCAGATGCCGTCAAACCGCAGCGTGCGGTAGTCCTTGTGATCGGAAACGATGATTTCGCCCCAGGCGTCGGTTTCGCGAGCGATCACCTGGCCGCGCGGGGAGAAATCGAGGGTTCTGAGTAAGCTGTCAACCAGAGACATGGTATTCGCAGGTTTCCTTTGGCAAGCGGCCTATTTACGGGCGCACATGAAATCGGCGGTGCAAATGCGCCGGCCATCGATGCTGGCGCGGCCGGTGAAGCGGGCGATCGCGCCTCGCCGGCGTACAAAGGCGACCTCCATCAACACCTGGTCGCCGGGACGGGCGGCGCGATAAAACCGCGCCCGCTGAATGGAAGCGAAGTAGTAATGTTCTCCTTCATTCAACGCCCCGAGATAATAATGCGCCAGCAGCCCGGTGCTTTGCGCCAGCGCTTCCACCAACAGCACGCCGGGAAAACCGGCGAAGTGCGCATGGCCGTTCCAGAACGTCGGCTCATTGGCGGTGATGTTCTTGATGGCGCTCAGCCGGCCTTCGGCAATGCAGGTGCCGGCGGGCAGCACGCGATCGACCAACAGGCAGGGATAACGATGAGGCAGAATCGCCTGAATATCGTTGAATTGCAGGGGGTGACCGTTTAATGGCATGGAAGTGCGTGATCCTGTCTGCGGCGAATCCGGTGTGGTGGCCGGCGTTCGGTCCATAATGAGTGTAATGACATTATAATAAAATTATCATCAGATGTGCCAGATGAAAGACATGACGGCGGTGACGGTTGGGGAACAGCGAAGGAGGGGAAGACACCCGATCCTGACGATCGGGCGTGGTGGCGCGTTTAGTGCTTGGAGCGGGTCACCTTGTCCAAATAACCCATCACGAAGGCGGAGAGCACGAAGGTGAGGTGGATGATCACATACCACATCAGCTTGTTGTCGGGCACGTTCTTGGCGTCCATAAACACCCGCAGCAGGTGAATGGAGGAGATGGCGACGATAGATGCGGCGACCTTGTTTTTCAGCGAGGTGGCGTCCATTTTGCCCAGCCAGCTCAGTTTCTCTTTCCCTTCGGTGATATCCAATTGCGAGACGAAGTTTTCATAGCCGGAGAACATCACCATTACCAACAGGCCGCCGACCAGCGCCATGTCGATCAGCGACAGCAAGGTCAACACCAGATCGGCTTCGGTAACGGCAAAAATATTTGGCAGGACGTGGAGAATTTCCTGAAAAAACTTGATCGACAGGGCGACCAGAGTGAGCGAAAGGCCGAAATAAACCGGCGCGAGCAGCCAGCGGGAGGCGTACATCGCGTTTTCTAGCAAGCGTTCCATCATAAAATTGTTTTAAATGCGTAGCAAAAAGGGCGCTCAGTATAGCGCAAGAGGCCTGGGTGAAATCAACCGCTTGCGCCAGCAGAGGGCGCTATCAGGCCACTACGCGCGCCGTTTTGCGCCCGCTGCGGATCCACAGCGCCACGGCCCCCGCCGCCGTCGCCAGCGCCACGACGCCCGGCCAGCCCGCGCTTGCCAGAATGCGGCTGCCGAGGGCGGCGCCGGTCGCCATACCGATGAAGACGCCGGTGAACAAGAGGGCGTTCAATCGGCTGCGGGCTGCCTGATCGAGACCGTAAACGATGGTTTGGTGCGCGATCAGCGTAGCCTGGATGCCCAGGTCGAATCCGACGGCGCTCAGCGCAATGAGCGCCAGTTGCGCCGGGAGCGGCAACAGCGGCAGCAGAAACATCAAGGCGAAGGAGGCCAGAACCAGTCCCGCGCCGATACGGGTCACGACGTCAGGGCCGTGCCGATCGGCCAGACTGCCCGCCAACGGCGCCGCCAGCGCACCCGCCGCCCCCGCCAGGCCAAACGCGCCGGCGGCCGCGCTGCCGATCTGGTAGCGCTCCGCCAGCATCAACGCCAGCGTTGACCAGAAAGCGCTGAAGCCCAATGACAGAAAGCCTTGCGCCAGCGTTGCGCGCCGCAGCGCGGGATACTCGGCCCACAGATGTCCCAGCGAGCGCAGCAGCGCGGGGTAACTCAGCGCGTTATGAGGGCGAAGACGCGGCAACATGCGCCAGATCGCCAGCGTGATCGACAAAACGCCCAGCGCCGCGAGTGCGTAGACGCTGCGCCAGCCGGCGTACTCGGCGAGTGCGCCGCTGAACACCCGCGACAGCAAAATGCCGGCCAATAGCCCGGTCATCACTGCGCCGACGGTTTTGCCGCGGCTGGCCTCCGGCGCCAGCGTGGCGGCGGCGGGGATAATGTCCTGCGCGACGGTGGCGGTCAGGCCTATCGCCAGGCTGCTGAGCAACAACAGCGGGAACGAGGCAGCAAAAGCACAGAGTAACAGCGTCAGCGTCAGCAGCGCGCCTTTTACCAGAATGATCCGCCGGCGATCGTACCGGTCGCCGAGCGGCGCCAACAGTAAAATGCCCAGCGCATAGCCTAACTGGGTCAGCGTCGGCACCATGCCGGCATCGGCGACGCCGGCGTGGAAATCGGCGCCCATCATGCCAAGCATGGGCTGGCTGTAATAGATTGACGCGACGCTGAGGCCGGCGCCGGCGGCCAGCAGAAATACGACGTTGGCGGACGGTGCACCGTGGGTGGTGGCGGTGTTCATGGCAAAAATTCCTGCAAAGTGAATGTGCGGTCATTTTTACCGCTTGCTTCATGCCGCTGTAGCCCCCTCGCAGGTAAAACTGTTATACACTCAACGTATGAATAAAATTAACTTACCTAACGGCGACCGCATAACTTTGCTGCATACGCTGGTGCGCATCGTCGAAAGCGGCAGCCTGTCGGCGGCGGCGCAGCAGCTGGGCACTTCGCAGCCGACGATCAGCCGGCGTCTGCAGGCATTGGAACAGCTGCTGGGCGCCAAACTGATCCAGCGGACGACCCACGCCCTCAAACTGACCGATGACGGCGAGCGCTGTTACCGCCAGGCGCGGGGGCTGATCGAACAATGGCAAAGCCTGGAAGAAGGGCTTGGCGGCGCGCGCGACGAACCGGTCGGCGTGTTGCGCGTGCGGGCGCCGCACGCATTCGGCCAGGATCAGCTGATCGGTCCGTTGGGCGAGTATTTGCGGCGCTACCCGCAAACTTACGTTGAGTGGACGCTGAACGATCATTCTCCGGACTTTATTCCCGAGGGGGTGGATTGCGCCATTCACGTCGGTGCGGTGACCGATCCGTCGGTCGTGGCGGTGTTGCTGGCGGAGGTGCCGCGCAGCACGGTGGCGTCACCGGCGCTGTTGGCTGAACGACCGGCGATCGTCGATCTCGACGATTTGGCCTCATTGCCGTGGCTGGCGGTAAACAGTTTTTATCGTAATGAGGTCGTCTTGACCCACGCGACCAGCGGTGAACAGCGGCGTTTCGACATCGCGCCGAGGTTGAGCACCGACAGCCTTTATGCGGCGCGCAAGGCGGCGCTGGAAGGGCTGGGCGTCGCGATCGTGTCGTCTTGGGTGGTGAAAGAAGAATTGGCGCAAGGCGCTCTGCAGACGCTGTTACCCCTGTGGCGAGCTGAGCCACTGCCTATTTACCTGTTGTATCCCTACGCCAGCTATTATCCCGCGCGTTTACGCAAATTCATGGAAATGATGAAAGAAACAATGCCGCGCATTCTCGGCGCGCAGCCGCCGACGGGGCGCTGACGGCCTTCAGTGTCTGGCTTTTTTACCGTCGCTGTGGCCGAGAGAACGATCGGGGAAGCTGTGATCGCGCAGCCGCTGCTTTAACTGCGCCGCATCGGGGAAGCCGCCGTCAATCTTGCGATCCCAAATCATCACGCCATCGACGCTGATTTGGTAGACCCCGCCGGTGCCCGGCATCAGGGTGACGGAGGCGAGATCGTCGCCGAAGGTGTTCAGCAGCTCTTGCGCCATCCAGCCGGCGCGCAGCAACCAGTTGCATTGTGAACAGTAGTGAATCGTAACGGCGGGTGCGTTTTTCATCGTTGATCGACCGGTTAGTGGTGACGGCTTGCAATCAGCCTGCTGGCTCGCAAGCGATGGTGGCTGTGTATCGCCAAATAGTCAAGCGCCTGCTGCGGCCAGAGCGACAAGGGGAGCCGAGTGTGCATCACGGCCGCTTGCTTCCGGCAAACCATTCAACCCCGCGCAGCATGCCCGCCCAATAAAACCGGGGTAAAAACCAGGCTTTCAGCCACCAGGCCATACGGCTGGGCTGGGTTGCGTCGAGCAGTGGAAACGTGGGCAGCAATTTACCGTCATAGCCAAACTCCGCCAGCACAACTTTGCCTTTCTCGACCGTCAATGGACAGGAACCATAACCATCATAATGGGCTGTGAGAGGCGTGCCATGAATACGTGCCGCGACGTTTTCCGCCACCACCACCACCTGCTTTCGCGCTGCCGCCAGGGTTTTGGCGTTTGGCGTTGAGCAACAGTCGCCTACCGCAAAAATATCCGGCCAATGCTTATGTTGCAGCGTCAATTTATCCACATCGCACCAGCCGGCGCCATCCGCGAGTCCGCTTTGCGAAATAAACGCCGGGGCTGATTGAGGCGGCACCACGTGAAGCATATCGAAGGGCAGGGTTAACTCGCGTTTTTCCTCTTCATTTGTCTCCACGGCAAATATCGCTTGCCGATTTTCGCCATCTATACGGATTAAATTATGATTGAAGTTGACCTGTGCACGGTATTTTTCCAAATAGCCGCTCAGCGGGGGGACAAATTGCGGAATGCCAAAAACCGCCGTGCCCGCAAGGCAGAAATTGACGTTAATATTATTCAGAACGCCTTGTCGCCGCCAATGGTCGCATGAAAGATATAAGGCTTTTTGCGGCGCGCCGGCGCATTTTATGGGAAGCGTGGGTTGGGAAAATATCGCCTTGCCGCCTTGCATCTCCCGGATCAGTTGCCAGGTGTATTCTGCAAGATCAAAACGATAATTAGAGGTGACGCCGTTAAATCCTAACGTCTCTTCAAGGCCTTCTATTTTATCCCAACGTAAAACAAGGCCGCAGGCAACAATAAGGAAATCATAGCTTACGCGTTTACCCTGACGGGTCTCGATATATTTTTCATTGGGATCAACCCTGACAACGCTGTCCTGGAGCCATGAGACGCCAGAAGGAATAACATCGCGCATGGCGCGCTGCGTTTTATTGATATCAAAGAGCCCGCCGCCCACCAGGGTCCATGCCGGCTGGTAATAATGACAGTCATTGGGTTCAACGACAGTTATATCCGCATCTTTAACTCGCTTCCTTAAGCTTGCGATGACGCCGATGCCAGATGAACCACCGCCAATAACAACAACTTTCTTCAGGGTGTTTATTTTTTCTGGTTTCATGCAGGTCTCCTTTCATAAGAAAGTAGGGGGTTGTGGCTCAGATTTAAAGATAATTTATAGAACTTATGGTTATATTAAAATTCGCATATTCGATTTGGATATATGTAATAGCTAAATGTAATAAGTTATTTGACAATCAACGCAAACTGATCGTTAATAAATGCCATAAATATCGAAAGGGAATTAATGCATTGGATTTTTTCCATTTTACTTTTTATACCCTGACGCTGTTGGTGATAACCGGGGGAATAGTCGGATTTCTCCTGGCTCTGACCGGGGGAGGCGGATCCATCGTCTGCGTTCCCTTGCTGCTGTATATGGTGAAAATCCCGGATACGCACTTGGTTATAGGCACCAGTGCCATGTCCGTTGCCATTAGCGCGCTGATCAATCTTTTTGTTCATGCCGCCAAAGGAAACGTCCGGTGGCAAACCGGCGTTACCGTTTCGCTGGTGGCGGTGGTGGGAACGCTGGCGGGCTCTCAGGTGGGAAAAATGACGGACGGGCACCATTTAACCCTGCCTTTCTCTCTGCTGATGCTGGTTGTCGCCGGATTGACGCTGAAAAGAAATCATCGGGCAGGCAACGGATTACCGTCCTCCCATCCGACATTTCATCCCGCCATCGTGTGGCCCAGCGTGCTGGCGCTGGGCGCGGTGGCCGGTTTTTTGGGCATCGGCGGCGGATTTTTGGTGGTGCCGGCGCTGCTCTGGTTCTTCCGCTTTTCGCTGGTTGAAGCGGTGGCGACCTCACTGGTCGTGGTTTCCGCCATGGGATTATCGACAAGCGCAAGCTATGCCATGTCCGGCAAGGTGTCGCTGGTCATTACCTGCTGGCTCATCGTCGGCGGCGTTCTGGGGGGCGTCGTGGGGGTGGCGCTCACCGAGCGCCTGAAAAAACGCGAGGACATTATCCGTGTGCTCTATGCCGGCATGTTGTTGGTGCTGGCCCTTTATATGCTTTTTAAAAGCCTATAAAACAAAAGGAAAAAATATGCACATCCGTACTTACCATCATCAGCTCTCCTTTTCGGGGGCGCCCGCAGCGAATGATTTCGCCATCCTGCATCAACAAGGCTATCGGTTTATCGTCAACAATCGGCCAGATGAAGAGCCGGGCGAGTACCTTAACCATCAACAAGAAAAAGCGTTGGCTGAGCAATGGGGAATGGGCTACGTCTATCTGCCTTACACATTCGACACGTTGACCTGGGAGACCGTTTATATCTTCCATTACCTGTTGCGGCGGGGTGAGAAGACCCTGGCGCATTGCAGGAGCGGAGCGCGTTCTGCCTGCCTTTCCCTGCTGTATGCGCTGCGCGAAGGCCAGATAGACGAAGCGCAATTTCGCAGCCAGTGCGCAGAGTATGGCGCCGATGCCGATAAGGCGCTGGGCTGGTATGGCCGGCATCAGGCCGTTCAGCCTCACGCGCAAGTGCACGCGTTTTATGAGCCGGAAAGCGGCAGCCTGCAGTATGTCGTCGCCGATCCCGCAGCGCGTCGCTGCGCCATCATCGACCCGGTGCTGGATTTTGATCGCCGATCGGGCACGGTCTCGCATCAGCAGGCCCGCACCATTTTAAGCTTTATCCAGCAGCAAGGATGGGGAGTGGCCTGGGTGCTGGATACGCACCCGCATGCCGACCATTTTTCTGCCGCCACCTGGCTGGCGCAGAAAACCGGCGCCCTCACCGGCATAGGCGAAAAAATTACCGCCGTGCAGGGGCTGTGGCAAGACATCTATAATTTGAAAGAATTGCCTCCTGCCGAGACCCTGTGGGATGCGCTGTTTGCGGATGGGGACGTCTTTTTTATCGGCAACCTGCGTGCTGAAGTCTTGCTGTCTCCTGGCCACACCCTGGCGTCCGTCACTTATCACATCGCCGATGCGGCGTTTATTCACGATACGTTTTTCATGCCGGACAGCGGCACCGCAAGGGCCGATTTTCCCGGCGGAAATGCGGAAGCCCTGTGGGATTCGTTGCAGCGGATCTTGAGCCTGCCAGCGGATACCCGCCTGTTTACCGGCCATGATTATCGCCCGGCGGGGCGTGAGGCCCGCTGGGAAAGCACCGTGCGAGAGCAGCGCGAGAACAACCCCTGGGTGGCCAACATGGGTAAAGCCCAATTTATCGCGCAAAGAAAGCAGCGAGACGCCACGTTGCCGCATCCGGAATTGATGCTGATGGCGCTGCAGGTCAATATTCGCGGCGGCGTTCTGCCAGATTGCGAAGATGATGGGCGGCACTACCTCAAAATCCCTGTTAATCGCTTCAAGGGATAAATCAAGCCATGGAGGCGCGATCGTTCACGGCTGCCAACCTCAAGGCGATCGCGCCGTCTGTTAATGGTTTTTTATGAAATAAGCAGACTGATTCATATTTAATTATTTGTTTTTACACAAAACAGGTGGCACTTGCCCTCACCGAATACAGTCACTACATTAACAACTGTACTTCCCACTCTGCTAAGGAAAACACCATGAAAGCTGCCGTAGTGACGAAAAACCATACCGTAGACATTCAGGATAAAGTGCTGCGCCCGCTGAAGCACGGCGAAGCGGCGTTGAAAATGGAGTGTTGCGGGGTGTGCCACACCGATTTGCACGTGAAAAATGGCGATTTCGGTGAGGTGCCGGGCATTACGTTGGGGCATGAGGGCATCGGCGTGGTCTCCGCCGTCGGTGAGGGCGTCACCTCGTTAAAAGTGGGTGACCGCGCCAGCGTCGCCTGGTTTTACCAGGGGTGCGGCCATTGCGAATACTGCGTCAGCGGCAACGAGACCCTGTGCCGCTCGGTGAAAAACGCCGGCTATAGCGTTGACGGCGGCATGGCGGAAGAGTGCATCGTGGTGGCGGACTACGCGGTGAAAGTGCCGGATGGGCTCGATTCTTTCGCCGCCAGCAGCATCACCTGCGCCGGCGTCACCACCTACAAGGCGGTGAAGATTTCCGATATCAAACCGGGGCAGTGGATCGCCATCTACGGCTTGGGCGGGCTGGGCAACCTGGCGCTGCAGTATGCCAAGAACGTGTTTAACGCCAAAGTGATCGCCATCGACGTCAACGACGGTCAGTTGGAGTTCGCCAAACAGATCGGCGCCGATCTGACCATCAACTCCAAAACGCAAAACGCGGAGGAGATCATTCAGCAGCAAACCGGCGGCGCTCACGCGGCGGTGGTGACGGCGGTGGCGAAAGCCGCCTTCAACTCGGCGGTGAATGCGGTGCGCGCCGGCGGTAAAGTGGTGGCCGTGGGGCTGCCGCCGGAGAGCATGGATCTGAGCATTCCGCGCCTGGTGCTGGACGGCATTCAGGTGGTGGGTTCGCTGGTGGGCACACGCGAAGATCTGAAGGAGGCGTTCCAGTTCGCCGCCGAAGGCAAGGTGACGCCGAAAGTGACCAAGCGGCCGCTGGGGGATATCAACGCCATCTTCGACGAGATGAAGGCGGGCACCATTCGCGGTCGCATGGTGATCGATCTCGGCATGACGAAGTAGGCCACGCGAAAAAAGAAGGCCACCTGCGGGTGGCCTTCTTGTCATTACGCCGGATTCAGAACAGGCCCAGCGGCTTGGCGTCGTAGCTGACCAGCAGGTTTTTCACCTGTTGATAGTGCGACAGCGCCGCCTTGTGGGTTTCGCGTCCGATGCCGGAGTTCTTGTAGCCGCCGAACGCGGCGTGCGCCGGGTACAGGTGATAGCAGTTGGTCCACACGCGCCCGGCCTTGATCGCGCGGCCCATGCGGTAAGCGCGGTTGATGTCGCGGGTCCACAGCCCGGCGCCCAGCCCAAACTCGGTGTCGTTGGCCAGCGCCAGGGCTTCGGCCTCATCCTTAAAGGTGGTGACGCCAATCACCGGCCCGAAGATCTCCTCGCGGAAGAAACGCATGCTGTTGTTGCCGGTAATCAGCGTCGGCTGCAGGTAGAAACCGTTTTGCACTTCGTCGCCGCGCTGGGCGGGCTCGCCGCCCGCAACGATTTTGCCTCCCTCGTTTTTAGCGATCTCGATATAGGACAGGATCTTGTCGTACTGCTGTTTTGACGCCTGGGCGCCGATCATGGTCTCGGTGTCGAAGGGATCGCCCTGGCGGATGGTAGCGATACGCGCCAGCACTTTCTCCATAAACTGCGGGTAGATGGATTCCTGGATCAGCGCGCGTGAAGGGCAGGTGCACACCTCCCCCTGGTTGAAGAAGCCCAGCACCAGCCCCTCAACCGCTTTGTCGATAAACTCCGGTTCCGCCTGCATGATGTCTTCAAAATAAATGTTCGGCGATTTTCCGCCCAGCTCGACGGTGCTGGGGATGATGTTCTCCGCCGCACAGGCGAGGATATGGCGGCCGACCGGCGTGGAGCCGGTGAAGGCGATTTTTTCGATGCGTTTGCTGCGCGCCAGCGCTTCGCCGGCCTCGGCGCCGAAACCTTGTACCACGTTGAGCACGCCCGGCGGCAGCAGATCGCCGATCTCTTCCATCAGCACGCTGATGCCGAGCGGCGTTTGTTCCGCCGGTTTCAGCACCACACAGTTACCGCCCGCCAGCGCCGGCGCCAGTTTCCAGGCGGCCATCAGCAGCGGGAAGTTCCACGGAATGATCTGGCCGACCACGCCCAGCGGTTCATAGATATGGTAGGCCACGGTGTTCTGGTCGATCTCCGCCGCGGTGCCTTCCTGCGCGCGCAGGCAACCGGCAAAGTAACGGAAATGGTCGACCGCCAACGGCAGATCGGCATTCAGGGTTTCGCGGATCGGTTTGCCGTTGTCCCAGGTTTCGGTCAGCGCCAGCATCTCCAGCCGCGATTCGATGCGATCGGCGATCGCCAGCAGCACGTTGGAACGCTCCTGCACGCTGGTTTTACCCCAGGCGTCCGCCGCCGCATGCGCCGCGTCAAGCGCCAGCTCGATGTCTTTGGCGTCGGAACGCGGGAATTCGGCGATCGGCTGGCCGGTCACCGGCGAGGTGTTGGTGAAGTAGTTGCCGGATACCGGTTCGACGAATTTGCCGCCAATGTAGTTGCCATAGCGTTTGCGGAACGAAACCAGCGAGCCAGGCAAACCGGGGTGGACATATTTCATGTTAAGCACCTCTCTGCAGATGAAAAGCGGCGCTATTGGGCTGCGCCTGTGAATGCGGCATGTCGCCGCAGCAAAGAGAAGCACGGCGCGTGCCAGATTAGCGACAGAGGTAGCATCCGTAAAAAAAAGAACGAGTTATTAAAACATTAAGCATTGAGAGGGCTGAGAACTTCGGGTGGCGCCGCCGTCGCCGATGATTTTTTGTGTCCCGTGTCGCAACGCCTGATACACATTTATGATACACATTTGCAACACTCGCGAACGGGGGAGAAACGCATGTTGTCTGACGACCGCTTGCCCGCAGAGGGCGCCAGCTTGCTGACCCAGCCGTTGGCGGAATCCTGGCAACGCAGCCAGGGTTATGGCTTGACGCGCACCGATCAACATATCCCGTTTATCAAAGCCGGATTGCTCGAAGAGCTGCGCAGCCGCAACGATTGGGTGCCGCAGCGGGTACAGCCGCTGATCGAGCAGCTGGGCGCGCAAATTACGCGCCAGCCCGCCATTGTGGTGATCGCCGACGCCGACGGGCTGGTGCTGGAAACCCGCGGCAATACCGACTTTCTGCATAAGGCGTCGCGCTTTGCGCTGGCGCCGGGCAACCAGTGGGGAGAAGCGGAGCGGGGCACCAACGCCATCGGCACCGCGCTGGCGCTGGGCGCGTTCTGCGAAGTGCGCGGCGACCAGCATTTTCTCAACCAAAATGCCGGATTGAACTGCACCGCCGCACCGATCTATCGGCCGGATGGCCGCATTGCCGGCATACTGGATCTCTCCGCACCCGCGCAGCGCCCGTACCGCGATGCACAGCGCCTGATCATGCAGGCGGTGCGGCATATCGAACACCGCTGGGTCAGAAGCGCGATCGCCGACCGCCACTGGACGCTGCGTCTGCACGCCGATGCCCGCTGCCTGGGCAGCGCGCAAGAGCTGCTGCTGGTGTTTCACGACGAAGTGCTGATCGCCGCCAATCGACTGGCGATGATGGAGTTCCAGCTCTCGTCGGCCTCATTCGGCTCCGTTGAGTTCACCCAGCTGTTTCCCGACCTGTTGCGACAGCCTTCCGGGGCACCGCGCCAGACGCTGGCCGGCAATCAACAGCACTATTATTCGTTGCTTGAGGCGCCGCAGCGCCGCGTCAGCGCTCTGCGTTCTGCGCCGCCGGCGGAACGGCACGACGAGCAGCATCAGAAAGCGCTGCGCATTCTCAACGCCGGCCTTTCGCTGTGCGTGACCGGCGAAACCGGCTGCGGTAAAGAGCATTTCAGCCGCCGCCTGTTTCAAGAGAGCCGCTGGCGCAACGGCAACTTCGTGGCGATCAACTGCGCGGCGCTGCCTGAGCCGCTGATCGAATCCGAACTGTTTGGCTATGCGCCGGGGGCGTTTACCGGCGCCAATCCGAAAGGCTACATCGGCAAGATCCGCGAGGCGGACGGCGGCGTGCTGTTTCTCGATGAAATCGGCGACATGCCGGCGGGTCTGCAAACGCGCCTGCTGCGGGTATTACAGGAAAAAACGGTCACCCCGCTCGGCAGCCGCAGCGCTTATCCGGTCGAGTTCGCGCTGGTCTGCGCCACGCACCACGATCTGCATCGGCAGGTAGAGGCGGGGGCGTTTCGCGAGGATTTGCTGTACCGCATACAGGAATACAGCCTGCGCATTCCGCCGCTCAGAGAGCGGGCGCAGCTGGAAGCCTTCATTTTGCAGCTGTGGCGAGAGCTGGGCGGCGAGCGGCGCGACATTCGTCTGTTGCCGGAGGCGCTGGCGATGCTGGCGCGCTATCCGTGGCCCGGCAACGTGCGGCAACTGTTGAGCACGCTCAAGGTGCTGCTGGCGCTGGCGGACGATCATGCGGTGCTTACCCTGGACGATCTTCCTCAGTCCATCGCGGTGCTGGCGCCGCGGCAAGAGAACGCCGATACCGATCTGGGGGCGCTGCAGGCGGCGATCGACAGGGCGGGCGGCAATCTCAGCCGGGCGGCGAAGGCGCTCGGCGTTTCACGCAGCACGCTGTACCGCAAGCTGGGGAGGCAGAAAACGGCGGCGGAATAAGGCGGCGCGATTGAGCGGCGATAAAGCCCCGCTGCGCGGGGCCTGTTGCTCTCTCAATCCCCCAGCCCCGGCGGGTTAATCTCGGAATGGGCAATCTTCTCGTCGCTCTCCGCCCAGCGATCCAGCACCTGCAGATAGCTGCCGTTGGCGATGGCGCTGTTGAGCGAAGCCTGCACCGCGTCCACCAGGCCGTTGCCTTTCTTCAGCGTGACGGCGATGTTGGCGGTCTTCGGCCAGCCGCCGGGCACGATGCCCACCAGCCGGGTTTTGCCGGTCAGCCGCGCCTGATAAGCGCCGGAAACGTTGGGCCCGAAGGTGGCGTCGGCGCGGCCGGACTGAATAGCCAGCGTGGAGGCGGCCTTGTCGGTGACATACACCGGCTGCAGCGGCGCGAGCCCCTTGGCGCGGTTCTCTTTGTCCCAGGCCAGCAACACCGCTTCCTGATTGGTGCCGGAGTCGACGATGATCTTTTTACCGGCGATATCCGGCGCGGTTTTGATCTGGGTGATTTTACTGTCGGATTTGACGTAGAAACCCAGCGTATCCTGCCGATAGGTGGCGAAATCGAATTTGGTCTTGCGTTCGTTGGTCACGGTGATGTTGTAAACCGCAGCGTCATATTTGCCGGAGGCCACCCCCAGCGGCCAGTCTTCCCACGAGGTGGGCACCAGCTTGAGTTTTAACCCCAAACCGTCGGCCACCAGGCGCGCAATGTCCGCCTCGCTGCCAATCACCGTTTTATTGTCGCGGGCGTACAGGCCGAACGGCGTGCCGCTGCCCAGCAGAGAAATGGCGACCGTCAGCGTGCCGGGTTCCACGAACCGGAAGCCGGCGGGGATTTTGGCCACGGCTTCGGCGCTCTTCACCGTGTGGATCGGCGTTTCGTTGGCGACGAGATCCACGCCTGGTGCGGCGGCGGCGGAAAAACTCAGCAGCGCCGCAATCACTATCATCTTTTTGCTATATATCATTATGTTAATTACCTTCATTATTATGGGTGTCACACGGTCGTTGCACTATCTCTAAAGGCGGCAGATCTGTGAACGAACAAAATCAACTAACCAATCTTGGAAAAATCATGAGGCGCCTCTGGCGGCGCTGAATCGATCGAGGATGCACCATGTCGTCGCGTTTCGCTACGTTGGGCCGCATACCGCGCGGCGTGTGGGTATTGGGTGGCGTGAGCCTGCTGATGGACGTTTCCTCGGAGATGATCCATAGCCTGTTGCCGCTGTTTATGGCGACGACGCTCGGTGCCAGCGTGATCGTCATCGGGTTGATCGAAGGGCTGGCGGAGGCGACGGCGTTGATCGTCAAGGTGTTCTCCGGCGTGCTCAGCGATTACCTCGGCAAACGCAAGGGGCTGGCGCTGCTGGGCTACGGGCTGGGCGCCATCAGCAAACCGTTTTTCGCCATCGCGTCGTCGTCCGGCATGGTGATGAGCGCGCGCCTGCTGGATCGCGTGGGCAAAGGCATCCGCGGGGCGCCGCGCGATGCCCTGGTGGCCGACGTGACGCCGCCGGAGATCCGCGGCGCGGCTTTCGGGCTACGCCAGTCGCTGGATACCGTCGGTGCCTTTTTAGGGCCGCTGCTGGCCGTCGGCCTGATGCTGCTGTGGCACAACGATTTTCGCGCCATCTTCTGGGTGGCGGCGATCCCGGCGGCGCTGGCGATTGCGCTGCTGTTTTTCGGCCTGAAAGAGCCGGCCACCGCGATAATCCACAAGCGCACCAACCCGATCACCCGCGCCAACCTGCGGCTGCTGGGGCGCAGCTATTGGTGGGTGGTGAGCATCGGCGCGATCTTTACGCTGGCGCGTTTCAGTGAAGCGTTCCTGGTGTTGAAGGCGCAGCAGGGCGGCACGCCGCTGGCGCTGATCCCGCTGGTGATGGTCGCCATGAATCTGGTCTACGCCTGTTCGGCCTATCCGTTCGGTAAATTGTCCGACCGCATGAGCCATGAAGGATTGCTGAAAGCCGGGCTGCTGGTGCTGATCGCCGCCGATCTGGTATTGGCGCTGAGCGATCATTGGGGCGGGGTGCTGTTTGGCGTGGCGCTGTGGGGCGTGCACATGGGCATGACGCAGGGACTGTTGGCGGCGATGGTGGCGCACACTGCGCCGGCGCACCTGCGCGGCACCGCGTTCGGCATGTTCAATCTGATCGGTGGCGTGGCATTGCTGCTGGCGAGTCTCTGCGCCGGAACCCTGTGGGAACTGTTCGGTTCCGCCTCCACCTTTTACGCCGGGGCGATCATCTGCGTGGTGACGCTGGTCGGCATGAAGCTGGCGCCGTTCGGCGAACGGCAGGGCGCTTAGCGGCCCTCGACAAACTGCGGCATAGCCTGCAGCAACTCGGGCACCTGCTGGGACTCCACCGCCGGGCTGAACAGAAAACCCTGGCCGATATGGAAACCGGCTTCGCACAGCGTTTGGCGCTGCTGCTCGGTTTCTACGCCTTCGGCGATGATATCGATCGACAGTTTTTGACCGAGAATGCCGATGCTTTCCACGATCGCCAGGATCGCCGGTTCGGTGTTCATGCGTTGAATAAAGTCGCAGTCCAGTTTAATGCAGTCCAGCGGGTAATCCATGATATGGCTGAATGAGGAGTGGCCGGTGCCAAAGTCGTCCAGCGCGATGCGGATACCCATCTCTTTGAGCATTTGCAGCGCGCGCAGTACGTATTTCGAACCGTGCTTGTTGAACGCGTGTTCGGTCACTTCCAGTTCGATCAGGTGATGGGGAATGTGGAACTTCAGCAGACGTTGCAGGAAGGTTTCGGCGTAGTTGTCGCGTAAAAACTCGATCGGCGACACATTCAGCGAAATAGGCCGTACCGCCACGCCGGCCGCGCGCCAGCGGGCGATATCGGCGAAGACTTTCAGCTGCATGGCTTCGCTGATCTTGGTTGCCAATTCGTAGTCGTTGAACGCCTCGCTTACCGTCGCCGGCAGCTGTACGCCGTTTTGCGGGCAGTGCCAGCGCAGCAGCGCTTCAAAGCCGACAATGCTGCCGTCGATCAGGCAGACTTTCGGTTGGTAGCTGGGGCGGATGCAGTTGTCGCGTACGATCTGGCGCGCGTAGTTGAGCTGGCTGGCGCGGGCGCGGGCTTTGTCCATCATCTTGCGATCGAACATGTAGACGCCGCCGCGGCCGCCGTCTTTCAGTTCATACAGCGCGGTATCGGCACATTTCATCAGCTCCGAAGCGTCGCGAGCGTCTTTGGGATAGATGGCGCCGCCGATGCTCATGCCGCAATGCAGCGTCTTGCCGCCGTGGGTGATCGGCGTCTCCAACTGCAGCAGAAACTTGTTGGCGATGCGGAAAATATCCTGCTCGTTTTCGACATCGCTGATCACCACGGCGAACTCGTCGCCGCCGAGGCGGGAGACGAACGAATGCGCATTCATGCAGGCGCTGAGCCTTTTACCCAAGATCCGCAGCAGATGGTCGCCCGCCGCGTGGCCCAGCGTGTCGTTCACCAGCTTGAAGTGGTCAAGATCCAGCAGCATCAGCCCAAGCGACTTTTTGCCGTGCAGGGCGCGTTTCATCTCTTGCTTCAGCTTTTTCTTGAATAAGCGCCGGTTGGGCAGGCCGGTCAATTCGTCATATTCGCTGGCGAGCAACAGACGTTGTTCCATCACGCGTTGCGACGTCACGTCGCGCGAGACGCACAAGATCTCGGCCACGGCGCCGTGTTCATCGCTGACCGGTGTGAGAATGTTGTCCCAGTGCTGTTTTTTACCCTGCGGCGTCACGCTCAATCCGGTGAAGCGCGCATTTTTTCCGGCTCTGACGTTGCGTAGCGCCTTGCTGCCGCGGCGACGGATCTCGGGGGACAGCAGCCCCAGCCAGGGCATGCCAAACTCTTTTTGCGCCGGATCAAGACCGAGCGCCAGGCTGCCGGAGCGATTCATGTGGCGCAGCGTGCCGTCGTGATTGATCACTTTGATGCAGTCGACGCTGGCGTCCAGCATGTCTTGCTGGATAGAGAGCGCCTGAACGTTTTGCTGGCGTTGCAGCATTTGCGGATGGATGTCGGTGGCGGTGAGGTACCAGCTGGGCTCCTGCGCCATGCCGTCCTGACGGGCGTTAAACGCCAGCATAAACCACCGGTAGGCGCCGCTGCGCTCGCGCAGACGGGCTTCGCCGGCGAACGAGGAGAGGGCAACGATCGCCTGGCGCCATTGCGCGGCCAGGCGATCGCGGTCGTCGGGATGCAGTGCATCGAGCCAGTCTGCGGCGGCGTGCTCACCGGCGATGGCGCCGGTATAGTCGCGCCACTGCTTATTGAAGTAACCGCCAAGGCGGTTGCCGAAGCAAATCAGACCCGGCAAGTCGTCTACGATTTCGCTATAGAGATCAATCGGATTTTTGTTATTACTCTGCTTGGGCAACAGGGTCATGCGGTATTTCCTCGGAAAATTACCCATATTCTTGCTCTATAGCAGAGCCTCTTTCAATATAGTCATTGCCAATGAAAATGGGAATAGCCAGCGGGCGCGGCTAAGAACCAGCCTGGTAGCATGAAATAGATTACGCAAGAACGCATTAGGAATACTCCTGTTATTTATAAGCCCCTCTTATATTGCATCGAAAAATAAGTGCTCCGACCACGATGTTTTACTGTCTGAAAAAGTAATCAATATTGATGTTTCAATGTGGCGAAATGTTTAGCTGCCATGCTGTTGTTGCGCTCGGCATTTTGCTTGCGCTATGCACCAATGCTGAAGAAATCCTCGCTTATGGCGGTGATGCTCACCATTTCATGCACGTTTTAACAGGCGCCAAAGCACGGTTCCCGGGCGATGACGAGAAAAGTGATGATATAAATCAAGAAATGTTTTGTTTCATCTGTTGACACTTTGCTGACGTGTGAGATAGCCTCGCGAATGATAATCATTAGCAAAACTGGATGGTGTCGCAAATGCATTCACGTAATGATCCCCAGGTAGCGGTTCGGATGACAGGCAACGTTCATAACACGAGACCACGTCTGCTGTGGTCTCTGGCAACGAGACAATGTATCGAACGGCCGCTGTCATCAAGCCTCTTGGGCGGCATCTTCACTTAGCCTCAACCAGCAGATCTCGGTATTAAGCCATGGCCGGATCAAGGCGGTCTATTATTTCCACGCATTTTTCGCGGATATATCGCGATCTCACGGAGTTGCATACGTTCTCAATCATGGGTAAGGAGGCCTCGGGCGGTTAAAATTAAATTTACTCTCTGGGTGTAAAGGAATTGGCAAAAAGAATGGGGCGTATCGGGTTATCGCTATTCTCAGGACTTTGATTAACCCCAAGAGACATTTCGGATGTCATATTAATACTAGCTTCTTTGTGGAGAAAGCTATGGGTAATACCATGAATGGAAACAAAACAGGTTGGGACAGTGTTAACGATCTTATTCACTACCATGAGCGCGGGAATGGTTTGACGATCAATAATAAACCGTCCTATGACATAAATGATGCGGGGTTGCAGATAGCGCGCAGCGATAAAACCTGGAATGGCGTTCACGTCACGGGCAAAGATGCGACGGTGACCTATTCCTTCCCGGATTGGGAATATAACGAACTGAACCTGGGCCACCGCTCCTCAGAACGCGATACGGGGCTAAGTGCGTTCACGCAACATCAACAAGAACAGGCGAAGTTATCTTTGCAATCCTGGGCCGATGTTGCCAACCTAAAGTTTGTCAAAGTGGCATCGGATCAACCTTCCAATATTACTTTTGGGAATTATGAGGGGAAAGGGCAAGCGTATGCCTTGAAACCATTCTCATATAATGGCAATGACTACAGAGGATACAATTCTGATGGGCAAAGTTGGTATAATATTAAGAACCATTCTGAAAACTTGCACCCTGAGCTGGGTAATTACGGCCGTTTAACCATTACCCACGAAGTTGGCCATACTCTCGGGTTAGATCATCCGGGAACGTATAATGCGGGGCAAGGAAGCCCAAATTATACCAAGGCAGTTTACGCCGAAGATACCCGGCAGTTTAGCGTAATGAGTTACTGGAATGAATCCATTACCGATGCGGATCATGGCCACTACTATGCCGCTGCACCGTTGGTTGATGATATCGCGGCCATCCAACATCTTTACGGTGCCAACATGACCACCCGAACCGGCGACACCGTTTACGGGTTTAATTCAAATACAGACCGAGACTTCTATACACTCAAGGGCAGCCACGACAAGCTGGTGATGTCTGTCTGGGATGCAGGTGGTAATGATACCCTTGATTTCTCGGGGTATAGCCAAAATCAACGTATCAACTTGAACGAAGGCGCTTTCTCCGACGTCGGGGGATTAAAAGGGAATGTTTCCATCGCTGCCGGTGTCACCATCGAAAACGCGATAGGGGGCTCAGGTAATGACATCATCGTTGGGAATCACGCAGACAATACGCTCAAAGGCGGCGCCGGCAATGATGTTATTTACGGCGGGGCTGGTCAGGATCAATTATGGGGAGGAGACGGTAATGACATTTTTGTCTTCTCTGATCTTAATGACTCGCCTGTTCAGGCACCTGATACAATTTGGGACTTTGAGTCAGGCAAGGACAAGATCGATCTGTCCTTCTTCAACCAAGGCGATAAAGGCAGTGATTTCATTCAGTTCGTCGATCATTTCAGCGGGCAGGCCGGTGAGGCGCTATTGTCCTATGATAGCCAGAACAATCTGAGTGAATTGGCCTTCAACATCCAGGGCGGTGCAAATCCAGACTTCCTGGTGCACATCGTTGGACAGGCTGACGTCGCTGTTGATTTTATCGTTTAAAATGGCAACGGTGGGCGATGATGCCCACCGTTTCACATGGGCCACCTATGTATAAATTTATTCTTGTCGGAATAATATTCTTGTTTTCAGGAGTCTCTATGGCAAGCAGCCTGGTTTTACCTTCCGCCGAAACGCTATCCGGGCAGTGGACGGTCAGTGATAAATCAAAATCTTGTGTTGTGCAGCTCAACACGGAGAGTGTGGAATCGGCCGGCGGCTATAGTCTGAAATTCTTGTCTGATTGCACGCCCGACGTATTGCCGCAAGAGCCTGCCGCATGGCGTCCCGCCCCCGATGGCATTGCGCTGTTGGACAAGGATGGGCTAACCGTACTTTTCTTCTCTCAGGAAGACGATCATTACCGTAGTCAAATCTGGGCTGAGACAGGGAAGATCTTGAAGAGAAATAACTAGCCAACAACGCCTTCTTATCCCTCGGCCTCGGCCGGCGCTTCTGAACGCGGTCATCAGGTTTCACGTCGCTCCGCTCACGATTTTCTGAGATATCGTTCCCTTGGTTATTCGTTGTCTTGCTGCGTTTATTGCGTCGGGTGGACACCGGCGCAATATCAGCCGGCAACGAACAGCCGCTGCTGCCAGTACAACAGTTGTGTCAGCGTGATTGGCGCAGCGGCAGCAATGGTCGCGCGATTTTCCAACGCAATCTCCCGCGCGCGTTGCAACGGCTCGGCGCTGAGGCGTTGCAAGTTTTGTTGCAGCGCCTGCTGTGTTTGCTCCAGCTCACCAACGCTAACGTGCGTCAGCTCATGATGCATCTGCTGCAAGAATTCGTCGGTTAACTGCCGCAGCTGTTCCGCGGTGAACGTCGGGGATTGCAGCGCGAACAGCAGGCCTTCGACATGGGTGCAGCGGTGGAAGGCACATTGCACCACGTAGCCCACGTTGCGTTCCACGCGCAGCCGCTGAAAATAGCGCGGCGCGTAAAGCCGGGCCAGCACGCGCAGCGCCCAGCGGCCTTCGGCTTCATCGCTTTGCAGCGGGTAAAACTGCAGCAAGGCGTGTTCGGCGCCGCTTTCCGTCAGCGTGACAGGAGGATGTAAACGCGGCGGCGTTTGCGGCTCAGCCGTTATGGCGTAGGGGAAGTCATACAGCAAATGTGACAGCCGCCGTTTTAACTCGACATCGCCGCCGACCAGGGTGGCATGCCAGTATGGCGCGGTTGCCGTAGAGACGTTCAACGCCGCCGGCAATTGGGCTAACAGGCGGCGAATGGCGATATCGTTTTGTTGTTTTAACTGCGCGTGGCGCAGGTTTCTCGCCGCTTCGTTGATGATGGCCGGCGGCTGCGCCGCCAGGGCCCGGTTCACGACGTTCAGGCCGTGGCAGATCAGCCCGTGGCTGCCCGCCAGCTGCAGCAGCCACACACCCTGGTGGCGTTCGACGCTTAAATGTCCCTCCCGATGCGCTAACTCGGCCGCTCCGGGGCGCAATGCCGCCTGCAAACCACAGGCCTGTTCTTCGCTGAGTGAGCCATGCGACGATGGGCGCAGCAACAGCACCGGCTGCGCCTCGCCGGAACGTAGATGCTGCAGCGGCGCCTGGCCGGCCGGCAAGGGCGGTATCGGCAGCGCCGCCGAAGCGGAGAAAAAGCGGAAAGGCTCCGCTGTAGGCGTCAGCGCGGCGCCGACGAAGGGGCCAAGGGTCAGCGGCAGCCCTTGGATTTCGCGCGTTTCACCGCCCCCCTCGGGCAGCACGGCCAGGCGGCGGCGCGGCGCTGCCATCAGCATAGCGAGTTGCCGTGTCCAGTCGTCATGCTGTTCCGTCGGCGGCAGCCCCAATGCCCTGGCCCGCAGCTGATCGAGCGGCGCCAAACGGTGAAAATCGCGGTTCGCCAGTTGCCCGAAATGCTCGAGCTGGCCCGGTGTCAGCGCGTTCAGGGCCTGCAGCCATGCTAGCAAGGCGCTTTCGATATGGGCGGCCTCAGACGCCGAGCCGTGATTGACGGTGAAAATAAAACTCAGCAGGGCGCTGTTTTCGCCGCAGCGGGCATAATCCAGACGAACGGCGTCACCCCACGCGTGCGCGCGCAGCCGTGCCAGCAGCCCGCCTGGGGCATCGTCCAGCAATAAACGCTCAAGCCGTCGCAGCCAGCCGCGTGAACGGCAGTGCGGCAGGGCAAACACCAGCCGCAGCTGCGGCGCGCCGGGAAGAGACAGCGTGTAATCTTGTCCGGCGGCCAGCGGCGGCAATGTCTCGGGCGGCGTGGCGCTGCCCGACGGCAAGCCGCCACCGTAGCGCTGTGCCAGCGCATGCAGCTGCTCGAGCGATTGCGGGCCTTGCAGCCACAGCGTCATGTTCGGTGCGCGGTAATAGTGGTGGTGAAACTGCCGCAACGCCTGCTGCAATGCGGAAATATCGCTGCCGAAAGCGGCGCGGCTGCCGATATGAAAGCGATGCAGCGCGTCAAATCCGCTGAACATCTGCCGCTGCGCCGCTTCGCAGCGGGTTTCACCGTCGGCGCGCAGCAGGCGGTATTCGGCGTCGATGACCTCGATCTCCTGGGCGATTGCCTCAGCCGCCAGCTGCGGGGCGGCGAGCATATCGCTCAGCCGAGCCAACCCCTCCGCCAGAGGGGCAGCGCCCACTTCAAAGAAAAACGCGGTTTGCGTGGCCTGGGTGGTGGCGTTTAGCCGGCCGCCGGCCGCCTGCGTCCAGCCCATCAGCCCATCTTGCGCGCTGAAGTTCGCGCTGCCGCGAAACAGCATATGCTCCAGCAGATGCGCCAGGCCGGGCCAGGCGGCAGGCGCCTGAAAGCTGCCCGCTTCGATGCACACCAGTGCGGCGGCGCCCTCAGCGGCCGGGGTGCTTATCGCCCTGACGGCCAAACCGTTATCGAGCTGCCACGAAGCGGCGAGTGTCATCGTCAGCCCTTGAAGATCAGTCGGGAGTTGGTCTGATTGCGAAAGCGCAGCTGATCGATACCGATCTGCGAGCGATTCGCCGCTTCACGCGCCGCCAGAATGGTGCCGTGATGCGGCGATTTGCCGCACACCGGGTCGGCGTTGTCGGCGTTGCCGGTCAGCATGAACGCCTGGCAGCGGCAGCCGCCGTAGTCTTGCTCTTTCTCCGAACAGGACCGGCAGGGCTCCGGCATCCAGTCATAGCCGCGATAGCGGTTAAAGCCGAAGGAGTGGTACCAGATATGCTGCAGATCGTGCTCCAGCACCGACGGAAACGTAATCGGTAACTGACGGGCGCTGTGGCAGGGTAACGCCATGCCTTCCGGCGTCACGCTCATGAAGATGGCGCCCCAACCGCCCATGCAGCCTTTAGGCCGCTCCTCGTAGTAATCCGGCGTGACGAACAGCAGGTTGGCCAGTTTGCCGTCGGCGGCCATGCGCTCGCGATAGCGTTTCACCACCGCTTCTGCCTCGGCGATCTGTTCGCGGGTCGGCAGCAGCCCTTCGCGGTTCAGGTGCGCCCAGCCGTAGAACTGGCAGGTCGCCAGCTCGACGTCGTCGGCATCCAGCTGGATCGCCAGTTCGATGATGCGGTCGATCTGGCCAATATTATGGCGATGCAACACGAAGTTGAGCACCATCGGATAGCCGAGCGCCTTGACTGCCCTGGCCATCGCCAGCTTCTGCTGAAACGCCCTGGCGGAGCCCGCCAGCGCGGCGTTCAACGTTTCGTCGCTGGCCTGAAAACTGATCTGAATATGATCCAGCCCGGCGTCGGCGAAGGTTTGCAGTTTCTTCTCGGTCAGGCCGATGCCGGAGGTGATCAGGTTGGTGTAAAACCCGAGATCGCGCGCGGCGGCGATCAGCTCGGGCAGGTCTTTACGCACCAGCGGCTCGCCGCCGGAGAAGCCGAGCTGCACGCTGCCCATCGCCCGCGCCTGGCGAAACACCTCGATCCACTGCGCGGTGGTCAGCTCTTTTTCCTGCGCGGCAAAATCGAGCGGGTTGGAGCAGTACGGACACTGCAGCGGGCAGCGGTAGGTCAGCTCCGCCAGCAGCCAGAGGGGCGGATTCACCGCCGGCGCACGTGGTTCAGTCACGGAAGGTCACCCATTTTTGTTCGTAGGCGCGCTGGAAAAACTCCAGCACGTCGTCCGCCAACCCGTCGGCGCCGGGGAAGCGGGCGTTCAGCTGCGCGATGATGCCATTCAGCGTGGTGTTGCCGTCGACCAGCTGCAAGATGGCGGCGGCGCTGTCGTTCAGCTTGGCCATGCCTTCCGGGTAGAGGATCACGTGGCTGTTTTGCACCGGCTCCCATTGCAGGCGGTAGCCACGGCGGAATACCGGGGTATGTTCAGGGTTCAGCGTCATTACACCAGCCTCTGGTTGTGCCAGACCCGCGCGGCGGTCACGCTGTGGTAAGGCGGGCGGTTCAGGGTGTAGGCCATGCTCATGGCGTCCAGCATGCTCCACAGAATGTCCAGCTTGAACTGCAGGATTTCCAGCATGCGCTGCTGTTTTTCTACGGTGTCGCAATAGTCCAGCGCCAGCGCCAGGCCGTGTTCCACGTCGCGGTTGGCCTGGCCGAGGCGGCTGCGGAAATAGTCGTAACCGGCGGCGTCGATCCACGGGTAGTGTTGCGGCCAGCTGTCGAGGCGCGACTGGTGGATCTGCGGCGCGAACAGTTCGGTCAGCGAGCTGCAAGCGGCTTCCTGCCAGCAGGCGCGGCGCGCGAAGTTGACGTAGGCGTCCACCGCAAAGCGCACGCCGGGCAGCACCAGCTGTTCAGAAAGCAGGGCGTCGCGCTGCAGGCCGACGGCCTCGCCGAGGCGCAGCCAGGCCTCGATGCCGCCTTCGCTGCCGCCGTAGCCGTCGTGATCCAGAATGCGCTGCACCCATTTGCGGCGGGTGTCCGGCTGCGGGCAGTTGGCCATGATCGCCGCATCCTTGATCGGAATGCTGGTCTGGTAGTAGAAGCGGTTGGCCACCCAGCCCTGGATCTGCTCACGCGTCGCTTCGCCGTTGTGCATTGCGATGTGATACGGGTGGTGGATGTGGTAATAAGCGCCTTTGGCGCGCAGCGCCGCTTCAAATGCCTGCGGCGTCAGGGGGCGTGGTTGCGTCATGGCGATTCCCTACAGTTCGATGTTCATGCCGTCCCAGCTCACTTCGATGCCGGCGGCGGTCAGGCTCTGCCGTTCCGCGGAGTCTTCATTGAGGATCGGGTTGGTATTGTTAATGTGGATCAGGATCTTGCGTTTGGCGGGCAAGGCGCTGAGCAGGGCCGCCAGCCCGTGCTCTTCCGCCAGCGCCAGGTGCCCCATGTCCTTGCCGGTATTGCGCCCCACGCCGGCGTTGGCCAGCTCGTTGTCGCGCCACAGCGTGCCGTCGATCAGCAGGCAATCCGCCCGGCGCAGCCAGGGCATCAAGTTCTCGTCCGGCTCGCCGAGGCCCGGCGCGTACAGCAGACCGGCTCCGCGCGCGATATCTTCGATGAACAGCGCCACATTGTGGCCCGGCAGCGGGCGATCGCGGTACGGCGAATAGGGCGGCGCGTTGCTGAGCAATGGAATGGCGGTAAAGCGTACGTTCGGGCAGACCGCCGTGTGAAAAGGTTCGCCGGGCGTTACCGGGTGGTGAATCAACCCGCCGTTCCAGTGGGAGAGCATGGGAAACACCGGGAAGCCGGTGCTGAGATCGTCATGCACTTCAGGGGTGCACCAGACCTGATGCGGGCAGCCCTCACGCAAATTGAGCAAGCCCGCGCAGTGATCGATCTGGCTGTCGGTCAGCACGATAGCGCCGATGCCGGTGCCGCGCAGCACGTCGGGATTGTTCAATTCGGGCGAGGCCAGCAGCTGATGGCAAATGTCCGGTGAAACGTTGCACAGTACCCAGTTTTTACCGTCGTCGCTGACGGCGATGGAAGACTGCGTGCGGCGCGTGGCGTTGATGCTGTGGCTGCGAACGCCCCGGCAGTTGTCGCAGTTGCAATTCCACTGGGGAAAGCCGCCGCCCGCTGCCGAGCCGAGAACTTTTATCTGCATGTCTGAACCAGAAAAAGAAGGAAAGAAATGCCCGCGCGAAAGGCGGGCAGACGGGCGATTAACGGTTGGAAATGTACAGCGTCACTTCCAGCCCCAGACGCAGGTCAACAAACTCAGGTTTAGTCCAGGTAGTCATAGCGGTGCTCCTTTACATGCATCGTGATAGTTCGAGCCCAATGAGAAATTTTCGCATTAGGCCGGCCCAATGTTGGCGAAATGTGACGAAGATCGCAACCTTTAAAGCGTAACCGGGTTATTCACCCCAGGTGGCGGCGAGCGCGTTCAGCCAGTTGCGCCAGGTCAGCTTCTCCAGCAGCCGGTTATCGAACCCGGCCTGCGCCAGCGCTTGCGTCAGGCGCGGCAGGCCGGCGGCGTCCTCCAACGGTTGCGGTACGTTGACCCCGTCAAAATCAGAGCCAAATCCCACGCGATCTTCACCAAGTTTAGCGATCAAATACTCAACGTGTTTAACAATTTCTGTTAGGTCGGTCGTTGCACTGTCACGTTTACCGTCAGCGCGCAGGAAGGCGGTGCCGAAATTGACGCCGACTATCCCGCCGCTCTGGGAGATGGCCTCCAGCTGTGCGTCGGTCAGGTTGCGCGGCTGCGGGCAGAGGGCGTGGACGTTGGAGTGGGTGGCGACCAGCGGTGCTCGGCTCAGCGCGGCGGTTTGCCAGAAGGTTTTCTCGTTCATGTGCGAGACGTCGATCATGATGCGGCGCTGGTTGCAGGCGCGGATCAGCGCCTCGCCGGCCGGCGTCAGGCCGGGGCCGGTATCGGGGGAGCCGGGGAACGGCCCGCTGACGCCGGTGCCGAAGGCGTTCGGCAGATTCCAGAATGGCCCGATGCTGCGCACGCCCAGCCGGTAGAAGGCCTCCAACTGCGTCAGCTCCGCATCGATCATGCCGGCGCCTTCGATATGCAGCACCGCGGCCATTTGCCGGTTGAGGCGGCACTGTTCTATCTCGGCGGCGGTGCGGCAGATGCGCAGCCGCCCCTGGGAAGCCTGTTCCAGCTGATAAAGGATAGCGATCTGCCGTTCGGCGATCGCCAGCGGATCGAAGGCGGCCTGCGCCTCCTCCGGCGTTTGATTACGCATCTGGGCGATATAGCTGACCGGGGGAATAAATACCGCGAACAGCCCGCCGCAGAATCCGCCGCGCTGCATGCGGGAGAAATCGAGGTGGCCCGGCGTGACGCGGGAATAAAAGGCGGCGACCGGATCGTCGTCATGCTGTAGCCACAGGTTGAGCAGCAGATCGTTATGGCCGTCGAACACCGGCCAGAGAGGGGGAAGCGTCATGGGCATTTCACTGAGTCAGGCATCGTGAATGCTATGTTCTCCCATCGCGCGAGGGGGAACAACCCCCGCGCGATGAGGGATTTAAAGGCGTATCGACAGCTCGACGTCATCCGCGAACGGCGTGGAGAGATAACCCGACGCCGGAGAACGCACGCGCGCCAGATATTCCGGGCTGTAATCGGCGTTGTCGGCGACGATCAGCGCGCCGGGGCGCAGACGATTTTCCAGCAGCACGAGGATATCGGGGTAAAGCCCCTTGGCGCCGTCCAGCAACAGCAGGTCGACAGTGGCCGGCAGATCGTCGCGCAGCGTTTCCAGGGCATCGCCCACGCGGATCTCCACCAGATCGACGACGCCGCCTTCGGTCAGGTTGTGGCGCGCCTGCGCCGCTTTGCTCGGTTCAAATTCGCAGGTGATCAACCGGCCGCCGCCGTTGTCGCGCAGCGCGGCGGCCAGGTGCAGCGTTGAAATACCGAACGACGTGCCGAATTCGACGATGTTTTGCGCCCGACAACCGCGCGCCAGCATGTACAGCAATGCGCCGGTTTCCGGCGACACCGCCAGGGGGAAATCCTTCAGGCGATGGTAGAGTTCACGATAGTCGGTTTTGCTCTGCATCAGTCGATTTTGCTCTTCGTCAGGCACGTCGCGGAACAGGGCGGCGAGCGCCGGTGAACGGCCGGCGGCCTGCTGGAACAGGGTGCTTAGCAGCGGCGCCAACGGCACGGTGGTCAGGGTACTCATGGCAAAACTCCCGTAGAAAAAGTGAGCGCGAAAGCGCGTGCCGCTATAATATGACGAACTATTCGCATTTCACTATTCGCATTGGCCGCCCGCTATGACTGAACGCCGCAGTAAGCAAATTTCCTCGAGAAAACAACCGCAACAGGCGCGATCCGCCGAATTGGTCTCCGCCATTTTGACCGCCGCTATTCAGGTTTTGGCGCAGGAGGGCGCCGCGCGTTTCACTACCGCTAGAGTGGCTGAACGCGCCGGCGTCAGTATCGGTTCGCTTTATCAGTATTTTCCCAATAAAGCGGCGATCCTGTTTCGTTTGCAAAGCGACGAATGGCGGCAGACCACCGCCATGCTGAGCGGCATTCTGGCCGATAGAGAGACTGCGCCGTTCGAGCGTTTACGGTTGCTGGTGCAGACATTTATCCGTTCGGAATGTGAAGAGGCGCAGATGCGCGTGGCGCTGAACGATGCGGCGCCGTTGTACCGCGATGCGCCGGAGGCGCAGGTGGCGAAGGCCACAGGCAAGGGTATCGTGCAGGTGTTTATGGGCGAAGCGCTGCCCGATGCGGCGGAAGGTGTCCGTACGTTGGCAGGCGAGCTGATCGTCGGCACGCTTGGGGCGGCGGGCAAGCAATTCTCCGAAACGCCGCGCAGCGATGCGGAAATTGTGGCTTATGCCGACGCGATGGCGGACATGTTTTGCGCCTATCTGGCCGATTTAAACGGGCGAGCGGCGCCGTAAGGGAATGTTTGGTGACGTTGTCACTTGAGGTGCGCGGTGCCTACGCCCGCTGGCGGCAGACGGCCAACACCAACTGCCGCAGCCAGCGGTGATCCGCCTCGGCGTCCAGACGCGGATGCCACATCTGCGAGACGGTGATGGGCGGCGTTCTTACCGGCAGCTCGAAGACGCGCAGCGGGCCATCGGCAGGTTGAGCCTGGAGGAAAGAGGCGGGCAGCAACGCCAACAGGTTCGAGGCTTGCGCCACCGCCAGCGCGGCGGGAAAGCTCGGCACCACGGCGGCGATATGGCGTGCCAGCCCCAGCTCCGCCAGCGCGGCGTCTACCGGCCCGAGGATGCGCCCGCTGCGCGAGGCCACCACGTGGCCGCAGGCGGCGTAGTCGGCGGCGCCGATCTCGCGCTGCTGCGCCAGCGGATGTGCGGTTCTCATCACGCCGACGAAGCGATCGCGGAACAGCGCCTGCAGGCGAATTTCCGGCCCCATGTCACCCAGCACGCCGATCTCCAGATCGACCAGCCCTTCACGCAGGGGGCGGTCGCTTTTCTCCGGCTTGGGCGCAAAGCGCAACCGCGCCCGCGGCGCCTGTTCGGCAGCGGCGGCGATCAGCGCCGGGCCGAAGGCCTCGACGAAGCCGTCGTTGGCGCGCAGCGTGAAGGTACGATCCAGCGCGGCGGGATCCAATGCTCCCTGCGCCGGGCGCAACACAGCGCGTGCTTCGAACGTCGCGTGCCGCGCCCGCTCGCACAGCGTTTCGGCATAGGGCGTCAGCACCATATGACGGCCGGCGCGCACCAACAGCGGATCGCCGGTGGCCGCGCGCAGTCGGCTGAGGGTGCGGCTCATCGCCGAGGGGCTTAAACCGAGACGGCGCGCCGCGCCGGCAACGCTGCCCGCCGTCAGCAGCGCGTCGAGCGCGATCAGCAGGTTGAAATCAGGGTCGGTCATGCGTTTATCCTGTGGCGCTGGAAATAAGGGAAGGCGTTTGCTTCAGTATATCAGCGTAAGCGCTGCGCCACTTGTTCTCTGATGGGCAATAAAAAAGCCGATAACAAACGTTATCGGCTTTACAGGCGGGGGGACGACGTTACGCCGGCAGCTGCTGCGCGGTTTTCTCGACCAGCGCCAGCAACAGCTTGATGTCTTCCAGCGTCACGATCGGGTTCAGCAGCGTCATTTTCAGGCAGGTCACGCCATCGAACTCGGTCACGCCGACGTTGGCGCGGCCCGATTCCAGCAAGGCGTCACCGATGCGCTGGTTGAACAGGGCGACCGCTGCGTCGCCTTTCGCCGCCAGCTGCGCCGGACGGTAACGGAACAGCACGCTGGCCAGCTGCGGCTGCATCACCAGTTCCAGCGATTCCTGGTCGGCGATGTAACGCGCCACCTGTTGCGCCAGCGTGACGCCGTGATCGATGATCTCGGCGTATTGCTTCTGCCCCAGCGCTTCCAGCCCCATCCACAGCTTCAACGCATCGAAGCGGCGGGTGGTCTGCAGCGATTTGGAGACCAGGTTCGGCACGCCTTGCGCCTCGTCGAACTCGGAGTTCAGGTAGGCCGCCTGATAGCGCATCAGCTCGTAGTGGCGCGCGTCTTTCAGCAGGAAGGCGCCGCAGCTGATGGTCTGGAAGAACTGCTTGTGGAAGTCCAGGGTGATGGAGTCCACCAACTCCAGGCCGTCCAGGTAGTCGCGGTACTGCTCGGAGAGCAGCAGCGCGCCGCCCCAGGCCGCATCCACGTGCACCCAAATTTTCTGCTCCGCCGCCAGCCGCGCGATATCGCGCAGCGGGTCGATCGCGCCGGCGTCGGTGGTGCCGGCGGTGGCGACGATCGCCATCACCTGCTCGCCGTTGGCCTTCGCCTGCGCCAGTTTGTCCGCCAGATCGTTCACGTCCATGCGGGCGAAGCGATCGGTTTTCACCAGGGTGACGGACTGGTAGCCGAGGCCCATCAGCGCCATGTTCTTCTGCACCGAGAAGTGGGCGTTTTCAGAACAGAACACTTTCAGCTTGCGCAGATCGCCCACCAGACCGTCCTGCTGCACGGAGTGGCCCTGACGCGCGAAGAACGCATCGCGCGCCAGCATCAGCCCCATCAGGTTGCTCTGGGTGCCGCCGCTGGTGAACACCCCGGCGTCGCCGGGCTGGTAACCGACCTGGGCGCGCAGCCACTCGATCAATTTCATTTCGATCAGCGTGGCCGACGGGCTCTGATCCCAGGAGTCCATACTTTGGTTGGTGGCGTTGATCAGCACTTCGGCGGCCTGGCTAATCACCAGGCTCGGGCAGTGCAGGTGCGCCACGCATTGCGGGTGGTGCACCGACAGGCTGTCTTTCAAAAAGTACTCGATGGCGCGCTCGATCGCCGCCTGGTTGCCCAGGCCTTGCGGGGTGAAGTCGAGCTGGATGCGCTCGCGCAGTTCGGCAACGCTTTTGCCCTGATACATCTCGGGCTGTTGCAGCCACTGCACGACGGCTTCACTGCTCTGCGCGATCGCCTGGCGGTAAGCCTCGGCGCTGTGCGCCGAGGAAGCCAGAATCGGGTTTAACTTGGACATCGCGGTCATTCGCTCCAATCAGACTGGCTTGACGCCGGCGGCCAACAGCGCCTGCTCAAATTTATCCAGGAAAATACCCAGCTCATCGTTGGTGATCAGCAGCGAAGGCAGCAGACGCAGCACGCAGCCGTTGCGCCCACCGCGCTCCAGGATCAGACCGGATTCGAAGCATTTCTTCTGCAGCAGCGCGGACAGCTCGCCATCGGCCGGGTAGCAGCCCATGTGATCCTGCGCTTCGTTCGGCTTGACGATCTCGATGCCGATCATCAGGCCCAGACCGCGGACGTGGCCGATCACCGGATAACGTTTCTGCAGCTCGGCCAGCTTACCTTTCAGCCACTCGCCCTGAGCGGCCACTTTGTCGGCGACCTTATGCTCTTTCAGGTACTGCAGGGTGGTCAGGCCGGTGGCCATCGCCAGCTGGTTGCCGCGGAAGGTGCCGGTGTGGTGGCCCGGTTCCCAGGCGTCGAACTCTTTTTTGATGCCCAGCACCGCGAGCGGCAAGCCGCCGCCGACCGCTTTCGACATCACGATGATGTCCGGCTCGATGCCCGCGTGTTCGAAGGCGAACAGCTTGCCCGTACGGGCGAAACCGGCCTGAACTTCGTCGATGATCAGCAGAATGCCGTGTTCCTGGGTCACTTTGCGGATGCGCTGCAGCCACTCGGCCGGCGCCGGGTTAACCCCGCCTTCGCCCTGAACGGCTTCCAGGATCACCGCAGCCGGTTTACGCACGCCGCTTTCCACGTCGTTGATCAGGTTGTCGAAGTAGTAGGTCAGCGCCTTGACGCCGGCTTCACCGCCGATGCCCAGCGGGCAGCGGTATTCATGCGGATAAGGCATGAACTGCACTTCCGGCATCATGCCGTTGATCGCCGCCTTCGGCGACAGGTTGCCGGTGACCGACAGCGCGCCGTGGGTCATGCCGTGGTAGCCGCCGGAGAAGCTGATCACGCCGGAACGGCCGGTGTGCTTTTTCGCCAGCTTCAGCGCGGCTTCCACCGCATCGGCGCCGGACGGGCCGCAGAACTGCAGGCAATACTCTTTGCCTTCGCCAGGCAACAGAGAGAGCAGGTAATCGGAGAAACGATCTTTCAACGGGGTCGTGAGATCGAGAGTATGTAACGGCAAGCCGCTGGTAATGACATTTTGGATGCTTTGCAGGACGTCGGGGTGATTATGTCCAAGAGCCAACGTTCCCGCCCCGGCCAGGCAATCAAGATATTGATTATTCTCAACATCAGTGATCCAAACGCCCTGGGCTTTCGCAATTGCCAACGGCAATTTGCGCGGATAACTCCTAACATTCGACTCAAATTCGGCTTGACGCGCCAAATAGGTTTCATTGTTTCCGTTTAATGAGTTTGCAACTAAAGTATCAATACGGACTTTATCCGTCATCATATCTCTCCTACAACCGAAGGTCTCAAGACGCAACGATTGAATTAATGAATTAGAAAAGTAACTGCCTTGTGAAAAGCGCGACCAATATATGGCTTTTTCGCCTGGGACTCAATAGCCGATTTTGTTTTGAATTGTTTAGTTTTTTCTTAGGCTCATCAATATGTTGTTGATTTGTTGACCGTTGGTTTTGCCGGCAGAAAACAACATTTCTTTAACATTGCGTAAAAATCCTTTTCTGCTTTCCTTTGGCTGCTTCTTTAATGCATTTATTATTAAGGTGAATTTCCGATTAATAACATAAATAGAAAATAGCGGCTTATTTTCATCTATTCACCACCTTAAGTCCTATAGCGGTTATATACACAAAATTTGTGATGAATATAAGCGGTCGAGCGTTAAAAGCGCAGTATCCAGAGTGGTGATTTCTTGCAGATTTTACGTAGCGCGATCAAAACAGCGGGATTTTTGTGCGGTGCCGGCATGTCTGCCGGCGCCGCGGTCATTAACGTTGCCGTAACCAGGCATGATAGCGCCGCAGAGTGCGGCGGGTGCGCCACCGATCGATGAGCAGCGACCACAGCGGGGAGTAACGCACGTTGCGCGTCCGATTGCGGCTCAGAGCGTGCATGCGGCGCTTGATCAGCGCCATGCGGGCGAGCAGCGTCAGCGTTTTGTCGCGCCATTTTACCGGCGCGGGCAGCGCATGAGGGGCTTCGCCGGTTTGCCAACGGCGCGGCAGATCGGGAATTTCCGCCATGGCGGTGGCGATGCCGACCACCGCGACGCCGCTGTTCAGCACCCGTTGCGCCACCGTCGGGCGGGTGATGCCGCCGGTGGTCATCACCGGCATGCGGGCTACTGCGGCGAGATCGCGGGCAAAGGTCAGGAAATAGGCTTCACGCGCCAGGGTACTGTCGTCTGCCGTTTCGCCCTGCATCGCCGGGCTTTCATAGCTCCCGCCCGATAACTCCACCAGATCGACCGGCAGTTCGTTGAGCATCAGCAACACCTGCCGGGCTTCGTCCGGCGAAAAGCCGCCGCGCTGAAAATCGGCGGAATTGAGCTTTACCGCCACGCAAAAACCTGGCGAGACCCGCTTGCGCACCGCGCGCACCACCTCCAGCAGCAGGCGGGCGCGATTTGCCAGTTCGCCCCCCCAACGATCGCTGCGCTGGTTGGCCAACGGCGACAAAAACTGAGAGATCAGGTAGCCATGCGCCGCGTGGATCTGCACGCCGGTAAACCCGGCCCGTTCGGCGGCGTGCGCGCTGGCGGCAAAGCGGGCGATCACCTCGGCAATCTGCGCTTCGCTCATGGCTTCCGGCTGCGCGAACGCTTTACTGTACTTACCCATGGCCATCGGAATGGCGGAGGGCGCCCAGGCGTTGCCACCCATGTCGGCCATTACCTGGCGGCCCGGGTGGCTGAGCTGCATCCAAACCTGCGCGCCTTCCTGGCGCGCGGCCTTGGCCCAGGTTTCGAACGAGGCGAGCGGCGTATCCTGTTCCAGCACCACGCCGCCGGGGCCGGTCATGGCGCGGCCGTCGATCATCACGTTGCCGGTGATGATAAGACCGGCGCCGCCGATACCCCAGTGGCGATACAAGCGCCATAGCGCGGGGCCGGGCAGTTGGCCTTCATCGGCCAAATTTTCTTCCAACGCGGCTTTGGCCAAACGGTTGGTCAGGCGGCTGCCGTTGGGCAGTGTCAGTGGGGTAAACATCGGGTTTGCGCTCCTGTCGCAGGGGGAATGGCGCTATACTAGGTTTAAAGTTAACTTTAAGGTCAATAGGGCATGAAGATCGGAGAATTGGCGGAACGGGCCGGCGTGGCCGCCTCGGCGATACGCTACTACGAGCAGCAGGGGCTGCTGCCCAAAGCGGTGCGCGGCGTCAACGGTTATCGGGTGTATAGCGAAAGCGCGCTGGAACGGCTGCATCTGATCCAAATTGGCCAGAATCTGGGCTTTTCGCTGCAGGCGATCCAACGCGTGCTGGCGCTGCAGGGCAGCGCTTATGAGGATGGGTTGATACAGGGCGTCGAGACCCGTCTGGCGGAAATCGAGCGGATGTTGGTCACGTTGAATGAGCAGCGAGAAGCATTGCTGGCGACCCGACTTACCTTGCTGGGATCCGGCGTGGCGGGGTTATGCCAGGTCAAAAATGAAAAGTTGGCCGGTGCGTGGCCGGCCTGCAAAGATTAGCGGCGTTTAAAGGCGGAGCGCCCGGCATATACCGCCGCGGTGCCCAATTGGTCCTCAATGCGCATCAGCTGATTGTATTTTTCGATGCGCTCGCCGCGGCACGGTGCGCCGGTTTTCACATGGCCGGCTCGCATCGCAACCGTCATATCGGCGATAAAGCTGTCGACGGTTTCGCCGCTGCGGTGCGAGATAAAGGCGCCCCAGCCGTTTGCCTGGCAAAGCTGCACGGCGGCGAAGGTTTCGCTCAGCGTGCCGATCTGGTTCAGCTTGATCAGCGCGGCATTAGCCAACCGTTCATCAATCCCGCGCTGGATGTATTTCACGTTGGTGACGAACAGATCGTCGCCGACCAGCTCCACCTGGTCGCCCAGGGCGTCGCTCAGAATACGCCAGCCGGCCCAGTCGTCCTCAGCCAAGCCATCTTCAATCAGCACAATGGGGAAATCCTGTACCAGCCGCTGGTAATAGGCCGTCATCTGGGTTGCGTCCAACTCGAGGTTCTCGCTGCGCAGGCGGTATTTGCCGTCGGCGTAGAATTCACTCGAGGCCGGATCCATGCAGATAGCGATATCTTCTCCCGGTCGGTAGCCGGCTTTCTCTATCGCCTGCACGATCAGCTCCAGCGGCTGGCGGTTTGAGGCGACCGCCGGCGCGAAACCGCCTTCGTCGCCGACGCCGACCGACAGGCCTTGTTCCAACAGGATTTGGCGCAGCGCCTGATAGACTTCACTGCCCCAGCGCACGGCCTCGCGCAGCGACGGCGCGCCCAGAGGGGCTATCATAAACTCCTGAAAGTCCGCCCCTTGCCAACGGGCGTGCACGCCGCCGTTGATGATATTCATGCAGGGCACCGGCAGCAGGTTGGCGCCGATGCCGCCCAGATAACGATACAGCGGCAACTGAGACAATTGCGCCGCGAGGCGGGCGGTGGCCAGAGAAACGCCGAGCAGGGCGTTGGCCCCCAATCGACTCTTGTTCTCGCTGCCGTCCAGCGCGATCAGCCGGCGGTCAATCTCCTGTTGTTGGCGCACATCCACCCCGCGCAGCGCCTCATTGATCGCCGTTTTGACGCTGTGCACCGCCTCCAATACGCCTTTGCCGCCGAAACGGTGCGGATCGCCGTCGCGGTGCTCCACCGCCTCGCGCGACCCGGTGCTGGCGCCGGAGGGGACCGAAGCCCGTGCCACGACGCCCGCCGCGCTCATTTCGACTTCGACGGTCGGGTTGCCGCGCGAATCCAGGATTTCTCTGGCGGTTACGTTTTCAATCTCATAGCTCATGGGTAGTCACCTCATTCTAGGGAGTTGGCACATGCTTTATCAGCACGTCGATGGACAAATGGTTAATGAACTCGAAGCCGAAGGAGGAAAAGACGCCGAACGGACGGTTCTGATGGCCTAACAGCAACAGATCGACGCCTTCGCGGGCAATCAGGGCTTCGACGTCTTTGAAGCGATGGATACTGACAATTGCGCGCACCTCCAGGGGGATTGAGCAGTCCTCCACCAGACGGCTGAGCATGGCCTTGGCGGCGATCACCTCGCTGGACTGGCGATCTTTGGTCAGCGAATCGCTGAGGTAGTCCAGCTCGGCATAGTCGGCGCTGATGTGCGCTACGGTGATGCGCGTATTCATCTGCTGATTGAGGCGTTCGGCATGATGCAACAGCAGCCGGCCGTCGCGTTCATCCTGCACCAGCAGTAAAGCATGTTGGTAGAGCGGCATGACTTATCTCCCTGCGTTAGCGATCTGGCGGGTTAACCACGGTAAAACCTCTTTTTTCCGGCTCGTCATGCCGGGCAGAGACACCTGACGAATGTCGAGCACCTGGTTCGGCGAGAAATACAGGGTGGAGCGACGGCAGGTGATATCGGTGACCAATAGCGCGGCCATCTCCAGCCCGGCTTCCTGCTTCGCGTGTTCAAGCGCCTGTTGCAGTGCGGGCAACAGCGGATCGATGTCGCTCATGGTCCGCACTTCTATCTGCGACAGCAGCAGCGAGACGCTATGGATGCGGTAATTCTTGGCGTCGCGGTGCAGCAACTGCGCGGCGGATTGCCCCGAGAGATCGGTTTTGGCGGCGAGCAGCCCGGCGGTGAAGGCGTCATAGTCGACATGAGCAATTGCGCGCAACCGCGAGACCGCCAGCCGATCCTGTTCGGTGGCGGTCGGCGCGCTCAGCGCGACGGTATCGCTCAAAATGGCGCCCAGCAGCAGCGTGGCCTGGGCGGAAGAAAGCGGCATCGGCCTTTCCGCCGCCAGGATCTGCAGGATCACGGTGGCGCAACAGCCGACGGCGCGAACCCAGACATCGGGCGGGTTGCGAGTGACTAACGTGCCCAGCCGGTGATGGTCGATAACGCCGACCACATCGCTGTCGGGCAATGAGGCCGGCCCTTGTTCGACGTCGGTAAAATCGACCAGCCAGACTTTACGGTCACGGAGATCTTCTGTCAGCAGCGCAGGCGCTTGTACGCCGGCGGCGGCCAGTATGTAGCGGGTTTCCGGCGTCAGTTCGCCAAGGCGGAAAGCGACGGCCGGTTTGCCAAGGTGATTGAGCCAGTCCGCGACCACCAGCGCGCTGCAGATGCTGTCGCTGTCGGGATTTTTATGGCCGAAAACGTAAAGCGGCATTTCCCGCGCGTCGGCATCGGGCTGGAGTGGAAAAGGGGTAAAGCGTGAGATTTCATTCATAGCGACTCCTGACATACCTGCCTAAAAAATAAAGCGAAGTTGTATATCAGGCGTCATCATCCGGTTCGAGCGAACGCGGCGGTTGGGAAAGGTGGAACACCATCACCTTGTGAACGACTGTAGCGCAGCGCGGTGACAAACGCAACGCCTGGCAAAGCTGGCGAGAATGCGCAATCGGATTGATACTGAGTGAGTCTATGATGGACAAGGATATTTGCCGCTAATCGACGGAAACGCTGAACGGACTCACGTGGCTATGCCGGGTCCGTCGGTGACACAATGGGAGACAACATGCTCGAACCCTGCTTCCCCGAAAACGAAGCCGAACGCCTGTCGGTATTGCATTCGCTGAACGTGCTGGATTCAAACTCGGTGGAAAAACTGGATCGCATCACGCGGTTGGCGGCGAAATACTTCGGCGTGACCATCGCGCTGGTGTCGCTGATCGACCGGGATCGCCAATGGTTTTTATCGCGTTACGGTCTGGATGCCCGGGAAACGCCGCGCAATATCTCGTTTTGCGGCCATGCTATCTTGCAACGCGAAGCGCTGGTGGTGCCCGATACCGCCAAAGACCCGCGCTTTTTCGATAATCCGCTGGTGATTGGCGGGCCGCGGATCGGTTTTTACGTCGGGCAGCCACTGCTGTCGCTCGACGGGTTGCCGCTCGGTACCCTGTGCATTATCGACAGCCAGCCGCAGCCGTTTTCCCCGGAACAACTGGCTGACCTGCACGATTTCGCTGCCGTGGTGGAGGAGTATTTGCAGAGCATTGAACGCCACGTCTATACCGAAAACCTGAAGTCCAATCTGCAACGCTCGGAAGCCCTGTTCGAACAGACCTTCGCCCAGGCGGCGGTAGGGATGGCGCTGGTGTCGCTGCAGGGGTATTGGCTGCGGGTCAATCCGCGCATCTGCGAAATGTTGCGCTATTCCGAGCGCGAGCTGATGGATCGCACCTTTCAGGACATTACCTATCCGCTCGATCTCAACACCGATCTGGAAAAACTGCAGCAGCTGCTGAGAAACGAGATCAGCACTTACTCGCTGGAGAAACGTTATTTCCGCGCCGACGGCTCGATCATCTGGGTGCAGCTGACGGTGGCGTTAAACCGGCTGCCTAACGGCAAGCCGGACCATTTCATCTCGGTTATCGTCGATATCAGCGAGCGCAAGGCGGCGGAGGCCGATCTGTTCGCTCTGCAACACGAGCTGGAACAACGCGTCGAAATCCGCACGCGAGAGCTGAACGTGGTCGTCAAGAAACTCAACGAAGAGATTGAAACCCGGGTGCTCGCCGAATGTCAGCTCAGTGCGGAGAAGGAGCGTTTGCGCGCCATTACCGACAACATGCCGGCCTTAATCAGCCAGATCGACGGCAATGAACGCTACCTGTTCGCCAACAGCGCCTACAAAACCTGGTTCGGGCTGGAGGAGTCCAGTCTCAGAGAAATGACGGTGCGCGATTTCATGGGGGAAAGCGTTTATCGGATAGCAAAACCGATGATCGAACGGGCCCTCGCGGGCGAAATGGTGAGTTTCGAGAATGAGCTCCAGACCCAGAAGGGGTTGCTGATGATCCACACCACGCTGGTGCCGTGTGAAGCGCAGGGGTTTTACATTCTGTCGATGGACATTACCGAGTTGAAGCGGCTGCAGCAGCGGCTGGAATATGACGCAACCCACGACATGCTGACCGGATTGACCAATCGCCGCGCGTTTCTGCGCCGGTTGTCGGGCACGCTGCAGGCCTGTTGCCATCAGCGGCAGATGGCGCTGTTGTTTATCGATCTCGACGGGTTCAAAACCCTTAACGACAGCTATGGTCATGACTTCGGCGACGCGATCTTGAAGACATTCGCCACATTGCTCAGCGCCTGCGCCGGCGAGCACCACAGCGTCTCGCGCCTGGCCGGTGACGAGTTCACGGTGATCCTGTGGCCGTTGACGGATCCGCGGCGCGAAGTCAGCGAATTTTGCGAAAACGTGTTGGCGCAACTGGCCAAAATTACGCAGATCGGGCCGCAGAAGGTACGGCTTTCCGCCAGCATCGGCGCGGCCATTTCCCCATGCGGCGATGTGACGGAGGAGATGCTGCTGACCCGCGCCGACGGCGCAATGTATCAGGCGAAATCGGCCGGAAAGGGCACTTATGCCATCTGCGAGCTGTGAGCGTGCAACGGTGGCGGTCTCAGGGTAAGCTGTTTTTTCTTTTCCTGTGAGCAGAACTCCGGATTTATTGCATGGCGTCAAATCATCAACATACCGACTGGCTCGAACTGCGGCGCGATGACGAAACCGGTATCGAGAGCGTCAACGCCCACTTTCAGGGGCATGCCTACGATCCTCACGATCATGATGAAATGCTGGTGGGCGTCACGCAGCAGGGCTTGCAGCGTTTCAATTGCCACCGCTCGCTGCATACCAGCCGACCGGGGCGCGCCATGCTGATCGAGCCGGGCGCGGTGCACGATGGCCATGCGCCGCAGGCCGAAGGGTTTACCTATGCGATGCTTTATCTGCCGCAGCGCTGGGTCTCCGACGCGATGCAGCGCCGCGGATTGGGGGACGCCTCAGTGCTGGAAGGCGCCTTCCACAGCACGTTGACCGACGATCCGATGCTGGCGACCGCGATACAACAGGCTTTTTTTGCGTTGCATCAGAGGGAAGGCCGGCTGGCGCGCGATCAAAGCCTGGACCAACTGCTGACGCTTTTGGCGCGGCATATACGCGTCATGCCAACGTCCCAAAGCGATGACGCTTTGATTGAGATGAATCGTTTACGGGACTACTTGCATGAGCACATGGCGGATAATCCCAGTCTGGAGGAACTTGCGCTTCAGTGCGGCCTGGATCGTTTCCGTCTGACTCGCCAATTCACCCGCGCTTTCGGCCAGTCGCCACATGCTTACCTGATCCGGCTGAGGCTGCGTGCCGCGCGACTGTTACTGGCGCAGGGGGAAGAGCCGGCGCAGGTCGCCATGCAGGTCGGCTTTGCCGACCAGAGTCATTTGGGCCGCTGGTTCCGGCGCGCCTACCGTTTATCGCCGGCGGCCTATCAACGCCAGTGCACAAACGTTCTATACCGCTGACTCGCTCATCGCCGATGATGCGCTTTTAAGAGCACAACGGAGTAAAGCGAAACATGTTTGATACCAAGATAGCGTTTATCGTGCGTGACGATCTGCAAACCTGGCAGCGGCTGAACGTGGTGGCCTTTCTGGCGACGGGGATCGCCGCTGCGGCCCCGGAGATCATCGGCGAATGTTACGTGGATGCGGAAGGCAGACGCTACGGCGGCATTTCCGGGCAGCCGATGCTGATTTTCGCCGCGGATCTGCCGGGCCTGCAAAATGCGCATCGTAAAGGGCTGGAACGGGAATTGACGCTGATCCCCTATGTGCACGCCATGTTCTCGACCGGGCACGATGAAGCCAACCGGCAGGTTTTTCTCGCTGAAAACGCGGACAACCTGGACTTGGTCGGCCTGGCGCTGCGCGGGCCGAAGAAAGCGGTGGATAAGGCGATAAAAGGGCTGACGCTCCACGCCTGAGAATACCGTTAACGCGGTGCGCTTCCAATACGGCGCTTAGGCCTGGAACGTCTGCAGCCAGGCGGCGAATTTTCTCACGACCTCATCGTCCCGATCGCGCAGCAGCAGGGAGTAAACGCCGGTTCGGATAGTCAACGCCGGGAAAGGCGACACCAGCCGACCGGACGACAGATGTTTGGCGCAGAACAGGTAAGGTACGACGGCCAGCCCCAGGCCGTCTTCGGCCGCCTGAATGGCGGCGAAGGTATGGTCGAGCGTGAGCGGCGGCGGTGAGGCGTCCAGCGCCGTCGGGTAGGTATTCAGCCAGCTGTGCCATAAATCTTCCCGGGCGCGAATGCGGATGGCGGTATGCTCGCCAAGCTTGTCCGGCGCACTGACCGGCATGGCGCGCAAATAGCTCTGGCTGCAGACCAGCAAGCTGTCTTCCTGCAGGAAAGGGATCGCCTTCAGCCCGGAGAAGTGCGCGGGATCGCGCCGGATCGCCACGTCAAACGGCGTATTGCGATCGACGGCGCCGGTGCTGGTGGTGATATCAACCGCGATCCCCGGATGTATCTCATTGAATGCCGCCAGCTTTGGCATCAGCCAGTGCATGGTAAACGTCGGCAGGCTGTGCACTACCAGCCGCTGCCGGCCGGCGCTCGCTTTCAGCGCGCTTTCCGCTGCAAACAATTCGCTTATCACCCGAGACGCGGTGCGCGAAAAATTCTCACCGGCCGGCGTCAGCCGCACGGACTTGTGCGCGCGATAAAACAGCGTGATCCCCAGCTGTTCTTCCAGGCTGCGAATATGGCGGCTGACCGCGCCGGTGGTGAGAAACAGCTCATCCGCAGCGGCGCTGAAGCTGCCAAGACGGGCGGCGGCTTCGAATGCGGACAGGTGTGGCAGGGAGTGAACTTTTTTCATAGGTTGAGTTTAGCTCAACCAAATGAGGGACGAAAGATCGTTTGTCAGCCGTTGATTTTGCTCACTATTATGGCGCATCCTTCCCGCGTTGCCGAGTGCGCCATGTTAAGTTTCGTCCCGTCAGTTATCCGTGTTAGTCGAGTCATCCTCACCCATCGATGGACAGTGAGGCGGCGCTGAGATGCGAGCTTTCTTTCTGCTTTGCGTAAGCCGGGCAGGCCTCTGCCTGGGCACCATGATGTTCGCTGGCGCGCTGCCGACCATCAGGAGCGAGTGGCAGCTCGACGCCGCTTCGGCCGGCACGGTGCAGACGGTGTTCAGCCTGACCAACGCCCTGGCGCTGCTGGTGGCCTCCTGGTGGTGTGATTCGTTGGGCGCCCGCCGGGTTTATCTGCTGTTCTCCTGGCTGGGCGCCGCTGCGTTGATGCTGTTCGCCGTATTTGCCCATTCTTATCTCGGCGCGTTGATGTTGATGGCCTTCGTCGGTTTGACGCAGGGCGGGGCTTATACGCCGGCGCTGCTGTTGGCGATGGGGATGAACGGTCCGGCGCGGCGCGGTTATGCCATCGGCATGGTGCTGGCGGCCAGTTCGCTGGGGTATTTTCTGTCGGTTTTCATCGCCGGTTGGAGCGCCACGCGCTGGGGCGCCGGCGTGGCGTTTTCGCTGTGTGCCGCCGGTGCGTTACTGGGAGCGCTGGCGGGATCGTTGGCCCTGGTCGGTTATCGGGAACCGCAACCGCGCACGCTGGGGAGGAAGACGAAACGTGAAAGCTATGCTATCACCTACGCGACCCTGCTGTTGCTGATCGGGTATATCGCCCACAGCTGGGAGCTGCTCGGCAACTGGTCCTGGGCGCCCAGCCTGGTCAGCGAGGCGTTGAGCGGCTTCTCTCTGGATCCGCTCAGCGCCGGATTGATCGTCGCGGCGGTGATCCACCTGGCCGGCATGGTGGCTACATTGATTGTCGGCACCGTTTCGGACTATTTCAATCGCGCGTCGGTGCTGATGTTTATGGGCGCCGCCGGCGCATTGGGTTCGCTGTTGATGGGGTGGTCGGCGGACTGGGGGCCGGGCTGGACGCTGCTGCTCGTCAGCATCGGCAGTTTCTTCATCCTCGGCGACTCCGGCGTGCTGTCGGCTGCGATGGCGGACAACGTGCCGCCGCAACAGCTGGGCAGCGTGATGGGCTGGCGATCGTTGCTGGGGTTCGGTATTGGTTCGTTCGCCCCGTTATCCTTTGGCGTGGTGATGGATACCACCCACAGTTGGGGCGCGTCTTACGCCGTGCTGGCCTGCGGCGGCGGGGTAGCCTGTCTGGCGGCATGGCTGCTTTGGCGACAACATTTGAAATGAGGCACGGGCATCATTAAATGAATGGAACATCATCACGCATTGTTATCGTGGGCGCCGGGATTGTCGGGGCATCGATCGCCTATCATCTTGCGCGTCAGGGGCAGCGCGTTATCGTCGTTGAGCAGGCGTATCCTGCGGCGGGGGCCACAGGCAGCTCGTTCGGCTGGATCAGCGAAGGCGTGCCAGAGGGCGCTCCCGATGCGTTTCTGCGACGCGAGATCGTGGCTGACTGGATGCGCCTGACGCAGGAGATCCCGGAATTGTGGGTGAATTGGTCCGGCGCGCTCAGCTATGGTCAGGCACCGGCTACGCAAAACCCCGACAATCGGCGTCTGTCCTTAGCCGAGGTGATGGCGCTGGAGCCGGCGCTCGGGCGGCCCGATAGCCAGGCCTATTTTGCGGCGCGCGATGGCGCGGTCGATCCGCAAGAGGTGACACAGCGGCTGCTCGAACGGGTAGGCGCGTTGGGCGGCGAGTTGCTTCTGGGACGTGCGGTCAGCGGATTTCTGCGCGAAGCCGGTGGGCAGATAACCGGCATCGTTACCGATGAGGGCGCGATCGCCGCCGAACGGGTCGTGCTCGCCTGCGGTACGGGGATCTCGGCGCTGCTGGACGGCAGCGAATTCTCGTTGCCGATCGAGGCGTCGCCGGCAATTTTGTTGCGCTATCACGCGGCGGCGCAGGCGGTGAACACGCTGATTGCGGGCGACGACATTGAAGTGCGTCATGCGCAAAATGGCGATCTGCTCGCGGCGGAGGATTATCCCGCTGGCGGCAATGTCAAACGCGTGGAAGAGGACGCGCAATCGGCGATTCAAAACCGCCTGCACGGCTCGGCGCCATTGCAGCTGCAGACGTGTTCGGTGGGGCTGCGCCCCAGGCCGCGCGACGCTTATCCCATCCTCGGGCCGCTGGGCGCCACCTGTCTCTATGTGGCGGTGATGCATCCGGCCGTGATGTGCGCTCCGACTTTGGGGCGGCTGGTCAGCGACGAGCTGCTGCACGGCGTTAATCCCGCCATTCCTCGCGGCTACCGCCCGGCGCGATTCACTGATTGGGCTGCTGGATAATCTTTCCGACTATGGATTCACACCGTAATGCGCTCAACGTTGCAGCGGTTTTTTGCGCCGTCGGCGAGGCTCTTATATATTTATTAGCATGCCTGAGGCAGGTTAGGCATGAAACGGCGGTCGATCGGGCCGCTGCAAGTACGACAGTTAATCCGTTCGCCAAGAGGCTGCGAGCCTGTGCTTTCGGTAGGGACAGCCGCCAATCGTTTCTACGGCGACCGAAGGCGGAGCAGCTACTCACCGGTCACGAGGACACTTACCATGCATAAGAGAACACTGGCGTCACTGCATTACGAAAACATGCCTTACGATGGGGTACACTTTCACATTTTGAAACGGGAGACGCCTGGCCATACGGCGTTGCTGAAGCTGGATGCGGGCAGCCGGCAACCGGCGCGTTTTCATCCGGGCTGGGTGAAACTGATGGTGCTGAGCGGTGAACTGAAGGTTGACGATCAGACGTTGCAACCCCATGAGATGTTGATCATTCCTGCCAATACCGCTTATACGGTACAGGCCATCACGGAGGTGATTTGTCTGGCGATTTCCGAGCTGGACGGCGCCGAGTTGGCCCGTTAATGAGATAACAACGTTGGATGGAGGAGAGCCTAGGCGCTCTCCCTATCCCTTCAGCAGTAAGCCGTCCCCCAGGCCGAGCTACCTGCTGATTGATGCGTACACCTCCTGATTATGCCACCGCGCTTTCCCTCTCCATCACTTTCGGCCGCGTCGCCCCCGCAACGAGCCGCCGTCGCGCAGCGCATGCGCAACGTCATCGCCTCCGTTTTACGCAGAACGATGAAATTTTGGTGTAAATAGTGAGTTTCTTCGCATAAGGCCCCTGGTGTGGCTTGCGAGAACGTCACTATATGGAGGATCATGCGCTCCCTCTATCAAATAAAAGACATTCGCGTTATCAAAAGGGACAAACGATCATGGGATTCGAAGTCGACAACGCCGAAACGAAACGCATTGACCTCAGCAGCCACGAAAACTCCTCGTTCGAGGTGACGGGGCTGGTGAAACACTATCCGGCGGGCTTCGTCATTCCTTACCACTCGCATAAACGCTGTCATTTGCTCTATTCGCAACAGGGCGTTATGGCGGTCGAGGCGAGCAGCGGTCGCTGGATCGTGCCGCCCACCACCGCGGTTTGGTTGCGGCCGGGGGTAGAACATCAGATCGTCATGCAGAGCAACATCTGCGTTTACGGGATTTTGGTCGATGAAATCACCGCCGCGCGTTTGCCGCTGCGCGACGGCGTATTACAGGTTTCACCGCTGTTGCGAGAACTGATCGCCCAGCTGGCGACGCTGGCGCCTGAAGGGGCGGAGACCAAACGCAATGCGCTGCTCAGAGCGTTGTTCCTGGAGGAGCTGAGCCTGCAGCCGCAGCTGGCGCTGCATCTGCCTTGGCCGGTAGAGGCGAGAATGGCCGAAATTTGCCGGCAGTTGGTCATCACGCCGGCCGACGAACGCGGTATTGAGGCCTGGGCCGATTCACTGTCGATCAGCGTAAAGACCTTTCAACGCCATTTCAGCCAACAAACCGGCATCACCTTCGGCCAGTGGAAACAACGCCTGCGGCTGCTGTCGTCCATTCCGCTGCTGCTGGCCGGCAACTCGATCATCCACGCCGCCTTCGAAAGCGGTTACGAGAGTCACAGTGCCTATTCGGTGGCGTTCAAAAAACTGTTTGGCGTTTCGCCTTCGCGCTTTACGCTATAGCCTTATGGCATAGCGCGCTTCTCCTATAGATTGAAGCAACCTAATGACGTATAAAGCAAAGCAGTCAACCTCCGAGGCCGCGTCCCGTGATAAAAATTGTCGTGTATCTGATTCTCGCCGTGACGGTCGCCATTATTGCGGCAAGAGTCCTCTTTCGTTTGCCGGATATTTCGCAGCGTCTGCCGCAGGCGGCGTTGCCGGCGGATCCTGCCGCGCTATTGCCGGCGCGAGCCGCCGAACTGATGGTGGCGCATCCCGGCCTGAGCGGCGTGGTGCCGCTGGTCAGCGGGCACGATGCATTCGCCAGCCGCCTGGCGCTGGCGCGAATGGCGGAAAGGTCGATCGACGCCCAGTATTACATCTGGCATAACGATACCTCCGGGCAGATCCTGCTGAAAACCCTGTATGACGCCGCCCAGCGCGGCGTGCGCGTGCGGCTGCTCTTGGACGATAACGGCGTCGCCATGGACGAGACCCTGGCGGCGCTGAACGCCCAGGAAAACGTCGAGATCCGTCTGTTCAACCCATCAACCGTGCGCACGCCGAAGTTGGCCGGCTACGCCTTTGACTTTATGCGCATGAACCGGCGCATGCATAACAAGTCTTATATCGTCGATGGCGCTGTGGCGATCATCGGTGGCCGCAACATCGGCGACGAGTATTTCCAGGTCGGCGACGAAAACTATTTCCTCGATCTCGACGTGTTGAGCGTCGGTAACGTGGTGGCGGAAACCGCCGAGGTCTTCGATCGCTACTGGAACAGTGCTTCGGTGTTTGGCGTTGAGCAAATTATCCGAGGCAAAGGCAATCTTTCTGCTTTCCTGACGCAGGCCACCGCGACCGAAAGCAGTGACCGGGCTCGCAAACTGGCGGTGCAGCTGGAAACCAGTGCGGTGCGCTTTCGCGATGGTGCCGTGCAGCCGGAATTCACCCAGGTCGAGCTGGTGGCCGACGATCCGGCGAAGGGATTGGGCAAAGCGTCGCGCGATCGTTTGATGGTGACGCAGCTCAGCAAGATCATCGGCGGCGTCAACCAGCAGTTGGAGCTGGTCTCCGCCTATTTCGTGCCGGGCCGGGAAGGGGCGAGCTTTTTTGAATCGCTTGCCAAACAGGGGAAATCCATCCGTGTGCTGACCAACGCGATGAACACCACCGACGTGCTGGTGGTCCATGCCGGTTACGCCAAATACCGGCGTGAGCTGCTGAAGGCGGGCGTCGAGCTGTTCGAGCTGAAATTGCGCGCCGGCCAACCGACGGGGCGCAAGGAGCTCAAACCGCTGGGGCTGTCCGGCGCGGCGCTGCACGCGAAAACCTTCGCCATCGACGATAAGCGGGTGTTTATTGGTTCGTTCAATTTCGATCCACGCTCGGCGCACCTGAACTGCGAAATGGGCTTTTTGATCGACAGCCCGACGCTGGCGGCCGACACCCGCCAACTGTTTGATGGCCCGCTCGAGTACGCTGCCTATCGGCCGACATTGACGCCCAAGGGTAAAATGGTGTGGAACGAAGCCTTCGAAGACGGCCACACCGAGGTGCACCAGCAAGAACCCGGCGCCGGCTGGGTAAAACGCATCGTTCTCTCCGTGGCCGGCTGGCTGCCGATCGAGTGGATGTTGTAAGGGGAAAGGTTCGCAGAGTTTGGTTGGCAAGTCTTGAACGCATAAAACTTGCCGATTAATCATTACGGCAACAAATTATTTTAGTAGAAAAGGCTGTATTATTTTTGTGTATCCTAATACATCGGAAATAACCACAAATACAAATATGGTCAGAAAAGAAGGGAATATGTACTGCATTGATACTGTCATTTTTAACCAGAAGCGAATAATTCTATGCCAAATGTTTTTTCTAAACCAGTTGATGTCCGTTTTCTCTAAGTCTTTCATTTATATTGTGTTTTTAACGAAATGGTAATCCTGATCGCTATGGTTTTCGCTGTTTCTCAGGCATTCACGATATCTTTTGTTGTAATCGTTTAGTACATTCTTCGTGATGTTTTCACCATCTCTCTGGCTAAGGGCGATAATGTCCTTAAGTTCTCTGGAGAGATCTTTCACTAAATCAGCACAGACTGTCATTTCTTTCGCTCTAATGGAGTATTTCGCGGTTGAAATGAGAACTGAGTATACAAGGATTGCGACAGCAAAGAATATCTGCAACGTACTTAACACGTTGTTGCTATAGTGTAATTTTATATCAGAAAATTGAATTAGTGGCAAAAAAATCAATGCAAGGGAAATAATTATAGATGTTATAAATGTATATGTGTTCAATGATTCTAATCGTTTACCTGCCTGGAATCTTGCGTCAATGGTAATTCGCATTGAATGATATAAGTTATTGGCATTCATTAATAATTCATCTTGTTGTTCACCACGTACACTATTCTTATCGGAGTGGTTGGCTGAGTCGATGTCAATTAGTTTCATTATTGCTCTGATTGGTTGTTACTTATACATTAAACAGGGAGGATATTGTATTATTTATTCCTTGTAATAGGTACATGTTTTACATGAGAAAAGTTAGTTTCATTTGATAACAAAAATACCGTGATAATTTAATCATAGCCCCTTTGAAAAGGGGCATGTTGAATATCAGAACAGAGATTGTAACGATAGAAAGCGCAGCGAACGCAACCGCTGCGCCCGGTGTTACCGGCTGATCGTCTGCTGCAGCGCCTGAACGGAAGAGTCGATGCCGGCATCGACCGACATGGTCAAGTCTTCCATTTCCAGCGACACCCAGTCGTTGTAACCCATCATGCGCACCACCGAGAAGAATTCCTTCCACCACTGCAGATCCCGGCCGCAGCCGACGGCGACATAGTTCCAGGCCCGGCCAGCTACCTCGTCGATCGGTTTGGTCTCCAGCAGCCCGTTGATCTCGACGACGCCGCGTTCCAGGCGCACGTCCTTGCCGTGTACATGGTGAATGGCGGGGCCGAGGGCGCGGGCCACCGCGATGGGATCCGCGCCCATCCAGATCAAGTGGCTGGGATCGAGGTTCAAGCCCACCATTGGGCCAACGGCCTCGCGCAGCCGGAACAGCGTTTCCGGGTTCCACACCAGCATGGCGCTGAAGTTTTCCAGCGCAAAGCGCTCGACGCCGCACGCTTTGGCTCGGGCGACCAGCGCCTGCCAATAGGGGATCGCCACCTCATTCCATTGATAGTCCAGACAGTTTTTCACCGTAGGCGGCCAGCTGACGGTATAGGTGATCCAGTTGGGGATGGTGTCATGCGGGCTGGCCGGCGGCAGGCCGCTCATCATCACGATCTTCTTCACCCCCAGCAGGCCGGCCAGCTCCAGCGTATTGTCGGTTTGGCGCAGATGACGCTGCCCCAGCTCGCCCGGATCGAGCGGATTGCCGGAGACATTGAGCGCGGCGATCTCCATGCCGCGGCTGGCCAGCGCTTCCTGCAGCTGCCGGCGTTTGGCGGGGTTGGCCAGCAGTTCCTCGGTATCCAGATGGGGCGCCGGGGACCAACCGCCGGTGGTCATCTCCACACCGCGCACCCCCAGCTCCAGCAGCCGATCCAGCATCGGCTCGAAGGGTAAATGGCCCAGGCTGTCGGTACAGAACGAAAGTTTCATGGTGCTTTCCTTATTGGTAATTAACCCAGGTGGCGCCGTTGTCGGCGGAACGAACGCAGTTTTCAATCCAGCGCACGCCTTCCAATCCGGCATCGATATCCGGATAGATCAGCGCGGCCAGCGTCTGTAGATCGCCGCGCTGACTGGCGCTGATGGCGATGGCGAACTTGAGGTAAATATTGGCCCAGGATTCGGCCAGCCCTTCGGTATGCAGCGCGCCGAGCCGCTCTTCCGCCAGGGCGCTGTCGTCCAGATAGGGCATGCCGTGGTGCAGCGTCTGGCTGGGCCGCCCCTGGATCTCATAGCGTAATTCGCCGGGTGTGGAATCACTCCATTGCAGGCTGGCGCGTGAGCCCACCACGCGGATGCTTTGGCTGTCCATCGCGCCCGCGTTGATGGCGGAGGCCCACATGCGCCCGACGGCGCCGTTTTCGTAGTGCATCAGCACCATGGCATTGTCTTCCAGCGGGGCGCGGGAACGGATAAAGCTCTGGCGATCGCACAGCAGGGAGGCAATTTTCATGTCGGGCATGACCAGCTGTGAGATGTAGAAGGTGTGGGTAGAGATGTCGCCCAGCACAAAGGAGGGGCCGGCGATTTTCGGATCGACGCGCCACTTTTGCGCCTCGAACGTGTCCGCGCTTTCATTGGCGTTGAAGCCATGGGTGTACTGCAATTCGACCATGCGTATTTCGCCGATGTCGCCGTTCGCGATCATGGCGCGCATCTGCATCAGCAGCGGATGGCCGGAGAAGCCGTAGGTTACGCCGACGATCAGGCCTTTCTCCGCCGCCAGCGCCTTGATTTCTCTTGCCTCCGCCGTGGTAAAGAACAGCGGCTTTTCACAGATGACATGCAGGCCGGCACTCAGCGCGGCGCGCGTAATTTCATAGTGGGTGCCGTTGGGGGTGGCGATGGTCACCACCTCAACGCCATCTTCGCGGTTAGCTTCTTGCTCCAGCAGCTGTTGATAGTCGTCATAGCAGCGTTCGGCGGGCACACCGAGATTGACGCCAAACTCACGTCCGCGCGCCGCGTCGATATCAAAAGCGCCGGCAACCAGCCGATAGGCGGTATTGTCGCGCAGTGCGCCGGAACGATGCTTGTAGCCCACCTGGCTGAGGCGGCCGCCGCCGATCATCGCCCAACGCAGCGGGCGAGGGATGCTTCTTTCACCATTTAACATGCTGACTCCTGATATTGTGGTATTGCACTCGGGTGCAAAACGGGTTTAAAAGAGAGTGGCAACGGTTTATTTCTGGTTCATCTGTGCAAATTGCGGGTAGTTTTCTCGCGTCACGGTGGCATAAGGCACCCAGTTGTAATACTCGGTTTTGGCGCGATCCAACATCGCTCGGGTCACTTGCACCGCGCCGATCGCCTGGGCTTTGGCATCCTGGAAAATGGTCACCGCCAGGTCGCCATTTTTGATAAATTGCAGGCCGTCGGGCGTGCCGTCGATACCGGCAACCAGTACGCCGTTCTTTTTGGCCTGCTTCAGCGCCATGATCGCGCCGATGGCCATCTCATCGTTGTTGGCGGCGATCGCATCGATCGGTACGCCGTTCAGCAACCAGCCGGAGACCACGTCGACCGCTTCATTGCGCTGCCATTTGGCGGTCTGTTTCTCTACCACCTTCAGGTCTTTGTGTTTGGCGATCACCGCTTCCACCGCGCGGGTGCGTTCACGGGTTTCTTCGTTGGAGAGGGCGCCCATCAGGATCGCCACGTTGCCGCGGTAATTCATTTTTTTCGCCAGGGCCTCCATCTGCAGGCGGCCGCTGAGCACCGAATCGGAGCCGACGTAGGCCGTCGCGCCGCTCAGCGGCACTTCGGGTTTACGGTTGACGAAGATAAGGGGGATAGCGGCGCGTTTGGCGGCCGCTATCATCGGCTGGACGCCTTGCGTATCAACCGGGTTGAGGATAATGGCGTCCACGCCCTGATTAATCAGATCGTCTACCTGCTGCACCTGCAGGGCGACATCGCCTTTGGCATCGACGAACTGGCCTTGCAGCTGTTGCGCAGCCAGTTCTCGCGCCATTTGGCTGCGCAGGATGGAGACGAAGTTGAGATCGAAATTGGCCAGCGCCACGCCGACCTGATAGCTCTTGGCCTGAGCGGTCACGACAAACAGCGAGCAGGTTAACATCAACAGCAGTCTGGTTTTTTTCATTACGGTATCCTGTTGAGAAGAGAGGTGTTATGTAAAAACAGCGTTTTTGCAACCGGGTGCAAATCAGAAGAAAAAACGGCGATGAGTCTCTGAATGCCACCGTGAATGTCGGCCATGGATAAAATTTGGTCAACAGGGGGAAGGTAAAAATAGCGCGGACGATCACAAACTCTTTACGTTTTGCACCCGGTTGCACAGCAAATTGCAATCGGGTGCAAAAACGATACATAATTGCAGCAGATATGCCGGCAGGCGCTTAGGGGATCTGAGCGAGCAGGGTATAGTTTAACTTCACCGAAGCAGGGATCGACGCAACCATGAAAAAACACCACAAAGCCACCGCCAGCGACGTCGCCGAAAAGGCTGGCGTCTCTAAATGGACGGTATCGCGCGCCTTTACGCCCGGCGCGTCGATCTCGGACAGCGCGCGTGATAGCGTGTTGGCGGCGGCGGCCGAGCTGGGCTATCGGCCAAACCTGCTGGCGCGCAGCCTGTCGCAAAAACGCACGCACATCATTGGCGTGGCCATCGACGAGATGAAGAACCCGCATTCGATGATGATGCTCGATATGGTCACCAAACAGCTGCAAACTCGCGGTTATATGGCGCTGCTTCTGAACATCACTGCGGGGGAAAACTACCGGGCGGTGATGGCGATGGCCGATCAGCTGCAGGTCGATGGCATTTTGTTCCTGGCGACGGTGTTAACCAAAGAGTGGGCGGCGATCGCGCAAGATCTGCATCAGATCCCGCTGGTGCAGGTATGTCGCAATACGGAAAGCGAACACATTGATGTGGTCAATATCGACGGCTACCGCGCCGGCGAAGAGATCGCTGCGCTGCTGATAGAACAAGGGCATCGGCGCTTTGGTTACATGAAGGGGCCGGACACGCAAAGCAGCCATTTGCTGCGCATGGAAGGCTACCGCGACAGGCTGATGGCCGCCGGCTTTCGGCTGGATCGGGTGCTCACCGCCGGCCACTACGATCGCCAACGCGGTTTCCAGCTGATGAGCGAATACCTGCAGGCAACGCCGGAAAGCGAGCGGATTGAGGCGCTGTTCTGCGAGAACGACGTGCTGGCGCTGGGGGCGCTCGAAGCGCTCAGGCAAACGGCGCCGTCGTCCGCGATGGCCGTGGTGGGCTTCGACGATATCGATGAGGCCGGCTCAGCCAATTGGGCGTTGACCAGCTATAGCCAACGCATCGACCGGCTGGTTGAAGAAGCCTTGAATCGCCTGATCGACAATCGCGCCACGGCAGACGGCGCCTGGCGGCATGGGGAGCTGCGGGTTCGGCGGTCGCATGTGAAGCAAGACAGAATTCAGATCGCTGATTGAGCTCATGGCGGATAACATTTCCGCCATGCAAAAATTATGGCGTTTCATCCGGCACTGAGATAAGCCAGGGTGTAGCTGAGCCATTTTTTATGGCTTCAATATAATTTTCTGCCAAAATCTGATTTTTTGCAGATATTTCACAGAACATTACCAGCTGGCCGAATAGTTCAGTATCATCATTGATTTCATTAGGGATTGCTTCCGGAACGAATGTAACTGCGCGTTTAGACAACGTTCGCACGGTGAATTTTTTACCAATGACAGGTAGGTCATCAAACGCATTAACACCTATCTCAAGTGAATTTAGAGAGGGTGAGTAGACGGCATACCAAGATTTTTTATAGCAAAAAATGTCGCTTTTGAATTCTGGCATTTCTTTGAAATCAATTGAGTTTTCCGTTTTTATTCGCTTTATGGCAGCTAATATATACTTTTTCGTTGAGTATACATCCTTGATTAAGATGGCAACACATAAAGAAAAAAAGCCTGCTGCAATAAAAGAAAATATGGCAATCAGAATGCTAGTGCCAGAAAGGTCTGAATTTAATAAGAAAATTATAACAATGCCGATAACTAGAGAGAAGGATATATTTATCAACCCATCTTTGCTTTTTATTTCCTTCTTGAACTTCACTATAAAATAAATTAATGCAACAAAGACTAAACCATAAAAAAAGAGTAGTGACCGATCGGGCATGATTCCATTCGCCAAAAAATTGATATTACGTTTAATTTATAGTAATGGTTTAAAATAAGCAATGTCAGGTTTGATTTTCAACCGTTATGGCAGGAGTCACATCAACTCAAATCTGACCCTGTGTGAGTTTCTTGTCTCCAGATTTTACGTAGCGCGATCAAAAAAGAGGGCATTTTGACCTGTTTTGCAGAGTTGCTGAATCTAATCCAGATGCTTGAAGTTGAACTGCATCGGCCAATGGTGCGCCGCGATCCGCGGCGCGTCGCGGCATTGCTGCATGAAGACTTTGAAGAGATTGGTCGTTCAGGGCTGCGTTATGACAAACGCCAAACCGTTGCGGCGCTGGAAATGGAAACTGAACATCCGCAGATTTTTGCCGAAGGTTTTAAGCTGGCGCAAATCAGCAAAGGCGCCGTGTTGCTGACGTATAAAAGTTTTCAGCGTGATGCGCAGGGCCACGCCGTTCGTTGCACCGAACGTTCATCGATTTGGCTTCTGACAGCCAAGGCAGGTTGGCAAATGCGGTTTCATCAAGGCACGCCGACTGATGAGTGATTGCATTTAAAAGCGGCCTAGTGGCAGTAAGCCTGGCGGTAAAACGGGATGTCAGAGGGATGGATAGCGTTGAAGGTGAGGCGGGAGATAATGTGCAGGGCTAAACCCGGTACGTCTCCAGTGATTCAATTTAACATAATATACATTATGCGCACCTAGATGCAGGTATGTGGATTATGCCGGCAGCCTTCTGCTGCCTGGTATTTGATTGCCCTGTATTGCTGAGAACATCATAATGCTTGCGCAGATAATCTCTGAACGCCAAATGCCCGATCGCCTGTTCACTTCCCGCAATAAATGCATGCACGTGATGCGTGCGTTTGCCGTTTCCCTTGATGTCGTAACGCCTGCAGGCAATGCCGTTCTCGCTACGCGGCGTATATCCCATGTCACGCATCCTGTCATTCAAGCTATCCAACGCCGGCAGACTTTCAACCTCCAGCAATATATCAATCGTTGGGATCGTGATGATGCGCGCTGATATTTTCCACTCCAATAATGATGACCGGGCATGGTTTCCAATGGCGTATACCTGCCGGTATTGGCCAAAAACCCCCTGCTTTTTTGATCGCGCTACGTGAAATCTGATAAAATGTGGCGGCTACGATACTGCAGATTTCTCCCAAACGCGTCATTTAAGCGGGCAGTATTTGCACGCCAAATGCGCATTGGCGCGCGTTTCATTGCTTTCGGCGCCCACCACGGCGTTGGCTATACTGAATGGAAACATTCTTCCTCGCTCCAGGAGCCTCTCCATGTTTGATCATGTGAAATTTGGCGTCAGCGACTTTGCCCTCAGCAAAGCGTTTTTCCTCAATGCGCTGGCGCCGCTGGGCGTAAAAATCGTTGCTGAAGGCGAGCCCGGCTATGGCGTCGAACTTTGTCCCGATCGGGGTAATGTGTCATTGTGCCTGTTTCAAACCGACGAAAAGCCGGCGCACCTACACCTGGCATTTGTCGCAAGCAGCCGTGAGCAGGTCGATGCGTTCTACCACGCCGCGCTAAAAGCCGGCGGCAAAGACAATGGCGCGCCCGGTTTACGGCCCAATTACCATGCCCACTACTATGCGGCATTTGTGATCGCCCCGGATGGCCATAATATCGAGGCAGTTTGCCACAATCCGATGGACTAGTGATTTTTCCAGTTAAAACAGCATATTAATCACGAGGTAATGCATTGGATTTAACATAACGCAATTGTGACATAGTCACTTAAAGTTACCCCGTCACGTCAATCCATTCTGCTCCGGTGATGCTGGCCAGCCGCTGCGGCGCAATTCTCACGCCTGAGTTATCGCTGCCGCCTGCCGGAAGCACTTCACTGTAGCTGCACAGGCTGCGATCGCAGTAAACTCTCACCGTTGCCGGAGCGGCAAAGGGGCAAACGCCGCCGGGCGGATAGCCGGTCAGCGCCTCCACCTCCTCCGTCGGCAGCATGCGTGCCTTTACGCCAAAGAATTGCTTGTACTTCTTGTTGTCGATTCTGGCGGTTCCCGCCATTACCAGCAGCACCACATCGTCGTTAACGCGAAACGAAAGCGTCTTGGCGATCTGCCCGCTCTCCACGCCAAAGGCTTCTGCCGCCAGCGCCACCGTTGCGGTGTTCTTTGCCAGCACCGTCACCGTCGTCTCCGGTGCGTGCTCGGCCAGAAAACGCTGAACGCGTTCTATGCTCATGCCCTGCCTCCTGATATTGCTAAGCCATTGATAATGCCGAAGTGATGGTTTCGGTTTTAACATCGCATGCTAAAAATGAGAATCAAAATTGTTCAAATCGGTGAATCTGAACAAAGCTTTAAGGGGCCAACGCCTTTTTTATCTATCATTTTTCATGGAGATAACCGTATGACCACGCAAACGACAGCAAGGCCTTCAGCGGCCGCGGTGGCCGTCTATGAATGGCTCAATCCGATACCCTACGGATTTTTTACCGCGGCGCTCATTTTCGACATCATCTATGCCTGCACGGCGAATATTCAATGGGTCAATGGTGCCAGTTGGCTGATCGCCATCGGCCTGATTTTTGCCATTATTCCCCGGCTGATTAACCTGGTGCAGGTGTGGTTCGGCAGCGGCCGGCTACAGGGCTCATCGGTCAAGCTCCATTTCTGGCTGAATCTGTTGGCCATCGTTCTCGCCATTATCAACGCTTTCGTGCATAGCCGGGATGCGTATGCCGTGGTGCCGCAAGGCCTGGTGCTGTCTGCGATCGTGGTCGCGCTGCTGAGCTTCGCCAACATTCTGCTGGCCGTGAGCGCCCGCGCAAAATAAGGAGGTTTTCATGAAGCTATCATCCATCGCGATTGCGCTTTCGGCCGTGTTGGCGCTGGCCGGCTGCGATAACAGCGCCGTCATTTCGCCGGAACAACAAATGGGGCCTGATCCGGCGTTGCCGGCGGCGCAAGACTTCCTGATGCCGCCGATGCAGGTGCCAAAGGGCGTGGGCTGGCAGCAAAACCAGATGCCGAAAGTCGCCGAAGGCTTAAAAATTGACAAGGTGGCAGACGGTTTGCTGCACCCGCGTCAGTTGCTTACCCTGCCCAACGGCGATGTTTTGGTGGTGGAGGCCAACGGGCCGGGCACCGAAGCGGTCAGCACCCCCAAGCAGCTGATCGCCGGGCTGGTTAAGGGCAAGTCAGGTAAAGGGGGAAAAGGCGGTAACCGCATCACCCTGCTGCGCCCAACCGCCGACGGCAGTTGGGAAAAGCATGTCTTCCTCGAGGGGCTCGATTCTCCGTTCGGCGTTCAGCTGATTGGCAACACCCTGTATGTGGCCAACACCGGCAATATCATGCAGTACGCTTATCAGCCGGGCGAAACGCACATCAGCGATCCGGGTAAAGAGCTGGCCGATCTGCCGGACACCATCAACCATCATTGGACCAAGGCCCTGCTGGCCAGCCCGGACGGTAAAAAGCTGTATGTCGGCGTTGGATCCAACAGCAACATCACCGAAAATGGCCTGGCCGTAGAGTACCGGCGCGCCGCCGTGTTGGAAGTGGACACCGCCTCCGGCGCCAGCCGCATCTTCGCCAGCGGCCTGCGCAATCCGACCGGGCTGCAGTGGGAACCGCACAGCGGCAAGCTGTGGGCGATTGTCAACGAGCGTGACGAGATCGGCGCCGATCTGGTGCCGGACTACCTGACCTCGGTGCAGGACGGCGGCTTCTACGGCTGGCCTTACAGCTATTTCGGCCAGCACGTCGATCGTCGGGTGCAGCCGGCGCGGCCGGATCTGGTGGCGAAAGCCATCAAGCCGGACTACGCCCTCAGCTCGCACGTCGCGCCGCTGGGGCTGCTGTTCTACACCGCGAGCGCTCTGCCGGCCGACTATCGCGGCGGCGCCTTTGTCAGCGAGCACGGCAGCTGGGATCGCTCGCCGCTGAACGGCTACCGGGTCAGCTACGTGGCGTTTGAACAAGGCAAGCCGGTCGGTAAACTCAAAGCGGTGGTCACTGGCTTTGTCTCCGACGACGAGAAGGAACTCTATGGCGCACCGGTTGGATTAGCGGTCGATAAGGCTGGCGCCCTGCTGATTGCGGATGATGTGGGCAACACAGTTTGGCGCGTCAGCGCTAAATAACGTTAACGTGCAGGTTCCGAAGAACCTGCACGTGACATTGTCACTCAATGCTTTGCGCCAACCAGACCGTTCTTCCCCCGCAGGCGGGATCTTCCACCACATGATCGACCACGCGGAAGCCGTTCTCTTGCAGCAAGCGCGTATACTCCTCCGGCGCCAGGCTGGAGTGAAACAGCGGCTGGCCTTCGAAATTGCCGATCGCCACGCCGTCTGCAGGGCCGCTGGTGAACATCAGTGCGGCATTCGGCTTGGCGTGCCGTCTGAACAGTAGAAACATGCGGCGCTGATCGTCGCGCGCCAAATGGAAGAAGCTGTCCCAGGCCAGCAGGCCGTCGAATCTTGTCGCCAGATTCAGCTGGCGCATATCCATCTGCCGCCACTCCTGCTGTGGAAAACGCTGCCGGCAGCGTGCGATCATCGCCTGCGCACCGTCGATGCCGGTGACTCGATACCCTTGTTCAATAAAATAGGCGGCGATCGGCGCGCCATTGCCGCAGCCGAGATCGAGCAGCCGTGCATTGGCCGGGGTAAGCTGTAAAAAGCGGTCGAGCCACGGCCGCTCAAACAGCGTGGTGGGTCTGAGGCGTTCCCAGGCGGCGGCATGTTCGTCATAAAGCGGAATAATCGTGCTCGCCAGTTCTTCCGTCATTAATATTTTCCCCGTTATGTTATTGGCGCAGTAAAAATAGCCTTTGGCCAAAATTAACGCGCTTATCCGATAATATATTCATCAACAGGCCGTTGACCAGAAATAAAAGGTTTTAACATTTCGACATAAACCAGTACAATTCCCTACCCTGTGTTAACCCTTTTTTAGGTCGATTGTGTCGTTAATTCAGCCCCATGCATCGCGAAATCGGGCCGCCGCCTGGTTAGGGATGTTTGCCATTCTGATGTTGTTCATTGCGCCGGTGATCTCGCGATCCCTGGAGCATGTACGCGCCGGAAGTGCTGGAACGGCCGTCATGGCGGATTGCGGCATGGATATGCCGATACATCACGAGATGCACTCGCCGTCGCCTGAACCTGAAAAAGCCGCGCAGCCGCTGATGCAGCACGGCGGCGGCCACCACAACATGGCGATGATGATGGACGACAGCGCCTGCGGCTACTGCGTGCTGTTGTTGCATGCGCCGCTGCTGGACGTGAGCCACGCCCCGCTGTTCTGGTCCCTGCCGCTGGCTTCACGCCCGCCGCCGATCCACTATCTCGTTCCCCTGTTTGCCCACGTCGTTCACACCGAATTACAGCCGCGCGCGCCGCCCGTCTCTTTCCTCTGATTTAACAATAAGCCCATTGCCGTTCTCTGTATTGCCGTTGATCGCTTCAACCCGGCGGAATTAATTCGCCCAATGGTTAATCATCGAGACGACATTATTAGCCCGGTTATTTCCACGTTCAGGGAATTAACCCCCCGTATTTACCGATGGTGATTTTCGCCAGGCCTCCCCACGCCTGAATAATCCCTCGGCCAAGAACGGAAAAAGTTAGCTTAAGGAAAGATGATGTTTAAACCCGTTTATAAAAAGAACGCCGCCACCCGCGCCATTACCACCGCCATGCCGCTGTTCCTGCTGGCCGGCCACGCGGCGCAGGCGCATCAGCACCCTACCGACACACAGGTTAATGATGGCGACGTGATCACCGTCACCGCACCACTCTACTCTCCGCTAACCATCGTGACGTCACCGAAAACTCCGCGCCAGCCGGTGCCCGCCAGTGACGGTTCGGACTATCTGAAAACCATTCCCGGCTTTTCTCAGATCCGCAACGGCGGCACCAACGGCGATCCGGTGTTCCGCGGCATGTTCGGTTCGCGGTTGAAGATCCTCACCGACGGTTCGGAAATGCTGGGCGCCTGCCCATCGAGAATGGATGCGCCCACCTCTTACATCTCGCCGGAAAGTTTCGATCTGCTGATCATCACCAAAGGGCCGCAGACGGTGCTGTGGGGGCCGGGATCGTCGGCGGGCACCGTGCGTTTCGAACGTGAACGCCCGCGCTTCGACAAGCCGGGCATCAAGGGCAGCGCCAGCGTGCTGACCGGCTCCAACGGCCGCTGGGACGAGAATATCGACGCCAGCCTCGGCGCCGAACAAGGTTATCTGCGGGTGATGGCCAACAAATCCCGCGCCAACGATTATCAGGACGGCACCCATACGCGCGTGCCGTCGCGCTGGGACAAATGGAACGGCGATCTGGCGCTCGGCTGGACGCCGGACAACGATACGCTGTTGGAAGTGACCATGGGCCGCGGCAACGGCGAAGCGCGCTATGCCGGCCGCAGCATGGACGGTTCGCAGTTCAAGCGCGAAAGCCTGGGCATGCGGGTGGAAAAATCCAACATCGGCGAGGTGCTGGATAAGCTGGAAGCGCAGGTCTACTACAACTACGCCAACCACGTGATGGACAACGTCACCCTGCGCTCGCCGGGCAGCGGCGGCATGGGTGGGCACGGCGGCCATGGCGGCATGAGCATGGGCGGTCATGGCGGGCATATGATGTCCTCCGGCATGACGATGCAGCTCGATCGCCGCACCGTCGGCGGCCGCGTGATGGGCACCTGGCAGTGGCAGGACGTGAAGCTGGAAAGCGGCCTGGACACCCAAACCAACACCCACCGCAGCATGAGCCGCGGCAGTTGGGAAAAAGACGCCCAGTTCAACAGCTACGGCGCCTTCAGCGAACTGACCTGGTCCACCAGCGAGCAGGATAAGCTGATCGGCGGCGCGCGTCTCGATCGCACCCTGGTGGAGAACTTCCGCAACGGCGGCGATGCGGAGCGTTCCGACACCCTGCCGAGCGGCTTTATGCGCCTTGAGCACACGCTGGCCGAGCTGCCGCTGATGCTGTATGCCGGCGTCGGTTATACCGAGCGTTTCCCGGATTACTGGGAGCTGTTCTCGCCGAAGCTCGGCCCGAACGGCAGCAAGGATCCGTTCTCCAGCGTCAAGAGCGAGAAAACCACGCAGCTTGATATCGGCGCGCAGTATAACGGCAAGCGCTTCAATGGTTGGGTCTCCGCTTACCTGGGCCGCGTCGATGATTTCATCCTGTTCAAATACGATCCGCACAACGCGCGCCTCAGCCAGGCCGACAACGTCAACGCCAACATCATGGGCGGCGAAATGGGCATGGGCTACCAGCTGAGCGAACACTGGAAAACCGACGCCAGCCTGGCCTACTCCTGGGGTAAAAACACCCGCGACGGCCGCCCGCTGCCGCAGATCCCGCCGCTGGAAGCGCGCCTGGGGCTGACCTACGAGTACGGCGACTGGAGCGGCACCGGCCTGTGGCGTCTGGTCAGCAGCCAAAACCGCGTGGCGATCAACGAAGGCAACGTGGTGGGCAAAGACTTTGCCGAAAGCGCCGGCTTCGGCGTGCTCTCCGCCAACGCCGCCTACAAGGTGAATAAAAACGTCAAGCTGAGCGCCGGTCTGGATAACATCCTGAACAAGACCTACAGCGAGCACCTCAACCTGGCGGGCAACAGCGCCTTCGGCTATTCGGCCAACAGCGCGGTGAATGAACCGGGCCGCACCCTGTGGGCCAAGGTTAACGTCACCTTCTAAGCTATTCACCGGGCGATGGGTAACCGTCGCCCGGTCAGGCGATATGCGATCCGGTTCTTAGGATATGAGTTTTAAGTTTTTCCCATTCGGTTAGGCGGCGATTACTATCATCCTCAGGTTTATCATTGCCCGGAGGGAATATGCAAAAGATCACTCGTTTTCTGGCCCTGCTCGGCGAGCTGATGATCGAAAAAGCCGAAGACACCGCGCCGCAGGCTGCCCAGCCTGACGATCGTGACGACGCGTTGCCACCGCGCCTTGAGCGTGGTGTTCCGCTGGCCGACCGCTTCCTGTTCATGTAATTTCCCGCGCTGTTTCCGCTCACACTGAACGCACGATATGTTCGCGCAGCCACCGGTGAGCGGGATCTCTATGCGATCGTTCGTGCCACAGCATGGTCATTTCAAAACCCGGCACCGCCAGCGGCGGCGTGATCTGCTGCAATAGAGGCTGGTTGCGCACCAGCCGCTCCGGCAACATCGCCACCAAATCGGACTGCGTCAGTACCGAGATCACAAATAGAAAATGCGGCACGGAAAGCACCACGCGCCGCGTCAGCCCCACGTCCGCCAGCACCTGGTCGGTGATGCCGTAGAAACCGCCGCCGTCCGGCGAGACCATCACCTGCTCCAGTTCGCAAAATTGCGCCAGCGTCAGGTTTTCATGCAGCTTGGGGTGGCCGACTCTGCCCACCAGCACATAGCGTTCACTGAACAGCGTGCGCTGACGCAGACCGGGCGGCGCGCCTTCGCGGGTGTGAAACGCCAGATCGATCTCTCCCTGTTCCGCCAGTTTGGCGAGACGTGCCGGCGCGATTTCCAGCACCGCCAGTCGGGTGCCGGGCGCCGCGGTTCGCAAACCCTGTAGCGCCGGCAGCACGATGGTGGATTCGCCATAGTCGAAGGCGGCAACGCGCCAGGTATCGGTCGCCACGGCAGGATCGAAAGGCGTGGCCGGCGTTACCGCCAACTCGAGCGCCGCCAATGCCTGGCGTAACGGTTCCCGCAGCTGCTCCGCTCTGGCGGTCGGACGCATGCCGCGCGGGCCAGGCAGCAGCAGCGGATCGTCAAAGATCGCCCGCAGTTTGGCGAGATGCACGCTGACCGCCGGCTGAGAGAAATTGAGCCGCTGCGCCGCGCGCGTGACGTTGTTCTCCGCCAGCAGCGCGTCGAGCGTCACCAGCAGGTTGAGATCCAGTCGTCTTAAATTATTCATAGTTATACCTGGGATAACGGTAATTCATTTCTAATATACCTACTAACGCCCTAACCTGCAGCTCTCACCCCAAGGAGAGCTGTTATGAATGTATTGATTGTTTACGCCCACCCAGAGCCGCAGTCGCTGACTGGCTCACTGAAAAACTTCGCCGTTGAACGCCTGACGCAGGCCGGCCATCAGGTCCAGGTGTCAGACCTGTACGCCATGAAGTGGAAAGCGGCGATCGACGCCGACGACAGCCTGGAAGGCGCATCAGGGCCCCGTTTCGATCCTTCGCTGGATTCGAAGCGTGCGTACGCCAGCGGCGTGCAGAGCGCCGACATCGAACGGGAGCAACAAAAGCTGCGCTGGGCGGACGCGGTGCTGCTGCAGTTTCCGCTGTGGTGGTTCTCGATGCCGGCGATCCTGAAAGGTTGGGTCGATCGCGTCTATGCCTATGGTTTTGCCTACGGCGTCGGTGAACATTCCGATACCCATTGGGGCGACCGTTATGGCGAGGGTATGTTGGCGGGCAAACGGGCGATGCTGATCGTCAGCGCCGGCGGGTGGGGATCCCATTACGCCCCGCGCGGCATCAACGGGCCGATCGACGATATTCTGTTTCCGATCCAGCACGGCATGCTGTATTACCCCGGTTTCGAGGTGTTGCCGCCGTTCGTCACCTACCGCGCCGGTAAGACCGACGAGACGCGCTTTGCCGAACTGTGCGAGCAGCTCGGACAGCGGCTCGATAACCTGTGGCGCACCGAGCCGATTCCGTTTCGGCGGCAAAACGCCGGTGACTACCTGATCCCGCAGTTGACGCTGAAAGCCCATCTGGCGCCGGGGCAAGACGGCTTTAGCATTCACCTGAAATAGCGCGAGCCGCTCCCCTTATCGCGGCGCTGACACAGCGCCGCCCCCAAGGAGGAGTTTGGCGCCCAATCCCATCATGACCACGCCCGTAAATCTCTGCTGCCAGACCAACAAACGGGGATTGCGGGCGAGCCATTGCCCCACGGTGCCGGAGGCCATCGCGACAGAGCCCAGTGAAAGGATCCCGGCCAGCTTCTGAATGGAACCTAAAACGAGCAATTGCAACCAAACCGGCCCGTTTTCTGGGTTAACAAACTGCGGCAGAAAAGCAAACATGAACAGCAGCGACTTAGGGTTGGTCAGGCTGTTAATCGCCCCTTCTTTCACCGCCTGCCACCCGGTCATCATCCGGGGTTTCAGTGCGGCATCGGAACGCTGCCGGCTTACCTTCAGCATTTTTATCCCCAGCCAGACCAGATAGGCGGCTCCAACCCAACGCAATACGTCCAACGCCAGCGGATAAGTATGCAGCAAGGTGGCGAGACCGAGCACCAGCATGGAAACCTGCACCATGCCGGCGACAAAAACCATGCCGAAAACATTGAGCAGCGCGATACGGCGGCCTTGGCCGATACCCCGGGCCAGCGTGAGCATCATGTCCGGTCCGGGAGACAGTTCCAGGAGGGTGAGTGCAACAAGAAAAGCAATAAACGTTTCGGCCGAAGGCATGGGGTTATCACCGGCGAGTCATAGGAGACGGTAATCATATTCCTCCCCGGACATTCGCAACAGCACTATCAGGCGCATCAGGGGCGTGTCGTTAATTCAGGGCAGCGAGAAATGCCCGATAGCCCTGCGCGCTGCTGTCCAGCTCGTGCTGCTGAACCTGCTCTGCCGCCCCGTCCGAAGCGGCTTCCTTGCCGTAAAAGGCAAAGAACGAAGCATAGTCGGCCCGCACGTAACCGGCGGTGACTTCAAACGGCCGGAAGATTTCCTCCAGCGAGTAGCGATAACGCCCTTCACGCGCGTAATCTTCTGCGCGCACGCCCGCCGTGACCGCCAGCGCCAGTTTCTTGTTCTGCATCTTATAGCCGCTGCGGGAACCGTAGGCCCAGCCGTAGGTGAGCACGTCGTCCAGCCATTTTTTCAGCAGCGGCGGGCTGCTGAACCAGTAAATCGGGAACTGCAGCACGATGTTGTCATGCGCTTCAATCAACTGCTGTTCTTTGGCGACGTCGATCTGCCAGTCCGGATAGGCCTGATGCAGTTCGTGCACGGTATACAGCGCCGGATAGCGGCGCAGTTCCTCCAGCCAACGTTTATTGACCACCGAGTTCGCCATATCGGGATGGGTCACGACCACCAAGGTTTTCATACTGAGTTCTCCAGTCAGGTGTTTCGACGCATCTTAGGGTATGCTGACAGAATGTAAAATACGCACACTCACGACACATACTTACCTTGGGGAAAGTGTAAATGACCGCAGAATCCCGCTGCAGCCCAACGGGCATCAGCCTCGAAGACACCGGCTATGGCTATACGCTGTCGGTGATCAACGGCAAATACAAAATGATTATTCTCTACTGGCTGGCGCTGTATAAGCCGGTATTGCGGTTCAACGAACTGCAGCGCTGTATCGGCACCATTTCGTACAAGACGCTCAGTTCGACGCTTAAAGAACTGGAAAAAGATCGGCTAGTGGTGAGAAAGGAGTATCCGCAGATCCCGCCCAAGGTGGAGTACAGCCTGTCCGAGCGCGGGCGTTCGCTGATCCCGGTGATCGACATGATGTGCCACTGGGGGGAACAGCACCGGCCGGAACCGCCGGTGCCATAAGGGGTTAATTGTCCGCCGCCGCTGAGGTTGCCGGCGCGGGTTCATCGTGCTCGACCAACGCGTCTGCCGGCCGGCACTGGCGCAGCGTGCGCACGCTGCAGGCCACCAGCACGCCCAACAAGGCGGCGAACGCACCGAACGACAGCACGCTCATCAACGGGGTAAACATCTTGCCCAGAACGCCGAGCCCCAGCGCGCCGATCGAATCGCCGGTCACGTCCTGCGCGGTGCCGAGGCTGTTCACCCGCCCCAGCAGATGATCCGGCGTGTTGCTCTGGATCAGCATGAACTGCAGAAGTGAGGCGATGGCATTGGCATAGCCGTAGCACACCAGCGCCAACAGCGCCGGCGCCAGGTGGCTGAACAGCCCCAGCGATGCGATGGCGGTGAACGCGACGATCGCGGCGGCCAGAATCAGCACGCCAGGGCGAGAGAAACGCCCCACCCAGCCGCTGGTCAGCGCGCCCAACATCGCACCGAGCGGCACTGCGGAGTACATCAGACCAATAGAGGACGCGCCGACGTGGTAAGCGTCCTGCGCCAGCGCCGGGAACAGCACCCTGACGGCGCCGACGATGCTCATCAACATCCCCAGCAACACCACCGAGCCGACCACCTTATTGTGCCAGACAAACTGGAAGCCGCTGGCGAGCGCGCGCAGCGGATGTTCCGGCTCCTGCTGCTGCGGCAGCAGCGTCGGCAAGCGCACCAGCGGCACAAGGGTGCCCAGCGTCCCGGCCGCCGCGACGGCGAAAGCGAGACCGACGCCGCCGAACACGATGATAATCCCGCCCAGCGCCGGCGCCAGGATCGCGCCGATGCGCACCGTCACCATGCTCAAGGCCCCCGCCGCCGCCAGGTTTTCACGCCCCACCAGCAGCGGGATCACCGCCATCAGCGCCGTCATGCCCAGCGCGCCAAAGAATCCGTCCCAGGCTGCCAGCAGGTAGAGCGCCCACAGCGACGGCGCCGGGGCGAAGGCGTTCAGACTCAGGGCGACAAAGCCCAGCCCGCAGGTGCCGCGCGCGAACAGGATCAGCTTGCGGCGATCGTAGCGATCGGCGAGTACCCCGCCCAGCATCAGGCCGATAAACATGCCTGCGCCGTCCAGCGCCACCGCCACGCCCACCTGCAACGTGGAGCCGGTCATCGCCTGGATCTGAATCGGCACCCCCACCGCCAGCATGCCGAGGGAAAACACCGACAGCATGCGGGCGCAGAAAATCGCACGAAAATGCGCATTGCTTCTCAGCAAACTGAAATCAAGAAAAAAAGAAGGTCTGGCCATAGTGTCCTGCATATCATGTTTTAGTACGGGCCGTGGCGCACGCCCCGGCCCGGTTGCGTTATATCAACCCGTATTGCCGCGTCAGCAGCGAATGTAATAGCGGCCCAAGCGTCTCCAGCGAGGCCGGCGACAGGATGTCTGCGTGCTCGCAGCCTTGGTGATGGCAGATCAGCCCATCCAGATACGGCGCCCACACGGCGTTGATATCCATCTCTGGCGGCAGCGTCCGGTCGGCGACGAACAGCGTCGCCGTGCCGTGGAAACGCTGACTGCGCGCCTGAGAAAGAAGGCGCACCGCGTCGCGGTAGTTGGCGACAATGCTGTCAAACATCGCCGCCTTCTCCGCCATCAGCGCCGGATCGCCATGATCTTCCGCCATAAACTCGGCCTGCTCCTGCGCCACCTCCTTCTGCGCCTCCTCCTCGGTGGGGCCGGTCCAGTCCTGGCCTTCCGGCGGATAGGTATCCAGCATGCCGAGGAACGCCACCTCCTCCCCCTGCTGCTGCAGACGCGCGGCCATCGAATGCGCCAGCGTGCCGCCGAGCGAATAGCCCAGCAGGTAGTAAGGCCCCTGCGGCTGCAGGCGGCGCAGAGTGGCGAGATGACGATCGACCATCTGCTCGATATCCTCGCAGGTGGCGATGGCGCCATCCGGCCTTGGCGACTGCAGCCCGATGATGGGGTAGCTCCCCGGCAGATAACGGCTCAGCCCCGAGTACTGCCAGGCGAAACCGGAAGCCGGGTGCAGACAGAATAGCGCCGGGCCTTGGCCGGCCCGCAGCTGCAGGCATTCGCCGACGCCGCGGCTTTCGGCCGAGTTGGCGGCCTGCACGTCATCAAGCAGATGCGCCATCTTCTCCAGGCTACGGGCGAACATGATTTGCCCGACGGTCAATGGCCGAGGGACGCGCCGCCGCAATTCCGCCGCCAAACGCATCGCCAGCAGCGAGTGGCCGCCCAGTGCGAAGAAGTCGTCGTCGGCGTACACGTTTTCACGGCCCAGCAGTTCCCCGAACAGCGCCGCCAGTAGGCGCTCGCTGTCGCTGTGCGGCGCGCGGCCGCTCTGCGGGTTCAGCTGCGGCCGTGGCAACGCCTTGCGATCCAGCTTGCCGCTGGCGCTGAGCGGGAAGCTGTCGGTCATGACATAGCTGACCGGCATCATATGCGCCGGCAAACGCGCCTCCAGCGCCTGATGCAGTACGGCGGTATCCAGCGTCACCCCCGGTTGGGCGATCAGCCAGGCGACCAACTGCCGCATATCGGCGCCGCCCAGTCCCGTCGCGCCCTCGCCCAGTTCGATGGCGTGCACCGCCGCTTGCGCTACCCCCGGCTGCGCCAGCAGCGCCTGCTCGATTTCACCCAGCTCGATGCGCTGGCCGCGGATCTTCAGCTGATCGTCGCTGCGGCCCAAATACTCGACGCTGCCGTCCTCCAGCCAGCGGGCGATATCGCCGGTGCGATACATGCGAGCGCCGTTGCCGGCGGGATCGGCGACAAACCGCTGCGCCGTCAATCCCGGCCGATGCAGATAGCCGTCGGCCAGTTGAATGCCGCGCAGGTAGAGGTCGCCGGCGCAGCCGACGGGCACCGGCCGCAGCATGGCGTCGAGAATGCTCAGTTGGGTGTTCCAGACCGGTTTGCCGATCGGCACGCCGGCGCCGCTCACCGCCGCCAATGCCTCGCCGGACGCCGGTTGATAGGTAACATCGACCGCCGCCTCCGTCGGGCCATACAGGTTATGCAGCGGCGCGGCAACCAATGCCTGATAGCGGGATGCCAGTTCACACGACAGCGCCTCTCCGCTGCAGAACACGCGTTTCAGGCTGGCGGCGGCGCGCTGCGGCGCCCGTTCGTTCAGCGCCTCAACCCAGATAGCCAACATCGACGGAACGAAATGCAGCGTGGTCACACCATAGTCGTCGATCAAGGTCGTCAGCGCCTGCGGATCGCGGTGCGCCTCCGGCGGCGCCATCACCAGGCGCGCGCCGACCATCAGCGGCCAGAAGAACTCCCAAACGGAAACGTCGAAGCTGCACGGCGTTTTCTGCAGGACCACGTCCTGCGCATCAAGCGCATACTCATGCTGCATCCAGAACAGACGGTTGACGATCGCCCGGTGGTTCACCACCACCCCTTTCGGCCGCCCGGTCGAGCCGGAGGTATACAGCACGTAGGCGGGATAATCGCCGTTCCCCGCCGGTGGGCGCGGCGCAGGCACACGCCCGCTGTCATCCAGCGCATCGAACCGCAGCGTCGGCGCCAGCGCGGCGAAGCGGGCATCCAACGCGCTCTCGGTAACGATCAACCGTGGCTTGGCGTCTGCCACCATGTAGGCCAGCCGCTCGTCCGGATAGCCGGTATCCAGCGGCAACCAGGCGGCGCCGGTCTGCACAATCGCCGTCAGCGCCAGGCTGAGGCGCACGGATCGCGGCAACGCCACCGCGACGATATCTCCCGGCTGAATGCCGGCCGCCGTCAGCCGCTCGGCCAGCAGCGCGGCCTGGCGCTGCATGTCACGGTAGCTGAGGCTGTGCCCGGCATCCTGCAGCGCGATGCGTTCCGGCGTGCGCCGCGCTTGATCGGCGATCGCCTGATGCAAGGTGGTGTCCGCCACCGCCTGCCCGGTGCGGTTGACTGCCGCGACCAGCGCCTGCTCCTGCGGCGTTTGCAATTGCCAGCGCGGCAGCGGCAGATCCGGCTGCGCTATCCACTGTTGCAGCAGCGCCATCAGCCGCGCGGCGAAGCGTTCAGGCTGCGGCACCGAATCGCGGTACTCCATCAGCAGACGCAGGCGCTCGCCCGGCAGCACCAGCAGCGTCAGCGGATAGTGGGTATAGCCTTTGTTACGGATGGCATCGCAGCGCAAGGAACCTGCGCCGCCAAGCAAGGCGTCGTTGTCCGGGTAGTTTTCCACCACCAACAGCGTGTCGAACAGCGTGCCCGCCCCGGCCAGATGCTGGATCTCCCCCAAGCCCAAATCGTCGTGCTCCAGCAGTTCAATCTGCCGATGCTGCAGTTCGGTCAGTTGATCCGTCAACGAACGGTCATGCTGCAGACGAACCCGCACCGGCAGCGTGTTGCTGAACAGGCCAACGTGTTCCTCAATCCCTTCTATCTGGCCAAAGCGGCCGGAAACCGGCGAGCCGAACACCACGTCCTGATGGCCGCAACAGCTGGCCAGCTGCAGCGCCCAGATGCCCTGCATCAGGGTATTGAGCGTCAACCCGCGTTCGCGGCACAGGGTCAGCAAGCGCCTTTCCTCGGCCGGCGGCAGCGTCATTTCCAACTCATGCACGCGATCGTTATGCGATTCACCGAACAACAACGTCGGGCGCACATCCTGCAGCGTCTCGCGCCAGAGGCGGCGCGAGGCGTCGGCATCCCGCGCGGTCAGGCGGCGCACGATATCGGCGTAGTTCGAGCGCAGCGGCGGCAACGCCTGCTCGCCTTCACGCAGGGCCAGCATCAGATCGTTGAGCACCACCGGCGTCGACCAGCCGTCGACAATCAGATGGTGTGCGTTAAGGAACAGCGTGTAGCGTTCGCTATCGCCGTGTTTGATCCGCAGCGCATGCAGCATCGCACCCGGCTGATTAAACAGATCGCGCCGCAACTCTTCCTGTTCCAGTTCATGCAGCGCCTGCGCTTCTTGCTCTTCGGACAGCGGCGGCAGCTTACGGCTGTCCAGCGGCCAATGGCTTTCCTGCGGTATCAGCTGCAGCGGTTCCCCCTCGCGGTTGAACCGGGCGGCCAGCTGCGGATGGCGGCGGATCACCGCATTCAGCGCTTGCTGGAGTTGATGTTCGTCCAGCTCGCCGCAGAGGCTCAGGCGCGTCAGCGAGTTATAGCTGCCGCCCTGCTGCGCCGTCTGCGCATGGAACAGCAGGCCATGTTGCAACGGCAACAGCGGCAGCGCCGCGGCCAACGGCCCGCACTCTTGCTCCCAGGCGCGCACCGTCTCATCGTCAACGTTCGGCTGGGCGATCTCGGCCGCCACCAACGTTGCCGCCGCGCGTTCGGGATGACGCTCGGCAAACTCGCACAGTGAACGCACCGCTTGCTCGATGCCGCTGTGCAGCTGCGCAATGTCGCTCTCGCTGAAAATCGCCTCCAGCCAGCTCCAGTTGATCGCCAGGCAGGCGCCGTCGCGCCGCTCTTCGACAAAGATATTCACCTCCAGGCCATACGACAGCGCCTGCTGCGCATCCTGCGCCACGGCGAAGGCGTCGCGGAAGCGGGTTTGGCTGCGTTGCGGCGTCCAGTGCCCCTCATCCTGGCTGAAACGCCCGAGGTAGTTGAACAAGATCTCCGGCGCATTGCGCTGCGCCAGCGCCGCCAGTTCGTCACGCTGCGGATGCAAATAACGTAGCTGGCCATAACCGACGCCGCGATCGGCCACCGCTCGCGTCGCCCGTTTCACCGCACGCACGGCCTCATTGTGCTCAGCGTCATGCAGTTCAATGTGCAACGGATACTCCGCCGTCAGCCAGCCGACAGTGCGGGCCAGATCGAGTCCGTCGTCCAGTTCGGCGCGGCCGTGCGACTCCAGAGAGAAACGCAGCGAAGCGGCCTGGAAACGGCGGCGGCAGGCCTGAGCCAGCGCGCACAGCATGATCTCTTCAACCTGCGCGCGGTATCCCTGCGGCAATGTGCCGAGCAGCGCGGCGGTCAGCCGGCTGTCGAGCAACGTGCGTTTTTCCGATACGTCGCCAGTGCGATCGCTAAGCGGATCCAGCGCGCGGTGCCCCAAACGCGGTGCGCCGTCCGCCAGCATCCGCCGCCAGAACGGCAGCTCGGTTTCCCGGCGTTCAGCGTCGGCTCGTAGGCGTGCAGACCACTCATAGAGCGAGGTTTCTTCCGGCGGCAATGTGATCGGCTGCCCCTGCATGGCGCTGTCGGCCACCTGCCGCAGCTCGTCGAGCAGGATGCGCCAGGAAACGCCGTCGACTACCAGGTGATGGATCGCCAGCACCAGCCCCAGGCTCTGCCCGTCGCGCTGCAACAGGATGCCTTGCATCATGGTGCCGGCAGCCGGTTCGAGATGGTCAAGTGCGGCATCAAACGCCTGTTCCGCCGCTAACTCCAGCTCACCGGATACGTTATGAACCTGCATCAGCTCACCGGCGGCGGCGGTTTCAACCACCAACTGCCCCTCGCGGATCCGCGCGCCCAGCGCCGGGTGCGCCGCACGCAACTGCTCCAATGCATAACGCAGCTGTTCCGGTTGCAGCTCGGCAGGCACGCGCAGAAAAACGCCGTGCGCGAAGCGACGATGCATATCGCCCGTCTCGGCAAACCAGTACAGGATCGGCAGCCCGTCGATCGGGCCTTGTTGCACGCTGCGCGCAGCCTGAGAGTCTACGGCCAGCGGCTGCATCGCCTGCGCCATGCGCGCGGGGGTGTGCAGCGCGAAGATCTCGCGCGGCCGCAGCAGATACCCTTTGCGCCGCAGGGCGGTGCCCAGCCCCATCGCCGAGATGCTGTCGCCGCCGAGCGCGAAGAAATCGTCGTCGGCGCCGATGCGATCCATCCCCAGCAGTTGCGCCATGGCGCCGCAAATCAGCCTTTCCTGCTCGGTGGCCGGCTCGCGAATGCTTTGCGCCAGCGTCTCCTGCGGTTTGGGCAGCGCCTGGCGGTCAATCTTGCCATTCACGTTAAGCGGCAGCTCCGGCATCACCACCAGGATCGCCGGCACCATATAATCCGGCAGACGCTGCGCCAACTGCCCCAGCAGCTCGCTTTGCAGCGAGGGTGAGGCACGGCGCGCGTCATCCTGCACCGAGCAATAGCCGATCAGGCGATAGGTGGCGCCGATCGGCTCGGCGATCGCTACCGCCCGCCCCACGTCCGGCAAGGCGGCCAAGGCGCTTTCCACCTCACCCAGCTCGACGCGGAAGCCGCGCACCTTGATTTGGTGATCGGTCCGGCCAATGAACACCAGTTGGCCCTCAGCGCTCCAGCGCATCAGATCGCCGCTGCGGTACATCACTTCGCCTTCGGCGAACGGATTGGCGACAAAGCGCGCCGCCGTCAGATCCGGGCGCCGCAGGTACCCGCGCGCGATGCCTTTGCCGGAAATGTACAGCTCTCCCGCCGCGCCGATCGGCACCGGCTGCAGGCGGCCGTCGAGCAGCCAGACTTCGGTATTGGCGAGGGGACGGCCAATCACCGGCTGTTCGGCGGCCGTGACCGGCGCGCCGAGGGTATCGACGGTGTATTCGGACGGGCCGTAATAGTTGTGGATCTCCACCTCCGGATGCTGCTGCATCAGGTTCCACAGCGTCGGCGTTGCCGCCTCGCCGCCGATCATCACGAACGCCGGCAGCGGGAACTGCCCCTTCAGCAGGCCGCAGTCCACCAGTTGCGAGAAGAATGACGGCGTGATGTCCAGCAGATCGATCGGCGTCTGTTGGGTTTGTTCGAGCAGCGCCCAGGGATCGCGGCGCAGCTCCTCATCGAAGATGACCAGTTCGCTGCCCATCATCATGCAGAACAGCGGTTCCCAGGAGGAGTCGAAAGAGAACGAAGCGGTATGGCCGGCGCGCAGGCGGCGCGCATGGCGAGCCTGGAATTTTTCGATCGCCGGGCCAAACAGCGAGGCCTGATGCGACAGGAACAGGTTCAGCAGCCCGCGGTGCGTGGACATCACGCCTTTGGGTTTGCCGGTCGAACCGGAGGTGTAAATCATATAGGCCAGATGCGCCTCGTTCAGCGGCGCACGCCGTTCGGCATCCGTTATCGGCGCAGCTTCGGCGGCCGCGCAGCGCGCCAGGCACGCTGCGTCGTCCAGGCACAATACCTGTGGCAGATCCGGCATATTGGCCTGCGTAGCGTGGTGGGTCAGCAACATCGCCGGCCGCGCGTCGTCGCACATCAGCGCCAGGCGTTCACGCGGGTAATCCAGATCGAGCGGCATATAGGCCGCGCCGCTGGCCAACACGCCGAACAGCGCGACCAGCGTGTCCACCGAGCGCGGAATGCCGATGGCGACCACGTCTTCCGCGCCGATGCCGCTTTCGATCAGCACTCGCCCCAGCTGCATCACCCGTTCGGAGAGCTGACGGTAGCTGAGGCGCACATCGCCGCAGGCCACCGCCAGCGCCTCGGGCTGCCGCTCAACCTGGCGCTGGAAAGCGTCCATGATTGACACCATGCCCGCCGGCGGCGTCAGATGCGCGCCGCGCCCCCAGGCCGCGAGCTGCTTTAACTCCCCTTCGCCGATCAACGCCAGTTGACCGTTCGGCTGATGCGGCTGCCGCGCCAGTTGCTGCAGCCAATGGCCGATGCGCTCCGCGTGGTGATGCAAGGTGCGCGGCGAGTATTTGGCCGGGTTGGCCACCAACGACAGCGTCAGCACGCCGTTGCGAAAGCCGATCTCAAACTCGAGATCGTCGACCGGCCCCATCGCCAGCGTATGGGTAACGGCCGCCTGGCCGTCGAAGGACAAGGCGCTGTGGTAGACCTTGACGTTGATCACCGGGCCGTACAGTTCCTGATGGCCGCCGACCAGGCCGAGATCGCGTTTGATCTGCTCCGCTTCATAGCGTTGATGGCGGCGCGCCTGTTTGATTTGCGCCACGGTCGCCTGGCAGACGTCCGCCAGCGACATCTCCGGCGTCACATTCAGCAGCAGCGGCAGCACGTTAACCACCGGGCCGACCGCCGCCAGCGCCTGGGAGCCCATACGGCGCATGAAAGGAAAACCGAGTGAAAAACGGGTTTCGCCGCTCATGCGCGCCAGATACATCGCCAGCGCCGCTGTGACGATATCGGCCGGTTGCAGCGACTGCAGCGCGCCATCGCGCAGCGCTTCGTCAAACAGCGATTCCGGCAGCACCAGCGCCTGTTTGAGCGGCCGGGCGCCCGGTTCAACCTCCCGACTCTCCGTCGATAACGACAGCGGCGACGGCAAATCGCGCAGATGCTGTTGCCAGAACTCGGCCGCCCGCCGGCGCGCCGGCGACGTTTGCCATTGCTGATACTCTTCCACCACCTTGCCGAACGGGGTAAACGGCGATGCCGCCGGCGACAGCCCGTGACGCAGCGCGCGATAGATATCGGCGATCCGACGGGTGATGGCCTCGAAGCTGAAGCCGTCCAGGGTCAGATGATGAAAGCGCTGGTACCAGAACCAGCGATCGGCGCTGACGCGGATCACCGCATGGCGATAGAGCGGTCGTTCGCCGTCCGCCGGCAGATCCTGCGCCAGATCGTCGTTCATCAGCGCCAGCGCCGCCTGCTCGGCGTCCGGCCGCGCGCTGAAATCGAACCACTCCGGCGCATGCACGCGTGCGGGATCGGCTATCAGCGGTAAACGCTGCACCGGCTGGCCGTCCTGCGCCTCAAAGAATCGCGCCTGAACCGTATCCGCTTCGGCCAGCCCCTGACGGATCGCGCGCTCCAGCGCCGAACGATCGATAGCGCCGTGCAGTTCGGTGTAGTGCGCCACGGCGAAGCTGTTGCGGCGCAGCGCGATTTGGTCGGCGATCCAGATCCCCGGTTGCGCAGCAACCAGCGGATAATCCCGATACTCGACCTGAGTATCCGGTAAAGAAAGCGTTTCTGACATGGTGTCTGTCCTTTCCCTCAAACGGAATATATCGATTGACTGCCTGGCGCTTAACGCGCCGCATCCGCCGCTTTCAGCGCCGCCGGCCGCATGTCCTGCCAGTGCGTTTCGATGTAGTCGATGCACTCGCCGCGCGACGCCGGCCCCATCAGCACGCGCCACCCCTGCGGCGTATCGGCAAACTGCGGCCACAGCGAATACTGCTGCTGCGCGTTGACCAGCACGGAGAAACGGAGGCTTTCGTCATCGAACGGGTTTTGTTGTTCCTGAGTCATTTGCATTACCTGTCTGTCAAAATGTGGGATTACTTCATTGCGGAAAGCAGCCGGCGCACGCCGTCCACCAGGCCGCCGCGCCAGCAGAGCGAGTCATGTCCGCCGGAATACACGCGGTAGTCGGTGCGGTGCCCGGCCGCCGTCAGCGCCTGGTGCATCTGGCGATTGACGAATTCGATGTCCGCCTCCCGATCGCCGGCCTGTTGGATCACGGTGAGCTTGGGTGCCGCCGCGTTGCGCTGCCGAACCTGGCGTATCAGCCAGCCTTCCTCCAGTTCGTGGCGTTTTTCGAACTGGGTCACAAATTGCACCGTAGGCCACCAGAAAGAGCCGGACTGGCTCAGCACGTGGCCGAAGCGCTCTGGCCAGTGCAAACCGGCGTATAACGCCGCCAGCCCGCCGTAGCTCTGGCCGGCGACCACGGTGCGCGCCCCAGTCTCGCTGAACGCTTCGCGGCGCTGCGCCTGCGGCAGCAGTTCGTCGATCACCGCCTGCCAGAAGACGGCGTTGCAGGGCAGCTCGTTTTCCCGGTATTCACCATCGATCGCATCGATCAGCAACCAGCACGCGGGCGGCAACTGCCCTTTTGCGGTTTCGTTCTCGATCACCGGCAGCAGCGCATGCCTTTCGATCCAGTTTTGGCCGTCGAGCAGCAGCACCAGCGGGCGGTTCGCTTTCACCGCCGCGTCGCCGCTGGCATACAGCCAAACGCGCCGCTGGTTACCCAGCCGTTCGCTGTGCCACTGAAATCGCTGTAGCCGCGCCTCATCCAGCGGCCGATCGGCAGCCTGCCAGGCGCTTTGATCGTCTGCATCCGGTCCTTGCGCCAGGGATACGGGCCGCGGGCGATGAGACGGCCCCAGCGAGAGGCGATTCAGCGGATCGGCGATCGCCAACGGGAACAGCGATACCCACCAGGCACGCTGCTGGCGGTCGCGTAACGTTTCGTCATCGCTGAAGACGGGGGGGAGATCTCGCTCGGTAATGGGGATCAGGCTGTAGCTGCCGCGCCAGCGGCGATCGATAACGGCCGAGCCGTACCAAACGTCGGTGCCGGGGAGCCTGGTCAGGCTGCTGGGGGACGTGCTGTGGTGATCGGTAATGCCGTTGATATCGGCGTAAACGCGGCATATCGGCGAGTGCCGTTCATCGCCGGCGGGGTCGCGCCATAGCCAGGTCATTTTGACGTGGCGTTCGTCGAGCGCGTCGACGATGGGCGTGCCCTGCGCGGCAACCTTTTGCCACCACGCGGATTGCCCTGCCGCCTCTTCACGCAGCCATTGCGCCGCCAATCCCTCAAGGTCGTTTCCTGGCCTCTTTTCCGGCAAAAACTCCATAGCGCCCCTTACATAACATGAGTGATTTTTACAAAACCTGACAATCGTATTGATACTCATTATCATTTTCAATACTATTTGTCGGATTTTTACCGTCGTACACATACGGCGTCTCCGCGTCGACGGGTGAATACCGCTCGTCGATATTTCGGGGTTTATCAGGGTGGCATAACACACAACGCAGGTATGCAGGAGAGATAATGAAGATTAAAAACAAAGGGATAGCTAACGGGAATGCGGAGGCGATGTCCGCCAGGCGTCTGTTGCTGGGATCGGCGCTGGCGTTATTGCCCTTGGCGCAACACGCGTCTGCGGCAGCGGACGAAACGATTTTGGTGACCGCCGACGCGCAAAACAGCGTGACCGCGCCGGTCAAAGGGATCGTCGCCAAAGAGAGCGCCGCCGGCACCAAGACCGCCGCCTCTCTGCGCAAGACGCCGCAGTCCATCTCGGTGGTCACGCGCGAGCAAATGAACGACCAGGAGCCGGCGTCGGTCGCCGACGCGCTGAACTACACCAGCGGGGTGATCACCACCTACCGCGGCAACTCCAACCGCAATGACGAAGTGATCAGCCGCGGCTTCCGCTATGCGCCCAAACTGCTCGACGGCCTGCACTTTGGCCTCTCGAGCCAAAATGGCGGCGCCGGGCAGATCGACCCCTGGCTGCTGGAGCGCGTGGAGATGGTGCACGGCCCGGCCGGCGTGCTGTACGGCCAGGTCAGCCCCGGCGGCGTGGTGGTGATGACCAGTAAACGCCCTACCGCCCAGAGCATTCACGAAGTCAAATTCAGCACCGGCAACCGCCATCTGGCGGAAACGGCGTTCGATTTCGGCGGCAAACTCAACGACGACAACACCCTGTTCTATCGCCTGAACGGTATCGCCAGAACCGAGCACGAGTTCGTCAAAGACAGCAAGCAGCAACGGGTGGCCATCGCGCCGGCCTTCACCTGGCTGCCGAACGAAGACACCAGCTTTACGCTGCTGACCAGCTACCAGAACGATCCGAAAGCCGGGTCGCGCAACTTCCTGCCGCGTGCCGGCACGCTGTTCCCGACCAGCGCGGGCTATGTGCCCTATGACTTCAACGTCAGCGAGCCCAGCTTCAACAAATCGCGGCGCGAGCAGGCGTCGATCGGTTACAGCCTCGAGCACAACTTCAGCGATGCGCTGTCGTTTACCCAGAACCTGCGCTTCACTCACCGCGATGAAGACTATAAATATCTGGTCTATAACGTAAATTCTGACGTTAACGACCACACCGTGACGCGCAGGGCGCAGCATGAAACGCAGATGACCAACGAGTTTGGCGTGGATAACCAGCTGAAGGGCCTGTTCGATACCGGCGAGGTGAAGCACACCGTGCTGGGCGGGCTGGATTACCGCTACAGCCATAGCGATTCGAAGATGTATCGCGATCGCGGCAACGATTACCCGATCGACTGGGCCAATCCGGTTCGCCCCAGCATTGATGGCAGCGCGCTGACGCTGGTTTCCAGCGAATTGAAGACGCTGAATCAGGTCGGGGTGTATCTGCAGGATCAGCTGGAGTGGAATAACTGGAACCTGCTGCTGTCCGGCCGCCAGGACTGGTCGCAGGTCAACACCCGCGATCGCACCGCCGGCGGCAAAGAGCAGACCTACAACGATGCCCAGTTCACCGGCCGCGCGGGCCTGCTCTACGCCTTCGACAACGGCATTTCGCCGTATGTCAGCTACAGCACCTCGTTCGATCCTAACCTGTATCCGAGCGCGCCGGGCGCCGATCCGCTCAAGCCGACCACCGGCAAACAGACCGAGGTGGGCGTGAAGTACCAGATCCCGGGCGGCAATACCCTGCTGACCCTCTCCTGGTTCGATATTACCCAGCGCAACGTGGCGTCCTATAACCGTCTCACCTCCGCCTATGAGCAGATTGGCGAGGTGAAATCCAAGGGGATTGAGGCGGAAGTGCACGCTCAGCCGACGCCGGCGATCAAGCTGACCGCCGCCTATACCTACACCGACGTAGTGACCAAAGACTCCAACTCGGCGGACGAAATCGGCCACAGCCCGGCGGGCATCCCGCGCCACGCGGCGTCCGCCTGGGGCAGCTACAGCTTCCTGAGCGGCGCGCTCAACGGCCTGACCGTCGGCAGCGGCGTGCGTTACATCGGCGATGCGCCGGCCGACGCCACCGGCCAGTACGACGTGCCGCACTACACGCTGTACGACGCCATGGTGAAGTATGACCTCGGTCAGGCTTCGTCGGCGCTGCGCGGCGCTGCGCTGCAGCTCAACGTGCAGAACCTGACGGACAAGAAATACGTTTCGTCGTGCAGCGGCGAGTACGCCTGCTTCTACGGCAGCGGCCGCAGCATTATCGCTTCGGTCAACTACCGCTGGTAACGAAAATGGGCGGCCAGCGCCGTAATGCGTGTCAGTTAGCGTTTTTCTGAAGGTATTGGTGACGTATTTCGGTCGATAAATGTGAGATGCACCATGAAACTCATGCGCCTCGACCGAGCAAGGGACCGTAGGCGCGGTCCCTTGCAACCCGCGCCTTTGCCCTATCAGACGGTTGGCTTTGCCAACTGCCCTCCCTCCGCCATAGCGCATTGAGGCCGGTTGCGACAGGCGTCCCTGCCTGTCTCACCTGAAACCGCCGTCCATGGCGGTTTCGCCTAATGCGCTATGCCTGCGTTCGGCGTCTTCAAGGGCGCCCAACACCGCGCTCATCTCCAACGTCTCTACCACAACCTCATAAGCGACAGATTTCCCGGTAGCCGCCAGCTCAGGTGTTGACCTTGGGCGCGCATCACCGGCTGCCGAGCAAGACGGCGTTGTCAGGGGCAACCGGCCAGGGAAGGCCGGTTGAGGCGAGACTAACAGGGACGTTTGTCGCAGCCGACCCGCCCGACAATGCAGACGCGGCGAGGGTATCCGCATAACGGACAGACGGTGTTAAGCGAAGGCGCGGGTGTAGGGGCCGCGCCTTCGGCCCCTACAATTGCCGTTCATTGTGGTAACAGAGAAATTCGGGGTATTTACGGCAATTTTTCCTGCACGGCGCTGACAGATACCGGATAAAAAATGCCAGTCAGGTTTACGGCCAGCGCCGCCCCTTTCTTCCGCCTTTCTCGCCGCCTTTACTCCTGCTTCAATTCCCGCAAGTGTTTGTACACCGTGGCGCGCCCCATCGACAGCACGTTGGCGATGTAATCCGCCGCGCTTTTGGCCTTGAACGCCCCCTGATGATAGAGATCGCTGACCAGCCGCCGTTTCTGCTCGCGGCTCAGCGCGCCGAGCGCAGCGTTCTCGCGCCGCAGCCAGTCATGCAGGAAGGTGTTGATCTTCTCCTGCCAGTCGTCTTTGAACAGCTGTTGCGGCTGCGGCTGCAATCGCGTGACCGATAAAAACATGTCCAGCGCATTGCGGGCGTCCTCGAACATCGCGGTGCTCAGGTTGATGCACAGCAGATAGCTGGGCTTGCCCTGCTCGTCGCGCGCGGCGATGCTCACCGAACGCATCTTTTTGCCGTCCCAGTTCAGCTTTTCATAGGGGCCGGTCACGCCGGCGCCGCCATCGAGCTCGAAGTCTTCCAGGCCGGCGTCATCGCCCGGTTTGCGCTTCGACAGGTTGTTCGCCAGATAGGCAATCTTGTTGGTGGCCAGATCGTGGATCACCACTTCCGCATTCGGGAAAAACAGCGCGGCGATGCCGTCGGCGACCGATCGCAAAAGGTCGAGTTGAGAAGAAGAGTTCGGCACGCTGGGGGTCTCCGTATAGCCCGGTTTGGTTTGCGGTTCAGCCGCTTAGCATACCTCAGTTGCCGCCGCTTGCCGAGCGGAGCGGCGGCAAGCGGCGTATCCTTCACCGGTTATTCCGCCTCGGCGCCGCGCCGATAAAACACGTAGCTCTCGCGCGCCACGCTGTCGCGGACCCGATAGCGCCAGATCAGGCCGAGCGTGGTAAACCACAGCGGCATGCTGCACAACGCGATCAGCGTATCGCTATCGAACACCATCAGCACCAGCGTAAAGGCGAAAAATGCCAGCGTCAGCCAGGCCATCGCTACCCCGCCCGGCATTTTGAAGTGGGAAGCGGCGTTCAGATCCGGCCGCTTCTGGCGATACACCAGGTAGGCGACCAAAATCATGCCCCAGCTGTAAACCACCAGGATCGCCGCCACGGTAGAGACAATGGTGAACAGCGTCATGACGTTCGGCACCAGTACCAGCAGCAAGGTGCCGGCCACCATGCAGAAGCAGGAAAACAGCAGGCTGCGGATCGGAATGGCCGTGGTGCGCGACAGAATGCGGAACTGACCGTGGGCGTGCTTTTCCATCGACAGGCTGTACAGCATGCGGGTGCTGGAATACACCCCGCTGTTGGCCGAGGACATCGCCGAAGTCAGCACCACGAAGTTGATCACCGCGGCGGCGGCCGGCAGCCCCGCCCGATCGAACAGCATCACGAACGGGCTGCTGTCCGGCGAGATGTGGCTCCATGAGGTGACGGCGATAATGGTCAGCATCGAGCACACGTAGAAGACGATGATGCGGGCCGGGATCGCGTTGATCGCCTTCGGCAGCACCTTCTCGGGGTTTTTGGTCTCCGCCGACATCGTGCCCAACAGCTCGATGCCGGTGCAGGAGAAAATGGCGATCTGGAAACCGGCGAAAAAGCCGAAGATGCCGTGCGGCATGAAAATGGCGGGATCGGTGACGTTATGCAGCGAAGCGGTCACGCCGTCCGGCGAAGTCCAGCCGCTGAACACCATCCAGGCGCCGGTAGCGATCAACGCGACGATCGCCACCACCTTGATCATCGCGAACCAGAATTCGGCCTCGCCGAACATCTTGACCGACAGCATGTTGAACAGACACAGAAACCCCAGCGTCAGCAGCGCTGGCAACCAGGGCGAGACGTCTGGCAGCCAATATTGCACGTAGCCGCCGCACACCACCACGTCGGCAATGCAGGTTACGACCCAGCTCAGCCAGTAGGACCAGCCGAGAAAAAAGCTGGCGCGCGGCCCCAGGTATTCGGAGACAAAATCGGCGAACGAGCGGTAATCGAGCCGCGTGAGCAGCAGCTCCCCCATTGCCCTCATGACCATGAACATGAAAAAACCGACGATGGCGTAAGTCAGTACGATGGAGGTGCCCGATAGCGCGAGGGTTTTCCCGGCACCCATAAACAGCCCGGTGCCGATGGCGCCGCCGATCGAAATCAGTTGAATGTGGCGCGCACTCAGCCCGCGCTGCAAGGTTTGGGCACAGTGAGGCCCCTCGGCTGAACCTGGGTTCAGCCGATCGCAGTGGTTTTTTGTCATGGTGTTACCTGTCCGTCGTTAAGGCGATTAAGCAACCGATGCGCGGTTGCAGCAGGAATGAAACGCCCGCGGGCGCTCTAACCGGCAAAAAAATTGAGACCAAACGCTGCCCGCCCCGTTGTGACAGGGAGGTAATAATAATGGGTACCAAGAAAATGCTCTCGTGAGCCGTCGTATCGCCCACGTTTGGCGTACAAAGCCTGAGCGTGGTGGGTAAACACTACAATATCAAATGGTTATACTTTCCCTTGTGCAACAAAAAAACGACGCCGGAGCCGTTTTAACATTAATTTAACTCTGGCGAGGGGAAATGCCATTGTCAACATGGCAGTTAAATAAAATGAAACTTTTTGATCACATTCAAGCTTCTGAAAAATAGATAAAAAGGGTTTTTATGCGCTTTATATGCATAAATTATGCATGTGATCGCTCACCGCCGACAAAAAGTAATTAACTATTCATTTACCGCTCTGCAGGCGGCGAAAAACCGTCCGCTGGCCCGATGAGAGGGGGGCTAACAACCGGCATAATTAGTGGTAAATTTAGCGTCGCAAAGTGTTATGCGCTTGCTAATCCACGGTTAAACGAAATAAATACCTCTAATATATAAAGGTTGGTTATGGAAAAGCTATCCTACGCTTCAGACAGCAGCACCACCGCTTGGGCTACATATCTGCAACAAATCGATCGCGTCGCCCCTTACCTCGGTGACCTGTCACGCTGGGTTGATACGCTGCGTCACCCTAAGCGCGCTTTGATTGTCGATATCCCGCTGCAGATGGACGATGGCACCATCCGTCACTTCGAAGGTTTCCGCGTACAGCACAACCTGTCGCGTGGGCCGGGCAAAGGCGGCATCCGCTTCCACCCTGACGTCGATCTGAACGAAGTGATGGCCCTGTCCGCCTGGATGACCATCAAGTGTGCCGCGGTCAACCTGCCGTACGGCGGCGCCAAGGGCGGTATCCGCGTCGACCCGTTCAAACTGTCTGAAGGTGAACTGGAGCGACTGACCCGCCGCTACACCAGTGAAATCGGCTTTATCATCGGGCCACAGAAAGACATTCCTGCGCCGGACGTCGGCACCAACGCCAAAGTGATGGCCTGGATGATGGACACCTACTCCATGAACCACGGCACCACTATCACCGGCGTGGTCACCGGCAAACCCATCCACCTCGGCGGCTCCCTGGGCCGTGAGAAAGCGACCGGCCGCGGCGTGTTCGTCACCGGCAGCGAAGTGGCCAAGCGTCTGGGCGTGCAGATCGAAGGCGCCAAAGTGGCGGTACAAGGCTTCGGTAACGTGGGCAGCGAAGCGGCCCGTCTGTTCGTCGGCGTCGGCGCGCGCGTCGTCACCATCCAGGACCACTCCGCTACCCTGTTCAACGCCGACGGCATCGACCTGGCCGCGCTGACCGAATACCAGGCCAAGCACAAGCAGATCGCCGGCTTCCCTGGCGCCAGCGAGATCGAGAGCGAAGCGTTCTGGTCGGTTGACATGGACATCCTGATCCCTGCGGCGCTGGAAGGCCAGATTACCCGCCAGCGCGCCGAAATCCTCAGCGCCAAACTGGTGCTGGAAGGGGCTAACGGCCCAACCTTCCCAGAAGCGGACGACATTCTGCGTTCCCGCAACATCACCGTGGTTCCGGACGTTATCTGTAACGCCGGCGGCGTAACGGTCAGTTACTTCGAGTGGGTGCAGGACATGGCGAGCTACTTCTGGAGCGAGTCCGAGATCAACGAGCGTATGGACAAGATCATGACCGACGCGATGGTCCACGTCTGGAACAAGGCCGCCGAGAAAGAGTGCAGCCTGCGCACCGCCGCTTACATCGTGGCCTGTGAGCGCATCCTGACCGCACGTAAAGAGCGCGGCATCTACCCAGGTTGATACCCGTATTCCGGCCTGCCCCGGCAGGCCGGATTTTCCTCAGCGCAAACAGCGTTTCAACACCTTACCGGTACTGGTCATCGGCAAGCGTTCGACAAACTCGACGATACGCGGATACTTGAACGCCGCCAGCCGCTCCCGGCTCCAGGCGATCAGCGCTTCTTCCTCGATCGGTTCTTCCGTTTCCTTCAATACCACCACCGCTTTGATCTCTTCGCCCAGCGAAGGATGCTCGACACCGATCACCGCCACCAACGACACCGCCGGATGGCGAATCAGCGCCTCTTCAATCTCGCGCGGATAGACGTTGAACCCGCCGCGAATGATCATGTCCTTGGCACGATCGACGATAAAATAGAAGCCGTCGGCGTCGCGGCGCGCCAGATCGCCGGTGCGAAACCAGCCGTTTTCCAGCACCTCCGCCGTCGCTTCGGGGCGATTCAGATAGCCTTTCATGATGTTGTAACCGCGCACCGCGATCTCCCCCACCTGATCGACACCGTCGATCGGCTGCCCGGTGACGTCGAGCAAGCGAACCTCCACGCCCCAGATCGGTTGGCCGATGGAGCCGGGTTTGGTCACGCGGTGCGGATGGTTAAAGGTGGCGACCGGACTGGTTTCCGACAGCCCATACCCTTCGAGAATGTTGACGCCGAAGCGGCGCGAGAAATCCTCCAGGATCTGCACCGGCAGGCTGGCGCCGCCGGACACCGCCATACGCAGCGTGCTGCGCAAGCGTTCGATATCCGTGTGCTCATCCAGCGCATTCAACAGCGCCCAATACATGGTCGGCACCCCGGCGAAAAAGGTGATGCCGTGCCGTTGCATCAGCGCGATGGCCTGTGCGGCGTCGAAGCGCTCGACCAGCACCAGGGTGGCGGCGGCGGCAAATCCGGCGTTCATCTGCACCGTCGAACCAAACGTGTGGAACAGCGGCAAGGTTACCAGGTGACGATCGGGATTCGCCTCTGAGCCGTCGAACAGCCGCACCGATCCCAATGCGTTGAGCACCAGATTGGCGTGGGTCAACTCCGCACCCTTGGCCCGGCCGGTGGTGCCGCTGGTATAGAGCACCACCGCCGTGTCGCTTTCGAGCGTCGCGGCAGACGCGAACTCAGTGGACTGTGCGGCTATCGCCTGGCTGAAACGCTCCCCCTCGAGCGGCAGCCGATCGCCGATAATAAACACCTCGCGGCATTGTTCCGCCTTCGCCGCCGCCCGCAGCGCCTCTTCCCCCAACGGCAGAGTGCTGCTGCCTTCGAAACAGAACAGCGCCACCGCCGCCGAATCCGCCAGGTAATAGTCGAATTCGGCGCTTTTAAGCAAAATATTCAGCGGCACCACCACGGCGCCGCTTTTGAGGATGCCGTAGTAGATAGCCGGAAACTCCGGCCGGTTTGTGCAGGCCAGCGCCACCCGTTCACCGGGCTGCACGCCGCGCGCGACCAGCAAATTCGCCACCCGGTTGGCCATTTCATTCAGCGCCCGATAGCTGAGCGGGATATCGTCCTGTATCACCGCCGGCCGCTCCGGCCAGGTACGCGCACTCTCTTCAAGCAAGGTTGCCAGATTCAGCATCGGGGATTCTCCCTGGGGTTGAGCGACGAGAAAAGCGCCGCAGTATCACGAGTATAGATAGGCGCTTTGCGGTTCGCATTCCAAGGGGGGCTGGGCTATACCTTAGGCATTCCCCCTCCTGCAGGAGTTGTGATCATGAGCAAGAAAAAGATCCTGATGCTGGTCGGCGACTACGCCGAAGATTACGAAACCATGGTGCCGTTCCAGGCATTGCAGATGATCGGCCATTGGGTGGACGCCGTGTGCCCCGGCAAAGCCGTCGGCGACTATATCCAGACCGCGATCCACGATTTTGACGGCGCGCAGACCTACAGCGAGAAACCCGGCCACCGTTTCACCCTGAACGCCGACTTCGCCGCCGCCAAAGAAGAGCACTACGATGCGCTCTTGATCCCCGGCGGTCGGGCGCCGGAATACCTGCGTCTGAACCCCGACGTGATCGCGCTGGTACAGGCGTTTGACGCCGCGAAAAAACCGATCGCCGCCGTTTGCCACGGTCCGCAGCTGCTGGCGGCGGCCGGAGTGTTGAAAGGCCGCACCTGCAGCGCCTACCCGGCCTGCGCACCGGAGGTGCGGCTCGGCGGCGGTCATTATGCGGAGATCGGCATCGATCAGGCGCACGTCGACGGCAATCTGGTCACCGCCCCGGCCTGGCCGGCGCATCCGCAGTGGCTGGCGAAGTTCGCTGAGGTATTGGAGCAGTAATGCGGCGCTAACGGAGCTGCTCGATCAGAAAATGGATGTCGTACAGCCAGCGTTTGGCGCGCGCGGAGCGCACCAGCATAGACACGCACAGCGGCCGGGTGTGTTCTTTACAGGCGGAGGGAGAAAACCAGCGCCCGGTATTGCTCGGCGGCTGGAAATACAGCTCGTGGTTATAGTTGCCGCTGTCGACGCCGAAGGTGTCGAAGTAGCGGCGCATCAGCGTGTTGGAGTCGCTGAACGACAGATTGAGCACGGTGTTAATCTCGGTTTCCGGGGTGATGGCCACGCCCTTCTGCAGCCGCCCTGATGCGTTGAAGGCGGCGATAAGCGCGATGACCTGTTGCTGAATGTCTTCTGCCATGACGACCTCGAGCCGATATGAAGAAAAAGTGAGTGCAATTACCTGTCTGACTCTGCCCGCCGCGGCGAGTTCGGGCCGCCGCGCGGGTTTTCCGTTTCTTTACACTTTCCATAAAAAGCGCGCGCAGCCAAACGCCCGGCGCGCGCGGTCGAAGGTTAGCGGCTGAGCGTCGTCTTGTCGGCGATGACGCCATCCCCCTGCCGCTCGGCGGCAACCCCGCCGCCCAACACTTTATACAGGGTCGCCTGATTGTCGTACGCGGTCTGCTGTGCGGCGATCAGCGACTGCTGCGCCGTATACAGCGTGCGCTGCGCGTCCAGCACGGTCAGATAGCTGTCCACGCCCTGGCGGTAGCGCAGTTCGGCCAGACGATAATATTGCTGCGCCGCCGCCACATAGCCGGTTTGCGCCGCCAGCTGCTCCCGCAGCGTGGCTTTGCGCGCCAGCGCGTCGGCGGTTTCCTGAAATGCCGTCTGCACCGCTTTCTCATAGGTGGCGACATACAGATCTCTCTGCGCTTTGCTGTAGTTCAGTTGCGACGTGTTATAGCCGCCGCTGAAAATCGGCAGGCTGATGCTCGGGGCGAATGACCAAACGCCCGCGCCGTGGCTGAACAGCGACGAGAGTTCACCGCTGCCCACCCCGCCGCTGGCGGTCAGGCTGATCGACGGGAAGAACGCCGCCCGCGCCGAGCCGATATTGGCGTTGGCGGATTTCAGGTTATGCTCCGCCTGCAGCACGTCCGGCCGCGTCAGCAGCACCTGCGAAGACACCCCGGCCGGCAGGTCGCGCATGATCCCGCCCAGCGCGTCGATGCCGCCGGGCAGCAGGTTTTCCGGCACGCTTTGCCCCACCGCTAAATCCAGCGCGTTTTTCGCCTGCGCGGCGCTGGTCGCATAGCTGGCGGCGTCCGATCGCGCCTGTTGATAAACGGTCTCCGCCGACGCCACGTCGACCAGCGACGAGATGCCGTGCTGCTGGTTCTTGCGCGTCACCTCCAGCGACCGTTTGGCGCTTTCCATCGTCTGCTGCGCCACCGCCAGATTGCTGCGCTCGGCTGCCACCGCCACCCAGTCGGTGACGATGTCGGCGATCAACGTCAGGCGGGTGCTTTTCGCCGCCTCCGAGTTCGCCAGATAGGTTTCGAACGCCGCCCGCGACAGGCTGGCGTTTTTGCCGAACAGATCCAGCTCAAAGGCGCTGACGCCGGCCTGCGCTTCGTAACTCTGGCTGATGGCGGTGGCATTGCCGTTGCCGGTCAGCGAACGCCCGCGACTGCCGTCGGCGGTGGCGTTGATCGTCGGCAACAGCGCTGCCCGCTGCTCACCGTACAGCGCGCGCGCCGAGGCGATATTGGCGATCGCCTCGCGCAGATCGCGGCTGCTGCTCAGCCCCATCGCCACCACCTGGCGCAGCCTGGCGTCCTGCATATAGTCGTGCCAGGCGACGTCCGGGTAGCTCAACGCCTGCTTGCCGGCGGCCTCGCCCTGCGGCAGGTTGGCGGGCACCGGCGCCGCCGGGCGCTGGTAGTGCGGATCCAGCGACAGACACCCGCTCAGCAGCAGCGGTAAAGTTAACATCATGACTCGTTGCAACACGTTATTCTCCTGCCTGCGACGGCGAGTTGGCGGGCCGACGGGTAAACATGCGGCGCACCAGCACATAAAACAGCGGTACGAAGAAGATCGCCAAGGCGGTGGCGGTGATCGTGCCGCCGATAATGCCGGTGCCGATGGCGATGCGGCTGTTGGCGCCGGCGCCGCTGGATACCGCCAGCGGCAGCACCCCGGCGGTGAACGCCAGCGAGGTCATCAGGATCGGTCGCAGGCGCATGCGCGCCGCGTGGACCGCCGCGCCAATCAGCGTTTCCCCCCGCTGGTGCATCTCCTCGGCGAACTCGACGATCAGAATGGCGTTTTTTGCCGACAAACCGACGATGGTGAGCAGCGCCACCTGGAAGTAGATGTCGTTTTCCAGCCCGCGCAGCGTGATCGCAAGCAGCGAACCCACGATGCCCATCGGCACCACCAACATCACCGCAAACGGAATCGACCAGCTCTCATACAGCGCCGCCAGGCACAGGAACACCACAATGAGCGAAATGGCGTACAGCGACGATGCCTGACCGCTGGTCAGCCGCTCCTGATAGGAGAGCCCGCTCCAGGAATAGCTGCTGCCGGCGGAGAACTTCGCCGCCAGTTTCTCCATCTCGCTCATCGCCGTGCCGGAACTGACGCCGGCGGCGCCCTGCCCGGTGATCTCGAACGACGACAGCCCGTTATAGCGCGACAGGTTTTCCGGGCCGTAGATCCAGTGTGAGGAAGCAAAGGCGGAGAACGGCGTCATGCTGCTGTCGCCCGCCGCGTTGGTGCCGCGCACAAACCATTTGTCGAGATCTTCCGGCTTGGCGCGATACGCTACGTCGCCCTGCATATAGACTTTTTTCACCCGGTTGCGATCGATAAAGTCGTTGACGTAGGTGCTGCCGAACGCGCTGCTGAGCGTGCTGTTGACGTCGCCGGCGCTCAGGCCGAGCGCCTGCAGTTTGCCGCTGTCGATCTCCACCTGCAGCTGCGGCGTGTCCGGCAAGGTGTTGGCGCGCACCGCCAGCAGCGACGGATTGCCGGCGGCGGCGGCGACGATCTGATCGCGCATCGCCTGCAGCTCGGCGCGGGTGGTCGCCCCTTTGGCCTGCAGCTCGAAGGTGAAGCCGTCGGACTGACCGAAGCCGTCGATCGCCGGTGGGCTCATGGAAAAGACCTGGGCGTCGCGCAGCGAGGCGAAATGCGCCATGGCGCGTTTGGCGATGGCGTCGGCGGTGTTTTCGCTGCCGACGCGTTGGCTCCAGTCTTTGAGGCTGACGAACGCCATGCCGGCGTTTTGCCCGCTGCCGCTGAAGCCGAAACCGTTGATGGTGAAAATGGTGCTGACGTTGGCCTTTTCCTGCTCGAGGAAATAGGCGGTCACCGCCTCGCTCACCGCCGAGGTGCGGGCATTGGTGGCGCCGGCCGGCAAGGTGTACTGCACCATCACCGACCCCTGATCCTCATTGGGCAGGAAACCGGTCGGCAAACGCAGATACATCACGGCGGTGGCGATCAGCAGCAGGCCGTACAGCAGCAGATAGCGCGTCGGCCGGTGGATCACCCCGCCGACCTTGTCGGCGTACTTCTCCTGCAGCCGGTTATAACCGCGGTTGAATTTACCCAGCAGCCCTTTGTCGGTCTGTTCTTCATGCGACGCTTTCAGCAGCGTGGCGCATAGCGCCGGCGCCAGCGTCAACGCCAGCACCACCGACAGCACCATCGAGGAGACGACGGTGATCGAGAACTGGCGGTAGATCACCCCGGTGGAACCACCGAAGAACGCCATCGGCAGAAACACCGCCGACAGCACCAGCGCGATGCCGACCAGTGCGCCGGTGATCTCGCGCATCGATTTCTCCGTCGCCTCGCGCGGCGGCAGCTTATCTTCACGCATCACGCGTTCGACGTTTTCCACCACCACGATGGCGTCGTCCACCAACAGCCCGATCGCCAATACCATGCCGAACAGCGTCAGGGTATTGATCGAGTAGCCGAACGCCGCCAGCACGCCGAAGGTGCCCAGCAACACCACCGGCACGGTGATGGTCGGGATCAGCGTGGTGCGCAGGTTTTGCAGGAACACGAACATCACCACCACTACCAGGACCACCGCTTCGAACAGCGTTTTCACCACCTCCTCGATCGAGATGTTGATGAAGTCGGTGCTGTCTTTCGGGTAGGCCACCTTATAACCCTGCGGCATCGCGCTTTGATATTCCGCCACCTTGGCCTTTACCAGCTTGGCGGTGTTGAGGGCGTTGGCGCCCGCCGCCAGCTTGACCGCGATCCCCGCCGCCGGGTGGCCGTTGAGGTGCGCGCTGGCGGAGTAGTCTTCGTTGCCCAGTTCAACCCGCGCCACGTCGCCCAGCCGCACCAGCGCCCCGCTGCTGTCGCTTTTCAGGATGATATTGCGGAACTGTTCCGGCGTTTGCAGCCGCGACTGCGCCTTCACCGTGGCGGTCAGCTGCTGATCGGCGGCGGCCGGCAGATCGCCGATTTTACCGGCGGATACCTGGGTGTTTTGCGCCTCGATCGCCGTCTGCACGTCGGAAGGCATCAGCGCATAGCTCGCCAGCCTGGTCGGATCCAGCCAGATGCGCATCGCGTATTCCGAGCCGAACACCTGCACGTCCCCGACGCCCTCGATGCGCGACAGCGGATCCTGCAGGTTGCTGACCAGATAGTCGGAAATGTCGGCCATCGTCGCCTTGTCGGTCTCGTCATACAGCCCGACGATCAGCAGAAAGCTGCTCTGGGATTTCTTGACCGTCACGCCTTGGGCGGTGACGGCGCTCGGCAAGCGGCTTTCCGCCTGCTGAACTTTGTTTTGCACCTGCACCTGCGCGATATCCGGATCGGTGCCCTGATCAAAGGTGACGTCGATGCTGACCGAGCCGCTGGAGCTGCTGGTCGAAGAGAAATACAGCAGGCCATCCAGCCCGGTGAGCTGCTGCTCTATCACCTGAGTGACGCTGTTTTCCAGCGTTTCCGCGTCCGCGCCCGGGTAGGTGGCGGAGATGGAAATCTGCGGCGGTGACACGTCCGGGTACTGCGAGATGGGCAACGAATTGATCGACATCAGGCCGCACAGCATGATGATGATGGCGATCACCCAGGCGAACACCGGCCGCCGGATAAAGAACTGCGCCATATCACTGCTCCCCGCGTTGGTTTTTGTCGACCGAGACTTCAACCGGCTTCACTGCGGCGCCGATCGTCACCTTGCTGGTGCCTTCGACGATCAGGCGATCGCCTTCGTTCAGCCCGCTGCCGATCAGCCAGTTGCTGCCCACCACCCGTTCGGCGTTGACGGTGCGCTGCGCCACTTTGTTTTGCTCGTCCACCACCAACGCGGTGGCTTCGCCCTTGGCGTTGCGGGTGATGCCCTGCTGCGGCGCCAGAATGGCTTTGGGATCGACGCCGTTATCCACCGTGGCGTGGATATACATGCCGGGCAACAGCTCATGTTCGGGGTTGGGGAACACCGCGCGCAGCGTGACCGAACCGGTGGCCTCATCCACCGCCACCTCGGTCAACTCCAGCTTGCCGGCGTGAGCATAAGACGTGCCGTCCTCCAGCTTAATGGCGACCGGCGTGACCGCGCCGCGCTGTAACGCCGCCTGTTGGCGCCGCAGTTTAAGCAGTTGGGCGCTGGACTGGGTCAGATCGACATAGATCGGATCTAACGCGCGGATGGTGGCCAAGGCATCGGTCTGGCCGGCGGTGACCAGCGCGCCCGGCGTCACCGACGAAATACCGATGCGCCCGGCGATCGGCGCACGCACCTGGGTATAGCCGAGATTGATGCGCGCCGTCTCCAGCGCCGCCTGATACTGCGCCACCGACGCCACGGCCTGCAGATACGCGGCTTTGGCGTCGTCTGCGTCCTGTTTGGAAACGCCGTTTTCTTTCACCAGCGCCGCATAGCGCTGCGATTTGAGCCGGGTGGATTGCACCGTAGCCTGGGCGTTTTTCAACTGGGCGGCGGCCTGATCGTAGCTGGCCTGATAGCTGGCGGGGTCAATTTGATACAATACCTGCCCGGCTTTCACCTCGGCTCCTTCGGTAAACAGCCGCTGCTTGATGATGCCGTCGACCTGCGGCCTCACGTCGGAGGTCATGGTGGCGTTGACCCGGCCGGTCAACTCGCTGCTCAGGGTCACTGACTGGCCGCGCAGCGTGACCACGCCGACCTCCTGCTCACCGCCTGCGCCCGCCAGCGCACCGGCGTTTTGCCCATCGCAGCCGGCCAGCAACAGCGACAGCCCCAGCGCTAAAAGCGTTTTCCTCTGCATTGCAATACGATCCTATTGAGAATGACTATTCTCAATATATCGAATGCCGCAATGCGCTTCTGAAAGGGTTGCGTAAGGATTGCGTAAAATCTTTTCGGGCTGGAAAATGCGCAGCGCGGTGGGTTTATCCTAATCTGCGCGCAAGCGTCAGCGCCAAAATCGTGGCGATGCTGATACCCGCCGCTCCCAGGAAAACGGCGGATGAACTGCCGGGAATGAACGCCATAAAGGATGACAAGAACTGGCCGGAGAAAATCGCCATCGATAAATAGGCCAGATTTCGCCCCCGGGTGCGGGGGGAGCTTTTTTCTACGGTCATATGATTAACCAACGGCACCGAGAAGCCGAACCCGCATCCCATCAGAATGCCGCCGGCAACAAATGCCGCAGTGCCGTGCGCAGAGGCGAAGAGCAGATGCGCTGCGGCATAACAGACAAACGCCGCGCCAAGCGCGCCGTTTTCTCTGAGTAAAGCCACCAACCTGGGCATCAGCGCGGCGGCAAAAACGGCGATAAGCGAGATAAACGACAGGAAGTATCCCGTTTGCGCCGCCCCGATATTCATGTGGTGGAAATGCTGCGGGATGATAATGATCCCGGTGAAGAAGCAGATCATGGAAAGCACAGCGGAAAAATAGACCGCGGTTAATCTGCCGGCGCCGGTGGAAATGGCATCATCGCGCTGAACGTTGTCTGATTCGCCCACATCGGACTGGGGTTTGGGCACAAACAGCAACTGCATCGCCAGCAACACCCAGGCGACAAGATACAACAGGAAGGGCCAGCGCCAGCCGAGCGTCGCCAACAGCCCGCCGATAAACAGAAAGATGACGCCGCCCAGCTCGATCGACATGCCTTGCGAAGCGATCATTTTCAAGCGCGCCTGCCCGCTGTAAAAAGCAGAAATCAGACCGGTGCCGGCTGACATCACGATCGCCGTGGCGCCGCCAAGCAGCAGGCGGTCGAGCATCACCGGCCAAAAGCCGCGCAGCAACAGCCCCCCCGACCCAAGCAGGCCATACAACAACAGCCCCCAGCTGAGCGCCGCGTAAGCGCCCGCCTTGTCAATAAAACGTCCGGCGAAGGGGCCAAATATCACCACGCCCAACGACGGCACGGTGACCAGCCAACTGGCCGCGGAAGGCGTGCCCAACTGGCTCGCGATCTCCGTCAAACCGGGAACGATCACGCAACCGACCATGATCGTCAGACAGGCCACGGCCAAGAGCGTAAACGCCGCCATTTTTCTTAATTCACGCATAGAGTGCCTCACTTAAATATCCGATATATGGATATGATATCCACAATTCGGACGGTATTCTTGAGGCTTCTGCCCAACATGTCAACGCGCGAACTGTAAATCGAATGTCAATCCTACCCTGCCAACGTCGGCAACCCTCCAGTTATTACCTGCAATGGCTGGCAGGCGCTTTTTGGCAATCCATGCGCTTTGTCACTCAATGAGCGTTGACATCGCCCACATCCGGCAACAGAATAATAACCACTATTCGGATGAGTAATCCATTATTCGGATAATTCGAAATCAATATCAACCACACCACATCTCGCTGCCGTCAAGTCGGCGACAACCTAAGTGAGGATCTCATGAGTAAAGAAATTTCACGTCGTAATATCATCAAACGCATTCCGCTGTTGGCTGGCGGCGCCTTGCTTTCTCAATCCCTGCTGTCTTCCGCCATGGCGGCACCATCATCCGCCCTACCGGCGGCGACGCGGAAAGGCGCGTTTACTGATGCGGGCGCATCGCTCGATAAGTCATTGATTTCCTACTATCAGGTGCCGATGCAGAAACGCTTGAAGATCAATGAGAAAGGCATTCAGGGCAAGCCCTACGCCGAGTTCTTCGACAGCAATCTGGATGCGCCCGTAGAGATGATCCGCGCGCTGGAACAGGGGCCGTTGGCAAAAGAACACATTCTTCAACCCACGAAAGCGGGCCTGAAAACCCTATTGGAACGTTTTGACGAGTTTCCGGTATCGGGTTACGCCGTCGTTGAGGATGGCGGCCCCTGCGCCTATGCGCAAAGCCGCCATATTTTTCCGGGCGTGACCACGGAGATGTTCAAGTGGTGGTTCTGCTGGCACCCGATCGAAAGCGAACGCTACTATCTGTGGTTCCCTCATGCTCATATCCACAACTCGGTTGTCGATCCCAAGCGTCTGGCGGATACCCGTCTGTCCTACGCTGAGCGGCTGTACGGCAACCCGAACCACATTACCGAGTACATTGGCGATAACTATCTTGACGGCGTTATCCATTTTAATGCGCCGGAAAGCTTCGGCGTCGAGAGCGAGTTGCTCAAAAAGCATCGCTTTACCTTTAACGCCAGCGGCATCATCACGCCTTATGATGCGCAATCAACGCCGCTGGTGCTGATGATTCATCTGGGACGCGACACGCCGCAAGGGATGGAAATGGTCAACCGTTACTGGATCGGCACGCATGAATCCTGGGATAGATTCGACAAGTTCCCGGACGGCGGAAAACGCTCGCGCGAATACATCGCAAAAGCGGGGATGACGAAAGCGTCGCTGGAAGGCTTTGCCTATGAAATGGCCGTCCACGATATGACGGAGTTCTCTTCGCTCGGCCGTTTTCTGCCTGAGATTTATGCCCGGTTCGGCAACAGCTGACTGCCGCCTTCCCCTCGCCAACGCAGCGCCGGGGGCGAGGCATGCTTGCCCATGCGGCGTTTAGCGCCTGCCGGGCCAAACGCCCCGGCTTGTTATGCCAGCATCGCCTCGATTTCCGCTTTGCACTGCATCAGCGAACCGAGCAGATGGTCAAACTTTTCCTCGAAGCGCATGGCCGGAACCGCAATGGATATGGCGTAAAGCTCGTTGACGCCGATATTGAGGTAAACGCCGACGCCACAGACGCCGCGAGCGTGCTCTTCGCGATCGATGGCGTAACGACGGATCCTGGTTTCCCGAATGTCCTCCAGTACGGATGAGACGGTTCTGAGGGTATTATCCGTTCTGACATCCGGCTGGCCGCCAAGCAGATCCGCAATCTTTTCGTCAGGCAGCTCGGCCAGAATGGCTTTGCCATGCGCCGTGCAGTGGCACGGAAAGGCGGTGCCAACGGCTGATACGACGCGAAGTTCCTGATCGGAAACAAACTGGCCTACCGATACCGCGTGGCTGCCGCGGTAAACGCACAAATCGACGGTTTCACGCGTTCGGCGGCCAAGCGTTTCCATCGCCGGTTTTGCAAGGGTGATCACATCCGTATGCGCGGAAGCCGCCAGGCGGGCGAGCGCCGGCCCTAATTGAACGCCGCCGCTGCCCATGATGAGCAGCTGTTGCGATTCAAGCGAGGTGACCAAACGGTGTACGGTGGTGCGCGGCAGCCCCGTTTCCCGGGACAATTGAGAGATGGTCATGCCCTTCGGTTGAGTTTCCAGCGCCCGCAGCAGGGTGGCGGCCCGGGCAATCACCTGTGAGCCGCTATTATCCGCGTCATTACTCATCGTGATGTTCCACATTGAATGGGGTCAGGGACGAAAGAATATCACAGGTTGTCCACATATTGGATAGGTGGACAAGATCCATGGAAAATCCCCCGCCTACCTGCCTCATCACAGATACCAGGATTTTTTAGAGCAACACAGTGAGATAAAAGCAATAGCTCCCCCATGATATTCAGGATGGCAGTCTGCCCATGTTTCATCATCGCGCAGGCGCCTACGCCAACAGCCTCGCGTACCTACGGCTTTTTACGGCTTCGCCAATCTGAACACCGTTTTGGTGTGCCAATAGTAGTCGATCGCCGCCGCGATATTCGGCATCCAACCGTCCGGCTCATAGGGCACGAAGCCGGAAAAACCCAGCCTGCGGGCAGAGACCTGGAACCCCGCGCCGGAGAAAATGCGTGCATAGTCGTCCAGCGAGCGATCCTGCACCACGGTATGCGTCTGTTCAGCGACCCTTGCGCGCCATTGCGGCCACAGCGGGTTGTCGATGTGGCAACCGGTCACCGCATAGTAAACGCCGCCCGGTTTCAGCGCCCGCAGCATATCGGCGGCATGCTGAGCGATATCTTCGATCAGGTAGATGACTTCATGGCTGAAGGCGATATCGAAATGGTCATCCCAGCCTGTCAGCCGCGTGTCGGTTTGATAATCGATCGGCAGGTTTCCTTTCAGGCGATTGGCGTGTTCGACGGACTGGCGGGCGATATCGACGCCGAGCCCTTCACGAAATGGCCGGATTTGGTGCAACAGACGCAGAAAACCGCCCTGATTGCAGCCGAAGTCCAGCACCCTGACGCCGGACAGTTCGTGTTCCGGCACCAGAGTTAGCAGATGCCGCCAGATAGGCGCATGGCCTTCGGCCATGGCCTGCTCTGCGTGCGGATCGCGATACCAGGTGGGAATGCTCAAGGGTGAGTCGTTCATGATGGCCTCCTTATGTTTCCACTCAGCCAACCACAGCCTATGGCGACAAACAACCGTGCGCGCATTTTTTGAACATTCACTGCTCTGGTTTGCCATGCACCGGCAGCTGGCTGGTCACGCAGTGAATGCCGCCGCCGCCGGCCGCGATGGCGTCGATCTCCAACTGCACCACCTTGCGCTGCGGATAGAGCGCCGTCAGCAGCTCAAACGCCGCTTTATCCGCCTGCGGATCGCCAAACTCAGGGGCGATCACCGCGCCGTTGATCACGAAATAGTTGATGTAGCCCGCCGCAAAATCGGGATTGTGGCGGCTGAAACGACTGTCGCGCGGCGCCAGCGGCGGCGAAAGCGTATGCACCTGCAGCTTGCGGCCGTCGGCGTCGGTCGCTGCCTTGAGGATCGCCAGATGCGCCTGGGTAACCGCATGATCATAAGAGGCCGGATCGGTGTCCAGGTTGGCCACCACCACGCCCGGCCGCACGAAACGGGCATAAAAATCGACGTGGGCGTCGGTGATGTCCCGGCCTTTAATGCCCGGCAGCCAGATAATTTTGCGCAGGCCGAGCATCGCCTTCAGCTCCTGCTCCACCCGATCGCGGTTCCAGCCTGGATTACGGTTTGCATTCACCCAACTGCTCTCGGTCATGATGCCGGTGCCGCGCCCATCCACCTCAATGCCACCGCCTTCCCCCACCAGCGCGCTGCGGCGCGGCTGAGCGACGCCGTATTTTTTGGCGGCGAACGCCGCCAGACGCGCATCCCTGGCATGCCGCTGCTTATCGCCCCAGCCGTTGAAGTTGAAATCCACCGCGCCCAGCGCACCGGCGTCGTTGATGACGAAATTGGCGCCAATGTCACGCATCCAGATGTCATCCAGCTCGGTGACGACATAGCTGACGTTCTGACTGCCGCAGGTGGCCTCCGCCAGCTGCCGTTCGTGCGCGCGGCAAAATACCGTCAGCGGCTGAAACTCGGCGATGGCGCGGGCGATGCGCCCCTGCGCTGCCTGCACGTCCGCCGTGAACCCGCCCCAGATGGCCTTCTGGGCGCCGAAGGCGAGAAACGCCCGCAGCTGAGGTTCCCCTTCGTCGGGCATCCGCCAGGCCGGATTAAGCGCAGCTTCTGCGTGACCGCGTAATGGAAAGCCCAACGATGCCGTCAAGCCGACGCCGGCCACCGCCGAAAGCTGCTTGATGAAGGTGCGACGCGATGACATAAACGACCTCTTTTAATTAATTTAAATTCAAATGGTTAACCGAATTCTTCACTCTCCGGCACTTGAATCCCATGCTAGTCTTCCCCTGCCACCGCGACAAACGATATATTTAGTGGATATCTGATTAGACAGGCTTATCGATAATGTTAAAACACTGGCCCCCTTTGAGCGCACTGCGCGGTTTCGAAGCGGCGGCGCGCCTGGGCAGTTTTCATCAGGCCGCCGAAGAATTGCACCTGACCCAGTCGGCCATCAGCCAACAGATCCGCAGCCTCGAGGCGTTTTTGGAACAGCCGCTGTTCTTCCGCACCGGCCGCAGCGTAACGCTGACCGACGCCGGCCACGATCTGTTCAGCACCGCACAGGTGATGCTGCAACAGTTGGCCGTCGGCATTCGCCGTTTGGATCAGTACCGCAAACCCAACCAGCTGATCGTCAACACCACCCCGGCCTTTGCCCGCCACTGGCTCGCGCCGCGGCTGGGCGAGTTCAACCAGCGACATCCGCAGATCGATCTGTGGCTGTTCACCAGCTTTGAACCGCCGGATATGGCGACGGACAGCATCGATCTGGCGATCCGCGACGATCTCAGCGCGCAGGCGGACTGCACCTTTAACGTTCTCTGTACCGACCGGCTCTATCCCGCCTGCCACCCCAGCCTGCTGGCGTTGGCGCCGGAGCAGCGCGTGACCTTGCACGGCGAACGCGAGATGGACTGGAGCCACTGGACGGTGGCGGGCGGCGCGCACGTCGGCCAACGCGACAGCGGGCTGAACTTCTCCGATCCTGGTCTGCTGCTGGACGCCGCCTGCAACGGCCTCGGCATCGCGTTGGTCAGTCAGCTGCTGGCGCAACACGCGCGTGAGGCCGGGTTGCTGCACCCGTTAACCGAGCAACGCGTGCGCGGCGCCAACTGGGCGTGGCTGCTGCATCGCGACAGCGAACACAATCCGCTCGCCCGGCACTTCTGCCAATGGCTGCAGTCGGCGCTGCCCGCCGGCGCATAACGCGTCACGTCACGATTTGCTACTCTGGTCAGGCGACCCCGCCTGACCGCTGCTACCTTCAATAAAGCGCCGCAACAGCCCGAAGAAAACGCGCTAACCTGCTGTTTCAAAAATAATTAGTTGAATTCACCTGATAACTGAACATCGCTAAAAGGATCTTCTATGTCTGCCGGTTTATTGAAAACGATAGCGCTGAGCGTGACCCTTGCTTGCTCCCTTCCCGCCGCCTTTGCCGCCGATCTGACCGCCGGCGCGGTCGCCGCCCCGGATCAGTATGGCGCCAAGGTCGCCGCGCACATTCTGCAGGCCGGCGGCAACGCGGTCGACGCGGCGGTCGCCACCGCCTTTACCCTCGCGGTGACCTACCCTGAAGCCGGCAATATCGGCGGCGGCGGCTTTATGACGCTGTACGTCGACGGTAAGCCCTATTTTCTCGACTACCGCGAAGTGGCGCCCAAGGCCGCCAGCAAGACCATGTATCTGAACGAGAAAGGCGAAGTGATCGAAAATCTCAGCCTGGTGGGCAGCCGCGCCGCCGGCGTGCCGGGCACCGTGCTGGGGTTGTGGGAAGCCCACAAGCGTTTCGGCAAGCTGCCGTGGGCCGAACTGCTGACGCCGGCGATCGGCTACGCCCGGCAAGGTTTCACCGTAGCGGATCAGCAGTATCAGTACCGTGAAGACGCCAACAAGCTGTTCGCCGGTAAAACCAACTTCGGCGACTATTTCGGCGCCATGAAGCCCGGCACGGTGTTCAAACAGCCGGAGCTGGCCGCCACCCTTGAGCGCATCGCCAAATCGGGCGCCGACGATTTTTATCACGGCGAAACTGCCCGCCTGCTGGTGGCGCAAATGCAGCGCGACAACGGGCTGATCGGCGCGGCGGATCTGGCCGACTACCGGGTGAAATGGCGCGAACCGATGCGCATCAGCTGGCGCGGCAACACCGTGTATACCGCCCCGCTGCCCAGCTCCGGCGGCATCGCGCTGGCGCAGCTGCTGGGGATAAAAGAAGATCGCGCCGCCGACTTCAAGGACGTGCCGCTGAATTCGGCGCGCTATATCCACCTGTTGGCGGAGATCGAAAAACGCGTGTTCGCCGATCGCGCCGACTACCTCGGCGATCCGGATTTCACTAACGTGCCGGAAGCGCAGTTGATCGCCCCTGATTACCTGCAAAAACGCGCCGCCGAGATCAATCCGCAGGCGATCTCACCGACCGAGCAGGTACGGCCGGGGCTGGAAACCCACCAAACCACCCATTTCTCGATCGTCGATGCCGCCGGCAACGCCGTCAGCAACACCTATACGCTCAACTGGGACTTCGGCAGCGGCGTGGTGGTCAAAGGCGCCGGCTTCCTGCTCAACGACGAGATGGATGACTTCAGCGCCAAACCGGGCGTCGCCAATGCCTTTGGCGTGGTGGGCAGCGACGCCAACGCCATTGAGCCGGGCAAACGCATGCTCTCCTCGATGAGCCCGACCATCATCACCCGCGACGGCGACGTCACCCTGGTGATCGGCACCCCGGGCGGTTCGCGCATCTTCACCTCGATCTTCCAGGTGATCAACAACCTCTACGATTACCACCTGCCGCTGGCGCAGGCGGTGGCCGCCCAGCGCGTACACCATCAGCTGTTGCCGAAAGACACCGTCTACTATGACAGCTTTGCGCCGCTGACCGGCAAACCGGCGGACGAGCTGAAGGCCATGGGCTACACCCTCGAAGACCAGGGCTGGAACATGGGGGATATTCAGGTCATCCGCATCGATGGCCGCACGCCGGAAACCGCGTCCGATCCGCGCGGCCGCGGCGTGGGCCTGGTGGTGAAAAAGTAACGCCCCGGCGGCCCGCCTCAGGTTAGACGGGCCGCTACTTCCCCGCATTGACTGCCGCTGCGCCCTTTCTTACTCATCTATACTGAAGCGACAGGCTCGCGTTTGACGACGGCGGCGTCTGCCTTCCTTCTTAGACGATAACGACAATATTAATTTTAAATCAATCACCTGCATTTATCGTAAGCGGTGTCGGAGGCAATCAATAATGGCGAAAAGACGAGCAGTACCCGGTGTCCATCCCTACGATGGGCCCGCCGGCGGTTGGGGCGCGCTGAAAGCGACGGCCATCGCCGTGCGCACACAGATGGATACCTTGGAAGCGCCGGTGACGCTGATGCGTACCAACCAGCCCGACGGGTTTGACTGCCCGGGATGTGCGTGGCCGGATAAAGAGCATCGCTCCACCTTTCAGTTTTGCGAAAACGGCGCCAAAGCCGTGACCTGGGAAGCGACCAGCAAGCGCGTGACCCCCGAATTCCTGGCGCAAAATACCGTGACCTCACTGCTGCAAAAAACCGATTATCAGTTGGAGGACTACGGCCGTCTGACCACGCCCCTGTTTTATGACGCCGGGACGGACACCCTGCGCCCGCTGGCCTGGGACGAGGCGTTCCAACGCATCGCCGCCGTCTTGCAGACGCTGCCGCCGGAACAGGTGGAATTTTATACCTCCGGCCGGGCGTCCAATGAAGCGGCCTACCTGTTCCAGCTGTTTGCGCGTGAGTTTGGCAGCAATAACTTTCCCGACTGCTCCAACATGTGCCATGAGCCGACCAGCGTTGGCCTGCCGCAGTCGATCGGCATCGGCAAAGGCACTGTCTCGCTGGACGACTTTGACAGCGCGGAGCTGGTTATTTCCATCGGGCACAACCCGGGCACCAACCACCCGCGCATGATGGGCACGCTGCATGAGCTGGCGCGCAAAAAAGTGCCGATCATTGTGTTTAACCCGCTGCGCGAGCGGGCGCTCGAACGTTTCACCGATCCGCAAAACGTCATCGAAATGGCGACCTACAGTTCGACCCCGATCGCTTCAACCTACTATCAGGTCAAAGCCGGCGGCGATGCCGCGGCGCTCAAAGGCATCGCCAAAGCGTTGCTGCAGTTGGATGATGAGCATGGCAATGCGCTGGATCACGCCTTTATTGCCGAGCACACTGAAGGGTTTACGGCTTTCGACGCCGATCTGCGGGCCACCCGTTGGGAAGCCATTGAGGCGGAAAGCGGTCTGACGCGTCAGGATCTGGAACAGGTCGCCGCCGCTTACGCGAAATCCAACGCCACCATCGTGACCTACGGCATGGGCATTACGCAGCACAATAAAGGGACGGCCAACGTGCGCCTGATCGCTGACCTGCTGCTGCTGCGCGGCAACATTGGCAAACCGGGCGCCGGCATTTGCCCGCTGCGCGGCCACTCTAACGTGCAGGGCAACCGCACCGTCGGCATCACCGAAAAACCCTCGGCCGAATTTTTGGCGAAGCTGGAAACGGTGTTTGGCTTCACGCCGCCCAAAGCCCAGGGTCACGATGCCGTGAAATGCATGCAGGCGATGATCGACGGCGCTTCGAAGGCGTTGATTTGCCTGGGCGGCAACTTCGCCGTGGCGCTGCCGGACCCCGAGCAGAGCTTCCCGGCGATGAAAGCGCTGGAGTTAAGCGTGCATATCGGCACCAAACTCAATCGCAGCCATCTGTTGGTGGCGAAAGAAACCCTCATTCTGCCCTGCCTGGGCCGTACCGAGCTGGACCTGCAGGCCGGCGGACGGCAATCGGTGACGGTGGAGGATTCGATGTCGATGGTGCATGCCTCGTCCGGCAAATTAAAACCGGCGTCGGAACTCCTGCGTTCGGAACCCGCCATTGTGGCCGGCATGGCCAAAACGGTGATGCCCGCCAGCAAGGTGCCCTGGGATGAGTTGGTCGAGGATTACGACGTGATCCGCGATCTGATCGAAAAAACCATCCCCGGCTTCGACAATTACAACGCGCGCATTCGTCAACCCGGCGGTTTTCGCATGCCATTGCCGCCGACAGAACGCCAGTGGCCGACGGCGACGGGCAAAGCGATGTTTTCGGTGTTCAGCGGGTTGCACGAAGACCAGATTGCGGCGGAACAAAATACGCTGCGGCTGATCACCCTGCGCAGCCACGATCAGTACAACACCACCATCTATGCCCTGGATGACCGCTATCGCGGGGTTTTCGGCAGGCGCGATGTGCTGTTTATGAATGACAGCGATCTGCAACGTTTGGGGCTGGAGCATGGCGACGTGGTCGACCTGGAAACGGCGCTGCCCGGCAGCACCCAGCGCCTGGAAGGCATCACGGTGATCGCCTACAACATCTCGGCCGGATCGGTCGGCGCCTACTACCCGGAAGCCAACGTGCTGGTGCCGCTGCATTACATCGATGAGGAGAGCGGTACGCCTTCGTACAAATCGGTGCCAATCCGCGTGAAGCTAAGATCCAAAGAGGTGCGCGCGGTTAAGATCGCTTAGTAGGAATGCTTTGGCCCCCACAGGCATCTGATTGGGGGCCATTTTTATCCGACTACGGAGCAGCGGCCTATTTGCCGTTGGCCAATTCACCGTACACCACCTGGCCGCGGAAACCGCGCCGCACCTGCTGGAACAGCTCGCGGAACGCCGGGTAATCCTGCGCCTGGCACAGCGCTTCCTTGCCGCGAATGGCGTTCACCTGCAGGCGGTGATTGACGGTCACCTGCTGCCCGTCGCGCCGCCACGCGACGCGATAGTCGCCCGCCGCATTGCGGAATTGCCGATCTTTCGGAATGGCGATGATCGGCACGTTGGCCGGCAGCTGCAGACGGTAGGTTTCATCGTAGCGCTGCGCGGTGCAGTAGAACGGCGTTTCGTTGCCCGGCGCCGCCGTGGTGGTATACAGCGTGCGGAACGATTTGCCGCCGGGCGGGTTGGGCAAGGTCATGCCGCCCACCACGCCGAAATCGACGTAGTCGTCCGCCTTGAAGCGGAAGCGGTAACCGAACTGCTTTTTGAGATCCAGCGGATCGCTGTTCATCGCCACCTCGCCGCTGCCGTCGATGCCGGAGGCGGACATGATCGTCGCTTCGGCCTGCGCCCGGTTCTGGCGGTTGATCTGCGAGAAGTAGCCCCGCAGGTCAATCTCTTCCACTTCGCTCAGCCGGCGCTCGGTTTCCCCCTGCAGGTTGCCCGCCTTGTCGAACACGAAATCGACGCTCAACGCGCTCTTGAGCGGCTGCTCGTCGCTGCCCGGCGTGCGCGCCAGTTTGGCGTCGCGCGTCAGCAGCACCGGCGCCCCCAGGTCGCCCTCCGGCAGTTGCCCGAAACGCGCCCAGGGATTGGTGGAATCGAGGTACAGTTTGAATTCCGGCACGTAGGTGATGGCGTGATTGAAGCGGCCAAGCAGCGGCACGTTAGGCAGTATCGGGCCTTCATCCATGCCGATCAGCACCGGCGAGCTTTCGATGCCCTTGGCGGCGAGCAGCGCCTCCAGGATCACCACGTGATCCTTACAGTCGCCATAGTGGTTATCGAGAATGCTCTGCGCCGAATTCGGCTCCAGCCCACCATTGCCCAGATACACCGCCACATAGCGAATGTTTTGCGCCACCCAGCGATAGAGGGCCTCCGCCTGCTCGCGCCGATCGCTGATGCCGGCGGTAATGTTGTCCGCCAGCGCCTGAATGCCCGGCGTCACCTTTGCCGCCGCGCCGGCCTTCAGCTGGTAGGCCTTGGCCAACTGCGGCCACTCGCGGTAGGTGCTGGCCATGATGGTCGGGCTGAAGGTCCAGCTGTCCGCCGCCCAGTTTTGCGCCTTCATCGGCGCGCTGCGCGAATAATGCCAGCGCCAGTGCGCTTGGCCGTTGCGGATCTGCGGCTGGTCGCCGCCCGCCACGCCGCGGGTGAAAATATGCATCGGCAGCTTGGCCGGCGCCTGCAGGGTCACTTCGGCGTCGTCGAACTGATCGAAAACGCTGAACGTCTCCCACAGGCCGAAATAGTCGGGGAAATACGGGGTGTTTTGCGTGCGGCGCAGCTCATACACCACGCGCGATCCCGGCGCCAGGTTGGAGAACACGATGACGCGCACTTTGCGGTCGGCATACAGCGGCGCCGTGGCGCTGGAGTAGCTCTCCTGGGTGTAGATGCGGTCGGGCGCCACGTCGTGGCGCTGGCCGTCGGCGGTCAGCGTATAGGCGGCGACCACCTCCAGCGTTTCCATTTTTTCGCTGTAGCTCAGGCGGATCTGGCTGAATTTCTCGATCGCCGCCTTGGTCTTCAGCAGCACTTCGTAGCTTTCCGTCTTCACGTTGGTGGCGTTGGCGTTAACGCGATAATCCGCGCGATAGCGCACGAAGCTGAAATCGTTGTTGGCCGTGTCGTTCTGGCCCTGATCCGCCGCTGCGGGCGGTGCAGCGGCCAACACGGTGGCCGGATGCGTCGCCGTCAAACCGGCGAGTAACAGTATGGAAGGAATAGCGATTTTCATCTTCGGTCCTTGAAGGGCGTTAAGCAGCGACACCGGGCCATACGTCCGTCCCGGCGTCAAAACAGGCGGGCACACTAATATAATTGAGAATCATTTTCAATAAACGAACCATCAACGCCCGGGTTAGCCCTGCTCGATCAACATGACGGCGGTGGTCTCCGGATCCAGCGCTTCGAAAATATGCTCGCGATCGGCCGAGTAGCTGATGTAATCGCCGGCGCTCAGCTCCAGCGGTTGATCCGCCGGGCCAAGGCGCGCCCGTCCACTGCTGATGATCACATGCTCGACGGTGCCCGGCGGATGCGGCCGCGAGCATTTCGTTTCACCGGGTTGCACCCGCAGCCGGTAAATGTCGCGTTGCGCCCCCGGTGGGCAGGTCGCCAACAGCGTGGCGGCGTAGTTGCCCTGCTCCGACAGCGCCGGCGTTCCCTCATGGGCGCGGATCACTTGCACCGGCCTGCTCGGCTGTGAAATCAGCCGGCTGACCGGCACATCCAGCGCCATCGCCAGCGCCCACAGCGTTTCCAGGCTGGGATTGCCACTGCCGGCTTCGAGCTGCGACAGCGTGGACTTGGCGATACCCGCGCGCTTCGCCAGTTCGGTAACGGACAGGTTCAATCGCTCCCGCTCACGGCGGATTGCCGCCGACAAGAGGCCAATCGGCGTGATGTTCTGCATTAGGCTCTCGCTCATTGTTCGTTATATCATTCAGTTGTTCGACTTGACGAACAGCATCAACCGTGTTCATCATAATGTTCGATTGTTCATTTTAATGATTAAGCGACTTCACCACAAGCACGGTCAGGCCGCGAGGGAAACAATATGAAAACGAAAACGCGCGGCGCAGTGCAAATGATCCTCGCCATGACGATCTCCGGCACCGTCGGTTGGCCGGTACTCGTTTTAGCGCAGCCGCCCGCCACGGTGGTGTTTTGGCGCTGCGCGTTCGGCGCGCTGGCGATGCTGGCCACCTGCGCCGCGCTTGGGCAACTGAAATCAGGCGCCATCAACCGGCGGCAGCTGGCGTTCGCCGTCCTGGGGGGCCTCGCGCTGGTGCTCAACTGGACACTATTGTTTGCCGCCTATGCGCATGCCTCGATCGCTGTCGCCACCGTGACCTACCATGTTCAACCGTTTATGTTGGTGGCGCTGGGAGCGCTGCTGTTCGGTGAAAAACTGACGGCTAACCGGCTGGGCTGGCTTCTGCTGGCGTTCGCCGGGATGGTGTTGATCGTCACCGGCCGGCAAAGCGGTGGCGGCAATGGCGACTATCTGCTGGGCGTGGCGCTGGCGCTGGGGGCGGCCCTGATGTACGCCCTGGCGGCGGCGATCGTCAAACAGCTGGCCGCGCTGCCGCCGCAGCTGATCGTGTTGATTCAGCTGACCGTCGGCGCGCTGGCGCTGGCCCCGTTCGCCGGTCTGGCCCACCTTCCCGCAGATTCGTTCGACTGGCTGCTGCTGGCGACCCTCGGTCTGGTGCATACCGGGTTGATGTCCACGTTGCTCTATGGCGCGATCCAGAAAATCCCCACCGCTCTGGTCGGCGCGCTGTCGTTTATCTACCCGGCAGTGGCGATCGTGGTGGACTGGGCGGCGTTCGGGCACCGTCTCAGCCTGTTGCAGCTGCTGGGCACGCTGGCCATTCTCGGCGCGGCGGCGGGCATGAACTTCGGCTGGCGATGGCCGCCCGCCGCGCACCGGGCCGGTAAAATCGGTTAATCCCGCCCGACGGGCAAGCTATGCACAATAAGGCATTCGCCTTGTGTCCGGCGCGGTGCTATTTATTTAAACTGTGTAGGGTAGAAGGAGTGTTCTATGTGGCATCACCGCCTGCAACGGCGCATCCGTTTCAGCTACTGGAACGAACTGTGCGTCACAAAAAAATAAGGGAAGGCGCAAGCCTTCCCTTTTGTCATTCACCGCTCGGGTCAAAAACGGTCGGTTTTCACCACCTCGTCGAACGGCAGCTTGCCGATGCGCGGGTAAGGTTGCCCCGCCGCCTTGCCGATAGCGACCATCAGCGCGATCTGATAATGCGCCGGCTTATTGATAATCTCGCCCACCGCGTCGAAATCAAAACCGTCCATCGGGCAAGAGTCGTAGCCCTGCGCCTTGGCCGCCAGCATCAGCGTCTGGGCGAAGATGCCGCTGCTGCGCATCACCTCGTCGCGCTGCACCTGCGGCTTACCGCGATAATACTGATCGACGGCCGGGATCATGAATTGCTGCACCGGCTCCGCGGCCTCGGCCCAGACGGTTTTTACCTGTGACTCCCAGCTCGACAGATCGCCGCACAGCACGACCAGCATCGACGCGTCGGTCACCTGCGCCTGCCCCCACGCCGCCTCGCGAATTTTCTCGCGCTGCGCGCGATCTTCGATCAGCAGCGGGCGCCAGTGCTGCAGGTTAAACGCGCTGGGAGCGCCCTGCAGCGCGATAGTCAGCAACGCTTTTTTCTCTTCGAGCGTCATCACGTGCTGCGCATCGAACTGCTTGGTGGCGCGGCGCTGGCGGATTGCGTCTAACGTATTCATTTTACTGCCTCTGTCCATGTAAAAAGCTCTATTGTCGCCAACGCGGCGTGGCTGTCCAGCCCCCGGCGGTTATTTCTGCGCGGTTTCGGCGCGCAAGCGGCCGACCTGCGCCGCCAGGTCCGGCCACGGCGCCTGACCGGCGTAATGCTGCCGCAGGTAGTTGAGCAGGATGGCGATCTGCGCGTCATTCAGGTTATGGCGAAAGCCCGGCATATAGCCCAGCTCGGCGTTCGCCGGCCGCTGTATGCCGTCCAGCACCACGCGAATGGCGTTGTCCGGCGCCTCGGCGAACAGGTTGGTATTCAGCGCCAGAGACGGGCGCACCCCCGCCATCTGCGCGCCTTTTTCCTGCGCATGGCACGCCATGCAGGCGCCGGAAAACAGCCGCGCCCCTTGCGAACTCAGGGGCTCGACCTGGCGCTCCGCCTGAGCGTTCAAAGTTGCCGCCGCGGCCTGCGCCGCCGCTTCCGGATGATAGCTGCGCAGATAGACGGCGATCGCCTGCAGGTCGGCCTGCGGCAAGCGCGACAGCCCTTCTTCGATCACCGGCGCCATCGGGCCGGCGGCGACGCCGTGGTTGGCCGAGTAGCCGGTGCGCATGAAATCGACCAGATCCTGCTGTGACCAGGCGAGCGGCGCGGGCGAGCGGCCGGTCAACGCCGGCGCCGTCCAGCCCTCCGCCACGCCGCCGGCCAGGTGCTCGCCGCCGGTTTTCTCACCGAACAGCACGTTGCGCGGTGAGTGGCAGGCGCTGCAGTGCCCCAACCCTTCGGCCAGGTACGCACCGCGGTTCCAGTCGGCGCTTTGGGCTGGCTGTTCCGGCAACGCGCCCGGCGTCAGGAACAGCAGGTTCCAGGCGAAGATGCCCTGGCGAATGTTGAACGGAAAGTGCAGATCGGTGGCCGGCGGCCGGTACTTGACCGGCGGCTGCGACATCAGATAGGCATACAGCGCCTGCAGATCGTCGTCGCGGGTGCGGGTAAAGGCGGTATAGGGAAACGCCGGATAGAGATAGCGACCCTGGCGATCGACGCCGTGGCGCATGGCGCGTTCGAACGCCGCGTAGCTCCAGCTGCCAATGCCGGTTTCCACGTCCGGCGTGATGTTGGTGGTGTAAATGGTGCCGAAGGGGATCTCCATCGCCAGCCCGCCGGCGTTGCGCTCGCCGCCCGCACGGGTGTGGCACACCGCGCAGTCGCCGAGATCGGCCAACGTTTTGCCACGCGCGATCTGCGCCTCGCTGAAACTGTGGGTCGCATCGGCGGCGAGCGGCGCAATCTCCGGCTGCCAACTGGCGACCACGCCGGCGACTACCACGGCGATCACCGTGACGCCGCCCCACCCGACGATTTTTTTCATCTTACTCATCTTTGCTGTCCTTGTTCGTTACGGGGGGTTAATGGCCGGCCTGAGCGCGCAGCGCGGCGAGCACCCGCGCCGGTGTGAACGGCACCTCGCGCAGGCGCACGCCGAGGGCGTCAAACAGCGCGTTGCCGATCGCCGCCGCACTCGGCACCGAGGCGGACTCTCCTGCGCCTATCGGCGCTTCGTCCGGGCGGTCGATCAGCTGGATATCGATCTGCGGCAATTCGTCGAAGCGCAGGATCGGATAGCCGCCCCAGTCCAATGACGTCACGCCCGACGCGTTGAAGGTCACAAACTCTTTCAGCACCCGGCTGGCGGACTGGATAATGTTGCCGTGCACCTGATGGCGCACCCCGGCCGGATTGATCATCCGGCCGCAATCATGCGCCACGAAGATTTTATCGAGCGTGATCTGCCCGGAAAGGCGATTGACGCTGAGATCGCACACCCAGGCCGCCCAGGCGGCGCCGAAGCCGGGAAATTTGCTGTGGAAATAGCGCGCATAGGCGAAGCCGCGGCCGCTCACCACTTCGGCGCCGGCGGCGCGCGACCGGTGCGCCGGGCCGTCTTGCCAGTTCGCCTGGCGCTTCAGGGCCTCAATCAAGGCCACTGCGCGCGGATCGTTCAGGTAACGCAGGCGAAACGCGATCGGATCCTCGCCAGCACGCCAGGCCAGCTCGTCGATCCAGGACTCATGGGCGAACACGTTGGGCAGCGCCGAAACGCCGCGCATCCACGAGGCCCGCACGATCGGCGCGGCGTCCTGGCAAATCACCCGCATGTGCGGATACTCGTATTGCGGAATGGCGGTGCGATCGCCCATCTGTTGCACGTCAGCCCGGTTGGCCACCTTGCCGGTCAACACCAGCGGCAAGGTCACCGCATTGTTGGAGGGATAGCTGGTTTTCAACTCGTAGGCCGCCACTCGGTTTTGCGCGTCGAGGCCGCCGCGCACCCGGATCAACTGACCGGTGCCCTTCGGCTCCCAGCCGGATTCCTGTTCGCGCATCAGCTGCACCCGCACCGGGCGGCCGGTCGCCCGCGCCAACAGCGCCGCGTCCGCCGAGACGTCGTCGGCGCAGTTGCGGCCATAGCAGCCGGAGGCCTCCATGCGGGTGATATGCACCTGCTCAGGCGCCAATTCCAGCAGCGTGGCGATATCTTTACGCAGATCGTGCGGGTTTTGCGTGCCGGACCACACCTGCGCCCGCCCGTCTTTAACCTCCGCCACTGCGCAGGAAGGGCCGATCGAGGCGTGCTGATGGTAAGGCCAGACATAGTCCGCCCGCACTTCGGTATGCAACAATGCCAGCGCGTCGTCCGTGCCCGCATCGTCGCGCAGCACGCGGTCAGTTTTCGGGTTGGCTTCCAGTGCGGCGGGCAGCGCCTCCGGCGACAGGTCCGGCAGGCCGGCCCAGGGTTTCCATTCGGTTTTCAGCCGGCGCATGGCGGCGATCGCCTGCTCTTCGCGCTCGGCCACAATGCCGATGAAATCGTTGATCACCACCAGTTTCACGATGCCCGGCAGATGCGCGATCGAACTTTCATCCACCGACAACAGGCCGCCGCCCAGCGGCGCGCTGCTGTCGGCGCCTGCGTAAGGCGGGCGCACCACCCGGCCATGCAGCATGCCGGGCAAACGCAGATCGTGCACGTAGGTCAGCGCGCCGCTCACTTTGGCCGGAATATCGACCCGGGCGACGGCGCGGCCGACATAGCGGTTCTGCTGTTCACCGTTCAGCGGCACGTTTTTATCCAGCGCCACGTGCAGATTCTGCCCGCTCGCCAGCTGCGCATAGCTCAAGGCGCGCCCCGGATTCTTGGTCACAAACACCTGCCCCGCCGCCGCCGTCAGCTGGTCGGCCGGCAGTTCGAAGGCTTTGGCCGCCAGCGCCGTCAGCATATGCCGCACCTGCGCCGCCGCCTGGCGCAGCGGCACCGACGTCACCTGAAGGGTGGCGCTGGCGATGGTCGGCCCCTGATCCGGCGTGCGTTGCGTATCGCCGAGGATCATCGTGACGTGCTCGAACGGCACGCAAATTTCGTCGGCGACGATCTGCGCCAGCGCGGTGCGAATGCCGGTGCCGAGATCGACGTGGCCGTTGAATGCCGTCACCCGGCCGTCGGCGGTGAGGCTGATAAAACTGTCTACCCTGTCCAGCGGCAGCTCGGCAGGCGTTGGGGCGGGCTCGGCGGCGAAGGCGTTAAACGGCGCGGGCAGCAGGCTGCTGACCATCACCACACCGCCGGCCTGCAACAGCTGGCGGCGGGTCAGTTCGAGGCGGCTCATGCTTGCCTCCGTGCAGCCAGCAGCGCGCGGGCGCGTTCGGCGGCGCGCAAGATCTCAAGATGGGTGCCGCAGCGGCACAGGTTGTAGGCCAGCTCTTTCTTGATCGCCTGTTCGTCCGCCTCGGGTTCACGTTCGAACAGCGCGACCAGCGTCATGATCATGCCGTTGACGCAGTAGCCGCATTGCGCCGCCTGCTCATCGATAAATCCTTGCTGCACCGGGTGCGGCGTTTCCGGCGTGCCCAGGCCTTCCAGCGTGGTGACGGACTTGCTTCCTACCGCGGCCAACGGCATTGAGCAGGAGCGAGCGGCGACGCCGTTGATAAGAACGGTGCAGGCGCCGCACTCCCCCAGGCCGCAGCCGTATTTGGGGCCATTCAAGTGCAGATCGTTGCGTAACACGTACAACAGCGGGGTCTCGGGCGAGATATCGCCGAGTGGAACCACCCGGCCATTAACATTGATTTCCATGGTGAAACTATCCCTTAAACAAACGGATTTAATCCGTAACATCACTGCGGCGAATAATTGCGCAGCGTGCTAATAATTATCATCAAAAGACTTGATAATGTTAAGGGAATGTAGCCGCCATGGCTTTAACGAAAAGTGGGTATTTTCTATAAATTTCCGATAGATAAGCCCGGTTTTATGATTGCGTCCCGTGATTATTGGCGTTCGTCAACGCGGCCTCGGCACCGTCGACCAACAGCCGCACGCTGGCTTCGAACAGCGCGTCTGCACCCTTATCCTGCAAAGTTTCCCAGCCTTCGCACAGCAGCGGGTAACGCTGGCGATCGGCGTCATTCAGCGTATCGTCCGGCTGCATTTGCTGCTCTTCCAGCACCCAGCCTACGACGAAGCGCCCGACGGCGAACAGCAAATTCACCGCGCGTTCAGGCGTCAAGCCCGCCCGGCACAGCAGCGCCACCTTGGCCTCGATAATGGCGAATTGCGGCTCCTGCGGCCGGGTGCCGGCATGCAGACGCGCGCCGTCGCGGTAAGCCAGCAGCGCCCGACGGAAATTGCTCGCATTGGTGACGACCCAATCCTGCCAGGGCATGTCGGCGGGCACCTCTTCACGGTGATCCAGCATGATGGTTTCCGCCATCGCCTTCAGCAGCTCGGCCTTGTTCTTGAAATGCCAATAGAGCGTGGGAGATTGCACGCCCAAATGTTGCGCCAGGCGACGGGTGCTCAGAGCATCGATGCCGATTTCATTCAGCAGCGCCAGCGCTCCGCGCAGGACGGTTTCACGCGTTAAACGTATCGTAGTATTTTTTTCACTCATCTCTCTATCACTGATAGGGTAACTATGGAATACTCAATACTCTATCACTGTTAGAGTCACAATCTTGAAAAAACCTATGCTGGTTATTTTGTTGACGGTGTTGCTGGATGCGGTGGGCATCGGTCTGATCATGCCGATCCTGCCGGTGCTGTTGCGCTCGCTGGGCGGTCTTGACGCCGGCAGCCTGCATTACGGTGCCCTGCTGGCGGCCTATGCGCTGATGCAATTCCTGTTTTCACCGATCCTCGGCGCGTTGAGCGATCGCTTCGGCCGGCGGCCGGTGCTGTTAATTTCACTCGCCGGCGCCGCGGCCGACTACCTGCTGATGGCGTTCGCGCCGACGCTGGCCTGGCTCTATCTGGGTCGGTTGCTGGCGGGCATCACCGGCGCCAACATGGCGGTCGCCACCGCTTACGTTACCGATATTACTCCTGCCGGCCAGCGCGCGCGGCGTTTCGGCCTGGTGGGCGCGGTGTTCGGCGTCGGCTTTATCGTCGGCCCGCTGCTCGGCGGTTCGCTGGGCGAGTGGCATCTGCATGCGCCCTTCCTGGCGGCGGCGGCGATGAATGCCCTCAACCTGGCGATGGCGTTTTTCCTGCTGCCGGAATCGCGTAAACCCCGCACCCGCGCCGCCGAGAAAATCCGCCTCAATCCCTTTTCGTCATTGCGACGGCTGCACGGCAAACCGGGCCTGCTGCCGCTGGCCGGCATTTATCTGATCATGGCGCTGGTTTCACAGGCGCCGGCCACGCTGTGGATTTTATACGGCCAGGATCGTTTCGGCTGGAGCATGATGGTGGCGGGCCTGTCGCTGGCCGGTTACGGTGCCTGCCACGCGCTGTCGCAGGCCTTCGCCATCGGCCCGCTGGTCGCGCGGCTCGGCGAACGCAAGGCGCTGCTGATCGGCCTGACCGCCGACGCGCTGGGCCTGGTGCTGTTATCGATCGCCACGCGCGGCTGGGCGCCCTTTGCGCTGCTGCCGTTCTTCGCCGCGGGCGGTATGGCGCTGCCCGCGCTGCAGGCGTTAATGGCGCAAAAGGTGGACGACGATCATCAGGGCGAGCTGCAAGGGACGCTGGCCAGCATGGGCAGCCTGATCGGCGTCGCGGGGCCGCTGATGGCGACGGCGCTGTATGCCGCCACGCGTGATGTCTGGCCCGGCCTGGTCTGGGCGTTGGCCGCCGCCCTCTATCTGCTGGTGCCGCCGTTGCTGGCGCGTTCGCGCGAGCGTGACGCGGCATAGCGTAGAGATCCCCTTCTCCCGCTTAAGCTCATTTATGGCTAAGCAAGGCATTATTCAGCATAAGCGGGCGCTTTACACGCCAGTGCGCCGCTCATTATCATCGCCCTTATCCCGCCGCAGGAAAATTTGAATGCCGTTTCATGGCGTTACGCCCAGCGCGTATCGCTATTGTTCACTTCGCCTATCGGAAAATCAGGATGAGAAAACTCACAACGCCGCTGATCGCCGCCCTGCTGCTCGGCCTGCTTAGCCTGCCGGCCGGCGCGCAGGAGAAACCGCAGCAAATCACCATCGGTTACCAGAAAGCCAACATTTTTGCGCTGCTGAAATACCGCGGCACGCTGGAAAAAGCCCTTGAGCCGCAGGGCGTCAAGGTTCGCTGGATAGAATTCCCCGCCGGCCCGCAGATGTTGGAGGGGTTGAACGTCGGCAGCATCGATCTGGCGGCGACCGGCGACGCGCCGCCGGCCTTCGCGCAAGCCGCCAAGGCCGATCTGGTTTATTTGGCGCATTCGCCGCCCAGCCCGAAAACCGAAGCCATCGTGGTGCCGCAGGATTCGCCGATCCGCTCCGTGGCCGATCTGAAAGGCAAACGCGTGGCGTTGAACAAAGGGTCTGACGTCAATTACCTGCTGGTGAGCGCGCTGGAACAGGCCGGCTTGAGCTACAAGGACATCACGCCGGTCTATCTGCCGCCGAGCGATGCCCGCGCCGCCTTCCAGCGCGGCAGCGTCGACGCCTGGGTGATTTGGGATCCCTACTACGCCGAGGTGGAAACCCGCGCCAACGCCCGCCTGCTGAAAGACGCGGAGGGCCTGGTGCCGCACTATACCTTCTATCTCGCCAGCCGCCGCTTTGCCGAAACCTACCCGGACAGCGCCAAACAGGTGATTCAACAGCTCGGCGCGCTGAGCGACTGGGCCAACGAGCATCCACAGGAAGCGGCGGCGATCCTCGCTCAGAGCACCGGTCTGGATCAGGCCATTTGGGCCAGAGCCATCGCCCGCATGCCGTTCGGCAGCCAGCGCATGTCGCCGGAGGTGTTCAGACAGCAACAGCAGTTGGCGGATAAATTCACCGCCATCGGGCTGCTGCCGGTTAAGGTGGATGTCAACGCCGCCCGCTGGTCCGAAGATAAGCCCGAGGCGCCATAGCCTTTGCCGCGCTTTGGTTTTAGAAAGCAGAAACCGGCATTTTGCCGCCGGCATCAGCTGGCCTATGCTAACCCTGTGTGATGAAACGCGTTTTCATGGCATGTCTTCCGGAACGTTTTGCTTTATTTGTTCGTCGTGAACCCTGGGCCGCCCCTGACTGGTGCGGCTTTTCTTTTTGTTCGGCAGTGTCGGCGGCGGCGAATTTTGCTATGGTAACCCGCAGATAAATGTCCCGTTTTCAGCCGCCGGATCGACCCATGTTTACCCATAAAGCAATCGCCGAGCTCAACGCCCTGGAGCTGATGGTTTATAACTACGTCAGCAAACACAAAAATCAAGTGATGTACATGACCATCCGCGAGCTGGCCGAGGCCGCCGGCGTATCCACCACTACCGTGCTGCGATTTTGCAAAAAAATGGGTTGCGACGGTTATTCAGAATTTCGCATCCGTTTCAAACTGTATCTGGAGCAAAGCGATGCGCCGCCGGTCGATTCCGGCATCGGCGAAATTCTCAGTTTTTTTAAAAGCGTCAGCAACGACGAATTTAATCAGTTACTCGATGAAGCGGCGCATCATATCGCCGCCGCCGAGCGGATTATTTTCGTCGGCATCAGCACCTCTGGCGCCTTGGGGAAATATGGCGCGCGTTTCTTTTCCAACGTCGGGAAATTCAGCACCCATATCGACGATCCTTATTATCCCGTCAACAGCGATATGTATAAAAACGCGGTGGCGATCATGCTGTCGGTTTCCGGCGAAACCGAAGAGATCCTGCGGCTGGCCAGCCAATTCAGTCTGCACCACTGCAAGATCATCAGCATCACCAACAACGAAACCTCTTCGCTGGCGCGGCTGGCGGACTTTAATCTCTCCTACCACGTGCCGCAGCATTTGATCGGCGGCCATCACAATATCACCACGCAGATCCCCGTGCTTTACATTATTGAAACCATCGGCAAACGGCTTGGGCATATTAATTCGGCAAAATAAAACAGGCTGTTTTTTTATTGTGACAAATCACTTTGTCCGGCGATTTGTTATATCGTGACATTTCTTTTGGTCTTGTTACTCTATTGGCAATGCGAACGTTATTATCCTTCATTAAATAAGATGAGACATTGACGATGAAACAGTTGCCGAAAGATTTTCTGTGGGGAGGCGCGGTCGCCGCGCACCAGGTTGAAGGCGGTTGGGATCGGGGCGGCAAAGGCCCAAGCATCGCCGACGTGCTGTCCGGCGGTTCGCACGGCGTCGATCGCGTGATGACCGACGGCGTGCTCGACGGCTACCGTTACCCCAACCATGAAGCGGTGGACTTCTACGGTCGCTACAAGCAGGACGTGGCGCTGTTCGCCGAGATGGGCTTCAAATGCTTCCGCACCTCGATCGCCTGGACGCGCATCTTCCCGAACGGCGACGAAGCAACGCCAAACGAGGCCGGCCTGCAGTTTTACGACGATCTGTTCGACGAGTTGCTGAAATACGGCATCCAGCCGGTGATTACCCTGTCGCACTTCGAAATGCCTTACCATTTGGTGAAAACCTACGGCGGCTGGAAAAACCGCCGGGTGGTGGAATTTTTCGTGCGCTTTAGCGAAGTGGTGATGCGCCGCTACCGCGAGAAGGTGAAGTACTGGATGACCTTCAACGAGATCAACAACCAGAGCAACTACCGCTACCCGCTGTTCGGCTACTGCTGTTCCGGCGTGGACTACACCCAGGAAGACAATCCGGAGCAGGCGCTGTACCAGGTATTGCACCACCAGTTCGTCGCCAGCGCGCAGGTGGTCAAACTCGGCCATCAGATCAACCCGGAGTTCAAGATCGGCTGCATGCTGGCCTGCGTGCCGTTCTACCCTTATTCCTGCAAGCCGGACGACGTGATGTACGCCGTGGAGGCGATGCACCAGCGCTATCTGTACACCGACGTGCAGATGCGCGGCTACTACCCAAGCTATCTGCTGCGCGACTGGGAACGCAAAGGGCTGAAGATCGAGATGCAGCCGCAGGACGCACAGATCCTGCGCGAGGGCTGCACCGACTACATTGGCTTCAGCTATTACATGAGCAACGCGCTGCAGGCCAACGCGGTGGAAGGCAGCGACGGCATGTTCGGCTTCCCGGGCAACGTGCCGAACCCGCACGTCAAGGCTTCCGACTGGGGCTGGCAGATCGATCCGGTCGGGCTGCGCTACTCGCTGAACGTATTGTATGAACGTTACCAGAAACCGCTGTTTATCGTGGAGAACGGCTTCGGCGCCTTCGACAAGGTGGAAGCGGGCGGCCAGATCAACGATGACTATCGCATCGACTATCTGCGCGCCCATATCGAAGAGATGAAAAAAGCGGTGATTGAAGACGGCGTAGACCTGATCGGCTATACGCCGTGGGGCTGCATTGACTGCGTATCGTTCACCACCGGCGAGTACAGCAAGCGCTACGGCTTTATCTACGTCGATAAACACGACGACGGCACCGGCACGCTCGAACGTTCGCGCAAGAAAAGCTTCGACTGGTATCGCCGGGTGATCGCCAGCAACGGCGAACAGCTTTAACCGCACGGCAAACCAATCAGGGGCGATGTTCGCCCCTTTTTACTTTATATTGCGCCTTACTCAGCCGTCTGCCCGGCGGCGAGGTACTTCGCCATTTCCGCTGGCGGCACCATGCCGCCGCCGGTCGCCCACACCAGATGCGTCGCCTGCGCCAGGCTTTCCGCGCTCACCCCTTGCCCGCTAAGCTGTTGCGCATTGGCCTCCATGCGCCACGGCCCGGCCATGCCCGCCAGGGCGGAGGGTTCCAGCTGGATATGCTCGTGCCTGTCCAACAACCCGAGCAACGCGAACATCTCTTCGTCGCTCAGCGTGTAAAATGCGCTTAGCAGGCGCTCCATCGCCCGGCCGACAAAACCCGAGGCGCGCCCCACCGCCAGCCCGTCCGCCGCCGTGCGGTTGTCGATGCCGAGATCTTGCACCGCAATGCCGTCATGCAACCCGCTGTAGACGCCGAGCAGCATGCAGGGGGAATGGGTCGGTTCGGCGAAAATGCAGTGAACGTGATTGCCGAACGCCAGCTTGAGGCCAAAGGCCACACCGCCCGGCCCACCGCCGACGCCGCACGGCAGATACACGAACAGCGGATGCTGCGCGTCCACCACAATGCCCTGTTCGGCAAACTGCCGCTTCAGGCGGCCGCCCGCCACCGCGTAGCCGAGGAACAGGGTTTGCGAGTTTTCATCGTCGATAAAGAAGCAATTCGGATCGTTCGCCGCCTGTTGGCGCCCTTGCTCGACCGCCACGCCGTAATCTTCGGCGTATTCCACCACCGTCACGCCATTGTCGCGCAGCTTCTGTTTTTTCCACTCTCGCGCATCCGCCGACATGTGCACGCTGACATCAAATCCCAGGCGGGCGCTGATGATACCGATGGATAATCCCAGATTGCCCGTCGATCCGACGGCGATGCGGTACTGGCGGAAGAACTGACGAAACGCATCGGAACACAGCCGGGCGTAGTCGTCGCCGATCTGGAGCAGCCCCGCCTCCAGCGCCAGTTTCTCCGCGTGCGTCAGCACCTCATAGATGCCGCCGCGCGCTTTGATTGAACCGGAAATCGGCAGATGGCTGTCCTTTTTCAATAGCAGACGCCCACCCAACGCCTGCCCATAGCGCCGATCCAACACCTGCTGCATGGCAGGGATCGCCACCAGCTCGGACTCGATGATCCCCTTTGTCGGCTGGGTTTCCGGGAAGGCCGCGGCGAGATAAGGCGCGAAACGCGCCAGGCGCTGCTCGGCTTCGGCCACGTCGGCGGCGGTCAGCCCGACATGGGGCAAGCCGGCGGCCAGCGTGGTCGCACGCGGATTGAACCAGGTGATCGGCTCGAGGGCGACCATTCGTTGCAGCAGCGGATGCTGCGCAACCCACGGTTGGATCTGTGATTTTTGCATAAGAGTCCCTGACTGATTTGGCGTTGCCGTCACCATGCCGTGAACGCCGGCGGCTGACAAATGATAAATTCTGAGTTTGAGGTGCAATAGATTGATGCAAACGCGGCGTTAGCCTGCCGTCACGCCAAACAGCATGCCCACGCCTGAGGAGACCGCCATCGCCAGCGCGCTCCAGATCAGGATACGCGCCACGCCCGGCAAGATCGGCGCCCCGCCGGTTTTCGCGGCGATGCCGCCGAGAACGCCGAGAGAAATCAGCGCCGACGCCACCAGCGCCGCTCGCGTCCAGTCGAGCGGTGCCCACAGCGCCACCAGCAGCGGCAGCAGCGCGCCGAGGGAGAAACTGAGGGCCGACGCCAACGCGGCCTGCAGCGGCCGGGCGCGGGTGACGGAGGAAATGCCCAGCTCGTCGCGCGCGTGCGCCTCCAGCGCATCATGCGCCATGAGCTTTTCCGCCACCTGCCGAGCCAGCGCCGGATCCAGCCCGCGATGCACGTAGATTGACGTCAGTTCGCGAAACTCCCCCGGATAGTCTTCGAGCAACTCCGCCTGCTCTTCCGCCAGCGCGGCCTTTTCGGTATCCGCCTGCGACGAGACCGACACATACTCACCGGTGGCCATCGACATCGCCCCGGCCACCCACCCGGCGACGCCGGCGATCATCAGCGCGGAATGCGCGGCGCTGGCCGCCGCCACGCCCAGCAGCAGGCTGGCCGTCGAAACGATGCCGTCGTTGGCGCCGAGCACCGCCGCCCGCAGCCAGCCGATGCGTTCAATACTGTGCCGCTCTCGATGCATCCTTTCTCTCCTTCGTTCTCTTACCGCTAGCCCCGCGCCGCCGCTTCCAACCCGGCGATGTCGATTTTGCCCATCAGCAGCATCGCTTCCGTGACCCGCCGCACACGAGCGGCGTCGGGATCGTTCATCAACTCCGTCAGGCGCCGCGGCACAATTTGCCAGCACAGCCCCCAGCGATCGCGCAGCCAGCCGCACTGCTCCGCCTCGCCGCCCTCGCTCAACGCATCCCACAGCCGGTCGACTTCCGCCTGATCGTCACATTCCACCATCACGGAGAAACTGTGGTTGAACGGATCCAGCGGCCCGGCTTCGATCGCCGCGTAGCGCTGGTCCCCCAGCGTGAAAGAAGCCAGTTTCACGCTGCCGGCCGGGCCGCTCGGCGTATCCGCCGGCAGGTCGGAAAACCAGTTCACGGACGAACCGGGGATCAGCGCGACATAGCAATTCAGCGCCGCTTCCATGTCCTTTTCAAACCACAGATGTTGCGTAATTCTGGCCATTTGCGCCTCCTTTACGCATCGAGGATCGGCGCGAACCCGCCAAAGATCATGCGTTTGCCGTCAAACGGCATCTCACCGAGCGCCTTCATGCGCGGATCGTTCATCATTTTCTCGTTGGCGGCGTCGCGCACCGCTTTGGAGGGGTACTCTATCCAGCTGAACACCACCACTTCACCTTCTTGCGCCTTCACCGCGCCGCGAAAGTCGGTGAGCTTGCCGTCGGGCACGTCATCGCCCCAACACTCCACGATGCGCGTGGCGCCAAACTCTTTGAACAGCGGCGCCGCTGCGGCCGCCAACCGGTGATAAGCCTCCTTGTTGGCGGCCGGTACCGCCACCACAAAACCGTCTACGTATTTCATCCTGGTATCCTCTTGTCTGATTAAGGACAGTCGGTTCAGCGCGGGCGACGTTGCCTGCGCCCCCTACCAGTTTAGACGGCGGGCGCGCAACCCGGATCGGAAGTTCAGCGCTCAGGATCGTTCGGTGGGTCAGAGTCCGGCGTGGCGACCCGGTTACGGCCGGCGTTTTTCGCTTTGTATACCGCCAGATCCGCCAGTTTGAGCAAGTCGGCCAGGCTGTGGCCGGAACCGCCCGGGCAGGTCACCATGCCGATGCTGACGGTGATCTGCAGCGGATGGCCGGCCGGCATGGTGATCGATTCCGCCTCAATGCGTTGCCGCAGCCGTTCAGCCAGCTGCAACCCTTGCTGTGGCTGGCCGAGCGTCGAGACGATAGCGAACTCTTCGCCGCCCATGCGGCCGAACAGATCATCGACGCGCAAATCGGCGGCGATCGCACGGGTAAAGGCCATCAGCGCCTGATCGCCGCCGGCGTGGCCGAAACGATCATTGATCGATTTGAAGTAATCAATATCAAGCATCATGACGCATACCAACTCGCCCTTTTGGTCAATCATCCGCTCGCCGCGCTGCATAAACGCATTGCGCGTCAGCACGTGGGTCAGCGCATCGTGGTTCGCCACATGCTCCAGCGTGCGCAGCAGCGCGCTGCGCGCATAGTTCATGCTGGCCACGGCGATGGGCCCCAGCGCCAGCAGCGCGATGCCCAAACGCATCGATACCGCGTTTTGCAACACCTGCATGTCGAGCGTCGTGCTAAGCAACCCGAAATCGATCGCCAGATGGCACCACAGCACATAAATCAGCACCGCAATCATGGTGCAGAACAGCGAAAAGGACATCGCCAGCCACAGCAGCACCGGCATGGGAAAGATCACCGCCCCGGGGCCGCCGATCAGCACGCTGCAGATCGCCGCCAACGCCAGCAGCGCCAATACCGCCAGTTTTCGTCCCGCGCGCGGCCATTGGCTGCGCTGCGTCACTATGCTGCGGGCCGCGCGCAAGCGATGTCGCCAATCGGCGGGAAACGCCAGAATAAACGGCATCAGCGTGACGTAGTTGGTGAACTCGGATGAGAACCACAGTGCCAGCGAGGTCAAATAGGGCCTGCCGAACAGCCACTGCGAGGCCGCCGCGCCCACCAAACCGGTCGCGGCGGCGGCGGCCAGGCAGATGCCGAACAGGTACATGCTGGAGGCGCCACGCTGCAGCATACGCGCCGGCGGCGACAGCCGCATGAACAGCAGATACCCCAACACCACGCCGGTCAGATTGGCGGCGTTCAGCAACAGCGCCTTTTGCAGCGAACTGCCGGTCAGCAGGTCCGCCGCCAGATAACCCAGCACCGCCATGCCCCAGCCGGCGCGCGTGGCCCACTGCGGGCGGCGCACCAGAACCGCCAGCAGTACGGCGTTTACCGGCCAGAATATCGCCAAAAATCCGACGGGGCGGCTCACGATGCCCAACAGGCAAACCGCGAACACCAACAGAAAGACGGTGAGTGCGGGCCAAATTTTCCGGGCATCGGACAACGAGGTGGTTTGCATCTTGGATCCAGAGACTTCTGCTGCGTAAGGTGACAATCTGTTCGTGTCACAACCGTCGACGATGAGGAGAAGATAAGCGGCCGACTCGCCTATTATTGCCAGTTTTGCCGGCCCGGACATCTGTTTATTCATCTAGGAAAAATATATTTGTGTATCAATATATTGACGACACCCGCATACCTGGCACAGAAACGGCTAAAGCGGACGCTTCACTTTGAACATTTCACGCCCCAGTTGGCCTGTTACCGGTAAAAACCGCCGTCTTTTTCCTCAAAAGCAAAATAAGATTGGGCTATGTGGGGTTGTTTTTTCATCCCGCGTCAAAACGCCTTGCGATACATCACAAAACCGGGACGCTCCGCCACCTTGTCGTACAGCCGCATGGCGATCTGGTTGGTTTCGTGGGTATTCCAATACACACGCGGCAACCCCAACTGCTGCGCACGCTCGTAAACCGCCGCGATCAGCGCCCTCGCCACCCCTTTGCCGCGCACCGCCTCTGCGGTGAACAGATCCTGCAGATAGCAGTTGGGCTGCAGCTGAATGGTGCTGCGGTGCAGAAGATAGTGCGTTAATCCAACGACCTGCCCCTGATGCTCGGCGACCAGCGCGTACATCGGTTCGTAGGCGTCGAAAAAACGCCGCCAGGTGGTCTGTGTCACCTCATCCGGCAGCGCCGTTGCCCCCTCCCGGCCGTAAAAGGCGTTATACCCTTGCCACAGTGCCAGCCAGGCGGCGTAATCCCGTTGTTCCAACGATCTGACCACGATGCTTTCGCTCATGATGTCCTCTTCGATGATGCCAAAATGCCCCGCCTCCAGCATAGAACAACGAGCGTCAACGCGCAGGCGGCGGCATCACACCGGCGAGAAAATCCAGCAACGCGCGGTTGAACAGCGCGGGCCGCTGCAGCGGCGCGAAGTGGCTGACGCCCGGCAGCGTCGTCAAACGGGCGCCAGGAATGCTGCGGCTCAGGTAGGCGGCATGTTCGGCGCGGATAAATTCATCGTGTTCGCTGTGAACGATCGTCACCGGCACGCGAATGGCCGCCAATTCCCGTGCGCGGTAGTCCGGCTGGCTGCTCATCATCAGGCTTACGGCGGAGACGAAGGGAGCGAAATCCTCCGGCGTCGGTGACAAGGCGGCATAGTCCTGCGCATGGCGCGCAAAACAGCGCTCGACGAGCGGACTGGACGGCGGCGGTTTAACCCCGCTGGCATCCATATTGCGGCCGAAGAAAAAGACGCCGTCCACCCGCTCGGGCGCCCGATGGGCGGCGATGAGCGCGACGCAAGCGCCGTCGCTCCAGCCCGCCAGCGCGGCGTGGGGGATTTGCAGCGCCGCCATCACCGCCAACAGATCATCGGCCATCCGATCGTAACGATACGGCCGGGCGTCGCGCGTGCTGCGTCCGTGCCCGCGGCTATCGATGAGCAACACCCCGTAGCCGGCGGCCAGCAGCGCCGGCAGTTGATACCCCCAGTTGCCGCTGTGGCCCAGGCCGCCGTGCAACAGGATCAGCGTCGGATCAGCGCCATAGGCCGCATACCAGATGTGCGCGCCGTCGTGTTCGACAAAGCCCTGCCTGGAACCGGGCGGCAACGGCGGCGCGCCCTGCGCGGCAAAGCGGGTCAAATCGTCGTCGGTTTGCATCTTTCTCCCCTCATTCGCCGAGGTTGAGCATCAATACGGCATCCAGGGAGTATAGTTCGCAGCGGCAAGCGGTGCCGTTCGCTTTCCCGGCATATACTTAAAGGAGGAATCGCAATGGAGGACGGTGAGATGAAGAAGATAATTCTCGTGTTTTTGACGTTGATGCTGAGCGGTTGTATCGGCGGAGGCGGCGGCCCATCGAATGCGCCTTCGGCATCGCCAAATGAACCTTACACCTGCACCAAATCCAGCGCCAACAGCGACTGCTCGCAATCGGTGGAACCATCGATGTACTAGCCGCGCTCGGCGGGCCGTCGCTTAACGGCCCGCCGCCTCAAACCGGCACTAGGAGGAGTGCTCCTCTTCATTGGCCTGATATCGCGTCGCCTGCTGCTTCATAAATACCACTTCTTGCGGGCTGGACAGGCTCACTTCCTGCGCGCGCAGCAGCTTGAGGATATTGAACAGCAGTTCGCTCTTGGTGGCGCCGACCATGCGCGGGCTCGGCACATAGCCGGTCACGCTCAGGATAATGCCGTCCGGCCCCAGTTGGCTGAAGCGCACGTAAGGCGCCGGCGTGTCCAGAATGGTTTCGTACTCGTTATAGGCGCTGAGCAAGATATTGCGCACCTGCTCCGGATCGATCGAGGTCGGGAACGTCAACGCGATGGTCACCACGCCTTGCGCGTTGCCCATGGTGGCGTTGCGCACGTTCTGCGAGATCAGCTGCGAGTTCGGTACGATCATGGTGGAACGGTCGCTGAGCTGGATTTCGGTAGCGCGCACGTTGATGCGCCGCACGTCGCCTTCCACGCCGCCGATGCCGATCATATCCCCGACCTTCACCGGGCGTTCGGTCAGCAGGATCAGGCCGGAAATAAAGTTCTTCACAATCTCCTGCAAACCGAAACCGATACCGACCGACAGGGCGCTGACGATCCACGCCAGGTTGCTCCACTGGATGCCCAGCGCCGCCAGGGTGATCAGAATCACCAGCACATAGCCGATATTGCTGAACAGCGTCACCAGCGAGGCGCGAATGCCGACGTCCGAAATGGTCTTCGGCAGCAGCTCAGAGCCAAGCCAGCGCCGTACCGCACGCAGGATGTAGATGCCGATCGCCAGGCAGATCACGGCGTTGAGCAGGTTGCCGGGCACGATGTTGAAACGCTGCAAGCCTTCGCCGGTCAGGATCGAGACGATTTTCTCCATCAGCGAGCCCGGCGTGGTGCTGCCGAACGAGCCGTTGAACAACGCGACGATCATCAACAGCAACAGTGAACATTTGGCCAGCGCGGTGGTGATGATCGCCACCTGCTCCAGATGGCGATCCTTGAAGCTGAGCGTTTTCTTCAGCATCTTGCCGCTGACGGTCTGCGGCGAAAACAGCGCGGCGCACAGGTCGGTGGCGAACAGTACCATGAAGTAGAACGCCATCAGCACCAGCACCACCCAGATCAGCTGGTAGGTCAGGAAGCGGGCGAAGGCGATGTAGCCGATAAGCAGGGAAAGCAGGATCACCACCGAACACACCAGGGTGACGATGTGCACCAGCCCGCCGACCAGCGTGCGTTTTTCCAGGTGCGCGCCCTGCTGCTCCAGACGGCGACGAATGCGCTGGCCGCGCAGCGGCGCCGCCAGCAGCACCATGCCGATCAGCCCCGCCACCAGGCCGTTGCCGAAGATGGTGGTGGCCAATGAGGCGCTGACGACGTTGTTGATCAGCTCCACAGTACCGAACGCCAGCGCCAGACCGGCCAGCAGCGGCGAGAAGTAACGCAGCCCGGCGGCCACTTCATTGTCCAGCGAAGCCAAACGCCAGGACGGGCGATTCAGCGACAGCGCCGCACGCCCCAGCCCGGCGATCAGCGCGCAGAAAATCCCCAGACGGTTAAAGCCTTCGGCAAAGTCTTCCAGCATGACCGGCAGCGGCTGCACGCGGATAAAGACGTAATACAGCAGGTTCAGCGCGATCGAGGTGGTGATCACCGTCACCGCCACGGTGATGATGGCCATAAAGCTGCGGCGCAGGCGCCCGTCCGGCAGGAAGCGAATGCTGACCCAGGCGAGGAAACGCTCGGACAAATAGCGCCCCCAGGACCAGACGATCACCGCCAGCGCCAGCAACGCCAGCGTGCCGTACCGCCATTCGTCCTGCCAACTGGCGTCCCAGGCCGCTTTCATCTCGGCGTTGAACTGGTCCAGCCGCTGCACGTCATCCGCTGACGGCTGCACGACCGGCGTCCAGAATTTGACGCCCAAAATGCTGCCGGTGTTCAGCGCCAGCTGGGTTTTGAACGCCACCCGGCGCAGATCGCTGATCTGCTGGCCCAGATCGAAGGCGCTGGTCTTGATGGCCTGCGCGCGTTTTACCGCATCGTCCAACTGCTTCTTGCTGCTGTTCAGCGCATTGCGCTGCTGGGCGACGGCCGGGGTTTCCGGCAGCGCGCCGGCCGCCGGGGCCGGCCCCAGCACGTCCAGCTGCGCCTGCAGTTTTTCCTGCACCGGCTGCAGATCGGCGGACAATTTATCCATGCTGGCGACCAGATCGTCCGTCGCCAACCGCAGCTTGCTGAGCTGGGTGTCGGTCGTCGCTTTGGAAACCAGCTGCTTCATGCTGTCCAACTGCTTTTGCGCGGCTTTCAGCTGCGTAGCGGGATCGGGCGCGCTTTCGGCGGCGGGATCATCCTGGGTGGCGGCGACGGCGGCGAACGGCGTCAGTTGCATACCCAACAGCAATAATAACAACAGCAGGAACGGGCGAGGCTTTAACATAAATTCAGTGCTCAGCATCATTATCTGATAGACAGACGAACAGGCGGCGGATGAACCGTCGCTTAACCATAAACGCTAATTATAATAGCTGCTTAATGTCGGCCGAAATACAGTAATTATTCCCATTGTGTGCCACGCGCCCGCGCTCGCCTTAGCTTGCTGATAATTCAGGCGCTTTTACACTGGCGATACGGCATGAAGCGCTCTATAATCCAGCCACCGATTAACCTGCAACCAATAAAAGGAGACTTACTATGCTGACGTGTGAATTGGTTTTTCACTCACACTTCTTTGGTAATCGTCGCCGCTCAAGCATTACCGGTATCGCGCTGCGATAACCCAGCTTGAGCGAAGCTTACTAAATCCAGGATCTTCCCTCCGGCTTACCGGGTTGTCGTCAGCAATGTTTGACGATAGGCATTGTCATGCCTGTAACTCTTGAGTAAGCAATGAGCACATTACTGTCTGCACAATCTGTCGGTTACGACAACGCGTTCGGCGTCCTGCTGAGCGAGATTTCCTTCAGCCTGAAAAAAGGCGACCGCATCGGTTTGATCGGCGATAACGGCTGCGGCAAAAGCACCCTGCTGCAAATTCTCAGCGGCGACCTGCCTGCGCACACCGGAACGGTGACATTGTCACATCAATGTCTGATGGCGCGCATCGAGCAGCACCTGCCGCCGGAACTGCACACCAGCACCCTGCTGGATGCGGTTCTGGCGCGGCTGCCTGCGGGCCAACACCTCAGCGAACGCTGGCGCTGCGAAGCGCTACTGGCCGAGCTGGGGTTTGAACCGGCGAGCTGGATGCTGACCGCCGGCACCCTCAGCGGCGGCCAGCATACGCGGCTGCTGTTGGCGCGCGCGCTGATCCGCCAGCCCGATCTGCTGCTGCTCGACGAACCCAGCAACCACCTGGATCTGCCCACGCTGCTGTGGCTGGAACAGTTCTTGCGTAACTGGACCGGCAGCTTCGTGCTGGTGTCGCACGATCGCTACCTGCTCGACCAGGTAACCAACTGCACCTGGATCCTGCGCGACAAAACGCTGCAGTTCTTCCGTTTGCCCTGCTCTGCGGCGCGCACCGCGCTGGCGGAACAGGACGCCGCAGACGAACAGCGGCGACAGGCCGAGCAAAAGGAAATCGACCGGGTGGAAAAAAGCGCCAAGCGCCTGGCGACCTGGGGCAAGGTCTACGACAACGAAGATCTGGCGCGCAAGGCCAAGCAAATGGAGAAGCGCGTCGATCGGTTGAAGGAAGAACAGACCACCCTGACCGCCGGCAGCCCGTGGCGGCTGCGGCTGCAGGGAGAAGCGCTGGACGCCGATCGCCTGCTTGCGCTGCCGCACTGGGCGGTGTGCCCGGCGCCGGATGCGCCGGTGCTGTTCAGCCTGGAACATCTGCGCGTGAAAAGCGGCGATCGCATCGCCATCGTCGGGCGCAACGGCTGCGGAAAATCGTCGCTGTTGCGCCTGCTGTGGCGCGAGTATCAGCAACAAACGCAGCGCCCGGCGCTGTTCCATCCGCGCGTGCGCATCGGCTATTACGATCAGAGCCTGCAACAGCTGCGCGATGAAGACACGTTGAGCGAAGCGCTGGCGCAATTTGCGCCGCTGACCGAGGAACAGCGGAAAATGGCGCTGATCGGCGCCGGGTTCCCTTACCTGCGCCACCATCAGCAGATCCGTTCGCTGAGCGGCGGCGAGCGTTCACGGTTGTTGTTCGTCGGCCTGACGCTGGCCAACCATTCGCTGCTGTTGCTGGACGAGCCCACCAACCACCTGGATATGGCCGGCAAAGAGGAGCTGGCGGAAACGCTGCGCCAATTCCCCGGCGCCGTCATGCTGGTCACCCACGATCGGATGCTGATCGAACAGAGCTGCAACCGCTTTTGGCTGATAGACCAGCAAAAACTGGAGGAGTGGCACGATCTCGCGCCGGTGTACCAGCGCCTGGCGGGTGAAACGCCGGCGCTGCCGACGGCGCACGAGGCCAACGCAGACGCCCCGACGCCAAACCCGCTGTTGGAAGGCGAAGAGGCGTTGCTGACCGCCCTGTTTGCCCTCGAAAGCAAACTGGAGGCCGACCTGGCGCGTAAACCGAAGCATCAAAAACCGGAGCTTCAGGCGCGTTGGCGCCGCGAGATTGCCGACCTCACCGCCCGGTTGCATCTGGGCTAATCCCACAGGCCGCCCGGCGGCCTGTCAGGCTATTGACAAAGAGGGGAAAAAGCGTGGTTTTTCCCCTCTTTGTGGTGATCGGCCGAAAATCAATAAATTGATTTTCCTTGTTTTTTATTCGGTGATCTCTGCCAACCCGGCAAGGGTATAAGGTTTGTCATCAATCTCACAGGCCGCCCGGCGGCCTGTTTTTTCCTCTTTGCAAAAACCGCGTGCCGCCGACGGTTTGAGACGCGACACGCTGCGCTTTTCTTATCCGCAGCGCTGAGCGACACATTACTTTCATCATTCTCTGGCAGGCTACTGCCATTCTTTTTTCGTTATCAGGCACTCCATGACATCACTCTCTCCACGGGACATCGAGGCGCGCTACCGCTTCGCGCGTGAAATCGCCCGCGCCGCCGCCGATCTCGCCTTCAGCTTTTATCAACGCCGGCAGAGTCTGGCCGTCGAGTTTAAACAGGGCCTGCAGGACGTGGTCAGCGAAGCCGATCGCCGCGTCGAGGCGCTGATCCGCCGTATGATCAACCGTCGGTTTCCCCTGGATGGGTTTCTCGGCGAAGAGAGCGGCGGCAGCAGCGGCGATAACGCCACCTGCGTTTGGGTGGTCGATCCGATTGACGGCACCGCCTGCTTCCTGAACGGGCTGCATACCTGGTGTATCGCGATAGGCGTGGTGATCGACGGCGTGCCAACGATCGGCGTGGTCTACGATCCCAACCACCGCGAGATGTTCCGCGCCTGCCGTGGCCAAGGCGCTTTCCTCAACGGGGAACCGATCGGCGTGCATGCCGGGCGCAGCGTCGCGGATGGCGTGATGGGCGTCGGGATATCACCGCGCGCCTCGGCGGCGGAATTCAGCGGTTTTCTCTGTCGCCTGCTGCAGGCGGGCGGCATGTTCGTGCGCAGCGGCTCCGGCGCGTTGATGACCGCCCAGGTGGCCGCCGGGCGCCTGCTAGGCTATTACGAACCGCATATGAACGCCTGGGACAGCCTGCCTGGGCTGGTGCTGACGCGCGAAGCCGGCGGCGTGGCGAATGACTTTATGCACCACAACGGGCTGCGACGCGGCAACCCGCTGCTGCTGGCCAACGCGGCGCTCTATCCGCAATTGGCCGAGCTGATTCAAACGCCGGGCTTGATCGGCTCGACGTGCCCTATCGCGCGTGAGATGGCCGGATAAAGCGCGCGCAGCCGCCGCTCGACCCGATCGACCGCATCGTGCGCGGCGGCGATGGTTACCGCCGGCGACACCCGGCAGTGGAAGTTGACGATGATGCCGCCGTCGGTTCTGCGCGCCCGGATGTTATGGACGTCTTGCACCTTATCCCCCTGCTCCAGCGCCGACTGCAAAATCAGCCGGATATCGGCCAGCTCGGCGGCGGAAACATCCTCGCTGGCCAGCCAGTGCGGCGTCTGCGGCTCCAGATGGGTCTCTATCTCGGTGTCCTCGCCGATCGCCTGACGCAGGATCCCTTCTATCTCCGTGGCGATATCATGCGCCTGCGCCACGCTGGCGTTGGCCGGCACCGCCAAATCCATGCCGATCGCCATGTGCGTCGGCAACTGCTGCAAGGTGACATTCTGCACCTGCGCGCCGTGATTGGCGGCGATCGCCCGAATGCGCGTCGCCATGTCTTCGTCGCTGCGGGTCTGCGGCACCGCGATGACGGTAAACTCCGCCTTGGCATGCTGCTCCCGCAGTCGTTCGACGATTTCTCGCTTGAGCGCATCGATGCGCTCCAGCGGCAAGGTGCGGCACACCGCCACCGTGATCTCGACAAACAGTACGGCGCCGGCGTTGCGAATGCGCACGCTGTCGCAGGCCAGCACCGCCGGGAAGCTGTCCAGCGTGGCGCGAATCGCCTCGGTGGCTCCGGCCGGCGCGGCATCCATCAGCGAGTCGAAGGAGCGTTTACCCAGTTTGATTGCCGCGACAAAGATAAAACCGGCGACGATCAGCGCGGCGATGGCGTCCGCACGGCCAAAGCCCAGCAGCACAAACACCATGCCCAGCAGCACCACGCCGGACGAAAGCATGTCGGAGAAGAAATGCAGCGCATCCGCCTCCAGCGCCGCGCTGTCGGTCGCCTTGGCGACGCGGTTGAGCGCCCGCACGCGGAAAAAATCGACGCAGATGGAAATCAGCAGCACCGCGATCACCACCGGCGCCGCGACGATCTCATGCGGCTGCCCAAGCAGGCTACTGCCCGCCTCGTAGACGATCCAACCGGCGGCGCCGAGCAACAGCAACACCTCGAACAGCGCCGCCAGGTTTTCCACCTTGCCGTGGCCGAAGTGGTGATCGTCATCGGCGGGTTTATCGCTGATGCGCACCGCCAGCCAGGTGATGCTGGTGGCGATAAAATCGGTGAAAGAGTGGATCCCTTCGGATATCAGGCCAATACTGCCGGTAAAAATGCCGGCGACGAATTTGCCCGTGGCCAGCAACCCGCTGGCGATCATCGAGTTTCTGGCCACGGCCTGTTTTTCATTTTGCATGATGCTGCTCACATTCGGACGGTGATTTATTTTTTTACTTTAGAGGATAATTGCCAGACAAAGGCGATCAGCAGCATACTGCCAGAGAAAGTCAGCATGAGGCTAGTAAGAAAATTGGATTTTCCGGTGGAATAAAAATAAATCTCATTCACCCCCACCGAAATCATTAAAATGGCGTAGAGCAATCCCAGAATAAGAATCGTCATTATTATCAACTCCCGTTTTAGGCTGCGCGTTCAGCGCGCCGCTAAATCCTCCCCATAATAAATAGCGATCACGGGGAGGATGCATCTAGGCGGATCTTTAGCGTTCATTAATCATCCCATTTGGTGCTCATATAGGCCGCCAACAGGCCCAGCGAGCTGATCATTGCCAGGAATCCCATAAAAATAGTCATGTTTCCCATTATTTTGTCCTCAGGTTAAATGTTATCGATAAAATCCCCTTGCGTTAAATATCGGGGTTGGTCGGCGTCCATGGTTTTTAACGTCCTCCTCAGGTTTGTCACATTTCCGCCCTTTACGGGCGGAGCGGTTTAAATACCCAAGACGTGTTGGGCGATTTTGAAATAAATAATCAGGCCGGTGCCATCGATAAAGGTGGCGATAAACGGCGCCGACACCACGGCAGGATCGATGCCGAGACGTTTCAGCAGCATCGGGATGATCGACGAAACAATGGCGCTCCACACGGTGATCGCCACCAGCGACAGGCTGACCACCAGCGTCACCTCCATGCCGACGCCCATGATCCAGGCGCGCACCCAGGCCGCCAGACCGATGGTGACGGCGATCAGCAGCGAGGTCGTGACCTCCTTGCGGATCACCGCGCCCAGGTTGCGCAGGCTGACCTCGCCCAGCGCCATGGCGCGCACCAGCGTCGAGGTGATCTGGGTGCCGCTGTTGCCGCCGGTGCCGATCAGCAACGGGATGAAGAACGCCAGCGCAATCGCCGCTTCGAGCTGATCTTCAAACGCTTTCAGCACGTTGCCGGTGTAGGCTTCAGCGACGAACAACATCAGCAGCCACACCGAGCGTTTACGCCACAGCGCCCACGGGCTGGTCTCCAGATAAGGCTTGTCCAGCGGCAGGCTCGCGCCCTGGCGTTGTGCATCCTCGGTGTTTTCATCCTCGACCAGCCGGGCGATCTCACGCTCGCCCAGTACGCCGACCAGCGTGTTATTGGCCACCACCGGCACCACGTCCAGCCCCCCTTTGCCCAGCAGATGCGCCACGTCGTTGCGGTCATCGTCGGGCGAAACCTGGAAATAGCTGTAATCCATCATTACGCCGACGGCTTTATCCTGTTCTTCGCACTGCAACAGTTTTTTCACCGACAGTGTGCCGCGCAGATGATAATCGTCCGCGGTAATAAATACCCGGCTGGGAATTTCGTCCGTTTTGAGCTGTGAAAGTAAATATTCCCGGGCATGATTGACCGTCATCGTTGCGGGAACGGTAATAAAATCGGCGTTCATATAACCGGCGACCGAAGTCTCGTCGAGAGTTTCAGTCGCGTTCAGCGCCGGAGAAGAATAGTGTTGATGTGACTTGATCATTTTGTCAGTCCCTATTTCTGTTGTGAACTTCAACAGCGAATCGCATAGGGGCGTAACCACAGAGGGAGTGCAGACTGCCTATCTCCGCGTCCAGGTTTTAGCACTATACAACGTATCCGAGTTGTTGCTCGGAAGTTACTTTGGGCTGAACCTTAATCCGATAAAGCCTGTCTTAACCTTGGGCATCTCTCGATGTCGTCAGATCAGTAACCTGTGTTTGTATAGGAGCCTCGCCAAACGAGATACTGCATATAAACTACCGGCGCAGTATAGGCGTTGTTTTATCCGGCGGAAAGAAAAGATTGCCCGTCGTTTATGGAGTATTTAGGATAATGTTAATTAAACGGCCATTTATAAAAACGGCTGATATAAATCAGCCGTTTTTTATTTTTCAGTGTTCGAGAATGTAGACGTTTTTATCGTATAAGGCGCCCTGACGAGTAAAGTCGATCCCCTTCACGTAAGGTTTGATGAGCGTGGCGTTGGCTTCGTAGTACACCGGCGCGACCGGCGTATCGACGGCCAGCACCGCCTCGGCCTGCTGGAAATACTGCTGCACCTGCTGCGGTGTCGGCGCCGCCGTCGCCTGATGCAGAATGCGATCGTACTCCGGATTGCGGTATTTGGGGCTGTTCTCGCTGCTGTCGGAACGGAACACGTTCAGGAAAGTAGACGGATCGTTGTAATCCGCCAGCCAGCGGGTAAAGGCCACGCCGTACTGCCCGCGGTTGATATTGTCCAGCGTGACTTTGCGCTCCTGGCTTTGCAAGGTGGCCTCTGCGCCGAGGTTCTTTTTCCACATGGCGGCGGCGGCGATGACGATCTTCTTAATGGTGGCGTCATTGCTGTACAGCACGGTAAAGCGCAGCGGATGCTCGGCGTTGAAACCGGCCTGCGCCAGCAGTTGCTTCGCCTGGGCGTGGCGTTGTTCCGGCGTCAAACCGGCCGCGGCGCCGGGCTGCAGGCTATAGCCGCCCGCCCCAGTTGGGGTAAAGGTCCAGGCCGGCTGCTGGCCGTATCCCAACACTTTGCCGGCGATAATCTCTTTGTCCAGCGCCAGGTTCAGCGCCTGGCGCACCCGCACGTCGTTAAACGGCGCCTGGCGGTTGTTGAAGGCGAAATAGCTGGTGGAGAGCAGCGGATAGGTCACCAGCTGTTGCTCGCCGAGCGTTTTTTTCAGCTGCTGATACAGCTCCGGCGGCGTGGTATACCCCAGCTCAACCTCACCGGCGCGAAAACGCGCCACTTCCGGGAAGCCCTGGATCGGCAAGAAGGTGACCTTGTTGAGCACGGTATTGGCGTTATCCCAATACTGCGGGTTACGTTCCACCACCACCTTTTCGTTCACCACCCACTGGCTGAGGCGGAACGCCCCGTTGCCGACAAAGTGCGCCGGCTGCGTCCAGTTTTTGCCGTACTGCTCCACCACCTTGCGGTTAACCGGCAAAACCGGGAAATGCACCAGTTGCTTGAGCAGATAGGAATTAGGCTCCGACAGCGTCACCTGCAGAGTGTGCGCGTCCGGCGCCTTGACGCCCAGCTCGCTCGGCGGTTTGCTGCCGGCGTTGATCGCCGCCGCATTCAGCACGTAGGCCGAAGCCAGATAGCTGCCGTACGGCGAGGCGGTTTTCGGATCGGTGAGGCGCCGCCAGCTGTAAACGAAATCGTCGGCGGTCACCGGATCGCCGTTCGACCATTTGGCCTGCGGCCGCAGATGGAAAGTCCAGACGTTGCCCTGATGCTCCCACGTCTGCGCCAGTGCCGGGATCACTTCACCGTCTTTTCCGACGCGCAGCAAGCCTTCGAACAGATCGTTGAAGATGTAGAACTCCACATTGCTTTCGGCCAGGTTTGGATCCAGCGTCGCCGGTTCATACCCGTTGGCGCGCACCAGTTCTTGCACCGCCGCCAGTTTAACGCCTGCCGGCACCTCAGCGGCTTGGGCAGCCGTAGCGTTAAAAGCCAGGAGGATTAAACCAGCCAGTTTCTTGCCATTAAATGAATATTTCACGTCGATATCCCTGATTAGTGTTTTATCGCGTTTAATATGCAATGAGGCAGTGGAATAAATTAAATCATTAATCGCTATGAGTCATAACCAAAAGCGGTGTTGAATTTCTTTCATTATCAAAGAAGTACTGGCGACAGAACGATGAAAAACACGAGGATAAACGCGGAGACCGGCATTGCCGTCAGGAACGCCGTGAACCGGCGGTGACATAAATTCAGGCAATCAATACAAGATTATTCCAGCCGAAGCTTAACTTATCCTTAGGGCAATTCATTTTGTGAGCGATCGTCAAAAATAATTTAATACGAATCGTTTTCACTATCATTATTGATGTTCTTGGCTAAAATCGGCCTGCTTGCGCTCGCCAGGCGATATTCGTTTTCTTCATTCGAACGCTAAAAAGGATAACTGCATGAAGCTGCGTATTTCATCTCTCGGCCCCGTCGCCCTGCTCGCCTCCTCGATGATGCTGGCCTTTGGCGCTCAGGCGGCCTCCGCCGACCAGGGCATCGTTATTTATAACGCCCAGCATGAAAATCTGGTGAAATCCTGGGTCGACGGATTTACCAAAGACACCGGCATCAAGGTGACGCTGCGCAACGGCGGCGACAGCGAACTGGGCAACCAACTGGTACAGGAAGGCAGCGCTTCACCTGCCGACGTGTTCCTGACGGAAAACTCCCCGGCGATGGTGTTGGTGGATAACGCCAAGCTGTTCGCCCCGCTGGACGCCGCCACGCTGGCGCAGGTGGAACCACAATATCGCCCAAGCCACGGCCGCTGGATCGGCATCGCCGCCCGCTCTACCGTGTTTGTTTATAACCCGGCCAAACTGAGCGACGCGCAGCTGCCGAAGTCACTGCTGGATCTGGCCAAGCCGGAATGGAAAGGCCGCTGGGCCGCTTCGCCGTCGGGCGCCGATTTCCAGGCGATCGTCAGCGCGCTGCTGGAGCTGAAAGGCGAGAAAGCCACGCTGGACTGGCTGAAAGCGATGAAAACCAACTTTACCGCCTATAAAGGCAACAGCACGGTGATGAAAGCGGTCAATGCCGGCCAGATCGACAGCGGCGTGATCTATCACTACTACCCGTTCGTGGACGGCGCGAAAACCGGCGAGAACAGCAACAACATCAAGCTGTATTACTTCAAACATCAGGATCCGGGCGCCTTCGTCAGCATCTCCGGCGGCGGCGTGCTGGCTTCCAGCAAGCATCAGCAGCAGGCGCAGGCGTTCATCAAGTGGATCACCGGCAAACAGGGCCAGGAGATCCTGCGCACCAACAACGCCTTCGAATACGCCGTCGGCGTCGGTGCGGCTTCCAACCCGAAACTGGTGCCGCTGAAAGATCTGGACGCGCCGAAGGTAGACGCCGCGCAGTTGAACAGTAAGAAAGTTGTCGAACTGATGACCGAGGCGGGCCTGCTGTAAGGCCCGCCGGCAAACCGAGAGTTTTTGATCGTTATGTCAAACCTGAGTACCCACGCCGCGCAGACCGCGCGGCGTTATTCTGTTGTCCCCCGTCACCCGCGGCCAGGGGCGATCGTGGTGGTCAGCGCCGTGTTGCTGTCGTTGCTGGCGCTGCTGCCGTTGGGATTCGTTATCGGCGTGGCGGTTGAAACCGGCTGGCAAACGGTCAAAGCACTGGTTTTCCGCCCGCGTGTGGCGGAGCTGCTGTTGAATACCCTGCTGTTGGTGGTGCTGACGCTGCCGATCTGCGCCGTGCTGGGCGTGGCCCTGGCCTGGTTGACCGAACGCACCACGCTGCCGGGCCGCCGTCTCTGGGCGGTATTGGCGACCGCGCCGCTGGCGGTGCCGGCCTTTGTGCAAAGCTATGCCTGGATCAGCCTGGTGCCGTCGATGCACGGCCTGGGCGCTGGCGTTTTCATCTCGGTGCTCGCTTACTTTCCGTTTATCTACCTGCCTGCCGCCGCCGTGCTGCGCCGCCTGGATCCCGGTATCGAGGACGTCGCCACCTCACTCGGCTCCCGGCCGCCGGCGGTGTTTTTCCGCGTGGTGCTGCCGCAGCTGAAACTGGCGGTCTGGGGCGGCTCGCTGCTGATCGCGTTGCACTTGCTGGCGGAGTATGGCCTGTACGCCATGATCCGTTTCGATACCTTCACCACCGCCATCTTCGATCAGTTCCAATCGACCTTCAACGGCCCGGCGGCCAACATGCTGGCCGGCGTGTTGGTGCTGTGCTGCCTGGGGCTGCTGTTGCTTGAGGCGATAAGCCGTGGCCGCGCACGCTATGCCCGCGTCGGTTCCGGCAGCGCCCGCAGCCAAACGCCGCGCCGCCTTTCGCCGCCGCTCGCCGCGCTGGCGCTGCTGCTGCCGATCGCGCTGACTGCGCTGGCGTTGGGCGTGCCTTTCATTACCCTGGCCCGCTGGCTGTGGCTGGGCGGCCTCGACGTATGGCGCAACGCCGATCTGTGGCCCGCGCTGTGGCAAACGCTGTCGCTGTCCGCCGCCGGCGCGCTGCTGATCACCCTGTGCGCCATTCCGATGGCCTGGCTGTCGGTACGCTATCCGGCCCGGCTGTATCGGGTGCTGGAAGGCTGCAACTACGTGACCAGCTCGCTGCCCGGCATCGTGGTGGCGCTGGCGCTGGTGACCATCACCATTCACAGCTTCCGGCCGATTTACCAGACCGAAATCACCCTGCTGCTGGCGTATCTGCTGATGTTTATGCCGCGGGCGCTGATCAATCTGCGCGCCGGTATCGCACAGGCGCCGGTGGAATTGGAAAACGTGGCGCGCAGCCTGGGCAAATCGCCGGCGCAGGCGTTGTGGAGCACCACGCTGCGGCTGGCGGCGCCGGGCGCCGCTGCGGGCGCGGCGCTGGTATTCCTGGCGATCGCCAATGAACTGACCGCCACGCTGCTGCTGGCGCCGAACGGCACCCGCACGCTGGCCACCGGCTTCTGGGCGCTGACCAGCGAGATAGACTACGTCGCCGCAGCGCCTTATGCGCTGATTATGGTGGCGCTGTCATTGCCGCTCACCTGGCTTCTTTATTCTCAATCTAAACGCACGGCGGGACTATGAGCACGCTCGAACTGCACGGTATCGGAAAATCTTACAACGCCATCAGAGTGCTGGAACACATTGACCTGCAGGTTACCGCCGGCAGCCGCACGGCGATCGTCGGCCCTTCCGGCTCCGGCAAAACCACTCTGCTGCGCATCATCGCCGGCTTTGAAATCCCCGACGGCGGCCAGATCCTGCTGCAGGGGCAAGCCATGGGCAACGGTGGCGGCTGGGTGCCTGCACACCTGCGCGGCATCGGCTTCGTTCCGCAGGATGGCGCGCTGTTCCCGCACTTTACCGTCGCCGGCAACATCGGTTTTGGCCTCAAGGGCAGCAAACGCGAGAAACAGCATCGCATCGAGGCGTTAATGGAGATGGTGGCGCTGGATCGCCGTCTGGCGGCCCTGTGGCCGCATGAACTGTCCGGCGGGCAGCAGCAGCGGGTCGCGCTGGCGCGTGCTCTGTCGCAGCAACCCCGGCTGATGCTGCTGGACGAGCCGTTCTCGGCGCTGGATACCGGCCTGCGCGCCGCCACCCGAAAAGCGGTGGCCGAACTGCTGACGGAGGCCAAAGTAGCGTCGATCCTGGTCACCCACGATCAGAGCGAGGCGCTGTCGTTCGCCGATCAGGTGGCGGTGATGCGCAATGGCCGGCTGGCGCAGGTGGGCGCGCCGCAGGATCTTTATCTGCGCCCGGTCGATGAACCGACCGCCAGCTTCCTTGGCGAAACGCTGGTGTTGACCGCTGAACTGGCGCACGGCTGGGCCGACTGCGCACTGGGGCGCATCGCCGTCGACGATCGCCAACGCAGCGGCCCGGCGCGCATCATGCTGCGCCCGGAGCAGATTCAAATCGGCTTGTCAGATCCGGCGCAGCGCGGCCAGGCGGTGATCACCGGCATTGATTTCGCCGGCTTCGTCTCTACGCTCAACCTGCGGATGGTCGCCGGCGGCGCGCAAATCGAGATCAAAACCGTCAGCCGCGAAGGCCTGCAGCCCGGTTCTCAGGTCACTCTCAACGTGATGGGCCAGGCGCATATTTTCGCCGGCTGACTCACTTAAGGCCGGGCTGCTCCCCGGCCTTCTCAGCGGCAAATCTTGTCACGGCGCGGCTTTTTCGGCGCCAGCAGATAATCCACCACGCTTTCGTCAACGCAGCTGTCGATGCCGTTCAGCGCCAGCGTATGCCCGTCGCGTTCGCGGGTGATCAGCGGGCTTTTAAAGGCCGAGGCCATCACCTGGGCATTGCGGTACGGCGTGGTTGGATCGTAGCGCTGGGCGACGAACAGCAGCGGCGGCAGCGCGGCGGACGCCACCGGGGTGTGCGGCCGATCTTTGCCGCGGTACGGCCACAGATCGCACATTTCCAGCGGGTATTCGTGCAGCGGCAGATAGTGGGCATACAAAGCGGCGGTATTGATCTCCTGCCGCTGCCGGCGCAACTGCTGCGGATCGGCCGTCGGGTTGGCGACGTCGGCGCAGGTGATGACGTTCAGGGCGTCATCGGCATCCGGCGAATAGCTTTCGTCGATCAGATCGGAAACCTGCTGCCCGGCGATGCCGGCATCGAGCTGGCGCAGCACGGTGGCCAGCTCATGCCAGCGCTCCGGCCACAATAACAGCGAACGCGTGACCGTCAGCACGTCGTCGGCGGAGATTTCATAGCCCGCTGCGGTGACGAACGGTTGATCGTGCAGCTTGCGCAGCAAGGCGTGATAGCGCTGCAGCGCCTGATTGGCGCCGCCGCCCAGCTGACAGCTGTCGGTTTTACCGCAGTAGGCGGCGAAGCGCAGGAAGCTTTGCTGGAACCCCCGTTCCTGGTTCAGCCGCTGGGTGAAATCGCCCTCAGCCAGATCCACCACCCCGTCGAGCACCAGCGCGCGCGTTTTCTTCGGAAAACGCTCGGCATACAGCGCCGCCACCTTGGTGCCGTAAGAGTACGCCACCGCCGTCAGCCCTGGCTCGCCCAGCGCGTGGCGGATCGCATTCAGATCGTTGACCGCTTCGTCGGTGCCGATATGTTGCAGCACGTCCGCGCCGGTCTGTTTGATGCAGGCGGCAATCAGGGCGCGCGTCTGGTTCTCCGCGCCGGCCACGTCGTTGTCGTCCGGTTCAGGGAGTTCGTCACCTTCGGCCAGCTGGCAGGAGATTTTCGGCGTCGATTGGCCGACGCCGCGCGGATCGTAACCGATGATGTCGTAGGATTTACGCAGCCTGGCGACGTGGGCGTCGTTGCCTAAATAGGGGTTGATGCCCGGCAGGCCCGGCCCGCCGCTGATCGTCACCACGCTGCCCTTTTTCGGCCCGGTGGCGGGCAGCAGGGTCAGCGCCAGGCGCACGGTCTGTTCGCCCGCCTGCACGGTATGAGCGGGCGGCGTGGCGTACGCCAGCGGCACCTCGAGATAGCCACAGCGCAGCCCCGGCGGCGGCGCCTCATCGAACCAACGCTGAAAGCCGCTGTTGAGACAAGATTGCCAACGAATGCCGTTTCCGGCCGCCGCCCCGTGGAGCGCAGGCTTAGCCTGAGCGGGCAACGCGGCGGCAGTCGCGGCGAGCAGCGCCAGAATACGCAGTACTGACATGGGGAGTCCTTTCAACTCAACGAATCGGTCAAAGGGTAACGGTACCCGGTTAAACCGCTAGCCAATAGAACACAAAAAGCCGCGCGGGTGAAGCCGTCACCGCGCGCCCGGCAAGACTTTTCTCTGCTCGGATTGCTCTTATAACGCACAGAATGCTGCAAAAAACGTCGTTTGCCTGCTAGGCTTAGGGTTCATTATCCCACAAGGAACAGGAGAGCAGCATGTTTGGAAAAGCGGAAGACAAAGCCAATGAAGCCGCAGGCGCGGTAGAAGAAGCGTTCGGCAAAGCCGTTGATTCGCCGGAGCATCAGGTGCGCGGCGCGGCGCGCAAATACGCCTCCCAGGCCAGCTATGCCGCCCGTGACGCCGCGGACAGCGTAAGAACGCAGGTGGAAGCCAACCCGCTGGCCGGCGTGGCCGTTGCGGCGGCGGTCGGCATCGTTTTCGGCTTCCTGCTGGGACGCAAATAAGCGGCGAACGCGCCGCTCGACAACAGGCCCGTTACGGGCCTTTTTTTCGCCTGTGTGCAAACTTTCATCTATCACAGCCATCGCTTAAAAAAACCAACGCCTTCAACTACGATTAGTTTGTGACCAGAGCGAGGCTCTGCGATCCGACGGATAACCCTATGAGGATTATCACCATTATCCATGCTGTTTAAGCCGCTCTCCTTCACGCGGCTAAGAAAGGTTGATTATGGCTCGCACCACCCCTATCGAACGTTACCGCAATATCGGCATCTCCGCGCATATCGATGCCGGCAAGACCACCACCACCGAGCGGATTCTGTTTTACACCGGGGTCAGCCACAAGCTGGGTGAAGTGCATGACGGCGCGGCGACCATGGACTGGATGGCGCAGGAACAGGAGCGCGGCATCACCATCACCTCGGCGGCCACCACCTGCTTCTGGAACGGCATGCAGCATAACTATCCGCAGCACCGCATCAATATCATCGATACCCCCGGGCACGTCGATTTCACCATTGAAGTGGAACGCTCGATGCGCGTGCTGGACGGCGCCGTGATGGTCTATGACTCGGTGGGCGGCGTGCAGCCGCAGTCGGAAACCGTCTGGCGCCAGGCCAACAAGTACAAGGTGCCGCGGCTGGCGTTCGTCAACAAGATGGACCGCATCGGCGCGGATTTTTTCCGCGTGCGCAAAATGATGATCGAGCGCCTGAAAGCCAACCCGGTGCCGATCGTTATCCCTATCGGCGCCGAAGATCACTTCAGCGGCGTGGTGGATCTGGTGCGGATGAAGGCCATTCTGTGGGACGAGGCCTCGCAGGGCATGAACTTCAGCTTCGAAGAGATCCCGGCAGAGCTGCGCGATTCGGCGCAGGAGTGGCGTGAAAACATGATTGAGGCCGCCGCCGAAGCCTCGGAAGAACTGATGGAGAAATACCTCAACCAGGTGCCCCTGAGCGAAGAGGAGATCGTCCACGGGCTGCGGGTGCGCACCGTCGCCGGTGAAATCCAGCCGATGCTGTGCGGCTCGGCGTTCCGCAACAAAGGGGTGCAGCGCATGCTGGACGCGGTGATCGAGCTGATGCCCTCGCCGCTCGATGTGCCGCCGATGGAAGGCCACGGCGAACACGATGAAATCATCACCCGCAAAGCCGATGACAACGAAAAGTTCTCGGCGCTGGCGTTCAAGCTGATGACCGATCCGTTCGTCGGCCAGCTGACCTTCGTGCGCGTCTACTCCGGGGTACTGGCCAAAGGCAGCAGCGTTTACAACCCGATCAAAGGCAAAAAGGAGCGCATCGGCCGGATCGTGCAAATGCATGCCAACGATCGTAAGGACATCGACGAGCTGCACGCCGGCGACATCGCCGCCTGCGTTGGCCTGAAGGATGTCACCACCGGCGATACGCTGTGCGATCCCGGCGCCATCATCACGCTGGAGCGCATGACCTTCCCCGAGCCGGTGATCGCCCAGGCGATCGAGCCGAAAACCAAGGGCGACCAGGAGAAAATGGGCATCGCGCTGCAGCGCCTCTCTTCGGAAGATCCGTCGTTCCGGGTGCGCACCGATGAAGAATCCGGCCAGACCATTATCTACGGCATGGGCGAGCTGCACCTGGAGATTATCGTCGATCGCATGCGCCGTGAATTCGGGGTGGAGACCACCACCGGCAAGCCGCAGGTGTCGTACCGCGAAACCATCCGCAAACGGGTGGCCGACGTGGAAGGCAAGTTCGTGCGCCAGTCCGGCGGTAAAGGGCAATACGGCCACGTGGTGCTGACCGTCGAGCCGAACGAACCCGGCAAAGGCTTCGAGTTCTTCGATGAAATCAAGGGCGGCGTCATTCCCGGCGAGTTTATCCCGGCGGTGAAAAAAGGCGTGCTCGAGGCGCTGAACAACGGCGTGCTGGCCGGTTATCAGGTAGTGGACGTCAAGGTGCACCTGACCTTCGGTTCTTACCATGACGTCGACTCGTCGGAACAGGCGTTTCGCATGGCGGCGATCTTCGGCTTCAAGGAAGCCTGTCGTCTGGCGGATCCGGTGATCCTGGAGCCCATCATGTCGGTGGAGGTAGAAACGCCGGAGGATTACGCCGGCAACGTGATGGGCGATCTCTCCTCACGCCGCGGTCTGGTGCAGGGCATGGAAGAGATCCCGGGCGGCGGCGGCAAGGAAATCCGCGCCAAGGTGCCGCTGTCCGAGATGTTCGGCTACTCGACCACCCTGCGTTCGATGTCGCAGGGCCGCGCCACCTACACCATGGAATTCAGCCACTACGCCGAAGCGCCGCGCAACGTGGCCGAAGAGATCATTCACCACAGCAAGCGTTAACCCTCGCGCCCGCCGCTGCGGCGGGCGTCACCTCGGCTTGTCCTCCAGCGCCACCACCACCGGCTGCGGCTTGATGCGCATGGCGTACACCACGCCGGCGATCAAACAGACGATGCCGGCCAGCGTCAGCAACGGCGGCCAGGCCTGGCGCAGCAGAAAGGTATACGCCAACCCCGCCAGAATTTCGAACACGATGAGCGGCCCCACCAACACCGTCGGCAGCCGCTGGCTGGCTTCGTTCCAGCACAGCGCTCCCAGCCAGGAGCAGAACACGCCGATAACCAGCATCAGCGGAATAAACACCTCGGGGCGCGGGCCGAACGGCAAGGCGAACGCCGGTTCGCTCAGCGCCAATTGGCCGCAGACCACCAGATAGCCCAGCAGCGCCAGCGGCAGCGTCACCAGCCCCTGCGCCGTGGCCCAGGTGGCCGGCCGCTGCGTCGGATTCTCCCGCAGCCAGCGTGAATTGCGCAGCGGGAACCAGGTCCAGCACGCCACCGCCAACACGGCCAGCCCAAGACCGCTGAGATAGCGCCAGCCGTCGATCGATACCGCATTGCCGCGCAGCTCGGCGACGTTCACGCACGCCAATCCACAGACGATCAACAGCAGCGCCGGCGCCAGTTTGCCCCAGGCCAGGCGCCCGTCGTGCCGGCCGTAAAACAGATTGGCGCAAATGGCGATCACTACCGGCAAGGTGCCGATGATCATGGTCGAGACCGGTGCGCCGGTGCGCTGAATGGCGCTGGCCAAACACAGGTAGTACAGCAGATTGCCGATGGCCGTCAGCTTGAGCGCTTCCAGCCAATCCTGGCGCCGCAGCTTGCGCAGACGACGACGATCAAACCAGGCCAGCGGCAAGGTAATCAGCCCAAAGGCCAGATAGCGCCCGGTGGACTGCAGCGCGGCGGGATAGTCCGGTACCAGCAGCGGGCCGACGAAAATCAATCCCCACATCAGCCCGGCGGCCAGGGCAAACACAACGCCAATGAACATAACGACTCCGACAAACGGCCGGTGCGGCCAACCCGCCCGACAAGACAGCGGCAGAGTAGCGAAAACGCGGGGAGGAATTATTGTAGCAGGTTGCTGTTTTAGCCCAATTTCACCTGTTTCTGGAAACGCACCGGCGTGACGCCGTAACGATTAGCGAACGCGCGCGTCAGATGTGCCTGATCGGTCAGCCCCGCCGCCGCCGCCACCTGTGCGGCGGGTATGCCGCGCTCCAGCATGCGTTTAGCCTGCGACAGCCGGATCGCCATCAGCATCTGCTGCGGCGAGACGTGATATTCGGCCTTGAACTTGCGCTGGAAATGGTACGGGCTGAGCGAGACCAGATCGGCCAGTTGGTGGAGGGTTACGGCCTCGGCATAATTATCGTGCAGGTAGCTTTTCACCACCTCGAAACGGTGCGCCGCCTCGGCTTTCTCTCGCTGCCCGGTGCGGATATGCGGGTGCAGCAACTCGACGGCCTCCAGCAGCAGGCCGTCGAGCGTAAGCGGATCCTCGGTTTGCCACAGCATGGCGAGAATGGCGGACAGGCGCTGCGCCGCCCGCGGATCGTGGCGCACCGCCTCGGTAAACCACTGGCTCCGATCGCCGGACAGCTGCTCCAGCGCCTCGGGCGCCAGATAGAGCATGCGGTAACACCAACCGCCCGGCGTTTCGGCTTCGCCGGTGTGCAGCTCGTCCGGGTTCATCAATACCAGCGCGCCCGGCGCCGCTAAATGCTGCGCCCCGCGATAGCGAAAACGCTCCGCCCCGGTGTCCACGGTGCCGATGGCGAAGGCGTCATGGGTATGCGGCTCGAAGGCATAGCGCTCAATGTGCGCCTGATAGAGTTCGACGCCGGGCAGATGCGACAAATGCCGGAACTGCGCGCAATCCTTCTCGAACGGAAACTGTTGTGGAACCCCTTGCACCCGACCTCCTCATCCGTGCTGACAATCTGCTCAGCATAGCCAAAACATCGCCGATTGAGTAGCCGCCCTGGTCCTTTCGTGCCCCTCGCCTGGACGATCGCCGCCATTCGGCGTAGGGTTAAGGTCCCTGTCCCATTCAGGCGCGCCGCATCGCAAAACTCAGCGGCCCCTGACCACTCCGTAAACAAGAGGCAACAATGTATCCGGATACTCAACTGTATATCGATGGACAATGGCGCAACGCGCTGGCCGGGAAAACCCTGCCTGTCACCAACCCCGCCAGCGACGAGGTCATCGGTCAGGTGGCGCACGCCGCCACAGAGGATCTCGATCTGGCGCTGGCCGCCACCGAGCGCGGATTTAACCTCTGGCGCAACACCGCCGCACACCAGCGCGCCAACCTGATGCGCAAAGCCGCTGCGCTGCTGCGCGAACGCGCCGACGCCATCGCCGCCATCATGACGCAGGAACAGGGCAAACCGGTGGCGCAGGCCAAGATTGAAATTCTCAACGCCGCCGACGTTATCGACTGGTTCGCCGGCGAAGCCACCCGCACCTACGGGCAGATCATTCCGTCCCGCGCCCGCGACGTGCAGCAGCAAACCCTGAAACTGCCGGTCGGCCCGGTGGCCGCCTTCACGCCGTGGAACTTCCCGATTAACCAGATCGTGCGCAAGCTGTCCGCCGCGCTGGCGGCGGGTTGTTCCATCATCGTCAAAGGTCCGGAAGAAACCCCGGCCTCACCGGCAGAGCTGATCAAAGCCTTCGCCGACGCCGGTATCCCAGCCGGGGTGATCGCACTGGTGTACGGCACCCCGGCGGAAATCTCGGAATACCTGATCCCGCATCCGACCATTCGCAAGATCTCCTTCACCGGCTCCACCCGCGTGGGCAAACATCTGGCGGCGCTGGCCGGCCAGCATATGAAAAAGGCCACCATGGAGCTGGGCGGCCACGCGCCGGTGCTGATCTTTGACGACGCCGATCTCGACGTGGCGGCCAAAGAGCTGGCGCAGTCGAAGTTCCGCAACGCCGGCCAGGTCTGTATCGCCCCGACCCGCTTCCTGATCCAGCAAGGCGTTTACGAGGCCTTCGTGGAGAAATTCACCGCCGCGGTGCGTGAACTCAAGCTCGGCAACGGGCTGGAAGACGGCGTGACGATGGGCCCGATGGTGCTGGGCCGCAGCGTCGACAATATCGAGGCGCTGGTGCAGGACGCTATCGCCCACGGAGCGAAGGCCAGCACCGGCGGCAAACGCGTGGCGGGCAAAGGCAACTTCTTCGAGCCGACGGTGCTGCGCGACGTGCCGCTGAGCGCGCGCGCCATGTCGGAAGAGCCGTTTGGCCCGGTCGCCCTGCTGCGCCCGTTCGCCACCTACGACGAGGCGATCGCCGAAGCCAACCGCCTGCCGTACGGGCTGGCCGCCTACGCCTACAGCCGCAACATCGCCACCGTCAATGCGCTGGGGCGCGACGTGGAGAGCGGCATGCTGAGCATCAACCACATCGGTTTTGGCCTGCCGGAAACGCCATTTGGCGGCGTGAAAGACTCCGGTCACGGCACCGAAGGCGGCAGCGAAGCGATCGAATCCTACCTGGAAACCCGCTTCGTCACCGTCGCCGGCCGTTAATCACGTGTCTGATGAATAGCCAAACGCCCCGCAATGCGGGGCTTTTTTTTACTCGCCGGCCAGCTCGAACAGCCGGCGCGCCGCCGGAGTCAGCCCCAGCATGTGTATGCAGGCATGCACCATGCCCGGCAACCGTTCACAGCGTACCGACACGCCCGCCTCGCGCAGCCGCTGCGCATACTCCTCGGCCTCATCGCGCAGCGGATCATATTCGCAGCTCAGAATGGTGGCCGGCGGTAACCCGCGCAGCGTGGCGGCGTGCAGCGGTTCGCCGTAGGGTTCGCGCCGCTGAGCCAGATACTGCTGCCAACAAAATACCATCGCGTCGCGCGTCAGAAAGTGCCCCTCGGCAAACTCGCGATAGCTCCTCGTCGCCATTTCGCGGCTGAGCGCCGGGTACAGCAGCAGCTGGCGCTCGATATGCGGGCCGCCGCGATCCCGCGCCAGCAGCGCGACCGCCGCCGCCAGATTGCCCCCGGCGCTGTCGCCCCCCACCGCCAGACGGTCAGCGTCAATCCCTAACTGCGGCGCCTGTTGCGCAGCCCAACAGAGCGCCTGATAGACATCTTCCAGCGGCTGCGGAAACGGATACTCTGGCGCCAGACGATAGTCGACCGACAGGATCACCCGGCCGGTGGCGTTAGCCAGCGCCTGGCAGGGCTGGTCATACAGCGACAGCGAACCGAGGCACCAGCCGCCGCCGTGGGCGAACAGCATCGCCGGTTGTGCAACAGCGCGCCTTTCCCCCGCCGGTAGATAGGCGCGCAGCGCAATCCGGTGCCCATCGGTGGCGACCACCGTATAGTCCCTGACGCCGCCGCTCGGTGCCGCTTCGCCCTGCAGCAAGCGCAAACCGGTTTCCGTGGCCGCGCGCATTTCCGCCAGCGACACGGGTGGCGGCACATCGGCCGATGCCGTCAAAAAGGCGGCGATGCGTTCATCAAGCGGCATGCTGTTCTCCCGCCAGGAACGGCGTAATCAGTGCGATAAACGCCTCATGACACTCCTCGGTGATGAAATGGCCGCAGCCGGCGACCGTTTCGCCCCGCAGATCGAGCGCATTGCCCTGCAGCGTCGTCAGCGGCGCGTCGCCGGTGGCGTGTTCCGCCCCCACGGTCAGCACCGGCATCGTCAATGGCGTGGCGGCGCGCACTCGGTTCTGGCGAACGGTCTCCGGGATCGCCCGGTAATAGTCGAATCCGGCGCGCAGGCCGCCCGGCGCCGAATAGGCGGCGATATAGACCTCAGCCGTCACCCGGTCGCGCCGATAGGACCAGCGGTTGAAGATATAGCCAAGATACTCCCGCTCGCGCCCCTGGGTCAGGGTCTCCGGCAAATCCGCCAACTGGTTGAACATGAAATGCCACAGGAAGATGTTCTCCTCCGGCGCGACGAAAATCGGCGGCGGCGGCGCCAGACCGGGGATCACCGCCTCCGTCAGCACCAGGCGCTCCACCGCCTGCGGGAAATCGCTCGCCATGGCGTAACCGATCCACATGCCGATGTCGTGGCCGACCAGTTGGTAACGTTCGTGGCCCAGTTGCGCCATCATCGCGTGCAACGCCGCACCGATGCTGCCGGTGTCGTAACCGCCGACGGGCTTGTCCGAATCGCCGATGCCCGGCGGATCGACGGCGATCGCCTGAAAACCGGCCGCCGCCAGGGCGCGCATCACATGGCGCCAGGTGTACCAGGTTTGCGGCCAGCCGGGGATCAGCAACACCGGCCGCCCTTCACCGGCTATCACGCAGTGGATACGTTGGCCATTGACCTGGGTATAGACGTGTTCCGCCCCGAGATCCTGCAACAGGATCTCGTTCTCTTGTTGTTTCATGGGGTGACTCCCTGTGATGGACTGGCTCAGCGAATGCCGAGCAAGGCATTGATCTGCTGTGGGTTAACCGGTGCGCCGGCGAAATCGTCGAACACTTTGTCGGTGACATGGATGATGCGATCGCGAATGAAGGCCGCGCCTTCGCGCGCGCCGTCCTGCGGATTTTTCAGGCAGCATTCCCACTCCAGCGTCGCCCAGCCCGAATAGCCGTACTGCGTCAAACGGGAAAAAATGCCGTTGAAATCGACCTGACCGTCGCCCAGCGAGCGGAAGCGGCCGGCGCGATCGATCCATGACTGATAACCGCCGTAAATGCCCTGCCGCCCGGTCGGATTGAACTCGGCGTCCTTAACGTGGAACATGCCGATAACCTCTTTATAGATATCGATAAACTCCAGATAGTTGAGCTGCTGCAGCACCATATGGCTCGGATCGAACAGCACCCGGCAACGCGGATGATGGCCAACGCGCTCAAGGAACATCTCGTAGGTCACGCCGTCATGCAGATCTTCACTCGGGTGAATTTCGTAGCACAGGTTGATGCCCTGCTCGTCGCAGGCGTTGAGCACCGGCAGCCAACGTTTGGCCAGCTCGTTGAACGCAGTGTCGATCAATCCTTCCGGCCGCTGCGGGAACGGGAACAGATAGGGCCAGGCCAGTGAACCGGAAAAGGTGCCCAGCTCGCTGAGCCCGAGCCGCGCCGAGGCTTTTACCGCCAGCAGCATTTGCTGCCGCGCCCACTCGCCGCGCGCGTTGGCATCGCCGTGCAGCGCCGGCGGCGCGAAGCTGTCGCACAGCGCATCGTAAGCCGGGTGCACCGCCATCAGTTGGCCGAAAATATGGCTGGTCAGTTCGCTGACCACCAACCCATGCTCCGCCAACATACCGGTCAGATCGTCGCAGTAGGTTTGGCTTTGCGCAGCGGTGGCCACGTCGAATAAACGCCGATCCCAGGCCGGGATCTGCAACGCGCTAAAACCGGTCTGCGCCGCCCACTCGGCAATGGCGGGCAGGCTGTTGAACGGCGCTGTCTCATCGCTGAACTGCGCGAGATGCAGGCTTGGACCTTTGAGGGTTTTCATCGTAAACTCCTATTGGTTGTCGATTGACAAACAATAGGAGCAAAGCGCAGCGACCGCAAGCGAAATTTATAAAGGCATTGGTATTCCCGCCGATTTAAGCGATCCTATGTCGCTGAATGGCAGGTAAATTGGAGCAGCGAATGGCAGGCAGACCGCGCGAGTTCGATCGCGAACAGGCGCTTTTAAAGGCGCGAAACTTATTCTGGCGGCAGGGTTACGAAGGCACCTCGATGTCGGATCTGGTGGCGGAATTGGGTATTGCTTCCGCGCGCATCTACAAAGCGTTCGGCTCCAAAGAGCAGCTGTTCCGCGAGGCGATCGCCAGTTACGAAACCAAGGAAGGCGGCTTTGCCGATCGCGCCTTCGCGCAGGAAAGCGGCATTCGCCCGGCGATCAAACGCCTGCTGGAAGATGCCGTGCGGCTCTATAGCCGGCCGGATCTGCCGCAGGGCTGCATGGTGGTCTCCTCCGCCGCCAGCGTCAGCGCAGAAAACGACGGGCTCAAAGTCTGGCTGGCAGAGCACCGGCTGCAGCGCACGCAGCAGATCGTCGAACGGCTGCGCCAGGCGGTGCAAACCGGCGAACTGCCGGCCGACACCGACGCCGACAGCCTGGGAGACTATTTCGCCGTATTCCTTCACGGCCTGTCGATTCAGGCGCGTGACGGCGTCACCGAGGCGCGGTTATTGGCGGCGGTAAACGTGGCGCTGACGGTTTTGAACAGCAGCACTTAATCGACCGTCAGGTGCCCTCTTTAATGCGGCTCGGATCACGGCGCGATTTTTATGTGGAAACATATGGCGGCGGAGGAACTGCGTTTCCGATAAAATCCGCGATGTGAGGATTGGTATTTTCCGGTTTGTGGATCAGGGCAACCTGATACGGGATCGGCCTCCACTTCCTCCGTCAGCATGTTGATAGGAGGCAAACCCAACGGGCCAGTTTAATACATGAACCAGTTACCATTAACTTCAACGGCAATCTCCAAGACACTTCCCGGCTGGAAATCAGAGATTTTCATCCGGTTTGCGTCTGTCGGATTCTGAGAATCGTGAATGAAGAGCGCGCCATTACGGTAAGTGGCCGACTTGATTTCTTTAGGTATCGAAACCGTACCGCCGCCGCCCCCGGTTACAGGGTAGGTCTTGGTACCCATTACGTTTGCGCTAATAACACTCAAGATCGGCTGATCGGAGCCGTAGTTTTGACCTTCCAGATACTTAGGCATCCACATCCAGTTGAGATCTCCCGTCAACGACGCTGCGTTAGCGGGGATTGTTACTTTCAGGAATACCTTATTTCGCCCAGCAGTATGGATAATGGAACATGGCGTTGCGATTTGGCCTTCGGTTGTATTACCGTTGCGCATTTGCAAGGTAGTAACCAGAACCCGATAGCGGAAGGTATGGGTCTGATCCATATCCTCACCGTGGACCCACGCCAGTGGCTGCGTTTCCAACCGGTCGACCCACATACGCTCGACGATCTGGCCTTTCTTCGCGTTACCGTCGTAAACGATGGTGTAACGAATACAGTTATCGTTTTCCTTAGGCTGCTGCTTGTAGACTTCATCGAAGTCTTGAACCCAGATCTGGTTGATCTGTTTCGCGTTGTTCACTTCACCGCTACGGGCAGTCAGTGCGTAACGAGTGTTGATGTTAGCGCCACGGGAACAGCCCATTGAGCCTTCTACGACAAAATACGGGAGCTTATCGTAGTCCTGGTTGTACGGATCGACTTTGGAGTGATACCAGTCGTTGGCATCAGAGTTATCGGCGCTGTTGTTGATGTGACCAGCTTGCTCGATGTAAGCATTGTGGATTTGACCATAATAGTCCGTACCGGTTTTAGTCGGCGCCTGGAATGGTACACGGGATGTCCAGTACGTTTTGGCGTTCTCGATGATGACACTCAGGTTGCCACGGTTATAACGAGAGTAGTTGATCCACGCGCGATGACAGATGCCGCGGTATTTCTCATGCGGGTTATCCGTATCGGCGCCGTACTGATCCATGTTGGTCAGACGCCCTCCCTCTGAGGTCTTAACCGAGTTTTTAGACTTATAGAAATAGTCATCAAAGAACTTATCAAGCTCGAAGTGCTTATCGCCGAACTTGTTATTACTTCCGTTACCGACGGTGATGTATTTCCACACACAGTAGTCACACCACCCCAGAGACCAGATGTCCATGGTGGTATAAGGTGGCACCCATTGGCCGCCGTATTGAACGTTGTTACGCTGTAGCCACATACCGCCGACAATGAACGCCGCCATGCAGTTATCCATGGTTTGGATACCGAAGAAGCAGCTATCTGCGCCCTGAAGCAAAACGGGGATGCCGCAATTACGGTAGATCATATCACCGAAGTGTGACTGGTCGAAAATGACGCCGTCGGACAGAATGCCGATGAAGGCATTTTGAATGGTGAGGTCGGCAACACCTACGGCGCGGACGAACCCTGTCATGCGAGTCGTGGTTGGGTAACCGTCTGGACGGAATAAGATGCCAATACGCTGGTCTAACCCAACGCCGTGTACGTCACGCGACCAGCCAAAATCAAGAATAGTGTTGACTTGTTTAGAGCCACGCAGTTGAACCCTGCTCGGGATCTCCAGAACAGCGTTCATGGTTTCCTGGGGTTCAGGACAGATATCCTTATCTTTGCCCATCGCAATAATGGCAGGCGCCGCTGTTCCATCATCGAACGGTAAAGTATATTTGGCACTGTACGAATAGAAACCGAATCGGTATACATTACCCATACATAGAACTTCACCGCCGCCATTTTTCTTAGCGGCATTAATGGCGGATTGAAACGCCACCGTGTTGTCGAACTGCCAGTCTCCTGGTTTGGCGCCGAAGTTCTCCACATCCAGTGTTTGATTGACACGCGTCCAATAGAATCCTTGGCCAGCGGCGATAAAACCGTTATCGTCGACGCCATCCCCAATAGTGGCAACAAACTCACCGCCGCCAAAGCGAAGCCCTGGCAACCAGGATTTCAGAAGAATGCGATCACCGGTGGCGGAGGGTATAACAGTACGAAGTTGTTCGAAACTTTCTACCTGATTGTCTATTTGATCACTCATTGGAAAACATCCTGTTAGATATAGAGAACATTAATGTTAATCGTTAACAAAACACCGCTGTAAAAAGCGCGGCACTGATTTAATTCCTTAATCTTATTTTTTCTTTGGATCACGGATGAAAAAGATTGATGTCATTTGCTCTCGTTAGCCTGAAGTTCACATCCTTATTCGCACAGCTATGCTGTTGTAAACACCACCCTTAAAGCCTTCCAGATAAATTATGACCACAAAGATGCATCGGTCAAGAAATCATGGCGAATTTCTGGCAACACCATTAATTTATTGGATTTTTACTGCCCATTCATTATTTAAGATATTCACTCGCCTGCAATATTTAGAAAGTAAAAAGCCGACAAAAACGAAAAAAACTTCCGAAATAATCAGCCTATTGAAATTATTTGCCTGCGCCTGGATAATGTGCAGAATAAATGGACAGTGCCTTTCAGAATTGGGAACTGGCACTGTCAAAGTTAGCCATTTATTTTGACAGACGGCGAATTACGCAATGATGTTGTCGATTTTTAACATAAACAGATTCTGAACTCTTTCTAATCTGATGTTGAAAAAGCACTACTATAATGCATTCCTAAAAGCGTTGGCTCATCTGAACACCACTAACAGCCAAAGATAACCGTACGATGATTTTTTATTGTTCACGTCCTCGATAAATCGCGCCCTTTTTCCGGCAGATCGAAAATCACCAGCGTGCCTTCGCTGCCCGGCAACACGCGGTGCGGCACGCCGGCCGCGGCCTGATACAGCTGACCGGCCCGCACCACCACTTCTTCCCCCGCCACCTGCAGCCGCAGGTGGCCGCTGATCACCAGCAACCCTTCGCTGTAATCATGCACTTCATCCGCAATGCTGCGCGCATCCATGCGCAGCACTTTGATATTGGCCGCACCGACGCGGCCCAGCACGGCAGAGCGCCAGGCTTCGGGCAGTTCGGCCGCCTGCTGGTTTAAATCGAACAGCATCGGAATTCCCCCAGGTGCATGAAAAAGCGCACTCTAGCCTGATTCTGCGCCGCAGGGAAAGACGCTTTGGTTGCAGGTTATGACCGTTGGTTCTGAGGCGAGACGCGCCGGATGAACGCTTAAGGCAGCAGCGCCGCGGCCTCCCGATCGGCGATAATCAACAGGTCCGGATGCAGCATCAAAATGCTGGCGGGCACTCCGCTCTCCACCGGCCCGCTGACAATGCGCCGCAAAATGTCCGCTTTGTGCGAACCGTTGACGAGCAGCACCAGCTTTTTGGCGGCCATCACGCTTGCCGGCCCCAGGGTGACGTAATGATCGGGCAACCATTCAGTGCGGCCGCCCACCTCTTTGAGCAAAATGTCCGCCATATCCGGCCTGGCGGAAACCGGCACCCGACAGGTGCGGTCTTCGAAGGCGGTGGTGCCCGGCAGATTGCCGCAGAAATGCCCGTCTGCTCCGACGCCCATCACGATCGCATCCAGCCCGCCATCCTCGGCGATACGCCGATCGTGCTGAAGATAGTTGTCCGAATTCAAGACATGCAGTTGCCGCTCGGGGATCGCCGCCGGGCCAAAGAACATACGGTGCAGATTCTCCATGGTGACGCCATAGCCCGATCGGCCGGCGTAAGGAATTTCATCGAAATTATAGTAATGCGCGTTGGCGAATTCCGCGTGGCCCTTGACGCGCGGAGCCAACAACTCATACATCCGTTTAGGCGTCGAGCCGGCGGTGATAGCCAGATTGACGCGCTGCGGGCGCAGCATGTAACTCAACAACAGGCTGGCGGCCAACTCACTCATTTCCTGGTAGTCATTAGCGACGACAAGTTTCATTCCCTTCTCCTTTTTGCAAAAAAAAAACCTAACCGCCCGTCCGGCCATGTTCGATGCCGGGAGAGAAGTTAGGTTTTGCCTGATCGCGTCAGTAACAATCCGTTTCTTGTCAGGTTATGGCGGCCAGCAATGAAATGCAAACCGCGTTGTGTGATGCAAGCCGCAATTGCGGCGATGCCTTTTTCGCGCCCTATACCGGCACGCGGCGGCTAATCTCCACCACCTGATCGCTGGGCAGGTAGTAATAATCCGTGACGTGCATGCCGTTGCGCACCATCAGCGCGAACAGGTTGCGCTGCCAGGATGGCAACCGGTCGTTCGCTTCGCGGCGCACCACGGTCTCGTGCCCGAGATAGTAGGTCGCCTCGTCGAAGTTCAGACCGGATTTCTGCGCCTCGACGTGCTGCAACAGCTGCGGGATGTTAGGCCGCTCCATAAAGCCATAGCTGGCCACGCCGCACCAAAAGCCCGGCGACAGCTCGCGCATTACCAACCGTTCAGCATTCGAGACCCGCGGCTCATTGACGATGGCAATGGTGAGCGCCAGCACGTTGGCGTGCAGCGAACCGTTACGCTTGACCTGCCATTTCATCACCGGCGGCGTCCCCTGCAGGCTGCGAGTCAGGAATACCGCGGTGCCCGGCACGCGCGGCACGGATTCGCGGCGGATTTTCTCCAGGAAATCCTCTACCGGCACTGTCGTTTCACCGAGGGTGCGCGCGGCCGCCAGCACCCCGCGATGCCAGACCAGCATCACGGTATAGACCGCGGCGGCCAACAGCAGCGGGATATAACCGCCCTGCAGCACTTTAGTCATGTTGGCCGTCAGGAAGCTCAAATCGACCACGAAGAACCCGCCCGCCACCAACAGGCTGGCGATCGGCCCCCAGCGCCACACCTCGCGCATGGCGACGAACAGCAGGCCGGTGGTCATGATCATGGTCAACGAGACGGCGATGCCGTAGGCGGCGGCCAGATTGTCCGACGATTTAAAGAACACGGTCAGGAACAGCGTCACCACCATCAGCAGCCAGTTGATGGCGCCAATGTAGATCTGCCCGTAACTTTCCTCGGTGGTTTGCTTGACCCGCAGCCGCGGCAGCCACCCCAGTTGGATCGCCTGCCGGGTCATGGAAAACGCACCGCTGATGATCGCCTGGCTGGCGATAATCGTCGCCAGCGTGGCCAGGATCACCAGCGGGACCAGCAGCGCCGGCGGGCATAAACGGAAGAAGATGTTCTGCGTGACATCGGCGCCGCTCAGGATCAGCGCGGCCTGACCGGCGTAGTTAAGCAACAGGCTGGGAAAAACGATGCCGAACCAGGCCAGCCAAATCGGCCGTTTGCCGAAATGCCCCATATCGGCATACAGCGCTTCGGCGCCGGTGACGCACAAAAACACGCCGCCCAGCACCAGGAAGCTGGTCAGTCCGTTGGAGAACAGGAAGTGAATGCCGTAGAGCGGGTTCAGCGCCAGCAAAACCGCCGGATGCTGGATGATGCCCCACACGCCCAACGCAGCGATAGACAGGAACCACAGCGCCATGATCGGCCCGAACACGCGGCCGATGCGCGCGGTACCCAACGGCTGAATGGCGAACAGACTGAGCAAAATCACCACCGCCGCCGGCAGAATATAGGGCTGCGACGCCGGCAGCACGATGTTCAACCCTTCGAGGGCCGAGAGCACCGAGATGGCCGGCGTGATGGCGCCGTCGCCGTAAATGAGCGCGGCGCCGAACAGGCCGGCGAACAGCACCAGCGGCCGGGATTTTCGCTTGCTGACCAGCAGCGACATCAGCGCCATGATGCCGCCCTCGCCGCGGTTGCCGATGCGCATGGCGAACATGGCGTATTTGAGAGAAGTGACGATCATCAGCGTCCAGAATATCAGCGACAGCAGGCCAAGGATCACCGGCGCCGAAGGCGCGTCGCCGGAGAGAAACAGCACGGTTTTCAGGGTGTACAGCGGGCTGGTGCCGATATCGCCGAACACCACGCCCAATGCGCCCAACGCCAGCGGCGCCAGCCCCGTCTTATTCACGGTTTCCGTATCATTGCCGACAGACATCTGCTCGCTCCTTGACGTTGCGCTGAGAGTGGGAATTGTTGTCACTTTATGGCCGTCGCGCCACGTGATCGGCAAGTTAAGCATAGCCGTCATCTTCGCCAGTGACAGTATCGCGCTTTGAAGCTTCAGCAATCATCGCCGGTGAGCAACGGTTTAAAAACGCCCACCCCGGAGGGCCTATCACTTTCCTGTTGGCGTGGCGCGCGTCGTGGGAAAGTGAAATGAACGTCCGGCTCTCCCCTGTTTAAGCCCGGTGTTACGCGAGCCGGCTCTCATCGGCTTCGCGGCGCAGCCACTGCCGCAGATTTTCGCCTTCCTGCGACAGCTCGCTATCCAGTCGAGCGCACAGGTAATAATCGCGGCCGTCATCGATCGGCAGATCGAACATTTTGATCAACTCACCGCTCTCAAGGTAGTGGGCGATTAACGGTTCACGCATCAACGCGCACCCTAACCCCGCCTGCACCGCCGCCAACGTCAACAATCCATCCTCGAACATCGGGCCGATACTGCGCAGCGGGCGCTTGACGCCGGCCTGCTGAAACCATTGCATCCAGGTATTGCGCTCCTCGTCGTGCAGCAGCGGCAGCGTCGCCAGCTGATCCGGCGTATCGAGCAGACCGTGCAGTTTACTGAATGCCCGGCTGCACACCGGCACCATTTTTCCGGACATCAGCTTCTCGCTGCGATAGCCGGTCCACTGCCCGACCCCGAAGCGGATCGACAGATCGGCGGCGTCGCTCAGGTAATTGCGGTGGTTGGCGTAGACCACATTGATGTCGATATCCGGGTTTTCACGCAGAAAACCGCGCAGCCGCGGAATGAACCAGCCCATGCCGAACAGCGGGATCAGGCTGATGGTCACCTGCCGCGACGCGGATTGTTCACGCACGTGTTCGGTCGCCTGGCGCAGCACGTTGAACGCCGAGCGAATCGAGCGGTAGTACTCCCGCCCCTCGCTGCGCAACACCAGGTTACGCCCCTGCCGTTCGGTCAACGGCATCTGCAAAAATGCCTCCAGCGTTTTGAGTTGATGACTGACCGCCGAAGGCGAAATCATCAGCTCGTTAGCCGCCGCGCTGATGCCACCCAGGCGCGCGATGGCCTCGAACGCCCGCACGGCGCGCAGCGGCGGATCGTTCGGCAGCATCGGCAATGGCTCATCGTACTGTTCTGTTTTTTTCATATATTGACTGTTTTTGGGAAATCGACACTGAAGGAATGGATTCAATATACATAAAAATCAATATATTAAAATCACTCGTTTTTTGTATAAGAAAGTGTTTTTCCGTATTTTACAATTTTTTTAAATTCTCTACTGTGAGCCTCTGACTCATTATCTCCGGACTCTCCTTATGGATACGCTGGTACAGCAAACCGTCAACGGTTTGATGCTCGGCAGCATTTATGCGCTGATCGCGCTCGGCTACACCATGGTGTACGGCATCCTGCGCATCATCAACTTCGCGCACGGCGACGTGCTGATGGTCGGGGCGCTGAGCGCGCTGTCGGCGATAAACGTGTTGCAACACCACTTTCCCGCGTTATCGCCCTACGCCACGCTGCTGCTGGCAGCCCTGTGCGCCATGGCGGTCTGCGCCATCACCTCGATGGCGATCGAGCGTCTGGCCTATCGCCGGTTGCGTAATGCACCGCGCCTGGCCCCGCTGATCAGCGGCATCGGCGTCTCGCTGCTGTTGCAAACCCTGGCGATGCTGATCTGGTCACGCAATCCCCTGATGTTTCCGCAGCTGTTGCCGATGACGCCCATCGCCCTGACCGCAGGCAGCGCCGAACATGCGCCGGCGGTGATCACCGGCACGGCGATCGTCACGCTGGCGGTGGCCGTAGCGGTGATGGCCGGCCTCTGGCTGCTGGTCGAACACAGCCGTTTCGGCCGCGCCATGCGCGCCACGGCAGAAAACCAGCAGGTCGCCGGCCTGATGGGCATCAGTCCTGACCGCATCATCGTTCTGACCTTCGCGCTCGGCGGCGCGCTGGCGGCGGTCGCCGGCATCATGATGGCCAGCAACTACGGCAATGCCGGTTTCTCGATGGGCTTTCTGCCCGGCATCAAGGCGTTTACCGCCGCCGTGCTCGGCGGCATCGGCAACCTGCGCGGCGCGATGCTCGGCGGATTGCTGCTGGGCCTGTTCGAATCGCTGGGCACCGGCTATCTCGGCGAGCTGACCGGCGGCGTGTTCGGCAGCAACTACCAGGACGTGTTCGCGTTTCTGGTGCTGATCGCCGTGCTGGTTTTCCGCCCCTCCGGGCTGTTGGGCGAACGCATCGCCACGCGCGCATAAGGACATCACGATGACCGTTTTGACTCCCCCCGCTCCTCTGGCCACGCCGCGTCGCGCCGGGCTGGGGCTGACGTTGTTCATTCTCGCCCTGCTGCTGGCGCCCTGGGTGGCGGGTGCCGCCGGCGGCAACTATTGGGTGCGCGTTGTCGACTTCGCCTTGCTGTACCTGATGCTGGCGCTCGGGCTGAACATCGTGGTAGGCATGACCGGATTGCTGGACATGGGCTTTATCGCTTTTTACGCCGTTGGCGCCTATCTGGCCGCGCTGCTGTCGTCACCGCATCTGACGCAGCAGTTCCCGCTGCTGCTGCAGTGGTTCCCCGACGGACTGCACCTGTCGATGCTGTGGCTGATCCCGCTGGCGGCGCTGCTGGCGGCGGCGTGCGGCATCCTGCTCGGCGCGCCGACGCTGCGGCTGCGCGGCGATTATCTGGCGATCGTCACGCTGGGCTTCGGCGAGATCGTGCGCATTCTGATGCGCAACCTGGATCGCCCGGTCAACCTCACCAACGGCCCCAAAGGCATTTCCGGCGTCGATCCGGTCAGCCTGTTCGGCCTGAAGTTTTCCGGCATGCATGAGTGGTTCGGCGTGCGTTTTTCCGGCCTGTACCTGTATTACTACCTGTTCGCCGCGCTGCTTCTGGCGATCCTGTGTATCAGCCTGCGGCTGCAGAATTCGCGCATTGGCCGCGCATGGACGGCAATCCGCGAAGACGAGGACGCCGCGCGGGCGATGGGCATCAACACCCGCAACTTCAAGCTGCTGGCCTTCGCCATCGGCGCCACCTTCGGCGGCGTGGCCGGCGCGCTGTTCGCCGCGTTTCAAGGCTTCGTGTCGCCGGAATCCTTCACCCTGCAGGAATCGATCGCCGTACTGGCGATGGTGGTGCTCGGCGGCATGGGGCACATCCCCGGCGTGATCCTGGGCGCGCTGCTGCTGGCCGCCCTGCCGGAGCTGCTGCGCAGCAGCATGGGGCCGCTGCAGCAGGCGCTGTTCGGCCAGGTGCTGATCGACCCGGAAATCATCCGCCAACTGTTCTACGGCCTGGCGCTGATCCTGGTGATGCTGTATCGCCCAGCGGGCCTATGGCCGGCTCGCCATGCCGGGAGGAACGCCGCATGACGCCGCTGCTCGCTTTAAATCACGTCAGCAAACGTTTCGGCGGCCTGACGGCGGTGGATGACGTCAGCATGAGCATCCGCCAAGGGGAAATCTACGGCCTGATCGGGCCGAACGGCGCCGGCAAAACCACCTGCTTCAACCTGATCACCGGCCTGTATCGCGCCGACGAGGGCGAGTTCAGCCTGTTGGGCCAGCGCTATAAACCGCAGGCCATCGACAAAGTGGCGCAGGCCGGCATCGCCCGCACCTTCCAGAACCTGCGGTTGTTCAACGAAATGAGCGTGCTGGAAAACGTGATGGTCGGCTGCCATGTGCGCACCCGCAACGGCCTGTGGGCGGCGATCGCTCGCCACGGGCGCGCTAAAGAGGAGGAACAGGCGGTGCGCGATAAATCTCATGCGCTGCTGGAATACGTCGGCATCAGCCAATTCGCCCATTACCGCGCCGGCGATCTCGCCTATGGCCACCAACGCCGTCTGGAGATTGCCCGCGCGCTGGCGACCGAGCCCCGGCTGCTGGCGCTGGATGAACCGGCGGCCGGCATGAACGCCGGTGAAAAAGTGGCGCTGCGCGAGCTGCTGCTGCGCATCCGCGACAGCGGTAAAACGCTGCTGCTGATCGAACACGACGTCAAACTGGTGATGGGTCTGTGCGATCGGCTGACGGTGCTGGATTACGGCAAAGCGATCGCCGAAGGCGAGCCGGCGCAGGTGCGGCGTGAACCGGCGGTCATTCAGGCCTATCTGGGAGGCGGCGCGCATGTCTGAAGCCCTGCTGAGCGTTAAACGACTCAAAGTGTCTTATGGCGGCATTCATGCGGTCAAAGGCATCGATTTTATGGTCAACGCCGGCGAACAGGTGACGCTGATCGGCGCCAATGGCGCGGGCAAGACCTCCAGCCTGCGAGCGCTGACCGGCCTGCAGCCGTTCGAAGGCGACATCCTGTTCGACGGTTTCTCGATTCGCGGCGTGCCGCCGCACCGGTTGCTGCAACGGGGGCTGGTGATGGTGCCGGAGGGACGCGGCATTTTCACCCGTTTGACGGTACGGGAGAACCTGCAGCTCGGCGCCTATGCGCGGCGCGACAAATCGGCAGTGCGGCAAGATTTCGAACGGGTGTGCGCCACCTTCCCGCGGCTGAGCGAGCGCCTGCACCAACCGGCCGGGCTACTTTCGGGCGGTGAACAGCAGATGGTGGCGATGGGCCGCGCGCTGCTCAGCCGCCCGCGGTTGCTGATATTGGACGAACCCTCGATGGGGCTGGCGCCGATTGTGGTGGAAGCCATTTTCACGGTCATCAAGCAGTTAGCCCGTGACGGCGTCACGCTACTATTGGTCGAGCAGAACGCCCGCCTGGCGCTGGAGTCCACCGATCGCGCCTATGTGTTGGACAGCGGCAGCCTGAGCCACAGCGGCCGTTCCGCCGACATGCTGGACGATGAAAAAATCAAACAGATCTATTTGGGTGAATAACCGTTGTTTCTTTTAACCGCACCAGGAGTATGACATGCAACAGAACATTCGCATCAAACCGTTGGCGCTGGCTGCCATGACAATGATTCTTAGCCTCCCGGCGCTGGCGGCCGACACCGTGTTGATCGGCCTGGCCGGGCCGCTGACCGGCCCTTCCGCGCGCATCGGCAAAGATCTCGAAAACGGCGCGCAACTGGCGATCGCCGACGCTAACGCGCAGAAACCGACGCTGAACGGCAAACCGGTCACCTTCAAACTGGTGTCCGAGGATGACCAGTCCGATCCGCGCACCGCCGTGGCCGTGGCGCAGCGTTTGGTCGACGAAGGCGTCGCCGGCGTGGTCGGCCACTGGAACACCGGCACCAGCATCCCGGCGGCGCGCATCTATCACGACGCCGGCATCGCCCAGGTGGCGCCGGTCGCCACCGGTCACGGCTATACGCAACAAGGTTTTGACACCAGCTTTCGCGTGATGGGCCACGACGACGACGGCGGCAACTACGCCGGGCAATATGCGGTGAAGACGCTGAAAGCCAAGCGCATCGCGGTGATCGACGATCGCACCGCTTTCGGCCAGGGGCTGGCGGACGAATTCATCAAATCGCTGCAGGCCCAGGGCGTGCAGCCGGTCGCCCGTGAATACGTCGATGACAAGACCGTCGATTTCAGCGCCGTGCTGACCACCGTGCGCAGCAAAAACGCCGATCTGATCTTCTTTGGCGGCGTAGATTCCCAGGCGGCGCCGCTGGCGCGCAAACTGAAACAGCTGGGCATGAACGCGCAACTGATGGGCGCCGGCGGCTTTGTCAGCCAAACCTTCCTGACGCTGGCGCAGCAGGAAGGTGAAGGCGTCGTTGCGTTGGAGCCGGGGCTGCCGCTGGAACAGATGCCGGGCGGCAAGGCGTTTGAGCAAGCCTACCGCGATCGTTATCACACCCACATCGAACTGCATGCGCCCTTCGCCTACGACGCCACCCGGGTGCTGATCGCCGCCATTGAGCAAGCCGATTCGGCCAACCCGGCCGATTATCTGCCGAAACTGCGCGCCATACATTATCAGGGCGTGACCGGTGACATCGCCTTCGATGCGCAGGGCAACCTGCAACAGCCGAGCTTCACCCTGTACCGGGTGGTCGACGGCAAATGGCAGCCGCAAACCGTGTTGGGCGGCGCCAAACCACAATAAATCAAGAGGAGCAAGGCGATGAGCTGTGCAAACAACGAGTTGGGCATTTTGGCCCGCAGAAAAATCGAGGCGGAGATCATCAAGCCGATCTACCAGATTCTGGTGCGTGAAATCGGCAAGGCGCGCGCCCAGGCGGTGATCGGCGAGGCCATCGAGAATGCCGCCATCGCGGCGGGCAAACAGTTCGCCGCTCAGGAACCGAACGGCGCGGATCTGCGCAGCTTCGCCGCCTTGCAGTACCTGTGGGAAAAAGACGATGCGCTGCGCGTCGAGGTGATCAATCAGGACGAACAGCACTTCGACTATAACGTCACCCGCTGCCGCTACGCCGAGATGTATCACGAGATGGGGCTGGGGGAGATCGGCCACCTGCTCTCCTGCGCTCGCGACAGCCAGTTTATCGTCGGCTATGCGCCTGACGTTGACCTGCAGCGTACCCAGACCATCATGTCCGGCGCCCCCTGCTGCGATTTCCGTTACACCGCCAAAACGCCGGGAGAAAAGCAATGACGTATCGGGTCAACGGCGAGCGCCTGTGGCAAAGCCTGCAGACGATGGCGCAGTTCGGCGCCATCGCTGACAACGGCGTCACCCGCCTGGCGCTCAGCGAAGAGGATCGTCAGGCGCGCAACCAGCTGCACCGGTGGGCGCTGGAGGCCGGTTGCAGCGTGCGCGTCGATCGGATGGGCAACATGTTCCTGCGCCGTGAAGGCACGCGGCCCGAGCTGGCGCCGGTCGTCACCGGTTCTCACGGCGACTCGCAGCCCCGCGGCGGCCGTTTCGACGGCATCTACGGCGTGCTGGCCGGATTGGAGGTTATTCGCAGCCTCAACGATCGGCAGATCGTCACCGAACGCGCGATTGAAGTGATCAACTGGACCAACGAAGAAGGCGCCCGCTTCGCGCCGGCGATGATCGCCTCCGGCGTGTTCGCCGGGGTATTCGACCTGGAATACGGCCTGACGCGCCGCGACGAGCACGGCGTCAGCCTCGGCGAGGCGCTGGAGCGCATCGGCTACGCCGGCGAGTATCCGGTGGGCGGCGCGCCGATCCATGCCGCCTTCGAGTTGCACATCGAACAGGGGCCGATTCTGGAAGCGGAGCATCTCGACATCGGCGTGGTGACCGCCGCACAAGGGCAGCGCTGGTATGAACTGGAGGTCGTCGGCTTCAGCGCCCATGCCGGCACCACGCCGATGGACCGCCGCCGCGACGCCCTGCTGGGCTTTGCGTCGCTGGTCACAGCGGTCAATCGCATCGGCTGGGATTTCGCGCCCGACGCGCGCGCCACGGTGGGCATGGCGCAAATTACCCCCAATTCACGCAACGTGGTGCCGGGACGCGTCTTTTTCAGCGTCGAATTCCGCCATCCAGAGGAGTCAATTCTGGAGCAGATGGAGCAGCGCCTGCTGGCGGCGGTGAACGCCGTCAACGACGGCAGCCTGACCGCGCGCGCCGAGCGCATCTTCCAGTATCCCCCGGTCGCTTTCGATCGGGGCTGCATCGACAGCGTACGTCATGCCGCGCAAGCGTTGGGCTATCGCCATCGCGACATGATTTCCGGCGCCGGCCACGATGCCTGTTACCTTAACCGCGTCGCTCCGACCGCCATGATTTTCATTCCCTGCGTGGACGGCATCAGCCACAACGAGCGGGAAGATATCACCCCCGCCTGGGCCGCCGCCGGCGCCGACGTATTGCTGAACGCCCTGCTGGCGCACGCCGGCGCCTGATCCTCGCCCCGGTTTCTCGCCGGGGCAAAAAAATATTCAACAAAACGGTTGAATATTAGCCCGCCTGTTCTATATTCAACCATATGGTTGAATTATCTTCCTCACAGCTGGACGCCATTTTTCATGCGCTGGCCGACCCGACCCGCCGCTCGATGTTACGCGCGCTGGCCGGCGGTGAGCGCAGCATCGGCGAACTGGCCGCGCCGCTGCAGATGTCGTTCGCCGGCGCCTCCAAGCACGTGAAAGCACTGGAACATGCGGGCCTGGTGCAACGCACCGTGCAAGGAAGAAACCATATCTGCCGGCTCGAACCCGAGCCTATGGCGCAGGCCATGCACTGGCTGCAAACCTATGAACATTTCTGGACTGAACGGCTGGATGCGCTCGAACAGGCGCTGCTGCAGCCCGAACAGCTTCCTCCCAAGGAGTGAACCATGAATGATTACGGCATGATTATCGAACCCGGCACGCTGCGCATCCAGCGGCTGCTGCCCGGCCCCATCGAACGGGTGTGGGCTTACCTGACCGAATCCGACAAGCGCGCCACCTGGCTGGCGGCCGGCGCCATGAAGTTGGAAAACGGCGCGCCGCTGGAGCTGGAGTTTCGCAACTCCGATCTGGCGGGCGAGCACGAGCCACCGCCGGCCAAGTACAAACAGCACGGCGGCTGCGTCAGCAACCGCGGCCACATCACCTGCCTGTTCCCGCCGCGCCTGCTGAGCTTTACCTGGGCCGAACAGGATCAGGGTCGCCCTTCCGAGGTGACCTTCGAGCTGACGGAACAGGGAAACGCGGTGCTGCTGACGGTCACCCACCGGCGCCTGGCCAACCGCGACGAGATGCTCAGCGTCGCCGGCGGCTGGCACACCCATCTGGATATCCTGCTGGATCGTCTGCACGATCGGGCGCCGCAGCCGTTCTGGAGCACCCATGCCCGGCTGGAAGAAGAGTACCGCGCCCGCCTGTAATTACGACTCGTCCCTGCGCCTGAACGCCAGATAACCGGCTATCAGCGTAAAACTGCCGACCAGCAACACCAGCAGGATAAAACCGTGGTGATTGCTGGCCAGCGGTATCCCTCCGACGTTCATGCCGAAGAAACCGGCGACGATGTTGATCGGCAACGCCAGCACGGTGATCACCGTCAGGGTGTAGAGCGTACGGTTATTCTGCTCCATCAGCTTGGCGCCCAGTTCTTCCTGCAGCAGCCGGATGCGTTCGGTCAGGCTGGCGAGATCGTTCAACACCACGGTGAACTCTTCGGTAAACTGCCGCAGATCCTGCACCACCTCGCGGCTCAGCCAGGCCGGCGGCCGGTTCAACAGGCGAAACAGCGCGGCCGGTTCCGGCGCCAACAGGCGCTGAAAGCGCAATAACATGCGGCGCATGCGCCCCAGCTCGGCGCGGTTGCGCTTGACGCGGCGGGTCAGCAGGCGATCCTCGATAGTATCGACATACTGGTTAGCCTGCCGCACCACCTGCTCCAGCACGTCCTCCTGCTCTTCCAGCAGGTGCGCCAGCAGCTCGGTAGACGATGCCAGCTCCAGCGCCGTCAGGCGGCCAAGCAGCCGTTCAATCAATCGCACCGGTTTGTGACGCACGGTGACCACCAGCCCACGGCAGCAATAGAGCCACAGCGTCGCCGTTTCCGGGTTGCTGTCCTCAGGGTGGAAAATCACGTCGTTGAGCACCGCGAACAGATCGTCGCCCTGGCGCTCGATGCGCGTGGTGTGGGAACCGTGCCGAATTTCATGGAAGAAAAAATCGGAAATGGCGAAATGGTTTTTCAGCCACTTCTCCGCCGCCGCGTGGTTGAGATTGAGGTGCAGCCAGATAAAACCGTCGCCGGGCGACAATGTTTGGTAAGCCTGGCAAACCTGCTGCGAGTTCAGGCGCGCCGGCGGCTCGCCGGAGCGAAACGCATGGCCGTAGATCAGCCCGGTCACTTCATCATCAAAATCCAGCTTATGCATCTTTTCCGCTGCCGTTTGCACCATAACGCCTTATCCTGCCTATGGCCGTTAGCCCAGATCGTCCACGCTGTTATAACAATCTTTATCGCTCGGCGTTAATGATTTTCAACGCTCTTGCTCATTAATATTTTCGTCATAAAAACGTCATTTCATTTTAAAAGTTTTCATCCCCTGCCCGTTCAGCAACCGCACAAACGGGGCCGCATTCGCGGTCGCTTTATCAGCTAAAGAATGGGCTATTCAATAAATCCCAGTTTGAACTGCGCCTTGCCCGCCAGCGACATCAGGCTCGCATCTTCAGGATAGGTCGCCAGCAGCGGGAAAAAGACTGCGCCGCCGATAATGCTGCGGCGCTTTGAATCTGCCGGGCGCAGCCCCCAGATATTCTGGTACGTCATCGGTACAACCTGGCCGTCAACGAGCGCATTGCCGATATACAGCATGATATGGCCCGGAATATAAACCAGCGTGGTGAAGGGTTTGCCGTGATCTTTGAGATAGCGCAGCCGTTCACGGGTGTTCGCTTGAGCAAGATCAACCACCCGGGTGGCCGCCTGTATCTGCGCGGCGGAATTTCTGGGAAGAAAGAGGCCAAAAGGCATCAACAGACTGCGCAGTTCGGCGGAGCAGTCATTATTGAAGTTATAGTTCCCCCAGCCATAAGGCCTGCCGCTCATTGACCGCATCAGTACGGCAAAATGTTCGGGCGTCATTTTCCACGGCATGGCGGCAAATTCCCCCTTCTTGACAACGATCCGGCGCATCTGTGCGCGGCCATCCTCTCGGCGTACCGGCACGGCGACCACAAAAAGACCCTGTCGGTGACGGTAAAATGGCAGGATCGTGCCGTGGCGCGCCGTAAAATAAAATTGGCCGCCGGCTTGCACCGAGACCGGCTGTTTAATGAATGCCCCCAGATTTTTCTCCGCCAGCGCCAGCCATTCGGTGACAAACTGCCGATCCACCGCCGCGATGTCTTCGCTATGCACCCATCCGATCACCGTTGGCGACGCGACGTAGTTCCAGCGTTTATCGCGGCTTTGCGTAATAACGTATACAGGCGTACCGGGACGGATAGATGAATCCTGTAAATTATCAAACGGATAACCCTGTCCAGCCAGGCGAGGATCGTCATAAGCCGGATCGGCCGTCGGCAGGATCCTGACCAGCGTTTCCCTGACTGCAATGCCCCTGCCCGCAGGATGGAACGCCTTATCCATGTCGGTCGACGCGTTATCTCTGACTTGCTGTTTCCAGCGGTCAGTGTGAGTCCTGAAGTTTTCCCCCCAGGAGACACTTTCACTTCCCAGGTATTTATCCATTGCGGCATCACGGCGGCTTTGCGCTTCACGGTTCAGGACGGAAGCGATGTAATGCGGATTCCAGGGGGATTGATCATTCGGCCCCATGCCAAAATAGTGGGATTTGAGGGCGGAGAAATGGCGCTGCTGCGCGGCGGCATCCATCACGGGCACCCGCCGTTGCGGGCCATAGGGGATCCATTTATCGACAGATTGCGAGTAGTTACCCAGCGGGAATAGCGATTTGGTCGCATCGATAGGGGTTGTCGCTACGGCGTCTTGAGGTGGCTCTCTGACCGGCGCACTATGGCAGGCCGACAGCAACAGAAGCATCATCAATACAAAGGGTTTTATTCCATTAGGCATTTTTTATCATCTCCGTGACAGGTGAAAATTTCTTCTTCATCCTGACCAGAAGTGATTGCAAATGATACTCAATAACACTATCGATTGACGCCCGGTTGAGGAACAAAACGCAAAAGCAAGCCCGCCCGCTTGCTCCTGCGCCCTCACATTCTCACCACGCCAACAGACGTTCCAGCGCCGCCGCCGGCCCTTTACGGCCGATAAGCGCCGCCCGATGCCAGATAGAGCCGCTGTCGCTCACCCACTGCTCGCTTACCCACTGGCGCCGGGCCAGGCTGCGCAGTGCCTGGATGCTGTCGACGGTGTTATACACCAGCCAGGCGCCGAACAATACGCCGGCCAAGGCGATCCACAGATTGACCGTTGCGGCCAGCTGCGCGATCAACAACAGCAACAGCGCCATCTGCAGTAAGGTTTTAGCGGTGAAAGCGCACAGAAAGAAGGTCCGCATTCGGTTTTCCAGCGCAAAACAGGGGTTGGTTAACACCTGGCGGGTTTCCTGTACCGGAATGCCTTGCACATAGACCATCCATTGCGAAGCCCGTCGGGGATTCGTCGCCACGCCCTTTTCCGCCAGCTGGTGTAACCGCATCGAAACGGCGACCGGCCAGACGAGCGCGAGCAGCAGGCAATAGAAGAACGCCGCACTGACGCCGCACACGCCCAATCCGATCGCGGCCAGCACCGCCAGCAGAGCCTTGCCGGAGTAAAACCAAAACGGCACCACTTGGTAATTCATAAAGTTCCCTTTTAAGTCCATTAACCAGTCCGATAGATTACTCCCTTATCAAGGCGTTAAACGCGAGGGAACAAAAAATTTTTGCTGTTACGCAGAACGCGATCGGCCCCTCTATCCTGCGCCGCCAAACCTGCTAACCTGCGCATTTTGATTTTTGACAGGAGTCTTCCATGCGCCAACGCATCATTGTCTGCCCGCTGATTGAAAACGATAACGCCTTCCTGCTGTGTAAAATGGCCGCCCACAAGGGCGTGTTTCCCGGCCAGTGGGCGCTGTCCGGCGGCGGCGTCGAGCCGGGTGAACAAATAGAACAGGCGCTGCGGCGCGAAGTGCGCGAAGAGTTGGGCGCCGCGCTGATCCTCGACAACATCACGCCCTGGACTTTCCGCGATGACGTGCGCGTCAAAACTTACGCCGACGGCAGCCAGGAGCAAATCTACATGATTTACCTGATTTTCGACTGCCATGCCGCCAACCGCGACGTGACGATCAACGACGAGTTCGATGACTACGCCTGGGTGCCGCGCGAGCGCCTCGCGGACTACGATTTGAACGAGGCCACCCGCTTCACCCTGCGGCAAAAGGGATTGTTGTAACAGTTTGAGCGATTATCGCCCTATTTCCTTCACATTTGCCGGGCAGACTCTTTTGATATTTTTTAATCACTTAGGGTCACTATTGCCGCCGTTATGCTTTTATCTCACGCTTTTCTCCGTCTGCCTGTCCGGCGCTTCAGCGCCGCCCTGCTGTTCAGCCTGCTGTTCGTTTTGGCGCCCGTGCATGCCGCTGCACCGCCGCTGGTGCTGAATGCCAAATCGGTGCTGGTCGTCAATCAACGCACCGGAAAGACCCTTTATCAGAAGCAGCCGAACCGCGTGCTGCCGATCGCCTCGCTCACCAAACTGATGACCGCCATGGTCGCCCTGGACAGCAAACGCCCGATGGGCAGCAAGCTCAAAGTCACCGCCGCCGATCGCGATCTGCTGAAGAAAACCCATTCGCGGCTGACCATCGGCTCGGTGCTCAGCCGCCGCGACATGCTGCACATCGCCCTGATGTCTTCGGAGAACCGCGCCGCCGCCGCGCTGAGCCGCAGTTATCCCGGCGGGCGCAAGGCCTTCGTGGCGAAAATGAATCAGAAAGCGCGCGCCATCGGCATGAAACGCGCCCGCTTCTACGATCCGACCGGGCTGACGCCGCGCAATGTGGCGACCGCCAACGATCTGCTGAAGATGGTCAATCACGCCTATCGCTATCAGTCGATTCGCCGCTTCAGCACCGACAAGCAGCAGATCGTGCGCCCCGGCCGCGGCCAGCTGGTTTACCGCAGCTCCAACGGCCTGATCAACAACCCCGCCTGGAAGATCCAGCTGCAGAAAACCGGCTTTACCGACGAGGCCGGCCACTGCCTGGTGATGCGCACCACCATCAAAGGGCAGCCGGTGGTGATGATCCTGCTCGGCGCGCAGCCGCGCTACGGCCACTACCGTGACGCCATTCGTCTGAAGGCCTGGCTCGAGCGGTAACATCGCGGCGCTTTACCGTTCTGCGCATATCCAAATCCGTTTTGGATCAATGGAATATCCTATCGCCAATCAGTATTAAGCCGTGCGCCGCCCGCATGGTATTTGTCAGGCATATCTGATGAGGAAAGGAGCGGGAAAAATGGCTTATGCCTTGAGCATATTGGAAAAAAGTCCGATCGCCGACGGGGAAAGCGCCGCGCAGGCGCTGGCGCGCACGCTGCAGCTGGCGCAACGGGCGGAACGCTGGGGGTATCGGCGTTTCTGGCTGGCCGAGCACCACAATACGCCGCAGCTCGCCTGCCCGTCGCCGGAAGTGCTGATCGGCTATCTGCTCGGCCAAACGTCGCGCATTCGCATCGGCTCCGGCGGCGTGATGCTGCAGCACTACAGCGCCTACAAGGTGGCCGAAAACTTCAACCTGCTGGCGGCGCTGGCGCCAGGGCGCGTCGATCTCGGGGTGGGCAAAGCGCCCGGCGGGCTGCCGCTCGCAACCCAGGCGCTGCAGGCCGCCCACGATCGGCAACGCAAGCCGGACTTTCCTCAGCAGCTGTCGCAGTTGACCGCCTATCTGAACGACGACGCCGAGCCCGGCCTGAGCGCCACACCGCTGCCGCCGCAGGGCGCGCAGCGTTTTCTGCTCGGTGCCAGTAAAGAAAGCGCGACGCTGGCGGCCGAGTCCGGCTGGGCCTTCGTGTTCGCCGCGCATTTGAATGGCAATCCGCAGGATATCCGCGACGCGCTGGAGCACTACGCCGCACACAGCGGCGGCCGCAAGGCGCTGCTGGCAGTGGCGGCGATCGTGGCCCCCAGCGAGGAACAGGCCGCAGCATTGGCGGCGGAGATTCAGCAATACCGCGTGCACGTCGCCGGTGAGCAGAGCGTGACCGTCGGCAGCCTGGCGCAGGCCGAGAGTTTCGTGCAGCAGGCCGGCGCCACCGACTACCGCATCGAGCCGCGGGAAAGCCATATTCTGCTCGGCACCGCGCAGCAGGTGCATCAACAACTGGCGCAGCTACAGCAACAGTACGGCGTGGACGAGTTCATCATCGACACGCCGATCGCCGAACCGGCCGCCCGGTTAGCCTCGCTGCAGTTACTGGCGGAAGAGAGTTTGACGCCGGCTTAGTTGATCGCCGCCGCCGCCCGCATGGCTTCGGACAGATCCTGCGCCAGCGGCGCCAACTGCGACGGCGTGACGTTCGCCAGGCTGACGCGGAGCGCCGGACCACACTTCAGGCGGAAAGGTTCACCGCCCTGCACCAGCCACCCCCGCTGCGCCATCAGCTGCGCGGCGGCGCTTTCCGAGCGCACCGGCAGCCACAGATGCAACCCTTCACCTACCGCCAGCGCCGTGTGATTCAATGCATTGAGCCGCTGCACCAGTTCATCCCTTCTGGCCTGATATGCCTGTTGCGCCCGCGGCAGTTGCCCTTCCTGCAAGGCCTGTCTCCACAGCCTGGCGGCGATCTGTTGCAAGATATGGCTGACCCAGCGTTCGCTGATGTACTGATCGGCGCGCATCGCCTGCAGCAACGTCGGGTTGCCACAGGCCAGCGCGATGCGCAGATCCGGGCTGAGAAACTTGCTCAGCGACAGCACGTACAGGCCGCGATCGCCGTCGAACGGCAGATGCAGCGGCTGCTGCGACAGCGGCCCCCAGAAGTCGTCGACGATCGCCAGACACTGCGGGTTGTCGCGCAGAAAACGCCGCCACTGTTGCGCGCGCTGCGCAGAGAGCGAAGCGCCGGTCGGATTGTGAGCGCGCGGCGTCAGGATCACCGCGCCGGCGGCCCCGCTTTCCGGCAGCCGACAGCCCTGTTCATCTACCGACAGCGGCAGCGGCCGCAGGCGCAGGTGACGCAACAGCGTCAATAGCGGCGGCCAGCAGGGATCTTCCACCCACACCGCCGCACCCGGCTGCACATGGCAGCGCAGCGCCTTTTCCATCGCGTCCAGCGCGCCGGAAAACACAGCCGGTTCCCCCAGCGTGACGCCCTGGCGGCTGAGCCACTCGCGTCCCAGACCGGTCAATACCGGCAGATCGCCACTGATGTCATAACCATTTTGCTGCGGGAACACCTCCGCCGCGCCAAGCGCCAACGCCGGCAACAATGCGGCATCCAGATTGCCGCTGGCCAGATCGCACATTCCCGCCGGCACCTGACGCGGCGTATAGGCCGCACTCACCGCCGCCAGCGGCGGCTCCAGCACCACCGTTCCCGCCCGCCCGCGCGTCGCCACCAGGCCGGCATCGCGCAATCGGGCATAAGCGCTGGCGACGGTATTCGGATTGACCTCCAGCTCCGCCGCCAGTTGGCGTACCGGCGGCAACAGCTCGCCCGGCCGCAGCGCGCCGTCTTTGATGCGTGCGGCGATCTGCTCGGCAATCTGGACAGCGCCGCCACCTTTTGCATACAATAAAGCCATACATAAATCCTTTTGTACTAGTTCAAATAAGATTAGCAGCTTCCGCGGCCAAAAGTAAGGGGTTCCATGGATAAACATTACGTGCTCGACATTCAGTATGCAGGAAAAGCCTTTGCCCGCCTGGAGATGTTCTCCCCCTGGGCAGCCGATCAGTTGGAGCAGGCGTGCGCGCTGTTCCCGGCCGCGCAGGGTTATCAGGTGCAGCTCAGCCAGGTCAGCGAACGCCGCATCGTCTATCAGAGCGGCGCGCAGGGCATCACGGTCCTGGGCGAGTCGCTGGCGCTGACGCCGTTCACCCACGCTCACGAGGTTAAACAATGAAAAAAGCCGTCGCCATTCGACACGTCAATTTTGAAAACCTGGGTATTCTCGGTTCCCTGCTCTCGCTGCGTGGCTATCAGATCGACTATTACGATGCCGGTCGCGATGATATTCGTGCTATCAATAATGAAGAGACCGATCTGTTGGTGGTGCTCGGCGGGCCGATCAGCGCCGCCCGGCACTTTTCCGGTGAGCAGCGCTATGATTTTCTCGACCATGAATTGGCGCTGGTCAAACAGCGCCTGGCGCAGCGGCGGCCGACCCTCGGGGTGTGTCTCGGCGCACAGGTGATCGCCCAGGCGCTGGGCGCCGACGTGATTTCGCTCGGCGTTAAAGAGATCGGCTTCGCCCCGCTGACCACGCTCGCGGCCCAAGACGACTCGGTGCTGGCGCCGCTGGCCGATACGCCGGTGCTGCATTGGCACGGCGATATGTTCATGATCCCGGACGGCGCCCGCTGCCTGGCCGGCACGGCGATTTGCCCGCATCAGGCTTTCGACTATCAGGGGTTCGCGCTCGGTCTGCAGTTCCATCTGGAGGCGGATCACCGCGATATCGAACGCTGGTTGATTGGCCATGCCTGCGAGCTGGAGCTGGCCGGCATCGCGCCCCAGAGCCTGCGCGAACAGGCGGCGCGCCACGGCGCACGGCTGGAACAGCGCGCGCGGCAGGTGTTCGCCCGCTGGCTGGATAATAACGAACCAAGGATGTAACTCATGCAACAGGCTTCACCCTTGCGATCACCGTCCATCGACGTGATCAGCATTCAATCTCAGGTGGTTTACGGCAGCGTCGGCAACGGCATCGCCTACCGTGCCCTGCTGAAAAAGGGGCTGGAAGCGCTGCAGGTGCCCAGCGTGCTGTTCGGCTGCCCGCCCTATTACGGCAAGCCGCATGGCGGCGTCATCTCCGGCGAGTGGTTCGGCGGCTTTCTCGACGATCTGATCGCCCGCGGCGTGATGAAACGCACCCGGGCGGTGATCGTCGGTTACCTGGGCGACGTGATGCAGTGCCATATTCTGGCCAACTGGCTGCAGCGGGTGCGCGCCCTCAATCCGCAGATAAGGATCTATATCGATCCGGTTATAGGCGATTACGGCGAAGGGATCTACGTGGATGAGCGCATCGTCAATTGCTATCGTTCACCGTTCCTGCGGCTGGCCAACGGCCTGACGCCGAACGGTTTCGAACTGGAGCAGCTGTGCGGCCGCTCTCTGAGCAGCCGGGAGCAGACGCAACGCGCCGCGCAGGCGCTGTTGAACGACACCACCGAATGGGTGCTGGTCACCAGCGCGCCGGGCGTGGCACAGCACGAAGACGAAGTGGGTTTAATGTTGGTCACCCGGCAGGAAGCGCAGTGCTTTACCCATCCGAAGGTCAAATCGGCGGTCAAAGGCACCGGCGATCTGTTCACCGCACTGCTGGTGAGCCATCTGCTGCGCGGCGCCGCGCTCGACGCGGCCGTGGTTGCCGCCGGCGGCGAAGTGTGCGACGTGCTGGCCGAAGCGGCGCATTTCGGTTGGGAAGAGATCGGCAGCCTGCGGGCGTTAAAACCGTAAGACCTGTGGAGAGTCAGGGGCAGCATGCCCGCCCCTGATAAATATCAGCGTTTTTTCTTTTTGTTGAAATCCAGCTCGAAGGCGAACACCGCGCTCTGAATTTTGCGCTCCATCGCCAGCCCCAGCTTGAGGAAACGGCACGACAGGCGCGAGAAGTGCACCACCTGGTCGTTATCGTCGGTTTCCTGATCGTCGTTGACCACCACCAGCTCCATATTGACCTTGAAGCTGCCGTAGCTGCCCAGATCCAGCTCCGCTTTTTTGAACTGCAGGCCAGGCTGGAAGAAATCCGGCAGCGGGCCGTCGAAACGCAAACCGACGCCGCCGGCGGAGAGATCGTGGATCCGCAGCTCATAAGGCGTGCCGTCCGGGTACTCGCCGGTGCAGAAGAATTGGCGCCAGTGCGGCGTAGTGATGCGGAACTGGCGGCGGCGCTGGATATAGACCAACTCCTGCGGCAGCCGGGTCGAGCAGGCCTGGACGCCCTGATGTTCGGTCAGTTCTGCCTGACCGACGGAAAACTCGATTTTGGCGTCGTGGCTTTCAATCACGATGGTGCAGGCGCCGTCGATGGCGTTTTCCGCTTCCTCACCGCTAAACACGATATTGTCCGGCCCGACGCTCAATAACAGACTTTGAAACCGGTGCTGCTGATTTTCTACGCGCAGCGGCGTGCGTTGTTTGCAAATTTCACGCAGAATCGCCAGAACTTCAAAACGCTCCCGTTTGATAAACAGTCCGTTATCGCTGTGCTCCACACGTCTCTCCTGACTTTTTTTCTAATGACGTCTTATGTATTCCTTATGGTTATCATCTCTGGGAATATTCCTAAAGTCAAATTTGCCAGCGTTGCCAAGCCTGCGGCAGCAGGCGCGCGAAACGTTTCGCCCATGCCTGTTGCCCGCGTTCGTCGGCGATCAGATCCTGGCGAATTTCGATGCCGACGTAAGGCAATCCGCGCCGTTCCGCGTGCACCGGCAACGTGTAGTCGGTGGCGTCGGTCATTGCATAGGGCTCGTTGATCCCCACCTGCAAATCCCCCTCTTCGCGCAGCAGCTCGGCCAGCAGCCGGGCGAATTCCGGGTAGCGATTAAACAGCAACCCCACCTGCCAGGGGCGCGATTCCCCTTTGAACACCGGTGTGAAACTGTGCATGGCGATCACCGCCGTCGGCAGTTCGCGCAGCTGACGTTGCCCCAAATGATCGTCGATGGCGTGGTGATACGGCAAAAACACCTCACGCTCGCGCGCCAGCGCGTGCTCGGCGTCAATACCGATATTGCCGGGTATCGGCGTCAGTTCGGACAAATGCGGGATCGAGCTGGCGATGCCGGGCGCCCGGTTGCAGTCGATCACCAGCCGTGAATAACGCTGGTGGATCAGGGTGGCGTCCAGCTGACGGCTCAGATGGCGCGACACGCTCAGCGCGCCGATGTCCCAGCCGATGTGGCGTTCGATCTCCCCCGGCGGCAAACCAAGGTCGCCAAGGGATTGCGGTATCGCCTTACCGGCGTGATCGCACAGCAGCAAAAAGGGCGCTTTGCCGCGCGGGATTTCCACGGCGGCGGCAGAGGGTTCATCGGCGGACAATAACGGCGGGATAAACGAATGGGGCATGACGGGCTCCGGCGGTGGAAAGCAAAACGTTTATCGTAGCGCTATCCCGTCGCCGGCCCCAAGGTCGTGCTTAGATCAAAAAGGCATGAGTCAGACTGTAGTCATGCCGTCTCGGCCGGCTGCGGCTGGTGCACCGCGATGTAACGCTGATACCGCGATGGCTTGAGCCGCGTGGTATCCACCAACACCAGCCCGTCGATACAGTTGTTGAACGCCGGATCGGTGCCAAAGTCGATAAACTGTACCCCGCCCGGCTCGCACAGTTCGGTGTACTGCTTGTACAGCGTTGGGATCGAGCAGCCGATATTGCTGAGCAGGCTCTTCAGCCGCACCAGATCTTCCTGGTAGTTGTCCCCGGCAAACTGCGCCAGCACCTGCGGCAGCGACGCCGGATAAGGCCGCCGCGACTGCGCGAACGCGTGATCCGGCGAGAAATAGAGCCGATAGAAGGCGATCAGCAAATCACGTGCTGCCAGCGGCATGCCGCCGGAGATCGACACCGGGCCGAACAGATAGCGGTACTGCGGGTATTTCGACAGATAGGCGCCGATGCCCAGCCACAAATAGTCCAGCCCGCGCTTGCCCCAATAGGCCGGCTGAATGAAGCTGCGCCCCAGCTCGATGCCCTGCGCCAGGATCGGTTCCATATCGCGGTCATAATGGAACAGGCTGTTGCTGTAGATGCTCTCCAGGCCCTTACGCGCGATTTGTTCGGCGGTGGGGATAAAACGATAGGCGCCGACGATCTCCAGCTCCTCCTCGTCCCACAGCACCAGGTGATAGTAATCGTCGTCGTAGCTGTCCAGATCGCGGCGGCGGCCGGATCCTTCCCCCACCGCGCGGAAAGCGATCTCGCGCAGGCGCCCCAGCTCGCGCAGGATTGGCGTACGCGCTTCGTCATGGCGACGATAGAGATAGATGGTTTTACCGTCCGGCGTTACCCCCAACCGTTCGCAGTTCGCCAGCGCCTTTTTCAGCTCCAGACGATCTTCCGGCAGCGCGATCGGCGATTCGCTGGCGAACAGCCCCGGCTTGCCCTGGCCCAGACGATAGACGTGGCGGCGAAAACGCTCCGCCAGATCCTTGGCGCTGGTGTGGCCGTCGTGCCAGTTGGCGAACGGCACGCGGCCGCCGACGCGGATCTTGATACGCCCGCCCCGCTGCTGGAACATTTCGCGCACCAGCAGCAAGGTCGACAGCGGCCGGTAGACCAGAGAGGTAAAGTAGAACAGGTTGCTGTTGCGTGCGCTGATGTGGATCGGCACGATCGGCGCGCGCGCTTTGGCGGCCAGGCGCAGAAAACCGGTATGCCAGTGGCCGTCGCGGATGCCTTTCGGGCTCATGCGCGACACTTCGCCTGCCGGGAACAGGATCAGCGCCCCCTGGTTGTCCAGCTGCTGCTGCATGCCTTCAATCTGTTTGCGGCTGGTTTTATAAGCGACGTTATCCACCGGCACGAACAGGCTGCGCAGCGGTTCAATGTAGGTCAGCAGCTGGTTGGCCACCACTTTCACGTCCGGGCGCACCGCGGCAACGGCGCGCAGCAATACCAAGCCGTCGAGCGAGCCGATCGGGTGATTGGCCACGAGCACCACCGGCCCCTGGCTCGGGATGTTTTCCAGATCGCCGTCCACCAGCTCGCAGCTGAGGTTAAAGTAGTCCACCACCTGCTCGATCAGATCGAGCCCTTTCAGATGGGGATAATCGGCGGCGAACTGTTTGAATTCTTTTTCGAAGAGAAGGGTTCTTAGCAGGCTGCGCTGCCAGGCGGGGGTATTGCGGTGTGGAAATGCATCTTGCAACAGAGAATCCAGGCTGAACATCGCGTTATCTCCTGACGTAGTCGCTGCAAACTTAAGCCAGAGCCGTGACTCTGACATGTCAGTTACATGACAATAAAGTGAATCCATCGACTATCAGGTATAGCAAAGTAATGGCGAATTGGGAGCGAAAGACGCATTTTCGCCCCCACTTGCCTTCACATCGGCGCCAGCAACGCTTCGATGCGGCGGTTTACCGCGTCGCGCAGGCGCAGCAGCGAACCGGCCTGGTGCGGATAACGCTTGAAGGTGATGCGCATGCCCAGCTCACTTTCTATAAGCGCTTCCACCGTCGCCCGATCGGTCAAACTCTCCAGCAGCTGCAGCGCGCGCATGTCTTGCAGCCCCTGGTGCAGCACCCGCAGGCGCAGCGACTCCACCGGCTGCAGATCCTCACCGGGGTAGACCACGAACGGATCGCCGGAGGGAAACGCATGGCCGCTGTCGGTCACCGCGTACGGATTGATGCGTTCACGCGAATGGGCGCTGTTATAGAAGTTGAATCCCCAGTGCAGAAAGCCGGCGATGCGGTACAGATACAGCTGCACGCCCAATATGCGGTTGCGCGCCGAAGGCTGAGCGAAGAAGCGATTGGCGACCTCAGTCTTCTGCACGCAGCAGTAATAGGCCCACAGGCCGGGGACCTGGTGTTCGATAAAAGGTTCGAGGTGGTCGGTCGCAACGACCGGGGTTTCCACCAGGCCTTGCTGATAAAACGCGAAATCCGACAGCGCATCGAAGGTGCGGAAGCCATCCAGCAGCGGGCGCAGCGCGGCGCTGGCGCGCCGGTAGGCCGCCAGGTTGTCCAACGTCGGCTCATCGGAAACATGGAACCATACCTGCCGTTCCAGCCCCCGTTCGCGGAACCAGGCGGTCAACGCCGGCAGCAGCGCCTGTAGGAAACGCTGATACGCTTCGCCCTGCGCATCGGTGTGCCAGCCGAACTGCGTTCGCGTCTCGCCCTGCTCCTCCACCACGATCTTCGGCGCATGCGCCGCGCCCCATTGGGTAAACAGCGGCGCGATTTCGAAGTGCTCGATACCCTCTTCCTGCGCCAACGCCACCCACTGCGCCAGACGGCTGAAGTCGAAGCCATACCCGTGCGCCGAATGTGTCACCCTCACCAACTGTACCGTGGTGCGTTCGCCGCCAACGGCGGTATCCAGCGGCGGCGTGAACAGCGGCGTCAGCAGCATATTGACGCCAGCCTGCACCGCGCAGCGCACAAAGTTGCGCACCGCGCGCCAGTACGCCGGGCTGAACACCGCCAAACGGTAGTAATCCGCCAGGCAGTCGGTGTGCAGCCATTCGGTGTGCAACAGCGTTTGCGGCGGCAACGCCGCGGGCACCAGATGCAGCGTCAGTGTGGCCTCGGCCAGCGCCTCGCCGCTCTGGGCATCCAGCAGCCGCAGGGTCAACGGAAAGTCGCCGGCCAGTTGCGCGTCGGCCGGCTGCGTCAGGGTCAACCACAGGCTGCCATAATAGCGGCAGGCGGCAAAAAAACGCCGTTGCGGCAGCGGCATCAGCGGATCGGGAAATAAGCCCGGCTCGGTCGTCAGGTAATTCTCATCGGTCTCGCGATAACAGGGAAAACCGCTCGGCACCGATTGCACCTGGCGCACGCTGATATACTCCGCCAGCGGCCCGTCGAGTTGATAACACAGCTCATGGCGAGTCTCGTTGCCCGGGGTTTGCAAACAGTACACCGCCTGCCAGGACAGCACCTCGTTATTTAACCCGCTCAGCCGATTTTCCACGGCAATGGGCGGCATATTTTGGCGATGAAATACTTTTTCCAGGCAATGCGTAAATACCAGAGACAGGCGCATGATATTTCGCCCTCTTTATTTTGGATGAATAAATGTTGTGAGATTCAGGCTAGCGTCTTTTATCGCCACAAACAATAGCCGGCAATAAAAAACGTTCAAGTGCCCTCCTCGGACAGCCCCAGCAAGATTTTTTTGTTTATTTGCATCACAAAAATGAAAGAAGCTGAAGCTTGCACAATAAAAATATTTTTAATCCCCATTATGGTGCAAGGGTTATCAGTTATTCCTATGCCTGCGAAGGCCGCTAAATGCCGCGCCACCGGGGAAAAACCCCGCTAAAAGGTTAATGAGATGTAAACAGAAACCCCTTTCACTTGGCCGCAAAAGCCTTTCGATTTTAACAACAATGAAACATTGTCGCCCCATTTTTGGGCGTTCGGGGGTGTATTGACACATTGAAAGTTAAGGGATAGAAAGAATTTACGTTGCGAAAAACGCTATTCGTCGCTCACCGAGGGGAAAGCAATGTCACCGATAAAAAATACCGGCCGCCTACTGGCGCATTCTATTCTTGCCAGCACATTATTATTACCCACACTGCTCCATGCCGCAGACAAAATAACTTTACGCTATGCCGTTTGGGACAGAAACCAATTACCTGCCGAACAGGAGATTGCCAAGCGCTTTGAACAGGCCAATCCGGATATAAAAATAGAAATAGAATTAACTCCCTCGGCGCAATATTTCGTTAAATTAGATTCCGCCGCCGCCGGCGGCGTAGCGCCAGATATATTCTGGATCAATATGCCTTATTTTGTGCAGTACGCCAAAAACGGCATTATGGAGCCGTTGGCGCCCTATATTAAGGACAGCGGCCTTAAACTGGACGACGTGGTCGCCAGCTCGGTGAAAGCCTATCAGTACGACGGCCAACAGATGGCCATCCCGCGCGACGTCGATTCCATCGCCGTGTGGTACAACAAAAAACTGTTCGATCAGGCCGGCGTCAGCTATCCCACCAGCGACTGGAGCTGGGACGATCTGAAGAGCAAGGCCGCCGCGCTGAAAAACGGGCTGAAAGGCGCCGCCTTCCCGCTGGTGATGGACCTCAGCATCGACGGCCAGGACAGCTACATGAACCTGCTGTTCCAAAACGGCAATCACATCGTGCCCAAGGATGGCCAGCCTACCGACATCGCCAACGACAAGTCCATCTGGGTCTATCAGCAACTGCAGGGCATGATGAAAGACGGCCTGATGCCGAGCGCCCAGCAGATGAGCGAAGTCAAAACCGAGAACATCTTCCAGTCCAACCGCGCCGCGATGGTCTATGCCGGCTCCTGGCTGGCGGCGCCGTTCGCCAATAACCCGCTGATCAACGACCACATCGGCGTGTTGATGATGCCCAAAATTGAACGCCAGTCCGGCGTGGCCCACAGTTTGGCCTTCGCCATGTCGGCGAAAAGCGCCCACAAGCAGGCCGCCTGGAAATACATCGCCTTCATGAGCAGCGAGGCCTCACAGGCGGAGCTGGCCAAGGTGGTGATCCCGGCCAACAAGACGGCGGCCAAAGTCTGGGCGCAGCAGATTCAGAAAGTCGACGTCTCGCCTTACATCCAGACTCTGGAAGTGACCCAGGCTTACCCCACCGCCGGCACCAATACGCCGAAGTGGCAAAACATGTGGATCGCCAGCCTGAAGAAGATCTTTATGGGCGCGGACGCCAAACAGGAAATGGACAAATCGGTCAAGAAGATCGCGCGCGTCATGGAGCAGTAATCGCCCCGCCGCGGCGCGCTGCCCCGAGCGCGCGCCGCGGTGGACCCACGCTGAACGTCATAGGTGAGGAATGGCAACATGTCGCTGGCAGAAACGGCTACGGTCACCCTGAAACCATCCCGGCGCACCGCCCGCCCCGCGCTCAATCGGCTCGAACGCGCCGAACGCTTCTGGGGCTGGGTGATGATCCTGCCGCTGCTGTTGGGGGTGACGGTGTTTTACCTGATCCCCTTTTTGCAGAACATTTTCTACAGCTTTACCGATCTGAACCAATTCATGCGCTGGAGCAGCATCAGCGTCGATAACTATCTCAACCTGTTTGAAGACGACGACTTCTACACTGCCGCCGCCAACACTCTGTTTTACGTGGTGGTCTGCGTGCCGATCAGCCTGAGCCTGTCGCTGCTGCTGGCGATTGGCCTCAACCAGAACATCCGCGGCAAAGGCCTGCTGCGCACTCTGCTGTTCCTGCCGGCGGTCACCATGCCCGCGGCGGTGGCCATGGTGTGGCAATGGCTGTTCAACAAGGATTTCGGCCTGATCAATCAGGCGTTGGGCCTGCTGCACATTGCGCCGGTCGCCTGGCTGTCCGATCCGGACGTGGTGCGCATCAGCGTGTCCATCATCATCATCTGGTCGTCGCTGGCGCTGAAGATCATCATTTTGCTGGCCGGGCTGCAGAGCATTCCGCGCCAGCTGTACGAAGCGGCGGATATCGACGGCATCCCCACCCTGCGGCGCTTCTTCTGCATCACGCTGCCGATGATGGTGCCGACGCTGTTCTTCGTGTCGGTGATGAGCTTTATCGAGATCCTGCAAGTCTTTGACGTGGTGTTCCTGATGTTCGACCGCGCACTGGTGGAGAACGACGTGATGACCGTCACCAACCTGTTCTACAAGTACGCGTTTTACCTGCAGGAAAAAGGTTACGCCTCCGCCATCACCGTGGTGCTGTTCGCCGTCACGCTGGTGATCACCTTGATTCAAATGGCGATCGGCAAGCGCCTGAAAGTCAGCTGAGGAGCTGCACATGAACGCAAGCAAGAAAACGCTGGTGTACCTGTTTATGGGGCTGGCGGCGCTGGCCTCGGTGGTGCCTTTTATCTGGATGCTGGTGACCTCGCTGAAAACCCAGGCCGAGAGCATTCAGATCCCGCTGACGCTGCTGCCGGCGCATCCCAGCCTGCAGGCCTACGGCCGGGTGATGCACGAAATCCCGTTCGCCGGTTTTTATCTCAACTCGCTGCTGGCGACCTTCTTCACCGTCATCCTGCAGATGGCGATCGCCACCCTGGCCGCCTATGGCTTCTCGCGCCTGCATTTTCGCGGCCGCGACGCGGTGTTTCTGGTGTGCGTGTCGATCCTGATGGTGCCCGGACAGGCGTTTCTGATCCCGCAATTCCTGGTGGTGCAGAAGCTGGGGCTGGTCAACAGCATCACCGGGCTGGTGCTGCCGGGCATTTTCAGCGTTTACGCCACCTTTCTGCTGCGCCAGTTCTTCCTGGCGGTGCCGAAGGAGATGGAGGAAGCGGCGTTGATCGACGGTTACAGCTACTTCGCCATCTTCTGGCGCATCATGCTGCCGCTGATCCGGCCCGGCATTATCGCCTGCGTCATCATCAACGGCCTGTGGAGCTGGAACAACCTGATGTGGCCGCTGATCGTCAATACCACCACCGAGAAGCTGACGCTGCCGGTTGGGCTGGCCTCGCTCTCCAGCCGCGCCGGGGTGGAATACCCGTTGCTGATGGCCGGGGCGCTGATGGCGGTGATCCCGATGCTGATGCTGTTCATTATTTTCCAACGCTATTTCATCCAGGGCATCGCCAGCGCCGGGGTGAAAGGCTAACGCGCAGACAAGGTAAACGACATGGCCGGAATTCAGTTAAACAGCGTTAAAAAAGTGTACCCCAACGGTTTCCACGCGCTGCACGGCGTCGATCTGGACATTGAGGATGGGGAATTTATGGTGTTCGTCGGCCCGTCCGGCTGCGCCAAATCCACCCTGCTGCGGATGATCGCCGGGCTGGAGAGCGTCAGCGAGGGGCAGATCCTGATCCACGATCGCTGCGTCAACGACAGCATGCCGAAGGATCGCGGCGTCGCCATGGTGTTCCAGAACTATGCGCTGTACCCGCACATGACGGTGTACAAGAACATGGCGTTCGGCCTGATCGGCAAAGAGAGCAAGGCCGAGATCGACCGCCGGGTGCGCGACGCGGCGGAAAAGCTGGAGATCACCAACCTGCTGCAGCGCAAGCCGGGCCAGCTCTCTGGCGGCCAGTGTCAGCGGGTGGCGGTCGGCCGCGCCATCGTGCGTAAACCCAAGGTGTTTCTGTTTGACGAGCCGCTGTCCAACCTCGACGCCAAGCTGCGGGTGTCGATGCGCGTGCAACTGATCGAACTGCACAATCAGCTGAAGCAGGAAGGCGCCGCTGCCACCATGGTGTACGTCACCCACGATCAGGTCGAGGCGATGACCATGGGCGATCGCATTTGCGTGATGAACCGCGGCGCCATCATGCAGGTGGATAAACCGATCAACCTGTACCACCACCCCGCCAACCGTTTCGTCGCCGAGTTTATCGGCAGCCCGTCGATGAATTTGCACGATCTGGCGATCGTGCGCGACGGCCAAACGGTGCGGCTGCGTATCGGCCTGCAGCACCAGCTCGATCTGCCGCCTGCGCTGCAACGGCAATTGGCGGACTACCCGCATGCGCGGGTGTGTCTCGGCATCCGGCCGGAGTCCTTGCGGCTGTGCGCGCCCGGCAGCGCCAACTGTTTCCCGGCGCAGATCGTCACTATCGAGCGCATGGGCAACGAAGAGCTGCTGCACTGCGAACTGGCCGATCTGCGCTTCGTGCTGCGCATGGCGTCGCTGCCGGATTGGGAGCCGCGCCTCGGCGAAAACATTCATCTGGCATTCGATCTGACGCGCGCGCATTTGTTCGACGAGCTCAGCGGCCAAAACCTCAAATAACAACAGCGGAGTATCCAGCAATGTCGTCAACACAACCCAACAGCTTTGCCCATCGCCCGGTGCGGGTGCTGGTGGTCGGCGCCGGGGCGCGCGGTGAGATCTACTCGCGCTATGCGCTGGCGCATCCCGATTTGATGCAGGTGGTGGCGGTAGCGGAACCACGTGACGCCTACCGCGAGCAGTTCGTGGCGCAGCATGCCATCGCGCCGGAAAACGTCTTCACCGACTGGCGCCTGGCCGCCGACGCCGGCAAGCTGGCCGACGCGGTGCTGATCTGCACCCAGGATCAGATGCATCTGGAGCCGGCGCTGGCCTTCGCCCGCCAGGGCTACGCCATGCTGCTGGAAAAACCGCTGTCGCCGGACGCCGACGAGTGCCGCGCCATCGTCGCCGAGGTGACGCGCCAAAAGCTGATCTTCTCGGTCGGCCACGTGCTGCGTTACACCCGCTATACCCAAAAGCTCAAGCAGCTGCTGCGCGACGGCGCGATCGGCGATATCGTCAGCCTGCAACATTTGGAACCGGTCGGCTACTGGCATCAGGCCCACTCCTTCGTGCGCGGAAACTGGCGCAACGATCGGCAGGCCGCCTTTATGCTGCTGCAGAAATCCTGCCACGACATCGACTGGATCCGCTACGTGATGGAGCAGCCCTGCGAACAGGTCAGCTCCTTCGGCAACCTGCGCCACTTCCACCAGGAAAACCAACCGGCCGGCGCGGCGGACAACTGCCTGGATTGCGCGGTAGAGGCAAACTGCCCCTATTCCGCCAAACGCATCTATCTAGGCGACAATCACAAGGCCACGCCCGGTTTTCTGCGGGTGCTGACGCCAGAACCCGACCAGACGACGCTGCGGGCGGCGCTGCGCGACGGGCCTTACGGCCGCTGCGTCTACCGCTGCGACAATAACGTGGTCGACCATCAGGTGGTCAACATGCAGTTCGCCGGCGGCCGCACCGCGTCATTCACCATGACAGCCTTTACCCGCCACGAAGATCGGCACACCCGCATCTTTGGCAGCCGCGGCTGCCTGGAGGGCGACGGTCGCCATATCCGCATCACCTCGTTCCTCGACGACGGTGAAACGCATTACGACACCGATGCCGGCCAGGATCTGCACGCCATGGCCGGCCACGGCGGCGGCGACTACTACCTGATGCAGCACTTTATCGCGGCCATTCGCGCCAACGATCCGAGCCAGGTGCTGGCCGGCCCGGCGGAAGCGCTGGAGAGCCACCTGATGGTGTTCGCCGCCGAACGCGCACGCCGCGAGGCGGCGGTGGTCACCCTGAGCGGAGCCTAAAGCATGGCGATGAGACAGATGCGTTACGGCTTCGACATCGGCGGCACCAAAATTGAAATGGCCGCTTACGATCGCCGACTCAATCAGGTGCTGCTCCAGCGGGTGCGCACCCCAACCGGCGATTACGGCGAGTTCGTGGCCTGCATCGCCGGGCTGGCCGAGCAGGCGGATCGCGAACTGCACACGCGCGGCAGCATCGGCATCGGTTTACCGGGGATCACCGATCCCGTCAGCCGCCGCCAGTTAGCGGTCAACGTGCCCTGCCTGACCGGGCATTGCCTGGCGGATGACCTGACGCAGGCGTTGGCGCGACCTATCGCCATCGAGAACGACTGCCGCTGCTTCGCGCTGTCGGAAGCCAGCACGCCGCAAACCGCGCACCTGCCGCTGGTGTTCGGCGCCATCATCGGCACCGGTGCCGGCGGCGGCCTGGTGGTGAACCGGCAACTGCACAAGGGGCGCAGCGGCGTGGCGGGCGAATGGGGCCATATGCCGATATCGGCCCAGTTGGCGCAACGTTACGATCTGCCGCTGTTCAGCTGCAACTGCGGGCTGACCGGCTGCTTTGAACGCTACGTCTCCGGCAGCGGGCTGCTGGCGCTGAGCCGCCATTTCTCCCATCCGGCCGCTGACGTGCCGGCGCTGGTCGCCTGCTATCGTGCCGGTGATGCGCTCGCACAACGGTTGATGACCATGTACGTCGACATCCTGGCCTGCGCGCTGGCCGGCTTACAGCTGCTGTTGGACGTCGATGCTTTCGTGCTGGGCGGCGGGCTGTCCAACGTCGGCGAGCTGTACCGGCTGTTGCCGCCGGCGATGCGACGCTGGCTGCTGCCTGGCATGGAGCCGGCGGCGGTGTTCCCGCCGGTGCACGGTGACAGCAGCGGCGTGCGCGGCGCAGCGCTTTTAAGCGCGCCGGCATAAAAAAAAACAGTGAAAGCCCGGCGGTTGTCGAGCGATCGCTGCGGCTTTCGGCATCGATGGGCTGAATGAATAAGCGCAGGGAATTGGCGACTGAAAAATAACGAATTTGCCGTTTTCACTTTGCGTTAACACCGCTTTCGGTTGCCGCTCAACCGAAAGCAAAATCAAATATAACCAACTGATAGATATAGATATTTTAAAATTAATCGATTGCATTTCAGTGTTTCGTTTGCTGTAATTCGCCACGAACAACTGAAAGCGCTCCGGTCGGTATCGCTGCGGCTTATTAAGCCGCGGTCGGGCACGGCTACAGGTAAATCAGGAGTCTGCATTAATGATCAATACCGCAAAACGCCGGGAATTAATTATCGACCAGCTGTGCCGCGAGGGCTCGGTGCGTGTGGAGCAGCTCAGCCAGCAGTTTTCGGTGTCCAGCGTCACCATCCGCAGCGATCTGCGTCAGCTGGAACAACACGGCTGTGCGGTGCGCGCCTACGGCGGCGCCATGTTGAACAAACAGTTCGCCTTCGACCGCCCGCTGCAGGACAAGGGCCGCATCAATCGCGACGTAAAACACACCATCGCCTGCGCGGCGGCGGCGCTGATTGAAGACGGCGACGCCGTCATCCTCGACTCCGGCTCCACCACCAGCCAAATGGCGCCGCAGCTGGCGGGGAAAAAGGATCTGGTGGTGATGACCAACGCGCTCAACATCGCTTTCGAACTGGCCAACAACGAGCAGATCGACCTGATGGTGGTCGGCGGCAGCGTGCGCCGCAAAGCCTGGTCGCTGTACGGCCCCGCCGCCGAACAACAACTGCGCCAGTATCGGTTCGACAAGCTTTTTCTCGGCGTCGACGGCTTCGATCTCGCGAGCGGCATCACCACGCCGGATCCGGGCGAAGCGCAGCTGAACCGGGTGATGTGCGAGGTGGCGCGCGAAGTGATCGCCATCGCCGACGCCAGCAAATTCGGCCGCACCAGCTTTTGCATGATCCGCGACATCGGCCAGATCCACCGCCTGGTCACCGACAGCCGCATTCCTGAACACTATCTGCAGGCGCTGCACCATTTAGGGATCGACGTGATTATCGCCGACCGTTAATCGAGGCTTTTTAAGGAGCTGTCATCATGAACGCGTATTTCTCTTACGAGACGAATTGGCTGAAGCAGCGCAACGCCTGGCATACCGCCGCAGAAATTTGGCAACAGCCGGATTTGTGGGCGACGCTGCATCGCCAACTGCAGGATCAACAGGCGCAGTGGCAGCCGTTCCTGGCGCCGCTGCTGGCCAATCCGCGCCTGCAAATCGTGCTGTGCGGCGCCGGCAGTTCGGCATTTGCCGGCCGCGCCCTGGCCCCCTGGCTGCGCGAACGCACCGGCCGCGACGTGGTGGCTTACGGCACCACCGATATTGTCGCCAACCCGCTGCAGTATCTCGACCCTGACCGGCCGACGCTGCTGGTCTCCTTCGCCCGTTCGGGCAACAGCCCGGAAAGCGTGGCGACAGTGGAGCTGGCCGATCAATTGCTGCCGGAAAGCTATCATCTGATGCTGGTGTGCAACCCGGACAGCCGGCTGGCGCAGTACGCGCATCAGCGTGGCAACGTCTGCTCGCTGGTAATGCCGCAGGGCGCCAACGATCAGAGCTTCGCCATGACCTCCAGCTTCAGCTGCATGATGCTGAGCGCCGCGCTGCTGCTCGGCCCAACGTCGCTTGAGGCCGCCCAGGTGCCGTTGAACGCCATGGTGCAGCGCTGCCGCACACTGCGCGAAACGCTGCAGCCGCAGGTGAAGGCGCTGGCCGCCAGCGGTTTCCGCCGCTATATCACCCTCGGCGGCAGCTGCTTTACCGGCCTCGCCGAAGAGGCTTCGCTCAAGATGCTGGAGCTGACCGCCGGCCGCATCGTTACGCGCTACGACTCGCCGCTTGGCCTGCGCCATGGCCCGAAATTTATGGTCGACGGCCAGACATTGGTGGTGCTGATGTTCTCCCACCACGACTACGCCCGTCAGTATGACCGCGACCTGTGGAACGAACTGCAGCGCGACGGACTGGCAATGCAGCTGGTCGGATTGACCGGCGAACGTCAACCGCTGTCCGATGCCCTGCTGCATATGCACAACGCGGCAGACGATATCTGGCTGCTGTTCCCGTATCTGCTGTTCACCCAGATGCTGGCCTTCGAGAGTTCGCTGGCGCTGGGGCTGACCCCGGATAACCCCTGCCCGACCGGTGAAGTCAACCGGGTGGTGAAAGGCGTGACGATTTACCGTTTTCCCTCCCCTGAGCTGTAAGGAGATCCCATGTATCTGATAGCCAACCGAGACATGCTGCTCAAGGCGCAGCGCCAGGGTTACGCCGTGCCGGCGTTTAACGTTCACAATCTGGAAACCGTGCAGGTGGTGGCGGAGACCGCCGCCGAGTTGCGCTCGCCGGTGATCATGGCCGGCACGCCCGGCACCTTCAGCTATGCCGGCACCGACTACCTGATCGGTATCTGTCAGGCGGCCGCGCACCGCTACGATCTGCCGCTGGCGCTGCATCTGGATCATCATGAAGCGCTGGACGACATCGAGCACAAGGTGAAAAGCGGCATCCGCTCGGTAATGATCGACGGTTCCCATTTGCCGTTCGAGCAGAATATCGCCAAGGTGGCCGCCGCAGTGGCCCTGTGCCATCGCTACGGCGCCAGCGTGGAGGCGGAGCTGGGCCGCCTGGGCGGGCAGGAAGACGATTTGATCGTCGATACGGCGGACAGCTTCTATACCGACCCGGCCGCCGCGCGCGAGTTTGTCGCCGCCACCGGCATCGATTCACTGGCGGTGGCGATCGGTTCCGCCCACGGCCTGTACCACGGCGAACCCAAGCTGGATTTTGAGCGCCTGGCGCTGATCCGCGAACAGGTGGACGTCCCCCTGGTGCTGCACGGCGCCTCCGGCATTCCGGAAGCGATGGTCAAGCGCGCGATCTCGCTCGGCGTTTGCAAGGTCAACGTCGCCACCGAACTGAAAATCGCCTTCGCCGATGCGGTAAAAAGCTACTTTTCGCAGCACCCGGACGCCAACGATCCGCGCAAATACATCGTCCCCGGCAAGCTGGCGATGAAAGAAGTGGTGGCGGAAAAGATCCGCATCTGCGGCAGCAGCGGCATGCTGTAATCCCGCTCTCGCCCCCGTTGCTGCGGCCGCGCAACGAGGGCGAAAACGGCTGCCATTGCCCGACTTTCCTGAGAGAACGATCACAGCCTGTTATCCCGCCTGCGCCTGAAATCATTAACCGGCCTTCACTATGATCCAAATCATGGTTTTACTCATCCTACCTCCCTATTATCAAATTCATTGAATGCGGGTAGTAGGATTTTTGCCCATTCGTTTTTATTTCTCCAAGCGAAATAGCTTATTTGATGAAAACAAGCGCACTTGTTTTTTAATTGGCAGTGTTTTTACTCTGAAAGGAACAGCATATGAACCATTACTTAGCCGTATTAAGCGCATTGGTCATTCTGCCCTTCGCTCTGCAAGCAAAACCGCTTTCCGGCAGCCAGGTCGCCTCCGGCGTCGTGCGCTTCACCGGCGCCATTACCACGCCGGCCTGCACCGTCAAACATCAGGATGAAAAGCTTATCTCCAGCTGCTTCGGTAAAGTGACGGAATATCAGAACGGGTATATATCCTCTTCGTTAAAAGAGATGCCAAAAGAATTAGTTTCTGCCGTCAGCAGTGAGTTGGTGAATAACGATCCCCATTTAAAGCGCGTGACTATCAGCTATAAGTAAGCACAAAGCGTTACTGCCTGCTGAAATAATAAACAAGACACAACTTGTCTTGATGACTTATAAATTTATTTTATAAATTTATCGCACAATAACTCCCCGCCTTACCGTAAGCCGGCTGTTCGGGCAACCCTGCGGTTGCCCATCAGCATGTCCGAAATCCGCCATCGCTCCCTCCCAGTTCATGCGATAATCGCCACACTAAACTGAGGAGTGAGCCAGATGCAGACTTTTTTGATTGATCGTACCGCCACGCCGGTGGGAGAACTGGTGCTGATTGCCGATGAACAGGGGCGCCTGCGGGCGATCGACTGGACCGATCACGAAGCGCGCCTGATGAAGCTGCTGAACACCCACTACCGCGCCGAGCGGTTCACCCTGCGCGAACAGCGCGATCCCAGCGGGCTGACCGACGCCATGCAGCGCTATTTCGCCGGGGAACTGAGCATTATCGATCGGTTGCCGGTGATGACCGCCGGCACCGAGTTCCAGCGCACCGTCTGGCAACAGCTACGCCAAATCCCCTGTGGCGAGATCCTGACCTACGGCCAGCTGGCGCAACGCATCGGCCGTCCGACCGCCTCGCGCGCCGTCGGCATGGCCAACGGTTCAAATCCGATCAGCATCGTGGTGCCCTGCCATCGAGTGATCGGTTCGCAGGGCGCGCTGACCGGCTATGCCGGCGGCGTACAGCGCAAGCAGTGGCTGCTGCAGCATGAAGGCTACCTGCCGAAAAGTTTGCTGTAGCCGCTGCGATCGGCTTATCCAGCGCCATTGTTTGGCGCTGCTTAATAAAGCACAGTGCCCAACGCCACGCTCGTGCCCGCAGGGCACTATTAATAACTTGTGTGAATAAAACGCATAAGTCACAAATAATACTCATAACTTCAGTCCGATACAGAATAATCGGCGGCATGTGTGCGCAAAATTCGCACACAATACCCCTATTCATGCTAATGCCACCCTTATCAGCTGCAGCAAAAGATGTTAAAATTGACTCATATCAATTATTGAATGAGCGTAATCTATGATCCCGGAAAAACGCGTGATTCGTCGTATCCAGTCTGGTGGTTGTGCGATCCATTGCCAGGACTGCAGCATCAGCCAGCTGTGCATTCCTTTCACCCTCAATGCTCACGAGCTGGACCAGCTCGACAACATTATCGAGAGGAAGAAGCCCATCCAGAAAGGCCAGACCTTGTTCAAGGCCGGCGACGAGCTGAAATCGCTGTACGCGATCCGTTCCGGGACCATCAAAAGCTACACCATCACCGAGCAAGGTGATGAGCAGATCACCGGCTTCCACCTGGCGGGCGACCTGGTAGGCTTCGACGCCATCGGCGGCCTGAAGCACCCGAGCTTCGCTCAGGCGCTGGAAACCTCGATGGTGTGCGAGATCCCGTTCGAGACCCTCGACGATCTGTCCGGCAAAATGCCGAACCTGCGTCAGCAAATCATGCGGTTGATGAGCGGCGAGATCAAAGGCGACCAGGACATGATCCTGCTGCTGTCGAAGAAAAACGCCGAAGAGCGCCTGGCGGCGTTCGTTTACAACCTGTCGCGCCGCTTTGCGGAGCGCGGCTTCTCGCCGCGTGAGTTCCGGTTGACCATGACCCGCGGCGACATCGGCAACTACCTCGGCCTGACGGTGGAAACCATCAGCCGTCTGCTGGGCCGCTTCCAGAAAAGCGAAATTCTCAGCGTGAAAGGCAAATACATCACCATCGAAAACGCCGACGCGCTGTCGGTGCTGGCCGGTACGCCGCGCATCAACGTGACCGTCAACGCCTGATCCCCCCGCCGGATCAACATTTCACCGAAATTGTTGATCCGGCACGCTTCCGTTGTTGTTCTGTTTTTCAATGTTGGGTTACTCTGTAAATTAACAGACTGTTGATTTCAGCTGTAAGGAGGCCCTATGGCGAAGTATCAGAATCTTCTGGTGGCTATTGACCCCAATCAGGACGATCAGCCGGCATTGCGCCGCGCCGTGTACCTGGTAAAACGGAACGGCGGGCGCATCAAGGCCTTCCTGCCCATCTATGACTTCTCTTACGAAATGACGACCCTGCTCTCTCCGGATGAAAGAACGGCGATGCGGCAAGGTGTGATCAGCCAACGCGCCGCCTGGATCAACGAGCAGTGCCGCTTCTATCTCAACGACGGCGTGCCGATCGAAATCAAAGTGGTCTGGCATAACCGCCCCTTCGAAGCCATCATTCAGGAAGTGCTGTCCGGTCAACATGACCTGCTGCTGAAAATGGCGCACCAGCACGACCGGTTGGAGTCGGTGATCTTTACCCCCACCGACTGGCACCTGCTGCGCAAATGCCCTTGCCCGGTGTGGATGGTGAAAGACCAGCCCTGGCCGGAAGGCGGCAAGGCGCTGGTGGCGGTCAATCTGGCCAGCGAAGAACCCTATCACGACCCGCTCAATATCAAACTGGTGCAAGAAACCGTCGAACTGGCGCAAAATGTCAACCAGACCGAGGTTCATCTGGTCGGCGCCTATCCCGTTACCCCGATCAACATCGCCATCGAATTGCCCGACTTCGACCCGAGCGTCTACAACGACGCCATTCGCGGCCAGCATCTGATCGCCATGAAGGCGCTGCGGCAGAAATTCTGCATTAAGGAAGAGTTCACCCACGTGGAAAAAGGCCTGCCGGAAGAGGTGATCCCCGATCTGGCCGAACATCTGCAGGCCGGCGTGGTGGTGCTGGGCACCCTGGGCCGTACCGGTATTTCAGCCGCCTTTATCGGCAACACCGCGGAACATGTGATCGATCATCTGAAATGCGACCTGCTGGTGATTAAACCGGAAAACTTCAACTGCCCGATCGAAGCGGATGAAGATGACGAGCATGACGACGAAGATTAACCTTCGTGCATAAAAAAACGGGCCGCTAAGCGGCCCGTTTTTTTGGTTGCCCAATTCTACTTCTGCAGCGCCCGCAGAATCGCTTCCACGCTGTCTTTGGCGTCGCCGAACAGCATCTGAGTGTTCTCCTTAAAGAACAGCGGGTTCTGCACGCCGGCGTAGCCGGTGTTCATCGAGCGTTTGAACGCGATCACGTTCTGCGCTTTCCACACTTCCAATACCGGCATGCCGGCGATCGGGCTGCGCGGATCTTCCAGCGCCGCCGGGTTCACCGTGTCGTTGGCGCCAATTACCAGCACGGTATCGGTATCCGGGAAATCGTCGTTGATTTCATCCATCTCCAGCACCACGTCGTACGGCACCTTCGCTTCCGCCAGCAGCACGTTCATGTGGCCCGGCAAGCGCCCCGCGACCGGGTGAATGCCGAAACGCACCTTCACGCCGCGCGCCCGCAGTTTTTCGGTGATTTCCGCCACCGGATACTGCGCCTGCGCCACCGCCATGCCGTAGCCCGGGGTGATGATCACCGAGGTGGAGTTCTTCAGTTGCTCGGCCACGTCTTCCGCCGTGGTTTCACGGTATTCGCCCATCTCTTCGGCTTCGCCGGTGGATGAACCGTCACTGCCGAAACCGCCGGCGATCACGCTGATAAACGAACGGTTCATCGCCTTGCACATGATGTAAGACAGGATGGCCCCCGAAGAGCCCACCAGCGCGCCGGTGACGATCAGCAGATCGTTGCTCAGCATGAAGCCCGCAGCCGCCGCCGCCCACCCCGAGTAAGAGTTGAGCATCGACACCACCACCGGCATGTCGGCGCCGCCGATCGAGGCGACCAGATGCCAGCCGAACGCCAGCGCGATCGCCGTCATCAGCAGCAGCGCTATCACCTGCCAGCCCACGCTGTCGGTGCGCACGAACGCCACCAGCAACAGGAACGAGATCACCAACGCCGCCAGGTTCAGCTTGTGGCGATTCGGCAGCATCAGCGGTTTGGAAGAAATGATGCCGCGCAGCTTGCCGAAAGCGACGATCGACCCGGTGAAGGTCACGGCGCCGATAAAGATGCCGAGGAACACTTCGGTCAGATGGATATTCGCCATCACCGGCTCCATCGGCGCGCCGTGATCCAGGTAGCTGTTGAAGCCGACCAGCACCGCCGCCAGGCCAACGAAACTGTGCAGCACCGCCACCAGCTCCGGCATTTCGGTCATCTCGACCTTCTTGGCCAGATAGACGCCGATCGAGCCGCCGATGATCATGGCGATGATAATCCAGCCGACGTTGCCGGAATCCGGCCCCAAGATGGTGGCGATCAGCGCGATCGCCATGCCGGCGACGCCGAACAGGTTGCCCTGCTTCGACGTTTCATGACGCGACAGGCCCGCCAGGCTGAAAATAAACAAAATAGCGGCAACAATGTATGCAGCTGTAACCAATCCTCCAGACATTTGTTACCCCTTAGTTCTTGCGGAACATCTTCAGCATGCGCTGAGTGACGGTGAACCCACCGAAAATATTGATGCTGGCGATCAGCACGGCGATAAAGGAGAGGAAACTCACCCAGCCGCCGTGGCCAATTTGCAGCAGCGCACCGACCACGATAATCCCTGAGATCGCGTTGGTAACCGACATCAGCGGGGTATGCAGCGCGTGGCTGACGTTCCAGACCACGTAGTAACCGACCACGCAGGCCAGCGCGAACACGGTAAAGTGCGACAGGAACTCTTTCGGCGCCGCGTCCGCCAGCCAGCCGAACAGCAGGATCGCCAGGGCCATCAGGCCATACTTCAGCCACGGCGAGGTCGGTTTGGCTTCGGGTTTGGCGGCCGGTGCGGCGGCGGGCGCCGCTTTCGGTTGGGCCGAGACCTGGATCGGCGGCGCCGGCCAGGTGATTTCACCGCTGCGCACCACGGTAACGCCGCGGATCACCGTATCGTCGAAATCGATGTCAATCTCACCGTTTTTCTCTTTCGACAGCAACTTCAGCAGGTTGACCAGGTTGGTGCCGTACAGCTGCGAAGATTGGGTCGGCAAGCGGCTCGGCAGATCGGTATAGCCGATGATTTTCACGCCGTTGTCGGTCACGGTAATGGTGTCGGCCACGGTCAGTTCGCAGTTGCCGCCGGTTTGCGCCGCCAAATCGACGATCACGCTGCCCGGCTTCATCGACGCCACCATCTCTTTGGTGATCAGCTTCGGCGCCGGTTTACCCGGGATCAGCGCGGTGGTGACGATGATGTCAACCTCCGCCGCCTGCGCGGCGAACAGCGCCATCTCGGCCTTGATAAAGGCTTCGGACATCACTTTGGCGTAGCCGTCGCCGCTGCCCGCTTCCTCTTCAAAATCCAGCTCGAGGAACTCCGCCCCCATGCTCTGCACCTGCTCTTTCACTTCCGGGCGGGTGTCGAAGGCGCGCACGATGGCGCCGAGGCTGCCCGCGGCGCCGATCGCCGCCAGGCCGGCCACGCCGGCGCCGATGATCATCACCTTGGCCGGCGGCACTTTGCCGGCGGCGGTGATCTGGCCGGTGAAGAAACGGCCGAACTCATGCGCCGCTTCGACGATCGCGCGGTAGCCGGCGATGTTGGCCATCGAGCTCAGCGCGTCCATCGACTGGGCGCGCGAGATGCGCGGCACCGAGTCCATCGCCAGCGCGGTGACGTTGCGCGCCGCCAGCTTGGCCATCAATTCGGGGTTTTGCGCCGGCCAGATAAAGCTGACCAGCGTGCTGCCTTCGCGCATCAAGGCGATCTCGTCGTCTTGCGGCGCGTTGACTTTCAGGATCAGATCCGACTGCCACACTTCGCTTTCGTCCACCAGCGCCGCGCCGGCGGCTTCGTAAGCGACGTCTTCAAAACTGGCCAGTTTGCCCGCCCCGCGTTCAATCGCGACGGTAAAACCCAGCTTCAGCAGTTGTTCCACCGTTTTCGGCGTGGCTGCGACCCGGGCTTCATTGGCCAACCGCTCTCTTGGTACACCAATACGCATAATGTTCCCTTCTCACCTGTCTTGGATGATGTTTATTATTTTCCTGCCCATAGCACGGCGCCGTCGGCGAGCGTTGCGTTAACTTGCCCGCACTGATTTCAGGCGCCAACTATAACCTACTGAAAATAAGGTCGATGATCCATAATTGCTTACGCATTCATCCCTGTTTTTACATAAAAACGCCGCGCGCGATATGACAAATCGCAATTTACAGTGAAAAAATCCATACAGAACAGCACATTCTGAGTGACAAGAGGTTTACGCCCGGCGTAACGATTTATGGCCGCGCGCGGCGTAAAAGCATAAAAGTTATCATTTTGTGAATAATTAACATTAATGACACCAAAGCCGTTATTATGGAAACTTATGACGGCGGTGCCATCCGTGCGCCCCGCGTCGCCATCGGCGATTTGTCGCACGGGATAACATAAAATGCTGAGACAGTTTTCAGAATTACATGTAATAATCGACGGCTGAATTACACTTAAACAGTTCAGTACGTTATAAACGTTAATGCGCTAGGCGAAAGGATTTTTTATGAAGCTGAAGACCACGATCATCGCGTCAGCCTTGTTATCACTCACCGCGCTGTCTGCTCATGCGGCGCAAGAGTTAACTCCTGAGAAAGCAGCGGCGCTGAAGCCGTTTGATCGCATCACGATTACCGGCCGCTTCAATGCCATCAATGAAGCCGTCGACGCCGTATCCCGCCGTGCAGACAAACTGGGTGCCGATTCCTTCTATATCCAGGACAGCAACAACAGCAACAACGGCGGCAACTGGCGCGTCACCGCAGACCTTTATCATAAAGATGCGCCAGAAGTGAGCAAAACACCAAAATACCGCGTATTTAACGGCGTGAACGAACTGCCTAAAGAGGAAGCCTACCTGCTGGAGCCTTACGATACCGTGAGCGTCAGCGGCTTCTACCGCAGCCAGCCGGATATCAACGACGCCATCTCCAAAGAAGCGAAGAAAAAAGGCGCCGCTTCGTTCTTCATCGTGCGCCAGGTTGACGCCAACTCCGGCGGCAACCAGTTCGTCACCGCCTACATCTATAAGGCCGATGCGCCGAAACGCCGCGTGCAGAGCCCGGACGCCATTCCAGCCGATTCTGACGCCGGCCGCGCCGCCCTGGCCGCCGGCGGCGCCGCAGCCGCGAAAGTCGAAATTCCTGGCGTCGCGTCTTCCGGTTCGCCAAGCCGCGAAGTGGGCCGTTTCTTCGAAACCCAGTCCTCTACCGGCCAACGCTATACCGTCACGCTGCCTAACGGCACCAAGATCCAGGAAGTGAACAACGTGACCGCCGCGCAGATGGTGCCGTTCGATTCCGTCACCTTCACCGGTCACTTCAACAGCATGACCGATGTCTCCACCGAAGTGGCGAAACGCGCGGCCGAGAAAGGCGCCAAGTACTACCACGTCACCCGCCAGTGGCAGAACAAGAGCGGCGGCAACCTGACCGTCAGCGCCGATCTGTTCAAATAAAACCCGTTTTTAGGTTTACCATCGGGCAGCCCTTGAGCTGCCCGTTTTTATTGCCGCTTTTTCCATCGCGTGTTGAATAGTTTTTTGTAAATTCCGCATATTCAATCATTGCATCTCTAATCATCCCTCCGTAGAATTTGCGCCAATTTTTAGGGCTATTGTCTATTCGCGCAGTGGTTGTTAATACATTGTTGCCGCCAAGCAGTTCCCTTCCAGTTGTTTATTCTGCGTTCAGGATCCGTCATTGGAAAAAAAACTCGGTCTTACCGCGCTAACCGCTTTGGTGCTCAGCTCGATGCTGGGCGCCGGCGTGTTCAGTCTGCCGCAAAACATGGCGCAGGTCGCCAGCCCCGCCGCGCTGTTGCTGGGTTGGGGGATCACCGGCGTCGGCATTCTGTTTTTGGCATTCGCCATGCTGTTGCTTACGCGTTTGCGTCCGGATCTGGACGGCGGCATCTTCACCTACGCCAAAGAAGGATTCGGCGAACTGGTGGGCTTCTGCTCCGCCTGGGGTTACTGGCTGTGTGCCGTGATCGCCAACGTCTCGTATCTGGTGATCGTGTTCGCGGCGCTGAGCATTTTTACCGATCGCGGTGGCAACGTTATCCTCGGTGACGGCAATACCTGGCAGGCGCTGATCGCCGAATCCGCCCTGCTGTGGATCGTGCACGCGCTGGTGCTGCGCGGCGTGCAAACCGCCGCCAGCATCAATCTGGCGGCCACCCTCGCCAAGCTGTTGCCGCTGGGGATGTTCGCCGTTCTGGCGGCGATCGCCTTTAAAATGGACGTGTTCACACTGGATTTCAACGGTATCGCCCTCGGCAAACCGGTGTGGGAACAGGTCAAGGACACCATGCTGATCACCCTGTGGGTGTTTATCGGCGTGGAGGGCGCGGTGGTGGTTTCCGCCCGCGCCCGCAATAAGAAAGACGTGGGCCGCGCCACTATGCTGGCGGTGCTGTCGGCGCTGGCGGTGTATCTGATGGTCACCTTGCTGTCGCTGGGCGTGGTGCCGCGCAGCGAACTGGCAGAGATGCGCAATCCGTCGATGGCGGTGCTGATGGTAGAACTGATCGGCCCGTGGGGAGACGTGCTCATTGCCGCCGGCCTGATCGTTTCCGTGTGCGGCGCCTACCTGAGCTGGACCATCATGGCGGCGGAAGTGCCGCTGCTGGCCGCGCAGCACGGCGCGTTTCCGCGCGTGTTCGGCAAGCAGAACCGCCATCACGCCCCGTCCTCTTCGCTGTGGCTGACCAACATCGCGGTGCAACTGGCGCTGGTGCTGATTTGGCTGACCGGCAGCAACTACAACTCGCTGTTGACTATCGCGTCAGAGATGATCCTGGTGCCTTACTTCCTGGTCGGCGCGTTTCTGTTCAAGGTGGCTTACCGCCGCCGCGACAAACGCCTGATCTTCGCCGCCACCGGCGCCTGCGTCTATGGTTTATGGCTGCTGTACGCTTCCGGGCTGATGCACCTGCTGATGTCGGTGCTGCTGTATGCGCCGGGCCTGTTGGTGTTCATGTACGCCCGCCGCGGCCATCAGGATATCAATCTGCTGAATCGCCTGGAAAAAGGCAGCATCTTACTGCTGCTGGTGGCCACGCTGCCCGCCGGCTGGTTTATGCTGCACTAAAGTGCCCCGTCAATGCGGCTGCCCGTCAGCCGCATTTTGCTTCCTCTTTTTCCCCTGCTACCGCGTTTCCCCCCTTTGTACAGTCAGCCATGCGCCACGCTTGCGATCTCAAATGCAATTAATTATCATTATCATTTATTGGTCAATAGTAAGACGCGAGTGCCCCTGGCGAGAGGCGTCAGGCGGCGGATGAAGACAGGCTGAAAATGGAAGGCATTTCATGGCTGAGAAACTGCTGCACGCATTACCCTTGTTTGCCGCTTGGGAAGCACGGATCGCTGAGGGCAATACGGCATTCAATCAGCGGCGCGATCGCCTGGCGATGGCGCGCTATCAACAGGCGCTGGAGGGGGCTCAGGCGATCATCGCCGAGAAGCCCTGGCTGAATGCGGAATATACCGCCAGATTTGAAGCGCTGAATATTTTCGAGTCTGCCCTTGCCGCGCTGATCGTCACGTTCAACAACATTACCCATCTGCGCCTGCGGCAGAAGCCTCTTCGCGGCGTCGAGCTGCATGTTCATCAGGCCCGAGTCGCTATCGAGCAACTGTTGGACGATACGTCGCTGTGCGAACAGATGCAGCAGATCGCCGAACGGCACCTGCTGCGTTTCAGGATTGAAACCCTGCACTTGCTGCGCGAACACCGGCTGCCGGAAACCAGCGTCTGCGCGCCGGCAGCCAACGCTTCCGCTACCTTGCATTAAAAGTGACACACCAATCTGAGGGTCATCTGTAATGAATGAATTGAATGACGAGATGAAGAAGATGCTGGCTAAACAGCTGCCTGTGCAGGCGACCAGCAGCCCGAACGGCGTTCCCGATATCGGCCCCAAGCGCTCTTTGCGCCTCTATGATGACAGTACGCTGATTTACAACGAAAATACCGGTGGCCAAACGCTGAAAAACATCAAGGCCGGCTCGAAAATGGCCGTGGTGATCATCGATCGCGAGGCGCTGGACGGTTACCGCTTCGTTGGCACGCCCGAACTGTTTCTGGCGGGCAAGCCGTTTGACGATGCGTTGACGTTTGCGGAAAAAAATGGGATGAAGCCGCCGAAGTACGCGGTGTTAATTCATATAGACAGTATTTATACCCTGCGCTCCGGCCCGAATGCCGGGACCCAGCTCTAGACGCCGGCCGTCATGCGGCGTGAGACATCACGTTCATGGTTAGGCCATCTCGGTAAGTCAATTGCCTAACCATGAACGGGCGGCCGGGTCGGTACACCCGGTCAGCTTTTAGGGGGAATGGTGATGGTCATGCGCTCACCCACCAGGGCGATCGCAATGCCTTTCTCGCACTCTTTTTGAATGGCCGCCAGCTGTTGCGCTTCCAGCGCATAGGGCAACTGAATATCAAACACCGTCAGGCCCTGCTGCTGCGCCAGGTCAATCAGGCGCACGATATTGGTTTCATCGCTGACCTGTGTCGACACCACTTGCAGCGCCAGCTCTTTCAACTGCTCTTTGCGCGTTTGTGACGTGGTCACGCGCGATTTCAACACCATGCCGAAGATCGGCATCACACCATAAATAGCATCAACAAAGCGCCAGTGCTTCCTGCACGATGCGGACAGAAAATCCATATAGTCGAAACAGATTTTCTCACTGCGCGCGATGGATGCAAGGTGATTGCTGTTCATCCCCTCATTCCTCTCATGGCCAGTGTTAACCCGTGGTCTTTCAAGCCGCCGCCGGGCGGCAACCTGAAACGCATTGGGGATCTTACATCCAGAAATGGATAATCATGCGAAGCTTTAACGACTTTCCGCCGTATGATGGCATAATTCCCCTATTGTTTGCCAGTCTGTCCAGGAGCTTTAATCAATGGAACACCCCAACTCTGCCCCGGTGCTGATTACCGGCGGCGCGCGGCGCATCGGGCTGGCGCTCGCCAGAGCGTTTCTCCAGCGCGGCGTTCCCGTCATCATCGCCTATCGCAGCGAATATCCGGCGATGACCGAGTTGAAAGCCTTGGGCGCCAGTTGTATTCAAGGCGATTTTTCCACGCACGAAGGTATCTACCGTTTCGCCGACCAGGTGCGGCAGGTGGCGCCCAAATTGCGCGCGGTGATCCACAACGCCAGCGCCTGGCAGGCCGAGTCGGCGGAAGTGCCGCCGGAGCAAGTGATGGCGGCGATGCTGCAAATTCACGTCTATACGCCCTATTTGCTCAACCAACTGCTCGAGTCTTGCCTGACCGGCCAGGGCCAGGCAGGCGCTGACATTATCCATCTGACCGACTACGTGGTGGAAAAAGGCAGCGACAAACATATCGCCTACGCCGCCAGCAAGGCCGCGTTGGACAATATGACCCGATCGTTCGCCCGCAAGCTGGCGCCGGAGGTGAAGGTCAACGCCATCGCGCCGGCGCTGATCATCTTCAATCCGGGCGACGATGAAGCCTACCGCCAACAAGCGCTGGCGAAATCGCTGATGAAGGTCGCGCCGGGCGAGAGCGAAGTGGTCAATCTGGTGAACTACCTGCTGGAGAGCCGTTACGTGACCGGCCGCACCCACGGCGTCGACGGCGGGCGGCCGCTGCGCTGAGGCAAAGATCCGCATGGCGCATCGCTGTAGGCCGCGCTATGCTGAAATCCGCTTTTCTTATTAAAACACGGGCATATGCATAAAATTGTTTTTGTGGAAGACGATCCTGAAGTCGGCAAGCTGATCGCCGCCTATCTGGGCAAACACGACATCGAGGTGCTGATCGAACCGCGCGGCGACAGCGCGCAGGCGCGCATTGAGCGCGAGCAACCCGATTTGGTGCTGCTGGACATCATGCTGCCCGGCAAAGACGGCATGACGCTGTGCCGCGATCTGCGCCCTACCTTCCCCGGCCCGATCGTGCTGCTCACCTCGCTCGACAGCGACATGAACCATATTCTGTCGCTGGAGATGGGCGCCAACGACTATATCCTGAAAACCACGCCGCCGGCGGTGTTGCTGGCCCGCCTGCGTTTGCACCTGCGCCAACACAGCCAGCAGCCGAAAGAAGAGTCGGTTCAGCCGCTCACCCAGCACAACGCGCTGCATTTCGGGCTGTTGTGCATCGATCCGGTCAACCGGCAGGTCACGCTGGGCGAAGAGACGATCACCCTGTCCACCTCGGATTTCGATTTGTTGTGGGAATTGGCGACCCACGCCGGGCAGATCATGGATCGTGAGGCGTTGCTGCAAAACCTGCGCGGCGTAAGCTATGACGGCATGGATCGCAGCATCGACGTGGCGATCTCCCGCCTGCGCCGCAAGCTGTACGATAACGCGCTGGAACCGTTCCGCATCAAGACCGTGCGCAATAAAGGCTATCTGTTCGCCCCTAACGCCTGGGCATCGGTGCAACAATGAGAAAACTTTTCGTCCAGTTCTTCCTGTTGCTGTTCGTCTGTTTTCTGGTGATGGCGATGCTGGTTGGCCTGGTGTACAAGGTGACCGCCGAGCGCGCCGGCCGCCAGTCGATGGACGATCTGATGAAAAGTTCGCTGTACCTGATGCGCAGCGAGCTGCGCGAAATCCCGTTGAAGGACTGGAACAAGACCATCGCCACGCTGGATCTCAATCTGTCGTTCAAACTGCATATCGAACCGCTCGGCAAACAGGCGCTGAGCGAGGATCTGAAAAAACGGCTGCGGCTGGGGGAAATCATCGCCCTCGACGATCAGTACACCTTTATGCAGCGCATTCCGCGCAGCCACTACGTGTTAGTGGTCGGCCCCATTCCTTATCTGTTCTACCTGCACCAGATGCGCCTGCTGGATCTGGTATTGCTGGTGTTTATCGGCATGTCGCTGGCGCTGCCGGTGTTTCTGTGGATGCGGCCGCACTGGCAAGACCTACTCAAATTGGAAAACGCCGCCCAGCGGCTCGGCGCCGGGCATCTGGATGAGCGCACCCACTTCGATCCCACCTCCAGCCTGAGCCGGCTCGGCGTGGCGTTCAACCAGATGGCCGACAGCGTCAACACCCTGATCGCCAGCAAGAAACAGCTGATCGACGGCATCGCGCACGAGCTGCGCACGCCGCTGGTGCGCCTGCGTTACCGGCTCGAAATGAGCGATAATCTGTCCGAAAGCGAGCAGCAGGCGCTGAACCGCGATATCGGCCAGCTGGAGTCGCTGATCGACGAGCTGCTGACCTATGCCCGTTTGGACCGCCCGCAGGTTGCGTTAAACATTGAACCCATCGATCTGCCAAAATGGCTTGAGGACAAGGTCGATGATATCCGTCTTATTCATCAGGAACGTGACATCCAGCTCGATATCCCACACGTCGGCGACTTCGGCGGCGTCGATCTGCGCCTGATGGAGCGCGTTCTCGACAACCTGGTCAACAACGCGCTGCGCTATTCCGAACAGCGTCTGCGCGTCGGCCTGTGGTTTGACGGCGACCTCGCCTGCTTGCAGGTCGAGGATGACGGGCCGGGTATTCCGCCGGAAGAGCGTGAACGGGTGTTTGAACCTTTCGTCCGTCTCGACCCCAGCCGCGATCGCGCTACCGGCGGCTGCGGGTTGGGACTGGCCATCGTCCATTCCATCGCCGTCGCCTACCAGGGGCAGGTGTTCGTCGAAGGCAGTTCGCTCGGCGGCGCCAGTTTCCGTTTCTGCTGGCCGGTAAAGCCGACATTCAGTTTAAAAGCCGATCTGGCATAATGCCGCCAGACCTTCTCATTGGAGCCGAATAATAATGACATCTGCACATTCCAACACGTCTGCTTACGATCACCTGCGCGCCCTGTTCAGCCGGTTGTCGCGTTTCGGCCACCTGTCCGCCATCGCCGGTTGGGACATGCAAACCATGATGCCACCGGGCGGCAGCAAGGCGCGCTCCGAAGCGCTGGCCGAGCTGAGCGTGCTGCAGCACCAGATTTTAACGGCACAAAGCACCGGCGCGCTGTTGGATCGCGCGCAGCAAGAGACGCTGGACGAACTCGACCGCGCCAACCTGCGCGAGATGCGCCGCCAATATGAAGACGCCGTGCTGCTGCCGGCGTCGCTGGTCGAGGCCAAGTCGCTCGCGGGTGCGCGCTGCGAACACGCCTGGCGCGCCCAGCGCCCGGCCAACGATTGGGACGGCTTCGCCGACAACCTGCGCGAGGTGGTCAAGCTCAGCCGGGAAGAGGCGCAGATCCGCGCGCAGGCGGCCGGCACAAGCCGTTACGATGCTCTGCTCAACCTGTATGAGCCGGGCATGCGCAGCAGCGATCTCGACCGCATCTTCGGCGATCTGAAAACCTGGCTGCCGGATCTGCTGCAGCGCGTGGTGGCCAAACAAGCTAATGAGCCCTGCCAGGCGCCACAAGGCCCGTTCAATGTGGACACCCAGCGTCAGCTGAGCCTGAGCGTGATGAAACTGCTCGGTTTCAACTTCGACAATGGCCGTGTCGACGTCAGCGCCCACCCGTTCTGCGGCGGCGTGCCGGAAGATGTACGCATCACTACGCGTTACAACGAGAAAGAGTTTCTGACCGCGCTGCTCGGCATCGTGCACGAGACCGGCCACGCCCGCTACGAGCAAAACCTGCCGCGCGATCTGCTCGGCCAGCCGGTCGCCCTGGCCCGTTCTACCGCTATCCACGAATCGCAGAGCCTGCTGTTCGAAATGCAGCTGGCGCGCGGCAATGAATTCCTGAAAATCTTGCGTCCGTTAGTCACCGCGCAGTTTGGCGAACAGCCGGCGCTGGAAGAGACCAACTTCATTCGCCTCAACCAGCGCGTTAAACCGGGCCTGATCCGCGTCGACGCCGACGAAGTGAGCTATCCTGCTCACGTCATCCTGCGCTACGAAATTGAAAAAGCGCTGATCGAAGGCGATATCGAAGTGGAAGACATTCCGGCGCTGTGGAATGAGAAGATGAGTGCTTACCTCGGCCTCGACACCATCGGCAACTACCGCAACGGCTGCATGCAGGATATTCACTGGACCGACGGTGCCTTCGGCTACTTCCCGACTTACACCCTCGGCGCGATGTACGCCGCGCAGCTGTTCCACAGCGTGCGTCAGGCCCTGCCTTCGCTGAACGAAGATATCGCCGCCGGCAACCTGCAGCCGCTGTTCCACTGGCTGCAGCACAACATCTGGCGCCACGGCAGCCGTTTCCCGACCGAGACGCTGATCGCCAACGCAACCGGCGAAGCGCTCAACCCACGCTATTTCCGTCAGCATTTGGAAAACCGCTACCTGTAATCTCCCCTGGCGCGGCCCTGCCGCGCCCTTTTCCCGCCTGCAAGACCGGATAATGCTTCATAACGCACGTTCTGTGCCGACATCGCCTTGGCTACAGAGTGGCGGGTGGCCACTCACCATTAGTATGTTGTAACTAAAACAGCAAAAAACGCCGGCATTCCGGCCTCTTATCCCAGTGCATGACGGGCGATCATCGCCGCCAGCTGCGGCCTCAACGAGGCCGGCAGGTCATGCCCCATGCCTGGCATAATATGCAATTTGGCGTTGACGACCGCGCGGGCGATCGCCACTCCACCCGCCTTGCGTACCAGCCGATCGCGATCGCCGTGAATGACCAGCGTCGGCGCGGCTATGCGCCGGCTGTAGCGACGCAGATCGCCGCTGCCGAGCAACGCGGAAAGTTGCCGCTGCACGCCTTCGGGATCCACGCCCCGCTTCAACAACCGATTCACCAATGCATCCAGCTCCGCCTCCTCCGGCGGATAAAACCGGGTACCGAGCGCGCGCAGGAAGGCCTTCATTCCCTCGTGGCGCTGCTGCAGCGTCAAATCGGCCGCCGGCCGGCGCACCAACAACCACAGCAGCGAAGGCGCCGGCGGTGGCAACAGCGGCTGATTGGTGCTGGAGAACAAGATGCATAACGAGGCGACGCGCTGCGGGTATTCCGCGGCCAGCACCTGGGCGATCATCCCCCCCATCGAAGCGCCCAGTACGTGAGCCTGCGGGATGCGTAAATGATCGAGCAGATGCGCCGCGTCCGTCGCCATGTCCGCCAGGGTATAAGGCACCGGCGTTTGCCAACCGAGCTGGGCGCGCAGCATCAGCAGCCACAACGGCTGCGTACGTTGCGCCTGCGTTTTGCCGGAAAGGCCGACGTCGCGGTTGTCATAACGGATCACTCGAAACCCCTGAGCCACCAGGGCGCGGCAGAAGTCGTCAGGCCACAGCAACAGCTGCGCGCCGATGCCCATGATGAGCAGCAGCGGCGGATGCGCCTCATCGCCCCAGTCCTCATAGGCCAGCGGCACCTCGCCCAGTTCGGTTACGCCACAACGAATCACTATCTCGTTCATTTTAAATCCCTTTTATCGTGCCTGGCGGTCATTATAGCAGCAATCCCCTCGCCGCCGTCGCCCTGTACATTAGGTTACATGCCGAAACCAATCACTCACGGAAAGCCGGGCGCCGTTTGCCTACTATCATTTCAACGGCCCCGCAGTGGGGTTGATACCCAAAAGTCATGTTGAGGATTCTACGATGAAAAAAGTATTAGCTCTGGTTGTTGCCGCTGCAATGGGTCTGTCTTCCGTGGCTTTCGCTGCCGAGGCTGCCACCACCGCACCTGCGGCTACCGCCACCACCGCCACCGCTGCGCCGGCTAAAGCTCAGGTGAAACACCACGGCAAGAAAGCGCCGGTACAGAAAGCGCAGGCGGCCAAGAAGCATCACAAAAAAGCCGTGAAGAAAGCCCCGGCGCAAAAAGCCCAGGCGGCTAAAAAGCACCACAAGAAAACCAGCCACAAAAAAGCGTAATGACGTGAGGGTCCCCTCACCGCTTCAGGCTTGACGTGTACGACACCCGGTTCGCCGGGTGTTTTTTCATCGGGGGGTTCTCATTGATGCTGCGCCGCTACCTGTTCGAGATCGTTCTGACCGCCCTGATCCTTTGCGGACTGATCGCCGTCTTTTTTTACCTGTAGCCTGCCGCGTTGCCGGCGGGAAATTATTGAAAAATCAATTATTGCCCATCCACATGGCTGCTAAATCAGTCTATAGTTAGCATTCAGTGTGTTTATGGATGATCCGTATTTGTCAGGCAAGAGATCTATGCGCATATCCGTTTTACTGTTGCTGTGCTCACTCCCGCTCATCGCTACTCAGGCGGCACGCGCCGACGGTCCGTCCAAGGCCGAGCAAACGCGTCTGTTTTTCGGCAAAGATGAACGAATCAAGGTCACGGATACCGCCGCCCAGCCGTGGCAAGCCATCGGCCAGGTCGAAACCGCCAGCGGCAATCTGTGTACCGCCACGCTGATCTCCCCGCACCTGGCGCTGACCGCCGGCCACTGCGTGCTGGCGCCGCCCGGGCAACTGGATAAAGCCATCGCTCTGCGCTTTGTGGCAGGCGATAAATCCTGGCAGTATCAAACCGGCAATATCGAGACCCTGGTCGACAGCAAGCTGGGCAAAAAGCTGAAGCCGGACGGCGATGGCTGGATCGTCCCGCCCGCTGCGGCCGCTTATGATTTTGCGCTGATCCGGCTGAAAGACAAAAAGCCGCTGCCGATCGCACCGTTGCCGCTGTGGCAAGGCGACAGCAAGGCGCTGACCCAGGCCCTGAAACAGGCCAAACGGCTGATCACTCAGGCGGGTTACCCGGAGGATCATCTGGATGACCTCTACAGCCACCAAAACTGCAAGGTCACCGGCTGGGCCCAGCAAGGCGTACTGTCGCACCAGTGTGATACCCTGCCCGGCGACAGCGGCTCACCGCTGCTGTTGAAAACCGCCGACGGCTGGCAGCTGATCGCCATCCAAAGCTCGGCGCCGGCGGCGAAAGATCGCTATCGCGCCGATAACCGCGCCCTGGCGGTGCCCGGCATCCGCGAAGCGCTGGACGCCCTGGCGGCGGGCAAGTAGCTCTCGCAACGGCGCATCAAGCGCCGTTGCTGTTTATCTGTTCCCTGAATTTCAACTTGCGCTGCGCCGGCCGCTTGCCGGCCGGCGCGCCTGAGCTTAGCCCGAAAGCTGTTCGATGGTTTGCAGAATGCGCTTGTCGGAGATCGGGTAAGGCGTGCCCAACTGCTGCGCGAACAGGCTGACGCGCAGTTCCTCGATCATCCAGCGCACCGCCTTCACCTCTTCTTCCTGCTGCCGCTTCGGCGGCAGCTTGTTCAGCCACTGCTGCCACGCCTGCTGCACCTGCTCCACCCGCAGCATCTGCGCGCGATCGCGGTGTGGATCGATAGCCAGTTTCTCCAGCCGGCGCTCGATCGCCTGCAGGTAACGCAGCGTGTCCGGCAGGCGTTTCCATCCGTTGCCGGTGACGAAGCCACGGTAGACCAGGCCACCGAGCTGGGTCTTGATATCCGACAGCGCCAGCGCCAACGACATGTCCACCCGGCCTTTCAGCCGCTTGTTGATATTGAAGACCGCCGTCAGGATCTGCTCAACCTGCTTGGCCACCTCGACCACCGTGTCGTTCAGCTCGGCGCGGATCTGCTCTTGCAAACGCGCAAAGCCTTCTTCCTGCCAGACCGGGCCGCCGTGTTCGGCGATCAGCTTGTCGATGCCGCACGAAATGCAGTCGTCGATCAGCTCCAGCACCTTGCCGTACGGGTTGAAATAGAGCCCCAGTTTGGCCTTGTTCGGCAGCTTTTCATGCAGATATTTGATCGGCGAAGGAATATTCAGCAACAGCAGGCGGCGTGTGCCCTGCCACATCGCCTGTTGCTGCTCGATTTCGCTGTCGAACAGGCGGATCGCCACGCTGTCCTTTTCATCTACCAGCGCCGGGTAAGCCTTCATCGAATAGCCGCCGCGCTTCTGCTCGTAGAACGCCGGCAGTTGGCCAAAGCTCCAGACATGCAGGTTGCTCTGCTCCAGTCCGTCATCGGCCACCGCCGACAGCGTCTCCTGCACCTTCTCTTTCAACTGCAGGCGCAGGGCGGCCAAATCTTTGCCTTCACGCAGCGTCTGGTTTTTCTCGCCCAGCACGCGGAAAGTCATTTTCAGGTGATCGGGCACCTGATCCCACTGCCAGTCATCACGTGACACGGTCACGCCAGTCATGCGCCGCAGTTCACGCTCCAGCGCGTCCAGCAGCGGCAACTCCAGCGCCGTTACGCGGCCGAGGAACGCTTCGGCGTAGTTCGGCGCCGGCACAAAGTTGCGACGCACCGGTTTCGGCAGCGACTTGATCAGCGCGATCACCAGCTCACGGCGAATACCGGGGATCTGCCACTCGAAGCCCTGCTCCTCCACCTGATTGAGGATCGGCAGCGGGATGTGCACCGTCACGCCGTCGGCGTCGGTGCCCGGTTCAAACTGGTAGCTCAGCCGCAGCTTGAGATTGCCCTGATGCCAGAAGTTCGGGTAGTCCAGCGCGCTGATCTTGTTGGCGCCGTCTTTGATCAGCATCTCTTTTTCGAAGTTCAGCAGATCCGGCTGCTGCTTGGCGGCATTCTTCCACCAGCTGTCGAAATGACGGCCGGAAACCACGTCGTTGGGGATGCGGCGATCGTAGAAGCCGAACAGCGTTTCGTCGTCCACCAGAATGTCGCGGCGGCGCGATTTATGCTCCAGCTCTTCCACTTCGGCGCGCAGCTTCTGGTTGTCGCGGAAGAAGGCGTGGCGCGTCTGCCAGTCCCCCTCCACCAGCGCATGGCGAATAAACAGCTCACGGCACAACAATGGATCGATGGCGCCGTAATTGACCTGGCGCGCCGCGACGATCGGCAAACCGAACAGCGTGACCTTTTCGCTGGCCATCACCGCCCCTTGCGACTTCGACCAGTGCGGCTCGCTGTAGCTGTGTTTCACCAGATGCTGAGCCAGCGGCTCGATCCATTCCGGTTCGATGCGCGCGGCGATGCGCCCCCACAGGCGGCTGGTTTCCACCAGTTCGGCCACCATGGTCCACTTCGGCGGCTTCTTGAACAGGCCGGAGCCGGGGAAGATCGAGAAGCGGGCATTGCGCGCGCCGGTGTATTCCTGCTTGTCCGCATCCTTCTGGCCAATGTGCGACAGCAAGCCGGTCAGCAGCGCGGTGTGCACGCTGCGGTAGTCGGAAGGCGTGCTGTTGATCGGCAGCCCCAGCTCTTTCACCACCTGGCGCAGCTGGGTATAGATATCCTGCCACTCGCGCACCCGCAGGTAGTTGAGGAAATCGTTGCGGCACAGCCGGCGGAACTGGCTGGAAGAGTTCGCCTTTTGCTGCTCCTGCAGATAATCCCACAGGTTGACGAACGCCAGGAAATCGGAGTCTTTGTCGGCGAAGCGGCGGTGTTTTTCGTCCGAGGCCTGCTGCTTGTCCATCGGGCGCTCACGCGGATCCTGAATCGACAGCGCGGCGGTGATGATCATCACCTCGCGCACGCTGCCGCTCTTCTGCGCTTCCAGCACCATGCGCGCCAGACGCGGGTCGATCGGCAACTGCGCCAGCTGACGGCCCTGCGGCGTCAGCTGATAGTGGCCGTTGTCGGCGGTGGCGATCGCCCCCAGCTCTTCCAGCAGGCGCACGCCATCTTGAATGTTGCGCTTGTCCGGCGCTTCGACGAACGGAAACGCGGCGATGTCGCCCAGCCCCAGCGAGGTCATCTGCAGAATGACCGACGCCAGGTTGGTGCGCAGGATCTCTGGATCGGTAAACGCCGGCCGCGACAGGAAGTCCTGTTCGGAATACAAGCGAATGCACACCCCTTCCGATACGCGGCCGCAACGCCCTTTACGCTGGTTGGCGGAAGCCTGCGACACCGGCTCGATCGGCAGGCGCTGCACCTTGGTGCGGAAGCTGTAGCGGCTGATGCGCGCGGTGCCCGGATCGATGACGTATTTGATGCCCGGCACCGTCAGCGAGGTTTCCGCCACGTTGGTGGCCAGCACGATGCGGCGACCGTGGTGCGACTGGAACACTCGGTTCTGCTCGCTGTTCGACAGGCGCGCATACAGCGGCAGCACTTCGGTGTGCGGCAAATTGAGGCGGTTCAGAGCGTCGGCGGTGTCGCGGATCTCGCGCTCGCCGCTCATGAAGATCAGAATGTCGCCCGGCCCTTCGCGCCCAAGCTCGTCCACCGCATCGAAAATCGCCTGCAGCTGGTCGCGGTCGGTATCGTCGCCGTCGTCGACCACCGGGCGGTAACGCACCTCCACCGGGTAGGTGCGGCCGGAAACCTCGATGATCGGCGCATTGTTGAAATGGCGCGAGAAGCGCTGCGGATCGATGGTCGCCGAGGTGATGATCACCTTGAGATCCGGGCGCTTAGGCAACAGTTCGCGCAGGTAGCCGAGAATAAAGTCGATGTTGAGGCTGCGCTCGTGCGCTTCATCGATGATCAGCGTGTCGTACTGCATCAGCAGGCGATCCTGCTGAATTTCCGCCAGCAAGATGCCGTCGGTCATCAGCTTGACCAGGGTGTTTTCCCCGACCTGATCGTTGAAGCGCACCTTGTAACCGACGCTGCCGCCGAGCGGGGTTTCCAGCTCGTCGGCGATGCGGTTGGCGACGGTGCGCGCCGCCAGGCGGCGCGGCTGGGTGTGGCCGATCAGCCCTTTCACCCCACGCCCCAGCTCCAGACAGATCTTCGGCAACTGGGTGGTTTTCCCCGAACCGGTCTCCCCGGCGACGATCACCACCTGGTGATCGCGGACAGCGTTTAAAATGTCCTGCTTTTTCTGACTGACCGGCAGGCTTTCCGGATAGGTAATGCGCGGGCAAGACGCGGCGCGCGCCAGCACTTTTTGCCGCGCCGCCGCGATGTCGCTTTCCACTTCGGCGGCAACCGCCAGCTGGGCATCGGGATTTTTGATTTTTCGTGCGCCCTGCAGGCGACGACGTAGGCGTTGTTGATCGCGGAGCATCAGCTCGCCCAGTTGGGCCGGCAGTGCCTCGAGCGGAGATTTCACGTTCGGTGTTCCTTGTTTCTTCGCCGCCAAGACCAGGCTTAGCAACGGTTTAATGTTTTTTTAGCGATTTTTTTGCTTTAGCCGCACAGCCTATCACAAACGGCTTTTTCGCCCTACTTCCGCGAGCAAAACCTCGGCATGTCATTCAATAAAATCGAACGAAGATCTCGAAATATTGCGCTATCACTGTTGGAGGAATGTGAATAGCATGTACTTCATGCAAGGGACGCTGAGTCCTGATGTCACTGTCACAACGTAAGGAATTATCGATGAGCAACGTATTGGTTCTGAAATCAAGCATCCTGGCGACCTACTCTCAGTCTAACCAACTGGCCGATTTCTTCGTAGAGCAATGGAGCAACGCCCACAGCGGCGACACCATCACCGTACGCGATCTGGCCGCACAGCCAATCCCGGTGCTGGACGGCGAACTGGTTGGCGCGCTGCGTCCTTCCGATGCGCCGTTGACCCCGCGTCAACAAGAAGCGCTGGCGCTGTCGGACGAGCTGATCGCCGAGCTGCAGGCCAATGACGTCATCGTGATTGCCGCACCGATGTACAACTTCAACATCCCGACCCAGCTGAAAAACTATTTCGATCTGGTGGCCCGCGCCGGCGTGACCTTCCGCTACACCGAAAACGGTCCGGAAGGCCTGGTGAAAAACAAACGCGCCGTGATCCTGACCAGCCGCGGCGGCATCCATAAAGGCACCCCAACCGACCTGGTAGAACCTTACCTGCGTCTGTTCCTGGGCTTCATCGGCATTACCGACGTGGAGTTCGTCTTCGCGGAAGGCATCGCCTACGGCCCGGAAGTGGCCACCAAAGCCCAGGAAGACGCCAAAGCGGCCCTGTCTCAGGTGGTTGCTGCCTAAGACCCTGCGCAGGGGCGCCGTGCCCCTGCCGGACAAAAGGCAAGTCCTGTCAAACCTGCACAACCCTCATAATAATCATCTATCCGTATCATTTAGCGCGCCAGACGGCGCGCTTTTTTTTATTTCTTCAACCATTGTCCGTTGATGCCGCGCACATACTCGCCGCTCTGCGCACGCGTCACCAGCTTCTGCCCCGCCATGCGCGCCACTTCGTCGACGGCGATATGGTTGCCGTCCGCCACTTCCTGATACTTCTCGGCGCGGCCGGCGTTGATGCGCTTCACCAGCGCCAGCGTTTCCGCATCCTGTTTCACCGGCGCAATATAGCCGCTCAGGGTTTCGCCCACCCGCCCTTGCTGCTTCGCCTCATCCAGCGTCAGCGCCATCGCCACGCTGCTGAACAGCCAGGCGGCGCCGGCCAGCCACACATAACGTTTTTTCATGTCGGCTCCTAGAACAGACCGCTTTGGGTTTTCAGCAGGTTTTCGACGTCCTTATCCACCTTGATATGAATCTCATGCTCGATCTTGACGTTCATATTGATGGTGATCGGATCCTTCGGCGTCGCCACCTCGATGCGCGGCACGCAGCCGCTCAGCAGCGAAACGCACAGCACCGCTGCCAGCGCCGACACACTCATGATTTTCATTGTTGCTCCCCAGGTTGTGAGAGGGCCTGCTCCAGCCACTCCTGTAAATTGTCGCCGAAGCGCAAACTGCGCCACAGCTGAAACACGTTTTCCTGATGGCGATAGTTCAGGATCACCTCGCGCTTGGCGCTTTTCTGCGGATTGATGCCGTCGATGCGCGCGCTCAGCGTCAGCTCGCCCAGGTTGTCGAGATCGACCCGGGCGTGCGAACGGTTGATTTCCATGTAGCGCAGCCAGTCGATCGCCGCGCCGGTCGCCAGGTTATTGCTGCCGATGGCGTCGGCCATGTCTTTGTCCAGCCGCAGCGTCAGGGTGCCGGCGTTGGCGATCCAGCCGTTTTGCACCAGCCATTTCGGGTGATTCAGGAACAGCGGCAGTTCGCCGTCGACCCGGCCGGACATGGCGAACTGCTTCGGTTTCAGGGCGGTGAACAACGCGCTGAGATCGACCTTGTCCAGCTTCAGCACCGCGGCGTCATGCTGCGGCAACCGCAGCGCCGACAGGCTGATATGCCCGTTGAGCATGTCCACGCCGACGTTGCTCAACGTCAGCGGCTGCCTTTCGCTATAAGGATAGGTGCCCTGCAGATCGGCGGAAATATTCTGCATCTCGAACAGGTTGGTGAAAGACTTGATGCGCAGCGACACCGGCTGTTTGGCCCCCAATTGCCACTGATGCTGCTTGAACCGGTACGACAGGATAAAATCCAGGCCGCTCATCTCGCCGTCCTTCAGCCACATGCCGCCGTTTTTCACCACCCAGTGGCCACCGGCCTCGAACCCCTGTTCGCGAGCGGCGGAAAACGCCGACTGCGCGTAAAACTCGCCGTCGCGCAGCGTGAGATTGAGATCCGGCGCCAGCAGCGGTTGGAACACCTTCAGCGACTGTTTCGGCCACCAGGCTTCGCCGCGCAGACGTTCGCCGTCCCAACGGCCGCGCAGCGCGATCGGCCCAATCTGTTGCGCCTGCAGTTTGCCCTGCAGCTGGAAACTGTCCGGCGAACGGCCGTTCATCTGCAGCGCCAGCACCGGCGCCGGCAGATAGCCGCCGTCGCTGAAGCTGACCTTATCCGCCGCCAGCTGCAACTCGCCGTTGAACTGCGGACTTTGTTCATCACGCCGCCAGCGCAGCGGCTGATTGAGGCTCAGGCGCGGCGCGGCGACCGTCACCAGACCGTACTTCAACTTATCGAAGCCGGTGGAGAGTTTATCGAGCACCAACTCACTGTCGCGCCAACGGCCGCTGCCGGCGACGTCCCAGGCGGCCTGCAGCGGCGGCAAGCGGCCATTGCCCCAGTAACGCCATTGCCAGTTGCCCTTGTCCGGCCAGAAATCCTGTGCCTGGCCGTCCAGGTGCAGCTTGAAGCGGCCCCAGTAACTGTCGCTGGCGCTCAAAATCGCCTGCAGGCGGCCGGTGATGCCGGCGGCGGTCACCTTCACGCCCGCCAGCGGTAAACGCGCCTCTTCCAGCGTCATTTCCGGCGTCACCTTGCCCCACAGGCGCAGCAGCGAACCGGGCTGCAGCACCAGCGTCGGGTTGAGAATGCTGCCGCCGATCACACCCGGGATCGACGCGGTAGTGGAAAAGTCGGCCAGATTGGCCTGGCCGGTCAGTTGGAAGCGCAGATCGCTGTCGGTCAACCCCACCTTGCCCGGCCCGAGGGTGAGCACCGCATTGCCCTTGCCGTTGTGACCCGCAGTGATCACGTTCAGCCGCGCGCTGATCTCCGTTTCATCCAGCCCTTTGCTCCAATCGTGCAGCGCGATGCTGAGCCCGCCGTTCAACGGCTGCTCGCTGTACGGCCAACGCCACTCTCCCTGCTTGATGCTGACCCGCTGCGGCGAGACTTCCCACGGCAACACCGCCAGCGGGCGATCGTCGCCTTTCTCGCTCACCGTCAATACGCCCTGCTGCTGTTGCCAGCGCATGTCCAGCAATACCGGTTTTTCCAGATAGGCGGTCTGCATTTCCCCCTGCAACGCGCCCTGCGTCGGCAGGCTGGCCAGATCCAACGGGATGGTTATCTTGCCGGCGAGGTGCAGCGGTTGTGCGCTGTTGGGCGGAACCACGGTCAGGCTGTGCAACGTCAGCTGCTGTTTTTCATCCAGCTGCGCCTCGGCGCTGAGATTCGGGCCCCGATAATGCAGACGTTGCCCGTCGGGGCCGGAGGAGAGCTGCAGCTTGCCGGCATAGCGCTGCCAGGGAATGAGCGTCAGGTCATTAATGGTGAGATCCAGCGGCGGCAGCTGTTGCTGCAGCTGATCGAGCGCCAGCGGCGCACTGTTGGCGTCGCCGCTCGGCAGTTTTGACAAACAGGCGCTATCGATGCTGACCTTATCGCTCGACAGCTGCCAGCGGCCCTGGCGGTAAGCCAGCCGCGTCGGCCCGACGTTGGCCAACAGGCAATCTTGCGCAGTGAAACGCGCCCCCGCCAACGCCAGGCCGCCCTGGCGCCAGTGCAATTTGCCCTGCAATTCCAGGCGGCTCCCCGCCGGCAACCAATGCGATAACACCCCCGGCAGCCAGCGCGGCAAGGTTTGCCACAACGCCAGCACCAGGATTGCGCAGCCCGCCACCGTCCCTATGAATACTTTCAATCGCCTGGTCATTAAATGATTGCTTCGTTCCTGAGTTAGGCATTGGTTAAGTCTATGCCTGAATTGACAATAATGATGGCACGAATTTGACATAGGGTGAAGCCGAGCGGGCTCGCAGAAGCGATTTGCACCTTTTTGGCGCAAACGTGTGCGGGGTTGTAGATTTTCGTTACATATACATCACATAAACAGGACAGTTTTCAGACTTTTGTTATTGTTGTTACCGTTGATGATTAATAGTCTTGCAACCATTCTAATAAAAGTTTAGCTGCTAGCTAACTGTGTACTAGAGAAGCCATTCCCCACACCCCCGTGGGGATTTTTTTGCCGCCTGTCGCCACCGTCGTCTTCCCTCCATCGTATCCAGCCCCACCGCAGCCTTGCAGCAGCGATTTCGGCCATGTCGGAACGGGCTAACCAATTGTCGAATTTACTAAAATCTGTTAAATTGATCACAAAATCACGGTGGAGAAACCACGATGAAATTGGCGATATACAGTACCAAACAGTATGACCGTAAATACCTCGAACTGGTGAATCAGCAGTTTGGCTATGAGCTGGAATTCTTCGACTTTTTACTCAGTAAAAAAACCGCCAAAACGGCCGCCGGTTGCAAGGCGGTGTGCATCTTCGTCAACGACGACGGCAGCCGTGAAGTGCTCGAAGAACTGGCGGCACTGGGCGTCGAAATTCTCGCCCTGCGCTGCGCCGGTTTTAATAACGTCGATCTGGACGCCGCCAAAGAACTGGGCATCAAGGTGGTGCGCGTGCCGGCCTACTCGCCGGAGGCCGTGGCAGAACACGCGGTCGGCATGATGATGTGCCTGAACCGCCGTATTCACCGCGCTTATCAGCGTACCCGCGACGCCAACTTCTCGCTGGAAGGGCTGATCGGTTTTAACATGCACAATCGCACCGCCGGCGTGATCGGCACCGGTAAAATCGGCGTGGCGACGATGCGCATTCTGAAAGGCTTCGGCATGAAACTGCTGGCCTACGATCCGTTCCCGAGCGAACAGGCGCTGGAACTGGGCGCGGAGTATGTCGATCTGAAGACGCTGTACGCGCAATCCGACGTGATCACCCTGCACTGCCCGCTGACGCCGGAGAACCACCACCTGCTGAATGCCGACGCCTTCGCGATGATGAAAAACGGCGTAATGGTGATCAACACCAGCCGCGGCGCGCTGATCGATTCCACCGCCGCCATCGATGCGCTGAAGCAGCAAAAAATCGGCGCCCTCGGGATGGACGTCTACGAGAACGAACGCGATCTGTTCTTTGAGGACAAGTCTAACGATGTGATTCAGGACGACGTGTTCCGCCGACTGTCGGCCTGCCACAACGTGCTGTTTACCGGCCATCAGGCTTTCCTGACCGAAGAGGCGCTGACCAGCATTTCGCAAACCACGCTGCAGAACATCAGCCAGTTGGATCGCGGCGAAACCTGCCCGAACCAGTTGAACGCCTGAGCGTAACCTCGGGGCGCCCTTGCGGCGCCCTGTTTATTTGAGAGAACGCGATGAGAAAAACCACGGTAGCCGCCCTTGCGGCGCTGGCCTTAGCGGGGTGCAGCATGAAACCACACACGGCCGTCACGCCAGGCGATCTGTTGCATCACAACTTCGTGTTGCAAAGCGTGGATGGCGAAACGGCAAAATCACCGGCGGGCGGCGGCCTGCTCAATCTGGAGTTCGGCGAGAACCTGCATGTCTCCGGCACGATGTGCAACCGCTTTTTCGGCCAGGGGCAATTACGCGACGGCGTGCTGACGGTGAAATCGCTGGCCACCACGCGCAAGCTGTGCCCTGATGAGCAGCGCAACCGCTGGGATCGGGTGATTGGCACCGTGCTGGAAAACGGCGCCGAAGTGACGCTAAACGCACAGCAGCTGACGCTCACCGGCAGCGGCCACACGCTTATTTATACCCTGCGCGATTGGGTGTATTGATCCTGCAGGCCAGGCGCCGTGGGCTTACCCGGCGCAGCTGCCCAGGCCCAGCGTGCGTTCCTCACACTGCTTGCCGTTCGGCATCTGGCACATGCGCAGCGCTTCACCGTTCAAGTTGTGCGCGATGGTGGTGACGCCGCCGACCGCCGCGCAACCGGCGCTGGTCTGCAACGTATTGATTCTGGCACTGTTGCCCTGCTGTACTGGCTCTTCGTTATTGCTGCTGCAGGCGGCTAAAAGCAGCACGGCGCTGGCAAGCAGCCATTTTGATGTCGTCATTATCCCACTCCTGAACCCGGAACTGCGCTGTGTAAAATCGCCATTGCTGATAACGCGCGTCACTTGGCGGACACGTTTCGCTATCTTTGATGCAAACTTGTTTAATCTAGCTCGATATATAAATAATGAAAATATATTCCAGCCATTATTTGTCGTTTTTTTGCGCCGGCCGAACATTTATTTTGTTTGCAGAATATTTCCGTGACGGCGCCACGCGCTGTCAGGCGCTGGCCGCACGCAAAAAAGTGATAACGTCACCGCGGCCATCGAGGAAGTTTTACCCGCGACAGCGGTATTAATTATCTTCGTGTGCTTTCATTGCAGCGGCGCATTTTTTGCTACCGGAGAGAACGATATTTGTGTCTATGCTGGCGGTGCTAAGTAATTAGCATTCCACTATTTTCAGTGAATGATGACTGAATTCTTCAACCGGCGCGACTTGCTGTCACGCCGGCTTTTTTTACATCAAAATAACACTCAGTGCACCGAGGCTTTCGACAGTAAATTAATCACCAGCACGCCGGCAATAATTAATCCCATGCCAACGATCGCCGGCCAATCCAATTTTTGCTGATAAACGAACACCGCGGCGACCGACACCAGCACAATCCCCATGCCCGACCAAATCGCATACACGATGCCCAGCGGCATGCTCTTGACCACCATCGACAGCCCCCAAAACGCCACGCCGTAACCCAGCACCACCAGCAGCGACGGCCACAGGCGGGTAAAGCCCTCAGAGGCTTTCAACATGGTGGTGGCGATCACTTCCGCGACTATCGCCATCGTCAAATACATAAATGCGCTCATGGTTTTCTTCTGTCAATTTGCCGATGCGCAATTATGACGCGCCGGAAATAAATTGTCTTTAAACGGTGAAAACAATTTATTGCCGCCGGCCCCTAATCGGCGAGGAAATATGCCTTTGACGATTTATCACCCGCCACACAAACGCGATAAAGCCGCGTTCGCCCCCTCTGTTAGACTTTTTTCCATTACTGCGAAAGTGCGCTTTCGCGGCTTTGTGAGCAATGAAAAGGTAACGCTGATGATAACTACAGATGGTAATAATGCAGTCGCTTCCGTGGCCTATCGCACCAACGAAGTGATTGCCATCTACCCTATCACGCCAAGCTCCACCATGGCGGAGCAGGCGGACGCCTGGTCCGGCGATGGCCGGCAAAACATCTGGGGCGATATTCCGCGGGTGGTGGAAATGCAGTCGGAAGGCGGCGCGATCGCCACCGTGCACGGCGCCTTGCAAACCGGCGCGCTGTCGACCTCGTTCACTTCATCGCAGGGTCTGCTGCTGATGATCCCCACGCTGTACAAACTGGCCGGCGAGCTGACGCCGTTCGTGCTTCACGTCGCCGCGCGCACCGTGGCCACGCACGCGCTGTCCATCTTCGGCGACCATTCAGACGTGATGGCGGTGCGCCAAACCGGCTGCGCCATGCTGTGTGCCGGCAACGTGCAGGAGGCGCAGGACTTCGCGCTGATCTCGCAGACCGCCACCCTCAACGCGCGCGTGCCGTTTATCCATTTCTTCGATGGTTTCCGCACCTCGCACGAGATCAACAAGATTGTGCCTCTCAGCGACGATACGCTGCGGCAGATGCTGCCGCAGGCGGCGATCGACGCTCACCGCAGCCGGGCGCTGTCGCCGGATCATCCGGTGGTGCGCGGCACCTCCGCCAACCCGGACACCTATTTCCAGTCGCGCGAAGCCACCAACCCGTGGTATGACGCCACCGGCCAACACGTGATCGACGCCATGGAAGCCTTCGCCGCCCTCACCGGCCGCCGCTATCGGCCGTTCGACTATTACGGCCACCCGCAGGCCGAACGCGTGGTGGTGGTGATGGGTTCGGCCGCCGGCACCTGCGAAGAAGTGATCGACACCCTGCTGACCCGCGGCGAGAAAGTCGGCGTGCTGAAGGTGCGGCTGTTCCGGCCGTTCTCCGCCCAGCATCTGCTCGGCGCGCTGCCGGACAGCGTGCGCAGCGTCGCGGTGCTCGATCGCACCAAAGAGCCGGGCGCGCTGGCCGAGCCGCTGTATCTGGACGTGATGACCGCGCTGGCGGAAGCCTACAGCCGGGGGGAGCGCGCCACGCTGCCGCGGGTGATCGGCGGCCGCTACGGCCTGTCGTCGAAAGAGTTCGGCCCGGACTGCGCGCTGGCGGTGTTCCGCGAGCTGGCCCTGCCGCAGCCGCGACCGCGCTTTACCGTCGGCATCTTCGATGACGTCACCGGGCTTTCGCTGCCGTTGAGCGACGAAATCCTGCCGCAGCGCGCCTCGCTGGAAGCGCTGTTCTACGGTTTGGGCAGCGACGGCTCGGTCTCGGCCACCAAGAACAACATCAAAATCATCGGCAACGCCACGCCGCTGTATGCCCAGGGTTATTTCGTCTATGACTCCAAAAAGGCCGGGGGCCTGACGGTGTCGCACCTGCGCGTCAGCGAGCAGCCGATCAATTCGGCCTACCTGGTCAGCCACGCGGACTTCGTCGGCTGCCACCAGCTGCAGTTTATCGATAAGTACCAGATGGTCGAACGCCTGAAGCCCGGCGGCACCTTCCTGCTCAATACCCCTTACGGCGCCGATGAGGTCTGGTCGCGCCTGCCGCAGGAGGTTCAGGCGCTGTTGCACCAACGCCAGGCGCGTTTCTATATCATCAACGCCGCCAAGCTGGCGCGTGAATGCCGGCTCGGCGCGCGCATCAACACCGTAATGCAGATGGCGTTCTTCCACCTGACGCAGATCCTGCCGAGCGACGTGGCGCTGCAACAGCTGCAGGACGCCATCGCGCGCAGCTACAGCAGCAAGGGCCAGGAGATCGTCGAGCGCAACTGGCAGGCGTTGGGCGCCACCCGCGCCGCGCTGACCGAGATCCCGCTGCAGCCGGTCGACGCCAGCAGCCCGATGCGCCCGCCGGTGGTGTCGGACGCCGCGCCGGACTTCGTCAAAACCGTTACCGCCGCGATGCTGGCCGGGCTGGGCGATGCGCTGCCGGTTTCCGCCTTCCCGCCGGACGGCACCTGGCCGGTGGGCACCACCCAGTGGGAAAAGCGCAACATCGCCGAAGCGATCCCGATCTGGCAGCCCGACCTGTGCACCCAGTGCAACCACTGCGTCGCCGCCTGCCCGCACTCCGCCATTCGCGCCAAGGTGGTGCAGCCGGCGGAGATGGAACACGCCCCCGCCTCTCTGCAGTCGCTGGATGTCAAAGCGCGCGATATGCGCGGGCAGAAATACGTGCTGCAGGTAGCGCCGGAAGATTGCACCGGCTGTAACCTGTGCGTCGAGGTCTGCCCGGCGAAAGATCGCCAGAACCCGGAAATCAAGGCCATCAATATGGCGTCGCGCCTCGATAATCTGACGGCGGAGAAAGACAACTACGACTTCTTCCTGCAGCTGCCGGAAATCGATCCGGCGCAGCTGGAACGCATCGACATTCGCACCTCGCAGCTGATCACGCCGCTGTTCGAGTACTCCGGCGCCTGCTCAGGCTGCGGCGAAACGCCGTACATCAAGCTGTTGACCCAGCTCTATGGTGACCGCTTGCTGAGCGCCAACGCCACCGGCTGTTCGTCGATCTACGGCGGCAACCTGCCGACCACGCCGTACACCACCAACGCCGAAGGGCGCGGGCCGGCGTGGGCCAACTCGCTGTTCGAAGACAACGCCGAATTCGGCCTGGGCTTCCGCCTGACGGTCGATCAACATCGCGCGCGAGTGCTGCGTCTGCTGAACGCACTGGCGCCGCAGCTGCCGGAGCAATTGGTCAACGCCCTGCAGATGGAAGACGTGGCGCCGGAGCCGCGCCGCAAGCAGATCGCCGAACTGCGCACGCTGTTGGCGAGTTTCGAAGGCGAAGATGCGCGCCAGCTGGCGGCGGACGCCGACTACCTGGTGGATAAATCGATCTGGCTGATCGGCGGTGACGGCTGGGCCTACGACATCGGCTTCGGCGGTTTGGATCACGTGCTCAGCCTGACGGAGAACGTCAACGTGCTGGTGCTCGACACCCAGTGCTACTCCAACACCGGCGGCCAGCAGTCGAAAGCCACGCCGCTGGGCGCGGTGACCAAGTTCGGCGAGCACGGCAAGCGCAAGGCGCGCAAGGATCTGGGCGTCAGTATGATGATGTACGGCCACGTCTACGTCGCGCAGATTTCGCTGGGGGCGCAGCTCAACCAGACGGTGAAAGCGATTCAGGAGGCCGAAGCCTATCCGGGCCCGTCGCTGATCATCGCCTACAGCCCGTGCGAAGAGCACGGCTACGATCTGGCGCTCAGCCACGATCAGATGAAACAGCTGACCGCCACCGGCTTCTGGCCGCTGTACCGCTTCGATCCGCGCCGCAGCGCCGAGGGCAAGGCCGCATTGGCGCTGGATTCGCGCCCGCCGAACAGCAGCCTGGCTGAAACACTGCTGAACGAGCAGCGTTTCCGTCGCCTGAACGCGCAGCAGCCGGAGGTGGCCAGCACGCTGTATCAGGCCGCCGAGAAAGAGCTGAAGGAGAAGTACGATTTCCTCAGCCTGCTGGCCGGCAAGGCGGAAAAGTCCGCCGCTGAGTAACCTCCCTCAGGGCGCGAGCGATTCGCGCCCTGTTCTTTTACCGCCGACGTAAATCGCAGCAACAAAACCTGCTGGCATTCCGGCGCGCAATCCGTACCATACAGGCCTCGCGTCGGGTGCGTGGCGGCTGGATGATGAATAATGATCAAAATCGGCCGGTTGAATGGTAAACTCGCGGTCTATAACGCCATGCCCCTAGTGCCCCCCATTGAGAATGAGCACGATTTAAATGTCAGAAAAGCAATCCGTTAGCCAAAAAGAGCAGTACAACCTGAACAAATTGCAAAAGCGCCTGCGCCGCAACGTGGGCGAAGCGATCGCCGATTTCAATATGATTGAAGAAGGCGACCGCATCATGGTCTGTCTGTCCGGCGGCAAAGACAGCTACACCATGCTGGAGATCCTGCGCAATCTGCAGCAAAGCGCGCCGGTCAACTTCTCGCTGGTGGCGGTGAACCTCGATCAGAAACAGCCCGGCTTCCCGGAGCACATTCTGCCCGCCTATCTGGAAAGCCTGGGGGTGGAGTACAAGATCGTCGAAGAAAACACCTACAGCATCGTTAAAGACAAGATCCCGGAAGGGAAAACCACGTGTTCGCTGTGTTCGCGCCTGCGCCGCGGCATTCTGTACCGCACCGCCACCGAACTGGGCGCCACCAAGATCGCTCTGGGCCACCACCGCGACGACATTCTGCAGACGCTGTTCCTCAACATGTTCTACGGCGGCAAGATGAAAGGCATGCCGCCCAAGCTGATGAGCGACGACGGCAAACACGTGGTCATCCGCCCGCTGGCCTATTGCCGCGAGAAAGACATCGAGCGTTTCTCGATCGCCAAAGCGTTCCCGATCATTCCATGCAATCTGTGTGGCTCGCAGCCTAATCTGCAGCGCCAGGTGATCGGCGACATGCTGCGCGACTGGGACAAGCGTTACCCAGGCCGGTTGGAAACCATGTTCAGCGCCATGCAGAACGTGGTGCCTTCGCACCTGAGCGATATCAACCTGTTCGATTTCAAAGGCATTCACCACGGCAGCGCCGTGGTGGACGGAGGCGATTTGGCCTTCGATCGCGAAGACATCCCGATGCAGCCGGTCGGCTGGCAGCCGGAAGACGCGGACGACGCGGCGCCTGCGCCAGAGCGTTTGAACGTGCTGGAAATCAAATAAGCCCCCTCGCCGCTTGCCATCCTGCGAGCGGCGACATTTCTCTTTCCCGACGATCTCGATCCTGTTCACAGTTTGCGCAAAATTTACTGGGCAGTGCCGTTTTTACCCTATACTGTTTATTTATACAGTCATATGGAGATCGCGCAATGAACATCACCCCCTGCCTGTCCCACGTCTCGCTGGGCTCCAACGATTTCGAGGCCGCCGCCGCCTTTTACGATCGTGCGCTGGCCGCTTTGGGTTGCCGACGCGTGCTGGAGCATCCCGGCGCCATTGGCTACGGCCGCGACTACCCGGAGTTTTGGCTGCAGGTGCCGATCGACGGCCGGCCGGCCTCGCCCGGCAATGGCACGCACGTCGGTTTTTTCGCTACCAGTAAGCAACAGGTGGATGAATTCCATCGCCAGGCGCTGCTGGCCGGCGCCGTCGATGAAGGCGCGCCCGGTTCGCGGCCGCATTACGGCGAGGCTTACTACGGCTGCTTTGTCCGTGATTTGGATGGGCACAAGATTGAAGCCAGCTTCTGGGATGAAAGCGCGGCCTGAAGAAGAAGGAAATCGAATAAAAAAATGCCGGTGATTAAACCGGCATTGTACGAATCAAATGTGCTATGCAGTAATTCAAAAATAAGAAAGTAAGACAATTATGGAGCGCAACGCCCATCGCTTGACGTTGCATTCACCTGCGAGAGAGATCATGCCCCATTTCCCCCGGCTAAATGTTGATATTGCTCAATGTTAACCGGGTTTTCGTCATTTTTGCCTACAGCCAGCGGCTGCGCTTCAGCCACCAAGCGACGCCAAGCACCAATCCGACCAGCATCAGGCAAAATGCCGCGAAACCGAAAGGATTACCGCCGCCCGGAATACCGCCAAGGTTGACCCCGAACAACCCGGTCAGAAAAGTGGTGGGCAGAAATACCATCGCCAACAATGACATGGTGTAAGTGCGGCGGTTCATCGCGTCGGCCATCACCGTGGTGATTTCGTCGGACAAGATGGCGGTGCGCGCGATGCTGCCGTCCAGATCGTCCAATCCCCGTCCCAGGCGATCGGCGATATCCTGCATGCGCCGACGATCGTCATCGCTCATCCACGGCAGGCGGTCGCTGGCCAGCCGCGCGAAGACGTCGCGCTGCGGCGCCATGTAACGGCGCAGCACGATAAGCTGTTTACGGATCAACGCCAGCTGGCCACGCTCCGGCACCTGCTGTTCCAGCAAGGCGTCCTCCAGATCGATAATCTTGTCGTGCAGATCCTCAATGAATTCGCTGGTGTGATCGGTCAACGCATCGGAAATCTCCACCAGCCAGCTGCCGCTGTTGGTCGGCCCGGCGCCGCTTTGCAAATCATTCACCACCTGATCGATGGAATACACCTTGCGGTGCCGCGTGGAGATAATCAGTTTATCGGTGATGTACACGCGAATGGTGACCAACTGGTCCGGCCGTGAGTTGGCGTTAAAGTTGATGCTGCGCAGCGTGATCATGGTGCCTTCGCCCTGGCGGCTGACGCGCGGCCGTGAGCTTTCGCCGGAGAGCGCTTCGCGCACCGAGTCCGGCAGCAGCGGCGTGGTGCTCAGCCATTCGGTGCTGGCCGGGTGCGCGTAATCAAGATGCAGCCAGCAAGGCGCGTCGCAGGTGATCTTGTCATCCCGCTCGATCGGCGTGACGCCCCCCTTGCCATCCAACTGGTAGGCGTAAACCGCATCGGCGACCTGCAGCTCGCTCCCCTCAATCACATCCATTCATTTATCCCCTCAGTCTTGCTTATGTTGCTGAGTCTAGCGTTAACGCTTTGGAGATCAAAGGCCAAGCTGTAACGCCAGTTTTCTCGTTGTCCCATAAACGTGATCTATACTTCTGCCGCAAGGAACGAACGGAGAACCGCAGGAGATCGCCATGCTAAAAACTTTTCTGGACATCGTCGTACCCACCGTAGGCGCCTTTGGCGCGATGTTTTTCGCCCTCGTCAAAACGCCCTTCCGCATTCGGCGGGAAAACCACGATAAGCTGCTAAACCTGCTCGAATCCGTCGAGAAGCCCCAAAGCGCCCCCATACGCCTGTTGCGCTTTCGCGACTATATCGGCAACAGCAGCGCCAGCCTCACTGCGCTGCAGCTGCTGTTGGCGTTACCGGACAGCGTAGCGGCGCTGGAACGCTATCGCTTCACCGGTGGCCGTCAGCAAATCTTGCGCGCCACGCCCGCTGGCTTCGTGTTGCGGCCAAGCGCCAATAACGCTTTCAAACGTTTCCTGCTTTCCTGCCGCTATTTTTTGCTGTATTTGGTGTTCGTTACGCTGCTGGTGCTGTTCCCCGCTTTGACTCAATGGGGGCTGCAGCAGTTTGGGGTATTGATTACGCCCCATTCACTCCGCTATCTGCCTAATGCGCGCATCACCGACGGCTGGCAGCTGCTGTTCCCCGGCCTATTATTTATTATGATTATGTTCAGCCTGGCATTCCTAACCTTCAGGCAGCTGGCACGCGCGGGTAACCTCAGTTCGGAACGCGCCTTTTATCGCTACTATCAACGCGCGCGTGAGGAACAACGATGCCGGGAAGTCCTGAGACAAATGCGCACGGTGCTGCGCCGAACCTGACGAGGCTGCGCCGCCTGCGCGGCATCGCCATGGCCACCCTGCTGCTGTTCGGCCAATCGGTTCGCGCAGAACCGGTGTTAGAACGTCTCGCCACGCCCTACCACGCGCCGACGGCGGCGGGTTCCCTGCCTTATTTTGTCGCTCGCGCTCGATCCCCCCAGCCGCGTACCGCGCTGGTGGTGATGCACGGGCATCCACGCGACGCCGCCAAGACATTGCAAGCGGCGATCGATGCCGCGCAGGGAGCGGGAGACAACAGTTTGCTGGTCGCCCCGCTGTTCCAGGTTCCGGTGAAACTCGCCGTCCACTGCCATTCCACCGGTCTGCCACGGCCGCAAGACGGTGACGCTCTCTGGCGCTGCGGCTCGTGGATCGCAGGCGGTTTGGATAATGGCGGGAAAACCGGCTCGTTCAACGCCATGGATAACCTGCTGGCCGATCTGAAACGGCGTTGGCCTTCGCTGCAGTCGATCACCGTGGCTGGTTTTTCCGCCGGCGCCCAATTCGTGCAGCATTATGTCGGCTTTGCTCATCCGCCGAGCGGAGTGCGTCTGCGCTATGTGGTGGCCGATCCCGGCAGCTGGCTCTATTTTGATCGCCTGCGTCCTCTGCCCACAAGCTGGGGAAGCTGCGGCAGTGAAACAACCTGTCGCTTCCGCTGGCAAACGCTGGACGCCGGCCAGTGTCCACAGGCTAACCAGTGGAAATATGGTCCGGAAGCGCTTCCCGCTCACCTGCAGCGCACTGCAGACGCAGCCCGCCGGCGCTATGCGGCGGCCGATATCACCTATCTGGCCGCCGCCGATGATACCGGCACCGCGCCGGGCGCCTACTATCGGATACTCGACAAATCCTGCGCCGCCCAGCTGCAGGGCCCCTATCGGCTGCAGCGCGCCCTGGCCTATGCCGACTATGACCGACGTTATCTGGCGCCGGATAAGCCGCATCGGTTAACGATCGTACCCGGCTGTGGGCACAACGTCGCCTGCGTCTTTCCGGCTCCGGCGGCCAGGCACGCGCTGTTTCCCATTAATGCAGGCTAATAATAACGGCAATGAAATAAACCCTTGCCGATAAATCAGACAATATCACCGATAAAGCGCTGGTAATGCCGTTATTATTATGACTTAACATATTGCTATCAATTTTAATTCAAAATGATAATAATAAATCAACACAAAGCTGTTTCAGCGCAAATTTTAGGGGCATATACTTTTCTCACTACGAGGAGGTAGTTATGTTACGCGACCATTTAAAAATAAGCGCCAGCGATACGCTGGAAAAAATCAGCAATATTCATTTGCAAAACCAGGGCCAGGAAGAGATCAGTGAGTTCGTGGTGAAAAACGCCGCCGGCCTGCAGATTGGCAAGGTCTCCGTCCACGATCGTTTCAGTACCCGCCGTTCTTATCCCACCAGCTACCGCATTACTCAGACCGATATGAGCGGCCGCGTAGTGGTGGACGCCATGCGGGACTGTCTGTAAGCGTAACCGCGCTCTGAAATAGACAATATTAATGTGATGATGGCAACCCTGTTTATTATTAAACGGGGTTTGTCGCGTGGAAAAATTAATTAGCCTCGTGGTTTCGCCGCCGAAAAAAAAATACCGCCCCCGCATTGCGTGGGGGCGATAAATAAGCCCACTCAGTGTTTGATGATATACATCATTTGGCTATAGGCCACGTCTTCCGGATTGGTGATCGGGTAGCCTTTTACCCACGGTTTGATCAGGCGGCCATTGGTGTATTGATATATCGGCGCGATCGGCGCCTGATCGGCAATGATCTGTTCCATCTTGTTGTAATCGGCGGTCACCGCCGCCGGGTTGGTTTCCCGCCCCGCCTGCGCCAGCAGCTTGTCGTAGTCCGCATTCTTGAACTTGGCGATATTGCCGCTGTGGGTGGAGGTCAGCAGCGACAGGAAGGTCGACGCCTCGTTATAGTCACCCACCCAGGAGGCGCGGATCACATCGAAATTGCCGGTATTGCGGCTGTCGATGTAAGTTTTCCACTCCTGATTCTGCAGCTTGACGTCAATACCGAGCTTTTTCTTCCACATCGAGGCCACGGCGATGGCGATCTTCTGGTGGCTTTCCGAGGTGTTATACAGCAGCGTCAGCTTCAGCGGGTTGTTCGGGCCGTAACCGGCCGCCTGCAGCAACGCCTTGGCCTGCGCGTCCAGCTCCGCCTGCGATTGCTGTTGCAGCAAGCTCGCTTCCGGTTTGAACCCGGCGGTCACGTCCGGCGTAAAGTGGTAGGCCGGTTTTTCGCCGGTGCCCAACACTTTTTCCGCGATAATCTTGCGATCGATGGCGTAGGACAAGGCCTGACGCACCCGCACGTCGTTGGTCGGCGCACGCTGGGTGTTGAACGCGTAATAATAGGTGCCGAGCTGATCCGGGGTGTACACCTGACCCGGGATGTCTTTCAGCAGCTTCTGATACATATTTTTCGGGAAGGATTCGGTGATGTCGATGTCACCCGCCAGGTAACGCTTGGTGGCGTTGGATTCCTGGTTGATCGGCACGAAGGTCACTTTGGTCAGCACGGTGCGCGCATGATCCCAGTAATGGTCGTTAGGCGTCAGCACCAGCTTCTCGTTCACCACCCGCTCCTGCAGTTTGAACGCGCCGTTGCCCACCAGATTGCCGACCTTGGTCCAGTCGTTGCCGTATTTTTCCACCACCGCCTTGTTCACCGGGAACAGGCTGAAGTTGGCCGTCAGGCTGACGAAGTACGGCACCGGCTTATCCAACTGCACCTTGAGCGTGTAGTCATCCGGCGCCGATACGCCCAAGCGATCGGCAGGCAGTTTGCCGCTGATGATCTGCTCGGCGTTCTGGATCCCCGCCAGCTGCGCGAACCAGGCGAACGGCGACAGATTTTTCGGTTCTACCAGCCGCTGCCAGCTGTAGACGAAGTCTTTTGCCGTGACAGGGTCACCGTTTGACCAACGCGCGTCTTTACGCAGATGGAAAATATAAGTCTGGTTGTCGCTGGTCTGCCAGCGGGTGGCGACGCCGGGGATCACTTTGCCGTTGGCGTCCTGATTGACCAGCCCTTCGAACAGATCGCGCGCCAGCTGCGCCTCCGGCAAGCCAACCGCTTTGATCGGATCGAGCGAGGCCGGTTCGTCTTTAATGTGGCGCACGATTTCCTGTTTGTCCGCCAGCGCGGTGCCCGGGGGAACCTGCGCCGCCATGGCGCTGCTCATACAGGCGCCGATCGCCGCCGCGCAGAGCGCCAAACGAAAACCCCGTTGCATTTTTTTTCCCGTCATTATGATTTGTCCCCCGTTAACCATCTGAATTTTTTATCATATAGCACAAGATCCATCCGGCCTAGAGCCCGCAGGCGAGAAGTTGCAAAAAGTGCGATTCAGGCGATAAAAAACCCGTGCGGCGCAGGGCGGCACGGGTGGGATTGCGGCAGCGACCGTCAGTCGTACAGGTGGATGCTGTTGATGCGGTAGCTGAACTCTTCGCCCTCTTCTTCATCGAACACGGTGAAAAAGCCTTTCTCAGCCAGCGGACGAGCCGAGATATCGGTTTTTTGCAGCTGACGCGCATCCGCGTCGTCGTAGCCGTAGTCGAGATAGAAGGCATCTTTCTGGTAATCGATATGCAGGGTGAACGGATAGTTCGATTCGTCCCCGCGCCCGTCGTCGTTTTTCACCACGCCGAACCATTCCCCCTGGCGGATCTGGTTTTCAGCGTCTACGCCGCACAGCAGCGTAATGGTGTCATTTTCATTTTCGCTATAGCTGGCGATGATTCTGGCTACTGGCATGTTAAATCCTCTTGCGGGTGATTGGCTTAGCTCTGCCGTTAGTATAACAACAGCCTCAGGCCAGGTGCGGTTTAATTGGCGTTTTCGCCGCTACCGCATCACAGATCGCGCAAACGCCGCACAATTGCGATGGGAAAGATGTCTCAAAGCGTAATACACTGAATAAAATGACAATGACTCTCGGCCTTTAACTCAGGGACAACACCATGACCGAACATCGACCGCGCAGTGAACGTGGCCAGTTGGCCATCGCAGGAGAGAACTACGGCAGCTCGCTGCTGGGCGCGCCGCTGCTCTATTTCCCGGCGGCGGTCAGCGGCCCGCAGACCGGGCTGATCATCGCCGGCACCCACGGCGATGAGAGCGCCGCCATCGTAACCCTGTCCTGCGCGTTGCGCAGCATCGCCCCCGAACAGTTGCGCCACCACGTGGTGCTGGCGGTCAACCCCGACGGCTGCCAGCTGGGGCTGCGCGCCAATGCCAACGGCGTCGATCTGAACCGCAACTTCCCGGCCGCCAACTGGCGCTCCGGCGACACCGTCTATCGCTGGAACAGCGCGGCGCCGGTGCGCGACGTCAGGCTCTCCACCGGCGGGCGCCCCGGCTCCGAACCGGAAACCCAGGCGCTGTGTCATCTGATCCATCGCCTGAAGCCGCATTGGGTGGTGTCGTTCCATGAGCCGCTGGCCTGCATTGAAGATCCCGCCAGCTCGCGGCTCGGCGTTTGGCTGTCGCACAAGTTCGAGCTGCCGCTGGTGACCAGCGTCGGTTATGAAACGCCCGGCTCGTTCGGCAGCTGGTGCGCGGATCTGTCGCTGCCCTGCATCACCGCCGAATTCCCGCCGATCTCCGCCGATGCCGCCAGCGAGCGTTACATCGACGCGATGACCGAGCTGTTGACCTACCCGGATTAATCCCTACGGGGCGATATCGACGATCGCCCCGCATTCGAACGCCAGGCCCGGTTCAGCGTCTCGCGCCAGCCAGGTCGGGCCGTCCAGATCGACGAAGCGCGCCGCCGGCGCCAGCGGCAAGGCGGCGGATATCGCCCGCGACGTACACAACATGCAGCCGAGCATGATGGCGAACCCTTGTTCGCGCGCGGCCTGCGCCAGCGCCAACGCCTCGGTCAAGCCGCCGGTTTTGTCCAGTTTGATGTTGACCATCTGGTAGCGTTGCGCCAGCCGCGGCAGATCGGCCCGGGTGTGGCAGCTCTCATCGGCGCAGATCGGCAGCGGATGGATAAAGTGCTCCAGTGCGGCGTCGTCACCGGCCGGCAGCGGCTGCTCCAGCATCGCCACGCCAAGATCGGCCAGCAGCTGGCAGCGCGCCGCCAGCCCTTCCGCCTGCCAGGATTCATTGGCGTCGACGATCAGCGTCGCCTGCGGCACCGCGGCGCGGATCGCCACCAGCCGCTCGCTGATATAGTGATCGTCGAGTTTGATCTTCAGCAGCGTGGCGCCCTGCCTCTCCAGCTCACGCGCGGCGAAGGCCATCGCTTCCGGCGTGCCGATGCTGACGGTCTGCGCCATGCGGATCTGCGCCGGCGCCGTCACGCCGCTGCGCTGCCACAGGCTCTGCCCGTGCAGACGACACTCCAGATCCCACAGCGCCGAGTCCAACGCGTTGCGGGCCGCGCCCGCCGGCATCTGCGTCAGCAGCTGCTCGCGGGTGATGCCCTGCGCGATCGCCGGCGCCATCTCAGCCAGCTGCGCCATCACCGATTCCTCGCTCTCGCCATAGCGCGGATACGGCGTGCATTCGCCGACGCCGCGCACGCCCTGCTGTTCGATTTCGACCACCACCACCCTGGCTTCGGTGCGGCTGCCGCGCGCGATCACGAAGGCGGTGTGCAGCGGCCAGGCTTCCGGGTAAAAACGCATGTCTCTCATAACGGCTCCTGAGCGAAAACTGCGCATCCAGGCAGGCTGATGCGCCGGTGATGTTTTATAGAACAGCCTAATATATACAACTATTTAGCAAACTTTGATATCCAATCCGCCCCGCTTGTCATAAACTGGCGCCAGGGTGTGAACCTGATGTTAACAGCCGTCGCCGGCGCGCCGTTCCATCAGGTTCATACCCTTTGTATAAACACCTGTAAAAGGAATCTAGCAATGACTCAGACAGTACATTTTCAAGGCAATCCGGTCAGCGTAGCGGGCAAACTGCCACAGCAGGGCGAACAGGCCAAGGCCTTCTCGCTGGTTGCCAAAGACCTGTCAGACGTAGCGCTGAGCAGCTTCGCGGGTAAACGCAAAGTCCTGAACATCTTCCCAAGCATCGATACCGGCGTCTGCGCGACGTCGGTGCGTAAATTCAACCAGTTGGCCAGCGGCCTGGATAACACCGTGGTACTGTGCATCTCCTCCGATCTGCCGTTCGCCCAGTCTCGTTTCTGCGGCGCGGAAGGCCTGAGCAACGTGATCACCCTGTCCACCCTGCGCGGCGCCGAGTTCAAACAGGCATACGGCGTTGAAATCGCCGAAGGTCCATTGGCGGGCCTGACCGCGCGTGCGGTCGTGGTGCTGGATGGCCAGGACAACGTGCTGTACAGCGAGCTGGTGAACGAAATCACCACCGAGCCGGATTACGACGCGGCGCTGGCAGCGCTGAAATAACAAAGCCGGCGTTCGCCGGCTTTGGAAACACGCAAAAGGCGCCGCAAGGCGCCTTTCTTATTCTTCGCCCTCGGCGCCGCCTTTACGGCTGCTCAGGCCATACTCGCGCAGCTTGTTGGCGATGGCGGTATGGGAAACGCCCAGGCGCTTCGCCAGCTTGCGGGTGCTGGGATAGGTGCGATACAGGCGCGTCAGCACCGAGCGCTCGAAACGCTTGCTGATGTCGTCCAGCGAGCCGTCCAGCACCTCGTCGCCCAACGACATCTCCACCTCGAACTCCGGCAACACGATATCCTGCGGCCGCAGTTCGTAGCCTTCGGTTTGCGTCAGCGCGCGGTAGATGGCGTTTTTCAGCTGGCGCACGTTGCCCGGCCAGCCGTATTTGCTGAGGAAGCCGCCCAGATCGTTCGCCAGCTTGGGCCGCGCCACGCCCTGCTCATCGGCGAAGCGCGCCACGAACAGCTCGGTCAGTGGCATGATGTCCTGCGGACGTTCGCGCAGCGGCGGGATGGTGATGGTCAGCACGTTGAGGCGATAATAGAGGTCTTCGCGGAATTCGCCGCGCTGCACCAGCTCGGTGAGGTTTTTCTGGGTGGCGCAGATCACGCGCACGTCGACGTGCACCTCATGCTCCTCGCCGACCCGGCGGAACGTGCCGTCATTGAGAAAACGCAACAGTTTGGTCTGCATGCGCGGCGACATTTCGCCGATCTCATCCAGCAGCACCGAACCGCCGTTGGCCTGCTCGAAGAAGCCCTTTTTGCCTTCCAGCGCGTTGGGATAAGCGCCCGGCGCATGGCCGAACAGCTCGCTCTCCACCACGTCATCCGGCAGCGCGGCGCAGTTCAGCGCCAGGAACGGCTGTTTGCCGCGCGGGCTGCGCAGGTGGCAGGCGCGGGCCAGAATATCCTTGCCGGTGCCGGTATCGCCCACGATCAGCAGCGGCGCATCGAGCATCGCCAGCTTGCGCGCCTGCTCCAGCACGTGACGCATCTTGGCGCTCACCGCGACGATGTGGTCGAATTCGGTATCGTCGTTCACCGACAGATTTTGCAGTTGGCGGCCCATGCGCGCGGTGGACTTCAACATCACCACCGCGCCAACCGCGGCCGGCTGTTGCTGTTCGTCCTCCAGATAGATAGGCGTAATGTCCATCAGGAAGTCCTGGCTGCGGATCACCACCCGTTCTGAGTGCGGCGCCGTATGCTCGCTCTCCAGCCAGCGGCTGAAGTTATAGCCGCCGATCAGCGCCCCGGCGGTCTGGTTGCGGATCTTGTCTTCGCTCAGGCTGAACAGCGCCAGCGCCGCCGGGTTGGCCAGCTCGACCTTGCCCTTCATATCGATAGAGAACACCGGCTCCGGCATCGACTCCAGCAGCGCACGCAGCGCGCGATGCTCGCGTTCGGAAGGCATAAAGCTGACGGTGCGCACGTCGGTTACGCCGGCGATGCGGCGGATCTCCGCCATCAACGCGCGGAAAGTATCGAAGTCCAGCTGGGAGAAATTGAGGTAAATGCGGCCGATGGGATCGATCTCGATGCCACGTAAGTCAATGCTGCGCGATACCAAAAGATCGAGTAATTCTCGAGTGAGACCGAGGCGGTCTTCGCAAAATACTTCCAAACGCATCAGTGTTGGCCTTATCTCTGCAAGTGCGGGGATCGTTAGCGATGATGATACTCCCTCGCACCGGGCGGTAGAAGCGATCTGTCAGCAAAAGTTGACAGAACTCTGATTTATTGCCGTGGTTGCTGATTTTAAACGCAAGTGAATAACAGCATCGGCGTCATTTTAGCCTGCAAACAGAGAGTTATCACAATCATAATTAATTTTTCAGAGATTTATCACGCAATCACAGGGGGATCGACTGTCGTCAAGTCTCGATTACGTCCGGCGTCGGCACCGCTCATAAAACGGCGCTCCTGAGAGCGCCGTCGTGGGGTTATTTGGCCTTGCCGTCGCCCTTTTTCAGCGTATCTTTCAACTGGCCGATCAGCTGGCTGCGGAAATCGCCAAGCTTCGGTTTTTCCCCTTCCAGCCACGGCAGCGGGCGGCACAGTTCCATCGCCTTGATGCCCAGCCGCGCGGTCAACAGCCCGGCGCCAATGCCCTGCGCCGCGCGCGCCGACAGCCGCGCCGCCAGATCCTGCGACATCCAGTCCATCCCCACTTCGCGCACCAGCTCGGAAGCGCCGGCGAAGGCGATATTGAGCAGCACCAGCCGGAACAAACGAATGCGGCTGAAGTAACCCAGTTCGATGCCGTACAGCGCGGCGATGCGGTTAATCAAACGGATGTTGCGCCAGGCGATAAACGCCATATCCACCAGCGCCAACGGGCTGACGGCAATCATCAGCGTCGATTCGGCGGCGGAGCGGCTGATTTCGCGCCGCGCCTGATTGTCGAGCACCGGCTGCACCAGTTTGGCGTACAGCTCCACCACTTCACGATCGTTTTGCGTTTCATGCAGCGAGGCCTGCCAGCGCTGCAGCGCCGGATGCCCCTGATCCAGCCCGGCCTGGCGCGCCAACTTCTCGCAGAATTCGCGCCCTTGCCCCAGCCCGTGGCTGTGCAACAGCTCGCGCGCCACGTCGCGCTCTTCCGCGCGCTGGCGCAGCCGATACAAACGCCGCCACTCGGTGACCACCGAACCGACGCCAGCGAACACGATCAGGCCGCCGGCCACGCCGCCGCCCATGGCGATCCAGTCCTGCTGCACCCAGGCGGTATGCACCCACTGCACGCCCTGCGCCACCACGCTGACGCCGAACAGCGCCAGCCCGGCGGTCACCATTTTGCGCCACAGGCTGCGTTTAGGTTTCAGCGCGGCGTTAATGATGCCTTCGGCGCGCCCTTCCTCCTCTTCCTGCTGCAGCTCCGGCGCCGCCGGAAAGAAGCTCTCCGCCTGCTCGGCGTCGAAAGCGACGCCGGCGCGCAACGCCGGTTCCTGCGGCGGCTGCAGCGGCTCGTCAAAATCGATACGCGGTTTGATCGGCTCGCTCATCGCAATTTGTCTCCCAGTAAAAATTCCATCACCGCATCCAGGCGGATGTGCGGCAACGGGGTGTCCACGCTCATGGCGCGCGGACGAAATTCATCGAAGTGGAACCCCTGGCTCTGCCAGAACGCCGGCCCCGGCAGGCGGGCGGGCACTTCGCCGGGGAACACCGTCAGCGGCGCGCCGTCGCTGAGGCGGTTGCCCTTCAGCGCCGGGATACGCTGCCCCTGATGATCGACGATGCCGCTCTCGGTCGCCTGCACCGAGGCCAGGCCGACGCAATCCATGCTGATGCCTTCGAACGCCGCATTCTGCCACGCCTCTTGCACCAGCTGTTGCAGCAAGGACACCAGATTGGCGTGCTGATCGGCGGTGATATGGTCCGCTTTGGTGGCGGCGAACATCAGTTTGTCGATGGTCGGCGAGAACAAGCGGCGAAACAGCGTGCGCTTGCCGTAATGGAAGCTCTGCATCAGTTGGGTCAACGCCAGACGCATGTCGTTGAACGCCTGCGGGCCGCTGTTGAGCGGCTGCAGGCAGTCGACCAGCACGATTTGCCGATCGAAACGGACGAAATGCTCTTTGTAGAAGTTCTTGACGATCGACTGGCAGTAGTAATTGAAGCGAGCGTGCAACATGCCGATGTTGGTATGCTTGTCGGCCTGCGCCAGCTTCGACTCGCCGATCGCGGCCACGTCAGGCCACGGGAAAAACTGCAGCGCCGGCGCGCCGGCCATGTCGCCCGGCAGCACGAAACGCCCCGGCTGAATGAAGTGCAGCCCTTCACTTTTGCAGCGCAGCAGATAATCGGTGTAGGCCTGGGCGATCGCCGCCAGGCGGTTTTCGTCGGCCGGCGCCAGCGGATCGCAGGTTTTGCATAGGTCAAGCCAGGGCTTGGCCCATTCGGCGCGTTCGCCCTGCAGCAGCCCGGTCATCTGGCGCGACCAGGCCAGGTAATCCTGTTCGAGCATCGGCAGATCCAGCAACCATTCGCCGGGATAATCGACGATCTCCAGGTACAGCGTGGAGGTGTCTTTAAAGTGGCGCAGCAGCGAGTCGTTGGAGCGGTAGCGCAACGCCAGACGAATTTCGCTGACGCCGCGCGTCGGCGTCGGCCAGGCCGGCGGCGTGCCGTACAGCTGCGCCAGCCCTTCGTCATAGGTGAAACGCTGGATGCCGAGATCGCGCTGCGGGATACGTTTAACGCCCAGCAGGCGTTCTTCGCGCACCGGTGAAAACAACGGCATGCGCGCGCCGCTGTGCACATGCAGCAGTTGGTTAACGAAAGCGGTGATAAAGGCGGTTTTGCCGCTGCGGCTCAGGCCGGTCACCGCCAGGCGCAGATGGCGATCCATTCCGCGGTTGACCAGCGAGGTTAACTCATTTTGCAGTCGTTTCATTGCTCTCCTTGACGTAACGCCCGAAAGCCTTGTTCAGGCCTTTACGGAACAGCGGTTCCAGCACCAGCGCCAGCACGAAGCGCACCGGTTTGCGGCCGACGGTTTTCAACAGCCAGCCGGCAGCGCCCGCCGGGCCATAGTTCAATAACGCTATGATGATGACTTTAGCCAATGTCTTCAACATTGCCGCCGCTCCTCGTTTAAATCCACCCGTTCTGGCGGTGTTCGCGACATCGATTTTATTCATGACAATGCCCTCCGGCACAAGACGATTAAGGTTATTCACGGGATAACGGCGGCGAAGATGCCCGGCCTGCGCAGGCCGGGTCTCGCAAGAAGGGTTACAGCTTGCGGAAACGGCTCTGTACGCCGAAGGTGTCGGACGTCACGTAACGCTCGACCTGACGCAGCTGCTGCTCGCCGCTGCCCAGCTCATATTCCAGCTGATCGAGCAGCTGGCGCGGCGTCTTCTGATGCTCGCCTTCGAAGCGGCTGGCCGGCGCCTCGTCCAACACGAACACCAGCGCGATATAGGCCACCAGCGTGAAGAAGAACAGCCCAAAGAACAGCGACAACACCACCATCACGCGGATCAGGCGCACCGGCACGTCGAAATAGTGGGCCAAACCGGCGCAGACGCCTTTCACCATGCCTTCTTCGGGTACGCGATAAAGCTTTTTACTGCCCAGCGTATTACTCATCAGGACTGTCTCCAGTTCGGGTGTTCCGCATCAAGGATCTCTTCCAGCGCCTGAATGCGTTCACGCATGCGTTTGGCGTCTTCCGCCAGCTGCGCCAGGCGCTGCATTTCTTGCTGACTCAGCTGGATGCCAGTCTGTTGCCGATTGCTGTAATGCAGCCAAAGCCAAATCGGCGCGACAAACAGCACGAAAATTGTCAGCGGAATGGCAAGTAATAAAGCACTCATTGTTATTCCTTCTTATCGGGTCCTGGATTGGCGGCCACCTCCGGTGTGTGGCCGCGGTTCGCCTTACTCTGAGCGGTTCATCTTGGCTTTCAGCGCCGCCAGCTGCTCACTGATGGCGTCGTCGGCTTTCAGCTCGGCAAACTCCTGGTCCAGCGACTTCTTTTTACCGATGCTGATGCTTTCCGCTTCGGCTTCCATGTGGTCGATGCGGCGTTCGAACTGTTCGAAACGCGCCATCGCCTCGTCCAGCTTGCCGCTGTCGAGCTGGCGACGTACTTCACGGGAAGAAGACGCGGCCTGATGACGCAGCGCCAGCGCCTGCTGCCGCGCGCGGGTTTCGGTCAGCTTGTTTTCCAGCTCGCCGATTTCGCTCTTCATGCGCGCCAGCGTTTCTTCTACGGTCGCCACTTCCTGCGTCAGCGTGGCGATCAGGTCGGCAACCTTTTGTTTTTCGATCAGCGCCGCGCGGGCCAAGTCTTCTTTATCTTTGCGCAGCGCCAGTTCGGCTTTTTCCTGCCAGTCGCTGACCTGGCTTTCGCCCTGCTCGATGCGACGCAGCAACTGCTTTTTCTCCGCCAGCGCGCGCGCCGACGTAGAACGGACTTCAACCAGCGTGTCTTCCATCTCTTGGATCATCAACCGCACCAGCTTCTGCGGATCTTCCGCCTTGTCCAGCAGGGTGTTGATGTTGGCGTTCACGATGTCGGCAAAACGAGAAAAAATACCCATAATTCACTTCCTCTTGGTTCTGATGGCGTCTGAAGCGCCGCGTTAAGTCGTACAGCTTGCCCAAAGAGATAATCAAAACCCGTGCCAACTTTTATACCATTGAAAAACAACAACTCTTTATTTTTGACTCTCTGCGCGCTTGCTGTAGAGTGATTATTTTCACCAAACATTGGCGAATTTCATCATGAACGAACAGCCAGAAAATTTGTTGGGCGAAGCAAACGCCTTTGTCGAAGTATTGGAGCAAGTCTCCCAGGTGGCAAAGCTGAACAAACCGGTGCTGGTGATCGGCGAACGCGGCACCGGCAAAGAGCTGATCGCCCATCGTCTGCACTACCTCTCCAACCGTTGGCAAGGGCCGTTCATCTCGCTCAACTGTGCGGCGCTGAATGAAAACCTGCTGGACTCCGAGCTGTTCGGCCACGAGGCCGGCGCCTTTACCGGCGCGCAGAAACGTCATCTGGGCCGCTTCGAGCGCGCCGACGGCGGCACGCTGTTCCTCGATGAGCTGGCGACCGCGCCGATGCTGGTGCAGGAGAAATTGCTGCGGGTGATCGAATACGGTCAGCTGGAACGCGTGGGCGGCAGCCAGCCGCTGCGGGTGGATGTGCGGTTGGTGTGCGCCACCAACGACGATCTGCCGGCGCTGGCGGCGGCGGGCAAGTTTCGCGCCGATCTGCTGGATCGGCTGGCGTTCGACGTGGTGCAGCTGCCGCCGCTGCGCCAACGCCGGCCCGATATCATGTTGCTGGCCGAGCACTTCGCCATTCAAATGTGCCGCGAGCTGGGGCTGCCGCTGTTTCCCGGCTTTACCGAACGCGCCAGGCAGACGTTGCTCGAGTATGGCTGGCCAGGCAACGTGCGTGAACTGAAAAACGTGGTGGAACGTTCGGTCTATCGTCACGGCGACAGCGACAACCCGCTGGATGAGATCGTCATCAACCCGTTTGCACCACGCGAGGCCACGCCGCTTGCGCCCGCCCCTGAAGGCGTCGGCGTGTTGCCGTCGCTGCCGCTCGAGCTGAAAAACTGGCAGTTGGAGCAAGAGAAGGCGCTGATCGAGGCGGCGCTGCAGCAAGGGCGATTCAACCAGCGCAAGGCGGCGCAGTTGCTGGGGCTCACCTACCATCAGCTACGCGGTATGCTGAAAAAGCATGCGCTGCTGCAAAACGGCGAAACGGACGAGGAATAGCGGGCAAAAAAAAAGCCAGCACCCGAGCTGGCTTAAAAAACACTGGAAGCAATGTGAGCAATGTCGTGCCTTCCACATCAGAGCCGCAAACTGTGGCCTTCCGTGAACTGCCAGGCGATGATAATAGTTATCAGTATCGTCTGTAAAGCACTTTGTTGAGAATTTTTCTCATTACCACACGAAGATTGCGCAATTACCACTCAGGGAACGGGTCTGCCATCTCCAGCCAATAGTCCACGCCGGCGGCCATTTCGTCGTCGTTCAGCAGGCAGTCGTCCAGCAGACGCACGATCGCCGCCTGTTGCAAGTGCTGGCCGATAAACACCAGCTCCTGGCGCATGTCGCCGAACGGCTCCACCCATTTCTCCTGAATATGCGCCCGCGTTTGCGGATCCTGCGGCCAATTATCTTGCGGGATCGCGCGCCAAAAGGTGCCCGCCAGGCCGTAATGGGCGATGCCGCCAGCCTGGCTCCACTGCCCGGCCTGCCGCGGCCGCGTCGCCAGCCAGAAGAAGCCTTTCGAGCGCAGCAGCTTGCCGCCGCCCCAATCGCCGTTGATCACGCGGTAGAACTTGTCCGGCGCAAACGGCCGCCGCGCCTGATAGACAAAGCTGCTGATGCCGTAGCTTTCCGTTTCCGGCACGTGTTCGCCGCGCAGCTCTTTCAGCCAGCCGGGCGCCTGCTGCGCCTTTTCAAAGCTGAAGCTGCCGGTATTCAGCACCGCCTCCAGCGGCAGTTTGCCCGGCGCGATCGGCACAATGCGGGCGTCGGGATTCAGGCTGGCCAGCAGCGCCATCACTTCGCCCTGCTGCGTTGGCGTCAACAGATCGGTCTTGCTGACCAGGATCACGTCGCAAAATTCAATTTGCTCAATCAACAGGTCCGCCACGCTGCGCAGATCGTCCTCACCCAGACTTTGGCCGGCCTCCTGCAGGCTTTGCGCCTGCTGGTATTGCTGAATGAAATTCACCCCGTCGACCACCGTCACCAGCGTATCCAGCCGGGCGAATTGGGACAGGCTTTCGCCCGTTTCATCCTCAAAGGTAAAGGTTTCCGCCACCGGCAGCGGCTCCGAGATGCCACTCGATTCGATCAACAGGTAATCGAAACGCCCGTCCTGCGCCAGTTCGCGCACCGATACCAGCAGGTCTTCGCGCAGCGTGCAGCAGATGCACCCGTTGCTCATCTCCACCAGCTTCTCTTCCTGGCGATCGAGATGCACTTCATTCTCCACCAGCGCGGCGTCAATGTTCACTTCGCTCATGTCGTTGACAATCACCGCCACGCGCATGCCCTGCCGGTTGTTCAGGATATGGTTCAGCACCGTGGTCTTGCCGGTGCCGAGAAAGCCGGAAAGCACGGTCACGGGAAGTTGTTTCATGGGGACCTCATTAAAATTCATTGCGTAATGCCTGGTAACCGCGCACCAGTTCGACGTTGGTGGCGGCCACTTCTTCCGAAAACTGCAGCGCGCCGCGATCGACCTGGCGATAGCGCGACAGATCGCTGTCGGCGCCCACGCGTTCGGTCGAGGGGATATAGCGGTTTTCCGGCAGCGTCACGCCGTCCACCACCGCGTTGTAGCGCACCACGCAGCCGGACTGAACGTGGCAGTTGAACAGCACGCTGTTGAACCCGATAAACACCCGATCGCCGATGCGACACGGGCCATGGACGATGGCGCGGTGGGCGATCGAGCTGTAACGGCCGATGGTGACCGCCGCCCCGCTCTTGGAGTGGATCACCACGCCGTCCTGAATATTGGAGTGCGAGCCGATGACGATCGGCTCCATGTCGCCGGCGGCGTTCAACTCGTCGGCGCGGATCACCGCATACGGGCCGACGTAAACGAAATCTTCAACGATCACCCGGCCGCAAATAATGGCGGTGGGATCGATGTAGGCCAGCGGCGAGACCTGCGGCAGATGGCCGCTGGGATTTTTACGCAGCATGGTGTTCTCCCCGCCAGCTCAGCTCCGCCACCGCATTGTGGGCATGCAGGCTCTCCTGATGCTCGACGCGCAGCGAGAAAGCGCGGTAGTCGCACTGGCTGCGCAGCATGCGGTACAGGCGCCGCGCCGCATCCTCGCAGAACATCAGGTTCTGACCGTTAGCCAGCGCGAAGGCCTGCTCGTCGCGGCGTTTCACCAGCGTTTGCACCGGCGTGCCCAGCGCATGTTCGATGCGGTCAATCAGTTTCACCGGCTCAAACGCCCGTTCATTCTCGGGCGTTACGGTGATCCAGGCCCAGCTGCGCTGGCTGTGGGGCGTGGCCGGCATTCCCTGCTCCAACAGCCACTCGCTCACCTGCCGCTGGCTGACCCGCTCCGCCTCCTGTTCAAAATCAAACTGGAACTGTTGCTGCGCCAGCTGGCGGCTGAGCGCCGCCGAACTCGGGCAGGTGGAGGAATAAGGCACGCCGACGGTCAGCACCAGCGTCAGCGTGTCCGTCAGGGTGGCCTCGATGCGCAGCGGATAGGCTTTCCAGCCGCGCTGCGGCGACAGCAGCGCCGGGCGTGACAGCAACAGCTCGCCGCTGAGCGTCAGGCTGGCGCGATCGCTGTGTTCCGGCTGCGAAGCCAAAAAGGCCTGCAACGTTCGGCCGATGCGCTGCGGCGTCAGCTCGCCCTGCGTCAACTCGTCCAGCGCCAGATACAGCCGCGACATGTGAATGCCGCGCTCGCCCGCCGCTTCGGCGCGCAGGTTGATACCGGCGTCGACCTTCGCCATCAATGGCTTGCCGGCCAGCTCCAGCGGCAGCGCGATCCCTTGCATCCCGACCCAATCGAGCCCGACATCACTCATTTCGCCGCGCCATGCCTGAGCATCCGGCAGCGAACGGCGTGGTGGAAGTGCAACTTCGTTCATACATCCCCTTGCGTTATGGTGACTTTGCCGGGGAACGGTAACATGATTTTGTTATATTATAACATAACATGAAAAACTTTTTTCTTGCCGCTGAACGGGCTGATTAATCAAGTCGCAGAAAACTCAGCGATTTTGCTCAATGGATTGGGCTGCTGGTCAGAGTGCGATACACTAACGCTATTGCTGATTAACCCATGAGCCTCTATGCGTGGTTTACCCTTTTGGATACTGTCGTTGTGCCTGACGGGCTCTGCCCTGGCCGCGACAACACCGCCCGCGCCCACCGCGGCGCCGCTACCGGACATTCGCCAAAGCGGCTTTGTTTATTGCGTCAGCGGCATACTGAATACCTTCAACCCGCAAATGGCCAGCAGCGGCCTGACGGTGGATACCCTGGCCGCCCAGCTGTACGATCGCCTGCTGGACGTCGATCCCTACACCTATCGCCTGATCCCCGAGCTGGCGCAAAGCTGGGAAGTGCTGGATAACGGCGCCACCTACCGCTTCCATTTGCGCAAGGACGTGCCGTTCCAGACCACCGCCTGGTTCACGCCCACCCGCAAGATGAACGCCGACGACGTGGTGTTCAGCTTTGCGCGCGTATTCGATCAGAAACACCCGTATCACGACGTGAACGGCGGCGAATACCCCTATTTCGACAGCCTGCAGTTCGGTGATTCGGTGCAGAGCGTGAGAAAGCTCGACGACTATACGGTGGAGATTCGCCTGCAGTCGCCGGACGCCTCGTTCCTGTGGCACCTGGCCACCCACTACGCGCCGGTGCTGTCCGCCGAGTACGCCGATCTGCTGACGCGTGAGGGCCATCAGGAGCTGATCGACCGCGAGCCGGTCGGCAGCGGCCCGTTCCTGCTCAACGAATACCGCTCGGGGCAATATATTCGCCTGGCGCGCAACGCCGCCTACTGGAAAGGGCTGCCGCGCATGCCGCAGGTGGTGATCGATCTGGGCGCCGGCGGCACCGGCCGCCTCTCCAAGCTGCTGACCGGCGAGTGCGACGTGCTGGCCTATCCGGCGGCCAGCCAGCTGTCGATTCTGCGCGACGATCCGCGCCTGCGCCTGACGCTGCGCCCGGGGATGAACATCGCCTATCTGGCGTTCAACACCCGTAAACCGCCGCTCGACAACCTCAACGTGCGCCAGGCGATCTCGCTGGCGATCAACAACCAGCGGTTGATGCAGTCGATCTATTACGGCACGGCGGAAACCGCCGCCTCGATCCTGCCGCGCGCCTCCTGGGCCTATGACAACGACGCGCACGTCACCGAGTACGATCCGGCCAAATCTCGCGAGATGCTGCGGCAGGCCGGCGTCAGCCAGCTGAACCTGAAGCTGTGGGTGCCGACCGCCTCGCAGTCTTACAACCCGAGCCCGCTGAAAACCGCCGAACTGATCCAGGCCGATCTCGGCCAGGTGGGCATCAACGTCACCATCGTGCCGGTGGAGGGCCGTTTCCAGGAAGCGCGCCTGATGGAGATGAACCACGATCTGACCCTGACCGGCTGGGCCACCGACAGCAACGATCCGGACAGCTTCTTCCGGCCGCTGCTGAGCTGCGCGGCAATCCGTTCGCAAACCAACTATGCTCACTGGTGTGATCCGGGCTTTGACGAAGTGCTGCAGAACGCGCTGCTGTCGCAGCAGCTGTCTCAGCGCATCGACAACTACCGCAAGGCGCAGAAAATCCTCGAGCAGCAACTGCCGGTGCTGCCGCTGGCGTCTTCCTTGCGCCTGCAGGCCTATCGTTACGACATCAAGGGATTGGTGCTGAGCCCGTTCGGCAACGCCTCGTTCGCCGGGGTGTACCGTGAATCCGCGCCGGAGGTGAAAAAGTGATTATCTTTACCCTGCGCCGCATTCTGCTGCTGCTGATCACGCTGTTCTTCCTGACGCTGGTCAGCTTCAGCCTGAGCTATTTCACGCCGCGCGCGCCGCTGAACGGCGCCGCCCTGCTGGACGCCTATCAGTTCTACTTCGTCAGCCTGCTGCACTGGGACTTCGGCGTCTCCAGCATCAACGGCCAGGCGATCAGCGAACAGTTGCGCGAAGTGTTCCCGGCCACCATGGAACTGTGCCTACTGGCCTTCGCCCTGGCGCTGTTTATCGGCATTCCGCTGGGCATCATCGCCGGCGTGCTGCGCGGCAAGTGGCAGGACACCGCCATCAGCACCTTCGCGCTGCTGGGCTTTTCGATGCCGGTGTTCTGGCTGGCGCTGCTGCTGATGCTGTTCTTCTCGCTGCATCTCGGCTGGCTGCCGGTTTCCGGCCGTTTCGATCTGCTGTATCAGGTGAAACCCATCACCGGTTTTGCGCTGATCGACGCCTGGCTGTCGGACTCGCCGTATCGCGCCGAGATGATCGGCAGCGCCCTGCGCCACATGATCCTGCCGATCGCCGCGCTGGCGGTGGCGCCCACCACCGAAGTGGTGCGGCTGATGCGCATCAGCACCGACGACGTGCTGAGCCAAAACTACATCAAGGCCGCCGCCACCCGCGGCCTGTCGCGCTTTACCATCATTCGTCGCCACGTGTTGCACAACGCGCTGCCGCCGATCGTGCCCAAACTCGGGCTGCAGTTCTCCACCATGCTCACGCTGGCGATGATCACCGAAGTGGTGTTCAGCTGGCCGGGTCTCGGCCGGTGGCTGATCAACGCCATTCGCCAGCAGGACTATGCGGCGATCTCCGCCGGCGTGATGGTGGTCGGCACGCTGGTGATCACCATTAACGTTCTGGCCGACATTCTGGGTGCGGCAACCAACCCGCTGAAACATAAGGAATGGTATGCCCTTCGATAACGTATACCGCGAGAAAAAGATGCCGAGCCCGCTGCGCTACACCTGGCGGATTTTCTACGGCGACGCGCTGGCGATGATCGGTTTTTACGGCGTGATCGCCCTGCTGCTGCTGTCGCTGTTCGGCAGCCTGCTGGCGCCCTACGCGCTGGATCAGCAGTTCCTCGGCTATCAACTGCTGCCGCCGTCCTGGTCGCGCTACGGCAACGTGTCGTTCTTCCTCGGCACCGACGATCTCGGGCGCGACATCCTCAGCCGCCTGTTGACCGGCACCGCCGCCACCTTCGGTTCCGCGCTGGCGGTGACGCTGGCCGCGGCGTTCTGCGGCGTGATCCTCGGCGTGTTCGCCGGTGTCACCCACGGGCTACGCTCGGCGGTGCTCAACCATATCCTCGATACCCTGCTGTCGATTCCGTCGCTGCTGCTGGCGATCGTGGTGGTGGCGTTTATCGGCCCCAAACTCGAACACGCCATGCTGGCGGTGTGGCTGGCTCTGCTGCCGCGCATGGTGCGCACCATCTACAGCGCGGTGCACGACGAACTGGAGAAAGAGTACGTGGTGGCGGCCCGGCTTGACGGCGCTTCCACGCTGCAGATCCTGTGGTACGCGGTCATGCCGAACATCGCGGCGGTGCTGGTGACCGAGTTCACCCGCGCGCTGTCGATGGCCATTTTGGATATCGCCGCGCTCGGCTTCCTCGATCTCGGCGCGCAGTTGCCTTCGCCGGAATGGGGAGCGATGCTCGGCGATTCGCTCGAGCTGGTGTACGTCGCGCCCTGGACGGTGATGCTGCCCGGCGCGGCCATCCTCGTCAGCGTGCTGCTGGTTAACCTGTTGGGCGACGGTATGCGCCGCGCAATCAATGCCGGGGTGGAATAATGCCGTTACTCGATATCCGCAATCTGACGATTGAATTTATGACCGCCGAAGGGCCGGTCAAGGCGGTCGATCGCGTCAGCATGACGCTGACCGAGGGCGAGGTGCGCGGCCTGGTGGGCGAATCGGGCTCCGGCAAGAGCCTGATCGCCAAGGCCATCTGCGGCGTGACCAAAGACAACTGGCGCGTCACCGCCGATCGTTTCCGCTTCGACGACATCGATCTGCTGCAGCTGAGCCCGCGCGAGCGGCGCAAGCTGGTGGGCCACAACGTCTCAATGATCTTCCAGGAACCGCAGTCCTGTCTCGACCCTTCCGAGAGCATCGGCCGCCAGCTGGCGCAGGCCATCCCGGGCTGGACCTACAAGGGCCACTGGTGGCAGCGCTTCAACTGGCGCAAACGCCGCGCCATCGAGTTGCTGCACCGCGTCGGCATCAAGGATCACGACGACATCATGGGCAGCTTCCCCTACGAGCTGACGGAAGGCGAGTGCCAGAAAGTGATGATCGCCATCGCGCTGGCCAACCAACCGCGCCTGCTGATCGCCGATGAGCCGACCAACGCCATGGAACCGACCACGCAGGCGCAGATTTTCCGCCTGTTGGCGCGTCTCAACCAGAACAACAACACCACCATTCTGCTGATCAGTCACGACCTGCAGATGATGAGCAAGTGGGCCGACCGGGTGAACGTCTTGTACTGCGGGCAAACGGTGGAAAGCGCCCAGTGCGAAGAACTGCTGGCGGCGCCGCGCCACCCTTACACCCAGGCGCTGATCCGCGCCATGCCGGACTTCGGCCGCTCGCTGCCGCACAAAAGCCGGTTGAATACGCTGCCGGGCGCCATTCCTTCGCTGGAACACCTGCCGATCGGCTGCCGCCTGGGGCCGCGCTGCCCTTACGCGCAGAAGAAGTGCATCGAAACGCCGCGCCTGCGCCCGGTCAAAAACCACTTCTTCGCCTGCCACTTCCCGCTGAACATGGAGGAGCAATAACATGGAAACGCTGTTGGAAGTGCGCAACCTGAGCAAAACCTACCGCTATCGCACCGGGCTGTTCCGCCGCCAGCACGTCGAGGCGGTGAAATCGGTCAGCTTTACCCTGCGCGAAGGCCAGACGCTGGCGGTAATCGGCGAGAACGGCTCCGGCAAATCCACGCTGGCGAAGATGCTCTCCGGCATGGTAGAACCGACCGCCGGCGAACTGTTGATCGACGATCATCCGCTGGAATTCGGCGATTATCGCTATCGCAGCCAGCGCATTCGCATGATTTTTCAGGATCCGAGCACCTCGCTCAACCCGCGCCAGCGCATCGGCCAGCTGCTGGACGCGCCGCTGCGGCTGAACACCGATCTTGAGCCTGCCGAGCGCGAGCAGCGTATCAACCAGACGCTGCGCCAGGTCGGCATGCTGCCGGATCACGCCTACTACTATCCGCATATGCTGGCCTCCGGGCAAAAACAGCGCGTCGCGCTGGCCCGTGCGCTGATCCTGCAACCGAAGGTGATCGTCGCCGATGAGGCGCTGGCCTCGCTGGACATGTCGATGCGCTCGCAAATCATCAACCTGATGCTGGAGCTGCAGGAAAAACACGGCATTTCCTATATCTACGTCACCCAGCACCTCGGCATGATGAAGCATATCAGCGACCAGGTGCTGGTGATGCACGAAGGGGAAATCGTCGAACGCGGCAGCACCGCGGAGGTGTTGGCGGCGCCGCTGCACGAATTGACCAAGCGCCTTATCGCCAGCCACTTCGGCGAGGCGCTGACCGCCGATGCCTGGCGGCGCGACGGCGGCCGTTTCTGAGTCACGCCTTCACCTACAAACCCGCTGCGGCGGGTTTTTATCACCTTGCGCGCCTGCCGCTTAGCGAGAAAGCGCACATGCAAATTACATTCTTGTTATATATCCTTATATTTTATTCCTTTCAGTTATTGATTAGTCCGTAACATTCTTTTATCTCGCCAGGGCGATCGGTGAGGATATCCCCTACGTTGCACTTCTCATACGACAGGATATCGCACTGATGAACAGCCTTCGCCATCGCCGCCTTACGCAGCTACTGCTCACGCTGGCAGCCGGTTTTTCTGTTTACGGCCACGCCCTCTACTGTGATGAGCTGCGCTAAAACCGCCTTTCGCCCCGCCTGCGGGCATGTTGCCTCTTTGTCCAGCCGACGCTGCCGCGCGCAGCGGCGGCTGTTGATCATGATTAAGGATTGACCCTATGGAACGACTCCGTCGACAACATAATGCCCAGTGGTATCACGAAACCCAAAGCAGCGTGCGGGGCGATGCGCCGCTGGAACCGCAGGCGGCCACCCTTCGCGATCGCTTTCTGCTGGGGCTGGGCGCCTTCGCCGATGAAGCCTTAAACAATGCGCTCAGCGCTCGCGGCGGCGTGTTCAGCGCCTCGTTGGCCGGCTACCACGCGCTGTTTCCCGATCAGGTGCCGCTGTCACGATACGTGACATTGTCACCCTACGATCGCCTCAGCACCGCGTTGACCGTCGCTCAGGTGACGGGCGTGCAATCGCTTTGTAGCCACTACGCCGCTCGCCTCGCCCCGCTGCACAGCCCGGACGCCTCCCGGGAAAGCAATATCCGCCTCGCTCAGATCACCCAATATGCCCGCCAGCTTGCCAGCCAGCCCACGTTGATTTGCCGCAAAGCGCTGCAACAGCTCGCCGACGTCGGGCTGAGCCCGGCGGATATCGTCACCTTTTCGCAAATCATCGGTTTTGTCAGCTATCAGGCGCGCGTGGTCGCGGGCGTCGCGGCGTTGGCCGGCCGGCCGGCGGTGGTGGTGCCCGGCTTCCCTAACGTCGAAGACGCCGATGGCGTCGCGTTCAGTGCCGAAGAGTTAAGCTGGACCGCGCGTCTGCCGCCAATCGACACGGAAGCCGCCGCCGCCGAACAGCTTGACGTGCTGGATCAGAGCCACCCGCAGGCGCGCGCCGAATCTTATTATCTGCTGTTGGCGCACGATGCCGCCGCACTGCGCGAGCGTAACGGGGTGTTCAACGGCATCAATGCCGAAGGATATGGGTTATCGAGCCGCCTGAAGGCGCTGGCGACGCTGGCGGTCTCGCGCATCAACGGCAGCCATTACTGCGCGGCCACCGTCGCGCAAGAATTGCAGGATGAGGGATTGGTTCAGGCGCTGTTCGCCGGGCTGCCTCAGGGACTGGCGTATACCGAAGACTCGGTAAAACTCGCGGTGATGCGCACTGCCGCCGAGCTGACTCGCGCACCGGAGAAGTTCACCCCGCAGAGCGTGCAGCCGTTGTTCAACAGCGGCCTGAATCAGGCGCAGGCGCTGGAAGTGATCCTCACCGCCGCGCTCTACGCCTGGGAAAATCGCCTGCGCCAAACGCTGGGCGATGCGGAACCGGCACAACCGGCGCCGTGATCTGTCATCACTGAGTTGACGGCTAGCGTCCTTCGCCGTTAACTCACCCTTCTCTGTTTCGGCGAAAAACTTCACCAAAATATAAATTGATAAAGCAAAAATCCAAACACACTTCATTTATCAGGATTATGATTCGTTTTGTTCTAGCATCGGCGAAAAACAGGGTTCGTCAAAATTATGTCTGCAAACAAAGCAATAGGCAGATTGCGCCATCGCTCAATTCTGTAACCGTTCTCATCGCATAAGCAGTAAAACAAGGTTTTAACCCTGCTAATTAATAGATTAACTCATTAGCACTACTAACCTTTCAGCAGTGGTCGTCTTGCTATTTCGTTTCTATGATTAAGCCGATAGCGGCGTTGTGATGCCCCCTTTTAAATATTCAACAAAGATAAACGCTCGCCGTTATTCCCATTATTTTAATTTTCTATCACAGCAAAAAAATATTGTGAGGTAACCCTATGTCTGAACAAGAACTTAAATCCAGCAACAGTATCGTTAACGTGATTGTCGTCATCGATACCGATGCCCTGATAGAAGCATTCGAGAATAACAACCCCAGCCAGGACGCCGGCAACCCGACGGGCATTGGCCATCAATACGCCTATATGGTCGTCACCTCCGAACAGGTGATCGGCGGCTCCGGTACGGCGGACCTGAATTTTAAAGCCAATGTCGGCGACGTCATTCGCTGGACCGGCACCTCGGAATCCGCCAATTTCGACGCCAGCGTGCTGATCTACGGGCTGCCGCAGTTCGGCAGCGGCACCCAGGTTTTCTCCAACCCGACCTTCAAAATGTATACCCGCAGCTCGATGATGCCGGCGCAAAATACCGTATTCCCCGTCAGCTTCACCAACCAAACCTATTGGTTTATACAGGCGGACATTACCAATACCGGCACGGAAAACTATTGCATCCAATTTGGCCTTTATTATCGGCCAAACGGCGGCGATCAGAAATTACTGGGTTATTTCTATTGGGATCCGACCATTACCATCAGTAATTAACATGATTTCATCGGCCGTTAGAGAAAACATGATTATGGCCCCGTGGGGCCATAATCATGGGGGAACATCGGATAAACTTAAACGTCTCTATTCCTTTTGCCGACGCAGCCACTCGCTGGCGGCATCGAAGAATTTTTGCGCCAACGGCGTGGCGCGCTCCGCCATATCAACCACCACCGCCGCATGGCGCGGCATGGCGGCGATGGCCACCGGCCGCCGCTGCAGTTCCGGCATCAGCGGCGATTGCAACTGGCCGCACGGGAACAACCCGCAACCCAGGCCGACGAAAATCCCTTCCAGCAGTTGGAAGATCGAAGCGGTTTCCAGCCGCGGGTGCAGCGTCAACCCGGCGTCGCGGAAATGCTGATCGAGATAGCGGCGGAAATACCGCGTCGGCTCGGCCAGGCACAGCGGCAAGGCGGCCACCGCCTCCAGCGGCAACGGCGTGTCGCCCACCAGCTTAGGGAAGTGTTGCGGATGAAATACCAGCTCTACGCCGGTTTCCACCAGCGGTTGTGATTGAAAATGCAGTTCCTTCAGCGTCGACAGCTCGAAAAAGCCGATGCCGATGTCGACGGTATGCGCCGTCAACGCCTCCAGCAATTGATCGGCGCTCAGCACCGCCAGCCGGTAATCAAGATGGGGATAACGCTCGCTGACCGCCTTGAGCATTTCCGCCACCGAGATGCTGCACTGCGGCACCACGCCAAGGCGCAACGTACCGTGCAAACCGTGCTTGAGCGACTCCACCTCCAGCTTCAGCCCTTGGTAAACCGAGACGATCTCACGCGCCCACGCCAGCACCCGCTCGCCTTCGGCGGTAAAACCGCCGAAATGGTTGCCGCGGTTAATCAGCGAAACGCCCAGCTCTTTTTCCAGGTTTTTCAATCGCATGGACAGCGTCGGCTGGCTGACGAAGCTGGCCTCCGCCGCCCGGCCGAAGTGGCGTTCCCGTTCTAAATTACACAAATAAATCAGTTGTTTAATATCCATAGCGCGGCTCAATGATCGGCATTCGCGCTCAGTATACCACCGGGCGTCGTCGCTCGCCCGGTGAGTCAGAGCTTCAGCTTCATGTAATCCATCAGGCGTGAGAACACGCCGCCCTGCGGCACCGCCTGCAGCGCCACCAGCGGCAGGGTTTTCACCACCTGGCCATTATCGCTGATGCGGATCTCGCCAACAGTTTGTCCTTTGTTGACCGGCGCTTCCAGCCGCGCGGCATTGATCACGTACTGCGCCTTCAGCTTGTCCGCCTCGCTTTTCGGCAGGCTGAGCGTCTGGTCCTGCGCGCTGCCGACCGGCAAGCGGTGGCTTTCGCCGTACCAGACCGGCTCTTCCCCCAGGCTCTGGCCGGCGCTGAACAGGTGTACGGTGGTAAAGTCGCGCAGCCCCCACGTCAACAGCTTACGCGCCTGTTCCTCGCGGCCTTTGGAACTTTTGCCGCCCATCACCACGGCGATCAGGCGGCGATCTCCTTCGGTGGCGGAGGCGATGATGTTGAAGCCGGCCGAGGCGGTGTGCCCGGTTTTCAGGCCGTCGACGTGCAGAGTCTTATCCCACAGCAGGCCGTTGCGGTTCTGCTGCGTGATGCCGTTCCAGGTCAGCGATTTCTCGCTGTACATGTGGTATTCCGCCGGCTCGCTCATGATGATGGCGCGCGCGATCACCGCCAGATCGCCGGCGGTGGTGAACTGCCCTGGCGCATCCAGCCCGTGCACCGTCTCAAAATGGGTGTTCTGCAATCCCAGCTGGGCGCTCTTCTCATTCATCAGCTTGACGAAGTTGGCCTGACTGCCGGCGACATAGTCCGCCATCGCCACGCACGCGTCGTTGCCGGAATCAATGATGATGCCGCGGCTGAGATCGCGCACCGTGACCCTGTCACCGGGTTTCAGAAACATCAGCGAGGATCCTTTGAACACCGGGTTGCCCTGCGCCCAGGCGTCTTTCCCCACGGTGACGACATCGTCGAGGCCAATCTTATGCTGGTCGAGCGCATGGTCGATCACCAACCCAGTCATCAGTTTGGTCAGGCTGGCCGGATTGCGCCGCTCGTCGGCATTGCCGGCGGCCAACACCTGGCCAGTGGTGTAATCCATCAACACGTAAGAGGCGGCGTCTATCGCCGGCGGAGTCATGGCGGGAAAATGGGACACCGTTTCCGCCGCCTGCGCCGCCAAAGGCAGTAAGATACCGCCGATCACTACTGATACTGAACGCTTCACGCTGTGTTCCTCAGGCCCGCAGGCTAAATAAAATGCCAATATAATCCGTGAGATAGACTGCATGAATTCACTTTCAGACGAAACCATTACTCTTTTGCAGCGGGTGTCTTTATGCAACCATTTGTTTAGGTCAACAAACATCTGCGATAGATATGCTCTATGCCGCCATTGCCCCATTCGATTAGACGCCCGCCTGCCGCGCTCCTAAACTTGTGACATAAATACGCAAAACGCATAAAAAAGCGTTTACTTTTTAGCTACAACCACCTGCGAAGTGTCACCATGAAATTCAAACCGTCAATCAAGCCTTATACCGGCCCGGCGGGCGGCTGGGGTTCGCTTGAAGCCACCACCCGCTTTGTCCTCGACAGTAAACAAACGCTAAAAAACATGCGCAACCTGATGCGCGTCAACAAGGCGCGCGGCTTCGACTGCCCCGGTTGCGCCTGGGGCGACGACAACCACAGCACCTTCAGCTTTTGCGAAAACGGCGCCAAAGCGGTCAGTTGGGAAGCGACGCGCAGCGCCGTGGAGCCTGAGTTCTTCGCCGCCCACAGCGTCAGCACCCTGCAGCAGCAGAGCGACTATTTCCTCGAGTATCAGGGGCGCCTCACCCATCCGATGCGCTACAACGCCGAAACCGACCACTATGAGCCTATCCATTGGCCGGACGCGCTGGCGCTGATCGCCAAACACATCAACGGCATGGACAACCCGAACCAGATCGAGCTGTATACCTCGGGCCGCGCCAGCAACGAAGCGTCGTACCTTTATCAGCTGTTCGGCCGCATGCTCGGCACCAGCAACTTCCCCGACTGTTCCAATATGTGCCACGAGGCGAGCGGCGTTGGGCTGAAGCAGAGCATCGGCGTCGGCAAAGGCACCATCCGCATCGATGACTTCGAAAAGGCCGATGCCATCTTCGTGTTCGGTCAAAACCCCGGCACCAACCACCCGCGCATGCTGCACAGCCTGAAAAACGCCGCCCGACGCGGCGCGCGCATCGTCAGCTTTAACACCCTGCGCGAACGTGGGCTGGAAAGGTTCGCCGATCCGCAGGATCCGGTGCAGATGCTGACGCCAAAATCCTCGCCGATCAGCTCTTCCTATTACCAGCCGAATCTGGGTGGCGATATGGCGGCGGTGCGCGGCATGGTGAAAGCCCTGCTGGAAACCCACCGCCAGCGGCTGGCCGCCGGTGAACCCGCCCTGTTTGACCTGGCGTTTATCGAACGGCACAGCGTCGGCGTAGAGGCTTATCTGGCGCAGGTGGATGCGACCGAGTGGCGGACCATTACCGCACAATCGGGCCTGAGCGAAGCGCAATTGCGTCAGGCGGCGGCCACCTACCAGGGCGCTGAACGGGTGATCTGCACCTGGGCGATGGGCGTGACTCAGCATAAGCACTCTATTGCGACGGTGCGTGAAATCACCAACCTGCAGCTGTTGTTCGGGCAACTGGGCAAACCGGGCGCCGGTCTGTGCCCGGTACGCGGCCACAGCAACGTCCAGGGCAACCGCACCATGGGGATCGATGAGAAGTCGCCGAAGGCGCTGCTCGACAGCCTGGAACGCCACTTTAACTTCACCGCCAATCGCGCGCTGGGCCACAACACGGTGGAAGCGATCGAAGCGATGCTGCGCGGCGAAGTGAAAGTGCTGATCGCGCTGGGCGGCAATCTGGCCGCCGCGGCGCCGGACACCGAGCGCACCGCCCGCGCCCTGCGCAACTGCGATTTGACGGTGCACATCAGCACCAAACTTAACCGCAGCCACCTGGTGACCGGCAAAGACGCGTTGATCCTGCCGACGCTCGGCCGCACCGAACTGGACATGCAGGCCAGCGGCTCACAGTACATCACGGTCGAGGATTCGTTCAGCATGGTGCACGCCTCGGAAGGCATCGGCAAACCGCTGGCGGATACTCAACGTTCGGAGACGGCGATCGTCTGCGGCATCGCCGACGCCGTGCTGGGTACGCAGCAGCTGGACTGGCTGGAACTGGCCGATGACTACTCGCTGATCCGCGATCACATCGCCGCCACCATTCCCGGCTTCGAGGATTTCAACCGGCGCTGCGAGCAGCCCGGCGGTTTCTACCTGGGCAATGCCGCCGCCGAACTGCGTTTCGCCACGCCGAGCGGCAAGGCGGAATTCAGCGACGCCGCGCTGCCGACTACCCTGTTCCCGCAGCTGGGCGGCGAGCAAGCGCCGTTTACCCTGCAGACGCTGCGCTCGCACGATCAGTACAACACCACCATCTATGGTCTGGATGACCGCTACCGCGGCGTTTACGGTCAGCGCGAAGTGCTGTTCATCCATCCGGAAGATCTGGCGGCGCTGGGCCTGCAGGATGGCGAACGGGTAGAGATAGAAACCCTGTGGAACGACGGCGTGGTGCGTAAGGTAGATGGATTCAAGCTGGTGAGTTACGACATCCCGCGTGGCAATCTGGCGGCCTACTACCCTGAAACCAACCCGCTGGTGCCGCTGGCAAGCTTCGGCGACGGTACCGGCACCCCGACCTCGAAGTCGATTCCGGTGGCAATTCGCCGCAGCGAGCAGCAACCGTCGCTGCGCATCGCCTGAAAACGCGCGCCCGGTTCACGCCGGGCGCGCCAATATTTCCAGGATAGTCTGCAATTCCTCGGACAGCTGATGCCGCCGCCAGACGAAATAGAGATCGCTCACGCCCTCCTCGCCCATTTCCACCACCTTCAGCCCCGGCGCCGGCAAGATCAGCGGCAGCAACGAACCCGGCACGCAGGCGACACCGCAACCGGCCTGCACGCAGGCTGCCATCGCGGCATAAGATTCCATTTCCAGCGTCATGCGCGGTTTTAGCCCGCGCGAGGCCAGCCAGTGATCGACCTTCAGCCGGAACGAGCACTCGCGGCTGAACGTGTAAAACTCCAGCGGCGCCAGCGTGGCGGCGTCGGGCTGCCCGACATCCGCCGGCATCAGCAGCACCAGCCGTTCGTCAAACGCCTTTTGGCTGGCCAGCAGCGGATGTTCAATTGGGCCGTCGGTAATCGCCAGATCGAGATCGCTGTCGATCAGCATGCGTTCCAGCACCAGCGAGTCGCGGCTCAGCACGTTGATGTGCAAATGAGGCTGTAAACGGCGCTGCCGGGCAATGCGCGCCGGCAAGTGACTGACCAGCGAAAAATCCAGCGCGCCGAGGTTTAACAGCCCATGCTGTTGCTCGCCGGCGAACAGCTGCTTGCTGCGCTCGGCCTGCGCCACGATGTCGCGCGCCTGCTGATAGAACAGTCGTCCTTTGGGATTGACGTACAGCCGGTTCTTGTCGCGGAAAAACAGCTCGCCGCCCAGCGACGCCTCCAGCTCGCGCAGCCGCAGCGTGACGTTGGAAGGCACGCAGTGCAGCTCGCGGGCGGCGGCGGCGATGGTTTTATGCTCCACCACGGTACAGAAAAACTTCAGCTGACTCAGCTTCATTTATCATTCACTTTTAGTTAGTGTTTTAGTTAAAAACAATCACTTTAGATTAGCATCGATTTCATCTACAGTCTGCCGACACCCTGAGGAGGATCTCTGATGCCACTGAATGACCTACTGACGCTGCCCGGCGTGGCGGCCCAACCGGACGCGGTAACCGATGGTTACGTGTTCAACCACACCATGATCCGCGTGAGGGACCTGACCAAGGCGCTGGATTTCTATACCCGCGTACTGGGCTTTACGCCTGTCTATCTGGAAACGTTCGAAGAAGCCGCTTTCACCATCTGCTACCTGACGCGCAGCCCGCGCGAGCAGATCCCGCAGGATGACGACGAACGCAAACGCTGGGCGCTGAGCCAACCGGGCATTCTCGAACTGACCCATAACCACGGCACCGAAAATCAGGCGGATTTCCACTACCACAACGGCAACGGCGAGCCGCGCGGCTTTGGCCACCTGTGCGTCACGGTGCCGGACGTGCGCGCCGCCTGTGAGCGGTTTGAACGCCTCGGCGTCACCTTCCAGAAACGCCTGCACGAAGGCCGCATGAACTACGTGGCGTTCATTCGCGATCCGGACGATTACTGGATTGAAATCCTGCAGCCGACGCCGCTGCGGGACTGATTGTCTCCCGCCCTTCACCCCGGCCCTCGCGCCGGGGTTTTTCATCTATCGCACTTCGACTGACCAATCTTGCGCAAAATCGCGCGGCAACGCGGGGTTCCGTGACGTTAGGCTTGCTCGCAGCGGGTGATTCGCGTAAAACTGTCAGCCGCAAATCTTGCCACTCACAACCCATTCACTGGACGATATGTTTCAAGATAACCCGCTGCTGGCGCAGCTTAAACAGCAACTTCACTCTCAGACCCCGCGCGTTGAAGGCGTCGTGAAAGGGACTGAGAAAGGCTTTGGCTTTCTTGAAGTAGACGGTCAAAAAAGCTACTTCATTCCACCGCCGTACATGAAGAAAGTCATGCACGGGGATCGCATTATCGCCACCCTGCACACCGAGAAAGAGCGCGAAATCGCCGAGCCGGAAACCCTGGTCGAGCCGTTCCTGTCGCGCTTTGTCGGCCGCGTGCAAAAGCGCGACGATCGTCTGTCCATCGTGCCCGATCATCCGTTGCTGAAAGAGGCGATTCCGTGCCGCCCGGTGCGTGAACTGACCCACAACTTCCAGGCCGGCGACTGGGCGGTGGCGGAAATGCGTCGTCACCCGCTGAAAGGCGATCGCGGCTTCAACGCCGACCTGACCCAGTTTATCACCGACGGTGAAGACCATTTCGCCCCGTGGTGGGTGACGCTGGCGCGTCACAACCTGGAAAAAGAGGCGCCGGAGATGCAGGCACTCAGCGAGCCGAACGCGGCGCTGGTGCGTGAAGATCTGACCGCGCTCGAATTCGTCACCATCGACAGCGCCAGCACCGAGGACATGGATGATGCGCTGTACGTGACCGACAACGCTGACGGTTCGCTGCAGTTGACCATCGCCATCGCCGATCCGACCGCCTACGTCGAACAAGGCAGCAAACTGGACGATATTGCCCGCGTGCGCGCCTTCACCAACTATCTGCCGGGCTTCAACATCCCGATGCTGCCGCGCGATCTGTCGGACAACCTGTGCTCACTGCGCCCTAATGAGCGCCGTCAGGTGCTGGCTTGCCGCGTGACCATCGCCGCCGACGGCGCGCTGGGTGACGATATTCAGTTCTTCGCCGCCGAGATCGAATCCAAAGCCAAACTGGTGTACGACGAAGTCTCCGACTGGCTGGACGGCATTGCCGGCTGGCAACCGCCGAGCGACGCCATCGCGCAACAGATCACCCTGCTGAAACGCGTTTGCGACGCGCGCAACGCCTGGCGCCACCAGCATGCGCTGGTATTCAAAGATCGCCCGGACTACCGCTTCGTGTTGGGTGAAAAAGGCGACGTGCTGGAGATCGTCACCGAGCAGCGCCGCAGCGCCAACCGTATCGTTGAAGAGTGCATGATCGCCGCCAACGTCTGCGCCGCCATCGTGCTGCGCGATCGTTTGGGCTTCGGCGTGTACAACGTGCACACCGGTTTCGATCCCGCGCTGGTTGAGCAAGCGGTCACCGTATTGCAGGCTAACGGCGTGGAAGCCGAAGCCGAAAAACTGCTGACCCTTGAGGGCTTCTGCGAACTGCGCCGCCATCTGGATGCGCAGCCGACCCAGTTCCTCGACAGCCGCATCCGCCGCTTCCAGACCTTCGCCGAGATCAGCACTACGCCGGGGCCACACTTCGGTCTGGGGCTGGAGGCTTACGCCACCTGGACATCGCCGATCCGTAAATACGGCGATATGGTCAACCATCGCCTGCTGAAGGCGATCATCAACCAGCAATCGGCCGAAAAACCGCAGGATGACGTGACGGTGCAGCTGGCGGAACGCCGCCGCCTGAACCGCATGGCGGAACGCGACGTCGGCGACTGGCTGTACGCCCGCTTCCTGCAGGACAAGGCCGGTACCGATACCCGCTTCAACGCCGAGATTATCGACGTGACACGCGGCGGCCTGCGCGTGCGCCTGCTGGACAACGGCGCGGTTGCCTTCATCCCGGCGCCGTTCATTCACGCGGTGCGTGACGAGATGCAGTGCAGCCAGGAAACCGGCACCGTGCAGATCAAAGGCGAAGTGGTTTACCGCCAGAGCGATACCTTGCAGGTCACCATCGCCGAAGTGCGCATGGAAACCCGCAGCGTGATCGCCCGCCCTGTGGCCTGAACGCCAACCTGAAACGGTCGTAACGCAAAACGCCGGCGGTGAGAACCGCCGGCGTTTTTTTCGCCCCGCGTCTGCTAGCGCAGCGGATCGCCGCCGGTTTCACGCAACAGCGGCAGCGCGGCCAGCGAGATCAGCGTCGCCAACATCAGATAGCCGGCGGGCGCCAGCAGCGAACCGCTGAGTGCGATCGACTGTGAAGCGATGTATTGGGCAAAGCCGCCGAAGATTGCGACGCCAAGGCTATAAACCAACGCAAACCCCAGCGCGCGTACGCGCTGCGGAAACAGCTCGGAAATCACCAACAGCGTAGGAACAGACCCCAACGTCGTTAGCCCAACCATCAGCGCAACCACGCTCAGCAACACCGCCGGATACGGCGCCACCGTCAGCAACCAGAAAACCGGCAACGCCAGCAGCAAAATGGCGATCCGCGCCCAGCGGATCAGCGGCAGACGGCCATAGCGATCGCACCAGCCCCCAACCAGCAAACTGCCGCCGAAAGTGATGATCCCGGCCAGCAGCATCGCGGCATAGCCGTAAGTCTGCGCCATGCCCAGATACTTCACCGCAAAGGTACCGAGATAATACATAGAAATGTACGTGGCAACCGTGGCGCCGATGGTCAACATCACGCCGAGCACCACCGCTCGCGAGTGCCGGCGCAGCTGCGCAGGCGGCTCCTGAGTGCGCGACATCGGCGGACGGTCGCTTTCCAGCCCGAGGCGCAGCCAGCAACCGAGCGGAGCAAGCGCCACGCCGATAAAGAAAGGAATGCGCCACCCCCATTCAGCCATCGCGTTCGGTTCGCCCGAAAGCAGCGGCAGCGCGGCGCTCAACCCCAGCGCTGTCACACCGCCAATCACGCTGGCGATACCCTGCGTCGCCAGTGACCAGCTGGAATAGAAGCCGCGCCGATTAGGCGGCGCCGACTCCACCAGCAACGACATCGACGCCCCCACCTCTCCACCCGCCGCCACACCCTGGATAAGGCGCGCCGCCACCAGCGTGATGGTTCCCCAATAGCCGGCGCTGGCGTAGGTCGGCGCAAAACCGATCATCGCCGTACCCAGGCTCATCAACGAAATCGTCAGGATCATCGCCGGTTTGCGGCCGCGGCGATCGGCATAGGCGCCGATCAAAATACCGCCCAGAGGCCGCATAATAAAACTGACGCCGAACGTGGCGAACGCCAGCAGCAACGCCAGATTAGGATCGCTCGACGGCGGAAAGAACAGCACACTAATATAAATGACGAAGAAGTTATAAATGCCGAAGTCGAAAAATTCCAGTGCATTACCGAAGGAGGCGGCAAATATCACTTTCTTGCCACCCGTCTTCGACGGCGCATTTATTTCTGATTGCGTCACCGCCGTATTTTCACTCATTATGACCTTCCCTGTTATTATTCTTTTAGTTTATTTTAAATAGGCTTCCACCAGCGCGCCCCAATAATGGCTGCCCGCCGCCAGGCATTCATCGTTAAAGTCATATCCCGGGTTATGCACCATACAGCTTCCTTCACCGTCGCCATTACCGATCAGCAGATAACAACCCTGCGGCTGCGCCTCGAGCATGAAGGTGAAATCTTCACTGCCCATCAGCGGCTTGGCGCCGTAGTGCGCGCGCGCGGCGCCGAACTGCTGCTGCGCCACCTGATGCGCGAAGCGCGTCATGACCTCATCGTTAACCAATACCGGAGCGCCGTTGATGTGGTTCACGATTGCCGTGGCACCGAAGCTTTGCGCCTGCGCCTGAATCAGCGCAGGAATGCGCGTTAACAGCTCGGTTCGCCACTCGCGCCCCAGCGATCGCACGCTAAGCCGCATTTCCGCGCTGTCCGGGATAACATTGGCCGCCTCACCGGCCTTAATGCTGCCGACGGTGATCACCGCCGCCTCCAGCGGATCGGTATTACGCGAGACGATGCTTTGCAGCGCGACGACGATATGCGAGGCCACCAGCACCGGATCGACGGTCAGATGCGGCATAGCGCCGTGCCCACCGCAGCCTTGCACGGTAACGACGAATTGGTCCGTCGAAGCCATAAAGGCGCCGTGACGGAAGAAAAACTCGCCCACCGGCAGACCCGGCATGTTGTGCATGGCGAAGATGGCGTCACAGGGAAAGCGTTCGAATAACCCTTGCTCCACCATCAACGCGCCGCCGCCCAGCGTCTCTTCCGCCGGCTGAAAAATCAGATGCAGCGTGCCATTGAAGCGGCGAGTTTGCGCCAGGTAACGCGCAGCGCCGAGCAACATGGTGGTATGGCCGTCGTGGCCGCAACCGTGCATGCGGTTGGGCACGCTGCTGCTCCAGGATTTGCCGTTGTTTTCTTCGATCGGCAGCGCATCCATATCGGCGCGCAGCCCGAGACGCTTCGCACCGGCGCCCGCTCGCAGCGTACCGACGACGCCGGTGCCCGCCAATCCGCGGTGCACCTCATACCCCCACGAACTCAGATAATCCGCCACCAAATCGCTGGTACGAAACTCCTCGAAGCCAAGCTCCGGGTGCTGATGAATATCATGACGAATGGCCGTTAGCTGCGGTAAATAACCTGCAATGACTTTATCTATCATTATTAATTCCTTTTATTGACTTTATTATTTGTGAAATAAATGAATGGCGCTTCGAGCGCGAGCCAAGATATATCACGCAAAACGTTTATTAGTACCCCTTGTGTCGGCAATACAGAAAAATAATGCCAAAGGGATCGCGCAAGCGATGGGTTTAGATATTATTCGCCAGATAAAAATTAAAAATGCAGCAGGAAACGCTGCCGGGCCACATTGCGACGACAGCCTGCACCAATGGGGTTTCATCACGTTGTTTTTCCACCAAAACCCCACCTGCTTCACATTTCTCATCCGACCTGCCGCGGTTCGGCGGCAAAACTTCTACTGTTAAAACGTCATCCCTAATAACAACGTCAATTTCTACCTCTGTACGCCAAGGAGTTGTTTCATGAAAAACATCAGGTCCGGACTTATCTGGCTGCTGGTGGCGTTGGTCGGCGCTTTCGCCTTCGCCATGCTGGCGCTCAGCCGCGGCGAACACGTCAACGCCGTCTGGCTGGTGGTCGCCGCCGTCGCCTGCTACAGCATCGCCTACCGCTTCTACAGCCGGTTCATCGCCGACAAGGTCTTTGAACTGGATGACCGCCGTCTTACCCCGGCCGAACGCCACAACGACGGCCTGGACTACGTGCCCACCAACAAATGGGTGCTGTTCGGCCACCACTTCGCCGCCATCGCCGGCGCCGGGCCGCTGGTGGGGCCGATCCTGGCCGCGCAGATGGGCTTCCTGCCGGGGACCATCTGGATCCTGGTCGGCGTTATGTTGGCCGGCGCGGTGCAGGATTTTCTGGTGCTGTTCATCTCCACCCGCCGCGACGGACGTTCGCTGGGGGAGATGGCCAAGCAAGAGCTGGGGGCGTTCGCCGGGGTGATTACCATGCTCGGCGCGCTGGGGGTGATGATCATCATCCTGTCGGCGCTGGCGCTGGTGGTGGTGAAGGCGCTGGCCGACAGCCCGTGGGGGCTGTTCACTATCGCCGCCACCATCCCGATCGCGCTGTTCATGGGCATCTACATGCGCTTTATCCGGCCGGGCAAAATCGCTGAAATCTCAGTGATCGGCTTCGTGCTGATGCTGCTGGCGATCGTTTACGGCGGCAACGTGGCGCAAGATCCCTACTGGGGGCCGTTCTTCACGCTGCACGGCACCACCCTGACCTGGGTGCTGGTGATCTACGGCTTCGTCGCCTCGGTGCTGCCGGTGTGGCTACTGCTGGCGCCGCGCGACTACCTTTCGACCTTTATGAAGATCGGCGTCATCATCGGCCTGGCCATCGGCATCGTTTTCGCCATGCCGGAGATGAAAATGCCGGCGGTTTCGCGCTTTATCGACGGCAGCGGCCCGGTGTTCGCCGGCGCCCTGTTCCCATTCCTGTTCATCACCATCGCCTGCGGCGCCATTTCCGGCTTCCACGCGCTGGTTTCCAGCGGCACCACGCCCAAACTGGTGGAGCGCGAAAGCCACATTCGCTTTATCGGTTACGGCGCCATGCTGATGGAGTCTTTCGTCGCCATCATGGCGCTGATCTGCGCCTCGGTGCTGGATCCGGGCGTTTACTTCGCCATGAACTCGCCGGCGGCGCTGATCGGCACCACGGTGGAAAATGCTTCGCAGGTCATTAACAGCTGGGGCTTTATCGTCACGCCGGAAACGCTGGCGCTGATCGCCAAAGAGGTGGGTGAGAACTCCATCCTGTCGCGCGCCGGCGGTGCCCCGACCTTCGCCGTGGGCATGGCGCACATCATCAGCGAGGTGTTCAATAGCCGGGCGATGATGGCGTTCTGGTACCACTTCGCCATTCTGTTCGAAGCGCTGTTCATCCTGACCGCCGTCGACGCCGGCACCCGCGCCTGCCGCTTTATGGTGCAGGATCTGGTGGGCGTGGCGGTGCCGCAACTGGCCAACAACCGCTCCTGGCTCGGCAACCTGGCGGGCACCACGGTGGCGGTGGCCGGTTGGGGTTTCTTCGTGTATCAGGGGGTGGTCGATCCGCTCGGCGGCATCAATACCCTGTGGCCGCTGTTCGGCATCGGCAACCAGATGCTGGCATCGATGGCGCTGATCCTCGGCACCGTGGTGCTGTTCAAGATGAAGAAGCAGCGCTACGCCTGGGTGACTATTCTGCCGACCGCCTGGCTGTTCGTCACCTCGATGACCGCCGGCTGGCAGAAGATCTTCCACGAAAAACCGAGCATCGGCTTCCTGGCGCAGGCGAAGAAGTTCTCCACCGGCATCGAGCAAGGCACGATCATTGCGCCGGCCAAGTCGTTAAAAGACATGGAGACCATCGTGTTCAGCAACCAGATCAACGCCGCGCTGTGCGGGTTCTTTATGCTGGTGGCGGTGACCATGCTGATCGCCGCTTTCTTCGCCATCCGCCGGGCGCTGCGTTCCGAACAACCGACGGCTCACGAAGTCAGCGCCGCACTGCGAGAGGAGATCGGCCGCGGCTAAACGAACCGAGCATCAAGCAAGGGCGCCGCGGCGCCCTTTTTACTGGCTTTAGCCTAACAGCGTCGAGCCGAACGCCCCCTGCCAATCCTGTTCGAATTTCTCGACCGCGGCCTGTACGGCCGGCGCATTCAGGAACTGCTCCGCCACGTCCACCGGCAGCGTGATGGCCTGACAGCCCGCGAGCAAGCACTCCAGCGCCTGGCGCGGCGTTTTGAAGCTGGCGGCCAGCACCTGCGCCGACGGCGCATGCAGGCTCAACAGCTGCTGCAGCTCGTGCACCATTTCGATGCCGTCGCCGCCCTGCGCATCCACGCGGTTGACATAAGGCGCCACATATTCCGCCCCTGCCAAGGCCGCCAACAGCCCCTGCCCGGCGCCGTACACCGCAGTGCCCAGCGTCGGGATGGACATCGTTTTGAGTTTCTTGATCGCCGCCAGCCCTTCGGCGGTCGCCGGGATCTTGACCACCAACCCCGGTACCCGCTGGCTGAGCAGCGCCGCCTCCGCCACCATACGTTCCGCATCGGCCGCCATCACCTGCGCAAACAGCTTGCCGGTGCCGCCGAGGGCGTCGCGCAGCGCGGGCAGCACTTCCCAGATCGGCTTGCCTTCCTTCGCCACGATGCTCGGGTTGGTGGTGACGCCGTGCAGCGGCAGAATGCGCGCCAGGCGTTTTACCGCGGTCACATCGGCGGTATCGAGATAAAGCTCCATCACGGACTCCTGTGTCATGTTCTGTGGGCGGATTCAAACTCTGATCATCATAGGGCAAAAAAACCGCCAACCTTTGATCAAAATCAATTCAACTTTCATTCGAAACATCTTTAATGGCGAAAGATTCAGCAACGCCAAACGGGTGACTCATGTTCTTCAATCTGCAGCGCTACTCGACCCATGACGGCCCCGGCATCCGCAGCGTGGTCTTTTTAAAAGGCTGCCCGCTGAGCTGCAGGTGGTGTCAGAACCCGGAAAGCCGCTCGCGCCACGCAGACCTGCTGTTTGACGAACGCCTGTGCCTGAGCGGCTGCACGCTGTGCGCCGAGCGTTGTCCGCAAGGGCTGCAACGCACCGACGGGCCGCTGACGCTGCAACGCGAGCTGATTAGCGCAGACGATTATGCCGCCCTGGCCGCCGTCTGCCCGACCGGCGCGCTCAGCCTGTGCGGCAGCTCGATCAACCCCGACGATATCATGGCCGAGGTAATGCGGGATAAGCCTTTCTACCTGCGCAGCGGCGGCGGTTTAACGCTGTCCGGCGGCGAGCCCTTTATGCAGCCGGAGGTTGCGGCGGAACTGCTGCGGCGCGGCCGCGAGGCCGGCATCCACACCGCCGTCGAATCCTGCCTGCACGTTCCCTGGCGTTACATCGCGCCTTCGTTGCCGTGGCTGGATCTGCTGCTGGCCGATCTCAAACACACCGACGAAGCGCGCTTCAGAGCCTGGACCGGCGGCTCCGCCCGCCGGGTGATGAACAATTTCCGCCGGCTGGCGGCGCACGGCGTGCCAATGACCGTGCGCGTGCCGCTGATCCCCGATTTCAACGCCGATCGCCGCTCTGTCCGCGCGATCGTCGACTTCGCCGCCGACGAGATCGGCGTATCGGAGATCCACTTTCTGCCGTACCACACGCTGGGCATCAACAAGTATCACCTGCTCGGCGAGCCCTACCGCGCCGCCCGCACGCCGCTGGACGCGCCCGATCTGCTGGCCTTCGCCGAAGCCTATGCCGGCGCCAAAGGCCTGACCGCCATTTTGCGAGGATAACGCCATGACCACGTTGGATTTGACCACCCTCAGCGCCCGCATTCAGGCGCACAAGAACGCGCTGATTCACATCGTCAAACCGCCGGTGTGCACCGAACGCGCGCAGCACTATACCGAAGCCTATCAACAGCATCAGGACAAGCCGCTGCCGGTGCGCCGCGCGCTGGCGCTGGCCAACCATCTGGCGAAGCGCACCATCTGGATCGCCAACGACGAGTTGATCGTCGGCAACCAGGCCAGCGAGCTGCGCGCCGCGCCGATCTTCCCCGAATACACCGTCGGCTGGATAGAAAACGAAATAGACCAGCTAGCCGACCGGCCGGGCGCCGGTTTTTCGGTCAGCGAAGAGAACAAGGCGATTTTGCATCGCCTGTGCCCCTGGTGGCGCGGCCAAACGGTGCAGGATCGCTGCTACGGCATGTTCACCGACGAGCAAAAAGCGCTGCTGGCCACCGGCATCATCAAGGCCGAGGGCAACATGACCTCCGGCGATGCTCACCTGGCGGTCAACTTCCCGCTGTTGCTGGAGCTAGGTCTCGACGGCCTGCGTGAAAAAGTGAACGCGCGCCGCAGCCGCCTGCGCCTGACCGAGTGGGAAGACCTGCACAAAGCGCAGTTTCTCAACGCTATCGACATCGTGCTAGCGGCGCTGAGCGAACACATCCTGCGCTTCGCCCGCCTGGCGCGCGACATGGCGCAAAACGAAGCCCGCGACTGGCGGCGCGCCGAGCTGCTGGCCATCGCGGATAACTGCGACCGGATCGCCCATCGCCCGCCACAAACCTTCTGGCAGGCGCTGCAGCTGTGCTATTTCATCCAGCTGACGTTACAGATCGAATCCAACGGCCATTCGGTTTCCTTTGGCCGCCTCGATCAATACCTCTATCCCTGGTATCGGCGTGACGTGGAGCTGGAGCAAAAGCTGGCGCGGGAAGACGCCATCGAGCTGTTGCACAGTTGCTGGCTGAAGCTGCTGGAGGTCAACAAGATCCGCTCCGGCTCGCATTCCAAGGCTTCCGCCGGCAGCCCGCTGTACCAGAACGTCACCATCGGCGGACAGAAGCTGATCGACGGCCAGCCGTGCGATGCGGTCAACCCGCTGTCCTACGCCATTCTTGAGTCCTGCGGCCGCCTGCGCTCCACTCAGCCCAACCTCAGCGTGCGTTACCATGCCGGGATGAGCGCCGACTTCCTCGACGCCTGCGTGCAGGTGATCCGCTGCGGTTTCGGCATGCCGGCATTCAACAACGACGAAATCGTCATTCCCGAGTTCATCAAGCTGGGGGTTGAGCCGCAAGACGCTTACAACTACGCCGCCATCGGCTGCATCGAGACCGCCGTCGGCGGCAAATGGGGCTATCGCTGCACCGGCATGAGTTTCATCAACTTCGCCCGGGTGCTGCTGGCAGCGCTGGAACAGGGCCGCGACGCGACCTCCGGGCAGATCTTCCTGCCGCAGGAACAGGCGCTATCCAAAGGAAACTTCGCCGATTTCGAGCAGGTCTTAGCCGCCTGGGATCGGCAAATCCGCTACTACACGCGCAAGTCGATCGAGATCGAATGCGTGGTGGACAGCGTGCTGGAAGAGAATGCCCACGATATCCTCTGTTCCGCGCTGGTGGATGACTGCATCGAACGCGGTAAAAGCATCAAGCAAGGCGGCGCCAAATACGATTGGGTTTCCGGCCTGCAGGTCGGCATCGCCAACCTGGGCAACAGCCTGGCTGCGGTGCGCAAACTGGTGTTTGACCAGGGGGCGATCGGCCAGCAGCAGTTGGCGACGGCGCTGGCCGAAGACTTCGCCGGGCTGGATGGCGAGCAGCTGCGCCAGCGGCTGCTCAACGCCGCGCCCAAATACGGCAACGACGTGGACGAGGTCGATCGGCTACTGGTGCGCGCCTACCAAACCTATATCGAAGAACTGAAGCAGTATCGCAACACCCGCTTCGGCCGCGGGCCGATCGGCGGTGGTTACTACGCCGGCACCTCATCGATTTCGGCCAACGTGCCCTTCGGCGCCGCCACTCTGGCCACGCCCGATGGTCGTAAGGCGCACACGCCACTGGCGGAAGGCGCCAGCCCGGCGTCCGGCACCGACCATCTGGGGCCGACGGCGGTGTTCAATTCGCTCGCCAAGTTGCCGACCGAGGCGATCCTCGGCGGCGTGCTGCTCAACCAAAAGCTGAACCCGGCGACGCTGGACAACCCGCGCGATCGGGAAAAGCTGATGCTGATGTTGCGCACCTTCTTCGAGAGCTACCGCGGCTGGCATGTGCAGTACAACATCGTGTCGCGCGAAACGCTGCTGGCGGCGAAGCAACACCCTGACCAATATCGTGATTTAGTGGTTCGCGTAGCTGGCTATTCCGCCTTCTTTACCGCATTATCCCCTGAGGCGCAGGATGATATTATTGCGCGCACAGAACATACTCTTTAAACCTTTGACTCTTAGCGGCCGCGCCTTGGCGGCCGCATCATCAGGCCGATATGAATTTACGACAACAGACCATATTGCAGTTGGTTAACGATCGCCGGCGGATCAGCGTCAATGAGCTGGCGCGCGCCTCGGGCGTCTCGGAAGTCACTATCCGGCAGGATCTCAACCTGCTGGAAAAGCGCAGTTATCTGAAGCGGGTGCACGGTTCCGCCGTGGCGTTGGAGAGCGACGACGTCGACGCCCGCATGATGTCCAATTTCACCCTCAAGCAGCGGCTGGCGCAATACGCCGCCGCACAGGTCAACGACGGCGAGACGATCTTTATCGAGAGCGGCAGCGCCAACGCCCTGCTGGCGCGCTACATCGCCGAACGCAAGCGCATTACGCTGATCACCGTCAGCCACTACATCGCCAACCTGCTGAAAGAAACCGACTGCGACGTGATTGTACTGGGCGGCATGTACCAGAAGAAAAGCGAGACCGTGGTCGGCCCGCTGACGCGGCTGTGCATTCAGCAGGTGCATTTCAATAAGGCGTTTATCGGCATTGACGGCTTTCAGGCCGAAACCGGCTTTACCGGCCGCGACATGATGCGCGCCGATGTGGTCAGCGCGGTACTGGCCAAGGGCGTGGAGAATATCGTGCTGACGGACTCCAGCAAATTCGGCCAGATCCAGCCCAATCCGCTGGCGCAGCCGGGGCAAATCAGCCGGGTGATCACCGATTCACGTTTGGCGCTGGAGTATCAGCATCAGCTGAAACGCCAGGGCGTACAGGTGGAATTGGTCAACGAATAACGCAGACCACCGCCGCACCGCGCGGGCCACGCCGCGCGTCTTTCCCCTTGCGCAGCGGGATTTTAAGACTATTTACCTGTTTATCCTTCCCGAGAAACCTATACTCAGCTTCGGTAACTTTTGGGCCGTAACCCGCTAATTATTCGGCCGTTAACAAAAAATGCCATTTTTTATATCGATACCGTATGGGAATCAACAGCAGGCCTGATTTATGGTTAACGCCTATACTTATAAGGCACTTCCATATAGCCAATGCTAAGGAGAAGTCATTATGATGATTATCAATAAACGTTTCGCCACCGCCGCTCTGGCTCTGACTCTGGCGTTTTCACTGAGCGCCTGTTCCAACATGTCCAAACGCGATCGCAACACCGCCATCGGCGCCGGCGCCGGTGCAGTCGGCGGCGCAGTGCTGACCAACGGCAGCGCTTTGGGCACGCTGGGTGGGGCAGCGGTGGGCGGCATCATCGGTCACCAGGTTGGCAAATAACCTGCCCGATGTTCCTCCGCCGACAGGCGGGCAAAAGCGACTTGGCGCTTTGACGTATTAACCAATAACGATGATTTCAGGTCTGTTTTACGTTAAGTCTATGGTTCTTTCGCCGTTAACGGGTTAACCCCCGGCAGCAACAACCTCTAGCCATGCCGCAGCATTGCACCGCGGCATGGCGATTCACCTCAACCGCCCGCCAGTTTGACCTTCATGCCTTTGGCTTCCAGCAGCTGTTTGAGCAGATCGCGTTTATCGCCCTGGATCTCGATGACCCCGTCTTTCACCGAGCCGCCGCAGCCGCATTTCTTTTTCAGCTCGGCCGCCAGTTTATCGAGCGCGGCATCATCCAGATCGACGCCGGTAATCAGGCACACGCCCTTCCCCTTGCGGCCGCTGGTCTGGCGCTGGATGCGCACAACGCCATCGCCCTTGGCGCGTTGCGGTTTAACCTCTTCCTGCTTGATGCGACCGGTGTCCGTGGAATACACCAGACGACTGTTATCGTCATTCATCATCGCTTCCTCAGGCCAAAGAGGCGCGGATCGCGCGCAGCGTCGCGGCCGGATCGGCAGATTGGGTGATCGGACGCCCAATCACCATATAGTCCACGCCGGCGGCCTGCGCCTGCACCGGCGTCATGATACGACGCTGATCGCCCGCCGCGCTGCCTTCAGGGCGGATCCCCGGCGTCACCAGTTGGAAAGCCTGCCCGCAGGCCGCCTTCAGCCGCTGCGCTTCGTGTGCCGAACACACCACACCGTCCAGCCCGCAGTCGCGGGTCAGGCGCGCCAGGCGCTCGGCGTGTTCCGCCGGGCTAGCCTCGATGCCGATGCCGCGCAGGTCTTCCGCTTCCATGCTGGTGAGCACGGTTACGGCGATCAACAGCGGCGCATCCGTCCCGAATGACGCCAGCGCTTCTTTAGCGGCAGTCATCATGCGCGCGCCGCCGCTGGCGTGGACGTTAACCATCCAAACGCCCAGTTCGGCCGCCGCCGCTACCGCATGCGCAGTGGTATTGGGAATATCGTGGAATTTCAGGTCGAGAAACACGTCGAAACCGCGCCCATGCAGATCGCGCACCAGTTGCGGCCCAAACAGCGTGAACATTTCTTTGCCCACTTTCAGCCGGCAGTCTTGCGGATCGATACGGTCGGCGAACGCCAGCGCAGCGTTCTTATCGGCGTAATCTAACGCCACAACGATTGGAGATGATTTTAAGTCATTGTTATTAGCGTTATTTTCAGACTTCATTTCTTCTACCTTTTGTAAAATGGAGATAATCAGGGACTCACCCGCGAAACTGACCGCCGCATTCTACATGTCGGAGGCCCGAAATCCCAGCCGCAGCGCGCACCTACGCTCTGTCATGTTACCTCCCGCCTTTGTCATGGCGCGTCAATGAACGCCCGTCAGCAATAAACCACGCAGCGTAAAACGCCGTAAAGATGCGTAAATTGTTAATCAGATATTTTGAATGACTTGCTCAGCATTATCAGATTTTCAATCGGCACGGATGCTTTATTATTCACCCCATCGGAAGCGAATGGCTTCCTTCCTAAATAAACAGACTGGAGTCACCCATGAAAACCATCAAATATTTTGCAGCCGCAGCCGCTATCGCACTGACCTCTTTCGCCACCTTCGCCGCTGAACCGATCAGCAGCCAGCAGGCCGATAACCTGACCGCCGCCGGCATCGTTTCCGCAGGCCACGCAACCACCCTCAGCAGCCTGGAGAAAAAACTGGCCGCTAAAGCGGATGCCCAGGGCGCCAGCAGCTACCGCATCATCTCCGCCGGTGGTAACAACATGTTGAGCGGCACCGCGATCATCTACAAATAATGTTTCCGGTACAGGGTCCGAACGTTCGGGCCCTGCCTCTGTTTGCCGCCTGAAAAAACCGCATTTTCCTCGCCCCGCTTTGTTACAAAAATATTAAATTTTTATTACACACTAGACACCCGATCGTCAGTGGCTTAGCTTGAAGGCATCTTCCTGCAGAAAGGCTTTCAAAATGAGCGAGATATCGACACTTACCATTAAAATTCCTCTGGAACTGAAGGAAAAAATCCGCGCCGCCGCCGCTGAAAACGAATTTTCGTTGAGCGTGGAAGTGTGCCAGCGCCTGGAAAGCAGTTTCAGCGCGCCCGCCACCAAAGCAGAGAAACCGGCCAAAAAGGCGGATGAGCTGCACCACGGCGAAATCGACAATCAAAGCACCGAAGAAGAGATTGAACAGCCGCTGAGCCAGAAAGAGCTGAAGAAACTGCGTCAGCTGTTGAAAACCGGCGCCAAAGGCGGCAAGAAAAAGTAAGTGATGAACATAAAAAAACGGGGCGATTTTCGCCCCGTTTTTTTTTGCCGCTCCGCCGCGTTATTGTCCATCCAGACCGCGTATCGGTTTGACCGATGACCAGGCGCGGCACGACGGGCAATGCCAATAGAGCGAGTGCGCGGTGAAGCCACATTTGTGGCAGCGGTAGCGCGGCTTGGTGCGAATTTGCTCGCCGACCATGTCGCGCAACAGCAGCAGACTCTCTTTCGCACGGCCGTCTTCAGCGTCCGCCAGGTGATAATCCATCAGCCGATAAAACACCCGCATAGTGGGATGACGCTGCAGCTGACGGTTGATATAGACCTGCACCACGTCGCGCCCTTCGTGCTGCTCGATGATCTCGGCCAGCATCAGATCGGCGGTAGCGCCGGTGTTCTCTTCCACGCAGCGCTTAAGAAAATCGGCCCAGTTGTGCTGTTGTTCCGGCAGATGCGTGTAGCATTCCTGCAGCATCGGCAGCGTTTCGCTGACCAACTCTTTATCCTGGCTCAGTACGCGTTGCAGCGACTCTGCCGCTTTGGCGTAGTCGTTTTGCGCCATGTAGATGCGCCCGAACATGATGGACACGCGCGCACACTGTTTATCGGCGGCGTCCGCGCGCTTGAGCAGGCTCATTGCCCGATCGAGATCGTCGCTGCCCATTGCCTGCAGCGCCAACTCACAGTAAAAGTGCGCGATCTCGACGCGTTGCTTCTCTTTGCCCAGCTTGACCAGTTTTTCCGCCACGTCGATCGCTTTCTGCCAGTCGCTGGTCGCCTGATGGATCACCAGCAGTTGCTGCAGCGCCGAGACGCGAAAATCCGCTTCGTCAGTCAACTGGCTGAACATGTCTTCCGCGCGGTCGTACAGCCCGGCCGCCATATAGTCGCGGCCCAGCTGCTGCACCGCCAGCAGGCGCTGTTCGAAGGTCAGGGAGGCGCTTTCCATCAAGGCCTGATGGATGCGGATGGCGCGGTCGACTTCACCGCGCGAACGGAACAGGTTACCCAGCGTCAGGTGGGCTTCAACGGTGTTGCTGTCCTCTTTCAACATGTCGAGGAACAGATCGACTGCCTTGTCCTGCTGGTTGGAGAGCAGAAAGTTCACCCCTGCCACGTATTCGCGCGACAGGCGGTTGGCTTCTTGCTGTTTATCCTGCTGAGCGCTTCTGCGCCCCATGTACCAACCGTACGCGGCAGCCACGGGCAGCAACAGAAACAGCAGTTCTAACATAGAGGATTATTCCTTGCTGACAACAGGCTGAGCCGCCGGTTCAGCGGGCTGCTCAAGCTGCAGCTCCAGCCTTTTGATCTTGCGCTCGGCGCGACCCAGCGCAATACGCGTGCGCAGGTAGAACAGGCCGCAAATGATCCAGCCGAGAACGAAACCGGCACCAAACAGCGTGGCCAACAGGGTCGATACGCGATAGTCGCCCTGCGCAACCAGATAGTTAAAATTGACCACCTGATCGTTATGCGCACCTAAGGTGACGGAAATCACGAAGATCACCAGAACCAACAAAAAAATCAGCAAATATTTCACATTCTTTCCCGCGATGCCGAGTGAATCGGATGAACGATGCCAAAATGTGGCGTCCCTAACCCTTAAGTTAGCATTTCCCGCTGCGGCAGGGAAACCCTGCCGCACGATAAAACCACATATCTGCTGGCATATTCGGCAGTAAACGGTCTTAGCGAACAAATTGATGAGAAAGCTTCTCAAAACGTCGAATTTATAAGGATATGGGGGCAACCGGGCGAATTGCAATGGCGGGAAAATGTAAGCGGTTAATGCGGCACCGATCCGATGCCGCCTATTTTGTGACGTGGTCACATAGCGATCATATCTCCGGCTTGCGCGCCGCGATTTCCTGCTGCTCTTGTGGCGGCGGCGTCAGCGGGCCGAACCAGCGCTGCGCCAGCCAGCAGGTGACCACCACCAGCAGCCAACTGATCAGCGTAGCCATCGCCAGATCGCGCGGCCAGTGCATGCCCAGCAGCAGACGGCTGCCCATCACCCCCGTTGCCCACACCATCAGCAACGCAACGGTTTTATAATGGCGGCGCGGCCACAGCAGCCCTACGCCCAACAGCGCCCAGGTGGCGGCGAACATCGTATGCCCCGACGGGAAAGCGAAGCCGGTTTCAAACTGCCAGTGCTTGCGCAGCCAGTTCGGCACCAGCGTCTGGTCTTGCAGTTGCTCGCGCACCAGCGCGCTGCGCTCTTTGCGATGCAGCGAATAGAAATATTTTCCGTCCACGCCGTGGGTTTGCTCGAGCCATACCACAAACGGCCGCGGTTCTTGCACCCGATCCTTGATCAACGACTTGACCCCCTGCCCAATCACCAACGCGGCGGAAAGCAGGATCGCCAGACCGATGGCCGCCTTCAGCCGAAAGCGCAGGCACCACAAAAACCAACCGCAAAGGACAGCGCTGGTCAGAATGCCCCACGGCGAGGTAACGGTTTCGGTCACCCAGAACAGCGCTTTGAGCAGCCGATCATTGCCGCCGGGCTGCCAATGCCAGCCGGAGGCCCATACCACCAGCGGCATCAACAGCAGCAGCAGCGCGCCGCCCGCCGTACGTTTTGCTATCTCATACATTCCCGTTTTCCTCTGCGTGAATCAGGCTGCAGTGTAACAAGAGTGCAATATTGATAACACGCGAAAAATTAAACAGATAGAAAACCTATCGCAATAATAGGTGGCCAGAAAACGCCATCTGCTGGTTTGCTGAGCACCGCCCGGCAAGAAGTTGTGGCAAAATAGCCGATAATTAACGAAATAGAGATCGGCGTAGCACGTTTTAGTCTTGGTCAATTTACTAAACCGGACTTAGGATGCGCGACAATGATTGAATCGTAGGTTTTTGTGGAGAGTGACATGCAGCTGAAACGGGTGGCAGAGGCTAAACTGCCGACACCTTGGGGCGATTTCCTAATGGTAGGATTCGAAGAACTGGCGACCGGACATGACCATCTGGCACTGGTATTCGGTGATATTTCCGGCGAAGCGCCGGTGCTCGCACGCGTGCATTCCGAATGCCTGACCGGCGACGCGTTATTCAGCCTGCGCTGCGACTGTGGTTTTCAACTGGAAGCCGCACTGGAGCAGATTGCGGAAGAAGGCCGCGGCATCCTGCTTTATCATCGCCAGGAGGGCCGCAATATCGGCCTGTTGAACAAGATCCGCGCCTACGCCCTGCAGGATAAGGGCGCAGACACCGTGGAAGCCAATCACCAGCTCGGCTTCGCCGCCGACGAGCGCGACTTCACCCTGTGTGCCGACATGTTCAAACTGCTGGGCGTCGACGCGGTGCGTTTGCTGACCAACAACCCGAAAAAGGTCGAGATCCTGACCGAAGCCGGTATCAACATCAGCGAACGCGTGCCGTTGATCGTCGGCCGCAATCCGAAGAACGAACGCTATCTGGCCACCAAGGCCGCCAAAATGGGCCATTTGCTCGACCAGAAGTGATCGCCACCGCCGCGGAAACAATCAGGGCGCCTTACGGCGCCCTTTTTATTGATTAATTACAGCATTTTCCTGATCACATAGTGCAGGATGCCGTCGTTTTCGTAGTAAGTCAGCTCATTGCCGGTATCGATGCGGCACCGGGTGTCGACCACTTCCTTGCGCCCGTCGGCATAAGTGATGTGCACCGGCACCGTCTGGCCCGGCTGCAGCTGTTGCAGGCCGCCGACGCTGATCTGCTCATCCCCGGTCAACCCCAGCGTTTTACGCGTCACCCCTTGCGGGAACTCCAGCGGCAAAATCCCCATGCCGATCAGGTTAGAGCGGTGTATACGCTCGAAGGATTCGGCAATCACCACCCGCACGCCCAGCAGGCGCGGCCCCTTCGCCGCCCAGTCACGGCTGGAGCCGGAACCGTACTCTTTACCGGCGATCACCGCCAGCGGCACTTTCTCCTGCTGATACTGCATGGCGGCGTCGTAGATAGACAGCTGCTGTTGCGAAGGAATATGGCGGGTATAGCCGCCTTCCACGCCCGGCACCATTTCGTTGCGGATGCGAATGTTGGCGAAGGTGCCGCGCATCATCACTTCGTGGTTGCCACGGCGTGAACCGTAGGAATTGAAATCCTGCGGCGCTACGCCATGCTCGCTCAGGTAACGCCCCGCCGGGCTGTCGCGCTTGATGTTACCCGCCGGCGAGATGTGATCGGTGGTCACCGAGTCGGCCAGAATCGCCAGAATGCGCGCCTCTTTGATGTCCTGCACCGGATCCGGTTTCACCTTCATGGTGCTGAAGAACGGCGGATGGCGGATATAGGTAGAATCCTCCTGCCACTGATAGGTCGCCGAACCGGTCACCTGGATCGCCTGCCAGTTGGCATCGCCGTCGAACACTTCGCCGTACTCCTTATGGAACATCTCGGTGCGCACTTCTTCCACCGCCTGAGCGATGTCCCGGCTGCTCGGCCAGATGTCCTTCAGGTAGACCGGCTGGCCATCGTTGCCCTCGCCCAGCGGCTCTTTGGTCAGATCGATCTTCATGCTGCCCGCCAGCGCATAAGCCACCACCAGCGGCGGCGAGGCCAGCCAGTTGGTTTTCACCAGCGGGTGGATGCGCCCTTCGAAGTTACGGTTGCCCGACAGCACCGCGCCCACGGTCAGATCGCCCTCTTTGATCGCCTGCTCGATAGGATCCGGCAGCGGCCCAGAGTTACCGATGCAGGTGGTACAGCCATACCCCACCAGATTGAACCCCAACTCTTCCAGATAAGCGGTGAGTTTGGCGCTGTCGAAGTAGTCGGTCACCACTTTGGAACCCGGCGCCAGCGAGGTTTTTACCCAGGGTTTGCTGCGCAGCCCTTTCTTGACGGCGTTTTTCGCCAGCAGGCCGGCCGCCATCATCACGCTCGGGTTGGAGGTGTTGGTGCAGGAGGTGATCGCCGCGATCACCACTGCGCCGTCGCGCAGTTCGTGCTGCTGCCCGTCCAGCGTAAAAGTTTTGCTGTCTGTTTTGGCCTTGTGACCGCCGATATCCAGCTCGGTAGCGGCCTTGAACGCCTGCGGCACATTCGGCAGCGCCACGCGATCCTGCGGGCGTTTCGGCCCGGCGAGGCTCGCCTCCACCGTCGACATATCCAGCGCCAGCGAGCTGGTGAATACCGGCTCATCCCCCGGGTTGCGCCACATGCCCTGCGCCTTGGCGTAGGCTTCCACCAGCGCGATTTGTTCGGCGCTGCGACCGCTGAGTTTCATGTAGCCGAGCGTGACATCGTCTACCGGGAAGAAGCCGCAGGTAGCGCCGAACTCCGGCGACATGTTGGCGATGGTCGCACGGTCCGCCAGCGGCAGATCGGCCAGGCCGTCGCCGTAAAACTCGACGAACTTGCCGACAACGCCGTGTTTGCGCAGCATTTGGGTGACGGTCAGCACCAGATCGGTGGCGGTAATGCCCTCGCGGAGCTTGCCGGTCAGCTTGAAGCCGACCACGTCCGGGATCAGCATCGACACCGGCTGGCCCAGCATCGCCGCTTCCGCTTCGATACCGCCGACGCCCCAGCCGAGAATGCCCAGGCCGTTGATCATGGTGGTGTGAGAATCGGTGCCCACCAGCGTATCCGGATAGGCCACGCGGCGGCCGCTTTCGTCGCTGTGCCACACCGTTTGGCCAAGGTATTCGAGGTTAACCTGGTGACAAATGCCGGTGCCCGGCGGCACCACGCGGAAGCGGTTGAAGGCCTTCTGCCCCCAGCGCAGAAAGGTGTAGCGCTCGTGGTTGCGCTGCATTTCGATGCGCACGTTGTCTTCAAAGGCATTATCGTCGCCAAATTCATCGACGGTGACCGAGTGGTCAATCACCAGATCCACCGGTGACAGCGGGTTCACCTGGTCGACATTGCCGCCCAGCCGCCGCACCGCTTCACGCATCGCCGCCAGATCCACCACCGCCGGCACGCCGGTAAAGTCCTGCATCAGCACGCGTGCTGGACGGTAGGCGATCTCACGGTCAGCATGGCCGGTTTGCAACCAGGCGACGATGGCCTTGAGGTCGTCAACCTGCACGGTGTCGCCATCCACATGGCGCAGCAGGTTCTCCAACAGCACTTTCATTGATTTCGGCAACCGGTCGATATCACCCAGCTGCTTCGCCGCCAGCGGCAGACTGTAGTAGTAATATTCGCTATTCAGCGCAACCAGCTTATCCAGACTTGTTTCACGAAGATCGGACGACATAGCTCCTCCATTTCTTATTGTGATTAAAACAGGGTAATCAGTGAGGTCTTGTTTAAAGATACCACAAAGATAAGTTAACGTTTTGATAACAACACGATTTGATCACAACGATAGGCGGGAACAATCAAGAGGAAGGAAGTGCGAGCGCAGCCAAGGGGTTAGGCCACACGTCAACGAAAACGCCGCAACGAGGCGGCGTTTTCGCAGGGAAAATCTCGCGGCTCTAGCGGGATTGGCGCACCAGGCGGCGACAGACTGTGAGCACAACTGCAGCAATGATGGCAGAGACACCCAATTTAATGGCAATGACAGCCGAGTCGAAATTATTCATCCCTATTTCACCATCACCGCTAATTTCAATGTTGTTGGAAACGAAGCTGTCGAAAGGACGGCGGCTTTTCAGGATGATCCTGAGAAACAAGGAAGGTGCGGGTTTCCGGGCTAAAAAAAACCGGTTAGGCAGGCACCTAACCGGGTTTGATTTGATATCGTCAACGATTACTTAATCGGCAGCTTGATGTCCTTGAACATCGCTTCGATTTCTTCATTGGAGCGCAGCGCCACTGCGCTGTCGACCACGTCGCGCGTCAGGTGCGGCGCGAAGCGCTGAATGAAGTCGTACATGTAGCTGCGCAGGAAGGTGCTACGGCGGAAGCCGATTTTAGTGGTGCTATATGTGAAGATATCGCGCGCATCCACCGTCACCAGATCCGGATCCTGCACCGGATCCACCGCCATGCTGGCGATCACCCCCACCCCCAATCCCAGACGCACATAGGTTTTAATCACGTCGGCGTCGGTGGCGGTGAAGACGATGCGCGGCGTCAGGCCGGCGCGGTTGAAGGCGGTGTCCAGCTCCGAGCGGCCGGTAAAGCCGAATGTGTAAGTGACGATCGGGTAAGCCGCCAGCTCTTCAATGCTGATGCTGCTTTTGCCCGCCAAAGGATGATCGGGCTTCACCACCACCGCACGGTTCCAGTGGTAGCACGGCAACATGATGAGATCGTCGTACAGGTGCAGCGCCTCGGTGGCGATGGCAAAATCGGCGGTGCCCTTGGAGACCGCTTCGGCGATCTGCGTCGGCGATCCCTGATGCATGTGCAGCGAGACGCGCGGGTAACGCTCGATAAAGCCCTTGATCACGTTTGGCAAGGCGTAGCGAGCCTGCGTATGCGTGGTGGCGACGTACAGCGAGCCTTTGTCCGGGTAGGTGTGTTCACCGGCAACGGCTTTGATGGCGTCTACTTTGGACAACACTTCACGCGCGATGCGAATGATTTCCTGGCCGGCGGGGGTGACCTGGGTCAGGTGCTTGCCGCTGCGGGCGAAAATCTGGATGCCCAGCTCATCTTCGAGCATGCGCACCTGTTTGCTGATGCCGGGTTGAGAGGTATAGAGCCCTTCTGCCGTCGAGGAGACATTCAGGTTGTGGTTAACCACTTCCACAATGTAACGAAGCTGCTGCAATTTCATATCTTATACCATCCTAGGTTAAACACTGCGGCTTACCCGCAGCCAGGTATATCGGTGTCGCCCCGGTATGCTGAAACTCACAAGCCATAAACCCCGTGTTCTACCCTGATGGTGAAGAAAACGCCGTTGTTAATAAGCTTTAATAATAAAAAAACTTTTTATATAACCACTATACCACGATGCAGCTTCAAGTATAGATCCGCGTCACACTATGATAACGATTATTTTGCATGGGTATCAACGTGAAACGGCGGTGTCGGAGGGATAAAAACAGCAAAGGATAGATCCGTTTGCCCCTTTTCACCAATAAAAAAACCAGCCGCCAGGGCTGGTTTTTCATCTTGCGGGCAGGACATCGGCCTTACTTCTTGCCTTCGACCCACTTGCCGTCCACGTAGAACGCGGACCAACCGGTCGCCTTGCCGTCTTTTTCAGAGGAGACGTACTGCTGCTTGGTTTTACGGCTGAAACGCACCAGCGTTTTGTTGCCTTCGGCATCCGCCACCGGCGCATCAGCCAGATAGCGCAGTTTCTCCGGCAGACGATCCTTGAAGCGAGCCAGCTCTTCCACCAACGGCGCGCGGGTCTCGCGCGATTTAGGGAAGGTGTTGGCCGCCAGGAACACGCCGGCAGCGCCGTCACGCAGCACGAAATAGGCGTCGGACTTCTCGCACGGCAGCTCCGGCAACGGCACCGGATCTTCCTTCGGCGGCGCGACATCGCCGTTACGCAGGATCTTGCGGGTGTTTTTGCAGTTCTCGTTGGTGCAGCCCATGTACTTGCCGAAACGCCCCATTTTCAGGTGCATTTCCGAACCGCACTTGTCGCACTCCACCACCGGGCCGTCATAGCCTTTCAGGCGGAACTCGCCCTCTTCGATCTCATAGCCGTCACACGCCGGGTTGTTGCCGCAGACGTGCAGCTTGCGCTGGTTATCGATCAGATAGCTGTCCATCGCCGTACCGCATTTCTGGCAGCGGCGGCGGGCGCGCAACGCGTTGGTTTCCGCGTCGTCGCCTTCGAGGATGTTGAGCACTTCCGCTTCCGGCACCAGGTTGATGGTGGTTTTGCAACGCTCCTTCGGCGGCAACGCGTAGCCGGAACAGCCGAGGAACACGCCGGTGCTGGCGGTACGGATGCCCATCTTGCGGCCGCAGGTCGGGCAGTCGATGCTGGTCATCACCATCTGGTTAGGCCGCATGCCGCCTTCTTCCGGATCCTTCTCCGCCGTTTCCAGCTGCTCGCTGAAATCGACAAAGAACTCGTCCAGTACCGCTTTCCACTCGGCCTGGTTGTTGGCGACCTCATCGAGGCCGTCTTCCATGCGTGCGGTGAAGTCATAGTTCATCAGCTCGCGGAAGTTCTCTTCCAGACGATCGGTGACGATCTCGCCCATTTTCTCGGCATAGAAACGGCGGCTTTCCACCCGCACATAACCGCGATCCTGAATGGTCGAGATGATGGAGGCGTAGGTGGACGGACGGCCGATGCCGCGTTTCTCCAGCTCTTTCACCAGCGAAGCTTCGCTGTAACGCGCCGGCGGCTTGGTGAAGTGCTGGCTCGGGATCAGTTTCTGCAGATCCAGCTCGCTGCCGATTTCGACGAACGGCAACGTGCGATCTTCATCGCCCTTGCGCAACGCCGGCATCACCTTGGTCCAGCCGTCAAAGCGCAGCGTACGGCCCTTGGCGCGCAGCTGATAATCGCCGGCTTTCACCGTCAGCGTAGTGGAATCGTATTGCGCCGGCGTCATCTGGCAGGCAACGAACTGGCGCCAGATCAGCTGATACAGCTTCTGCGCGTCCGCTTCCATGTCTTTGAGCTGCTCGGCGAGCACGTTCACGTCCGAAGGACGGATCGCTTCGTGCGCTTCCTGCGAATTCTCTTTGCTGCTGTACTGATTCGGCGCCTTCGGCAGGTATTTATCGCCGAAGTTGTCGCCGATGTAGCCACGCACCATGTTGAGCGCATCCTGGCTCAGGTTGGTGGAGTCGGTACGCATATAGGTGATGTGGCCGGCTTCATACAGCCGTTGCGCCATCATCATGGTTTTCTTCACGCCGAAGCTCAGGCGGGTGCTGGCGGCCTGTTGCAGCGTGGAGGTAATGAAAGGCGCGCCCGGCTTGCTGCTGGTCGGTTTGTCTTCGCGATCCAGCACCGTGTAGCGGGCTTTTTCCAGCAACTTGACCGCGGCGTGAGTCTGCTCGCGGTTGACCGGCTTGAACGGTTTGTCGTGCGCATGGGTCACTTCCATCTGCAGCGCGGTTTCACCCTTCGCCAGCAGATCGGCATGCAGCTCCCAGTACTCTTCCGGCACGAACGCCTTGATGTCGCGTTCGCGCTCCACCACCAGACGCACCGCCACCGACTGCACACGGCCGGCGGACAGGCCGCGGGCGATTTTCTTCCACAGCAGCGGCGAGACCATATAACCCACCACGCGGTCCATAAACCGGCGCGCCTGCTGCGCGTTGACGCGATCAATGTTCAGCTCGCCCGGCTGTTTGAACGCCTGTTGGATCGCGTTTTTGGTGATTTCGTTAAACACCACGCGGCTAAAGCGTTTGTCATCGCCACCGATCACTTCCCGCAGGTGCCAGGCAATGGCTTCCCCTTCGCGGTCAAGGTCAGTTGCGAGATAAATGTGGTCGGCGTTTTCCGCCAACGATTTTAACTCGGCGACCACTTTTTCTTTACCCGGCAGGATTTCATAATGCGCTTTCCAGCCGTGGTAAGGGTCGACGCCCATGCGATTTACCAGCGCCGCCTTCTCATCTTTTTTAACTTTTTTCTTGGCTTTGTCTTCGGTTGAGTCAGCGCTCTTTTTGCTGGCTGAGCCACTGGTCGGCAAATCACGGATGTGACCGACGCTGGACTTCACCACGTAGTCACTTCCTAAATATTTATTAATAGTTTTGGCTTTTGCCGGGGACTCAACTATTACGAGAGCTTTACCCATATTTACCTTTACCTAATTTATTTCTTCTAAAAAGAAGTCTTTTATCTCGCCGTGCCGCGGCAATTCGTGTCTCTTTTTTTATATTGCGGCAGTCTGGCAAGAGATCAACAGATTTTTTTCTTTTGGTTGCCCAACTGCTCAACCTGAACGCAAGTTGTTGATCCTGCCTGCTATTCACCCATGCCCCAGAAGTATGGCTGTGTGAGTTTTATTCATGGCGTAAACAAAACCTTCCACCCGACGCCGCAAAATCCCACACTGTACCTGATAAAAAGCGTCACGCAACCTAATTAGCATGGAAAGTCCGATTTCGCCAACCGGCGGCCGCCCATGTCCATCCAGACGGCAAATAAACCTTAGTCGGTTTGCGGATAAAAGCGAACCGGCGTTAGAATATGCGCAGAGTTTTTAGTTTGGAGTCTAATAAATGCGCACGAATACTGCACCTATCGGCCGCGAGGCCCTGCTGGCGGAAGCAAATAACATCATCCGCCAACACGAAGATTATCTGCACGGCATGATCGCCACCGACGTTGAACAAAAAAGCGGCGTTTTAGTTTTTCGCGGCGAATACTTTTTGGATGCCGATGGATTGCCCACCGCCAAAACCACCGCGGTATTTAATATGTTTAAACATTTGGCTCACCTGCTTTCGGAAAAATACCACCTGGTCGATTAAGACAAGAAAACGGGGGCGCCTGGCCCCCGTTGATTCCCGCTCTCGTTGCCGTTACAACAACGGCTTTTCCCCACGCTGCCACCAGCGCAGCAGCAAACGATCGACGCTTTCCGCCGCGCTGCCGGTGAAGCGATCCATCAGGCGTTTGCGGCGCGTATAGCGCACGGCGATCACTTCGTGGTTATCCAGCTCGGCGATCAACAAATCATCGCTGGTGCCGATGGCGTCGATCAGGCCCTTCTCTTTAGCCTGTGAACCGAACCAGTGCTCACCGGTAGCGACGCTGTCGATGTCGAGCGACGGGCGCTGCTCATGCACAAAGCGCTTGAACAGCTCGTGCGTTTCGTTCAGATCTTCTCGGAACTTCTCGCGCCCTTGTTCGGTGTTTTCGCCAAACAGCGTCAGCGTGCGTTTAAATTGCCCGGCGGTGTGCAACTCCACGTCGATATCGTTCTTTTTCAACAGGCGGTGGAAGTTCGGGATCTGCGCCACCACGCCGATGGAACCGATGATGGCGAACGGCGCCGCCACGATACGATCCGCAACGCAAGCCATCATGTAGCCGCCGCTGGCCGCCACTTTATCCACCGCGACCGTCAGACGAATGCCGCCTTTGCGTAGGCGCTCCAACTGCGAAGCCGCCAGGCCGTAGCCATGCACCACCCCGCCAGGGCTTTCCAGGCGCAACAGAACTTCATCCTGCGCCGACGCCACCGCCAGCACCGCCGAGATCTCTTCGCGCAGCGAGGTGACCTCGTGCGCGTCCATGCTGCCCTTGAAGTCCAGCACATACAGGCACGGCTTGGCCACTTCCACCGCGCCGGACTTGGCGCGCTGTTTCTTCAATTTGTCATCAGATTTGGTCTGCTTTTTGAACTGTTTCAGCCAAACCTTCTGCTCGGCGGCATCCATGCGTGCCAGGCGCATATCGCGCTGCATCTCGCGATACTGTTCGCCGAGATCGGTCAGCTGCAGCTCCCCTTTCTGGCGGCTCTTGCGTTGCCCCAAACTGACCGCCAGGATGGCCAACGCGGCGATGGCGAGCACCACCGTGGCGACCTTGGCCAGAAACAGGCCATAAACAGATATAAACTCCACAGATTCCGCCTTTATTTACAGGTTGTTAGTATGCTTATTTCCATTTTAGCCAACCGCAGCGGCTGCTGTCGCGACTAAATGAAAATTCATTGCGCACAGAGCATCACTATGGGGACGATTTACGGCCGAACCAAGCCGCCACCGCCGCGCTTTTGTTACAAAAGAATGCCATTTCAGCCTGCTACGCATTGAAAATGCCCGCGGATTAAGGCATATAACACCCATTATTCATCAATATGATGAGACGGATTCGCTGCGCGGCCCGCAGACGGTCGAGCCTTCGCTCCCGCCCCGGCCGCGCGTTTCACCCTTGCTCCCCGATATCTGCGGGAGAACAGCCACCCAGGCGAGGATTTATCGTGCATTACCAACCCAAACAAGATCTGCTCGAACAACGTATCATTTTGGTCACCGGCGCCGGCGACGGCATCGGCCGTGAAGCGGCGCTGACCTACGCGCGCTTCGGCGCCCAGTTGGTGCTGCTGGGGCGCACCGAGAGCAAACTGCTGGCGGTACAACAAGAGATCGCAGCCCAGGGCGGTGCCCCGGCCCTGGTGGTGACGCTGGACTTGCTGCACGCCACTCAGGAGCAATGCCGGCAGATAGCCGACGATCTGGCGCACCAGATCCCCCGCCTTGATGGCGTGTTGCACAACGCCGGCCTGCTCGGCGACATCGCGCCGATGGCCGACCTGTCGATGACCATGTGGCAAGAAGTGATGCAGGTTAACGTCAACGCCACCTTTATGCTGACTCAGGCACTGCTGCCGCTGCTGCTGAAATCCCACGCCGGGTCGCTGGTGTTCACCAGCTCCAGCGTCGGGCGTACCGGCCGCGCAGATTGGGGTGCCTATGCGGTGTCGAAGTTCGCCACCGAGGGCATGATGCAGGTGTTGGCCGACGAGTACAAAAACCGCAATCTGCGGGTGAACTGCATCAATCCGGGCGGCACTCGCACCAAAATGCGCGCATCTGCCTTCCCGCACGAAGACAAGAACAAGCTGAAAACCCCGGCCGATATCATGCCGCTGTATCTGTATTTGATGGGCGAAGACAGCCGCCGCAAAACCGGCATGAGCTTCGACGCGCAGCCGAACCGCAAACCCGGCGCAGCCGAATAATCAGGAGCGTTTCATGGCGGAAGATCGTCATCAACAGCGCCAGCAGCGCCTGAAAGAACAGGTCGATGCGCGCATCGCTGCGGCGCAGGACACCCGCGGCCTGCTGCTGGTGTTTACCGGCAACGGCAAAGGCAAAACCACCGCCGCCTTCGGCACCGTCACCCGCGCGGTCGGCCACGGCATGCGCGCCGGAGTGATCCAGTTCATCAAGGGCGAATGGCCCAATGGCGAAAAGAATCTGCTGCAGCAACACGGCGTTGAATTTCAGGTGATGGCCACCGGTTTCACCTGGGAAACGCAAAACAAGGCCGGCGACACCGCCGCCTGCCAGGCGGTGTGGCAGCACGGCAAACGCATGCTGGCCGACAGCAGCCTGGATCTGGTGTTGCTGGACGAAGTGACCTACATGCTGACCTACGGCTATCTGGAACTGGAAGAGCTGAAGGAAGCACTCCTGCAACGCCCTGCGCATCAGACGGTGATCCTGACCGGGCGCGGCTGCCATCGCGATCTGTTGGAACTGGCGGATACGGTCACGGAGATGCGGCCGGTGAAACACGCGTTCGACGCGGGCGTGAAGGCGCAACAAGGGATCGATTGGTAACAAAACGTTCTGGCCCCGAACGGGGCCAGAACGGCGGGATTAGCTGCGTTTGCTTGGCTTGCCTGGTTTGCTGCCTGGCGCACTGCGGCGGCCGCTGCCGGCCACCTGCGAGTGGCGCTTGACCGCCCGGCGGATCTGGTTGGCCTTCACGCGGCGGCGCTCACGCTCCACCGGCATTTTGCTGACCGTTTCCGGTTTCAACTCCACCAGCTCGCGCAGGTAGTTGATCGCAGGCAGATCCAGTTCGGCCCAGCCGCCGCGCGGCAGGCCTTTCGGCAGATCGATGTCGCCGTAACGCACGCGGATCAGGCGGCTCACCTGCACGCCCACCGCTTCCCACAGGCGACGCACTTCACGGTTGCGGCCTTCGGTCAGGGTCACGTTGTACCACTGATTGAGGCCTTCACCGCCCTGGAAGCTGATGGTGCGGAAGGCGGCCGGGCCGTCTTCCAATTGCACGCCTTTGCTCAGCTGCTTCACTTTCGCATCGTCGACCTGGCCGAACACGCGCACCGCGTATTCGCGCTCCACTTCACGGCTCGGGTGCATCAGACGGTTGGCCAGTTCACCATCGGTAGTGAACAGCAGCAGACCGGAGGTGTTGACGTCCAGGCGCCCTACCGCCACCCAGCGCGAACCGCGCAGCTTCGGCAGGCGATCGAACACCGTCGGGCGGCCTTCAGGATCGCTGCGGGTACACAGCTCGCCTTCCGGTTTGTAGTAAGCCAGCACCCGGCAAACCACCTCTTCGGACTCTTTGATCGACAGGACATGACCGTCCAGACGAATTTTCATCGCCGGGGTCACTTCAACGCGATCGCCCAGCTTGGCGACCTTGCCGTCGACGCTGACGCGCCCGGCTTCAATCATGGTTTCGATTTCACGACGCGAGCCATGCCCGGCGCGCGCTAAAACTTTCTGTAACTTTTCGCTCATTGAGCAACCTCTAATGTCGCCTTCACAGGCGTCGGGGGGATACCGCCGTGGCCAACCGCCACCACGGTCATAATACGTTTATCAGGATCGAACCGCGTATTATACAGGCTTTCTAAGGTGTTGAAACCCACTTTATCGGCGGTGGCCCCCACAGGCGGCGTTCACGGCGCCAAAAAATCCTCCACTGCCCACAGCACCGCGTCAGGCCGTTCCAGAATACCGAGGTGAGTGCGGGCCTCCCCTAGACGCACCACGGAGAAAAACGGCTGCTCGGCGGCAAATGCCTGCTGTTGCCGCAAATAGTCGTCGTGGCGATCCAACGAGTAGATGTGCCGGCACGGCGGCGGCGCGCTCATGCCCGCCAGGCGCTGCAGCGGCGAGCCGAATTGCCGGTAGGCCTGTTCGATGGCCACCCCGGCGGCACGCCAAAGCCGGTAATCTTCCTGCGCCATCTCGACCTCCAGATGGCGTTTGACCCGATCGTGGCGGATGCCGCCCTGCCAAAAGTCGAACAAGGCGTCGCGTGCCGCCAGCCACTGCTGCGGCTGCTGCATGCGGCTCACCGCCGTAAAGAACGCCGGCTCCGGCTGCGTCATGATCCAGTCGAGAAACACCATGCCCCGTACCCGTTGCGGCAACGCTTCGGCCAACGCTACCGCCAGCCAGCTGGTGTGCGCCACCGACAGAGTGACCGCGTTATCCAAACGCAGCGCCGTCAGCAGTTGGCGCACATCCTCCAGCAAGTCGTCCGCCGTCAGCGACATATCCGTGGCTTTTGAAGACAGGCCATGGCCGCGCCAGTCGATGCTGATCACCCGATAGCGTTCGGCCGCCAGAGCGATGAACGGCTCAAACACGGTTTTCGGTTCGCACCAGCCGGGCAGCAACACCAACGTGAGCGGCCCTGAGCCGACATCCTGATAGTCGAGTATCATGTTGGCACTGTGAAATGCGGTCATATTACCTCCTGCGCGTCTCTCCCCGACCCGTTCGGGGAATACCGACGGGGATAAGGTGACAGCGCAGCAGGTATTGATCTATTGAAGTTCGTGCGGAAAGCCCCCTGGGCGCACCTTATGAAAAAATGCGCACTAATTGGAATGGGAACTTAATGGCGCACGCAAGGATAGGCGGCACTTAACGCCAGCATGATCACCGACGGTGCGGAATAATGCAGTTGCTCAGGATGCTCGTTCAAATACTGCATCACCGCGTCGGCGGCTACGCCGATGCTCATCCCGGCTTCCGGGCAGATATTGCGATTGCCCTGCATGGAATAAGTATCGAATACGCCGGCGACGTATCCCATGAACATGCCGCCATTCAGCGCTTCGGCCACGGTGGCTTCACCGCTTTTATTTTTTACGTAACCGCTGGATTCCGCCAGCAGACCACTGCCCGAATAAAACCCCGCATTTGCCATTGAGGAAAATAATAAGGCCGCTAAAAAAGAAACCTGTTTAATCATTGCTGCGCATCCTGCCCATTATCAATTCTGAAGTCTTCAAGAATAGCGGCTTTCACGCGAAATAGCGTCGCTTCAGCCGATTTTCAGACAATGGGCAAGGTGGCAACAATTGACATCAACGGAAAGGCGCCGCGTCGCCCGCCCCCTCACGCACCACTTCCGGCGAGGATTCGGTCAGATCGATCACCGTGGTCGGCTGTTGGCCAAGGAAGCCGCCGTGGATCACCAGATCGACCACCTTGCCCAAATGATCGTTGATCTCTTCCGGATCGGACTCGGCAAAATCATTGCCCGGCAGCATCAGGGTGGTGGACATCATCGGTTCGTTCAGCGCCTCCAGCAGCGCCAATGCGATCGGGTTCGACGGCACACGCAGGCCGATGGTTTTGCGCTTTTCATTCATCAGGCGGCGCGGCACTTCTTTGGTCGCTTTCAGAATGAAGGTGTAGTTGCCCGGCGTATTGTTTTTAATCAGGCGGAACGCCGTATTATCGACGTGCGCATAAGTCGACAACTCGGACAGATCGCGGCACATCAGGGTGAAATTGTGGTTGCCGTCCAACTGACGGATGCGGCAAATGCGTTCCATCGCCGCCTTTTCTTCCAGCATACAGCCCAGCGCGTAGCCGGAATCGGTGGGATAAACGATCACCCCGCCCTTGCGCAGCACCTCAACCGCCTGGTTAATCAAACGCGGCTGTGGGTTGTCCGGGTGAATATAAAAAAGCTGACTCATGACTTGCTCCTAAAATGATGCCCGCGCGCGTTGCCACGCGCGAAAAATCAGACCGCCTCGCCAGGCTGCGGCCAATCGCGCCACACCGGCTCGACCCCGCCCGGCAGCCACAGTTTGCGGCCCAGTTCGATCCACGAACAAGGCTGATGAAAATCAGATCCTTGCGAGGCCAACAGGCGGTAGTCCTGGGCGTATTTCGCCAACTGCGAGCGCTCATGCGGCGCCTGCTGACACTGCGCCACTTCCATGGCGTCGCCGCCGTGTTCGGCGAAATGCGCCAGCAAACGTTTCAACCACTTCGCGGTCAGATCGTAACGGCCGGGATGCGCTATCACCGCCTGGCCGCCCGATTGATGAATCGCATCAATGGCTTGTTCTATTGTACACCACTGCGGCGGCACGTAGCCGGTTTTGCCTTTGGCCAGATATTTCTTGAACACCTGCGCCATGTTGTCCGCCACGCCAATCTCCACCAGGTAACGGGCGAAATGGCCGCGGGTCACCGCACCGGCCCCCGCCAACCGCTGGGCGCCGGCATAGGCGTCGGGAATGCGCGCTTTACCCAGACGCGCGCCGATCTCCTGTGCCCGCCGGTTGCGACGTTCGGTTTGTTCCGCCAATAGCGCCACCAGCGCCGGGTGCGCGACGTCCATGCCCAACCCAACGATATGAATTTCATGGTTTTCCCACAGCGTCGAGATTTCCACCCCGTTGACCAGCCGCAGCGGCAACGCCTGCTCCGCAATAGCGGCGGCGGCCTCAGCCAAGCCTGCGGTGGTGTCGTGATCGGTGATCGCCAGCACACCCACGCGCATCTCTACCGCCCGCAGCACCAGCTGCGTTGGCGTCAGGTAGCCATCAGAGGCGGTCGTGTGGCTGTGGAGATCGTACAGAGTAAAAGCGGTGGATGGGGGGGTACTGTCTGTCAAAACGGCTATCCGGCAATGGCTTGGCTTTCTATCATACCCGCGATCGGCGGCCGGACGGAAATCTATTCTGCGCCAGGCAGACGATGAATAGAATTCACGCTGACCGCTAAAACATTGTGCAAAAAGAGGGTTGACTTTGCCTTCGCGAACCAGTTAACTAGTACACAAGTTCACGGCAACGGCCGTGTCGGATGAGAGTTAAAAAAGAGAGTCTGCAAATGAACACATACATTTCTCTTCACGGTTGGTGGCGTACCTCCCTCTTGCGGGCGGTGTAATCGCGCATAGCTGTCATCTGACAATGCAGATTTCCTGAGCCCGCACCTGATGCGGGCTTTTTTATGGACAGAATTCACTGGAACCACCGATGATGAACACCAAACCACAACTGACATTGCTGAAGGCGCAAGCCAGCTACCGGGGCGATCCCACCACCCTTTTCCACCAGCTGTGCGGCGCCCGTCCGGCCACCCTGCTGCTGGAGTCGGCGGAAATCAACAGCAAACAGAATCTGCAGAGCCTGCTGGTGATCGACAGCGCGCTGCGCATTACCGCACTGGGCCACACCGTCAGCGTGCAGGCGCTCACCGCCAACGGCGCGGCGCTGCTGCCGCTGCTGGACGAAGCGCTGCCGCCCGAGGTGCGCAATCAGGCACGCCCTAACGGCCGCGAGCTGACCTTCCCGGCGATCGACGAGGTGCAGGACGAAGACGCGCGCCTGCGCTCCCTGTCGGTGTTCGACGCACTGCGCACACTGCTGACGCTGGTGGACTCCCCGGCGGACGAGCGCGAAGCCGTGATGCTGGGCGGCCTGTTCGCCTATGATTTGGTCGCCGGTTTTGAAAACCTGCCGGCGCTGCGCCAGGATCAACGCTGCCCGGACTTCTGCTTCTATCTGGCGGAAACCCTGCTGGTGCTGGATCATCAACGCGGCTCGGCCCGTCTGCAGGCCAGCGTCTTCAGTGAGCAGGCGAGTGAAGCGCAGCGTTTGCAGCACCGCCTGGAACAGCTGCAGGCTGAGTTGCAACAACCCCCGCAGCCAATCCCGCACCAAACGCTGGAAAACATGCAGCTGAGCTGTAACCAGAGCGACGAAGAGTACGGCGCGGTGGTCAGCGAGCTGCAGGAAGCGATCCGCCAGGGCGAGATTTTCCAGGTGGTGCCGTCGCGCCGCTTCACCCTGCCGTGCCCGGCGCCGCTGGCGGCCTACCAAACGTTGAAAGACAACAACCCCAGCCCGTACATGTTCTTCATGCAGGATGATGACTTCACCCTGTTCGGCGCTTCGCCGGAGAGCGCGCTGAAATACGACGCGGGCAATCGCCAAATCGAAATCTACCCGATCGCCGGCACTCGCCCACGCGGCCGCCGCGCCGATGGGTCGCTGGATTTGGATCTCGACAGCCGCATCGAGCTGGAAATGCGCACCGACCACAAAGAGCTGGCCGAGCACTTGATGCTGGTCGATCTGGCGCGCAACGATCTGGCGCGCATCTGCCAGGCCGGCAGCCGCTACGTGGCCGACCTGACCAAAGTGGATCGCTATTCATTCGTCATGCACCTGGTTTCCCGCGTGGTGGGCACCCTGCGCGCCGATCTCGACGTGCTGCACGCCTACCAGGCCTGCATGAACATGGGCACCCTCAGCGGCGCGCCGAAAGTGCGGGCGATGCAGCTGATCGCCGCCTCCGAAGGCACGCGCCGCGGCAGCTACGGCGGCGCAGTGGGCTACTTCACCGCCACCGGCGATCTGGATACCTGCATCGTCATTCGCTCCGCCTACGTTGAAGATGGCATCGCCACCGTGCAAGCCGGTGCCGGCGTGGTGCTGGATTCCGTCCCGCAGGCGGAAGCCGACGAAACCCGTAATAAAGCCCGTGCCGTGCTGCGCGCCATCGCCACTGCGCACCATGCCAAGGAGGTGTTCTGATGGCCGATATCCTGCTGCTCGACAACGTCGACTCCTTTACCTACAACCTGGTCGATCAGCTGCGCGCCAGCGGCCACCAGGTGGTTATTTACCGTAATCAGATCGCCGCCGAGGTGATCATCGAGCGTCTGCAACAGATGGAACAGCCGGTGCTGATGCTGTCGCCCGGCCCTGGCGCCCCTTCCGAAGCGGGCTGTATGCCGGAACTGCTGCAGCGTCTGCGCGGCCAACTGCCGATCATCGGCATCTGCCTCGGCCACCAGGCGATCGTCGAAGCCTATGGCGGCCAGGTCGGCCAGGCGGGCGAGATCCTGCACGGCAAAGCCTCGGCGATCGCTCACGATGGCGAAGGCATGTTCGCCGGCATGGCCAATCCGCTGCCAGTGGCGCGCTACCACTCGCTGGTCGGCAGCAATATCCCGGCCGATCTCACCGTCAACGCCCGTTTCGGCGAAATGGTGATGGCGGTGCGCGACGACCGCCGCCGCGTGTGCGGCTTCCAGTTCCACCCGGAATCGATTCTGACCACCCACGGCGCGCGCCTGCTTGAGCAGACCCTGGCCTGGGCGCTGGCGAAGTAATATAAGGAACACGACGATGCAACCTATTCTTGAGAAACTGTACCGCGCCGAGTCGATGAGCCAGCAGGAAAGCCAACAGCTGTTCAGCGCCATCGTGCGCGGCGAGCTGGAGCCGAGCCAACTGGCGGCGGCGTTGATCAGCATGAAAGTCCGCGGCGAGCGCCCGGAAGAGATCGCCGGCGCCGCCAAAGCGCTGCTGGACGACGCTCAGCCGTTCCCGCGCCCTGACTATCTGTTCGCCGATATCGTCGGCACCGGCGGCGACGGCACCAACAGCATCAATATTTCCACCGCCAGCGCCTTCGTGGCGGCGGCGTGCGGCGCGAAGATCGCCAAACACGGCAACCGCAGCGTCTCTAGCCGTTCCGGCTCTTCGGATCTGCTGGCGGCGTTCGGTATCCGTCTGGATCTGCCGGCGGAAGAGGCGCGCAAGGCGTTGGACGATCTTGGCGTGTGCTTCCTGTTCGCGCCGCAGTACCACACCGGTTTTCGTCACGCCATGCCGGTGCGCCAGCAGCTGAAGACCCGCACACTGTTCAACGTGCTGGGCCCGCTGATCAACCCGGCGCGCCCGCCGCTGGCGCTGATCGGCGTTTACAGCCCGGAACTGGTGCTGCCGATTGCCGAAACCCTGCGCGTGCTGGGTTATCAGCGTGCGGCGGTGGTTCACGGCGGCGGCATGGACGAGGTGGCGATCCACGCCCCGACGCACGTGGCGGAATTGAACAACGGCGAAATCAGCAGCTACCAGCTCACGCCGCAGTCCTTCGGATTGGAAACCTATCCGCTGGAAGCCTTGCTGGGCGGTACGCCGGAAGAAAACCGTGACATTTTGGCGCGGCTGTTACAAGGTAAAGGCGAGCCGGCGCACGCCGCGGCGGTCGCGGCCAACGTCGCGTTGCTTCTGAAGTTATTCGGACATGAAGACCTGCGCCAAAATGCGCGGCAGGCACTGGATATGATCAACAGCGGGCAGGCCTATGAGCGTGTCATCGCACTGGCGGCAAGAGGATAAATGATGCAGGAAACCGTGCTACACAAGATTGTCCGCGACAAAGCGCAATGGATCGCGGCGCGACAACAGCAACAGCCCCTGGCCGGCTTTCAGAACGACATCGTGCCGAGTGAACGCAGTTTCTATCACGCGCTGCAGGGCACCCGGACGGCTTTCATTCTCGAATGCAAGAAGGCCTCGCCTTCCAAAGGGCTGATTCGCGAGAACTTTGATCCGGTAGAGATCGCCACGGTGTATAAAGATTTCGCCTCGGCGATCTCGGTGCTGACCGACGAGAAATACTTCCAGGGCAGCTTCGATTTCCTGCCGCTGGTCAGTAAAGCCGTCAGCCAACCGGTGTTGTGCAAAGACTTTATCATCGATCCATATCAGATTTACCTGGCGCGCTACTATCAGGCCGATGCCATCCTGCTGATGCTGTCGGTGTTGACCGACGACCAGTATCGCCAACTGGCGGCGGTAGCCCACAGCCTGAATATGGGCGTGCTGACCGAAGTGATCAGTGAAGAAGAACTGCAGCGCGCGATCGCGCTGGAAGCGCGCGTGGTCGGCATCAACAACCGCGATCTGCGCGATCTGAGCATCGATCTGAACCGCACCCGCCAGCTGGCGCCGCGCGTGCCGCATGGCGTGACGGTGATCAGCGAGTCAGGCATCAACAACTATGGGCAGATCCGCGAGCTGAGCCATTACGCCAACGGCTTCCTGATCGGCAGCGCGCTGATGTCGGAACCCGATCTGCGCGCCGCCGTGCGCCGCGTGATCCTCGGCGACAACAAAGTGTGCGGCCTGACTCGTCCGCAGGACGCCGCCGCCGCCTATCAGGCCGGCGCCATCTACGGCGGGCTAATCTTCGTCGGCCGTTCACCGCGCTATGTGGACATCACCCGCGCCCGCGAAGTGATCTCCGGCGCGCCGCTGAAGTATGTCGGCGTGTTCTGCGACGCCCAGCTCGATACCGTGGCGTTGACCGTTGAGCGCCTCGGGCTGCACGCGGTGCAACTGCACGGCGCGGAAGACCAGGCCTATATCAGCGCCCTGCGCGCCCGTTTGCCGGCCGATTGCCGCATCTGGAAAGCGCTGAGCGTGAAAGATCGAGTGCCGGCGCGCGATCTGCAGCATGTCGATCGCTACCTGCTCGACAACGGCGCCGGCGGCACCGGCCAACGCTTCGACTGGTCGGTATTGCAAGGCGAAGATCTGACTAACGTGATGCTGGCGGGCGGCCTGCGCGCCGACAACTGCGTCGAAGCGGCCAAGCTCGGCTGCGCCGGGCTGGACTTCAACTCCGGCGTGGAAAGCGAACCGGGCATCAAAGATCCCGCGCGCCTGGCCTCGGTCTTCCAGACCCTGCGCGCCTACTGAATACGGCTCTATATTAATAACGGATAATAACGGGAACTCTCATGACGCTGCTTAACCCCTACTTCGGCGAATTTGGTGGCCAATACGTGCCGCAAATTCTGATGCCGGCCCTGAAACAACTGGAAGAAGCCTTTGTCAGCGCCCAGCGCGATCCGGCGTTTCAGGCGGAATTTATCGATCTGTTGAAGAACTACGCGGGCCGCCCGACGGCGCTGACGCTGTGCAAAAACCTCACTGCCGGCAGCAACACCAAGCTTTATCTGAAGCGTGAAGACCTGCTGCACGGCGGCGCACACAAGACCAACCAGGTGCTGGGTCAGGCCTTGCTGGCCAAGCGCATGGGCAAAACCGAGATCATCGCGGAAACCGGCGCCGGCCAACACGGCGTCGCGTCAGCGCTGGCCTGCGCGCTGCTCGGCCTGAAATGCCGCATCTATATGGGTGCCAAAGACGTTGAGCGCCAGTCGCCGAACGTCTTCCGCATGCGGCTGATGGGCGCGGAAGTGATCCCGGTGCACAGCGGCTCCGCTACGCTGAAAGACGCCTGCAACGAAGCGCTGCGCGACTGGTCCGGCAGCTATGAAACCGCCCACTATATGCTCGGCACCGCCGCCGGCCCGCACCCGTACCCCACCATCGTGCGTGAATTCCAGCGCATGATCGGCGAAGAAACCAAAGCGCAGGTGCTGGAGCGCGAAGGCCGCCTGCCGGATGCCGTCATCGCCTGCGTCGGCGGCGGCTCCAACGCCATCGGCATGTTCGCCGATTTTATCGATGACGCCGAAGTGGGTCTGATCGGCGTGGAACCCGCCGGTCTGGGCATCGAAACCGGTCAGCACGGCGCGCCGCTCAAGCATGGCCACGTCGGCATCTACTTCGGCATGAAAGCGCCGATGATGCAGACCGCCGAAGGCCAGATTGAAGAATCCTATTCAATCTCCGCCGGGTTGGACTTCCCGTCCGTCGGGCCGCAGCACGCCTTCCTGAACAGTATCGGCCGCGCCGAATACGTGTCGATCACCGACGACGAAGCGCTGGAAGCGTTCAAGGCGCTGTCGCGCCATGAAGGCATCATCCCGGCGCTGGAATCCTCACACGCCCTGGCGCACGCGCTGAAAATGATCCGTGAAACGCCGCAGAAAGAACAGATCCTGGTGGTCAACCTGTCCGGCCGCGGCGACAAAGACATATTTACCGTTCACGACATTTTGAAAGCACGGGGAGAAATCTGATGGAACGTTATCAGCAACTGTTCAAACGCCTGGAAAGCAACAAGGAAGGCGCCTTCGTCCCGTTCGTGACGCTGGGCGATCCTAATCCGACGCTGTCGCTGCAGATTATCGACACCCTGATCGAAGCGGGCGCGGATGCGCTGGAGCTGGGCATCCCCTTCTCCGATCCGCTGGCGGATGGCCCAACCATCCAGAGCGCGACGCTGCGCGCTTTCGCCGCCGGCGTCACGCCGACTCAGTGCTTCGAGATGCTGGCGGCCATCCGCCAGAAGCACCCGACCATTCCCATCGGCCTGCTGATGTACGCTAATCTGGTGTTCCATAAAGGCATCGATGGGTTTTACCAACGCTGCGCCGAAGTGGGCGTGGATTCGGTGCTGGTCGCCGACGTGCCGTTTGAAGAGTCTGCGCCGTTCCGCGCCGCCGCCGCTCGTCACGGTATCGCACCCATCTTCATCTGCCCGCCGAACGCCGATGACGATCTGCTGCGCGAAATCGCTTCGCACGGCCGCGGCTATACCTACCTGCTGTCGCGCGCCGGCGTCACCGGCACCGAAAGCCGGGCGCAGCTGCCGCTGCATCACCTGGTGAACAAGCTGCGCGAGTATCATGCCGCGCCGCCGCTGCAGGGCTTCGGCATCTCCGAGCCCGAGCAGGTGAAGGCCGCGCTGCAGGCCGGGGCCGCCGGCGCGATCTCCGGCTCGGCCATCGTCAAAATCATCGAACAGCACCATGCCAACCCGACGGAGATGCTGACCAGGCTGGCGGCCTTCGTCAGCAATATGAAGCGCGCCACCCGGGCGTGATCCTCTCCAGCGAGCGCCCCGCCGGCGCTCGCTTTAACAGCTTGTTTCCCCTCAAAGTTTGTTCCATTTATTTACAGCAAAAATTTGAACAAACGCAGGTCTTGTCTCACAATGAACTTTGTTCGCTATGCATTTCTTCGTTTGATTTGGGGAATGCGCTCGCTGCGGCGAAAAACCGTACGAGTTTCAACCATAACATTGCATGGAGAGTAATTTATGAAGCTTTTTAAAACCCTTTCGGCCTTGTGCATGGCCGCCGTTGTGGCGGTCGCGGTGAGCGCTTGCGCGCCGACGGCGAAATCTGAGGGAACGGGCGGTTATATCGATGACACGGTGATCACCACCAAAGTGAAATCGGCACTGCTGGCGGATAAAAACATCAAGTCACGTGAGATCAGCGTGGAAACCTTTAAAGGGCGCGTTCAGCTGAGCGGTTTCGTGACGTCCAGCGATGACGCCAATCGTGCGGTGCAGGTCACTCGCGGCGTTGCCGGCGTGAAATCTGTTGAAAACGTGATGCAACTTAAATAATACCGACACAGGGAGGCGCAACGCCTCCCTGTTTGTGGCCTTCATCAGAAGCGGTAACCCGCCCCGAACATGAACACCCACGGATCCAGACGCGTATCGAAGCTGTGGTGCCCACCGTTCGCATCGTTGAAGCGAGTTTTGGTTTCGATGTTCATCCACCACACCGACATGTTCAGCATCCAGTGCTCATCCAGGTTGTAATCCAGGCCGGCCTGCGCCGCCACGCCCCAGGAATCTTTCAGATCGAGGTTGCTCAACCCGGCGCTTTTGCCGTAGTCATTGAACTTCTCGTCAAAGAAAGTGGTGTAGTTAACGCCGACGCCCAGGTAAGGACGCAGCTTATCCTGCTTGTCGCCGAAATAGTATTGCGCCATCAGCGTAGGCGGCAGTTGGTGAACGGTCGCCAAATCAGTGCCGCCCAGCGTAACCTTGTGGCGGAATGGCGTCGCGGCCAACAACTCAACGCCGATGTTGTCCGTCACCATGTAACCGAAGGTCAGACCGAGCTGGGTGTTGTTTTTCGCATCCAGCGAACCCAACCCCAACACGTTGTCCGAACCTGCATTTGGACGCACCGTCGCGGTGCCCGCGCGGAACAGGAAATCACCGGCCTGATGCGCACTTGCCAACATAGGCGCCATCATCGTCGCCAATACCATCAGAGTTGTCTTTTTCATTATCCATTCCATTTGTGTGGTTAATCGCTCGAGGGGGAATATACCTACTTTCGGGTATTTGTGATCCCATCGAGATCACATCTTATGTGTAAAAATTTAAAATCCCACTAAAAACAAGGTTACCTAACCGTCTAATAAATCAAGGATTGATCTGCATCAAAAAATCGATTTTGTTGCAAATTATCTACATGTTCAAATTTCTGTTGCGGAGAAAAATGCGGCTGAGGTAATTTCATTTTCCGTGTTGGTTTTGGTTGGTGCCGTGAGGAGTCGGTGGGCAATCAAGATGAGCGAAATCCTTAATCCCTGTGTCAGCTGCGGCGCATGCTGCGGTTATTTTCGAGTGTCATTCTATTGGGCCGAAGCCGAAGACGGCGGCGGCACCGTTCCCCTTTCCTTAACAGAGCCTTTGACCCCGTTCCTGCGCTGCATGCAGGGGACCAACAGCAAGTCCCCCCGCTGCAGCGCGCTGGACGGTGAAATAGGTAAAGCCGTTTCCTGCTCGATCTACCTTAATCGGCCCAGCCCGTGCAGGGAGTTCGATCAGTCCGGTGAAAACGGCCTGCGCAACGAAGCCTGCGATCGCGCCCGCGAACGCTACGGCCTGCCGCCGTTGCCGGTGACCTTGCCGCTTTCGCTGCCTGAGACGACGATCGTTGAAGAAATAGGCGTAGTGCAATTCGCGGGGTGCCACAGCGGCGTGGAACAGGGTACAATCACCCACTGATTTATCTCTGTTTTCCCGACGCCAAGGAGTCTGCATGCCTATCACGGCCAACGCTTTGTACCGTGACAGTTTTAACTTTTTACGCAACCAACTGGCCAGCATCCTGATGCTGGCGCTGTTGACGGCGTTTATCTCCGTGCTGCTGAATCAGGCCTTCAGCCCTGATGCCGAACAGTTGGCGACGCTCGCTGCCACCACCAGCGATTTCGCCTCGTCTACCGGCATGGGCATTCAGGAAGTGATCCAGCAGATGACGCCGGAACAGCAGATGGTGTTGCTGAAAGTGTCGGCGGCCGCCACCTTCTCTGCGCTGGTCGGCAACGTGCTGCTGGTCGGCGGGATGCTGACGCTGATCCGTCTGGTGTCGCAAGGGCAACGCACCAGCGCCCTGCGCGCGCTCGGCGCCTCGGCGCCCGACTTGCCGCGCCTGCTGCTGCTGCTGTTTATCTGCACCCTGCTGATCCAGCTCGGCCTGACGCTGTTTGTGGTGCCGGGCGTGCTGATGGCTATCGCCTTCGCGCTGGCGCCGGTGATCGCCTCCGTCGACAAAAAAGGCGTGTTCGCTTCGCTCAAGTTGAGCAGCAAACTGGCCTTCGCCAATGCGCGCGTGATTGTGCCGGCGATGATGCTGTGGCTGGCGGCCAAGCTGCTGGTGCTGTTCCTGGTGAGCCATCTGTCGGTGCTGACGCCGAACGTCGCCAGCGTGGTGTTGACCGCGTTGAGCAACCTGGTGTCCGCCCTGCTGCTGATCTATCTGTTCCGTCTGTATATGCTGCTGCGCGGCTAAGGCCGGCGCCACCAAAACCCAAGGGGCACGCTTCGGCGCGCCCCTTTTTTGTTTACCCCGCCGTGGCGGCTTCCGCCTGCTCCTTACTCTGAATCAGCTTCAGCGCCAGATACAGGTCCGGCACCAAAATCAGCTCTTTGTCACGCCCCAATCGGTTGATGCGGAACCAGCGCGTCAGCTCGGTGCGGCGCCCCGCCAGCACCAGCCTTACGTTACGCTGTAACAAATCGCGTTTCAGTTCGTCGATGGCCGCCAGCACGCTGATGTCGGCATGGGTAAAGCTGGCCACCGCGTCCACCACCACCCAGCGCGGCTGGAACGGCGTGCCGTCGACCAAATTGAGGATGCGGCGTTTAAAATACGCCACGTTGAAATAGGTCAGCGGCGAATTGAAGCGATACATCATGACGCCAGGTACCGCCTTCACCCCATTGTTATTGCCCATGGAATGGATCATGCCTTCATCGTTGACGCCCAGCAGTTGTTCCGTCGGCCGGAAGACGGTGCGCAGAAACTGCATCAGCCCCAGCAACACCGCCAGCCCGATGCCGCTGATCACGCCCACCAGCAGCACGCTGAGGAAGGTAAACAGCGCCAGGCGGAACGCCTGCGCGTTGCGACGGCGCAAGATCCAGATGCCGCGAATGTCCAGCAGCGACCAGGCCGCATACATCAGCACCACACCCAATCCCGCCACAGGAATAAACTGCAGCGGCGCCATCAGGAACAGCAAGACAAAGGCGATGACAGCGGCGGCGATGATCGACACCAACTGGCTCTTGCCGCCGTTGGCGTCATTCACCGCGGTGCGAGAATCTGCGCCGCTGATGGCGAAACCTTGCGACAGTGCAGAGACGATATTCACCAGTCCCAGCGCGCGAAACTCAGCGTCGGCGTTCACCTCATAACCGTTTTTGGCGGCGAAGCTGCGGGCGGTGAGCATCATGCTGACAAAGCTCACGACCGCCAGGTTAAGCGCCGGGATCACCATATCGCGCAGCAAACCAGGCTGGAAGTCCGGCCACTGGACGATCGGCAGCACGCCGCTGAAACCGCCCACCGTCACCACGCCATGCTGCTGCAGGCCGCCCGCCCAAGTCACGAACGCCGCCAGCACGATAGCGAACAGCGGCGCCGGCCAATTAGGCCGCCATTTTTTAAATCCAAGCAGCGTCACCAGCGTCAGCAACGACACCGCCATCGTCAGCCAGTCGCTGTGCAGCAGGTTACCGGGCAGCGCGTAGATGCGCTCGATCAACTGTGCCGGGCGCATCGTAAACCCCAACACCTTGCCAATCTGATCGACGATAATGGTGATCGCCACCCCGTTCAGCAGCCCGCTGAGGATCGGCCGCGACAGCAGATCCGCCAGCGCCCCCAGCTTGAACCGGCTGGCCAGCAGGCACCAACCGCCCATCATGGCGGTCATCATGATGGTCAATTGCCAATGGCGTTCCATATTGCCCGCCGCCAGCGGCGTCACCACCGCGGCGATCACCGCACAGGTGGCGGCATCGGGCCCGACGATCAGCTGGCGTGACGAGCCGAACAGCGCATAGGCCACCATCGGCAAGACGCAGGAATAGAGCCCCACCACCGGGCTGACCCCGGCCAACTCTGCGTAGGCGATAGCCACCGGCAACGCCACGGCGGCGACGGAAAGACCGGCGCGAATATCCGGCTTGAGCCAGCTGCGTTGATAGCCCAATAAATGCGTCAAACCAGGCGTCAGGGCCTGGAGAGATTTCCACTGCATGCTGTTTTCCGCGGTAAATTATCTGGTTATTATGACGCTTACTATGCGGCCTGCGGCCCGCGCTGGCAATGCGCCCGCGCTTTCTTGCGTAAGTTTATGCAAATTCCTGCTTTCGCGGCAGAAATCCGCCGGCCAAACGCCGATAATCGGCAACGCCCGGCGGTACACAGAGCTCGCCGAATCCGGTATAGTCGGCCGATGAACAGATGATGGATTGATTTATGAAGCAGTTTCTTGATTTCCTCCCGCTAATTGTCTTTTTCGCTTTTTACAAGCTGTACGACATTTACGTCGCTTCCGGCGCGTTGATTGTCGCCACCGCGCTGGCGCTGGTGTTCACCTGGGTGAAATACCGCAAGGTCGAGAAGATGACGCTGATCACCTTCCTGATGGTGCTGGTGTTCGGCACCCTGACGCTGGTGTTCCACAACGATTTGTTCATCAAATGGAAGGTCACGGTGATTTACGCGCTGTTCGCGCTGGCGCTGCTGATCAGCCAATGGGTGCTCAAAAAACCGCTGGTTCAGCGCATGCTGGGTAAAGAGCTGACGCTGCCGGACAAAGTGTGGAGCAACCTTAACCTGGCCTGGGCGGTCTTCTTCCTGGCCTGCGGCCTGGCGAATATCTATGTCGCCTTCTGGCTGCCGCAAAGCGTCTGGGTCAATTTCAAAGTCTTTGGCCTGACGGTGCTGACGCTGGTCTTCACCCTCCTCAGCGGTATCTATATTTACCGGCACATGCCGGAAGAACAGAAAAAATAGTTACAAAATTGTTAATGCCTGCGGCGCTTGCCGCGGGCAGTATGATGTTATTTCCTCCTTTTAAAAGCAGACTGCTATGACACAACAACGACCTTTACCCAGCGGCGAGCTGGTGCTGCGCACGCTGGCGATGCCGGCCGATACCAATGCCAACGGTGATATCTTCGGCGGCTGGCTGATGTCGCAAATGGACATCGGCGGCGCTATCCAGGCAAAAGAGATCGCCGAGGGGCGCGTAGTGACGGTACGCGTAGACGGCATGACCTTCCTGAAACCGGTGGCGGTAGGCGACGTGGTTTGCTGCTATGCGCACTGCATTCGCACCGGACGCAGCTCGATCACCATCAATATCGAAGTGTGGGTCAAAAAAGTCTCTTCCGCCCCGATCGGCCAGCGCTACCGGGCGACCGAAGCGGTGTTCACCTATGTGGCGGTCGATGCGGAAGGCAACTCGCGCGCGCTGCCTGAGGGCAAAATGAATTTCCGCGTCGGCTTCGAAGAATAAACTGACGCTACACTGCAAATGCAAAAAGGGTCGCCGAGGCGACCCTTTCTTTTTGGTATGACCAAACTCAGTTCAATTCGGTGGTGCCGTTCAACTTGAAGCGGATAGTGACGGTGCGATCTTTCGCTTCTTTGGCTTCATAGCGCCATTTACGCATCGCCTGCTTCACTTCACGTTCAAACATGTTGCGCGGTTCGGCCGACAAGATACGCACGTTGCTGACGCGCCCGTCGCTGTCGATATCAAACTGCACCCGCACGCTGCCTTCGATCTGTAAAGCCTGGGCCCGCGGCGGATAGAGCGGATTGGCGCGGCTGATCGGCCTTGGGCCGAGCTCGCGCGAGTTGCCCTGCACCGGCGCGGCAGGCGCCTGTTTCACCGGCGCTTTGTCGATCGGCTTGGCCGGCGAGTCGTTGTTGAACGGCGACGGTTCGCGCGGCTCGACTTTTTTCGGCTCCGGTTTCACCGGTTTTTCGACCTTCGGCTTCGGCTTGGGTTTCGGTTTCGGCTTGACCGGCTCCGGCTTCACAATCGCCTTCGGCGGCGGCTCCACAATAGGTTCCGGTTCTGGCTCCGGCTCAGGTTCGACCTGCGGCGGCTCCGGCTCGGCCGGTGCCGGCGGCGGCGGTTCGGCCATCGCGGCGGTATTGACCATCATGACGCTGATCGGCGCGTCCTCTGGCTTCGGCAGCTCCACCACTTCTTTTACCGAAGCGTAAAGCAATCCCGCCACCAGGGCGCTGTGCAGGCCTACGGACAAGACGAAAGGCACGGATATACGGCGATTAAGGAACATCTTTTTTAGCGGCATAATGATTCTGTTTCCTCTGGTTCGCCAAGTTTAAATGCAAATAGCAATCATATTCAATAACGAAAGGCAAACTATCGCTTTAATCGTCAGTATGCGCGGCGAAAACCAGCAAACTCATAAGGATATTAACCTGGCCGTTGCTTTTTTACCGCCGGGGCGACACGCTTTATTAACGTCTGGCCAGGCGTCAAAAAGTAAAAAACCCGCCGGAGCGGGTTAATTTCGGTGAGTCAGCGTTATTCTTCATCGCCATAGTAAAGCACGCCCAGCTTGATCAGCGGCCGCCCTTGCGCCTTACGGTGCAGGTTGGTGTCGCGCAGCGAATAGACGCAGCCGCAGTATTCCTGCTGATAGAAGCGTTCGCGCTTGCTGATCTCTATCATGCGCGACGAACCGCCCTTCTTGCGCCAGTTGTAATCCCAGTACACCAGATCGGGGTACTTTTCCGCCGCACGGATGCCGCAGTCGGTGATCTGCTGCATGTTCTTCCAGCGCGAGATGCCCAGCGAGCTGGAGATAGTGTCGTAACCATGCTCATGCGCATACAGCGCCGTGCGCTCGAAACGCATATCAAAACACATGGTGCAACGAATGCCGCGCTCCGGCTCATTCTCCATCCCCTTGGCGCGGGCGAACCAGTTGTCGGTGTCGTAATCGGCATCGATAATCGGCACCCCGTGCTGCTCAGCGAAACGGATGTTCTCTTCTTTACGCAGCAGATACTCTTTTTGCGGGTGAATGTTGGGGTTATAGAAGAAAATGGCATACTCGATCCCGGAGGCCTGAATCGCTTCCATCACCTCGCCGGAACAGGGCGCACAGCACGAATGCAGCAGCAGTTTGTTTTTGCCCGCCGGCAAATCGAGTTTTTCCCTTACCAGTTCCGTCATGTCCTCACCTCAATGGCATATCAGTTTAAGCGCGCCGCACTATACGAATAAAAAGTAGCGGCTTCAAGGCATAAGCGCCAATCCGCCGGGAAATTCGCCCTATGCCGTTCCCCTGCCGCGCCTTTTGCGCTACCTTGGTAGCACCGTTTTATAGCCATGATTTTAAAGGTGAAACATGCTTTATCTGATCTACGCGCAAGACGTCCCCAATTCGCTGGAAAACCGTCTGGCGGTGCGCCCGGCACACCTGGCGCGCCTGCAGGCGCTGCGCGACGCCGGCCGTCTGGTGGTCGCCGGCCCTAACCCGGCCATCGACAGCAACGATCCCGGCGCCGCCGGCTTTACCGGTTCGACGGTGATCGCCGAATTCGCCTCGCTGGCGGAAGCCCAGGCCTGGGCGCAGCAGGATCCCTATATCGCCGCCGGCGTCTATGCCGACGTGACGGTGAAACCGTTCAAACAGGTGTTCTGATATCCAGACCGCCCAATACCGGGAACGCCCCGCGATACAGCGTTCCCGGATCCAGCCACCTCTCTCCGTCACCTTCGTGCTCGATTCGTCTTGCCGATATTCATGTTCCCCACCGTAAATACTCACCGATGACGCTTTCCAGCATCGCCACCGCCGGTTGGCTGGCGGCCGTGGCAGAACGGAGCAGTTGCACTTCATGTGGTGTGACCGACGGCAATTCGTCGAGTATCCGCATCGCCGCCGAAATCCGTGCGCGATCGAGCAGCGTGACGGCCAATCCTGCCTCAACGGCAGCCGCCACCACGCTGGCCGAAGGGCTGCTCACAACCACACGCCAATGCCTTCCCGCCCTGGTCAATGCATCGATCATAGCCTCACGATAAGGGCAATCGGCGGCATGCAACGCCAGCGGCAGTGGCCGGTTAGCCTGCAGCGCCAGCGAACGGCCTCCGGCCCACACCGGCGCAGTCACCGCGAGCGGTGTCTGGCACGGTTTCCCCGAGGGTTGAACCACCAGCGCGAGATGCAGCCGATTACGGCCAACTTGTTCCGCCAGCGCCTGACTGGCAGCGGTAGAGACCTCCAGTTCCACCGCGGGAAAACTGTCGGCAAACCGCGGCAAAATATGGCGTATCACATGGGAAGCGTACTCATCAGGCAACCCCAATTTGATATGGCCGCTTAGCGGCGCGCCCTGCAGTTCCCGCAGAATATCGTCATGGGCGCTCAGCAGCCCGAGCGTCGAAGCCAGCAGCTTGTGGCCCAGCGGCGTCAACGCCACGGACTGATTGTCACGCTCCAGCAAGCGGCCGCCCGCCACCTGTTCCAGGCGCCGGATATGCACGCTCACGGCGGCGGGGCTGCGATTGACAAATGCCGCCGCCGCGCGAAATTGCCCCAAACGCGCAATAGCGTGAAAAGTGCGCAAGAGATCGATATCCAATGTCGGCCGCATAATTTAACTCCATTAAACAACTGAACGAAAATTATTCGATTTATTAAATTATAGCCACTCACTACCATCGGGCGGAAAGGAGGTGACCATCATGTCCCTGCCACCATTTCGCCCCTCTTCCCACCGCGGCAAAGCCGCCCTCTGGCTGGCTGCGGCCGAGGTCCTGCTGATCGTGGCCTGGAGCTCCGGCTTCGTCGGCATCCGCTTCGCCGCCGATTACGCGCCGGTGTTGCTGGTGGCGTTCTGGCGCTGCGTGGTGGTCGCGTTCGCGTTGCTGCCGCTTAGTGTGCGTGCCATCAGGCGCGCATCTCCGCTGACGATAGCTGTTCACGCCGGGATTGGGTTGCTCGCCATGACCGGTTACCTGACCGGCGTCAGCAAAGGCATCGAATATGGCGTGCCGGCCGGGTTGGCCGCGCTCATCGCCGATTTGCTCCCACTCGGCACCGCGCTGCTGAGCATGCTGTTGCAACGCCGCTTGCCCGATGGCCGCGTTTGGTCCGGGTTAGCCTTGGGGGTTAGCGGGGTAACGCTGGCGACCGGCAGCGCCATCTCATGGGGAGACGCCCCATTGTGGAGTTACCTGTTGCCACTGGCGGGGATGTTGGCGCTGGCGCTGGCAACGCTGTGGCAGGAACGGCTGCCGCAGACGCAAGCAATGAGTTTGCCATCCTCGCTGGGGATACAAAGCGCGGTTTCCGCGCTGGCTTTCGCCGCCATGGCCGGCGCGGAAGGCCCGCTGCTGCCAACGGTAACGACGGGGTTTGTGATCGGCGTGCTTTGGACCGCGCTACTGGCGACGCTGGCCGGCTACGGTCTGTACTGGTTTTGTCTAAGGCTCACTTCTGCGCTGCGCGTGACGAGCCTGCTGTTTCTCAGCCCCTTCGTCACCTTCTGCTGGGCAGGGTTAATGTTCAATGAACCCCTTTCCTGGCCCATGCTGCTAGGCGCGGCGGTGGCAGGAAGCGGTTTATGGCTGCTAATCCGTCCCGCCGGGCGGGATGAGCCCAAAACAGCGCAACGCGCTGAAAAATGACGGATAAGGCGAAAGGCGGCGCCGTTATGCGACGAGTTTTCCCCGCACCACCACCTTGCCCGGCTTGATCTCGGGGTCGGCAATACGACGGATCGCCAGATTCAACGCTTGCCAAGCGATCTCTTGCAAGTCGTGTGACACGCACGGGAAATGAAAACCGTAGATCTCGGCATGTGAAACCTCATCGATGCTGAACAGCGACACCTCCTGCATCAACGGCAGCCGATGTTCGATGCAGGCTTTGATAATGCCCAGGGAGATCTGGTTATTGCAGCCAACGAAAAAGTCCGGGGCGCGGTGATTGGCCAGCCAACGGCTCGTCTCTTGCCAGGCGACATCCATAAAGAAATCGGCATACAGCACTTCAAACGACGCCACTTTCCCTTGCAGCGCCGCCTGCAGCCCTGTAACCCTGTCCCGTGCAACGTTGGAGTTCTCCGGCCCGGACACCACTACCACCCGCTGCGCTTTCTGTTCCAGCAGCCAGCGCCCCGCCTGAAGGCCGCAGTCCAGGTTATCGATATACACCCCGCTGCAGTGGCGATTGTCCAGCTCACGGTCGATCAATACCACCGGGATATTCAATGTTTCCAACCGCTTTAGATAGGAAGGCTGGTACAGATGATCGTTGGAAATGACCGAGAGAATGATCGCATCGACGTTGTAGCCAATCAGTTTGTCGATGATTCTGTCTTCGCTTTCCTGAGACTCATAGGAATCGAACACCAGGGTGTCATATCCCATTTTTTGCGCTTCAAGCGTCATCAACCGCGTCAGGCCGCCAAAGAACGGGTTGGCCATATCAGGGTTGACGATGCCGATGGTTCTGCTGCTTTTCGCCCGCAGGTTGCGCGCCGCAGCATTGACCACATAACCGAGTTCGGCAGCGGTCTCCCGAATGCGGCGCAGCGTTTCCGGATGAACCTTGTCCGGCTGTGAAAATGCCCGCGACGCGGTGATTTTACTGACGTTTGCCTGTGCGGCCACGCTAGCCAGCGTCGCTTTCCGTCCTCGCCCCACCGCCAAATGCAGCTCCTTAGCTTAAGGTTATCATTTTGTACCATTAACAACATCATGACAGAACTTTCATCGTGGCGCTAATGGTTTACGCCTGCCAGCCGGTTAATCCGGGGATCGGTAAAGATATCCAGCTCGTCACGGCTCTCGGAAGAGAACTCGGACACCACCGCCCCCCGCTTTCCAGCCTGAAACCAGTGCCGGGTATTGGGCGCGATGGTGTATTGTTCGCCAGGCCGCAAGAGGATATAGCGATTGCAGGTATACCACTGCTCCGCGCCTTCCGGCACCCGGCATACCGGTTCACCGCCGGCGTCATTAAGCGTCAGGTTTTCATCGTCGACAAACAGAAACACCTCACCCCAACGGCAGCGAAACGTCTCTTGCTTGCCGGGCGTGCCGGCAAAAGGAGGATGCAAATGCTCTGGGCAAGTCTGCTCAGGAAACAGCACCAACTCTTTCGCACAATACCGAGGTGAGTTGACATAGGTCAGCAGCTGCAGCCCTGAGACAGGATAGTCGGCCAGGCCAAATGTCGCAATTTCAATACGTTGCTGCTCTTCTTCGGTCAGAACGATGGCCGCCTCGCGCAAATATTCCAGCGTAGCGGCTATGGCACGTTGTTGTTTGTTCATCATTTCCCCTGCAAGGTAACGGTATCGATATCAGAATGCTGATATTAAAACCGTCATTACATCGCCGATTTTGTGATCTTCATCCCCATATTGAATAACAACCCACCAGCAAAATTAACTCCCATCGAGTAATTCCAACATCGATCACAGTTTAACCACCCGCTTTGGCCCACTATCGCCGCATTGAAATGATATCGTTACCATAAAAATGATTCACCAGGAGGCAATATGAAAGCATTAGTGTTGGCCAAGGCGGGGGAAATCGCTATCGAGGACGTCCAGCTTGCCGAAACGCTGGGGCCCGATGATGTGCAGATAAAAATTCATTCCGTGGGCATCTGCGGCAGCGATGTGCACTATTACCAGCATGGCCGCATTGGCCCGTTCGTGGTCAAAGCCCCGATGGTGCTCGGCCATGAGGCCGCCGGCGTGGTGCTCGCGACAGGTGAAAACGTCACTCACCTCAGCGTCGGCGATCGCGTTTGCATGGAGCCCGGCATTCCCGATCTCAACTCGGCGCAGACGCGCGCCGGGATTTACAACCTGGACCCCGCCGTTCGCTTCTGGGCGACGCCGCCGGTGCACGGCTGTTTGCGCGAAACCGTCATCCACCCCGCCGCATTCACGTTCAAACTGCCGGACAACGTCAGTTTCGCTGAAGGCGCCATGGTTGAACCCCTGGCCATCGGCATGCAAGCGGCCACCAAAGCCGGGATCAAACCCGGCGATATCGCGCTGGTGATCGGCGCCGGGCCGATCGGCGTGGTCACCGCTCTCGCGGCGCTGGCGGGCGGCTGCTCGGACGTCATTATTTGCGACCTGTTTGACGAAAAACTCGCCGTTGCGGCCAGTTATGAGGGGCTGCACGCCGTCAATATCAAAACCGGCGACCTGGCGGGGAAAGTGGCCGCGCTCACCAGCGGCAATGGCGCCGATGTCGTGTTTGAATGCAGCGGCGCAAAACCGGCCATCGCTACGCTGGCCGAACATGCGGCGCCAGGAGCGACCGCCGTGCTGGTCGGCATGCCGATCGATGCCGCGCCGATGGATATCGTCGCCGCGCAGGCCAAGGAAATCACCTTCAAGACCATTTTCCGCTACGCCAACATGTACCCGCGCACGCTGCGGCTGTTGAGCAGCGGCAAATTGCGCGTCCAGCCGTTGATAAGCCAAACCTACAAGTTCTCCGACAGCGTGGCCGCCTTTGAGCGCGCGGCGGCGGGACATGCCTCGGACATCAAAATCATGCTGGAAATGGAGTGATCCTATGGCGCTCTATGCTGGCATAGACTGCGGTACGCAAGGCACGAAAGTCGTGATTGTCGACAGCACACAGGGCGTGATCCTCGGTGAGGGCAACGCCCCTCACCGTCTCATCAGCCAAGCCAATGGCCGGCGCGAACAGGAGGCCGACTGGTGGATTGAGGCGCTGGTCATCGCTTTTCGCCAAGCCGTGACTAACGCCGGTATTGATGCCGGGGAAATTCATGCTCTGGGGGTCTCGGGCCAACAACATGGGTTTGTACCGCTGGACGCAGACGGCAACGTGCTGCACAACGTCAAGCTGTGGTGCGATACCGAAACCGCAGAGGAAAACGAACGGCTCCTGCAGCAGCTCGGCGGTGCCAACGGCTCGCTGGAAACACTCGGCCTGCGGATCGCCACCGGTTATACCGCGTCAAAAATCCTTTGGTTCAAGACACACCATCCTGCGTTGTGGGCAAAACTGCACACCGTATTGTTGCCTCATGATTATTTGAACTTCTGGCTGACCGGAGAGCGCGTAGCGGAATACGGTGACGCTTCCGGCACCGGGTTGTTCGATGTGCGCACCCGTAGCTGGAGCAAAGCCGCCGTCGATCTCATCGATGACAGCGGCCGTCTGTGGCAAGCCCTGCCGCCGCTCAAAAATGCGGAGTGCTGCATCGGCACGGTGCGCCCCGCCGCGGCGGAAAAACTCGGCCTCAGCCCAACGGTGCGGGTATCGACCGGCGGCGGCGACAACATGATGGCGGCCATCGGTTCCGGCAACATCGAGGCCGGCACCCTCACCCTGAGCCTGGGCACCTCTGGCACGCTATTCGCCTGGTCTGCCGCCCCCGTCGCGGCGGAATCAGACATGATTGCCGGCTTCTGCTCCAGCACCAACGGGTGGCTGCCATTGATTTGCACCATGAATGTCACCTCGGCCACCACCGCGGTACAAACGCTGCTGGACGAGGACCTTGCGGGCTTTAACGGTTTATTGGCGCAGGCCTCACCCGGCGCAGGCGGTGTCGAGATGCTGCCGTTCTTCAATGGCGAGCGCGTTCCGCCGTTGCCTCACGCGCGCGCCAGTCTGCATAACCTCGATAGCGACAATTTTACCCGCGCCAATCTCTGCCTGGCGGTGGTCGAAAGCGCCACCTATGGCCTGCGCTATGGCATCGAGCTGTTTCGCCGTCAGGGCATTGAAGCGCGCGAGATCCGCCTCACCGGCGGCGGCGCTCGCAGCGCCGCCTGGCGACAAATCGTCGCGGACGTGATGGGGTGCCCGGTGGTCTGTCTGAAAGCCAAAGAGACCGCTGCGCTGGGCGGCGCCATTCAGGCGATGTGGGCGACGACGTTGGCCGACGATCCGCTGCGGAATGCCGGCGCGTTGTTGTCCGAACTGTGCCAACGTTTCGTTGCGCTGGATGAGGCCACACGCGCACGGCCACATGCCGGCAGACGGGCGCAATACGAGACGCTTTATCAACGGTACCTGCAACGCTTGCAGCAGACCTACCCGGAGGTGCAACTGTGACGCGAGATCCCCATACGCAAGCGCCCGCCTACCTGCTGGAGGTCAGCGGCGTCAGAAAAGCCTTTGGCCCGGTCGTGGCGCTCAAGAATGCGGAGTTTTGCCTGCGGCGTGGTTCCATCCATGCCCTGTGCGGCGGCAACGGCGCGGGTAAATCCACCTTTCTCAGCATTCTGATGGGCTTTATTCAACCCGATGGCGGCGACATTTTTATCAATGGCCAACGCTGTGAATTTCATCATCCCCGGGAAGCCCTCAACGCCGGCATCGCCATCGTGCAGCAGGAACTGAGCGCGATCCCGGATCTGACGGTGGCCGAAAACATTTGGCTGGGCCGTGAGCCGAGACGCCTGGGGTTCGTCGATTTCGCCACGCTCAATCAACGCACCACCAGCCTGCTCAAGGAACTCGATTTCAAGATCGACGCCCGAGAGAAAATGCGCAACCTGAGCGTCGCTGAGCAGCAGCTGGTCGAGATCGCCAAAGCGCTGTCGCATGCCAATGCCGACATCATCATCATGGATGAACCCACCTCGGCGATTGGCGAGGAGGATGCGCAAAAAATCTTTCAGACGCTTCAGCAATTGGCGGCGAAAGGTAAAGGCATTATTTACGTCTCTCACCGTTTGTCAGAGATATTTCAAATTGCGGACAGCTACACCATTTTCCGCGACGGCGCCTATATCCATGAAGGTTATATCGCCGACATTACCCGTGAGCAGTTTATCGAACACATTATCGGCGGCGAGTACGACAGCGAGTTCGCCAAATTCAATCAGCCCGGCGAAGAGGTCTTGCTGGAGGTCAACGGCCTGTGTTGGCGCAGCAAGATAAAGGATATCAGCCTGCAGCTTAAGCACGGTGAAATCCTGGGCATCTACGGGCTGGTGGGATCGGGCCGCAGCGAATTTCTCGATCTTATCTTCGGCATTCAGCATGCCGACAGCGGCACGATCCGTTTGGGCGACAAGACGCTGAACCGCCATTCCCCGCGAGAGGCCATCGACAGCGGCATTGCCTACGTGACGGAAGATCGCAAGGAAACCGGCCTGGTGCTGTGCCGTTCCGTCAGTGAAAACATCAATATCGCCTCTTTTGCCGGCATCAGCCGAATGGGGTTCGTCAGCGAGAAACGGGAGCAAGCGCGAACCCGCGACATGATCCAGCGCTTCAACGTTAAAACCCACGATGGCGAACAGCCCGTGGGCAACCTGAGCGGCGGCAACCAGCAAAAAGTGGTGCTGGGCCGCTGGGCGCTGCTGGATCCGGAGGTGTTGTTGCTCGACGAGCCGACGCGCGGCATCGACGTCGGCGCCAAGAAAGAGATCTATCGATTTATGTCGGAGTTCGCCTTGCAAAACAAGGGGATCATCATGGTTTCCTCCGAGCTTTCGGAAATTATCGGCATGAGCGATCGCATATTGGTGTTTCGTGACGGGCAGTTGGCCGGTGAGCTTTCGGCAGCCGATGCGACCCAGGCAGCACTGATGAAACTTGCGGTTTAACAGAGAGAGAAAAAAAATGAGCAGCGCCCACTCCTTATCACCAGGAATTTCATTTTTCACCCGCAATAAGCGCCGTATGCACAAATACGGCATTATCATCGCCTTCTTCGCGCTGTGCCTGATCGTGGCGCTGATTGGCGAATATCAGGTCGCCCAGGGGGCCTGGAGCAGCAATTATTTTCTCAGCAATGAAAACACCCTGATCGTCCTGCGCCAGGTCTCGATCAACGGCATTCTGGCGATCGGCATGACCTTCGTCATCATTACGGCCGGCGTCGATCTCTCCGTGGGCTCGGTGCTGGCGCTAAGCGGGATCGTCGCCGCCCGCTTCGCCACCAACAACAGCGGATTGGCTATCGGCGACACCGCGACCGCCGTCATGGCGCCGCTGATCGTGGCGCTGGGCATCGGGATCGTCTGCGGCCTGGTGAACGGCACCGTGTTGGCTCGCTACCGGCTGCAACCCTTTATCGTCACCATGGGCATGCTCTCTGCGGCGCGCGGTTTAACCATGTTGACCACCAACGGCAATCCGGTTTCGCAATTGAACAGCGATTTCCGCTGGTTGGGCAATGGTTATGTCGGCGGCGTTCCGGTGCCGGTCATCATCTTCATCGTGCTGTTCGCCCTCGCCTGGTTGGTGCTGAATAAAACCCTCTTCGGGCGCTACATCTACGCCGTCGGCGGCAACCCGAAAAGCGCGCGCACCTCGGGGATTAACGTCACGCGCATCAAAATACTGGTGTATACGCTGTGCGGCGCGCTGGCCGGCATCGCCGGCCTGATCCTCACCGCACGCACCGGTTCGGCGCAGACCAACGCCGGCGCAGGGTATGAGCTGGACGCCATCGCAGCGGTGGTGATCGGTGGCACCAGCATGGCCGGCGGCGTCGGTACGCTGGTCGGCACCTTCTTCGGCGTGCTGATTATCGGGGTGATGAATAACGGCCTCGATCTGCTCGGCGTGCAATCGTACTACCAACAAATTATCAAAGGCGCATTGATCGTTCTTGCCGTATTGCTCGACCCATCGCGTAAGCAACAGCGCGATTAATAACATCAGACCCAACTCTACCAGGAGAAAACCATGAATAAGACCAAGATAGCGTTGTTTGCCTCTGCCATGATGCTCGGTAGCCTGTCGGCAGCTCAGGCCGCCCCGGTAAAAATCGCGGTATTGATGTACGGCAACAAAGCCGAGTTCGTGCAATTGATGGAAAGGTTCGGCAAGGAGCACCCGGCGGTGAAAAGCGGCGAAGCCGTGCTGACCTTCTATGATGGGCGTTATGATGCCTCGGTGCAAAACGATCAGGCCGCCACCGCTATCCAGACGCGCGCCGATGCCATTATCGTCAACCCGATGGATTTTGAGGCCAATATCGATATCGTCACTAATGCCAACGAAGCCAAAATTCCGGTGGTGGTCACCAACGCGCGCCTGAACACGGACGCGATGACGTCTGAAGTAGTGTCTAATGACGAGTTGGGGGGATACCTGGAAGCCAAAGCCGTCCTGGACAAACTCGACTGCAAGAACCGAAAGGTGAACGTGGTGATTATCGAAGGCCCGAAAGGCGGCAGCGGCGAGATCCAGCGCGGCAAGGGCAATGATAAAGCGATTGCCGAGTGCGGCGTCGGCCAGGTCACCGTACTTGAACGCAAAACGGCCAACTGGTCACGCGCGGAAGCGCAGCCGCTGATGGAAAACTGGCTGCAGAAACACCGGGGCAAAATCAACGGCGTGATTGGCCAAAACGACGAGATGGCGCTGGGAGCTATCGAGGCGATCAAAGGCGCCGGCCTGAATGTGAAGGACTTCGCGATTGCCGGCGTTGACGGCGTTTCCGACGCGATTCATGCGGTGCAGGCCGGTGAAATGGTCTCTATTCTGCAAGATGCCAAAGGCCAGATGCAGGGTTCCATCGACGTCGCGCTGCGCGCCGTGAAAGGGGAAAGCTATCAACCGCAGTCGGAGATCTGGAAACAATACGCCAAGGATCTGAAATGGGAAGGCGGCACGCAGAAGCATTACTACATTCCGTGGACCGTCGTTACCGCAGAGAACGCCCAGTCGCTGTTGGACGCCCGTAAATAATTTCCCCCGCCCCCTGCCTTCAGGGGGCCCCGCTGGGACGCTTGCCTGCAAACAAAAAAAAAGCCAGCACGGAGTGGCTGGCTAAAAAGTTCTTCGAGGGAATATCTTGTGCGATAAACATACGCCTTTCACTGCGGGCTTTACTAGCTATCAGTGCGATAGGCACCCTCAGTTAAAATCAACGCCTGCATATCGGTGAACATCGTTTCCCATTCCGCCTGATCGATATCCATCAAACCAAAGTAACGCAGCATAAAGGCGCCTTCGGTGGCGAGAAACGCCAGGCGCGCGCGCTTGCCTTCCTCCGTCGTCAAATCCAAACCGGCGATGCGGCTGCGATACCATTCGCGCGTGCTCGCCAGATGCTCCGGCGTTTGAATCAGCGTCGCCATCAGCCCGGCGGCCTTGGCGCTGGCGGTCTGATCCGAGCTTTGCGTCGCCAGCATATGCGCCCGCACGCCGGTCTGCGGTGAAGGATCGTCACCGGCGATAGCGGCGAACAGCGTCTCGTAGGCACTGCCCCAGCGATCGAACATGGCGTCAATCAGGGCGTCTTTGCTGCCGAAACAGTACTGCACCCCGCCCTTGGAGATCCCCATCGCTTTGGCGACGGCGTCGATGGTCAAACCGGCGGCCCCCTGAGTGGCGACGATCTCTTCGGCGGTGTCCAAAACCTTGTCGCGATCGATGCTGCGTTGACGTCCCATTAAGAAACCCTTCTTTTCAATACGAACGTATGGATATATATTATCACCAGTATATCACCCGGCATCGCCGGAGGGTTACCCGAATGGCGGCGCCTTCGCGCCGCCCACTTTAACTGGATTATGACTTATGTACGCCAAGAACCGCTGGTTGATCCTGACGATGGTCGCCAGCGCCCTGTTCCTGATCGTCATCGATATGACGGTGTTATATACCGCTCTGCCGCGTTTAACCCAGGCGCTGGACGCCAGCGCCTCGCAAAAACTCTGGATCGTCAACGCCTACCCGTTGGTGGTGGCCGGTCTGTTGCCTGGCGCCGGCATGCTGAGCGATCGCATCGGCCATAAACGGCTGTTTCTCGCCGGGCTGCCGGTGTTCGCCGTCGCGTCGCTGTGCGCCGCTTTCTCGCCTACCGCCGAGTGGCTGATCGCCGCGCGGGTATTCCTCGCCGTTGGCGCGGCAATGATGATGCCCGCCACGCTGTCCATCGTACGCCACGTCTTTACCGACGAACGCGAACGCGCGCTGGCGATCGGCATCTGGGCGTCGGTGGCCTCCGGCGGCGCGGCCATCGGCCCGGTGGTCGGCGGCCTGCTGTTGGAATATTTCTGGTGGGGCTCGGTGTTCCTGATCAATGTGCCGGTGGTGTTGCTGGTCTGGCCGTTGGCATGGAAACTGATCCCGCGCTGCGGCGGCGATAACCCGCGCCCCGCCGACATCGTTGGCTCGATACAGATCATGATAGGCCTGGTCGGCGCTATCTATGCGCTGAAAGAATTGAGCAAGCCGGCGCCTGACGTCAGCGCCTTGCTCACGGCGGCTGCGATCGGCGTGTTGTTCCTGGTGCTGTTCGTGCGTCGTCAGCAACGCAGCGCCCACCCGATGATCGATTTCTCTCTGTTCCGCAACCGGCTGTTCGCCGGCGGCATCGGCGTGGCATTGCTGTCGATGGTGGCGCTGATCGGCGTCGAGCTGGTGCTCAGCCAACGCTTGCAACTGGTGCTCGGCCTCAGTCCGCTGCAGGCGGCGCTGTTCATCTTGCCGATCCCGCTGGCCTCGGCGCTGGCGGGGCCGATGGCCGGTTTACTGTTGCCGCGCTACGGCGAACGCAGCATCATCCTCGGCGGTTTCGCCCTGACCACCTTCGGCATTGCCGCCCTCGCCCTGCTGTCTCAGAGCGGCATAGCGCCGCAGCTGGTGAGCCTGGCGTTGGTGGGCTTTGGCCTCGGCGGCGTGATCACCGCCGCTTCCACCGCCATCATGCTGAACGCGCCGGAGGAGAAATCCGGCATGGCGGCGTCCATCGAAGACGTCTCCTACGAGCTGGGCGGCGTGCTGGGCGTGACGTTGCTCGGCGGGCTGATGACGGCGGTTTACAGCCACACTCTGGCGCTGCCGGCGGAGCTGCCGGTCAGCGATTTAGCCTACGACAGCATCGACGAAGCGTTGCGCCTGGCGGCCGGAATGGCGGCCGATCGCGCGCAGCAGTTGACGCAGCTGGCGCGTCTGGCCTTTGATCGCGCCTTTATTTCGGTACTGATCGCCGCCGCGCTGTTAATGGCGCTGGGCGCAGGTGTGGTAAAACTGGCGCTGCGCAAGTAACCGAGAAAAGCGGCTTTTTTCGCCTGCGGAACCTGCGTAAACTGATTCGGCAATTTGCTCGACGGATTTATCGTCATCGGTTTGAGCGATGGCAATAATGCCTGTTATCGTATTTAACCCTGCGATAAATCCGGTTACTGTAACAGCTATGGAAATTGATTCTGTCTACTATCGGAACAAATAATCAGGAGAAGATTATTATGGCAACGGCAAAGAAAGCAGCGAAAACCCATATCGGCCTTGACAGTAAACAATCGGCAAAACTCGCCGAAGCGCTCAATGCGCTGTTGGCAAACTATCAGGTGCTGTATATGAACGTGCGCGGCTATCATTGGAACATTACCGGCCCGCAGTTCTTTGAACTGCACGCGAAATTCGAAGAGACATATAACGATCTGCTGACCAAGGTGGATGAGCTGGCGGAACGTATTCTGACGTTGGGCTCGCAACCGCGTCACGCTTTCAGCGATTATCTGAAAACCGCCGACATCAAGGAACACACCAACGTGACCGATGATAAGGGTACGCTGCGCGGCCTGTTGGAAGGGTATTCAATCTTGCTGCAACAGCAGCGTGAGCTGCTGACGGTGGCGGCAGACGCCGGCGACGAAGGCACCGCGTCGCTGATGAGCGATTACATCAAAGAGCAGGAAAAACAGGTCTGGATGCTCAACGCCTATTTGGGCAAATAACTCAGACGCCATAACAAAACAGTCCCTTACGGGACTGTTTTCGTTTTACCACTCGCAGGATACCGCAAACAGCAGCGCGCGCCGATGCTGATCGTCCAGGCGGCGCCGCACCCGGATAATATGGCGATTGCTGCACGACTGGCGTTCCAGCCAGCGATGCCGCCGACGTTGGCTCTGCCGCAACATGCGCCAGCGGCCCACTTCATTTCTACTGCGTCTCATAATTCCGTCACTCGTTCGTCTAATGCCAACCGCGGGCATTATAGCCCTTTCCGCCCGCGATCCAAGCCGCCGTTATCGGCGGCACAGCGGACGCCACGCGGGCAAAAGCCGCTCTTTCAATTTCGGCAAGTGCCTTAACTTCATCATATTTATGTAACATAAGCGCCGATAAAAGGTTTCGCCTTGCCCGATCTGTGCGTACACTCATCATTGGTGGTTTGCGAACGGGATTTTTCGCCTTTATGACAACATTTTATACCGTAATCAGTTGGCTCATGGTGTTCGGCTACTGGCTGCTGATCGCCGGCGTGACGATGCGCATTTTGATGAAACGCCGTGCGGTTCCCTCTGCCATGGCCTGGCTGCTGGTTATCTATATTCTGCCGTTGTTCGGCATCGTCGCCTATTTATCGTTCGGCGAACTGCACCTGGGCAAGCGCCGTGCCGAGCGCGCCAAGGCCATGTGGCCGTCGACCGCGCGCTGGCTGAAAGAGTTGAAAGAGAGCCGCCGCATCTTCGCCACCGAATACAGTGAAGTCGCCGAACCGCTGTTCCAGCTGTGCAACCGCCGCCAGGACATCGACGGCGTCAAGGGCAACCAGCTGCAGCTGCTCACCACTACCGACGACACGTTGAAAGCGCTGATCCGCGACATCGAGCTGGCGCGCCACAACATCGAAATGGTGTTCTATATCTGGCAGCCCGGCGGCCTGGTCGATCAGGTGGCCGAATCGCTGATGGCCGCCGCGCGGCGCGGCGTACACTGCCGCCTGATGCTGGACTCCGCCGGCAGCCTGCCATTTTTCCGCAGCCCCTACCCGGCGATGATGCGCAACGCAGGCATCGAAGTAGTCGAAGCGCTGAAGGTCAACCTGCTGCGCGTATTCCTGCGCCGCATGGATCTGCGCCAGCACCGCAAGGTGGTGCTGATCGACAACTACATCGCCTATACCGGCAGCATGAACATGGTCGACCCGCGCTATTTCAAGCAGGATGCGGGCGTCGGCCAATGGATCGATCTGATGGCGCGCATGGAAGGCCCGGTGGCCACTACGATGGGCATCGTCTATGCCTGCGACTGGGAGATTGAAACCGGCAAGCGCATTCTGCCGCCGCCGCCGGACGTCAACATCATGCCGTTCGAGCAGGAAAGCGGCCATACCATTCAGGTGATCGCCTCCGGCCCCGGCTTCCCCGAGGAGATGATCCACCAGGCGCTGCTGACCGCGGTTTATTCCGCGCGCGAACAGCTGATCATGACCACGCCGTACTTCGTGCCGAGCGACGATCTGCTGCACGCCATCTGCACCGCCGCTCTGCGCGGCGTTGAGGTCAGCATCATCGTGCCGCGCGACAACGATTCGATGATGGTGCGCTGGGCCAGCCGGGCGTTCTTCTCCGAGCTGCTGGAAGCCGGCGTGAAAATCTATCAGTTCGAAGGCGGCCTGTTGCACACCAAGAGCGTGCTGGTCGACGGCCAGCTCAGCCTGGTCGGCACCGTCAATCTCGATATGCGTAGCCTGTGGCTCAACTTCGAGATCACCCTGGTGATCGATGACGACGGCTTCGGCAGCGATCTGGCCTGCGTGCAGGAAGATTACATCGCTCGTTCCAGGCTGCTGAACGCCAAAGAGTGGTTGAAGCGGCCATTCTGGCACCGCCTGGTCGAGCGCCTGTTCTACTTTTTCAGCCCGTTGCTGTAAAAGCCGCGGCGAGCGTGCTTTAATAGCGCCAAATCATTTGTTATCAGGATTTTTTTATGGATTTGAATAACCGCCTTACCGAAGACGAAACGCTGGAACAGGCCTACGACATCTTCCTCGAATTGGCCGGCGACAATCTGGATCCGGCGGATATTCTGCTGTTCAATCTGCAGTTTGAAGAGCGCGGCGGCGCAGAACTGTACGACCCCTCCGAAGACTGGAGCGAGCACGTGGATTACGACCAGAATCCGGACTTCTTCGCCGAAGTGGTGATCGGTCTGGCGGACAGCGACGGCGAGCCGATCAACGACGTGTTCGCCCGCGTGCTGATCTGCCGCGAGAAAGACCACAAGCTGTGCCACATTCTGTGGAAAGAGTGATTCGCCGCTCATATTTCGGATAAAAAAAGCCCCGCTGACTCAGCGGGGCTTTTTGTTGCCGGCTAGCGGCGCATTACAGCGGATCGACCTTCAGGCATGAAACCGCATGACGGAAACTGCCCTCCAGCAGCGGACGCGTCTTGGCGCACTCCGGCCCGGCGATCGGGCAGCGGGTGCGGAACACGCAGCCGGACGGCGGGTTGATCGGCGAAGGCAGCTCCCCTTCCAACAGCTGGATCTGCTTTTCCTTCTCCTTGTCCGGATCCGGAATAGGCACCGCCGACATCAGCGCCTTGGTGTAAGGGTGCTGCGGATTGTGGTACACCTCGTCATAGGTGCCCAGCTCCACCGCATGGCCCAGATACATCACCAGCACGCGATCGGAAATGTGCTTCACCACCGCCAAATCGTGGGCGATAAAGATCAATGACAGCCCCATTTCGCGCTGCAGCTGCTGCAACAGGTTTACCACCTGCGCCTGAATCGACACGTCCAATGCGGAAACCGGCTCGTCGCAGATCACCAGTTTCGGTTCGAGGATCAGCGCGCGCGCGATGCCGATGCGCTGGCATTGGCCGCCGGAGAACTCGTGCGGATAACGGTTGATCAGGTTAGGCAGCAGGCCGACCTTCAGCATCATCGCCTTGACCTTGTCCTTCACTTCCTGACGCGGCATTTTCGGGTAGTAAGTGCGCAGCGGCTCGGCGATGATTTCGCCGATGGTCATGCGCGGATTGAGCGAAGCCAGCGGATCCTGGAAGATCATCTGGATATCGCTGCGGGTTTTGCGCCAGTCGGCGTCGTTCATGCCCAGCAGATCTTTACCCAGCCAGGCGACGCGCCCGCTGGTGGCCTTCACCAGGCCGATGATGGCGCGCGCGAAGGTGGATTTACCGCAGCCGGATTCGCCGACCACGCCCAGGGTTTCCCCCTCGAACAGCCGCAGCGTAACGCCATCGACCGCCTTCAGGGTTTTCGGCGGCTGCCAGAACCACTGCTTATCGTCATGAATGTCGAAGTGCACTTTCAGATCGGCCACTTCGAGCAGCACTTTCTTGTCGGTTACCGCTGTCATACCAACGCCTCCACCGGTTTAAAGCAGGCGCGCAGGCGCCCTTCCCCAAATTGCTCCAATGGCGGAGCGCTCGCGCACTGTTCCATGGCGTACGGGCAGCGCGGCTGGAACGGGCAACCTTTCGGCAGCCGCAGCAGGTTCGGCGGGTTGCCGGGAATGGTCAGCAACGCTTCGCCTTCGGCGTCGAGGCGCGGCACCGCGTTCAACAACCCGATGGAGTACGGGTGGCTCGGCTGGTAGAACACCTCGCGCGCGCTGCCGTATTCCATGGTGCGGCCGGCGTACATCACCAGCACCTTGTTGCAGATGCCGGCCACCACGCCCAGATCGTGGGTGATCATGATGATGGCGGTGTTGAACTCGCGCTTGAGCTCGTTGAGCAGCGTCATGATCTGCGCCTGGACGGTCACGTCCAGCGCGGTAGTCGGCTCGTCGGCGATCAGCAGCTTCGGCCGGCACAGCAGCGCCATGGCGATCATCACGCGCTGGCGCATGCCGCCGGAAAACTCATGCGGATACATGCGCATGCGCTTGCGCGCTTCCGGCATTTTCACCGCGTCGAGCATGCGCACCGACTCTTCGAAGGCTTCGCTTTTGCTCATTTTCTTATGCAGCATCAGCACTTCCATCAGCTGTTCGCCAACGCGCATATACGGGTTGAGCGAGGTCATCGGGTCCTGGAAGATCATCGAGATCTCTTCGGCCCGCAGCTTGTTGAGCTGGTTTTCCGGCAGGTTGAGGATTTCGCGGCCGTTGAATTTGGCCGAGCCGCCGATGCGGCCATTGCTGGCCAGCAACCCCATCAGGGCGAACGCGGTCTGCGATTTGCCGGAGCCGGATTCGCCGACGATGCCCAGCGTTTCACCGGCGCGCAGATCGAAGTTCAGATCGTTCACCGCCGTCACGTCGCCGTCCGGGGTGGAAAACGTGACGCGCAGGTCTTTCACGTCCAGCAGCGGCGACGCTTTAACGCCGACGGCGGTTTGCAGCTCAGGATGTTCAATGGTGCTCATGGTGGCACTCCTTAACGATCTTTCGGGTCGAGGGCGTCACGCAGGCCATCGCCGATGAAGTTGAAACAGAACAGAGTGACAACCAGGAAACCCGCCGGGAACAGCAGCAACCACGGTGAAACTTCCATTGAGTTGGCGCCGTCGCTGAGCAATGCGCCCCAGCTGCTCAGCGGCTCCTGCGTACCCAGCCCCAGGAAGCTGAGGAAGGATTCGAACAGGATCATGCTCGGCACCAGCAACGAGGCATACACCACCACCACGCCGAGCACGTTCGGCACGATATGCCGTAGCACGATGTTGCGCGTGGAGACGCCGCACACCAGCGCCGCTTCGATGAACTCCTTGCGCTTCAGACCGAGGGTTTGGCCGCGCACGATACGCGCCATGTCCAACCACGACACCATGCCGATCGCCACGAAGATCAGCAGGATATTCTGGCCGAAGAAGGTCACCAGCAGGATCACGAAGAACATGAACGGGAAGGAGTTGAGGATCTCCAGCAGGCGCATCATCACCGAGTCGATCTTGCCGCCCAGATAGCCGGACATCGCGCCGTACAGGGTGCCGACGATCACCGCCACCAGCGCCGCCGCCACGCCGACCATCAGCGAGATGCGCCCGCCGATCGCCACGCGCACCAGCAGATCGCGCCCGGAGGAGTCGGTGCCGAAATAGTGCCCCGATTCAACGCTGGGTGCGGCGGACATCATCGCCCAATCGGTATCGTCGTAGGCGAATTGCGACAGCATCGGCGCCAGCACCACAAACAGTGTGATCAGCGCCAGTATGAACAGGCTGCTGACCGCCGCGCGGTTGTGCATAAAACGCCGACGCGCGTCTTGCCACAGGCTGCGCCCTTCCACTTCCAGCTTCTCGCTGAAGTGTTCCAGAGCTTCGCTGTTCTTTTTAGTCAACATCATTCGCGTGCTCCAGATTAATAACGGATTTTCGGATCGATGACCGCATACAGCACATCGACGATCGCGTTGAACAGAATGGTCAGAGCGCCCACCAGAATGGTCAGGCTCAACACCAGGGAGTAGTCGCGGTTCAGCGCGCCGTTAACGAACAGCTGGCCGATCCCCGGCAGACCGTAGATGGTTTCGATCACCATTGAACCGGTGATGATCCCGACGAACGCCGGGCCCATGTAGGACAGCACCGGCAACAGCGCCGGCTTCAGCGCGTGGCGGAAAATGATGCGACGCATCGGCAAGCCTTTGGCGCGCGCGGTGCGGATGAAGTTGGAGTGCAACACTTCAATCATCGAGCCGCGCGTGATACGGGCGATGCTGGCGATATAGGCCAGCGACAACGCCACCATCGGCAAGATGATGAACTTAGGCGCACCGCCGTTCCAGCCGCCGCCCGGCAGCCATTTCAACGTGATGGCGAAGATCAGCACCAACAGCGGCGCCACCACGAAACTGGGTATCACCACCCCGGTCATGGCGAACCCCATCACCGTATAGTCCCATTTGGTGTTCTGGTTCAGCGCGGCGATCACACCGGCGCTCACGCCCAGCACCACCGCCAGCAGAAACGCGGCCAGACCGAGTTTGGCGGAGACCGGGAAAGAGCTGGCCACCAAATCGTTGACCGAATAATCCTTGTATTTAAAGGACGGGCCGAAGTCTCCCTGCGCAAGCTGCGCCAGATAATGACCGTACTGTTTCCAGATCGGGTCGTTCAAATGGTATTTGGCTTCGATATTCGCCATGACTTCCGGCGGTAATGCGCGTTCCCCGGTAAATGGACTGCCGGGCGCCAGGCGCATCATGAAGAATGAGATGGTGATAAGGATAAATAGTGTCGGGATCGCTTCCAACAAGCGACGAAGTATAAATTTAAGCATTGCCCTAACCCTGTGCGACAGCCTGATAACGGCTTATTATTCTCAACATGGGCCGGCGGCCAGGCCGCCGGCTCTTACCGTATCAATGCTTGATGATGTACAGGTTTTTGTCGTACACGTTATCAAGCGGGTCTTTGCCGGTGTAGCCACCAACGTAAGGTTTCACCAGACGGGCGTTCACGTAGTAATACAGCGGAACGATGGCGGAATCTTTATCCAGCTGAACTTCCGCTTTCTGATACAGATCGGCGCGCTCGTCTTTGCTCTTCGCGGTCAACACGTTGGCCATCAGCTTATCGAACTCGGCGCTTTTGTAGTGCGGGGTGTTACTGCTGCTGTCGGACAGCATCATGTTCAGGAACGAACTCGGTTCGTTGTAGTCGGCGCACCAGCCGGCGCGCGCCACGTCATAGGTGCCCTGATGGCGGGTATCCAGGAAGGTTTTCCACTCCTGGTTCACCAGCTTCACGTCCACGCCCAGATTTTTCTTCCAGATGGAGGCGGCGGCGATCGCCAGCTTCTTGTGCAGGTCTGACGTGTTGTACAACAGGGAGAAGGTCAGCGGTTTACCCGGGCCGTAGCCGGCTTCCGCCAGCAGTTTCTTCGCCACTTCGTTGCGTTTTTCCTGCGTCCAGCCGAACCACTCCGGCGGGGTCAGCTTGGCGCCGTCGGTGTATGGCGGCGTAAAGCTGTAGGCCGGCAGATCGCCCTGGTTTTTCACCTTGTTGACGATGATGTCGCGATCCATACCCAGCTTCAGCGCTTCACGCACGCGCGCATCGGTGAACGGCGCCTTCTGGTTGTTGATTTCGTAGTAATAGGTGCACAGATAAGGATCGACGTGCACCTCTTTCGGGATCTCTTTCTTCAGCTTCTGGAACAGTTCGATCGGCATGTTGTTATAAGTCATGTCGATTTCGCCGGTGCGGTAGCGGTTAACGTCGGTCACTTCCGACGAAATAGGCAGGAACGTCACTTTATTGATGATGGTTTTGGCGTTATCCCAATATTCCGGGTTGCGTTCCAGTACGATGCGTTCGTTGACAATCCAGTCTTTCAGTTTGTAGGCGCCGTTGCTGACGTAGTTGGCCGGCAGCGTCCACTTCTCGCCGAATTTCTCCACCGCCTCTTTATAAACCGGCTTCATGGCGTAGTGCGGGGTCATTTCAACCAGATAAGGCACCGGCTCGCTCAGGGTCACCTGGAAAGTGTGGTCGTCGATGGCCTTCACGCCCAGCGTCGACTTGTCTTTTTTACCGGCGATGATGTCATCGACGTTTTCCACATGGGCGTACTGCAGGTAGCTGGCGTAAGGCGACGCGGTTTTCGGATCCACTACGCGCTGCCAGCTGTAGACGAAATCTTGCGCCGTCACCGGCTTGCCGTTGGACCATTTGGCGTCTTTGCGCAGGTGGAAGGTCCAGACTTTGAAATCCTTGTTATCCCAGCTTTCCGCGACGCCCGGCACGATGGAACCGTCCGGGCTGTTGTTCGCCAGGCCTTCCATCAGATCGCGGGTCACGTTGTTTTCCGGCACGCCCTCGATTTTATGCGGATCCAGCGACTGCACTTCGGAACCGTTGTTTTTGACGATTTCTTGCTTATCCGCCAGCTGCACCCCCGCAGGAACGTCGGCGGCGAACGCGCCGGTGGTTGCTGTGATGCCGAGCGCGGCGATGACGCCGGCGGCAATGAGGGTTTTCTTCGTGATGTTGGTCATACTTATCGACTCCAGTTTTTATTATCACAGGCTCTTCGTGGAACCTGCGTTGCCCGTAAGCGGACTCTGTTTTCCCGCCGCCGCGGAACGAATGCGGCGGCCGGCCTTCCCTATATTCCCCAGCGCCTCGGCGTGAGGAATACCCCTTTACTGCTTGATAATGTAAAGATTTTTAACGTCGGTATAGTCCAGCGGATCTTTGCCGGTGAACCCGCCTACCGTCGGCTTAATCAACCGCGCGCTGACGCGGTAATACACCGGGATCAACGCGGAGTCTTTGTCCAGTTGCGCTTCTGCCTGCTGATAGAGCGCGGCGCGCGCGGCCTCATCCGGTGCCTTCAGGGTGGCGGCCATGATGGCGTCGAACGCCGGGCTCTTATAAAACACGGTATTGATGCTGCTGTTGGACAGCACCAGGTTCAGGAACGCGCTGGGCTCGTTGTAATCCCCGCACCAGGTGGCGCGCGCCACGTCGTATTGCCCCTGATGGCGGCTTTCCAGCGAGGTCTTCCACTCCTGATTGCGCAGCGTGACGTCGGCGCCGAGGTTCTTTTTCCACATCGACGCGGCGGCGATCGCCTGCTGTTTGTTTTGATCGGAGGTGTTGTACAGCAGCGAGAATTTCAGCGGCTTGGCGTCGCTGTAACCCGCTTCTGCCAGCAGTTTCTTGGCTTCGGCGTTGCGCTGTTCCTGGCTCCAGCCGGCCCAGGCGGGCTGCGTGAAGTTGGCGCCTTCGGTGAAGGTTGGCGTGAAACTGTAGGCCGGGATCTGCCCCTGGCCCATGATCTTGTTGGCGATGATGTCGCGATCCAGCGTCATCTTCACCGCCGCACGCACCCGCGGATCGGTGAACGGCGCCCGCTGGTTATTGAGTTCGTAATAGAAAGTGCACAGATAAGGGTTAACGTGCAGTTGCTCGGGCACTTCACGCTTCATTTTGACGTACAGGTACGGCGGAATGGCGCTGTTGGTGATGTCGATCTCGCCGCTGCGGAAACGGTTGACGTCGCTGACTTCGGAAGCAATCGGCAGGAAGGTCGCCTGATTGATCACCGTCTGCTTGTTGTTCCAGTAGCTCGGGCTGCGCTCCAGCACAATGCGCTCGTTCACCACCCACTCTTTCAGACGGTAAGCGCCGTTGCCGACATAGTTGGCGGGCAGCGTCCATTTGTCGCCGAATTTCTCCACTACCGCGCGCTTCACCGGTTTGAGCGACGTGTGGCTCAGCATGCTGATGAAATACGGCACCGGTTCGCTCAGCGTCACCTGCAGCGTCTGGTCGTCCAGCGCCTTGACGCCGAGGGCCTGTGGAGGCTTCTTACCGGTCAGGATATCGTCGATATTGTCGACTTTGGTGTACTGCAGGTAGCTGGCATAGGGCGAGGCGATTTTCGGATCGGCCAGGCGCTGCCAGCTGTAGACGAAGTCTTGCGCGGTCACCGGGCTGCCGTCGCTCCACACCGCGCCGGGGCGCAGGTGGAAGGTCCATTGCTGATAATTCTGGTTTTCCCAGCTCCCCGCCGCCGCCGGCACCACATGCCCGTTGGCGTCGGTGCTCACCAGCCCTTCCAGCAGGTTAAGAATGATATTGCTTTCCGGTACGCCCTCGACCTTATGCGGATCCAATGAAGCCACTTCGCTGCCGTTGTTGATCACAATATTCTGCTGCTGCGCCAACTGAACGCCGGCCGGCACTTCCGCCGCCAAACTGCTATTTATGGCGCCGACGCTCAGCGCGCCGCTAATCAACAAGGTCAAAGAAGTGCACTTCAGGGTTTGCTGCATAATCGAGGCTCCTTTTCACCGACAAGCATCGCTTATCGAAGTTTGTGAAGTGTTTATAAGAATTCTAAATAAACGGATACCAGCAAAAATCATTCCCGTTTTTATGGCGCATTTCAGTTAATTGACCACGGGAAAGTTGCTCGGAAATTAGCAGAAGCCAAATTCCATAGCCAATAAATTTTACGAAAATGTTAAGCAATTCTCTTTTATCGCACGAAGCCCGATCCGGCCCCCAAGATCGAGGACGCGGAGAAACAAAATCATCACTATGATTTTAAAGAAAAAAAAGACGAAATCATTTCATTTGAAACCATCAACGCAATCTCATTACCGCACAAAGAAACATTCAGTTAACAATCCGGGCATTCAAAGAACAAACACCTGCCTATGGTCGGTTAATCACTAATAACACCTGGATGAAAGTGAGACAAGCCCCACAGAATGATGTGATTAATTTAACAACAGCTTTACCGTTGAGCGGGGGCAAAACGCGCGGAAATGGGGGAAGAAAAGTGTCTGAAATAACGCTTAGCGTTTTTTTTGCACAGCAACATGAGATTTATGCAACATAAGAGTGCAACCGCATAAATTTTATTCATCCTGTGCACTATAACAATGCGAACCAATAAATAATTTAAACTTTAAAATTAATTTTAGCCGCGCCAAGGCGAAAGGTGCGCGGCTAAACAAAGGGTATTACAACAGGCCGGGGAATATCGCCTTAATGCCGGTAACGATAAACTCGATCCCGAGCGCCATCAGCAACAGACCCATGATACGGGTGATCACGTTGATGCCGGTCTGCCCAAGCAAACGCACCAACAGCGGCGCGGCGCGGAACAACAACCAACAGCAAAAGGCGAACAAGGCGATCGCGACCGTAAAGCCGAGCAGGCTTTGCCAGTTGTGATAACGGGAACTCCACACGATGGTGGAACTGATCGCCCCCGGCCCCGCCATCAGCGGCAGTGCTAACGGCACCACGCCGATGCTCTCGCGGATCGCGCTCTCCGATTTTTCCTGTTTGTTCTGTTTGTCTTCTCCCAGCTTGCCGCTGATCATCGACATGGCGATGGTCACCACCAGAATACCGCCGGCGATGCGGAACGAATCGATGGAGATGCCGAACATCCGCAAGATCCCTTCGCCCAGGAACAGCGATGTCCACAAAATAATGGCGACCGACAGGTTAGCGGTCAGGTTGGTTTTATTGCGCCCTGCTTCCGCCTGGTAGCTGGTCATGCTGATAAACACCGGCAAGATGCCCACCGGGTTGACCAGTGCAAACAGACCGACAAAGAACTTGATAAAGCCGGAAAGATCCAACAGAGATTGGCCCACAGATGGCTCCGCGTTAAGTGCTATAAAAAGGTGTGCTGCCTATGCGCGCTAATGTAATGGAATTGCCGCGGGTAATCCATCCAGCCAGAGCAGCATTTTTGACTACCAGCAAGTTAGGCAACAAAACAAATGCCCTTTGTTAAAGTGATGTATGGCCTTTTGATTTTTTATGTTGAAAAAAGAGTCATCGATCACAGTTATTGATAATCACTCTCAACACCGTCAAGCTGAAAGGTGTCAGCTTGCACTTTTCATGATTTAGATCACAAATCAACTACCCAACAGTGGGTAAGCTCTTAGTCGTAGTCAGGGAGTAGAACAAAGTCGGTGGCAATCCAGCCGGTTCCGTTCTCTTCACTGCCTGCCCCTCAGGTTGGCGCAGGGTAAAGCTCTTTAAGCAAATCAGCAGCATGCGAAGAAATAACGCGGGAAACCCCCGGTATTCGAATCACCGTTTATTCCCGTTATGACTATACTAGTGGCTCGCACGGCTTATTTACTGAAAGAGTTTAACATTATCAGGAGAGCATTATGGCTGTAACGAATGTCGCTGAACTGAACGAGCTTGTCGCACGTGTCAAAAAAGCCCAGCGCGAATATGCCAACTTCACTCAAGAGCAAGTGGATAAAATCTTCCGCGCTGCCGCCCTCGCCGCTGCTGATGCCCGTATCCCGTTGGCCAAAATGGCCGTGGAAGAATCCGGAATGGGTATCGTCGAAGACAAAGTGATCAAAAACCACTTCGCTTCCGAGTACATCTACAACGCCTATAAAGATGAAAAAACCTGTGGCATCCTGTCTGAAGATGACACTTTCGGTACCATCACCATCGCCGAACCTATCGGCCTGATTTGCGGTATCGTCCCTACCACCAACCCAACTTCTACCGCGATCTTCAAAGCGCTGATCAGCCTGAAAACCCGTAACGGCATCATCTTCTCGCCGCACCCGCGTGCGAAGAATGCCACCAATAAAGCCGCCGATATCGTGCTGCAAGCCGCTATCGCCGCCGGCGCACCAAAAGACATCATCGGTTGGATCGACCAACCTACCGTCGAGCTGTCCAACCAGCTGATGCACCATCCTGACATCAACCTGATCCTGGCCACCGGTGGCCCGGGCATGGTGAAAGCCGCCTACAGCTCCGGCAAACCGGCCATCGGCGTCGGCGCCGGTAATACGCCGGTCGTGGTAGACGAAACCGCAGACATCAAGCGCGTGGTCGCCTCTATCCTGATGTCCAAAACCTTCGACAGTGGCGTTATCTGCGCTTCCGAACAGTCGGTCATCGTCGTTGACGCTATCTATGATGCGGTACGCGAACGCTTCGCTTCCCACGGCGGCTATCTGCTGCAGGGTAAAGAACTGAAAGCGGTGCAGGACATCATCCTGAAAAACGGCGGCCTGAATGCGGCCATCGTCGGGCAATCCGCACCGAAAATCGCCGAAATGGCAGGCATCAAAGTGCCGGCCAACACCAAAGTGCTGATCGGTGAAGTGAAGCTGGTCGACGAGTCCGAACCTTTCGCACATGAAAAACTGTCGCCTACCCTGGCGATGTACCGTGCCAAAGACTTCGAAGACGCCGTCGCCAAAGCCGAAAAACTGGTCGCCATGGGCGGTATCGGCCACACCTCCTGCCTGTACACCGACCAGGATAACCAAACGGCTCGCATCGCCTACTTCGGCGATAAAATGAAAACGGCTCGCATCCTGATCAACACCCCGGCTTCTCAGGGCGGTATCGGCGACCTGTATAACTTCAAACTCGCGCCTTCGCTGACGCTGGGTTGCGGTTCCTGGGGTGGCAACTCCATCTCTGAAAACGTCGGACCTAAACACCTGATCAACAAGAAAACTGTAGCGAAGCGAGCAGAAAACATGTTGTGGCACAAACTTCCGAAATCGATCTACTTCCGCCGTGGCTCGCTGCCTATCGCGCTGGAAGAAGTGGCGACCGACGGGGCGAAACGCGCCTTCATCGTGACCGACCGTTTCCTGTTCAACAACGGCTATGCTGACCAGATCACCAAGGTTCTGAAGTCTCACGGCATCGAAACCGAAGTGTTCTTCGAAGTGGAAGCCGATCCGACGCTGAGCATCGTGCGCAAAGGCGCCGAGCAGATGAACTCCTTCAAACCGGACGTCATCATCGCGCTGGGCGGCGGTTCGCCGATGGACGCCGCGAAAATCATGTGGGTGCTGTACGAACATCCTGAAACCCACTTCGAGGATCTGGCGCTGCGCTTCATGGACATCCGCAAGCGTATCTACAAATTCCCGAAAATGGGCGTGAAAGCGAAAATGATCGCCATCACCACAACCTCAGGTACCGGTTCAGAAGTCACGCCGTTCGCGGTCGTGACCGACGACGCCACCGGGCAGAAATACCCGCTGGCCGACTATGCGCTGACCCCGGACATGGCGATTGTCGACGCCAACCTGGTGATGAACATGCCGAAATCCCTGTGCGCCTTCGGTGGCCTGGATGCGGTGACCCACGCGCTGGAAGCCTACGTCTCGGTGCTGGCGAACGAATACTCCGACGGCCAGGCGCTGCAGGCGCTGAAACTGTTGAAAGAGTATCTGCCGGCCAGCTACAAAGAAGGCGCGAAAAACCCGGTTGCCCGTGAACGCGTGCACAACGCCGCCACCATCGCCGGTATCGCTTTCGCCAACGCCTTCCTCGGGGTTTGTCACTCCATGGCGCACAAACTGGGTTCGGAGTTCCACATTCCGCACGGCCTGGCCAACGCGATGCTGATTTCCAACGTCATTCGCTACAACGCGAACGACAACCCGACCAAGCAGACGGCCTTCAGCCAGTACGACCGCCCTCAGGCGCGCCGCCGCTACGCTGAAATCGCCGACCACCTCGGCCTGAGCGCACCGGGCGACCGCACCGCGCAGAAGATTGAGAAACTGCTGGCCTGGCTGGACGAGCTGAAAACCGAGCTGGGCATCCCAACCTCCATCCGTGAGGCGGGTGTGCAGGAGGCAGACTTCCTGGCGAAAGTCGACAAGCTGTCGGAAGACGCGTTCGACGACCAATGCACCGGCGCCAACCCGCGCTATCCGCTGATTGCCGAACTGAAGCAAATCATGCTGGATACCTTCTACGGCCGCGAATTCAACGAAGCAGTCGAAGAGGAAGCGGCAGCTCCGGCTGCAGCCAAAGCCGCGGTAAAGAAGCCCAAGAAATAACGGTTTCGTGAACCGATAAAAAAACCCGCCAAACGGCGGGTTTTTTATTGCGCCGGAGGCGCTGCATTTCGACTCACGCCGCCAAAACGCCTCAGCGGGCTTTGGCGGCGTTTTCTCCCCTACTCCTGGGAGTGAATCGCCTCTTTATAATGCTTGCGGCAGACGGAGACATAGCTCTCGTTACCGCCAATCACCACCTGCTCACCGGCGTGCATCGCCTGGCCGTTTTCATCCAACCGCAACACCATATTGGCTTTGCGCCCACAGTGACAGATGGTTTTCAATTCCACCAGCTTATCGGCCCAGGCCAGCAAATATTGGCTGCCGGTAAACAGCTCACCGAGAAAATCGGTACGCAGGCCGTAGCACAATACGGGAATGTCCAGTTGGTCCACCACATCGCACAATTGCTCAACCTGCGCCTTGGTCAGGAACTGGCTTTCATCCAGCAGTACACAATGCACCGGCTGCTGTTGATGCTCTTGCTGAATCATGGCGTACAGCATCGAGTCGTTGTTATAGAGCTGGGCCTGCGAGGATAAACCGATGCGCGAGCTGACCTTACCTACGCCAAAGCGGTGATCGATCTCCGCAGTGAACACCAGCGTGCGCATACCACGTTCTTGATAGTTATATGAAGACTGTAGCAGCGCAGTGGACTTGCCGGCATTCATCGCAGAGTAATAAAAATAAAGTTGAGCCATGGCCCCGCAACTCCGATGGTATAAGAAATATTCAAATGTCGATTAGGACGGTAAGTGTACCATAAGCCGCCCCCCAGGCTCAGCCCAAAGCGAACGAATATTGCGTTCGCCGTAATAATGCGCTTTCAAGCGAAACATATCGTTCTGTCGGCCCGTTCTTTTTACAGCTATTTACAGGATAATGTATGCCTGTCATCACTATTAATTCTTGCTAATGGTTAACCGCGATCATTTGCCCATTAATGCATAATCACCCTTTCGCCGCGGCGGGTGCCGCAACCGCAACGGCGCGCCAGTCTATTATACACAGGGCCAATACAGGGCATTTAATCACCTCCACTGTCCCCGAGGTTTCCTGACGCAATCTTTACCTATATACCCCTATTGTTTACAATGTCTGCCTTGCCATGACGTGATTAAGCCCACAGAACCCATTGTAATATTGATATAAATTACGGCGATAACTTATCGATGAAAGCCTTGCGACACGCGCCTTTTAAAGCATGCCTGCTGAAATTTTGACTTAAGTGCGACAAGGGTAATAGTTAACAGCCCTTCCTATATTAGTCGGACAGATCCGATTAACGGTTTTTTAAAAGGTAAATTTGAGTATTCAAGTCAATTTGGCTATTGCAGAAAAGAAAATAGCGCTCTATTATTATCGAGACGCCCCCCACCAATATAATTTGAGACTAGGACAATGAGCGAAGCATTAAAGATTTTGAACAACATCCGCACTCTGCGCGCCCAGGCAAGAGAATGCACACTGGAAACGCTGGAAGAAATGCTCGAGAAACTGGAAGTTGTTGTGAACGAACGTCGCGAAGAAGACAGCCAGGCTCAAGCAGAAATCGAAGAACGCACCCGTAAACTGCAGCAATACCGCGAAATGCTGATTGCTGACGGTATCGATCCGAATGAACTGCTGCAAACCATGGCTGCCAACAAGGCTGCCGGTAAAGCAAAACGCGCAGCACGTCCTGCTAAATACCAATATAAAGACGAAAACGGCGAATTGAAAACCTGGACCGGCCAAGGCCGTACTCCAGCGGTGATTAAGAAAGCTATCGAAGAGCAAGGTAAATCTCTGGACGATTTCCTGCTGTAATAGCGATTCAGCCCGTATCTGAAAGGCTCCCTGCGGGGGGCCTTTTCATTTTAAAGCTTATCGCCGCGATCCTGCCTCATCCCTTTCCTTTTAGTAAATATCCTAATTCGCATTTTGTTCCTTGCATGAGGTTCCAGCGATAAAAAAGGGCCCTAAGGCCCCTTTGTCGCATATACCCTCGTTCAATTATTGAACCTGGTAGAATGCCTTATACCAATCAACAAAGCGCTTCACACCCTCTTCAACGCTGGTTTCCGGCTTAAAACCAATGTCACGATAAAGCTCCGCGGTATCCGCGCTGGTATCCATCACGTCGCCAGGTTGCATTGGCAGCATATTCTTGCGGGCAGTTAGCCCCAAAGCCTGCTCCAACGCCGTGATATATTCCATCAGTTTAACGGGGGTGTTATTGCCGATATTATAAACATGATACGGCGCGGAACTGGTCGCCGGCGATCCCTGTTCAACGGTCCATGACGGATCTGCCTGCGGAATAACCGCCTGCAGCCGCACAATCGCCTCGGTGATATCATCAATGTAAGTAAAGTCACGGTGCATTTCACCGTGGTTATATACATCGATACTCTCCCCCGCCAATATGGCCTTGGTAAACTTGAACAGCGCCATATCCGGACGCCCCCAGGGACCATATACGGTAAAGAAGCGTAGCCCCGTCGTCGGGAGACCGTATAAATGAGCGTAACTGTGTGACATCAGCTCATTGGCTTTTTTGGTTGCCGCATACAGTGACACAGGGTGGTCGACCGAATCTTCGGTAGCAAACGGCAACTTGCGATTGAGGCCATAAACAGAGCTGGAGGAAGCGTAAAGTAAATGCTCGACCTTATTATGACGGCAGCCTTCCAGAACGTTCAAATGACCGATCAGGTTAGCGTCCGCATAAGCCAACGGGTTGACCAGCGAATAACGCACGCCGGCTTGGGCACCCAAATGAATGACTCGTTGGAACTGATGCTCGGCGAACAATGTCGCCATGCCTTCACGATCGGCCAAATCCAACTTGATGAAGCGGAATCCCGGCTTATCCGCCAGTCTGTCCAGACGGGCCATTTTCAGGCCCACGTCATAATAGTCATTCAGGTTATCGATGCCGACAACCTGATGCCCGGCGGTCAACAAACGCTCTGCAACGTGATAACCAATAAACCCTGCGGCGCCTGTAACCAGGAATTTCATGCCCACTCCTTAAATAACCGGTTTAATCGAGGCACCGCGGCCAATCGCATAGTAGGTAAAGCCGCGATTCGCCAAACGCTCAGGATCGTACAGGTTACGTCCATCGAAGATCACCGGCTGCTTCAACGCGCCCTTGATCACATCAAAGTCCGGCGCGCGGAAATTCTGCCATTCGGTGCAGATCACCAGAGCATCGGCGCCGTGCAACGCAGCCTCTTTGGTACCCATCAGCTTCAAGTCGTCGCGCTGGCCATAGATGCGCTGAACTTCGTTCATCGCTTCCGGATCGTAGGCCTGAACGGTGGCGCCGGCAGCCCACAGCTGCTCCATCAGCACACGGCTGGACGCTTCACGCATGTCATCGGTATTCGGCTTGAACGCCAGACCCCACAGTGCGAAGGTTTTGCCCTTCAAATCGCTGCCGAAATAGTCTTTGATAAAGCTGTTCAGCTTGTCTTTTTGTTGGTAGTTGACCTGCTCTACCGCCTGCAACAGCTTCGGTTGGTAACCGATCTGCTCCGCCGTGCGGATCAGCGCCTGAACATCTTTCGGGAAGCAAGAACCACCGTAGCCACAGCCAGGATAGATGAAGTGATAACCGATGCGTGAATCGGAACCGATGCCCTGACGCACTTTCTCGATGTCCGCGCCCAACATTTCCGCCAGGTTGGACATTTCGTTCATAAAGCTGATTTTGGTCGCCAGCATGCAGTTGGCGGCATATTTGGTCAGCTCCGCGCTGCGGATATCCATCATGATCATACGATCGTGATTGCGGTTAAACGGCTCGTACAGCTCGCGAATAGGCTCGATCACTTCTTTATTATCGGTGCCGATCACGATGCGCTCAGGGCGCATGCAGTCAGCCACCGCAGCGCCTTCCTTCAGGAATTCAGGGTTGGACACTACGTCGAACGGCACGTTGCTGCCGCGTTTTGCCAGCGTTTCCGCCATCACCTGACGCACTTTGTCCGCCGTACCGACCGGCACGGTAGATTTGTCGATCACCACTTTGCGATCGGTCATGTGCTCGGCGATAGTGCGCGCCACTGCGGTGACATATTTCAGATCGGCGGAACCGTCCTCATCCGGCGGCGTACCAACGGCGATAAACTGGATATTCCCGTGCGCCACGCCCGCTTTGGCATCGGTGGTGAAATGCAGGCGGCCGGCCTCATAGTTTTGCTGTACCAGCGGCGTCAGGCCCGGTTCAAAAATCGGGATATTCCCTTTTTTCAGGTTCTCGACTTTTCGTTCGTCAACATCGATGCACATAACGTCATGGCCAACTTCAGCCAGCACGGCGGCCTGTACCAGCCCCACATAACCAATACCAAAAACTGTTACTTTCATGTGAAAATCCTAGTTTTTCAAATTAAGACGAAAGATCAAATTACTTCTTGTCAGCGGCAACAACCTGTTGCAGCCACTGAGAAAACTCTTTGCCCAGGCTGGCATGACGCATGCCGTACTCCACGAAGGCCTGCATGTAACCCAGTTTGTTACCGCAGTCATGGCTCACGCCTTTCAGGTGATACGCTTCCACCGTTTCCTGCTGCATCAGCATTTCGATGCTGTCAGTCAGCTGAATTTCATCGCCGGCGCCAGGAGGCGTTTTCGCCAACAGCGGCCAAATATCGGCGGACAACACATAACGACCAACAATCGCCAGGTTGGAAGGGGCTTTATCCGGTGACGGTTTCTCAACCACGCTGACCATCGGCGCGCTTTCGCCCGGTTGCAAATCAACGCCCTTACAGTCGGCTACGCCGTAGTTTCCGACATCCTTATGCGGCACGGGTTCAACCATGATCTGGCTGACGCCGGTGGCTTCGAAGCGCTGCAGCATTTCGTGCAGGTTGTCTTTTTGCGGATCGGCGCTGTATTCGTCGAGGATCACGTCCGGAAGCACCACCGCGACCGGTTCATCGCCCACCATCGGGTAGGCACACATAATCGCGTGCCCCAGGCCTTTGGCATTACCCTGACGAACCTGCATCACGGTAACGCCTTTCGGGCAGATCGACTGCACTTCGTCCAGCAATTGGCGCTTGACGCGTTTTTCCAGCATCGCTTCGAGTTCGAAACTGGTATCAAAATGGTTTTCGATCGAGTTCTTGGAGGAGTGGGTGACCAGCACAATCTCGTTAATCCCCGCCGCAATGCACTCATTGACGACGTATTGGATCAGAGGTTTATCAACCAGCGGCAGCATTTCTTTCGGAATGGCTTTGGTGGCCGGCAACATCCGCGTACCCAAGCCTGCAACCGGGATCACGGCTTTTCTGACTTTGCGATTTACAGCAGGCATTATTTCCTCTCTTAAAGCTAAAGCGCTCATTTTATGAGCTTGGGCTCGATATAAAAAAACCTTCGGAGTATACCAGCTTATGCGCGCCGAGCATTAACCAGAACACAAATAGAAAACATTTAGGACTATTACCCGTTCGGATAATCCGGAGAATAAATAAACGGTTTAATTACAGATAAGTAAATAGCTTAAGATCGCGCCGATCGCTGCCTGCTATTCAGCGCTGAGCATCAGTCGCAATCGGCCACCGCTGCCCCATACCTGACATTGCCAGGCGGTACAACGCTGGCTGATCTGATTCATGTAGGTAGCCCCCAGCGTCCCCAGTGGCACGCCGTTGCTCAGCTGGATTTGATTGTCACCGGTATTGACGTTGGCATGCAGCCCGGCGGAAACCAGAATCAGGTTTTTATTTTCGGCGTGATAATATCCCAACAACAGAGGGAATTGACCGTCTAATTTCCCCTGCCGCAATAATTGATTAACCTGCTTTAACAATGCCGACATTTGCGGCAAACGATGCTGTTGATTAGCCAGATGGTCCTGCAGCAGCCCATTAAATAATGCGCGCAACAGCAGCGCCGCCAATACGCCATTATCGCCGGCGCGCGTGACGTCCAGACAATAGAATGCCAGATCCTTTTCTGACAAGGCGGCGATATCCAGCACCAGGCCGGGATTTTCGCCGGTGGTTAACTGCCGATAGTTGATCCGGCAATGCGCAATGGTCTGCTGTACCGGCGGCTGCAGTTGCTTAAGCAGTTTGACGGCTTCGGAAGGATTTTTGCTCAACGCATCCCAATCCTGAAACAGTTCAACCTCTTCAATCGCCTGGGAGGTGAACATATTGGGGTATAAGCACGCCAGCACCGCTTCACGCAGGCGATTGAGATCGGTCAGCGGCTTGAGCAGCACATCCTGCACGCCCAACCGCAGCACCTTGGCGATGTCCGCCATCTTGTCGGTGGCCGAGATCACCAGCACCGGGATCTGCAGCCCCTGCAAACGCAGGTGTTCAACGAATTCGATACCGCCCATTTCCGGCATCGCGAGATCGCACAGAATCAGATCCGGCTTGAAGTCATCGACGGCACTCAGCGCCTGTAAACCGTTGGTCGCCTCGCCGGTTTCAGCGCCCAGCGAGGTCAGATAACCGACCAGCACGGAACGAAAAACCTGTTCGTCCTCAACGATCAAGATGCGCTTGTGAGTGAGTGGTAATGCCATCAGCCGAGCCTCGTCCCTTTCCATAGTGTAATAGTGGCTCAAAAAGGTCACTTATGCTCGTCTGAAACAGACCAACTGCGCATTGCCAACCAAGAACCGAGAATTATCTATTTTTTATCAACGGCAACAACCGATCCAGTTGTTTTTCAACCGCCAGCAACCCCGCCTCGATCGCTTCATCGGCGCGATGGAAATCCAGCGTTGAGATTTGCGGGCAAAAAGGCTGGATCAAGACATCCGGCGGATCGCTCGCCATCCGGTTGCGCTTCAGGCGATTCTCCAGCATTTGAATCGATGTGCTCATAATCTCCATCGCCGTCGGCGCCGTCGCCGGTTTGCGCTTGCGCATTCTGCCAACGCGTTCCCGCAGACGCCCGCGCCAGGTAGCCGCAGGCGCATCGTCCGGGCTTTCTTCCTCGATACGTATCGAGAACAGATCCTGCTGCATCAGGTGCGCGTCATGCTGCAGATCGACCGCAATGACGATATCGGCACCCATGGCGCGGCAAAGCGACACCGGCACCGGATTGACCACCGCGCCATCCACCAGCCAATAGCCGTCGGCCCATACCGGCGCCAACAGGCCGGGCATGCTGCAGGAGGCGCGTATCGCCTGATGAATATCGCCTTCGGTCAGCCACAGCTCACGCCCGGTGCTGAGATTGGTCGTCACGGCACCGAACTTCAACGCACAATCGGCGATATCATTGATCTTCAGCAGCTGTCCAACGGCGTTAAACACCCGCTCGCCGCGCAACAGGCCGCCGCGCTGCCAGGAAAAATCCATCAGGCGAATCACGTCCCAATAGCTGAACGATCGCACCCACTGCTCCATCGCCGGCAGGCGATGGCTGGCGAACGCGGCGCCCACCAACGCGCCGACAGAGCAGCCGGCAACGATATCGACCTCAATCCCCAGCTTCTTTAACGCATTGATCACGCCGATGTGCGCCCAGCCTTTAGCCGAGCCCGCTCCCAACGCCAGTCCGATCTTGATTTGCCGCATCGCGTCATCCTCTCGGTAAACGGTGTTCTCTGCTTTCAGGGTAGATTGTCACTGACGAATATTGTTAGGTAACATATGCGCTAAATTCATTTTCAGCCTCGTTTTCTCAGGAGTCATTTTGCCCGAATCATGCCCATGCGGCAGCGGACTGGCGTATAACACGTGCTGCGCCCCTTTTATCAGCGGCAGTCAGCTGGCGCCAACGCCCGGCCAACTGATGCGTTCACGCTTCACCGCCTACGTGAATCATAACGTCGACTATCTGATCGCCACCTGGCACCCCGACTGCGGCGCCGAAGCGTGGCGCAATGCCATCGTCGACAGTTTTAAGAATACCGAATGGCTGGGCCTGACGATCGTGGAAGAGAAAGCCGGTCATGAGCCGGATGAAGGCTTCGTCGAATTCATCGCCCGTTTCACCGATGGCGAAAGCGGCGAGCCGCAGGCGATGCATGAGCGCTCGCGCTTCCTTCGTCGCGATCAACGTTGGTATTATATCGATGGCACCAAACCCCAGCCCGGCCGAAATGCGATGTGTCCCTGTGGCTCAGGGAAAAAATACAAGAAGTGCTGCGGGCGCTAACCGGCCGGCGCTTCACGTTTACGCCTGCGCAGACAGGCCGTTCAGTATCAGACAGGATCCTCAAACCCATGCCACACCAAAATGTACAACGGAAAGTGTTACGCACCATCTGCCCGGACGCCAAAGGGCTGATCGCCAAGATCACCAACATCTGTTACAAGCACGAACTCAATATCGTCCAGAACAATGAGTTCGTCGATCACCGCACCGGGCGTTTCTTCATGCGCACCGAGCTGGAAGGCATTTTCAACGACAACACGCTGCTGGCCGATCTGGACAGCGCCCTGCCGGAAGGTTCGCTGCGTGAACTGCACAGCACCGGGCGCCGGCGCATCGTGGTGCTGGTCACCAAAGAGGCGCACTGCCTGGGCGATCTGTTGATGAAAAGCGCCTATGGCGGCCTCGACGTTGAGATCGCCGCCGTAATCGGCAACCACGACACGCTGCAATCGCTGGTGGAGCGTTTCGATATTCCTTTCCATCTGGTGAGCCACGAAGGCTTGACGCGCGAACAGCACGACCGCGAAATGACGGCCAAGATCGATCAATATCAGCCGGATTACGTGGTGCTGGCCAAATATATGCGCGTGCTGACCCCGGCCTTCGTGCAACATTATCCGAATCAGGTAATCAACATTCACCATTCGTTCCTGCCGGCGTTTATCGGCGCACGGCCTTATCACCAGGCCTACGAGCGCGGGGTAAAAATCATCGGCGCCACCGCCCATTACGTTAACGACAATCTCGACGAAGGCCCGATCATCATGCAGGACGTGATCCACGTCGATCACACCTATTCCGCCGAGGATATGATGCGCGCCGGCCGCGACGTGGAGAAAAACGTGCTCAGCCGCGCCCTGTATCAGGTGCTGGCGCAGCGCGTCTTCGTCTACGGCAACCGCACCGTTATTCTGTAATCGTTCAATAAATCGGTGCATTTCGTTCAGGGATGCACCGCCAAGAATAAAAAAACGGCAAACGATTCATTTTCTGCATTTCAATACTTTACACATCCGCTTCATTTGATATGATGCGCCCCGCTTACCGAGACAGCGCTCTCGCAAGCAAGGCCAGTTAAATAGCCATGTATATGGTGGGGTTCCCGAGCGGCCAAAGGGAGCAGACTGTAAATCTGCCGTCACTGACTTCGAAGGTTCGAATCCTTCCCCCACCACCATCTTTTCTCCGCCAGGAGCGAAGACGCAGTAAAAGAAACCGGCCAGGTTTCTTCCGGATAAAACCGGAACAACAATTTGTAAATCCATGAATACCATGGTGGGGTTCCCGAGCGGCCAAAGGGAGCAGACTGTAAATCTGCCGTCACAGACTTCGAAGGTTCGAATCCTTCCCCCACCACCATCCCTTGCAGAAAATCCCCGAACCTAATTAAAAGCACATCACTTACATAATGCTCCGCATTGGGGAAGGATGAGAAGCTTCGACCAAGGTTCGAGTCTCACGCAGTGAGACAACGCGCTTCAGCGCGGCCCGCAGGGTGAGTCGCGCAGCGACGAATCATCCTTCCCCCACCACCATCCCTTGCAGAAAATCCCCGAACCTAATTAAATAACCCTCGTATCAATAAACTCAATTTATCTCCCCTTATCGCCGCTTTCACCTTGATGTTTTATCTCCTCACTCCCAGCCGTAACTTGAACTCCGGCCGACAATTCGCTATACCACTGGCTTCTTTAGTGCAGTAAGGAACAGGTGGATGCGAAACAATATTTGCGTTTTTTGTGGCGCCAGCGAAGGCGTCAATCCCGCTTATGCCGAGCAGGCTCGTCAACTGGGGCAACTGCTGGCCGCACAGGGGCGCCGTTTAATCTATGGCGGCGGCAAAAAAGGATTGATGGGGATCGTGGCGGACGCGGTGTTGGCCGCAGGCGGTGAAGCGGTCGGCATTATCCCCGAGCGTCTGGTTGAAGCGGAAACGGCGCATCGCGGCCTGACTGAATTGGAAGTGGTGCCAGACATGCATACGCGCAAAGCCCGTATGGCAGCGCTGGCGGACAGTTTTATCGCCCTGCCCGGCGGCATCGGCACGCTGGAAGAGCTGTTTGAAATCTGGACCTGGGGGCAAATCGGCTATCACAACAAGCCGGTCGGCCTGCTGAACGTCAACGGATTCTACCGACCGCTGAGCCAGTTCCTCGAGCACGTCGCCGATCAGGGCTTTATGCGTCACGACTATCTCGGCACCCTGCACATCAGCGAATCGGCACAGACGCTGCTGCAACAATTTGACGACTATCAACCTAAAAATTACGACCGCTGGGCGAAATAAACCCGCTGCGCAGTCAGCGGTCCTGCCGCTGTCTGCGTTACATTTCCCGCCAAACTCTGCTACTATCACAGCACATTTTTCTCGTGAAAACGGCACCGCTCATGAAGTTTGTCTCTTTTAATATCAATGGACTGCGCGCGCGTCCGCATCAGCTGGCGGCAATTATCGAACAGCACCAGCCCGACGTGATCGGTCTGCAGGAAACCAAAGTTCACGATGACATGTTCCCATTGGAAGAAGTCAGCCAGCACGGCTATCACGTGTTCTATCACGGGCAAAAAGGCCATTACGGCGTGGCGCTGCTGACCAAAGCGGAGCCCCTAGCCGTGCGCCGCGGTTTCCCAACCGATGAAGAAGACGCGCAGCGTCGCATCATCATGGCCGATCTGGCTACGCCACAGGGCACGCTGACGGTGATCAACGGCTACTTCCCGCAAGGTGAAAGCCGCGACCACCCGATCAAATTCCCGGCTAAAACACGCTTTTATCAGGATCTGCAAAACTACCTGGAGCAGCAGCTGTCGGCGGAATCCCCGGTGCTGATCATGGGCGACATGAATATCAGCCCGAGTGATTACGATATCGGCATCGGCGAAGACAACCGCAAACGCTGGCTGCGCACCGGCAAGTGCTCCTTCCTGCCGGAAGAGCGCGAATGGATGGATCGCCTGCTGAACTGGGGCCTGGTGGATACCTATCGCCACGCCAACCCGGGGCGCAACGACGAGTTCTCATGGTTCGACTACCGCTCCAAAGGGTTCGACGACAACCGCGGCCTGCGTATCGATCTGCTGCTGGCCAGCACCCCGCTGGCTTCTCGCTGCATCGCCACCGGCATTGATTACCAAACCCGCGGCATGGAGAAACCTTCCGACCATGCGCCGGTCTGGGCGGAATTCACGCTGTAACCCCATCCCCCGGCGCTCGCCGGGGTTTTATTCTGTGAAGCCAATGAAAATTATCGACGTAGTAGCCGCCATTCTGGAACAAAATGGGCGTATTTTGCTGGCCCAGCGCGGCGCAGGCAGCGATCAAGCCGGCCTGTGGGAGTTTCCCGGCGGCAAGGTTGAAACCGGCGAAAGCCAGCCGGAGGCGCTGACGCGCGAGCTGGATGAAGAATTGGGGATTAGCGCCCGTATCGGCAACTATGTGGGCAGCAATCAGTGGCGGCAAGGCGAACGCATCATCCGACTGCATGCCTGGCGAGTCGCGGAGTTCTCCGGTGAACTGCAACAGCGCTGCCATTCGGCGCTGGTCTGGGTCACGCCGCAACAGGCGCAGGAATACCCCCTGGCGCCCGCTGACGTTCCACTGCTGGCGGATTATCTCGCCGCGCAAGGCGAGGCGCGCTGAGCACGGTGACAGGTTACATCGTCACTTCTTTAATCGTACCCAAATCAAGGGGTTGGTGCCGATAGTATTAGGCTCACGCACGCACTGCAGCACTTCCCCTTCGACTTTGAGCACCGCCCCCTCGGAATAGTTCTGATTCTGGTAGACGCAACAACGGCTGCAGGGCTGCGCCGGCGGCGGATTATCGCCGCTTTTGGCCGCGCCCCAGATCTCCGGCGAAACCGGTAGCACCACGTCCACATCGCCGCGATTGGCGGCTGCCAGGCCGGAAAACATCAGGGCCGCGGCAGCCAATACACCAGTGAGTCCACGCTTCATTCACTCTTCTCCTGCGCCTTGCCGGCGCTTTTCCTGCGTTTTTTGCCTCCGCTGGAGGGCGGCGGCGGCAATCCACGAAACGCCATGCTCGCCCGGCTCTGCTTGGCCTGATAAATCAGCTCTTGCAGCGTGCCGACCAACGGCTGCATAAAGTCCTGATAGCGGCAGGATTTCTCGCTGATTTGCGTCAGCGTGGCTTCCCAGTTGGCCGTCATATCAGGGCGTGCAGCAAGATCCGGTAGCGAGTGAATCAATGCGCGCCCGGTTTCGCTGGAGTGAATATAGCGTCCCTTCTTGTACAGAAACGCCCGCTTGAACAGCAATTCGATGATCCCCGCTCGCGTCGCTTCCGTACCTAAACCATCGGTCGCCCGCAGGATTTTCTTTAGCGCTTTATCTTGTACGAACCGCGCGATACCGGTCATGGCCGACAACAGGCTGGCGTCAGTAAACGGCCGCGGCGGCTGCGTCTGGCGCTCCACCACTTCACCGCGCTCGCACAACAGCTCATCATCTTTAGCCACCACCGGCAGCGGCGCACCTTCGTTCTCCTCGTCGCGCTCCTTGCTGCCCAGCAGCGTACGCCAGCCGGCTTCCGCCAGGAATCGCGCCTTGGCGATAAATTTGCCGCCGGCGATATCCAGCTCGATCACGCATTTGCGGAATACCGCATCCGGACAGAACTGCATCAGATACTGGCGCGCCACCAGCCCATACACGTTCCGCTCATCCTGCGTCAGATTAATCTTGCCGGCGCGGGCGGTGGGAATGATGGCGTGGTGCGCGTCGACCTTTTTATCGTCCCAGCAACGGTTGCGGCGATCGCTGTCGATCACCGGCTGCGGATACAGCTCGGGCTGGTGCACGCTGATGGCGTTCAGCACCGCGTGGCGGCCGGCGAAATGCTCTTCCGGCAGGTAGCGACAGTCGGAACGCGGATAGGTAATCAACTTGTGGGTTTCGTACAGCCGCTGGCAAACGTCCAGCACCTGTTGCGCGCTGAGGTTATAACGCCGGGCCGCTTCGATTTGCAGCGTGGAGAGCGAAAACGGCAGCGGCGCGGTATCCGATTCCCGTTTATCATTATAAGACGTGACCAGAGCCGGCTGGTCTTCAATGCGCTTGACCACATGCTCCGCCAACGGCCGGTGCAGCAAACGCCCCTCTTCGTCCTGATAAGGCTCACAGGACTCACTGGGCTGCCACAGCGCCACGAAGCGTTCTTCTTTCGGCGTGACGATGTGCGCCTTGACCTCAAAGAAGTCTTTTGGCACGAAGTTTTCGATCTCTTCATCACGCCGTACCACCAATCCGAGCACCGGCGTCTGTACCCTGCCTACCGACAGCACGCCGTCGTAACCGGCGTTGCGGCCCAGCAGCGTGTAGGCGCGGGTCATATTGATGCCGTACAGCCAGTCGGCGCGCGAACGCGCCAGCGCAGACACGCACAGTGGGATGAAGTCACGGTTGTCGCGCAGGCGTTCAACCGCGCGCTCCACCGCCTGCGGGTTGAGATCGTTGATCAGACAGCGGCGCACGTTCTGGCGCTTTTCCGCCGTCAAATCCAGGTAGTCCAGCACCTCATCCACCAGCAGTTGCCCTTCGCGATCCGGGTCGCCGGCGTGAACCACTTCATCGGCTTCGAGCAGCAACTTTTTAATGGCGTTGAGCTGTTTGCTGACCGAAGGCCGCGGCTGCAACCGCCATTTTTCGGGAATGATCGGCAGGTCTGCCAACGACCAGCGCGCATAGCGGCTGTCATAGGCGTCAGGCTGGGCCTGCTCCAACAGGTGGCCGACGCACCAGGTCACCACGTCGTTGTTGCCACAGGCGATATAACCGTCGCCGCGGCGATGCGGCTTGGGCAAGACGTCGGCAATGGCGCGCGCCAAACTCGGTTTCTCGGCTATGAACAGTCGCATTAATCACCGTTTTTCTGGCTGAACGTCATCAAGAATTCTCTTACTTCTGCATAGTTACCACGGAAGACGATCCGCCGGGCTTTCTTTTCCAACTGATAGCAATACATCGGATCGTAGTACTGCTGCAACAAGGGCGCCAACCACTCGCGGTGCGCGTCACCCTGGCCGCTGAGACGCTGTGCCCGCAACGCCGCTTCCAGCCGCTGCGTCAGCTGCTGGAAGCGCTCCAGGCCCAGCCGGCGGCGAATGGCGAACAGGCCGTGATGCAGATAGTCGTCGTACTGCCGCCAGCCTTCTTCCACGCCATAGGCCTGTTCGAACTGTTCACGCATCCCGTCGATATATTCGGCCTGCAGGCGTGCCAGGCGAATATCAAACGGATCGTCGATCACCGCCACCGGCGCCTGCTGCATGCCGTTGAACAACGGCAACGGCAGATTGTTGCTGCCGATGATCCGCCCTTCGTCTTCCAGCACCCAACGGCGGCTGCCACCATGCTGTTTTTTCAGCAATAACACAGCCAGACGATTCTCAAAATCGATCTGTGAGCTTTGCCCCGCCAGCGTTCGGCCAAAAGATGAACCGCGATGGCGCGCCGCGCCTTCCAGATCGACGCCGTCGGCCAGTTCGTTGACCAGCAACGTCTTGCCGCTGCCGGTATTGCCGCCCACCAGGGCCATCGGCAATGCCGCGCTTTGCGCCAACACGCCGAGCAGATAATTGCGCAGCGCCTTATAACCGCCAGTGATACGCGGGTACTCGACGCCGGCCTCATGCAGCCATTGCTGCACCAGCTGTGAGCGCAGCCCGCCACGGAAGCAGTAAATATAACCTTCGGGTCGCTGCGCACAGGCCGCCAGCCAGGCGGCGGTACGCTGTTCGCGCAGTTTGCCGTTCACCAGGCTGTGGCCGAGCGCAATCGCCGCTTGCTGACCATGCTGCTTATAGCAGGTGCCCACCGCCTGCCGCTCGCTGTCGACCATCAGCGGCAGGTTCACAGCCTGAGCGAAGGCGCCCTGCTGAAACTCGATCGGCGCACGCACGTCAATCAGCGGCACGTCGTGCAGAAAAATGCGTTGATAATCGGCGCTGTCCGGCCTGCCTTGCATCTTGGACACTACACAACCTCGATCAGCGGTTTACCTGCCTGTGCGGCATGCAGCTCACCGATAGGATTGAGCGTGATGCCGTGCTGCTCGGCAATCGCCAGCACCTGCGCCTGCGCCTCCGGCAATACCGCCAACAGCAAACCGCCGGAGGTTTGCGGATCGCACAGCAGCTGACGCTGCAAATCGCTCATCTCGCCCACCAGATGGCCGTAGCTGTCGAAGTTGCGCCCGGTGCCGCCCGGCACGCAGCCCTCGGCGATGTACGCCTCGACATCCGGCAGTTTCGGCACCCGATCGAACCAGACCGTCGCCTGCAGACCGGAGCCCTGACAAACCTCGCTCAGGTGGCCCAACAGGCCAAAGCCAGTGATGTCGGTCATCGCCGTGACGCCCGCCACTTCGGCAAAGTCGGCGCCCGGCTTGTTAAGACGACACATCACGTCCGTCGCCAGCCCTTGATGTTCAGGGCGCAGCTTGCTTTGCTTCTCGGCGGTCGTCAGCACGCCAATGCCCAGCGGCTTGGTCAGATAGAGTTGCGCCCCGGCCTGTGCGGCGCTGTTCTTTTTCACTCGCTCGGTATTGACCACGCCGGTGACCGCCAGGCCGAAGATAGGTTCCGGCGCATCGATGGAATGGCCGCCGGCCAGCGCGATCCCCGCCTGCTGGCAAGCGAAACGTCCGCCGTCGATCACCTGCTGCGCCACCTCCGGCGGCAGTTTGGCGATTGGCCAGCCGAGAATGGCGATCGCCATGATCGGTTTGCCGCCCATGGCGTACACGTCGCTGATGGCGTTAGCGGCGGCGATACGGCCGAAATCAAACGGATCGTCGACGATCGGCATGAAGAAGTCGGTAGTGCTGATGATGCCGACGCCGTTGCCGATGTCATACACCGCCGCGTCGTCGCGGGTTTCATTGCCGACCAACAGACGCGGATCGACAAATTTCTCCCGCTCGCTGTGCAGGATGGTTTCGAGAACTTTCGGTGAGATTTTGCAGCCGCAGCCAGCGCCATGGCTGTACTGGGTTAAACGGATCGCTGGCGATGTCATAGTCCACTCCCTTCGATAACGGCACTCAAGATAACATAGGGTAGCGCTTGCCGAGGGGATTGATAAGAGCGGGCCGCCGATAAGCGAACGGCCTGCTCAGAAACCATGCAATTTTGCGGGGTTTGGCGCATTTTCGCCGCGCCCCGTTGGATAATACTTAGAAATAGCTGACGAAAGGCGTGCTGTCCGGCGGCGTCACTTTAGTGGCGGCCTTCAGCTGCGGCGTGCCCAGATAGAGGAAACCGACGATCTCGTCCTGCTCGCGGCAACCGAAGGCTTCACGCACCAGCGCATGCTCGGTCCAGGCGCCGGTGCGCCAGATGCCGTTAAAGCCCTGCGCCAGCGCCGCCATCTGCATCGCCTGCACGGCGCAACCGGCGGAAACCACCTGCTCCCAGCGCGGCACCTTGGTCTCTTCAGTGCAATGCGCGATGACGGTGATGATCAGCGGTGCGCGGAACGGCGCCTTGGTGGCTTTTTCGATCGCCGCTTCATCCAACTGATCCTGCTTCGCCGCCGCCTGCAGCAGCTGACTGAAGCGCTCCAGGCCCTGATTCTCGATCATCACGAAACGCCACGGCTGCAGCGCACCGTGATCGGGCGCACGCAGGCCCGCGTTGATGATGTTTTGGCGCACTTCCCCCGCCGGCGCCGGTTCCGCCAGGCGCGAAGCCGAGCGACGATTCAATAAAAGATCCAGAGCATCCATCGTAAACTCCTGATAACAATTTTCATTCCGGCCACGTTAACATAGCTAAACGGCGAGTTACAGCCTCGGCGATAGCGTCTGTGTGCCACGATTTAAAGCTGACATTTACCCGGCCGCTCATTAGGATAGCGGAACATTCTCGACTCTTGTTGGAGAGCACATGCGCACATTGTGGCAAATTATTGCCGGCATTTTCCGGTGGACATGGCGTCTGCTGAATTTTATCAGGGAACTGATCCTTAACCTGTTCCTGGTCCTGCTGATCCTGGTTGGGGTCGGCATCTATCTGTCCTTCCAAAGTTCCTCCACCTCGACGGCCCCGGCGCGCGGCGCGCTGTTGGTCGATTTAAGCGGCGTGGTGGTCGATCAGCCTTCGGTAAACAACCGGGTGCGGCAATGGGGGCGTGAACTGTTGGGCGCCTCCAGCAGCCGCCTGCAGGAGAACTCGCTGTTCGACGTGGTGGACAGCATCCGCAAGGCCAAAGACGACAAAAACATTACCGGCATGGTGTTGCAGCTGAATGACTTCGCCGGCGCCGATCAGCCGTCGCTGCGCTATATCGGCAAAGCGCTGCGCGAGTTCCGCGACAGCGGCAAACCGATCTTCGCCATCGGCGACAGCTACAACCAAACGCAATACTACCTGGCCAGCTACGCCAACAAGGTCTTCCTGTCACCGCAGGGCGCGGTCGATCTGCACGGTTTCGCCACCAACAACCTGTACTACAAGTCGTTGCTGGACATGCTCAAGGTCACCACCAATATCTTCCGCGTCGGCACCTATAAATCGGCGGTCGAACCGCTGATCCGCGACGATATGTCCCCGGCGGCGCGCGAAGCGGACAGCCGTTGGATCGGCGGCCTGTGGCAGAACTACCTGGAGACCGTGGCCGCCAACCGCCAACTGACGCCGCAGCAGCTGTTCCCGGGCGCAGCCGGCGTGCTGAACGGCCTGCAGGCGGCCGGTGGCGACACCGCCCGCTATGCGCTGGACAATAAGCTGGTGGACGAGCTGGCGTCGCGCACCGCGATCGAAAATCAGCTGGTCAAGACCTTCGGCTGGGACAAACAGGCGAACGATTTCAACGCCATCAGCATCTACGACTATCAGCCGAAGCCGGACGCCAACCAGGGCGGCAAGATCGCCGTGGTGTTCGCCAACGGCGCCATCATGGACGGCCAGCAGACGCCGGGCAACGTCGGGGGGGACACCACCGCCGCCGAGCTGCGCCAGGCGCGTCTGGATCCGGCCGTCAAGGCCGTGGTGTTCCGCGTCAACAGCCCAGGCGGCAGCGTCAGCGCGTCCGAAGTGATCCGCTCCGAGCTGGCCGCCGTGCGCGCCGCCGGCAAACCGGTGGTGGTGTCGATGGGCGGCATGGCCGCGTCGGGCGGCTACTGGGTCTCGACGCCGGCCGACTATATCATCGCCAGCCCGAGCACCCTGACCGGTTCTATCGGCATTTTCGGCATCATCAATACCTACGAGAAAACCCTGGATACGCTGGGTGTGCACACCGACGGCGTGGCGACCTCGCCGCTGGCCGATATCGCGGTCACCAAGGCGCTGCCGCAGGAGTTCTCGCAGATGATGCAGCTGAATATCGAAAACGGGTATAAGAACTTCCTCGAGCTGGTCGCCAAATCACGCAAGATGACCCCGCAGCAGGTTGACCAAATCGCACAGGGCCACGTCTGGCTCGGCAGCGACGCCAAGGCCAACGGCCTGGTCGATCAGTTGGGTGATTTCGACGACGCGGTGAAGAAAGCCGCCGAGCTGGCAAAGCTGCAGCAGTGGCAGCTCGACTGGTTCGTCGATACCCCAAGCCTCAGCGATATGGTGCTCAGCCAGTTTGGCGTTTCCATTCACGCCATGCTGCCGGCCGCGATTCAGGCCATACTGCCCGCCCCGCTGGCTTCGGTCGCCAACGCGGTGAAAGAGCAGCCGGGTTTGTTCAATAACCTGAACGATCCGCAGAACCGTTACGCGATCTGTCTGACCTGCGGAGAAGTCCGCTAACAAATAATTCTGCAGCCCGGCCACCGCCGGGCTTTTTTTCTGCCGCCATGTCCCTATAATTCAGCCCATCTTATCTTTGTTAAAATCATAACCATGCAAAAGAAATCCATTTACGTCGCCTACACCGGCGGCACCATCGGCATGCAGCGTTCCGATCACGGCTACATCCCGGTTTCCGGCCACCTGCAGCGCCAGCTGGCGCTGATGCCCGAATTCCATCGGCCGGAGATGCCGGATTTCACCATTCATGAATACGCGCCATTGATTGACTCTTCAGACATGACGCCGGAAGACTGGCAGCACATCGCCGACGACATCAAGCAGAACTACGATCGCTACGACGGCTTCGTGATCCTGCATGGCACCGACACCATGGCGTTCACCGCCTCGGCGCTTTCCTTCATGCTGGAAAACCTGGCCAAACCGGTGATCGTCACCGGCTCGCAGATCCCGCTGGCGGAGCTGCGCTCCGATGGCCAAACCAACCTACTCAACGCGCTGTATCTGGCGGCCAACCATCCGGTGAACGAAGTCAGCCTGTTCTTCAACAACAAGCTGTTCCGCGGCAACCGCACCACCAAAGCGCACGCCGACGGCTTCGACGCCTTCGCTTCCCCCAATCTGCCGCCGCTGCTGGAAGCCGGCATCCATATTCGCCGCCAGCAAGGCATCGACAGCCCGGCTTGCAACGGCGCGTTGCAGGTGCATGACATCACGCCGCAGCCGATCGGCGTGGTCACCATCTATCCGGGCATTTCCGGCGCGGTGGTGCGTAATTTCCTGTTGCAGCCGGTCAAGGCGCTGATCCTGCGCTCCTACGGCGTCGGTAACGCGCCGCAAAAGGCCGAGCTGATCGACGAGTTGCGTGCGGCCTCTGAACGCGGCATCGTGGTGGTCAACCTGACGCAGTGCATCTCTGGGCGCGTCAATATGGAAGGCTACGCCACCGGCAACGCGCTGGCGCATGCCGGGGTGATCAGCGGTTTCGACATGACGGTGGAAGCCGCCCTGACCAAGCTGCACTATCTGTTGAGCCAGCCGCTGACGCCGGAACAAATCCGCGCCCTGATGCAGCAAGATCTGCGCGGCGAGCTAAGCATCAACGGTTAACCTACTGAACTCTGGAGCGGCGATGAAAACGGCCCTGTTGTTGATCGATCTGCAAAACGATTTCTGCCCCGGCGGCGCGCTGGCGGTCACGGAGGGCGACGCCGTCATTCCGGTCGCCAATCAGGCGATCGCCGCCTGCCTGGCGCGGGGCGAGCCGGTGGTGGCCAGCCAGGACTGGCATCCCGCCAATCACCGCAGCTTTGCGGTGAACTCCCATGCGCAGGTCGGCACCCTCGGCGAGCTGGAAGGTCTGCCGCAGGTGTGGTGGCCGGTGCACTGCGTGCAAGGGAGCCACGGCGCCGATTTTCATTCTCAATTGCAGCGGCAACACATCGATGCCGTTTTTCGCAAAGGGCAGGATACGAGCATCGACAGCTACAGCGCGTTCTTCGATAACGGCCACCGGGCGCAGACCGAACTGCACGATTGGCTGCAATCGCAGGGCGTCCGGCGGCTGGCGATCATGGGCCTGGCGACCGACTACTGCGTGAAGTTCAGCGTGCTGGATGCACTGGCTGCCGGCTATCCGACGCAGGTGATCGTCGACGGCTGCCGCGGCGTGAATCTGCAGCCGGGCGACAGTGAGCAAGCGCTGCAGGACATGGCGCGCGCCGGCGCACAGCTAGTTACCCTGTCACAGTTTCTCGCCAACTAAATCCTCTCGGGCGCCACCGGCGCCCTCTCTACGCAGCGGCGAAATTATCGACGCCGCTCACAATACCACCTTTCTTCTTCCCCAACGGCTTGTGACCGGCAGGCGCTTTTGCTGTTATGGCTGCGACGCTTTTGGCGTCAATCGGTTATACGCATCCGGGGCCCACTGAGCCCGGCTTTATTGTGCCCGCCCCTGGCGGTACGGTCGGCCTTGCCGACCACAAGGAGACAGACATGAAAATAACCCGAAAACTGCTGCCTTTGCTGGCGGCGGTGCAATTGGCTATGGCCGGCGCAAGCACGGCCCAGGCGGCCTATCTCTCCGTCGGCTACTTCAACGGCGGCGGCGACGTTACCGCCGGCCCCGGTGGTGACATCGACAAGCTGGACGTGACGCAAATCACCCATCTCAACTATTCGTTTGGCCTGATCTACAACGACGAGAAAGACGAAACCAATGCGGCGCTGAAAGACCCCGCTCGCCGCCACCAGATCTACCTGTCGCCGAAAGTCACAGCCGATTTGCAACGGCTGCCGGTGCTGCGCAAACAGAACCCCGAGCTGAAAGTGCTGTTGTCGGTCGGCGGCTGGGGCGCACGCGGTTTCTCCGGCGCTGCCGCCACCGCGGGAAACCGGGTGATTTTCATTCGCTCCGCGTTGCAGGTGATCGAGCAGTACGGGCTGGATGGGATCGATCTGGACTGGGAATACCCGGTAAACGGCGCCTGGGGTTTGGTGGAAAGCCAACCGGCAGACCGCGACAACTTCACCCTGCTGCTGAGAGAGCTTCATCAGGCGCTGGGTAAAGGCAAGCTGTTAACCATCGCCGTCGGGGCCAACGTCAAAAGCCCGCAGGAATGGGTCGATGTGAAAAGCATTGCCCCTTACCTCAACTACATCAATCTGATGACCTACGACATGGCTTACGGCACGCAGTACTTCAATGCCAACCTGTACGATTCAAAGCGCTGGCCAACCGTAGCCGCCGCCGACCGCTACAGCGCCGATTCCGTGGTAAAACATTATCTGGCCGCCGGATTAAAACCGGCGCAGATGAACCTGGGTATCGGTTTCTACGGCCGGGTGCCGAAACGAGCGACCGAGCCGGGCATCGACTGGGACAAGCCGGACGCCGCCAAACATCCGGTGACGCAGCCTTATTTCAGTGCGCGAGAAACCGCTCTGTTCCGCACGCTGGGGTTGGATCTCAGCAAAGACACTTACTTTAAATACCACGATATCGTCAGCAAATTGCTCAACGATCCGCAGCAGCGTTTTCGCGAACACTGGGATGACGACGCCAAAGTGCCATACCTGACGCTGCAATCCGCCGAAGGCAAACCGCTGTTCGCCATCTCCTACGAGAACCCGCGTTCGGTGGCTATCAAAGCCGAGTACATCAAAAGCCAGGGATTGGGGGGAGCGATGTTCTGGGAGTACGGCGCGGACGACAATAACCGGCTGGCGCAACAGCTGGCGGAGTCGCTGGGAATAAAAGGCGAGAAACGGTAAATCGACGGGGGCGATGGCGACATCGCCCCGCTTTAGGGACAGCTTACTGCGGTTTAAGTTTGACCAGCGGCTCGGCAACAAACTGCTGCTTCAGTTCTTGCTTGCTCTTCATCACGATCTGCCCGTCGGTGCCGATGCTCATGTGCTGCGGATCGACGTTGTTCATCGACTGCCACAGCATCACCGCCTGCAGGCTGTTTTCCTTCTGCTCAGGCGTCAGCGCCACGCCGTCCGGCCACTTGCCCAGCTCAACCGCCTGCACCAGGCGCTGGTATATCTCGGGCGTCATCGCCGCAATCAGATCTTTCACGTCCATCAGAGCCCTTCTCGCTTACAGATGAATAATTAGCTGAATCGATTTTGTTGATTAAATTACCACTTAACCAGCCGTTTGGTCGCCATTTTCGCCATCGGTGAAACTCAGCGAGGCGGAGTTGACGCAGTAGCGGTCGCCAGTCGGCTGCGGGCCATCAGGGAAAACGTGCCCCAGATGCGCGTCGCAGTGGCCGCAGCGGATTTCAACACGATGCATATTATGTGAATTATCATCAAGATAACGGATTGCATCGGCGGAAACCGGCTCATAAAAGCTCGGCCAGCCGCAGCCGGAATCGTATTTGGTTTCGGAATAGAACAGCGGCTGGTTACAGCACAGGCAATGGTACACGCCCTCGCGCTTGTTGTGCAGCAATTTGCCGCTGAACGGCGCTTCGGTGCCACGCTGTTGCGTCACATAACGTTGGATTTCATTCAGTTCCGTGACCGGATGACCGGGGGTTGTCTCTTTAGCCATTTGTGCTTATCTCTGAATGTGGATAATGTCAACGAAAACAATGATTAATAATAACAAAAAATTAACACCGCTGCAGGGGTTTTTGGCCTAAACTGTAGCCCATAAAGGCCACGTCACGATGATATGTGATAACGATCACACATCTTGCGTATGCTGACTTTATACTTGGCGGCTTGTCCCCATATAACGGATGAGGCCGAGCGCAAATGGACTGTGCAATAAGCGTGCAAAACCACCCTTCCGGTTTGACTTGCCGCAAGTATTGACACGATTCCGCTTGACGCTGGGTAAGGTTTTTGTAATTTTACAACCAACCTTTTATTCACTAACAAATAGCTGGTGGAATATATGACTATCAAAGTAGGTATCAACGGTTTTGGCCGTATCGGTCGCATTGTTTTCCGTGCTGCTCAAGAGCGTTCTGACATCGAGATCGTTGCAATCAACGACCTGTTGGACGCAGAGTACATGGCTTACATGCTGAAGTATGACTCTACTCACGGCCGTTTCAACGGTACGGTAGAAGTTAAAGACGGCCACCTGGTTGTTAATGGCAAAACCATCCGTGTTACCGCAGAGAAAGACCCGGCTAACCTGAAGTGGAACGAAGTGGGTGTTGATGTGGTTGCTGAAGCGACCGGTATCTTCCTGACCGACGAAACCGCGCGTAAACACATCACCGCCGGCGCTAAAAAAGTGGTTCTGACTGGCCCATCCAAAGATGCGACCCCAATGTTCGTTCGCGGCGCCAACTTTGACAAATATGCCGGCCAGGACATCGTGTCCAACGCCTCTTGCACCACCAACTGCCTGGCGCCACTGGCTAAAGTCATCAACGACAACTTCGGTATCGTTGAAGGCCTGATGACCACCGTTCACGCCACCACCGCTACTCAAAAAACCGTTGATGGCCCGTCTCACAAAGACTGGCGCGGCGGCCGCGGCGCATCCCAGAACATCATCCCTTCTTCTACCGGCGCAGCGAAAGCGGTTGGCGTGGTTCTGCCAGAGCTGAAAGGCAAACTGACCGGCATGGCGTTCCGCGTACCGACCCCTAACGTGTCCGTTGTTGACCTGACCGTGCGTCTGGAAAAAGCGGCTACCTACGAAGAAATCAAGAAAGCCATCAAAGACGCCGCTGAAGGCTCTATGAAAGGCGTTCTGGGCTATGTTGAAGACGACGTGGTTTCCACCGACTTCAACGGCGAAGTACTGACTTCCGTGTTCGATGCCAAAGCCGGTATCGCACTGAACGACAACTTCGTGAAACTGGTTTCCTGGTACGACAACGAAACCGGCTACTCTAACAAGGTTCTGGATCTGATCGCTCACATCTCCAAGTAATGGCATGATGTTAAGCTGATAATGAGGGCGACATTTTTGTCGCCCTTTTTTATTTGTATCTCCGGCAAACAATAGGTCATGAAATGAACGAGAAAATTTTCACCCTGCCCGTTTCCGAACAAATTTCTCCTTATATCAGCCAGCGGCAACTCGATGAGCTGGGCGTGGTTGTGGTGTCGCACCCGAAAGTGCGCGCGGCCGTCGCGCTGCAAGGCGCGCATTTGCTGGCCTGGCAGCCCAGCGGTGAGCAGCCGGTGATTTGGCTCAGCAACAACACGCCTTTCGCCACAGGCAAGGCCATCCGCGGTGGCGTGCCGATCTGCTGGCCGTGGTTCGGCCCGGTGGCGCAACCCTCCCACGGCTTTGCCCGCAACCAGCCCTGGAGCCTGACGGCGCACGATGAAGATGAGAACGGCGTCATCCTGACCTTTACGCTGAAAGACAATGAGCAGACCCGCAAACTGTGGCCGCACGCCTTCACGCTGATTGCTCGCTTCAAGCTGGGTGAAGAGTGCGAGATCGAGCTGGAATCGCACGGCGATTATCAAGCCACGGCGGCGCTGCACAGTTACTTCCAGGTCGGCGACATCGATCGGGTCAGCGTGGCGGGCCTGGGCGAGCCTTATATCGACAAGGTGGCGGGCGGCGCAGAGGCGCATCAGACGGGTGAAGTGACATTCATCGGCCAAACCGACCGCGTCTATACCCGCCCGGAAGCTTTCAGCCAGATCCGCGATCCGGCACTCGCTCGCACCATCGAGGTTCACCACCATCATATGAGCGACGTCATCGCCTGGAACCCCGGCGTGGAACTCTCCTGCAGCATGGGGGATATGCCGAACGACGGTTACAAGACCATGGTCTGCATCGAGACCGGGCGCGTCAGCAAACCGCTGGTCGCTGCCGGCGAGCAACCCGCCCGTTTGGGTGTCACCTTCCGCAGTCGTAAGAAGGCCTGAGGAACCGTGCGCGGAAGCGCACTACAGATGTGCAAAAGGGGCGCCAGCGCCCCTTTTTGATGCACGACACGCACGATAATTGTGCAATGCGTGATTAGAAGGTGTAGCTCACACCCGTCATCAATAAACCGGTGTAAGATTTATCCACCATCGGGCTGTCTTTCACTTCATCCGACAATTTCACATAGCGGCCGACGAAGAAGGCGTTCCAGCTTTTGTTGATCTGATAATTGGCGCTCAGCTCGAGATACGGAGCCCAGCTATCGCCAGGGGTGTAGCTGTCCAGGCCGCTGCGGCGTGATTCATTGGCGCTGACGCCGTAGTAATATTTGTTCTGGTTCTTACTGTTCCACATCACGCCCACGCCCGGGACCAGCGTCAGCGCGTCCAGATCAAACTTGTACAGATAAGCGACATCGCCCACCAGCCCGTTGCTGTTGTTCAGCGTGTCGCCGGTGAACGTGGTACGAAGGGTGCCCCACTCTGCGTTGTGTGAATAGGCCAGGCCGGCCATCAGCGTGCCGCGACGCTTGTCGAGACGCTTCATGCGATCGTCGTCGCTGTCGCCCGGACGGTAGCCCCATGGCGTGTAATACCCCATGATGCTCAGCTGATTTTCTTGATCTTTCCACAGGTAGTAACCGGCGGTCAGAGTACGGAAGTAGAAGTCGTCACCTTCATAGTCGATGACGGGCACCGGATAAACGCGGTCCTGATAACCGCGATACGCGTCCGGGCTAACCAGCGCGGCAGCACCGAGTGACCAGGTCCCCGCCTGAGCACTTTGCGCACAAACCATTGCGGAAGCGATAATTGCTAGCGTTTTGAGTTTTGAAATCTTCACTGGTTCTTTTTCCATAAATTACAGGGTTAATAGCCGCGATAGTTTATGTGAAAATTTAGTTGCGCGCCTAATCTTTACAATAGAAAACGACCAAGATCGAATAACTTATAGCGGAATTATGAATTAATCATGGCGGAACGATGACGATTCATGCCGCAGGCCGCGCCAGACAAGGCATTTGGTTATCCCGGCAATAACTGAGTCATTGATATGACTTAAAAAAAGCTTTTTCTACGGCAGGAAATTTTCCGGCAAGCAAACTAAGCTTAAATCAGAAGGTGAATTTATCCTGGGCCCAGTGGCATACAGCGCAACTCGCGATAATAAGCGCACCAAGTTGGCATACGGGTTGCTGTACTCAGGCGTATTCTCATCTTTCGGGAGCCAGAACACTATCACACGCTCTCTTTAACCTGTGCTAATAACGAAAGGACGGGCATCATGAACATATTTGACCACTATCGCCAGCGCTACGAAGCTGCCAAGGACGAAGAGTTCACACTGCAGGAATTTCTTACCATTTGCCGGCAAGATCGCAGTGCCTATGCCAACGCGGCCGAACGTCTGCTGATGGCTATCGGTGAACCTGTGATGGTCGACACTGCGCTAGAATCACGCCTGTCGCGCCTGTTCTCCAACCGCGTGATCGCACGCTATCCGGCCTTCGAAGAATTCTACGGCATGGAAGAGGCCATCGAACAGATCGTCTCTTACCTGAAGCACGCCGCGCAGGGCCTGGAAGAGAAGAAACAGATCCTTTACCTGCTGGGCCCGGTGGGCGGCGGTAAATCCTCGCTGGCAGAACGCCTTAAAGCGTTGATGCAGCGCGTGCCCATCTACACCCTCAGCGCCAACGGCGAACGCAGCCCGGTCAACGATCATCCGCTGTGCCTGTTCAACCCTCAGGAAGATGCCTCAATCCTGGAAAAAGAGTTCAACATCCCAAGTCGCTATCTCGGCACCATCATGTCGCCGTGGGCGGCGAAGCGCCTGCACGAGTTCGGCGGCGATATCACCAAGTTTAAAGTCGTGAAGGTGCGCCCTTCCATCCTGGAGCAGATCGCCATCGCCAAAACCGAACCGGGCGATGAGAACAACCAGGACATCTCGGCGCTGGTCGGTAAAGTGGACATCCGTAAGCTGGAGAACCACGCGCAGAACGATCCGGACGCCTACGGCTATTCCGGCGCACTGTGCCGCGCCAACCAGGGGATTATGGAATTCGTCGAGATGTTCAAAGCGCCGATCAAAGTGCTGCATCCGCTGCTGACGGCGACTCAGGAAGGTAACTACAACGGCACCGAGGGCATCTCCGCCCTGCCGTTCAACGGCATTATTCTGGCGCACTCCAACGAATCCGAGTGGGTGACCTTCCGTAACAACAAGAACAACGAAGCGTTCCTCGACCGCGTGTACATCGTCAAGGTGCCTTACTGTCTGCGCGTGTCGGAAGAGATCAAGATTTACGACAAGCTGCTGGATCACAGCGAGCTGACTCACGCGCCCTGCGCGCCGGGCACCCTCGAAACGCTGGCGCGCTTTAGCGTGCTGTCGCGGCTGAAAGAGCCGGAAAACTCGAGCATTTACTCGAAAATGCGCGTGTATGACGGCGAAAGCCTCAAGGATACCGATCCGAAAGCCAAGTCCTATCAGGAGTACCGCGACTACGCCGGGGTTGACGAAGGCATGAACGGCCTCTCCACCCGTTTCGCCTTTAAAATCCTCTCGCGGGTATTCAACTTCGATCACGCCGAGGTGGCAGCCAACCCGGTGCACCTGTTCTATGTGTTGGAGCAGCAGATCGAACGCGAACAGTTCCCGCAGGATTTGGCCGAGAAATACCTCGAACATCTGAAAGGCTATCTGATCCCGAAATACGCCGAGTTTATCGGCAAAGAGATCCAGACCGCCTATCTGGAATCCTACTCGGAATACGGACAGAACATTTTTGACCGTTACGTGACCTACGCGGACTTCTGGATCCAGGATCAGGAGTATCGCGACCCCGACACCGGTCAGCTGTTCGACCGCGAGTCTTTGAACGCCGAACTGGAGAAAATTGAAAAACCGGCCGGTATCAGCAACCCGAAAGATTTCCGCAACGAAATCGTGAACTTCGTGCTGCGCGCCCGCGCCAACAACAACGGCCGCAATCCGAACTGGACCAGCTACGAGAAGCTGCGCACCGTGATCGAGAAGAAAATGTTCTCCAATACCGAAGAGCTGTTGCCGGTGATTTCATTTAACGCCAAAACCTCGACAGACGAGCAGAAAAAACACGACGACTTCGTCGACCGCATGATGGAGAAAGGCTATACCCGCAAGCAGGTGCGCCTGTTGTGTGAATGGTATCTGCGGGTCAGAAAATCCTCATAACGCCTCAGGTAAGCGGCATTATCAGGGCCATGTCCACAGTCATGGACGTTGCAGCGCAGCCCAAGGAGGGGCTTACACATTGCGCTGTCGCGACCGGGACATGAAGAGTTGGCAACGTCGTTTGGGGGAAGTATGGCCTATTTCATTGACCGACGGCTGAACGGCAAAAACAAGAGCATGGTGAACCGCCAGCGCTTCTTGCGCCGTTACAAGTCGCAAATCAAACAGTCGATTGCCGAAGCCATCAACAAGCGTTCGGTCACCGACGTAGACAGCGGGGAGTCGGTCTCCATCCCCACTGACGATATCAACGAACCGATGTTTCATCAGGGGCGCGGCGGCACACGCCATCGTGTTCACCCAGGCAATGACCACTTCGTGCAGAACGATCGCGTTGAGCGGCCTCAGGGCGGCGCAGGCGGTGGCGGCGGCCAGGGCAACGCCAGCCAGGACGGTGAAGGCCAGGATGAATTCGTCTTCCAGATCTCCAAAGACGAGTACCTCGATCTTTTGTTCGAGGATCTCGCCCTGCCCAATCTGAAAAAGAATCAGTACAAGCAGTTGACCGAGTTCAAAACCCATCGTGCCGGCTATACCGCCAATGGCGTGCCGGCCAACATCAGCGTCGTGCGTTCGCTGCAGAATTCGCTGGCGCGACGAACCGCCATGACCGCCGGTAAAAGACGCGCGTTGCACGAGCTGGAAGATGCGCTGACCCAGTTGGAAAATACCGAGCCGGTGCAATTGCTGGAAGAGGAGCGGCTGCGCAAGGAAATTGCCGAACTGCGCAAGAAAATCGAAAGCGTGCCGTTTATCGATACCTTCGACCTGCGCTACAAAAACTATGAGCGCCGGCCGGAGCCCTCCAGCCAGGCGGTGATGTTCTGCCTGATGGACGTGTCCGGCTCGATGGACCAGGCGACCAAAGACATGGCCAAGCGTTTTTACATTCTGCTCTATTTGTTCCTGAGCCGAACCTATAAAAACGTCGAGGTGGTCTACATTCGCCATCACACCCAGGCGAAAGAGGTGGACGAACAGGAGTTCTTCTATTCGCAGGAAACCGGTGGCACCATCGTTTCCAGCGCGCTGAAGTTAATGAATGACGTAGTCGAAGAACGTTATGACCCGGCGCAATGGAATATCTATGCCGCGCAAGCGTCGGACGGCGACAACTGGGCCGACGATTCACCGCTGTGTCATGAGCTGTTGGCGAAAAAGATCCTGCCGATGGTGCGTTATTACAGCTACATAGAAATCACTCGCCGCGCTCACCAAACGCTGTGGCGCGAATACGAGGATCTGCAGGCGAAATTCGACAACTTCGCCATGCAGCATATCCGCGAACCGGACGATATCTATCCGGTATTCCGCGAACTGTTCCGTAAACAGACCGTGTGAATAACGCCGCGTGAATGTCACCACAGCCGGAAAGCACCGTTTTCCGGCTGTTTCTTTTTCGCATTATACATTTGCAAAACCCATGTTTATTTTTTAAACAATGGCAACAACAATAATAAGTCAGATTCCCCAGAACGGTTCTCTCTATTATTTGTTCTTCTGAGGTTATTCCTAAACATCCGCCGCTACCCCCGCACGGCTTGATAGGAATATTCCCATTCAGTTATCGTTACCCCATCGCTTAAGTCTCTTCCTAAGCGAAATTTGCATCATTTTATTTTTCTATGGCTTCTCAGCCCGCTGCGGCGGGCATTTACCTGTCAGCAGGTTAGACATCATGATCGACTACACCCTCTATGGCCTCAACAAGCACGATGTTGATGAATACCATAAGCAAATATGTTGCCTGCTCGGCAAAAACGTGCTGCTGGTGTTGACCGCCAACAAGCCGATAACCAAACAGAACCTGCTCGCCAGCCTTATCCAGGAGATAGAAAAGCAGCCCGATGACTATTTTCAGCGGCTGCATCGCGCGGCAATAGAAATGATCGGCGTTAACGGGCGCTAAGGCGATATGCGTAAGGCAGACCTCTACGCCATTATTACCGCCGCCGTCGTGTTGATGATGCTGTTATAACGATATCAGCGCTTATCCCTAATTAGCGCCTATTACGCCGGCTCTTTCGTCCGGCGTAATAGGCAGCGAAGGGATAATCTGCCGCAGAATGTCGAGCCTTCCTGCCCCTGCTTTATTTCAAACCTGCCGCTTCGTCAATCAAACCCGCCACCTCATCGGCATGGGAAACCAGCGAGGCATGGCTGGCATTCAGCACCATCACTTTCTTGGCCTGCAGCCGCTGCGCCATGCGCCGCTGATTCTCCGGCGCTATCATGCGATCGTCGCTGGAAAGTTGATACCATGACGGCTTATGTTTCCAGGCGGGCTCGCCGATGGTGTTGCCAAAGGTATCGGCCAGCGGGGCCTTCTGCGCCACCGCCATCACCAATGCCTCGTCGGCGGTCAGATCCTGGCAAAAGCTTTCGTGAAACTTGTCGGTTTTAATCCACAGATAACCGTCGCTGTCCGGGGCCAGATTCTCGACTGCCGCAGGAGGATGCGCTTGCGTAATACCGCCGGCACTTTCACCGGCATCCGGCGCAAACGCGGCGATGTAGACCAGGCCAACCACGTTAGGCTGGTTGCCCATTTCCGTGATCACGGCACCGCCGTAAGAGTGCCCGACCAACAATACCGGTCCCGCTTGCTGCGCGACCATCTTACGCGTACGTTCCGCATCCTCAGCCAGCGACGTCAACGGCATTTCCACCGCATGAATCGCCGTATATCCCCTGCGCGACAACTCGATGATGACCTTACTCCAGTGCGCGGCGCCGCCCCAGAATCCGTGTACCAGCACGATAGTTGGTTTTGTGCTCATTGCCGACTCCTTCATCTCATAGGAAAGCGCCGCAGGCAGATGAACGGCCCCGCAAGGGGCGAGCCTGGCTGCCTTCGACGCCACGCAGTCCCCCTTTTATATAGTCAGCCTCATGGCGTTCAGCAATAGCTACGACGAGTTAACGTCCCCGATTTCCCACCGCCGCCACGGCTTATCGAAGCGGCTTACGCCGCAAGGCCGGGAAAAAACAGGATTAAAACTAGGATTTTTACCCATACCGATCTAAAATTTCGCGCAAAAACAAAGAGAAGTAAATTTGGCTCACCGGGAAAAGGAATGAAGTTGTGAAGGAAATGATCTCCATCGTTTTTATGGCATGCCTGCTGGCGCTGCTGTTTTCGTGGCTGTTCGTCTACGGTCTTAACATTCATTAAACCCGTAACGACAACCATCCCCCTCCCTGGCGGGCAAGCGGCGCATCGCGACCGATGCGCTAAAACCGGCGCCTGAAGGGTTCACGTACCGCCAAACCCGACGCCACCTCACCTTAGCCTTGCCGTCCGCAAATACATCATTAATTTTTATGAGTCATAACCCCACCGCGTTTCCCCCTTCACCGACTCTTTAACTGCTCAGCGGAGTTCACTCCAGAGGGATGGCTTGCCTGACGCAAGATGTTACCGGTAACTATGCTGTTGATTTCTTTTGGCAATAAACATAAAGCCGCTAATAACCCTACGTTCTTTATAGAAATAAATTATGCATACTTATGGATAAAGGTTTGAATAAAGGGCCTTTGGTCATTGATTATCACCCGCCAAGCTCCTAGAATTCGCGCGTAAAAATACAACTGGGATCGGGTTTCATGTCGCCGCTGTGGGTTGCAACGCAATACTGTTATTTTATTGGTCTGTTAGTTTCTATGGTTTTCACCTACCTGGTTAGCCGGGACACCGTCAAAATTCGCTGTATCAGCGCACTGACCATCGGGTTAACCTGGCCGTTGAGCCTGCCGGTGGTGTTGCTGTTTTCGCTGTTCTAACGCCCCAATGCCGCGCGCTGGCTTTTAAACAGTCATATTAATGAAAAGAGGCTGACCACCGGCGTCATGGTTTTTGGCGTGGGATAAAAAAGTGCCAGCGCAAGGCTGGCATGAAAACGGGAAGCAATGTGAGCAATGTCGTGCCGGATCGGGGGGCACAGAAGGAGACAACCCTTTTCCCCTCACCGGCGAATAAAATGATAATACGTCTCATTATTGAATGCAAAGTCATTTCCCCAGGCAACTTTCCCCTTTGAGAAACTATCAGCCGCGCGGCGATCGCCAGCGCTGATACAATCGCCCCGCCCCCCACACCAGCAGCCAGAGCAAAGCGTTCAACCCCAACCATAGCATCAGCAAGTAGAAGAAAGTCTGATAGCCGGGTATGCCCCGATCGGCCAAAAACGGGTTGAAGTGAAAAAATTTGACGATCGCGAACGGATTAAGATTGAAACGGTTGAACACGACCGCCGTCAGCAACGGTGGCAATAGCGTATAAAACGCCAGGCTGAACAGCAGCAGAATTTTTGTGCCCGAAGTGTTTTTATAATCTTTCATATCAATAAATTATATCTGTCATCATAATGCAAAAACCGCCAGGCATTCGTACGCCAATCGACCCCGCGGGCGCAAAAGAGTTCCAGGCCAACGCGGAAATAAAGCCGATCCCGCGTTTAATTGTCATTTAGCGCTCGGGTGATATATACCCTGTGGATTTTAAATTACGATGTCGCCGCGCCGTCTTCAAGCACAGCGTTTACATGGCATCATCAGGAGGCATTAATGAAACCGGACGCACTCTCCCTGCCGCCGACCCCGAAAAAGCTCAAGGTCATCTACGGCTGGTATATTTATGTGATCTATATCCTGCTGGTTTTCAACATTTATATGGCGGTCTACAACGTCTGCGTTCGGCACCCGATCGAGGCCCCGCTGCTGTCGCTGTTTCACAGCCTGTTTCTCGCGTTGATGCTGCAGCAGGTGCTCAAGAAGAACGTCGTTTTCGCCTGGATCTTGCTGAGCTATTTTATTCTGATGCGCCTGTATTACGCCAATGTGCTGCATGTTGAGTTCACGTTGGTGAGCCGTTGCCTGGTGCTGCTGATTCTGACGCTGCTGCTGACCGGCGCCGTAGCCGTCGGGCAACTGTCCACGCCGCCGCAGCGGCATGACTGGCTGGCGCGGCTGGGCTGGCGGCAATGGGGGGCGCTCACGGCGCTGGCGGCCATCCTGACGCCGCTGATTACCACCGACTATCTGGGATAAACTGGGGGCTATTTGGGAATATGAGGTTCGGAAATGTCTACGACGCGGCATATTTTGGTGTAGTTACCCGCCTTCTCACAGATCTTGTCCGTGACGAACATGCTAAGGTAGCCCAGCAACAGCAAGTAGCCGGCCATGCACAGAATAAAGATAAGCGTTCTCACCGATAGCGACCAACCTGACAAGAGTATCACGAGCATCATAACCTGAACGAGGCGCTTTAAAAGGATTTCATGTGCGCACCGGCCGCATCGGCGCACGTTCTGTAGTAACATTAAGCCACCACGCCCACCACCGGAAACGCCGATGCACCATCTGATGTTAGACATTGAAACCCTGGATATAAAACCCAGCGCCGTCATTCTGGTGGTTGCGGCGGTGTTTTTCGATCCCCGGACCGGGGCGCTGGGCGCCGAATTCGAAACCGCCGTCAGCAGTCAGAAAGACCAACCGGGCCGTACCATCAGCCTGGACACGGTCGCCTGGTGGGCGAAACAGTCCGATGAAGCGCGCAAACAGGCCTTCGGCGGCACCGAGAGCCTGAAGCGCGTGCTGAGCAGCCTCAGCCGCTTTATCCATATGAACAGCACCGACACGGTGAAAGTCTGGGGCAACGGCAAAGAGTTCGACTGCGCGATCCTCGAACACGCCTTCCAGCAGTTGGAAATGCCCTGCCCGTGGAAGTTTTGGGATACTCAGGACGTGCGCACGGTGATCACGCTGGCGGAACTGCATGGCTTTAACCCGAAAAAGGCTCGCCCGTTCGAAGGTATGCCGCATCGTGCGCTGGATGATGCTCGCCACCAGGCCCGTTATGTGGCCGATACCGTCTCAGCGCTCTATTATCGTCAGGGGGCGCAGCGCTGACCCGCTTTGCCCCTTTTCATTTGCCGCCAGAGTCTCTACTCTAGCCCTCTTTGTCACTCGGACGTGCCTTTTCTGTTATGCAAAAGTTTCTGTTTATGCTTCTCAGCCTGGTGCTGCTCGGCCCATTAGGCATCGATCTTTATCTGCCGACGATTCCCGCTATTGCCGTCGGTCTGGGCAGCAGCGAAGCGCTGATCCAATCCACCATATCGCTATTTATTCTGGTGCTTGGCCTCGGCCAGGTCATCGCCGGCCCGCTGGTGGATAACTATGGCCGCAAACCGGTGGCGCTGGCCGGCATTATCCTCTACATGATCGGCGCCGCGATGGCGGCGCTGGCCACCAGCCCGACGATTTTCATCGCTTCGCGTCTGCTGCAAGGGGTGGCCGTTTGCTGTACCGCCGTCGTCGCCTTCAGCGGCGTGCGCGATCGCCTGAATGGCGATGACGCCGCCCGCGCTTTCGGCTTTCTTAACGGCACGCTGAACATCATCCCGGCGCTGGCGCCGCTGCTCGGCGGCCTGCTCGCCGAAGCCTTCGGCTGGCGCGCGCCCTTCTGGTTCCTGGTCGGCTACGCGCTGCTGGTGTTGGCGCTCATCGCGCTGCGCCTGCCGGAAACTCGCCCCGCCGACACCGTGCCGGTCAAGGGGTTGCCGGTGCGTCAATACGCGCGCATCCTCAGCGAACGGCGTTTCCTCTCTTTTGCGGTGGTGAACTCCGGGGCGATGGGCATGGCGCTGACCTACGTTTCTCTGGCACCGAACGTGCTGATGGGCACCGCCGGCCTGACGCCGCTGCAATTCTCGCTGGTGTTCGGCGCCAACGGTTTCTGGATCATGCTGGTCAGCTTCTTCGCCAACCGCATCATCCACAAGGTCGGCCGCCCGGTTTGTCTGGCGACCGGCGGCATGTTGATGGGACTGGGCTGTCTGGGCCTGCTGCTGGGCGTCATGCTGCTGCCCGCGACGGCGCAAACGCACTGGCTGACGTATATGCTGCCAGTCGCCAGCGCCTGCGCCGGGTTGGCATTCGTGATGGGCCCGGCCACCAGCTACGCGTTGGAACCCTACTCCAATGAGGCCGGCGTCGCGTCCGCGCTGGTCGGTTTCGTGCAGATGGCGGGCGGCGCCGCGCTGGGTCTGGTGGCGATGGCGTTGCCGCTGCAACCCAAGCTGTCGCTGGCGCTGGTGATGCTGGCGGGCTGCCTGCTGGCGCTACACGCGCGGCGGCTCAGCAAGCAGATTAAAGGGCAGATCAGAAAAGTCGCCTGAGCCCCGGCTCAGGCTTCGATGGCGACCGGCACTCGCGCCGCTAACGCCGACAGCAGTTCATAGCCTAACGTCCCTGCCGCCGTGGCCACCTCATCCACCGGCAGGCGTTTCCCCCACAGCTCGACTTCGGCGCCCAGTTCGACTTGCGGACAGGGCGTCAGATCCACCGCCAGCATATCCATCGATACCGTTCCCAGGGTGCGCGTCAGCACGCCGCCAACCCATACCGGCGTACCGGTCGGCGCATGACGCGGATAGCCGTCGGCGTAACCGCAGGCCACCACACCGATACGCTGTGCGCCTGCGGCGCTGTAACGGCCACCGTAACCCACACGATCGCCAGACTTCAGCTGCTGAATGCCGATGATTTCACTGCTCAGCGTCATCGCGGGCTGCAGCCCCGTCGCCGCAATGTCATTCCAGCAACCGCTCGGCGAAGCGCCATAGAGAACGATCCCAGGACGGATCCAACTGCCGTGGGTCGAAGGGTGCCACAGCGTGGCGGCCGAGTTGGCCAAGCAGCGCGGCAACGGTATATCGTTAGCCGCCGCCTCGATGGTGGCCATCTGCTGCGTCACGCCTTCGGGGCCGTCGGCGGTGGCGAAATGGCTCATCAGCGTAAGCTCGGCAATGTTGGCTACCGCCTGCGCCCTGCGCCACACCTCATGCAGCCGCTCGGGTGCGAACCCCAGCCGATTCATGCCACTGTTCACTTTCAGATAGACATTGAGCGGCGCGTTCAGCGTGGCGTCGGCGATCGCCGCCAGTTGCCAGTCGCTGTGCACCGCCGTCGTCAGGCGATAACGGTCAAGCAACGCCAGATCCTGCGGCTGGAAGAAGCCTTCCAACAACAGGATAGGCCCTTGCCAACCCGACTCGCGCAGCAGCACCGCTTCGGCCAGATCCAGCATGGCGAAGCCGTCGGTTTGCGCCATGCTGCGCCAAACGTGTTTGATGCCGTGGCCATAGGCGTTAGCCTTGACCACCGCCCAGACTTTGGCGCCGGGGGCGAAACGGCGCACCACCTGCAGGTTATTTTCAATCGCGCCGAGATGCATCGTGGCGGTTATGGGACGGGGCATCGCTTCTCCTTGGGGCAGCGTACGGCGGCCACGCGCGCCTGCGCGTGGCCGGGAAAGTCTATGACAGAGTCAACGATTAACGTGCGGGATGCACGTCGTTCAGCGGAACCGCGTGTTGCTGACGAAACCCGGCGCTGTAACGCGCCACCGCCAAGTCATCGGAAGGGATCGCCGGCGTAATGCCGGACATCAGATCGGACAACAACTGCCCGGAGCCACAGGCCATCGTCCAGCCCAACGTGCCATGCCCGGTATTGAGATACAGGTTCTTCAGCGAGGTGCGGCCGACAATTGGCGTACCGTCCGGCGTCATCGGCCGCAGGCCGGTCCAGAACGTTGCCTCTTCCACTCGGCCGCCGTTCGGGTAGAGATCGCGCACCACCATTTCCAGCGTTTCGCGCCGTTTTTGCTCCAGCTGCGTATTGAAACCGACGATCTCCGCCATGCCGCCAACGCGAATGCGCTGGTCGAAGCGTGTGATGGCGATTTTATACGTCTCATCCAATACCGTAGAGAACGGCGCCGCCGCTTCGTCGGTGATAGGAATGGTCAACGAATAGCCCTTCAGCGGGTAAACCGGAATGGACACCAGGCCGCGCAGCAGTGCCGTGGAGTATGAGCCGAACGCCACCACATAGCTGTCGGCCTTGAACACTTCCTCGCCGCACTGCACGCCGGCGATCTTGTCGCCCTCCACCAGCAGACGATCGACGCTGCGGTTGAACAGGAAGGTGACGCCCGCCTGCTCTGCCATCTTCGCCAACTGTTGCGTAAACAGCTGGCAATCGCCGGTTTCGTCGTTCGGCAACTGCAGGCCACCGGTCAGCTTGTGCGCCACCTGCGCCAGCGCCGGCTCGACGCTGCCGAGCTGGCCGGCTTCCAGCAATCTGTAAGGCACGCCGGCATCTTCCAATACCGCAATGTCTTTCGCGGCGTTTTCGAACTGTTGTTGAGTGCGAAACAGCTGCAGCGTGCCGCCCTGACGACCTTCGTACTGGATGCCGGTTTCCTGACGCAGCGCCTTGATACAATCGCGGCTGTATTCCGCCAGGCGCACCATGCGGCCTTTGTTGGTCATGTAGTGTTCGGTGTTGCAGTTTTTCAACATCTGCCACATCCAGCTCAGCTGGAAGCTGCTGCCGTCGAGGCGGATGGCCAACGGCGCATGGCGCTGGAACATCCACTTGATGGCCTTCAGCGGCACACCCGGCGCCGCCCAGGGGGCAGCATAACCCGGTGAAATCTGCCCGGCGTTCGCCGCGCTGGTTTCCAGTGCGGGGCCTGGCTGACGATCGATCACCGTCACCTCATGCCCCGCCTTCGCCAAATACCAGGCACTGGCTACGCCCACCACTCCACTACCTAAAATTACCACTCGCATCGCTGACTCCAGCCCAAGGCTTCACAAAGCATAATCTTCTGCTTACAGGAAATTAACTCAGTGAAAAAATCCGTCCAACAACTTCGTCATCAAACGTGACAATATTCACAATTAATTTATCGTCGATGGGTCATGTATTTGCAATAGCCGTCTGCAAATAGCGATAAGATGCGGTTTAGAGGGGATTATGGCGTCATACCGCCACTGAATTGATATCAACGCTATCAATGATAGCACTCAAAAAAGGCGTAATAAGCAACATTGATTTAACAGAATATAAAAATACCAGCCAACATTTAAATAGAATAAAAATCTAATAAAATAAAAAATACCAACATAACAAACAAAGAGAGCCCCCTCCCTCCGCAGCAGAAAAATCGCGCAAAATTTCAGCTGCCGTTAACCTTGCTTTCAGTGCCGGAATAAAACACCCGAGCCCTTGGCCCGCCGTTTATGTTGAACGCTGCAGCACGATATGAACGTTAAAGCCAGAAGCAGCGCCTAAAGTTCACACTGTCGCTATTGTGGAGAACGTCTTATGTTCATCGCCATCTACCAGTTTTCAGTCAAACCCGGACACGAGCACGCCTTTCGCCAGGCTTGGCTAGCGTTGACCCAAGGTATCTATCTGCAGCGCGGCAGCCTTGGCTCGCGCCTGCATCGGGATGTGGGCGGGCAGTTTATCGGCTATGCGCAATGGCCAAGCCGAGTCGCATGGGAAAGCGCCGGTGATATTCAGTTGGATGAACGCTACCTGCAAGCCCGGGAACGAATGCGTGCGACCTTGTTGGCAGATAAAACGCTATTTGAAATGGAAGTGACGGACGATTACCTGCAAATCAGACCGTTTGACTGAGCACAAGCCCACACAGGCGGGCTTGTGGTTGCGGGAACGAGCAGCATCAATGATGCAGCATCTCATCCACGACTTCTTTGGTTTGCAGTTGGAATGGGTAGTAAGTCGGCCAGTTATCCATCTCTTTCAGCAACGCTTCCTGCGACGTGTTGCCCATAAAGATATGGAAATGCGCCGATTTGCGCGGGCCGATAATGTGATCGCTGAACTGCACGAATTTCGGCGCCAGGCTGCCGGCATCCTGGCATTCAAACAGATAACGCACGCCCTTTTTACCGGAAACATACGTCAGGATCTTATGCCCGGCGTACTTATACTGACAGGCGCTGGATTGGTCACCGCGGTGAAATTCCATGATGCCGTTTTCAATGCCGATGGTATCCACATCGGTGGCATACCCTTTGCGGTAATACGCCTTCACCTCTGCGAAGGTTTTGCTCTTATCCTGCGCCGCTTTCTTCTTGAACACCGGGTCAAGATCCCCATTAAGCAGATAGGGATACACGGATTGCCATACGCCCTCCCAGTCGGCCAGATCGCGATCTTTGACGTCCTTATCGTCGAACACGCCTCCCTCCGCCTTTTTTTCCGCCTCCGTCAGCGGCTTGCCATGTGAATGATGCCCGTGGGCGCATGCCTGCCCGCTGATAAACAACGCGGCCAGCGCCACCGCCAGTTTGCCAAAATGCCTCGCCAAAATGCGCTCCTTGTCCGTTATCGAGAAAAATTAAAAGTTACAATATAACATAACAATTTTCAATCCTTGTCGTGCATCAGGCATTGTGTTGCGCCCCCCTGCCGCAGGGTTATACTCGAAGAGGAAGTGCGGTGCCGCACCGCCTTCTGCCGGGACAGGCGCCGGATTGACCGCCGTTCGCTCCTTTGCGTACCGGCATTTTTATTTCACTGATTTGCAATGGTTAATTATGACTTGAACTATGCTTGTTACAGGGTCTGCCGTTTGAGCAAGACCCGTGAATAATGAGGGTGCGCTGATGACTACTTCAACACATGAAAAGGTTAAGGATGATAAACGTCTGAGCGATGGACCGGACTGGACGTTCGAACTGCTGCAGGTGTATTTGGAGCAGATCGACCGCGTCGCCAAGCATTACCGACTCGACACCTACCCCCATCAAATCGAGGTGATCACCTCCGAGCAGATGATGGACGCCTATTCGAGCGTCGGCATGCCGATCAACTATACCCATTGGTCCTTCGGCAAGAAGTTCATCGAAACCGAACAGCGCTACAAACAGGGCCAGCAAGGGCTGGCGTATGAAATCGTCATCAACTCCAATCCCTGCATCGCCTACCTGATGGAGGAGAACACCATCACCATGCAGGCGCTGGTGATGGCGCACGCCTGCTATGGCCACAACTCGTTCTTCAAGAATAACTATCTGTTTCGCAGCTGGACCGACGCCAGCTCCATCGTCGATTATCTGCTGTTCGCCCGCCACTACATCAGCCAGTGCGAAGAGCGCTACGGCGTCGATGAAGTGGAGCGACTGCTGGACTCTTGCCATGCGCTGATGAACTATGGGGTCGACAGGTACAAGCGCCCGCAGAAAATCTCCCTGGTGGAAGAGAAAGCGCGCCAGAAAAGCCGCGAAGAGTATCTGCAAAGCCAGGTGAATACGTTATGGAAGACCTTGCCACGCGTTGAACGCGAAGAGTCGCCGGAGCAGGCGCGCCGGTACCCGAGCGAACCGCAGGAAAATATCCTCTATTTTATCGAAAAGAATGCACCGCTGCTGGAACCCTGGCAGCGTGAGGTGTTGCGCATCGTGCGCAAGGTCAGCCAGTATTTCTACCCGCAAAAGCAGACTCAGGTGATGAACGAGGGTTGGGCCACCTTCTGGCATTACACCATCCTCAACCATCTGTACGACGAGGGCCGAGTGACCGAGCGGTTTATGCTGGAGTTTTTGCACAGCCACACCAACGTGGTGTATCAGCCGCCGTACAACAGCCCGTACTATAACGGCATCAACCCTTATGCGCTGGGCTTCGCCATGTTCCAGGATATCAAGCGCATCTGCCAGTCGCCGACCGAAGAAGACCGCTACTGGTTCCCGGACATCGCCGGAAAAGACTGGCTGGAGACATTGCACTTCGCCATGCGCGACTTCAAGGACGAGAGCTTTATCAGCCAGTTCCTGTCACCCAAAGTGATGCGCGATTTCCGGTTGTTCACCGTGCTGGACGACGATCGCAACAACTATCTGGAGATTGCCGCAATCCATAACGAAGCCGGTTACCGGGCGATCCGCCAGGAGCTGTCAGCGCAATACAACTTGAGCAACCATGAGCCGAACATTCAGATCTGGAACGTGGATCTGCGCGGTGACCGCTCGCTGACATTGCGCTACATCCCGCAGGAACGCGCGCCACTGGATAAGAGCCGCCGCGACGTGTTGAAGCACCTGCATCGCCTGTGGGGCTTCGACGTGATCCTCGAGCAGCAAAATGATGACGGCAGTGTAGAGTTGCTCGATCGCTGCCCGCCGCGGCCTACGCCGCTGTAACCGCCACAACGACAAAGGGCGCCGCATGGCGCCCTTTCTTATTTCATTGACTCGCGATTAACGACGCGCTTCGGTCAGATCGCTCGGCATGGTGCCCTGCATGCTCTGCCAAATCGCTCCGCTGTCTTTACCGTAGCTGCGCACGGTATCCATCACCTGGTCGTACAATTTCTCATGGCACAGCGTGGACAGCTTGCTGTAGAAGGCCAGCGCCAGCTTGCGCGCTTCCGGATTGGAGAAGTAGTAACGGCCCACGCGGGTGTACAGCCCTTTCAGACCGTTGAAGATCAGGCCGTAGATCGGGTTGCCGGAAGCGAACGCCAGACCGCGGAAGATCTCGTAATCGAGCAGATTGAAAGCGTCCGCCTGATCTTCTACCTCGGCGGCCTTCGCCAACACTTCCTGGGCCTGCTCAGGATGATTGCGCACCGCGGCGCGAATAAAGATCGACGCGATATTGGTGCGCACGGACAGCAGGTTATCGATCAGCTGAGGGACGCTTTTGTGATCGAGACGGGCCACCGTCTCAAGGATATTGAGGCCGGACGTTTCCCAAAAATTGTTCACTTTGGTCGGTTTACCATGCTGAATGGTCAACCAGCCATCGCGGGCCAGACGTTGCAACACTTCACGTAACGTGGTGCGCGTGACGCCAATCAACTCCGAAAGCTCACGCTCCGCGGGCAAAATAGAGCCAGGGGGGAAGCGATTATTCCAAATACTCTCAATAATGTACTCTTCCGCGAAACCGGCAGGACTCTGCGCCTTTATGACCATGTGTTTGACGTTCCGTTGCGACGATAAAATCAGTAAAAGTAATCAGCTCATCATACCAGATCGTGCTGACATGACATAGCGTGAGCGAAAAACAATAAACGAAAGTGTGCATAACGTGGCAAAAAACGCGCAAAAACACCGGCCCTGAGAAATTTGCCGCCGTAAAACAAGCTCCGGTTGCGCCCGCCCCCGCCGCGTTGTTAGGGTACGTGCTACGACTGATTGAAGGATGCATAGAGCACAATGGAAACAACCCTGCGTAGCGCCCTGCTCAAAAATTTTCTGGGGCAATCTCCCGACTGGTACAAACTGACCATTCTCATTTTTCTGGCGATCAACCCCCTGGTGTTCTTTTTCGCCAGCCCGTTTATCGCGGGTTGGCTGCTGGTGGTCGAGTTCATCTTTACCCTGGCGATGGCGTTGAAATGTTACCCGTTGCTGCCTGGCGGCCTGCTGGCGCTCGAGGCCGTGGCCATCGGCATGACCAGCCCGGCGCAGGTCTCGCAGGAAATCGAACATAATCTGGACGTGTTGCTGCTGCTGATCTTTATGGTGGCCGGCATCTACTTTATGAAGCAACTGCTGCTGTTCGTGTTCACCAAGCTGCTGCTCAACATCCGCTCGAAAACGCTGCTGTCGCTGGCGTTCTGCCTGGCCGCTGCCTTTCTTTCCGCCTTCCTCGACGCGCTGACGGTCGTGGCGGTGGTGATCAGCGTGGCCACCGGCTTCTATTCCATCTATCACAACGTGACATCGAATCGCCCCGACGGCGACATCGGCGATGACAGCGATTTTACCGGCGAAGAGCGCAAACAGACGCTGGAGCAATTCCGCGCCTTTCTGCGCAGCCTGCTGATGCACGCCGGCGTCGGCACCGCGCTCGGCGGTGTCATGACCATGGTAGGCGAGCCGCAAAACCTGATCATCGCCAAAAACGCTGGCTGGGGTTTTATCGATTTCTTCCTGCGAATGGCGCCGGTCACGCTGCCGGTGTTGGTGTGCGGCCTGCTGGTTTGTTGGCTGGTAGAACGTTTTCGCCTGTTTGGCTACGGCGCGCAGCTACCGGAAGCGGTACGCGACGTGCTGAAAGAGTATGACCGCAAGGCCACTGCGGGTCGTAGCAAACAAGAACGACTCAAACTGGTGATGCAAGCGCTGATCGGCGTTTGGCTGGTGCTGGCGCTGGCCTTCCACCTGGCTGAAGTGGGGCTGATTGGCCTGTCGGTCATCGTTCTCGCCACCTCCCTGTGCGGCGTGAACGACGAGCACGCCATCGGCAAAGCGTTCCAGGAAGCGCTGCCGTTCACCGCGCTGCTGACGGTGTTTTTCACCGTGGTCGCGGTCATCATCGAGCAGCACCTGTTCAGCCCGGTGATCCAGTTTGTGCTGCGCGCCGAGCCCGCTTCTCAGCTTTCGCTGTTCTACCTGTTCAACGGCCTGCTGTCGTCGGTTTCCGACAACGTGTTCGTCGGCACGGTTTACATCAACGAGGCGCGCACCGCGCTGGAAACCGGCGCTATCGGGCTGAAGCAGTTCGAGCTGCTGGCGGTCGCCATCAATACCGGCACCAACCTGCCCTCGGTCGCCACCCCTAACGGGCAGGCGGCGTTTCTGTTTCTGCTGACGTCTGCGCTGGCGCCGCTGGTGCGTTTGTCGTATGGCCGCATGGTATGGATGGCCCTGCCTTATACGGTGGTGCTGACGGTGGTTGGCCTGCTGTGCGTCCAGTTCACCTTGGAACCGGCGACCGAGCTGTTGACGCAGTGGCATTGGCTGACGCTGCCGTCCATCGACGCCGTCGGCCACTGAGACGGCGCCGGCAGGGTGAACCGACTATTTTTACGCTGAATCCGGCCCAGGTGGCTGGCAGCGAAGAGGAATTGGTTTACACTGCCGGTTCAATTGCTTACTGCATGGAAGAATCTAGATATGTTGCAATTCTTTAACCGCTGTTCACAAGGACGCGGCGCCTGGCTGCTGATGGCCCTGACAGCGTTGGTGTTGGAACTGGTCGCGCTCTATTTCCAGCACGTTATGCTGCTGCAGCCGTGCGTGATGTGCATTTACGAGCGTTGCGCGCTGTTCGGTATCCTCGGCGCCTCGCTGGTGGGCGCCATCGCGCCGAAAACGCCGCTGCGCTACGCGGCGATCTTGCTGTGGATCTACAGCGCCTGGGAAGGCGTACAGCTGGCGTGGAAGCACACCATGATCCAGTTGCATCCTTCGCCATTCAATACCTGCGATTTCTTCGTCAGCTTCCCGTCATGGCTGCCGCTGGACAAATGGCTGCCGGCGGTGTTCCACGCTTCCGGTGACTGCTCCGTGCGTCAATGGCAATTCCTGACGTTGGAAATGCCGCAATGGTTGGTCGGCATCTTCGGCGCCTATCTGCTGGTGGCGCTGATTGTGCTGATCGCGCAGTTTGTTCGCCCACGCCGCCGCGACCTGTTCGGCCGCTGATCGGCAGACAAACAAAAAACGGCGCCGGAAGGCGCCGTTTTTTTAGGTATTGCTGCCACATTCCGAGATAAAGCCACCTCAGGTATGTGTAAGGAAGTAAACGAGCACGATCAGCGCTCCAGCTACGGCAAACAGGCGGATCATTTTCATTGTTATACTCTCGAACTTGCGGGAGAGCGGCCAAATTACCCAACTTATCGTTTAAAAAGAAGCATCCCGGCACAGTTAAGCGCGTAATTTACATAACATTAAGCTTCTGCGATATCGGCGACTAAAAACTGGCCATTCTGGCACCTTCCTTTCAGCCTTCGAGCATCAATAAATTACCGTTACTTATGAACGACTGCACCTTTGTCACATTCAGAGCACAATATTTTGGTGAAGTTTACCCATAAAATCCTTATAGTATCGGCAAAGTGAGTACTACCGATTTCCCTGGTGTTGTTGTGTGTCTTGCCCCTCATCTTTGCAGGGGCTTTTTTCCCCCCCTCCTCCCTCACACAAGCCCTTACCATCCTTAAATAAATTGTTGGAATTTGCCTCTATCCGGCAGCAAGCATCAACGCTATTCGCGCACTAAAGATTAAAATCGTTCGCGATGCTTTCCCTATGCTAAATGACGTGTTGACTTTCACCCTTTCTTCCTGTGAGCCAGGTTTTGGCTGACTACAGCACAACATATGACATCAAGGACACGATACTATGCCGGATACCACATTGCCCCCTTCGTCTCAGCGCCCCTTCCTGCGGCGCATGCTGCTCAAAGCCGGGAAAAAATTCCTGCGCTGGAACGGCGAATTTCAGACTCGCCATTCGCTCATCTCCACCACGCCGCGGATCGGTAATCATGAATTTCATTGGGTGACGGCGCTGGAAGCCCGTTGGCCGGCCATTCGCGAGGAGTTGGATCGGTTGCTGGAGCACCCGGAGGATATCCCAGCGTTCCACCAAATATCGCCGGATCAGAAACGCATCTCTAAAGGAGATAACTGGAAAACCTTCGGGCTGTTTGTCTACGGGCAACGGGTTGATGAAAACTGCGCCATCTGCCCGCGCACGGCAGAGGCGGTCAGCGAGATCCCGGGCATGCGCACCGCCATGTTTTCAATCCTCAAACCGCACTATCACATCGTGCCCCACAAGGGCCCGACTCGAGCCGTCGTGCGCGCGCATCTGGGATTGATCGTGCCAAAGGATCGGGACAAGCTCTGGATCCGCGTTGACGACCAAATTCTGCACTGGGATGAAGGCAAGGTGATTTTGTTTGATGATTCTTATGAACACGAGGTCCGCAATGATACCGACGAGCTGCGTGCGGTGCTGTTTCTCGATGTCGACCGGCCAATGGACAAAGTGGGCACGGCGGTGAATAAACTGCTGTTCAGCCTGATCAAAGCCAGCCCGTATGTGAAGCAGCCGCTGAAAAATCTGGCCAACTGGCATCGCCGAGATAAAAAAGTGTGAAGCAAGAGTCTCACGCGCGTAAGCTCAATAACCAAGAGGGCGGAATGTCTTAACACGCCGCCCTCTGGCATTAAAACTCGTGTTGCCTAGCAACATCTGTCAAGGTATCCGCGTTATCTGGCCCAGTCCGGCTTGTTGAGGATATGATCCTGCCAGTCCACCACTTCACTCTCGCGCACCGCAATATGCCGCACCGTGATGCGCTCGCCGTGCATCGCCGCTTTGGAGCCGCTGATCAGCGGGTGCCAGGGAAACAGCGGCTTGCCTTCGCCAATAAGGCGATAGGCGCAGGTCGGCGGCAGCCAATCGAAGGTAGTGAGGTTCTCGCGCGTCAGTTTGATGCAGTCTTCTTCCAGCTCGAAGCGCCGCTCATAGTTACGGCATTGGCAGGATTTGATGTTGAGCTGGTTGCAGGCTACGTTGGTAAAATAAATCTCGTCGGTATCTTCGTCGATCAGCTTATTCAAACAGCATTGCCCGCACCCGTCGCACAGCGATTCCCACTCTTGTTCTGACATTTCCGCCAGCGTTTTCTGTTGCCAAAAAGCGAGTTGTGACATGTTAGCGTCCGGTTTCGGTAAATGGATAAGTCACCTGCGCGCAGGTTCGAGGGGGGACTATATAGACATTTTAGCCACAAGATGCAAGCTTTGCCGCCGACGATGCCGGCGGCAAGGAGAAATCAGATCACCCGGGTGCTGAGCGTTTTGCCGTTCAGGCTGATTTTCAGCATGTCGCCGGAAGCCATCGGCCCCACGCCCTGCGGCGTGCCGGTCAGGATGATGTCACCGGCGCGCAGCGTGAAGAAGCGGCTCATGTAGCTGATAAGCGGCAGGATTGGCGTGATCATGTCGCGCGTATTGCCCTGCTGGCGCAATTGATCGTTGACGGTCAACGACAGCTCGGCGTTTTGCGGATCGCCGAATTCCGCCACCGGGATAAATCCCGACATCGGGCAGGAACCGTCGAAGGCCTTGGCCTTTTCCCACGGCTGACCGGCCTTTTTAAAGCCCGCTTGCAGATCGCGCAGCGTCAGATCGAGCGCCACACCGTAACCGGCGATCGCCCGCGCAACGCGATCTTCGTTGGCCTGTTTCAACGGCGTGCCGATCAATACCGCCAGCTCCACCTCATGATGCACCGCACCGAACTCTTTGGGGATGGCCACCGGCTGGCGAATATCACACAACGCCGTTTCCGGTTTGATAAACACCACCGGTTCGACGGACACCGCGCTGCCCATTTCCTTGATGTGATCGGCGTAGTTGCTGCCGACGCAGACCACCTTGTTCACCGGGAAATCGAGCAACGAACCCTGCCAGTCTCTATGTTGATACATACCGCTTCTCCCAAACTGTAGAGGCTTGGCGCGCCAAGCCGATTATTGGTGTGCCGGATCAATGCCCGATCGCGTCTGCCATCATACCCACGGCGAGAGCGAAATAGTAAGAGCGATTCCAGTGCATGAGGGTGCGGAAATTATCATAGACCAGGAACGTCCGCCCCTGCAGATCATCCGGCGCGATAATCCAACCGCGCTGCACGGCATGCGGCAACGCACTGCCATCCGCGCGGCGCACGCCGCGTTTCTGCCAGTCGTTGACGCTGCGCGCCTGCGCGTCTTTCAGGCCCAGTTCGGCCGGGTTGAAACCGGCGGGCAATTTGACCTCGCGCCCCCAACCGATGCCGGGCTGCCAACCCTCTTTGGACAAATAGCTGGCTGTAGACGCGAAAACGTCGTCAATGTTATTCCAGATATCGATGCGCCCGTCGCCGTCGCCATCCGCAGCGTAGCGCAAGAAGGAGCTCGGCATAAACTGGCATTGCCCCATCGCGCCGGCCCAGGAGCCTTTCAGCGGCGTATCGCCGACGTGCCCCTGCTCAACTATCTGCAGCGCCGCCATCAGTTCCTGGCTGAAAAAAGCTTCACGGCGCCCTTCAAACGCCAAGGTCGCCAGCGCAGACACCACGTCTTCCCGCCCCTGAATCTTGCCGTAGGCGCTCTCCATCCCCCACAGCGCGATGATATAACGCCCTGGCACCCGATAGCGCTCGCTGGCCCGTAACCATTGCGCATGGCGCAGCCGATACAGTTCGCGCCCCTGGCGCACCTTGGCGGGCGACATCACCCGCCGTAGATAGTCGTCCAGGGTTACCTTCTGCTCCGGCTGATTGCGATCGGCCTTGATCACCCGATCGACGAAATGGATTTGCGCAAACGCGCGATCAAGGGTGGCCTGACTGATGCCCTGTTCCCGCGCCCGGCGCTTAAGTTGATCGACATACGCCGGGAACTGCGCCGGATCGCGGCCGCTCGCCGCCAGCGTCGTCTCCTGCGCCGCCTGCGATGCGCCGGGCATCAGCACCCCGCCCAGCGCCAACCAGGCGGCCAATACGGTCTTTCTCGCCGAACGTGTCATCGCGCCTCCCCTGGCCGTGGCGACTGTCTCAGGCCTTATCGCCCGCCAGATGCTGATTGAGCAGGTTTTCAACCGGCGGCGGGAACTGCAGATAATAGCCTTCGTCTTTCAACGCCTGCTTCACCTTTTCGATATCCGCCGAGGCCAATTTTTTGCGCTCATCGAGCGACAGCATCATGGCGAATTGCGGCACGCCGAAACTTTTCATCAGCTCTTCCGGCACACGAGAGAAATCGTCTTTTTTTTCGACATAAAGATAAGTTTGATCGCGTTTCGGGCTTCTATAGATCACACAAAGCATTTTTTTAACTCTATTTAATTGAGGGAGCGTCTTGCCTGGATATAACTCTGACTATAACATGCTTATAGTACATCGGAATATCGCACCCCGAGTGGTATTCCGGGGATTTAAAGTTGCTGAGACTGAGTCAGGATAGATGTCACAATCGCCAATTGAGCTAAAAGGCAGCAGTTTTACCCTATCGGTTGTTCATTTGCATAATTCGCAGCCCGAGGTAATACGCCAGGCGTTACAGGAAAAAGTTGAGCAAGCGCCCGCTTTTCTGAAAAACGCCCCTGTTGTTATCAACGTCGCAACGCTGGAAGGCGATGCGAACTGGAAAGAACTTCAACAGGCTGTCGCGGCAGCAGGTCTGCGCGTTGTGGGTATCAGCGGTTGCAGAGATGAGCGTCAAAAGCGCGCGATAGCCCGCGCCGGGCTGCCGCTGCTGAGCGAAGGCAAAGGCCAGAAAATGGCGGCGCCGGAGCCTGCGCCAGCGCCCGTGGTGGCGGATAACGCCCCCGCCAAAACGCGCATCATCAGTACGCCTGTCCGCTCCGGCCAACAGATTTACGCCCGCAACAGCGATCTTATCGTGACCAGCAGCGTCAGCGCCGGCGCCGAATTGATTGCCGACGGCAATATTCATGTCTACGGCATGATGCGCGGTCGCGCACTGGCAGGCGCGTCAGGCGACACGCAATGTCAGATTTTTTGCACCCACCTGGCGGCTGAGCTAGTCTCTATCGCAGGGCAGTACTGGTTGAGCGACCAAATCCCGTCCGATTACGTCGGGCAGGCCGTACGACTCAGCCTGTTGGATAACGCTTTAACCATACAACCTTTAAATTAAGCCCTTTTGACAAGGAATCCATTTCATGGCACGCATTATTGTTGTTACATCGGGTAAAGGGGGCGTTGGCAAGACCACTTCGAGCGCGGCCATCGCTACCGGCCTGGCCCAAAAAGGCAAGAAAACCGTCGTGATCGATTTCGATATCGGTCTGCGTAATCTTGACCTGATCATGGGCTGCGAACGTCGGGTAGTTTATGATTTCGTGAACGTGATTCAGGGCGATGCCACGCTGAATCAGGCGTTGATCAAAGACAAACGCACTGAAAACCTCTATATCCTGCCGGCTTCGCAGACACGCGACAAAGACGCGTTAACCCGTGAAGGCGTTGAAAAAGTCCTCAACGATCTCGGCGAGATGGATTTTGACTTCGTGGTCTGCGACTCACCGGCCGGTATCGAAACCGGTGCGCTGATGGCGCTGTATTTCGCCGACGAAGCTATCATCACCACCAACCCGGAAGTGTCTTCGGTACGCGACTCCGACCGTATCCTGGGCATTCTCTCTTCCAAATCACGCCGCGCTGAGAAAGGCGAATCGCCTATCAAGGAACACCTGCTGCTGACCCGTTACAACCCGGGCCGCGTCAGCCGTGGCGACATGCTGAGCATGGAAGACGTGCTGGAAATCCTGCGCATTCCGCTGGTGGGCGTAATCCCGGAAGACCAGTCCGTACTGCGCGCTTCCAACCAGGGTGAGCCTGTCATTCTGGATGCCGAGTCAGACGCCGGTAAGGCGTATGACGATACCGTTTGCCGCTTGTTGGGGGAAGAACGCCCATTCCGCTTCATTGAAGAAGAGAAGAAGGGTTTCCTGAAACGCCTTTTTGGGGGATAAACCATGGCCTTATTAGACTTCTTTCTGTCCCGCAAAAAACAGACAGCCAATATAGCCAAGGAACGGCTGCAGATTATCGTCGCTGAGCGTCGCCGCGGGGACAGTGAGCCCCCGTATCTGCCTGATTTGAAACGCGATATTCTGGCGGTTATTTGCAAATACATTCAGATCGATCCTGAAATGCTGCATGTGCAGTTCGAGCAGAAAGGGGACGATATTTCGGTACTTGAACTTAACGTGACATTACCGGAATCGGAAGAAGCAGCTAAATGATTGCGACGCATTAATTACCCCCTGTATATTTTATGCAGGGGGTAACTGTATGTGCATCCAGTTATTAAGCATTATCGGCAGCAAAAAATCGATTTTTCCCTTTGGGACAATTCCCAATTAACTTTGCCGCCACCTCGTTTAAAGTAAATTCTGGCCAGATTTACCTTCAACGCATTATTTCCTGCCTATATTCACCCGAGCAGAGTTTCCCTACCCTGCCCTGGTGATAACCAGCGATTAATAATCTTTCAGGATGTCCTGCAACGGCACCATTAATAAATCGCCGCGCCAGCCGCTGATTAATTCAGGGCGACTCTCGCCGTCCTTCAGTTTCCAATGCCAGTTCAACAATTGGTTAATTTGGCGACGGGATGCCAGCAGCTCGCTGCTCAACCCGCTTTGCTCGCTGACGGTAGCGATCGCCGCCTTGATGTCTTTGAACACCTTCTTGTAGCCCGGCTGATCGATAAGGTTGGCCAACGGCGCCGGCAACTCGGACTCGTCCAGCGCTTCGGCCTCCGCCACCAGCGCCAGCAGCGTTTTACCGTGATAACGGATCTCCGGCCCGCTCAGACCCAGCGAATCCAGTTCTCCCAGCGAAGACGGCATATAGCGCGCCACCTGCCACAGGTTCTCCTCACGCACCACAAAGTTCACCGCCAGATCGCGCTCACGCGCCTGGCGCAGCCGCCATTCCGCCAACTTCTGCAGACAACCGAGCTGACGCGGGCGCAGCTGCCAGGCGTTGCTGATTTCGCGATAGGCCAATGCCGGCGCCAGCGTCTCGCTACGGCGCTGGCACAGCAGCAGGCACTCGTTATTGGCCGCCGCGGTCCAACCGGCCTCTTCGGTCTCCTGCACCAACTGTTTAGCCATCGGCAGCAGATAGAACACGTCGGCGGCCGCGTACACGCATTGCCTTTCGGTCAGCGGGCGCGCCAGCCAGTCGGTGCGCGACTCGCTCTTGTCCAGCTCAACCTTCATATACTCCGCCACCAGCGTCGCGAAGCCACAGGAGAGCGGCCGGCCGGTAAAGGCAGCCAGGATCTGAGTGTCGACCATCGGCGTCGGCAGCGTTTTAAAGGCGTTGAGAAACACTTCGAGATCTTCACTGCCGGCATGCAGGAACTTCACCACGGCGGTGTCGGCCAGCAGGTCGACAAACGGCTGCCATTGCTTGATCGGCAGAGGATCGATAAGGGAGAGTTGTTCACCGTCGTAGAGCTGGATCAGGCCCAGCTGCGGATAGTAGGTGCGCGTTCTGACAAACTCGGTGTCCAGCGCAATCTGGGCATGCTTTCTCGCCTGCTCGCAGACCTGCTGCAATCCGGCATCGGTAGTGATCAACTGATAATTCAAAACATCATTCTCTTGTAGGATTCAAACACAACAACGCCGGCATTCACCGGCGTTGTTGATAGTCAGGCGCGAGAGCGACACCTAGGCGGCATCGGCCGGCTTCGGCGTTTTTAGCTCATCGCGCAGTTCTCGCCGCAAAATCTTGCCGACGTTAGACTTCGGCAGTTCATCGCGGAACTCAACAATTTTAGGCACTTTATACCCGGTCAGGTGCCGACGGCAATGGGTCAACAGCTCTTCCTTGGTCAGCGAGGCGTCTTTCTTCACCACGCAGATCTTCACCGTTTCGCCGGAGACCTCGCTCGGCACACCGATCGCCGCACATTCCAGCACTTTCGGATGCTGGCTGACCACGTCCTCGATCTCGTTCGGGTAAACGTTGAAACCGGAGACCAGGATCATGTCTTTCTTGCGGTCGACGATGCGCACGAACCCCTGCTCGTCTACGGTCACCACATCGCCGGTCGCCAACCAGCCATCTTTCAGCACTTCGTCGGTGGCGTCCGGACGCTGCCAATAGCCTAACATAACTTGCGGCCCTTTGACCCACAGTTCGCCCGGTTCGCCCGGCGGTACATCCTGGCCATTGTCGTCCACCAGACGAATGTCCGTCGACGGCACCGGCAGGCCGATGCTGCCGCTGTAGTGTTTCAGATCGTAAGGGTTACCGGCCACCAACGGCGCGCACTCCGTCAGGCCATAACCTTCCAGCAGGTGTTTACCGGTGGTTTTCTCCCACTTCTCGGCCACCGCTTTTTGCACCGACATGCCGCCGCCGACCGAGAAACGCAGCGTAGAGAAATCGAGCTTGTGGAACTCTTCGTTGTTCAGCAACGCGTTGAACAGCGTATTCACCCCGCTCATGGCGGTGAACGGATATTTGCCCAGTTCTTTCACCAGCCCCGGAATGTCGCGTGGGTTGGTGATCAGCAAATTGCGCCCGCCCAGATCGATAAACAGCAGGCAGTTCACCGTCAGCGCGAAAATGTGATACAGCGGCAACGCCGTCACCACCAGTTCCTGCCCTTCGCGGAACAGCGGCGAATAGGCGGCCTTGGCCTGCTCGAGGTTGGCCTGCATGTTGCGGTGCGTCAGCATCGCGCCCTTCGCCACCCCGGTGGTGCCGCCCGTATATTGCAGGAAGGCCAGATCGGCATTAATGATGTCCGGTTTTACATACTGCAGGCGGCGGCCGCGCTGCAGCGCGCTGCGGAAGGAAATGGCGTCCGGCAGGTTGTATTTGGGCACCAGGCGCTTGACGTACTTGACCACGAAGTTGACCAGCGTACCTTTGGCGGCCGACAGCTGATCGCCCATGCGCGTCAGGATCACGTGTTTGACCTGAGTGTTGAACACCACTTTTTCCAGCGTATGGGCAAAGTTGGAAACGATGACGATGGCGCTGGCGCCGCTGTCGTTCAACTGGTGCTCCAGCTCACGCGGGGTATACAGCGGGTTGACGTTGACCACCACCATGCCGGCGCGCAGAATGCCGAACAGGGCGATGGGGTATTGCAACAGGTTAGGCATCATCAGTGCGACGCGGTCGCCCTTCTTCAGGCCCAGTTCATTTTGCAGGTAAGCCGCGAAAGCCCGGCTGCGTTCTTCCAGTTTGCGGAAGGTCATCACCTCGCCCATATTGATAAAGGCGGGCTGATCGGCATAGCGCTGCACGGCATGCTCAAACATTTCGATCAACGACGAATAGCGATCGGCATCAATCTCTGCGGGCACATCTGCCGGATACCGTTTTAACCAGACCTTATCCAAGGTATTACTCCTGAAATCATTACTAATTATCATCGCAGCCCTCAAACTCGCAGCCTAACCATAACAATATTTTAACTCAGCAGACCAGTTCGGGTTTTAAACATTATTCAGGTTGCGATGTACGTCACTAATTGTCGGATATTCCTTATCCCAAAAAACAAAAGGGCGGCCTGAGCCGCCCTGTCAAATGTGTTCACATCAAGCGTATGCTACTCGGTTACGATGGTTTGCACCTGTGCCGGGCCAGGGTTGTACCAGCCATAGCCTGCGCCCCAACCGGGTCCCCACGGACCTCCGCGCCAGCCCCAAGGGCCCATCGGCGCCGGCGGCATCACCACCTGCTGTACCAGATGCCAGCGCTTGAAACCTGTCACGTTCATCGTTACGAAGCGATATGGCGTCATGCCGATCCGTCCCTCTTTCAGGCCGGTGATAGGGCCGATGACGGTCACCAGCTGGCCTTTGAAATCGACCGGTTCGAGGAAGCCGTTCACCGTGGCCAGCAAGCGGCCGTTCGACGGTTCACCCAGTATCGGCCGTGCACCGCTGTCGAGCGGCACCGCCGCGATCTCCAGCAGCGTGCGCCCTTGTTCGTTGGCGACGTTCACCACGGTGCCGCCGAAGCGGGCTTCCGCGCCGGTAAACAGGTTCGGTGCATTTTGTACCGAGGAAAGCTGAGTCACCGGAGAAGGGCTGGAGCCTTTGATCGCATCCGGTACGGTGACGCACCCGGTCAGAACCAGCGCGCCGCAGGCGACGGCCAGCAGCGACAGCTTTTTACTTGCAGTGCGGATTAACATGGTCGCAATCTCCTGAAATGCCTGTAACTTTGACCGCGTTTCAGCGTTCAAGTTGCAGGCCTTCATCGCCCGGCATCAACATCAGCACAATAACGCCGCGATTACTCGCGGCCCGGCAGTTTTTTCCAGGTCACTTCATTGCGCAGATAGGTCGGCTCGGCGTTTTCCACCGCTACCGCCAGCCCTTCTTGCCAGTCCTGCAGCGCCAGCGGCAGCATGTCTTGCGCCTGCGGCAACAGCATCTGGCCATCGCGCACGCTCAGCGTGGAACCGTTGACCAGATCGGGGTAGGTTTGCCAGCCGGTGCCGACGTGGGCCCATTCGCCCTGCAGGCGCTGCGCACGCTCCAGCGCCTGCGCCGGCGACAGCACGGCCTCGCCTTCGCTTTCCAACCAGCGGCCGTCCGCCTGGCGTTCGAACTGCCCCCAGTAAACTTCACCCATGCGCGCATCGATCGCCGCCAGCACACGCTCCGCGCCGCTGACGCGCCAGGCGCCCTGCGCCATGGTTTGCAGCGTGGAGACGCCAATCATCGGCAGATCGGCGCCCAGCGCCAGGCCCTGAGCGATGCCGATGCCGATGCGCACCCCGGTAAAACTGCCGGGGCCGCGGCCGAAGGCCAGCGCATCGAGCTGGTTGAGCGCCAGGCCAGATTCCGCCAGCACCTGCTGCACCATAGGTAAAATACGTTGCGTATGCTCGCGTGGGCACAGCTCAAACAGGGCGTGGATTTCGCCTTGATTCCAGACGGCGACGGAACAGGCTTCCGTCGCGGTATCGATCGCTAAAATTCGCGTGGACATGCCAACCTCTGGCGGGAATAAAACTGGGTTTTTCATACAGGGCGCGCATTGTAGCACAGCCCCGTAAGCCCTTCATCTTTCACGTGGCCGACGTGTCGGCGGCCTGCAGGAAGGCGATTGCCTGCTTCAGATCGCGGGTGCGCGGCGTGGGCGGCAGGCTATTGAGGAACACCTCGCCGTAAGGGCGCATCACCAGACGGTTATCGCAGATCACCAGCACGCCGCGATCGTCGGTGTCGCGGATCAAACGGCCGACGCCCTGTTTCAGGGTGATGACCGCATCCGGCAACTGCACATCATTGAACGGATCGCCGCCACGCAGGCGGCAATCTTCAATACGCGCCTTCAGCAACGGATCGTCCGGTGACGTGAACGGCAGTTTATCGATGATGACGCAGGACAGCGCATCGCCGCGCACGTCCACCCCTTCCCAGAAGCTGCTGGTCGCCACCAGCAGCGCGTTACCGGCGGCGACAAACTGCGCCAACAGCTGGCCTTTACTGGTTTCCCCCTGCAACAGCACCGGCAGCGTCATCGTGGCGCGAAACTCTTCCGCCAGCTCACGCATCATCTGGTGCGAGGTGCACAAGAAGAAGCAGCGGCCGTTGTTGGCTTCGATTAATGGCCGCAGCATGCGCGCCAGCTGGCGCGCCCCGCCGGGCTGATTCGGCGAAGGCAAAAAGCGCGGCACGCACAGCAACGCCTGTTTGGCATAGTCGAACGGGCTCGGCAGCAGCAGCGTTTTGGCCTTGGTCAGTCCCAAGCGTTCGGTGAAGTGACCCAACTGATCGTTGACCGACAGCGTGGCCGAGGTAAAGATCCAGCTGCCCGGCTTCTCGTCCAGCATTTCGCGGAACCGGTCGGCCACCGTCAACGGCGTCAGCGCCAACACGAAGTGGCGCGAATTGCACTCATACCAATAGCTGTAGCCCGGCTCCGTCACCGCCTTGAGGCGTTTGAGACGCGCGCGGTACAGCGTGGCGCGCTCAAAGGCGGCGTCCAGCAGCGCCGAACGCCCCAGCGACAGCTTCATCACGTCGTAACACAGCTCCAGCGCGTCATCGAGCAGCAATAAAGCGCGCTGCACGTTCGGTTCCCCGAGCACATCGCGCAGATTGCCGCGAAAACCCGGCTCTCCCAGATTAAGGCGAAAATCTTGCGTGCTCAGGCTGAGACGGTCGGCGCTTTTTTGCAGTTGGGCGGCATCGCGCACCTCGGTGCGGTAGGCGATGGTGATGTCCTTCGCCAGATCCAACAATTGGCGGCTGGTGAGCTGCTGGCCGAAATACTGGCTGGCGATGTCGGGGATTTGGTGCGCCTCATCGAAAATCATCACCTCGGCTTCCGGGATCAGCTCGGCGAAACCGCCCTCTTTCACCACCATATCCGCCAGGAACAGGTGATGGTTCACCACCACCACATCCGCATCCATCGCGCGGCGGCGCGCTTTGACCACGAAGCAATCCTGATACAGCGGGCAGTCGCTGCCGAGACAGTTGTCATTGGTGCTGGTCACCAATGGCCAGACGAAACTGTCCTCCGCCACTTCGCTGCAGGTGCTGATGTCGCCTTCTTTGGTCTGCGACGACCACTTGCGCAGCTGCACCAAATCGATCAGCGTCTGCCCCGCCAGCTCCCCGCCGGCCATCGACTGTTGCTCCAGCCGCTCCAGACACAGGTAGTTGGAGCGTCCCTTCAGCAGCGCCAGCTTGCCTTTGTACTTCAGCGCCTTGGCGACGGTGGGCAGATCGCGCGCATACAGCTGATCCTGCAACGCTTTCGAACCGGTGGAGATGATCACTTTGCGATCGGCGCGCAGCGCCGGCGCCAGATAAGCGAAGGTTTTGCCGGTGCCGGTGCCGGCTTCCACCACCAGCTCCTGCTTGAAATTGATCGCCTCGGTGACGGCCTGCGCCATCTGCCGCTGCGGCTCACGCGGTTTGAATCCCTTGATAGCCTGCGCCAATGCGCCGTCTGTTGCAAAATCGTCTGTCACGCTGTCTCTCTGCCGGTGTCATTCAGCGGTGATTATGCCAAGCCTGCCGCCCGGCTACCACCCACTTTATCGCCGCGCTTTTTCATCACCGGCTGTGCTACCCTTAGCGGGACTATGATATGGAGATAAGCAAATGAATATCGAAAGAATTGATCCCGATCAGCGCTGGTCCGAAGCCGTGGTGCACAACGAGACCGTTTACTATACCAGCGTGCCGGAGAACCTGGATGATGACGCGACCGCGCAGACCGCCAACGCCCTTGCAGCCATCGACGTGCTGCTGGCGCGCGTAGGCTCGGATAAAAGCCGCATTTTGGACGCCACCATCTTCCTGGCCAATACCGCCGACTTCGCCGCGATGAACGCCGCCTGGGACGCCTGGGTCGTTGCCGGCAGCGCGCCGGTACGTTGCACCGTGCAGGCGCAGCTGATGAATCCGAAATATAAAGTGGAAATCAAAATCATCGCCGCGCTGTAAGCCTGAGCGCAGACGAAAAAAAACCGCAGACGGCAACGCCTGTGGTTTTTTATTGCCCGCTATCAGGACAGTTTAAGGATCACCATCCCCGCCAGCAACAGCGCCAGGCCGATCCAGCCTTTGGCGTTTAACCGCTGGCCGAACATGATCCAGCCCGCAGCGATAGTGGCGGCGATACCGAAACCGCCCCACAACGCATAAGCGATCGACAGATCGATGCCCTTCACCGCTTGCGCCAGGGCGCTGAACGCACCGAGTACCGACAGCAGCGACAGCAATCCCAGCCAAATTTTACGGAAACCGTCCGACATCTTCAGGAAGATATTGGCGATGATTTCCAGCACGATGGCCAATCCCAGGAACCCAATGTGGTACAACTCAAACTGTTGCATGGTTGTCACCTCGCGGGCTGACCTGTTTTCGCTCTTTGCGGGTACCGGATTTCACCAGCATGATACCGGCGATCAGCGTAGCCAGACCCAGTACCTTCAGCGCGGAAATGGGCTCGTCGAACCACAGCACGCTGAACAGGGTAATGAACAGAATGCCGATACCTTCCCACAGCGCATAGGCCACGCCCAACGCCACGCGTTTTACCGCTACTGACAGCAACACATAAGACGCGGTGATCATCACGTACATCACGATATGCCCGATCATGCCGCCATTGACGCTGGCGTATTTCATCGACAAGGTGCCGATGATTTCGGTCATGATGGCCAAACCTAAAAAGATCCAATAAATCATAATTTTTCTCCCAAACGGCGAATAACGCGCGCCAAGGCATATTTATCCCGATTTATCTCGTCGAACGGCCGCAGTACGGCGCGCAAGACGCAGAGATCCCTGGGGATAAACTGACCCAAACGCAAAAAGAATGTTTGCCCGGCTGAACGGTAGAACGAAGGCCTAAGCCCGCTACCTGCACCGGTTAAGGGAGAAAGACGCTATAGCTCGCTGCACCAGTGATGCTCACTGGCAAGGATCGCAGACAGGAAGAGTTGGCACGTAGAGGTTCTGAGGGTAGTTCCGTTAATAGTCATCATAATAGTTCTCTATTATCAGCCGCACACCGTGCGATTTGCCCAATATCCTCATAAAAGTAAAATTTTCAACTGAGATATTTTTACCACAGCCAAAATAAGAAAGCAAACTGCCGTTTTCATCAAAAAGCAGAAAAAAACGGGTTAAAAATAAGAAAGTTAATCGCGATAAAAATTAAAAAAGGCTCAACGGAGCGTTGAGCCTTGCGATATCCGCGGGTGAGCAAATAAGCGCCAACCCCAGGCCTGGCGCGGGTTACAACGCGGCGCCGCTGACGGCGCTGCGCGCCAGTTCAGTGATGCGCGCATAGTCGCCTTTTTCGAGCGCGTCCGCCGGCACCAGCCAGGAACCGCCGATGCAAAGCACGCTTTTCAGCGCCAGATAATCGCGGTAATTATTTGGCGTAATGCCGCCGGTCGGGCAAAAACGCACCTGCGGGAACGGGCCGCCGATCGCCTGCAGCGCCTTCACGCCGCCGTTGGCTTCCGCCGGGAAGAATTTGAATTCCCGCAGACCGTGATCCATGCCCTGCATCAGTTCAGACACGGTGCTGATGCCCGGGATCAGCGGGATGGGTCCCGCCGTCGCCGCCTGCAGCAAGGCCTCGGTCAGCCCTGGGCTGATGGCGAACTGCGCCCCGGCTTCGGTCACCTGCCGCAGCTGCTGCGGGTTGATCACCGTACCGGCGCCGATGATCGCCTCCGGCACCTCTTCGGCGATAGCGCGGATAGACTCCAGCCCGCAGGTGGTGCGCAGCGTCACCTCCAATACCCGCACGCCACCGGCAACCAGCGCTTTCGCCAGCGGCACCGCCTGCTCCAGCTTGTTGATCACGATAACAGGCACCACCGGCCCCGCCGTCAGGATCTGCTCGGCGCTGGTTTTCCAGTTTTTCATCGTTATTTCTCCATTACTCGCGGTTAACAATGGCACGCCCCTGCCACAGGGCTCCGCACAAATGCGCGGACGTCCGGCCGTACCGTAAGTGATGAGGCCCACGCGCAGATCGCAGGCAAAAAAAGCCGGCAGACAGGCTGCCGGCATTACGCATTATTCGAACTCGTTCCAGGAGCGGCCGTCGCGGGTGATCATCGCCACCGAGGCCACCGGTCCCCAGGTGCCCGCCTGGTAAGGCTTAGGCGCCTCGTTGTCGGCTTTCCATGCGTCCATGATGGAGTCGACCCACTTCCAGGCTTCTTCCACTTCATCGCGGCGCACGAACAGCGCCTGAATGCCGCGCATGGTCTCCAGCAGCAGGCGCTCGTAGGCGTCCGCCACGTGCTCCTGGTTAAAGGTTTCCGAGAAGCTCAGGTCCAGCTTGGTTGTCTGCAGACGGTGCTTGTGATCCAGCCCCGGCACCTTGTTCAGCACCTGAATTTCGATGCCTTCGTCCGGCTGCAGGCGGATGGTCAGCTTGTTCTGCGGCAACTGCTGGTAAGAATCGCTGAACAGGTTAAGCGGCGGGTTTTTGAAGTACACCACCACTTCCGAACATTTGGTCGGCAGACGTTTACCGGTACGCAGGTAGAACGGCACGCCGGCCCACTGCCAGTTGTCGATATCCACGCGGATAGAGACGAAGGTTTCGGTGCTGCTGCTCTTGTTCGCCCCTTCCTCTTCCAGATAACCCGGCACTTTCTTGCCCTGGACGAAGCCGGCGGTGTACTGACCACGCACGGTGGTTTCCCGGACATTGGTCTGATCGATGCGGCGCAGCGAGCGCAGCACCTTCACCTTCTCGTCGCGGATGCGGTCGGTGGTCAGATCCGCCGGCGGCGACATGGCGATCATGGTCAGGATCTGCAGCAGGTGGTTCTGGATCATGTCGCGCATCTGGCCGGCCTGGTCGAAGTAACCCCAACGCCCTTCGATGCCTACCTCTTCCGCTACGGTGATCTGCACCGAATCGATGGTGCGGTTATCCCAGTTGGAGGCGAACAGCGAGTTGGCGAAACGCAGCGCCAACAGGTTCAGCACTGTCTCTTTGCCGAGATAGTGGTCGATACGGTAAACCTGGGATTCGTTGAAGTACTCCGCCACCTGATCGTTGATCACGCGTGAGGACGCCAAATCGGTGCCCAGCGGTTTCTCCATCACCACGCGCGCCGGCTCATGGTTCAGCTTGGCTTCGCCCAGCCCTTTGCAGATGGCGCCGAAGGTGCTTGGCGGCATGGCAAAGTAGTTGATGGTGGTGCGGTGCTTCTGATCCAGCATTTTACCCAGTTTGGTAAAGTTCTTGCTGTCGTTGACGTCCAGGTTGCAGAAGTCCAGGCGCGCGCTCAGCGTGGCCCAGAGTTCGTCATCCAGTTTTTCCTTCATGAAGGTGCCAAGCGCTTCCTTGACCACTTCGGTATAGGCTTGTTTATCCCACTCCGCGCGGCCGACGCCGATGATCCGCGTATCCGGGTGGATGTGTCCGGCTTTCTCTAACTGGTACAGGGAAGGCAGCAGCTTACGGCGCGCCAAATCACCTTTCGCGCCGAAAATAACCAGGTCACACGCCTGGGCTGTAGAGGTTACCGCCATGTTCATCTCCTCGTTGCAGGATATTTGTAATTTTCTTACATTACTAATGTACTCTGTTTGACTACGGCCAGCAAACCCGGAGCAAAGCAGAAAAAAAGGCCTCAAGATTCCAGTGGAAAGCGCCAATGTACGCCAACGCCCTCACCACGGGCAAAACTGTAATTTTTCGTCTTTTTTGACGCTCTGTTACCATTATGAAAGTTAGACACAGGTCATATTCTGGTGAAAAAACCCTGCATACGCCGTGTCGAGACTGCCAACGGTTACCAGCACGTAGTATATTTTCACTAAACCGGCATTGATTTCTCCTTTGTTTGAAATCGACATACCCTATCGATTCCAGGTTACAGCCGCTCGTTTGGCGTCTGCTCGCACGGCGAACACGGGCGAAATTCGACGCTGTTGCTTGAAAGCCACAGGGATAAAACCATGAGTGACTCTCGTTATATGAATACGCTGGACAAAATCCAGAGCCATCTGGAACGCCTGAGCAAATCTGAAAGGAAAGTCGCCGAGGTGATCCTGGCCTCCCCGCAGACCGCCATTCACTCCAGCATCGCCACGCTGGCGCGCATGGCCGACGTCAGCGAACCTACCGTCAACCGTTTTTGCCGCCGCCTTGATACCAAAGGCTTTCCCGATTTCAAACTGCATCTCGCCCAAAGCCTGGCTAACGGCACGCCCTACGTAAACCGTAACGTTGAGGAAGATGACAGCGTCGATTCCTATACCAGCAAGATCTTCGAATCGGTAATGGCCAGCCTGGATACAGTAAAGGCAAATTTGGATATTGCCGCAATCAATCGTGCGGTTGACCTGCTCACCCAGGCAAAAAAGATCTCTTTCTTCGGGCTGGGCGCCTCCGCGGCGGTGGCGCACGATGCGATGAACAAATTTTTCCGCTTCAACATTCCGGTGGTCTACTTTGATGACATCGTCATGCAGCGCATGAGCTGCATGAACTCCAGCGAAGGCGACGTGGTGGTGCTGATCTCACACACCGGCCGCACCAAGAATCTGGTGGAGATGGCCCACCTGGCGCGGGAGAACGACGCCACGGTACTGGCTATCACCTCGCGCGACACCCCGCTCGCCCAGGCGGCGACCCTGGCCCTGCTGCTCGACGTGCCCGAAGACACCGACGTTTACATGCCGATGGTGTCGCGGATCGCGCAATTAACGCTCATTGACGTGCTCGCCACCGGATTTACCTTGCGCCGAGGGGCTAAATTCAGAGATAACTTGAAGCGGGTCAAAGAAGCGCTCAAAGAATCGCGCTTTGATAAAGGCGTGGTCATTCCCAACAGTTTTGATTCGTGACCCGACGAAGAAAAAATCGCCGTTCAACAGACATTTGAATGACGGCATCAGAGGCGGTACCCTGTTAACATGCTCATACGGGTAACCCGGGTGAAATATCAGTGTTGTAAAATTACATTTCACGCCTGGTTTCGTTATCCGACGTTATCGCAACACCAATATTTGCTTCACCAGTCAACGGAGTAATACATGTCCAGACGGCTCAGAAGAACCAAAATCGTTACCACCCTGGGTCCGGCTACAGACCGCGACAATAATCTGGAAAAGATCATTGCCGCCGGCGCCAACGTAGTTCGGCTTAACTTCTCCCACGGCAGCCCGGAAGATCATCAGGCTCGCGCTGACAAAGTGCGCGAAATCGCTGCCAAGCTGGGGCGTCACGTCGCTATCCTCGGCGATCTGCAAGGGCCGAAAATTCGCGTCTCCACCTTCAAGGAAGGCAAAATCTTCCTCAACGTGGGCGATAAATTCCTGCTGGACGCCAACCTGTCAAAAGGCGAAGGCGATAAAGAAAAAGTTGGTATCGACTATAAAGGCCTGCCAGCCGATGTGGTACCGGGCGACGTCCTGCTGCTTGATGACGGCCGCGTTCAGCTGAAAGTGCTCGAAGTTCAGGGCATGAAAGTGTTTACCGAAGTGACCGTCGGCGGCCCGCTGTCCAACAACAAGGGCATCAACAAACTCGGCGGCGGCCTGTCGGCCGAAGCCCTGACCGAAAAAGACAAGGCGGACATCGTGACCGCCGCCAAGATTGGCGTCGACTACCTGGCGGTCTCCTTCCCGCGTACCGGTGAAGATCTGAACTATGCCCGCCGCCTGGCGCGCGATGCCGGCTGCAACGCCAAGATCGTGTCCAAGGTTGAGCGCGCCGAAGCGGTTTGCACCGACGAAGCGATGGACGACATTATTCTGGCCTCCGACGTGGTGATGGTGGCCCGTGGCGACCTGGGCGTCGAAATCGGCGATCCGGAACTGGTCGGCATTCAGAAGAAACTGATCCGCCGCGCCCGCACCCTGAACCGCGCGGTGATCACCGCGACCCAGATGATGGAGTCGATGATCACCAACCCGATGCCGACCCGCGCCGAAGTCATGGACGTAGCCAACGCAGTGCTGGACGGCACCGACGCCGTCATGCTGTCGGCGGAAACCGCCGCTGGCCAATACCCGGCGGAAACCGTGGCGGCGATGGCGCGCGTTTGTCTGGGTGCCGAGAAGATCCCGAGCATCAACGTTTCCAAACACCGCCTGGACGTACAGTTCGACAACATCGAAGAGGCGATCGCCATGTCTTCGATGTACGCCGCCAACCACCTGAAAGGCGTCACCGCGCTGATCGCCATGACCGAATCCGGCCGCACTGCGCTGATGATGTCGCGCATCAGCTCCGGCCTGCCGATCTTCGCCATGTCGCGGCATGAGCACACGCTGAACCTGACCGCGCTGTATCGCGGCGTGACGCCGGTGTATTTCGACAGCCACAAAGACGGCGTGATCGCCGCCAATGAAGCCGTCAATCGCCTGCGCGACAAAGGCTTCCTGGTCTCCGGCGATCTGGTGATCGTCACCCAGGGCGACGTGATGGAAACCGTCGGCACCACCAATACCAGCCGTATCCTGCGCGTCGAGTAATCCACGCCGCAGACGACATGCCGGCCGGCTCACGTTGGCCGGCATTTTTTTTGCCCTGACACCGCCATAAACGACGGAGAACGCCATGCTCCACCAACGCAATCCAGCCTCGACCGGTGATGCGCTCGATCTCGATGGGCGCGGTCTGACGCAGCTCGACGAATCGCAGCTAACCGGCCACGCGCTGCGCAAAATCAGCCTGTACGACAATCTGCTGACGGCCTTCCCCGCCTCCATCTTGCAACACCGCAACCTGCAGGTGCTGAACATCTCCTGCAATCAGCTCGACCGCCTGCCGCCGGAGATTGGTCAGTTGCAACAGCTTGAGATGTTCGACTTCGGTCACAACCGCGCAAGCGAACTGCCTGAAACATTGGGGCAACTGCACCGGCTGAAATACCTCTACCTGAGCGATAACGGCTTTAGCGACCTGCCGCGTGCGCTGGCGCAACTGCAGCAGTTGGTTTACCTCAACGCGACCGATAACCAACTGACCGCCTTGCCGCAGGCAATACCGAGTCTGGCGGCATTGCAGGAGCTGCGTTTATACAACAATCGCATCGGCAACCTGCCCGGCGAAATCGGGCAGCTGCGCGCGCTGCGCGAGTTGCATATCATGAAAAATGCCCTGACCGCGCTGCCGGCGGAAATGGCTCTGCTCGGCGAGCTTGAGATACTCGATGCGGCCAACAATGCCATCACCGAACTGCCGGCATCCTTCTGCCGCCTGCCGCGATTGAGCGAGCTGAACCTGCGTTTTAATCAGCTGACGCGCCTGCCGGAAAATATCGGTGAGCTCACGGCGCTGAGAAGCCTGGATCTGCGCGCCAACCGCCTGAGCAATCTGCCGGAAAGCCTCGGTGAACTGAGCCGGCTGCGCAAGCTTGATCTGCGCTGGAATGATTTCACCCACACGCCTAAAATCGTCGACATCCTGCGGGCTCGCGGCTGTAGGGTGCACATCTGAAGAGACGCCGGCCGGGTTGTGGCCCTGCCGGCGTTAGCGGTAGAAAGGATTAACGATACAGATCGTCGCGCGAGTAAGGCTCAATCTCCCCTTCTTTGCGCGTCTTCAACAGTTTGAGGATCCAGGTGTACTGCTCCGGGTTCGGGCCCACCAGGTTTTCCACTTCTTCATTCATACGGCGGGCAATGCGCGGATCGTCCGCTTCGGCCAGATCGTCCATCGGCTCGCGAATATAGATATCCAGCATGCTGGTTTTGCCGTCGTACACCGGGAACAACGGCACGATCGCCGCACGGCATACCTTCATCAACCGCCCGACCGCCGGCAAAGTCGCCTTATAGGTGGCAAAGAAGTCGACAAACTCACTGTGCTCAGCGCCGTGGTCCTGATCGGGCAGATAATAACCCCAATACCCCTGGCGAACCGAACTGATAAACGGTTTGATGCCGTCATTGCGCGCGTGCATGCGGCCGCCGAATTTACGACGCACGGCGTTCCACAGGTAGTCGATCAGCTGATTGCGCTGGTTGTGGAACATCGCCGCCATCGGTTGGCCGCGCGCGGCCATCAACATCGCCGGCACATCCACCGCCCAGCCGTGAGGCACCAGGAAAATCACGTTGCGCCCTTCCGCCCGGATCTTGTCCAACACCTCTTCACCGTGCCAACGCACGCGCTTGAGCACTTTCTCGGGCTTGGTGCAGGCCAGCTCAGCCATCAGCACCATCGACTGCGGCGCGCAGGCGAACATCTGGTCGATAATGTGCTCGCGTTCGCTTTCAGGCAACTCAGGCAAGCAATACAGCAGGTTGATGCGGGCACGACGGCGCGCGCCCTTCGCCAACTTGCCGGCCAGTTTGCCGACCGCACCCAGCACCGGATCGCGCAGGCGCGCAGGCACCAGCGAAATGCCGGCCATCAGACCGGTTCCCAACCACACGCCCCAGTAGCGCGGATATAAAAAGGCTTTTTGAAACTGCGGAATGAACTCTACGTTCGATTTCTTCTCGTTTTGCATGCACATGCTCTTGGCTTAGCGATTCGGCTAATCATAATTGCCAGCACCGATTTTGCAATTAACAACCGCGAACCGCCCAGATAAAACAGCATCGGCCCGCAATCAGGCCGATGAAATTAACGGCGCCGAAGCGCCGGAAAAAGGGGGCGTTAATCCAACTGCAGCTGAGGAACCACTTCCTTCACCTGCGCCAGATAATCGCTGCGGTCTTTGCCGCCCAGCCCTTCGGAACGCGGCAGTTTAGCCGTCAGCGGGTTCACCGCCTGTTGGCCGGTCCACAGTTCAAAGTGCAGATGCGGCCCGGTGGAACGGCCGGTGTTGCCGGAGAGCGCAATGCGATCGCCGCGTTTCACCTTTTGGCCTGGTTTCACCAGCAGTTTTTTCAGGTGCATATAGCGCGTGGTGTACTGACGACCGTGGCGGATCGCCACATAGTTACCCGCTGCGCCGCTGCGTTTGGCGATCACCACCTCACCGTCACCGACCGCCAGCACCGGCGTGCCGACCGGCATGGCGAAATCGACGCCCTTGTGCGGCGCCACGCGGCCGGTCACCGGGTTCACGCGGCGCGGGTTGAAGTTGGAGGAGATGCGGAACTGTTTCATGGTCGGGAAACGCATGAAGCCGCGCGCCAGGCCAGAGCCCTGGCGATCGTAGAATTTGCCGTCTTCGGCGCGGATCGCGTAGTAATCCTTGCCGCCGGTGCGCAAACGCACGCCCAACAGCTGGCTTTGCGATTTCTTGCCGTCGAAATGCTCACGCGACATCAGCACGGAGAACTGATCGCCTTTGCGCAGCTTGCGGAAATCGAGCTGCCACTGCAACGCCTTGATCACCGAGTTGATTTCGTTACGGCTCAGCCCGGCGTCGCCGGCGCTGCTGACGAAGCTGCCGTTGACCCGGCCGCTGATCACGTTGTTGCGCCATTCGCCCTGCTGCGCCTCTTTTGACTCCTTGAAGCTGTTGCCGACGCGATCATAGGTGCGAGTTTCGCGGCGGGAAACCTCCCAGGTCAACTGCTGCAAATCGCCTGCGTCGTTCACGGTCCACGACAACTGTTGGCCGATCTTCAGGTTACGCAGATCGCGGTTTTGCGAAGCCAGCAAGGTGACATCCGACATATCAATGCCGTACTGCGTCAGAATGCTGCCAAGGGTGTCGCCGGTGGAAACCACATATTCATGCACGCCATCATCGCCGGCATCCTTCTGGTCCAGCTCATCCTGCGGGATTTCGTCATCGGGGGTGGGTTGGTCGACATCTATCGGTTCACTGGCTTCAGGGAGCAATGACCGCATCTGGCTGGATTCTAACTCGACGCTCTTGGCGATGGGGTTGTGTTCTGGGTGGTAAACAAAAGGCCGCCAAACAGCGACGGCCAATGTGACGACTGTCAGCGACCCCAGCATGACGCGGTGGGGCCGTGGCAGGTTGTTATACGCCAGAGCGATAGTTCGGACTATCTGCTGCACTCGATATTATCCTCATAAGCTTTACTTCAGGCAGCTCACGTACTGGTTTGACAGCTGAGTCAGGAATTTCCCGTAGCTGTCCTTCTCCAGCGCGATGCCGGTGCCCAGCGGGTCCAGCGTTCCGGAACGCACTTTGGTACCCTTGGCGACGGCATTGATTACGGCCGGCCTGAATTGTGGCTCAGCAAAAACGCATACCGCTTTCTGCTCAACCAACTGTGTTCGAATTTGGTGTAGGCGCTGTGCTCCAGGCTGAATTTCGGGATTGACGGTGAAATGGCCCAGCGGACTCAAACCGTAGTGTTTTTCAAAGTAGCCGTAAGCATCATGAAAAACAAAATAACCCTTACCTTGCACAGGCGTAAGCATGTTACCAACATTTTTGTCAGTTTGCGTCAGCAGATTCTCGAACTGGCGCAGGTTTGCGTCTAATTTGTCCTTATTTTGCGGCATAAGTTCCAACAATCTGTCGTGAATCGCGATCGCGGTCACTTTTGCTATCTCCGGCGACAGCCAAACGTGCATATTGTACTCGCCGTGATGATGCCCATGATCGTCATCGGCATGGTTATGCGCTTCGCCTGCATGTTCATGATCGTCGTCCTCTTCGCCTTTCATCAGCAGCGGCTTCACCGCCGGCAGTTCGCTGATAGCCAGCTTTCGCGTCGCCGAGATCGGCACCAGCGCCTTGGTCAGGAACGCTTCCATGTCCGGCCCGACCCACAACACCAGGTCAGCGGAACGCAGGCGCTGGATATCGGAAGGGCGCAACGCAAAATCGTGTGGCGAAGCGCCGTCCGGCAGCAACACCTCGGTCGGCGTCACGCCGTCGGCGATGGCCGCAGCGATAAAGCCTAAGGGGCGAATCGAGGTCACCACCGCAGCGGAAGCGCTGCTCAGCGGGCCGGCCATCAACAGTGCGCTGGCCAGCAGCGTGCGCTGCAGCCATTTATTTTTCTTTGCCATCATCAGTAATCCCATCGTTTTCATCAACAAGGCGTGATATTATAACATCCGCTTCGTTCTGCAACCTGTAATCTCGAGATGTCTACACTGATAACGCTAAAAAATATCTCCGTCGCCTTCGGCAGCCGCAAGGTGCTGTCGAACATTTCCCTCAGCCTGCAGCCCGGCCGTATTCTCACGCTGCTTGGCCCGAACGGCGCGGGCAAATCCACACTGGTACGCGTGGTGCTGGGATTGGTCAAACCAACCGCCGGCACGCTGGAGCGGGAGCCCGGCCTGCGCATCGGCTACGTGCCGCAAAAACTCCACCTCGACGCCACCCTGCCGCTGACCGTTAGCCACTTTATGCGTCTTAAACCCGGCGTAAAGAAAGCCGACATTCTGCCGGCGCTCAAGCGCGTGCACGCCGCCCACCTGCTCGACCAGCCGATGCAAAAGCTCTCCGGCGGCGAGAACCAACGCGTACTGCTGGCGCGAGCGCTGCTGAATAAACCGCAGCTGCTGGTGCTGGACGAACCCACGCAAGGGGTGGACGTCAACGGCCAACTGGCGCTGTACGATCTGATCGATCAGCTGCGCAAGGAGCTGGGCTGCGCCGTACTGATGGTCTCGCACGATCTGCATCTGGTGATGGCGAAAACCGACGAGGTGTTGTGCCTCAATCAGCATATCTGCTGCTCCGGCGCGCCGGAGGTGGTCTCGATGCATCCCGAATTCATCGCCATGTTCGGCAACCGCGGCGCAGAGCAGCTGGCGGTGTATCGCCACCATCACAACCATCGCCACGACCTGCAGGGAAGAATTGTCTTGAAGAAAACCGGGAGCCACGAAGCATGATCGAATTGTTACTTCCCGGCTGGCTGGCCGGGGTGTTGCTGGCTAGCGCCGCCGGGCCGCTGGGCTCCTTTGTGGTTTGGCGCCGCATGTCCTACTTCGGCGACACCCTGGCGCACGCCTCGCTGCTCGGCGTCGCCTTTGGTCTGCTGCTGGACATCAATCCTTTCTATGCGGTGATCGCCATTACGTTGCTGCTGGCCCTGGCCCTGGTGTGGCTGGAACGCCGCCCGCAGCTTTCGGTAGATACCCTGCTCGGCATTCTGGCCCACAGCGCCCTGTCGCTGGGTCTGGTGGTGGTGGCGCTGATGTCCAACGTGCGGGTCGATCTGATGGCCTACCTGTTCGGCGATCTGCTTTCGGTCACGCTGAGCGACATCGTGATGATCGCCGGCGGCGTCGCCGTGGTGCTGTTGGTGCTGTGGTGGCAATGGCGCGATCTGCTGTCGATGACCATCAGCCCGGAGCTGGCGCACGTCGACGGCGTCAATTTGGCGCGGGCGCGTACCGTGCTGATGCTGGTCACCGCGTTGACCATCGGCCTGGCGATGAAATTCGTCGGCGCGCTGATCATCACCTCGCTGCTGATCATTCCGGCGGCCACCGCTCGCCGTTTCGCGCGCACGCCGGAGCAGATGGCGGGTGTCGCGGTACTGCTCGGCATGGTGGCGGTTACCGGCGGCCTGGCCTTCTCGGCATTTTACGATACGCCGGCCGGCCCTTCGGTGGTGCTCTGCGCTGCCGTGCTGTTCACGCTGAGCCTGTTCAAAAAACAACAGGCTTGATTAAAGCCCGGATATGACAAGGGCCGCATCTGCGGCCCTTTTTTATTGGCGGATTAAAAATTTACTCTTCGCGTTCGAGACCAAAGTGCCGGTAGGCGTGCTGCGTCGCCAGACGGCCGCGCGGCGTGCGCTGGATAAAGCCCTGCTGGATCAGAAACGGTTCAATCACGTCTTCAATGGTTTCGCGCTCTTCACCGATCGCCGCCGCCAGATTATCCAACCCGACCGGGCCACCGGTAAACTTGTCGATAATCGCCAGCAGCAGTTTGCGATCCATATAGTCGAAGCCTTCGGCATCGACGTTGAGCATATCAAGCGCCTGCGCCGCCACCGAACCGCTGATCACGCCGTTGGCGCGCACTTCAGCGAAATCGCGCACCCGGCGCAACAGGCGGTTGGCGATACGCGGCGTGCCGCGCGCACGGCGAGCCACTTCATGGGCGCCCTCGTCGGACAGCTCCAGCCCCAGGCACCCGGCGCTGCGCGAGACGATGTGCTGCAGATCCGCCACCTGATAAAACTCCAGCCGCTGGACAATGCCGAAGCGATCGCGCAGCGGCGAGGTCAGCGAACCGGCGCGGGTGGTGGCTCCCACCAAGGTAAACGGCGGCAGATCGAGCTTAATCGAACGCGCCGCCGGCCCTTCGCCGATCATGATATCCAGCTGGTAGTCTTCCATCGCCGGATACAATACTTCTTCCACCACCGGTGACAAACGGTGAATTTCGTCGATGAACAACACGTCGTGCGGTTCGAGGTTGGTCAGCATCGCCGCCAAATCGCCCGCCTTCTCTAACACCGGGCCGGAAGTGGTGCGCAAATTTACGCCCATTTCGTTGGCCACGATGTTGGCCAGGGTGGTTTTCCCCAGCCCCGGCGGGCCGAAGATCAATAAATGGTCGAGCGCGTCGCCGCGCTGCTTGGCCGCCTGAATGAAGATCTCCATCTGCTCGCGCACGTGCGGCTGGCCGACGTATTCAGTCAGCAGCTTGGGACGAATGGCGCGATCGAGGATCTCCTCTTCGTTGATCGGTTCGGCGGAAATCAGGCGATCGGCTTCAATCATTATCTACCCCTTTTCGGCCTTACAGGGCGGCGCGCAGCGCGTCGCGGATCAGGGTTTCGCAGTCGGCGCCCGGCTTGGCAATCTTGCTGACCATGCGGCTGGCTTCCTGCGGTTTATAGCCCAGCGCCACCAGCGCCGAGACAGCTTCGGCTTCTGCGTCCGCTTCCGGCGTTTTGTCGGCGGCGGCCGGCAGGCTGATCTCGCTGCTGTTGTTGAACAGATCGCCGTTCAGCCCTTTGAAGCGGTCTTTCATCTCGACCACCAGGCGCTCGGCGGTTTTTTTGCCCACGCCCGGCAGCTTGACCAGTGCGGTGATCTCTTCGCGCTCCACCGCGCTGACGAACTGCTGCGCGGACATGCCCGACAGGATGGCGAGCGCCAGTTTCGGCCCGACGCCGTTGACCTTAATCAGCTCGCGGAACAGCGCGCGCTCCTGCTTGTCGTTGAAACCGTACAGCAGCTGCGCGTCTTCACGCACCACGAAGTGGGTAAACACGATGGCCTCTTGCCCCAGTTCCGGCAGCTCGTAAAAGCAGGTCATCGGCATGTGCACTTCATAACCCACGCCGTTCGCCTCCAGTAACACCAGCGGCGGCTGCTTTTCCAGAATATTTCCTCTGAGACGACCTATCATTTACCCTCCTGCAGAATGACCGGGCATGGCGCCCTGCCATGCCGTTGCTGGTAAAGCTTATAACATAAAAAAGGCTGGATGAATATCCAGCCTGAGCAATCATCGTTTTGCGTCAGCGCAAACGCCCGCGCGCCAGGTTCAGCCGCCCTTCGCTCATTCGCAGCACGTTCTGGCTGAGGTGGCAATGGGTGATGGCGATGGCCAGGGCATCCGCGGCATCCGCCTGCGGGTTGGCCGAGAGTTTGAGCAGCGAGCGCACCATGTGCTGTACCTGCGCCTTTTCGGCCGCGCCGGTGCCGACCACGGTTTGTTTGACCTGCCGCGCCGCATACTCGAACACTTCCAGGTTCTGATTAACCGCCGCCACGATCGCGACGCCGCGCGCCTGGCCGAGCTTGAGCGCCGAATCCGGGTTCTTGGCCATAAACACCTGTTCGATGGCGAAGAAATCGGGCTGAAACTGGGTGATGATCTCGCTGACGCCGGCGTAAATCAGCTTCAGCCGCGTCGGCATGTCGTCCACCACCGTGCGGATGCAGCCGCTGGCGATATAGCTCAACTGGCGCCCCTGCTGGCGGATAAGGCCATAGCCGGTGACGCGCGAGCCGGGATCGATACCGAGTATGATCGCCATATCTACATCCACCTTGCATGCACGGCGCCGCCGAACGGCGGCGCCCGTTTTACCGGATTACAGCGTCGCCGCCACTTCGTCGGAGATTTCACCGTTATGGTAAACTTCCTGCACGTCGTCGCAGTCTTCCAGCATATCGATCAGGCGCAGCAGCTTAGGCGCGGTTTCCGCGTCCATGTCGGCCTTGGTCGATGGGATCATCGACACTTCCGCCGCTTCGGCTTCGAAGCCCGCCGCGGTCAGCGCGTCTTTCACCGCGCCCAGGCTTTCCCAGGCGGTGAACACGTCGATGGCGCCATCGTCATAGGTCACGATGTCTTCCGCACCGGCTTCCAACGCCGCTTCCATTACGCTGTCTTCATCCAGGCCCGGTGCGTAGGTGATCACGCCCTTCTTGGTGAACAGATAAGCCACGGAACCGTCGGTGCCGAGGTTGCCGCCGCATTTGGTAAAGGCGTGGCGCACTTCCGCCACGGTGCGGTTGCGGTTGTCGCTCAGGCATTCGATCATGACGGCGGTGCCGCCAGGACCGTAACCTTCATAGATGATGGTTTCCATATTGGTATCATCATCGCCGCCCACGCCGCGCGCGATTGCACGGTTCATGGTGTCGCGCGTCATGTTGTTCGACAGCGCCTTGTCCATCGCCGCACGCAGACGCGGGTTGGAATCCGGATCGCCGCCGCCCAGCTTGGCGGCCGTGACCAGCTCACGAATAATCTTGGTGAAAATTTTACCGCGCTTGGCGTCCTGCGCCGCTTTACGGTGCTTTGTGTTGGCCCACTTACTATGACCTGCCATAAAAAATCTCCGAAAAAAACTACTGGACTGAATTGATCACGAACTCTTCAATCGCCTGCTGATTGCTCCACGACTTGGTCAACTTCACGGCCTCGGCCGCCTCAAGCCATTGGTAAGCGTGATGCTCGGTAATCACCGGATCGCGCTCCTCGGGCAACGCCAGACAGAACCAGTGCTCTTTATTGCGCGTGGTTCCCGGCGCATAGCGATGTCGCAAATGGACAAAGAGTTCAAACTCCACGCAGCGCTGGCAATCGAACAACGGCAGGTGCTCTGCTTCGATATCGATGCCCACTTCTTCCATGACCTCACGCCGCGCGGCATGCGGCGGCGACTCATCCTGTTCCAGGCTGCCGGTGACCGACTGCCAGAACTCGGTATCGTCGCGCCGCTGTAACATCAGCACCCGACCACTGGATTTCGCGTAAATCACTACCAGGATAGATTCAGGGCGCTTGTAACTCATCACTCGCTCTCTTGTTCCGCACCGGCTTTCTTTACCACGCTGATCGCCAGCTCCTGCAGCGCCGCCGGGTTAGCGAAGCTCGGTGCGTCGGTCATCAGACAGGCCGCCGCGGTGGTTTTCGGGAAGGCGATAACGTCGCGGATGTTGTCGGTGCCGGTCAGCAGCATCACCAGACGGTCCAGGCCGAAAGCCAGGCCGGCGTGCGGCGGCGTGCCGTACTTCAGCGCGTCCAGCAGGAAGCCGAACTTCTCGCGTTGTTCGTGTTCGTCGATGCCCAGAATGCTGAATACCGTCTGCTGCATTTCGCTGCGGTGAATACGCACCGAACCGCCGCCCACTTCGTAACCGTTGATCACCATGTCATAGGCGTTGGCGATGGCGTTGACCGGCGCTGCGGCCAGCTCTTCCGGGCTCATGTCGCGCGGCGAGGTGAACGGGTGGTGCATCGCCGCCAGGCCGCCCTCTTCGTCTTCTTCGAACATCGGGAAGTCAACCACCCACAGCGGTGCCCAGCTGTCGAGTTGGGTCAGCCCCAGATCGCGACCCAGCTTCAGGCGCAGCGCGCCCATCGCATCGGTGACAATCTTGAAACTGTCTGCGCCGAAGAACAGGATGTCGCCTGTCTGCGCGTCGGTGCGCGCCAGGACGGCTTCCAGCACTTCCGCACTGAGGAATTTGGCGATCGGGCTCTGCACGCCTTCCATGCCGGCGGCGCGGTCGTTGACCTTCAGCCAGGCCAGGCCTTTGGCGCCGTAGATGTTGACGAAAGCGCCGTACTCGTCGATCTGCTTGCGGGTCAGCTGTGCGCCGCCCGGTACGCGGATCGCCGCCACGCGGCCTTTGGCGTCGTTGGCCGGGCCGGAGAACACTTTGAACTCGACGTCCTTGACCAGGTCGGCCACGTCCACCAGCTCCAGCGGGTTACGCAGGTCCGGCTTGTCGGAACCAAAGCGACGCATCGCTTCGGCGAAGGTCATGACCGGGAAATCGCCCAGATCCACGCCCTTCACGTCCAGCCACAGTTCGCGCGCCAGCTTCTCCATCACTTCACGCACCTGCTCGGCGGTCATGAAGGAGGTTTCGACGTCGATCTGGGTGAATTCAGGCTGACGGTCCGCACGCAGGTCTTCGTCACGGAAGCATTTGACGATCTGATAGTAACGATCGAAGCCGGACATCATCAGCAGCTGTTTAAACAGCTGCGGAGACTGCGGCAGCGCGTAGAATTTGCCCTTGTGCACGCGGCTCGGCACCAGGTAATCGCGGGCGCCTTCCGGCGTCGCTTTGGTCAGCATCGGCGTTTCGATGTCGAGGAAACCGTGGCTGTCCATAAAGCGGCGTACGAAGCTGGTGATTTTGGCGCGAGTCTTCAGACGCTCGGCCATTTCCGGGCGACGCAGATCGAGGTAACGGTATTTCAGGCGCGCCTCTTCGCTGTTGACCTGGTTGGAGTCCAGCGGCAGCGGCTCGGAGCGGTTGATGATCTCGAGCGCGTGGGCGAACACTTCCACTTCGCCGGTAGCCATATCTTTATTGATCTGGCTGTCCGGACGCGCACGCACGGTGCCGACGATCTGGATGCAGAACTCATTGCGCAGGTCATAGGCCTTGTCGAACGCCACTTTCTGGTCCGGATCGAAGAACACCTGCACGATGCCTTCGCGGTCGCGCATATCAATAAAGATCAGGCCGCCCAGATCACGACGACGATTGACCCAACCACACAGAGTGACTTCCTGGCCCACGTGGGACAGATTCAACTGCCCGCAATATTCAGTACGCATACGCTATCCTTTTACACAGCCGATGCCGCGCCGGGCTACTGCGCCCCTGTCGCGCGGCTGTTATCTGATAAATTCTACTTGTTGCCCGGTTTAAAATCCGTCGCATACCAGCCGGTGCCCTTAAGCTGGAAACCGGAAGATGAAATCAACTTGGTCAACGCGGGCTGCCCACACGCCGGGCAGTCTGCCAGCGGCGCATCGGAAAATTTTTGCAATTTCTCTAACCGATGGTTGCAAGCACCACATGCATATTCATAAATCGGCATAGGTCGTTGGATTAAAGAGTGTTGAAAAAAGGGAGTCATTATAAAGGAAATTCATCCGCCCGATAAGTGCGAACACAGCATTGTTACTGCACTAAATGGCGCGTTTTTGTTCGAATCAACACATCGGTTAACAAATTTCCCATTAACCTGCGACAGTTTTTTCACGTAGCCTGATTCTCCCCCGGTTTTGCGCCGAACGCAGCTCGCCCGACGCGCCGAACAGTTTTTATCCACTTCGCAACGAGATGAAATCCATGCTGAAACTTGACGCCCAAACCACCGCTCTGGTGCTGATCGATTTGCAAAACGGCATTCTGCCTTACGCCGGCGGCCCGCACAGCGCCGGCCAGGTGGTGGCGAACGCCGCCCTGCTGGCCGCCCGTTTTCGCATGCTGGGCGCGCCGGTGCTGTTGGTGCGCGTCGGTTGGTCAGACTCCTTCGCCGAAGCGCTGAAACAACCGGTGGATAAACCGGCTCCCGCGCCCGCCGGCGGTTTGCCGGCCAGCTGGTGGGAATTCCCCGCGCCGCTGGCGGTCTGCGACAACGATATTCTGATCACCAAACGCCAATGGGGCGCCTTCTACGGCACCGATCTGGACTTGCAGCTGCGCCGCCGCGGCATCAAGTCCGTGGTGCTGGGCGGCATTTCCACCAATATCGGCGTGGAGTCCACCGCCCGCGCCGCCTGGGAGCACGGCTATGAACTGGTGATCGCCGAAGACGTCTGCAGTGCGCAGAACGCGGAAATGCACCGTTTCGCGTTCGAACACATCTTCCCGCGTTTGGCGCGGGTGCGCGACACCGGCGAAATTCTTGCCGCGCTCGAGCGGTAACGTTAAGTTGTAGCCTGATAAGCCAAGCACAAGTAAAGGAAGACGACGCCGTGATCTACATCGGACTGCCGCAGTGGCAACATTCAGCCTGGAATCGTATCGGGCTGCGTGATTTGGCGGATTACAGCCGCTACTTCAACTGCGTGGAAGGCAACACCACCTTCTACGCGCTGCCGAAACTGGAAATCGTGCAGCGCTGGCGCGACATGACCGGCGACGATTTTCGCTTCTGCTTCAAATTCCCGTCGGACATCAGCCACAAGGCCGCCCTGCGCAACTGCGCCGCCGAGCTACAGGCGTTTTACCACTGCCTGAGCCCGGTGCATCAGCGCATCGGCCAGTTGTGGCTGCAGCTGCCCGCCGCCTTCGGCCCCGATGAGCTGCCGCGCATGTGGCAGTTCTTCGAAAGCCTGCCGCAGGAGTTCACCTACGGCGTAGAAGTGCGTCATCCGGCGTTTTTCGCCAAGGGTGAGGAAGAGCGCGCGTTGAATCAGGGGCTACACCAGCGCGGCATCAATCGGGTGATCCTCGACAGCCGCCCGGTGCATCACGCCGCCCCCAATACCGCCGCCGTGCGCGATGCCCAGCAGAAAAAACCGAAGCTGCCGGTACACGCTCTGGTCACCGCCGACCAACCGTTGGTGCGCTTTATCGGCGGTGACCAACTGGCCGATAACCTGCGCTGGTTCGAAGCCTGGCAACAAAAACTGCCGCTGTGGCAGCAACAGCATCAGCCCTATCTGTTTATTCATACGCCGGACAACGGCGATTCGCCCCAGCAGGCGCAAAAAATTTGGCAGCAGTTGCGTCTGGCGATCCCTGATTTGCCTGCGCCGCCAGACTGGCCAGAACAAGATGCACTGTTTTGACCTATTAATCTGACCAATAACATCAAATATTTCCCCGCGACAGTGAATACAATGACGGCTATGATGCTGGCTGCCAGTTTTGGTTAGGGAACGGAGTTAAAAATGGTAAGCGCGCTTTATGTGGTGCTCGGCGCATTGTTGTTGATCAAACTCTCTTATGACGTAGTCAGGTTAAGGATGCAGTACCGCGTAGCCTACGGCGACGGCGGTTTCTACGAATTGCAGACCGCCATACGCGTGCATGGCAACGCCGTTGAATACATTCCTATCGCTGCCGTATTGCTGGTGATCATGGAAATGAACGGCGCGGAAATCTGGATGATTCACCTCTGCGGCCTGATGCTGATGGCCGGGCGGTTGGTGCATTACTACGGTTTACGCAACCGCGAGGTTCGTTGGCGCCGTTCAGGCATGGCCGCGACCTATATCTCTTTGTTGTTGATGGTTCTGGCAAATATCTTCTATCTGCCTTGGGATCTGATTTTCAGCCTGCACTGATCCCGTTTTATCATCAGGCGGCCGCGCCGCCTGCTTCCGCTCCGCTTTTTTGCGCTTTTCTGTTAGACTACGCAGCTTCGAATTCTGAACTGATTTGCCGCTATGCCAAACCGCGATACTCTTTTCTCCGCCCCCATCGCCAAACTGGGCGACTGGACCTTCGACGAACGCGTCGCCGAAGTGTTCCCCGACATGATCCAACGCTCCGTTCCCGGCTATTCCAACATCATCTCGATGATCGGCATGCTGGCCGAACGTTTTGTGCAACCCGACAGCCGGGTGTATGACCTGGGCTGCTCACTGGGCGCGGCGACGCTGTCAATGCGGCGGAATATCAAGGTGCCCGGCTGCCATATCGTCGCCGTCGACAATTCGCCGGCGATGGTGGAACGTTGCCGCCGCCATATTGACGCCTTCCGCGCCGACACGCCGGTTGAGGTTATCGAAGCCGACATTCGCGACATCGACATCGAAGACGCCTCGATGGTGGTACTGAACTTTACGCTGCAGTTCCTCGAGCCGGCCGATCGCCTGCGCCTGCTGGAGAAAATCTATCGTGGCCTGCGCCCAGGCGGCGCGCTGGTGCTGTCGGAGAAGTTCAGCTTTGAAGACGCCGAAGTCGGCGAGCTGCTGTTCAACATGCACCACGATTTCAAACGCGCCAACGGATACAGCGAGCTGGAGATCAGCCAAAAACGCAGCATGCTGGAAAACGTGATGCTGACCGATTCGGTGGAGGCGCACAAGGCGCGTCTGCAACAGGCCGGATTCGAGCATGCTGAAGTGTGGTTCCAGTGCTTCAACTTCGGTTCGCTGATCGCCCTGAAAGCGGGGGATGCGCAATGATCGAATTCGGTGATTTCTATCAGCGCATTGCCAAGAGCCCCCTCAGCCACTGGCTGGATACGCTGCCCGCGCAGCTGAGCGCCTGGCAACGCGAATCGCTGCACGGCAAATTCAAGCAGTGGTTCAACTCGGTGGAGCATTTGCCGACGCTGACCCCCACCCGTCTCGATCTGCTGCACGGCGTGCGCGCTGAGATGGAGCCTGGCCTGTCGCCGGGCCAGCGTGAAGGCGTCGAGAAAATGCTGCGCACCCTGATGCCGTGGCGTAAAGGGCCGTTCTCGCTGTATGGCATCGATATCGATACCGAATGGCATTCCGACTGGAAGTGGGATCGCGTGCTGCCGCACATCTCCCCGTTGGCCGGACGCACCATTCTCGACGTCGGCTGCGGCAGCGGTTATCACCTGTGGCGCATGATCGGCGCCGGCGCACACTTTGCCGTAGGCATCGATCCGATGCAGCTGTTCCTGTGCCAGTTTGAAGCGGTGCGCAAACTGTTGGGCGGCGATCAGCGCGCCCATCTGCTGCCGCTCGGCATCGAGCAGTTGCCGGAACTGGCGGCGTTCGACACCGTGTTCTCGATGGGCGTCCTGTATCATCGCCGCTCGCCGCTCGATCATCTGTATCAGTTGAAAAATCAGCTGGTAGCTGAAGGCGAACTGGTGCTGGAAACGCTGGTGGTGGAAGGCGATCGCCACCAGGTGCTGGTGCCGGGCGACCGTTATGCGCAGATGCGCAACGTGTATTTCATTCCTTCCGCCGAAGCGCTGAAATGCTGGCTGGAGAAATGCGGCTTCGTTGACGTGAAAATCGCCGATATGTGCGTCACCAGCCTCGAAGAACAGCGCCGTACAGACTGGATGACCAGCGAGTCGCTGGCTGAATTCCTCGACCCGAACGACCGCAGCAAAACGGTTGAAGGCTATCCTGCGCCGCTGCGCGCCGTGTTGACCGCCAAAAAGCCCTAGCGCTTGCTAATTGGGCCGGCCTGCGCCGGCCTCAACTTACCCGTTGCCGGCATCGACAATCCGCAGCTCATACACCATCGTCGCGTTCGGCGGAATCTGCGGCGCATAGCCCGTTTCACCGTACGCCAACGCCGGCGGCACCACCATCGTCAGCGAGCCGTGATTTTTCAGATGGCCGATCGCCTCGCGGAACAGCGGCGGATAGGCAGAGAGCGGCTGTGACATCACCTTTCCACTGCGATCCATATCCTGGATCACGCTGCCGTCGGTCAAGCTCTCTTTCACCACGATGTCTACCCGCGCGTTTTCCGCAATGGTTTCATCCCCCATATAATCGATGCGATACCAGAAGCCGGAAGGCGATTTCTGCGTGCCCTTCTTCTTTTTGAACTCGGCAACAAACGCTTCGCCTTTGCTGGTTTGCGCCTTCGCCGCCTGGCTTCTGGCGTCGTTCACCGCTTTTTCCGACTCCGCCAATGCGCTGGCCAGCTGCGCATCGCTCAACTGGTAATGGCCGTTGAAGGTATCAATTACACCCGCCAGCAGCACAGTTTTATCGGGTGTGATACCCCAATTTTTACGCTCCGCCAGCATCGTTTGAATGTCGCGCCCCAGGGCGACGCCGGCAGCATAGCTCTGTTGTTCCGGCTTTTTCTTCAGCGTTTTCACCTCCGGCAACCATTTGGCCCGCGATCTCAGCCCGCTCAATTCGTCTTGCAAAGCTTGCTGAGCCTGATGGGCGGCAGCCAGCTCCGCCGCCGTTTTATCCGCCCGTTGCGTCGCTTCATCCCTCTTCTGCGCTGCCTGCGCGCTTTCCGCCGTCACCGCCGCCAGACGTTGTTCCAGCGTTTTGGCCTGCACGGTTTGCGTTTTGTTTTTTTCCTGCAGTTGCGCCAACTGCCGCTGCAGTTCCTCCGTCGCTTTGGCGGCTTCTATCGCCTGCTTTGCCAGCGCCGCCTTCAGGCTGTTCTCTTGCTGCTCGGCCTGCTGGCGTTGGCCATCACGCTCTTTTTGCAGCGCTGCCAGTTGCTGCTGAAGTTCCCCCGTCGCTTTGGCGGTCTCGGTCTTTTGCTGCTCCAGCGCCATCTTCAGGTTTTTCTCCTGTTGTTCGGCCTGATGACGTTGAACACCCTGTTCTTTCTGCAGCTGTGCCAGCTGCCGCTGCAGTTCCCCCGTCAACTTGTCGGCTTCGGCCTGTTGCTGCGCCAGCGCTGTCTTCAGGCTTTTCTCTTGTTGCCCCTCCAGCTGACGTTGGACACCCTGTTCTTTCTGCAGTTGTGCCAGCTGCCGCTGCAGTTCCCCTGTCAACTTGGCGGCTTCGGCCTTCTGTCGTTCCAGCTCAGCGGCGGCCGCTTTTTTGTCCTGTTCATAACGCTGACGCGCTTTATCGTTGGCGGTTTGCGCCGCCGCCAGCTTCTCCTCCCAAACCTGCTGCCGAACGTTTTCCGCCGGTTTAGGCAAGGCCGCCAGCCGTTGTTCCAGCAAGGCAATGCGCCGATCTCGCTCCGCGGTTTGTTGCTTTTGCCGCGCTAACGCGGCTTGCGCTTCGGCGATCTGCGCCTGAGCCTTGCGCTCCTGCGGCGTCAGATTCAGCGCCTGTCGCACGCCGCTGGCGAAGTCGCTCAAGGCGCTCAGATCGGGAGCAGGTGCCGGTTTATCGGCAGCCGTCAGGGATGACGCAACGCGCAGCGCGGTCAGCTCCTGCTGCAGTGATTGAATAGCGGCTTGCTGTTGTTCCAATCGAGTCTCTTTCTCACGCAGCGCCTTTTGCAACTGCGTCAGTTGCTTTCTCTGCGCAGCCGTTTCACGAATCTGAACCGGCCGGGACGCCGGCTTTTGGGTTTCCTGAGATGGGGTAACCACGGTATCAGCCGCCGGTGCGTCCTGCCGCTGATAACGCTCGGCAAACTGCAATAACGCCGGCACATCGTCATCCGCCGCGGCCACCGCTGGCGCAAACGCCAGCGGTATCATCAGGCTCAGTAATGCCTTTCTTGCACGAGGGGTCATTGGGCGCGTTCTCCGCGCTCAGCCAGGCCGGTCATCATGGCAGAACTGATGTCTGCGCAGAGGCGGCTGGTGCGATAACGATACAGCGCGTCGACGGTTTCCTGCGTGCCCGTGTTGACCCGCTGGCGTACCCCGGCATACTGCGCGGCGCCGCTCATCAAGGTATCGAACTCGCGTTTGAATTTCTGATATTTCTCGTTATCCATGCCGCGCATGGCATCCAGTTCGCGCTGGCACTGTTGCATGCGCTCGGCCTCACGCTGCCGCTTATCTTGCTCCGCAACTTCTTCTGCACTGGGCGGCTTACTCAATGTAGAAACGGGCCGCTTGGCGGTCTGGCAGCCGGTCAGGGCCAACGTCAGTAAAAGCGCCGCGGTCCAACAGTGTGCCGTTCGGGTCATTATCATTATCTCCTTGTTAAATCCGCCGCCAACGCGCTCTGCAGTCGAGCTGACGGCTCTCCTCATTGATGCTGTGATGTTCCGGCCATCAGCCAAGCTGTGTTCGGACATGAAAATGCAGACGCAGCATTGAGAGGCATGGCGCCAATCATTTACTGCATCAATACATATCAAAAAATCATTTAATGTTATGATATTTAAAGGATTTTAACTCACAAACTTATCAGCAGGACATGACGATCGCAAGAAGAGATGGGGGGTTGGTCGACCGAGATACCACGTTGAAACGGGCGAATGGTCTTTACAAAACATAAAAAAAGCCCCGGCAAAACGCCGGGGCCTGACTTTACGCTGTATCAGCGTCCTACAAACCTTATCGACTGTTTCAATCGTCCCATCTGATTGACAATCATGTTGCCAACCTACAGGAGAAATTCCATGAGCAATATGATTAGTGTAAATAATATCAGTGAATTGCGTAATCTGACGCCAGTTACAGATGACCAGATTGTCTTTTTAGTTTCTCACGCCGCCGGACGTTTCGCCGGCGGCGGAGAATTCTATTATGCGAAAACGGATACAACCAGTGCGGATAATAACGGCACCGTGGTGGTTACATCGGGAGGAGCCCGCTGGAAACGACTGGAGCAGAAACTTAGTTTCGATCACTTCGGCGCCGATCCCAGTGGTGCCTCCGCCTCGGATGCAGCAATCAGCGCGACATTAAACTATGCCTCGAGTTTAAAAAACAAAGTGGTCTATGCTTCGGAAAATGCTCAATATCTGCTGACCAGTGCTCAACCTATCAACGTCGCTAGCGGCGTCACTGTGAGAGGCTCCCGTCGCGGTATTGCTCAAGGCCCTGCAAGCCTCACAAGCAATGGCCCTAATCGGGCAGGCCTTGCGGACGACAGTGCTTTCATTATCAAAAAACCCGCGGGTACGGTTTGTTTCGCCTGCGATAAGAATGTTGTCTTTGATGGTTGGTCGTTCCTCTACCCGGATCAAAAATATACTGCCACCCAGCCGGAGACATTCGTTCAATACGGTGCCACCATTACCGCAGGTGGCGCTCTGTCAGTCGCCAACTGCCGTTATGTAGGCGCCTATGACTTTGTTGAAGCTCGAGGAGAAGCCAACAACTTTGAGAATATCTACGGTTGGGCAGTCCGCTGCGACTACAGGGTTTATGAAAGCAGGGACATCAACAGATTTACCAATGTTCACGTCAATGCCAATGTCGTGCGTCCGACAGAAAACGCGGTTACTGCCTCTATCGCCGTAGCCGGTTCTTGTGCTTTCAATTTCGATCGCCACGACAATACGTTTATGGTGAATGTATTCTCTTATGGCAAAAAGATCTTTATCAAAACCACAACACAAGGAACTTCCTATTTAGGCGGTCTCAGCCTAAGCAATTTCATGGCAGACAGAAATGGTACCGGCATCGATATCGACTCAGATTCCTCCGCCAATATTCAAATCGCCAACGGTTCCTACATCAATGATTATGGTGATGCCGTTGGGGGATTCCTGGTATTAAGAAAATCCACCAGCCAATCTAATATCACCCCAGTTCAAATCAGTAATGTTAACTTCGCTACCGCCAATGGGCCCAAGGGCACACTGTCGCCCCAGGCTATTCGCTTCGAAGCTAACGCTGGGTATCAACTCTCATTCAGCAACACCGTTATGCCAATGTGGACAAACGGCAGTCTGAACAATGAAGCTGGTTACAACATTCTCAGAGGCACACTGGGCATTGCACAGCGCAGTTATCAGCTGCATGAGGCCCCGCTAAATTATTTGACGAACAGCAATCTGATCGCCATCGGTGCTGACAATCAGCCTACAGGCTGGTTTATCGACGGGAAACTGACGGTAGACAGCAATCTTCTGACAGCCACTGGCGACAACCCGGCCTACAAAGGTTTGGGTCAACGTATTCATCGGAGCATGGGACCGAGGACATTCTGGGCCATCGCATCCTCTATCGGCGATCAATCTACCGCGCAAGCTTCGACTGGCATTTGGGCCCGCTCGTTCAACGATAACTATACCGACACTGTCGAGAGCAATCAGGCTATTCCCTGGATACGCATCGGCAACCTTTACTACGCGCGTTTTGTCATGAACAACAATCGCACTATCCACGATATCTTGGTCAATCCCGGCAGTGGCAATAATACGGTGCGCATTTTAGCCTGCGGCATTAGCCCGGGTGAAATCTTCGACTTCTCGCCTGACACGTTGCAATAGTCTCTCGCGGCATAAAAAAAGCCCCGGCAAAACGCCGGGGCCTGGTACTTGCGTGATCGCCGAGGGCTCAGTGACACGCAAAGGGGTCTTACGGCCCGGAAACCGGTTGTCAAACGCGGCTAACTGCGTGCTTATGCGCTTTGCGCCAGAGGATCAACCAAGGCCAGCGCGTTTTTCATCGCCTCCACCATTTCGCCATCTACGCAATAATGGCTAAATTCGTCAAACTCGTTATCGGAGCACATGGTGACGCCCGCCTTGCGATAACGCATAGTCGACGGCACCAGATGGCCGGAAGAGCTGTGCAGTTCATGCAGGCCGATATCGACAAACTTGTGCAGATTGCTGAGGCGCACGCCGGCACCCGCCATGATCACCGGACCCTGGCTGGCCTGGCGCAAATCGCGCAGCAACGGCAGGCCAAGTTCGGCGCTCTGCTGCTGGCCGGAGGTCAGAATGCGCGCCACCCCCAGTTCGGTCAGTTGCTCCAGCGCCACCATCGGGTTCTGGCACATGTCGAACGCGCGATGGAAGGTCACCGCCATGCCCTCGCACAGCCTCATCACTTCGCGCATGCGCGGCAGATCGATGTGCCCTTCGTCGTCCAGCATGCCAACCACCACGCCGGGGAACCCCATCTCGCGAATTTGGCGGATATCTTGTTTGATCACTTCGAAATCCACCGCGCCGTAGCAGAAATCGCCACCGCGCGGGCGAACGATCGGATGCACCGGGATCGCAACCCGCTCACGCGCCAGACGCAGCGTGCCATAGCTCGGCGTCAATCCCCCTTCGCTCTGGCTGGCGCACAACTCGATGCGATCGGCGCCCGCCCGTTCGGCCGTCAGCGCACAGTCGACGCTAAAGCAACAAACTTCCAGTTTTATCATTGTCACCCCCAGATAACGGCCAACATACGGCGGCAATTGTTCATTTCTTCATTTCTCACGTAGGCTCATGCATAGGCATAAACCGGCTCAGGGTTATCACTATGGCATTCAATTTTGATCAATGGGTAGACCGCAGTCACAGTGACAGCGTTAAGTGGGATAAATATCGCGGCAGCGACATCATCCCGCTTTGGGTCGCCGACAGCGATTTCACCTCACCGCCGGCGGTGATCGAAGCCTTGCAGCGCCGCGTAGCACACGGCGTATTCGGCTACACCCACCCATCCCCTGATCTTATTGAGGTTTTTACCCGCCGTATGGTAGAGCGCTATGATTGGCACATCAAGCCTGAATGGATCATTTTCCTGCCTGGCCTGGTGTGTGGCCTGAACCTGTGCGTGCGGGCCTGCACCGAACAACATCAGAGCACGCTGGCCCCCTCGCTCATTTATCCGCCGTTTCGCAAAGCTGCCAAATTCGCCGGGCGTAAACACCTTCCGGTATCGCTAACAGCGGTCAACCAGCGTTGGGGACTGGATTTTTCCTCGATGCATGATCAGCTCAACGGCAACGAAAAACTCCTGTTGCTGTGCAACCCGCAGAACCCCGGTGGCACCGTGTATCGCCGAGAGGAGTTGTTGCAGCACCATCAGTTCGCTCGCGAACACGATTTAATCGTCTGTTCGGATGAAATCCACTGCGAACTGCTGCTTGAGCCCGGCGCGCGGCATATCCCCTTCGCCACCCTGAATGAAGACGCGGCCCAACGCAGCGTGACGCTGATGTCACCGTCAAAGACGTATAATCTCGCCGGGCTCGGCGCCTCACTGGCGATCGTTCCCAACGAAGCATTGCGACAAAAGCTGAAACGCGCGCGCAGCGGCATCGTGCCGGAGGTCAATCTGTTGGCGCTGGTGGCGGCGCAGGCGGCTTATCAATACGGACAACCCTGGCTGGATGAGCAGTTGATTTATCTGCGCGCCAATCGCGATCGGCTGACAAAACGTATCAACGCCATGCCGGGATTGACGTTGCTGCCCGTCGAGGCCACCTACCTGGCCTGGATAGACTGCAGCGCACTGCCGGTAGATAACCCGCATCAGTTCTTCGAACGTGCGGGCGTTGGGTTAAGCGCCGGCCTGGACTTCGGCGATCGGCGCTTTGTACGGCTTAACTTTGGTTGCCGATGGGCTCTGCTCGATGAAGCGCTCGATCGCATGGCGCGCGCCTGTGCGGCGCTGCCTGGCTAACCTTGTTCGCTGGCGACGATGTCTCGAATGGAATACGGATGAAACTTGATCGTAACCGTTCCGTCGGTGATGGCCAGCGTCGGGTTCGGTAGCCGCTCGCCCTCGCCTTTTGGCGAGCTTTGCTTCAGCTTGATCCCCGGCGCCAACAATGCCTCATCGGCAAGGTGGCTCAACGCCCGAGCGTACAGCGTCTGAGGATCGCCACTGAGCACTAATTCGACGTGTTCCCAGCCTTCGTGCGGATAGCGTTTCTCCCCAGGATACGGCAGCTCGATGCAGTCTATCCGCCACGGCCCTACGGCCAGCGGCTGAGACAAATCGAACAGACAGATAGGCCGCCCGTTGATCATCGATTCGGATAGCAGTGTCCCGCACTGCATCAGCCCCTGGCGCCAACGTTCGGCGGTGGCATTCTGGTGACAGCGCAAAGAGATGTGATCGGCGGTGAACGCGGCCAGATCAAGCCGCAATTTGGCGGCAAATTGATGCAGCGCCTGCTCGAAACGCGGCAAATCGAGCTTCAGATCGTCAAGCTCGGCAATGGCCTGCAAGGGAGTGGTCATAGAAACCTCAAAACAACGGAGCGCAAAGTTAAACGCGGTAATTTACACGGTGGCGGCAGTGCTCGCCACCGTTACGACGTTTTTCGGCGTCAGTTCAGAATGATTTTTGGTTGCGGACGGGTAGAATGAAAAAACCAGTCCCTTATTAAGATGACTGCTTATTAAAACAACAGAAAAATAAAAAATAAGATTTTTCGCAAGCCATTATACCTTTTCTTCATGACGCTATGATTTAAGTTATTTTGCACAAAACTCTCTGCAGCCCATTGGTCAACTCGATTGAATAGTCTGGTTTAATCAAACCTGATCCACTTATCGAAACCACATAAAACCATAAGCATAACCTATTGTAAAAGAAGGCAATAAACCCCATTAATTGATGGGAAGCTAAGGATTATCTTAATTTTCCCCCGGGCAATTGATTCACCAAGACAACTCAGCTACTTTGGAGGAAATTTAAATTCGAGATGATCATTATGTTATTGCTGACGATATCCTTGGTGTTGATAATTATCGCCGTATACGCCATCTACCGTCATTTCAAATCACGCAGCGCCAACACGCTGGATGCCGGTCGCCGCAATAAAAAGCGCTAGCTTCGCAACTCTCCCCTTCGTACATTCTGTTCAGATCATTCTGCTTTCACCTTCCGGCAATCAACGCGCCGCCCTCGACAACTGTTTCATCGCAGCGGCCGCGCCAACTGCTGACGGGCTCCGTCAGATCGGTTACAATTACAGGCTGTTTTGTGGCGGTCGCCCATCGCGCCCGCCACCGTTGAATCCCGCAGGGGCTGGCTTCAGCCCCTCGTTCGTCATTAAGGTAACCCGGTGAATATTCAGGTTCTTCTTTCAGATAAAGTCAGCCAGGCGCTGATCGCCGCTGGCGCGCCAGCCGATTGCGAAGCGCAGGTCCGCCCTTCCGCCAAGGCGCAGTTTGGTGATTACCAGGCCAACGGCGTGATGTCAGTCGCCAAAAAGCTGGGCATGCCGCCCCGTCAGCTGGCGGAAAAAGTGGTGCAACTGCTGGATCTCGGCGACGTCGCCGGTAAAGTGGAAATCGCCGGTCCCGGCTTTATCAACATTTTCCTGAACAGCGATTGGGTCGCCCGCCAGGCCGATCAGGTGCTGAACGCACCGAAGCTGGGCATTGCGCCGGTTGAGCCCCAAACCATCGTTATCGACTACTCCGCACCGAACGTGGCGAAAGAGATGCACGTCGGCCACCTGCGCTCCACCATCATCGGCGACGCCGCGGCGCGTACCCAGGAGTTTTTGGGCCATAAAGTGATTCGCGCCAACCACGTCGGTGACTGGGGCACTCAGTTCGGCATGTTGATTGCCTACCTGGAAAAAATGCAGAACGAAAACGCCAGCGACATGGGCCTGTCCGATTTGGAACAGTTCTATCGCGAAGCCAAGAAACACTACGACGAAGACGCCGAGTTCGCCGAGCGCGCGCGCGCTTACGTCGTGAAGCTGCAGGGCGGCGATCAGTACTGCCTGAAAATGTGGCGCAAGCTGGTCGACATCACCATGGCGCAAAACCAGCTGACCTATAACCGACTGAACGTCACGCTGACCGAAGACGACGTGATGGGCGAAAGCCTGTATAACGCGATGCTGCCGGGCATCGTCGCCGATCTGAAAGCCAAAGGGCTGGCGGTGGAAAGCGAAGGCGCCACCGTGGTGTTCCTCGACGAATACCAGAACAAGGACGGCGACCCGATGGGCGTCATCATCCAGAAAAAGGATGGCGGCTACCTCTACACCACCACCGATATCGCCTGCGCCAAGTATCGCTACGAAACTCTGGGCGCCAACCGCGTTCTGTATTACATCGACTCCCGCCAGCATCAGCACCTGATGCAGGCCTGGACCATCGTGCGCAAAGCCGGTTACGTGCCGGAGTCCGTCTCGCTGGAACACCACATGTTCGGCATGATGCTGGGCAAAGACGGCAAGCCGTTCAAAACCCGCTCGGGCGGCACGGTGAAGCTCTCCGATCTGCTGGATGAAGCCATCGAACGCGCCGAACAGCTGATCGCCGGCAAAAACCCGGATATGCCGCAAGACGAAATGAAGACCGTGGCCCGCGTGGTCGGCATCGGCGCGGTGAAATACGCCGATCTGTCGAAAAGCCGCACCACCGACTATGTCTTCGACTGGGACAACATGCTGGCCTTCGAGGGCAATACCGCGCCTTATATGCAATACGCCTATACCCGTGTGGCATCGGTATTCAAGCGCGCCGGGATCGACGAAAGCAGCCTGACACTGCCGCTGACGCTGACCGAAGAGCGTGAGATTGCGCTGGCTACCCGCCTGCTGCAGTTCGAAGAGGTGCTCACCACCGTCGCACGTGAAGGCACGCCTCACGTCATGTGCAGCTACCTGTATGATCTGGCCGGCTTGTTCTCCGGCTTCTACGAGCACTGCCAGATCCTGAACGCCGACAGCGAAGAAACCCGTCAGAGCCGCCTGAAGCTGGCGCTGCTGACCGCTAAAACGCTGAAAACCGGCCTGGATACGCTGGGCATCGAAACCGTCGAACGTATGTAAACCGCACCGCGCGGAAAGTAAAAAGGTCGCCAAGGCGACCTTTTTTTGTTCTTGCATTCGGCTCAGGCGACGCGGCGCGCAAAATCACGCGGGCGGAAGCCCAACCCGGCCAGCACGCCAAAGTAGGCCACCACACCGGCCACCACCACCGCCGCCAAACGCAGCAAACGTTCCAGCATATTGCCCTGATCCCAGGCCGGCATCAGCCACATCACGCCAATCAGCACCGCCGACATCGCCAGCACGGCGATCACCAGCTTAGTGAGGAAAAGCGCCCAACCCGGCTGTGGCTGGAAGATCTTCTGCTTGCGCAGCTGCCAATACAGCAGCGAGGCGTTCAGGCAAGCCGCCAAGCCGATCGACAGCGCCAGGCCGGCATGCTTCAGCGGACCAATAAACGCCAGGTTCATCACCTGCGTCATGATCAGCGTGATGATAGCGATCTTGACCGGCGTTTTGATGTCCTGCCGCGAATAGAAGCCCGGCGCCAGCACTTTAACCACAATCAGCCCCATCAGCCCTACCGAGTAAGCCACCAGCGCGCGTTGCGTCATCGCCGCGTCAAAGGCGCTGAACTTGCCGTACTGGAACAGCGAGACGGTCAACGGTTTGGCCAAAATGCCCAGCGCGATGGCGCTCGGCAGCGCCAGCAGGAAACACAGGCGCAGCCCCCAATCCATCAGGCGCGAATACTCATCGTGGTTGCCGCTCGAGAAGCTTTTGGCCAGCGACGGCAGCAGGATGGTACCCAATGCCACGCCCAACACGCCGGAAGGAAATTCCATCAGGCGGTCGGCGTAGTACATCCAGGACACCGAGCCGGATACCAGGAACGATGCGAAGATAGTATTGATGATCAGCGAGATTTGGCTGACCGACACCCCAAGGATCGCCGGCCCCATCTGACGCATTACCCGCCAGACTCCGGCATCGCCCAATTTGATGCGCGGCAGCACCAGCATGCCGATCTTGCGCAGGTGCGGCAGCTGGTAGCCCAGTTGCAGCACGCCGCCCACTACCACCGCCCACGCCAGCGCCAGCACCGGCGGGTGGAAATACGGCGCGGCGAACAGCGCGAAGCCAATCATGCTGACGTTAAGCAGCGTTGGCGCAAAGGCCGGGATCGAGAAGCGGTTCCAGGTATTGAGGATCGCCCCCACCAGCGACGCCAGCGAGATCAACAGAATATAGGGGAATGTGATGCGCAGCAGCGCCGACGTCAGGGCAAACTTGTCGGGCGTATCGGTAAAGCCCGGCGCGGTGAGATAGATAACCCAGGGCGCGGCCAACATCCCCAGCACCGTCACCACCGCCAGCACCAGCGTCAGCAGCCCGGAGACATAGGCGATAAAAGTGCGTGTCGCCTCGTCGCCCTGCTGGCTTTTGTATTCGGCCAGGATCGGTACGAAGGCCTGCGAAAATGCCCCTTCGGCAAAGATACGGCGTAACAGATTCGGGAGTTTGAACGCCACGAAGAAGGCGTCCGTTGCCATGCCGGCCCCGAACACCCGCGCGACGATCGCATCGCGGGCAAAGCCCAGCACCCGCGAAAACATCGTCATCGAGCTGACGGCAGCCAAGGATTTGAGTAGGTTCATGTGGTTGTCTGATAGGTACCGTAAATATCAACGCCTGCAACAGCAGGCGTCAGTGAAACAATCGGCTCAGTTTACGCATCCGGAAAAGAATAGCTACCGCCAGATGTTACATAGAGTTATCCCGCAGCAAACGCTCGACCACCCGCTGGGCAAGCAGCGCCTGTTCGCCGCCGGTTTCCGGCGCGCTCTGATTGGCGACGGCATCAAGGAAATGCCGCACCGCACCGTCGAAGCCGCGTTGCACCAGCGTGCTTTGCCAGCCCGGCACCGGTTGTTCCAACTCGCCCTGCGCATCTTCACGCAGCCAGTGGCGCATATCGGTCAACTGATACAGCGCGCCGTCTGTCACCGCCTGCACGCTTTCGCGCTGGCTGCCGCCGCGGCGATGCATGCTGGTCGTCACCTGCGTATCGCCGCAGGCGAAGTGATGCTCGGCGTACAGCATTTCGCCTGCGGCGTTGGTGCGCACGCTGCCGCTCAGCAGTTGCTCGCCGCCGCCCGCCAGCCACAGCGCCGTGTCCACCACGTGCAGGTAATCATCCAACAGGGTAAAACGCAGATCGTGCGGGCCGACGCTGTCCGCCCGATGTTTATCCATGCGAATGGAGGCCGGCTGGTTCATTTGCTGCTTGAGCTGCCGGTAAAGCGGCGCGAAACGCCGGTTGAACCCCACCATCAACGTTTTGCCTCGCCGCTCGGCCAGCTCAAGCAACTGCTCGCCCTGCTCCAGCGTCTCCGCCAGCGGTTTATCGACGTAAACGTGCACGCCGCGGTTCAGCAGCTCGCCTATTACTGAAAAATGGCTGGCGGTGCTGCTGTGAACAAAGACCGCGTCGCACTGTTCGGCCAGGCTGTCCAGCCGGGAGAAACAGGCCATGCGGTAGCTGTCGCACAGCGGCTGCGCTTTTTGCTGATTGGGCGAAAAACCGCCCACCAGCGTCCAATCCGCCGCCTGGCCGAGGATTGGCAGATAAGCCTTCTGCGCGATACTGCCCAATCCCACCACGCCTACACGCAATTTAGTCATTCGCATCCCTCACCAACAGATGTTGCAACTGCCGTTTCAGTTCCGCCACTTCGCTTTCCAATGCGCTAACCCTGGCGCTCAGTTCGCCGTCGAACTCGGATTCGAACGCCGCCGCCGGCGCTTCATCAATCTGGCCGCTGAACAGATGCATGAATCGGCTTTCGCGCTTGCCCGGCTCACGCGCCAGGCGCACCACGAACGGACCATCTTCCCGAGTGGCCAGCTGTTGCAGCACCTGTTCAACCTCGCTGACATCGCTGAACTCGTGCATTCGGTTGGTGCGCGTGCGCAGCTCGCCGGGCGTTTGCGCGCCGCGCAGCAGTAAGGTGGCGATCACCGCCAGTTCGGCGGGCGAAAGTTTCAGTTGGCCGAACTCGGAGTTGCAAAACCGCTGCTCGTATTTCACAACCCGATTGCCGAACCCGCTGAGGGTGCGCAGGAAATGTTTGCGCAGCAACAGATCGAGCAGCTGCTGCACTTCGCTTTCGCTCAGATCCATCACCGGTTCACGATTGGTTTTTTGGTTACATGCCAGCGTAATGGCATTCAGCGAAAGCGGGTATTGATCCGGGGTCGTGACCTGTTTTTCCAACAGGCAGCCGATAACCCGAGCCTCTTTGGCGTTCAATTCATATTTCATCGTTTGGCCTCAACGTGGGGGTAGCCACTCTTTATTGGTGTATGCCGTCAAAACGTGGTCTTGCCACTGGCCGTCGATCAGCAGGTAATCCTTGGCGTAACCTTCGCGTTCGAATCCCAGACGCGTCAGCAATGCGCCACTGCGCTGGTTGTGCGGCATATAGTTGGCCATGATGCGGTGCATGCGCTGTTGGCGCAGCATATAGCGGATGGCGGACTGCAAGGCTTCGAACATCAGCCCCTGCCCCTGCCATTTCTCCCCCAGCGAATAACCGAGGAAACAGGCGTGAAACGAACCGCGCAGCACGTTGCTGAAGTTCGCCACGCCGCGCACTTCCTGCTCTTCTGGATCGAGCAGGATAAAATAGTAGGCGCTGCCCTGCTTTTGCATTTCAGCGATCATCCCCAGACGCGCCTGCCAGCCGGAAGGATAACAATGGCTTTCGTCGCGCACCGGCTCCCAGGGTTTGAGAAAGGCTCGGTTCTCGGCATAATAATCCGCCAGACGATAGGCATCCCGTTCATGCACTAAACGGACCACCATCCGGTCGGTAGTAAGACGTACTTTTGGCGATGCAGAGCGGTAGCCGAACATCATTTCCCCCGCAGTCAAAACGGTTCGATAAGAAGTATTTATTGGGAAGCCGCGTGGATAATCATCCGATGCCGATCTGATGGCATGATTTTATTTTGCCAATAGCGCTTCAGAACCGCACTTCCCTGCATTCAATATAACCGTAGCCCGCCCCCGAGGTAAAACCTCGGTCGCTCAGTAAATCGCCGAATACGCGTTTTACGGCGTTTTTCCGCCCATTTTGCAGCACAGGTAACACCTTGACGATAAAAAAATATTATCTACTCCGCCCCTGTCGCCGTCCGGCAATTGGGTAGAGAATGGTGGGGTTGCCTTCCCCCTCTCTCTTAATTGCTCATGGTGATGCATGTCTCTGGTGTCGCAAGCGCGCAGCTTGGGTAAATATTTTCTGTTGCTCGACAACCTGCTGGTGGTTTTAGGCTTCTTTGTCGTTTTTCCGCTTATTTCGATCCGCTTCGTCGATCAATTGGGATGGGCGGCGCTGATCGTCGGCATCGCGCTGGGTTTGCGTCAGCTGCTGCAACAAGGGCTCGGCATCTTTGGCGGCGCCATCGCCGATCGCTTCGGCGCCAAGCCGATGATCGTCACGGGCATGTTGCTGCGCGCCGCCGGTTTCGCCACCATGGCGATGGCCGATGCCCCCTGGATCCTGTGGTTCTCTTGCGCACTGTCCGCCCTCGGCGGCACGCTGTTCGATCCGCCGCGCACCGCTTTGGTGATCAAGCTGACCCGCCCGCACGAACGCGGCCGTTTTTTCTCGCTGCTGATGATGCAGGACAGCGCCGGCGCGGTCGTCGGCGCGCTGATCGGCAGTTGGCTGCTGCAGTACGACTTCCACTTTGTCTGCTGGGTCGGGGCGGCGATCTTCGTGCTGGCCGCCGGCTGGAACGCCTGGCTACTGCCGGCTTACCGCATCTCAACCGTGCGCGTGCCGATGAAAGAAGGCATGCTGCGGGTCGTGCGCGATCGCCGCTTCCTCACCTATGTCCTGACGCTGACCGGCTACTATATGCTGGCGGTACAGGTGATGCTGATGCTGCCGATCGTGGTCAATGAAATCGCCGGCTCACCGGCGGCGGTGAAATGGATGTATGCGATTGAAGCGGCGCTGTCGTTGTCGCTGCTCTATCCGCTGGCGCGTTGGGGAGAAAAACACTTCCGGCTTGAGCAGCGCCTGATGGCGGGCCTGCTGCTGATGACGCTCAGCCTGCTGCCGATCGGCCTCGCCAGCAGCCTGCAAGGCGTGTTCACGCTGATCTGCTGTTTCTACCTGGGTTCGATCATCGCCGAACCGGCGCGCGAGACGCTGAGCGCTTCGCTGGCCGATCCACGTGCGCGTGGCAGCTATATGGGCTTTAGCCGCCTTGGTCTGGCGCTGGGTGGCGCGTTAGGTTACACCGGCGGCGGCTGGATGTACGATACCGGACGCACGATGAACATGCCGGAGCTACCCTGGTTGCTGCTTGGGGCAGTGGGCTTCGCTACGTTGCTGGCGCTGTACTGGCAGTTCAGCCCGCGACGCAGTGCATCGATGATGCTGCGCGGCGGTTAACGCCATAGAAATCCGGCCGAATCGGCAACAGCTGCTATCCTGTTAGTAAAAACCCCCACAGGAGCCCGTCGGCATGAGCGAAGAAGCAAAATTACCGCAACTACTCGAACATATGATACTGAACTTGCGCATGATTTATGCGCGTTCCACCCTGGTGGAAAAGGCCCTGGCCCATATCCTCGCCAGCGACGCCGGCCTGAAAAACGATATTATCAAACAGCTGCAGGTCGTCACCGCCGCCAACGAACGTGACAAAATCGACCTGGAAGAAGCTCGCATTCACCTGATCGATGTGCTCAACTCGGTACCGGCCAAGAAATAACGCCCCCTAGCCCGCGCCGGTGCGCGGGCAATATCGCAATAACGCACCATCCAACACACGCACGTCAAGACAGCCTCGATAAGCTGTGGTAACTATTGCTGTTAAAACCTGACAACCCGGAGCAAGCATGAAACTGTTCATTTACGATCATTGCCCATTCTGCGTTAAAGCCCGCATGATTTTTGGCCTGAAACGTCTGCCGATTCGCCTGGTCACGTTGCTCAACGACGATGAGACGACTCCGTTCAACCTGATCGGCCAAAAAATGGTGCCTATCCTGGTCAAAGACAACGGCGAAGCGATGCCGGAAAGCCTGGATATCGTGCGCTATGTCGATAACCTGGACGGCAAGCCGGTGCTGACCGGCCGCACCAACCCGGCCATTGCCGAGTGGCTGCAGCGAGTCGGCGGGTACAGCGCAAAATTGCTGTTGCCGCGTATTGCGCATGCCGATTTCGAAGAGTTCGCCACCGACAGCGCCCGCCGTTATTTTATCGATAAAAAGCAGGCGTCAATCGGTGATTTCGCCGAGCATCTCGCCAACAGCGCCGATCTGATCGCCCAGCTGGAGGCCGATCTGCAAACCCTGTCACCGCTGATCGTCTCCGCCGAAGCGGTAAACGGCGAACTGTCCGAGGACGATATCCACCTGTTCCCGCTGCTGCGCTCGTTGTCGATCGTCGCCGGGGTTGCGCTGCCGGAGAACGTGGAAACCTACCGCAACCGCATGGCGCAGCGCAGCGAGGTGCCGTTGCTGCTGGACATGGAACAATAACGTTTGAATAACCCAAAGGATAGGGCGTACTGATGCTGAAAATGGTGCTCGCCACCGCTCGCGATCGGGCGCGGCTGAAGGAAATTACCTCCGTTCTGATTCGTTACGGCCTGCAAGACGTTCTGCGTCTGCTGGGCCTGGGGGCTTTGCTGCGCGGCGCCCACGCAGGATCCGTCCAACAGGACGCACAAACCCTGCCCGAGCGGCTGCGCGAAGCGCTCGAGGCGCTGGGCCCGACCTTCGTCAAATTCGGCCAGATCCTGGCCACGCGTTCTGATCTTCTGGATCCGGCCTGGACCGACGAACTGGATCGCCTGCACAGCCAGGCAACGGTGCTGCCATGGGAAACGCTGGCGCCGCAAATCATCGCCGATCTGGGCGGCAAACCCGAGCAGCAGTTCGCCGAATTCGATCGCACGCCGCTGGCGGCGGCGTCGATGGCGCAAATCTACCGCGCACGCCTGCACAACGGCGAACAGGTGGTGGTGAAAGTGCTGCGGCCCGGCCTGGCGAAAACCATCCATGCCGATCTGCGGCTGCTGGCCTCGCTGGCGGAAACCGTGGAGCAGCAGAGCCCCGCGTTGGCGCGCTATCGGCCGCGGCAGATGGTCAGAGCGCTGGCGACGGCGCTCAATCATGAGCTGGATTTGACTCACGAAGGGCATAACTGCGATCGCGTCGCCAAGATGTTCGCGCATGAACCCGATGTGGTCGTGCCGAAAATCTATTGGCAATGGTCTTCCCCGCGCCTGTTAGTGCAGGAGTACTTGCCCGGCACCGCGCCGGAGAACCCTCAGCAATTGGCGGCGGCGGGCTTTGACGGCCCGCTGCTGGCGCAACGCGGCGCGCGCGCCTTTATGAGCATGGTGCTGGAGCATCGGTTGTATCACGCCGATCCTCACCCCGGCAACGTCATGGCGCTGAGCGGGGACCGCGTTGGCTTTATCGACTTCGGCATGGTGGGCCAACTGTCTGAGCGGCGGCGCAATCAGTTGCTTCTGCTGCTGCAGGCCATTGCCGATCGTCAGTCCGAAGGCATCGTCAACACGCTGATCGCCTGGTCGGACAGCGAACCGCTGGATCTGATGGATCTGGAGCTGGCGGCGCAAAACTTTCTCGACAAACAGGCCGCCGCCACCCTGACGTTGGGCAAGGCTCTGACCGACCTGCTGGTGATGGCGCGTGAACACCAGTTGGCGCTGCCGCCCGATCTGGTGCTGCTGTTCAAGGCGTTAATCACCGCCGACGGCGTGCTGCACCGATTGGATCCCGCCTTCGATATCGTCGCCACGCTCAAACCGATGCTGCAACAAACGGTGCTGCAACGCTATGCCCCTGACGCCGTGCGCCAGCGGTTGTTGGCCCTGGGCGGGGAAGCGCTCGACGCCGGGGAAGAACTGCCGCAAACCCTGCGGCTGTTGGTGCGCCGCCTAAAACGCGGGCAGCTCAATGCCGATATCAACGTCAGTAATCTCGGCCAGTTGAACAAAGCGCTGGAACGCGCCGCCGTCACCCTGGCTATCGCCATTGTCACCGCCGCTTTCGCCCTGGGCCTGGCGCCTTATCTGATGCACTCCTCACTGCAGTTGTGGGGCATTCCGCTGTTCCCGCTGTTGGGGGCCGCGGCCTGCCTGGCCGGCGTGATCCTCCTGGCGCTGCGATTGCGGCGCTGACGCTTTCGGCGTTATCCGATAGGTGTCGCCCGTTTTTGCGCGCACTATCCTCTGCACATCGCCGCCTGCCGTTTTCACGCGCAGGCGGAACGTTTATAATGATTAATCAATTATCTGCAGCACTTTTCGCCAGCAGTCGCAATGAGGCATTAATGAAGAAGATCCTGATGGGCGCAGCCGCCCTGCTGTTCGCCGGCGTATTGGCCGGTTGCAATCAACTGACCCAGTACACCCTGAGCGAGCAGGAAGTGAATGATTACCTGCAGAAACATAACGACTATCAGAAGCAGATCGGCGTGCCCGGCCTGGTGGACGCCAACATCGTGCTGACGCAGCTGCAAAGCCAGATCGGCCGCAGCGAGCCGGGTAAAGTCACCCTTTCCGGCGACGCCAAGGTCAACATCACGTCGATTCTCGGCCCGCAGGCGGCGGATCTGAAGCTGACGCTGAAAGCGCAGCCGGTTTACGACCGCGCACAGGGCGCCATTTACCTGAAAGACATGGAACTGACCGATTACAGCGTGCAGCCGGAAAAAATGCAGACGGTGATGAAAGCGCTGACGCCATATCTGAACCAGTCACTGAAGTCTTACTTCGACCAAAAACCGGCTTATGTGCTGAATCCTGACAACAGCAAAACCGAAGCGCTGGCGAAAAAACTGGCGAAGGGATTGGAAGTGAAACCGGGTGAGTTGGTGATACCGTTCAGCGACTGACGCCGTCTGGGGACATCAAGCCCGCCGCCAGGCGGGCTTTTTATTGCCAAAAAAGCGTTACTGCGGCGCGCTGTAGGCGATCTCGCCGGTGTTGCAGTTGAGCGTCACGTTGTAGGTTTTATCTGCCTTGGTGCCACGCACCGTCAACGGCACCTGCCATACCTGATCCTTGCCGGTGATGGCATCCGGGCTGACCCAGGCGATCGGGGTGGCGGTGCCCAGCAGCTTTTTGTCCGATTCCCAGCGCGTGATGCGGTTCTGCAAGAAGTCGCGCTTGACCTGGGCGGCGATATCCGCCGGCTGCAGACCCGCACACTGCCCCACCTTGGCGGCGCGCTGCTCGTGATCCTGCGCCCACACCGCAGTCGATGCTCCCATCATGGCCAACAAGGCGATAGCCAAACCCGTTTTTTTCATATCTCCTCCCGTTGTGATTAGCGCTATCCGGGCGCCCATCCCTGGCTCACAACAGGGTTTCGGCAAAGGGTTTACCGTTTGACGAACTCGATGACAAACAGCGAATCCAGGCCCGGATAGATTTCCTTGATCACCTGCTTCAGTTCGCCGAGCGACATGTTCTCCTGCTGTGCGTGGCGTTCAGTCAGCGCGTCCAGGCGCACCGGCGTTACCGACAGCACTTCGATAAAGCAGAAAAATACGCCGTCTTCATTGCGGCTTACGCGCAATACCTCGCCCGGTTCGAAGTGCGACTCACTGGCATCCCGAATGGTGATGGTTTTGCGCCCGGCCAGAATATCTTGCTCAAAGCGGCTGAAGAAAGTTATTTCACGGCTCATTTTAGATCCTTTTTCATCACAACACCGCAACATAAGTCATTATGCCGCTTGCTTTTCTGACGCAGATCCCTCTTTTGAGTTAGAGGCCGCTTTTTTCGCTTTCGCTTCCGCCGGTTTCTTGAGGGTTTCCGCCGGTGAAGCGCCGCGCAGAATCAGACCCAGCGCATCTTTATTCTCTGCCAGGAAGAAGCTCAGCCCTTCGCGCTGTTCGTCGTCCAGGTTCAGCGGCGCCTGTTGCAGCCACTCTCCGAGGTTATCCGCCAGATCCAGCATTTTGTCGTAGGCGTCGGCTTCTTTCTTGCTCGCGAAAGTCATTTTTTCCTCACCGTTTCTCACCACCACATATTTAACTTCAACCGCCATGCGTGCGTCCTCAAATACTCAAATAACTGTAATTACATACAGTATAAATAGATAATGGCGGGAGGGCAAACCGCCGCCCGCCTTCGGCTTATTTCAGCAGCCGCACCTTGCAGCTCTTGCCTTTGATTTTGCCCTGTTGCAGCTGTTGCAACGCCTTGCGCGCGCTGGCTTTACGGATCGCGACGTAGGCATGCACCGGGAACATGTCGATCTTGCCCACTTCCGCCGCCGTCAGCCCGGCATCGCCGGTCAGCGCGCCAAGGATATCGCCGGGACGGATCTTCGCCTTGCGGCCGCCGTCGATGCACAGCGTCACCATCTCTGCCTCCAGCGAGCCGTTGGCCGCCCCGCTCAGCTCGGACACCGGCGCCCAATCGACGGTCATCTGCAGGTAGTCTTCAATCGCATGCGCCCGCGCCATCTCCTGCGGCGTGCACAGGCTGATCGCCAGCCCGCTCATGCCGGCGCGGCCGGTGCGGCCGATACGGTGCACATGCACTTCGGGATCGAACGCCAGTTCGTAGTTAACCACCAGCTCCAGCTCTTTGATGTCCAGCCCGCGAGCGGCGACGTCGGTCGCCACCAACACTCGGCAACTGCGATTGGCGAAGCGCACCAACACCTGATCGCGGTCGCGCTGCTCCAGATCGCCATGCAGCGCCAGCGCGCTGATGCCGCGGGCCTCCAGGGCCTCAAGCACTGTCTGACAATCGCGCTTGGTATTGCAGAACACCACGCAGGACGCGGGTTGATGGTAGCGAATGGCCGACACCAGGAGCGCCGGACGCTGCTCGCGCGTAGTCTCATAAAAGCGTTGTTCGATAGCGGTCTGCGCTTCGTCATCGTCCACTTCGACGCTCAGCGGCTGACGCTGAACACGCTCGCTGATGCGTTCGATGCCCGCCGGATAAGTGGCGGAAAACAACAGCGTCTGACGCTGCGGCGGCGTGTAGCTGATCACATCGTCGATATCGTCGGCGAAACCCATATCCAACATGCGGTCGGCCTCATCCAGCACCAACACCTTCAGCTCGTCCAGCAGCAGCGTTTTCTTGCGCAGATGCTCCTGAATGCGCCCCGGCGTCCCCACCACGATGTGTGGCGCGTGCACCAGCGAGTCGAGCTGCGGCCCCATCGGTTGGCCACCGCACAGCGTCAGAATTTTGATGTTTTGCGTGAAACGCGCCAGGCGACGCAGCTCTTTGCTCACCTGATCGGCCAACTCGCGAGTGGGGCAGAGCACCAGCGCCTGCGTGGCAACCTGAGTAACGACGATGTTATTCAGCAAGCCAATGCCGAATGCCGCCGTTTTGCCGCTGCCGGTTTTCGCCTTGGCGCGCACGTCTCGCCCTTGCAGGATAGCGGGCAACGCGGCGGCCTGCACCGGCGTCATTTTGGCGTACCCCAGTTCGTTGAGGTTGGCCAACTGTTCGGCTGGCAGAGGCAGAGAAGAAAAAGAAACTGTGCTCACGGCGATAACTCTTATAAGACGAATGGAATGGCGGCGCGCCCGCAGGTTGGCGCCGAATCAGCGGTAAATGATAACAGAGATGGGCGGCGTTACGGGCTGCGGGCATAAAAAAACCCGCCGGCGGCGGGTTTCTTGGCGGCTCAGTCGTTAAATCGCAACGACGTTGGCTGCAGCTGGGCCACGTTGGCTGTCCTGGATGGAGAATTCAACCTGCTGGCCTTCAGCCAGAGTCTTGAAACCATCGCTAACGATAGCGGAAAAATGAACGAAAACGTCTTTAGAGCCGTCGGCAGGCGTGATGAAGCCGAAACCTTTGCTTTCGTTGAACCATTTAACGTGACCAGTGATCTTGCTCATTTGTGTTTCCTTTACTTGATAAACCTGCCTTGACGGCACGAGACGCGAAAACCTTGCTATATATAGGCCTTCTTTCGCCGTCGCTTATTAACGCACAATCGCCCAGGCAGGGCAAATATTTCTGCTTGTTATAAAAACAGTAAGTTAGCAACAAACCTGGCGCGGTGGCTGTGAACGCAATCGTTTTCGTATATACTGCCCGCCGATCATCAATCCGCTTACTTTCACCGATCCAGGTACGAAACTATGTTAACGATTGGAACCGCCCTGCGCCCTTCCGCCACCCGCGTTATGTTGCTCGGCTCCGGGGAGCTGGGTAAAGAAGTCGCCATTGAATGCCAGCGCCTCGGTCTGGAAGTGATCGCCGTCGATCGCTATGCCGACGCCCCCGCCATGCATGTGGCGCACCGCAGTCACGTCATCAATATGCTGGACGGTGACGCGTTGAAAGCCGTTATCGAACAAGAGCGGCCGGACTATATCGTTCCCGAAATCGAAGCGATCGCCACCGCCATGCTGGTGGAACTTGAACGTCAGGGCCACCGCGTGGTGCCCTGCGCCGAAGCCACGCGCCTGACCATGAACCGCGAAGGCATCCGCCGTCTGGCGGCGGAAGAACTTGGCCTGCCCACCTCCAGCTATCGCTTTGCCGACAGCGAAGCGGCTTTCCGGCAGGCGGTCGAGCACATCGGCTACCCGTGCATCGTCAAACCGGTGATGAGTTCTTCCGGCAAAGGGCAAAGCCTGATCCGCGCGCCTGAGCAGCTGCAAAGCGCCTGGGATTACGCGCAACAGGGTGGACGCGCCGGCGGCGGCCGGGTGATCGTCGAAGGGTTGGTAAGATTTGATTTTGAAATTACGTTGCTGACCATCAGCGCCGTGGACGGCGTACATTTCTGCGAGCCGATCGGCCATCGTCAGGAAGACGGAGATTATCGCGAATCCTGGCAACCGCAGCGCATGTCAGCCACGGCGTTGAGCCGTGCTCAGGCTATTGCGGAGAAGGTGGTGAAAGCCCTGGGCGGGTTCGGCCTGTTCGGCGTGGAGCTGTTCGTCTGCGGCGACGATGTGATCTTCAGCGAAGTGTCTCCGCGGCCGCACGATACCGGCATGGTTACGTTGATCTCACAGGATCTGTCCGAGTTCGCCCTGCACGTTCGCGCGTTTCTCGGGTTGCCGATTGGCGCCATCCGCCAGTTCGGCCCTTCCGCTTCGGCGGTGATCCTGCCGCAGCTCACCAGCAGCGATGTGCGTTTCAGCGGACTGGAAAATGCGCTGCACGGGCACAACCAGCTGCGCCTGTTCGGCAAACCGGAGATCGCCGGGCAACGTCGTTTGGGCGTAGCGCTGGCGACGGCGAACACGACGGAACTGGCGGTGGAGCAAGCGAAACAAGCCGCCGCCGCCGTGACGGTCAACGGCTGATACTCACGGGGCCGCTTGCGCGGCCCCGATAACGTCAATAGTCTTCGTCTTCTTCAGCATCGTCATCCCGCGACGCCTCCGGTGCGGCCTCATGTTGCTCGTCTTCGTCATCGAACAATACCGCAACCTGAGCACCCTGATGCTTCTCGCGAATTTCCTGCGCAACGCGAGCAATGGCCTCACCGCTGCTCATGCCCTGCTCCATCAGTTGATGGATGCGATCCGCCGCTTCCTGCTGCTCCGCGTGATTCAGTAATGGCATACCTGCATGCATGTGTCGTTCTCTCCGGCAAAAGGGAGAAGGAGTATACGCGCTAACGCGGCGGATCCCAACGTCTGGTGCGTCAGGCCGGTTGCGAACAGCCGTTATCGTTGCGCCACTGCTTCAGGCGATGCCGCCACAGCATGACATGCCACCCCTGCTTCAGGCCGCGCGCATTGGCGAACATCGCTCTGTCGATACCACGCTGATAGAACTCTTCGGTGATCTGACTCTGAGCGGCCGGTTCCGGCTCGCGACGAATGCTGTGGCAAATGCCCAGCGCTTCGCGGGTGATTTGCCAATGGAAAGCCGGACGAATGACGATAGTGCCCGCATAGCGCTGGTTGAGCCGCTCCAGCATGTCGACGATTTTCATATAGTGGCGTTGATACTCCACGTTCGCCTTACCGATGCGACGACGATTACTGATCGACTTGTCGTGCACCCGTTGACGGTACAGCGGCGTACTTAAATATTTGACCCGTTTGGCATTAAACATGACTTCTGTCGTCCAGGGAATATCCTGGTGATGTAACCCCGGCTCGAAATAAAGCCGATGCTGGCGAATAAAGTCGAGGCGATATATTGCCAGCCATACAACGTGAATAAACTTTCGCGATTTCAGCGCACGTTCAAACCACTGCACGCCACTGATCACATCGGTGGTACGCAAACGCGCCTCGGGAAAAATCGGCTGCAATTCATCTTGGCTGGTGAAATAGCGCTCGCCATTACATTGCATCACGTCTAATTGGTGTTTTTCCGCCTGTTCCAGCAGCGTGGAATACATCTCCGGCGCCAGCAAGTCGTCGGCATCGGGAAACGCCACATATTTGCCTTGGGCAACGGCAAGCCCGGCATTACGCGCGTTAGAAACGCCGGCATTGGCCTGATCGATCACACGAATATGCGGATGTACCGCCGCGTAACGGTGCGCGATCTCTCCTGAACCGTCAGTGGAACCATCGTTGACGATGATCACCTCCAACCGTTGCTCGCGCTGGGCCAGCAGCGAGGCCAGGAAAGGCTCCAATAATTCCCCCGCATTGTGCATCGGGACGATCACGCTCAGCATTAACGACATAGTCAGCTCTTCAATGATAATGTAACAAAATAATAATTTTATTTTTCTAAAAGACTCATTCGGCCTGCGTAGGCTTGGGATAGGCGTGAAACACTGCAAATTCCCGCGCTGGCTAATGGGACCGAACTGGCCTTTCTTTCTCAAACCCACGCCAGAAAAGCGCTGAGTAATTAAGCCATTAATTCCAAAGGGCGGCGACGTTGCTAAAATCGGGCATAGCAACATCTCCCCCGCTTCTAATAACAAGCAGAAATAATAAATTTATGAAATTAACGAATCTATTTTATATTTCTCGGGTATTGCGCCCTCGATGAATAGGCTTCCAGTGCATTTGACGTTAAATTTTTAACATATCGAAGTATAATCAATGGCGCAAAAAATGCCTTATTTAATGTTTGTTGAGCTGCTGTTTATGTGAACTGTGCTTCATGTCGTGCATGGCAAAACATGCATGACGTGGCTGTCTATGGCACACTAGCCGCCAGATATCGCCGTCCTCACAGCCAGGTTTATTGACGTTCATGAGCGTAACCGCCCCAAACATAAAATCTTTGCCCTACAGCCGCCGTGCCCTGATGACGCTTTTCGCCCCGCTTTCATCGCAGCCTTGGGCGATGCTGCTGCATTCGGGCTTTGCCGACCATTCGCACAACCGCTTCGATATCCTGGTCGCACAACCGCGCGTGACACTCACCACCCGGGGTGCCGACACGCAAATCGAAAGTGACGGTGTCACCATTCAGTCGCAGGAAGATCCGTTCTCCTTGCTGCAGCAGCAACTGGCGGCGCAAGGCTGGCAGCCGGCGTTTAATCCGGACCTGCCGTTTCAGGGCGGAGCTCTGGGACTGTTCGGCTACGATCTTGGGCGCCGGGTGGAAACCCTGCCGCAGTTGGCCGAAGCCGACCTCGCTTTGCCGGATATGGCAGTGGGCATTTATGACTGGGCAGCGATCGCCGACCACCAATTGCAAACCCTGACGCTGCTCAGCTATGGCGATGTGGAGCAGCGCTGGCGCTGGCTCAATAGCCAAACCGCACCTACAGAACGCCCTTTCACGCTGCTGAGCGACTGGCGCGCCAATATGAGCCGGCGACAATACGGCGAGAAATTCCAACGTATTCAGCACTACCTGCGCAGCGGCGACTGTTACCAAATTAATCTGGCACAACGATTCTCCGCCGACTATCAGGGGGATGAATGGCAGGCGTTCTGCCGCCTGAGCGCCTGCAACCGCGCGCCGTTCTCGGCCTTCCTGCGCTTGCCGCACAACAGCGTACTGAGCGTCTCTCCCGAGCGCTTCCTGTGGCTGGAGCAGCAGCGTATCCAAACCCGCCCGATCAAGGGCACGCTGCCGCGGCTGGCGGACGCGGAACAGGACGCCGCGCAGGCTCGCCGTTTGGCCGATTCACCCAAGGATCGCGCTGAAAATCTGATGATCGTCGATCTGCTGCGCAACGATATCGGCCGCGTCGCCCAACCTGGCAGCGTACGGGTGCCGGAACTGTTCGCCGTGGAGCCGTTCCCCGCCGTGCATCACCTGGTGAGCACCATCACCGCGATCCTGCCAAACCATACCTCGGCGGCCGAACTGCTGCGTGCCTGCTTCCCCGGCGGTTCGATCACCGGCGCGCCCAAGGTGCGCGCGATGGAAATCATCGAAGAGTTGGAGCCGCAGCGCCGCAATGCCTATTGCGGCAGCATCGGTTACCTGAGCGCCTGCGGCACCATGGACACCAATATCACCATTCGCACGCTCGTCACCGAAAACGGTCGCATCCACTGCTCCGCCGGCGGCGGCATCGTGGCGGACAGCCAGGAGCAGGCGGAATACCAGGAGACCTTCGACAAGGTCGGCCGCATTTTGCCGCAGCTAGGGGAGTATGCCCTGTCGTGATCCCATCGAACGCACCGGCCTCACTGCACGCCTTTATCAGCCGTTTTCAACTGCAGCTGCCACAGGCGACGCAGATTTCGCACCATGTGCGCCCGGCGGCGGTGCTGATCCCGATCGTCTGCCGCGCCGAGCCGACGCTGCTGTTGACCCGCCGTGCCGACTCGCTGCGCAAACATGCCGGTCAAGTGGCCTTCCCCGGCGGCAAAACCGACGCCGAAGACGGATCGGCGATCGTCACGGCGCTGCGAGAAGCGCAGGAAGAAGTGGCGATACCGCCGCAAGCGGTGACTGTCCTCGGCCAAATGGCGCCGCTCGACAGCAGCACCGGATTTCAGGTTACCCCTATCGTCGGCCTCATCCCGCCGGACGTGCAGTTCCACGCCAATGAAGGCGAAGTGGCGGACGTGTTCGAGATGCCCCTGCGGGAAGCGCTGACCCTGTCGCGTTACTATCCGCTGGATATTCATCGCGCCGGCCATACGCACCGCATCTACCTCTCCTGGTATCACAGCCAGTTTATCTGGGGGCTGACCGCCGCTATCATTCGGCGCCTGGCGCAACAGGTCAGTATTTAGCCCGCATTACGTGATCTGACTCGCAATCTGGCACGGTTGCCGACCTCCGCGGCGGGTAAAGCGATCGCTATCACTTCATTTGATCGCTTTTTCAACTACCGTTCCGTTTGAATGGTTTTAAAAAAACTGTAAACCCTCTCTTAAACCTTACGAAATACCTGTAAAATACCACCGTCCGAGATAAACCACTGTAGAAACAGGGATTAAGCCGGCGGCGTTCAGCACGGCAAGCTGGCGCGATTACCGCTAATGGAGCTTGGGCGAAAGCGGATACCCCGCACAAGGGTTCGCCCCGGGTAATCAGTAAAAAAAGCGACACCACGGATTATTTAATTTCATGCGAAAAAGGCAGCCGAACCCGCACGGCCCTTTTACAATATCGCTGTTCCCTGCGCGGTTTTTGACCGCCGCAGCCATAACAATACGTCTCTTTAAGGAGTTTTAGCGTGATTAGCGTTTTCGACATGTTTAAGATCGGCATCGGCCCGTCCAGCTCTCATACGGTTGGACCGATGAAAGCCGGCAAACAGTTTGTCGACGATCTGGTAAATAAAGGCCTGATACCTTCTATCACGCGTGTTGCCGTAGACGTTTACGGCTCACTCTCATTGACCGGCAAAGGTCACCATACCGATATCGCCATCATTCTCGGCCTGGCCGGCAACATGCCGGACACCGTCGATATCGATAGCATTCCGGGTTTTATTCGCGATGTAGAACAACGTCAACGCCTGATGCTGGCCAACGGCCTGCATGAAGTCGATTTCCCACGCGACGGCGGCATGGTCTTCCGCAGCGACAACCTGCCGCTGCACGAAAACGGCATGCAGATCCACGCCTTCGCCGGCGATAAAGAAGTGTACAGCAAGACCTATTACTCTATCGGCGGCGGTTTCATCGTCGACGAGGAGAATTTCGGCAAGGCCGCCGAGCAAGAACTGCAAATGCCATATCCGTTCAACTCCGCGCGCGAAATGCTCGACCACTGCCGCGAGACCGGCCTGTCGCTGTCCGGCATGGTGATGCAGAACGAACTGGCGCTGCACAGTAAGCAAGAGATCGAGACCTACTTCGGCAACGTCTGGCAAACCATGCGCGCCTGTATCGACCGCGGTCTGAACACCGAAGGCGTACTGCCGGGGCCGCTGCGCGTACCGCGCCGGGCCTCCGCGCTGCGACGCATGCTGGTGGCGTCGGACAAACTGTCCAGCGATCCGATGAACGTGATCGACTGGGTCAACATGTTCGCGCTGGCGGTTAACGAAGAAAACGCCGCCGGCGGCCGCGTGGTCACTGCGCCGACCAACGGCGCCTGCGGCATCGTGCCTGCGGTGCTGGCTTACTACGATCACTTCATCGAGTCCGTCAGCCCGGATATCTACATCCGCTACTTTATGGCGGCGGGTGCGATCGGCGCGTTGTACAAGATGAACGCCTCCATCTCCGGCGCCGAAGTCGGTTGCCAGGGTGAAGTCGGCGTTGCCTGCTCCATGGCGGCGGCCGGTCTGGCCGAACTGCTGGGCGGCAGCCCTGAGCAGGTCTGTGTGGCGGCGGAGATCGGCATGGAACACAACCTGGGTCTGACCTGTGACCCGGTCGCCGGCCAGGTGCAGGTGCCGTGCATCGAGCGCAACGCCATCGCCTCGGTCAAGGCGATCAACGCCGCCCGCATGGCCCTGCGTCGCACCAGCGAGCCGCGCGTTTCGCTGGATAAGGTGATCGAGACCATGTACGAAACCGGCAAAGACATGAACGCCAAGTACCGCGAAACGTCACGCGGCGGCCTGGCAATCAAGGTGCAATGCGACTGACAGACAACCCCGCCACCCGGCGGGGTTTTTTATGGGTAATCAATTCACTGGCCGCTTTTTGTGACAATGTCACCAGAAAAAATCCTGCATTTCTCTCATCGATCCGGTGGTTAGCCTGCAAATTGACCTTCTGTTTTGCCAAATCGAAATAATTTACTGAGTTACCATCAATCTTGTATAACCTCAGGCTAGAATTAGCCGAGCGCAACTTAAGGATCTATGACCTGACCGTGACTCGGGGCTGGATTACCGAACAAGGATTTACCGGATGTTGATGACCCACCTCGCCGCGTCCCGATATCGTTATTACCGTTGGCTGCTGGCCGGAGCGGTGGGCGCGGCTATTCTGTTGGTATCGCTGTATACCCGTTACTATCAAGAGGTCAAAAGTATCGAGCTGAGCCAACAGACATTGGCCACCCGCACCGTCGGCAAGCTCAACCAGTTGTTGACGCCGGCTCAGCTGCAGGCGGAGCGCAGCATGGACATGCTGGACCAGCCCTGCGAGAACGTTTCGTCGACCCTGCGCTTTCGCGCCGCGCAGAATCAGGCGCTACGCGCCATGTTGCTGGTAAAAAACGGCATTATTTACTGCTCCAGCCTGTTTGGTTCCCGTCATTATCAGCTGGCCGCGGTAATGCCGACCTTCGTCAACAGCAACGCCAGGCTGGCGCTGCGCCCCTCGCTGGCGGTGAGCAAAGGCCTGCCCACGCTGGTGATGTGGACGCCATCCCCCCACGATAAAACCAGCGGCGTGCTGCACGTGTTTAATATCGAGCTGCTGTCCAACTTTTTACTCGAGCCGCAGGAGCCTTACGTTCAGCGCGTGGTGCTGAACGTGGCTGACAGCAGCCTGGAATACGGCCGACGCGAAATCCTGAGCCGTGACACCCTGACCAACGATCTGCGCTACACCGCCGGCTCTGCGCTATACCCGTTCTCGATTTCGCTGTTCGGCCCGCAGATCGGCATGCTGGCGCTTTCCGCACTGCCGCGCCATATCCCGCTCGCGCTGCTGATCAGCCTGTTGGCCGCCTATGTGGTCTATCTGCTCACCGCTAACCGCATGAGCCTGTCTTATCACATCGGCCATGCCATCACCCATCGCGAGTTCCGCGTCTATTGCCAGCCCATCATCCATAGCGACACCGGGCGCTGCGCCGGCGTCGAGATGCTGCTGCGCTGGAAAAAGAAGCGGCAAGGGTGGATCTCCCCCGACGTGTTTATTCCGCTGGCCGAGCAGCATGAGCTGATCATTCCGCTGACCCGTTATCTGATGAACACCGTGACGGAAAATCTGCAGCTGTTCCCGCCGCGACCGTCGTTCTACATCAGCATCAACGTCGCCGCCGAACACTTTAAAACGCTCAACATCATCGACGATATCCGCCGGATTTGGCTACCGGCGCATCCGATGCCGTCACTGATGCTGGAGCTGACCGAACGCACCGCGCTGTCGGCGATCCAGCATGACCAGATCCGGACGCTGAAAGACATGGGGATCATGCTGGCCATCGACGATTTCGGCACCGGCCACAGCTCGCTGAGCTACCTGAAGAACCTTAGCCCGGACGTGTTAAAGATCGACCGCGGGTTTACCGCGGCCATCGGTACCGACGCGGTCAACGCCACGGTGACCGATACCATCATTACGCTGGCGCAGCGGCTGAAGCTGAAGCTGGTGGCTGAAGGAGTAGAAACGGCGGAACAGGCCGACTATCTGCGCTCGCGTGAGGTCAATGCCCTGCAGGGGTATTATTTCGCCAAGCCGATGCCGATCCACGTTTTCCCTCTGTGGTTGCAGCAGTACGAATCGCGCGTCAGGAAAACAGAAGAGAATACGCCGGAGGCCTGAGCCTCCGGCGGGTGGGTTACGAATGCGCCGGTTCGTCGAAGACGACGCGGGTGACACGCACCAACTCGATGCGATAGTCGGAGACCTCGACGATATCGAAACGCAGGTGGTTCAGTTCAATGGTGTCCCCCACCACCGGCATCTGGCCGTAGTGGGCTAACAGCAGCCCCGCCAGAGTGGCGTAGTCTGCGGTTGGGCTGACCAGGTCATCGCAGGCCAGCGCCTGTTCCAGCGAGTGCAGGTCGGTCCCGCCTTTGACCAGCCAGCCGTCGCCTTCCGCCACGATGTCCGGCGTTTCATCTTCGTCCGGGAACTCGCCGGCAATCGCTTCCAGCACATCCAGCGGCGTCACCAGCCCCTGCACCACGCCGAACTCGTTGGTGACCACCACCAGGCGCCCTTTGGCGCGGCGCAGCACCGCCAGCAGCTTGATGACATCCATGGTTTCCGGCACCACGATCGGCGGCGTGCGGGCGGCAAACTCGGCGATATCTTCCCCTTGCTCCAGCGCCACCAGCAGATCCTTGGCGCGTACCACGCCGACGATCTCATCCACAGAGTCGCGACACACCGGGAACAGGCTGTGCGGCGTATCCAGCAACTGTGCGCGCACCTCATCACGGGAGCGCTCGCAGTCGACCCAGGAGATGTCAGTGCGCGGCGTCATCACGCTGCGCAATGAGCGCGAGGCCAGCGTCAGCACGCCGCTGATCATATAACGCTCTTCCGCCGCAAAGGTTTCATCCCTCGGCAACGCCACCGCGTCGTCCGCCTGCTGCGCACGCTGCTGCCCCATCAGGCGCATGATCGCTTCCGCGGTGCGCTCGCGCATCGGGCGACGCGCCTGATGCTTGATAAAGTTGCGACGCGCGATCTGGTTGAACAATTCAATCAGGATCGAGAAGCCGATCGCGGCGTACAGATAGCCTTTAGGAATATGCAAGCCGAAGCCTTCGGCGATCAGGCTCAGACCGATCATCAACAGGAAGCTCAGGCACAGCACCACAATGGTCGGGTGCGCATTGACGAAGTTGGTCAACGGTTTGGACGCCAGCAGCATCACCGCCATCGCGATCACCACCGCCGCCATCATCACCGGCAGATCGTTCACCATGCCCACGGCGGTAATCACCGCATCGAGCGAGAACACCGCGTCAAGGATCACGATCTGCACCACCACCGCCCAGAACTTGGCGTAACCGCGGTTGGCGCCATCCTGGTGCGTCTGCCCTTCCAGCCGTTCATGCAGCTCCATGGTGGCCTTGAACAGCAGGAATACCCCGCCGAACAGCAGGATCAAATCGCGGCCGGAGAAGCTGAAATCGCCGACGCTGAACAGCGGCGTGGTCAGGGTTACCATCCAGGAGATAACAGACAGCAGGCCCAAACGCATCAGCAATGCCAGCGACAGGCCGATGATGCGCGCTTTATCGCGCTGCTTCGGCGGCAACTTGTCGGCCAAAATGGCGATGAACACCAGGTTGTCGATGCCCAGCACGATTTCCAGCACCACCAGCGTAAGCAACCCCGCCCAAATAGAGGGGTCCATTAAAAATTCCATATCAGACTCCAGAAAAAAGTGGGAATGAGCGCACGCCGCTCAGACATGACGATGCCGCCGCTGCATGGGCGCAGTCGACAATAGCAAAGTGACGGGATGGGATTACCGGGAGATGGCCGAAGGGCCGAACAGCATATGCAACGCCAGCAGGTGGCGGGTGAAACCTGGAAAAACAGTTACTTCGGTGACAGTCCATAGGGAGGGCTGAGGCCCTTCACTCCTTAGTGATGAAAGAGGAAATTACTGTATCAGGATTTTTCTGGGGGACAAAGCGGCTTTTTCAACGGCGGTTTAGGGTGACGCCACGCCATATCGTCTGCGACAGCTAAGATTTCTCCGAGCATTCAATAGCGGAGCAGCGTCACAAAAAATATTTTTTCACTCACTAAAATAAATCTCGCGTTCGTGAAGTATCACGCACAGGCATTTGATACTGCGTGAGAAATGTTAGGCGTGCGTTTCTTTTTTTCTACCATAATGTATCTGAACCGCGGAAGTGACTGCCAAGACGGCGCGGAGAAACGACACAAACCGCGCCTGGAGTTCAACGAGGAGGTAGCGAGTGGCAATAGCTATTATCATCGGCACACACGGGGCTGCAGCGGAACAACTGCTGAAAACGGCGGAGATGCTATTGGGCGAGCAGGACAACGTCGCCTTTATAGACTTCGTTCCCGGTGAGAATGCCGAAACGTTAATCGTCAAGTACAACGAAAAAATCAGTGGGTTGGATACCAGCGGCGGCGTGCTGTTCCTGGTGGATACCTGGGGCGGCAGCCCGTTCAACGCCGCCAGCCGCATTGCGGTCGACAAAGAAAACTATGAGGTCGTCACCGGGGTCAACATCCCGATGCTGGTGGAAACCTTCATGGCGCGGGACGACAACCCCGCTTTCGATGAACTGGTGGCGCTGGCGTTGGAAACCGGCCGAGAAGGCGTGAAAGCGCTGAAAAAACCGCAGGAAGAACCCGCAAAACCCGCGGCGCCCGTCGCCAAAGCCGCTGCCCCTCAGGCGCCGCTGGGGCCGAACGACCACATGAAAATCGGCCTGGCGCGCATCGATGATCGCTTAATCCACGGCCAGGTCGCCACCCGCTGGACCAAAGAGACCAACGTCAGCCGCATTATCGTCGTCAGCGACGAAGTCGCCGCCGATCATGTACGCAAAACCCTGCTGACTCAGGTTGCCCCGCCGGGCGTCACCGCCCACGTGGTGGACGTGGCGAAGGCTATCCGCGTGTGGAACAACCCCAAATACGCCAACGACCGTGTGATGCTGCTGTTTACCAACCCGACCGACGTCTGGCGTCTGGTGGAGGGCGGCGTGGATATTCAATCCGTCAATATCGGCGGCATGGCGTTCCGTCAGGGGAAAACCCAGGTGAACAACGCCGTTTCCGTTGATGAAAAAGATATCGAAGCGTTTAAGAAACTGAACGATCGCGGTATCGAGCTGGAGGTGCGTAAGGTCTCGTCCGACAGCCGGCTAAAAATGATGGACCTGATTAACAAACTCAATTAGTGGCGCCAGCCGCTGATTATTTTACTCAGAGCTTTTTTGGTCATAGGAGAAGTGCAATGGAGATCACCACTCTTCAGATTGTGCTGATATTTATCGTTGCCTGTATCGCCGGGATGGGTTCCGTCCTCGACGAGTTCCAGTTCCACCGTCCGCTGGTCGCCTGTACCCTGATCGGCTTCATTCTCGGCGATATGAAAACCGGCATCATCATCGGCGGTACGCTGGAAATGATCGCCCTCGGCTGGATGAACATCGGTGCGGCGGTCGCGCCGGATGCCGCCCTGGCGTCCATCATCTCGACCATCCTGGTCATCGCCGGCGGGCAAAGCGTCGGCGCCGGTATCGCCCTGGCCATTCCGCTGGCGGCGGCCGGCCAGGTGTTAACCATCATCGTGCGAACCCTCACCGTGGCCTTCCAGCACGCGGCGGACAGCGCGGCGGAGCGCGGCAGCCTGCGCGCCATTAGCTGGATCCATGTCGGCGCCCTGCTGCTGCAGGCAATGCGTATCGCCATCCCGGCGGTCATCGTCGCCATCTCGGTGGGCACCGCCGGGGTGCACGCCCTGCTAAACTCGATCCCGGAAGTGGTCACCAGCGGCCTGAACATCGCCGGCGGCATGATCGTGGTGGTCGGTTACGCGATGGTGATTAACATGATGCGCGCCGGCTACCTGATGCCGTTCTTCTATCTAGGTTTCGTTACCGCCGCCTTCACCAACTTCAACCTGGTGGCGCTCGGCGTCATCGGCGTGGTGATGGCCGTGCTGTATATCCAGCTCAGCCCGAAATACAACAAGTCTCAGGTTGTCCAGGCCGGCCCGGCTAACGCGAACGATCTCGATAACGAACTCGACTAGGAATAGGTGAGAGAAATGGTTGATACAACTGCTCAAAAGAAACTCACGCCGGCCGATATTCGCGGCGTATTCCTGCGCTCGAACCTGTTCCAGGGTTCATGGAACTTCGAACGCATGCAGGCGCTGGGTTTTTGCTTCTCGATGGTGCCGGTGATCCGTCGCCTGTATCCGGAAAACAATGACGACCGCAAACAGGCGATCAAGCGTCACCTGGAGTTCTTCAACACTCACCCTTACGTGGCGGCGCCGGTGCTCGGCGTGACCATGGCGATGGAAGAGCAACGCGCCAACGGCGCACCGATCGACGACGCCGCAATCAACGGCATCAAGGTTGGTTTGATGGGGCCGCTGGCGGGCGTCGGTGACCCGATCTTCTGGGGCACCGTGCGGCCGGTATTCGCCGCGCTTGGGGCGGGCATCGCCATGAGCGGCAGCCTGCTCGGACCGATCCTGTTCTTCGTGCTGTTCAACCTGGTGCGCCTGCTGACCCGCTATTACGGCGTGGCCTACGGTTACCGTAAAGGGGTGGATATCGTCAACGACATGGGCGGCGGCTTCCTGCAGAAACTGACGGAAGGAGCGTCCATTCTCGGCCTGTTTGTCATGGGCGCGTTGGTCAACAAGTGGACGCACGTGAATATCCCGCTGGTGGTGTCCAAGATCACCGACCAGACCGGGCATACCAACGTCACCACGGTGCAGACCATCCTCGACCAGCTGATGCCGGGCCTGGTGCCGCTGCTGTTGACCTTCGCCTGTATGTGGTTGCTGCGCAAGAAAGTCAACGCGCTGTGGATCATCATCGGCTTCTTCGTCATCGGTATCTTTGGCTATTGGATTGGCCTGCTGGGCCTGTAATCGTTCGAAACGGCCGGGGGGCAACCCCCGGCTTTTTTATGTGTGGAGCAAGAGATGTCACTGACCGACGCCGTACTGATGCTGTTTATCGCCCTGCTGTTGCTGTATTCGCTGTACGACGAATTCGGCATGGATCTGCTGAAAGGCAAAACGCGGCTCAAAGTGCCGCTCAAACGCCGCAACCGCCTCGACAGCCTGATTTTCGTCGGCCTGATCGCCATTCTGATTTACCGTAACGTCACCGCCAACGGCGCGCTATTAACCACTTATCTGCTTATTTCTTTGGCGCTGCTCGCCATCTATATTGCTTATATCCGCTCGCCCAAAATGGTGTTTAAAGCGCACGGTTTTTTCTTCGCCAATGTTTTTGTCGAATATAACCGCATTAAAGCCATGAATTTATCGGAGGACGGCATTCTGGCCATCGACCTGGAGCAGCGCCGGCTGTTGGTTCAGGTGACGCAATTGGATGACCTGGAGAAGATATACAATTTTTTCGTTGATAATCAATAAATAAAGTGAAATTAATTTTATTCTCGCTCAAACCTTGCGCTGTCTGTGGATAATTAATCGGCAGCGCCATTTCATTTCTGACTATTATTTCTGCAACATTGTTACCCGTGTCTACATTATATTCCCGCATGAACTCAGATTAATGAAAACGAGTCTCAATTAAGAACAAAAATCGCGCCAGAATAAAGTTGTCGGTACCGGAAATAATATGGTATGGTTGCGCCGTCATTGGGGAGTAGCCGGTTTCTGGAGAATAAAGCGCCAGAAACGCCCGTATCAACATACTCGTTTCGCCGTATGAAACGTGGTGCGGGCAGCCAGGTAAGGTTGGCGAGACCATAGACACGTAACTCCGTCGTTTGGTTGGGGGTGGGTTACGTGTATATGGAGCCACCCGGCCGAGGCTATTTCACATGAACCTTTCAGCAACGCTTATTCTCGCTTTCGGCATGTCCATGGATGCGTTCGCCGCTTCTATCGGCAAAGGCGCCAGTCTGCATCAGCCCCGTTTCCGCGAAGCGATCCGCACCGGCCTAATCTTCGGCGTGGTCGAAGCAATCACCCCGCTCATCGGTTGGGCCATCGGCCTGTTCGCCAGCCAATACATCATGGAATGGGATCACTGGGTCGCCTTCTCGCTGCTGTTCATTCTCGGCATGCGCATGATTGTCGAAGGGGTGCGCAACAGGCCCGACGAAGAAGAGAAGGTCAAACGCCACGGCTTCTGGATATTGGTGGCCACCGCTATCGCGACCAGCCTGGACGCCATGGCGATCGGCGTCGGTCTGGCCTTCCTGCAGGTGAACATCGTGCACACCGCAATGGCCATCGGCTGCGCCACCATGATCATGGCAACGTTGGGCATGATGATCGGCCGCTTTATCGGCCCGCTGCTGGGCAAACGCGCCGAAATCCTCGGCGGCGTGGTGTTGATCGGCATCGGCGTCAACATCCTGCTGGAGCACCTCGGCTACCTGGCCTGAGGCGACCGAACTGCAAAAAAAACCTGCCGCGGCAGGTTTTTTTGTTTCTGAGTTCCAGGCCCCTTAAGCGCGACGTCGGTACAACGCCAACACGAAATCCGTCTCGCACACAAACTCGCCGCCCTCGGCCAACCGCTGTTGCACCTCCGGCGTAGCGCGCCAGGCGAACGGCGTCATCTGCAGCAGATTGGCGGCCTGCGCGCCCGGTAGGGTCATCGTATAGGCCAGCGCCTCTTTGCGCTCGCAGTCGAATCCGTCGAACTGTTCATCCTGTTCGGCATGCAGCTGCACCTGCTGGTACACCTGCTCTTTCAGCTGGTACAGATGACGCGGGCCCGGCGAAACCGTCAGCACCACGCCGCACGGCTTCACTACCCGCGCCAGCTCCTCCGCCTTGCAAGGCGCATAAATGCGCAAGACCGCGTCCAACGCCCCGTCGGCGAACGGCAAACGGTGACTGGAGGCAACGCAGAACGAGACCGCCGGATAACGTTTGGCGCCATAACGGATCGCCACCTTGGCGACGTCCAGCCCATAGACCGCCATATTGCGCTCCTGAGCCAGCCGTGCGGCCACGGCGGCGGTGTAATACCCTTCCCCGCAGCCTATGTCCAATAACGCGCCTGCATCGGCCGCCAGCGCCGAATCCAGCCACTCGGCTACCTGCGCTTGCAACGGCTGATAATATCCACCGTCGAGAAACGCGCGCCGTGCCTGCATCATTTCCGCGCTGTCTCCCGGCTGCTTCGATCGTTTGTGCTGCACCGGCAGCAGATTCACGTAACCTTCTTTGGCTTGATCGAACTGATGATTGCCGTCACAACGCCAGTGTTGTGATGAAAAATGCAGCGGTTGATGACACAGGGGGCAGTGATAAGACATGAATGGGCTTCCAGAAAGACAGGGCGCGGCTAGTCTAAAGAAGGCGTCGGCTTGATGCAAGGCGCATCCCCGCTCGCTTTCGCCGCCAACAACATCTGGTCAAGCGGGGAAAAAGCTGGCTACACTGAGAGTCTGTTTTCTCATGCAGGTGAACATAACTTATGAGCGATCGTTCCGCGCTGCTCGATGCGGTGCCCCACATTCAGCACGGCTTCGGCAGCAAACTCGCGCTGCTGCCCGGGCATCTGCTGCCCTACAGCGCCACGCTGCCGGAAAAAAAACAGGTGCACGGCACCCGCATCGTCGATGTGCTGCAGCCGGCGCAGGCATGCGGCGAGGCCGATGGTTTCTATACTCGCCAGCCCGGCATTCTGCTCAGCGTACTGACGGCGGACTGTTTGCCGGTGCTGTTCAGCCGCCGTGACGGCGGCGCCATCGCTGCGGTGCACGCCGGCTGGCGCGGGCTGCTGGACGGTATTCTGGAACAGATGGCAGCACGCATTCGCCAGGACGGCGACACCGCCGATTGGGTCGTCTCCATCGGCCCTGCCGCCGGCCCGTGCTGCTACGAAGTCGATGAAGCGCTGGTGGAGAGTTTTAAACAGCGCCTGCCGCTGCCCGCCACGTTGATCAGCCCGCATTACCGGCATCTCGATTTGGCCGCAATTGCCGAATACAAGCTGGCGGCGCTCGGCTTCGCCGCCGTTGACCGCGCCGGCAGTTGCACCATCTGCACGCCGGACGTCGACCCACAGCGACCGCAGCGCTTCAAATACACCAGCTATCGCCGCAACAGCCACCGGCGCGCGCAGGATCCGACGCATCCGGGGATCAAAGGCCGCAACCAGTACGCCGGCATCATCATCGCCGCCGGATGACGGAAACGAAAAAGCCCGCGCGAAGGCGGGCTTTTTGTACAGCTGACGCTGATTAGATAGCAGTAACGTTTACTGCAGATGGGCCTTTCTGGCCATCTTGGATTTCGAACTCAACGTTCTGGCCTTCAGCCAGGGTTTTGAAGCCGTTACCCTGGATTGCAGAGAAGTGTACGAACACGTCTTTGCTGCCGTCAGCCGGGGTGATGAAACCGAAACCTTTAGACTCGTTGAACCACTTAACTTGACCTTTGATCTTTGCCATCTTGAGTATTTCCTTTGGATTGTTTAAACCGCCCGAGGGCGTTACATAGACAAACTAGAGTCGTTACTGCTTGAGGCACTAAGATAAGGATCGGCAGAGAAGCGGTATTCAACGCTAACGTCTTTACTCAGAACTTCTTTACTGAAAATGCCACACATATACAGAACTGTACCTCGTTTTACCCAGATGCGTTATCACATACTCTGTATGCGATGGCAAGCCATTTTTAATCACTGAACGACATGTCGCACATATTTGAAACGGTCGAGCGCAACATTTGCTTAAATAGGCCAAAAGATGTTGAAGCATCGGCTATTTTCTGCTTGCCAAAATCACTGCGCCAGACCCCGCATTCTGCTGGAGTTTTAACAAAACTTTCATCGTATTGACGCCTTTGCGTCTCATCATTTCCGCTTTTTTGCCGCTTATAGCGTTAAAAAATTTGAATCTTTATGGAATTTGATATGCAACATCTGAATATCGATGAACGGGGGCCAATTTATTCATCGCTCCTCCGACCATTTACCGCCGGAAAGCCCATTCCTCATCGGCTTTCCGCCCTGCCGCCAAACGGCGCGGGCGAGAACGGCGCACGGGTCGGCGGCAACGTCTCCACCCTGCACAACGGATGCATAAGCATGCAAAGCGCCGGCACATCTTCCGCTGCCTGTGGTTTCATCATAAATAATCCGAATGTCATTAACCTCAATAGCCGGAATAATCTTATCAATAACGAAAGTTCAACGTTGAATTAAATCCTGAAAATACGGGGGTTATTTGAATCACCACCCGCACTTATCAATTCTGCTAATTACAGCTGCGCTTTCAAACCATTGACTTTATTCATCCCGCTGCGCCGCCGGGTGATTAGGTAACGCAGGCGATGAGCCCTGCAACGCGATGCGCTCGCCAATCTTCAGCGGGAGGAATTGATGCTGCTCCAACCCCGCCTCGCTCAGGGCCAGGTTCAGCTGCTGCGGCGGTTCGTCCAGCGATTCATCCGCCAGTTCGAATACTCCCCAATGGATAGGAATGGCTCGCGGCTGATTCAGTTCGCGATACAGCGCCACCGACTGCTGCGGATCCATATGCTGCTCCTGCATAAACCAGCGCGGCGCATAGGCGCCGATCGGCAACGCAGCCACGTCGAACGGCCCCAGCCGTTGACCGATCTCCGCCAGCCGTTCCGAATAACCGCTGTCGCCGGAAAAATAAAACCGTAGCGCCGGATGGTGGATTACCCACCCGCACCACAGCGAGCGATTGCGATCCCACAGCGTGCGCATGCTCCAGTGCCGCGCCGGCGTGGCGTAGACCGTCAGCTCGCCCAGTGACAGGCTCTGCCACCAGTCCAGTTCATGCACCTTCAGCCGGTAGCGGCGAAACCAGCGCTTCAACCCCAACGGCACGATGAACTCGGCCTGTGGGAAACGCCGCGCCAATTGCCGCACCGTGCGCCTGTCGAGGTGGTCATAATGGTTATGGGAGATCAGCACCACATCCACCGCCGGCAGTTGCCCCACCGTCAACGGCGGCGGCGTTCTGCGCTTTGGGCCGTAAAAGCTCAGCGGCGATGCACGTTCGGACAATACCGGATCGATCAGGATATAGCGGCCACTCAATCGCAATAGCATCGAGGCATGCCCCAACCACCAGACGCTGTCGTCGCTGCCACTGAGATCGGCAGGTTGCCACCAGCGCTGGGTAAATTGCGCATAACCCTGCTGCGGCGGCCTGGGCAGCCCCTGTCGCTTGCGTTCATCTTGCCAACGCCGAAGATCGCCCTCCTGACGCCGCGAAGGTTCCAGGTTGCGAAATCCCTCCGGCGTATGATGCGCCTTGGCCGCGTCGTAATAACGGTTGATTCTTTTCATCCTGCCTTTTCTCCCGACCACAGCGCCCTGCACGGGCATGACTTTCAGTGTAACAAACCCGATGAAGCTCGCACTTTGTCAGCCGTGCGCTGCATCTCGGGACCTTTTGCCGTATGCTGTTGTCTCACTCCAGTGGAAAGCCAGGGCCGCCAAGAGCCCGTTAAGACTCTCTTAAGATCTTTGTGATTGACTTGTAGGGCATACAGAAAAGGAGAAGTTATGAGTCGTTCTACATCCCGCAAATCAGGCATCGGCCTGGGGCGTCGTATTCGCAGCGCGCTGCTCGCGCAGAAGCAATACTGGAAAATGTATTTCGCCATGAAGCTGCGCCGGCTGCGCGTGCCTGCACCGTTGGTGCTGCTGGGCGGTTCGCTGCTTGGGTTCTTCATGCTGACTCTGCTGATGCTCAGCGTAGTCGCCATCGACGTCATCAGCACCCTGCTGCTGCTGTGCCGGAAACTGCTGGGACGGGGTGACGGTGAGGGGCGCGCCTTTATGCCGCGCGGCTGACGAGAAGAGCGCGGAGGCGCAATACGCCTCCGCGCGCAGATTAACGCTTGGCGCCTTTGCGGCGCGTCAGCATGAACCCGCCCCACAGCACCGCAACCCATACCGGCATCAGCAACACCGAAATGCGGATCCCTTCGCTGAAATACATAATCACCAAAATCAGGCCGAGGAACGCCAGGCACAGATAGTTGCCGAACGGATACCACAGCGCCTTAAAGCTCGGAATGACGCCCTGACGGTTCTTGGCGGCACGGAACTTCAGGTGCGCCAGGCAGATCATCACCCAGTTGATCACCAATGTTGACACCACCAGCGCCATCAGCAGCTCAAACGCCTTGCCGGGCATCAGGTAGTTGATCAGCACGCCGATCGAAGTAATCAACGCCGACAGCGCGATGGACAGCACCGGCACGCCGCGTTTATTCACGCGCGTCAGCACCTGCGGCGCATTGCCCTGGCTGGCCAGCCCGAACAGCATGCGGCTGTTGGCATAAACGCCGCTGTTGTAAACCGACAGCGCGGCGGTCAAGACCACTACGTTGAGCACCGTTGCCACCAGATTGCTGTTCAGCGCATGGAAGATCAGCACGAACGGGCTGCCGCCCTCCACCACTTGCCCCCACGGATAGAGCGAAAGCAGCACGGTCAGCGAGCCGATATAGAAGATCAGGATGCGGTACACCACCTGATTGGTGGCTTTGGGAATGCTGCGGCGCGGATCGGCGGCTTCCGCCGCGGTGATGCCGACCATCTCCAGCCCGCCGAACGAGAACATGATCACCGCCATCGCCATTACCAGCCCGGAGAAGCCGTGCGGCATAAAGCCGCCCTGCTGCCAGAGGTTGGTGATGCTGGCCTGCGGCCCGCCGTTACCGCTGGCCAACAGCCAGGCGCCGAAGACGATCATGCCGACAATCGCCACTACCTTGATGATGGCGAACCAGAACTCGGTTTCGCCGTACAGGCGCACGTTCACCAGGTTAATCAGGTTGATCAGCACGAAAAACAGCGCGGCGGAGGCCCAGGTGGGGATCTCCGGCCACCAGTACTGAATGTAGATGCCGACGGCGGTCAATTCCGCCATGCCGACCAGAATGAACATTGCCCAGTAGTTCCAGCCGGAAAGGAAGCCGGCGAAATCGCCCCAGTATTTATAGGCAAAGTGACTGAAAGAGCCGGCGACCGGCTCCTCCACCACCATTTCACCCAGCTGGCGCATGATTAAAAACGCGATAAAACCGCCGATGGCGTAGCCCAGCAGCACGGCGGGGCCGGCCATTTTAATGGTTTGCGCAATGCCGAGAAATAAACCGGTACCGATGGCGCCCCCGAGGGCAATAAGCTGTATGTGTCTGTTTTTTAAACCGCGTTTTAGCGGAGTATCCTGATGCTGACCGCCCATCTTATCCTCATATGGCGTATACCCTTGCCGCTATCGGCCAAGATTTCACCAATCAATAAATGTATCTGCGGGCGGCTTTTTAACACTTAACCCCGTGAGCATCAAGGAGAAGCGCCCCGAGACGGCAGGCCGGAGCGCGATTTTTTTACCGCGAGAAAGCGGATAACGGCAGCGTTTAGCCAGGCATACCGCACAGTTTGGTCAGATTGCGCGCGCCGATCATCAGCGTGGCGACATAAGATTGGCTACGCGTGACCACTTCCACCGCCACGCGATCGTTTTGATATTTTATCAGGTAGGTCGAGGGCCAGCCCTGACGGCGCTGGCCGAAGCTTTCGGCATGACGATCGATCGCCGCATGGGCAATCACCAGATGAGACAAGTTTTTATCACCTTTGATAATGCGCTTCATAAACAGCCTCCGCCAACGACAGCTCTGTTATTAGAAAAAGGAGAAACTCTTACCAATCACCGGTATTGTTCGACTCAGTTAGCCTGTCGGCTCATCAGGAAGCAGATCATCGCCGCGCGCAGCGGACTGGCGCTGTCCGCCTGCCATTCACCGCCCTGAGTGCTCATGCGCGCCTGCCACTGCGGGCTGTCGCTTTGGTTATCGGGGTTCAGACTGATTTTGTTGGCGCAAATGATCGGCCAGGCATCGGAGGGATTCTTGCAGTAATCTTTACCTTTCACACCACCGTAGGGATACCACTTGTCCGGGTTCTCTCCGGTCAGCAGCGCAATGCTGCGGTTCACTTCGGCATCGCTTTCTTCGTACCATTTAATCATCGGCTTCATCCATCTTTCGTAAGGTTCGCGCTACATTACGATGCCTGTACGACAGTTTTATGACAGCGCCGCCGGTTTTCACATTATCTCTACTAATGCTTTGTCCCCTTTATCTTTCCTTAGCGTCTGCGTAAACTTTTCTCCCTGTTCAGCGCCCGGAGAACGCATGCATGTTGACCGGCCTTAACCATCTGACGCTCGCCGTCAGCAATCTCGATCGCAGCTTCGATTTTTATCGGCATCTGTTGGGATTTATCCCGCACGCCCGCTGGCAAGGCGGCGCCTATCTGTCGTTAGGGCCGTTGTGGCTATGCCTGTCGCTGGATGAAACGCGCATGCAACAACGCGAGCGCGATTACACCCATTACGCCTTCAGCGTCGCGCCGGAACACATTGAGCAGGTCAGCGAGCGGTTGCGCCAGGCCGGCGTCGAAGAGTGGAAAAGCAATCGCAGCGAAGGCGAATCACTCTATTTTCTCGATCCCGATGGGCATCAATTGGAGATCCATGCCGGCGATTTGGCCAGCCGCCTGGCGGCATGCCGGGAAAAGCCGTATCAGGGCATGGTGTTTTACTGAGGCGCCCCGGCGACGCTGCCGTCGGCCGGGGCATCATGCTCAACGTTCGGGGATGAAACCTTTGAAATCCAGCGCGGGGTTGAGATCGTCGTCAGCAGCAGCGGCGCCGTCTGCGCCGGCGCGGTGCGCCATACGCTTCAACAGCGCCGTTTGCTGGCGTTGTTGCTCGGCAATCTCCTGCAGCAGGCGAATCTGCTCATTGGCGCGCACGCTGGCGCGGTTCACCAGGAACCAGAGCCACAGCCCGGCCAGCAACGCCACGGCGGCGAGGGCCAGCGACAACAGGCCGTTCTGGCCAAAACCTAAATCGTACATGGACAACCCTATCTACTGCGAAATTCAGGCCGCCATCTTAACACTCGCGGCGGCCGTGCGAACATCCCTGCCAAAAATTGCTTACCAGGGCACGAAGCGGGTCACCGAACAGATGCCCAACGCAAAATTTCCACCATCGTCGCAATAGCTGTCCAGCGCCAGCAGGTAGAAAAACAGGCAGGCAGCGACGGCCGTCATTATCACGAGGATTTTTTTTCGCAACAAATTTAGCAGCCTCATTGTTATCTTGGTAATCTATCGCGCATGTTATCACAGCGAAGTTAAACGAAGTTTAACTTTCCGTTTAGATTTCTGGCTATCGCCCGGTTTTCAGACTGTTACCCTTGCCCTCGCATAGGCGCCGTGGCTAGATGAACCCTCAGGGATAACGAGGAAATACGATGAGCAAATTGATTAGGTGGGTATTGGTGTTGGCGGTCATTTACGGCGGCTTTTTGATCTCGGGCTACGGCGTGCTGATCGGCAGCAACAAAAACGTTGGCGGGTTAGGGTTGCAGTGCAAATACCTGACGGCGCGCAACGTGGCGATCGCCCAGTACGTGAATGGCGACAACGGTTTCATCGGCATAGCCGACTGCCCGCTGTTCAAGAAAATCGAAACGGTGGTGGATTAACCGCCACCGCCCGACGCCGCCGCTTTGCGGCGGCCCCGCCTCAGTTGCGGGTAAACTTCATCTCGATCAGCGCAATCGCCTTGTCAATCGCTCGGCGGGTCACCGGATCGGCGCCGGCAGGATGCGTGGAGAAATCGATGCTTTTGAGCTGACCCGCCATCTTGTCGCGCACTTCGGTCGGCGCAATCACGTCGATAACGTCCAGAATCTGTTTGATGACCAGTTGGCAAGCGACCAGATCGGAAGCCAGTTCCTGCTCGTTGCTCAGCATGTCAGACATAATAAATTTCCTTCTTGATTCAAACGCCGCACAGAATAGCATGGCGTCCGCGCCATTGCCCGCACTCCCCGTCTTTTTCCCCATTCTGCGCACCGGCGGGCAAAAGCCTGCGGCGGATTGGCCTATACTTGCTGCATGGCGGTGGTAAAAACCACCCGCAAGCCACAACCAACAGGAGAAAGTTATGGCGAATCACAATGTGAAATCCTGGGCGACAGTGCGTGAAACTTCGGTGGAAATCGCCGAAGCCATTTTTGAGCTGGCAGGGAACGATGAAGTGTTGGCGCAGAAAATCTGGGAAGAAGGCAGTGATGAGGCGTTGGAAAAGGCCTTTGCCAAAACCACCGCCGACCAGCTTTATTGGGGAGAGGAAACCGTCGAGCGGAAAAACGTTTGAGCGGTTACGCAACAAAAAGCCCGGGTTTCTGACCCAGGCTTTCCCGATTAGCGCTCGCCCCGCTTAGCGGCGTGCATATCTTCTTGCTCTCACGGTTCTTCACCTCCCACACCTTCCGCATTCTTCATGCTCATCACCGGCGTCGCCATAAAAGCGCCGACGCCCACGATTACAACCAGAGTAATAATCACTGTCATTAACATGCGATCACCCCATCAACGTTGAGTTGTTACGGCTGACTCTGTTTTGGCGGTTCTTGCTGCGGCTTTCTTTGCGTCCCCCACCGCGGCGGCGACAGTCTCAGATTAGCCGTTTTTCCTTTCGGCTGACAAGCGGCGGTCAAACGGTTTTTCCGAATAATTGCCCCCCGTCACCGGCGGCATTTTTGTCGACGGCGGCAAGTTGTGTATACTTCACCGCTATGTAGGTCTCACACTGACGCACTGATGATACAAGAACACCACCTCTCGTTGGTCTGCGCCCTCAGCAAATGGGTCGAAACTCACCTCGGACGAGTGATCCATCTCGAAGAGCTGGCCGAGTACTCCGGCTACTCGCTGTGGCACATGCAGAAGCTGTTCAAAGAAGCGACAGGGATTTCGCTCGGTAAATACATTCGCGAACGCCGTCTGGCCGGCGCGGTCTATCAACTGCGCAGCAGTGAAGCGTCGATCTTCGACATCGCCCTGGACTTTGGCTTCGGTTCACAGTCCCACTTCACCTACATGTTCAGAAAGCGTTTTAATATCACACCCTATGATTTCCGCCAGGATTTGAGCGTTGATCTGCACATCGATCCGCCGTTGCACGTCATTCACCAAAAATCCGCCTGAAGCCCGCCGCAAGTCGGCGGGTTAACGCGCCCCCCAGACCGCCAGCATCGCGATCGCGGCCGGCAGCGCCTGCACCCACAGAATTTTGCGGCTGGCGCTCAACCCGCCGAACACCCCGGCCGCCAGCACGCACCCGAGCAAGAACAGCTGCAGTGCCATATCCCCACGCCAGTAGCTCCATACCAACCCCAACGCCAGAAAGCCGTTGTACAACCCCTGATTGGCGGCCAACACCCGCGTGGCTGCGGCGAACTCCGCCGTTGTGCCAAATGCGCGCCTGCCGAGGGGCGTACGCCACAGGAACATTTCCAGCACCAGGATATAAAGATGGAGCGCTGCGATGAGCAGCAGCAAAATATCGGCAAAGAACTTCATGATGGTTCCAGTCGTTTATTGAAGATGCCATCAATTATAAACGCCTTCGCTCACCTCCCCATCGGCGGAGATAAAAAAACCCGCCGAAGCGGGTTTATGCAGGAGTCATTTTTTGAGGTTAGTTTAATACGGCGACCAACAATGCCGCGACAGAGACCCAAAACAGCGCCGTGGCAACCACGACATGGGACAATCTTGCACGATAAAGTACCTGGCTCATAATGACCTCACTGACATCTGACTAACGGGAGACAACCTGACTTCCTGAGGATTATCCTAAACTTCTTCTCACTGTCGTTATATGCGCCAGATCACTTTTCCGCCGAGAAACCTTATATTGTCGTAAAGCTGGAGCCGCGATCACATTAATTACGCCTTATTAGAGCGAAATAAGCCGAATAATCGCGGCGATTATATCCTAACGCTATCAAACATCGTTCCAGGGCAGGCGCGGTGCGGTCATGCGCTCACCAGAATAACCGCTAACCGGCGGGAAACGCGGCGCGCCTTGTTCCCAATCATGCTGAGCCCGAGTAATTTCAGCCTTGGTATGGCCAACGAAATTCCACCAGATAAGGATCTCTTCGTTTAATGGCGCCCCACCGATGAGTAATCCCCGGCTCCCCTTCCGTGCATTTAACCCAATAGAGTTATTCTTTATGCCCAAATAGGCGAATTCATCAGGTGAAAAGGTTTCACCATTAAGTTCAAATGCACCAATAAGGGGCAAAAAGCCGATTTCATAATCATCGTGCAACGGCAATTCGATTCTTGCCGCTTCTTCCCATTCCAGATCAATGGCGATTAATGGCGAAAGAGTGAACACCGGTGAACAATAAGCGCCAAATTCCCCAACCAACAAACGATGATTCACGCCATTATTCTGCCACTGCGGCAAATCAGGATAATGATCGAAGCGTGGTGCCATGTCGGCATGTTCGGCCGGCAGCGCGATCCATAATTGCGCAGCATGCAATCGCCGTTGCTCACCCACCGACTGTTCCGTATGCGCAATGCCGTGCCCTGCGGTCATCAGGTTAACCTGACCCGGACGAATCACCTGCTCACTGCCGAGGCTGTCTCGGTGCAGCACCTCACCTTCTATCATCCAGGTGAACGTTTGCAGCCCGGTGTGCGGATGCGGCCCCACATCCATGCCGGGCGAAGTGCCGTTGAATACCGTCGGCCCGGCGTGATCGAGAAAACACCAGGCGCCGACGGTGCGCCGCTCCCGGGTTGGCAACGCACGGTTGATCGGAATGCCCCCCACTTCGGCGTTACGCACGGCAATACGTTGTATCTGGCGCACACCGTCAACGACGGGGCACTCGCGTGAAGGTGAAGAGAGCGTAGGACGTGGCTGACTCATCGCAAAGACCTCCTGAATGGCGCCGATTCGCCAAGGGTAACCGCCCAAGCTTAACACAGGACAGCTCCTCCGCAGAGCGGCGACGTGCAGGCACGTTCGCGCGGTTCAGGGGGCTTTGATATAGCAGCTCTTGATGTCTATATCGTCATGCGCGTGCCTGAGATCGGAGAAATAGGTCACGCCAAAGAGAATTGATACCACCAGCAGCACGGACACCAACAGGCCGATGATCGCCAGCAGTTTGGTTTCATCATGGAGATTAGGCTCCATTTTATCTCCCCTAGTTAATCGCGTCAGGTCACCCACAGCGTGACCGCCAGCGTAAAGATAATCAGTGAGCAGGACGCCACCGCCAATACGACGATCGCAAATTGCGCATCACCCAAGGTTTCTCGATAGTTTTTATCCGTTGAGGCGTTACGCTCTTGTTTCACTAAATCGGTTTTCACTCGTTCAACTGCTGCATTGCTGTTTGACGGGGCAAAACATCCCCTCAGAATAAGGCGCCAACGTCGCTGACTTGGTCGCTCCGGCCTCAACCGGGGGATGACGCTATCAATTTTCCCCATCAGGGTCAACACCGCGCCTGCCGGCGAGCGAGCAAGTACACAGGGGAGATGTAACTGGCATGGAGAGCGCAAGGAAATAAGAGACGCCGATTGCAGAGGGCAAAAAAAAAGCCCGGTACGTGACCGGGCCAGGGTAGACCGACGCGTTATTGCGGGATACGCAACACCTGCCCCGGATAAATCTTGTCCGGGCTCGACAGCATCGGCTTGTTGGCTTCGAAAATCTTGTTGTACAGATTGGCGTTGCCGTACATCTCTTTAGAGATCGCGCTCAGCGTATCGCCCTTCTTCACGGTATAGAAGCGGCTCTCGGCGTCGGATTGCGCTACCGCCACCTTGTCTTCCACACCGCTGATACCTGCCACGTTGCCGATAGCCACCAGGATCTTCTCTTTTAACTCCTGGCTGACGGCGTCGCCGGTCACTACGGCTTTACCATCGACCACCTGCACATTCACTTTGTCGGTGCCCGGCAGGCCGCTCTTATCGAGATGCTCCTTGAGTTTGGCGCTTTGATCTTCGGCGGAGGCATTGCCGGTGACTGTATCCCACAGTTTTTCGCCCGCTTCTTTGACGAAGTTAAACAAGCCCATATTCACTCCTTTTGATGGTTGCAGTAATGCGTTTAAGTAAGGCTTGTTAAGCTTAGCATCGACAAAAGGATATGCCATCCGCTCACGGCGTCAGAAACGGGTAGAGTATTCCGAAAGTGTCGTCAGCGGCGTTTCCATGGCGATTAATCGTGCAATGATGCTGAAAAATCGCGCTTTTCTACCTACACTGTTGCAGACAAGGCAACTCGACGAAGGAGGCGTGCGACGATGTACGCATTGGTGATGTTTGTCTGTTATCTGGATGGCGGCTGCAGTGAAATGGTGGTCGATATATTGCGCGACGAGCCGCAATGCCTGGTCGCGATGAAGGAACAGAACTTGCGACACGCCGGCTGTTATCCCATGGAAGAGTTTATCGACGGCTTCTGGTTGCCAGCCAGCGAATATTCGGATTTTTAACCTGCTCCCCGCGCAATGCTGAGGAATTTCTGATTTCATCGGAAACTTCGTCTTCCTCTGAGGCATAAGGCCGCTGTTTTGCTAAATTGCGGCTCCCGAAGAAGAGAGAGACAGAGAAAGGTCATGCCAGCATCGGCTCATTCCAACGAGCAATATGAAACTCTGCTGCGCGACGTCAGCCTGGCGTTAGGCGACGCAGTGTTGCAGTTAATCCAAAAACATAAAAAGGTATCCGGCGGCAATATTCTTTCACAGCTGGTGGACGAAATAGAGCGTGAGCAGGATCAGCAACGTTTCGTCGCACTGCGTTCCGCCATTGAACTGGTCGGGCTGGCGCCCAAAGGCTGAGATCCCGATAAAACAAAGGCAGGGCTTGCGCCCTGCCTGATTACCAATCCCGACACAGGATGAAGGTAATGAAATTGCAGATTAGAAACGATACGTCAGGCTGACGGCCACGATATCATCGTTGGCCAGTTTCAGTTTGTTATCGTCGCTCAGCTGGTTGATTTGATAATCGACGTAGGTGTACATATTTTTGTTGAAGTAGTAAGTCGCCCCCACTTCCACGTATTTCACCAGGTCGGCATCACCGATCCCTTCGATATCCTTGCCTTTGGACTGCACGTAGGCCACGGAAGGACGCAGGCCGTTCTCGAATTGATACTGAGCCACCACTTCGAAGTTTTGCGTTTTATTGGCGAAGCCGGAAGTGCCGTTGACGCTGATCGGCGTCATGTTACGGGTTTCGGCATACATCGCAGCCAAGTAAACCTGGTTGGCGTCGTATTTCACCGCGGTGGTCCAGGCGGTAGCGCTGTCACCCTTGCCATACTGCAGCGCTTTCTGAGCGCTGGTGCGGTTGGAATCGGAGAACGCCGCCGCTACGCCGATGCCGGAACCGCCGATATCCTGGTAGTCCAGAGACAGGCCGTAACCGTCGCCGTTTTGCTTGGTCACGCTGCGGCCGTCACCGTCGTTTTTACCCTGATACTGCACCGCCAGGTTCAGGCCTTCCACCAAACCGAAGAAATCACGGTTGCGGTAGGTGGCCAAACCGTTGGAACGGGCGGTCATAAAGTTATCGGTATAGCTGTAGGAGTCGCCGCCGAATTCCGGCAGCATGTCGGTGTAAGCCTCGGCGTCATACACCACGCCGTAGTTACGGCCGTAGTCGAAAGAACCGTAGTTGCCGAATTTCAGGCCGGCGAAGCCCAGACGCGTTTTGGTGCCGGCGGTGCCCTGCGCTTCGTCGTGATTGGCCTGGACGTTGTATTCCCACTGGCCGTAGCCGGTCAACTGGTCATTGATTTGCGTTTCGCCTTTGAAGCCCAGACGAACATAGGTCATATCACCGTCGTTGGACTTACTGTCGCTGAAATAATGCTTGGCGTTAACGCGGCCGTACAGGTCGAGTTTATTGCCATCCTTATTGTAGATTTCAGCCGCGTTGGCGAAGGAGGTGATCGCCCCGAGGGCGACAGCTAAGGCTAATACACTGCGTTTCATCATTTATTTTCCTAGATATTATAATTAGAACCCTGCCCGTCACGCCCAATTTATAATTTGGGCTGTGATTTTATCTTTTGGTATTTTATGAGCTCCCCTAATGCCGGGGTGATGTGACATTAGCATCATGAATCAAAACTTAAAATCAAAAAGTTCATGAAACAACGAGGAGAAAGCATGTTTATGTGTAACTAAATATTACAAAAAAGAAATCACTCAACCCATTGAATATAAGAATTTTTTATCACATAAGTTATAACCAAAACGGTGCAATGCACCATTATAGTGCAATTCAGTTTCGTTTTGAGTGCTTTCTGCGCGATTCAAAAGTAACAACAAGATTAGCATGGTTATTAAAAACGTTACTTATTTCACATTTTTATCTTAACAAACTCACCAGGCAATTAAGGCTTTCAGATAACGACCTGACACTGCCTTCTATTCATTCGTATAAAGACGCGGATTAGTAACGAATAAAATTCGCCTTACGGGAATAAAAATAGCGGGAAATAGCAGATTAAAATAATGAAAGGAATAACGGCGGCGCGCTGACGGCGCCACCGTGGATAAATCAATACAGCGTAGAGCGGGAAACTTCGCTCAACAACATGCCGGCACGCAGGCCCAACGCCACGCTGGGGTTAGGGAACAGTATCCACGCCCCCTCCTGGCCCACGCGATAGTCCTCCTGCGGTTGCTCGCACAGCAACATACCCGGTTGCAGTTCGGTGAAGTTGGCCGTGTCATCGTCCAGATGCAGTTTGAAATCTTCGCTGTGCTTGATCAACGAGTGCATCACACGAAAAACCCGAATCTCGGCGCCCGCACGCGCCGGCAGCGCCCCTTCGCTGACCGCCGCCCGCAGAGCGCGATCGATGGCGGCAAACTGCTGCAGATCGTTGCTGCCGAACGGCCGCGCCTTGCCCAGCTCGAGCGTACAGCTCGCCGCATTGAGATGTTCGCTGGAGTAATGGCTAAAAGTCCCGCCCGGCGCACTGTGTACCACCAACGCATCCAGATCGGCGGCATCCAGCAGCTTCAACATCGGCTCACTGTACGGGCGTTTCTGAAAGGGCAGAATGCCGAAACGTGGCAAACGCGATTCACGGATGGCGGTGTGCAAATCGTAATGGAAACGCGCCGCCTGCTCCCCATCGAAAAAGGCGGCGAGCGCACGCTCCAACTGCTGCGCGCGCACGGTTTCGCCACTGGCGGCGAAGTTGCGGTAGCGGCCGCCGAACATGCGGTTCATGTCGCTGTGCAGATAACGCTTGCCGGCCCGCATCGCCGCCGGGTTGCCCAGCACTACCAACAGTCGCACCGTCAGCGGCAACCGGCCGGCAAGGAGATCGCCGACCAGCTGATTGAGCAGTTCAATCGGCGCGGTTTCATTGCCGTGCACGCCCGCCGACATCACCATCGCCTGGCGGTAAGGCTGTCGTGGCGTAAGCTCCAGCACCCCTTCCCCCTGCCAGCGCCACCGCAGCTGCGGTGTTTCACCTTGCCATTCGACGGGTTCGTTCCCTTCCAGCGTCAGGGGCAGTAGATCGATCATGCTGCCTCCCTTAGCGTTGGAACGGATAAATGGCGCCGAGACCGAGGATCGACGTCAGCGCATCCAGCGCCTCGCGCCCTTCGCGCAGCAGCAGCGGATCGGCCAGGTCATCCTGCGTCAGGCGGTCGCGGTAATGACGATCGACCCACTCGTTCAACGTTGCGAACAGCCGATCGTTCATCATCACGCGCGGATTGACCGCTCTCAACTCTTGTTCGTTGAGCGCCACCCGCAACCGCAGGCAGGCAGGGCCGCCGCCGTTGCGCATGCTTTCACGCAGGTCGAACACGCGGATTTCATCGATAGGGCCGCCGCTGCCGACCATGTCGTTGAGGTAACGCCACACGCCGGCGTGCTGACGCGACTCCTCCGGCACGACGATCATCATCTTGCCGTTCGGTTTGGTAAGAATTTGGCTGTTGAACAGATAGGTCGCCACCGCGTCCGCTACCGAGACGCGCTCTGTCGGCACTTCGATCGCCACCAGCTCGCTGTCCAGCGTCGCCATCTTGCGGCGCACTTCATCCAGCGCCTGTTGCTGGCGGTAAAACGCCTGCTGATGATGGAACAGCACGTTCTGGTTGCTGACCGCAATCACGTCGTTATGGAACACGCCCTGATCGATCACCGCCGGGTTTTGCTGCACGAAGACCGTATGCTGTTCATCCAACTGGTGCAGGCGAGCGATCGCCTCGCCGGCTTCGCGCGTCTGGCGCGCCGGATAACGCGCCGGCGCCGTTTCGCCACCGAACTCCTGACGACCATAGACGAACACCTGCACGCTGCGCCTGGCGTAGTCGCCGCCCAAACGGTTATGGTTGGCCGCCCCTTCGTCGCCGAACAACGCCACCTGCGGCAGCGCCTCGTGGTGGGCGAAATGCCGATCGTCGCTGAACATCGCCCGCAATACGGCGGTGGTGGTTTCCGCTTCGATGGCGCGGTGGAATTTGTTGTTCAGGTTGGCGGCGGTGAAGTGCACCTTGCCGTCGGCGCTGTCCGCCGAAGGCGACACGGTGGCCGCATTGGCGGTCCACATGCACGACGCCGAGCTGAGCGCCGACAGCAGGCGCGGCGACTGACGCATCGCCTGCGCCAGCACCGCCTCATCGCTGCCGCTGAAACCCAGGCGACGCAGCATCGGCAAATGCGGCCGCTCCTGCGGCGGCAAGACCCCTTGCTGGAAACCGAGATCGGCCAGCGCCTTCATTTTCAGCAAACCTTGTTTCGCCGCCAGCTTCGGGTTCGATACGCTGTTTTGATGCTGCGTCGACGCCTCGTTGCCGAACGACAGCCCGGCATAGTGGTGCGTCGGCCCCACCAAACCGTCGAAATTGACTTCATATCCTGACATGTTCATCCCCTGGGGATAGCGTGCGGCAGCGCCATTGCGCCGCCGCAGACGATTAACGGAACGACAAGCCCGGCGAGAGCGTGGCCGGCAGCGACAGGCTTTCGCTTTCCAGCGAAGCCATCGGCCAGGCACAATAGTCCGCCGCATAGAAGGCGCTTGGGCGATGGTTGCCGGAGGCCCCCACGCCACCGAACGGCGCCGCGCTGGACGCCCCGGTCAGCGGCTTATTCCAGTTGACGATGCCGGCGCGCGCTTCCAGCAACAGCCGCTCGAACAGCTCGCGCTGCGGCGAGACCAGCCCCACCGACAGGCCGTAGCGCGTCTGATTGGCGAGCCGCAGAGCCTCGTCGAAATCGCGGTAACGCACGATGGTGGTCAACGGCCCGAAGTACTCTTCGTCCGGCACGCCGGCCACGCCGGTCAGCTCGATGATGCCCGGGCTGAGCAGCGAACTGCCCGGCTCCAGCAGACGCATGGCCAGCAGCGATTTGCCGCCCAGCGTCAGCAAGCGCTGCTGCGCTTTCAGCATGTTTTCCGCCGCGGCAGCCGACACCACCCCGCCCATGAACGGCTGCGGTTCGGCATCCCAACGGCCGACGCGCAGTTCGCCCGCCACCTGAACCAAACGCGCGATAAAGGCATCGCCTTCCGCCCCTTGCTTCACCAGAATGCGACGCGAACAGGTACAGCGTTGACCGGCGGAGATAAATGCCGACTGGATAGCCAGGTTGACCGCCGCGTCGCGATCCTCGAAACCGTCGACGATCAGCGCATTGTTGCCGCCCATCTCCAGCGCCAGGATCTTCTCCGGCTGCCCCGCCAATTGGCGGTGCAGATGGTAGCCAGTCCCGGCGCTACCGGTGAACAATAGCCCGTCGATATCCGCACTGGCCGCCAGCGCCTCGCCGGTTTCCCGGCCGCCCTGCACCAGATTGATCACCCCGTCCGGCAGACCGGCCTGCAGCCACAGTTTCAGGGTCTCCTCGGCGGTCAACGGCGTCAGCTCGCTCGGTTTGAATACCACGCAGTTACCGGCCAACAGCGCTGGCACGATATGGCCATTGGGCAGATGGCCGGGGAAGTTGTAAGGCCCGAATACCGCCAGCACGCCGTGCGGACGATGGCGCAACACCGACGCGCCGTCGGCCATCGCCGTCTGGCTAAAACCGGTGCGCGTCTGATAGGCCTGCAGTGAAATGCCAACCTTGCCGATCATCGCCTGAATTTCGGTCAGCGTTTCCCAGCGCGGTTTACCGGTCTCGCGGCTGATGGTTTCCGCCAGCGACTGTTTGTGTTCTTCCAGCAAGGTGGCGAAGCGTTTCACCAGCTGTTCACGCTGCTCGAACGGCGTGCGCGCCCAGGCGGGGAAAGCGGCGCGCGCAGCTTCGCAGGCGGCGGCGACGTCATCGGCGTCAGCGGCGTTGGCGCGCCACAGCGGCTGATTGCCGACCGGGTCGGTCTTGCCAAACTCGGCGCCGCGGCCCTGCCGCCAGACGCCATTAACCAACAGAGCAGGATGGGACATCATGCTTTCTCCTGTGCAATAAGGGGGAGCACCCGCACCGGGCTGCCCTGTTCGACGCCCAGCGCCGCGGCGGTGGCGGCGTTGATATGCAGGCGGTCGTCATACAGATCGGCATTGACCAACAGTGCGCGGTAATTCTGATAGTTGTCGTTGGCCACCAGATGCACCGGCGCATCGGCGCGCATCGGCGTGTCATCCAGCACCACTTTCACCAGGCGGCTCTGCTTCACCGCGCGGATATGGTCGATCTCCGCTTCCAGCGTCGGGCCGCCGTCGAAGATATCGACGTAGCCCTGATAACTCAGGCCTTCCGCCTCCAGTAGGCGGCGCGCCGGCAGGGTTTGCGGGTGCACTTCGCCAATCACTTTCTGCGCATCTTCGGCCAGGAAATCGACATACAACGGGTGTTTCGGCATCAGCTCGGCGATAAACGCCTTTTGCCCGGTGCCGCTCAGGTAGTCCGCCTTGGCGAACTCGATGGAGAAGAAACGGTGACCGACGCTCTCCCAGAACGGCGAACGGCCGTTTTCATCGGAGAAACCGCGCATCTCGGCGATCAGACGCCGGGAGAAGCGTTCACGGAACGCGGCGATAAACAGGAAACGCACCTTCGACAGCAGCTTGCCGTTCTCGCCGTGGCGATAATCCGGATCGAGGAACAACGTACACAGCTCCGAATGGCCGGTATGGTCGTTGCTGAGGAACAGCGTCGGCACCGATTTATAGACGTTCAGCTGTTTGGAGGCGTGCACCTGCGTGCCAACGCGGAAGCTGTACCAGGGTTCCGCCAGGCCGACGGCCACTTCAATTGCGCAGACCCCCACCGCCTGCCGGCGCTCGCTGTCTTCCAACACGAACAAATAACACTGGTCACTTTGCGGAAGTTCGCCTTGCCAGGTTTTTAACGCCCGCTCAATGCGCGCCGACAAGGTATCTTCATTCTGCGGCAGTGAAGTGAGACCGATGCCGGATTTACCGGCAAGCGTCAGTAAATCCGCCAGATCGCGACGCTCTATAGGGCGAATAATCATCATAATGCGAACCTCTTCTGAATCAGGCTGCGCCGGTGAAGGCGCAGCCCGCTGATTAGCTGCAAATGCGCGCCACGGCGCGCGCGAATCGCGCCAGCCCCTCTTTCACATCCTGCTCAGGGATGATCAGCGACGGCGTGAAACGCACCACGTCCGGACCGGCGATCAGCGCGATAACGCCTTCTTCGTTGGCCAGTTGGGTGATCTGCTTCGCTTTGCCGGCATAGTCTTTCTTCAGTTGGCAGCCGATCAGCAAACCGCCGCCGCGGATCTCGGCGAAGATCGGGTACTGACGGTTGATATCGTTCAACCCGTCGATGAACCACTGGTGACGTTGTTTGACGCCTTCCAGCACTTCCGGCGTGTTGATGATGGAGAACACTTCCCCCGCCACCGCCGTCGCCAGCGGGTTGCCGCCGTAGGTGGTGCCGTGGGTGCCGACGCCCAGCGTTTTCGCCAGCGCATCGGTGGTCAGCATCGCGCCGATCGGGAAGCCGCCGCCCAGCGCTTTGGCGGTGGTCAGCACGTCCGGCACCACGCCGTACTGCATGTAGGCATACAGATGGCCGGTGCGGCCGACGCCGGTCTGCACTTCGTCGAAGATCAGCAGCGCGTTATGACGATCGCACAGTTCACGCAGCCCCTGCAGGAAACTGGCCTCCGCCGGCAGCACGCCGCCCTCGCCCTGAATAGGCTCGACGATCACCGCGCAGGTGCGATCGTTGATAAGCTCGGCCGCTGCGGCCAGATCGTTATACGGCGTATGGGTGATGCCGCCCGGCAGCGGCGCAAAATCCTGCGAATATTTCGGCTGGCCGCCGGCGGAGACGGTGAACAGCGTGCGGCCGTGGAACGCGTTGTTGAACGCCACAATCTGATCTTTACCGGCGCCGTGCTGGTCGTGCGCGTGTTTACGCGCCAGTTTCAGCGCCGCCTCGTTGGCTTCTGCACCCGAGTTACAGAAAAACACCTTGTCGGCGAAGGTGGCGTCGATCAGTTTTTTGGCCAGACGCAGCACCGGTTCGTTGGTATAGCCATTGCCCAGATGCCACAGTTTGCCCGCTTGCTCCACCAGCGCCGCCTTGACCGCCGGGTGCGCATGGCCCAGCGCGTTAACCGCGATGCCGCCGGCGAAATCGATGTAAGACTTACCCTGCTGATCCCACACCTGCGATCCTTCGCCACGCACCAGAATAAAATCGGCAGGGGCATAAACCGGGACCATCCAGTCATCGAAAGACTGGCGGGTAACTGCGATTGGCTGTTCCATAGTGACCTCATAATCTCAGCAAAGGCTGAATTTTGACTGTAAGGGCCGCTCAAGCCCGGTTAGACCGCCACAATGCAAAAAAACCGTTGTTCAAAACCGACTTTCGCGGCGGAGAAAATGCTGTCCCTTACCGCTGATTTAGAAACAAATCTGTTACATAAAATCGGTTTTTCACTATTTATGGCGTATATCCGGTCCCTGAGCGGGGAGTAAATGTTAACGAGCAGTTAAAATACATGTCGTTTGATAAAGAGTGTAGAGCAGCTATCGTGCCAAAACGGGATTTTTGCCGGATTTGGCTATTTTTTACGTTAAAACAACGGCTTATAATGAATATTTATTCATTTTCTATGCATTGGTAATGCATAAATTAAAAAATAAGGCCTAAAATCATCATTGCGTGCGAAATCCTATTCAATTACGAAAAACTTCAGGATTTCTGATCGGGCTCGCAAAAATAATTTCCCCCAATTTGCTCGCTATCACACTTTTTGCCCCCATCGGGTGCAGCGGCGCGCCAGCATGGTGCAACGCGGCAGCGACGCAGAGGCGCCACCCGCCATACTCGCGAAAAAGGAGCCGCGCTGACCGCGGTTCCTGCTTTGTACGCCAGCGACTACACTGTGATCCTGACCGCCCCTTCTCTTCTGCGCACAAGGAGCCACCATGCCCAAGAAAACCGTCGATCTCAGCCAGCCGCACGCCCAACACGACATCCGCGCGTTTCTCGACGCGCTGAATGCCGGTGGCGGTAAACCCATGGAGCAGATGAAGCCCAAAGAGGCGCGCAGAGTTTTGGAAGCGGCGCAGCGCAGCGTAGACGTGCCGCTGCGCGAGGTGGAGATCAGCGAGAAAACCATCCACGTTGAGGGCCAGGATATTCTGCTGCAGTTGGTGCGGCCGGCCAGGGTCAAGGAGGCGTTGCCGGTATTCATGTTCTTTCACGGCGGCGGCTGGGTGCTGGGCGATTTTCCCACTCATGAGCGGCTGGTGCGCGATCTGGTTTACAGCTCCGGCGCGGCGGCGGTATTCGTCAACTACCCACGCTCCCCGGAAGCGCATTATCCTCAGGCGATCAATCTGGCCTACGCCGCCACGGAATGGGTGGCCGAGTACGGCGAAAAAATCAATGTCGATGGGTCACGGCTGGCGGTGGTCGGCAACAGCGTCGGCGGCAATATGGCGGCGGTGGTCAGCCTGATGGCCAAAGAGAAAGGCATACCGGCGCTGCGTTGCCAGATCCTGCTGTGGCCCGTCACGCACGCCCACTTTGATACCGATTCCTATCATCAGTTCGCCGAAGGCCATTTCCTGACCCGCAACATGATGAAGTGGTTTTGGGACAGCTATGCGCCCGATAAGGCGCAGCGCAAAGAGATCTACGCCTCGCCGCTCAACGCCACGCCGGAACAGCTGCGGGGCTTGCCGCCGGCGCTGGTGCAGACCGCCGAGCTGGACGTGTTGCGCGATGAGGGGGAAGCTTACGCGCGTCTGCTTGACGCCGCCGGCGTCGAGGTCACCGCCACCCGCTACAACGGCCTGATCCACGATTACGGCCTGTTGAATCCGCTCGCCCACGTCCCGGCGGTGCATTCGGCGATCCACCAGGCCGGGCGCGCGTTGAAGCACTACCTGTCCTGACGCTAGCCAACCACGTGGCAAGCCACCTGATGGCCGGGCGCCACGCTGCGCAGATGCGGCGCCTGTTCACGGCATTGCGCCGTGGCCAGCGGACAGCGGGGATGGAAACGGCAGCCGCGCGGCGGGTTGGCGGGATTGGGCGCTTCGCCCCCGGCCACCCACGCCGGCGAACGGTGCGCATCCAGCGTCGGCACCGCCGCCAACAAGGCCTGCGTGTAGGGATGCAGCGGTTGGCGAAACAGCGAATCGCGGTCGGCGCTCTCGACGATCTGCCCCAGATACATCACCGCCACGTCCTGGCACAGATGCTCCACCACGCCGAGATCGTGCGAAATAAACAGCAGCGTCACCCCCTGCCTTTCCTGCAAATCGGAAAACAGATTGATGATCTGCGCCTGAATCGACACGTCGAGCGCCGATATCGGTTCATCGGCGACGATAAATTCCGGTTGCAGGATCAGCGCGCGCGCGATGCCGACGCGCTGCCGCTGGCCGCCGGAAAACTCATGGGGAAACCGCCCGTAATGCTGCGGCGACAGCCCGCAGATCGCCAGGGTATCGAGCACCCGTTCGCGCAGTTCCGCCTTGCTTGCCAGGCCATGCTGCAACAGCGCTTCGCCGATGGCGTCGCCCACGCGCAGACGCGGATTCAGCGAGCTGTACGGATCCTGAAACACCAGCTGCATTTTCGGCCGCAGGGCGCGCAGCGCGTCTTTGCTGAGGCTATCCAGCGCCTGCCCTTTGAACATCACCTCACCGGCGGTTTTATCGTGCAGGCCGAGCAGCGTGCGGCCGACGGTGGTTTTGCCACTGCCGGACTCGCCCACCAGCCCGAAAACGCGGCCCTTGCGAATGCTGAAGCTGACGTCGTCCACCGCCTTCAGTTGGCCGGTGGTTCGCCCGAACAGCCCGTCGCGCAGCGGGAAATATTTCTTTAATCCTTTCACTTCCACCAAGGGTTCAGTCGACATGCAGGCGCCCTCCGGCGTTGAGGAAGCAGGCGGATTGGCGCTGCTGAGTCCCGTACAACGGCGGGATGCCGTCGCGGCAGCGCGCGGTGGCCTGCGCGCAGCGCTCGGCAAACGCACAGTGTTCAGGCAGCCGCGCCAGATCCGGCACCTGGCCGGGAATGGAGTACAAACGGCGACGCCGCTGCCCCGGCACCGGCCGCGAGGCGATCAGCCCCTGAGTATAAGGGTGCCGCGGTTCGGCCAGCACTTCCCGCGTCGTTCCCTGCTCGACGACACGCCCGGCGTACATCACCGCCAGCCGATCCGCCATTTGTGCGATCACCCCAAGATCGTGGGTGATTAAGATCATCGCCATATTGTGTCGCCGGCTCTGCTCGCGCAGCAACGCCAGGATTTGCGCCTGTACCGTGACGTCGAGCGCCGTGGTCGGTTCATCGGCGATCAGCAGCGCCGGCCGGCACCCTATCGCCATGGCGATCATCACGCGCTGCAGCATGCCGCCGGAAAGCTGGTGCGGGTAGCAGCGCATCAGCGCCTCCGCGCGCGCCAACCCCACTTCCTCCAGCAGTTGCACCGCCTGACGCCAGGCCGCTTTCGGCGACAGGGCCAGATGACGAATCAGCGGCTCCAGCAGCTGTTCGCCGAGCGTCAGCACCGGATTGAGCGCGCTCATCGGCTCCTGAAAGATCATCGCCAGCCGGTTGCCGCGCAAATCAGCCATCTGCGCCGCCCGCAGCGACAGCAGGTTTTGTCCTTCAAAACGAATCTCGCCGCCGTCTACCTGCGCCAGCGGCTGCGGCAACAGCCCCATCAGCGCCATGGCGGTCACGCTTTTGCCGCAGCCCGATTCGCCAACGATCCCCAGCGTTTGCCCGGCCTGCAGTTCCAGGCTGACCTGCTGCACCGCCCGCACCGGCCCCTGCTCGCCCTGAAACGACACCGACAGTCGGTCGAACGCCACCAGCGGTTGACTCATCGTGTTACTCCATTCATTTTCGGATCGAGCGCGTCCCGCAGGCCGTCGCCCAGGATATTGATCGCCACCACGGTGACGAAGATCGCCAGCCCGGGCGGCATCCACAGCCAGGGCCGGCGCTGAAAGTCGATCAGGCTGTTGGCGGCGTCCATCATGTTGCCCCACGACGGCGTCGGCGGCACCACGCCCAGCCCGAGGTAACTCAGCGCCGATTCGCTGAGAATGGCGTTGGCCACCGCCATGGTGGCCACCACCACCAGAATCGGTACGGTGTTGGGCAGCAGATGGCCGAAGAGGCGTCGCCGGGTGGAGAGACCCAGCACCTCGGTGGCCAGCATGAAATCCCGCTCGCGCAGCGACAGGATCTGGCCGCGCACCAGCCGCGCCAATGACGGCCAGCCCAGCAGGCTCAGCATGATCATCACCATGTAGATGCGGTAGTCCGGCGACACGTCGAGTTCGGTCAGCATCGCGCCCATGATGATCAACAGCGGCAGGCCGGGAATGGTCATCAGCAGATCGGCGAAGCGCATGATCAGCCGGTCCGCCACGCCGCCCAGATAACCGGAAAGCGCCCCCAGCACGTAGCCCAGCGTCACCGACAGCAACATCGACACCAGGCCGATGGTCAGCGATATCCGCCCCGCCAGCAGCAGCCGGGTGCAGATATCGCGGCCGAGAAAGTCGGTGCCCAACCAGTGCGCGCCGCTCGGCGCCTGATTGATATTCAGCACATCGCCGGCATCGTCGCGCCACGGCGACAACGACGGCCCAATCAGGCACAGCAACGCCAACAGCACCAGCAACGCCAGCGAAATCATCGCAGGCCGGTGGCGACGCAGCCGTCGCCAGGCCTGCGCCGCGGGCGGTGGCGACAGTTGCGCCAGCGCCGGCAGTTGCGCCTGGCGCCAGCGGCGACGGCGGCCGAAAAACAACGTAGCCAACATCGTGTTACCTCAAGCGAATGCGTGGATCGGCGTAGGCGTACAGAATGTCCGCCAGCAGATTGCCGAGAATGGTCAAGGCGGCCAGAAACAGCGTGAACCCCATCAATACCGGGTAATCACGCGCCGCCAGCGAATCGATATGGATGTGTCCGGCGCCCGGCCAGTTGAAGATTTTTTCGGTGATCAGTGCGCCGGAGAACAATCCCGGCAGCTCGAACCCCAGCAGGGTGATGATCGGCAATAGCGCATTGCGCAGCGCGTGTTTGAGGATCACCGTTTTCTCCCTGAGCCCTTTGGCGCGCGCGGTGCGAATATAGTCCATGCGGATCACCTCCAGCATGCTGGCGCGGAAATAGCGCGTCAGGCTGCCGGCCTGCAGCATCACCAGCGCCAGCACCGGCAACAGCAGGTGCGCCGCCACCTCCAGCGCCCAGGCCAGCCCGCTCGCCTCGCTGCCGGTGCGCAGCATGCCGCCCGCCGGCAGCCAGTGCAGATCGACGGCGAACCATTTGATCAGCAACAGGCACAGGAAGAACGTCGGAAACGACATGGCGGCGAACACCGCCACGGTGATCAGATGATCGAACAGCGAATAGGGTTTCATCGCCGAGATCACTCCCACCGCCAGCGCGATACCCCAATACAACACCATCGCCACCGCCGCCAGCAGGAACGAATTCCAGATGTATTGGTTCAGCAGCGTGCTGACCGGGATCTGGTACTGCAGTGAAAAGCCGAGGTCGCCCTGCAGCAGCCGGCCAAGCCAGTGCAGATAGCGGCTGAACAACGGCTGATCCAGCCCGTACAGCGCCCGCAGCTCGGCGGCGCGTTGCGCGGTCAGATTGATGTTGCCGTCGATAAAATCGCCGGGCGCCAGGGCGAAAATGCAAAAAATCAGCAAGGAAGCCAACAGCAGCATCGGGATCGTCTGCAGCAGACGGCGCAGGATAAAATTTCTCATCGCGGGTTCCATCGCCGCCGCCCGGAATGGCGCGGCGGCGTCAGGGCGTTACGGCGCCGGTTTGACGTTCGGCAGGCTGCCGACCAATCCGTTGTAGATATCCGGTTTAAAGCCGGTGACGCGCGCGCTGCTGGCGCTCAAAATCTCGCGGTTGCCGAGCAGGATCACCGGCGGATCGTCGGACAGCGCCTGGTACAGCTGGTGGTACAGCGGCTTGCGCTGCGCGATATCCAGCGTGGCATTGGCTTTGGCGATCAGCGCGTCCACCTGCGGGTTGTGATAGCCGGTCTCGCTCTCGCGGCTGATGAAGTCGCGTACGCCGTCGTGCGGATCGTTCAGCGTGCTGGTGCTGAGGGACGCCAGGTCGTAATTGCCCGCCTTGCGCTGCGCCAGCAGCGCGTTGAAATCCAATACCTGCGGTTTCAGCACCACGCCGAGCCGGCGGTAGTTATCCTTGGCGATCGGCACCAGCGCGTCGTTGATCAGCTTTTTGGTCACCAGCAGCGTCAGCTCCAGCTTTTTACCGTCTTTCTGCCGGATGCCGTCAGCGCCCACCTGCCAGCCCGCCTCGTCCAACAGCTTTTTGGCCTTATCGAGATCGTAAGCGTAAGGATTGATGCCATTCGCGTCATAGGCCCAGGAGATAGGCGAAATCGGCTGGTTGGCGACCTTGCCGTACCCCTGGTACACCACGGCGATCAGCTTTTGCCGATCCAGGCCGTAAATCATCGCCTGGCGCACCCGCTTGTCCTGCAGCGCCGGACGCTTGAGGTTGAAGTCGATGCGGCTGTAATCGCTTGAGCTGTAAAGGTTGATATTGGCGAAGCCGAGCAGCTTGAGCTGTTCGATATCGTCCGGCTTGGCGGTAAAGGCGTCGTAGTCGGTCTCACCGGTCTGGAACAGCTGGAAGTTGGTGGCCGGGTTGGTGACGCGGTAGATAAAGCGCGCCATCGGCGGCGTACCGAGGTAGAAGTTCGGATTGGCGTGGAAGCGGATCTCCTGCCCCGGCACGTACTTGTCGTAAATATAGGGGCCGTTGCCGAGCGGTTTGCCGTTCAAGGCGCGCACGCCGTCGAGCTTGCCCCGCTGATAGTCTTTGCCGTAGTAAGCCCGCGACAGCACCGGGCCGCCGATCAGTTGCAGCGTGGTAGCGCCCGGTTGCGTGGTGACGATCTGAATGGTGCGATCGTCGATCACCTTCAGGCCGCTGATGCCGGCGGCGGTGCCGTTTTTATACTCGGCGCCGCCCTGAATGTGCGCCGGCGTGATGTCAGTGTCGCCGTCATAGGCCGGATCGTGCAACAGCGTCAGGGTAAAGGCGATATCGTCGGCCTTCAGCGGCGAGCCGTCGCTGTAGACCAGATTCGGCCGCAGCTTGATGGTGTAGGTCAGATTATCGGGACTGACCTGCCAGGACTCCGCCAGGCGTCCTTCCGGCTTGCCCTGGCTGTCCAGGCCGATCAGGCGGCTGAAGATCACGTCGGTGACGTTCTCGTCCCAGCCGTTGGTGAACAGATACGGGTTGAAAATCCCCTGCGGTTCCGAGATGCCCGCCACCACGGTGTCTTTGCGCAGCTTGGCGGCGGCCGGCACCCGGCTGACGTCGCTGGCCGGCGTGATGCCTTCGGCCAGCGTTTCCGCCTGCGCGCCGGCGCTCAATCCCAGCGCGCAGATCAACGCCAGCGGCGTCAACCGATAACGCAACAGTTTGTTTAGCTTGTTTTTTATTCTACTCACCCACTGCCCCTCGTCTACCCGTTGATAAAAATGTGACAAAATTTATCGCAGAGTAATGGGCGGCTGGAGGGCTGTCTAACAACGAAACCGGCATTCCATTGCCGAAAAAAGCATTATGAATTTTTCTGGGGCGAAGCGGCGTGAAAAACGCGGCTCAACCGGCCGCCGCCAGCCCCCGGATAAGTTTGGCTAAGGTTTTGATCGCCTCTTCAAAGCGGTCATTCCATTCAAAAGAGGCGTTGAGACGGAAGCAGTGGTTGAAATGGTCGCCGGTGGTGAACATGCGCCCCGGCGCGATGCTGATACCCCGGGAAAGGGCCCGCCGGTACAACTCCATCGACGACAGCGCCGGATCCAGCTCCAGCCACAGGAAGTAACCGCCGTCGGGCTGGCTGACCTTTACCGTCGGCGGGAAATGGTGGGCAATCGCCTGACGCATCGCGCTTTGGCGCTGGGCCAGCAGGCGGCGCAACCGCCGCAGGTGAGTGTCGTAGCCGCCGTGCAGCAGATAATCCGCCAGCGCCATCTGGGTCGGCACGCTGGTGGAAACGGTGCTCATCAGCTGCAAACGCTGGATCTGCTGCGCATAACGCCCCGCCGCCACCCAGCCGACGCGAAAACCCGGCGCCAGGCATTTGGAAAACGACGAGCAGTGCAGGATTTGGCCGCCGCTGTCGAGCGCCTTGGCCGGCAGCGGCCGTTCGGCGCTGAAGTACAGCTCGCCGTAGACATCGTCTTCGATCAGCGAGATCTGCCGCTCGCGCAACAGCGCCACCAGACGCTGTTTGTTGGCCTCCGGCAGGGTGGCACCCTGCGGGTTCTGGAAGTGGGTCATCAGCCAGCAGGCTTTGATCGGATACTGCTCCACCGCCTGTTGCAACGCGTCCAGATCGATGCCGTCCTGCGGATGGGTGGCGATCGCCACCGCCTTCAGCCGCAGCCGTTCCAGCGCCTGCAGCGCGCCGTAAAACGCCGGCGACTCGATCGCCACATAGTCGCCCGGTTGGGTCACCGCCTGCAGGCTGAGGCTGAGCGACTCCATCGCCCCGGCGGTGATAACGATTTCGTCCGGCGCAACCTGCATGCCGCTCAGCGCATAACGTTGGGCAATGTGCCGCCGCAGCGCGTCGTTGCCCGGCGGCAGGTTGGCCAGCGAACTGTGCGGCGTGAACTTGCGCGCTACGCTGCTCAGCGCCCGCGCCAGCTTCGGCTGGGCGAACAGCGTGGCGTCGGGAAAGGCCGAACCGAAAGGCACGATGTCCGAATCCTTGCAGGCCTGCAGCACGTCAAAAATAAAGGCGTTGATGTCCACCTGCTCGCTCAGCAACAGTTTCTCGCCGCGCGAAGGCTGAGGCAGTGGCTGCGGGCGCGCCGCCACGTAGTAACCCGACTGCGGCCGGGCGACGATCCACCCCTGGCTCTCCAGCAGTTGGTAAGACTGCACCACCGTCATCAAGCTTAATCCGGCGCGTTTGCCGCTCTCGCGCAGCGAAGGCAGCTTGTCGCCTGCCCGCCACACCCGGTTCTGGATCTGTTCTCTAATCTGTTGCGCAAGCTGCTCGTATCGGGTCATAACCATTAACTGTTATATGAAAAAGTAAAATAACTGTCACTATTATAGTCACTGTACTTCGTGATTAACTTCACGCCAAGCTTTTCACATAAAAATGACAGCTATACTCAAGAGGTTAATTTATGTTCAACCCTAGGAGGCGCCATGCTGGGTCTTGATGCACTGGAACTCGCCAGAATACAGTTCGCCTTCACCGTGTCTTTCCATATCATCTTCCCCGCCATCACCATCGGCTTAGCCAGCTATCTGGCGGTGCTGGAGGGATTATGGTTGAAAACGCACAATGAAGCCTATCGTGAGCTTTACCATTTCTGGTCAAAGATTTTCGCCGTTAACTTCGGCATGGGCGTGGTTTCCGGGTTGGTGATGGCCTACCAGTTCGGCACCAACTGGAGCTTCTTCTCCGAGTTCGCCGGCAGCATTACCGGGCCGCTGCTGACTTATGAAGTGCTGACCGCCTTCTTCCTCGAAGCCGGTTTCCTCGGCGTGATGCTGTTCGGCTGGAACCGCGTCGGCCCAGGGCTGCACTTCTTCGCCACCTGCATGGTGGCGCTCGGCACGCTGATCTCCACCTTCTGGATCCTGGCCTCCAACAGCTGGATGCAGACCCCGCAGGGACACGAAATCATCAACGGCCAGGTGGTGCCGGTCGACTGGCTGAAGGTGATCTTCAACCCGTCCTTCCCGTATCGCCTGCTGCACATGTCCACCGCAGCCTTCCTCTCCTCGGCGTTCTTCGTCGGCGCTTCCGCCGCCTGGCACCTGCTGCGCGGCCGCGATACGCCGGCGATGCGCAAGATGCTGTCGATGGCGATGTGGATGGCGCTGATCGTCGCGCCGGTGCAGGCGCTGATCGGCGATGCGCACGGCCTGAATACGCTGAAACATCAGCCGGCGAAGATCGCCGCCATCGAGGGCCACTGGGAAAACCCGCCGGGCGAAGCCACGCCGCTGATCCTGGTCGGTTGGCCGGACATGCAGCGTGAAGAGACCCGCTTCAAGCTGGAAGTGCCCTACCTCGGCAGCCTGATCCTGACGCACAGCCTGACCGAGCAGGTGCCGGCGCTCAAATCCTTCCCGCCGGAAGATCGCCCCAACTCCACCGTGGTGTTCTGGTCGTTCCGCATCATGGTCGGGCTGGGCATGCTGATGATCCTGGCCGGGGTGTGGAGCCTGTGGCTGCGCTGGCGCGGCGGGCTGTATCAGTCGCGCCCGTTCCTGTACTTCATTCTGTGGATGGGCCCATCCGGACTGCTGGCGCTGCTGGCGGGCTGGTTCACCACCGAGATCGGCCGCCAGCCGTGGGTGGTGTATGGCCTGCTGCGCACCAAGGATGCGGTCTCCGCGCACGGCGATCTGCACATGAGCATCAGCCTGCTGGCGTTTATCATCGTCTATTGCTCGGTATTCGGCGTGGGCTACTCCTACATGATGCGCCTGATCCGCAAAGGGCCGCAGCCGCATGAGCACCAAGAAGACAATACCGAGGGCCGCCCGGCGCGTCCGCTGTCCGCGGTCAACGACACTCTGGACGACAGGAGCTGAACATGGGTATCGATCTTCCGCTGATTTGGTTTGTGATCATCGTGTTCAGCACCATGATGTATGTGGTGATGGACGGTTTCGATTTGGGCATCGGCATCCTGTTTCCGTGGGTGAAAGAGAGCGGCGATCGCGATCTGATGATGAACACCGTCGCCCCGGTGTGGGACGGCAATGAGACCTGGCTGGTGCTGGGCGGTGCGGCGCTGTTCGGCGCCTTCCCGCTGGCCTACTCGGTGATCCTCGACGCGCTGGCGATCCCGCTGACGCTGATGCTGATCGGGCTGATTTTCCGCGGCGTGGCCTTCGAGTTTCGCTTCAAGGCGACACCGCAGAAGCGCCATATCTGGGATAAAGCGTTCATCTGGGGCTCTCTCTTCGCCACCTTCAGCCAGGGGGTAGTGGTGGGCGCCGTGATCAACGGTTTCCCGGTCGAAGGCCGCACCTACGCCGGCGGCGCGCTGGACTGGCTGACGCCGTTCGCGCTGTTCTGCGGGCTGGGGCTGGTGGTAACCTACGCCCTGCTCGGTTGCACCTGGTTGGTGATGAAAACCGCCGGCGATCTGCAGGCGCGCATGTATTACCTGGCGACGCCGCTGCTGGCGATCCTGTTGCTGGTGCTGGCCGCAGTCAGTATCTGGACGCCGATCGCGCATCCGGAAATCGCCGCCCGCTGGTTTACGCTGCCGAACCTGTTCTGGCTGCTGCCGGTGCCGCTGCTGGTGCTGCTCAGCGCCTGGGGTATTCACCGCGGGGTAAAACGCGGCGCGCACTACTCGCCGTTCATGCTGACGCTGTTGCTGGTGTTCCTCGGCCTGAGCGGGCTTGGCATCAGCATCTGGCCGCACCTGATCCCGCCGGCCATCAGCCTGTGGGACGCCGCCGCGCCGCCGCAGAGCCTCGGCTTTATGCTGGTGGGCGCGCTGTTCATCATCCCGATCATCCTGGTCTACACCTTCTGGAGCTACTACGTGTTCCGCGGCAAGATCAGCCATGAGCACGGCTATCACTGAGGAGGGAGGACGCTATGCAAGATAAAACGGCAGCCGCCGCTCCGGCGCCCTGGTGGAAACGCATCGGTTGGCTGGTGATCATCTGGAGCGCCAGCGTACTGGGGCTGTTCGTGGTCGCCTCGCTGTTCCGCCTGCTGATGACTGCGGCGGGCATGAAGTCGCATTAACGCGGCGCCTTATCTGGACGCGCTGTTGGGAAAGTAAAAAGAGACCACCAGCGTGACCAGCGGCAAGGCGCCGATCTTCACCAGCTCGAACACTTGACCGAGCGCTTCGTTTTTGTCCCAATATGCGTGGGCGGCGAATACGCCCACGCTGACCGCAAATATCCCGCACAATACCTGGCGCGCCAGGCGCAGCCGCTCCATTTCGTCGAAGACCAGCGAAGGATCCAAATACAACCTTTCAGCATCGAGCTGCGGGCGCTCATGTTGCGGCTTCATGGAAAAATCCCCACCACCACGGCGACTGCCTCCAGCCCCTCGTCGCTTTCACGCACGATACCGAGGCGGGAACCATCCTGTTTCATCCACTCACGGTCGGCAATCGTCATCAAAGCAAACGCCAGGCGTATGACGTCGGTTTTGGCCATCCCGTGACGCCGGGCAATATCGTTCAAACTGTCGTCGATTTCATTGGATAACCGAATCGGTAAACTCCGCATACTCCACCTCCTGTGGCCATTGATTCACCGGGAGAAAGTCTACTGGAAGGGTAAATATCGTTCAATTAGTGAACTGCGTAACGCCTCGCATAACCCGCATGCAACGCTAGTGCGGCTTGCGCCCCATCGCGCTGAGGAAGCGCTGCTGCAGGCGCAACAGCTCCTCTAGCTCAAGCAGCCGGTAGTCGATGCCGAAACGCGGCGCCACCTCGCCGTTAATGCGGCTCAGCGCCGGGTAATGGCGGTGGCTCCAGTGCGGGAACAGATGATGCGTCAAATGCAGGTTCGCCCCGCCGAGCCAGTACCCCAGCCAGCGCGGCCGGGTCAGCCAGTCGAAGGTAGTGGCGAACACATGATGATACCAGCCGTGCGGCATTGCGCCTTGTTCTGGCGCCTGGTAGAAGTTGGCCTTGGCCCAGTGGGTGCCGATGATGAGCATCACGAACAGCAGTGAAGAAAGCATCTGGCTCAGCAAATAGACCAGCAGGATTTGCCCGATGCCGATAGCCGGCGGCAGCAGCCAGAACGGGATCGCCAGCGCCAGCAGCAGGTGCGCCGCCTTCCCCGCCAGAAACCCGATCCAGCCGCGCACGCCCTGCTGCGCCATGCGCGCCGCCACGCGGGTGCGGCCCGCCCTGTCCAACCAATCGAACAGCCAGATGTAGTACGGAAAAGTCAGCGCCGCCACCAGCGGCCAATAGTAACGCTGCGCGCGCATAAAGGGCCGCCAGCGCTGGAACGGCGTTTGCCGCAGCACGCCGTTGGCGTCGATGTCGGGATCGTAATGTTCGATATTGTTATGGGCATGATGGAACAGCACGTGCCGCACGCGCCAGCAGTCGGGATCCAACCCCAGCGGCACGCTCACCAGGGCGTTCAACCCGCGGTTGGCCCAGGGGCGACGGAAAAATGCGTTGTGCGAGGCGTCGTGCACCACGTTCACCGTCAGGAACATGCCGATAAAGATAAAACCGAAATAGCAGGCGAAAAACGCCCAGCCGTTCTGCTGTTGCAGGCTCAGCCCGTAACACAGGCCGCACAGCGCCAGCAGCAGCGCGACCTTCGCCAGCATGCCGCCGTCGGCGAAACGGTGATCGCCGTTGGCCGCCAGATAATGCTGGGCGGCCTGCATCAGCGCGCGGTGCAACCCGCTGTCGTCGCGCCGATAGGCTAACGGACGCAGCGGTTTCACGGCTGCCCCATAAGGCGCAAGAAGCGCTGTTGCTGCGCCAGCAATTCGCGATAGCCGATGCAGCGGTACGCCATGCCGTGCCGCTGCGCCACCTCTGCCAGCGCCGCGGCCAACGCCGGGTAGTGGCGATGATTCCAGCCGGGGAACAGGTGATGCGTCAGGTGATAGTTCAGCCCGCCGGTCAGGTGCTCCAGCCAGCGCGGCTCAGGTTGCCAGTCGCAGGCGGTGGCGAAATTGTGCCGGTACCAGCCTTGCGGCATGCTGTCACCTGCCGGCGCCGGGTAAAACTCGGCCTGCGCCCAGTGGGTGCCCAGCAGCAGGAACACCACCAGCAGCGAGGCGCACATCTGACCGACCGCATAAGCCAGCAATACCCAGCCCCAGCCGATGCCGTGCAGGTGGCCCACGACCAGCGGCGCCACCAGCACCAGCGCCAGATGCGCGAGCTTGCTCAGCACGAACAGCGCCCAACCGCCGCATCCCGCCAGCACGCATTTTTCCCGCAGCGGCGTTTTATCGAGCCGATCGGACCAATCGAAAATCCACGCGATGTAGGGCAAGGAGAGCGCGGCGATCAGCGGCCAGTACAGATGCTGATAACGCATATGCGGTCGCCAGCGCTGGAACGGCGTCTGGCGGAAAAAACCGTTCTCTTCGGTGTCCAGATCGTAGTGTTCGACGTTGGCGTAAACGTGGTGGTAATCCACATGCCGCGTGCGCCAGTAGTCCGGATCGACGCCCAGCGGCAGCGTCACCAGTCGCCCCACCAGGCGATTCGCCCAGGGCGCGCGCAAGAAGGCGTTATGCGAAGCATCATGGTTGACGTTGACGTTAAGCAGCATGCCCATGGCCACGAACAGGAAATAGCAGAGGAAAAACGCCCAGGGCTGGTGCTGCAGCAGACTCAGCGCGTAAAACCCGGCGCACAGCGCCAGCAACAGCGCAGCCTTGGCCAATCGCGCAGCATCGGCATAGCGATGATCGCCCGCCAGGCAGGCGTGCGCCGCGCGCTTAAGATCGCGGTGGAATGCCTGTTCGCCATCGGCGGGAAAACGCAGCGGCGGCAATGATTCAGCCATGCGTTTCCTCCACGGCGGCCGGTGCGGCTACTCTTCCCCAGCCCAATGCGACGCACAGGGCATGCAACGCCACGGCGGCCATGGCGATATGCCAATAGCGCTGCGGCCAACCTAGATAGCCGATAAACAGCAGCGGCATGCCCAGCGCGACCAGCAACCAGACGGCGCTCGCCCAAGGTCGCCCTTCCGTCATGCCGCCCAGCGCCACCGAGCCCAACGCCAGCAGCGCCAGCAGCGCCATTTGCGGCCAGCTGATGTCGCCGTAGCCGTAACCGTATTGGTAGACGTAACCGACCACCAGCGAGAACAACAGCATGGCGCCGCTGAAAACGCTGAGCGCCGAACGGCGGTCGCGCGGCCGGCCCGGCGCCGGGCGCCAGGCCAAACGGAAATAGCGCAGGAACGGCAGATTGCTCGCCCAGAACGGGTTGGCGGACGGCCTGTCGCCGCTGACGCCGTAGCTGAACGGCGTGGTCGGCAATGCCGGGCAGAAGGTGCCGAACAGTTTGTCCCAGAAGATAAAGCTGCCGCCGAAGTTCTTATTGGAATAGGCCATGTCCTTGACGTGATGCACCCGGTGATGCGCCGGCGTGACCAGGATTTTTTCCAGCACGCCAAGCTTCGGCGTCAGCGCATTGTGGTTAAACAGTTGAATGCTGTAGTGAAAAATCGAGACCGCGACGAACACCGACAATGGCACGCCCGCCAGCGCCAGCAGCAAAAAGAACGGGATCGACGTCAGCGACGAATACCAGGAGTTGCGCACCCCCAGCGACAGATTGAAATGCTCGCCCTGATGGTGCACCACATGCACCGCCCACAGCAGGCGGAAACGATGATGCAGACGGTGCAGCCAGTAGAAACCGAAGTCCCACGCCAGCAAAGCGAACAGCCACATCAACAACGGCGGCCAGGCGTCCACCAGCCCCAGGCTGAAATGCGCGGCCACGTAGCCGTAACAGGTGATCTCCAACCCGCGGAACAGCCACAACATGATATGGCCGGAGTTCAGGTTGAACACCAGATCGTGCCAGTTGACCGGCTCGCGACGCCCCCACTGCAGCGCCACCGCCTCGGCCACCACGATGAACAGCATGAACACTATCGGCAACGCCAGATCGCTCATCCCATTTCTCCTTTAACCACGCGCCGGCGCAGGGTGTTCATACGCAGGGCCAGCCAGCCGGCGAACAGCGCCAGCAGCGCGCCGCCGGCCAAATCGACAAACAAATGGCGGCGCAGTTGCAGAATCGAGAACGCGATCGCCGTGCCCCACAGCATCCACAACGCCGTGCGCACTTTGCGCTCGCCGTCGCTCAGCGCCCACACCGCCAGCACCGTCAGCGCCATATGCAACGAAGGCAGGCAGTTCTGCGGCGAATCCACCTGGGTTAACGCCGCCAGCAGCTGCGCGCTGATCCCGACGCCATCGTTCTGCGGATAGGCCATGGTGGTCGGCCACAGCAGGTAAACCGCCCCGGCGCCCAGCGCGGTGAGCTGCATCGCCCGCGTCAGCCATGTGATCCGCTGCAGCGGCGCCAGCAGATAGCCCGCCGGGACGATGAGGAAGAACGACAGGTAGAGCCATATGGCCGCCGGGTTGAACGGGATCGCCCGGTCAAGCGCCGACGGCGGCAACAGGGTTCCCGCCCCCTGCAGGCGATCGGTCAGACTATACACCACCCCGACCGTCCCCCAGCCGAGCAACATGTGCCCTAGTCTGAACAGCGTATTTTTCATGCCTCCTCCGCCTGGCGCACGATGCGCCGCCGCTTGCGATCGAACTGCGGCAGCACCGCCTGCGCCGTCAACCGCCATTCGAGGCGCTCGGTGGCGATGCCCTGGCGAGCGAACAGCGCCATCAGCTGCGCCTGGCAGTGCGCCAATTCAGACTGGCTGCAATCGGCAATCAATTCCAACCGCCGTTCACCGCGCTGGATCAGGCGATAATCGCTGCTCAGCGGCAACGCATTGGCGATCGTTCGGCTGCAGGCATCGGCGAACACCGCCTGCGGTTGCCGCCGCGCATCGGGCAGCATCAGTTGATCGTCGCGCCGCCCCTCGATACGGGCGATCGCCCGCGTCGGCTGCCCGCACGGGCAGGGTTCCTTGCGCAACACCAGTACATCGTCCAGCCGATAACGCACGATCGGCTGCGTACTGCGGGTAAAGTCGGTGATCAACGGCGTAAAACGCAGTTCGTCGATCCACTGCGGTTCGATATGCAAAAACTCTTCGTTCAGATGCAGCGTACCGTGCGCGCAGGTCGCGGCAAGAAATCCTTCGGTGGCCTGATACACTTCGCCGACCGCCGGAAATACCTGCAGCAGCAGGCGGCGGTCCTGCTCTTCCAGCACCTCGGCCACCGAGATCGCTTTTTTGACCGGCAACTTCACCTGTCCGGCCAGCACCGCCAGCGCCAAGGCGCGCAGCACCTGCGCCGGGGCCACGATGATGCTGGGCGCCTGCCGTTCCAATGCGGGCAAATGCTCGCTGAACGGTGCAAGCAGATCGTAAAACGCCAGGCTCAGCCAACGGTTGTTCACGCTGTGATAGAGATTATTGTCCGCCCGCAGAAACAGCGCAACGCGCTCGCCGGCCAACAGACCGTCCGGCAGCATCTTCGCCAGCATGCCGCCGGCCCACACCTGCTGTTCGCGCGGGCTGACGACAAACACGCCGCGCTGCCCGGAGGTGCCGGACGACAATCCGACGCTGTAGCGCCCGATCTTCGGCGTGAAATCGCGATCCGCCTCGCTGCGCTGCGCGCAGGCCAGCACCGCATCGCGCTGCAGCCCGGCGGTGTTCATCCGGTCGAACTGCGCCATCATCAGCGCCTTGTTCATCTGCGGCCATTCGGCGAACGGCCGGCGACTGAAGCGTTGAAAATAGGGGCTCTTGCTCAGCACCCGACGGGCGAAGCCCGCGAGCTGCCGGGCCTGATGCGCCTCCAGCGCCGCACGATCGCCAAAGCGCAGGCGCCGGGCGCGGAAATAGTGCCAAAGGGTCATGAACGGGATCACGGGTCCCCCTCGTGGCACAGCAAAATGTTGACCTGGCCGCCCGCCCACAGCTGGTTGAGCCGCTCCAGCGTGCGGATGTACGCCGCCGCGTCGTCCATCACCAGATTGGCCAGGCGCGAAGGCCCGCGCAGCGTCTGGTAACTCTGCGGAGACCAGGCGGCGTCGCTGGCCAACAGCGTCCAGCCGGCGTCGGTGAGAATAAAGGCGCCGATATGGCCGGCCGCATGCCCCGGCAGCGGCACCAGCACGATCTGCCCTTCGCTGCCCGGCAGCGCATAGCCGCGCTCGAACGGCGCCAGCAGCGCAGGCAACGCCACCGAGGGAAAAGCTTCCATAAACTGCAGGTTGCTCTCGAAATCCGCCGGGATCAGGCCGGGAATAAAGGCGCGCTTCAGCGCCGCGAAACCGCGCAGCCCGCGGGTTTGCTGCCAGCCTTCGCCGGAGCAAATAAAGTCGAGTTGGCTGAAATCCTGCAGCCCGGCGATGTGATCGGCGTGAAAATGCGAGACGATGAGCGCCTGAATATCCCCTTTGGCGTAACCGGCTTCGCGCAGCTGATGCGCCAACGACTCGGCGGGATCGAAATAGACCGGCGTCATCCGGCGATACAGGCTGAACACCCCCGACTGCGTGTGCTGCTGAAAATAACGCGCGTAGCCGGTATCCCACAGCCAGCGGCGCTCCCCCACCTCCAGCAGATAGGCGCGCGCCGGGAATTTGCACACCCGGAACCCGGCGCCGCGCAGCGCCATGCAGCCGATATGCGTGCAATAGCCCACTTCAAAAACGGTAACCTTAGCCATGCTGTATGCCTCCTTGCCGCCGCAGCCACTCGCCGGTCAGACGAATGCCCTCTTCCATCGAATAACGCGGCTGATAGCCCAGCTCTTCGATCGCACGGGTCTGGCTCAGCGTCATGTCAAAATGCACCGCCGCCACGCTGTAGCGCGTCAGCAGCGGTTCCTTGCCGCTCAGCGTCGCCCACAGCTCCATGCCGCCGGCCAGCGTATGCAGCAACGGATAGGGCACGGCCTGCAGCCGGTAGTGCAGCCCCAGTTCCTGACGCAGCAGCGCATCCAGCATCTCCGCCAGCCGCTGCGGCTGGTGGTTGGTGATGTTGTAAACGGCGCCGGACGGCAACCCGCGCTGCCGACTGGCCAACTCCATGGCGTGCACCACGTTGGGGGCGAAGGTCAGGTCCAGCAGCGCTTGCCCACCGCCGGGCAGCCGCAGCACGCCGCGATCGCGTTCGAGCTGCTGCAACAGCCGCGGCACGATCACCCGATCGTGCGGGCCAAACAGGCCGCGCGGCCGCAGCATAATGTAGGTGGTTTGCGGGTAGATCTTCGCCTGCGCCAACAGGCGTTGTTCGGCCGCATACTTGCTGGCGGCATAGTGATTGGCGAAGCGACGGGCACGATAACCTTCGTCAAGATCGTAATGCGGCTGAAAATCGAAGTAGATTGCCGGCGTGGAGATATGCACAAAGCGCCGCACGCCGCAGCGCCCCGCCGCCTCCGCCAGCCTCTCCGTCGCCGCGGCGTTGATGCGGTGAAACTCCGCTTTGCCGCCCCAGGGTGAAGACTTGGCCGCACAGTGCCACACCCACTCGCAGTCGGTGACGAGCTGCCGACACTGCTGCGGCGTGGCCTGCGCCAGATCGAGCGCGCAAAACTCGGCGCCCAGCTGACGCAACGCTGCGCCGGCCCGTTCATCGCGGCCGGTGGCGCGCACCTGATGTCCGGCCTCCAGCAGCCACTGCGCCGCGTTGCGCCCCAGCCCGCTGGTCGCCCCGGTCACCAGCACCCTCATGGCAACAACACCATGCCAGCCAGCGCCAGCCCGGCGGCGGTGCCGATCAGCATCACCGGCTGGCCGGGGTTGAAGCGCCCGGTGGTCACGGCGGCATGCAGCGCCGTCGGGATGGACGCCGCCACCTGGTTGCCGTGGTGGCGATAGATATCCACCAGCGCCTCGCTGGAAACATGCAGCCGCTTGCGCATATGTTCGAGCGACAAATGGCTGGCCTGATGCGGCACCACGGTGGCGATCTGCGCCAGGGTCAGGCCGCTGGCGCTCAACAGCCGATCGAGGTAACCCTCAATCAGCGCCGACGCCTGGCGGAACAGCGGCTTGCCCTGCATATGAAACAGGAAGTCTTGCTCGCACATGCCGGCGCGCGGGTTGCGCCGCGTGCCGCCGGCGCGGATTTCGCACAGTTCGCTGCCGGCGGGATAGGTCTCCACCAGGCTGGCGAGGATGCCGCTGGCGCCGTCGCCGCGCTCCACGATGGCGCAGGCGGCGCCGTCGCCGAAGATCAGCGACGACTCTTCGTGCTGCCAGTCGATGCCACGTGAAGCGAGATCGGCCGAGACGATGGCGATGCGTCGGTACGTCCCGGCGTTCAGCAGCCCCGCCGCCACCTGCAGCGCAGAGATAAAGCTGACGCAGCTGCTGTTGATGTCGAAGCCCGGCGTGCCCGGCGCCAGCCCCGCCACCTTGAGAATGTGCGCGGCGGTGCACGGCAGCGCCTGCACCGAAATCGCCGAGGCAGAGATCAGCAGATCGATAGAGGCTGCCGGAAGGGCGCTGCGAGCCAGCGCGTCTTGCAGCGCGGCGGCGGCGAGTTCGGCCTGGCTGGCATCGTCGGCGGCGTGATAGCGGTAAACGATGCCCGAGCGTTTTTCAACGTAGCCGGCCGGTTTCCCCAGCCGAGCGTCGAGCGCAGAGGACGCCACGCGGTTAGACGGCAACGCGGCTCCGGTGGCGATGATTTTCAGAGGCAGCAGCTCGGGTGAGCGTAATTGTGTGGTCATTATTGTTATTGATTAACCTGACTATCCATAAAGCGATTCTCCCGTACGGCGCGAAGGCCACACGGATCATCCCCGGTTTTTATGTCCCAAAATGCCTTTCATCAAGGCGGTATCTCTTGTTATCGGCTACCACAGGCCGACGTCCGTCGGCGGAAGCATAAACGTAACATAACTGAGATAGTGAGTTTACGACAAGGTGACGAGAATGGGCAGACGGCGGGGGAATTATCGGAATAGCGCCGCCGCTGGCGATCGGCGGCGGCGGGGTCAGGCTCAGCGGCGGTTGCGCACCAGCTGGTAACGGCGGGTCAGGTACTCTACCGGCGCACTCCAGATATGCACCAGGCGGCAGAACGGGAACAGCACGAACAGCGTCATGCCCAGCACCATGTGCAGCTTGAAGATAAGCGCCACCCCTTCCAGGTGCGCAGAAGCGCCGGCGTGGAAGGTCACCACCGCCTGCGCCCAGGCCACCAGCTTCATCATTTCGCTGCCGTCCATATGCTGGGCGGAGAACGGAATGGTCAGCAGGCCGAGACACACCTGCACCACCAGCAACGTCAGGATCAGGATGTCGGCGAAGCTGCTGGTGGCGCGCACCCGCGGGTTGGCCAACCGGCGTTTGAGCAACAGCGCGCCGCCGATCAGCGTCATCAGGCCGCAGGCGCCGCCGGCGATCATCGCCAGCTTCTGCTTCACGTCGATCGGCAGAAAGGCCTCATACATCCAGTGCGGCGTCAGCATGCCGAGGAAATGGCCCGCGAAGATGCCGATAATGCCGATGTGGAACAGGTTGGACGCCAGCCGCATGCCTTTTTTATCCAGCATCTGGCTGGAGCCGGCGCGCCAGCTGTATTGCCCGTAGTCGTAGCGCAGCCAGCTGCCGATCAGGAACACCGCGCCGGCCAGATAAGGGTAGATGTCGAAGAAGAACTGATTCAAAAATTGCATGATTAGCGTCCTTTGGTTCCGGTTAACGCATCCGTCAGGTCCAGATACTGTGGCGCCACCGCGCCGGCGAAGCGCCGCTGGTGCACCGTCTGCTGGGCGGAGGCGCAGCCCTGCTCGCCGAGAAATTTGACCTGCTCCTCTTCCCATACCGCATCCAGCGCCTGCGGCGTATCGTCGCGCGCCTCTTGCGCCACCTGCGTCTTCAGCGCCTGCGCCTGCGCATCGCTGCCGGACAGCGCCAACAGCAGATCGAACAGCACCGCATACGGGCTTTCGCGCTGCTGCAAGCGCGCGCCCAACAGCGCCAGGATCGGCGCAATGTCCTGCAGCCCTTCCCGCGCCTGCGCCGCGCTGCGGCTGGCCAGATACTCCAGATACAGTGGCAGGAAATCCGGCAGCTCGCGGCTGTCGATCTCCAGCCCGGCGGCGCGGTACTGCGCCATCAGGTCAACCATCGCCTGGCCGCGATCGCGCGATTCGCCGTGCACGTGTTCAAACAGCAGCAGCGAAGTGGCGCGGCCGCGATCGAACAGTTCGCAATAATCGGCCTGCGCGTCCAGCAACGGGCGCGCACACAGGCGGCGGATAAACAGAATCAGCTGCGCGCTGTGGCGCAGATCCAGCTCGCTGGCCGGCTCCAATGCTTCGATCAGCGCCTGCTGATGGTCAAACAGCGCCTGCTCCGGGTAATCCAGCAGGCGGGCGATCACTTTCAGGCTGATCATGAGGCATCCTCCGGCCGCGCGGTTTTCGCGGTCACGTCAATGGCGTCGATACGGCGGCTGTTGAACAGATTGAACTTGCCGTCGCTGCCGTGGCAGCCGTCGCCGAAGCTGAAACCGCAGCCTTTGCTTTCGGGGAAGGCTTCGCGCGCCAGTTCGCGGTGGCTCGACGGCACCACAAAGCGATCTTCATAGTTGGCGATCGCCAGGTAGCGATACATCTCCTGTGCCTGCGCTTCGCTCAGACCGACCTGCTCCAGCGCGCTGGTGTCCACCACGCCGTCGACGGTTTCCGCCCGTTTGTAGTGGCGCATCGCCAGCATGCGCTTCAGCGCCAACAGTACCGGTTCGGTATCGCCGGCGGTCAGCAGATTCGCCAGATACTGCACCGGGATGCGCAGGCTCTCGACGTCCGGCAATACGCCGCTGTGCGCCAGTTCGCCGGCGTCGGCGGCGGACTGAATCGGCGACAATGGCGGCACGTACCACACCATCGGCAGCGTGCGGTATTCCGGATGCAGCGGCAGCGCCAGCTTCCAGTCCATCGCCATTTTGTACACCGGCGACTGCTGAGCGGCTTCAATGACGCCCTGCGGCACGCCGTCCGCCAGCGCCTGGGCAATCACCTTCGGATCATGCGGATCGAGGAAGATATCGAGCTGGCTCTGGTACAGATCCTTGTCGCTCTCCACCGCCGCCGCCTGCTCGATGCGATCGGCGTCGTACAGCAGCACGCCGAGGTAACGAATGCGGCCGACGCAGGTCTCCGAACACACCGTCGGCTGCCCGGCTTCGATGCGCGGGTAGCAGAAGATGCACTTCTCGGACTTGCCGCTCTTCCAGTTGAAGTAGATTTTCTTGTACGGGCAGCCGGTCAGGCACATGCGCCAGCCGCGGCACTTGTCCTGGTCGATCAGAACAATGCCGTCTTCGCCGCGCTTGTAGATCGCCCCGCTCGGGCAGGTGGCGACGCAGGCCGGGTTGAGGCAGTGCTCGCACAGGCGCGGCAGGTACATCATGAAGGTGTTTTCGAACTGGCCGTACATCGCCTTCTGCAGGTTGTCGAAATTTTTATCCTGCGAGCGTTTTTCGAATTCCCCGCCGAGGATCTCCTCCCAGTTCGGGCCGCTTTCGATCTTGTTCATGCGCTGGCCGGTGATCAGCGAGCGCGGGCGCGCCACCGGCTGGTGCTTGCCCTGTTTGGCGGTGTGCAGATGCTGATAGTCGTAATCGAACGGCTCGTAGTAGTCGTCCAGCGCCGGCACGTCCGGGTTGGCGAAGATTTTCGCCAGCACGCCGACGCGGCTGCCCATGCGCGGCTCCAGCTTGCCGTTGATTTTACGGATCCAACCGCCCTTCCACTTCTCCTGATCTTCCCAGGCGTGCGGATAGCCGACGCCGGGTTTGCTTTCCACGTTGTTGAACCAGGCGTATTCCATGCCTTCGCGGCTGGTCCAGACGTTCTTGCAGGTGACCGAACAGGTGTGGCAACCGATGCACTTGTCCAGATTCAGCACCATGCCGACTTGCGAACGAATTTTCATTTGTGGTTCTCCTGCTGACTGCCCTGCGCGTAGTCGTTGCCTTCATCGTCCAACCAATCAATACGGTTCATCTTGCGCACCACCACGAACTCGTCGCGGTTGGAGCCGACGGTGCCGTAGTAGTTGAAGCCGTAGGCCAACTGCGCATAGCCGCCGATCATGTGGGTCGGCTTCGGACAGGCGCGGGTCACCGAGTTGTGGATGCCGCCGCGTTGGCTGGTGATCTCCGAGCCCGGCAGATTCACGATGCGCTCCTGTGCGTGGTACATCATGGTCATGCCGGCCGGGATACGCTGGCTGACCACCGCGCGCGCCGTCAGCGCGCCGTTGGCGTTGAAGGCCTCGATCCAGTCGTTGTCCGCGATGCCCAGATCTTTGGCGTCGTCTTCGCTCAGCCAGACGATCGGCCCGCCGCGCGACAGCGTCAGCATCAGCAGGTTGTCGCTGTAGGTGGAGTGGATACCCCACTTCTGGTGCGGCGTCAGGAAGTTCAGCGCCTTCTCCTTGTTGCCGTTCGGCTTGCTGTTGAGCAGCGGCCGCGCGGCGCGGGTATCGATCGGTGGCCTGTACGCCAGCAGGCTTTCGCCGAAGGCGCGCATCCACTCGTGGTCCTGATACAGCTGCTGGCGGCCGCTGAGGGTGCGCCACGGGATCAGCTCGTGCACGTTGGTGTAGCAGGCGTTATAAGAGACGTGCTCGTCTTCCAGGCCGGACCAGGTTGGGCTGGAGATGATTTTGCGCGGCTGCGCCTGAATGTCGCGGAAGCGAATTTTCTCGTCTTCCTTGTTCAGCGCCAGATGCCGGTGATCGCGGCCGGTGACGTTGCTCAGCGCTTCCCAGGCTTTCACCGCCACCTGGCCGTTGGTTTCCGGCGCCAGCGACAGGATCACTTCCGCCGCGTCTATCGCGCTCTCGATCTTCGGCCGCCCCGCCGCCGGGCCGTCGGCCTTGACGTAGTTCAGCTGCTTGAGGAAATCGACCTCGGTCTGGGTGTTCCAGCTGATGCCCTTGCCGCCGTTGCCCAGTTTGTCCATCAACGGCCCCAGGGAGGTAAAACGCTCGTAGGTGGCCGGGTAATCGCGCTCCACCGCGATGATGTGCGGCGCGGTTTTGCCGGGGATCAGTTCGCATTCGCCTTTCTTCCAGTCCTGCACGCCGTAAGGCTGCGCCAGTTCGGCGGCGGAGTCGTGCTGGATAGGCAAGGTCACCACGTCGGTTTCCTGGCCCAGATGGCCGACGCACACCTCGGAGAAGGCTTTGGCGATGCCCTTGTAGATTTCCCAGTCGCTCTTCGAATCCCAGGCCGGATCGACCGCCGCCGACAGCGGATGAATGAACGGGTGCATGTCGGAGGTGTTCATGTCGTCTTTTTCGTACCAGGTGGCGGTCGGCAGCACCACGTCGGAATACAGGCAGGTGCTCGACATGCGGAAATCGAGCGTCACCACCAGATCCAGCTTGCCTTCGCCGCCCTGCTCGCGCCATTCCACTTCCTGCGGCTTCACGCCGCCCTGCTGGCCGAGATCTTTCCCCTGGATGCCGTTCTCGGTGCCCAACAGGTATTTGAGCATGTATTCATGACCCTTGCCGGAAGAGCCCAGCAGGTTGGAGCGCCAGACGAACAGGTTGCGCGGGAAGTTCTGCGGATTGTCCGGCTGCTCGGCGGCAAAGCCCAGCGCGCCGCTCTTCAGGCTGTCGACGGTAAATTCGACCGGCGACTGGCCGACGGCGCGGGCCTGCTCCGCCAGGCGCAGCGGGTTAGCGCCCAGCTGCGGCGCCGACGGCAGCCAGCCCATGCGCTCGGCGCGCACGTTGAAGTCGATCAGGCTGCCGCCGAAGCGCGATTTGTCCGCCAGCGGCGACAGCAGCTCATCGGCGCCGACGGTTTCATAGCGCCATTGGCTGGAATGGTTGTAGAAGAACGAGGTGCTGTTCATGTGGCGCGGCGGGCGTTGCCAGTCGAGGCCGAACGCCAGCGGCAGCCAGCCGGTTTGCGGCCGCAGTTTTTCCTGGCCGACGTAGTGCGCCCAGCCGCCGCCGCTCTGGCCGACGCAACCGCAGAAGATCAGCATATTGATCAGGCCGCGGTAGGTCATGTCCATGTGATACCAGTGGTTGACGCCGGCGCCGACGATGATCATCGAACGGCCGTGGGTCTTCTCGGCGTTTTGCGCGAATTCGCGGGCAATGCGGATGATGTTGTGGCGCGATACGCCGGTGATCTGCTCAGCCCAGGCCGGGCTGTAAGCCTTGACCTCGTCATAGTCGGCGGCGCAGTTGGCGTCGCCCAGTCCGCGCTCCAGGCCGTAGTTTGCCAACGTCAGATCGTACACGCTGGTCACCAGCGCTTCGCTGCCGTCCGCCAACTGCAGGCGTTTCACCGGCAGCTTGTGCAGCAGGATCTCGTCCAGCGCCACGCTGTTGAAATGCTCGCTGTCGGCGCCGCCGAAGTACGGGAAACCCACCTCGGCGACGTCGTCATGCCTGCCCAACAGGCTGAGCTGCAGCTCGACTTCCTGTTGCGCCTTGCCTTCGCGCTGTTCCAGGTTCCACTTGCCCTTCTCGCCCCAGCGGAAACCGATGGAGCCCTGCGGCGCCACCAGCTCGCCGTTGCGGCTGTCGATAGCGACGGTTTTCCATTCGGGATTGTTTTCCTGGCCCAATCCGTCCACCAGATCGGCGGCGCGCAGCAGGCGGCCGGCGGCGTAGTGGCCGCCTTCACGCGGCTCCAGCAGCACCAGCATCGGCATGTCGGTATAACGACGCACATAGTCGCGGAAGTAGCCGACTTCGCGATCGAGATGGAACTCTTTCAGCATCACGTGGCCCATCGCCAGCGCCATCGCGCTGTCGGTGCCCTGCTTCGGATTCAGCCAGTGGTCGCACAGCTTGGCGACTTCGGCATAGTCCGGCGTCACCGCCACGGTTTTGGTGCCCTTGTAACGCACTTCGGTAAAGAAGTGGGCGTCCGGGGTACGCGTTTGCGGCACGTTGGAGCCCCAGGCGATAATGTAAGAAGAGTTATACCAGTCGGCAGACTCCGGCACGTCGGTCTGCTCGCCCCAGGTCATCGGCGAAGCCGGCGGCAGATCGCAATACCAGTCGTAGAAGCTCAGGCAGGCGCCGCCGATCAGCGACAGGTAGCGGGCGCCGGCGGCGTAGGACACCATCGACATCGCCGGGATCGGCGAGAAGCCGATAATGCGGTCCGGGCCGAAGGTTTTGGCGGTATAGACGTTGGCGGCGGCGATCAGTTCATTGACCTCCTGCCAGCTGGAGCGGACGAAACCGCCGCGGCCGCGCGCCACCTTGTAGCTTTTGGCTTTTTCCGCATCGCCGACGATAGAGCCCCAGGCTTCGACCGGATCGCTGTGCTGCGCTTTCGCTTCGCGCCACAGCTTGAGCAGGCGCTTGCGCATCAGCGGGTATTTCAGCCGGTTGGCGCTGTAAAGGTACCAGGAGTAGCTGGCGCCGCGCGGGCAGCCGCGCGGTTCATGGTTGGGCAGATCGGGCCGGGTGCGCGGATAGTCGGTTTGCTGGGTTTCCCAGGTCACCAGACCATTCTTCACGTAAATCTTCCAACTGCAGGAACCGGTGCAGTTCACGCCGTGGGTGGAACGCACCACTTTGTCGTGCTGCCAACGGCTGCGGTAGCCGTCTTCCCAGTCGCGGTTGGTGTTCAAGGTCTGGCCGTGATCGCCAGAAAAAGGCTCCGCCAACTGCTTGAAATAGCGGAAACGGTCTAAAAATTTGCTCATCCGGAATGCTCCTGAAGGCTCTTGTCGTTATAAGAAGACATGCTCAATCTGCCGCCAGCCTACTGACGGCCAACCGGCGGCAAATTGATTGCGATCAAGAGAAAGCGGGAGGCGCCGCGCGCGTCGGCTGAGAAATACCACCAAAGTATAGGTGTGAAAGATTAAGTTAATTGATTGAATTAAAACGAGTAAAACAGAATATAGAAATAAAGGTGGGCAGGCGGGAGGCAAGGCGAGGTATTTGGGGGTAGGACGCGGGAGAAACCTCCCGCGTCAGACTGTTGACAAAGGGGGAAAAAGCGTGGTTTTTCCCCCTTTGTGGTGAGCGGCCGAAAATCAATAAATTGATTTTCCTTGTTTTTTATTTGGTGCTCTCTGCCAACCCGGCAAGGGTATAAGGTTTGTCATCAATCTCACGCGGGAGAAACCTCCCGCGTGATGCTGACTCGTCGCTTTCAGCGTTGAAGCCACAGCGTCGCGGTACCCACGGCGGGCAACGTCAGCTTGACCTCCGTGCCCTCTCCCTGCTGCCGCCAGCCCGCCGGAAGGCGCAAGCGGGTGCTTCCCTCCCGATAGTAAGGATTGGCTACCAGCAGCAAGGCGCGATCGCCCAGAATAAACATCCGCGCCGGCATTTGCGGGTCGCTTCCCGCCAGCGGCGTTGATTTTCCCGTCAGCAGATAAGGGGTGAAGGCGGCGATTTGCTGCGACACGGCAGCCACGCCACGCCAGGTGGCGTCAAACTCCCGTTGGTCGAAGCGGCCGGTTTTACGCTTATAAAACAGATCGGTATAAGAATAAAACAACAGCCCCTTGGCGCCGCCGATCAGCGCCTGCCAGGCCTGATTGCGAATTTCCGCCTCTGACGGCGGATGTGGCTTGCGGCGGGCGTCATAAGCGGCGTGATCCATGATTTGCATCACCACCCAGGCCCCGCGTGCCTGGCGGGCGGCCTGCACCGTCAGTGCGGTATAACGCGTGGTGCGCGTCAGATCGCTATCGTTCCCCACCGGATAAGGGTCGGTCGCCAAAATGTCGCTGCTGTTGAAGTGAGCGTCCAACTCCCCGGTTTTGTTCAGCACCTGGAAAGTCGGATGATCGCCGTCAAGTCGCTTTATTTGCAGGTTTTTTTCCTCGATTTTATCGAGATATTCCGGCCCCAGCTCATCGTTGATGTACCAGGCAAGCAGGTTGGGCTGAGAGCGCAAACGCTGCACGTACCAGGCAGTCAGCGCCGCGTAGTCGCCACCGCGGACGGCCGGCGCGAAGCGGCTGCCGCGGTACTGATCTTTGACGGAGTAAATGACCAACAGCCCGCGCTTGCGTGCGTTGCGGAAAAAGGCGTATGGATCTTTCTTTTCCCCGTAATCATAGTTCAGCACCGTGTTGAATCCCGCCGAGGCGATGCGCGCCAAATGCTCATCGGTAGCCACGTTGGCGTAAATGCCCAACGGGAAAAGCCGTTGACCGTCGCGCAGGGTAAAACCTTCGCTGTCGATCGCCACTTTGGCCGCAGGCTGCCCGACGCGAAAAGACAGCTCGCTGCCCTGAGCCTGGCGGGATTGTGGACCGGTAACCTGCTGACGCAGGCGGTATTCACCCTGGGCCAGGCCGGCCGGCGGTTGGTATTCGATACGGCGTTGTCCCTCAACCTGATAACGGTCGCGGCTACTGTGAACAACCTGCCCCTCGGCATTGAGCAATTCGCTGTCGACCTGCAAATGCTGCGGCTGCGAAGTGACGACCAGCGTGTCAACCTTCCCCTGCGCCGACGCGCCGAGCTGATATAACGCCGGCATAGACGCTCGAGCACAGGCATAGGCGTCGTCAAACCAGGCGGTACCGGTGCTCCCCTTACGCAGATAAACGCCAAAAGTGATTCGCGCCGCCTGCGGCGGCACGGTATAGCTGGCGTTCACCTGCCGCCAGCCGCTGTCGCCGGTTACCCCAGCCGGATAGCTGCCTTCCAGAAAGCGCCCCTGCGCATCAAAGCTCTGCAGATAAACCCCAGCGCCGCCGTCGCGGCTTTGCCCGCGTACGCCGCGAGTCTTGAGCCAGACGCCGAAATCTATCGTCTGTCCGGGCACAACCTGCAGCGCCTGGTTGAAGGTACGGTATTGCGCTACATCTGCATTGTCATAACGCAGACTCCCCCTGCCACTGTGCGTATCGCCGTCGGCCTGCGCGCCCTGCGCTCGCCAGCCGCTGAGCCCTTGCTCAAAGCCGGGGTTGGTCAACAGATTGGGTTGGCAGTTCTGCGCCAGAGCCGCTGCGCCCCACAAGGCGCAACAGCCCAGAGCCGCCCGCCGATACATCCCCCTCATGGTCATTTCCTTTTCACCACGGCATTGAACAGATAGGTGGCGAACAAATAGCAGGATTTCTGGTACGACAGCCCCAAATGCTGACGGTAAATCCGCCATTGCCAGTCCGCAGCGCGGATTTTGTTGCCCGACAGCGAATGAGTAGACAATCGGTAACAGGCCAGCGGTTCGGGAATGCAGTAGGCCAGGCCGTTACGCGCCTTCTGCAGCACCGCCAGCCACATCAAATAGTCCTCATGCCCCACTTTTTGCTGATACACCTTACCGATGCGCTTCTGGTTATAGATGCCGGTGAGATTGCCGATCCAGTTGCTTTTCAACATGTCCTGATAGCCGATAAGCTCATCCGCACCACGGGTGTTTTTGATCAACTTCAGATCGTCTTCGAAGGTGTAATAATGGGAACACACCACGTCATAGCGGCGGGTTTGCAAAATGCTCGCCTGGCGCGACAGCTTGTTGGGGAGCCATACGTCATCACTGTCGCAGAAAGCGATATAATCCCCGCTCGCCGCCTCAATGCCGATGTTGCGCGTTTCCGCCACGCCCTGGTTATGCTCATTGCGTATATAGGTGAGGCGATCGTGGATAAACGGCCGCACCACCTCGGCGGTGTTGTCGGTGGACGCATCATCGATCACATACAGGTGATAGTCGGTAAATTGCTGGTTCAGCACACCAAGAATCGATTCTTTGATTGAGTTTGCCGCGTTGTAGGCGGGCATTATCACGGATATCTTTTCCATTCGGTCCTCACTCAATGAGCTGTTGCCACTGGGGATAAATACGTTCGGGAGAAAAACGGCGAGACTTATCAAGCGCAGCGACAGAAAAGCGCTCGCGCAGAGCCGGATCGCGCATCAGTTCGAGCACGCCTTCGCTGAAGGCGGCGGCATCGTCATCGGGCACCAGATAGCCGTTGACGCCGTTGTCTATCAGCTCGGCCGGGCCGGTCTTGCAGTCGTAGGCCACCAGCGGCAGGCCGAAACTCATGGCTTCGATCAGCACCATCGGCAACCCCTCATAGCGCGACGTCATCACGTACAAACTGGCCTGGCGATAATAGGCCGCCACGTCGGCGGTGGCCGGCAGCAGGCTCACCTGCTGCTCCAGCCCGGCGCCTTCAATCTGCCGCCGCAGTGCGTCGCGCTCAAGGCCGTCGCCAATAATCAACAGCCGCCAATCCGGCATCTGCGCCGCCACCCCTCGCCACAGCGCGATCAGACGATCGAAGCCTTTCTGATTGCTCAACCGCCCCACCGCCAGCGCCACCTTTTCCTGCAGCGCCGGCGTCGGCGCCTGTGCGCCGAACGGCGAAACGTTCTCGATCACCCGGCATTTCCCGGCGCCCACCCAGCGAGCGATGGCGTCGCTATCTTGCCGCGTCAGGAAAATCACGCGATCGCTCAAGCGGTAAACCAACAACTTCAACCATTTAAATACGCGCGGATACTGGTGAAAGCTGACGTGTTCGCTCAATAACAGCCGGCTGCGGGCACAGAACAAACGTAGAAAAGGCGTCATCACCACCGACAGTTTTCCCATGGAAACGGTAATGATCACATCCGCGCGTTCACGCCGCAGAGCCAACGCCAGCCGCCATGGCCAGAACAGCGAATCGCCGCCGCCACAGCGTAACCGGACGTTGCTCGCCAGCGGAAAGAAGCTCCGTTCGCCACACAGCGAAAACACCGCCACCTCGTAATTCGGCAGACGCGCCAGCGCATTGGCCAAACCGCTGGCGACCCGTTCAGTGCCGCCCTTGCCCGCCATATTTTCGATGACGATGATTACCTTGCGTGCTTGCATATCATCTCCTGAATCCCTGGCGCACATTGCGCAACAGCCGGCCGCCAACCGAGAACAACCCCAGCCGCGTCAGACAATCGCCATACCATTTGATCATCTTGAACTTGCCGCTCAGGCTGTGCCGCACGATGCGCGACGAATAATAGTTGAACGCCTGGGCGTTTTCCGAATACAGCGAGGCCAGCAGGTGCTTGCAGGCGAATCCGCTGATATGGCGATCGCTGGGGCTGAGGAAGGTATTGATGAAGCGGTCGCTGGCCTCCAGATTAAGCTTCGCCGTCATGCGTCCGTAGCGCCCCACGTCGAGAAACACCCCGCCGCCGGCGTCATGCGCCACTTGCGCGCCCAAATTGGTGGCGTTGACCAGAAAGCCCCAATCCTGATGTTTGTTGAGAAACTCGGGAAATAAAAAGCGGCGATCGCTTTTTTTACGCATGCTGATGGTGGATGACCGAATATCACCCATTTCCAGAAAAAGAAAATCCTCACCGGAAGAACCGGATTTGTAGTGGAAATTGAAGTCGCGTACCGAATCACCACTCACCTCTGCATAATTACCGAAGATAATATCAATATGGCGATCTTCATGCTTCTTCATGCGGCGAATAATATAGTTGGTAGTGAAGTAATCATCCGAATCGAGAAAAAACACGATCTCCGATTGCGCTAAATTGGCGCCCAGGTTGCGCGATACCGCCGCATTGCTCTTTTGTTTTTTCTCATGCAGCATCACGTTGCCATTAGTCGCCGCTATCTGGCGAATATATTTGATATCATCCTCGTCAGAGCAATCATCAACCAAAATCACCTGATAGTCGAACCCTTGGCAAGCGTTGAAAATCCGCTTCAGAGTTTTAGGCAGGTAACGCGCACTATTATAAATAGGGATCACGATCGAGAAATCCATTTCTTAACCCTCCAACTTAGAATTTATCATTTCTTTTCCACGGCAAAGCAGCAATAACGACACGTTAAATACCGGGACCAAAAAATAGGTTTCCGTAAAAGTTGTTAGCAGGAAAACCACCACCACCCAGCGCATGAATCGACTCAGCCTGCGCATATTCCCCAACAGGTGAAAATAACAAAAAAGCATGACAACAGAGGCTATCCCACCAGCCGAATAAAACATGGCGATGAAGAAAAAATCGACCGGCTTATAGGGTTCGATATTCATGCCGAACAGCGGATTGGGTAGCCCCACCGCCTGAAACATCTGCCAGGAGAACCAGATGCGCCCGGTCAACGCCTGGTTCAACAGCGCGTCCAATGCCGGATTGTTCCCCCAGCGTATAACGCTGGCGAACTGAAAGCCTATGATAGCCAACGTCAGCGCAATGCAGACTTTTCTATTGGGGGTAAAACGCAGCAGCGGCGCCAGCCAAAACAGCAACAACATCAACAGCGCCAACATAAAACAGGTGCGGGAATAGGAATACATCAGCACCGGGATAATTAACGCCGACACCCCCAGTGAGGCGATATTTTTCATTCCACGCGTTAATTTTGCATGGTCGATCAGGCACAGCAGCATGGCGAACAAGGCAAAAGAATAATACGCCAAGGTGTTCGGGTTATCGAAACCCAGCGTTAATCTGTTGCCATAGCGCTCATCAAGATAAACAAATCCCTCGGTGTAAAAGGTATAGGGGATAACCATCAACAGCCCGGCAACCACAAAAGCGATAGCGAACATTTCAGCGCCGCGCACCATCTCGATGCGGCGGAATAAAATTATCACCGCCGAGCTGAATACCGCGCCAAAAAGGTAATCACCATGTCCGGTGGCGATATTAACCAGAAACAGCAGAACCAAAAAACCCGCAACCGCTTTTTCCGCCATCGTAGCGATGAAAAATGCATAGCCGACATAGAGCAACATTAGGGCATTAAGCCCCGTCACGGTTTTATTAATCAGCTCGCTGTTGAACGATCCCGAGGTCAGGAAAGTTTTCACGAAAAAGATCAACAGGAAGGTCAATATGATTGATTGATTGACCAAATCCCGCGACTGATTATAACCGACATTGGCATGCATGTGAAAATTGGAGGCGACTCTCTGCATAAGCGTTTACTCAGTAAAATAACTGCCCCATTCCTGCTCGATGTTTTCCGGCTTAAGCTTGCTTAACCCCGCACCAGGCGTAAACGTCAATTCACCGAAATAGACCTTCTCACCGACCTGGTAGAAATCCACGCGGACATAAGAGAACTGCTGCGCAACCTGGCGAGCCAAGCGCGTCATTTCTTCCAGCCGCGTAGGCCGCGGCATCGGTTCGTCGGCATTCGGCAAGCTGATGCGGATTTCGGTGCGGTTCCAGTCGATATCAAAAATGTCGCGCCGATGGGTGCCGAAACGCTGGTAATCCACCTGGATGAACATGCGAATTTCATGGTTGTCGTTGAAACAATGAAACTTGATATCGTTCGGCACCTGCTCACCATCCAGCAACATGCGTTCCACCATGATGCAGGGTTCGATGTCCAGATAATGCTTTTCGCGACTCTGCTCGTAAAAGTTGCTGCGCATCCACGAACTGCTGAGATCGTACAATTCCGCGTAGCTAACCTGTTGCTTGTCGAACACCAACCGGTTATAGCCGCTGCCATGGTTGGCCTTCAGCACGAAGGCGTCGGGCAACTGCCTGAACGTGTCGTAGCTGAGTTCCGTGCCATGCGCATACAGCTCCACCAGATACTCTTCGCCCCACAGGCCGGCAATAAATTCACGGACCTTGTATTTGTCCGACAAGGTGGTGTAGATGCTGCGCGGATAAATTTTGCGGCGCATGATCTTTTCGCTGAAGCCGGTCGGTTTTGACAGGTGCGGCAGTTTTTTGAAATAGAGCGCGTATTTAACCTGATGGTGCCAGGCATCGGGCAGGCGCTTGGAAATGCTTTTAACCAGGGTGTTTAACATGCTCTCTCCTTAATTTGCTGACAAGACGCGGCAGGCAGTAAAAACAGGTCAGCTGCAGTCGGGTAATTTTCCCGCCACGGAATAAACTGTTCAGAACGAAGAATGAAATGAATTCCGCCAGTAGCGTAGACACCGCAGCGCCGGTCAGGCCGTACCGCGGGATCAGCAGCAGATTCATCGCCACGTTCATCAGAGCCACCAACGGCATCTTGATGGCGATAAAGCGATAACCGGCGAACAGCACGATGCTGCGGTACGAAACCGTCCCCATCACTGAGAACAGCGAGGTCAGCGTACAAATAGCCAGGATGTCGGCGGCCGGTTGAAAAGCGGCGCCATACAGCAGCGCAATAGCCGGGTGGGCGAACCACCACAGCCCCAGCAGCACCGGCAACGACAGGCCCAATACCACCAGATACAGCACCCGGATGCGGTACTCCTGCTCCAACGGATCGCGACAGTTGGCAATACCCGGCATCAACGAGGTGATCAGTGCCATCGGCACAAAAACCCACCCCTGACTGAGGGTGGTAGCGGCGCTGAACCAGCCCACCGCCTGCTCGCCGACCAGATTGCCCAGCATGATTTGATCGATGCGGGTATAAATCACTATCGCCAGACTGGAGATGGCCAACGGCAGGCCCACTTTCAGCAAATAACGGCCATAGCGCCTGGCCTGGCGCGGCGTAACCCGCGGCGTGGCCGCAGCTTCCCCACGGAATAGCCAGAGGCGCGCCAGATAAGGTACGGCGCTGCTGAGGATGTAGGGTACCGCGAACCACACCAGCGGCAGCGCAACGCTCACCAGCGCCAGCCGCAGCCCGATCGACAGCAGCAGCGCCAGGTTGTTGATCAGCGTATTGCGTTTCGACTGCAGGCGGGCATCGTAATAAATTTTGTACACGTCCTGAATCGAGAAATAGGCGCTGATAAGCAGCAACAGCGTCATCAGTTGACTGGCTGGCGGCTGGCTGAAATAGCTCCATATCAGCATCGGCAGCGCCACCACCAGGAACAGCCGGCGGCGCAAACGCATCGAAGCCAACATCAGGCGAATGCCGCTCGGCTGGCGGCGGGCGACGCGGTTGAAAATGATGCTGTCGGCGCCCAGCTGCACCAGCGGCACCACGATGGCGATCGTCGCCAATAGATAGTTGAGAGCGCCAAACTGGGCGGGCCCCAGATAGCGCGCAACGTAAATGGAGACGAAGATGCCGGACAGGCTGAGCGAAACGCGTTCCAGCATCAGCCACAGGGCGTTGGTGATAATGGCCTTCACCCGCTTATTCCTCTGCCTGCCGGTGATCTTCCCGATGGCTTGGATAGGCGAAGTTGTAATAGCTCATGTCGGTCGCCGCCCTCTTCACGATGCCGTTGAGGATTACGCCTCTGATCGCCACGCCATTTTGTTCGAAACGGCGCATGCTGGTTTCGATCTGCTTGACGGTGTTCACCTCAAAACGCACCACCAACAGTGACGTACCGGCGTGATTGCCGACGATGGCCGCGTCCGTCACCGCCAGAATCGGTGGCGTATCAATCAGCACCAGATCGTAGTTTTGCCCGGCCCAGCGCAGGAAATCGGCGAAACGGCGATGCATCAGCAGCTCGGACGGGTTCGGCGGCACCTGGCCACGCGGTACGAAATCCAGATTGGCAATGGCGGTTTTCCGCACCGCCTGTTCCGTCGTCACTTTGCCCACCAGCATGTCGGACAGCCCTTGATGAGCGTCGTCCGATAGCCAACGATGCAAAAATCCTTTACGCATATCCGCGTCGATCAACAGCACCCGCTGCCCGGCCTGCGCCACCACCACCGCCAGGTTGGTGCTGGTAAAACTCTTGCCGCTTTCCGGGCTGGCACCGGAGACCATCAAAATGTTGTTTTTGGCCTCCAGCATAGCGAAATGCAGGCTGGTGCGCAGGCTGCGAATGGCCTCCACCGACAGATCCGCCGGCTCGGCCACCGCCAGGATCGGCAGGCGACGACCGCCGGATTTGGGCAACAGCAGGCGTTGTTCGCGATTGCGTTTCGCCTGCCATGGCGACAGCGGCACGGTGGCGTAGACGTTGATGCCTCGCTTCTCCAGCGTATCGATATCATTGATGCCGCGATGGAAGGCCGTACGCAGCAGCACCACGGCCGCGGTGCCTGCAGCGCCCAATATCAACGCCAACAACACGATGAGCATCTTTTGCGGCTGAATCGGTCGGATAGCGGTTTCCGCCTCGTCAACGATGCGAATATTACCCACCGTGCCGGCCTTGCTGATGCTCAGCTCCTGCTGTTTGTTCATCAGTTGCATGTAAACCTGCTGATCCACCTGCACGTCGCGGGTGAGGCGCAGGATCTCCTGCTGCATTTTCGGCAGCGTCTGTACCTGTTTGCCGAGCCGCGCCTTTTCCGCCTCCAGCGTGGCGCGCTTTTCCATCAGCGCCCGGTAAGCCGGGTGCACGCGGGTATAAAGCTTGGAAATCTCCGCCTCTTTGAAGGTCAGCTCGTTGAGCTGGGCTTCGAGCTGTACCTGCGTGTCCAGCACCGACTTGGCTTCCAGCGACAGATCCACCGAGTCGTTTTGCTGGCGGAACTGGTTGAGCTGGGTTTCGGCGTTGTTGAGCGAGGTTTGCGTTTGCGGCAACTGCTCCTGCAGGAAGGCCAGCATCCGCTGCGCCTCTTCCGTTTTGCGATCCACGTTCTGCTGCAGGTAGTTATCGGTGATGTTCTTCAGCACCGCCTCGGCACGCTGCGGATCTTCGCTCGGCAGCGTAAACGTCATGATGCCGCTGTCTTTGCCGCTCGGCACTACGCCCAGGTATTTACGCAGATCGTCCACCGCTTCTTGACGCGCGACTTTAACCACGGTGAAACTGGTGCCCGGCGCCGCGTCCAGCGCCGAAACGGTCATGCCCCACTCGCCCTGCGCCACCGGTTGCCCAACCACGCCGCTGAACAATTTGGCGCCGTCATGGCTCAGCTCGTAATGTTGCCCATCGCGCACCGTCAGCGTCAGCGCTTCGCCCTGCATGTCCGCCGGCGTTGTCAGCGTGGCGATGTCCAATACCGGCGCCTTTTCACCGCTCAGTCGGGCAAAGCCTTTACCGAATACCGGGAAATAGTCCGGTTCGACGCGCACCGTCAGGCCGAGGGCATCCACCGTTTTGCCGAGCACGTAGCGCGACTTGACCAGCGTCACCTCATCCTGCGTCGCCGCATTTTGCCCCAGCGAACTGTCCAGCGTTTCACGCAGCAGCGAATCGCCGGACAGCTGATTCTCCACCTGCACCACCGCCGTGGCCTGGTACACCGGGGTAGCCAACAGAGCGTAGGCGACGCCCAGCGCACCGACCACGCCGGTCACGACGGCGATCCGCCAGCGGTTATCCCACAGCGGCCCTACCAGACGCTCCCACTCCAGCTTTTCATCTTGTTCGGCCACCATCACGGACAGCGCATTATTTTTCATCTTCTGTTCCTTATTCACCCTGCTGAGTTACCAGTTGCGCACGCGCAAGGTAGCCTCGCTGAGATCGTTAAAACTGCTGATGGTCGGCACCAGCTGGCTGATCAAACGGTTCCAGCGCGCGACCGGCGCCGCGGTGACGTACACGACGTCGTAAGGGTGCAGCTGAAATTCAGCGCCCATCGCCAGCGCGCTGGCGTCGGAGAGATCGAACTGATACAGCGTCGCCAGCCGCTGCGGGGGATTGCCGCCGCTCGGCCGGATCACGAACACCCCGGTCGCATCCGCCACCGTCTGGCTGATCCCTTCGGAAGATCCGAGGGCTTCGGTCAGGGTCATGCCGCTGCGATCCATCTTCAGCGTCGCTTGCTTGCCCACCTCGCCCATCACGAACACTTTCAAGTTGTCATTGCGCGGAATGTAGAGGATGTCGCCCGGCTGCAGCAGCTCGTTCTGGCTGATGTCGCCACGCTGCATCAGCGCCTGCAGCGAGATGGCCCGCTCTTTGCCCTGATGGGTCAGCACCACGTTGCGCCAGTCGGCATTGTCCGTCAGGCCGCCGGCGGCGTTGATCGCATCCAGAATGGTCAGCGGCACGTTGGTGATCGCCTGCTGACCGGAGGTTTTCACCTCACCGGTCACATAAGCCTTCTGCGAACGGAACGCGGCGATGCTGACATCCACCTGCGGGCTTTCCACATACTGCGCCAGACGGCCGGCGATCAGGCTGCGCACTTCGGTGACGGTTTTACCCACTACCGCCACGCGCCCGATATAGGGGTAAAAGATCGTGCCATCCGCATGCACCCAGTTACCGGTGTCGCTGGCGCTGCGATATTGCCCGGCCGGCGTGGTCAACTCGGGGTGATCCCAGACGGTGACGTTCAACACGTCGCCGACGCCGATACGGTATTGGTAGCTCTGCAACCGCTGATCCAGTGCCGGATTCGGCTGGGCGACCGGTTCAACGCGCCGCATTTTCTGCAGCAGCATCGGTGACATGCGATAAACCTGTACCTGGCTATTCAAATCGAAATCGTCGTCTTGTTGCACGACGATGGCTTTTCCGCTGGTCGATAAATGTGAGCCGGGAACCACCGTACAACCGCTCAACAACGCGGAGGTGAAGGCCAACGGCATCAAAAGAGGCAAATGAAAATTCATGGAAGTACCGTGATAAACGGGCTGCTGCCGCAGCCCGTGAGAGGATTAACGCCCGACGGTTGGATTATCGCTGAGCATCGTCGCCTGACGCGGTTCGCGCAACATGGCGAAATAACCGCAAAAACAGAACAGAAACGCCACCAGCATCAGGCTTTCCTGCAGTTGCAACACTTCACTGCAAATGCCGATGCAGGCCAGCGTCACCGCCAGCATGGTGCTCATCGCCAGTGCCTGACGCGCATTGAGCCCGCGACGCATCAGAATATGGTGCAAATGATCGCGGCCCGCTTTGAAGGGGCTTTGGCGGCGCAACAGGCGGCGCACCATCACGGTCACCATGTCCATCAGCGGAATGGCGATCAGCCACAGCGCGGTGACCGGGCGCATTACCGCCTGCTGCCCCTGCGTCGCCAGCAACACCAGCCACAGCACGCTGAAGCCGATCACCATGCTGCCGGCGTCCCCCATAAAGATTTTGTTACGCGCGCCGAACAGGCTCAGGTTGAACAGCAGATAAGCCGCCAGCGCGACGATCATGCCCAGGCACCACAGCGCCAGATCTTCCCGGCCACCCAGTCCGAACACGATGGCCAGCGCAACAAAGGTCACGCAGGACAAGGCGCCCAGTTGCCCGTCGATGCCATCCACCATGTTGTAGGCGTTGATCGCCCCCCATACCGCCAGCGGCGTGAGCAGCAACGCGCCATAACCGAGCATCACTTCCTGATGGCCCCAGGCATGGCCCAATGAGGAAAGCTGCATCCCTGCCGCCAGCATCATCGCCAGCGCGATCCCTCCCTGCACCATGACGCGCGGCGCCACGGGCAGATCAAAGCGGTCATCCAGTACGCCCAACACCACCAGCGCCGTGATGCACAGCAGGTAGACGGTGTTGTCGGGCAGCCAGACGGGTTGCCACAGCGTCATCAGCATCAGTGTCAGGTAAACGGCGATGCCGCCGACCAACGGAATATGTCCCAGATGTTGCTTGCGCGCATTGGGCTTATCCACTAATCCCACCGTCAAGGCGACCCGGCGGGCAATAAGGATCCACGCGACCGCCAGCACAAATATCACGCTCAGTTGATATAACATCGTTCCTCCAGCGAATAAGCACGCTACCGCCCTTGAGTTACAGCTCCCAATGCGCTATTAACAAAAACAAAATTGATCCTGCCAGGATATAAGTCAGCATGAATTTATCCTGAAAAATACAGATTTATCCGCTTGTCGGCGGAATAATCAAATAACGTCAGCGTGCGATTAAGTTATCTATCAGAAAACTCATGTTTAATGGTTCTTTCGATTGCCGAATCAAGTTCAACAGGCGCCACGAAATTATTTTGCACATTACTTTTAAACTGCGTTCTGGCGCAGAATTTCTGTACTCTGACACGACTGATTGGGAATTTCTTTCGACTTATTTTACTCACAACATCCAATGCGGTTGCGCCGCATATGCCTACGGCATAAGGAATGCGAATCGTCTTATTTTCTCTCCCCAATGAAGAGGAAATTACGTCAACCAATTGATTCATCGTAAAGTCCGGTTTATCGACGTAGTTGCTGACCTGATAACTTGACTGTTGATCCAGTGCATATTCCAGCCGCGCGGCAATATTTTCAACGTAGGCCATCGACTTCATATTATTGCCGCTGCCAATCATCACGAAACGTCCGCTGGCGATCTGACGGAACAGGTTATACACATTGCCACGGTTGCCTTCGCCGAATACCACCGTTGGGCGGATGATAGTCAACCGATTTTCCTCATCGGCCTTGCGCCAGGCTTCATAAACGTATTCCGCCTCGAGCTTGGATTTGCCGTAATGGTTGAAAGGCTCGAAACGTCCTTCTTCGCCGGTCTCCTGTTTGACGAAGCCGTAAACAGCGACCGAGGAGGTGAAAATGATTTGACGGATATTCAGGGCGGAGGCGGTCATGCAGACATGGCGCGCGCCTTCGACATTGACCTGATAATAGAGCGAAATAGGATCGACATTGTCCTGATGCTCCGCCGCCAGATTAATGATGGCGTCGCAGCCCGCCAGCGGTTCTTGCAAGGTCTGGGGTTGCGTCACATCGCCATACTGATAAAGGGATGGAAAATGTGCACTGGGTTGCTTATCGACGATGACCAATGTCAGATCATCGCGCTTACTGAGACGCTTAGCCAGGCGTGTTCCGATAAAACCGGAACCCCCGATAATAGCTACTTTACGCTTATCCATAATTTGTCACTCAGCAGGTTATCATTATTCCCGTCACCCGATTGGGACAGGACGCTAATACGCGTTAGGTAATGATTTCCAGACTGGACAAATCGAACCTGGCTTTCAAATAACAAATAATGAAATAAAAGATTTTATCAAATGTAAAATTATCGCTAAAGATAAAACCTCATTTAGCGTTAATTTTTAACATCGTAAGCAACTTGATATTGCAAGGTTTTATTCGGCAATATAAGATTAATCCGACCTTTGCCCGGCGTCGAAGAGGTCTCATATTTTACCGGCAGTTTCAGATGACCTTGCTTAGGATCGACACATTCGATGGTGGCTTGATCCATGTTCTCTCCCTGATACAGACAGACCAGCGTTTGCGGGCTGTTGGTATGGGGGTTATTCAGCGTCAGCGTCAACACCACGCGCGTGTTGTTCTGAATATCATTGATCACCGGGGGGCGGGTTTGGTTGCCGAGCACATATGAAAAATGTGAAATAACCAGCAAAGAGGCGAGTAGCGTCAGGTATTTCACTACACTGCTGGCGGGCATGCTGAAAAAGCGACGCGCCGCCGCCGACTTTTTTTCACGCGCCGGTTCTTTGGATGACTCCACCGTTGCCACAGGCGCAGCAACCAGCGTCGATTTATGCGGCTTATCTATTTTTTCATCGTTTGTTTCAGACGACTCACTTTCACTTTCAGAAAGTTCCGCTTGAATATCAACGCCAATATCTTCACCGCCATTTAATATATCATCATCAGCGTAGTCTTCATCCTCGGATATAAAGTGAAAAGCCGCTTGATTTTCCACCTTGTAACCCAAACGAGGAATGGTTCTGATAAGCGTGTGTTCCGTGTCGCTAATTTTTTGGCGAATAGATTTAATTGTTTGATTTATCGTTGAATCTGAACAATAGGTTCCTTTCCAGATATTTTCTATAATTTCCGTTCGGGTAACCAGTTCTGGCGATCTGGCGACAAGCAGCGAAAGAATTTGATACTCCTTCCAACGCAGACGAAGTTTCTCCCCGGCAGGAGTCAAAACATCGAGATTCCTAATCTTTATTCTTTTATCAAGATTCACTTTTAATTTCCTTAGCGTGCCTGTCCTGCACACTTTGTATAGAAATATCAAAAAATGTTCAAGAAATTAAATGTAAACTCAACAGGTTGCATTCATCGGATATTGGCCTTTATAAAAATTTTCTGATTTCATTTTTTACATTAGGCCATATTAAGGATGTTCCGTTTATCCAAATGACTCTTTTTCCCTGTTGGCAACATGGATTTCTTTCATGGTTACCGTAAAATTCAAATGAACACCCCATTGATTTAAAAAGAAAAAACTAACCATACTGTTCGATTGTTAACCAAATGAAATTGTGAAATTTCATTCTTATCCGTGAATTCATGGTGTTTTCCCACCTAATCTGATTGTCAGATAGACTACAAAAAGCCGAAAAAAACAGAATGAGAGTTGTCTGATTTAACCCCGTTACACATTCCGCTCGGCGTATGCTGCATCTAAGACAAAATCCTATTACTGATTTTATAACAATCGCACTAATTATGCTTTGCCCTCCCGGAAATTTCATTTAATCTGCGAAAAGACATTAACGCCTTAATGTAAGAATACTCTCAATAAAACGAAAAAAACGTGCAAATAATATAATCCGTTTTGGCGAAAACATTCTCACATTGAGAGATAGTGCTATAAAAAAAGAAAAAAACGGCAAGCGAAGATGAGAATTTTACCTAAAGACAGAAAATTTCACTGAGGAGGTGAGGAGAGATGACTCGGAATGAGAGAAATATCCCTCCCCTGGCGGGAGGGATTGAGAAAGCAGTTTGATCCTCAGGCCTTTTTCTTGCGGCCATACACCGCCCAGGTGATGACCACACACAAGATATAGAACACCAGGAATACTTTCATTGCCCCCGCCGGTGAGCCGGTCAGCGCCAGCGAGGTACCGAATGCCTGGGGAATAAAGAAGCCGCCTGCGGCACCGATCGCCGAGATAAAGCCCAATGCGGCGGCGGAGTCCGTCACCGCTTCACGCTGTGCGCTCTCGTCACTGCCGCCGGCCGCTTTCACGCGATCGACAGTGATTTTACGGAAAATGACGGCGATCATTTGGAAAGTCGACCCGCTGCCCAGCCCCGCCGTGAGGAACAGCACCATAAAGATGCCGTAGAAGGCGATGAACGAACCACCCTCGCCCGCCGTCGGCAAGGTCAGGAACAACAGCGCGGCGAACACGGCCATCACCACAAAGTTGATCAACGTCACCCGCACGCCGCCGAAACGGTCAGACAGCGCGCCGCCGACCGGCCGCGCCAGCGCCCCGAGGAACGGCCCGAAGAAAGCGTAATGCAGGATCACGACCTCCGGAAATTGCGTCTTCGACAGCATGGCGAAACCGGCGGAGAAACCGATGAAAGAACCGAAGGTCGCGAGGTACAACAAACTCAGCATCCACAAATGCCCACGTTTGAGCACTGGCAGTTGCTGGCGCAGCGATGCCTTGGCCGCCGCCAGATCGTTCATGCCGAACCAGGCCGCCAAGGTGGCAACCAGCAGGAACGGTACCCAGATCCAGGCGGCGTTTTCCAGCCATAACAGCCCCCCTTCTGCCTGATCTTGCGCCGTGCCGCCAAACAGACCAAACAGGCTGAAAGAGATCGCCAGCGGCGCGACCAGTTGCATGACGCTGACTCCCAGATTCCCCAACCCGCCGTTGAGACCCAACGCGCCGCCCTGACGCGCTTTCGGGAAGAAGAAGCTGATATTGGCCATGCTGGAGGCAAAGTTGGCGCCCGCAAAACCGCACAGCAGGGAAATGATGACGAACACGCTGTACGGCGTGCTGCTGTCCTGCACCGCGAATCCCAGCCACAAGCACGGCACCAGCAGGAAGCAGGTGCTGATAGCGGTCCAGCGACGGCCGCCAAACAGCGGGATCACGAAGGAATACGGCACGCGTAAAATAGCACCCGAGACCGACGGCAGCGCTGTCAACAGGAACAGTTGATCGGTGGAAAAGTTGAAGCCAACCTTGTTCAGGTTGACCGCCACGGCGCTGAACAGCATCCAGACGCAGAAGGCCAGCAGCAGACAGGGAATGGAAATCCACAGGTTGCGGGTGGCGATGCGATGGCCGCGCTGCAGCCAAAAGGCGCTGTCTTCAGGATGCCAATCCTGAATCAGCGCACCGGTTTTCTTTGATGAAGGCGTTGCAAGTTGCGACATAAAAACCTCAGACACGGGGGATTATTCCGACACCCTAGGGGGCGGCCCCGGCGGCAAAGTTGATGTATATCAACCCGAATGCAAGTAGTTGGCGGCACAAATAGCGCCTTCATCCCCTTAGGGGTACGTTCCGGATAAAAATTAAATCATTTATAATCAATAAATTACAATCAATCGCTTCGTCATCCTCACCGCTTCGCCGCCCCGCTGGAAACTAATGGGTACTTCATTCGAGGTATGGGGTTATGCTCAGGGATAATCAAAAATACGGCTGAATCGTGACTTGTTTACCCCGTCGCCGCCCTCGCCCCTGAGCTTCAGCGGCGCCAAATGCCAGGAACCCGCGCTTATGAAACGCCTGTTGGCCCCGCTTTCGATCGTGAATCAGGTCGCCCTGCTGATGTTGCTGTCGGGCATTCTGGGCGTGGCCGGCATGGGGATTTCCGCCTGGATGTCGCAAAGCATTCAGGGCAACGCGCATGCCATCAACAAGGCCGGCTCGCTGCGTATGCAAAGCTACCGTCTGCTGGCGCAGGTGCCGCTGGATGAACGGCATGAAGCGTTGATCCGCGAACTGGAGCGCGACGAAAACAGCCCCGACCTGCAGCGTTCGGTGGAGCAGGAAGGGTTGACGCAACCTTTCGACACCTTGCGCGACTACTGGCAACAGACCCTGCAACCTCGCCTGCGTAGCGCACAGCGCCCGGCCGACGCCGCGCCGCAGGTGGCGCACTTCGTGCAGCTGTTGGATAAGCTGGTCTCGGATATCGACAGGCAAACCGAGCGCCGCCTGCTGATGGTGACGCTGGTGCAGGCCGGCTTTATCGCGCTGACCCTGCTGCTGCTGATCGGCACCACCTGTTACCTGCGCCGCCGGTTGCTGCATCCGTGGCGGCAGCTGGTGGAAATGGCGCTGGCGGTGGGCCGTGGCGACTTTAGCCGCCGCTTCGCGCAGCGCGGCCATCAAGATGAAATGGCGTCGCTCGGCGGCGCGTTGAACACCATGTCCGACGAACTGTCGGCCACCTACAGCGGGCTGGAGCAGCGCGTAGCCGAGAAGACCGCGGACCTGCAGCAAAAAAATCAGATGCTGAGCTTCCTCTATCGCGCCAGCCGCCTGCTGCACGCCAGCGAGCCATTGTGCAGCCGCCTGACGCCGCTGCTCAACCAACTGCAAATCCTGACGCCGCTGCGCGCCATTCAGGTGCGGCTGTATGAAAACGACAGCCGGGAGCCGCTGCTGCAGCTGAGCGGCAACCAGCCGCTGCGGCCGGAGCATTGCCATAATCCGGTGTGCAGCGCCTGCCTGCACGACAGCGACCGCCAGCATCCCGACAACCCGTCGCTGAGCTGGAGCCTGAGTGACAAACTTGGCGATTACGGCGTGATCGTGGCGCAACATGCGCCGCAACAGCCGCTGAACGATGAGCACCGCCAGCTGGTCAACACTCTGGTGGAGCAACTGACCAGCGTGCTGGCCATCGAACGTCAGGTAGACCACCAGCAGCAGCTGATGCTGATGGAAGAACGGGCGGCGATCGCCCGCGAGCTGCACGACTCCATCGCCCAATCGCTCTCCTGCCTGAAAATGCAGATCGCCTGCCTGCAGATGCAAGGCGAAACGCTCTCGTCCGCCAGCCAGACGCTGGTGCAGCAGATGCGCGAAGAGCTGAACGGCGCCTATCGCCAGCTGCGCGAGCTGCTGACCACCTTCCGCCTGCAGCTGACCGAACCGGGCCTGCTGGCGGCGCTGCAATCGACGGTAGCGGAGTTCAATCCCAAACTGGGCCTGAACATCAGCCTCGATTACCAACTGGGGCCGCGCACGGTGCCCGCCTACCAGGCCATTCATCTGCTGCAGATCGCCCGCGAGGCGCTCAGCAACATCCTTAAGCATGCCGCCGCCAGCGAGGTGAGCATTCAGGTCATCAACAAACGGGGTGAAGTGACCCTGAGCGTATGCGACAACGGACGCGGCCTGCCGGCCGAAACATCCCGCCCCGACCATTACGGCTTGATCATCATGCGCGATCGCGCCAAGAGCCTGCACGGCCGTTGCGACATTTTACCGCGCAGCGGCGGCGGCACCGAGGTGCGAGTCAGCTTCACGCCGGATAACCACGCCATCGACTAACGGAGACACCATGACGACAGAAACCGCCGCCACCATCTTACTGATCGACGACCACCCGATGCTGCGCAACGGCGTAAAACAGCTGATTGGCATGGACGCTCGCCTGCAGGTCATCGCCGAAGCCAGCAACGGTGAGCAAGGGGTCGCGCTGGCGGAGCAGCACGATCCGGATCTGATCCTGCTCGACCTCAACATGCCCGGCATCAACGGGCTGGAAACGCTGGATCGTCTGCGCCAGACAGACCTGTCGGGGCGCGTTGTGGTGTTCAGCGTGTCCAACCATGAAGACGACGTCGTCAGCGCACTCAAACGCGGCGCCGACGGTTATTTGTTGAAAGACATGGAGCCGGAGGATCTGCTGAAGGCGCTGCATCAGGCGGCGGCCGGGCAGATGGTGCTCAGCGAAACGCTGACGCCGATCCTCGCCGCCAGCCTGCGGGAAAACCGCCCCAGCGCCGATCGCGATATTCAGCAATTGACGCCGCGCGAACGGGATATTCTGAAGCTGATCGCCCAGGGGCTGCCGAACAAGCTGATCGCCCGCCGCCTGACCATCACCGAAAGCACCGTCAAGGTACACGTCAAACACCTGCTGAAAAAGATGAAGCTAAAATCCCGCGTCGAGGCCGCCGTGTGGGTGCTGCAGGGCAAAAACGGTTAGTCGCCGCCGTACAGCGGCCCGGTTTGCGCCGGGATCGGCGGCGGCGTCAGGGTTTTGATCGGCGGCAGGCCCGCGTCATCACCGGCGGTCGCCGTCAGCGGCGGCGCCACTTTCAGCTCTATCCAGTTGGACGTCACGCGCTGCTGTTTATCGTCCTCCAGCGTGACCGATAGCCGGTAGCTGTTGGCGGCGCCCGGCGCGTCGTCCCACGGCGGCACGATCGCCGTCCAGCCCTGCGGATCGTTGGCATTGTGCGGCGGCGTCAGGCTCAGCGCCTGCGTATCCCCCTGCCAACTGACGTGAGAAATCCCGTTCAATGCCTTGATTTCCAGCACCAGCGGCACGGTTTCCCCCGCCTGCAGGCTCCACGGCGGCGTAGCGAGGAACACCTGCAGCGTTTTGCGCTGGCGGAACTCCAGCACCGGCACGTTCTTGCGTTCGATAGGATCGTAGCGGCTGCCGCGCAGCGACTTGGCCTGCGCCACATATTCCGGCGAAATCTGCTTCACCAACGGCACCCCGAGCCGATAGCTCAGCGCCAGCTCGATCTGATCCTGGCTCTGCCCGCCCGCGCCAATCTTATGCAGCGCCTTCATCGTCACCAGCGGCACCGGGGTGTAATTGAGCCCCAGCTGCATCGCGCGCGGATCGTTTTGTTTTTTGCCGCTGCCGAACAGATCGACATTATCGCCGAGATACTGCTCATAGCTGAGCGAACCGCCGATCTGGCGATAAAACGGCAGATAGCCTTGCGTCGTAATGTCGTAACCGCGCGCCGGGCGGCTGAAAAACACGCCATCGCCAGGCTGTTGCGCCAGCGCCGACAGCGGGTAGTAATAGTTGGTGGAGAAACGCAGGTAGTCTCCCCAGGCCTCCGCGCCGACGCTGCCGCGATTGCGCTGCCGGGCGAAATCGCTGTCGAGCGCCGTGTTGTACCCCAGCAGCCAGTCACCGGCGATCCAGCGCTGCCCCAGCGCGAAATTACCGAGCGCCCCGGCGCTTTGCTGCAGCCAGCCGATCTGGCTGTAGGTCAGCAATCCGTCGACGTCGTACAGCGGGCTGAATAACTGCCCGTTGCTGCCGGTAAAGTCCCCCTCACCGGTCATCTTCAGCGATAATCGGGCGGTGCCCAGCGGCGACAACAGTTCCTGCGCCTGCTGTTGCAGCGCGCCGGTCGCCTGGCCCAGCAGATAATCCTCGGCGCGGCTGCGCATCTGCTGACGGGAAACGTTATTCAGATCTTTTTCGCCGAACTGCTTGGCCATCTCGGCCCACTGCTTCTCGCGCGCGGCGTCATCGGGCGCGCCGCCCAGTTCGGGCAAATTCGCGGCCGGATCTGCGGCGGCCTGTGCGGAAGAGACAACGCTCTCCGGCGCCGGCGGGGATTCGGCGCAGGCGGGCGCCGCGCCGGCCAGCCACACCAGCGCCCCGGCCAGCCACACCGCCTGGCGGCTGTGCCAGCGTCGTTTTTTGGTTTTGATGAGTCCCGCCTGAATTTCGTCTTTCATGGCACCGTTGGCCACCCTCCCTCCTGGAGCAGGCCAACCCACTGCTTTGCTGTCGCCTTTCCCGCGGCAGATCTGGAAACCCTACGCCCCGTCCAGGCCGGAGCGCCTCTCCCTTAAAGCCTAACGGCTTGACGAACAGAAACAATAGGATAAACCCCAATCACTCTCCAGTGACGCCGTCACTTACGCCCTTTACCGATCCATTCCGGCCGCCAGGTGAATTCACACCATTTCAGCACCGATTTTGCCGATAAAAAGCGCAACAACCCGCTGTTGCGCGCCTCCGCGCATGACATTGCCTCACTCTGCAATACGTGAAGTGGCGATGCGTACAACTGCGCATTCCTCACAGCCCACCGCATTTCACCCCGATGAAATACGCATTTTGCCGTTATTTTAAACATCTATTTCACGACTTATGGAGCCCCGATGTTTCTTTCCTTACTGTGGCCCGCGCTGTTTTTCACCGCGCTGCTGTCGGCAGGTGTGGTCGCCTTCGCGCTCATCACCCGGTTGGAGCGAACGGCGGCCGGGCGCGCCAGCCCACCGAAATTGCGCCGCCGTAGCCTGCTGCTGACGGCCTTCGGTTTGGCGTTGACGGCGCTGCCCTTCGACCTGCCGGCAGCACACCGGCTGTGGTTGCCGCCGGCCGCGGCGCTGCTGATCGCCCTGGCCTGGCTAGACTGGCGCCACCGGTGGTTGCCGGACCGGTTAACCCAGCCGCTGCTGTGGGGCGGGATGCTGTGTAATCTTGACGCTCGCTGGGCGACGCTGGGCGACGCGGTTATCGGCGCCGCCGCCGGCTACGGGGGGTTGTGGCTGCTCAACGCGCTTTATCGGCAGGTGCGGCGGCGTAACGGCATCGGCCAGGGTGATTTCAAACTGCTGGCGGCGCTGGGCGCCTGGCTCGGTTGGACGATGCTGCCGCTGCTGGTCTGTCTGGCGGCCATGTTCGGATTAGGCATGGCATTGACGCGCAGCCGCCGCAACCGCCGCGCCTGGCGAACGCGGCAACCTTTCGGCATCGCCTTGGCGGCTGCCGGCTGGCTGTTGCTCTTGATGGACGCCGGCCAGAACGCGCTGGCGTTATTCGGTTAGTTCTTCAGTGTCTCGATCAGCCGATTGAGCAATCCGGCCACTTCCGCAGTGCTGGCCGTTGTCGGATTGGCCAGTGGCTGGATCACTGCGAGCCTGGTGGTGGATAACACCTCATCGCTGCGGATTTCCAACGCATCGGCGGGTGGCGAGCTCAATGAAACGCCGTCCGGCCGCCAGTAGCTGCCGCGCGTAGTCTGCACCTGATAACTGCCAAAGCCGAAATCTTTCTCGACGCGGTAATATATTTCGCAGCTTAACGGCCCGGTGCGCCGCAACATAAAGGCGCCTTTCGCGCTATAGCTGCCTTTATTGACGACAAAGGCGGTCGCCTGCGAAGACAGATCGAACGTGATATATAAATCGCACGCCAGCACCTTGGTGCTTACGCCCTGTTGAAGAGTAATGCGCGTTGTAGGTTGCCGATCCGGCGCGGTCAGGGTGCCTAAAAAAGTCCACGATTGCTGTTTCGAGATATTGCGTGGCAAATGGTTGCTGGTGGCGGAAGGGGCAATTCCCCGCTCGCCCAGACTGTACATCGCTTCGACCCCGCTTAAAAACGACGTAACGTCGACGGTGCTATTGCCGGCCACCGGAACGCCGCCGTTGTATACGTTACTGAAGGTTACCTCGGTATTGTTGCTGCAGGCGGCGATCGCCGCCGGGAACGGCGTCTTCGAACCGCTGTAAAGAGTCAACTGACCGATGTCCCAACGAGATTCGTTGATGAATCGGCACAACACGCTCCCGCTCTCCACATTCTGCGCGTCCTGGATATTGATATTGCCTATCGTGCCCTGGGCAAAGTTGGTGGACAACACGCTGACATTGGCGGCGCGCTGCGTGTTGCGGTTCTCGCAGCCCAACGAATTGATCGTGCCGTTAAAATCTTTGAACGAGTAGATATCGCCGATGCAGTCATCCGCAGCCAACGAGCCGATAGTAGAGTAAAACCCTGAAATTCTGAACGCAGTCCCCTTGGCGCGAGCGGCGTAGAGGCCGTCTATAAAATTGGTGGTGCCGGACTTGTCCATCCACAGCACCCCATCGCCCGGGCGATTGGCGTTTGCCTCCATCTGCACGTTCACCAGCCAGTTAATGAACATGTCGCCCGAGACAAACAGCGAATAACCGCCGACCTTGGTGTAGATGTCGCGAATATCAAACTTCGTCATATTGCGATCGCTGAACCACACGCCGTGAGTGTCGTCTACGCCGGTATCATCCCGCAACGTCAAGCCGTGCAGCGTCAGATTGGCGAAGCCTTTCACCACGATCACCGCTTTCTTCGTTTCGCCCTGTTCGTTGTTGTAACTGCTGTCCGCAGTCTTGACAATTTTGGTCGCCCGTCCCAATCCGACCACCCGCAAACCGATGCCGCCGTAGATGTCCGTTGTCGTCTGAATGAGTACGTGTCCGGCGACCGTATACACCCGCTTCCCAAGGGACAGCGTACCGCCGGCTTGCAGCGCCGCCGCCGCCGCTTTGTTGATCGCCGGCCCCCAGTTGCTTCCGTCGCTGTCCTGATAAAACTGTTCCGGCGTAACAACCTCACCGGTGGCGATCAAGGTTGCTGCGCGCGCTCCTGAAGCGTTTTCGTTATTGTCCATAATATCTCCTGACGTGATGTGTCCGCATCATTGCGGACGGCCGCGGTGAAAGGCGTCAACAACGCCGCCTTTCAGTGCCAATCTATCACCGTCATATGAGCGCGTTATGAAATTTCATTTTATTTCACCCTGACACAACATCTCGCGATCCGAGGTAGCAATAGCCAGCAATTTCACTCGCCGTTGGCCTTTGGTGCGACAGAAAGCTCGGACAGGCCCGCTACTTGCTGACCCGATCCAGATACAGCATGCTGTTGGCGATATCCAACCGGGCACCTTCGACGTTGTCCCGCAATGCCACCAGCGTTTGCCCCTGCAGCGCCACCACATACGGCGAACTGGCCTGCAGTTCCCGTTGCAACGTGACGTAACGTGCGCTGCGCGCGGCGCTGTTCCCTTCCGCAGCCGCGGCGCGCGTTTCCGCGCTGATGGCGGGAATGTTCCACTGGGTGCGCCAGGCCAGGGTTTTCGGCCCACCGGGCACGTTATAGGCAAAGGCGCTGGCGTTGGTGTTCGGATCCAGGTAGTCGGCGCCCCAGTAGGTGAAGATCGCCTGAAAATCGCGGCCGCGCATCTTGCCCCACAGATCGCTTTCTACCACCGGATGGATATCCAACCGCAGCCCGGCCTGCGCAAAACTGGCCTGCAGCGCCTGCGCGATGTCGGTATACGGCGGTTGGTTGATGACGATAAGATCGATGCGCGTGCCTTCAGCGATGCCGGCATCGCGCAGGATCTGTTTGGCTTTGTCCACGTCGAGCTTAAACGGCCGATCGTCGAGTGCCCCGTCCAATCCCTGCGGCAAGAAGGCCTGATGCACGCGATATTGCCCTTTCAGCAGTTGCTCGGCGATGCTCTGATAATCGACCAGCCAGCGCGCCGCCTGCCATAACGCCGGATTGCCCAGCGCCGGATTGTCTTTGCTGCCGGTGTTGAAACCGAGGTAATAGATCCGGGGCGCATCGGCCTGCTCGATGCGCACGCCAGACGCGTTACGCAGTGAGTCGAACTGGTCAGCCCCCAGATCGTAGGCCACGTCGGCATCCCCTTTCAGCAACAGCAAACGGCGGGTACCGGCGTCGCTGACGTTCTTGAACAACACCGTTTTCAACCTTGCCGGCGACGGAGCGTAGTCATTACGGCCAAACAGCAGCGCTTCATGCGGCACATAGTTGTTCACCCGATACGGGCCGCCGCCGGCGGAATGGCTGCGCAGCCAGCCGTTACCGTAGTCCCCCTGCTGCGCGTGCTCGTTCAACAGCTTTTCATCCACGATCGAAGCCACATTCGCCGTCAGCAGCCGCAGCGCCAACTCGCTGCCGATGTTGGCGGGCCAACTGAGTTGCACCTGGTTATCTCCCACCTTCTTCAGCTGTTGCTCAACGTTATCCGGCGTCCAGCCAAACTCGCCGAGAATAAACGACGGCGCCTTGTTCAGCTTCACCGCGCGAACCAGCGAAAAAATCACATCTTCTGGCCGCAGCGGGTTGCCGGAAGCGAAACGCTGCTGCGGTTTCAGGGTAAAGGTCAGGCTGCGGCCATCGGCGCCCGCTTGCCAACTGCCTGCGGCGTCCGGCGCCAGCTTTTGCGGCGCGGCGCGATCCGGCGCCACCAGGCGCTGATAGAGGTTGACCAGATTGGCCGAACTGACGGTTTCAAAGCTCTCCGCCGGATCGAGGCTGATAATGCCCTCCAACGAACTGACCACTACCAAGGTATCCTGCGGGGTGGCAGCCTGCGCACCAAAAGCGGCCGCCAGCGCGCCATACAATAAGGTTGGAATTAACCGTTTCATCGATACACTCTCCACAATCACGCGGTTGCGCTGTTTTTCGAGTGTAGGGGGTAAGAATTAACAGAAGAACGACGATAAATTGCTTTATTTATTACCAAGATGGATATGCCCGCCGCGTTGGCGGGCACAGGTTTAAATGCTGATGCGGCCGTGCGCCATTGCCACCGAACGATCGCACATATGGTCAATCACGTCCGCATCGTGGCTGACCAGCACCATGGTCAGATCGCCCGCCTGCTTCAGCTCGTTGAGCAGATTGAGGATCTCCGCCTGCACCGACATGTCCAACGCCGAAGTCGGTTCATCCAGCAGCAACAACTTAGGCCGCAGCAACAATGCGCGCACGATCGCCACGCGCTGCCGCTGGCCGCCCGACAGCTGATGCGGGTAGCGATCCAGCAGGCGCGGATCCAACCCCACCTGGCGAAAGCCCGCGCTGATCTTGCGTTCGATATCGCTTTCCTGCAGCAGCTTGAGCGGCTCCGACAGCGTACGCAACAGCCGGTGCTTGGGGTGTAGCGAAGCATAGGGATCCTGAAACACCATCTGTACCTCACGCCGCAGCTCGCCGGTAAATGCCTGCCCCGGTTGCAGCCGCCGCCCCAGCAGCTCAAAACCGCCCTGCCAGCTGCCATTCAGCCCGGCCAGCACCCACAGCAACGAGGACTTGCCGCAGCCGGAAGGCCCCACCAGCCCGAAACACTCACCCGGTTCGATGTGCAGGTTAACCTCATGCACCACGGTGCGCAGCTCGTAGCCCTGGCGGTGACTGACGCTCAGGTTCTCCAGTGCGATTACGCTCATTTCAACGTCTCCAACAGCGCGCGGTCCAGCACCGGCAGCGGTTTGCCGCGCGTCTCGCGGCTCGGCCGGCACGCCCACAGCGTGCGAGTGTAAGGATGCGTGGCCTGCGCCAGCTCTGCTGCCGGCAGTTGATCCAACAGCTCGCCTTTGTACATCACCAGCACCCGCTCGCAGTGGTGCGCCACCTGCTGCAAATCGTGGCTGATCAGGATCAGCCCCATGTTGCGTTGCGCCACCAGATTGTCTATCAGTTGCAGCACCTGATCGCGCATCTGGTGATCCAGCGCCGAAGTCGGTTCATCGGCAATCAACAGCTGCGGATCGTTGATCAACGCAATGGCCAGCATCACCCGCTGCCCCATGCCGCCGGAGAGCTGATGCGGATAACGGCCCCACAGCGCCGCCGGATCGGGCAACCCCACCGCCGCCAGCATCTCCAATACCTTTTCACGCCGCTCGGCGCGGCTCAGCTTGGCATGCAGCACCAGCGGCTCCTCCACCTGACGGCCGATCGGCTGATTGGGATTCAGCGCATGTTTGGGATCTTGCATCACCATCGCCACCCGGTCGCCGCGCAGGCGGCTCCACTGGCGTTCGCTCAGGCGCGTCAAGTCTTCATCGCCCAGCGTCAGGCGCTGCGCCTGCAGCTGCAACGGCGGCGGCAATAGCCCCATCAGCGCACGCGCGGTCAACGACTTGCCGGAACCGGACTCGCCGACCAGCGCCAGCCGCTCCCGCCCCATGCTGAACGAGATATTCTTCACCAGCGCCGCCGGCTGCGGCCCCGGCACGCCGATCGCCAGCCGTTCGACGGTCAATAAAGTGTTATCAGTGCCCATGACGAGGATCCATTTTGTCGCGCAGGCCATCGCCCAGCAGGTTAAACGCCAGACTGGCGAACAGGATCGCCCCGCCTGGTGCGGCGGCGACCCACCATTGGTCGAAAATCACTTTACTGCCTTCGGCCACCATCGAACCCCATTCGGCGGTCGGCGGCGCGACGCCCATGCCGAGGAACCCCAGACCGGCGGCGGACAGGATGATGCCGCCCAGGCTCAGCGCCGCACGCACCACCGCGCTCGGCAGGCATAAAGGCAAAATGTGGCCGACCATCAGCCGCAACCCGTTGATGCCCTGCATGCGCGCCGCCGCCAGGTAGTCACTGCGGCGCAGCGCCAGGGTTTCGGCCCGCGCCTGGCGGGCAAAGGCCGGCCAGCTGGTCAATGCCAGCGCCAGCGCGCCGTTCATCAGCCCCGGCCCCATCACCGCCACGAACGCCAGCGCGATCACCAGACTCGGCAGCGACAGGAAAATGTCGGTCAGACGCATCAAAATGCGCTCGACCCAGCCGCCGAGGTAACCGGCGCAAATGCCGACCAGCAGGCCGATGGGAATGGTCAACACCAGAATCAGCGACACCAGGATCAGCGTCGGCCGCGCGCCGTAAATCACGCGGGAGAGCAAATCGCGGCCAAAGCCGTCGGTGCCCAGCCAATGTGCAGCCGAAGGCGGCAGTAACCGCAGCTCGATATGCTGCAGATTGGGATCGAAAGGCGCCAGCCACGGAGCCAGCAGCGCGGTGACAATCAGGATCGCCACCAGCGCCGCACCCAGCGTCAGCGTGGTCAGACGCCGACCGCGGCGGTCACCGACGGCTGGCTCGCTTTGCGGTTCGTGTTCAGAGAGATATTGGCTCATCGAGTTCGCGGATCCACTAAATAGGTCAAGGCGTCGGCCAGCGCATTCAACAGCACGAAACAGGTGCCGATCAGCAGCGTGGCGCCGAGGATCGCCGGCGTGTCGGCAGCAAACAGCGCCGAGGTCAGGTAACGCCCGACGCCGGGCCAGGCGAACACCGTTTCGGTCAATACCGCGCCCTCCAGCAGGCTGGCGTAGGAGAGAGACAGTACGGTGATCAGCGTGCCAAACACATTGGGAAATACATGGCGCAGCAGAATACGCAGGCGGCCGGCGCCCTTGGAACGCGCCAGCGTCACGTATTCCTTGTTGCACTCTTCCAGCATCGCCGCCCGCAGCAGCCGGGTAATGCCCGCCATCGACAGCAGCGCCAACGCCACCACCGGCAGCCACAGGTGGCCGATGGCGTTGTAGAACATTTCACGATCGCCGGACAGCCAGCTGTCGATCAACACGAAACCGCTGCGCGGCTCCATGCTGTACAAGTAAATGTCGTCCAGCCGCCCCGGCCCCGCCGACCAATGCAGCGTGGCGTAGAACAGCAACAGCCCGAGCAGGCTCAGCCAGAAAATCGGCACCGAATAACCGATCAGCGACAGCAGACGCGCCGCGTTATCCAGCCAGCTGCCCGGTTTGAGCACCGCCAGAAATGCCAGCGTAATGCCGCCGAGGGCGCCGAGGATAATGGCGCAGGTGGCCAGCTCCACCGTCGCCGGGAAGGTACGCAACAGATCGCTCAACACCGGCTGCGCGGTAATACGCGAAATGCCCAAATCGCCGTGCGCCAGGTGCACCAGGTAACGCCAAAATTGCACCGGCAGCGGCTGATCCAACCCCAGCTCGTGCCGCACCTGCGCATAGGTGGCTTCGCTGGCGTGATCGCCCGCCACCTGCAGCGCCGGATCGATCGGCGCCAGGTGCGACAGCATGAAGGTGAACAGCAGCAGGCCGAGCAGCGTTAACGCCAGAGACAGCGCGCCGCCGAGCAGTCGCCCGCCCCAGCGCCAATACCGCCGGGCCGCCCCGGCGCCGGCGGACAGATCAGCGGCCATTACTTGCTGACCTTGCTGTAGAACACCATGTCAGGGTTGATGCCCTGCACATAGCCCTTGAGGTTATCACGCACCGCAATCAGGCTGCGCGCCTGCAGGCCGATGACAAACGGCGAGCTTTGCTGCACCTGTTTTTGCAGTTGCTGGTAGTCTGCCACCCGTTTGGCGGTGTCGTTTTCCGCAGTGGCGGCCAGCGTCAGCTTGCTCAGCGCCGGGATCTGCCAGTTGGCGCGCCAGGCCAGCGTCTTGCTGCCGTCTTCCGGGTTGTAGGCGAAGGCGGCGGCGTTGGTGTTAGGGTCGAAGTAATCCGGCCCCCAGGAGGTCAGCGTCGCATCGTAGTTAAGCGCTTTCACCTTGGTGGAGACCTGCGAACTGATGCCCGGCACCAGTTCGACCTTCACGCCGCCCTGGGCAAAACTGGCCTGCAGCGCCTGGGCAATATCCAGATACGGCGGCTGGTTGTTGACGTCCAGGCGGAAACTGACGTTGCTCAGCCCCGCTTTGGCCAGTATTTCTTTGGCTTTCTGCGGATTGAAGCTGTACGGCTGATCCTTGAGCGCGCCCAGATAACCGTCCGGCAGGAATGCCTGATGGCTCTGGAACTGCCCTTTCAGCAGATCGTCGGCGATGCCTTGATAATCGAACAGCCAGCGCGCCGCCTCCCAGAACGCCGGATTGCCGAGCGCCGGCGACGCCTTGGCATTGAACTGCAGGAAATAAAGCGAGGCGTAAGGAATGGCCAACGGTTTGACGCCCGGCTTGCCCTTCAGAGCCGCCATCTGGTCTGCCCCCAGGTTGCGTGCGATATCGGCATCGCCCTGCTCAATCAGCAAACGGCGCGCCGCCGGATCGGGCACGTTTTTGATCAGGATGGTTTTCAGCGTCGGCGCCCCTTCCGGCGAGCCGGGATTGGCGTCCAGCACCACCACTTCGTGCGGCACATAGGTGCGGATTTTGTAAGGGCCGCTGCCGGCGGAGTGGCTGTTCAACCATTGATGCCCCAGATCGTCGCCCTGCTGGTGCGCCAGCGCCTCTTTGGCGTCGACGATCGAGGATACCGGCGCCGACAGCAGGCTGAGCACGAAGGCCGGGCTGACGTTCTCACTCCAGCTGATTTTTACCGTGTGCTCGTCCACCTTGCTCAGGTGTTGCTCCACGTTCTTCGCGTTCCAGCCCAGCTGCGTCAGGATAAACGACGGTTCGAGATTGAGTTTAACCACCCGTGAAAGCGAGAAGATCACGTCTTCCGGCCGCAGCGGATTGCCGCTGGCGAACCTGGCGTCCGGGCGCAGGCTGAAAGTCAGGCTGCGGTCGTCGGCGCCGGCCTGCCAGCTGCTGGCCAGGGTTGGTTTAAGATCGATGGGATTGTGCGGATCTGACTGGATCAGACGTTGATACAGGCTGTTGAACGACTGCACCGTGGTTAACTCAAATCCCTGGGCCGGGTCAAAGCTGACCACGTCATCGATAGATTGCGCGATCACCAGCGTGTTGGCCGGCGTCGCCGCCTGTACGTTAACGCTGGCCGCCACGGCCAAAAACAGCAAAGAAGGAACGAGCGCTTTCATCTGAAACTCTCCAAGCGGATGGAATTTATAATAATTTTGCGAGTGTATGCGAGCACGATCGGCAGCTGAAGGTACTTAAATCACTATAGATATTCTTTTTATGTATATAGATGGGATTTTGATTATTAGGCAGGCGATGCAGAATGCGCGGCAGGAATTGCCTGCCGCTTATCGGTTAAATCTGATAGTCAATCACCGCATCCAGCTGCGACGAGAAGACCTTGTCTTTGATTTCGGTCAGCGACAACGTCGGGTTGCACAGCTGAATAAAGCGCCAGGCATAGTTGCGCTGCAGTTGGCTGCGTTTCAGGCCCAGCCAGACCGTATTGGGTTCAAACAAATGCTCGGCGTTGAGGCTGACCAACCCGCGATCGCGCTCTTTTTCATACGACATGTCCGCCAACACGCCCACGCCCAACCCCAGCTCGACATAGGTTTTAATCACGTCGGAATCTTGCGCGCTGAGCGCGATGTCCGGCGTCAGGCCCGCTGATTTGAACGCCGCATCCAGCTTCGCGCGGCCGGTAATGCCCTGGCGGTAAGTGATCAACGGCAAGGTGCTGAGCATCTCCAGCGTCACCTGCGGCTGCCGCGTCAACTCGTGCCCTTCCGGCACCAGAATGGTGTGATGCCACCGGTAGTAGGGGAATGCCGCCAGCGACTCGTCGCTCATCAGCCGTTCGCTGGCAATGCCGATATCGGCTTCACCGGCGGCCAGCATAGAAACGATCTCCTCCGGGCTGCCCTGATTGAGCACCACCCGCACCCGTGGATAAAGCGCGCGAAACTCTTTGATCACCCCCGGCAGGCTATAGCGCGCCTGGGTGTGCGTCGTCGCGATATGCAGTTGCCCCGAATCGTTGCTGCTGAAGACATCCGCCAGGCGACGGATGTTGTTCGCGTCGTTAAGAATGCGCTCCGCCACCACCAGCAGCTCTTTGCCGGGCTCGGTCATGCCCAACAGCCGTTTGCCGCGGCGAATGAATATTTCAATGCCCAGCTCTTCTTCCAGCTCGCGAATATGCCGACTGACGCCGGACTGCGAAGTAAATAAGGTATTGGCGACCTCGGTCAGGTTGTAGTTGCAGCGCGCCGATTCGCGAATAATTTTTAATTGTTGAAAGTTCATCCCCGTCTCCCTGTTTCTTGCGGTAGCGTTTGCCATATTGATACGGAGACCTGCGGGGCTGAACAAATAAGAAATAACCTTTACTTATGCAATTTAATACTAAGTGAATTATTTATCGTGGCTCTCGGGGGGTGAGGATGTGGGAAAATGATGAATGTCTTTAAAAATAATGAGATAAATAACCACAAAAATAAAGAGCCTTAAGTCATCATGCAGAATAAAGTTATTAAATAGAGGTATTAGATATATGAAAAGGGCTCAGCATGCTGAGCCCTTCAGTGTCTGCTGCCCTGCTAACGCCTCAGGCGGTAGCCTCGGCCCCGAAAGCGCCAGGGCGGTTCTGTTGCAACCACTGCTGTACATAGCGCACCAGATCGCCGATGCAATCATCCTGCATGCCGTGGTGTTTCAGCTCGTTATCCAGCGCAAACAGGTATTGCGCGTTGGTACCCAGCGGGCCGCTGGCGCTGGCGATCAATGGCGCGATCACCTGGTGGCTGGTGTCTGCTTCAAACAACGGGTGCTGCGCGTTCATCACGAACACCAGCGCCGTGACGGTCTCTCCGCCATCCAACTGCAGTTCACACCAGGTCGGCACGTAGCAGTCGGTCACCATTTCGCGCTTCCAAAGCAGCTCCAGCTCTTCACGCAGCTTACCTTCCGGCAGACGAAACGCCAATCCGGTGGTCTGGCCGCCCTCTTTCAGCGCCAGCATGCGCCCCGGCTGATGCAGCGTGCCGCGCCCGGCGGTCAAACGCATGCAGAACGCCCGATGCCAGCCCTGCAGCATGGCGGGCCGCACTTCTTCAGATTCGAAAACCGGATTCCACATCAGCGAACCGTAACCGAATACCCATACCGGGCTGTGATCCGGCCGGCGCGATAACGTGCATTCCAACGAGGCTGCGCGCTGTTCAGGCGTCAGCAGCAGCGACTCCTCAATAGCGCCAAAGGCGGTTTTGCAATCCGCTTTTTGCAGAAAATCTCGCGTTAACACTGTTACAACCTCCCGGGAATACGATTTCTCGTCCTCCCTCGCCACTACTGAACCTTTGCAATTTTATTTTTTGGTGCGGAATTTTATTAATTCAATAACCGCGCCGATTAATAATGACCATATTCTTTTCCCGCCGCGCAATCAAGTTGCAAAGCGGCGTTAACGTGGAAAAGTATTTGTACTGAGCAGCAATAATATTAATTGCCGAGGTCAACATAACGTCTGCGCGTTTTTTACCGGGGCATAAAGGCGTTACTTTTTATGCCAGCGTTCGTCGTCGCCCTTGCGATAGCTTTGCTTGACCGCCGCCCAGGCCACCTTATGCGCCGTCTCCTCCCGGCTGTCGTCACCGCGCCGATCGTCGGGATCCCGGTATTGTTGCCAGGCGCTGTTGAACGCTTCTTTATAGATCGCCTGCGCATGTTCCGGTAGCACATGCTTTACATTGTCCGGCAAGTCGCTCGTGTCTTGGTATGGCATCACGTCCTCCCGTGCGTATTGCGTGAACCTTAAGCCTAGCTCACACGCGGTTGCGCCTCAATGAGCAAACAATTCTCATTATCAAACGGCATGGTATACTCACCGCCAAACGAACTATAAGGAGATCCTCGTGACTACCGAAGCCCCTCGCTCACGCGCCCCCTACCTGATCGCCGTCAGCGCCGTACAGGACATTACGCCGCACCTGCGCCGCATCACCTTTACCGCGCCCGATCTGCGCTACTACCCGGCCAACGCCGCCGCCGCGCACATCAAGGTCTTTTTGCCGCTCGCCGGCCAAACGCAGCCGGATCTGCCGACGCTGACTGAAAACGGCCCGCGCTGGGCTGCGGATGCCGTGCGCCCGATCGTGCGCACCTATTCCATTCGCGCCGTGCGCCCGGAACAGGCGGAAGTGGACATCGAATTCGCCATTCACGATCACCAGGGCCCGGCGGTCGACTTTGCGCGCCAGGCGAAAATCGGCGATAAAATCGGCATCAGCAATCCAGGCGGCCCCAAACCGATGCTGCCGGCCGCCGACTTCTACTGCCTGGCGGGCGATCCTTCCTCGCTGCCTGCGTTGGCCGCGCTGCTGGAAAACCTGCCGCCGCACGGCGCCGGGCGCGCTTTCATCCGCGTCGACAGCACTGCCGACGTGATTGACCTGAAAAAACCCGCCGATGTTGACGTCAATTGGATCGTCGGCGGCACGGAAAAAACCGACGAATTGATCGCTCGATTCCGCGCGCAGTCCCTGCCGCAGGGGGAAGCGCACTTCTGGCTCGCCGGTGAAGATCGCCTGGTGGTGGAGCTGCGCCGTTACCTGCGGCGCGAACGTCAATGCGATCGTAATCGTCTTTATGCCGTGCCTTACTGGCGTGAAGGGCTAAATGAAGAGGGATACCACAATAAACGGCATGAAATCATGGACAATATTGACGACTAGCGTTCATATTTTCCTTGAATAACCACGAACTAAATAAGTAAACACGACTTTTCTCAAATCTAACGTTGTAAATTGACGTTATTGCGTAAAAGTAAGTAAATAAAACCGCACCCCGTGCGGTTTTTTTGTTACTCTGATCACATAAAGCAAGCAATTGCTTTCTCAGATAAAAACAACATCACACCGGCGCCGCGGGTGTATCCTAATATAAATACCTACTGGAAACGCAGAGTTGCCGCATCACGGCGACCGGCGCTGACGGGCTACGCTGTTTGAGAAGGAGTGCCACCCTCATGAAGTCGCAACACGATCCTGGCCGATCCACCAAGTCTCGCCACACCGAATACTCACTGATCTTCCCCATCGCCGCGCTGGTGGTGTTGAATTTATGGGGCAGCACCGCTAACTTTCCGCTGATCGTCGGCATCAATATTCTCGCGCTGGTGGGGATCCTCAGCAGCGCCTTCAGCGTGGTGCGCCACGCCGACGTGCTCGCCCACCGGTTGGGCGAGCCCTATGGCTCGCTGATCCTCAGCCTGTCGGTGGTGATCCTCGAAGTCAGCCTGATCTCGGCGTTGATGGCCACCGGCGACGCCGCGCCGGCGCTGATGCGCGACACGCTGTACTCCATCATCATGATCGTTTCCGCCGGCCTGGTCGGCTTCGCGCTGCTGCTCGGCGGGCGCAAGTTCGCCACCCAGTACGTCAACCTCGGCGGCATCAAACAGTACCTGATGGCGATTTTCCCGCTGGCGGTGATCGTGCTGGTGTTCCCGAGTGCGCTGCCGGGCGGCAACTTCAGCACCGGGCAAGCGCTGTTGGTGGCGCTGATTTCCGCCGCCATGTATGGCGTATTCCTGGTGATCCAGACCAAAACCCACCAGAGCCTGTTCGTGTACGAGCATGAAGACGACGATGGCGATCCGCACCACGGCAAGCCCTCTTCGCACAGCAGCGCCTGGCACGCCGCCTGGCTCATCGTGCACCTGATCGCGGTTATCGCCGTCACCAAGTTCAACGCCAATCCGCTCGAAGGCCTGCTGACCAAAATGAATGCACCGGCGCAGTTCACCGGTTTCCTGGTGGCGCTGCTTATCCTGTCGCCTGAAGGCCTGGGCGCGCTGCGCGCCGTGTTGAACAATCAGGTGCAACGCGCCATGAACCTGTTCTTCGGTTCGGTGCTGGCGACCATCTCCCTGACGGTGCCGGCGGTGACCATCATCGCTACCCTGACCGGGCAGACGCTGATCTTCGGCCTGCAAACGCCGCATATCGTGGTGATGTTGACGGTGTTGTTGCTGTGCCAGCTGTCGTTCTCGACCGGCCGCACCAACGTGCTGAACGGCACCGCCCACCTGGCGCTGTTCGCCGCCTACATGATGACTATCTTCGCCTGATCAAAAAGGGGCGCACTCTGTGCGCCCCTGCCTGCGTTATACCGAGAAGAATATCGCCGCGGCGATCCCCCCGAACAAAATCCACTTGATGATGTAATAACCGGTGCGGTTCCAGGCCTTCAGCCGTTTCCCCACCCGGCGAATTGCATAGATGTATTTGAACATCTTGTTGACGCCGCCGGTGCGATCGCCCTCTTCATTCGGCGCGGTGGCGGCGCTCATCAGATTGCGCCCCAACCAGTGGTTAACCGCCTGCGCCCAGCGGTAGCGCATCGGCCGTTCGATATCGCAGAACAGGATCAGGCGATTCTGCCCGCTCTGGTTTTCCGCATAGTGCAGATAGGTTTCATCGAACATCACCCCTTCACCGTCACGCCAGCTGTAGCGCTCACCGTCCACCTCAATGAAGCAGCGGTCATCATTGGGGGTAATCAGCCCCAGGTGATAACGCAGCGAACCGGCGTAAGGATCGCGATGGCGCGGCAAACGGCTGCCGTCCGGCAGTTCGGCGAACATCGCCGCCTTGACCGAAGGCAGACTGCGCAGCAGTTCCGTGGTCTGCGGGCACAGGGTCATGGCGGAGGGATGGCTGTCCTCATACCATTTCAGATAAAAGCGTTTCCAACCGGTCTTGAAGAACGAGTTGAAACCGGCGTCGTTGAATTGATCGGACGCTTTGATCTGCTGGATCTCCATCAGCTTCTGTCCTTCGTCGCGGATGGTTTCCCAGTTCTCCCGCAGTACCGTCAGCTCAGGAAATTGCTCCGGCTTCAGGTACGGCGTGGTCGGCACACGGGAAAACAGATACATGAAGACGTTCAACGGTGCGGTAAAGGTGGAATGGTCAGACAGCTGCCGCCACACGTTGTAGCGCACCCGCCCGCGGTAATGCACATAGACGACGCATAAAATAAGCAAAAGCAGAATGATGTATTTCATGTTTGAATCGCAGCAAGGAACCCACACGCTATGCGCCGCGCGGCGCACACCCCAGAAAATGTCCTTTTGGCGGCGCACGCAAACTGCGCGCCAATCTGGAACCCATTAATCATTAACGCTAACTCAACGAAAATCTATACAAATAACCACAATAATTTACACAAAGGTTAAACGAAATGGTAAATAGGCGGCGATAAAAAAGGCCGCCGAAGCGGCCTTTCCATTAGCGGATAGGTTAACTGTAAGCGTTGAGCGTGCGCTGGCACAAAGCGGAGCGTACGCAGTCCTGTTTTTCAAAGCGGATGACGCCGATCATCTCGTCCTCTTCGAAGCGCTCCAGGGCATCGCTGAGACCGGATTTTACGCCGCGCGGCAGGTCGCACTGGGTCACGTCGCCGTTAACGATAACCGTCACGTTTTCCCCCAGGCGGGTCAGGAACATTTTCATCTGGCTGGCGGTCACGTTCTGGGCTTCATCCAGGATAACGACCGCATTTTCGAAGGTGCGTCCGCGCATATAAGCGAACGGCGCAATCTCTACCTTGCCGATTTCCGGGCGCAGGCAGTACTGCATAAAGGAAGATCCTAAACGGCGCACCAGAATGTCATACACCGGGCGGAAATAAGGCGCGAATTTCTCGGCGATATCCCCCGGCAAGAAACCGAGGTCCTCATCCGCCTGCAAAACAGGACGGGTAACGATAATCCGATCCACCTCTTTATGGATCAGCGCCTCCGCCGCCTTGGCGGCGCTGATAAATGTTTTGCCACAGCCGGCTTCGCCGGTGGCGAAGATCAGCTGCTTATTCTCTATGGCTGATAAGTAATGACCCTGAGCTTCGGTTCTAGCCTCGATGGGTGAGCTATCGCGCTTGTCTCGCGCCATGCCGATAGACTCGACTCCCCCCATTTGCACCAGCGAGGTCACAGACTCTTCTTCCAGCTGGCGATGACTACGAGCGTCACGACGAATAACGCGTTTCGCTTCACGACGTGCTTTGATCACTGCTTTCTGTCTACCCATAGTGGCACCTTACAGTTTGTTTCACCTACCGCAACGGCCAGGCCGCGCGATTATGTTTCACACACGTATTAGGTTTTGGCCTCCTCCGAGCCAATAAGAGCCAAGGGACAAAGTGAATCGACGGCAACGCTTAAGCGCTGTGTCTTCACGGGACAACGCGGACTGCATCAATAAACGTGGAGTAAAAAGTGATGAGATTCGGTAGCGATAAGGGTGCGGAGTTGCCGGTAAAAGAGAGTCGGAGAGAGAACCCTCGTTACAACGAGAAATCAGGGGAGATGTGTTATTTTTTCTTTCCAGCCCAACCAAGGACTTTACCATTAGCGATCCCCGCAGTGATATTTACAGCTTCAAGCTGTGCACCGTGTGAAAACTACCGCCAGATGATTACAGTATAATGACATTCAATCCTGTCGCGTTACTAAAATGTAAAAAAATTTTATATGTTTTGTTTTTAGTTATCGCTAAAACACTATATCACGCCCAAGACATCATTCCATAGAAAATTATAATCAATAAATATCAATGAATTACAATTAAAATCCGCGAATGACACTTTGGTTTCCAGATTAAATTTTGCGCAATCAAAAGCAGCAGAGATGGGTGTTTTTTTTATCTGCTGGCAAAGCATTGAATTGCGTTTCATCGTTAACTGCCCCCCTGCAGCGGGTAAGACAAACGTAAAACGAGGCGGAAGATCCCGCCTCGTTATTCCGGTTTCAGGCCTTGAGCAGGCCGCTGGCCAGATAATCGCTGCCCTCTTTCACGCCCGGCAATACGAAGAAATACCCGCCGCCAATCGGCTTGATGTATTCCTCCAGCGCTTCGCCGTTCAGCCTTTTTTGCACCGTCAGGAAGCCTTTCTCCAGATCGGCCTGATAGCAGACGAACAGCAGCCCCATTTCCAGCTGGCCGGCATTGGAGACGCCAAGGGAATAGCTGTAGCCGCGCCGCAGCATCAGGTTGCTTTGGCTTTCCGGCGTGCGAGGATTAGCCAGCCGGATGTGCGCATCCATCGGGATCACCTTGCCGTCGGGATCGTTCGCGTAGTCCGGCTCGTCATGTTCACGCTTCATGCCCAGCGGCGCCCCGCTGTGCTTCTCGCGGCCGAAGATGGTTTCCTGCTCCTGCAGCGGCGTGCGATCCCAAAACTCGACGCGAAAACGAATAATGCGCGCCGCCTGATAGCTGCCGCCCGCCGTCCACGCCGGCTCACCGACGTTGTCGCCGACCCACACCACCTTATCCATCAGCGGTTTGTCGTCGGTTTTCGGGTTCGCAGTGCCGTCTTTGAAACCCAACAGGTTGATCGGCGTCTCTTTGCCTTTGCTGCGCGCCGCGTGCGCGGAGATGAACCCCTCCCGCTTCCAGCGCACGCTGAGCAGATCCGGCGAATGCTTAATGATGTCGCGCAGCGCGTGAATCACCGTTTCGTTGGTGTTGGCGCAGATCTGCAACAGCAGGTCGCCGTGACAAAGCGCGGCGTCCAACGCATCGTTGGGGAAGCGGGTCATTTTCTGCAACCGCAGCGGCTTTTGCGCCTGCAGACCAAAGCGTTCATCAAACAGCGATGCGCCGACCGAGACGGTGATGGTCAGGTTGTCCGGGTAAATCTCCGGCCCCATGATGCCGGAATCGAGCGGCGGCAGCTTGGCGTCCACCTCCGGCGCCTTACCGCCGTGGGTCAGGAAGGCGATGCGATCGGTCAGCAGCCGGAACAGGCGCTCCAGCCCCGCTTTGTCGGTCGCCAACACATCGAACGCCACCAGCATCATCGCCGCCTGTTGCGGCGTCAGCACCCCTGCCTGATGGCGGCCATAAAACGGCTGTTTCTGCCAGCGCTCATCCTGCGGCGTCGCCAACGGCTCCGCCGCGTTACCCGCCGCCTGCGCCAGGCGGCTGCCGCCCAGCGCCAGCGCGCCCAGCCCCAGCCCTTGCAGCAAACGGCGGCGCGAAGGCGATGCCGCCCCCTGCGATTGCGGATGCGGCCCGTTATTCGGGCCTGCCTTGTTGCTCATAACCGTATGCCTCAGTCCAGACCCAATACGCCGCGCAGCTGGGAAAGATCCTCCGCCAGCGTGGTGATCGGCCCTTTCAACGCATTGCGATCGGCATCGGTCAGCTTCTCATAGGACTCATAACCCTCTTTGGTTTGGTACTTCGCCAAAATGGTGTCCACGGTTTTGAAGTTGGCGTCGATTTTGTCCAGCAGCGGCTTATTGGCCTTAACCAGCAGCGGGCGCAGCAGATTGACTATCTTTTGCGCGCCGTCGACGTTGGCCTGGAAGTCCCACAAATCGGTGCGGCTGTAACGGTCTTCTTCACCGCTGATCTTGCTGGCCGCCACCTCTTCGATCAGCCCGGCTGCGCCGCCCACCACTTTGCTCGGCGGGAAGGTCAGTTCACTCACGCGTTTTTGCAGCTCAACGGTGTCGTGATACAGACGATCGGCATATTGGCTCATGTCTTTGGTCGAATTGTCGGCAAACAGCGCCTTCTCCAGACGGTGGAAGCCGGTGAAGTTCGGGTCCGCCGCTTTCTTCTCGTAGTCGTCTTCACGGGCGTCGATGCTGCCGTCCAGATCGGAGAACAGCTCGGCGATCGGCTCAATGCGCTCATAGTGCTGGCGGGTCGGCGCATACAGCCTGCGCGCCTGCTCCACGTTGCCGGCCTTCACCGCGTCGGTAAACAGCTTGGTCTGTTTCACCAACCCATCGACTTCTTTGGTGACGTAAACCTTGTATTCAGCGATCGGGCCGACCAGGTCCAGCGCGTTCGGCTTGCCGTCGGTGGCGCCGTTGGCCGCGGCGGTGACAGTCAGTTTGCCTTTCGGATTGCTCAGCAGCCCGCAGGTCATGTCATATTCGCCCGCTTCCAGCGTGGCGGTCATTTTCTGGGTAAAGCCCGGCGCGATGTTCTCGCGCTCTTCCACCACCATCACCCCTTTCAGGATTTCCCATTCGACGTTTTTCTGGCTGGTGTTGTGCACCACAAACTGTGTCTTGCCGGCCGGGACCGTCAGTTGCATCGGTTCGCACTGCTTGTCGTTAACCGTAACCTTGATCTGCGGCACGTCCGCCGCCAAGGCGCCGATGCTCAGCGCAAACGCCGGGATAGCCAGTAATGCTGCGTGCAACGCCTTGCGGCGAAATAACGGAGTAGACATACGAGATTCCCTATTAAACATTAATGATTGATTTTACGTTGCGCCGGGGCCGCTGCCGGCTCCGCGCGCTGCGGCAGGAAAAAGAAAATCAGCGCCGGGATCAGATACAGGAAGTAGACCGCCACTTCGCTGACCGTCGGCGCTTCCTGGTAACCGAGAATGCCTTCCAGCAGGGTGCCGAACAGCGAATGGGTCGACAGGGTGTTGCTGAAATCGAAGGCGATGTCCTGGAAGTGGTTCCACAGGCCGGCTTCGTGGAAGGCGCGGATCGCCCCGGCGGCCAGGCCGGCGGCGACGAACAAAATGAACAGACTGGTCCATTTGAAGAATTTGGCCAGGTGCAGCTTCACCCCGCCCCAGTAAATCATCATGCCCAGCACGATGGCGGCCACCAGGCCGAGCACCGCGCCGATCGGCGCCGCGGCGCCCACGTCTTGCTGGAACGCCGCCAGCAGGAAGAACACCGACTCCAGCCCTTCGCGCGCCACGGCGAAGAACACCATCGCCACCAGCGCCCACCCCTGCCCTTTACCGGCGCTGAGCGCCTGATCGATAGCCCCTTCCAGATGCACCTTGACCGATTTGGACACCTTACGCATCCAGAACACCATATAGGTGAGGATCAGCACCGCCACCGCCGCCACGATGCCTTCGAACAGCTCTTGCTGTTTCTGCGGGAACTCGCCGGTGGTCTCATTGATGAAGATGCCGAGCGCCAGACACAGCGCCGCGGCGACAATCACGCCGATCCACACCGCGCCCAGCCATTGGCTGCGCTGCGTGCGCTTCAGGTAGCTGGCGATCAGGCTGACGATCAGCGCGGCCTCCAGCCCCTCACGGAACATGATAAGAAAGGGAACGAACATAACTAATCACCCCTGAAAAGACCGCGGCGGCAGAGAAAACCGGCTCGAAATGAGCCGCGGCGAGTATGTAAAGAAACGTAAAATACAACGAGAGTGATTATCATTCTGGCAAAAAGAAATACAAGAGGCGCAAGCGTGATTTTTTCTAATCAAATGTCGCCAGGTGTTACAGCCGAATGACGGGCAAACAGGCAAAAAGAAGGGGCGCTCTGCGCGCCCCTTGCCGACTGACATCAAACGGCGTTATACCGTTTTGTATTCGGCTTCCGCCTGATCGAAACGTTCGGTCATGGTTGAGGATGGCTGGCGGCCCATCAGGCTCACCACCACAATGGCCAGACAGCCCAGGATGAAGCCAGGGATGATTTCGTACAGGCCCAGCCATTCGTACTGTTTCCAGACGATCACCGTCACCGCACCGACCAGCATGCCGGCCAGCGCGCCGTTGCGGGTCATGCGCGACCACATTACCGAGATCAGCACAACCGGGCCGAAGGCGGCACCGAAACCGGCCCAGGCATAACTCACCAGGCCCAGCACGCGGTTCTCCGGGTTGGCCGCCAAGGCGATGGCGATCAACGCCACTACCAGCACCATCACGCGGCCGACCCACACCAGCTCACGCTGGCTGGCGCCCTTGCGCAGGAACGCCTTGTACAGGTCTTCGGTGATCGCGCTGGAGCATACCAGCAGCTGGCAGCTCAGGGTGCTCATGACCGCCGCCAAAATCGCCGACAGCAGCACGCCCGCCACCCATGGGTTGAACAGCAACATCGCCAGTTCGATAAACACGCGTTCGCCGTTCTGCGACACGTTACCGGCCTGATCCGGGTTATTGGCGAAGTAAGCGATACCGAAGAAACCGACGGCGATGGTCCCGGCCAGGCACAGGATCATCCAGATCATGCTGATGCGGCGCGCGCTGCGGATGGTGCGGTGAGAATCCGCTGCCATGAAACGCGCCAGGATGTGCGGCTGGCCGAAGTAGCCCAGGCCCCAACCCAGCAGCGACAGGATGGCGACGAAGTTCAGCCCCTTCAGCATGTCGAGGTTGGCCGGGTTCTTCGCCTGGATCACCAGCATCGAGGTATCGATGCCGCCGACGGCGAAGATCACGATCACCGGCGTCAGGATCAGCGCGAAAATCATCAGGCTGGCCTGTACGGTGTCGGTCCAGCTCACCGCCAGGAAACCGCCGATAAAGGTATACAGGATGGTCGCCGCGGCGCCGGCCCACAGGGCGGTTTCGTAGCTCATGCCGAAGGTGCTTTCGAACAGGCGCGCGCCGGCCACGATGCCGGAGGCGCAGTAAATGGTGAAGAACACCAGAATGACGATGGCCGAAATCACCCGCAGCAGCTTGCTGTTGTCTTCAAAACGGCTGGTGAAATAGTCCGGCAGCGTCAGGGCGTTGTTGTTGGCTTCGGTATGCACGCGCAGCCTTCCTGCCACCAGCTTCCAGTTCAGGTAAGCGCCGATGGTCAGGCCGATGGCGATCCAGCTTTCGGAGATGCCGGAGAGGAAGATGGCGCCCGGCAGGCCCATCAGCAGCCAGCCGCTCATGTCGGAAGCCCCGGCGGACAGCGCGGTCACCACGCTGCCCAAACTGCGGCCGCCGAGAATATAGTCATCAAAGTTGTTGGTTGCCCGGTAGGCAAGCAGGCCGATCAGCACCATCCCGAAAATGTACACCAGGAAGGTCACCAGCATAGGTGTGCTCATTGTCATTTAATTCTCCACTTTCATTATTATTCGCGTTTCGCTCCGGCCAAGCCGGCGCCGGTAAACCCACGCGCAATGCATTTCACTGGCCGCCGCGCCGGAACGTGACGCAGCCTGCGAGCGAGTGCAGGTAAAATAGTTTCTGCCCGTAATTGTTGACCGTCGGTTATCCTAGATGAGCCTTTCATCAACCAACAAGATATTTAACAACAAAGTTACACAAAGTTTACCCTGCGTCACATTTACCGGGCTCAAAGGTTGCACTCACGACAAGCAAAATGAGTTGCACCTTGCCATTACCCTTATATACCGCAGGGTAAAGCGCCTGCGACGTAATAAACCCCGCCGCATTCGCTCAATAACGCAACATTCATGCCAACTGCCCGTGTTAAAAAATCGATGAAACTCACACTTCGCTCATCAGCCTGATTTAACAAGGTTGCACAAAGTTGCAACATGCAGGATATTGTCTGCATTCTTAACCCACACATCTCACGAACCTATCCCAACAGGCTTTCCGGCCTGCTGTTTGTCTAGCCTGATGGGATAGGTTCTAAACACAGGAGTTGGACAGGCATGGGCACTACCACAATGGGCGTGAAACTCGACGAGGCAACACGCGACCGGATCAAGAGCGCCGCGCAGCGCATCGATCGCACGCCGCACTGGCTCATCAAGCAGGCCATCTTTAATTACCTCGAGCGTCTCGAGAGCGGTACCGATATCCCTGAAATTCCAGCGCTGGCCGCAGCGGGCCAGCCTGAAGCGGACGACATTATGCCGCAAGCGCAGGAAGAGTCACACCAGCCATTCCTCGATTTCGCCGAACAAATTCTGCCGCAGTCGGTGACCCGCGCCGCCATCACCGCCGCCTATCGCCGCCCGGAGACCGAAGCGGTGCCGATGTTGCTCGAACAGGCGCGATTACCCGCCGATCTTGCACAGGCTACTCATAAAATGGCCTATGGCATCGCCGAGAAATTGCGTAACCAAAAAAGTGCAAACGGCCGCGCCGGCATGGTGCAAGGCCTGCTGCAAGAGTTCTCCCTCTCCTCGCAGGAAGGTGTGGCGCTGATGTGCCTGGCGGAAGCGCTGCTGCGCATTCCGGACAAACCGACCCGCGACGCCCTGATCCGCGACAAGATCAGCAACGGCAACTGGCATTCGCACCTGGGGCGCAGCCCGTCGCTGTTCGTCAACGCCGCGACCTGGGGCCTGCTGTTTACCGGCAAGCTGGTGTCCACGCATAACGAAGCCAATCTGTCCCGATCGCTGAACCGCATTATCAGCAAGAGCGGCGAACCGCTGATCCGCAAAGGCGTGGACATGGCGATGCGCCTGATGGGCGAACAGTTCGTGACCGGCGAAACCATCGCCGAAGCGCTGGCCAACGCGCGCAAGCTGGAAGAAAAAGGCTTCCGCTACTCCTACGACATGCTGGGCGAAGCCGCCCTGACCGAAGCCGACGCCCAGGCCTACCTGGTTTCCTACCAGCAGGCGATCCACGCCATCGGCAAAGCCTCCAACGGCCGCGGCATCTATGAAGGCCCCGGCATCTCCATCAAGCTGTCCGCCCTGCACCCGCGCTACAGCCGCGCGCAGTACGAACGCGTCATGGAAGAGCTTTACCCGCGCCTGCTGTCGCTGACCCTGCAGGCACGTCAGTACGATATCGGCATCAATATCGACGCCGAAGAGGCCGATCGCCTGGAGATCTCGCTCGATCTGCTGGAGAAACTGTGCTTCGAGCCGCAGTTGGCCGGCTGGAACGGCATCGGCTTCGTGATCCAGGCCTATCAGAAACGCTGTCCGTTCGCCATTGACGCGGTGATCGACATGGCGCAACGCAGCCGCCGCCGCCTGATGATCCGTCTGGTGAAAGGCGCCTACTGGGACAGCGAAATCAAACGCGCCCAGATGGACGGCCTGGAAGGCTACCCAGTCTACACCCGCAAGGTGTACACCGACGTTTCCTACCTGGCCTGCGCCCGCAAGCTGCTGTCGGTGCCGAACCTGATCTATCCGCAGTTCGCGACCCACAACGCCCATACGCTGAGCGCCATCTATCACCTGGCCGGCAACAACTACTACCCTGGCCAGTATGAATTCCAGTGCCTGCACGGCATGGGTGAGCCGCTGTACGAGCAGGTGGTGGGTAAAGTGGCCGACGGCAAACTGAATCGCCCTTGCCGCATCTACGCGCCGGTCGGCACCCATGAAACGCTGCTGGCTTACCTGGTGCGTCGCCTGTTGGAAAACGGCGCCAACACCTCGTTCGTCAACCGCATCGCCGACGCCACCCTGCCGCTCGACGAGCTGGTGGCCGATCCGGTCAGCGCCGTGGAAGCGCTGGCGGCCAGCGAAGGTCAAATTGGCCTGCCGCATCCGCGCATCCCGCTGCCGCGCGAGCTGTACGGCGAGAAACGCGTTAACTCCAGCGGTCTGGATCTGTCCAACGAACAGCGTCTGGCCTCGCTCTCCAGCGCCCTGCTCACCAGCGCCAGCCATCCGTGGCGCGCGGAACCTATCATCGACGCCGAATTGGATCAGGGCGTGGAGCAGCCGGTGATCAACCCGGCCGAGCCGGGCGATGTGGTCGGCTACGTGCGTGAAGCCACCGAAGGCGAAGTCAGCCGCGCGCTCGACGCCGCCGCGGCCGCCGGCCCAATCTGGTTCGCTACGCCGCCGACGGAACGCGCCGCGATCCTCGAACGCGCCGCCGAACTGATGGAAAGCCAGCTACAAAGCCTGCTGGGCATTCTGGTGCGTGAAGCGGGTAAAACCTTCAACAACGCCATCGCCGAAGTGCGTGAAGCGGTCGACTTCCTGCACTACTACGCCGGCCAGGTGCGCGACGACTTCGCCAACGACAGCCACCGCCCGCTGGGCCCGGTGGTTTGCATCAGCCCGTGGAACTTCCCGCTGGCGATCTTCACCGGCCAAATCGCCGCCGCGCTGGCGGCGGGCAACAGCGTGCTGGCCAAACCGGCCGAGCAAACGCCGCTGGTGGCCGCGCAGGCGGTGCGTATCCTGCTGGAAGCCGGCATTCCGCAAGGCGTGCTGCAGCTGCTGCCGGGCCAGGGTGAAACCGTTGGCTCGACGCTGGTCAACGACGCCCGCGTCCGCGGCGTGATGTTCACCGGCTCCACCGACGTCGCCGGCATTCTGCAGCGCAGCATCGCCGGTCGTCTGGATCCGCAAGGCCGGCCGACGCCGCTGATCGCCGAAACCGGCGGCCTGAACGCCATGATCGTCGACTCTTCCGCCCTGACCGAACAGGTGGTGACCGACGTGGTGGCCTCCGCCTTCGACAGCGCCGGGCAGCGTTGCTCCGCGCTGCGTATCCTGTGCATTCAGGAAGACGTGGCCGAGCACACGCTGCAAATGCTGCGCGGCGCGATGGCCGAATGCCGCATGGGCAACCCGGAGCGCCTGTCCACCGACGTGGGCCCGGTGATCGACGCCGAAGCCAAAACCGGCATCGAACGCCACATCCAGGCGATGCGCGCCAAAGGCCGCAAGGTGTACCAGGCCGCCAAAGGCAGCGCGCAGGATGAAAAAGAGTGGGCGCGCGGCACCTTCATCAAGCCGACGCTGATCGAACTCGACAGCTTCGACGAGCTGCAAAAAGAGATCTTCGGCCCGGTGCTGCACGTGGTGCGCTTCCAGCGCAACAATCTGGACGCGCTGGTCGATCAGATCAACGCCGCCGGTTATGGCCTGACGCTGGGCATTCACACCCGTATCGATGAAACCATCGCCCGGGTGACCGAACGCGCCAAGGTCGGCAACCTGTACGTCAACCGCAACATGGTCGGCGCAGTGGTCGGCGTGCAGCCGTTCGGCGGCGAAGGCCTGTCGGGCACCGGCCCGAAAGCCGGCGGCCCGCTGTACCTGTACCGTCTGCTGGCTAACCGTCCGGACGACGCGCTGCAACGTACGCTGCACCGCCAGGACGAAGAGCGCCCGATGGAAGCCACCGCGCGGCCGCAGCTGTTGGGTGCGCTGCAATCGCTGGAGAAATGGGCGGTCACCAGCCAGCACGGCGAACTGGCGGCATTGGCGCAACGTTATGCGGAACTGGGCCAGGGCGGCACCGTACGTCCGCTGCCGGGCCCGACCGGCGAGCGCAATACCTATGCCCTGCTGCCGCGTGAACGCGTGCTGTGCCTGGCGGATAACGAAACCGACGCGCTGATCCAGCTGGCCGCCGTGCTGGCGGTTGGCAGCTGCGCGCTGTGGCCGGAAGCGGAACTGCAGCGCAATCTGTTCCGCCGCTTGCCGAACGATGTGCAGGCGCGCATCGCCTTCAGCAAAGACTGGCAGCAGGACAAGGTCGAGTTCGACGCCGCCATCTACCACGGCGATGCCGACCAGCTGCGCACCCTGTGCGAGCAGATCGCGCAGCGCGGCGGCGCCATCGTCTCGGTGCAGGGCTTCGCTCACGGTGAAACCAACATCCTGTTGGAACGCCTGCTGATCGAACGTTCGCTGAGCGTCAACACCGCCGCCGCCGGCGGTAACGCCAGCCTGATGACCATCGGTTAACGCATCCTCAAGGCGGCAATACATTGCCGCCTGATTTGCTAACCGCTACGCAAACCCTGCACTTGTGCAGGGTTTTTTATTGTCCGCAGCCCGGTCAGCCGTTAGCGTATTAATCTTCTTGCCTGATAGTGTGTATGGTGTGTAGATTAAGGACAATAACATCGTGAAGAGTTCAGAACTGATTGCGCTGCTGGAAAGCCACGGTTGGGTATTGCGGCGGGTAAAAGGCAGCCACCATCAATTCAAACATCCCGATTTTGCGCTGATCATCACCGTGCCGCATCCAAAGAAAGATCTCAAGCTGGGCACGCTGCGGCAGATACTTAAAGACGCGGGGTTAAGTGCGCTTCACATCGCCACGCGTTAACAGGAGAGACCATGTTTTATCCCGCTTATATCCATACAGAATCAAACGGCAGCGCCAGCGGTTTCTTTCCCGACGTCCCTGGCTGCTACTTCGCCGGCACCAGCCTGGACGACGCTTTTGCCGATGCCCAAAGCGCACTGGATGCGCACTTTGAGTTGTTGAGCGAAGACAATCAACCGCTACCGCGCCCGCATGCCGTCGCAGCCCATCTTGCCAAAGATGCGGGATCCTTCGAGGGAGGACAATGGCTATTGGTCGCTATCAATATGGATAAATTTGACGGCCGAGCCGAACGGATTAACATCACGTTGCCCCATCGCCTGTTAAGTCGCATTGACTCTCTGGTTCGGCAACATCCGGGATACGGCAGCCGCAGCGGATTTCTCGCCGCCGCCGCGCGCAATGAATTGTTGAAAGCAGAGTGAATTCAGTCGGGGGAAACACCCCCGACGCCTTATTGATTCCGGAACTTGTCGAGGAATTGCTGGGTGCGCTGATGCTGCGGATTGGCGAACAGCGCTTTGGCCGGGCCCTGTTCGACGATGCGGCCGTGATCCATAAAGATAACCCGATCGGCCACGTCGCGGGCGAAGCTCATTTCATGGGTGACGATCACCATGGTGCGTTTCTCTTCCGCCAGTGAACGCATGGTATTGAGCACTTCTCCCACCAGCTCGGGATCGAGCGCCGACGTCGGCTCATCGAACAAAATCACCTCCGGCTGCATCGCCAGCGCGCGCGCGATCGCCACCCGCTGCTGCTGCCCGCCGGACAGCCGACGCGGATAAGCCGCCTCTTTGCCGCTCAGCCCCACCTTGGCCAGCAACGCGCGAGCGCGCTGTTCGGCGCTGGCTTTCGCCTCACCTTTAACGATAACCGGCCCTTCAATGATGTTTTCGAGCACCGAACGGTGCGGAAACAGGTTGAAGTTCTGGAACACAAAACCGACCTGCTGGCGCAGCGCGCGCACCTGATTTTTCTGTTTGCTCAACGGCTTGCTGCCATCGATCAGGATATCGCCGACGCGAATGGTGCCGGAATCCGGCTCCTCCAGTAGGTTGATGCAGCGCAACAAGGTGGTTTTCCCTGAGCCGCTCGGGCCGATGATCGCCACCACTTCACCGGCATCCACCGCCAGATCGATCCCATGCAGCACCGTCTGACCTTTGAACTGCTTGGTCAATTGCTTAACTTCAATGGCACTCATGCGTTACTCCTGATCCTGGCGGTTAACGTGGGCTTCCAGACGGTTTTGCAGTGCGGAAAGCAGGGTCGCCATCACCCAGTAAATCAGCGATGCCGCCAGGTACATGGTGAACACTTCCAGCGTGCGCGAGGTGATGAGCTGCGCCTGGCGGAACAGTTCCGGCACCTGAATGGTAGCGGCCAGCGAGGTGTCCTTCACCAGGCCGATAAAACTGTTGCCCAGCGGCGGCAAGGCGGTGCGCGCCGCCTGCGGCAGGATCACCCGGCGCAGGGTTTGCCAACGGGTCATGCCGATACTGGCGGCGGCTTCCCACTGCCCTTTGTCGATCGACGAAATCGCCGCGCGCAGCGTTTCTGAGGTGTAGGCGGCGGTATTGAGCGACAGGCCAATCAGCGCCGCCGGGAAAGGATCGAATTCGATGCCGAACTGCGGCAGACCGTAATAGATCATAAACAGCTGGGCGATCAGCGGCGTGCCGCGGAACAGCGATACGTAAATGCGCGACAGCCATGACAGCGGCCAAAGCGGCGAAAGGCGCATCAGCGCCAGCAGAAAACCCAGCAACAGGCCGAACGCCATACCGCCCAGGCTAAGCTGCAGCGTCAGTATGGCGCCCTTCAATAAAAATGGCGCTGAATCCAGCGCCAGTTGAATACTTTCGTGCATTATTTAGTTACGTCCGCGCCAAACCATTTCTCGGAGATCTTCGCCAGCGTGCCGTCTTTTTGCATCTCGGCGATCGCCTGGTCAATCGCGGCCAGCAGCTCTGGGTTATTCTTGCGCAGCGCCACGCCGGACTCCTGGCGGGAGAATGCCGGGCCGGCCACCGCCAGCGTATCGCCGGTTTTCTTCACCAGATCCAGCGCCGCCAGGCGGTCCACCAGAATGGCGTTGATGCGGCCGACGCGCAGATCCTGATACTTGGTCGGATCATCGTCGTAAGTGCGCACGTCCACGCCCTGCACATTCTCGCGCAGCCATTGCTCATAGTTGGTGCCCAGGCCAACGCCGACCTTTTTGCCCTTCAGGTCATCCGGCTTGGTAATGGTGCCTTCGTTGCCCTTTTTCACCAGCGCCTGAATGCCGGAAACGGTGTAAGGGGTGGAGAAATCATATTTCTTCTTGCGCTCATCGGAGAGCGTCACCTGATTGATGACCACGTCGATGCGCTTCGAATCCAGCGAAGCCAGCATACCGTCCCATTTGGTCGGGTTCAGCTTGGCTTTCACGCCCAGATGTTGCGCCAGCGCGTTGGCGAAATCCACTTCGAAACCGGTCAATTTGCCGTCTTCCCCCTGGAAACTGAACGGCGGATAAGTACCTTCCAGCCCGACGATCAGCGTGCCGCGCTGTTTCACCTGCTGCAGCAGGTTATCGGCGGCGTAGGTTTGCGTCGTCACACCGGCGGCCAACGCAATACCCACCACGCCCAACAACCATTGACGACGAACTTTCGCAAACATCATAAACACCCCTGTATGTTGTTTATCTTTTTTGATATCAGCACTTTAACAGTGCAACCGCCCGCATAAAGGAATATAACCTTATAAATATAGTTCAAAATGGAATAACACGCGGTGTTTACACCTGCGGATGGTAGGCGAACAGCGCCGGTGCACCGCCGGTGTGAACAAACAGGATGGGACCTTCGTCGCGGAAGCGCCGCTGGGCGATGCCGTCGATCAAACCGGCCATCGCTTTGCCGGTGTACACCGGATCCAGCAATACCCCCTCTTGCTGCGCCAGCAACTGCACCGCCGCCATGCCCTCTTCGTTCGGCATGCCGTACTGCGGCGCGAAGTAATCATCCCACAACGCGATCGGCGCCAGTTTGTCAATATTCAGCGAACAGGCCAGGGCTTTCTGGATTTGTTCCACCTTCGGCAACTGATCGATCACGGTGCGCGAGACGGTCACGCCGATCAACTCGGTTTCGGGCAGCAGCTGCTGCAGCCCCACCGCCAGCCCGGCGTGGGTGCCGGCGCTGCCGGACGCCACCACCACCGAACTGAACGCCACGTTGCTGCGTTGGCTCTGTTCGGCGATTTCCAATGCGCACTGCACGTATCCCAGCGCGCCCAGCGCATTGGAGCCGCCCACCGGCACCACGTAAGGCCGGAAGCCCTGCGCCTCGAGGCGCGTCGCCAGTTCCGCCAGTTGCTGCTGCGGATCGTGCAGCGCTTCGCACATTACCACTTCGGCGTTGAACAGGCCGAGCAACAGACGGTTGCCGTTGGTCAGGTAGTTTTCCGCGCGGGTATCGATCGGGTTTTCCAGCAAAGCGACGCAGTGCAGGCCCAGTTTCGCCGCCACCGCCGCCGTCTGGCGCACGTGGTTGGATTGAATGGCGCCGGCGGTGACCAGCGTATCGGCGCCTTGCCGTAACGCATCGGCGGCCAAAAACTCAAGCTTTCTCAGCTTGTTGCCGCCCATCGCCATAGGCGTGACATCGTCACGTTTAAGGTAAATTTCACGGCCGAGGTAATCGGAGAGACGGGACAGTTTTTCCAGCGGTGTGGCGACGCCAACCAGATCCAGACGCGGAAATTGCGCCAGTTGTTGTTGCAGGTTCACTACTTCCCCCCAGGGAATCGAATATCAACATCTGATAACCGATAGATTTAGCAGATGTGAACTGAATAATCATCCTTTATCACGGGGGAAACAGCAGACCCCGGCCCAGCGGCCGGGGAAAGTCTCAGTAGCTGCGCTGCCAGGCGAGATACTGATCGTACTTGCGCAGCGCAATGCGGTAGTTGTTGTGCGCCGCGGTAGGCAGATCGTCGATGATGCGCTGATGACTGGCGCTGTTGGCGAATTTGTCCGCCGGGTAATTCCGCGCCACCAGCATTTCATCCAGCCGGCGCAGCCGCACCACGTACTCGCGAATGGTGCTGTGGCTCATCTCGGTCTGTTCGAACAGATACTGCTTGAACGCCATAATGTCGAAATAACTCGGGTGGCTGTTGCAGGAAATCTCGCTGCAAAAGCGGCACAGCGCGGTCAGCTCGTGCTGCACGTTTTGCCAGACCGCATCGTCGATCGGCTGATCCATGCGCGCGATGGCTTCTTTATTGATTATCTTGCCGCGAAACACCAGCGCCATGCGGTCCAACAGTTTGCCGCACTGGGAGCAATGGGTCTGGCTGTGCTTGTAGTCTTTCAGGTAACGGCTAAGCGGCCGTTTCTTCAACAGTATTCCTGGCATAAGGGGCAGTCCGATTGTCGCATGAGTCATCGAGTTGGGGGCGGCGCTCCGCCGTCAGGTATCGTTCGCCAGCCGCGCGCGCAGCCGTTTGATCGCCTGACTGTGCAGTTGGCTGACGCGGGATTCCCCCACGTCCAGCACGGCGCCGATCTCTTTGAGATTCAACTCTTCCTGGTAATACAGCGTCAGCACCATTTTTTCGCGCTCCGGCAACGCCTCGATGGCGTCGATCACCCGCTGGCGCAGGCTGCCTTCCAACAGGTGATGCAGCGGGTTGGCCTCTTCATGCCCTTCCAGCATCGGTTCCGCGTTCTCGCCATGCTCCTCGCGCCATTCGTCGTAGGAGAAAAGCTGGCTGTTATTGGTGTCCAACAGAATTTGACGGTACTCATCCAGCGAGATGTTCAGCGTCTGCGCCACTTCCGTCTCGCTCGCCGGACGGCCGTAACGCTGTTCCAGTTGCCGCATCACCTGCGCGACCTCGCGCGCGTGGCGCCGCACGCTGCGCGGCACCCAGTCGCGGCTGCGCAACTCGTCGAGCATCGCGCCGCGAATGCGCTGCACCGCATAGGTGGTAAAGGCGGTTCCCTGTAGGGCGTCATAACGCTCAACGGCGTTTAATAGCCCGATTCCCCCGGCCTGCAACAGGTCGTCAAGCTCCACGCTGGCGGGCAGCCTGACCTGCAGGCGCAACGCCTCGTGGCGCACTAACGGCACGTAGCGCAACCAGAGAGAATTTTTGTCCATCACGCCTTCGGCGGTATACAGATCGCTCACTATGTCTTAAACCTGCGGATAAGAGAGTCAGCGCTATTATGCGTAGGGGGCGGAATGCCAATCGGCTGAACAGTCGCACAAAACGGGCTTTATTTGCGCCATGTAATAACCGCGCGGTGCGCGAGCATAAAAAAACCCCGCCGAAGCGGGGTTTCTTTGCGACAGTTAATCGGGAGAGACGATTAACGCAGCAGGGACAGGACGTTCTGAGTAGACTGGTTAGCCTGTGCCAGAACAGAGGTGCCAGCCTGTTGCAGGATGTTGGCGCGGCTCATGTTGGACACTTCGGTCGCGTAGTCAGCATCCTGGATACGGGACTGAGAAGCGGACAGGTTGTTCACGGTGCTGTTCAGGTTGTTGATAACAGAATCGAAACGGTTCTGTACCGCACCCAGGGAAGAACGCAGACCGTCAACCTGAGACAGCGCTTTGTCCAGGGTAGCCAGCGGATCAGGAATGTCCACTGCAGTGGTGCTTGCAGCAAATTTCACGGTATCAGCTGCACCGCCAGTACCTGCAGTGAAGGTTGGAGTCGCTGAAACGTAAGATTTTTTACCGTCGGTGGCAGTGGTTTCGACCATGTAGATGGTTTTGCCATCTTTATCAGAACCTGATACCAGCTTCTCATTCGCCTTCAGACCAGATGCGTCAACTTTAGCATCGCCAACGGTACCTGCGTTGTCATACTTGATAGTTGCGCCATCAGCGATCTGAGAACCAACTTTGTTGCCTTTGGTCGTCACATTAAAGGTATCCAGACCCAGCTCTTTAGCGTCGATCTTTTTCAGATCGATATCGATGGTTTCACCGTCGTTAGCGCCAACCTGGATAGTCAGTTTCTGATCGCTGCTCAGCACTTTCACGCCGTTGAAGTCAGTCTGCTCGGAGATACGGTTGATTTCAGACAGACGCTGAGTGATTTCGTCCTGGATGGATTTCAGGTCGCTGGTGGAGTTGGAACCGTTCTGCGCCTGTACGGTCAGACGACGGATGTTCTGCAGGTTGTCGTTAACTTCGTTCAGTGCGCCTTCAGTGGTCTGCGCCAGAGAGATACCGTCGTTGGCGTTGCGGGAAGCCTGAGTCAGGCCTTTGATGTTCGCGGTGAAACGGTTGGAGATCGCCTGACCCGCAGCATCGTCTTTCGCGCTGTTGATACGCAGACCGGAAGACAGACGCTCAATCGCAGTGCCCAGAGAAGACTGAGATTTGTTCAGGTTGTTCTGCGCCATCAGAGACAGGCTGTTAGTGTTGATTACTTGTGCCATTGTTTGCTTTCCTTACGAGTCAGTTGCGTTCTTCGCAACACGGTTAAAAGGTTCGGGCTTGTTTGCCCACGGCGTCAACCACCGTCTCCTCAGGTATCGGCCCTCCCCTAACAACCTTTAGCAATTTTTTAAAATTTTTTGCGCCCGTTGCAATGGCGGAAATAACGCGCTTTTTCCCTCCTCTATTGCGCCATCGTTTTTTTGTTTTTTTCGGTAAACTTTTTCACCACTGGGCCGATAACGCGTAAAGCGAATAAAGTCATAATCAAGGAGAATTACTCATGGCAACGATCAGTTCATTAGGTCTCGGCTCAGGACTCGACCTCAATGGCTTGCTGGATAAGCTGACCAAAGCGGAACAACAGCGCCTGACCCCTTACACCACCAAGCAATCCAGCTACAACGCCCAGCTGACCGGTTACGGCACGTTGAAAGGCGCGCTGGAAAAATTCGACAATCTCAGCAAAGAGATGGCGAAAGAAGATTTCTTCAAGGCCACCACCGCCACCGAACACGACGCCTTCAAGATCACCACCAACGCCAAGGCGGTGCCGGGCAACTATGTGGTGGAAGTGAACAAACTGGCGCAGGCGCAAACCCTGACCACCCAGGCGAAAGTCAGCGACCAGGGCGCTAAGTTGGGCGCTGAAGGCGTGACAGACCGCTCCCTGACCATCACCGCCGGCAACCCGCCGAAAGAAACCAAGATCCCGCTGAGCGACGATCAAACCTCGCTGGTTGAGCTGCGCGACGCCATCAACGGCGCCAAAGCCGGCGTCACCGCCAGCATCATGCGCGTCGGCGACAACGACTATCAGTTGGCGGTCAGCTCCTCCACCACCGGCGAAAACAACAAGATTTCTCTGCAGGTCGATAACGACGACCAACTGGGCGATATCCTGAACTACAACGCCACCCGCGGCACCGGCACCGCCATGAAGCAGACGGTCGCGCCGCAGGATGCTGAGCTGACGGTGAACGGCACCGCTATCAAGCGCAGCACCAACTCGATCAGCGATGCCCTGCAAGGCGTCACCATCGATCTGAAAACCAAAACCAAAACCGATGAACCGCAACACCTGGTGATCAGCACCAACACCGCCGGCACCACCGACAAGATCAAAGAGTGGGTCGACAGCTATAACTCGCTGCTGGACACCTTCAACGCGTTGTCCAAGTTCACCCCGGTGAAAACCGGCGAAGCGCCAAACCCAACCAACGGCCCGCTGCTGGGCGACAACACCCTGCGCGGCATTCAGTCGTCGATCAAAAGCGCGCTGAGCGCAGCCCAGGACAACCCGGAGTTAAAAGGCCTGGGCAACCTCGGCATTTCCACCAACACCAAAACCGGCAAGCTGGAAATCGACAGCGCCAAGCTGAAGAAAGCGATGGATGAGAAGCCGGATCAAGTCAGCAACTTCTTCGTCGGTAACGGCAAAGACACCGGCATGGCCACCGAGATCCACAACGAGATCCAGAGCTACATCAAATCCGGCGGCATCATCGAGAACTCGACCAAAAGCATCAACACCAACCTCGATCGCCTGAACAGCCAGATCACAACGGTCACCGCCAGCATTCAGAACACCATCGATCGTTATAAACAACAGTTCGTTCAGCTGGATACCATGATGTCGAAAATGAACGGCACCAGTAACTATTTGGCTCAACAGTTCAAGTAACCCTTTAACAAGGTAAAGAAAACAGCATGTATAACCGTAGCGGCACTCAGGCCTATGCACAGGTCAGTCTGGAAAGCGGCGCCATGAGCGCCAGCCCGCACCAGTTAATCGTGATGTTGTTCGACGGGGCGCTCAGCGCCCTGCTTCGCGCACGCATCCTGATGAACCAGGGCGATATCGCCGGCAAAGGCATGGCGCTGTCCAAAGCCATCAATATCATCGACAACGGCCTGAAAAGTGGCCTCGACCCTCAGCAGGGCGGCGAGATCGCCGAAAATCTGGCAGCATTGTACGACTACATGAAGCGTCGACTGATGCAGGCCAACCTGCACAACGACGAAGCGGCGATCGCCGAAGTGGTTAAACTGCTGGAAAACATCGCCGACGCCTGGCGCCAGATCGGCCCTAACTACCAACCTTCGCAGGACGCCGTGTAATGGAACGTCAACAGCAGCTGTTAGCCGCTTATCAACAAATTTATAGCCTGAGCAGCCAGATGATCGCGCTGGCGCAAACCGGGCGCTGGGAGGAGCTCGTCGAGCTCGAATTCGCTTACGTGACGGCGGTGGAAAAAACCGCCGCCTTTACCGGGCAAGCCGGCCCGTCCATGGCGCTGCAGGAGATGTTGCGCAATAAGTTGCAACAGATCCTCGACAACGAAACCGAGCTCAAGCGTCTGTTACAGCAGCGAATGGATGAGCTGAAGATGCTGATCGAACAGTCCACGCGCCAGAACGTGGTCAACAATACCTACGGCCAGTTTCATGATCGTGCGCTGTTGCTGGGGGAACCACAGGTCCGATAAGATCGACAATACTGACGAAAATGGATTAAATAGCACTATGCGCTATTACCCTCGGGTTACGTTAGGATATTAATCTATGGCATTTGAATTATTCAGTTTATGGGTAATTGGTAAAATGCGCGCTTCGAGCCTGGCTCTCACTTTAATGGATAAACATCATCCCGACACGGACGTTTTCTGTTCAGCAGGAAATTGATTTTTGATAGATAAAACACGCCGCTGTGTTTCACGGCCCATGGAAAAATGTTGCTCCAACGCTGATCAAAGCGTAAAGATATTCTCAGATAATGGCTGCGAAATGAATATCGATGGAACGTACAATTAATCTCTGTCCTGGAATTGGCGCCTCAGCGCACATCATTCAGCATACTGAATTATTATTCCCTTCAGTCTATTTTGAGCAACCACATCTGTATCTGATACAACAAGGCCATAAGCGCGTACGCTGGCAACAACACGAAGTGGTCGCTCATCCCGGCGAGCTGTTGATTATCGACGGCGGGCAAACGGTGGACATTATTAACGGCCCGTCCGAAGACGGCGTATTCAGCTGCCAGTTGCTGACCTGCGATCCCCTGTTGCTCACCGTCCAACCTCCGGCGGAGGAAACGCCGGCGCCGATGCCGTTCGAGGCCGTCCTGGCGCTGCGCAACCTGCCCTGCGCCCTCAAGCACAGTTTTGAAACCACCGGTCTGGCGCTGACGCTGCGGCAACGCTTTCCCACCATCATCGTGCGGCACAAAATGCTGGAAATTCTGCTGTGGCTGGCCCAATTCGGCATTCGCTTTATTCACAACGAAGCCAAGGATCTGACGCAACGCGTGCGCCGCTGCCTGGCGACCGACCCGCACAGCATTTGGACGGCGGCCAAAGTCGCGGAAAGCCTGTCGATGAGTGAAGTGATGTTGCGCCGCAAACTGTCGATGGAAAATACCGCATTGCGCAATCTGATGATCGACGTGCGCATGAGTAGCGCGCTGGCCCTGCTGCAGTCGACCGACTGGCCGATCTCCGCCATCGCGCAACATGTGGGTTATGAAAGCGCATCGCGTTTCGCCGAACGTTTTCGCAAACGCTTCGGTTTCGCGCCTACCGCCATTCGCGGCCATCAAAGGATTATGGAACCCGGTTCTCAGGGCGTTGAGGCGATGGTCGCCGGAGAAACATAAATAGACGCGCAACAAAATGGCTTTATTTAACACAAGTCCCTAACGGTTGTAACACCACTGAGATACGCTAAGCAACGCCCATCCGCCGAACAGCGAATTAAATGATGCGTAATGAAAAGCGATTATTTTCTCTGGCAATAATTTTGTTGGGGTTGTGGCTGTTAGCCTTACTGAATGAAGAAGAGATGATGCGTTTACTGGCCGCACAATAAAACGGCCAGGCTTTTTATCGTCTGGTCAGACTTCAGTCCAGTTTAACCAGAACGCCAATTAATACCGCCAGCAGCGCCAACATTAAAATACTGATCAGACGCCATCTGGATTCGCTTTTCGTGCTCATTGACCGGCCTCGAATAATAACCCTACTAATCACGTCATAATAAACGGTCACCTGCGCATTCAATAAACCTGACAGCACCATTTTCTGCCCTCTATTCGGTACATTAGTCGGTTGTGGCACCGGCCATTAGCGATGCGATACCCACGGTGTCGCAAGCGCCAATTTTCCCGGCAGCTCCGCCACCAGCTTGTCTACCGCCAGCCGCACCTTGAGCGGCTGATAAGGCATATAGGGCCACACGACGTTCACCGGGAAACTGAGGCTGGACTCACCGCGCATGATCTCCACCAACGTTCCCGCCATCAAGCGCTCGCGCACCAGCCACTCCGGCAGCCAGGCAATACCGGCGCCGGCGGACACCGCATCGACGATCCCCTGCATGTCATCCATCATCATCTTGGCCGGTGGCCTGAACGGCCGCAGCTCGCCGTTTTCACCGCGAAGCTGCCAGGGCAACACGGCGCCGGCGTGCAGATACCCCACCGCCTGATGTCGGCTTAACGCCTCTACCGTTCTCGGTTCACCGCAGCGCTGCAGATAATCGGGCGAGGCGGACAGCAGCATGCCGTGTTCGCCCAAGCGCCGGGCAACCAGGCTGCCGCTGTCCGCCAGCTCGCCAATGCGCACCGCCAGATCGAACCCCTCATCGACGAGATCGATCCTGCGGTCGCTGAATGAAATCTCCAGCGTCAGTAAGGGATGCTCATTCGCCAGCGCCGTCAACACGGGCGCAATGCACAAATGGCCGAACAGCACCGGCACCGAGACTCTGAGCCGGCCGCTGACCTGCATCTTGCCGCTGTCGAGCTGGTTTTCCGCCGCCTGAATGTTTGCCAACGCCTGCCGGCAGTGCTCATAGTACAGCGCCCCTTCATCCGTCAGGCTCAGGCTGCGCGTGGTGCGCATAAACAACATCACGCCAAGCCGAGCCTCGAGACGCGACACGATTTTGCTGACCGCAGAGCGCGTCAGATGCAGTTTCTCTGCGGCGGCGGCGAAACTGCCGCCTTCCGCTACGGCAACAAAGGCCGGCAGCGCACTCAGATCGCTTTTCATCTTAATGTTGCCAATATGGAATCAATTTAGTGAAAAACTATCACCACTGGTGAACCTCAAGCAATGATAACCTGCAGTCATTCCGAATCCCCGGTGAAAACCACAGATGACCGTCAGAGGACAGCAGCATGAAAAAAATACTGGTACTCAAATCCAGCATTATGGGAAATGACTCGCAGACCAATAACCTGATTGACCGCTATCTGGCGGCGCGTAAGGCGAAAGGACACGAAGATCGGATCGTCGAACACGATCTGACTGCATTGGATCTGCCGGTATTGGACGGCGAGCTGTTCGGTGCGTTGCGCGGCGCGGAAAACATCAGCCCACGCGCCAAAGCGGCGGTGGCGCTCTCCAACCAGCTGATTGCCGAACTGAAAGAGAGCGATCTGCTGCTGCTCGGCGCGCCGATGTACAACCTCAACGTCCCGACCCAGTTGAAAAACTGGTTCGATTTGGTGGCTCGCGCCCGGATGACCTTCAACTATACCGCCACCTACCCGGTGGGGTTGGTGGAAGGCGTCAATGCGCTGGTATTCAGTTCACGCGGCGGCATGCACGCCGGGCATCCGACGGATGCCGTAACGCCCTACCTGCGTTCGGTGCTGGGGCTGATGGGGATCGGCGACGTGCAATTTATCTATGCCGAAGGGCTGGACATGAAACCGCACGGCCGCGATCAGGGGCTGGCGAACGCCCACCAGCGGATCGCGGAATTGGCGGGCTGAAGCAAATGCACGGCAGCATTGATTTGTTATAATATAACAAATATGATAATCGCGTTGACGCCACCTCGAGCGGCTGTCGACGCTCCTACATGACATAAATGTTTTATCGCACCTTCAGCCAGCTATTTCGATAGCTGGTTTTTTTTCCTCGGTTGGCGCTGCGGCTTCAGCATTGTCGGACTGGCCGTCACTCTAAGGTAACAGCGCCGAGCCAAATTTCACCGAAAAATAGTCGGCACGTTCATCACACCGGCATATTCATGATGTCCTGGTAGGCCGCCACCAGCTTGTTGCGCACCTGCACGCCCAGTTGCAAAGAGACCGACGATTTCTGCAGATCGACCATCACATCGTTCAGGCTGATGCCTGGCGCGCCCAGCTCGAAGTCCTGCGCCTGTTTGCGCGCCGTTTGCTGGGTCTCGCTGATCTTGCCGAGCGCCGCGGTCAGTTCGCTGGCGAAGCTGACGCCCTGCGGCGCCGCATTCTGCCCCATCTTGCCGGCCTGAACCGCCATGGTCTGCATCTGCTGCAGTACCCCTTCAATGCCCTGAATCGCCATCTGGTCCTCAATCCTCTCGTCTCGCCGGGTGACGTTTTCACCCTGCACTTCTCCAATGATGCACACCCTAGCACAGCGTTTTCGGACCTAAAGCGGTTAATTAACTGCAAAAAACCCGGCTTATCGGGCAATCGGAATTGTCTGATAAGGCGAATAATGGCCTGCCCAGAAATGGGAGCGCCGCTATTTAGAAGATATGTGTATCAGGGAGTCTGTTTTGTCACACAACGCTAACCATACCGTTCATCAGCCTGGCAGGGAGCTGCTCAGCGGCCCGTACGGGATCGTGAGCGCCATTGAAGGACGAGACCTAAAATGAGTGCTTCGATAACCGCCGGCGAAAGCCGCGACAACGGCCTGCAGGCCATCTGGAACCGTCTGCGCGCCAACCCGAAAATTCCGTTGCTGGTCGCCGCTTCCGCCGCGATCGCGATCGTCGTCGCGCTGCTGTTGTGGGTGAAAAGCCCCGACTACCGCGTGCTGTACAGCAATCTGAACGACCGCGACGGCGGCGCCATCGTCACCCAGTTGACGCAGATGAATATCCCTTACCGCTTTGCCGAGAATGGCGCGGCGCTGCTGATCCCGGCGGAAAAGGTGCATGAAACCCGTCTGCGCCTGGCGCAGCAAGGGCTGCCGAAAGGCGGCGCCGTCGGCTTCGAACTGCTGGATCAGGAAAAATTCGGCATCAGCCAGTTCAGCGAGCAGATTAACTATCAGCGCGCCCTCGAGGGCGAGCTGTCGCGCACCATCGAATCGCTGGGGCCGGTGCAAAACGCCCGCGTTCACCTGGCGCTGCCTAAACCTTCGCTGTTCGTGCGCGAACAGAAATCCCCTTCCGCCTCGGTAACGCTCACCCTGCAACCCGGCCGTGCGCTGGACGACGGCCAGATCAACGCCATCGTTTATATGGTGTCGAGCAGCGTCGCCGGCCTGCCGCCGGGCAACGTGACCGTGGTCGATCAGGCCGGCCGCCTGCTGACCCAGTCCGACGGCACCGGGCGCGATCTCAACGCTTCGCAGCTGAAATACGCCAACGAAGTGGAAAACGGCTTCCAGCGCCGCATCGAAGCGATCCTCGCCCCGGTGGTCGGCAGCGCCAACGTGCGTGCGCAGGTCACGGCGCAGATCGACTTCGCCACGCGCGAACAAACCGATGAACAGTACCAACCTAACCAGCAGCCGAATAAAGCCGCCATCCGCTCACAGCAAACCAGCCTGAGCGAGCAGATCGGCGGGCCGCAGGTCGGCGGCGTGCCGGGCGCGCTGTCCAACCAACCGAGCGCTCCGCCTACGGCGCCGATTGAAACCGCCAAGCCGGCGGCGGGCAATAACGCCAACGCCACCGCGCAAAACGCCGCGACCACCCGCAGCGCGGCGGCCAGCGGCGTGCCGCAAAATACCCGTCGCGACGCGACCACCAACTACGAGCTCGATCGCACCATCCGTCATACCCAGCAAAAAGCCGGCACCGTGCAGCGTCTGTCGGTCGCCGTGGTGGTCAACTACCTCGGCGCGGATAAAGACGGCAAACCGCAGCCGATGAGCAAAGAACAGCTGGCGCAGATCGAAGCGCTGGTGCGTGAAGCGATGGGCTACTCCAGCAGCCGCGGCGATACCCTGAACGTGGTCAATACGCCGTTTACCGACAGCCAGGTGACCGGTGGCGAACTGCCGTTCTGGCAAAGCCAGTCGTTTATCGATCGCCTGATCGACGCGGGCCGCTATCTGCTGGTGCTGCTGGTGGCCTGGCTGCTGTGGCGCAAACTGGTGCGGCCGCAGCTGCAACAGCGCCAGGCCGCGCAACAGGCCGCCCTCGCCGCCGCCAACGCCCCTGCCGCCAAAGCGGTCGACAGCAACAAACCGAGCAACGAGGAGCTGGCGCAGCGTCGCAAATCGCAGCAGCGCGTCAGCGCAGAAGTCCAGAGCCAGCGGATCCGCGATCTGGCTGACAAAGACCCGCGCGTGGTCGCTCTGGTAATCCGCCAATGGATGAGTAACGAGATATGAGCCTGACCGGAACCGACAAAAGCGCCATCTTGCTGATGACGCTGGGTGAAGATCGCGCGGCGGAGGTGTTCAAACACCTCTCCTCGCGCGAAGTACAGCTGCTGAGCGGCACCATGGCCGGCATGAGCCAGGTTTCACACAAACAGCTCGGCGAGATACTGACCGAGTTTGAAGACGACGCCGAGCAATACGCGGCGCTGAGCGTCAACGCCAGCGACTACCTGCGCTCGGTGCTGGTCAAGGCGCTGGGCGAAGAGCGCGCCGCCAGCCTGCTGGAAGACATTCTCGAATCGCGCGAGACCACCACCGGCATGGAAACGCTCAACTTTATGGAGCCGCAGAGCGCCGCCGATCTGATCCGCGACGAACACCCGCAGATCATCGCCACCATTCTGGTGCACCTCAAACGCGGCCAGGCGGCAGACATCCTGGCCCTGTTCGACGAACGCCTGCGCAACGACGTGATGCTGCGTATCGCCACCTTCGGCGGCGTGCAGCCGGCGGCGTTGGCGGAGCTGACCGAAGTGCTGAACAACCTGCTCGACGGCCAGAACCTCAAGCGCAGCAAAATGGGCGGGGTGCGCACCGCCGCCGAGATCATCAACCTGATGAAAACCCAGCAGGAAGAAGCGGTCATCGACGCGATGCGCGAATACGACGGCGAGCTGGCGCAGAAGATCATCGACGAGATGTTCCTGTTCGAAAACCTGGTGGAAGTCGACGATCGCAGCATCCAACGCCTGCTGCAGGAAGTGGAAGGCGAGTCGCTGCTGATCGCGTTGAAAGGCGCCGAACAGCCGCTGCGCGAGAAGTTCCTCAAGAACATGTCGCAACGCGCCGCCGACATCCTGCGCGACGACCTGGCCAACCGTGGGCCGGTGCGCATGTCGCAGGTGGAGAACGAGCAGAAAGCCATCCTGCTGGTGGTAAGACGCCTGGCGGAAACCGGCGAAATGATCATCGGCGGCGGCGAGGACACCTATGTCTGATCGCATTAACACCCTGCCCTGGCAGCCCTGGTCGCTCAACGATTTGGGCGAACAGAAACCGGTTCTCGACCTGCCGCCATTGCCGGAGCTCGAACTTGACGATCCGTCGCCGGACGCGCAGGCCGAATTGCAGCAGCAGCTGGCGACGCTGCGCCTGCAGGCGGAGCAACAGGGCCAGCAACTGGGCTATGCCGACGGCCAGCAGAAAGGTTACGAGGCCGGTTTTCAGTCCGGTCTGGAGGAAGGCCGCCAGCAGGGGCTGCTGGAAGCGCAGCAGCAGCAACAGCCGCTGACCGCTCACTGGCAGCAGTTGGTCACCGAATTCCAGCACACGCTGGACGCGCTCGACAGCGTGATCGCGTCACGGTTGATGCAGTTGGCGTTGACCGCCGCCAAACAGGTGCTGGGCCAGCCGCCGGTGTGCGACGGCACCGCCCTGCTCGCGCAGATCCAACAGCTGATTCAGCAGGAGCCGATGTTCAACGGCAAGCCGCAGCTGCGGGTCCACCCGGACGACTACCCACGCGTCGAGCAGCAGTTGGGGGTTACCCTCAGCCTGCACGGCTGGCGCCTGCTGGCGGACGGCGAACTGCATCCGGGCGGCTGCAAGGTCAGCGCCGAGGAAGGCGATCTCGACGCCAGCCTGGCGACGCGCTGGCATGAACTGTGCCGCCTGGCGGCACCGGGAGAAGTCTGATGACCGCGCGTCTCGGCCGCTGGCTGAGTTCTCTGGATACGCTGGAAAAACGCATCGCCCGCGCGCCGACGGTGCGCCGCTACGGTCGCCTGACCCGCGCCACCGGGCTGGTGCTGGAGGCCACCGGCCTGCAGCTGCCGCTCGGGGCGACCTGCCTCATCGAACGGCACGACGCCGGTGAAGTGCAGGAAGTGGAAAGCGAAGTGGTGGGCTTCAACGGCCAGCGGCTGTTCCTGATGCCGCTGGAAGAAGTGGAAGGCATCGTGCCGGGCGCGCGGGTTTACGCCCGCATCGCGCCGGAAGGCCAAAGCGCCGGCAAACAGCTGCCGCTCGGCCCGGCCCTGCTGGGGCGCGTGTTGGACGGCAGCGCCAAACCGCTCGACGGCCTGCCTTCACCGGAAACCGGTTACCGCGCGCCGCTGATCACCGCGCCGTTCAACCCCTTGCAGCGCACGCCAATTGAGCAGGTGCTGGACGTGGGGGTGCGCACCATCAACGGCCTGCTGACCGTCGGGCGCGGTCAGCGCATGGGCCTGTTCGCCGGCTCCGGCGTTGGTAAGAGCGTGTTGCTCGGCATGATGGCCCGTTATACCCAGGCGGATGTGATCGTCGTTGGCCTGATCGGCGAGCGCGGCCGCGAGGTCAAAGACTTTATCGAGAACATTCTCGGTGCCGAAGGCCGCGCGCGCTCGGTAGTGATCGCCGCGCCGGCGGACGTGTCGCCGCTGCTGCGCATGCAGGGGGCGGCTTACGCCACCCGCATCGCCGAAGATTTCCGCGACCGCGGGCAGCACGTGCTGCTGATCATGGACTCCCTTACCCGCTACGCCATGGCGCAGCGTGAGATCGCCCTGGCCATCGGCGAGCCGCCGGCGACCAAAGGCTATCCGCCTTCGGTCTTCGCCAAGCTGCCTGCGCTGGTGGAACGCGCGGGCAACGGCATCAGCGGCGGCGGCTCCATCACCGCTTTCTACACCGTGTTGACCGAAGGGGACGATCAGCAAGACCCGATCGCCGACTCGGCGCGCGCCATCCTCGATGGCCACGTGGTGCTGTCGCGGCGGCTGGCGGAGGCCGGCCACTACCCGGCTATCGACATCGAAGCGTCAATCAGCCGCGCCATGACGTCGCTGATCGACGAAGAGCATTATCGCCGGGTTCGCACCTTCAAACAGATGCTGGCCAGCTATCAACGCAACCGCGATCTGATCAGCGTCGGCGCCTACGCGGCGGGCAGCGATCCATTGCTGGACAAAGCGATGACGCTGTATCCGCAGATGGAAGCCTACCTGCAGCAGGGTATCTTCGAACGCAGCGGCTATGATGAAGCCTGTCAACAGCTGCAGCAGTTGATTGTTTAACGTCACAGAGGCGCAGAGCGATGAAATCACAATCCCCCCTGATTACCCTGCGCGATCTGGCGCAGGATGCGGTGGAGCAAGCCGCGCAACAGCTTGGCCAGGTGCGGCAGGCGCAGCAGGCGGCGGAGCAGCAGCTGTCGATGCTGCTCAACTATCAGGACGAATACCGCCAGAAGCTGAATCATACGCTCTGCGACGGCATGGATAGCTCACGCTGGCAAAACTACCAGCAGTTTATCGGCACGCTGGAGCAGGCCATCGACCAGCACCGCCAGCAGCTGCTGCAGTGGGGGCAGAAAGTGGATCACGCGGTGAAGCAATGGCAAGACAAACAACAGCGGCTGAACGCTTTCGAAACCCTGCATACCCGCGCAATGAACGCGGAGCAGCAGCAGGAGAACAAACGGGATCAAAAATTGATGGATGAATTCGCTCAACGCAGCGCACAAAGGAATATCAACCCATGAATCTGAACGCCCTGCCCGGCCTGGCCTTACCCGGCGACGCCGGCGGTCTGACCGAACTGACCTCGGCGCTGGACGAAAGCCAGCTGTCGTCCGCTTTTGCCCAGCTGCTCGGCGCGCGTTTCGCGCCCGCCGCCGATGGCAAACCTCAGCCGGCCACGCTGAGCGCGGACGAGGAGCGCGCCCCGGCCCTGAGCCGCAACCAGCTCAATCAGCTGCTGGCCACCTTCGGCGAGCGCGGCGGCCTGTTGCCGAACCTGTCAGCCTCAGCCGACGCGCCTTCTTCTGAAGCCGTTGAAGGCGATGCGCCCGCCGCCGGCGATAAACCGGCGCAGCCGCCGATCGTCGCCGCCAAAGAGCTGGATGCCGCGACGCTGCAGGCGCTGTACGCCATGCTGCCGGCCGCGATCGTCGCTCAGGCGCAACCGGCCGAAGGCCAACGGTCGCTGCCGATGGAAAACGCTGACGAGGCGACTGCGCTGCAGCCCGGCAACGGCCTGCTGAACATCGCGGCGGCCGGTGATAACACCGCCGCGCGCTCGTCGGCGGCCCCCGCCCCGGCGGTGACGGGCGCGAAAACGCCGGCTACCGATGGCGACAACGCTGCCGCGGCGACAACGCAGCCGACCAGCGGTGAACGCGCAAACGCCGCACAGCCGCTGCCGGTGAGCGATGCGCAGCAGCAACCGACGCTCAATCACGCTGTCGCCCTGGCCGCCGCCAGCCCGACGCAAACGACCGCCCCGGCCAGCGCGCTGGTGACGGCACCGCCGGCTCCGCAGCTCAACGCGCAGCTGGGCAGCCCGGAGTGGCAGCAGGCGTTGAACCAACAGGTGCTGATGTTCCACCGCAACGGCCAGCAGAGCGCCGAGCTGCGCCTGCACCCGCAGGAACTGGGCGCCTTGCAGATCACGCTGAAACTGGACGACCAGCAGGCGCAGCTGCACATCGCCTCCGCGCACGGCCAGGTGCGTGCGGCGGTGGAAGCGGCGATGCCGCAGCTGCGGCACGCGCTGGCGGAGAGCGGTATCAACCTGGGGCAGAGCAGCGTGGGCGGCGAGTCCACCCCGCACTGGCAGCAGGCGCAACAGCAGGCTTCCAACAGCCAGGGCCGTTCCAGTTATGCTGAACATCATGGCGCTGACGGCGCAGCCGCCGAGGGCGTCAGCGCACCGGCGGCGCTGCAGCGTATGGCCAGCGCGGTCAACGGCGTCGATATTTTCGCCTGAGCCGCCGCAAACGCCCAAGCTGGCACCCATTTGCGCGTCTATTCAGGCTATTGCACGCCACAATAGACGCGATAATACCTTTACATGTCATGCGTGCGGCTTTGCCGCGCGCGATGCCCGCCGCCTCACAGGCCGCGGGTGGAACAACAGGAATTAGATTTCGCTATGTCTCAGAACTCCCTTCCGGCAGCACCGAAACGCCCCCTTCTGGTCATCCTGCTGGTGTTGATCAGCGTCGTCGCCTGTGGCGCCGCGGGCTACAGCTGGTGGCTGCTGCAACAGCATAAAAACGGCGCCGAACCGGCCGCCGTCAAAGAACAACCGCCGGCGGCGCCGGTGTTCATGCCGCTCGACACCTTTACCGTCAACCTGGTGACGCCGGACAACAACCCGGATCGCGTGCTGTACATCGGCCTCACGCTGCGTCTGCCGGACGAAAGTACCCGCCGCCAGCTGAACGATTTTCTGCCGGAAGTGCGCAGCCGTCTGCTGATGCTGCTTTCCCGCCAGGAAGCGAGCCAGTTGGCCAATGAACAAGGGAAGCAACAGTTGGTGGCGCAGATTAAGGATGTGCTCAGCCCGCCGCTGGTTAAGGGACAACCGAAGCAGGTGGTCAGCGACGTGCTGTTCACCGCCTTCATACTGCGGTAATCACTATGGGCGATAGCATTCTTTCACAGGCAGAGATCGACGCCTTGCTCAACGGCGACAGCGCGGGTGATGAACCCGAGGCGGTGGTCGGCAAAGAGAGCGAGGTCAAGCCTTACGATCCGAACACCCAGCGCCGCGTGGTGCGCGAGCGCCTGCACGCGCTGGAAATTATCAACGAACGTTTTGCCCGGCAGTTCCGCATGGGATTGTTCAACCTGCTGCGCCGCAGCCCGGACATTACCGTCGGCCCGATCAAAATCCAGCCGTATCACGAGTTCGCCCGCAACCTGCCGGTGCCGACCAACCTGAACCTGGTGCATCTGAATCCGCTGCGCGGCACCGCCCTGTTCGTGTTCGCGCCGAGCCTGGTGTTCATCGCCGTCGATAACCTGTTCGGCGGCGACGGCCGCTTCCCGACCAAGGTCGAAGGCCGCGAATTCACCCCGACCGAACAACGGGTGATCAAGCGCATGCTGCGTCTGGCGCTGGACGCCTACGGCGACGCCTGGAGCGCCATCTACAAGATCGACGTAGAGTACGTGCGCGCCGAAATGCAGGTGAAGTTCACCAACATCACCACCTCGCCGAACGACATCGTGGTCACCACGCCGTTCCAGGTGGAGATCGGCGCGCTGACCGGCGAGTTCAACATCTGCATTCCCTTCGCGATGATCGAACCGCTGCGCGAGCTGTTGACCAACCCGCCGCTGGAAAATTCGCGGCAGGAAGACAGCCACTGGCGCGAAACGCTGGTGAAGCAGGTGCAGCACTCCGAACTGGAGCTGATCGCCAACTTCGTCGATATCCCGATGCGGCTGTCGAAAGTCCTGAAGCTGCAACCGGGCGATGTATTACCGATAGACAAGCCGGAACGCCTGATCGCCCATGTGGACGGCGTACCGGTTCTGACCAGCCAATACGGCACGTTGAACGGGCAATACGCCCTGCGTGTTGAACATTTGATTAACCCTATTTTGAATGCTCTGAGTGAGGAACAGCCCAATGAGTGATCCTAAGCAACCGTCTGGCGAAGGAAAGGAATCCGTAGACGATCTGTGGGCTGATGCGTTTAACGAGCAGCAGTCTTCAGAGAAATCCGGCGCGAGCACCGAAGGGGTGTTCAAGTCGCTGGAAGCTCAGGATGCGCTCGGCAGCCTGCAGGATATCGACCTGATTCTGGATATTCCGGTCAAGCTGACCGTGGAACTGGGGCGCACCAAGATGACCATCAAAGAGTTGCTGCGCCTGTCGCAGGGCTCGGTGGTGGCGCTGGACGGCCTGGCCGGCGAACCGCTGGATATCCTGATCAACGGTTACCTGATCGCACAAGGTGAAGTGGTGGTGGTGGCCGACAAGTTCGGCGTGCGCATCACCGACATCATCACCCCGTCCGAACGCATGCGTCGACTGAGCCGCTGATGACCGTCGCCGCGCCCGTTACCGTGCAAAGCACCCAACAACCCGCCGCGCCGGCCCTGCCGGCCGGTTCGGTGTTGATGCAGGTCAGCAGCGCGCTCGGCGGCATTCTGCTGCTGATCCTGCTGGCCGGTTGGCTGTTCCGTCGGCTGGGGTTCGCCCCGCAGGCGCGCAACAACAAACTGCTCAACCTGCGCGCCAGTTGCCAGGTCGGGCAGCGTGAGCGCGTGGTGGTGGTGGAAATCGACGACACCCTGCTGGTCTTGGGCGTCACCGCCCAGCAGATCACCCCGCTGCACACCCTGCCCGCCCCGCCGAAAGACGAAGGCGAGACCAACGCGGCGACACCGGCGGACTTCCGCCAACTGATGCAAAAAGTTCTGAAACGCCCGGAAAAATCGGCATGACCTCGACTCTTCATACCCTCGTCCGCCGTCCGGCGGTTTGGCTCCCTGCCGCCCTGCTGCTGATCAGCCCGGCGGCTTTTGCACAACTGCCGGGGCTGATCAGCCAGCCGCTGGCCAACGGCGGCCAAAGCTGGTCGCTGCCGGTGCAGACGCTGGTGCTGTTGACCTCGCTGACCTTCCTGCCCGCCATGCTGCTGATGATGACCAGCTTCACCCGCATCATCATCGTGCTCGGGCTGCTGCGCAATGCGCTGGGCACGCCGTCGGCGCCGCCGAACCAGGTGATGCTGGGGCTGGCGCTGTTCCTGACCTTCTTCATCATGTCGCCGGTGTTCGACAAGGTCTATCAGGACGCCTACCTGCCGTTCAGCCAGGACAAGATCGGACTGGAGGTCGCGCTGGATAAAGGCGCGCAGCCGCTGCGCGAGTTCATGCTGCGGCAAACGCGCGAAACCGATCTCGCGCTGTACGCCAGACTGGCCAATCAGCCGCCGCTGGCCGGCCCGGAAGCGGTGCCGATGCGCATCCTGCTGCCCGCCTACGTCACCAGCGAACTGAAAACCGCCTTCCAGATCGGCTTTACGGTGTTCATTCCGTTCCTGATTATCGACCTGGTGGTTGCCAGCGTATTGATGGCGCTGGGGATGATGATGGTGCCGCCGGCCACCATCTCGCTGCCGTTCAAGCTAATGCTGTTCGTGCTGGTCGATGGCTGGCAGCTGCTGCTCGGCTCGCTGGCGCAGAGCTTCTATTCGTAACCCCTGACCGGAGAAAGCGAGATGACACCTGAATCGGTTATGGCGCTCGGCACCGAGGCGATGAAAGTGGCGCTGGCGCTGGCCGCCCCGCTGCTGCTGGCGGCGCTCATCAGCGGCCTGGTGGTCAGCCTGCTGCAGGCCGCCACCCAGATCAACGAAATGACGCTGTCGTTCATCCCCAAAATTCTGGCGGTAGTGGCCACCATCATCATCGCCGGCCCCTGGATGCTGAACCTGTTGCTGGACTACATGCGCACCCTGTTCAGCAACCTGCCTACCCTGATCGGCTGACCGTGCTCACTTTCGACAGCGCCCAGCTCACCGTCTGGCTAAGCCACTATTTTTGGCCGCTGCTGCGCATTCTGGCGCTGATCAGCACCGCGCCGATATTCAGCGAAAAGCAAATCAGCAAAAAGGTCAAAATCGGCCTTGGCGGGCTGATCGTCATCCTGATTGCGCCGACGCTGCCCGCCAGCAATATCCCCATCTTCTCCGCCGCCGGCCTGTGGCTGGCGATTCAGCAGATTCTGATCGGCGTGGCGCTGGGGTTAACCATGCAGTTCGCCTTCGCGGCGGTGCGCCTGGCGGGGGAAGTGATCGGCATGCAGATGGGCCTGTCGTTCGCCACCTTCTTCGATCCCAGCGGCGGCCCGAACATGCCGGTGCTGGCGCGCCTGCTCAACCTGCTGGCGATGTTGCTGTTCCTCAGCTTCGACGGCCATCTGTGGCTGATTTCGCTGCTGGCGGACAGCTTCCACACCCTGCCTGTCCAAACGCAGCCGCTGAACGGCAACGGTTTCCTGGTGCTGACTCAGGTCGGCTCGCTGATCTTCATCAACGGCATGATGCTGGCGCTGCCGCTGATCTGCCTGCTGTTGACGCTCAACATGGCGCTCGGCCTGCTCAACCGCATGACGCCGCAGCTGTCGGTGTTCGTGATCGGCTTCCCGGTCACCATGACCTTCGGCATCATGACGCTGGGCATGATGATGCCGATGCTGGCGCCGTTCTGCGAACACCTGTTCGGCGAAGTGTTCGATCGATTGGCGGCGGTGATCGGCGGCATGACCTTCTGATCCCCTGTGCGGCCCCTTCCTTCCCCCCTCTTCCGCCTGAGACAAAATGGCAATAAAAACGTTTTCTTGGGACAAAAGCCTGAGAAACGGCTTTTATCCGGATTAAGGTTCAAATGTCTCCGGCGGCTTGAATAAATAAAACCCCGACCTAGAATAGACCCGGTAACAAAAATATCGCCACAGCGCGTGAGTCTCCGCAGCGATAATATACAACCATTGATTAGAGAAAAATAAAATAACGCAGCCACGCAGAGTTAAATGCGCGGCAGATTCCTTGCATCTTAAATAAATGCGTCCGGCGCCCGCCGGCTGCAGGGAGCAGCATCGATCTTTGCTAACCATAGGAGCGACATCATGATTAAAGCGAAAAGCAACCGCAAAGCACGCCGGTTATTCGGTTTGACCCACTGGAAAAGCAACAAGTTTAGAGTTTCCTTCACCGAGACCAGCGATGGCGGAAAATGGAAAGTGGTGAAGAAAAAGAAATAATCACGCAAGACCTGTAGCAAAATTCCGGGTTGCGCCCCTATCCGGCTTCTGCAACGTCATTCGACGCGGCGCCGCATCGGCAGCCCGGGACCCACACTCATCACTCGCCGGCAAACCGTGCCGGTGTACTTTATTCTTAGGAAGGGAATAACGCGCCACATCACCCTGGCTGCTGCGTTAAATTTAAAAATAATGTATTAATGATTTAATTTACTCACACCCCTTATTTATTCACTGACAAGAAAAATCGATTTCCCACCTTATTTCCCCAGCGTTATATTGAAAACAACCTTGCTACCAGTACGCAGCAAGCCTCACTAAAATATAAATGGTGTAAATATGAAGATAAAGTTTCAGCTGAGTGATTTATTCATCAGCGGCATCGCCCTTTTGATCATGAGCACTATTTTAAACACACTGGGTTTTTCCTGGGGTTTATTTGCTCTGCCGCCTGGCGTCGATAGTTTTGTCATCATCCCGTTTACCTTATTTGGCTCATTGAAGTTGGCCGAGTGCCTCTATAAGCCAATACGCTGGCTGCTAAATGAGAGCCGCAAATCTCAAATCGAAAATAACAACCCTAAAAATAACGCTAAGTCGCGTTAACAGGAGATCGACCTATGCTGAGAGAACTGACCAGAGAAGAAATGCAACGGATTGGCGGCGCCGGTGACGGCAATAACGGCGGCGATAGGGATCGCGGCGTGCCTTTCCGCTAAGGCTTAAGGTGAATGGGAACACGCAGACAAAAAAAGGCGCGTCGCTCAGTCAGTAGTGGGAGAACGAACGACGCGCCAAACGAGTGCGCCCGGTTTCAAGAAGCCTCCCTCCCCGCGGGGCGGAGAGGGCATTTTCTAAGCGCACTAAAGGGAAACCCGTCGCGGTCAGGCAACGGGGTATTGCTCTTAACGATTCATCTGGAACAACGACATGCCCTGCATATCGCTGAAGGTTTTATACGACGCCTGCAGCGCCGCCTGCTGCATGAAATAAGACGAGATAGACTCGGCCAGGTCGGCATCCGTCAGCGCGCTCATCTGGATCTGGTTGGTCATATCGCGCTCTTTGCCGATGCTGTCCAGTTGATCCATCTCCTGCAGCTGGCTGCCCAGCTCGGCGCGCACGCTCAGCACGTTGTTGTAGGAGTTGTCCAGGCCGCGGTTGGCTTTCGCCAACGCATCGTTCACCTGCTGCTTGGTAGCCTCGTCGGCGCCCTGCAGCGGCGTTTTCAGCGCATTCAACGCGATGTCGATGCTCTCGAAAATGTTGCTGACCGGCGCGCTGCCGTCCGGCTCTGGCTTCGGGTTGCTGGTCAATGACATGAACACCGCGTTGCCGGTATGGCCGATGGTCATGGTGCGGTTGGCGTCCACTTTCTGCTCTACCGTCTTGTCGCCCCCCTGATAGCTGACGGTGCCGCCGTTGTCGACAAACGGCGCCTTGTCGTTCACGTATCCGCCGAACATATAGCGACCGTTGCCGTCGGTGCTGTTGGCCTGGTTCAGCAGCTGATCTTTCAGCCCCTGCAGCTGGGTGGCCAACGACTGGCGGTCGTTATCGCTTTCGGTGCCGCCGGCATTGACGATCAGCGCCTTCATGTCCGCGATGGTGGAGGTCGCGCCGGCCAAGACCGTTTCTTCCATCGACACGTTCTGACGAGCGAAGGTGCGCGCCAGCGTGTACTGGCTGTTTTCCGCCTGCGATTGCGACAACATCACCGCGCGCGACGCCGCCAGCGGATCGTCGGACGGGTTGATCACCCGCTTGCCCGAGGAAAGCTGCTCGGCCGCCTTCATGAACAGCGACTGGTTGCCCGTGATGCCGTTCATGTTCTGTTGGTACATCATGCTGGTGCTCATGCGCATGCTGTGGGTTCCTTACTCTGAGCGACCGGCGCCGTTATCGGCGCCGATTAACAATGAAATCAACGAATATTCAGCAGCGCGTCGAACAGCGAGCTGGCGGTCTGAATCACCTGCGCGTTGGCCATGTAGTACTGCTGAAAACGCAGCAGCTCGCCATACTCTTCGTCAAGGTTGACGCCGGACATCGACTGCTGTTGCGCGCCCAGCTGCGTGACGATCTTGGCCTGCGAGGTGGCGATAGCCTTGGCGGCAGCGGTCTGGTTGCCGACGCCGCTGACGATGCCGGCGTAAGCGCCGCTCAGGGTCGCCTTGCCGTCCACCAGGTTTTTGGTTTGCAGATCCAGCAGCTTCTTGGCGTTTTCGTTATCGCCGCGGCCGCTGTCGTCTTTACCGGCGGCGGCGATCTTGGACGAATCGGTGATGGCCACTTTCAGATTGCCCGCCACGTCGCTGACCGGCTTCACGGTGAAGCTGTCTTTGGCCTGCGCATTGCCGTCGATGCTCACTTCCAACCCGTCGAAGTTCAGCGTCGGCTTGCCGTCGGCGCTGGTGCCCGGCGTCGCGTTGACTTTCACGTTGTCCGGCAGGCGGCTCACCTGCCAGCTGCTGCCGTCGAACTCGACGCGATAATCGTTGGCCTTCACCTTGCCGGTATCGGTGTAAGAGACTGACAGCGACGCGTCGCCGGTGTTGCGGGTGTTATCCACCACCCGGCCGCCGCTGAAGCTGAAGAAGTCGCCGCCCGCGTCGCCGTTCAGATCGAAGCCGGCGCGATGCTGTTGGTTAAAGCTGTCCGCCATCGCCAGCGCCAACTGGCCCAGCTGATTGCGCACGCCGTCCAGCGTTTCGCTGCGGAATTTCAGCACGCCGCTCAGCGTGCCGCTGGTGATCTGGCCTTCCGGCACTTCGCTGGCGCCGTTGCCGCGGTTATAGCCGATGGTCAGACGGGAAGGATCGCTGCTGGATGGCACGGCTTCCACCTGATAGGTGTTGCTGCCCTGCACCAGGGTCAAGCCGTTGGCGAAGGAGACGGTATAGGCGTCGCCGTCCTGTTGCGTGACCTGTACGCCCACCAGCTGGTTCAATTCGGTGACCAGCTGATCGCGCTGATCCAGCAACGCATTCGGCTCGCCGGCGGCGCTGCCGCGCAAACGGGTGATCTCGTCGTTCAGTTTGGCGATCTGTTGGCCGTAGCTGTTGATTTGCTGCGCCGTATCGCTGATCTGCTGATTAACGCCGTTATCCATGTCGCGCAGGAATTTGTCGGTGTTGTTGAACTGATTCACCAGGCCGTTGGCCTTGCCCAGCACCGTCTGGCGCGCGGCGTCGTCACCGGCGTTGCTCACCAGGTTCTGCAGGTTGGTAAAGAAATCCTGCATGTTGGTCGACAGCGGGTTGGTCTTGCTCGCCAACAGGTTGTCGATCTGTGAAATCTTCTCGTAATAGGCGTTTTGCGCCCCGAACGCGCTTTGCGCGCCGCGCAGCTGGTTGGTGATGAACTGGTTGTACTCGCGATTAACGCTGGTGACGGTCACGCCGTTGCCGATAAAGCCGCTCATGGTGGCCATGCCGCCGTTCTGCGCCAGGATCGCGGTCTGACGGTTGTAGCCCGCCACGTTGTAGTTGGAGATGTTGTTGCTGACGGTACTGAGCGCCACCTGAGCCGCATTCAGCCCGCTCATCGCGGTATTGATTAAGCTATTGGACATCGGAATTCCTTATGCTGCGGCGCCGGCGGCCCACAGGGTTCTTAATTGAGCTGCTGAGCCTGTTCGCTCAGCCTGTTTCGGTTATCGGCAAAAATGAGAAGAACTTGAGGAAAAAAAGCGGCAATGTAGTCAGCATCCAGCGAGCCTCCATTGCCGCCTACCCCTAAATAATTGGCGCCGCTGCGGCGTCAAGAATGACGGGGATTTAGAACAAATCTTTCAGATCGTGGGTGTAAGCTTTCACCGCCTGCTCCCCCGCGCTCTTCATCTGCTGAATCACGCTGACCAGCTTGCTGGCGTACTGCGGGTCGGTGGCATAGCCGGCGCGCTGCAGCGCATGCGCCGCCTGTTCCGGGCTGCGCGCGGCGGCCACGTCGGCGTAGCGCGGGTTGTTGGTCAGCAGTTTGACGTAATCGGCGATCGCCTCGACGTACGAGCCGTAGACGCGGAACTTCGCCTTCACCTTCTTCGCCGCGCCCTGTTCGAACTCGGTGGTGGTGATCTCCGTTACCGGCCCGTTCCAGCTGCCGCCGGCCTTGATGCCGAACAGGTTGTAGCTCGGCGTGCCGTCTGAGGTCGGGATCTCGCGCTGCCCCCAGCCGGACTCCAGCGCCGCCTGCGCGACGATCAGCTGATGCGGAATGCCGCTCTGCTGGCTGGCGACCTTCGCCGGTATCGACAGGCGGGCGACGAAGTTGCCGTTGTTGAGCGACAGCGGCGCGGCGGCCGGCGGGGCTTTCGGCATCGCCCGGCGCACCATCTGCTCCAGCGCCTGGTTCGGCAGCGTTTGCAGCACCTCGTTGTCCAGCGCCATCGGCGACAGGCCCGCGGTTTCACTCGGCACCGCGTTGGCGTTGCTCATCTGCTTGACCATCATGTCGGCCAGCCCCAGCCCTTTTTGCGACATCTGCTGGGCGATTTGCTGATCGTACATCGAGGTATAGAGCCGCGTTTGATCGCTGCTCAATACCCCGTCCTGCGGCAAGGCGGATCGCATGCTTTTCAGCATCATCTGCACGAACATGCCTTCCACCTGCTGGGCCACCTGCTTGAGGTTGCCCTGCGGGTCGGCCGCCGCGTCGCGCTTCAGGCCGTTCAGCGCCAGGGCGTCATAGGCCGCGCCCGACATCGCCATCAGATCGCCGGCCATCAGATGATTTCCAGCTTGGCGCGCAGGCAGCCGGCGCTCTGCATCGCCTGCAGGATCGACATCAGATCGATCGGCGTGGCGCCCAGCGCATTCAGCGCGCGGATCACATTGTTCAGGTTGGCGCTGGCATTCACCTTCTGCAGCGACCCACCCTGCTGTTGCACCGAGATCTGGGTGTTAGGCGTCACCACCGTCTGGCCGCCGCCGAACGGGGTCGTTGGCTGGCTGACAGTGTTCTGCCGATCGACCACCACCGACAGGTTGCCCTGGGCCACGGCGCAAGAATCGAGGATCACATCGCGGTTCATCACCACCGAACCGGTGCGCGAGTTGATGATCACCTTGGCGTCCATCGCGCCGACGTTGACGGTGATGTTTTGAATCTCCGCCAGGAAGCGCACCTGAGAGCTGTTGCCCTGTGGCACCAGCACCTGAATGGTGCGGGCGTCGAGCGGCGTCGCGGTGCCGCCGCCGCGTTGGCGGTTGATGGCGTCGCTGATCTGCTGCGCCAGCGTGAAATCCTCGTCGTTCAGCTGCAGGTTGAGCACCCCGCCGCTGCCGAAGGTGGTCGGCAACTCGCGTTCGATGGTGGCGCCGTTGCTGATGCGCCCGCCCGCCAACTGGTTGACCTGCACGCTGCTGCCGCCGGCCGCCGCGCCCGCGCCGCCCACCAGCACGTTGCCCTGCGCCAGCGCATAAACCTGGTTATCCACGCCTTTGAGCGGCGTCATCAGCAGGGTGCCGCCACGCAGGCTCTTGGCGTTGCCCATCGAAGAAACCACCACGTCGATATTCTGCCCGGCGCGCGAGAACGGCGGCAGTTTGGCGGTCACCATCACCGCCGCCACGTTTTTCAGCTGCATATTGGTGCCCGGTGGCACGGTGATACCCAGCTGCGACAGCATATTGCTGAGGCTTTGGGTGGTGAACGGCGTCTGCATGGTCTGGTCGCCGGAGCCGTCCAACCCCACCACCAGGCCGTAGCCGATCAGGGCGTTGTCTCGCACGCCCTGCACCGTCACCAGATCGCGGATGCGCTCCGCCGCCGCCGGCAAGCACACCAGCCCGACGCACAGCGCGATAAACCATTTTTTCAGCATCAGTCAATCCTTAGAACGGTGAAACATTTAAGAAGAAGCGCTGCAGCCAGCCCATGGTCTGCGCCTCGTTGATATAGCCATTGCCGACGTATTCGATCCGCGCGTCCGCCACCTGCGTCGAGGTGACCGAGTTGTTGCCGCTGATGGTGCGCGGGTTGACGACGCCGGAGAAACGAATGAATTCGGTGCCCTGGTTGATGGCGATCTGCTTTTCCCCCACCACGTGCAGGTTGCCGTTGGCCAGTACCTGGTTGACCGTCACCGTAATGGTGCCGTTGAAGGTGTTGTTGGCGTTGGCGCCGCCCTTGCCGCCGAAGGTGCTGTCGCCGGAAATGTCCATATCGGCGCGCGCATTGCCCAACAGGCCGTCGAGGTAACGCGGCGAGGTGGCGACGCCGAACTTGCTGGCGCCGTTGCGGCTGGCGTTGGCGGAGGAGCTTTTGCTGGCGCTGACGTTTTCCTGCAGCACGATGGTCAGGGTGTCGCCGACGTTGCGCGGCCGGCGGTCTTCGAACAGCGGCTGATAGCCGTAGTTCATCGGCTGCACCGTCTGGAAGATTGAGCCGTTCGGCATCGGCGCGCTGGCCGGCGCGGGCTGCGCCGTGGTCGCGCCGTCCACCAGCGGTTTATGCGGAATATAAGCGCAGCCGCTCAGCGTCAGCATCACCATTCCCGCCAGCCAGCGTTGTCCCTGCCGCGGCAGGATTGCCATCGAATATGTGGTTACCACGGGTATCGCCTTTGTTTCACGAAAGAGAATGACGGGCGCGGCATGCCGGGCCCGTCAAGGACAGATTACAGTTGCGTCAGCTTTTGCAGCATCTGATCGGAGGTCGATACCGCTTTGCTGTTGATCTCATAAGCGCGCTGAGTCTGGATCATGTTGACCAGCTCTTCCGCCACGTTGACGTTGGAGGTCTCCACGTAGCCCTGATACAGCAGACCGGCGCCGTTCAGCCCCGGCGTGCTCTCGTTCGGCGCGCCCGAGCTTTCGGTTTCCTGATACAGGTTCTCGCCCACGCTCTCCAGACCGCTGTCGTTGACAAAGGTCGTCAGCGTCAGTTGGCCCACCTGCTGAGCGGCGGTCTGCCCTTGCTGGGTAACGCTGACGATGCCGTCGCGGCCGACGGTGATGGACAGCGCGTTCGCCGGAATGGTGATCGCCGGCTGCACCTGGAAACCGCTGGAGGTGACCAGCTGGCCGTTCTGATCGATCTGGAACGACCCGTCACGGGTGTAAGCCTGGGTGCCGTCCGGCAACATCACCTGGAAGAAACCCTGCCCCTTGATGGCGACGTCTTTGCTGTTGTTAGTCTGCGACAGGTTGCCCTGGCTGTGCAGGCGCTCGGTCGCCACCGGGCGCACGCCGGTGCCGATCTGCAGACCGGAAGGCAGCGTAGTCTGCTCGGAGGACTGCGCGCCCGGCTGACGCATGGTCTGGTACAGCAGATCTTCAAATACCGCACGCTGGCGCTTGAAGCCGTTGGTGCTGACGTTCGCCAGGTTGTTGGCGATCACGTCCATGTTGGTCTGCTGCGCGTCCAGACCGGTTTTGGCAATCCATAAGGATGGAATCATCGGTTATTTCCTTGCTGCTTAGCTCACTGAGAGCAGTGAGTTGGCACGCTGTTCGTTTTCATCCACGCTGTGGATGACCTTCATTTGCATTTCAAAACGGCGGGCGTTGGCGATCATGTCAACCATGGTCTCCATCGGCTTGACGTTGCTGCCCTCCAGCACGCCGGGCATCACCCGCACCTGCGGATCGTTTTGCAACTGATTGCCGCGCAGCTGTTGGGTTTCCGGCGTCAGGCGGAACAGCCCGTCGTCACCGCGCATCACTTCGCGCGCATCGGCCTTCACCAGCTTCAGGCGGCCAATCTGCGCGATGGTGTTCGGCGGATCGCCGGCGTTCAGCGCCGAAATGGTGCCGTCGGCCGCGATGGTGATCTCCGCCGACGGCGGCACCTCGATCGGCCCGCCGTCGCCCATCAGCGGCATCCCCTGCACCGTCAACTGCCCGGTGGAGGAAATCTGAATGTTGCCGTTGCGGGTGTAAGCTTCACCGCCGCCCGGCAGGCTCACCGCCAAAAAACCATCCTGCTGCAGCGCCACGTCCAGCGGGCGCGCCGTGTAGTTCAGCGCGCCCTGGCTCATGTCGGCGCCCGGCGTCGAGGCAGTCACCAAGGTGCGTGTCGCCAGGCTCGGACCGTCGACCGGCACCGCGCGCAGCGCGGCGAGCTGGGCGCGAAAGCCCGGCGTCGACGCATTGGCCAGGTTGTTGGCGGTAATGGATTGCTGCTCCAGCGTTTGGCGAGCCGCGCCCATCGCGGTATAAATCGCGTGATCCATAACTCGGCCCTATTAGCGCAGGCTAACCAGCGTCTGCAGGATGGAGTCCTGCGTCTTGATGGTCTGGGCGTTGGACTGGTAGTTACGCTGTGCGACGATCATGTTCACCAGCTCCTGGCTCAGATCGACGTTGGAAGACTCCAGCGCGCCGCTGGTCAGCTTACCGAAGCCGCCGCCGCCCGACAGACCAACGCGTGGCTGGCCGGACGCGCCGGTTTCCTGCCAAACGTTATCGCCCTGCGACGCCAGCCCTTCCGGGTTGGAGAAGTTGGCCATGACGATCTGACCCAGCACCTGGGTCTGCTGGTTGGAGTAGATGCCCACCACTGTGCCGTCGTTGTTGATCTGGAAGTTGGTGTATTCACCGGCGGCATAGCCGTCCTGCGCCACCTTGCTCACCGAGTCGCTGCCTACGTTCTGCTGCATGCTGCCGGCGAAGCTCAGGGTGAAGTTTTGCGCCGGCGCGCCGTCTTTGGCGGTCATCGGGATCACCATGCTGAACTCGCCCGGCGCGCCGTTGGTGCTGGTGGTTTTCACCAGATTACCGCTGGTGCTGAACTCCATGGTGCCGGCGTTCACTGGCGCCGCGCTGCCGTCCTGGGTGTAGACCTGCCACTTGTTGTCTTCGGTCTTCACAAAGTAAGCGTTGATGTTGTGCGCATTACCCAGCGAGTCGTAAGCGGTGATGGTGTTGACGTAGTTGTAGCTGTCCTGCTTGGTCGGATCGAAGGTCTTGTTTTCCGGCACTTTATGGGTGGACTTCAGGTTGGCCACCATCTCGCCGGAGGTGGACGCCTTGGCGTTCATCATGCCTTCGGGAATGCTCAGCGGCACCGGGTTGGCGCCCTGCTGGATGGTCGGTGGGGAACCGGCCGCCGGGTAACCGGTCAGCTGCAGGCCCTGCATGTTGGTCAGGTTGCGGTTCTCGTCCAGTTTGAACTGGCCGTTGCGGGTATAGAAGATGCCACCGTCTTTATCCTGCATGCGGAAAAAGCCGTTGCCGTTGATGGCCACATCCAGCGCGCGGCTGGTGCCGGTGGTGGTGCCGCCCTTGAAGTTCTGGGTGATGCCGGACACTTTGACGCCCAGCCCGACCTGCGAACCGGCGAACATGTCGGCAAAGGAGACGCTGCCGGATTTGAAGCCCGCGGTTGCGGAGTTGGCGATGTTGTTACCGATCACGTCCAGGTTGGTTGCTGCCGCGTTCAAGCCGCTGACTGCCTGAGAAAAGGCCATGTTATTCTCCGAATAGTGGTCAGGCTATCGTCCGATTGAGCCTGATGCTTAGGGTTATAAGATCTGTCGCACGTCTTCCAGGGTGGCGTTGCCCGCCAGGCCGAGATCCAGCTTGGCGCCGTTGCCGTCGCGGATCACGCCATTCACCAGCCCGAAGTGCAGGCTGCGCGCCACCAGCTGCTCGCCGTTGCCTTTGGCGTTAATCGCCACTTTGTAGGCGCCGTCGGGCGCGGTGGAGCCGTCATCCAGCGAGCCGTCCCAGGTGAAGGCGTGCACGCCGGCGGTCAGGCCGCCAATTTCAATGGTGCGCACCACCTGCCCGCTGGCGTTGGTGATGGTGGCGGTCACCTGATCGGCGGCGCGCTCCAGTTCCACGCCGAACGGCGTGGTGCTGACCTTGCCGTCCTTGCTGCCGACCAGAATATTGTTGCCCGGCACCATCACGCCGTGACCGATCAGCGCAGTGGCCTGCAGCGACTGGTTGCTGTTGATCTGGCCGGAGATCGACCCCAGCGTGGTGTTAAGCTTTTCGATACCCTGAACGGTGTTGATCTGCGCCAGCTGCGACGTCAGCTCGTTGTTCTGCATCGGATTGGTCGGATCCTGGTTTTTCAACTGCGCGACCAGCAGCGTCAGGAAGCTGTTGTGCAGATCCTGGCTGTTGGTGGTCTTGCTGTTGTTACCGATGACGGTGTTGTCCAACGACTCGTTGGTGGTTGCGGCGATAGCCATGGAAATCTCCGGTTACTGACCCAGCGTCAGGGTTTTCATCATCATCGACTTGGTGGTGTTGAGCACCTCGACGTTGGCCTGGTAGCTGCGGGAAGCGGAGATGGTGTTGACCATTTCCCCCACCACGTCGACGTTCGGCATGCGCACATACCCCTTGGCGTCCGCCAGCGGGTTGCCCGGCTGATACACTAGGCGCTCGGGCGCCGGATCGTCCACCACCTGGGCGACGCGCACGCCGCCGGTCGGCTGCCCTGGCGCCGCCGCGACCTGGAACACCACCTGCTTGGCGCGGTAAGGTTCACCGTCCGGGCCGGTCACGCTGTCGGCGTTGGCCATGTTGCTGGCGCTGACGTTCATGCGCTGGGATTGCGCCGATAACGCCGAGCCGGAGATATCAAAAATATTCAGTAAAGACATGCGCCTTATCCTTGTTGCAGCACGGACATCATCCCTTTGATCTGCCCGTTGAGCAGCGTCAGGTCGGTCTGATATTTCAGGCTGTTATCGGCAAAGTTGGTGCGTTCGCGATCCATGTCCACCGTATTGCCGTCCATCGACGGCTGGTCCGGCACTCGGAACAGCAGATCAAGCTGTGGCGGCTGCAGGGTCTGCGCCGGGATGTGGCGCGCCGCCGTCAGGTTCAGCGCCATGCCGTTGCCGCTGACGCGCCCCTGCTCCAGTACTTTGTTCAATTGGCTGGCGAAATCGATATCTCGCGCCTGATAACCCGGTGTGTCTGCGTTGGCGATGTTGGCGGCCAGAATTTCCTGCCGCTGGGCGCGCAAGTTCAGCGCCTCTTGGCCAAAGCGCAGAGCCGCGTCCAGTTTGTCGAGCATGCTCCCTCCGCGAGGTTAGAATTTGGAGTCGACAGCATAAACGCCCCCTGCGCCACCCTATCGCGGGAATAAACGCAAAATGGGGCGCTATTTATCTGCTTAGCCTGCGCGCGCTGCGGGTACACTTACGCGTATCCCGATGAAGCTTGAGAAGATGACGATGAAAGGTAAAATGCTGCTGCTTATCGGCCTGCTGTGCAGTCTGAACGCGCGCGCCGACGATCTGGCGACGCAAATCGAAAGCTACATCCAAGGCAAGTTCAGCGGCGAACCGGTACAGGTAAAAGTGCGGGTGCGCACGCCGCCGAACCAATGGCCCGCTTGCGAACTGCCGCAGCTGTCGCTGTCGCCCAACGCGCGGATCGGCGGCAACGTCAGCATTTCGGCGCGCTGTGGCCAGGAGCGGCGTTTTATCCAGACGCAGGTGCAGGTGTTCGGCCGCTATCTCGTTTCGGCGCGCGGCATCAGCGCCGGCAGCCGGTTGACGGCGGCGGATCTGGCGTTGAAACAGGGCCGGCTCGATACCCTGCCGCCGCGCGCGCTGACCGAAGCGGGCAAAGCGTTAGGCGCCGTCAGCCTGCGCAACATCAGCCCCGGTCAGCCGCTGACCCTCGCCATGCTGCGCCGCGCCTGGATTATCAAGGCTGGGCAACCGGTGCAGGTCAACGCACAGGGCGAAGGATTCAGCATCAGCGGTGCGGGTAAGGCGATGAACAACGCCGCCGCCGAAGACAGCGTGCGGGTACGCATGGCCTCCGGACAGATCGTCAGCGGCGTGGTCGGGGACGACGGCGCGATCCGCATTACGTTATAAAAAAGTAAAGGTTCCGCCAACCTTGCCGATAAGACAAATCAAGCAGCATTTTATTGGCCACCAGGGCCGCAACACTTTCATTGCAGCGTCGTCGCCCGCGAGCGGCGACGGCGTAAACGGAGATGGACCATGAGTATCGATCGCACCCAGCGGTTACAGCCGGTTTCCACTGTGCAACCGCGTGAAACCCCGGCCGACAACCCGCTCCAGCCGCGCAAGGCCGCCGTGGCCGAAACCGCCGTCAGCGGCACGCAGGTCAAACTGAGCGAGGCGCAGGCGCGCCTGATGCAGCCGGGCACCCAGGATATCGATATGGGTCGGGTCGAGGCCATCAAACAGGCGATCCGCAACGGTGAACTGAAGATGGACGCCGGCAAAATCGCCGATGCGCTGCTGCAAGACGCGCAGAGCGATGTTCAATGGATCGCCGGACGCGACTGACAGCACGCGGCGAATAGCGGTAAAGGATAAGTCATTACTATGGAAAAGCTGGCACAACTGCTGGATAAACTGTTGGAAACGTTGCAGGCGCTCAATGGTGTGCTGGAGGAAGAGCACGACTTGCTGTGCTCCGGCCAGTTGCCGGGCGTGGCCTTGCAGCGCGTCACCGATGCCAAAAGCCAACTGCTGGCGACGGTCGCTTATCTCGAGCAACAGCGCCTGGGGCAGGAAAAAACCTGCGGGCAACGCGCCCCCTATGCCAGCCAAGCGCCCCTGGCCGATCGTTGGCAGCGCGTTCAATTGCTGAGCCAAACGCTGCGCGAAAAGAACCAGCACAACGGTCTGCTGCTCAATCAGCAGATCGACCATAACGCTCAGGCGCTGGCCATCCTCAGTAAAAACAACAAATCGCTGTATGGCCCGGACGGCCAGTCGCACGCCGGCAGCCTGCTCGGCAGAAAAATCGGCGTTTGACCTGACTCATTTGCCCGGTGAGCCTATCACCGGGCATGCGTTCACCGGCTTCTGCGCATCCCGTCGCATTTTCTCCCTATCACTCTTTGAATTCACTTAAGGCTTTGCGTCAGGCTGCGCATGGCGTGAATTTGGCTGTTTCTTTCTCTTTGGCCTCTTGTCACCCTGTGGTTATTTTTAAACCACTTGAAATATACCCTTAGAGGGTATAGATTCGCAGGGAGAGCGAATGGCCGACATTTATCTCACCAAAACCTTTCAGGGTTTTGCCGCACGCGAGCGCATTAGCGACGCCACGATAGTGAAAGCGGCGCGAGAGATGCAACATCAGCTGTACGATGCCAATCTTGGCGGTTGCGTATACAAAAAGCGCATCGCTCGGGCTGGTGCGGGCAAACGTGGCGGCTATCGGGTACTGATCGTTTTTCGCGATGAAGACCGCCTGTTTTTTATGCGCGGCTTTGCCAAAAGTGAGAGAGAAAACATCAGTGCGGATGAGTTACAAGGATTGAAACATCTGGCTGCGCTGTATCTGGATTATTCGCCATTCAGACTCTACCAGCTGGTCAACAACAAGGAATTACGGAGGCTAAGCGATGAGTAAAATTCTTGCCGAGATCCACCAGGAAGTTCAGGGCCTGCATCGCGCCGGTTTCGTCGATGACGTGACCATGCGCACCTTCGACATGCTGTGTCTGCGGCCGGTGAAACAGTTCGGGCCGGCCGAGATCCGCGCGCTGCGCGAACGGGAAAACGTCAGTCAGCCGGTGTTTGCGCTGTATCTCAACGTCAGCAAAAAAGCGGTGCAGAAATGGGAGCGCGGCGAAGCGCAACCGAACTCCGCCGCGATGAAACTGCTGACGCTGGTGGAACGCAACGGCCTGCAAATTCTGGCCTGATGTTACTGATAATTGACGATCACCTGATTGCCAATCACCCGCAGCGGCGGATTCAGCCCGCCTTGCGACTGCACGTAATAGACAAAGCGCAATTCCGCATTGGCCGGTTCGCCCTGCAGACCGTTGCTGCTGCCGCTGCCGCCGCCCAGCGGAATACAGCGGTTTACCGTGCAGAGCTGGGCCTGCAGCCCCACCGGTTCCGGCCCCAGCAAACGGTAGCGCCAGCTGACGCTGGTGATGCGCGCATGGGCATCCGGCAGCGCGTTCGGCGGCCGCAAAGCGGCGGATTCATCGCGCATCCCGCCCTGTTCCAGCGTGACCCCCGCCCCTTCAGCCACCCAGGAGCCGGACACCGCGCCGGCGGCGAGCGGAGCCAGCAAACAAAATACGAACAGACAGCGTTTCATCAGGCCGCTCCGATGGTCGAGGTCATGCGAATCTGGCGATCGTCGTTGATCTCCAGATTGGACAACACCACGATCTGCGGCAGGCTGCGACGCAGGAAGCGCGCCAGCAAGGCCCGCAGCGCATGGTTGACCAGCAGCACCGGCGGCGCGCTGAGCATTTCTTGCCGCTGCAACGCCTGGCGTGCCTGATCCAACAGACGATCGGCCAGCCCCGGCTCCAGGCCGCCGCCGCCCTGCAACGCCTGCAGCAACAGACGCTCTAACTGGGTATCCAGGCCGATAACCTGAATCTCGCCGTTGCCCGGGAACCACTGCTGCGTGATCGCCCTGCCTAGCGCCACTCGCACCACGGTGGTCAATTCATAAGGATCGCTCTGCGCCGGGGCGTGTTCCGCCAGCGTTTCGACGATGGTGCGCATATCGCGAATGGAAACGCGCTCGGCGAGCAGATTTTGCAGCACTTTGTGCAGCGTCGTCAGCGACACCACGCCCGGCACGAAGTCTTCGGTCAGCTTCGGCATCTCCTGCGACACGCGATCCAGCAGCTGTTGGGTCTCCTGGCGGCCAAACAGCTCGCTGGCGAACTGGCCGATCAGGTGATTGAGGTGTGTCGCCACCACGGTGCTGGCCTCCACCACGGTAAAGCCCTGGATCTGCGCCTGCTCGCGCAAGGCGCTGTCGATCCATACCGCCTCGAGCCCAAAGGCCGGATCGACGGTTTTGTCTCCCGCCAGCTCGCCTACGGCATTGCCGGGGTTGATCGCCAGCCAACGGCCCGGCTGCGCTTCACCGCTGCCGATCTCGACGCCTTTCATCAGGATACGGTAGCTGGCAGGCGGCAGTTCCAGGTTGTCGCGAATGTGCACCACCGGCGGCAGATAGCCCATGTCCTGGGCGAATTTCTTGCGGATGCCGCGGATACGGCCCAGCAGTTCGCCGTTCTGCTGAAAATCGACCATCGGAATCAGCCGGTAGCCCACCTCCATCCCCAGCGGATCTTCCAACTGCACGTCGGCCCAGCTGGCTTCGGCGGCCTGCGGATTCTCCGGCATCACCGGATCTTCCACCGTTTTCGGCGCCTGTTGTTCACGGCCGCGCAGCCACCAGGCGAGGCCCAACAGAGCCGCGGTAAACAGCAGGAACACCAGGTTCGGCATGCCCGGCACCAGGCCCAGCAGCCCCAGCACCCCGGCGCTCAGCAGCATCACGCGCGGATTGTTGAACAGCTGGCCCACCATCTGCTCGCCGACGTCCTGATCGGTCGCGACGCGGGTGACGATGACGCCGGCGGCGGTGGAGATCACCAATGCCGGGATCTGCGCCACCAGGCCGTCACCGATGGTCAGCAGCGTATAGCTTTCCGCCGCCGCCCCCAGCTCCATGCCGTGTTGCACCACGCCGACCAACAGGCCGCCGACTACGTTCAGCACCATGATCATCAGGCCGGCGATGGCGTCGCCGCGCACGAATTTACTGGCGCCGTCCATCGAGCCGTAAAAGTCGGCCTCCTGGGTCACTTCGGCGCGGCGTTTCTTCGCTTCGTCTTCACCGATCAGGCCGGCGTTCAGATCGGCGTCAATCGCCATCTGTTTGCCCGGCATGCCGTCCAGCACGAAACGCGCGCCCACTTCGGCGATACGCCCCGCACCTTTGGTGATGACCATAAAGTTAATCAGCACCAGGATGATGAACACCACGATGCCGATGGCGAAGTTGCCCCCCACCAGGAAGTGGCCGAAGGCTTCCACCACGCGGCCGGCGGCGGCGGAGCCGGTGTGCCCCTCCAGCAAGATGATGCGTGTCGACGCGACGTTGAGCGACAAACGCAGCAATGTGGAGAACAGCAGGATGGTCGGGAAGGCGGCGAATTCGAGCGTGCGCTGGGTGAACATCGCCACCAGCAGCACCATGATCGACAGCGCGATGTTGAAGGTAAACAGCAGGTCGAGGATAAACGCCGGCAACGGCAACACCATCATCGACAGGATCAGCAGGATCAGCACCGGGCCGGCCAACACCTGCCACTGCGTATCTTTAAAATTGCCCGGCAAACGAAGCAGGGAGGCCAAATTAGCCATCAGAGTCACTCTCTTTTGCAAAATCCAGTGCTTCCGGCACCGGTAAACGTTCAGGTTTTTTCGGGATCAGGCCGCCCTCGCGCCGCCAGCGGCGCAGCTGGTACACCCAGGCCAGCACCTCGGCGACCGCGGCATACAGGGTGGCCGGAATATGCTGGCCGATCTCGCTGTGCCGATACAGCGCGCGCGCCAGCGGCGGCGCCTCCAGCATCGGGATGCGGTGTTCCGCACCGAGTTCGCGAATGCGCAAGGCGATTTCGCCGGCCCCTTTGGCCAGCACTTTCGGCGCACTCATTTTTTTGTCGTTGTACTGCAACGCGACGGCGTAGTGCGTCGGGTTGGTGACGATCACGTCCGCCTTGGGCACGTCGGCCATCATGCGGCGCCGGGCGATCGCCCGCTGCTGCTGACGAATGCGTCCCTTGACGTGCGGGTCCCCTTCCTGGTCTTTGAACTCGTCGCGAATATCCTGCTTGGTCATCTTCAGCTTCTTGAAGTGACTCCACAGCTGATAGAACACGTCGAACGCCACCATCGGCGTCAATCCCAGCACGACCAGAAAGCCACAGAACAGAATCATCTGCAGCGCGTTGCCCAGCGCATCGAGCGGCTGCTGAGTCATCAGATGCAGCATCGCCGCCCAGTTGTGCCACAGATAGAGGCCGGTCACCCAACCGACCAGCGTCGCTTTCAGGATCCCTTTCAGCAGCTCGGCCAGCACCTGGCTGGAAAAGATGCGCTTCAACCCGGATAGCGGGTTCAGCCGCTTCAAATCGAACTTGATCGACTTGCCGCTGAACAAGATGCCCCCCAGCAACATCGGCGCGGCGAGCGCCACCAGCACCAGCCCCGCCATGATCGGCAGCAGCGCCAGCACCGCCTGGCGCAGCAGCATGCCCAATTGGCGCAGCATCTGTTTATCGTTGCTGACCATGCCGTGATCGAAGTTCAGACCTTGCGTGAGCATCGCCGCCAGCTGTTGCGCCATGTTGCTGCCGGACATCAGGATAATCGCCAGGCCCGAGAGCAGCATCAGTACCGAGGTCAGCTCGCGCGAGCGCGGGATCTGGCCGTCTTCACGCGCCTTTTCCAGCCTGTGGGGCGTGGGGGCCTCGCTTTTTTCCAGATCGCTGTCTTCAGCCACGAAACGCCGTTCCTGTGTCGGGAGGGTAAAGAATGGCGGTCAGCATGCCAAAAAATTGGCGATGTCATTGGGGGAACAACGGGGAAAAAGGCGGGTTATTTAGGGGATGAGACCAAAACGACGTGGCTTGTTGTCGGGGCGCGCCGTCGCGCGCCCCGAAAGGCCTCAGAAACCGAGGCTGTCGAGCAGATCGTCGACCTGCGCCTGATTGGCGATCACGCCGACGCCGTTCTGGTCGAGCTGCGGGCCGTTCAGCAGGCTGTCGTTCGGCCGTTTTTCCTTCACCGGCTGCTCCGGCATGTTTTCCATCAGCACCATCAGCAGCTGCTTTTCGATCTCCTGTACCACGTCCATCATGCGCTTGATCACCTGACCGGTCAGATCCTGGAAGTCCTGCGCCATCATGATCTCCAGCAGCTGGGCGTTGGTGAAAGCCGTATGGCCCGGCACCTGATCCAGATACTGGCGCGTGTCGTTGACCAGAGAACGCGCGTCGTCCAGTTCGATGGGATTGGCGAACCACTCGTCCCAGCGCCCTTTCAACGCGTTGGCGCCGGATTCCAGCTCCGCCTGGCGCGGTTGCGCCGCCTCTACGCAGTTCAACGCCCGTTCCGCCGCCTGCGCCGTCATGGTTACGACATAGTCAAGACGGTCGCGCGCATCCGGGATCGCCTCTGCCGCCTGGGCGATCGCCTGATCGAGCCCCAGTTCGCGCATGCTGTCGCGCAGCATTCGGGTCAGTTGGCCGATGCGGGAGATGATCTCTCCCGCGGTCGCTGCATCGCTGGCAGGCATTGGAATGTCTCTCATCGCCCTCTCCTTACATGCCCAATTTTTCAAAAATCTTGTTGAGCTTTTCTTCCAGCGTCGCCGCCGTAAATGGTTTTACTACATAACCGCTGGCGCCGGCCTGCGCCGCCGCGATGATATTTTCTTTCTTGGCTTCCGCGGTCACCATCAGTACCGGCATCGCGGCCAGCGCGCTGTCGGCGCGGATGGTTTGCAACAGCTCAAGCCCGTCCATGTTCGGCATGTTCCAGTCGGACACCACGAAGTCGAAACCGCCGGCGCGCAGCTTGTTCAGCGCATCCGCGCCGTCTTCAGCTTCTTCGACGTTGTTGAAGCCCAGCTCTTTGAGCAAATTTCTGACGATGCGGCGCATGGTGGAAAAATCGTCCACAACCAGAAATCTGAGGTTCTTGTCTGCCATTGTTACTCCTGAAATAGTTAACCGTTTAATGATGCAACACCGCAGGCCGCCGCACGGCGAACCTGGGTCATATCGCCGCCGGGAAGACCCTGCGGACTGAAATCAAATGCGCAATGCCTGGCCGCCGGCGATCTGCGCCAGCATGCGCTGGCTCATTCTGTCCAGCTCGACCACTTCGCTGACGCCGCCGCTGGCGATCGCCTCGCGCGGCATGCCGAACACCACGCAGCTCGCCTCGTTCTGCGCCAGGGTATAGGCCCCGGCGCGGTGCATCTCCAGCATCCCCGCCGCACCGTCGTTGCCCATGCCGGTGAGGATCACCCCCACCGCATTGCGGCCGGCGTATTGCGCCACCGAGCGGAACAGCACGTCGACCGAGGGGCGATGGCGGTTGACCGCCGGGCCGTCATGCAGCTTCACCTGATAGTTGGCGCCGCTGCGCGTCAGCTCCAGATGGCGGTCCCCCGGCGCGATATAGGCGTGGCCCGGCAGCACGCGCTCGCCGTCCTCCGCTTCTTTCACCGTGATCTGGCACAGCTTGTTCAGCCGCTCGGCGAACGAACGGGTGAAACCCGGCGGCATGTGCTGGGTGATCAGCAGCGCCGGGCTGGTAGCCGGCAGCGGCTGCAGCACCTGGCGGATCGCTTCGGTGCCGCCGGTGGAGGCGCCGATGGCGATCAGTTTTTCACTGCTCAGCAGCGGCGCATGGCTGAGGATCGCCGGCGCCGGGCTGCTGGAGCGCTGAGGCAGGCGCGCTCTGGCCGCGGTGCGGATCTTCTCGGCAATCAGCTCGCTGTAGGCCAACATGCCCTCGCGAATGCCGAGTTGCGGTTTGGTGACGAAATCCACCGCGCCCAGTTCCAGCGCGCGCAGCGTGATTTCCGAGCCTTTGCCGGTCAGCGAAGAGACCATCACCACCGGCATCGGCCGCAGGCGCATCAGCTTCTCGAGGAAATCCAGCCCGTCCATGCGCGGCATCTCGACGTCCAGCGTCAGCACCTGAGGATTAAATTTTTTGATCAGATCGCGCGCCACCAGCGGATCCGGCGCGGTCGCCACCATTTCCATGTCGGGATGGCCGTTCACGATTTCCGTCATCAGCTGGCGCATCAGTGCTGAATCGTCTACGCATAACACTCTGATTTTACCCATTACCTCTCCTTGGTCAGCCCATACACGGTCTGCCCACGCAAGTAGAAATCCCGGCTGATCTGGCTGAAATTCTCGGAGTGGCCGGCGAACATCAGCCCCCCCGGCTTAAGCAAGGGAACGAAGCGGCGCAGGATGCGCTCCTGCGTCGCCTTATCGAAATAGATCATGACGTTGCGGCAAAAAATGGCGTCGAATTGCCCCGGCAGCGCCCACTCCGGCGCCAGCAGATTCAGCGGCTGAAAGTTCACTCGCGCCGCCAACTCCGGCCGCACGCGCACCAGCCCCTGATGCGGACCGGTGCCGCGCAGAAAATAGCGCTGCATTTGGGTCGGCGTCAGGGTGCGCAGATCTTCCTGGCGGTAAACGCCCGCCTCCGCTTTTTCCAGCACCTGCGTATCGATGTCGCTGGCCCAGACCTGGCAACTGCCGGCCCGCTGCCCCAGGGCATCGCTCAGCGTGATGGCGATCGAATACGGCTCTTCGCCGGTCGAGGCCGCGGTGCTCCAGACGCTGTAGCCGTTCGGCCGCGAGCGCGCATGCTCCGCCAGGATCGGGAAGTGATGCGCCTCGCGGAAAAATGCCGTCAGGTTGGTGGTCAGCGCGTTGATGAACGCCTGCCACTCCGCGCTGTTCGGATCGCTTTCCAGCAGCGCCAGATAATCGCCGAAATCGTGCAATCCCAGCAGCCGCAACCGGCGCACCAGGCGGTTGTAAACCATCTCGCGCTTATGCTCCGCCAGCACGATGCCGGCGCGTTGATAAATCAACTGGCTGATACGGCGAAAATGCACGTCCGACAGCGGCAGGCGCTGCACCATTTGCGTCAACATCGACGCAGTATCCCGGTTAGAAGTTGACGGCGCCTGTTTCATGCCGCCTCACCGGAGTAAAACGTGCTGCTTATGCGGTTTGACAATCTTGGGCTTCCTTTACCACGGGTGAAACTGCGTTGTTGCTGTTACCTGGCGCGACGAAGTTATCGTCCGCCAGACGGAATACCGCGACCGCGTCGGCCAGGGTAATGGCCTGCTCTTCCAGCGCGGTGGCGGCAGAAGCGGATTCTTCCACCAGCGCGGCGTTCTGCTGGGTAACCTGATCCATCTGGGTCACCGCCTGCGTCACCTGCTCGATGCCGCGGCTCTGTTCATCCGAAGCCGACGCGATCTCGCCCATGATGTCGGTGACGCGCGTCACCGAACGCACGATGTCCTGCATGGTGGCGCCGGAATTTTCCACCAGCACCGAGCCGTGTTTGACGCGGCTGACCGATTCGTCGATCAGCACCTTGATCTCTTTCGCCGCCTGCGCGCTGCGGCTCGCCAGGTTGCGCACTTCGCCGGCGACCACGGCGAAACCGCGCCCCTGTTCACCGGCGCGCGCCGCTTCCACCGCCGCATTGAGCGCCAGAATGTTGGTCTGGAAGGCGATGCCGTCGATTACGCTGGTGATGGCGCCGATTTTCTGCGAGCTGTTGGCGATATCGTGCATGGTGGTGACCACGTCCCCGGCCAGTTCGCCGCCCTTGGCCGCGGTGGCCGAAGCGTCGCGCGCCAGCTGAGAGGCCTGCCGCGCATTGTCGGCGTTCTGTTTCACCGTCGCGGTCAGCTGTTCCATGCTGGCGGCGGTTTCTTCCAGCGAAGCGGCCTGCTGCTCGGTGCGGGAAGAGAGATCGTTATTGCCTTCGGCGATCTCCTGCAGGCCGATCAGAATCGACTCCGCACCGTCGCGCACCGCGCCGACGGTACCGATCAGTGACTGCTGCGTGCGTTGCAGGCTGGCGAACAACATGCTGATTTCATTGCGGCCATACACCTGAATCGGCGTCGCCAAATCGCCGGCGGCGATGCGCTCAAAGTGGCTGCGGATTTGGTTCAGCGGCTGTACCAACATGGTGCGCAACCACCACATGGCGCTGCCGGTCACCACGATCAGCATCAAGACCGCCCCCGCCAGCATCAGGCCCGCCAGCGTGAAGGAGAATTGGTTGGCGTCTCGAGCCTCGCTGATGTCACCGTTGACCAACTGCAGGTACTGCACGAAGTCAGCCTCAAACAGGTCCTGGGTTTTCTGCGTCGGCTGATCCATAAACGCCTGCAGCTCGCCCTTTTCCAGGAAACCGATCAGTTCACGCAGTGCGCCGCGCAGCCGCTCGTAGCTGGCCTTGGTGGTGGCCGTCTGCTGGTTCTGCTGTTCACTGCTGCGTTCAACCGCCATAAACTGATTGAAATAGAGATCGGCCTTCTGCAGCGAACTGCGGGCGCTGCTCATCAATTCGTTCACCTGCTCCTGCGGCAGTTTCAGCGCCGCGCGGGTGCCGGCGCGGTTCAGCGTATTGCGCGCCTGCAACAGCGACACCCAGCTCAGGCTGAGCGAATCGCGCTGCTGGCTGCCGAGGGTGATGATGTCGAGGTTGTGGTTATCGGAACGAAACGCGGAATACGACAGGCCGCTGCTGGCCAACTGCAGAACGCAGAAGGTCATCAACAACAGGAACAAGCTGGTAGAGATACGGATTCGGTTAAACACTGTGAACCTCCTTGCAGCCGGCCGGCGACCGGCCTACGTAGGGAAAAGGGCCTCTGCGAGAGAGGCCCGATACCGGTCAGAACGTTTCCCAGTTATCCTGCAGATCGCTGGCGTTCATTTTCTTATGATTGATTACCGGTGTTACCTGCGCCTTGCTGGTGACAGGCGCTTTAAACTCTTCCTGGCCTTCCGACCTCAGGCGGAATACCGCTACCGACTGGGTCAGCATGCTGGCCTGTTCTTCCAGCGCCGCCGCCGCCGAGGCGGATTCTTCCACCAACGAGGCGTTCTGCTGGGTCACGCGGTCCATTTCCGCCACCGCCTGGCCAACCTGATCGATGCCGCGGCTCTGCTCGTCGGAAGCCGAAGCGATTTCGCCCATGATGTCGGTCACGCGGGTGACGGCGTTGACGATGTCGCCCATGGTTTCCCCGGCGCTTTCCACCAGCACGGAGCCCATATCGACGCGGCTGACCGAGTCTTCGATCAGGCCTTTGATCTCTTTCGCCGCCTGCGCGCTGCGTTGCGCCAGGTTGCGCACTTCACCGGCCACCACCGCGAAGCCGCGGCCCTGTTCGCCGGCGCGCGCCGCTTCCACTGCGGCGTTCAACGCCAGGATGTTGGTCTGGAAGGCGATACCGTCGATCACGCCGGTAATATCGGCGATCTTCTGCGAGCTGCCGGCGATGTCGTGCATGGTCTGCACCACGTTGGCCACCACCTTGCCGCCTTTCTGCGCGGTTTCGGAGGCGCTCAGCGCCAGCTGTGAAGCCTGACGGGCGTTTTCGGCGTTCTGTTTCACCGTCGCGGTCAATTGCTCCATGCTAGCGGCGGTCTCTTCCAGCGAAGCGGCCTGCTGCTCGGTGCGGGAGGAGAGATCGTTGTTGCCCGCGGCGATTTCAGACGCGCCGCTGTAGATGGCGTCCGCACCCTGGCGCACGCCGCTGACGGTTTCGATCAGTTCGCTTTGCATGTGTTTCAGGCTGGCCGCCAGCACGCCCATTTCGTTGCGGCTGTTGACGACGATCTGCTGAGTCAGGTCGCCGGCGGCGATCTGTTTGATGTGGTCGATCATGCGGTTCAGCGGGCGCACCAGGATGTGATGGATACCGGTCCAGACCAGTACGATCACCGCCAGCACCACCACCAGCACCACGATCAGCGTCCAAATAGCCGAGTTGTAGGAGCTGTTACTGCCGTCAACCGCGATTTGGTACAGCTTGCCGTTTTGCTCCAGATAAACGTTGTAGCTCTGCTCAAAGTTGTCCTGGTAACTCTGCGTAGGCTGATCGAAGAAGGCGTTGATTTTGCCTTCGCCCAGCAGTTGGATCAGCTCGGAGAGCGCGCCGTACAGCACATCGTACTGCTGCTTGAGGCGTTCCGCCGACTGAGGATCCTGGCGCGGGTCCTGAGGAATTTTCTCGTACGCGGCGTAGTGTCTTTCCGCTTCACCCAGCTCTTCCTTCGCCTTGGCCAGCAGTTCATCAATGGTGGCGCCGCTGCCGATCTTGTTGGTATCCATCATGTAGCGAATACCGGCGCGGTTCAGGGAGTTGCGTGCCTGCAGCAGGTCAACGCGGCTTTCGCTCAGCTGCAGCTGCTGCTGGCGGATCGTTTGCAGGACGGTAAAGTTTTCCTTATCGCTTTTCAGCGAGGAGAAAAAGAGTCCGCCCGAAATCAACTGCAAGGCGCCAAACAGCACCAACACCAGCAACAGGCTGGTGACCACCTTCATACGATTTAACATGATTTCCCTTGTTGAAGCCCGCGCAGACAGGCTCTGATGACGTTGAATGTGAGAGTTATCGGCGCCGTGCGGCAAAACTTTATGCGGGAAAGTAACTATTTTTAGTGGGGGTTCCGGGCGCGGCTGAGGCCATCGCGACAGGTCAGGGAACGTGAAGGTTGAAGGGGGCAGCGCCCTGCCCCCTTGAGTCTTGGATCAGACGCTTTTCGCCACGCTGTCGACCAGCGACATCTCTTCGCTGCTCAGCAGCTTTTCGATATCCACCAGGATCAGCATGCGCTCGCCCAGCGAACCGAGGCCGGTGAGATATTCGGTCGCCAGCGTCACCGCGAACTCCGGCGCCGGACGGATCTGATCGGCGGTGAGCGACAGCACGTCGGAGACGCCGTCGACCACGATGCCCACCACGCGCTGACCAAAGTTCAACACGATCACCACGGTGTTTTCATCGTAGGAAACGCTCTGCTGCGAAAATTTCACCCGCAGATCGATGATGGGAACAATCACGCCGCGCAGGTTGGTGACGCCCTTGATGAACGCCGGGGTGTTGGCGATGCGGGTCACCTGATCGTAGCCGCGAATTTCCTGCACCTTGAGGATGTCGATGCCGTACTCCTCGTTGCCCAGGGTAAAAATCAGAAACTCTTGCCCTACCGTTTCGCCAGCCAATTTGCTGACGGCTGCCAATCCTGCCATATCATTCACCTTTTAAATCAATAAACTCATTATTATGCGGCGGCGTCCGTCAGACGCTTTTCACGGTTCAAGGTTTGCAACGCCGAGACATCGACGATCAAGGCCACGCTGCCGTCGCCCAGAATGGTCGCGGCGGAGATGCCCGGCACTTTGCGGTAGTTGCTTTCCAGATTCTTCACCACCACCTGATGCTGGCCAATCAGCTGATCTACCAGCAACGCATAGCGGCGGCCGGCGCTTTGCAGGATAACGACGATGCCCTGCGTGGCGTCGGTTTTGGCGCCGTCCACTTCGAATACCCGATACAGCTCCACCAGCGGCAGGTATTCGCCGCGCACCTGCAGCACGCGTTCGCCGCCGGCCAGCGGATGCAGATCTTCCGCCTGCGGTTGCAGCGATTCCATCACCGCGTTCAGCGGCAGGATAAAGACTTCGTCGTTCACCTTGACCGACATGCCGTCGAGGATCGCCAGCGTCAGCGGCAACAGGATACGGATGGTGGTGCCTTTACCGGCCTGCGAACGGATCTCGACGTGGCCCCCCATCTCCTGAATATTCCGTTTCACCACGTCCATGCCGACGCCGCGGCCGGAAACGTCGGTCACCTGCTCGGCGGTGGAGAAGCCCGGCGCAAAGATCAGCATGCCGACCTCTTCGTCGCTCATGCTGTCGCTGACCGCCAGCCCTTGCGAAGCCGCCTTGGCGAGAATTTTTTCGCGGTTCAGCCCGGCGCCGTCGTCGATGACTTCAATACAAATGTTGCCGCCCTGGTGTTCGGCCGACAGCACCAGATTGCCCACCGCCGACTTGCCGGCGGCGATACGGGTAGCCGGCTCTTCGATACCGTGATCGAGGCTGTTGCGCACCAGGTGCGTCAACGGATCGATAATGCGTTCGATCAGGCTCTTGTCCAGTTCGGTCGAGCTGCCCTGCAGCGTCAGCTCCACCTGTTTATTCAGCTTGCCGGCCAGATCGCGCACCAGCCGCGGGTAGCGGCTGAAGACGTACTCCATCGGCATCATGCGGATCGACATCACCGATTCCTGCAGATCGCGCGCGTTACGCTCCAGCTGGCTCATGCTGTTCAGCAGATCGCCGTGGTTCACCGGATCGAGCGTGCCGGAGCGTTGCGCCAGCATCGATTGGGTGATCACCAGCTCGCCCACCAGGTTAATCAGCTGATCCACCTTTTCCACCGCCACGCGGATGCTGGTGGATTCGCTCGCCTTGGCGCGCGCTTTTGGCGCTTCGGCCGGTTTCGCGGCAGGCGGCGCGGCGTTCGCGACCGGCGCAGGCTCCGGTAAGGCGGCCACTTCCGGTAAGCTCGCTTCTGCGATGGCCGGTTCGCTCTGGGTCGGCGTCGAGAAGCTGATTTGTTCCGGTTCCAGCACGAAGCACAACACGGCGCTGATGTCGTCTTCACTGGCGGAGGTGAGCAACGTCACGTCCAGACTGTGTTCCGTCTGATGCGGATCTTTAACCTCGCCGAGGTTGCCCAGCTCTTCCAACATCAAGGGGATTTCACTGGCTTTCAGCCCGTTCAGGCTGATGCGCATGCCGCCCTCGATCGCCGCCGGCGCGGCCGATGGCTTAACGACAGGCTGCTGAACGGCCGGTTGAGCCGCAGGCGCCTCTTGCTGCTGTTGCGCTTCCAACGCCAGCTGGCGCAGCGCCTGACAAATGTATTCAAAGCTTTCAGCGTCAGGCTGTTGCGAGGTTTTATAGGCGTCCAGTTGCTCCTGCATAATGTCTTTGGTTTCCAGAAACAGGTTGATAATCTCGGTGCTCAGGCTCATTTCCTGGCGTCTTGCACCGTCCAGCAGGTTCTCCAGCAGGTGGGTGGTTTCCTGCAGCACCGAAAAACCAAAGGTCGCCGCGCCGCCCTTGATCGAATGCGCCGCGCGGAAGATGGCGTTCAACGGCTCGATATCGGGGGCCAGCGGATCCAGCTCCAGCAGGTGTTGCTCCATGTCGGCCAGCAACTCGTCTGCCTCATCAAAGAAGGTCTGATAAAAATCGCTAATGTCCATGCTCACGGGGTCACCTCTGGCTGTGAGTCGCGGTTAGTCGGTGCGGGTGCGGACGCCGGTGGTTCCGGCGCCTGATCGGCCGGTGCTATCGCCGGGGATGCCTGCGGTGGAGCGCCTGGCGTTGTCGCCACCGGTTCCGGGGCCGTCGCCGAGGGTTCCGGCGTTTGGCTGGCCGGTGCGGTCGCCGACGGCGCCAGCTGCTTCAGGCTGTCCGGCTGGGCGATATCCATCGCGTTGCTTTCGGCATTTTCGTGCTCGATGCCCTCTTGCGTTTGCTTGTTCAGCACCAACACGGTGATGCGACGGTTAATCGCGTCATCGGCGCCATGCTGTTTCAGGCTCATGGTGGCCGCCATGCCCACCACCCGCAGCACCTTGCCTTCCGCCAGGCCGCCGGCGATCAGCTCACGCCGGGAGGCGTTGGCGCGATCGGCCGACAGTTCCCAGTTGCTGTAGCCGCGCTCGCCGGTGGCGTAAGGGATGTCATCGGTGTGGCCGGACAGGCTTATTTTGTTCGGCAGGTCGTTAAGGATCGGCGCTATCGCCCGCAGAATATCGCGCATGTAGCTCTCGACCTGCGCGCTGCCGGTTTTGAACATCGGCCGGTTTTGGCTATCGATAATCTGGATGCGCAGCCCTTCGTCCATCATGTTGATCAGCAGATGCGGACGCAGCGCCTTCAGGCGCGGATCGGACTCAATCAACTCATCCAGCTTTTCGCGCAGCTTGTTCAGGCGCAGCTCTTCGGCGCGCGAGTCCGGCGAATCGACCTGTTTTTTCACCAGGCCATGCTGCTGCGTGGGATCGTCGCCGCCGCCAGGAATGGGGCTGCTCTCGGAACTGCTCTTGTCGCCGCTGGTCAGGGCAACCTTGAGCGGCGTACGGAAATATTCGGCGATTTGCGTCAGCTCCTGCGGGCTGGCGATCGCCAGCAGCCACATCACCAGGAAGAACGCCATCATCGCCGTCATAAAGTCGGCATAAGCGATCTTCCAGGAGCCGCCGTGATGGGCGGCATGATGCGACTTGCGCTTTCTGACCAGAACGACCGGATGATTCTGTTTCATGCTTCTTCTTCTTCCGTCGCCTGCTGCGCCGGCGCTTTCACGCGGCGCACGTGTTCTTCCAGCTCAACGAAAGAAGGACGTTCGGTGGTATACAGCGTTTTGCGGCCAAACTCGACTGCGATCTGCGGCGCGTAACCGTTCAGACTCGACAACAGCGTGACCTTGATGCACTGCATCATCTTGACGTTTTCGGCGCTCTTCTGGCGCAGCAACGTCGCCAGCGGCGAGATGAAGCCGTAGGCCAACAAAATGCCGAGGAAAGTACCGACCATGGCGTTAGCGATCAGCGCGCCCAGCTCAGCGGCCGGACGGTCAGCCGAAGCCAGGGCGTGCACCACCCCCATCACCGCCGCGACGATGCCGAACGCCGGCAAGGAGTCGCCCACCATCGCCAGACTGCCGGCGGGCACTTCGCTTTCCTGCTCGTAGGTTTCGATCTCTTCGTCCATCAGCGCTTCGATCTCGAACGCATTCATATTGCCGCTCACCATCAGCCGTAAATAGTCGGTAATGAACTCCACCAGAGTGTTATCGGCAAGGATGCGCGGATAATTAGAGAAAATTTCACTTTCTTGCGGATTATCGATATCGAACTCGAGCGACAGCATGCCCTGCTGGCGCGATTTGGCCAGCAGACGGAACAGCAACGCCATCAAATCCATATACAGATCTTTGTTGTATTTGGAACGGCGCATCAGCCGCGGCAGCGCGCGCAGCGTGGCTTTGATCGCTTTGCCGTTGTTGCCGACGATAAAGGCGCCGACGCCCGCCCCGCCGATAATCAGAAACTCCGCCGGCTGATACAACGCCCCGAGATGACCGCCCACGATCAGGTAGCCGCCAAACACCGCACCCAATACCACGAGATAACCCAAAATAACTAGCACACGCATTCCTTAAATTAACAATGTGGATGGAAGGTGGGGCAAACGCGCCCTGGCGCGACAGACCAGGCTGCATGTCTGGGGGCGGCATGCCGCCCCTGCGTATCACACGTCGGTATTCATTGCCGAGAGCCGGCAACGTGGCGGCTCAAATGGCGCGTTTGACCTGCTCGTCCAGCAGTTGAGGAATAATATCGGCCAGTTGCGGCGAAAGTTTACGTCTTTTTACGGCGCGGGATGGGGGTTGGCATAAACTGCAGATGAAACCATTCAGCGGCTGGTGCGCGTGGGTGATAAATGCGCCGCCGCAGCAGCTGCAGGCGGAAAGCTGCAACATGCCGCTATCGACGAAGCGCACCAGCGTCCAGGCACGGGTCAGCGCCAGCAACGGCGCCTCGCCGGCCTGCTGCGGACACTGCTCGAGATAGAGGCGATAGGCTTTGATCACCGCCTCCACGCCGCTGCACTGCCCGCTTTTCATCAGAAACAGGTAAGCGTTGTAAAACATCGACGAGTGAATATTTTGTTCCCAGGTCATAAACCAGTCGGTTGAGAACGGTAACATTCCTTTTGGCGGCGGGCTGCCGCGTAACTCCTTGTAAAGTTTAATCAAGCGCCCGCGGCTAAGCTGGGTTTCACTCTCCAGCATCTGCAATCGGGCTCCCAGCGAAATCAGCTCCATGGCGAGCTGAATGTCCTTGGCTTCTTGAACGATACTTTTCTCAACCATCATCAGGCTCTTTTCTTCGTCGGGCTAGCGTCTTTACTCGATAGCTCTTGCAGTAAATGGCTTGATAGCAAAATGCCGGTATGGATTTGTTGCAGATCGTCGACGCGCGACTCTTTGGTCAGGCGTTCGATGGTCTGGCTTTCGTTAAAGCGGAAGTGGCAAACCAGCTGGTTGGTCTCGGCCAGTTTAACCATTTGCGGCAAAGTCAGCTGCGCCAGCGCATCGGCCATGGTTTCATCAATACCCAGGCGAAACATTGCGGACGCTTTTTCATCGTTGATCAAACGCTGTGCTAAAAGTAAATATGACAGATTGATGTCATAAATATGCTTAAGTAATTCAGACGTACCCATATTCCCCATCCCGACAGACTATGTTTAAAAACATACGCTGGGTGATAAATTTTATCGCCCGTGACTTGGGTTGTTTCCCAAAGTTGGCAAATTAATCTCTCAAAAACGACTGCTATAATTTTCGACAATCGCTAAATTCGACCACTGTTCAGTATTTGCTACGAGCGTAAACCAACGTGTATGGATGTACAGCATTCTGCTTCGATAGTGTTTAGTCACCATGAAACTATTTTTACAAATTTAATAAGATTATTCCTAAAGCAGCGCAACTCTACCCCCGAACCATTAGCACACACAATGTAAGTGAGAGGCAATTTTAAATACAATGTGATATAGATCACAAAAATAAAAAATAATTAAGCCAAATACCCCCAAATACGCTCACTTATTGACCGCCATTTTGCTCATAAAATAGCCACAGGTAAAAAAACGTCTTAAAAACAATGTTTATCCGCCAAAAAATTATCTTTTTTAGATCAATTCGAACAAAAGCATCACCAAACCAAAATAACAGAACAAAAATCTGCATATAGGCAACAAACTCAGTATAAATAACCATTTGAGTTACTAAAAAATATCCAAGCTGAAAAATAACCAATGTAAACTATGAGGTTATTAGCTATCGGATTTGACTTAAGCCTTCAGCCTGAGGCTGTTCTAATTTTCAACATCAGGTGATTATGGCTTATCAATGATTCGCAGGCGTAGTGAACAAGCCAACAGACGTAACGATATGTTTCCGTATTAGCACGATGCAAGAGTGCTTTTTTTGAGTTAAATTCCCCCAAAACGTTATATCGGCAGCAATTCATAAAACTTTAATGCTTTTTATTTCTTTTTCTGACGCCGAGATAATTCCCCCTCCCTCCAGAGATTATTTACATGGCTTTGGCTTTCATTGCTTCATTGTCATAAAATAAAACGCAGTTTTGTTTTACTGTTCATATTTCTTCATCGAACAAAACGGCTTTTCAACGCAAGCAGCGGCGACAAACATCGCCCAATGCCGCGGCGGCGCCACGGCCGGGTGAAAAAATCACCCAAAAGAGGCCCGGCACGGCACCTTGTGCTTGCCCACAGCACGAACGACGACGCGTCGACCGTCAACCGCCCTGAGACTTTCCCTATTTCTCCATTAATCAGCAGGCTGAGATTGCTGACGGCGCACTGGCATATTATGATTTACCAAAGCGCCGCTACGGGCGGCGCGACATCATTACCCAGTGCAATTTATTTAATTGAAATGATTTTTGTCAGGTCGTACATCGCTGCCTCGACGGCGTCGCCGTGAGTCGCTATGTGTTATTCACCCGGCTTTAACTATTAACAGGCTATATTTTAATCATGACCGATACGCTCGAATATCTGCTGACATTTCGTAAATGCTCCTCTTTGGACAGCCTGGAGAAGGTGTACGACAAACTGAACTACTCCATTGAAAACGATACGGAAATGAGCAATATGTACCGTGCCGCCGACCACCGTCGCGCCGAGCTGGTTGCCGGTAAATTGTTCGATCTGGGCAAGGTGCCGAAAACGCTGTGGGCACAGGTGCTTTAATTCAGTGAAATTACGTGCGGCAACGGTTTTATCTTTTATTGCTATATAACCGGGGCACATTCAGCTTTTATTGCCGCGCGTGATATGAAACACATTTATTCCCCCCGCCAGGTTCTACCCTTTATCCGACGCAGTACTTCCACCAAGGCCGCCGCTGCAGCAGCCTGAAACACGATGGATACAACAAGGAGTCGGATATGGGGTATCAAAACGTTCTGGTTACCGTCGCCGTTGCCCCTGACAGCCACCGCCTGGTGGAAAAGGCCGTCTCCATCGTTCGCCCCTACGGCGGCAGCATCACCCTGTTAAGCACCCTCGCCAATCCGGAAATGTACAATAATTTCGCCGGGCCGATGCTGGGCGATTTGCGCTCGCTGATGGAAGAGGAAACCCGGCTGTTTATGGAGGAACTGCGCCAACGCGCCAGCTACCCTATCGCCGATACGCTGATCGTGCATGGCGAGCTGGGTGACAGCCTGGCATTCGCCAGCCGCCGTCAGCCGTTTGACCTGCTGCTCTGCGGCAATCACCGAGACAGCATGATGAACAAAGTCTCCTGTTCCGCCGCCCGCTTTATCAATATCAGTCATATCGACGTGTTGATCGTTCCGCTCTGAGCTAAGCACATTCGGTCACGTCGCCTCAGCGCTCCTGCACTAGGCTTAACGGACCTTGTTTGCCGCACCACAAAGGAGCTTTCGATGTCCCCTTCTCAACAGAACCGCCGCTTCCTGCTGGCCTCGCGTCCGAACGGCGAACCGACAGCGGCGAACTTCCGTCTCGATACCGTCCCCGCACCGCAACCCGGCGCCGGCCAACTGCTGCTGCGCACCGTATATCTGTCGTTGGATCCTTATATGCGCGGACGCATGAGCGATGCCCCCTCCTATGCGCCGCCGGTGGAGATCGGTCAGGTGATGGTGGGCGGTACGGTATCGCGCGTGGCGGCCTCACAGCATCCCGATTTCAACGTCGGCGATTGGGTATTGGGGTATGACGGCTGGCAGGAATATGCGCTGTCCGACGGCAGCGGCCTGCGCAACCTCGGCCCGCATTTGCCGCACCCTTCCCGCCTACTGGGCGTGCTCGGCATGCCCGGTTTTACCGCTTACATGGGGCTGCTCGACATCGGCCAACCACAGGCGGGTGAAACGCTGGTGGTGGCCGCCGCCAGCGGTGCGGTTGGTTCGGTGGTCGGCCAAATCGGCAAACTGAAAGGTTGCCGCGTCGTCGGCGTCGCCGGCGGTGCGGAAAAATGCCGCTATGTGGTGGAAGAGTTGGGTTTCGACGCCTGTATCGATCACCGCGCCCCAGACTTTGCCGAACGGTTGGCCGCCGCCTGCCCACAGGGTATCGACATCTATTACGAGAATGTCGGCGGGGCGGTGTTCGACGCCGTACTGCCGCTGTTGAACACCAAAGCGCGTATTCCGGTATGCGGCATCATCGCCCATTACAATGCCACCGGGTTACCTGCGGGGCCGGACCGCTTGCCGCTGCTGGAGGGGCTGATCCTGCGCAAACGCATCCGTATGCAGGGCTTTATCATCTTCGACGACTACGGCTCACGCTTTGACGAGTTCTTGCAACAAATGAGCAGTTGGGTCGAACAGGGGAAAATCAAGTTCCGCGAAGACATCGTCGACGGGCTGGAGCAAGCGCCACAGGCGCTTATCGGCCTGCTGCAGGGCAAAAACTTCGGCAAATTGGTGATCCGCGTCGCCGACGAATAATCCGTAGCAGGGCGTGGTACGCCGCGCCCTGCTTTTAATGTACGGCGCCGTCGCCGAATCGCACATCTTCCTCTACCGTCAGCGTCACCTGAACGACAGTGCGCACCGCTTCCACCATCGTCGCCAGTGCCATGCTCGGCTTGCCCGGGTGCGCTGCCGCCAGTTCATGGCTGTACGGAATATGCACGAACCCGCCTCTGGCCCGCGAATGCTGCATCTCCAGATAGTGACGCAGACCATAAAAAATGTGGTTGCAGTTGTAGGTGCCCGCCGTATAAGAGACCGCCGCGGGGATCCCCTGCCGGCGCAGTTGCTGCACCGCGGCCTTGACGGGCAGCGTACTGAAATAGCCCACCGGCCCGCCGGCAACCACCGGCACGTCAATCGGCTGTTTACCGGCATTGTCGGGAATGCGGGCATCGATCAGATTGATGGCCACCCGTTCCAGGGATATCTCGGCCCGGCCGCCGGCCAGCCCCAGACAAATCACCGCCAGCGGCTGCAATGCCTCAATCGCCGCGATCAACCGCTGATTGGCTACGCCCAATACGCAAGGTAGCTCGAGCACCACAATCTCCGCGCCGGCGATACGCTCTCCGGCCAATGCCTGCGCGACCTGCCAGGAAGGGTTCACCGCGTCACCCTCGAACGGCTCAATGCCGGTGATTAACACTTTGTTCATCATTTCCCCTGATTGAAGGCTACATTCGTGTGCTACCAGCCTAGGGAACGCTGTAAGATTCTGGAAATGGATTATCTGTATATAGAGTATTCATAAAATGAATTTAGCCAACGTCGATCTCAATTTACTGGTGGTGTTTGAAGCGCTGTATCAGACGCGCAACGTCACCGCCGCAGGCCGGCGTCTTAACCGCGCGCAACCTTCCGTCAGCAATGCATTGGCGCGGCTGCGCATTCTGCTCAACGATCCGCTGTTTGTCCGCAGCGGCGGCGGCATGGCGCCCACGCCGCGCGCCCACCAACTTATGCCACAGATACAGCGGGTGCTTGAGCAAATCCATTTGGCGTTGGCCCCGCCGGCCCGTTTCGATCCGGCCACCGCCGGGCAGCGGCGTTTTACGCTGGCCGCCGGCGACTATGCGGATATCTTGCTGCTGCCCGCCATCATCAGCCGTTTGCGTCAGGCGGCACCCGGCATCGATATTCGCGTTTCGCGCCTGGATCGCCACAATATTTACCGGCAACTGGATCGCGGCGAGGTGGATATCGCGCTGGGAGGGCACCTTTCCGGTGCGGAAAGCCACTATGTGCGCACGTTGTTTGAAGAACATCTGGTGTGTATCGCCAGCCGTTCACACCCACAGCTGGCGGATGGCCGCTGGGATCTGGCGCGCTACCTCAGCCTGCCGCATGGGCTGTACGCACCGGCAGACGACGGCTCTGCCAGAGGGTTGGTCGACCGGCGTCTGGCGGAAATTGGCGGTCAACGGCGCGTTGCCGTGACCTTTTCGCACATCGTCGCCCTGCCGGCGGTGGTCGCCGACAGCGATCTGATCGCCACCCTGGCCGCCAGCGTGGCCCGGCGTTTTTCCGATCCGCAACGCGTACGCATTCTCCCGCTGCCTAAGGAGTTGGCCATCGCGCCTTTCCCCATTGAGCTGATCGCCGGCCGACAGGCGCAACGCGACCCGGCCTTAATCTGGCTCTGTGACCTGATAAGCCGACTTTCCCTCGATCCCCTTCCGCGCTAACCGCATCAATTGCTGCTTTATCAACCATTCAGACTCACCGTCGGAGGCCCGCACCGCGGGCTTTTCACGCCGGCCAAATAGGAATCATCCGAATTAACATTCGGTAAATTTATATATTTGATCATCTTTAACTAACGAATGGTAAGGATAAAAAATACTCAGTGACTTTTTTCACGGAAAAAAAGAGTTGTTTTATAAACACGTTGACTTAAGTGTTACAGATTTATTATTTGGTATTACCATTTGACCAATAATTTGGGATAAAAAAAGATCTGCGCGTATCTATATGTTTTAGATAATAAAAAACCAGATCGTGAGCGAGTTAACGAATTGAGCATTGATCCACAAGGCTATTTTGCAAATGCAGAGCTCTATTGTAGACTGCACAAATCGTGCCTTTGTGTAAACTTTGTTAAATCTTTCGTCAGCCCCTGTCTCAATTCGTGACAGATACGCCATCGGGATCGCGCGTCAAATCTCGTGCGGTAGCTATGCCTAAACCGGGGATATAGTATGGATCGCCTTATCATTGCGCACACGCCTTTGCCCGCCAATCAGCTGTTGTTCAGAAGCCTTTCCGGTGAGGAAAAACTGGCCGGCCTGTTCGAATTCGACGTCGAGCTGCTCAGCCCCGACAATCGGCTCGATCTGAAAGCGCTGCTGGGACAAAAAATCACGCTGGAACTGCGGGGCAATCCGTTGGCGCCGCGTTATCTCAACGGCAATATCACGCGCATGACCCTCTCCGGACGAGAAGCCGGCGGCAACCGTTACTATATCTACCGCGCCGTGCTGCGCCCCACGCTGTGGTATCTGACGCAAAACCGCGATTTTCGCATCTACCAGGAACAGACCGTTCCCGACATCCTGACTCAGGTGCTGGGGCAGTATCAGGTGAAGATCGATAACCGCCTGAGTTACGACTACCGCATCTGGGGGTACTGCGTGCAGTACCAGGAGAGCGATTTCGATTTCATCAGCCGCCTGATGGAACACGAAGGCATCTATTATTATTTCACGCACCAGCAAGACGGCCATACGCTGGTGCTGGCTGACGCGCCGGCGGCCCATCAGGAACTCGCCGGCTACGCCAGCATTCCCTATCAGCTCGCGGAAGGCGGCCTGGTGGAAAACAAAGACAGCATCAACAGCTGGAGCGTTTCTGACGCCATCACGCCCAGCCTGTATAGCCTGGATGACTACGATTTTCGCAAGCCGCGCGCGCGGTTGCTGGAGGCCCGGCAAAATCCCGCCTCATTCGCGCAGGACAAAGCCGAGGTGTTCGACTGGCCCGGCCGTTATACCGATCACGCCCATGGCCAGTTTTACGTCAAGGTTCGCCAACAGGAGTTCGAAGCGCAGCATGAGCAGATGAGCGGCGAAGGCAATTCGCAGGGCATTGCGCCCGGCTATCGTTTTCAACTGACCCAGGCGCCGCGTATGGAAGACAACCGCACCTACCTGGTGGTCAGCGCACATTACTTCATGCAGGAGAACAGCTACACCAGCAACGATAACGATGTCGGCGAACAGCGAACCGAATTTCAGGTCGTTCCGGCGGATATCAATTGGCGCCCGGCGCGCACCACGCCCTGGCCGAAAACCCATGGCCCGCAAACTGCCGAAGTGGTGGGCCCGGAAGGCGAAAGCATCTGGACCGATAAATATGGCCGGGTGAAACTCAAATTCCGTTGGGATCGCCACGGCAGCGGCAACGAAACCAGCTCCTGCTGGGTGCGCGTCTCCAGCGCCTGGGCCGGCTGGAAATACGGCGGGATCCAGATCCCGCGCGTCGGTGAGGAAGTGGTGGTCGACTTTATCAACGGCGATCCGGATCGCCCCATCATCACCGGCCGCGTTTACAACGAAGACAGCATGCCACCGTGGGATCTGCCCGGCGACGCCACCAAAATGGGCTTTATGAGCCGCAGCAAAGGCGGCGGCGTCGACAACGCCAGCTTCCTGTTCCTGGAAGACTCGCCCGGCAACGAATCTTTCGACATGCACGCCGAACGCAACATGAACATGACGGTGGAGAACGACAAGAACGTCAATATTGACGGCAGTCGCACCACCACCATCGGTCGCCAGCAGGACGACACCGTCACCGGCGACGCCACGTTCCTGTACAAAGCGAAACGCACCACAACGGTCAATGGGCTGGAAACCGCCAACCTGAACGCTCACCAGACGGTGAACATCAAAGGCGGCCGCGACCTGACGATTATCGACGGCGGCGATAAAATCGACATCACCGGCAATCAGTCCTTCAAGCTCGACGGCGCGCAGACGCAAAACATTACGCAAACCCAGCATGTCACGGTGAAAGGCAACCAGACCCTCGACATTACCGAGGGGCAACAGACCAGCACCATCAAGCAAGGGCAGACGGTCAACATCACCTCCGGCGGGCAGCACACCACCATCACCGCCGGCGGGCAGGAATTGACGATTAAAGGCGGCGGCCAAACCGCCACCGTAACCGGGGATGTCACCGAGACCTACAAAAACGATCAGAGCACCACGATCACCGGCACGCTGACCATCAAGGCGAAAACGATCAATATCACCAGCGCGGACGGCGTATCGGTGCAAACTCCGAGCTGGAAAGATAACTGCCACGGCTTGAAATGGGTGGCGACCGGAGCCAACTTCGCCTTTTACGGTTCAAATCTTGCGTTGACAGGAGCCAGCCTGAAACACACGATGCTGGATATCTCGCACAACCCGCTGTCGATCAGCAAAACCAATTTCAAGCTCAGTAATGATCCCATGACGTTCACGCAGCTTGGCGCGCTGGTGACCAACGGTGCCTTACGATTGAGCACCAAGGCGCTGGCGATCTTCTTGTAAAGGGACTCCCATGTCGAAGGCCAAAAATGTTTTCACCGTTATCGGTTTGATTTTATTGGCTCCCATTCTCAGCCTGGTGGGCTTTTTCAAATTCATCACGGTCGATATCTGGGGTTATTTCAAACATATCGGTTCTTCCCTCAGCGTGATGGAGAACGGTATTTCCGCCTCAGGGCAAATCGTCAGCATTCGCCAGACCAACCTGTGGGACGGGAATCGGCCGGTCTGCGAAGTCGAAGTCAAGTACATCGCCCAAGATGGGAAAAACCATACGGCCGTGGCGAAAGGCCCGATCAGCGTCGTGGATCTGCCGCGTTATCAGCCGGGCCATTTCATCGCGATAAAGTACGATCCGAAGAATCCCAAAAAAGCGGTGATCGAAGAGCTTTCCCGGCTTTGAGCGAAAAGCATCCCTTCAATCACGCGATCCGATTTCAACGTTCCGTAAACGGCTTACCGTTCATCAGTTCGCGAAATCACCTTGCATAAGGAAGTGTCACGATGGGCACGTTCATTGCCTTTTCGACGCAGGACAGCCTCTGGGGACAAGTCCTGTTTACCTTCTTTGGCATCCTGGTTGGCTGCGTATTGCTCGCTGCGATCGGCAAAACCTTTTTGTCGGCCAACCGAGCGGCCACGTTGCCTGTGCGGCTGCTGATCTTTGTCGCGCTGATGCTGGCGCTCCTGAAATACAACCAGCAGGTGATGTCTGCGGTAAATGCCCCCGCAGAACTGATCGGATTGCTGATTTTTCCCGGCTTTTTGATGAGTTACCTGGGTGCGGCGCCCACCGGCAGACTGGCGCTGGCGATAGAGCTGCCCTGTTTTGCGGCGCTCGCCGCGCTGCTGATCCTGGGCACCAATGACATCGGCTTCTTTGCGCCCTATCACCTGGAGAGCGCCGGCCAATTGATCGCCAAGGCGATCGCCGCGGCGTTGTCCGTGGCCGCCGTGCTGCTGGCTCGTGGAATAAGCGGAAAGGACAACGCACTGTCCTCTTGATCATCCATTTCGAAGCGGGGCGCTCCCCGCATTGGCGATCGGCTCTGAACGCCGCATCGTTTTCTTCATCTGTTGTGACATAGCCTGATATCTATTAAACCGAAAAACGGATTGTTTTTGAGCAAGCAGCCTGGCTGCCGGCTGATATCCACAGGAAGCTTTACACACACAATGAAAGTCGTAAAACCTCTGCGCCTCAGCGCGCTTCATCGTCCCTTCTCTTGGCAAGGGCAAAACCATCTGGGCGTTTCCGTTTTGGCCTTGGCCGACATGGGGGCAGCCCCGCGCCTGCGTCCCGAACCGGAGTTGTGGCAGTTGGCCGCCGACGAACTCACGTTGAGCGGCGGCGTGCTCGATTTGGCTATCCCAAAAGCCTGCGCGGAGTTTCTCGCCACCGGCAATGCCTACACCCATCATCAACAAGACAAAACCGCTTGCGCCGTGAAGATCCAGCTTGATTCGCTGGAAAAAACGCTGGTGGTTTTCGGCGATCGCCATTGGATCAACGATCGTCCCTCTACTCCCCTCCCTTTTTCAGAAATGCGTCTGGACTGGCGCCGGGCTTACGGCGGCGCACAGTTCGCCGATAATCCGCACGGCATCGGCGCCACCCCAGAAACATTTCCGCAAGGCCGCATCCATCGTCTACCCAATGTTGAACCCCTGCAGGGGCGCCTTGCGTCTTCTCGGCAAAGCGCGCAACCGGCAAGCTTTGACGCGTTGGATATCACCTGGCCGCGCCGCTTCTCCCGCATCGGCAAAAACTACGACGCCGACTGGTTGAAAAACGGCTTTCCCGGCTTCGCCAACGATATCGACTGGCGCCTGTTCAACATGGCGGAAAGCGATCAGCAGTTTCCTCAACGCGACAGCTTGCCGCCCCGGGCCGCCTATCGGATTTGGAACATGCACCCTTCAGACCCGGTGCAGCAAGGGCATTTGCCGCCGTGGCGCGCACGCTGCTTCATCAACCGGCTGCGCGGCGGCGAAACGCATTTCGAAGAGATCGCGATGCGCCACACCACCGTCTGGTTCTTCCCCCATCGGGAACAGATGCTGCTGATTTATCAGGGCAGCACGCGCATCAATGAAGACGATGCGGCCGACGTGATGCAGCTGATGCCGGCCCTGGAAACCGAAGGCGAGCCCCGCTCCACCGCGCATTATCGGCAGGTATTGGCCCAGCGGCTGGATAAAGAACGGGGTGCTCTGCACGCTTTTCGTGAGCAAGAGTTGCTGCCGGAGGCGTGCATCGGCGCCTGGCTGGATACGGAAACGCCGACGCAGCAAAGCCCGATGGCGGAAAATATCGCCGCCTACGAGCACCAGCAACGCGAAGAGCATCGCCAGCGTCTGCTGCGCGAGGGGCAAGACATTGATGAACTTTTCCCGCACCCGTCGCAAGAGGCGCCGCCGAAGCTGGACCAGCTCGCCGAATTCGTCGAGCGTCTGGAAAGCCAGGCCGAGGCGCAGTATCAGGACATGCTCAAGCTGACGCAAGCCGAGGGTATCGATCCGCTCAATCCCGGTGGGGATCACGTGCCGCCATCCGGTGCGGAAAGCTACCAGCAGCAACGCGATCTGCTGTTCCAGGAGGCACGCCGGCATCCTGACGCATTTAGCGATAAACAGCGTGGGGAAAGCGAACGCGCGCTGCACCAAATGTATTTAATGTCGGCACAGGCGCAAAGCCCTGCACTGCGCCTGCGTGGCGATCTGGCGCAAATCATTCGCCAACGCGTCGCCGCCGCCATGCTGCGCGATAAGGATCTCAGCGGCCTGGATCTCACCGGCGCCGATCTGTCCGGCATGGATCTCTGCCAGGCTAACTTGCGCGGCGCTTTGCTGGAAAACGCCAATCTGCGCCAAACCCAATTGGTGGGTTGCGATCTTCGCGAGGCGATGTTGGCGCGCGCCGATCTCAGCGGCGCCGTCTTACAGCAGGCCGATTTGAGCCACGCCTCCTTAGCCCTGGCGAAATGTGAAGCGACGGATTTCGGCGGCGCGCAGTTGCACGAAACCAACATCCAGCAAACGTTGTTTCAACGCTGCGATTTCACTATGGCGTCGTTACGCGACTTGCTGGGGTACGAAACCCTGCTCGGGCAGTGTGACTTCAACCGCGCCACGCTGGCCAACATTACGCTGATGGAGCTGCAACTGGAGCAGCTGACATTCAGCCACGCCCGGCTCGACAAAGTCAGCTTCGTCAAATGCCGGCTGCTGGCGGTGAACTTCGATCGGGCGCGGCTAGAGAGCTGCGCCTGGGTTGATACCGAGACGCAAAGCCTCAGCTTCCGCGCCGCACGCCTCACCGCCTGCGCCTTCGCGGCAAAGACGCTGTTGCCGCAGGCGGATTTCAGCGACGCGACGCTGAACCAGTGCAATTTGCGCCAGATGCCGTTGCAGCGGGCTAATTTCAGCCGTGCGCGCCTCGACAACTGCGACCTGTCGGAAGCCCGGCTGAACGAGGCCGATTTCCGTCAGGCCAACGGCAGCGGCAGCCTGTTCATTCGCTGCGATCTGTCCAAGGCCAACCTGCGCGACGCCAATTTCATCGCGGCGATCCTGCAAAAATGCGTGCTGTCAGGCGCCGACCTGCAGGGCACCAATCTGTTCCGGGCCGATTTGTCGCAGTCGCAAGTGGATCAGGCGACCCGGCTCGACGGTGCCTATACCGCCAGGGTGAAAACCTTGCCTCGCCACAACGGGAAGGAAGTATGACGTCAAAACCTGAGCAGATACGCCAGCGCGTGAAACGCGGCGAGCTGATTGCCGGTGAGGATTTGCACGGCCTGTCATTCGCCGGTATGGATTTGGCCGGCGGCATGTTCAACGAACTGAACCTGAACGGCGTGAACTTCTCCGATTGCGATCTGCGCGACAGCGTCTTCAGCGATTGTCGGCTCGAACACGCTCAATTTGCGCGGGCGAACCTGAAGCAAACGGCCTTCAATCAGTGCGCCATGGCGGGCGGCCGCTTCAGCGAGAGCCATATCGAACTGACGATGTTCAACGACTGCCGGCTTGAACAGAGCGACTTTAGCCGGCTGTCGCTCAACCAAAGCCACTGGATGTCATGCCAATTGGCCGGCGCGAATTTTTCCGCCACTCAGCACGATCGCACCACCTTTTACGAAAGCCCGCTCGACGGCGCAGATTTAAGCCATACGAGGCTGTCACTTGTCACGTTATTTCGATTAAATCTATGTGAAACTAGGTTTGAAGGGGTTGATTTCGACCGCGTCACGTTTTTCGAATGTGATCATCGCGGCAAAAGTTACGCCGGGCAGCGTCTCATCGCCTGCCAGTTTACCGATAACCAACTGGACGACGTCGATTTCAGCCAGGCGACATTGCGTCAAAGCAACTTCAAGGGCGCTTCGCTGCTGCGCGCCAACCTGACGGGCGTGCAAGCGCAGCAGTCACTGTGGCTGGAGGCCAATCTGACCCACGCGCAGTGCCGCAACGGGCAGTTCGATCAGGCGATCTTCAGCGAAGCGACGCTGGACGCCGCCAACTTTAGCCAGGCGCGCCTGTATCAATGCGTGTTCCAGCGCAGCCGCGCGGCGCGCTGTGATTTCAGCGACAGCGACCTGACCTACGCCGACTTCTGTTACGCCGACATCGGCGCCGCCGATTTCCGGCGCGCGCGTTTTATGCGCACCCGCATGCACCGCGCCCACCAGCAGCAAACGCGCTGGGGCGATCGCAGCGGGATCCTCGAGCGCGACGAAGAACTGTACGCCGCCGAAACCTGGAGCGCACAGCGCCAGAGCCGAATCTGAATGCATTGACCACTTCACGAGGGGATCACCATGAGCGTTGCCAACACAACTCGCGCCGTCAACATCGCACCGCCCCAGCAGGCCGCCGGCCAGGTCGTCAACCTGTTGCCGGACGGCAGCCTGGTGGTGGAGTGCGAAGGCCGCGGCTGGCATTGCCGCCGGGCGGCGAGCTGCCTGCTGACGCCGGCCCTCGGCGATAACGTGCTGGTCGCCGGCTGCGGCCATCAGCTGTGGGCGATCGCCGTCCTTGAGCGCGCAGAGCCGCAAAGCGCGGCGCGGCTCTGCGTCGCAGGCGATCTGCACATTGAAACGCCGAACGGCTCTCTGTCGCTGCACGGCGCGCAGGCGCTGAACCTGAGCGGCGACGCCATGACGTTGCAAGCGAACAGCGGCGACTGCCACGTCGACAAGATGAAATACAGCGGCGAAGAGCTGTCGGCCTTCGTCAGCCTCAGCCGCCTGGTCGGCAAACGCTGCGAGTCGCTGTGGCATTCGGTCAGCCAGATCAGCCATTCGCTGTTCCGCAAAGTGCGCCAGACCGAGCACGTGCGCGCCGGGCAGCTGGATTACCAGGCGGAAGATTACGCCCGCATTCATGCGCGCAACACGCTGATTACCTCGAAAGACATCACCAAGCTGGATTCGGAACAAATCCACGTCGGATAACCTGCGGAGGCCTTTATGTTTGCCAACAGCCAAATGATCGGCGTGGACCTGGCGTTTCCCGACGTCTGTCTGACGCCAAGCCCGGCGCCGGTGCCCGTGCCTTACCCGGATATCGCCCTGGCGCCGACCGCCATCCCGAATGCGTTCAACATTCTGTTCGTCGGCACCCCGGCACACAACATGGCGACGGTGACGCCCCTGACCAACGGCGACAACCCCGGCGTGGCCACCGGCGTCGCTTCCGGCACGGTGATGGGGCCGTCCCGCCACCTGACCGGCGCCTTTACCGTGCTGCTCAAAGGCACCCCGGCCACCCGGTTGACCAGCCTCAGCCTGCAGAATTCCACCAACGCGCTCGGCATGCGCATCGTGCCGAGCCAATTAAAAGTGTTGCTGCTTGCGCCCTGATGACGGCGCCTTATTACACAGCCATTCAATCAAGAAAAAGAGGACATTGTGAAAACACGGATTACCCTGACGCTGCTGACCGCCCTGACGCTTGCCGGTTGCTCCACCCCGCCGCCACCGCCGCCGGCGCTCAATAACGACGCCATCGTCAGCAGTGAAGTCAATGGCGTCACGCTAAAGCACCGCGCCGCGGTGAGCGCGCCGAAACAGTTCAAGCCGATCGGTGAGGAATACCGCAGCCTGTACGCCGCCAGCATCATGAGCAGCCCCGATTATACCGGCACCGCCGTCGGCAGCCTGGACAACGCCGCCGCGTTCTACGCGCTGGGCGAAGTGGAAAACAACTGGCTGGCGATCTCCGCCATTCGTGGCGGCGACCTGGTGGGTTATATCCAGGCCAACGCCGGCGTGCCGGAAGCGCGCTACAAATCAACGCTGCGCAAAGATCTGCCGCGCCGCGCGCGCGCCGCCAAACAGGACTGCGTCAAAGTCGGCGGCGACAGCAAGGCGTGTAAAAACGCCGGCTCAGCCACCTGGATCCTCCAGTAGTCAGTACGCCTGCGGGCGACGAGATTCCCATGATGACGACCCCTATCGCTTCCCGCTGGTGCGGGATGCTATTTCTGCTGCTGGGCGCGTTGGCGCTCGGCGGTTGCATGTCTTCCGCCAAAAGCGTGCCGTCGCGCTACAGCCTGGTGTTCGATGCCGATCGCCAGGTCAACGCCGCCGCCGGCGCGCAACCGGCGCCGATAAAAATTCGCGTGCTGCTGCTGCGTTCGGATGCGGAATTCATGGATGCCGACTTCTTCAGTCTGCAAAACGACGCCAAAAGCGTGCTCGGCAATAGCCTGCTGGACAGCGATCAGTTCTTCCTGACGCCGGGCCAGACCGGCAAGACGCTCGGCGGGCAAAGCGCATTGGACGCACGTTACATCGGCGTGATCGCCGAGTATCAAAACCTGGACGGCAAGGCCTGGCGCATTTCGCTGCCGCTGCCGGAGCCCACCGAAACCAATTTCTACAAGGTATGGCAATTCTCGCCGGATGAGCTGGAAGCGCATATCGTCGCGGGCGTGAATGGCCTGCGCCCCGTAAAAAAGGTCGACTGATCTACCGCTGCGCTGAAGCGAAGTAACTATAGGTGTGATGATGAAAGATGCTCATAAGGTTGTCTGGACAGAGGGGATGTTTTTACGCCCTCACCATTTCCAGCAGGCGGAAAACTATCTCGAAGGCTATATGCGCAACTGGGGCCAGGCCCACAGCGGCTGTTTCTGGGGGTTCCTGACCCTGGATCTGGACCAAACGCTGCTGCGCCAGGGCAAGATTGCGCTCAACGCCGCCAGCGGCATCATGCCGGACGGCACGCCGTTTCGCTTTGCCGGTGCCCAGCAGGCGCCCGCGCCGCTGAGCATCGCCGAAAACAAGACCGGTGAAAACGTGGTGCTGGCCCTGCCGACTTACCGCGCAGGGCGTGAAGACGTGATCTTTCAGGAAAGCCCGGAAGCGCTGGCGCGCTATCTGGCCTACGAGAACGAAGTCGACGATCTCAACGCCGTCTCGGTGGGCAGCGCGGCGCTGCAGTTCGGCCGCCTGCGCCTGCGGCTGATGCTGGAGAGCGAGCTGAACGCCGAATGGACGGCGCTCGGCGTCACCCGCGTGCTGGAAAAGCGCGGCGACAACAGCCTGCGTCTCGATACGGCGCAAATCCCGCCGATGCTGAACTGTCAGAGCAACCCGGTACTGAAGACCTTCATCAACGATCTGCAGGGCCTGCTGCAACAGCGCAGCCAGCAGATGAGTCAACGCCTGCTGCAGCCGGGCCGCGGCGGCAGTTCCGAAATGGTCGATTTCATGCTGCTGCAGCTGATCAACCGCCATCTCGGTCAGGTGAGCCATGCCTACCACCTCGACCATCTGCACCCGGAGCGCCTGTTCGCCGATTGGCTGCAGTTCGCCACCGAACTCGCCGGCTTCTCGGCGCAGCGCACCCCGGAAGGCCGCCTGCCGGTGTACGACCACGACAACCTGGCGCTGTGCTTCGGTAAGCTGATGCTGTTGCTGCGTCAAGGATTGTCAGTGGTGCTGGAAGACAACGCCATTCAGCTGACGCTGGTCGAACGATCCCACGGGTTGAACGTCGCCACCGTGCAGGACACCAAAATGATGCGCGACTTCGGTTTCGTCTTGGCAGTGCGCGCCGACGTGGCCGCCGAGGTGTTGCTGACCCACTTCCCGGCGCAAATGAAGATCGCCCCGGTCACGCGCATCCGCGATCTGGTGCAGCTGCAGCTGCCGGGCATCGGTCTGCGCACCATGCCCGTCGCGCCGCGCCAGATCCCTTATCACGCCGGCTATACCTATTTCGAGCTGGAAAAAGGCGGCGACCTGTGGAGACAGATGGAAAAATCCAGCGCCTTCGCCCTGCACCTGGCCGGCGAATTCCCGGGGCTGGACATGGAATTTTGGGCGATTCGCAGCCATACGGACCGGTAACCTATGACTCAGGAAAATAGCATGGCGCCGGCGGCCAATCCGCTGGTGGACGCCGCCAACCCGCTGCTGAACGCCATTTCGCAGATCCGCCAGTCGGCCACGCACGCCAACCCGGCGCAGCTGCGCCAACAGCTGATCGACGAAATGCGCCGCTTCGAGATCCGCGGCCAACGCGCCAATCTGCCGTACGAAGTGATCATCGGCGCGCGTTATTGCCTGTGCACCGCGCTGGATGAAGCGGCGGCGCTGACCCCGTGGGGCAGCAACAGCGTGTGGTCCGGCAGCGGGCTGCTGGTGACCTTCCATAACGAAACCTGGGGCGGCGAAAAGTTTTTCCAGCTGCTGGCCAAGCTGTCGCAGAGTCCGCGTGAGCACATCAACCTGCTGGAACTGATCAATTATTGCCTGCTGCTGGGCTTTGAAGGCCGCTATCGGGTGATGGAAAACGGCCGTTCTCAGCTGGAAACCATGAAACAGCGCTTGCTGCAGCTGATCCGGACGGTGCGCGGCGGCTACGCCCCTCCCCTGTCGCCTCATGCGTTGGATCTGCCGGTACAGCAAAAACTGTGGCGCCCGCTGGTGCCGCTGTGGGCCTGCGTGGCGCTGACCGGCTTCCTGGCTTCGCTGCTGTTCATCGCCCTCAACTGGCGGCTGGGCGACAACACCAGCCCGGTGCTGGCGGCGATTTACCAAACCAATCTGCCGCAGGTGGCGATCGGTAACCCGGCGCCGGCCGCGCCGCCGACGCTGAGCCTGAAAAGCTTCCTGCGCAAAGAGATCGCCGAAGGGCTGGTGGTGGTGCGCGACGAAGCGCAGCAAAGCGTGGTGATCCTAAAAGGCGACGGGCTGTTCGACTCCGCCGCCACCACGGTGCGCGCCAACTATATCCCGGTCATCGACCGCATCGCCGCCGCCATGAACGGCGTCAGCGGCAAGATCCTGGTCACCGGCTACAGCGACAACCTGCCGATCCGCAGCGCCCGTTTCGCCTCCAACTGGGAGCTGTCGCTGGCGCGCGCCGAAGCGGTCAGCGCCCGCTTGCAAAAACACCTCGCCAACCCGCAGCGGGTCAAGGCCGAGGGCCGCGGCGAGAGCAACCCCGTCGCGCCGAACGATAACAAAGTGAACCGCGCGTTGAACCGCCGGGTAGAAATTACGCTGTTGGTCGCCCCGGAAAACACCCAGGCGGAAATCAACGGCTTGCCGCAAGGAACCGGAAAGTAATGCTCAGTACGTTATTCTCCATCATCACCAGCCGCCTGCTGTGGGGCTTTGTCGGCATTACCGCGCTGGCGTTCATCATCTGGATGATCGGCCCGCTGGTGGCCATCGGCGACTATCGCCCGCTGGAGCCGGAACTCAACCGCCAGATCGCCATTGGCGTCATCTACCTGATCTGGTTCCTGTGCCGCCTGATCCCGCGCCTCTACAGCGCCTGGTTCAACAGCCGCCTGCTGAGCAACCTGCGCGCCGCCGAAACGGTGCCGGCGGAAGACGGCAAGCCCGAGGTTAAACAAGACGATCAGCTGGCGCAGCGCTTCGACGAAGCGGCGCAGCTGCTGAAAAAGGCGCGCTTCGCCCCGGGCCAGGGCGACGGCAAACACCGCTGGATGACCCGCTTTAGCCGCCAATACCTGTACCAACTGCCGTGGTATGTGATCATCGGCGCGCCCGGCGCCGGCAAGACCACCGCGCTGGTCAATTCCGGCCTGCACTTCCCGCTCGCGGATCGCTTCGGCAAATCCGCGCTGCGCGGCGTGGGCGGCACCCGCAACTGCGACTGGTGGTTTACCAACGACGCCGTGTTGCTCGACACCGCCGGCCGCTACACCACCCAGGAAAGCCAGCGCGAAGAAGACGCCGGCGAATGGCAAAGCTTCGTCGCGCTGCTGAAAAAATATCGCACCCGCCAGCCAATCAACGGCGTGATGGTCACCATCAGCGTCGCCGATCTGCTGAGCGACAGCGCCGAAGCGCGCGCCGCCCAGGCCAGCGCGCTGCGCAAACGCCTGATCGAACTGCACGAACAGCTGGGCATTCACTTCCCGGTCTATGTGCTGGTGACCAAAACCGACCTGCTCAACGGCTTTATGGCCTATTTCGGCAGCTTCGACAAAGCGCAGCGCGACCAGATCTGGGGATTCACCTTCCCTTACGAACGCTCGCGGCAGCCGGACTTCAACCTGAACGCCGCCTTCGAACAGCAATATGCCCTGCTGCAACAACGGCTGGATGCGGCGCTGCCGGATACGCTGCTGATGGAGCACGACGCGCGCCAACGCGCCGAAAGCTATCTGTTCCCGCAGGAATTCGCCGCGCTGCGCCCGCTGCTCGGCCACTATCTGGAACAGGTGTTCGCCACCTCCAGTTTTGAAACCCGCTTTACCCCGCGCGGCATCTATTTCACCAGCGGCACCCAAGAGGGGCTGCCGTTCGACCGGGTGATGGGCGAACTGAACCGCTACCTGCAGCTGCCGACGGCCAACTCAGGGGCGCAGGCCAACGCGGCCTGGGACAGCGTGGGCCAGGAAACGCCGATCCCGGCGGCCAAGGGCCAGAGCTTCTTCCTGAAAGAGACGCTGGAATCGGTGATCTTCCAGGAGTCTGGGCTGGCGGGCAGCAACCGCTGGTGGGAATACCGCAACCGCGCCCTGCACTGGGCGGGTTACATCGCGCTGGCGGTGGTCCTGGCGGTGCTGGCGATGCTCTGGTTCACCAGCTACGGCAACAACAAGGCCTACCTGGCGGAAGTGGCCGCCAAGGTGCCCGGCGTCGAGCGCCAGGGGCAAAACCTGACGCAGGTGGGCAACGGCGACATGTTCTCGCTGCTGCCGTTCCTCAACAGCCTGCTGCACCTGCCGGACAGCCAGAACTTTTCGCTGGACGATCCGCCGTTCACTTACCGTATGGGGCTGTTCCGCGGCGATCAGGTCGGTGACGCCGGCAATGCCCTGTATCAAAAAGCGCTGAAAGAGCTGCTGCTGCCGCAGGTGGCGCAACAGATCGCCACCACGCTGCGCAACGATAACCACGGCGACGCGGACTTCAGCTATGAAGCTTTGAAGGCCTACCAGATGCTGTATCTGCCGAAGCAGTACGACGGCAAATTCCTGCGCGCCTGGGTGATGCTCAACCTGCAGCGCAACCTGCCGCAGGGCAGCACCCAAAAACAGCTGCAGCAGATCGAATGGCACCTGAGCCAACTGCTGGATGCGCAGATCCAGGCCTCGCCCTACGCCAAAGATGAACAGCTGGTGGCGCAGGCGCAGGCCGCCATCAATCGGGCGCCGCTGTCGCAGCGCGTCTATGGCCGCCTCAAGCGCTTGCTGCTGAAACAGACCGACATCAAGCCGGTCAGCCTGGTCGATTTGGCCGGCCCGCAGACCGAGCTGGCGTTCAGCCGCAAAAGCGGCAAACCGGTCACCGACGGCGTGCCGGGCCTGTTCACCTCGCAAGGGTACTGGAAAGCGTTCAACGACAACATCGATCCGGTGACCGATACCCTGCGCAAGGAAGACGTCTGGGTGTTGAACAGCCAGACGCCGGAGCAGAAGAGCGCCGATTTGACCAAGACCATCCGCCAGCTGTACATGCAGGATTTCATCAGCGCCTGGGATGAGCTGCTGGGGGATATCCAACTGGCCAACATCGGCAACCTGACCCAACGCATCAGCAGCGCGCGCCTGCTGTCAGGCAACCCGTCGCCGATGCGCAACCTGCTGGTCAACGTCAGCAAAAACGTTACCCTGCGCGACGAGAAAAGCGATGCCGATTCCCGCTCGCTGCTGGCCAAAACCGAAGACAGGCTGAATCAAAACGCCAACCGCACGCTGGAGGCGCTGTTCACCAACCGGCCGGCCAACGCCGACGGCGACGTGTCGGCCCAGCCGGAACAGCTGGTGATGGCGCACTTCGCGCCGCTGCTGGAGCTGGCGCAAAGCCAGGGCGAAGGCAATAAGGCGATCCCTTTCGACAGCGTGCTGAAACAGGTCGATGAGCTGTACAGCTACCTGACGGCGGTGCAAGGCGCGGCCAACAGCGGCATGTCGGCGCCGCCGAGCGACATCATCCCGCGCCTGCAGGCCGAGTCCGGCCGCTTGCCGGTGCCGTTCAAACAGATGCTGCTGTCGCTGGCGATCGGCGCCAGCAGCGACACCCAGCGCAAAGAGATGGAGAACGTGAAAAAACGCATCAGCTTCGAGGTCGGCAGCTTCTGTCGCCAGGCGATTGCCGGGCGTTATCCGCTGGTGGCCCGGGCGCGCCAGGAAGTGACGCCGGACGATTTGGCGCGCATGTTCGCGCCGAACAGCGGGCTGATGGACAGCTTCTTCCGCGACAACCTGCAGGGCAAGGTCGACACTACCCGCGCCAACTGGCGCTTTACCCCCGGCGTGGACGGCAAGACGCTGCCCGGCGGCGAAGGCATCCTGCGTTCGTTCCAGCAGGCGCAGCGCATCCGCGACGCCTTCTTCGCCAACGGTACCGCGACGCCCTCGTACCGCGTGACCGTGCGGCCGGTGCGGATGGATAACGACATCCTCAACCTGACGCTGGATATCGACGGGCAGCTGTTCAAATACAGCCACGGTCCGCAGGTGCCGCTGGTGGTCAGCTGGCCGGGCACCCGCAATACCAACCAGGTGCATCTGCAGCTGGCGCTGGCCAACGGCACCACCGCCAGCCTGGTGACCAGCGGGCCGTGGGCGCTGAACCGCCTGGTGGATATGGCGCAGTCTTCGGGCACCGGCGGCCTCGGCCGTCAGGCGACGTTCAATCTCGACGGCCACCGCGTCACGCTGGAGTTCACGCCCAACAGCATTCGCAATCCGTTCCAACTGCCGGCCTTCTCGTGCCCGTAGCCCCGAAAGGACATGACCATGAGCACTGATTCAAGCGCCCCGACGAGCATCGGCTGGTACGGCAAACTTCCTTCCGCCGGTGACTTCCTGCAACGCCGTTTGCCTGACCCGGTGATCAACAACTGGGCCCACTGGTTCCATAACGGGCTGGTGAATTTGCAGCGCGATGCGCAGGGGCCAAACGATCACCCGTTCAGCAACGCGCCGGTGTGGAACTTCGTGATCCCCGCCACGCTCGGCAGCCAGTACGTGCAGATGGGCTGCCTGTTGCCGGCGCGCGACCGCGTCGGGCGGCGTTACCCCATCTGCGCGCTGCGCCTGTTCAGCCAACAGGATTGGCGCCCGCAACAGCTGAACATGGCGGCGAGCTGGTACCAACAGCTCGGCCATACCCTGCTGAACGGCGTGCGCAACGGCTTCTCCGCCGAACAGATCGACCGCACGCTGCAGGCGATCCCGGCGCTGCCCAGCCCGCCGGCGGAAGCGGACTCCGAGATATTGTCGATTATCGGGTTCCAGCATCCGGACGTACCGGGCCTCGGCTGGCAACAGGCCGCCGACTGTTTCGATCCGGCGCAGTACACCAGCTTCTGGTGGACCAATCAGGCCGACGGACACCCGCTCTACACCCACGTGCACAGCGGCAACCTCACCGTGCAGCTGTTTTCACTGCTGTTCGAGCCCAACGGCTGGGCGCGCCCCGGCCGCGGCGGCCAGTACCCGCAAATGTTTGATTAACATCGCTCGTTGAAGGAAATTTTATGGCTATCGACACCGATACCCTGCTGGCCCCGGTTGACGCGGACACGCCCTGCGGCGACAACCTGGAATACGACGCTGACTTTCTGGCCATGGCGCGCGCCGCCACCGGCAAAGCCGAACAGCAATTCGGCAGCACCATCATTCCGGAAGAAGCGCCGGATTGGGTGCAGGTCGAGCGTCTCGCAAGCTCGCTGCTGGCGCGCACCAAAGACCTGCGCGTCATGCTGTATCTCACCCGCGCCTGGACCCAGCTGCGCGGATTGCCGGGCTATGCCGACGGGCTGACGCTGATCCACCAGGCGATACTCCGCTACTGGGATGCCCTGCAGCCGCCGCTGGAGTTCGACGGCGAGGCCGACCCGCTGTTTCGCATCAACGCGCTGGCCGACCTTGGCGACAAGGCCGCGCTGGCCGCCAGCGTGCGCGCCGCGCCGCTGCTGAAAAGCGCCGCCGGTGAAATCTCGTTGCGCGATGCCGGCGCCCTGCTCGACGGCAGCAAGCAAGAGTGCCCCAACTTTCCCGGCGGCCGCGCACGGCTGCAGGATGAGCTGGCGCAACAGGATCGCCCCGAAGGCGCGCTGGTGATGCACATCGCCAACACCCTGGCCGCCATACGCAGCGAAGTGACCCGCCATCTGGGTGAAAGCGCGCTGCCGGAAATGAGCGCGCTGACCAAGGTCTTTTCGTTGGTGGCGCTCGCCGGCCAGAGCGAGGCCCCGGCCGCCACCGAAGCGGACGCCACACAGGACACCGCCGCTGAGCAGCCACCGGCCGCCGTGCAGAGCGCCTCTGCCCCACTCAACTGGCGCAGCGCGCAGATCCAGTCGCGCGACGACGCTCAGCTGATGCTGGACAAGGTGAAAAACTATTTTCGTCTTCATGAGCCAAGCCACCCGGCGCCGCTGATGATCGATCGGGTCCAGCGACTGATTACGCTGGACTTTATGCAAATCGTCCGCGATTTGGCGCCCGATGGGCTTAACCAACTGGAGACCATTCTCGGTCGCCCCGACCACGAGGAGAACAGCTAGCCGCCGACTTTTGTTCTCTTGACGACACCCGATACCGTCTGCCCCTGCGCAGACCCGAATCAGAACCTGACTCTCCCAGCCGGACGAGGCGCGTTCCCAATCGCCATTAGATGGAGTAAATCATGTCAAACTCGAAATCCCGCAGCGGGCAGAAATTCATCGCCCGCAACCGCGCGCCGCGCGTACAGATTGAATACGATGTCGAAATTTATGGCGCAGAGCGCAAAATCCAGCTGCCGTTCGTGATGGGCGTGATGGCGGATCTGGTGGGGAAAGCGGTCGATCCGCAAGCCAGCGTGGAGGAGCGCAAGTTCATGGAAATCGACGTCGACAACTTCGACGAGCGCATGAAATCGCTGAAGCCGCGCGTCGCTTATCAGGTTGACAATACCCTGACCGGCGAAGGCAAGCTGAACATCGATCTGACCTTCGAAAGCATGGAAGACTTCTCCCCCGCCGCTATCGCCCGCAAGGTCGACGCGCTGGACAATCTGCTGGACGCCCGCACCCAGCTTTCCAACCTGCTGTCCTACATGGACGGTAAAAACGGCGCCGAGGAGCTGATCTCCAAGATCCTGCAAAACCCGGCGCTGCTGAAATCCCTGACCGACGCGCCGAAGCCGGCGGTTAACGATGACAACAACGAGCGTGAGGATTAATCGATGAGCAACTCGCCTCAGCAACAGAATGCGTTGCAAACCACCGAGACTTTTTCCAGCGATGAGTTCAGCGCGCTGTTGAACAAAGAGTTCCGGCCGAAGACCGATCAGGCCAAAGAAGCGGTCGAGAACGCGGTGAAAACGCTGGCGCAGCAGGCGCTGGAAAATACCGTCACCGTTTCTTCCGACGCCTACCGCACCATCCAGGCGCTGATCGCGGAAATCGACGAAAAGCTGTCGCAGCAGATCAACCAGATCATTCACCACGACGATTTCCAGAAGCTGGAAGGCGCGTGGCACGGCCTGCACTACCTGGTCAACAACTCTGAAACCGACGAGATGCTGAAGATCCGTTTCATGAGCATTTCCAAGCAGGAGTTGGGCCGCACGCTGAAGCGTTATAAAGGCGTGGGCTGGGATCAGAGCCCGATCTTCAAGAAAATCTACGAAGAAGAGTATGGCCAGTTCGGCGGCGAGCCGTTCGGCTGCCTGGTGGGCGACTACTACTTCGATCACAGCCCGCAGGACGTGGAGCTGCTGGGCGAAATGGCCAAGATCGGCGCCGCCTCGCACTGCCCGTTCATCGCCGGCACCGCGCCAAGCGTGATGCAGATGGAGTCCTGGCAGGAGCTCTCCAACCCGCGCGATCTGACCAAGATTTTCCAGAACACCGAGTACGCCGCCTGGCGCAGCCTGCGCGAATCGGAAGACGCGCGCTACCTGGGCCTGGTGATGCCGCGCTTCCTGGCGCGCCTGCCGTATGGCATCCGCACCAACCCGGTGGACGAGTTTGACTTCGAAGAAGATACCGACGGCGCGACCCACGGCAACTACACCTGGACCAACGCCGCCTACGCCATGGCCGCCAACATCAACCGTTCGTTCAAAGAGTTCGGCTGGTGCACCGCCATTCGCGGGGTGGAATCCGGCGGCGCGGTGGAAAACCTGCCGTGCCACACTTTCCCGAGCGACGACGGCGGCGTGGACATGAAGTGCCCGACCGAGATCGCCATCAGCGATCGCCGCGAAGCCGAGCTGGCCAAGAACGGCTTTATGCCGCTGGTGCACCGCAAAAACTCCGACTTCGCCGCCTTTATCGGCGCGCAGTCGCTGCAGAAGCCGGCGGAATACTACGACGCCGACGCCTCCGCCAACGCCCAGCTTTCTGCGCGCCTGCCGTACCTGTTCGCCTGCTGCCGCTTTGCGCATTACCTGAAGTGCATCGTGCGCGACAAAATTGGCTCCTTCCGCGAGCGCGACGATATGGAGCGCTGGCTGAACGACTGGATCATGAACTACGTGGACGGCGATCCGGCCAACTCCTCGCAGGAAACCAAGTCGCGCAAACCGCTGGCCGCGGCGGAAGTGCAGGTGGAAGAGATTGAAGACAACCCGGGCTATTACAGCGCCAAGTTCTTCCTGCGCCCGCACTACCAGCTGGAAGGCCTGACCGTCTCCCTGCGCCTGGTGTCGAAGCTGCCTTCGCTGAAACAAAACGACGCGTCCTGATGGACTGAAGTCAGGCCGCGATCGCGCGGCCTGGCTGATGTATCAACCTCATCGTCAGCCTATCGCAGAAAACCCGGATCGCATGTGGAACCAAGATAACGCGAAATAATTAAGCATTGAGCCATTAGCACTTAATAGTGGCTCGGTAACCCGTACCGATAGTTTTCGGTATTTAAGAAGGTGCATGGCACAAGGATATAAATTGGTAATGCATTACCACACTTGCAATTCCTGCTGCTATTACCTGAGTTTTTCAACGTAACGTTAATACTACTGTTAACCCTTAATAAAGAGTGAAGAAACTATGGCTATTGATATGTTCCTGAAAGTTGAAGGTGCCAGCGGCGAATCCAAAGATTCGAATCACAAAGGCTGGACCGACATTACTTCTTTCTCCTGGGGCGCTTCTCAACCGGGCAATATGGGCGTTGGCGGCGGCGGTGGCGCCGGTAAAGTGTGCTTCAACGATCTGCACGTCAACGCGCTGATCGACAAGTCAACCCCGGCCTTGCTGAAACACTGCTCAAGCGGCAAACACCTGACCAAGATTGAGCTGTCGGTTTGCAAGGCGGGCGGCACCCAGGTTGAATACGCAAAAATCACTCTGGAAGACGTGCTGGTCACCGCCGTGCAGTACACCGGTGCAGGCGGCGAAGACACCGTGGGCGTCACCTACTCCTTCCAGGCGGCGAAAGTGAAACAGCAGTACTGGGAGCAGAGCGACAAAGGCGGCAAAGGCGCCGAAAGCAGCGCAGGTTGGAACATCAAGGAAAACCGCGAAGCTTAATTTGTCTGCCCCCGGCTACGGCCGGGGGTTCATAACATGGATACAATGGAGAGTCAGGATGAAAAAACCTCTATTTGGACCCGCATGGATTCGTTTTTCTGAAGTCAATATCAATGTAAAAAAAGTGGGTGCATTGATTGGTGGAAAAGTAGAAAGCAATATTGAAAACGGTATTTTTGAAAATGCTTGTCCTATACGAATGAGTTATGTACTCAACTATACAGGCATACCAATTCCCTCTAACTCCGGTTATGCGACTGTGTCTGGTAAAGATAAAAAATGGTATCTTTATCGTGTTAACGATATGATTCTCTTTTTAGAAAAGAACTTCGGCAAGCCTGATATCACGGTGAAATCCCCTACCCCAGCTAAATTCTCAGGTAAAAAAGGGATAATGGTTATACAAGGAAATGGCTGGCGAAATGCCAGAGGACATGTCACATTATGGAACGGTGACATTTGCTCTGACTCTTGTCATTTCATGGGGGATCCTGAGAATGGATCTTTTGTTCCTGAAGTAGCATCACTTTGGATATTAAAATGAAGACTACCCACATCGCCCTTGCTCTTCTTCTCGTTTCTCCTATGTTGCTGGCGGAAGATATAAAAATAGAAAACTTACCTCAAAGCGAAATTTATGAAAATTGGCTGATTAGCCGCTGTATTGGGAAATCTACTGACTCAGAAAAAACCAAGCAAGATGCCTTCCGTTCCGCTTCCGCCTATTTAGAATTCAGTAAACTCCCCATGGATGCATTCGAACAAGGCGAAAAACTGGCTGAACAGTACGCAAATAAAAATAGTCAAGGCTCAGTTAAAGGAAGTTATCATACTTTAGATTGCCTTTCGCTGCAGAGTTCCAGTGAGGCTAAAGCCATCTTCGAACGTTACTCTAATTAATAATTAATATTGTAAGTTGCAATTTTATAAAACCATCAACTTAAGAAAATTAGAGTTTTATTAATTATTTTCACTGGGTATTCGCCATCAAGCATTGAGATACTCATGCGCTGGTTATGTATTACTCTGCACAAACCATACGGATTTTGGAGTGTTGAGATGAAAAAAATCCTTATCTCCTTTTTTTGTCTATATGCCACTTGTGCTATAGCGCAGAAAAATCAAGAAGAGTCGATTGAAAATTGGCCGCCGCAAGCGGCATACAGAAGCTATTTGCAAAACTACAAGGATATTGCTCTAACCTACTGCATTTCCGTCGCTTATAAGACATCACCAGAGGCTAGCAAAGATGCAATTGCCTCATCGAATGGTATCGATGCTTGGTCATACTATGCAATTCGTGATGAAGAATCCCCTATCATCAAGCTGACAAAGCAGTATTTGCAAAAGAATTACAATGCTAAGGATGGGAAAAGCCGCTTAGACTTAATGAAGTGCATGGATATGTACCATAGTGAAGAGCTTGATAAACTTGCGAAAGATTATGTACAGCGCCCTAATGATAATTGGGTGAAAGACAATCCGGACAGAGTAAATGAAAATCCTCCTCGGAAATAATCAGTGAAAAAAATCTCACTGACTGTGGCCATCGCCGCAACGTTGAACGTCAATGCAGCGACAGAAATTGACTATTCCCCTGCCGAGTACCTCAAAAACTACGCGCTTAGCGTTTGTATCGCCGAGGGGTACTCAGCCAAAGAAGTCAAAAACGATGCCGCCGCCGCTCGGGGTTACATGGAGTTCGGCGATTATTCTCTGGAGGCGCATACCGCCGTCAGGGCGCTGGCAAAAGAATTTCTGGCAAAGCCCTATGACAGCATGTCTGGGGAGCCGATGACGATGGCCAAGTACATTGATCTTGTACATAGCCAAGCGTTACAAGCCATCATCAAGAAGTACCAAGGGAAAGACGACAACTGATAATAAATACGCATCCTTACATATAATAAATGTTAGTTTAGAAAAATAGGAAAGGAATCCTGATGCAATACAAAACAAAAGCAGATCTGGATAGATCTGTCGATGAACTCAAAAAACTATCAAGAACGTTTTCACGACAGTATCTATACACCAACGAATCAAGAGCTAATTTCTCACTGGAAATAGACCAACTTATTCAGTTTGCACAAAGGGATATCAGTATACACTGCACATCCTACTCTGGAGCAATCAGTATAATTGAAGAGGAAATCAACAACCTCAAACAACAAGAATTCAACATTAATACAGGTAAAGCCAAGCTCTTTGTCGCAATAAAAAAAGAAAAAAGAGAAAGATTTTCAAACCTGGTGATGAAACAAGTTGGTTTTGTCAGCGGCGGCTCTCAGATATTTGCCGGAATCGGAACCTGTGCACTTTCTGCAGGCATGGCCTGCGGGGGCGTTGGCGTACCGTTAATGGCTCAAGGAGCAAATAATGTTTACGAAAGTGGCTATTATTTACTTTTCAGAAAAGATAAGATTGGCAGTATAAGAGAGGCATACCACTACGAGGAAACAAAACAGTGATCGATGACGTCACGCTTTCCACCTACTCTTACTCATTTGTGTTTTTATACTTTTTCCTGTCAGTCTTAGTATTTGTCGGGCTTTATCACCTAAAACAAAAAACCAACAATAAAAAATCCTATTCTCTTTTTGTGATGGCTACCATAGTGAATTTATTTGCAAGCATCATCCAGGGTTTAGTGTTTAACTATGGTTCTGAGATACTGGATCCAATGCTCAATATAAAATTTCAAGACTATGATGAGGTGTGGTACACCAGTATTATATTCGCCCTTACTTACCTGTCTCAATTACCAACTAATCTCTATTACAAAAGAAAGGCTAAGAATAATGCGAATAATAGCAATGACATCACCTGACATATACAGCCTCACGTTATTATATTGAAGTTTTCGACCATATAATGCGTTAACCCAAAAAATTAGTCACTCACATTCAAAGATCTCTCTTAGGAAAGAAATTAAGTCAAACTCATCCAGTTATCGAGTTCCACTGTCTGGCCATAAGATCTAATCAGCAGGAATGCCTTATGCGATTTTCCATTGTAAAAAATAAAAGCGGCCAGGTTCCGCCGCAGAGCAGTTGCGATTTTCTGCCGCCGGGCGGCACCATCGGCCGCAGCGTGGACAACAACCTGGTGCTGCCGGACGAAGAGCGCGCCATTTCCCGCCTGCAGGCGATCGTGCATATTTCCGCTGACGGCGAATGCCGCATCACCAACCGTGGCAACGTCACCCGCGTGCTGCTGAACGACATTCCGCTGGAGCGCGGCCGCCAGGTTGAACTGCAGGACGGCGACGTGCTCGGCATCGACGATTACCAGATCGAAGTCAGCGCACTGCAGCAACACGCCGCGCCGCAGGCTCAACCGGTGGCCAAGGTCGCCGCCGTTGCTGCGGCGGCAGCCCCTGTTGCCGCTGCCAAAGAACCATCCGCCGCGCCAATCCCCAACGAAATCTGGGACAGCCTGGTGGAAGAATTTACGCCGAACGCGCCGGCCGCCGTCACACCGCCGCCGATCGCCAATCCGGACAATCATCCGCTGCTGGATACCCCCGCTCGCGAGCTGAACCCGGCCGATCCGCTGGCGCAGCTGGCGGGCGATGTCGATCTGCGCCAACTGCAGCAACAGCAAACCGATCCGGCCGCCTTATTCAACACCGACTCCACTTTTGAGCGTGAGCATATCCTGGCCGATACCACCCCCAGCGCGCTGCTGGCGGAGCAGGCTGCGCCGCCGCGCCCGGCCCCCGCCGTCCAGAATGCGCAGCAACCGGAACAAGAGCTGGATCCGCTGGCGCTGTTCGGCGGCTCATCCGCGCCCGCTTCGCCAGAGACGCTGAACAGCAACGATCCGCTGGGGCTGTTGATGGGCGGCGCCGTGCCGCTGGCTCAGCCGGAAGAACCGGCACAACCGCCGTCCCCACCACCGGCGCCGATCGCCGCACAACCGCAAGCGCCGCGCCCTCAGCCGACGCCGCCGCCCGTGCAGAGACCCGAGCCGCAACCCCAACCCGCGCCGCAGTTCAGCCAGCAGGAACCGCCTGCGCAGCCGCCGCGTCCGCGCCAGGGCAACCGCCTGGGCATCGATCCGGTTGCCTACCAGTCCGCTCAGCGGCAGCACGCCGCCGCGCCGAATGGCGACACCTTGGAGGGGCCGCTGCTGACGGCGCTGCTGCAAGGCGTCGGTCTTGACGATCTGCAGCCGCAGCCACATTTCGACGAACAACAGATCCGCCTGGCCGGTCGCCTGCTGAGCCTGTTCTCGCAAGGCACCGTCGCCCTGCTCTCATCCCGCTCGATCCTCAAGCGCGGCGTGAAGGCGGAGATGACCATGATCCTCGACGAGGCCAACAACCCGTTCAAGCTGCTGCCTTCGGGCAAAACGGTGCTGATGCAGATGTTCGGCAGCCAGATGCCGGGCTTTATGCCGCCGGAACAGGCGGTGCGCGATGCGCTGATCGACCTGCAGGCGCACCAGCTGGGGATGATCGCCGGCATTCGCGCCATCATCGCCGCCATGCTGCAGTCGTTTAACCCGGAACGTCTCGAAGAAGAAGCGCGCAAGGAAGGCGTGGCGCCGCGTCTGTCGCTGCCCGCCAACCGCAAGGCCGCGCTGTGGGACTACTTTGTGAAGAACTATCAGCAAACCTCCGGCGAAATCGAGGACGATTTCCACACCCTGTTCGGCGAAGCCTTCCTGCACGCCTATGACGTTGAAGTGAATCAATACAAAGACTCACAGACCAAACCGGACGCGTAATGAATATCACCATAGCCTCTACCTCCAACCAGGGCGGCCGCGCCTCCAACCAGGATCAGACCGGCGAAGTGCTCGGCAACCGCGCCGCCTGCTTCGTGGTGTGCGACGGCATCGCCGGTTTTCCGGGCGGCGATATCGCCGCCAAACTGGCGCGCGACACCATTTTGCAAAACTTCGACGGCGAAAAGCACCTGAACGCCCAGAGCATTCGTCAGCACATCACCAGCGCCAACGCCGCCATCCACCAGCAGCAGCGGCAGTCGGACGAATACAGCAAGATGGGCACCACGCTGGTCAGTCTGTTTATCGATCGCGATTACCAGCTGGCCTACTGGGCGCACGCCGGCGACAGCCGCCTGTACCTGTTCCGCCGCGGCTACCTGCATGCCGTCACCACCGACCACAGCCTGATCCAACAGATGCAGGACGCCGGCTACCAGACCAACGGCATCAACAGCAACCTGCTGTATTTCGCGCTGGGGCTCAACGAAGAGCGCGACGCCACCTACAGTGACGTGCTGCAGCTGGAAGACGGCGACGTTTTCCTGCTGTGCACCGACGGCTTCTGGCACAGCTTCAGCCAGGCCGAACTGGAACAGTCGCTGCACATGGTCAACTCCCCCAGCGAGTGGATCGCCCTGATGCAGCAGGCATGGAAGAAAAACAATAACAGCGATAACTACAGCGCTATCGCCGTCTGGATTGGCTCACCGCAGGAAACCACCCTGCTGCATTCGCTGGCGGATGCGGAGCGGTTTCTGAGCCGCGACTGAGCAGCGCACATTCACAGCAAGGTTCACTATGAAATATTGGATGCCGGGGCTCGTCGCCCTGATGGCGGTGCCGACCGCGCAGGCGATGAACTATCGCCTGGTTTACTCCCCCAGCCAGAAGCTGGAAGTGTTTATCGATGACGTCAAAAACAGCAATCCGGCAAGCTGGTGCGGCAAAAGCATCCCGCTGCGTATCGTCTCGGCGCAAAGCCAGGATCCGACGGTGCTGAACGACTTTCTGCCGCGCGTCGGCAATCTGTTGGAAAAGCAGTGCCCGAAAGCCGGCCACCTGCCCTGGACGCTGACCGACAAGCGCGGAGAGAAACTGGCCAGCGGCGAAGCCGCCAAAGCGCGCGGCTGGAAACCGGTGGTCAAACAAGAGGCCTCCGAGCCGCCGGAAACCCCGCCGCAACCGGCGATCCCTGCGGCGGTGGCCGTGACTTCTCCGCAGGCGGACAGCGCGCCGGCTCAGCGTTTCAGCCTGCCGCAGGGCTGCCACTTCCGCACCTTCTGGCGTGACGAGGCCAACGGCGGCGCGCTGTTCATTCCCGCCGGCGCCGCGCTGCGCTGCGGCGAGGACGGCTGGCTGCAGGGCAACGGCGCGGTCACGCTGCAACAGGGCGGCCAAACCCTCTCGCCGACGCTGTGGTTCCTGCAAGGTTACCCGCTGGCGCAGGTTAACGGCGGCGATCGCGCGCTGACCGTCGTCAGCGCCAACGCCCAACGGCTCATTTTGGGCGGCAACCCGCAGGCGCCGGGCAGCTTCCTGCTGCTGAACTTCGAACCGAAGCTGCACGCCTGGGCGTTCAACGGTGAAGCGATCGTTGAAATGCCGCGTGTCGACGCCGCCGACGAGACCAAGATCAAACAGCGCGTGCAGCAGGCGCAAACCGCCTGGCAGCCGCTGCTGAGCGCCCCCGCCCCGCTGACCTTCAAGCTGGTGGAAAAGCTGGCCGCAGACCGGGTCGATCCCGCCAGCGGCAGCTACCTGTCGGTCAACGGCGCCACTCACTGATTATAAGGAAAGCCTGTGAAATCATTAGCAAGCATGCTGCAAGGCCAGTCGATCGCCGCGGCCATCACCGCCGTCGAAAACGATATCAAGGCGAAACCGGCGGATGCCGACCTGCGCGCCGCGCTGGTGCAACTGCTGTGTCTGAGCGGCAACTGGACGCGCGCCAACGCGCAGCTGAAATCCTGGCAGGCGCTGAAACCTATCGCCCAACCGACCACGCTGCTGCTGATGCAGTCAGTCAACGCCGAGCTGCAACGCCAGGCGGTGTTTGCCGGCACGGCCGCGCCGGCGCTGCTGCGGCAGGATCAGCCTTGGCTGAAACTGATGGTGCAGGCGCTGCATCAGGATGCGCAAGGGGCGGCCGAACAGGCCCAGGCGCTGCGTGATGAAGCGCTGGAGGCCGCTCCGGCCGGCGCCGGGCGGTTAACGCTGGCCGAAGGCGAACAAGAACGGCAGCTGCGTTTCGACTGGCTGACCGACGGTGACGGCCGCCTCGGGCCGGTATGCGAACTGGCGCTGAACGGCGTTTACTACTGGCTGCCGTTTGCCGACATCGCCGCGATCCAGTTCCAGGCGCCGCAGAGCGCCATCGACCTGGTGTGGAGCCATGCGCTGGTGCGCCTGACCGATGGCCGCGAACAGGTATGCCAACTGCCCGCCCGTTACCCGCTGGCAGAAGGCAGCGACGACGCGCTGCTGCTCGGCAAGCGCACCGAATGGCAACCGCTGGGCGACGGCACCCACTATGCGGGGCTGGGCCTGAAAACCTGGCTCAGCGAAAGCGATGAATTCCCACTGCACAGCCTGCGGCAGCTGAGCTTCGACGCGAGCGCCTGACCATGAACGATAAGCGCCCACCCCACTACGACGGCGGCGATCTGCGCCACCAGGGCTATCGCTATCGTCAGGACAGCGAACGCCTGACCTCGCGCGACAAAATGCAGCCGGTGCTGCTCGATATGCTGACCGACGACGAACCGCAGAAAAAGCAGGAGGCGCAGGTGCGCAACCTGGTGTCGCACAGCGAGCTGCGCCGCCGGGTATTGCGCGATCTGCAGTGGCTGTTCAACTGCGTCAACAGCGAATCCAATCTGGATCTCGGCGATTTTCCGCAGGTGCGGCGCTCCACCCTGAATTACGGCATCGCCTCGCTGGCGGGCAAGCGCATGTCGGACATCGAATGGCTCGACATTCAGCGCGCGCTGACCGAATCCATTCTCCATTTCGAGCCGCGCATTTTGCCCGAGGGGCTGCAGGTGCGCTGCATCTCGGATACCGGCTCGCTGGAGCTGCACAACGTGCTGTCGATCGAAATCAAGGGCCGCCTGTGGTGCGTGCCCTATCCGCTGGAGTTTCTGTTCCGTACCGACGTGGATCTGGAAAACGGCCACTTCGATCTGAAAGACATAGGGTAAGGCGATGGACAGTAAACTGTTAGATTATTACAACCGCGAGCTGGCCTATCTGCGTGAGATGGGCGCCGAGTTCGCCGAACAGTACCCGAAAGTCGCGGGCCGCCTCGGCATGCGCGGCATCGACGTGGCGGACCCTTATATCGAGCGCCTGATGGAAGGCTTCGCCTTCCTCACCTCGCGCGTGCAGCTGAAAATGGACGCCGAGTTCCCGCGCTTTTCTCAGCGCTTGCTGGAGATCATCTACCCCAACTACCTGTCGCCGACGCCGTCGATGGCGATCGCCGAGCTGCAGCCGGACAGCAGCAAAGGCGACATCAGCAACGGCTTCGTGGTGCCGCGCGGCACCATGATGGACAGCCAGACGCTGAAGAAAAGCGGCATCACCTGCAGTTACACCACGGCGCATGACGTCACGCTGCAGCCGGTGCGCATCGCCGGCGTCGAGCTGGGCGGCATTCCGGCCGATATCCCGCTGGCCTCGCTGGGGTTGCAGCACAGCGGCTGCGTCAGCGCGCTGCGCATTCGTCTTGAGTGCTACGAAAGTGTGACGCTCAACAACCTGCAGTTGGATCAATTGATGTTTTACCTGGCCGGGCCGGACATGCAGGCGCAGCAGTTGCTGGAGTTGCTGATGCAGCACAGCGTCGGGCTTGTCTGCCAAACGGTGGAGGCTCAGCCGCAGCGGCGGGCGCTGGCGTTGGACGGGCTGCGACAGGAGGGCTTCGCCGCCGATCAGGCGCTGCTGCCCAACGATCTGCGCAACTTCGAAGGCTACCGGCTGCTGCAGGAGTATTTCGCCTTCCCGGCGCGCTTCCAGTTCTTCAGCGTCAACGGCCTGCGTCCGCTGCTGCAGAGCGTGCGCGAAGGGAAAAAGGGGCTGCGCCAGTTCGAAATCGTGGTACTGCTGGATCGGCATGATGCCGCGCTGGAACGGGTGGTCGACGCCGCCCACCTGGCGCTGCACTGCACGCCGGTGATCAACCTGTTTCCGAAGGTCGCCGAACGCATCGCGATCAACGAAAAAAACCACGAATACCATCTGGTGGTCGACAATATCCGGCCGCTGGATTACGAAGTATTCTCAGTGCAGCGGCTCGGCGGCAGCGCCAGCGAAAAACGCTACGAGCAAGAGTTTCGGCCGTTTTACAGCACCCTGAGCGCGGACGACGGCAACTATGGCGCCTACTTCTCGCTGCGGCGCGAACAGCGCACGCTGTCGGAACACGCCCGCCGCTACGGCACCCGCACCGGTTATGCCGGTTCAGAAGTGTTCGTGTCGTTGGTGGACGAACGGCAATCGCCGTGGCACAGCGATCTGAAATACCTCACCGCCGACGTGCTGTGCACCAGCCGCGACCTGCCGTTGATGCTGTTGCAACAGGATCAGGGCAACTTCGTGATGCCCGATTCGATCCCGATCAAGCAGGTCTCGCTGCGCAAAGGCCCCACCCCGCCGCGCCCGGCGCTGGCCGAAGGGATGATCACCTGGCGGCTGATCAGCCAGCTGCAGCTGAACTACCTCAGCATGATGGACGGCGATCCGGAACAGGGCGCCGCCAGCCTGCGCCAGCTGCTGGGGCTGTACGGCAACCTGAGCGAGCCGGCGATCGCCAAACAGATCCAGGGCGTGCGCCACTGCAACCTGCGGCCGGTCTATCGGCGTGTGCCGGAGCCCGGCCCCATCGTATTCGCACGCGGCATCGCCATCGATCTGACGGTCGATGAACAGGCGTTCTCCGGCAACAGCCCTTACCTGCTCGGCAGCGTGTTGGAGCGCCTGTTCTCGCGCCTGGTGGCGATGAACACCTTCACCGAGATGACGCTCTCCAGCCAGCAGCGCGGCGAAATCGCCCACTGGCAGGCGCGCATGGGCAAAAGGACGCTGATATGAGCGCGGAAATGATCGCCACCGAACTGGCGCCGCCGCAGATCAACGCGCTGTATCGCCTGCCGGACGACTTCTGGCCGCGGCTGCGCAGCGCGCCTTACAAACACGATCTGTTTCAGCTGCTGCGGCGCATCGACGCCCAGGGCGGCCAACCCTACCTGCTGGGGCGCGCGCCGCTGCCGCGCCACGAGATGCTGCGCCTGGGCCAGGAGCCGTCGCTGTCGTTCGCGCCCTCCACGCTGGCGCAGGTGACGCCGCGCGCCAACGGCTCGCTGCACGACGTTTCGATCTTCAGTTTCGGCCTGTTCGGCCCCAACGGGCCGCTGCCGCTGCACCTGACCGAATACGTGCGCGAACGGGTGTATCACCATCAGGACACCACCCTGCTGGCGTTCACCAACCTGTTCCATCACCGCCTGACGCTGCTGTTTTACCGCGCCTGGGCCGACGCGCAGCCGACGGTATCGCTGGATCGCCCGGACAACCGGCGCTTCGACGAGTACCTGTCGAGCCTGATCGGCATCGGCCAGCCGGCGCAGCAAGAGCGCGACAGCATCAACGCCCACGCCAAGCATTTTATGGCCGGTCATCTGATTCGCCACAGCCGCGATCCGGAAGGCCTGAGCAAGATTTTGCAGCAGTATTTCAAGGTGCCGGTGCGCATCGTCGAAAACGTGCCGCACTGGCTGCGGGTAGAACCGCGCGAGCAGGCGCGGCTCAAGGCCGGACGCGGCGCGCCGCGGCTCGGCGAGTCGGCCTTTCTCGGCATCGCGGTGCGCGATATCCAGCACAAGTTCCGCATCGAGCTGGGGCCGATGCCGCAGCAGGACTATGACCGTTTCTTGCCGGGCGCCGATCTGTGCCGGCAACTGCGCGACTGGGTGCGCCAATATCTGGGCATCGAGTTCGTCTGGGAAGTGCGCCTGATCCTGGCGAAGGAACAGGCGCACGGCATCCAGCTCGGCGGCGCGCAGCGATTGGGCCTGAGCAGTTGGCTGGCCGACCATCGGCGACAGCGCGATCTCGACGATCTGATCTTCAGCCCTGAACCGCTGGAAAACCCGTTCTGACCCTATTTCGGCTGGCGCCCTGCGGCGCCAGGCCACCCTGAGACCTGAGGAAAACCATGTCTGAAATCAGCCGCTCGGTATTATTTGGCAAACTGGATAGCCTGTTATTCACCTCTCTGGAAAGTGCGACGGCGTTTTGCAAGCTGCGCGGTAACCCCTACGTCGAACTGGCGCACTGGCTGCATCAGCTGATGCAATCGCCGGACGGCGATCTGCAGCAGATCGTCCGCCACTTCGCGTTGGACGAGGCGCAGCTGGCGCGCGACATCGTCGAGGCGCTCGATCGCCTGCCGCGCGGCGCCAGCGCCATCTCCGATCTGTCCGAGCACATCGACAGCGCGGTAGAACGCGCCTGGGTCTATGGCTCATTGAAATTCGGCGCGGCGCGCATCCGCGGCGGCCACCTGCTGCTCGGCATTCTGAAAACCTACAGCCTGCGCCATCTGCTGAAGGCCATTTCCCCGCAGTTCGAGCGCATCAACGCCGATCTGTTGATGGAGCAGTTCGCCGCCATTACCGCTCACTCGGCGGAAAACGCCGAGGATGCGCCGGCGGAAAGCCGCGCCGAGAACGCATCCGGCGCGGCGCGCAGCGGTGAAAGCGTGCTGACGCAGTATGCCCAGGATCTGACCGCCAGAGCGCGCGACGGCGAGATCGACCCGGTGGCCGGCCGCGATGAAGAGATCCGGCAAATCATCGATATCCTGATGCGCCGCCGCCAGAACAACCCACTGCTGACCGGCGAGGCCGGCGTCGGCAAAACCGCGGTGGTGGAGGGCCTGGCGCTGCGCATCGTGGCTGGCGACGTGCCGCCGCAGCTGCGCGACGTGAAGCTGTGCCTGTTGGACATCGGCATGCTGCAGGCCGGCGCCGGCGTTAAGGGCGAGTTTGAAAAACGGCTGCAGGCTGTGATCGACGAAGTGCAGTCCAGCCCGACGCCAATCATCCTGTTTATCGACGAAATTCACACACTGATCGGCGCCGGCGGCGCCCAGGGCACCGGCGACGCCGCCAACCTGCTGAAACCGGCGCTGGCGCGCGGCCAACTGCGCACCATTGGCGCCACCACCTGGTCGGAATACAAGAAATACATCGAGAAAGACCCGGCGCTCACCCGCCGTTTCCAGGTGGTGCAGGTGCACGAACCGAGCGAAGACAAAGCGCTGCTGATGCTGCGCAGCACCGTCAGCCCGCTGGAGCAACACCACCGCGTGCTGCTGCTGGATGAAGCGGTGGATGCCGCGGTGCGGCTGTCCCATCGCTATATTCCGGCCCGCCAGTTGCCGGACAAGGCGGTGGCGCTGCTGGATACCGCCTGCGCGCGCGTGGCGGTCAGCCAACACGCCGAGCCCGCCCAGGTTGAAGACTGCCGCCATCGCATCGATGCGCTGCAGATCGAATTGGATATCGCCCGCCGCGAGGCCAAGGTCGGCATCGGCGATCCCCTGCGCCCGCAGGAGATTGAAGCTCAGCTGACCGCGCTGCGCCTGGAGCTCGAACAGCTGACCGAGCGCTGGCAGCAAGAGCTGACGCTGATCCAAGAGATCATCACGCTGCGCGCCCAGCTGCACCGGCAGGAAGCGGAGGAGCCTGCCGGCGAAGAAACGGAGGCGCGCCCTGATGCCGACGCGCTGCGCGCCCAACTGGGCGAACTGCAGCAGCAGCTGAGCGCGCTGCAGGGCGAAGCGCCGCTGATCTTCGCCGCCGTCGACGCCAACATCGTGGCGGCGGTGGTGGCCGACTGGACCGGCATCCCGCTGGGCCGCATGGTGAAAAACGAGATTGAAGCGGTGCTGCAACTCTCCGACACCCTGAACCAGCGCGTGATCGGCCAACGCCATGCGCTGGATCTGATCGCCCGCCGGGTGCGCACCTCACGGGCGCGGCTGGACGATCCGAACAAGCCGGTCGGGGTGTTCCTGCTGGCCGGGCCCTCCGGCGTCGGCAAAACCGAAACCGCGCTGGCGCTGGCGGAAACCCTGTACGGCGGCGAGCAGAACGTCATCACCATCAACATGAGCGAATTCCAGGAGTCGCACACCGTTTCGACGCTGAAAGGCGCGCCGCCCGGCTATGTCGGCTACGGCGAAGGCGGCGTGCTGACCGAGGCGGTGCGCCGCCGTCCTTACAGCGTGGTGCTGTTGGACGAGATCGAGAAAGCGCACCCGGACGTACATGAAATCTTCTTCCAGGTGTTCGACAAGGGCTGGATGGAGGACGGCGAAGGCCGCCATATCGATTTCCGCAACACCATCATCATTCTGACCTCCAACGTCGGCACCGATCTGATCGCCGGACTGTGCAGCGATCCGGAGCTGCTGCCGGAGCCGGAGGCGCTGAGCGGCGCGCTGCGCCAGCCGCTGCTGTCGGTGTTCCCGGCCGCCTTGCTCGGCCGCCTGCTGGTGGTGCCGTATTACCCGCTGACCGACGCCACGCTGGGCAACATCGTGCGCCTGCAGTTGGGCCGCATTCAGCGCCGCCTGGCGGAGAATCACGACATCGTCTGCACCTTCGACGACGCGGTCATCGAGCAGATCGTCAGCCGCTGCACCGAGGTGGAGTCCGGCGGCCGCATGGTCGACGCCATCCTGACCAACACCCTGCTGCCGCAGATCAGCCACACCCTGCTGACCGGCAGCGCCAACGACCAGCGCTATCGCCAGCTGCATATCGCGCTGCAGAACCACGAATTCATTTGTCAATTTCAGGCATAACGCCGCGGCCGCCGAGACGGCGGCCCTTTGAACACAGAGAGTCATCACTATGTCGGGAACCGGGATAACCAAACCGAATTCGAACAGCCTGCCGAGCGGCTATCGATTCAACGAATTCGAGATCCAGGAAGCGATCGGCGAAGGCGGCTTCGGCATCGTCTACCGCGCCTACGATCACCAACTGGAACGCACCATCGCCATCAAGGAGTACATGCCGACCTCGCTGGCGAAACGCAACGACGATCTCAGTATCGGGCTACGCGGCGAGCGCTTCGGCAAAACTTTCCAGGCCGGGCTGAACAGCTTTATTCAGGAGGCGCGTCTGCTGGCGCGCTTCTCGCACCCCGGCCTGCTGCACGTGTTGCGCTTCTGGGAAGAGAACGGCACCGCCTATATGGGCACCCAGTTTTACAGCGGCACCACGCTGAAAAACCTGCAGGCGCAGCAGCCGGAGAAAATCGACGAGGCGTGGATCCGTCGGCTGCTGCCGCCGCTGTTCAGCGCCATCAACACCATCCATCAGGAAGGTTATCTGCACCGCGACATTTCGCTGGATAATATCCAGATCCAGGAGAGCCAGCTGCCGGTGCTGCTGGACTTCGGGTCAGCGCGCAAAGAGATCGGCAACCTGTCGGACGAAACGGAGATCATGCTCAAACCGGGCTTCGCGCCGATCGAGCAGTACACCGAGAACAGCGACGGCGAACAGGGGCCGTGGACCGATATCTACGCGCTGGGCGCCGTGCTGCACACGCTGATCGTCGGTTCGCCGCCGCCGGTCAGCGTGGTGCGCAGCATCGAAGACAGCTACCAGCCGCTGACCGAGCGCCGCCCCGCCGGCTACTCGCCGGAGCTGCTGCGCACCGTCGATCGCGCGCTGGCGCTGAAGCCGGAAGACCGCCCGCAGACCATCGACGAAATGGCCGAGCTGTTGCACCTGCCGATCGCCGATGAAAACGAAATCATCAGCACCCCGGCCGCCGCGCCGGAGAACTTGCTGGTCGCCGCCAACCCGGCCGCCGCTGCGGCCGCCGCCGGCGCCGTTACCGCGCGCGGTACCCAATTCTCACGCCCGATGATGGCCGGCGCCGGGGTCGCCGCGCTGCTGGTGATCGGCGCGATCGCCTGGCTGAGCGGCGGCAAGGACGACGCCCAGGCCGTCGCTCAAAACAGCGAGGCGTCACCGGCGCAGAAAACCCTGACGGAGCAGGCGAGCGCGCCGCAAACCGCGCAGCCTGCGGCGGCGGAACCTGAAAAAGCGGCGCCGCCGGCGCAACCGGTGGCGTTGGTGTACTTCAAACTGCAACCGGGTGAGCAGGTCAGCCTCGACGGCAAGCCGCAGCAGGTGACGCCGGGCGAAAACGGCTTCGCCAGCCTGAACCTGGCGCCAGGCCGTTATCAGTTGGAGATCCGCCACAACGATCGGCTGCGCCGCCAACAGCTCAGCATCGACACCGCCGGCACCTGGCTGGTCAACCCGGCCACCGCCGGTTAATCCCGTTCTGAAACTCCGCCACGGCGGGGTTTTCCCTATTTCATGAGACTGACGAGCAACTGCCCCCTCATTGGCCGCGCGGCAAGGCCGCTGCAACGCCGGAGTATGCAGGGCATGACGTCAATCACAGAGGATGTTCTCATGTTGGATCGCATTATTGCGCACACGCCGCTGGGCCAGGAGCAACTGCTGTTCCGCTCGCTGGACGGCATCGAAGCGCTTTCCACTCCTTTCGACTTCTCTATTGAATTGCTGAGCACCGACGCGCGGCTCGATCGCAAAGCGCTGCTCGGCCAACCGCTGACGCTGGAGATCCCTACCCAGGGCTTTCTCAGCGCCCCGCGCTACCTGAACGGCAAGATCACCGCCATCGCCGTCAGCAGCGAAGAGATCGGCGGCACGCGCTACGCGGTGTATAACCTGCACGTGCAGCCGGATCTGTGGCCGATGACCAAAGACCGCAACTTCCGCATCTTCCAGGAACAGACGGTGCCGCAGATCGTCAAGACCCTGCTGGCGGAGCACAACGTGCAGCTGGAAGATCAGCTGACCGGCGACTATCGCCTGTGGGGCTACTGCGTGCAGTACAACGAAAGCAGCTTCAACTTCATCAGCCGCCTGATGGAGCTGGAGGGCATCTATTACTATTTCAAACACGAGATGGGCAAGCACACGCTGGTGCTCGGGGATGCGCCCCACCACCACCAGCCTTATCCCGGCTACGAGATGATCCCCTACCATCTGACGCCGTCCGGCGGCAGCACCAGCGAGGAAGGCATCAGCCAGTGGACATTGTCCGATCGCGTCACGCCGGGCATCTACAGCCTGGACGACTATGATTTTCGCAAACCGAACGCCTGGCTGTTCCAGGCGCGGCAGAACCCGGTCTCCCCCACGCCGGGGCAGATCGACGTTTACGACTGGCCAGGCCGCTATACCGAACATCAGCAGGGCGAGTTCTACGCCCGCGTGCGCCAGGAAGCCTGGCAGGCCGAACATCAGCAGATCCGAGGCACCGCCACCGCCATGGGCATTGCCCCCGGCAGTACCTTCACGCTGTATAACGCCCCGCATGCCGACGACAACCGCGAGTACCTGACGCTGCAGGCCAACTATCACCTGAAAGAGAACCGCTACGCCAGCGGCGACGATCAGAGTAGCGAACACCGTATCGACTTCACCGTGCTGCCGGCGGACGTGCCCTGGCACCCGCCGCAGCAGGCCAGCTGGCCGAAAACCCACGGGCCGCAGACCGCCCGGGTGGTCGGCCCGGCCGGCGAATCGATCTGGACCGATAAATACGGCCGCATCAAGGTGAAGTTCCACTGGGATCGCTTCGGGCCGAAAGACGACGGTAGCTCCTGCTGGGTGCGCGTCTCCAGCGCCTGGGCCGGCCAGGGCTACGGCGGTGTGCAGATCCCGCGCGTCAACGACGAAGTGGTGGTGGACTTTATCAACGGCGATCCGGATCGGCCGATCGTCACCGGGCGCGTCTATAACGAAGCCAGCATGCCGCCGTGGGCGCTGCCGGCCGCCGCCACCCAGATGGGCTTTATGAGCCGCACCAAGGACGGCACCGCCGACAACGCCAACGCCCTGCGTTTTGAAGACAAGGCCGGCGCCGAGCAGGTGTGGATCCAGGCGGAGCGCAACATGGACACCCAGGTGAAAAACGATGAAAGCCACACCATCGCTAACGACCACACGCATCTGGTGGGCGGTAACCAGATCAAACGGGTGGTGCTCAATCAGGCGACCGGCGTCAAAGGCGAATCCTCCGCGCTGACCGGCAAAACGCGCAGCGACGCCGTGGTCAATGCCTTTACCCTCGGCTCCGGCGAATCGCTGCGGCTCGAGTGCGGCGAAAGCGTGATCGAACTGCTGGCGGACGGCCAAATCAACATCACCGGCACCAGTTTCAATATCACGGTGAAAGAGGATGGCGCGATCAACACCGGCGGCCAGCTGGATCTCAACCAGCCTGGCGGCGCCGCACGCACCGCCGCACCGGGTGGCGGCCATCAGGCGGCAATCCAGAGCGCCGTCGATCAGTTGTTCCCTAAAGAGTAGGTAATTGGTACGCCGGGAAAGCCGGTTAACGCCGCCCCCCGGGCGGCAGTACCGGCAAAAACGCCGTCCGCTGTAACCCCTTTTGGCAAGGAGATGAATAGGCTGGCGGCAAAATCACTGACGTTAAGCCAACACAACGGGCTGAATCTGTACCGCCCATCGATTCAGCCTTCTTTATCATTTCCCCTTCACCACTTCTTCACCGTCTGGTAAATCTCGAGGTCGAAATAGCCGTCGGCTTCGCAGTCGTTGAGATAGTGTTCATAGCTCACCCCCTCAACCGGCTGGTAGCCGCTGGCCGGCAGCAGCTTCTGATAGAACTCGCCCCACACCCGCTCGAAATCGCCATCGCTGATGCGCACGTGGTAGACCGCATACTGCCCGGCGGGCAGCGTCTGCACGGTGACGCCCTCGCTGCCCGCCGGCAGCGCGAAATCGTCCGCCACGCTCATCACCACGTCGGCGCGCAGCTTTTCCGGCGTCACTTCCGCCGGATCGTCCCAATACAACACCAGCCATTTGCCGAACGGCACGTCGTGGCGCTGCCGCCATGCCAACAGTTGCTGCGAGCCCTGCGGGATGGTCTGCGGATACGGCCCCACGACTCTCACTCCCACCACCTTCTCCGCCGCCTTATCGATAATCCTCACGCTCATCGCCCTTCCCCCTCACAATGTCTCAGGCGCCGATTTCGGTACGCACGTCCAGCAACTCGGGGAAAAAGGTCAGATCCAACGCCTTTTTCAGGAAACTGACGCCGCTGGAGCCGCCGGTGCCCGACTTAAAGCCGATGATCCGCTCCACCGTTTTCATATGGCGGAAACGCCACAGATGGAAACTCTCTTCGATATCCACCAGCTTCTCCGCCATTTCATAGGCTTCCCAGTAGGTTTGCGGGTTGTCGTAGATCACTTTAAACGCCGGCAGCAGATCCGGGTTGCGCTGGTAGGGCTGCGTCCAGTCGCGCTCGAGACACTCCTGCGGGATCGGCAAGCCGTGGCGCGCCAGGTACAGCAAGTATTCGTCGTACAGGCTCGGCGCTTCGAGGATCGCCTTCAGCGCGGCGTGCTTTTCCGCGTCGTTGCTGAACACCGCCAGCATGGCGGCGTTCTTGTTGCCGAGCAGGAATTCGATCGACCGGTACTGGTGCGACTGGAAGCCCGACGAACTGCCCAGCACGTCGCGAAACTCGACGTATTCCGACGGCGTCAGCGTTTCCAGCACCGCCCACTGTTCGAACAGCAGCCGCTGGATCTGTTTGACGCGCGCGAGGATTTTGAAACAGTGGCTGAGTTTGTCCTGCTGCACCAGCCGCAGCGCCGCCTGCAGCTCGTGCAGCATCAGCTTCATCCACAGTTCGGAGGTTTGATGCTGTATCACGAACAGCATTTCGTCATGATGCGGCGGGTTGGAGAGCGGGTGCTGGCAGTCCAGCAGTTGGTCCAGGCACAGGTAGTCGCCATAGCTCATGCGTTTGGAAAAATCGGTGACAATCGCGCTTTCTAATTCCCGTTTGTTCATCTGTGATCTCCGTTGCGCCCAGCGCCCCATCGGCCTGGAACGTGCCGCAAAGAGAAAACAATAGTACAGAACCCGCCGCCCCGAAGGGCGATAAACGAGAGATGCTTCGCAGATCTCACTCATCTGCGTTAACACAGTGCCCCCACCCCCGTTGTTGTTTAGTAAACAACACGGCAGCCGCCTGACGACTCTCACAAATGCGCGATCCCATGCACGCGGCGCCCCGGTTGCAGCTTGCCTGCGGCCGGCTTCCCTTATAGATTGCAGGCTAACGGCAGGCAGCAAGGTATCGGCAAATGGCAAATATTCGTGATGTGGCGCGGTTGGCCGGCGTGTCCATCAGCAGCGTGTCGAACCTGCTGAATAATCGCAGTCACCAGATGAGCGCGCAGACCCGTGAGCGCATCGAACGAGCGATGGCGACCCTGGGCTACCCACCGGCCCGAGCGGCGGTGCCCGCGCCGCAGGCGAAAATCATCGGCCTGCTGCTGCCGTCGATCGTTAACCCGAGCTTTTCGGCGCTGGCGCATGCGGTCGACGGCGCGGCGCGGGCTCACCGTTACCGGGTCTTGCTCGGCAACGCCTACCGCCAGGAGCAGGAGGAGGCCGCGTTTATCGACGATATGTTCCTGCATGGCGTGCGCGGCATCATCGTGGCGGCGAGCGACATTCGCCAGACCCATTTTGTTCGGGCCGCCGAGCGAGGCATGAAGATTGTCAGCTACGACAGCCCGTTTGCCGAGCAGATGGCCACCGATAGCCGGCTGTTCGACAGCGTGTCGATGGACAATATCGCCGCCGGGCGCCTGGCCGCACAGCACCTGCTCGAACGCGGCTGCCGACACATCGTGTTCGCCACCGAAGCGACGCTGACCGTGGGGCGCAGCCACAAGATCGACGGTTTTCTGAGCGCCCTGGGGCACAGCCTGAGTGAACGCCAACGGGTGATCGAAGGCAAGGCCACCAGCGCCTACGGCGACACGGAAATGTTCGAATTGGGGCTGACGCTGGCGCCGCGCGTTCTCGCGTTGGCGCCGCGCCCGGACGGCATCGTGGCGATTAACGATGCGTTAGGCATCGGGCTGATGGTGGGCCTGCGCGCCGCCGGCGTCCAGGTGCCCGCAGACATCTCAGTGATCGGCATCGACAATATCGCGCTGGCCGGCCTGGCCGAACCGGGGCTGACGTCCGTGCGGCCGCCGCTGGCGGAGATGGCGCAGCTGATGGTCGAACGCCTGATCGGCCGCATCAACAATGATTCGCAACCGCCCGGCGAGTTTCTCTTCCCGCCGACGGTCATCAGCCGGCGCTCGGTCAAAACCGCCGGTTAATAGAGTAAAAACGGCTTTACCAAACGATGTGCAGCCGGGCATCGTTCGGCTCGGCGCAGCCAAAATCAGAGAAATAGAATCGTCGCAATAAATAAACGGCGCGACGCTTTTATGCACGCAACGTCGTTATTCAGCTCTCCGCTCATTGCTTTGGGCCGGGCCGCTATTATTCCGATTAACCACATGGGAAAAACCATGATGAAAAAAATAATGCCAAAGGATATTGAACGCAGCGCCATCAGGAAATTGACGCTGCATATTGTGCCCCTCATGATATTGTTGTATTTCCTGGCCTTTCTCGACCGCAACAATATGGCCTACGCCGCCAAAGCGCTGGAAGATAACCTGGGATTGACCGCCTCGGCTTTCGGCTTCGCCTCCGGGATTTTCTTTATCGGCTATTTCCTGTTTGAAATACCCAGCAACGCCGGCACCATTAAATTCGGCCCGCGCATCTGGTTCGCCAGAATATTAATTTCCTGGGGCATCTTCGCGACCCTGCTCGGTTTTGTGCGCACGCCGATGGAGCTGTATATTTGCCGTTTTATGCTGGGCGTGTGCGAAGCCGGTTTCTTTCCCTCGGTGGTGTATTACTTCACGGTGTTCTTCCCGGAAAAGTACCGCACTAAAATTCTCGGCATGTTCATCATCGTCCAGCCGCTGTCCAACGCGGTCGGCTCGCCGATTTCCGGCTTTATTCTCAATATTCAGCATGACTGGTTCGGGTTCGCCCCCTGGCAGCTGCTGTTCATCCTCGAAGGGCTGCCGCCGATCGTCATCGGCCTGCTGATCCCCTTCCTGATCAAGAACTCGCCCAAGGACGTCGGCTATCTGAACGTGGAGGAAAAAGCCTGGCTGATGAGCAACGCCGGCCGCTCCAAATCCGGCTCTAAAATCACGCTGGGCGACTTCCTCAAGGGCATTAAAAACAAGAAATACCTGCTCTACGCGCTGCTCAACTTCGGCATGGTGTGCGGCATTTACGGCTTCGGCACCTGGCTGCCGTCGATCATCAGCGCCATTTCCGGCGGCGATATCTTCCGCGTCAGCCTGCTGGCGCTCATTCCCTACGGCCTGGCCGCGCTGCTGGTCTATCCGTGGAGTCTGTGGGCCAGCAAAACCAAAAAACTCGGCGTGTTCGCCGGCCTCAGCATGGTGATCGCCGCCATCGGCCTGATGGGCGCGGTGACATTTTTTAAATACGACCCGTTCGTCGCGCTGTCATTCCTGTGCATCGCCGCCATCGGCATCTACACCGCCGTGCCGCCGTTCCTATCCATGCCCGCCAACATATCCACCGGCGCGGCCGCAGCAGCCGGGCTGGCGGTGGTGAGCTGCATCGGCAATATCGGCGGTTTCGTCGCTCCCTATGCGGTGGGCGTGCTGAACGATCTGACCGGCAGCAGCGCGCCGGGGCTGTTTTTCCTGGCTTCGTGCCTGCTGGCCACCGGCTTGATCTGCATTTTCTACTGCGCCAAACAGCGTGAAGGCGTCATCAATTCTTAACGAACCAATAAGGAGTCAATCATGGGCGATCTTGCGGGCAAAAAGGTCTTTATCACCGGGGCGGAACAGGGCATCGGCCGCGCCACCGCGGAGCGGCTGATCAAGGCCGGTTGCGACATCTATTTTCACTATCACAGCGACGAAAGCGGCCCCAAAGCGCTGGTGGCGCTGGCCCATTCATTGGGGCAAAAGGCCGCCTACGGCTACGCCGATCTCATCGATACCGATGAAACGCTGCGCTGCGTCTCGGCCGGCGCCGAGTTGCTCGGCGGCATCGATATCCTGATCAATAACGTCGGCGGTATCGTCGGGCGCAAATGGCTGGGCGAGATCGACCGCGCCTTCTGGCAAACCGTGATCGACGTGAACATGACCACCATGCTGAACGTCACCCAGAGCGCGCTCCCACACCTGAAAGCGGCGCCGGACGGCGCCAGCATCGTTAACCTGGCCTCACAGGCGGGCCGCGCCGGCGGGCACGCCGGCTCGCTGGTCTATTCCGCCACCAAGGGCGCGGTACTCACCTGGACGCGCTCGCTGGCGGCGGAGCTCGGCGAGCACGGCATCCGGGTGAATGCGGTGGCGCCCGGCCTGATCCTCGGCACCCGTTTCCACAATCGCCACACCACCCAGGCATCGGCGGAGGAAACCGTTCGCGCCATCCCGCTGGGCCGCGCAGGCACACCGGACGACGTGGCGCGCGCCATCGCCTTCCTGGCGGCGGAATACGACGGCTTTATCTCCGGCGCGACTCTCGACATCAACGGCGGCATCTACCGCATGTAATTCAGCTGCGGGCGGCGCGCTTGCCGCCCGCCCATTCAGGAATCGCTTTATGATCAAATCCGCCATCACTCACCCGCCGCTGCTCGCCGCACTGGCGCAATGCGGGCATAAAACCCAGGTGTTGATCGCCGACGGCAACTACGCCTGCATGACGCATGCGCCGAAAGACGCCACCGTGGTCTATCTGAACCTGGCGCCCGGCACGCTCGCCGCCCCGCCGATCCTGGAAAAACTGCTGGCCTGCATCAACGTGGAAAGCGCGGCGCTGATGGCCTGCCCGCCGGACTTCACCAACACTATCGAAGCCGAATACCGGCAGTTGCTGCCGGCACATTGCCCGGTCGAACACCTGCCGCGCGAGGCGTTTTACGCCGCGGTCAAATCGGATCGAACGCTGCTGGTGATCGCCTCCGGCGAACAGCGCCGTTTTGCCAATCTGCTGCTGACGGTGGCGCCGGTGGTGTGAAAGAGGTAGAGGGTGTGAGGGGTAAAATGAGGGGGCCAGCCCCCTCATGCCGTTACAGGTCAGCGACCCACTTCTCCAGCTCCCCCGCACGTTCCGCATCGATATAGCTGGTGGCCCAGCCAAACAGGTAAGCGAAGGCGAAAATGCCCACCGTCGACGACACCAGCGTCGGCGCGAAAAACGCGGCGATAGCGGAGAGCGTATACCCTGCGCCGATTGACAACCCGAGCGCTTCGAGCTGGTTGCGGAACGCTTTCCAGTTGCCGGTTGAGAAACCTTCAATCGCGGCGTTTACCAGATCCGCGCCTTTGATCGCCCAATCCACCCCGGTGAAGACCTTGCCTAATACCCGCGCATTGCGGGCATACTGTTCCGCATCGATCATTTTCAGCCAGGTGACAATCGCCGCTTTGTCCTGCGCCTTAAGCTTTTTGTTCAGGCCCTTCGTCAATTGCTCGTAGGTTTTCTCCGCATCTTGCACGTTGCGAATATATTTTCCTTGAATTCCCGCCTCCAAATCCTTGGCGAGTTTGGCGTATTTCGCGCCGATCTTTTCCGCGATATCTTTATTGATACCTGCGGCCAGGCTGACGCCATCCTTGATGGCTTTTAATTCCGCATTTTGATATTCGACGAATTCCTTAACGATCGTTTTTACCGAGCCGGGCGATTTTACCGGTTTGCCGTTGGCATATTTCACCTCCATGGCATTCAGGTTATCCCCTCTCACCACGGCGATAAACGCGGGCCGGTTCTTATTGGCCTTATAGTAGAGGTTGTAGGTCGCCACTCCGTCTTGCTTTTCCACCTTCAAATGATGAAAACCGTAGTAACTCCCGGTCGTGCGGGTCGTCGAGAATTCGCCGGTTTTGCCGTTGCCATGCCAGCCGCTGACGGGCCGATCGCGATGCGAGTCTGTCACGAAACTGCCTAACGAAGAGGCGCCGATCTGCCCGGCATTCAGGCCATTGTTGCCGCCTTTGCCAGGAGTTGAGGGCTTGCGCGCATGGCCGGTTTCGATATCCCCGAGCGCCACTGTCACCCCCTTGGCGTTGACCCCCATCACCAGCCCCCCCAGGCCAATGTGCTTCGCCTGCTCGGCCGTCAAACCGGTGGCGGAAAGGCTCAGCGTGCCGGATGGGCTGACGCTTTCAATATGCAATTTCGCATCCGGGTTAATTCTGCGCGCCGCCTTAATCACCGCCTCCAGCTTCATGCGCAGCGCCGGATCGTTTTGGATCGCCGCTATCTGTTGCTGTTCCGGGCTGTTGCCAACGCCGGCGCCGCCGCGATCGCGATCGCCGGAATGGCCTTTATCGCCGCCCCCCGGCTCAGGGCCCGTACCGCGTTCAGAACTCCAGTTAGTCCCATCTCCTTTACCGCCATAATTAAATCCAGGCATATGCTTTCATCCTTATTTCGTTTTATTTTTAAGATGCCGATATTCTCGTTTAACGCGGATTGACACACGCATTATCCCTATCGGCAAACCGTTTTTAGCTGCCCGTCATTTATAAAAAACTGCAGAAATAAGGACAACGGATGGCGGCTGTCTGGTCGGTGAAACAAATAGGATCGCGTCTGCAGAACCTGAATATATCGCCGCGGGACACACCTGGATGGCTGCGACCTGTTCAGAAGTCATTGGCACACGCCATGAATTGCAATTACAATCATCGCACTTGCAACTTAAAGAGAATGCTCCGCATGTCGCCTCAACGTATAACACTGCCCGCCGCCTCGGCCAGAACCCAAACCCTGGCCGAAGCCTGTATCCGCAAGATGACCTCCGCCAGCCAAAAAGCCGGCGCTTCGCGCCCTTCTGCCAGCGCCTGGACGGCACAAACTCTGGGCGAACTCAACGCCAGCGGCGACATCTGGCTTATCGACGGCAGAAGGCGCGCCGAGCCGCCGATTTCCCGCTACGCCACCGCCTGGCCGCTCTGGTTTGGCCATCAATCAGAGCGTTATGAGAAGCCGCTGTTTTACTTCGTCAACACGCCCTCGGTGGACATGCTCCGCGGGCTTGAGCCGGAAACCAATCGCAAGGGGATTTTCATCAGCGATGCAGATACCGGCAGTGCCGATTTGCCGAAAGGCGTTCAGGCCTGGTTCCCGCTTCAGCTCACGGCCATGCCGGGCTGGTTGCCTTTCGATCCGGCCAATGCCAGAGAAACCGGCGCGATACTCCATCACGCCCTGCGCGCGCTCTATCTGGAGGGAACGAGAAAGATGGTGTATCTCGCGACCAACGCAGACAATGGCCCCCTCTCTTCAGGGGAGCCGTTTGTCGCAGAACAGGCGTTCAGGGGAATGTATCGCGTCGCCACCGCGGCAGACTCACCGTTGCAGGTTCGTCTGTGCGGCGCCGGCCGTGCGCTCGCCCGCGTTCAGCAGGCGGCCGAGGTATTGAAAAACTGGGGGATTGCGTCTGAAATCTGGAGCTGCCCCAGCTACACGCGGTTGGCGCAGGACGCCGAACTCGCCGACATGCAGCGCCAGGACAGCGGCGGCAAATGCCATCTGAAAACGTGCCTGGGTGCCGGGAATGCCCCCGTCGTCGCCGTCACCGACTATTCGCACCTGATTGCCAATCAGCTCAAGCGATTCATTCCCGCACGCTTTGCCGCGGTGGGCTCAGATTCACGGGTGCGCGGCGAAATCCACTACCCGCAGGCGGAATGGATTGCGCTCTGCGCCCTCAAACTGCTGGCCGACGAGCAGAAAATCCCTTCGGCGCTGATCGCCGATGCGCTGCGCGTTCTGCACATCACACCCGATGCCTGATCACTCTCTGGCCAGCTGCATCGCGTTGTCCAACGCGTCGGAGAAGCGTGCGATCTCTTCTTCGCTGAACTGGTTGAGAAAATGGGTGTTGACCACCGTGCGGTAGATCTCCCACATCTTTTTCCGCAGGGCCTTGCCTTCCTCGGTGATAGTCGCGAAGGAGGCCCGGCGATCGTCATCCGATCGAAAACGCGTGACCAGCCGCTCTTTTTCCAGGCGATCCATCAGGCGGGTCAGGTTGTAACGCTCAATCACCAACACGTCCGCCAGCTCATGCATGCGGCGTGTGCCGTTTTCCCCGCTTTCCAATCCCCATAACACGTCATACCAGGCGTAAACCGGCAGCCCCGCTTCCGACAACTTCGCCTCTATCTTTCTGATCATCGCCCGATGCGCGCGCACAAAGGAGAACCACAGGTCAGGTTGTTTATCTGTCATGTCATTTTTCTCGTCAAAAGCGGTGAGTTGCAATTGCAATTGTAAAGGGATAGAGTGGCTTTCGCCATTATTGCATTTGCAACTCTTGCACTTGCAATTCAATAAATCCCTGTATCGCTCAGCGCCTTATCAGGTAAGTACATTTGGAGCTTTTATGAACCAACCCGTGGTTAAAGCAGATCTTGACCCGCAAGAGACGGCTGAATGGCTTGAGGCATTTGAAGGCGTCACCGATATCGACGGCCGTGAGCGCGCGCATTTTTTACTGGAGAAAATGGCCGAAGCCGATCAGCGAAAACACGGCGATTTCTTCAGCCTGGTCACCACGCCCTACGTGAACACCATTCCGGCTTATAAGCAGCCGACGTATCCCGGCGATCTGGCCGCTGAAGCGCGCATCAATGCGTTTATTCGCTGGAACGCCATGGCGATGGTGCTGCGCGCCGGCAAACATTCCAACGTTGGCGGGCATATCGCCACCTACCAGTCGGCCGCAGTGCTTTACGATGTGGGATTCACGCACTTCTTCCGTGGGCGCACCGATGATTTCGCCGGCGACATGGTGTATATCCAGGGCCACTCCGCCCCCGGTATTTATGGCCGTGCCTATCTCGAAGGCCGCATCGACGAGGAGCTGCTCGACAACTTTCGTCGCGAATCCGCGCGCCGTGGCCTCTCCTCCTACCCGCACCCGCGGCTGATGCCGGATTTCTGGCAATATCCCACCGTTTCGATGGGGCTGGGGCCGCTGACCGCCGCCTACCAGGCGCGCTACATGCGTTATCTGGAATACCGCGAGCTGAAACCTCACCAGGGAAGAAAGGTGTGGGCGTTCCTCGGCGACGGCGAGATGGATCAACCGGAATCGCTGGCGGCGATTGCGCTGGGCGGGCGAGAAAAACTCGATAACCTGATCTTCGTCGTGAACTGTAACCTGCAGCGGCTGGATGGCCCCGTGCGCGGCAACGGCAAGATCATTCAGGAACTGGAGGGCACCTTCAAAGCCGCCGGCTGGCAGGTAATCAAGGTGATCTGGGGCAGCGGCTGGGACAAACTGCTGCAAAAAGACCGCTCCGGACTGCTGATGCAGCGGATGATGGAGTGCGTCGACGGCGATTACCAGACCTTCAAATCGCAAAGCGGCGCCTATGTGCGGGAGCATTTCTTCGGCAAGTACCCGGAATTGCTCGAGCTGGTCGCCGACCTGAGCGACGATGAGATCTGGGCGCTGCACCGTGGCGGCCACGATCCGCAAAAGGTGTACGCCGCCTACCATCAGGCGGTGCATACCACGGGCAGACCGACGGTGGTGCTGGCCAAAACCGTCAAAGGGTTTGGCATGGGGGAAGCCGGTGAAGGGCAGAACATCAACCACCAGCTGAAAAAAATGAGCCAGGATGCGGTGAAAGCCTTCCGCGACCGTTTAGGGCTGACAATCTCCGACGCCCAACTGGCAGAGATCCCTTACCTGAAGCCTGAACCCGACAGCGCGGCGGCGAAGTACATCACCGCGACGCGCACTGCGCTGGGCGGCTACATCCCTGCCCGCTTCGGCCAATCCGCTCCGCTGGCGATACCGGAACTATCGCGCTTCGACGGCCTGCTGAAGGGCAGCGGCGAACGCAACATGTCGACCACCATGGCTTTCGTCAATATCCTCGGCACGCTGCTCAAAGACGCCAACATCGGCAAACTGATTGTGCCCATCGTGCCGGACGAATCGCGCACGTTCGGCATGGAAGGCCTGTTCCGCCAGATTGGCATCCATTCCTGGCTCGGCCAGCTGTATACCCCGCAAGACGCCGGGCAGCTCAGCTACTACAAAGAGGCCAAAGACGGCCAGATTTTGCAGGAAGGCATCAACGAATCCGGCGCGATATCGACCTGGATCGCCGCCGGCACCGCCTACAGCAACCACGATGTCGCGACAATCCCGTTCTATATCTTCTACTCCATGTTCGGGCTGCAGCGGGTGGGCGATCTCGCCTGGGCAGCGGCAGACGCGCGCACCAAGGGCTTCCTGCTCGGCGCCACCTCCGGCAGAACCACTCTGATGGGCGAAGGCTTGCAGCATGACGACGGCCACAGCCACGTGCTGTCTTCCGTCATTCCCAGCTGCGTCTCCTACGATCCGACCTATGCCTATGAACTCGCAGTGATCGTTCAGAGCGGCATGCGCAGGATGTTCGTTGAACAAGAGGATATTTACTACTACATCACCTTGCTCAACGAAGGATACCCGCAGCCGCCGATGCCGGCGGGCGTGGAGGACGGGATTATCCAGGGCGCCTATTTGCTCAAACAGAACGAAACGGCAAACCAAGAGAGCCCGCGCGCTCAGTTGGTCGCCAGCGGCGCCATCATGCGCGAGGCGCTGGCGGCGGCGGCGCTGTTGGCCGAGGACTTTGGCGTCGCCAGCGATATCTGGAGTGCCACCAGCCTGAGCGAACTGCGCCGTAACGGCATGGCGGCCGAACGCTGGAACCTGCTGCACCCGGAAGACCCGCCGAAAGTCCCTTATATACAGAGTCTGCTGGCGGCGCATCCTGGCCCGGTGGTGGTGGCGACGGACTATATGAAGATCGTCGGCGATCAGATCAAACCGTTCTTGCCGGACCGCGCCTTTATCACCTTGGGCACCGACGGCTTTGGCCGCTCGGACACCCGCGAGGCGCTACGTGAGTTCTTCGAGGTCAACCGCCATTTCATCGCGATCGCCGCGTTGAAACTGCTGGCTGACGAAGGCCGTATCGCCCGCAGCGAGGTCAACCGCGCCATGGTGCTGTATGGCATCACCCCCGATAAGCCGGACCCGGCAGCGGTGAAGTAACGCATAGCCTACCCACGCCGCCGGCTGTCACCCGCGGCGTTTTTCCTCCTTCGGCTCGGCGGCGCGCGGCTCCCGCTCCCCCAGCCGCACCAGCGGGATATCCGCCAGCCGGGTGGTGTAAGCCGGCGACAGCATTTCGCGCTTCATTTGCCACGGTTTGACGATCCCCTGCCCGGCGAACCATACGCGCCCGCGCCCTTCCTGATTCAGGCGATCGAGGGTCGCCATCAGCCGCTCGCTGTTGCGGCGCGGCGGGCAGTCGTCGAACAGGTCGATCTGCGCCATGGCGGCGGCGCTGAAATCCCCCAGCACCACGCCGCCCTTCAGGTAGCGTCGCCCTTCCTGCCAGATGCTCTCCAGCGCGCGCACCGCCATGGCGATAATGTCGCGGCTGTCGTTGCTCGGCGTTTGCAGCCGGGCGGTGCCCATATTGCTGTAATACCCTTCGCCCGCCGAATGCGGGCTGGTTTTGATAAACACCGACACATTGCGACAGTAGCGCTTTTCCTGCCGCAGCTTCTCGGCGGCGCGTTCGGCGTAGCTGCAGATCGCCTCGCGCATGTGCGGGTAATGCGTCAGGCGCTGGCCGAACGAACGGGAACAGATGATCTGCTCTTTGGCCGCCGCTTCATCCTCCCATTGCAGGCATGACTCGCCGCGCAGCTCTCGTATCGTGCGCTCCAGCACCACGCTGAAGGTTTTACGCGCCAGCCGGGTATCGCAGTCCGCCAGCTGCAGCGCGGTGTGAATGCCCATCGCCTGCAGCTGACGGGTCAGGCGGCGGCCCACGCCCCACACCTCCTCCACCGGGATTAACGCCAGCAGCTTGCGCTGGCGCGCCGGATCGGACAAGTCCACCACGCCGCCGGTCCCCCGCCATTTCTTGGAGGCAAAGTTAGCCAACTTGGCCAGCGTTTTACTCGGTGCAATGCCGACCCCGACCGTCAAATGCAGCTCGCGCCGGATGCGATCGCGCACCCGATGACCGAACGGTTCCAGCGCCTCGCAGTGCGCCACGCCGTCCAGCCGCAGAAAGGCTTCGTCCAGCGAATAAATCTCCACCGCCGGCGCCATCTCCTCCAGCGTGTCCATCACCCGGCGGGACATATCGGCGTACAGCGCGTAGTTGGAGGAGAACACCGCGACGTTGCGGCGGCGCATCTCCTCTTTGATCTTGAAATAAGGCGCGCCCATCGGCACGCCCAACGCCTTCGCCTCGGCGCTGCGGGCGATCACACAGCCGTCGTTGTTGGACAGCACGATCACCGGCCGCCCCCGCAGATCGGGCCGAAAGATGGTTTCGCAGGAGGCGTAGAAGCTGTTGACGTCTACCAGGGCAAACATGGTTACAGCGCCGCGTAGACGATAAAGGTCACCACGCCGAAGATCTCCAGCTGCGCCTCGTCGTTGAACACGATTGGCGCATAGGCGGGGTTCATCGGCAACAGCCGCACGTCGGGGTAGCGCTGCAGTTTTTTGACGGTGAATTCACCGTCCACGGCGGCGATCACAATATTGCCGTGTTCCGGCGTCAGGGCACTGTCGACAATCAGCAGATCGCCGTCCTGAATATTGCCGTCGATCATCGACTCGCCGCTGGCGCGCACGAAGTAGGTGGCGTTGGGATGCCGCACCAGCAGCTTGCCGATATCCAGCCGGCTCTCGACATAGTCCTGCGCCGGGGAAGGAAAGCCGCAGGCCACGCGATCGGCAAACAGCGGTAACGTCAGAGACTCACCTGGTGAAAAAGCATACAACCTTGAATTGCTCAGCATAATCATAACCAAACTGTATATTTATACAGTAAAGCATAAACAAAACGCGAACGCGCGCAACCCCAAATTCCCCTGCGGATCGCGCTTTGCCGCGTAATATAATAATTTTCTGAGTGATTTTTCCTGCAGATTTTGGCGTTCTTCACGTATGTTTGCACACATGATACCCACCAAAACTGTGGATAATTCGGCACTCAGACCGTTGGCGTATCGATGGGCAGGATGAGTGAGGGATTGTCATTGCGAACGGCGCCGACGGCGGGCGATACCGGACGCGCGGCCGTCGGTCTCTGCTGCGTACAGCGCCGCAAAGAACAGCAGCAGGCCTTGCCTCAGCAAGATCCCACGGGAGGAACGGCGGACGGCCTTACAAAATGACGCCAATAAAATTGCGACTGGCAATGGCATCAATGGGACGGCCAGAGACGAAAGTCAGTACGTTATGCCAGGAGCTTGGGATCACCCGACAAACGCTGTACCGCCACATTTCCCCTGATGGTCCACTGCGAGCTGACGGTATAAAGCGGCTCAACCGGGGATAATTTCAGCGGACGGAAAAATCTGGGGTTCCGGCGTAGAACCCCGAATAAGGAATAATCCTTAATTCATTTCAGGATTATTAATTCCATCTAAAACCTCTTGGCAATATTCTTTTTTATAGGCTTCATCATTACTTAATGACTTAACCAAAAAATCAGCATTTTTCCAACCATTATCCCAATGCGTATCGAATCCTGACTGTTCATACTTTAATGTTCTAGTTAATGAGTCTTTTATTTGTTTTTTATATTTATCAATTTTCTCATTGGTTGCCCCACAAACATCATGTGCAACACGAGCATTTGAGCCAGAAAAACCTATTGCTGAAATTGCCATCGCTTCATTTGATTTGTCGAAATCATTCGCATATGCCACAGCATTAGATAAAGCGAATATGACAAGAGCAGGTATGGTTTTTTTGTATGAAATCATCTTTCACCTCTAACTCATTGATTGTTCATGGGGTCAGTTTGGATATAGAAAATTATTGTACATTAAGGCTGCTTTTTAATCAGTCTCAACTTCTTTATAGAAGGCCTGAATGCGACAAACTTGGGAAGTACTGCAGCCTGTCGCGTCTGCTGTTTCTCGGATGCTCAGTTTCTTAATCTGTCGGTAGTGCCTGATCCATCCTGCTCGCTCCATCTCACCGCTGGCGCGCACGAAATAAGTGGCATTAGGATGGCGCACCAGCAGCTTGCCGATATCCAGCCGGCTCTCGACATAGTCCTGCGCCGGTGAAGGAAAACCGCAGGCCACACGATCGGCAAACAGCGGTAACGTCAGGGGCTCACCTGGTGAAAAAGCATACAACCTTGAAGTGCTCAGCATATTCATAACCAAACTGTATATTTATACAGTAAAGCATAAACAAAACGCGAACGCGTGAACCCCCCTATCCCCCGTCAGAACACAGTTTGACGCGTAATATAATAATTTTCTGAGCGATTTTTTTTTACGCCTGCTAACGGTTTCACTCTGCCTTGCACACACGTTATCCACTAAAACTGTGGATAACATGCTGAGCTGCAGTGGCGTCTTCAGAACATGCGCCGTCGCCTCACCGCTCCGCCGCGGCCAGGCAAAAACGATGCACCGCTTCAACCATCTGATCGAGGCCCGGCTGCTCGAGGGGATAATGCCCGGCGTTCTCGAGCATCACGGTGGTCACCGGCACCCGCCGAATGCGCCGCAGAAACAGTTCACTCAGGTGCAACGGCGTCCAGCGATCCTGCGCCGGTTGCGTCAACAGAACCGGGCAAACGTCGAACGCTTCCGGTTCAATGGCGGGTGCATACTCCGCGTACGAGGCCAAAAACCGCATCGTCACCCAGGCTCCCGCCGAGGTGTTGTCCGCCAGGCACGCCTTGAGCGCCGCCTTGTCATTGACCAGCGCATGCATCTTGCTCGCCAGCGCCATCGGCATCGCCATACCCGCCAGCGGCGTGGCGGCCGTCAGTCGCGCCAACGGAATGCCCAGGCGACTCATCAACAGATTCAATGCCGTCTCGTCGCGCACCTGCTGTTCACGCTGATCGAGAAACGTCATGCCGACAATGCCTTTCACCTGCCGGTTCAACGCCGCCACGTGGTAAGTCTCCATCCCGCCGGCGCTCAGGCCGTACAGCACAATCGGCCGCGCATCCTTCGCCCGTTCCGCGTCGATCAGATCGCTGCCGATCTGCACCCAGTCGTCGTAACGCACGCGCCGCCGTTGGCCGCCCATCTGCGTCATTCCGTACCCCGGCATGTCGACGGCGATCGTCTCTATCCCCCGGCGCGCCAGCGGCGCTCCCAGGATGGTCGACATCTGTCGGCCGTTGGTGCCCACCCCATGGAACAGGATCACTTTCACCGGCGCCTCCGGGCGGCGATAGCAGTCCAGATGAATACGGTGCTGCCGCCAGGGCCACCACACCTCGGTCGGTTCTTCCCCCGGCCGCAGCCGAAAATTTTCCGGTAGGAATCGTTGAATCTCCTGCCAGTGAGATTGATTGGCGTAATTCTCCATACGAAACCTCTGGCGTTATGGCGCTTGGTTGACGGGTTCAATTTCAGTATAATCCAACAAATGTCGGATCATTAAAATACAACTTATGTCGGAAAAAGCGATGCCGCAAGCAAAAAAAAATGTGCGCGTGCCGATTCAGGAACGCGCGGCGGCGCGCATGGCCAAAGTGCTGAGCGCCGCCGAACAGATGCTCGCCACCCTCGGGCCGGAAAAAACCTCCATTCCCGCTCTGGCGGAAGCGGCCGATGTGCCGCGCGCCGCGATCTACCCGTTCTTCCCGGACAAATACGCGTTGTTTTCACACCTGGCTCAGAGCCATATGGCGCAACTGGCGCAGGCGCTGCGTGAAGCGGAGCTCGAGAGCGCCGACACCCTGCACGATTGGGTGGATGCCGCCGTGGCGGCCACCGCCCGCTACTACAACGCGCATCCGGCGGCGAGCGTCTTGCTGCTACGCGGCGCGTTCACCGAACCGGAGCAAGAGGCGCACGCCGCCAAGAACCTGACGATCGGCGAGATGTTCCGCGCCAAAGTGCGCGAGCTGCCCGAACTTGATGCGCTGCCGTCAGATCCCGACGTCGTCTTGATCGCCATAGAATTGGCGTTCGCCTGCATGAAATACGGCTATGCGCGGGAAGGCACCGTTTCGCCGGCCATTTGCCGCGAGGCGACGCGGGCGGTCACGAGCTATCTCGGGCAGTGGCGCGCCGCGCCGTAAGGCGGTGGCAAAGACGCCCCGTTTCGCCCTGTTCAAGCACGCCATCTATGATAAAATCGGCTATCACTCATCAGACTCTATCTGACGCCGGCGCTGTATCCGCCGGCGCCGCGAAACCATCATGAACAAGCATTTGATTCTCGACGAACCCGGCGATGCCGACTCGGCCTGCCTGTCGCGCCACGCAGTCTGGCAGCGCAACGATCTGGCTCAGGCGCAACAAGACTGGCTGGCGGAAGAAGTGCCGGTTGCCCTGGTATACAACGGCATTTCCCACGTGGTGATGATGGCGACGCCGAAAGACCTGGCGGCCTTCGCCATCGGTTTTTCGCTGTCCGAAGGCATCATCGCCTCCCCCGACGATATCTACGACATCCGCCAGCAACCGGCCTGCAATGGCATTGAAGTGCATGTGGAACTCTCGAGCCGCCGCTTTATGCAACTGAAAGAGAAGCGCCGCAGCCTGGCCGGCCGCACCGGCTGCGGCGTCTGCGGGGTCGAGCAACTGCAGGAGGTCGCTCAGCCCATCGCGCCGCTGCCTTTCACGCAGCGTTTCGATTTGGCGCTGCTCGATCGGGCGTTGGCGCAGCTGCAGGAAGTGCAAACGGTGGGGAAACTGACCGGCTGCACCCACGCGGCGGCCTGGATCCAGCCGGACGGCGCGCTCAGCGGCGGATGTGAAGACGTCGGCCGCCATGTGGCGCTCGACAAACTGCTGGGTTATCGCAGCCAACAGGCGTGGTTGCAAGGGGCGGCGCTGGTGTCGAGCCGCGCCAGCTATGAAATGGTGCAAAAATCCGCCATGTGCGGCGTCGAGATCCTGTTCGCCGTTTCCGCCGCCACCCGCCTGGCGGTGGAGGTGGCCGAGCGCAGCAACCTTACGCTGGTGGGCTTCAGCAAGCCGGGGCGCGCCACCGTCTATACGCACCCGCAGCGGCTCTGGCAATCGACAACGGCGGCCTAACGCCGCCGGATAAGAATCGACTATTCTCAATAGCAGGACACCAGGAAGCGCCCACGTTATGATAATCCGCCCGCACCAGAACTGGTTTTTTCGCCTGTTCGCCTGGCACGGATCCGTGCTGTCAAAAATTACCTTTCGCCTGTCGCTGAACGTGCTGATGTCGATAGTGGCGGTGATCAGCTACCAATGGTACGAACAGCTCGGCGTGCATTTGACTATCGCGCCGTTCAGCCTGCTGGGCATCGCCATCGCGATTTTTCTCGGCTTTCGCAATAATGCCGGCTACAGCCGCTTTGTCGAGGCGCGCAACCTGTGGGGCTCGCTGCTGATTACCGAGCGATCCCTGCTGCGCCAGATCAAAAGCCTGCTGCCGGACGAACCGGCGGTGCAGCAAAAGGTCGCCAAGCTGCTGATCGCCTTCAGCTGGAGCCTGAAGCATCAGCTGCGCGCCACCGATCCCACCGCCGATCTGTACCACAATCTCAGCAGCAAAGAGCTGGCCGAAGTGATCGCCAGCCCGATGCCGACCAACCGCATCCTGCTGATGCTGGGCCAGGAGATCGGCAAGCTGCGCCGACGGGGGCTATTGAGCGACATCACTTTCGAGCTGCTCGACAACAAGCTGAGCGAGCTGTCCCACGCCCTCGGCGGCTGCGAACGGCTCGCCAGCACCCCGGTGCCGTTCGCCTATACCCTGATCCTGCAGCGCACCGTTTACCTGTTCTGCAGCCTGTTGCCTTTTGCCCTGGTGACCGATCTGCATTACATGACACCGTTTGTTTCGGTGTTCATTTCCTATACCTTCTTATCCTGGGACTCACTGGCCGAAGAGCTGGAGGATCCGTTCGGCGTGTCGGCCAACCATCTGCCGTTAAACGCCATTTGCAACACCATTGAGCGCAACCTGCTGGAAATGAATGACCAAAGCCCGCTGCCACCGCCGATGAAACCCGACGAGCACTTTAATTTGATCTGAGCTATTTCACCCGAACACACTGGAGCCGAATGCAATGAATGCAAATACCCCCCTGCCGCAAGCCGTATTCACGCCGGTGACGCGCCATGCCATCTTTATCGTCGCCACCCTGTCGCCCGTTCCCGCCCATCTGGCGGCGGTGCGCGCCTGGTGCGGCGACATCGCCGCCGTGGTGCGTTCGGTCGGCAAACGCGCGCCGGCGGGCAACCTCACCTGCGTCTGCGGCTTCGGCTCCGAGGCCTGGGATACGCTGTTCGGCGCGCCGCGCCCTCGCCAGCTGCATCCATTCAGCCCGATCGGCAGCGGGGAACGCGTCGCCGTCGCCACGCCCGGCGACATTCTGCTGCATATTCGCGCTGATGAAATGGATCTGTGTTTTGAACTGGCCTCTCAGCTGATCGGCAAGCTCGGCGACGCCGTGGCGGTGATCGAGGAGGTGCACGGCTTCCGTTACTTCGATCAGCGCGCCATGATCGGCTTCGTCGACGGCACGGAGAACCCGGAAGGGCATGAAGCCTTCGATTACACGGTGATCGGCGACGAAGACGCGGCGTTCAGCGGCGGCAGCTATGTGCTGGTGCAGAAATACCTGCACGACATGCAGGGTTGGAATTCGCTCAGCGTGGAAACGCAGGAGAAGATCATCGGCCGCCATAAGCAGTCCAACATCGAGCTGGATGAAGCGGTCAAACCGTCGTCGTCGCACAGTTCGCTGACCACCATCACCGACGAGCAAGGCAACGAGGTGAAAATTCTGCGCGATAACATGCCGTTCGGCCGCCCCGGCCTGCGCGAGTTCGGCACCTACTTTATCGGCTATGCGCGCTCCCCGCAGCCGATCGAGCAGATGCTGGAAAACATGTTTATCGGCCGCCCGGCCGGCAACTACGATCGGCTGCTCGATTTTAGCCACGCGGTGACCGGCACCCTGTTCTTCGTGCCTTCCGCCCCGCTGCTGGAAGCGCTGGCCGATCGCAGCGGCGCCGAACTGCATTAATCCGTTCTCCCTACAGCAGCAGCGCCAGCTCCATCGCCGTGCGCTGCAGCTGCGGCAGCACTCGTTCGCGCAGCTCCGCCGCCGAGATCTGCGACGCATTGACGCCAACGTTCATTGCCGCCACAACCCCGCCTTTGCGTGAATGCATCGGCACCGCAATGGAACGCAGGCCGATCTCTAACTGTTGATCGTTGATGGCATACCCCTGTCTGCGAACTCTGGCTAACTGTTCCTGCAGCTGCTCCGCACTGGTGACGGTAAACTCGGTCAGCGGTTCGAAAGTGACCCGCGACAGATAATCCTCCAGCTCTCCCTCGTCCAGCGCGCTAAGCAACACCAGCCCCATCGATGTCGCATAGGCCGGCAGACGGCTGCCGCGCCCCAGATCGATAGTCATGATGCGTTTAACCGAGGCCCGGGCGATATACAAAATGTTATCGCCATCCAGCGTCGCCACCGAGCAGGATTCATTAAGCAATTTGCTGAGATAGTCCAGCGAGTTTTGCGCCGCCTTCGCCAGCTCGGAAGAGGAAAGATAAGCGTGACCGATAGTTAGCACACGCGGCAGCAAGCGATAGTGGCGCCCATCGGGACAATGCACGAATCCCAGCGCTCGTAGGGTATACAAACAACGGCGCACCGCTGCGCGCGGAATGCCGGTTTGTTGACTGATCTCTGACACCGACATCTGCGAATACTGTGGCTTGAAGGCCTGTAACACCTCCAGCCCTCTGGCCAGCGAGGCCATAAAATTAGGATCGCCCTTGTACTGGTCGTTGCTTAAATCACCGATCTCCTGCAGCCGACGCAGTTCTTCGGTGCCAAATTCAGGAACTTCACTCATTCAGGCCTCCCATTAGTATCTGCTCTCAATTTACACGCTCAATACGGCAGCAAAGCCCTGCGTATCACATCCGATGCCAATTTAGCCGCCTGCATCACAAAATGCAGACCTAAAACCTCAATGCACCGATAATCGCACAATGTTCTGATATTCGCACTTGCTGATGCTTTTTTCATCCTCTAGGTTAATTTCAAACCCGCTGGTTGTTGGCGCAACGTCCTAACCGAGCCTTGAGGAGAACTGATGATCGATAAAAGCATGGCGTCCGCAGACGCCGCCGTCGCAGATATTCCGGATGGCGCCACCCTTATGGTCGGAGGATTCGGTCCGGCCGGGCAGCCCTACGCACTGCTGGATGCGCTGATCCGTCGCCGGCCACGCGCGCTTACGCTGATCAGCAACAATGCCGGTAACGGCGATTTTGGCCTGGCGGCTCTGCTGAAAGCCGGCTGTGTGCGCAAAGTGGTGTGTTCTTTCCCACGGCAGGCAGATTCTTGGGTGTTTGACAACCTCTACCGCCGCGGCGAGTTGGAACTGGAGCTGGTTCCGCAAGGCAATCTGGCGGCGCGCATCCAGGCCGCCGGCGCCGGGATCGGCGGTTTTTATACCCCGACCGGCTATGGCACCCAATTGGCGGAAGGAAAGGAAACCCGCGAGATCGACGGCCGCCGATACGTTTTCGAACTGCCGCTGAAGGCCGACTTCGCGCTGATCAAGGCTGAACAAGCCGACCGTTGGGGCAACCTCCGCTATGACAAAACCGGGCGCAACTTCGGGCCGATTATGGCGATGGCCGCCAACTGCACCATCGTCGAAGTCAACCATATGGTGCCGTTGGGCGAACTGGATCCGGAAAACATCATCACGCCCGGCATCTTCGTGCAGCGTCTGGTGCCCTCTTCTCCCCGTGCAGCCCAGCTTTCGGCTTAAGGAACGCATCATGAGCAAACTGACCCATCAACAGCTGGCTGAGCGCATCGCGCGCGATATTCCTGAAGGCGCCTACGTCAATCTCGGTATCGGCATTCCAACCCAGATCGCTAACTATCTGCCGGCCGATAAAGAGATCTTCCTGCACAGCGAAAACGGCATTCTCGGCATGGGCTCGGCGCCAACGCCGGGCGAAGAGGACCCGGAATTGATCAATGCCGGCAAACAACCGGTTACGCTGCTGAAAGGCGGCTGCTTTTTCCACCACGGCGACTCTTTCGCCATGATGCGCGGCGGCCACCTGGATATTTGCGTGCTGGGCGCCTATCAGGTCTCCGAACGCGGCGATCTGGCGAACTGGAGCACTGGCGCACCGGGGGCGATTCCGGCGGTCGGCGGCGCGATGGATCTGGCGATCGGCGCACGTCAGGTGTTTGTGATGACCGAACACCTGACCAAAACGGGTGAATGCAAAATCGTCCGCCAATGCAGCTATCCGTTAACCGGCATCGGCTGCATCGACCGCATCTACAGCGATCTGGCGGTGATGGACGTCACTCCCCAGGGACTGGTGGTGCGTGAAATATTTGCCGGCCTGACCCCGCAACAACTGCAGGACGTCACCCCGGTCGGACTGACTTTCACCCTTCAACACGGGGAACCGCGCCATGAATCCAGCTTATCTGTGTGACGCCGTCCGCACGCCCTTCGGTCGCCTCAATGGGAGCCTGGCCGGCATACGCGCCGACGACTTGGCCGCTCTGCCGTTGAAAGCGCTGCAGGCACGCCATCCGACGCTCGACTGGAGCCAGGTGGACGACGTGTTGTTCGGCTGCGCCAATCAGGCGGGGGAAGACAACCGCAATGTCGCGCGCATGGCGCTGCTGCTCGCCGGCCTGCCGGTGCAGGTGCCCGGCTGCACCATCAATCGCCTGTGCGGATCCAGCCTGGATGCGGTAGCAGCTGCGGCGCGCGCCATCAGAACCGGCGAGAGCGAGCTGATGATCGCCGGCGGCGTGGAAAGCATGTCGCGGGCGCCTTATGTGATGGGCAAGGCGGAAAGCGCCTTCAGCCGCACGATGAAGATTGAAGACACCACCATGGGCTGGCGTTTTATCAACCCACAGATGCAGGCGCTGTACGGCGTGGACACGATGCCGCAGACCGCCGAAAACGTGGCATCGCAATTCGGTATCAGCCGTCGCGATCAGGACGCCTTCGCCCTGCGCAGCCAGCAACGCACCGCCGCCGCGCAGGAAAGCGGCTTTTACAGCGACCAACTGATCGAAGTGCTTATCCCGCAGAAGAAAGGCGAGCCGCTGACCTTCAACCAGGACGAACATCCGCGCGCCACCACCTTAGCCGCACTGGAAAAACTCAGGCCGGTGGTCGCCCCGCAGGGCAGCATTACGGCCGGCAACGCATCCGGCCTGAACGACGGCGCCTGCGCGCTGCTGCTGGCCGGCGAGCGCAGCGTGGCTCGCCATGGCCTGCGGCCAATGGCACGCATCGTTGCCAGCGCCGTCACCGGCATCGAACCGGCGATCATGGGCTTTGCACCGGCGGCGGCGGTGCGCAAAGTGTTGCATATTGCCGGCCTGACCCTCGAACAGATGGACGTGATCGAACTGAACGAAGCCTTCGCCGCGCAAGCGCTGGCGGTGACCCGCGAGCTGGGACTGCGCGACGATGCGCCGCAGGTGAACCCGAACGGCGGCGCGATTGCGCTCGGCCATCCTCTGGGCGCCTCCGGTGGCCGGCTGGTGATGAACGCCGCCTGGCAACTGCGAAAAACGCGCGGGCGCTACGGGCTGTGCGCCATGTGCATCGGCGTCGGCCAGGGCATTGCACTGATTATCGAACGGGTATGAGGTCAATCATGGATATTGAATATCGCCTCGACGGCCCGGCCGACGCACCGCTACTGGTGCTGTCCAACTCGCTGGGCACCACCTTCGAGATGTGGCAACCGCAGTTGGCGGCGCTGACCGAACGCTTTCGCCTATTGCGCTACAACCAGCGCGGCCACGGAGCCACCCCGTTGGCGAAAGCGCCGCTGCAACTGCAGCAGTTGGCTGAAGACGTCATCACCCTGCTCGACCATTTGGATGCGCCGAACGCCCATTTTTGCGGCATTTCGATGGGAGGATTGACCGGGCTCTGGCTCAGTCGTTATCACCCCGAGCGCATCGGACGGCTGGTGGTCGCCAATACCGCCGCCCGCATCGGCGGCGCCGAAGGCTGGCGACAACGCGCGCAGCAGGTACGGGAACACGGGTTGGCGCCGATCGCCGCCGCCTCACCCGCGCGCTGGTTCTGCGCGGCATTCGCGCAGCGCCACCCCGAGCAGGTGGCTGCGCTGGTGGCGGCCCTGGCGGCCGGTAATTCGCAGGGATACGCCGCCTGCTGCGAGGCGCTGGCGCGGGCCGACCTGCGCGCCGAGATTGCCTTGATGACGCGGCCGATGCGGGTGATTGCCGGTGAGCAAGATCCGGTCACGACGGTGGCGGACGCCGAGTTTTTAGTCGCCAATGCGCCACTCGCCGATCTGCGGCGGTTGCCGACATCGCATATTTCCAACATCGCCTGTCCGGATCTCTTCAACCGCTGCGTTGTCGAGTTTCTTACTGAAAAGGAATGAAGCATGGAACTTCGCATTGAACGCATCGACAGCTGGCTGGTGGATATTCCCACTATTCGGCCACACAAATTGTCGATGGCCACGATGGGCTGCCAAACGCTGACGCTGGTGCGCATGACCTGCGCCGACGGCCTGATCGGCTGGGGGGAAGCCACCACCATCGGCGGGCTGAGCTACGGCCCGCAAAGCCCGGAGGGGATCAAGTCGGCGATCGACGGCTACCTCGCGCCGCTGCTGAGCGGCAAAAGCTTCAGCGGTCTGGCGCCGTTGGTTGCGTTGATGAATGGCCAGGTCCAGGGCAATACCTTTGCCAAGTCGGCGCTGGAAACCGCCTTTCTCGATGCCCAGGGCAAACGCCTCGGCCTGCCGGTCAGCACCCTGCTCGGCGGCGCGCTCAGCAACACCCTGCCGGTGCTGTGGACGTTGGCCAGCGGCGATACGCAGCAAGACATCATCGAAGGGCAACGCCTGTTGGCGGAAGACCGTCATCGCGCCTTCAAGTTGAAGATCGGCGCCCGGCCGCTGGAGGAAGATCTGCGCCACACCCAGGCTATCAAGCAAGCGCTGGGGCCGGAGATCAGCATTCGCGTCGATGTTAACCAGGCCTGGGATGCCGCCACCGCCGTACGCGGAATGGCGGCGCTGCAGCAGATCGGCATCGATCTGGTCGAACAGCCGGTGCCGCAATGGGATCGCACGGCGTTAATCCGGCTCAGTCAGCGCTTCACTCTGCCGATCCTGGCCGACGAAGCGGTGGCCGACGCTCACGACGGTTATGCATTGGCTGCGGGCGGCTTTACCGGCGCCTACGCGCTGAAGATAGCCAAGGCCGGCGGCCCGGCGCAGGCGCTGAAACTGGCGCAGGTCGCACAGGCCGCCGGCGTCGGCGTCTATGGCGGCACCATGCTGGAAGGCACGCTGGGCACCGTCGCCTCGCTGCACGCCTGGTCGACGCTGAAGCTGGACTGGGGCAGCGAGATGTTCGGCCCGCTGTTGCTGAAAGACGACGTGGTCACCACGCCGCTGCGTTTCGCCAACGGTCACGTCAGTCTGCCGTCAGGCCCGGGCCTGGGGGTCGATATCGATGAAGACAAACTGCGCTTTTATCGACGCAAATAACTACGAGGGACTACGCCATGCTATTCAAAGTTGAAATGGTCGTGAAATTACCGCTCGATATGCCTAAAGCGCTCGCCGACGAAATAAAAACGCGCGAAAAAGCATATTCGCAAACCCTGCAGGCGAGCGGAAAATGGCGACATCTTTGGCGCGTAGCCGGTAGCTACGCCAATGTCAGCATTTTCGATGTGGAAAGCAATGCCGAGCTGCACGAGCTGTTATTCGCCCTGCCGCTTTACCCTTATATGAAAATTCGCGTAACGGCGTTATGCCGACACCCGTCATCGATCCGCGACGATGACAAATAAAATACCGGGATAATAACCCGCAAGGTTAGCTGTTAATTCCTGTTCTCTGTATAACCTACATTATAAGCAATGAGGAATTCGCAATGTCTATATCCTTCAATCAACGTCAAGACATTATCAAATTGCTGGAAATCAGCAGCGGTTTTACTAATGATAACGGAGATCCGCGTTTCAAAAAAATCATGCATCATCTGCTGGGCGATATTTGTCAGCTCATCGATCGCTATGATATTTCCCCTGAAGAATTCTGGCAGGCGATCAACTATCTGCACGTCTTGGGCGAACGTCAAGAGGCGGCGCTCCTGGCCGCCGGCTTGGGGCTGGAACACTACCTCGATCTGCGCGACGACGAGCGCGAGCGCCAACAGGGGCTGAGCGGCGGTACGCCACGCACCATCGAGGGGCCGCTGTATGTGGCCAATGCGCCAGTGAGCGCCGGCTTCGCGCGGATGGATGACGGCGACGACGACGGCGAGGTGATGTGGCTGCACGGCCAGGTCAAAGGCGCCGACGGCAAGCCGCTGGCGGGGGCGGTGGTTGATATTTGGCACGCCAACACGTTGGGCAACTACTCTTTCTTCGATAAATCGCAGAGCGGCTTCAACCTGCGCCGGCGGATAACCACCGACGCCGATGGCCGCTACGCGGCGCGCAGCATCGTGCCGTCGGGCTACGGCTGTCCACCCGACGGGCCCACCCAGGCTTTGCTCAATCGACTGGGGCGCCACGGCAACCGTCCGGCGCATATTCATTTCTTCGTCTCCGCACCGGCGCATAAACACCTGACGACGCAAATCAATCTCAATGGCGACCGTTATCTGTGGGATGACTTCGCTTTCGCTACCCGCGATGAGCTGATCGCCAACCCGGTGAAAATCACCGATCCGGCGCTGGCGGCCAAACGCGATCTGCCCGGCCCGCATACCGAAGTGCAGTTTGATTTTACGCTTTATGCCGCGGCGGACCGCATCGAGCAGAACAGAATAAATCGCCCTCGCGCGCTGCAAGATTAATATTTTTCACACAAAAGAATAGCGACGCTAATAACGGGCAATCGGTTATTGATTGCCCACTACCCCGTCTATCCATTTTCTATGAGGCCATGAACATGCATTCATTATTGAATCCGACAATATCTAAGCTGAAAGAAAAAATAAATCACGCTTTAATTATTGATAAAGAAAATGGCATATATCAGTGCAATCGCGGCATTTTTACCGACGAAGCGTTATTTGAACTGGAAATGAAAGCCATTTTCGAAGGCAATTGGATTTATCTGGCGCATGAAAGCCAAATCGCAGACTCAGGCGATTATTACACGCTCACCGTTGGGCGTCAGCCGGTGATCATCACGCGCGACAAAGACATGCAGCTGCATGCCATGATCAATAGCTGCTCGCATCGGGGCGCAATGTTGGCCAGCCGCAAGGCCGGCAATAAAAGTACCTTCACCTGTCCCTTCCACGGCTGGACCTTCAATAACGCCGGCAACCTGCTGAAAGCCAAGGACGAGAAAACCGGCGCCTATCCTCCCTGTTTCAAGCGGGACGGCTCACACGATTTGAAACAGCTGCCGCGTTTTGAATCTTATCGCGGATTTCTGTTCGGCAGCCTGAGCGATGAGGTGCAACCGCTGGAGGAGTATCTGGGTGAAACGCGACAGATCCTCGATCTCATCGTCGATCAGGCTGAGAGCGGGCTGGAAGTTCTGCGCGGCTCATCCTCCTACACCTTCGACGGCAACTGGAAACTGCAGATGGAGAATGGTGCGGACGGTTACCACGTCAGCGTGGTGCACTGGAACTATGTCTCCACCATGGCGCATCGGGATGCCGCCAGCGGCATCCAAACCATGGACGCCAACTGCTGGTCATCAAAAAACGACGGCGGCGCCTATGGCTTCAAGAATGGTCATCTGCTGTTGTGGACCCGGGTGCTGAACCCGGAGTCCCGCCCCATTTATCGGCACTTCACCCGTTTGAACGATGCCTTCGGCGCACACCGTGCCGACCTGATGGTGAACCAAACCCGCAACCTGTGCCTTTACCCCAATCTGTACATCATGGACCAGCTTTCCAGCCAGTTGCGCGTAGTGCGCCCGATTGCCGTCAATAAAACCGAAGTGACCGTATTCTGCTTTGCGCCGAAGGGCGAAAACGCCGACGAGCGAGCCTTGCGCATTCGCCAGTATGAGGATTTCTTCAACGTCAGCGGCATGGGTACGCCGGACGATCTGGAGGAATTCCGCGCCTGCCAGCTCGGGTTCAACGCCGGCAACATGCCCTGGAGCGATCTGAGCCGCGGCGCTACCCGCTGGCTGGAGGGCCAGGCTGACGACAATGCCAAAGCGCTGGGGATCGTGCCTGACATGACCGGCCCGCGCCCGGAAGATGAGGCCCTGTATCTCAGCCAGCATCATCATTGGCAAAACATTCTGCTGCGCCAGCTGGAGCGCCAGCAACGAAACGACGAGGTGGCGCAATGAGTACATTTAACCTGCAACAGCGGGTGGAACAGTTCCTGTACCGCGAAGCACGCCTGCTGGATGACCGGCAATGGGATGACTGGCTGGCCTGTTACCATCCGCAGGTCGAATATTGGATGCCGGCCTGGGCTGACGACGATCGCCAGACGACGGACCCTCATAGCGAGATTTCGCTGATTTATTACGCCAATCGCGAAGGACTGGAAGATCGCGTTTACCGCATAAAAACCGAACGTTCAGCCGCCAGTAGCATGCCGGAGCCGCGCACGGTGCATCTTATCAGCAACGTGGAGCTGTTATCGTCCGGCGCGGAACAGGCCGAGGTGAACTACCACTGGGCCACCTTCTATCACCGCTACAACCACACGGACACCTATTTCGGCTCAACCCGACTGTGGATAGATCTTAGCGGGGAGGCGCTGCAAATTAAGCGCAAGAAAATTCGTCTGGATAATGACTATATCAATCATGTAATTGATATTTATCATCTTTAATGCAGGAGGTGAGGTATGTCTTTTACCGTGGCCCTTAATTTTGAAGACGGCGTCAGCCGCTTTATTCAATGCAACCCGAATGAAAAAGTACTCGACGCCGCCTACCGACAAAAGATCAACCTGCCGATGGACTGTTCGGACGGCGTATGCGGCACCTGTAAATGCCACTGTGAACAAGGAGAATATCAGCTGGGCGATGACTATCTGGACGAAGCGCTGTCAGAGCAGGAAGCCGCACAGCGGCGAGTGTTGACCTGTCAGATGGTGCCGCTCTCGGACTGCGTCATCGAGGTGCCGATGCCTTCGACGATGTGTAAAACCGCCAGCGAAATGTTTACCGCCACCGTCGCCTCCGCCACCGCTCTGTCGGACAGCGCCATCGAGTTCTGCCTGACGCTGGATGATGAACGCGGCATCGCGTTCCTGCCGGGACAATATGTGAATATCGACGTTCCCGGCAGTGCGGCCAGCCGCGCCTATTCGTTCAGTTCGCCGCCCGGCAGCCGGCAGCTCTCTTTTCTGCTGCGCAACGTGCCCGGCGGCATGATGAGCCGTTATCTGACAGAACGGGCGAGCCCCGGCGACGCGATCCGTCTGCGCGGCCCACAGGGCAGTTTCTATCTGCGTGCGCCGGTGCGGCCGATGTTATTTTTGGCCGGCGGCACCGGGCTGGCGCCGTTCCTTTCCATGCTGGAATATCTGGCGCTCGGCGGCAGCGAACAGCCGGTGCATCTAATCTACGGCGTCACCCATGACCACGATCTGGTCAAGCTGGAACAGCTGGAAAGCTATCGCCGGCGTCTGCCGAATTTCAGCTACCTGACCTGCGTGGCCAGCGAAGCGTCGCTGTCGCCGCACAAGGGCTACGTCACGCAGCACCTCGACGAAAATCTGCTCAACGACGGCGATCTGGACGTGTACCTGTGCGGGCCGCCGCCGATGGTGGAAGCGGTGCTTGGCGATTTCCAGCGACGCGCCTTTATCCCGCATAGCTTCCATTATGAGAAGTTCGCCCCCAGCCAGGCCGATGGGAGGAGTTGACCATGGATAAATCACGTTTCAGCGGCCAGGTGATGGCGATAACCGGCGCCGCTCAAGGCATCGGCAAAGCGGTGGCCGAACGCGCAGCTCGGGAAGGGGCCCGTTTGGCGCTGATCGATCGCTCCCCCTATCTGGAAGAGGTCGTGGTCGTTTTACGCGAACGCGGCGCCGATATCATCGCCCTGCAGGCCGATTTGGAGCATTGGGAAGAAGCGCGCGATGCGCTGGATCAGGTGCAACAGCACTTTGGGCGCGTAGATATTATGGTAAACAACGTGGGCGGCACCATCTGGGCGCGACCGTTTGCCGACTATGCGCCGCAACAGATTGAGGCGGAGATTCGGCGCTCGCTGTTCCCGACGCTATGGGGTTGCCGCGCCGCGTTGCCGCATATGCTGGCGCAGGGGAGCGGAGTGATCGTCAACGTCTCTTCGGTCGCCACGCGCGGCGTCAATCGCGTTCCCTATTCCGCAGCCAAAGGCGGCGTCAACGCCCTGACCCAATCACTGGCCTTTGAATACGCCGGCGCCGGCATTCGCATCAACGCCACGGCGCCGGGCGGCACCGAAGCGCCGCCGCGGCTGACGCCGCGCAATCGCGAATCCCCGACGCAGCAGGAGGAACGTTGGTATCGGCAGGTGGTTGAGCAAACGCTCGACAGCAGTCTGATGCACCGCTACGGCAGCGTCGATGAACAAGCCGCCGCTATTCTGTTCCTCGCCAGCGCCGAAGCCAGTTACATTAACGGAACGGTGCTGCCGGTCGCCGGCGGCGATTTGGGGTAAAACAGGCGCCGGGGGATCAGCGTACAATCCGCCGGCCCTGCGCATCAATCACCGGCTCCCCGTCCTCTTTGCTGAAGGCGCCGCGCTGCGGAGCCGGCAGAATCTCCAACACCGCCTCCGACGGACGGCACAGGCGCGTGCCAAGCGGCGTCACCACGATGGGGCGATTGATCAGGATCGGCTGTTGCACCATGAAGTCGATCAGTTGATCGTCGCTCCAGCCGGCTTCATCCAGCCGCAGCTCGGTATAAGGCTCGACGTTTTTACGCAACAACGCGCGCGGCGTCATGTTCATGTCGGCCAGCAACGCAATCAACAGTTCGCGGCTGGGGGGCGTTTCCAGATACAGAATCACCTCCGGCTCAGCGCCGCTGTTGCGGATCAGCGCCAACGTATTGCGCGACGTGCCGCAGGCGGGGTTGTGATAAATTTTGATGTCGCTCATGTCAGTTGCTCCGGTTATGGCAAAACGGACAGCCGCAGCACCAGCGCGGCCAGGGTGACGAACAGAATTGGCAGCGTCATCACCAGTCCCACGCGGAAATAATAGCCCCAGGTAATGACGATGTTTTTCCTTGCCAACACATGCAGCCACAGCAACGTGGCCAGGCTGCCGATCGGGGTGATTTTGGGGCCGAGATCGCTGCCGATGACGTTAGCGTAAATCATCGCCTGCCTGATGACGCCTTCCGCGCTGCTGCCGTCGATCGACAGCGCCCCTACCAACACCGTCGGCATGTTATTCATGACGGAAGAGAGAAACGCGCTCAGGAAGCCGGTGCCGAGCGTCGCCGCCCACAGCCCCTGCCGCGCCAGCGCATCCAGCACGCCGGACAGCAGATCAGTCAAGCCGGCATTGCGCAGCCCATAGACCACCAGATACATGCCCAGCGAGAAAATCACGATCTGCCAGGGCGCCCCGCGCAGCACTTTGCCGGTATCGATCGCCCGCCCGCGTTTCGCTACCGCCAGCAGCACCAGCGCGCCGCAGGCGGCGACCAAACTCACCGGCACGCCGAGCGGTTCCAGGGCGAAAAAGCCGATCAGCAACAGCGCCAATACCGCCCAACCGGCTCGAAACGTCGCGCGATCGCGGATCGCTTCCCGCGGTACCGGTAAACGCGTCAACGCGTAGCCCGGCGGAATATCCTTGCGGAAGAACAAATGCAACATCACCAGCGTCGCCGCCACGGCGACGAGGTTGACCGGCACCATCACCGCCGCATACTCCGTAAAGCCCAAGTGGAAGAAATCCGCCGAAACGATATTCACCAGGTTGGACACCACCAGCGGCAGGCTGGCGGTATCGGCGATAAAGCCCGCCGCCATGACGAAAGCCAGCACCGCCGCAGGACGAAAACCGAGCGCCGACAGCATGGCGATCACGATCGGTGTGAGGATTAACGCGGCGCCGTCATTGGCGAACAGCGCCGCCACCGCCGCGCCCAACAGGAGCATATAGGTAAACAGCCAGCGGCCCTTGCCGTTGCCCCAGCGCGCGACGTGCAAGGCGGCCCAGGCAAAAAAGCCGCTTTCATCCAGCAACAGGCTGATGATGATGACGGCGATAAAGGTCGCAGTCGCATTCCAGACTATCTGCCATACCACGGGGATGTCGCCGACGTGCACCACGCCGCTCAATAATGCCAATCCCGCCCCGATCGACGCACTCCAGCCAATACCCAGCCCCTTCGGTTGCCAGATGACCAAGATCAACGTCAGAATAAAGATCGCCCCTGCCACTATCATCGCTGTCCTTCCGCCCCTTTAAGTTTACATATTCGATTTTTCATATGTGTTTGCGTAAATTTTTTACCGTTACGGGCAACCTTTCGCCACGCGTTGCGCTAACTCCGTCATCTGTTCTGGCCGGCACTGATAAGCCTGCTCAATAATCGCCGCTGCCCAGGCCGGCATATGCGGCGACAGGCGATAATGTATCCATTTACCATCGCGCCGATCGAGCAGCAGCCCGCTTTCACGCAGCATCCCCAGATGCCTTGAAATCTTGGGTTGCGGCAGCGCCAGTGCGCCCGACAGCTCGCACACGCACAGTTCACCGGCGTGGCGCAACAGCAGCACCAAGGTCAGACGCGTCTCGTCAGACAGGTTTTTAAACAGCTTCAGCGGCGTCAATGACGGCATGTCACACTCCCGTTAACCTTTCTCTTCACCACAACTCGCTCGTGAAGATACCAGCTTCACATGCGAAAAAACAAATATAAAATGCAAAACGTTGCCCCCCTCACCGAGACATATACTTATCTTTATGCCGTTCTTGCAGGAAGGAGGTACCATGCCGCTCACATTCAAACGTTCGGAAAGGCTCTCCATCGGCACCGAAATAGAGTTACAGCTGGTCGATGCCGAGCACTACGATCTTACGGATCGAGCCGATCGGGTGGTCAGCGCGGTCGGCGACCGCCGGCGCGTCAAGCATGAGCTCACCAAATCGATGGTGGAGCTGAACAGCTCGGTGCACCGCGATCTCGATGAGCTGCACACCGAGCTGCGCGCCCTGACCCATACCGTCCGGCGCAGCGCGCAGCGCCTGGGCTGTGACGTCTGCGGCGGTGGCCGCCACCTGAGCAACGACTGGCGCAAGCAGGTCATCAGCGACAACGCGCGCTACAGGCAGCTGGCCAGCCGTTTTGGCTATCTCTCCAAGCTGGCCTGCGTGTTCGGCCAACACATTCACCTCGGCGTCAACGACGGGGACGAAGCGATGTACCTGTGCCATGCGCTGACGCCCTACTTTCCGCAATTGATCGCGCTCAGCGCCTCGTCGCCGCTGTATCAGGGGGTCGACACGTGCTTTGCCAGTTCCCGCTTCAGCGCCCAGAACTCCTTCCCCAACTACGGATGCCTGGAACACATCTACAGCTGGCATGAATTCAACGCCTACTACGAACGGTTGAATGCCGCAGGCGTGATTGAAAGCGTCAAGGATATTTACTGGGATGCGCGGCCAAAACCGGAGCTGGGCACGGTAGAGATCCGCATCTGCGATACGCCGCTGCGCCTCACCCACGCCGTGCTGCTGGTCGGTTACTGCCGCCTGCTGGCCGATTTTCTGTTGCAGCACCGCTCACCGATCGCGCCGGAATACGATGCCTTCACCAATTACAACAAGATCAACGCCTATCGCAGCGGCTTTGCCGCCGAATACGTCGATCCCGCGACGCTGCGCCGCAGCAGCCTGACCGCCCACATCCTGCACACTCTCGAAGCGCTGAGCGGTTTTGCCGAGCGACGGGAGGATCGTGCCCTGCTGCAGGCCGTCGAGCGCCATGTCCGCCAGGGCATCAGCGATTCGGAGCATATCCGCCAGATGTTGCACAACGGCCTGCCGCAAGCTCAGGTGATCAAGCGCCTGTGCGATGAGCTGTTGCAGCCTGCAAGTTAAGTTTCGGCTATCGATTCCATACGCCAAAGCCGCTGTTCATTATGTGCTCTTTCGCTACAATCGTGAGCACTGACATTCACCGTATCGAGGACACCATGTACAACTTCTCCCGCTATCAGGCAAAAGAACTGGCGCTGGCTTACATGAGCGGCAAAAAACACGATCTGTCGCCGCAGGAATTTTTGCAGCAGCTGAAAAGCAGCGAGCGATCGTTTGAGCATCTGCTGAAACACGGCAGCGAAATGCCGCGTGACGTGCTGGTTAAAAGCTTCTGAACAGCCGGTTGCCGGCCATTTTCCCTCTACGTCGCCGGTGGCGAGCCTGGCAGGCCCGCGCATTCCCGGCCGTTCATCCCACGTTCCTCATCCTGCCCGTTTCGCCCTCACAGGCGAAAACCCCATAAATTCGCACCTAGAGGCGAATTATTGACATATTCGTATCCAGGTGCGAATTTATAGTCATCCCTCCGCAAATAATGGAACACGCCATGCCGACGCCAATCAGCGTAATCAGCGGCGATCTGGTCGATTCCCGCCGATCAGACACCGTCAACTACCTCAATGGGCTGCATAACCTGCTCGATCGGCTGCGGCGTGACGGGCGGCTGCATCAGGTGGAAATCTTTCGCGGCGATGCCTTCCAGGCGCAGGCCGCGCCGGAGGACGGGCTGTTGCTGGCGGTGTACATACGCCTCGCGCTGCGGGCGATGGGCGCCGCGCACTGGGATGCGCGCATCGCCGTCGGGCTGGGTAGCCAACGGCCCGACGCCGCCGGTTACGGCAGCGCCTTTATCAACTCCGGCAGCGCGCTGGACGCCATGGCAAAAAATTGCCGGCTGGCTCTGAAAACCGACAACGATCGGACAAACGCCATTGTCAGCGATCTGCTGCCGATGTTAGATCATGTAATTGGCCGCCTGTCACAGGCCGAAGCGCGCATCGTTCAGGCGAGAATGTTCGCCGACAGCGGCGCCGCCGTGGCGGACCAGCTGCAAAAAGCCGCCTCCACGGTCTCCGCCGCGCTGAAACGCGCGGCCTATGAGGAAATCATGCGGTTTATTCACGCCATTAACAGGATCGTCTGACCATGGATCTGACCTATGCGCCTTTGCTGGCCTGGCTGTTGCTCGTCCATCTGCTGGCGGATTTTCCGCTGCAGCCGCTGAGTTGGGTGGAAGATAAAATCCAACATCGCGCGCGTTCGCGTTTTCTGCTGTTGCACGCGTTGCTGCACGGGGTGCTGGCCGCCTGGGTAGTGGCCGGTTTCGGCCTGCTGCACGGCGGACTGTCTTCACTGCAGGTGCTGGCCAGCCTGCTGGCCATCGCCGTCAGCCACTACCTGATCGATTTGCTGAAAGTCACCGCGATGAACCGCCTGAGCCCGGCCCGCAGCTTTCTGCTCGATCAGGGATTGCATCTGGCGGTGATCGCCTTACTGTGGCTGGGGCTGACGCCGAATGCCGGTGAACTGCTCGCCGCGCTGGGGCGGCAGCTGGGGCGTTGGCAAACCGGCCTGGTGCTGGTGGCCTACAGCCTGATTTATCTGCCGATGAGCCTGCTGATTGGGCAACTGCTGGCGCGCTGGACGCCGCAAATGCCGCCTTCGGCCAAGGCCGACAACGACTCGCTGCTGCGCGCGGGCAAACAGATTGGCTACCTGGAAAGAACGCTGATCCTGACCTTCGTGCTGCTGGGGCAAATTCCGGCGATCGGTTTTTTACTGGCGGCCAAATCTATCTTCCGTTTCGGCGATCTGCGCCAAAGTGACGATAAGATGCGTACCGAGTATGTGCTGCTCGGCACGCTGTTTTCCTTCACGCTGACCATCATGCTCGGCCTGCTGGTCAACAAACTGCTGTAGCGGTGCGGGGGCGAAAAATTTCGCCCCCGAAGTGAACGCCGAGGCGGCTTACAGCCACTCGCCGAAGCGGCGGATATAGAAACGCTTCATCAACTGCGCGACCACGCAGTAGCTGACCAGCGTTGCGGCCAACCACGGGAAGTATTCCCACGGCAGCGGCTGCAGGCCAACCAGGGCGCCGAGCGGCGAGAACGGAATGTAGATGCCGAGCGCCATCACCAGCCCGGTGGTCAGCAACACCGGCAGCGCCGCGGTGCTCTGAATGAACGGGATCTTCTGGGTGCGCAGCATATGCACCACCAACGTTTGCGACAGCAGCCCCTCAATGAACCAGCCGGACTGGAACAGCGCCTGGTGTTCTACGCTGTTGGCGGCGAACACGTACCACATCAGCGCATAGGTCGTAATATCGAAGATCGACGAGGTCGGCCCAATCCACAGCATAAAGCGCCCGATGTTTTTGGAATCCCACTTGCGCGGCTTGCGCAGGAACTCTTTGTCCATCTTGTCCCACGGCAGCGACAGCTGGGAAATGTCATACATCAGATTTTGAATCAACAGGTGGATCGCCAGCATCGGCAAGAACGGGATGAAGGCGCTGGCCACCAGCACCGAAAACACGTTGCCAAAGTTGGAGCTGGCGGTCATGTTCAGGTACTTGATGATATTGCCGAAGGTCTCGCGCCCTTTGATCACCCCCTCTTCCAGCACCATCAGATTCTTTTCCAACAGGATGATGTCCGCCGATTCCTTGGCGATGTCGGTGCCGGTGTCGACCGAAATGCCGACGTCGGCATCGCGCAGCGCCGGCGCATCGTTGATGCCGTCGCCGAGGAAGCCGACGGTATGGCCGTTGCTCTGCAACATTTTCAGCACCCGCGATTTTTGCAGCGGCGTCAGCTTGGTGAAGACCGTGCGTTGTTCCACTTCGCGCGCCAACTCTTCGTCATCCATCTGTTCAATCTGCAGCCCGGAGAGCGGCTCGCCCGGCTCCAGCCCGACATCGCGGCAAATCTTGCAGGTGATCACCGGGTTGTCGCCGGTCAGCACCTTCACCGTCACGCCGTTTTCCTGCAGTGCGGCGATCGCCTGCTGCGCGCTCTCCTTCGGCGGATCGAGGAAAGTCAGCAGCCCTTGCACCACCATGTCGCGCTCGTCGGCCACGCTCAGCGGTTCGGCCGGGCGCTGCGTATCCAGCTCGCGCGTCGCCAGCACCAGCACGCGGAAACCGTCTTCGTTATACTCGCGGGCCAGCGCCTGCAGCGCCGCACGGCGCGCGTCGTCCAGTTCCAGCGTTTTGTCGCCTTCGCGCACGTGGGTGGCGATCTCGAGCATCTCCTCTACCGCGCCCTTACAGATCAGCTGCTGCTTGCCATTTTCGTCCGCCACCACGATCGACAAACGGCGGCGCACGAAATCGAACGGCAGCTCATCCACCTTGCTGAAACGGCCCAGGGCTTCGATCCCCGGTTTGCCGCGCCCGAAACGGATCACCGCCTGGTCCATCAGGTTCTTCATGCCGCTCTGATGGAAGCTGTTCAGCCAGGCCAGGTGCAACACCTCGTTATCCCTGGCGCCAGTGACGTCGATGTGGTGCTCGAGAATGATGCGATCCTGGGTCAGGGTGCCGGTCTTGTCGGTGCAGAGCACGTCCATGGCGCCGAAGTTCTGAATGGCGTTCAGGCGCTTCACCACCACCTTGCGGCGCGACATGGCGATCGCCCCTTTCGCCAGGTTGGAGCTGACGATCATCGGCAGCATTTCCGGCGTCAGGCCGACCGCCACCGCCAGTGCGAACAGCGCCGCCTCGCTCCAGTCACCCTTGGTGAAGCCGTTGATCAGCAACACCACCGGCACCATCACCAGCATGAAGCGAATCAGCAGCCAGCTGACGCTGTTCACCCCGCGATCGAACGCGGTTTGCGCCCGCGAACCGACGATCGACTTGGCCAGCGAGCCGAAGTAAGTGCGCCCGCCGGTTGCCACCACCACCGCCGTGGCGGTGCCGCTGGCGACGTTGGTGCCCATCAGGCAGATATTGGACAGCTCAAGCAGCGCGTTCTCGCTGGACACTTCCCCTTCGCTCGACTTCTGCGCCACGTTGCCCATCGCATCGTATTTCTCGATAGGGATCGCCTCGCCGGTCAAAATCGCCTGGCTGATGAACAGATCGCGCGAGGCGATAAGACGCACGTCGGCCGGCACCATGTCACCGGCGGAGAGCTGAATGATATCCCCCGGCACCAGTTCGCGGATCGGCACTTCCAGCGTCAGCGGATGCGCGCTGTAGCTGCTGCGGCGCAGTACAGTAGCGGTGGTGCGCACCATCGACTTCAACGCTTCCGCCGCTTTGTTGGTGCGGTATTCCTGCCAAAACCGCAGCAGCCCGCTCAACGTGACCATGGTCAGAATGATAATGACGCCGGTGAGTTCAGTTTCTTCACCGCTCTGGAGCGGCAGCCAATAATCGGTAAAGAAACTGATCGCAGCCAGCACCATCAGCACGAAGATAAACGGGTTGTTAAAGGCCTTGATCAACTGAATCAAGGCATGCGGCGCCTTGTCGTGGGCGACCTGGTTGGCGCCGAACTGCTCCAGCCGCTCATCGGCATCGTCCTGGGTCAAGCCGTTGCGGTTGCACTTCAGGTTCGCCAGCGTTTGGGCGATGCTGTTGGTCGCCTCTTGCGCAATGGCGTAGGTCACCGCGTCTTTATCACGGCGACGCATTCTTTCATTAATCTGAGTCATAACGCTATTCTCTTATTTTCGTTCTGCGCACAGGGAGATCCCGCCCGATAAACAGGTGACTCTGCGCAGAGTGGAATTTTTTAATTAGCGTGACTGAATAGCGTGATTACCCTGTCAGCCACGCAAAAATCATTTCCCTTCCGGGGTCATCGTCCATAACGCCTCCTTAATGCTCCGCGTTATTCAAGGCACTCATGAATAAAACCGAACATATAATCAAGTTAATCAATATTTATATTATTACTCAGACCGGTAATTCGGACGCGACGCGCCAACGCACGGCGCTCACGCTTTTTTCCAGACTGACGCGGCAAACAATACCCTCAATTTCTTTTTGCGCGGCCGGCGTAGCGGTAATTTCCGCACACACTTCCAATTGCCCCGGACTGGCAATATCGGCGCTGCGCAAGGATTGCAGCCGCAAGGCGACGCCGTTCAGCGCCTGCAGAATCAGGGTGCGCACCAGAATTTCATCCTGCTCGCCGCAGGTCACCTGAATGCGATAGCACAGTTCCAGATCGGTCGCCTGCTGGTGCGGCTGCAGGTTGATGCGCTGCGCGGCCTCGCGCAGCAGGATATTGGCGCACAGGATCACCAGCGTGGCGACCACCGCATCCCAATGCTGGCCCAGGCCGCACAGGACGCCGATCCCCGCCGAACACCACAGAGTGGCGGCGGTGTTGAGGCCGCGAATGTTCAGCCCTTCACGCATGATTACGCCGGCGCCGAGGAAGCCGATACCCGAGACGATCTGCGCGGCCACCCGGCCGGCGCTGGCCGGATCGGTGGACATGGAGCTGAGAATGAAGACCGCCGCACCGGTCGCCACCAGCGCATTGGTGCGCAGGCCGGCCATGCGTTGGCGCCACTGGCGCTCGGCGCCAATCACCGCGCCCAGGCACATCGCCAGCAATAAATTTAAAACGAAAGGAGTCATAGCCATGACTTTCCCCTTAATTAACCACAGGAGATAAAATCATGTGCTGTTTAGCACACGCGAAAACGCGCTGAAAATAAATCAGCGAATCAGCGTGTCATGCCTGGAGGGAAAAGGCTGTGGCTGCAGAATACCATAATAACGTCCAACTCAATTCGCCTGAAGCCACCTGGCATCAGGAAACGTTTTCTTATTCGGGTATGCACAGCTCAGAAATAACTGGAGAGGGGTGCTGCCCGCCGATAACGGCAAGCAACAAATCAGAAGAGAATTGGTCAGCTTGCCTTATTTATTTTATTACAACTACAACTGTCCAATTGGGTTTCTCCACCGAAATTTTGGCTGAGTATAGTGACGTCGGGTAATGAAGTAAAGGCCAATTTATTAAACGAAAAATAAACTGGAATACCGCAATGATATTCCAATGTCACAAATAGAAGATGGCGACATTGGGCGCCGACGCCGCCTTCCGGCCGCTGCATCAGGCCCTGTGGGACAAAGCGCTGACCGCCAACTTCAGCGCGCAGCCATTCGCCGGCGTAGCGGCCCGCAGCCTGCGCGCCAAACTGGCCGATGGCCGTACGTTCGACGTTGCACCTTAGCAAGGTCGCCGGCGGTGGGCTACGCTAGGCTATATTTCCGACGACCCGCAAGGAGTGGCCGATGACGCCTCTGATCCACACTCTGCTCGACGAAATTTGGCAAAGCCTGGGACAGCGCCCCGCCCCCGCCGACCGGCTAACCGTAAGCGGCACCGGCGCATTGCCTTCGGCTTTTCCCGTCACCGAATTGGCTACCGCCGCCTGGAGCGCCGCCGGTTTGGCCTGCGCCGAGTTGCTTCGCCGCGAGGCAGCCAACGCGCCGCAGGTCTGGGTCGATCAACGCCTGGCCTCGCTCTGGTTCGGCTGGACGCTGCGTCCGCTGGGGTGGACGCTGCCTGCGGCCTGGGACGCGCTGGCCGGCGACTATGCGACGACGGATGGCTGGATACGCCTGCATACCAATGCGCCGCACCATCGGCGAGCGGTGGAGCAAGTGCTGGGTTCGGCATCGGATAAAGGCACGCTGGCGGAACGCGTGCTGGGCTGGAAAAAAAGCGAGCTGGAGGAAGCGGTGATCGAAGCCGGCGGCTGCGCGGCCCAAATGCGCTCGGCGGCCGCGTGGCGACAACATATTCAGGGCAAAAGCGTAGCGCTCGAACCGCTGATCCACGCCTCGCTGCAGCCGGAAGCGCCACCTCCGGGCTGGGCGCTTCCCGTCGCCCGGCCGCTGCACGGCGTACGGGTGCTGGATCTGACGCGCATTCTCGCCGGGCCGATCGCCACGCGTTTTCTTGCCGGTTTGGGTGCCGACGTGCTGCGCATCGATCCCTACGGTTGGGATGAGCCCGGCGTTGAACACGAAGTCATGCTGGGCAAGCGCAGCGCGCGCCTCAACCTGACCAATGCGCACGATCGCCATACGTTTGAACATCTGCTGAGAAACACCGACGTGATCGTGCACGGCTACCGTGCCGGTGCGCTGGAGAAATTGGGTTATGGCGCGGAGGAAAGGCGCGCGCTGGCGCCGGGCCTGATAGACGTCTGCCTGAATGCCTACGGTTGGAGCGGGCCGTGGCGCACCCGGCGCGGTTTCGACAGCCTGGTACAGATGAGCTGCGGGTTGGCGGAGGCGGGCATGGTTTGGCGTAGCGCCAGTTTGCCGGTGCCGTTGCCGGTACAGGCTCTGGATCACGCCACCGGCTATTTGATGGCGGCGGCGGTGCTGACCGGTATGGCGCAGCGCCTGAGCCGCGGCACCGGCTACCACGCGCGGCTGTCGCTGGCGCGTACGGCGCAGCTGCTGCTGGCGCATCCCTGTTCGGCAGATTATCGGCCGGAACCGCTGGCGCCGGCCGGCCCCGCCGACGAGAACCCGGAAACGGAATTGACTTACTGGGGGGGCGCGCAACGCCTGCGCGCCCCGTTAAGCCTGCAGGGTACGACGCTGCAATGGGCGCTGCCGGCGACCACGCTCGGCACCTCGCAACCGGAATGGCTGCGCCGTTAAACCGCCGCCAACTGTTGCTGCAGCCACTGCAGCAAGCGGGTGACCGCCGGCGTCAGCCCGGCGGTCTGCGGCCACACCAGATAAACGTCGTCATCGCTCAGGCGACAGGGCGCGGCCAACGCCACCAGTCTCCCGGCGTCGAGGGCATCCTGCACCAGCAGCTTTTTCACCAGCGCGATGCCAAACCCTTGCTCCGCCGCGCGAATCAACAATCCGGCATCGTTGAACAACGCCTGTTGCCGCCCGCACAGCGAGCGCCCTTGCGCATTGAACCAATCGCGCCAGGGACTGACGTCGTGCTCGAGCAACGGAATATCGCCACCGTTCTCGAACGCCGCCCCCCATTCTCGCGCCATATCCGGCGAAGCGACCGGCAGCACGTCACCCGACGCGATGCGCTGCGCCTGCAGCCCCGCCCATTGACCGCTGCCGATGCGGATCGCCGCATCGAACCCTCGCTGCGACAGATCCTGCAGCGCCAGCGACGCATCGATATCCAGCGCAATATCGGCGCAGGCCTCATGAAAAGCAGGCAGACGCGGCAACAGCCAATAATGGGCAAAAGACGGCAACACGCTGATGCGCAGCGTCTGGCTTGTCGCCGCACGTCGGGCGCGGGCGACGCCCTGCTGCAGCGCCTGCAGCGCCGGTTCCACCGCCGCCAGCATCTCTTTCCCGGCCGCATTCAGGCGCACGCCGCGCCCGCGCCGTTCAAACAGCGGATAGCCGACCGCCTGCTCCAGCAACTGAATTTGCTGGCTGACCGCACCGTGCGTCAAATGCACCTGCTGCGCCGTGGCGCGCAAATTTTCCAACCTGGCGGCGATCGCAAAGGTCGGCAAGACATGCAGGGGAATGCGTTCATTCATCATTGGTTAACCAGGCTATCCAAAAAGGTTATTTTTCATCGATTTTGACCGGCAGGCAAATGTTCTATGTTTACCCCATCATCCCTGACGCTTTCGGAGCCGCCATGCACCCACGTTTACAACAAGACCTCGCACAGTTTCCGCAGATCCTCGACCACACTCGCCAGTTGGCGGAAGATTTTCTGACCGGGCTGCAGCAACGCTCGGTCTGCCCACCGCGCGATCAACAGCAGCTGCATCCGGGAGACGATCGGCTGGCGGAAAACGGCGAAGGCGCCCTGGCGGCGCTGGATAACTTTTGGCAACGCTATCAGGCCGGCATTTCCGCCAGCGCTGGCCCGCGTTATTTCGGCTTCGTCACCGGCGGCGGAACCCCGGCAGCGGTAGCGGCGGACTGGCTGGTTAGCGTGACAGACCAAAATAGCCTGCTCAGCCATGATACCATCGCAGCCACGATCGAGCTGGCGGCTGTGACACAGTTGAAATCACTGCTGGGCCTGCCGGAAACGTTCAGCGGCAGCCTGGTCAGCGGCGCGACCATGGCCAATTTCACCGGGCTGGCCATTGGCCGGCAGTGGCTGGGACAACAGCATGGCGTGGATATCGCCCAACAGGGCCTGGCGGCGCTGGGTTCCATCCGGGTATTGTCGGCCAATCCACATTCCAGCAGCGTGAAGGCGCTCAGCATGCTCGGTATCGGCCGCGAGGCGCTGACGACCGTCGCCAGCCTGCCGGACTCGGAAGCCATGGATATGGAAGCACTGGAACGGCAGCTCGCCGCCGGCGCCGGCCAGCCAACGTTGGTGCTGGCCAGCGCCGGTACGGTCAACACCGTCGCGTTCGACGATCTGCCGCGTCTGCTGACGTTGCGGGAGCGTTATCCGTTTTGGCTGCATGTCGATGCGGCATTTGGCGGCGTGGCGGCATGCTCACCGCTATACGCTCCAAGGCTTGAGGGTTGGCAGCATGCCGATTCCATCACTGTCGACGCACACAAGTGGCTGAACGTGCCTTATGACAGCGCGATCCAATTTACCCGCCATTTGGATCTGCAAATGCAGGTATTTCAGAACCATTCGGCCTATCTGGAAGCACCGACATTGCGGCCAGACAACTATCTGCATCTGACGCCGGAGAATTCGCGCCGCTTCCGCGCCCTGCCGCTCTGGCTGACGCTGAAAGCCTATGGCCGCAGCGGCATACGGGATATCGTCGAGCGCAACGTCCGATTGGCGCAGGCGCTGGGGGCGGCGCTGGCAGCCGATGACGGTTTCCAGCTGCTGGCGCCGGTGAATTTGAACGTGGTCTGCTTCGCACTCAGCCATCCACAGGGCGACAGCGAGGCGGCGCGCGATCGTTTTCTCGAGCGCCTGAGCCGGCACGGCGTGGTGTGCTGCACCCCTACGCGTTATAACGGTCAGCCGGGGATCCGCGCCGCACTGGTCAACTGGATGACGGAAGAACAGGACATCAGGCTGGCGTTGGACTCGTTGCGCCATTGCCTGGCGGAAACGGCCTAACGCGCGCGGCGTATTACCCGAGTTGGAAGGCCTGCAAACGCCGTTCTTGCCGCCCGTCATCGCCGATATTATCCGGCGACAGCCAGGCGGCAAACGCCGCGCGCCGCGCCGGCCATTCCCCGTCGACGATCGACAGCCAGTCGGTGTCGCGCGTGCGTCCTTTGACGACGACGGCCTGGCGGAAGGTGCCTTCATAGCGGAAACCCAAGCGCTCGGCGGCCTGGCGTGAAGGAAGATTGAGGCTATCGCATTTCCATTCGCAGCGCCGGTAGCCAAGATCGTCGAACAGATGCCGCAGCATCAGGAAAATCGCCTCGCTACCCAGCGCGCTGCGCTTCATCAGCGGCGACCAGTTGATAGTGCCCAGTTCGGCCACGCCGTTGGCAGGATCGATGCGCAAAAAAGCGCAGCTTCCCACCGCACGCCCGTTTGACTGATCGATCACTACCATCGTGTTTCTGTCAGCGCTGGACGCCTGAGCCTGAAGATAACGCTGGAAATCTGCGCGCGACTGCGGCCGCTCCCAAAACAGATAAGTCCAGTCGCGATCGTCCTCGGCGGATTGATAAGCCTGATAAAGCGCCTCCCCCCAGCGCTCGAGGTTAAGCGGTTCGAGGCGGCAAAACCGCCCTTGCAGTGGCGAGTGCCCGGGCATGCCTGCCGGCTGCCAATGAGGGAGGGCTTCGCCTATCGGCTGCCCATACTGATTCCGTCTCACCGCGACATCCTGTTTTTGAAAGGTGGAGAGGCAAGTTAAAACCAACGCGGGCCAGAGACAACTCCGACCTGCCATTCCTCCCCTGCGGATCGGGCAGCAGGATGATAGTTTAGAGAAATCACTCAATCACCGTTAAACATTCACGAAAATTATTTCATTTAAAATAAATATCCAGATAACTCATTGTAAAACGGTGATTTATAGCAACAAATAAGCTACACATTCCGGCCATAATGTTAACTTTCGTTTGCCGTTATGATAAAAAAAGAAGTGCTAATCATTAGCATGGAAAGCATGAAATCAACACAAATTAATGATTTTTAAACAAAAAAATAAAACAACCTCAGAGAGGGTATTTTTTAATCACTCAAAAAATGCGCTGAAAGACTTCAAAAAAACGACACATGAATTTTTTTTAAGACTTTTCCTAGCAAACTAAAATTTTGTTTCGTGACATGATGAACAGATTCGCGGCAAGCAATGCCGGCAGGCGCGGGCGCCAAGCGCAGATCAGGCTCAACATGCCGAAGCTGGACGAGCAGCAGATCGCTCTGACTTAAGCCAAACTTATAGATTCATGCAATTAATAAGTTTAGTATGAAAATATCATTGAGTGACGCCGTGTTTATTGATAGAACACTCGCTACACTGAATTATTGCTCCATTTTGCCTTTCGGCTTTTTAGGCTTTTTTCATATTACCGCAGTAAAACGGATTTAAGTGGGGGTGCGATATGCCAACGATTATCATGGATTCATGCAGCTATACCAGATTGGGGTTAACCGACTATCTGACTTCGCATGGCGTGAAGAAGCGCCATATTAATGCCATCGAGGACATTGACAGCCTGCATGAAAAATGCAGCAAGTTGAATCCGAGCCTGGTGTTTATTAACGAGGACTGCTTCATCCACGAAGCAAACGCCACCGAGCGAATAAAACGGGTGATTTCACTGCACCCGGATACGTTATTCTTCATCTTCATGGCCATTACCAACGTACATTTCGACGATTATTTATATGTTCGCAAGAACGTCATCATATCGTCAAAATCCATCAAGCCAGAGACTATGAATCAGCTACTTAGCCACTATCTCGAGAGAACGTCCCTCCGTACGGAGAAATCCTCTCTGGATCAAACGCCGGTAACGCTGAGCCAGACTGAATCAAACATGTTACGCATGTGGATGTCCGGTCAAGGCACCATCCAGATATCAGACCAGATGCAAATAAAGGCCAAAACGGTCTCTTCCCACAAGGGAAACATCAAGCGGAAAATAAAAACGCACAACAAGCAGATCATTTATCACGTTGTTCGTTTGACCGATACATTGACCAGTGGAATATTCGTCAATAGCCGCTGAACCACAGAGAACGCCCCCGCTCTGTTTTACCAGCCGTTAAATACCCGATGATAATGTCATCTGGATAGCAGCCGCTGGAACCACAAAAAAATACCTGTTGCGTTATCCCCCGCTAGCGCAACGGGTATTTTTTTGCCGTCGATAAAAAAAATCTTACCGCAATGAAATAATCTCAAAATGGACAATTTCATTAGCAAATTAATGAGATTAGCCTAAGTTACTGCCCGTGCTCGCGACAGGGCTCCACAAACGTGCCGTCACGGCTGTCGATCTCATTAAAAAACCATACGCCCGCCGGGTAGTCGTCAAGAGAAACCAGGTACATGGTGCCTTCGTTGAACACCTCTACGGCCAGAATGACGCCTTCACGCCGCGGGCCGCCGTCTGTTTTTACCGTCACTCGATCGTTAACTTGCATACCCTTCTCCCTTATTTACGATTGCCGTCAGTGTATTACAAAACCGGAGGCGATGGACACCGCTCCAGCCCTGCCGGCCTCTGCTATCAGCGTAGCAGCCGCCTGGATTTTCACTTTCTTAACGGTTTGGCCGCAGAATCTTAAGCCGGCCTCGCGTAGCCTGTCTTCAGGCGTTTCCCCCCCAGAGAAGCGCTCGCAAATGAAGAAGTAACAAGGAACTTTTGCCCGCAGACTTGCGGGCTTTTTTTTGCGCGCTGCCAAATTGCAGGCATAAAAAAACCCGCCGCAGCGGGTTTTTTTCAATCAGCGCCAGGCGCCAATTAGATAGCGGTAACGTTAGCCGCAGATGGACCTTTCGCACCGTTCTCGATAGAGAACTGTACGTTCTGGCCTTCAGCCAGGGTCTTGAAGCCTTGATCCTGGATAGCAGAGAAGTGTACGAATACGTCTTTGCTGCCGTCTGCTGGGGTGATGAAACCAAAACCTTTAGCTTCGTTGAACCACTTCACTTGACCTTTGATCATGTTAGACATGTCTAATTTCCTTCAATAATAAATGTAAGCCGCCATGGGCGAGGTAGCCGGTCATCAGTTACTTATGGAGGCACTGGAAAGGAAATTCGTCAGAGAAGGGCTATCCGGGATAACGCTTTAAATTTGAACTACTTTACTCAAAATGTCGTGCATAAATAGGTCTGTACCACAGGCCGACATCATTAACTCATGAGCGAGCGGCAATAGCAACCTTTTTCGCCGCGATGGGACGCTAATCTCGGCTAAACGCACAGGATTTGACCCTGTCTGCCGATAGGGCCGCCGCCTGGCTCGCCCGTAACGCCCAAGGCAAATGATAGTAATTCTCGTTCTGCTGTTTTATAGTTGCCTGACGAAATCATTCAGGGAGATTCACCATGCCGAGATGGCTTACATTACCGGCTGTCAGTGCCGCCGCCCTGCTGGCCTTTGCCGCTTACAGCGCTCCGCAGAGTGCACTGGAGCTCAATTATCAAGCCCCCGACCCCAGCATGATTCCCGCGCCCAAGCCGCCTGCCCCCTCAGGGCCGGCCCCCAAAACGGGAAAACCGCCGATTGCCTGGACAGAGGCGAGAAATAAAAGCGGTTTTCGCGTCGATATTGAGTGCGATCATCCTGGCTGCAGCAAACCGCGCGCCAAACCTTATCCCGCGTATGAAGGCCCGGTGAAGAAAACCGATCGCCGCCGCCAGTCTGATCCCTATTCCACCAATAAGGATCCCGATTACAACATTCAGTTGGGGTATGAGTGGTAGTGGCGCTTTCGGAGTAATGCCTATATCAGCCTCCTTTGCCGCTGCATAGAATATGCCTCAGTTCACCACTCCTCCTGGTGTTGAACACAACAAGCTGTGTTGCAAATCTTTATGCGCCTCCCTATAGGCGCTTTTTTTTTGCCTATCCCTCAAAGCGTCTTCCGATTACAGATTGCTCTCATTGCCCCACAAAGTGATGAATGTCACAAATACGCCTCCTTGCCATTCTTATTCGGAGGTAACGTTCATGGCCACAGGATCCCTTGCCCTCCTGGCCGTCTTGGCCGGCATTGCGGGCTTCGCCCTCTACAAGCATTTAAAATCTCAGAAAAAAAGCACACTCGTCCGCCCGCACGATCGGTAACCGACAACGCGCTTTCACCGCGAAGGCCCGGCACATCGCGCGCCGCGCCTTCGCGGGCCGTCATGCTTTCATCACAAAATTGTCACATTATGGCCATATGATGATTCGCGTTTATCCGCTCTGGCTTAACACCAAGGATTTCGCCCATGACCATAATTAAAGCTGCAAACCATCAGGAAGCAGAAAAACTCATCCGCGCCGGCACCGCCAAGAAAATCGAACTGGCTTACGATATCGGCAGCGACGACTTCTTCCAGCTTGCCAGCCTGTGGTGCGATAAAGGCGCCAAAATCTCCAAAGGAAAAGAACACTTCATCGTCTCGTTAAAAGGGTTCCGCATCCCGCCTAACGATTAATGCCCTGCCGCCCATCGCGGCGGCTTCGCCTCTTCCTCGCAAAACCGCTCTATTCAACCACGCGCGCCTCATTCGATTTCGCTAAGCTAACAGCAGACTTTATTGCGGACGTTTCGCCTGATAACCACGTCCGCCACGATGAGGAGAGTAACCATGTCAACAAATGCAGCGCTGCCCGGCACGATGAAAGCGATTGAAATCAGCGAACCGGGCGCTCCCGACGTTCTGGTCGTTACCGAACGCCCGGTGCCCGCTCCGCAAGCGGGCGAACTGCTGGTGAATATCGCCGCCGCCGGCGTTAACCGCCCCGACGTGCTGCAGCGCCAGGGGAACTATGCGCCGCCGCCAGGCGCCTCGGATATCCCCGGCCTGGAAATTGCCGGCGAAGTGGTGGCCATCGGTGAAGGCGTGACCCACTTCGCGCTCGGCGATCGGGTTTGCGCCCTTATCGCCGGCGGTGGCTATGCGGAATACTGCACCGTGCATGAAAGCAATGCGTTGCCGGTGCCGGCGGGGCTGAGCCTGACCGAGGCCGCCGCGCTGCCGGAAACCTTCTTTACCGTCTGGGTCAACGTGTTCCAGCGCGGTCATCTCAAAGCCGGCGAAACCGTGTTGATCCATGGCGGCACCTCCGGTATCGGCACGGTCGCCACCATGCTGGCGAAGGCCTTCTGCGCCCAGGTGATCACCACCGTCGGCTCCGAAGAGAAACGTCAGGCCAGCCTGGCGCTGGGCGCCGACGTGGCGATTAATTACCGCAGCGAAGACTTTGTCGCACGCACCAAAGACGCCACCAACGGTAAAGGCGCCGACGTCATCGTCGACCTGATCGCCGGCGATTATGTCGCCAAAAACTATCAGGCCGCAGCGATGGAAGGCCGCATCGTGCAAATCGGCACGCAAAACGGCGTGGTGAAAGAGCTCAATCTGATGCCGCTGCTGTTGAAACGTCTGACCCATACCGGGTCGACGCTACGCTCGCGCAGCGTGGCGGACAAAGCGCAGATTGCCGCCGATCTGCGCGAAAAGGTTTGGCCGCTGCTGGAGCGTGGCGTGCTGAAACCGCAAATTTTTAAAACCTTCCCGCTTGAGCAAGCCGCCGCCGCGCATACGCTGATGGAGTCCAGCGAGCACATCGGCAAGATCATGCTGACGTTCTGAGCCCATTCCCCGCGGCCGGTGCTGCGGGGAAACCAATGCCACGTTCAGGGAATGATGCCGCGGCGGCGGAACTCATCGAACAGTGAGAAAAACATGGCTTCGGTTTCGACAAACTGGTGGAAACCGAAGCGCCGCGCCTTGCTGCCATCCGCGAACATGTCATAGTCCCAGGAAAAGACGAAATCGGCGAAACGCCAGCCGGCCACCGCGCGATAGTCAGGTTCGGCCAATTGGTGCCGCTGCGCCAGCTCCCGCCACAGCGACGCTTTGTCCGTCATCATGATCTCCAGCGACATCGGCAGCGGCGGCGCGCATTCCAGCCCAAAGTAAGCGGCGATTTTCGGCCACATCTCGCTCCAGCGAAACAGATCGCCGTTGTTGATATTAAACGCCTGATTGGCCGCCGCAGGTTCGGTCGCCGCCCACAGCGTGGCGCGCGCCAACAGCCCGGCGTCGGTCATTTCCAGCAGGCTGTGGTAAGCGCCCGGTTTACCCGGGAAGCGCAACGGCAGCCCGAGCGCTTTGCTGATCGACGCGTAAACCGCGATGCTTAACGCCAGATTCATCGGGTTGCCGAGGGAGAAGCCCCCCACCACGCTTGGACGGATGGCGCTCCAACGCCAGCGTTTGCCGGCCTGCCGCTGCGCCAGATACTGCTGCTGCGCCGCGTTAAACTCCGGCGGCATATGCCCGACATCGCTTTCGCGCGCCGGCGTTTTAAACGGCCCCAAATGCGCGCCATACACCTTATAACCCTGCATCAAACTGATGTGCTCCAACGCCGGCGCGATCGGCTCCAGCCCTTCGACAACGTGTTGCAACATCTGCAGGTTCGGCGCCACCAGCCCCGCCCAGTCCGGCGCATCCTGATAGGCGGCATAGAAAACGTGACTAATCGCGCTCAGCGGCCGCAGCGCGTCGCGCGTCGCCGCCGCATCCAGCAGATCAACCTGAAGGTGGCGCACCCCCGGCGCCGATTGTCCCCCCCGGCGCGAGACGCCCACCACTTGCCAGCCCTGACCGGTCAGCTCCTCAATCAATCGGCGCCCAATCACGCCATTGGCGCCGATCACCAATGCCTGTCGCTTTGTATCCATCTTGCCACTCCTCAGGTTGTCGATACCCTGAGTGTCATTGATTAGTAATACTTGCGGTAGAAGAGACCTTCCACTAACACTTATAAGAAAAATCTATAGGCAAGATCGACATGGATAAGCTGAACGCAATGAAAACCTTTATGCGGGTGGCGGAGCTGGGCAGCCTGTCGGCCGCCGCTCGCGATCTGCGTTTGACGCAGCCGGCGGTCAGTCAGCAAATCGCCGGTCTGGAGCAGCAACTGGGGGCACAACTGCTGTTTCGCAGCACCCGGGCGGTCACCCTGACCGATGCCGGCAGCAGTTATTATCAGCGCCTCAAACCGATTCTGGCGGCGATCGATGAAGCGGAAGAAGCGCTGCACGGCCAGCACCACCAGTTACAGGGCAATCTGCGCATTCATGCCCCGACCGGGTTCGGGCAGTTGCACGTCACGCCGCTGGCCATCGCTTTCCAGCAACGTCATCCGAACCTCACCATCGAGCTGCTGCTGGACGATCGTCGCGCCGACGTGATCGGCGAAGGCATCGACGTGGCGCTGCGTTTCGGTGAACTGCATGCGCCCGGCATGGTGGCTAAACGTTTGGGCGAGCTGCAACGCCTGCTGGTGGCGTCACCGGCCTACCTGGCCAAGTATGGCGCTCCACGTTCGCCGGCGGAGCTGGCTAAACATGCGCACATTCGTTACAGCGGTTTGAACGACGGCGATACGCTCACTCTGTTCGGGCCGCACGGCCCCGAGATGGTCGCTCTGCGGCCCACGTTCCGCGCCAACAATACGCTATCGCTGCTGGCCGCCATTGAGGCTGGAGCCGGTATCGGCGGCGCCCAACGGCCTTTAATCGCCCAGCAGCTGGCGACGGGGGCGCTGGTGCCCGTTTTGCCGGAATACCGCTACCCGCCCATGGCGCTGCACGCGGTCTATCCCGCTTTACGTTTTATTCCGGAGAAAGTGCGCGCCTGGGTGGCGCATCTGCAGCAGGCGTTGACGGCGATCGAGGGAATTAGCGGAGTGAATGCTCCCGGCCAGACGCCGGGAGCCTAATCATTATTTGAACAGTTTACCGACCATATCGCCCAGCTCGTTGCTGTCTTGCTGCACTTCACCGTTTGGTGAGGCGGCATCCGCGACCGTTGGCAAGAACTGTGCAATGGTGCTGGACGCCTGTGCAGGATCGATGCCCAGCTTTTCAGCCAGTTGGTTGATGGCGTCGCTACCCAACGCCTGCTGCACATGGTCGCCGGTAATCGGCTGATTTTCGCCATTGCCGAGCCAGGAACCGACGATATCGCCGAACTGCCCCTGACGGAACTTGTCCAAAATGGCCTGCAGGCCGCCTTGTTGCTCGACCCACTGCATAATGGCGATGTAGTCGATACCTTTACCACCGTTGGCGCCGCCGCCCAGAATGTTACCCAATACGCTATCGAACAGACCCATGATATTCCCCTTTCAGCGGGTACGGCCCGCGCCGCACCGCCGGATTGATTTCACGAAAAAGGGCCGCCGCGGCGACCCTGTTGAGCAACGGCTGCTTAGCCTTTGATCTTCCTGTAGACAAAAAGCACCACCAGGGCACCGATGACCGCCACCACAAAGCTGCCCAGGTTAAAACCGTCAACGCGGCCCATACCGAAGAAGGTGCTGATATAGCCGCCGACGACGGCGCCCACGATCCCCAATATAACGGTCACAATAAAGCCGCCGCCGTCTTTGCCCGGCATAATCCACTTGGCCAGGATACCGGCGATTAAACCAAAAATGATCCAGGAAATGATGCCCATCTTTACTCTCCCTATTACCTTTTGCCTAACAGAAATCCTATTACCAGGCCCACGACGGCGCCGGCGCCTATCCCCGCCCAAGGGTTATCCTTGAGGCAGGCACATGATTGCTCGAGCGCTGCTTTTACACCGCTGCTCACTTCGCAGGCGGTGGTTTTCACGTAGTCGCTCGGTTGCTCAACACCGTTTAGATCGTCATTTTCATATGACATGTCAAATCCTTACAGACCAACCCTCTGAGAATTTCGTCACATGTTTCGCGCCAGGCGCCGTCCGCTCCGCGATCTTGCTCTGGGCAATCTGCCCGCTGCCGCTCAATGCGGAGGCTTCCGGCGGCAAACGCACAACTTCACACTATGACTATAGTAAAAAATCAGCGGTTTACCTATTTCCGTCCGTCTGAATTTCACCATACAAAAAACGATCTGATTTCATCCCGCTGTCATCTTGCAAGGCTAAACTTTAAACATATCCTCCGGGAGGAAACGCCGATGTTCAATGCACCTTTTGTCCTGATCCTCGCGCTACTGTACGCACTGGCCGCCGCTTGGGACGGTTCCGTAGCGTTACTGTTTCATTAAGGTTACATAGCCGTTGTCACTTTTGCGATGCGCTTAATTGTGTCTTTATTTTTCAATTTCGCCAGCCGATTGAAATAGCGGAAAACATCCCCTCCTCCCTCGGTAAAAATCCTATTTCGCTTCGTTTTTCGCCTGCGTTTAAATAAAGCGTAAAAAAAGCATTAATGGAAAATTCTGTTTAGCACAAAATATTCTATCATCTTCCTCATGACAATTTGGGTTAAGGTCCCATTGGCAAAGAAAAGGAATGACAGGAAAAATGCTTTATAACCAACGCTTTGAGCGCGAATTCTTGCGCCCTCGTTATTGGTTGTTGTGGATAGGACTGGGAATACTCTATCTCTTGGTATTACTGCCCTACCCGCTCATTTATCGGCTCGGACACGGCCTTGGCAGAATAGCCATGCGCCTAATGAAACGCCGGGTAAAAATAGCGCGCCGCAATTTAGAACTCTGCTTCCCCGCAATGCCCGCCGCCGAGCGCGAGGCGCTGATCGTCAAAAATTTTGAGTCCGTCGGCATGGGCCTGTTCGAAGTCGGCATGGCCTGGTTCTGGCCCGACTGGCGCATCGCCCGCTGGTTCAAGGTGAGCGGCATGGAAAACATGCGGCTGGCGCGTCAGGACGGCAAAGGCGTTCTGCTGATCGGTCTGCATTTCCTGACGCTGGAACTGGGCGCACGCATTTTCGGCATGCAAAACCCCGGCATCGGTGTGCATCGCCCGCACAACAACAAGCTGATGGAATGGGTACAGACCCGCGGCCGGCTGCGCTCAAATAAATTCATGATCGATCGTAAAGATATCAAAGGTATGATCCGCAACCTGAAACAGGGCGAAATCCTGTGGTACGCGCCGGATCACGATTATGGGCCGCAAAGTAGCGTATTCACACCGTTCTTCGCCGTGGAAAATGCCGCCACGACCACCGGCACCTTTATCCTGGCGCGCATGGGGCGGCCGTCGATCGTGCCTTTCGTGCCGCGCCGCCTGCCAAATGCTCAGGGCTATGAGCTGATCGTGCAGCCGCCGTTGACGGACTTCCCGCTGGATGATGAAACGCGCGCGGCGGCCAAGATGAACCGCGTGGTGGAAGAACAAGTGCTGCTGGCCCCCGACCAATACATGTGGCTGCACCGCCGCTTTAAAACCCGCCCACCCGGCGAACCGTCGCTGTATTGACCCCTTCGCGCCTTTGCCCGTCACACCGCCGGCGAAGGCGCGCTCACCTCGCACAAGCATTCTGCGCCAGGGGAACTACACTAGTAAGTCACCGACGGCAATTATTGCCGCCAGCAATCATTTCGTCCGCCCGAGAGTCGGTCGTTGCCTGTCGGGCCATAATCGAGGTCAATGTCATGCTGGTACAACCCTATCTGTTTTTCAGCGGTAACTGTGAGCAAGCGATTAACTTCTACGTACAGCAGTTGAATGCCAAAGTTGAAATGGTCATGCGCTTTAAAGACATGCCCGAAGAAGCCCGGCAAGGCGGATCGCAGGACGTCAATCCGGAAGCGATCATGCATGCGCGCCTGCTGATCGGCGAAGGCGTGCTGATGGCCTCCGACGGCTGTCCGCAGGATGACAGCGGCGGTGCTTCTCACAAAGGTTTCTCGCTGTCGCTGAACCCCAGCGATGCGGAACAAGGACGCAAACTGTTCGACAATCTGGCGCAGGGCGGCCAGGTGACGATGCCTTACCAAGCCACCTTCTGGGCCAAAGGTTTTGGCATGCTGACCGACAAATTCGGCGTCAACTGGATGATCAACGTCGAATAACCCCGCATGGCGCCGCTAGCCATAGCGGTGCCAGTCATACGCCGCCTTGGCGAACAGCACGAACAGCAGCGCCAACAGCACCAATCCCAACCGCCAATAGGGCGACCGGCGGCGGCGCCAGGCGAAGTACATCATCACCGCCAGCGTTCCCAGCGTAAGGGGGTAATACACCGCCAGCGTCAGTAAAGCGATAATGATGTAATCAGACATGGCTCTTTCACTCCGAGGTGTTCACACCGCCGCTGATGCGGGCAGCGATCGACCTTTCGCCTTATCGCCTCGTTAAAGGCTAGAGGTCTGGCGCATTTATGCATAAAATATAAGATTGCTCTTAACTCAAACTGAATAGTAATCAAACAACAAGGGTGACATGACTCAGCAGCAACCCATACAGGATGCCGTGCCGGCGCGCAGCGTTAAAAGCTCCCCATTATTATTTCAGGCCGGCGTGTTTGTCATCATCGTTGCCGCCACGCTGATCCTCTTTAACAGCTGGCAAATCTGGAACGCACACCAGCGCGATCTGCGCAGCGCCGAGCATGAATCCGCCAACCTCGCCCGCTCGCTGGCACAGCATGCCGACGATACTTTCATGCAGGTGGACGGCAATCTGCTCGATCTGACCGAACGTCTCCAGAACGACGGACTGGGGCCATCGCAATTGACCCGGCTGCAGCGGGTGATGCAAACCCAGGTCGGCAACCTGCCGCAGCTGCATGGGCTGTTTCTCTACGATGCGCGCGGCCGCTGGCTGGCGACCTCCTCGGGCAAGTTCATCAAGAACGCCAACAACGCCGATCGCGAGTACTTCATATACCATCAAAACCGCGACGACGGCGGCCTGTACATCGGCAAGGTGATCCGCAGCCGCACCACCGGCGATCTGATCATTCCCGTTTCGCGGCGTTTCAACAACCCGGACGGCAGCTTTGGCGGCGTGGTGCTGGCGACGCTGTACATCGATTATTTCCGCCAGTTTTACGATAGCTTCGCCCTCAACACCGACGCCTCACTGAACCTGCTGCTGGCGGACGGCACCATCCTTTACCGCCGCCCTTACTCGGCGGCGTCGATCGGTAAAAACATCGCCAAGGGTGTGCTGTTCAGCGAAATTTTGCCGCATTCGGAATTCGGTAACGCCACCATCACCTCGCTGTACGACAAAGTGGAGCGCATCTACGGCTATTCGCGGGTCAACCGCTTTCCGCTGGTGATCGCCGCCGGGCTGTCGAAACGCGACGCGTTGGCGGACTGGCGCACCGACGCCGGCCTGTTCGCCGTCGGCGGCCTCTCGCTGCTGATGATCCTGTTGGCGATGGGCATGGTGCTGCTGCGGCAAATCAAGCACAGCATGCAAACCGAAGCCGAGCTGATGCGCACCCGCGATCAGCTGACCAGCATCAACCAGATGCTCGAAGAGTTGGCGCTGCTGGACGGCCTGACCGGGCTGGCCAACCGCCGCCAGTTTGATATCGCGCTGAAGAACGAGCTGGCACGGGCTTCGCGCAACTACCGCAGCGTGGCGCTGCTGATGCTGGATATCGACTATTTCAAACAGTACAACGACAGCTATGGCCACGTCGCCGGTGACCAATGCCTGCAGCAGATCGGCCAAACGCTCAAAGGGTTGGCGTGCCGCAGCAACGACGTTCTGGCGCGTTACGGTGGCGAAGAGATGGGAATTATCCTGCCGGATACCGACGTCCAGGGCGCACTGATTTTCGCCGAACGCGTCATCAACGCGGTGCGCGATCTGAAAATTCCGCATCAGGGTAATCCGCACGGCATCGTCACCATCAGCATCGGTATCTGCGCCAAAGTACCGCATATGTATAACGATACGCCGATCAGCTTTATCAATGAGGCGGACAGTGCGTTGTATCAGGCCAAGAAAAAAGGCAAAAATTGCATTTACGGCGCTTAATCATCAATCGGGCCACCAAATTTTGGCGGCCCGATTTATTACCAACCAAAATGAAATAATTCCTCTCCGCAACATTATTTTCCCGGGTTACCCTGCGCTCTGAATAAAATAACGCCAATAATAAGCATAATATTTATTTCCATTAAAATTCAACAAGATAAAAAATCGCCCTTCCACAGACAATTCGTGCCATTTTTGATTATTCGTGCCTACGCGCAGCCCCGTTTAGCCCTCGTTTACTTTTCATTGGTATTGCCGGTGATATCCTTATCAGGACTATTCTCTATATCAGGAAGCCATCGCACGCTTCGGCGCACTGCGCCCTGCTGATACATCCATAATAGAACCCACAAATTTCACGTTGCAATTGAGCGGCCTGTTGACGCCGCTCCAGCCAGCCACTGCGCAAGCCAGTGCAGCCAATCACGCGGCAACCTGAAAGACGGGAATAAAGCGATATAGATTTGCGAGGAGATCTCATGCCTACTGGCGATATTATGCGTGAACAGGCCGTCCTGACGCTGCCGTTGCGACAATGGGCGGCAGCGGAAGCATCCAGCGCGGTCAGCGAACTGGAACAGGGCAAGGTACTGTTTCTGCCCGAACTGGCCTTCCCCCTGTCTGAACAGGAAATGCCGCTGCTGGATCCGACGTTGGTCGATCCGAAGCGCAAAAACATCAGCTATCAGCCGCTGTCCGGCAAACTGAGCGGCGTCGCCGTTGCGGAACGCCGGCAACAGGTTCAGCAACTGCTGGAGCGCTATTATCAATCTTGCCGCCAGCTGATCGCCGGGCTGTTGCCCGAGTATCAGGAGGCGCTGCACCACCCGACCGGCAGCCTGCGTTTGCACCCGGTTTCCGCCTGGCGGGCGACCAGTTCCTGGCGCAAAGACGACAGCCGCCTGCACGTTGACGCTTTCCCGTCGCGCCCGAACTACGGCGAACGCATTCTGCGCATTTTCACCAACATCAACCCGCACGGCGAGCATCGCCAATGGCGCGTCGGCGAGCCGTTCCCTGAGCTGGCGGCACGCTTTATGCCGCGCCTCGCACGCTACTCCGCCCTCAGCAGCTGGCTGCAGCATCAGGTGCGCATCACCAAGACCCGCCGCAGCCATTATGACCACCTGATGCTGCAGTTGCATGACGCCATGAAGGCCGACGGCGATTATCAGCAACGGGGTCCGCAGCTGGCGCTGGAATTCCCACCGGGCAGCAGCTGGATTTGCTTCTCGGATCAAACGCCGCACGCCGCAATGGGCGGCCAGTTTATGCTGGAACAGACCTTCCTGTTGCCGGTGAACAAGATGCAGGATCCGCAGCGTTCGCCGCTGAAAGTGCTGGAACAGCTGCGCGGGCAGCCGCTGATCTGAATGGCTCGCCGCCGCCGGGATGCCGGCGGCGGCGAAACGCGCATTATGCCTCGAAGTCCCCTTGCTGGCGCGCCACCAGCGTCAGAATGCTGTAGAGCGCCACCGGTTGCTGTTCCTGATTCAACACCTGAACATCCCACACCACCACGCCGTGCGGCCGATCTTCGGCGGTTTTTTGCGGCTTGCGGATTTTCTTTTTGCAGGTCAGCCGCACCTGAATGGTGTCGCCGATCTTCACTGGTTCGATAAAGCGCAGATTCTCCATGCCATAGTTGGCGATCACCGGCCCGACGGCGGCGTCGACAAACAGCCCGGCCGCAGCGGACACCACAAAGTAACCGTGCGCCACCCGCTCGCCGAACAGCGAATCGGCGGCGCCGATCTTGTCCATGTGCGCGTAAAAATGGTCGCCGCTCAGGCAGGCGAAGTTGACGATATCCGCTTCGGTCACGGTGCGGCGCGCGGTCAACAGGCTGTCGCCCAGCTGCAGCTGCTCGAAGTATTTCCGGAACGGGTGCACCGGATGTTCGGCGACCGGCGCACCGCGCACCCATTCGCCGCCGATGGCCGCCAGCATCGCCGGGCTGCCCTGGATCGCCGTGCGCTGCATATAGTGCTTCACCGCGCGCAGTCCACCCAGCTCTTCACCGCCGCCGGCGCGCCCCGGGCCGCCGTGCACCAGCATCGGCAACGGCGAGCCGTGGCCGGTGGATTCCGCCGCCGCCTGCTCATCCAAAATCAGCATACGTCCGTGAGCGCAGGCCGCCGCGCGGATAAAGCGCTTGGCCACTGCCGGATCGGCGGTCACCAGCGATCCCGCCAGGCTGCCCTGCCCCAGCAACGCCAACGCGATCGCCTGCTCGGTATCCGCATACGGCATCAGCGTCGCCACCGGGCCGAAGGCCTCAGTGCCGTGCACCGCCTGATGGGTGAACGGATCGGCGCAATACAGCAGGGTCGGCGGATAAAACGCCCCACCGCGCGCGCCGTCGCCCATCACTTCCAGCTTATCCAACGACGCGCCGCACAGCGGTTCGCAGCCGTTGCGCAGCAGGAACTCCACCTTGCTTTGCACATCATCACGCTGCTCGTGGCTGACCAGCGCCCCCATGCGCACCTGCTCCAGCTGCGGGTCGCCCACCGTCACCCCCGCCAGACGCTGCAACAAGGCCTGACGCACCGCCGCCACCTGCGCCGCCGGCACGATGATGCGGCGGATCGCGGTGCACTTCTGCCCCGCCTTGGCGGTCATTTCACGGCACACCTCTTTGATAAACAGCGCAAATTCCGGCATCTCCGGCGTCACGTCTTCCGCCAGCACGCAGCAGTTGAGCGAATCCGCCTCCATGGTGAACGCGATCGATTTTTCCAACAGGCGCGGATGCGCCCGCAGCCGCTGGCCGGTCTGCGCCGAACCGGTGAACGTTACCGCATCCTGATAATCCAGGTGCGCAAACATGTCGCCGACGCCGCCGCATACCAACTGCAGCGCGCCTTCCGGCACCAGCCCGCTGTCGACGATCAGCCTGACCATCGCCTGCGTCAGCTGCGCGGTGGCGGTGGCCGGCTTGATGATGGCCGGCATGCCCGCCAGCCAGGTCGGCGCCAGTTTTTCCAGCATGCCCCAGCAAGGGAAGTTGAAGGCGTTGATATGCAGCGCCACGCCGGGGCGCGAGGTCAATACGTGGCGGGCGGCGAACTGCGCCTGCTTCGACAGCGGGATCAGCTCATCTTCCGGCCACAGCGTATCGTCCGGCAGATCGCGGCCGGCCATGCCGGCATAGGCGAACAGCGTGGCGATGCCGCCTTCGATATCGACCCAGCCGTCGCTGCGCGTCGCCCCGGTTTGATAGGAAATCTGATACAGCGCCTCTTTATGCGCCAGCAGGTGTTTCGCCACCGCTTTCAGCATCTGGGCGCGCTGCTGGAATGTCATGTGCGCCAGCGCCGGGCCGCCGTGGCTGCGGGCATAGCTCAGGCTGGCCGCTAACGGCAGGCCGTCGGAGCAAACCTGGTACAGCGCTTCGCCGGTTACGGCGTGACGGATCTCGCGCGCCTCTCCCTGCCCGTACACCCAGGCGCCAGAAAGATAACTGTGTAACTGCTGCATGTGCCCTCCGGAATTCATAAATTTTCACCATACAGCTTAATTACGTATCACATAAATGCCAGTCGACGCCAAACTGAATTTTAACAAAAACAGAACAAGAAGCGCTTTCAAGCCGTTTACCCTGGCATTAATACGGAGTCACTTTTTATATTTATAAAATAAAATCAAATGATTAACAAAAACACTTGTGAGTGCGCTCGCAAAACCACATAAATCTCGTTTGATCTTTTTGTTATCAGTTTGTAGCCTTATGGTTAGTTAAAGTGATTCACATTTTTATATTTAATGTGAAAAATACGAATCACCAAGAGGCAAGCATGACAACTGACGCACAGTATCAGCAGCATTTCGACGACAAGATCGCGGCGGATATCGCCATTGAGGCTAAAGACTGGATGCCGGACGCCTATCGTCAGAACCTGATTCGGCAGATCGGCCAACACGCCCACTCGGAAGTCATCGGCATGCTGCCGGAAGCCAACTGGCTGACGCGTGCCCCCACGCTGCGCCGCAAGGCGGTGCTGCTGGCCAAAGTGCAGGATGAGGCCGGCCACGGTCTGTACCTCTACAGCGCCGCCGAGACCCTCGGCTGTTCGCGCCAGGACATCTACCAAAAGATGCTCGACGGCAAGATGAAATACTCCTCTATCTTCAATTACCCCACGCTCAACTGGGCGGATATCGGCGTGATCGGCTGGCTGGTCGACGGCGCCGCCATCGTCAACCAGGTGGCGCTGTGCCGCGCGTCCTACGGCCCCTATGCGCGGGCGATGGTGAAGATCTGCAAAGAGGAGAGCTTCCACCAGCGCCAGGGCTACGAGGCGGTGATGGCGATGGCCAACGGCAGCGACACGCAGCGCGCCATGCTGCAGGACGCCATCGATCGCTTCTGGTGGCCGGTGCTGATGATGTTCGGCCCGAGCGACGCCGACTCCCCCCACAGCGCCCAGAGCATGGCGTGGAAAATCAAACGTCACAGCAACGATGAGCTGCGGCAGAAGTTCGTCGACAACACCGTACCGCAGCTGGAAGCGCTGGGCATGACGGCGCCGGATCCGGATCTGCACTGGGATGCCGCTGCCGGCCACTATCGCTTCGGCGAGATCGACTGGAGCGAGCTGCATGAGGTGATCAAAGGGCGTGGCCAATGCAACCACGAACGCCTGCAGGCCAAACGCCGCGCCTGGGAAGACGGCGCCTGGGTGCGCGACGGCGCCATGGCCCACGCCGCGAAAAACGCCGCTTCCGCCGCATAGCCAACATAAGGAACCGAGATCATGAGCCACGTTGAATGGCCGCTGTATGAAGTGTTTATCCGCAGCAAACAAGGGCTGGCGCATCGCCACGTCGGCAGCCTGCACGCCGCCGACGACCAAATGGCGCTGGAAAACGCCCGCGACGCCTACACGCGCCGTAATGAAGGCTGCTCGATTTGGGTGGTGCAGTCGCGCCATCTGATCGCCTCGCAGCCGGAAGATCGCGGCGCGTTCTTCGATCCTTCCGAAGACAAGATCTACCGTCATCCGACGTTTTACACCATTCCCGACGGCATCAAGAACATGTAGAGGCGACCATGACGGTTAACGATCCGCGCATCAGCTATTTGCTTCGCCAGGGCGACACGCCTCTGATCCTCGCCCAGCGCCTGTGCGCCTGGTGCGGCCACGCGCCCGAGCTGGAGATCGATCTGGCGTTGGCCAACATCGGGCTCGATCTGCTCGGCCAGGCGCGCAACTTCCTGGGCTACGCCGCCGAACTGGCCGGGCCGCCCTGCAGCGAAGACAGCCTGGCCTTCGGGCGCGACGAACGCCAGTTTCATAACCTGCTGCTGGCGGAACAGCCGAACGGCGGTTTCAACGACACGTTGGTGCGCCAGTTCCTGCTCGACGTCTACCACGTGCAGCTGCACCAGGCGTTGAGCCGCAGCGGCGATGCGCAGATCGCCGCCATCGCTGCCAAGTCGTTGAAGGAGGCCGATTACCACCTGCGCTTCAGCCGCGGCTGGATGATCCGCCTCGGCGACGGCAACGACATCAGCCACCGCAAGATCCAGCAGTCGCTGGATAACCTGTGGCGCTTCACCGCCGAGCTGTTCCACGCCGACGCGCTTGAGCTTGAGCTGGCGGAACAGGGCATCGCCGTCGATCCGCGCGAGCTGCAGGCTCCCTGGCAAGCGCAGGTGGAAGAGACACTGCGCCAGGCGACATTGACGCTGCCCGCCGAGCAGGCGTTCCGTCACGGCGGCAAACAAGGCCGACACAGTGAACACCTCGGCCCGCTGCTGGCGGAGATGCAGTTCCTGCAACGCGCCTATCCAAACGGCCAATGGTAGGAGGCCGCGATGAACGTCACTCGTTTGCAACCCGCTGAAATCCCGCAGATTTGGCACTGTCTGCAACAGATCAGCGATCCCGAGCTGCCGGTGCTGTCGATCACCGATTTGGGCATGGTGCGCGACGTGGCGCGCGACGGCAACGGCTGGCGCGTGACCTTCACCCCCACCTACTCCGGCTGCCCGGCCACCGAATTTCTGCTCAACGCCATCGAGCAGCGGCTGACGGCCGCCGGCTTCAGCCCGGTGCAGGTGGACATTCGCCTCAGCCCGGCCTGGACCACCGATTGGATGAACGCCGACGCCCGCGAGCGGCTGCGGCAATACGGCGTAGCGCCCCCGCAGGGCCACACCTGCGATCGGCCGCACGCCCACGGCCCGGTCGCCTGCCCGCGCTGCGGCAGCACCCACAGCGAGAAGATCAGCGAGTTCGGCTCCACCGCCTGTAAAGCGCTGTACCGCTGCTGCGACTGCCGGGAACCGTTCGACTACTTCAAATGCATATAGGAGCGCTGACACCATGACGGTCTTTCATCGCCTGAACGTCGCCGCCATCGAGCGCGAAACGCCGGACGCCGTAGCCATCACCCTGCGGGTACCCGAAGAGCTGCAAAACCAATACCGCTACACCCCTGGCCAGCACCTGACGCTCAAGGCGCTAGTCAACGGCGAAGAGCTGCGGCGTTGCTATTCCATCTGCAGTTCGCCGCAGGAAGGCCTGCTGCAGATCGGCGTAAAAGCGATTGATCAGGGCCGTTTCTCCGGCTTCGTCAACCGCATGCTGAAAGTCGGCGATGCGCTGGAAGTGATGGTGCCGCAGGGGCGCTTCGGCTATCAGCCGCAGGCGGAGCGCAGCGGCAACTATCTGGCGATCGCCGCCGGCTCCGGCATCACGCCGATGCTGTCGATCATCAAGGCGACGCTGCAGCTCGAACCGGGCAGCAGCTTCACCCTGATCTACGGCAACCGCAACAGCCGTTCAATGATGTTCAAAGAGGCGCTGTCGGATCTGAAAAACCGCTATCCGCAGCGTTTTCAGCCGCTGTACCTATTCAGCCAGGAGAGCCTCGACAGCCCGCTGCTCAGCGGCCGCATCGACCGTGAACGCCTGGCGGCGATCGGCGGCGCGCTGCTGGATTTCCGCGACTATGACCACGCCTTCATCTGCGGGCCGGAATCGATGATGGACGACGCGCAGACCGTGCTGGAACAGGCCGGCGTACCGGCCAACCACATCCACAGCGAACGTTTCAACACCAGCGGCCTGGTCGCCCGCCCGCGCCACAGCGGCGATCGCAATGCCACCCGGGTGGCGATCCTGCTCGACGGCCGCCGATTGGATATCGAGGTCGGCGAACAGGACGACAGCATTCTCGATGCCGCGCTGCGCCAGGGCGCCGATCTGCCCTACGCCTGCAAAGGCGGCGTGTGCGCCACCTGCAAATGCCGGCTGAAGGCCGGCCAGGTGGAGATGGGCGTCAACTACAGCCTGGAGCCGGATCAGCTGGCGGCGGGCTACGTATTGAGCTGCCAGTCGTGGCCGAAAGGCGACGGCGTGGTGTTGGACTTCGACGTCTAGGAGCCGCGATGGATACCCCCTTTATTTTGCATCAGCAGCAACACCGCGTGGTCACGCTGACGCTGCATCGCCCGGAGGCGCGCAACGCCCTGAGCACGCCGTGCCTGGAACAGCTGGTTACCCGGCTGGAGCAGGCTGACGCCGACAGCGGCGTGGGCGCCGTGGTGATCGCCGGCGCGGCGCGCTTCTTCGCCGCCGGGGCCGATCTGCGCGAACTGCAACAACAGGATCTGCCGGCCGCGCTGGCGGACAGCCGTCCGCAGCTGTGGCAGCGGCTGGCGCAGTTCAGCAAGCCGCTGCTGGCGGCGGTGAACGGCTATGCCCTGGGCGCCGGCTGCGAGTTGGCGCTGGCCTGCGACATCGTTATCGGCGGCGAAAGCGCCCGCTTCGGCCTGCCGGAGATCACCCTCGGCCTGATGCCGGGCGCCGGCGGCACCCAGCGCCTGATCCGCTGCGTCGGCAAGGCGCGCGCCAGCCAGATGGTACTGACCGGCGAAGCCATCGACGCCCGCACCGCGCTGCAGGCCGGCCTTATCAGTGAAGTATGCGTCGATGCTCTGACGCTGGAGCGCACGCAGCAGATTGCCGATCGCATCAGCCGTCAGGCGCCGCTGGCGCTGCGCGCCGCCAAACAGGCGCTAAAACAGGCCGAGGAAATCGGCCTTAGCCAGGGGCTGGCGATGGAGCGTCAGCAATTTGTCACCCTGGCCGCCACCGACGATCGCCGCGAAGGCATCGCCGCCTTTTTCGAAAAACGTACGCCAAACTATCAGGGGCGCTGATTTATGGATAACGCATTGATTCTCAGCCATCTCGACGCCGGCGTGTTGACGCTGACCCTCAACCGGCCGGATCGGCTCAACAGCTTTAATGACGAGATGCATCGCCAGCTGAGCGAAGCGCTGACGCAGGCCGAGCGCGACGACAGCGTGCGCTGCCTGCTGATCGCCGGCGCCGGGCGCGGTTTCTGCGCCGGGCAGGATCTCAACGATCGCAACGTCAGCGCCGATCAACAAGCGCCGGATCTCGGCCTGTCGGTCGAACGTTTCTACAACCCCCTGATCCGCCGCCTGACCGCCCTGCCGAAACCGGTGGTATGCGCGGTCAACGGTGTGGCGGCCGGCGCCGGTGCCGCGCTGGCCCTGGCGTGCGATATCGTCATCGCCGCCGACAACGCCAGCTTTATTCAGTCGTTCTGCCGTTTGGGGCTGGTGCCGGATTCCGGCGGCAGCTGGTTCCTGCCGCGGCTGGCCGGCCACGCCCGCGCGATGGGCATGGCCATGCTGGGCGACAAAATCAGCGCCCAACAGGCGCTGGAGTGGGGCATGATCTGGCAGGTGGTGCCGGCGGATGAATTGGCCGACCGCACGCAAACGCTGGCTCGCCATCTGGCCACCCAGCCGACTTACGGTCTGGGGCTAATCAAGAAAGCCATCTACAGTTCGGCCACCAACAGCCTCGATCAACAACTCGATCTGGAGCGCGATCTGCAGCGATTGGGCGGCCGCAGCGACGACTACCGCGAAGGCGTCAGCGCGTTCTTCGCCAAGCGCACGCCAAACTTCAGCGGGAAATAGCCATGAACGCGTCCCTTCTTAACGGCCAGGTGGCGGTGATCGGCGCCGGCACCATGGGCATCGGCATTGCGCAGGTGGCCGCCGCCGCCGGTCACCCGGTGCGGCTGTTCGATATCGCGCCCGCCGCCGCCCAGCGCGCGATCGATGAACTCACTCGCCGCCTGCGCCAGCGGGTCGACGGCGGCAAGGCCGACGCCAACGCCACCGAGGCGCTGCTGGCGCGCCTCGAACGCGCCGATTCGCTCGAGCAACTGGCCAACAGCGCGCTGGTAATTGAAGCGGTGGCGGAAAATCTGGCGATTAAGCAGAGCCTGTTCCGCGATCTGGAAGCGGTCTGCTCGCCCACGGCGCTGTTCGCCAGCAATACCTCTTCGCTGTCGATCACCGCCATCGCCGGCGCCTTGCAACACCCGGCGCGCATGGCCGGGCTGCACTTCTTCAACCCGGCGCCACTGATGAAGCTGGTGGAGATCGTCAGCGGTCTGGAGACCGGGGCAGAGACCCTCGCGGCGCTGCAGGCTCTGGCGCAGCGCTGGGGTAAGCAAAGCGTCGTGTGCCGTTCAACGCCGGGATTCATCGTCAATCGCGTGGCGCGGCCGTTCTACGCCGAAACCCTGCGCGCGCTGGAGGAACGGGTGGCCGACGTCGCCACCCTGGATGCAGTCATGCGCGACGCCGGCGGCTTCGCCATGGGCCCGCTGCAGTTGACCGATCTGATCGGCCAAGACGTCAATTACGCCGTGACCGACTCGGTGTATCAGGCCTTCTACCAGGATCCGCGCTTCACCCCCTCTCTGGTGCAGCAGGAGTTGGTGGCCGCCGGACATCTCGGCCGCAAATCCGGCCGCGGCTTCTACCGCTACGACGCGCAACGCCCCGCCGCAGAGATGATCGCCTTTGCGCCGCCGGCGCAGGCCGCGCCGCCGCAACGCGTCACGCTGCACGGCGACTGGTCTTCGCTGGCCGATTTAGCGGAACTGTTGATCGAAAATGCGGGGGCGATCAAACAACCTGGCCAGACCAGCCCGTACCTCACGATCGACGACGTTACACTGATGTTAACCAATGGTAAAACCGCCGGCCAACTGGCCGACGAACGTGGAACGCCTGTGGTGCTGTTCGATCTCTGTGCCGACTATGCGCATGCCTCCGCCATCGCCATCAGCTGCGCGGCGCAAAACGGTGCGCAACACAATGCCAACGCGATTCGCCTGCTGCAGTCCCTCGGCAAGCAGGTCATTCAACTGCCGGATTATCCCGGCCTGCTGACGATGCGCACCCTGGCCATGCTGGCCAACGAAGCGCTCGACGTGGTGAACAAAGGCGTCGCCGGCGCCGAAGATACCGATCTGGCGATGCTGCGCGGCGTCAACTATCCGCGCGGCCCGCTGGCCTGGGGCGCCGCACTCGGCTGGCGTCACATTCTGACGACGCTGGAAAACCTGCAACGCTATTACGGCGAAGCGCGCTATCGCCCGATGCCGCTGCTGCGCCGCTACGCTTCCCCCGCCTCTTTCCCAGGAGCCGAACGATGAACGCCAATACGCCGCGCGCGCTGGCTCAGCGCTGCGCCGAACAGATGTTCCAGCAAGATACCTGCGCTCAGGCGATGGGGATGCACATCGATGCCGTCGACGTCGGGTACGCGCAGGTCAGCATGACCGTCGGCCCGCAGATGCTCAACGGCCACCAAACCTGCCACGGCGGCCAACTGTTCAGCCTGGCGGACACCGCCTTCGCCTACGCCTGCAATAGCCAGGGGTTGGCGGCGGTGGCCTCCGGCTGCAGCATCGACTTCGTCCGCCCGGCGCTGGCCGGCGATCGCCTCACCGCCAGCGCCCAGATGCGCCATCAGGGCAAAGCCACCGGACTGTATGACGTCGAAATCGTCAATCAACAGGGCAAAACCGTCGCCTGGTTTCGCGGCCGCGCGCACCGCCTTGGCCACAGCATTTTAGGAGATCAGGCATGAATCAGGCATTTATCTGCGACGGCGTGCGCACCCCGATCGGCCGCTACGGCGGCGCGCTGGCGCAAGTGCGCGCTGACGACCTCGCCGCCCTGCCGCTGCGCGTGCTGCTGGAGCGCCATCCGCAGGTGGATTGGGCACAGCTGGACGACGTGATCCTCGGCTGCGCCAACCAGGCCGGGGAAGACAACCGCAATCTGGCGCGCATGGCGCTGCTGCTGGCCGGATTGCCGGTCGGCGTTTCCGGCACCACGGTGAACCGCCTGTGCGGTTCGGGCCTGGATGCGTTGGCAATGGCGGCGCGCAGCATCAAAGCCGGCGACGCCGGGCTGCTGCTGGCCGGCGGCGCGGAGTCGATGACCCGCGCGCCGCTGGTGATGGGCAAGGCCGACAGCGCCTTCAGCCGCCAGGCGCAGCTGTACGACACCACCCTCGGCTGGCGCTTCGTCAACCCGCGCATGCAGGCCGAGTTCGGCACCGATTCGATGCCGGAGACCGCCGAAAACGTCGCGGCGCAGTTCAATATCAGCCGCGCCGATCAGGACGCCTTTGCGCTGCGCAGCCAGCAGCGCGCCGCCCGGGCGCAGGCGCTGGGCCACCTGGCGCAGGAGATAGCCCCGGTCAGCCTCACCGGTAAAAAAGGCGTGGTCACCCTGTTCAGCCAGGATGAACACCCGCGCGCCGACACCACCTTCGAGCAGCTGCAGGCGCTGAAAACCCCATTCCGTCAGCCCGGCAGCGTCACCGCCGGCAACGCCTCGGGCCTGAACGACGGCGCGGCGGCGCTGATCGTCGCCTCCGAAGCAATGGCGGTGCGCCAGGGGCTGACGCCGCGCGCGCGCATCGTTGCCACCGCCACCTGCGGCGTGGAGCCGCGGCTGATGGGCATCGGCCCGCTGCCGGCCACCCGCAAGGTGCTGGAGATCGCCGGGCTGAGCCTGGCGCAGATGGACGTCATCGAACTGAACGAAGCGTTCGCCGCCCAGGCGTTGGCGGTGATGCGCCAGCTTGGCCTGCCGGACGATGCCCCGCAGGTTAACCCCAACGGCGGCGCGATCGCTCTGGGGCATCCGCTGGGCATGAGCGGCGCGCGCCTGGCGCTGGCCGCCCTGTTTGAACTGGAACGGCGAGCCGGCCGCTACGCGCTTTGCACCATGTGCATCGGCGTCGGCCAAGGCATCGCCATGATCATTGAGCGTGTCTGACCCCTGAGGCTAACCATGACAATAAATCCACAGCCCCTCGAAACGATCGAATTCGCCTCGCGCGATGAGATTGAAGCGTTGCAGTTGGCGCGTTTGAAGTGGACGCTGCACCACGCCTACGAAAATGTGCCGATGTACAAGCGCAAGTTCGATCAGGCGGGCGTACACCCCGACGATCTTAAGCAGCTGAGCGATCTGGCGCGCTTCCCCTACACCACCAAGCAGGATCTGCGCGACAACTACCCGTTCGACACCTTCGCGGTGCCAATGGAGCAGGTGGTGCGCATCCACGCCTCCTCGGGCACCACCGGCCGCCCGACGGTGGTGGGCTACACCCAGCGCGACATCGATAACTGGGCCGATATCGTCGCCCGCTGCCTGCGCGCCGGCGGCGCCACCGCCAAAGACAAGGTGCACGTCGCCTACGGCTACGGCCTGTTCACCGGCGGCCTGGGGGCGCACTACGGCGCGGAGCGGCTCGGCGCGACGGTGATCCCGATGTCCGGCGGGCAGACGGAACGCCAGGCGCAGCTGATCCTCGACTTCAAACCCGACATCATCATGGTGACGCCGTCCTATTGCCTGACGCTGATCGACGAACTGGAGCGCAAGATGGGCGGCGACGCGCGCGGCTGTTCGCTGCGGCTCGGCGTGTTCGGCGCCGAACCCTGGACCGAAGCCCTGCGCCACGAAATCGAATCCCGCATGGGCATCAAGGCGCTGGATATCTATGGCCTGTCGGAAGTGATGGGGCCGGGCGTGGCGATGGAGTGTCTGGAAAGCGGCGGCGGCCCCACCATCTGGGAAGACCACTTCCTGCCGGAGATCATCTGCCCGGAGACCGGCGTCGCCCTGCCGGACGGCGAGCACGGCGAACTGGTGTTTACCACCCTGACCAAAGAGGCGCTGCCGGTGATCCGCTACCGCACTCGCGATCTCACCCGGCTGCTGCCGGGCGACGCGCGCCAGATGCGCCGCATGGGCAAGATCACCGGCCGCTCCGACGACATGCTGATCATTCGCGGCGTCAACGTCTTCCCGTCGCAGGTGGAAGAGCAGATCATGCAGTTCGAGCAGCTGTCGCCGCACTATCAGCTGCAGGTCAGCCGCAGCGGGCACCTGGACACGCTGGCGGTGCGCGTCGAGCTGAAAGAATCGGCGCTCAGCCTCAGCCACCAGCAGCGTTGCGACATCTGCCACCAGCTGCGCCACCACATCAAATCGATCGTGGGCGTCAGCACCGACGTCAGCATCGCCAACTGCGGCGATATCCCGCGCTCGGAAGGCAAGGCGCAGCGCGTGGTCGATCTGCGGCCGCGCTGAGGCGCACGGCGTCACGGATGACGCCGCCCCAAATTATGTTAATGTTGTGGCTCATCGAAGGCTAACCCATGGAAAAATATGGAACATAAACTGGATGAGTTCATTCGCCACGCCGTCGACGCGCAGCCGATCAGCGGCACCTCGCTGATCATTTCGCTGTACGGCGACGCGCTCAGCCACCGCGGCGGCGAAGTGTGGCTCGGCAGCCTGAGCGCGCTGCTGGAGGCCTTCGGCTTCGGCGATCGTTTCGTGCGCACCTCGGTGTTCCGCCTGCAAAAAGAAGGTTGGCTGGCGGTGGAGAAAATCGGCCGCCGCAGCTTCTACCGCGTGACCGAGCAGGGGATGCGCCAGTTCCGCCACGCCGAATCGAAGATCTATCTGCGCGAGCAGCCCGCCTGGGACGGCAAATGGGAGCTGTTGCTGCTGGAATGCGCCGAAAAAAACGCGCGCGCGCGGCTGAAAAAAGAGCTCGGCTGGCTCGGGTTCGGGCAGATCGCCAACAACCTGATGGCCGCCCCCACCCATGCGCAGACCGACGTGACGGCGCTGCTCGGCGAACTCAACGCCAGCGAACAGGTGATCTACTTTCGCGCCGATTACCCCTACAACCGCTCCGAGCAAACCCTGCAGAAACTGGTGGCCGACTGCTGGTCGCTCAGCGACGTGGCGGCCGGCTATCACGAATTTATCGTCTCCTTCCGGCCACTGATGGCGCTGCTGCGCGAAGTCGACCCGGCGGCGCTGACGCCGCTGCGCTGTTTCCAGATTAAGCTATTATTGATTCACTTCTTCCGTCGCGTGGTGTTGAAAGATCCGCTGCTGCCGGACGCGCTGCTGCCCGCGCAGTGGGAGGGCCAAATCGCCCGCAACCTGTGCATCAATCTCTACCAGCAGGTCGATCGCGCTGCGACGGAGTACGTCAGCTCGCTGGCGGAGACCACCATCGGCGCCCTGCCCGCGCCGGCCGCCGGTTACTATCGGCGCTTCGGCGGCCTGCCGCGCGACCCTACATATTAAGGAACTCACGCTATGCCTGTGTATCAGATTGACGGCCTGACGCCGGTCGTTGACCCCAGCAGTTACGTGCACCCGACGGCGGTGCTGATCGGTGACGTGATCGTCGGCAAACACGTGTATATCGGCCCGAATGCCAGCCTGCGCGGCGATTTTGGCCGCCTGGTGATCTGCGACGGCGCCAACATTCAGGACAACTGCGTGATGCACGGCTTCCCGCAGCAGGACACGGTGGTGGAAGAAGACGGCCATATCGGCCACGGCGCCATCCTGCACGGCTGCCGCATTCGCCGCAACGCGATGGTGGGCATGAACGCGGTGGTGATGGACGGCGCGGAGATCGGCGAGAACACCATCGTCGGCGCGATGGCGTTCGTCAAAGCCGCGGCTACGATCGAAGCCAACAAGCTGGTGGTGGGCAGCCCGGCGCGCGTGCTGCGCGATCTGACCGAACAGGAGCTGGCCTGGAAGATTGCCGGCACCCGCGAGTATCAGGATCTGGTGCAGCGCTGCAAATCCTCGCTGCACGAAGTGGCGCCGCTGACCGAAATCGAACCGGGCCGCCAGCGCCTGAGCTTCGGCGATCACCTGATCCCGAAAAGCCAGCTTTAATCCCCAGGGCTGAGGTGCGCCTCAGCCCCTCCCCCCATTACTCCACTTCCGGCGCCTTGAGCGGCGACGGCGCAGCCGCGCGGCGGCTCTGGAAGTGATAAGCCACCACCAGCAGCAGGGTGAACGGAATACCGAACCACAGCGTCATGCGGAAAAATTCGGTAAACGCGGTCGAGATCATCAGCGCCGCCATCAGCCCGCCACCCAGTAAGGTGGTATAGGGGAATCCCCACATGCGGAACTTCAGATGGGTCTGCCGGTGCCGGCGGCGGAAGAACAGATGGGTGACGAAGATCATCAGCCAGGTAAAACAGGCGCCATACACCGAAATGGACATCATGGCGGCGAACGACGTTTCCGGCGCCACCAAGCTCAGGACGATGGACACCACGATACCGATGCACGACATCGCCAGCGCATTGACCGGAATGCCGCGCCGGCTGACGCGCCCCAGCGCCGCCGGCGCTTGCCCGGCGCGCGACAGCGAGAACATCATGCGGGTGGTGATGTACAGCTGGCTGTTCATCGCCGACAGCGCCGCCACCAGCACGATAAAGTTGAAAATACCGGCGGCGGCGGGCAGATGGATCACGTTCATCGCCATCAGGAACGGGCTTTCGCCGGTGCCGGACTGGCGCCAGGGCACGATGGCCAGCATCAGGGCGATCGACAGCATGTAGAAGATGAACAGCCGCACGATGGTGCCCTTGAACGCCGCCTTCACCGCAATCACCGGATTTTTCGCCTCGCCGGCGGCCACCGCGATCATTTCAATGCTCAGGTAGCTGAAGATGGACACGATCACCGCGAACCACATGCCCTTGACGCCAAACGGCATGAAGCCGCCGGCGGTCAGGTTGCGCAGGCCATAGGCCGGGTTGCCCGAGAACGCCAGAATGCCGATGCCGATCAGAATAAACGCCACGATAGCCGTTACTTTGACGGTGGACAGCGCGTATTCCACCTGGCCGAACGATTTCACGCCGATCACGTTAACGACGATCACCGCCGCCGAGAACAGCAGCACCCACGGCCAGGTCGGCGTCGCCGGGAACCAGAACTGCATGTACATGCCGATGGCGGTGACTTCGGTGCCCACCGCCAACACCACGCAGGACCAGTAAGAATAACGCACCAGAAAACCGAACAGCGGGCCGAGATAGAATTCGGCGTAGTCGCCGAACGAGCCGGGCGTCGGGTGTTCGGAGGTCATTTCCGCCAGGCTGCCCATCAGCAGCAGCGCAATGACGCCGCCGATCAGGTAGCTCAGCAATACCGACGGCCCCGCCATCTGAATGGCGTAGGCGCTGCCGAGAAACAGCCCGGTGCCGATGGCGCCGCCAATCGCCAGCATCGACATCTGCCCGGCGGTAAGATGCTTGTTCAACCCACCCTGACGGCGGGCGATATGCTCAAAATCATTCATCTGTGGCATGGCTGGGTTCCCGAGCGGAGTTAGGGGGTGCGAGTGACGTCGAGGATCGCGGCGGTCACATAGTCGATGTTGCCGGGGTTAAGCCCCGGCAGACACATGCGGCCGGGCGAGACCAGATAGATGGCGTAGCGCTGCCGCAGGGTCTGCAGCTGCGCTTCGTTCAGGCCGGTATAGCTGAACATGCCGCGCTGCTCGAGAATGCGCCGGTGATCCAGCGAAGAGCCGCCCTGCGCCAGCCCGGCGGCCAGCTGTTCACGCATTTGCTTGATGCGCGAGCGCATTTCCGCCAGCTCATTGCGCCAAAGCTCGCCGAGTTCGGCGTCGCCGAGCAGGGTTTCCACGATCTGGCTGCCGTGCGTCGGCGGGCAGGAGTAGCTGCGGCGGATCAGCGTTTTTAACGCCCCTTTGACGTTGGCGGCATTTTCCGCGTCGGCGCAGCGCACCGACAGCGCGCCCAGACGCTGGCCGTACAGCGCGACGTTTTTGGAAAACGAATTGCAGACCAAAAACGGCAGATCGGTTTTCAGCGCTTGGCGCAATGCAAAGCAGTCCTCCTCCAGCCCGTCGCCGAAGCCCTGATAGGCGATGTCGAACAGCGGCAGCAGGTTACGCCGCTGCAGCACGGCGAGCGTGGCGCGCCATTGCTCCGGCGTCAGATCGGTGCCGGTCGGGTTATGGCAACAAGGGTGCAGCAAGACCACGCTGCCCGGCGGCAGGCTGTCCAGCGCATCGAGCATGGCGGCGAAACGCAGGCCGCCCGCCGCTTCGTCAAAGTAGGGATAGGTTTTCACCCGCAGCCCCGCCCCTTCGAAAATCGCCCAGTGATTGGCCCAGGTGGGATCGGACACCCAAATTTCACCGCGCGTCAGAAAGTGGCGCAGAAAATCCGCCGCCAGCTTCAACGCGCCGGAACCGCCGACGGTCTGCACCGTGGCGATCTCGGCCGCCTGTTGCTCACCGAACAGCAGCGACTGCACCTGGCGAGCGAACTGCGGCGAACCTTCGATCGGCGGATAACCGTGCGGGCGACGCAGCGCCAGCAGCCGCTGCTCGGCGGCCTCAACCGCCTGCATCAGCGGAATATTCCCCTGCCGATCGTAATACAGCCCAATGCCTAAATTCACTTTTTTCGGATTGGGATCCTGCAAATAGGCTTCCATCAGCGACATAATAGGATCGGCGGCGGAAGGTGCAATCTGTTTAAACATGACGCATCCTTAACTCGTTATTGAATTAATATGAAGACTGACTTAAGAAGAAATTAAATCAGGCGATGGCGCTGACGGTAATTTCTATTTTCATTCCCGGCACCACCAATTTTTCGACAATGACCGTGGAGCGATTGGGATAAGGATAATTAAAGTATTTCCGGTAAATATCATCGAGTAATTTAACGTCGTTGACGTCGGTGAGATACACGATCACCTGCAGCACCTTATCGCTGTGGCTGCCCGCCGCCTTCAGCGTCTGCGCCAGATTATCGAAGGTCAGCGTAATCTGTCGCTCCGGCGCGCCGGTGTCGATGCTGCCGTCCGCCCGCACCGGGCCGTGAGCGGTAAACAGCATGCCGCCGCCCCGGGTGGCCCAGGAAAAAGGCTGGCCGATCTCCGGCAGCCCGGTCTCTACGATCTCGCGCATGTCAGTGGTTCCCGTGGTGGTTAAGTTGGTGAAGCAACACGCCGTCGGCGGCGAACAACGCATCCAGAATGGTAAAATGATTGGCGCCGGGCACCGCGACCAGATCGGCCGGCAGCCCGCGTTGGCGCAGCGCCGCATGATAGTGTTGCGACTGACCTCTCAGTTCCGGCAGCTCCAATGCGCCGTAATACAGCGTAAGCGGTTTGCCGCGCGTCGGCAGGCGGCGTGCCGGGCTGAGCGTTTCAATCTGCCGCGCGCTCAGTTGCAGCGCCCGATTAACATAGCTTTGTTGCAACGGCGCCAGCTCGAACAGGCCGCTGATGGGAAAGACGGCATCCACCAACGCATGCTGCTGCCAGAGCGCCGCCAACTGCCCGCCGGCGGAATGGCCGCACAGATAAACCGGATGGGCATAGTGCGGCGGCAGGCGGCGCTGAATGGCATCCAGCGCCACCCCGATCTGTCGGCATATTTCGTCGAGATCCACCGCCGGCGCCAGCGCATATTCCACCAACACCACGTCAAAACCCAACGCCAGCGGCCCGGCGGCGATAAAGGCGAAATCCGCCTTATCGCAGAATTGCCAATAGCCGCCGTGAATAAAAATTAACGTCCCCTGATGCCGCTTTGCAGAATAGAGCCAATCAAATGTTTCTCGTTCGCCGTTGCCATAAGCAATATTATTTTCATGGCGCGTCTGTTTATAAATAGCCGCGCTGCGAGTTTGAAATGAAGTCAAAATAGCCGCTTCATTGTCCACCGTGGCGCCGTTATCATAACTCCCCGCAAGTGGTTTCATATATTAAACTTCGTTTATTATTTAAAATGTAAATTAACTATTAGCACCGGCAACATTATTGTCAAGACGGGCGCATCAGCAATGCGCGCCCGGTAAAATAAAACCTGATGAATAATGAAAAAGTTTAACCCATGAAACTTTTTGCGCTTATTTCCCCCGCCCGTCCGGCTGAATTTGCGGCAAGGCGCTGAGCCGTTCAAATGCATAATCCCAAAAGGCGCGCACCTTCAGCGGCATGTGCTGCGCCTGCTGCGCCACCAGCTGTACCGGCATCGGCAACGGCTCATGATCCGTCAACAGCCGCACCAGCGTACCGGCGGCCAAATCGTCCGCCACCTGATACGAGAGCAACCGGGCGACGCCCTTGCCGGCGCGCACCGCCAGCAGTTGCGCTTCCACGTCGTTGAGCAACAGCCGGGGAGTCAATCGCACGCGCTCGCCGTTTTCCTGCGGGCCGAAGCGCCATTCGCGCAGCGACGGCCGCTGGGTGCCGACGATGGTGGCGTGCTCCGCCAGCTGCGCCGGCGATCGCGGTTCACCGCAGCGCGCCAGGTAATCCGGGCTGGCGACCGTCACCCGGCTGACCTGCCCCAGCCGCCGCGCCACGCGGGAAGAGTCCTGCAGATGACCGATGCGCACCGCGATATCCAACCCTTCGTCAATCAGATCGAGATTGCGATCGTTCAATACCATTTCGATCTGCATCTGCGGGTAGTCATCGAGAAACGCCATCACCACCGGCGCCACGTAGCGGCGGCCGAACTGCACCGGCGAAGTAACGCGCAGCAAGCCGCTCAGCTGCGCTTCTGCGGTATCCTGCACCACCGCCTGATAATCCTGCAGCAGCTGTTGCGCGCGCTCCAACAGCCGCGCGCCCGCTTCGGTAGGCGCCAGCCGCCGGGTCGTGCGCTCCACCAATCGGGTGCCGAAACGCTGTTCCAATGCGGCGATCGCCCGGGTGACCGCCGGCGCCGAACGCCGCAGTTTGCGCCCGGCCGCCGCCAGGCTGCCCTGCTGCACCACCGCCACGAAGATGGCCAACTCGTCTAGCCGATCCATAGATTCTTCCGAAAAGTGAAATTATCAATTTCCACATTGCCGGATTTCGCTCGTTCAACGCAAGAGTATGCTGACAAAAAGCACTGAGGAGAAACGCCATGTCCACCATCACACTCTACGGCACCCCGCTTTCCGGCCACGTTCATCGCGTGGCGTTGCTGCTGCGCATGCTGGCGCTGCCCTATGCATGGGTCGAAGCCTCGGCGGAGGTGCGGCAGAGCGCAGCCTTCCGCCGGCTCAACCCGTTCGGCCAGATCCCGGTCTTGCAGGATGGCGATCTGACGCTGGCCGACAGCAACGCCATTCTGGTCTATCTGGTGAAGCGCTATGCGCCGGACAGCCACTGGCTGCCGGAACAGCCGGCGGCGGCGGCGCGAGTGCAGGCCTGGCTTTCCAAAGCCGCCGGTGAAGTCCGCTACGGCCCGGCCTCTTGCCGACTGATCGCCCAATTCGCCGTGCCGGAGGACTATCAGGCGGCGCGAGCAATCAGCGATCGTTTTCTGCCGCAGATGGAACAGCACCTGAGCGAGCGCGACTACCTGGCCAGCGAACACCCGACCATCGCCGATCTGGCCTGCCACAGCTACGTGGCGGTCGCGGCCGAAGGCGGCATTTCGCTGTCGCCTTACCCTGCGATACGTCGCTGGGCGGCGCGCATCGCTGCACTGCCCGGCTTCTTTGCCATGCCGGCCCTGCCGGAACCGGCGGGGAGCTGACGCCATGATCCCGCAACTGTTCCATCCCGATGAGCTGCGCGCGCAGACGCTGGCCGGGTTTGGCGGCGTAGGCGGTGGCATCTACCCTGCGATGCCGGATCAGCACCGCGCGTTTTTCGCCGCGCTGCCCTACCTGTTCGTCGCCACGCTGGATGAACAAGGCTGGCCCATCGCCACCCTGTTCACCGGCCCGCCCGGATTTTTACGCACGCCGGACGACACGCACCTGCGTATCAGCGCACCGCGTCGCAGCGACGATCCCGCCCAGGCGCTGTTGCTGCCCGGCAAACCGGTCGGCGCGCTCGGGCTGGATTTCAGCAACCGGCGGCGCAACCGCGCCAACGGCACCGTCGGCCGCACCGACAAAAACCGGGTGGAGATCGTCGTTCAGCAAAGCTTCGGTAACTGCCCGCAGTACATTCAGCGCCGCGAACTCTACCCGGTGGACAGCCGGCCACAGCCGGTTGAGCATTTAGCCTCGCTGGATGCGGCGGCGCAGGCGCTGATCCGCACCGCGGATACCAGCTTCGTTGCCAGCTGCGCGCACCTGGCACTGGCGCAGGGCGGCGTCGATATTTCCCATCGCGGCGGCCGCCCCGGCTTTATCCACCTGGAAGGTGACACGCTGTGGATGCCGGACTTTCGCGGTAACCGCTATATGAACACGCTGGGCAATCTGCTGGCCGAACCGCGGGCGGCGCTGCTGTTCATCGATTTTGAACGCGGTGACGTGCTGCATCTGCAGGGGGAGACGCAGATCCTCTGGCAAGCAGAGGGGCATCCCGGCGTTGAAGGCGCAGAACGCTATTGGCGGTTTGACGTTCGCCGCGCCTGGCGTTTTACGGCGGCGTTGCCGTGGCGGGGGCGTAATCTGGAGTATTCGCCGGCGACGCTGGCGACCGGGGTGTGGCAGCGCTGAAATGAAAAGCCCCGCTGCGGCGGGGCTGGTTCGGAAATTACAGGCTGTGTTCGGCCGCCGATGCGGCCTGATAAAGCTGACGAAAATAATTCAACCGCGCAAAGAACAGGCGGCTTTGCTGCTCCGACATATTGCCGGCCACCTGCCCGGCGTCAATCTGCCGCCCTTGCCATTCCATCAGGGCGATGCTCGACGCCAAAAAATCCATTTCGCTGCCGTAGGCCGCGAGATGTCTGTCCACTGATTTCATCATTCGCACACTCCTTTTAATTACATCGAAAAGGGTCATATGCCTGCTCTTTCAGTATCGGCCCGGCGAAGGATATTTTTTGTACAGAAGGTGCGCATAAAGAAAACCACCATCTTGTTGCCGCGTGGGCAAACGGCGGCGGCAAAATTTGCTAGGGTAAAGGGTAGCCGTATGGGATAGACCACTCTGTTGAACTCAGCAAAGGAAGAGACTCATGAGCACCAGTATCTGCGCTACCCTCAAGGATCCCACGCTGTTCCGCGAGGCCAACTACATCGACGGGCAATGGTTGCCGGCCCAGGAAGGCCGTTCGATCGCCATTCATAATCCCGCCAACGGCGAACGGATCGGCCACGTCCCGGCCTTCGGCGCCGAAGAAACCGCACGCGCCATCGCCGCCGCCAAAAAAGCGCTGCCCGCCTGGCGCGCGTTAACCGCCAAAGAGCGCGCCGGCAAGCTGCGCCGGCTGTTTGAATTGATGATGGAAAATCAGGAAGATCTGGCGCGCATCATGACGGCGGAACAGGGCAAACCGCTGGCCGAAAGCCGCGGTGAAATCGCCTATGCCGCCTCCTTTATCGAATGGTTCGCCGAGGAAGGCAAGCGGGTGTATGGCGACACCATTCCACAGCCCCAGGCCGGTCGCCGCATCATCGTGCAAAAAGAGCCGATCGGCGTGTTCGCCGCCATCACCCCGTGGAACTTCCCGGCGGCGATGATCACCCGCAAAGCCGGCCCCGGCTGGGCCGCAGGCTGCACCGGGGTGATCCGCCCCGCCAGCCAGACCCCGTTCTCGGCGCTGGCGATCGCCGTGCTGGCGGAGCGCGCCGGGCTGCCCGCCGGGGTATGCAACGTGATAACAGGCCCCAGCAAAGGCATCGGCGGCGAACTCACCGCCAACCCGGACGTGCGCAAACTCTCCTTCACCGGCAGCACCGAAGTCGGTGCGCAGCTGCTGGCCCAGTGTGCGCCCACCATCAAGAAAACCAGCATGGAGCTGGGCGGCAACGCGCCGTTTATCGTGTTTGACGACGCCGATCTGGACGCCGCCGTGGCCGGCGCGGTCGCCTCGAAATACCGCAACGCCGGCCAGACCTGCGTCTGCACCAACCGTTTTCTGGTGCAGGACGGCGTATACGATGCTTTCGCCGCCAAACTGAAAGCCGCCGTCGCCAAGCTGAAAGTCGGCAACGGCCTGGATGACGGCGTCACCATCGGCCCGTTGATTAACCCGGACGCGGTGGAAAAAGTGCGCGAGCATATCGCCGACGCCGTCGAGCACGGCGCCTCGGTGCTGCTGGGCGGCAAGCCTGACGCGCTGGGCGGCAATTTCTTCACCCCGACTATCCTGACCGATGTGCCGCGCACGGCGAAAATCTTCCGCGAGGAGACGTTCGGCCCGGTGGCGCCCCTGATCCGCTTCAGCCAGGAGGCCGACGCAGTCGAACTGGCTAACGACACGCCGTTCGGCCTGGCCGCTTACTTCTACAGCCGCGATATCGGCCGAGTGATGCGCGTGGCCGAAGCGCTGGAGTACGGCATTGTCGGCATCAACGAAGGGTTGATTTCCACCGAGGTGGCGCCGTTCGGCGGCATGAAACACTCCGGTTTGGGCCGCGAAGGATCGAAGTACGGCATCGAGGACTATCTCGAAATCAAATACCTATGCCTTGGCGGCGTGGATGCCTGATGCGTTCGGCCCCCGCACCTGCGGGGGTTCTGTCTGGCGTTTGCTATCTTTAGGTTAGGCATCTTTGTGCGGTTAAAAGGGATTGTCTCTATGCGGCCCATCTCGGTACATCTGCCCGGCTTTTACGTCGCCGGCCAAACAGTCAGAACCACCAACCAGAACGAAACCCAAGCCGAAACGGCAAAGATTCCCGCGCTGTGGTCAGATTTTTTCGCTACCTCACCCGCCCTGCCGGTATACGGGGTCTATTCCAATTACGCTTCCGACGCCAGCGGGCCGTTTGACGTCACCGCCGGCAGTGAGGCACAGAGCGGTTTACACATCCAACCCGGCCGCTATCTGGTCTTCTCCGCCCGTGGCGCGATGCCGGCGGCGGTCATCGCAAGCTGGCAGCGCATCTGGGCCTACTTCGAACAACACCCTGAGATCGAACGCCGCTTCCTGACCGACTTCGAAGCCTATACCGGCCCCGACGCGGTCGATATCCACATCGGCTGCCGCTAACGCGACAATGAGGTCAACGATGATCACCTTCTCGCCCGCCATTCCGATCCTGCGTATCTTTTCGGTCGACAAGGCCAAAGAGTTTTACCTGGATTTTCTCGGTTTCACGCTGGAATGGGAGCACCGTTTCAGCGAAGACCTGCCGCTGTACATGCAGATTGCCCGCGCCGGGCTGACGCTGCACCTGAGCGAACACTACGGCGACAGCACGCCCGGCGCCGCCATTTTCATTCCGATGCAGGACATCGATGCGCTGCACCGGGAGCTCACGGCCAAAAACTACCGCTATGCACGGCCGGGCCTGGAGATTGTCGATTGGGGCAAGGAACTGAACCTCACCGATCCGTTCGGCAACCGCCTGCGGTTCTGCGAACAGAACCGCAGATCCTGAGCGCCGTTATTGCCGGTACTCCGCCTCGCTGACCGGCTCCAGCCAGGTCACCGGAGTGCCGTCCAGCGCTTCGGCGATGGCGATATGAGTCATGGCGGAGTCCGGCGTCGCACCGTGCCAGTGTTTGACGCCAGCCGGGATCCAGACGATATCGCCGGGGTGCATTTCCTGCGTGGCCTCGCCCCACATCTGGATCCAACCGCGCCCCTGAGTGACGATCAGCGTCTGGCCGAGCGGATGCGTATGCCAGGCCGTGCGGGCGCCGGGCTCAAAGGTGACGGTTGCGCCGCCCACTCTGGCCGGCGCTTCGCCGGCGAACGGCGCGTCGATGCGCACCTGCCCGGTAAAATAATCCGCCGAACCGCGCTGTGATGGGATCGAACCGCTGCGTTGTATTTTCATCTGTTTTATCCTCCGCGCCGGCTCTCACAACCGGCGCTGATAGTCATAAGTGAGTGATGCCAAGATAGCGCCATGCTTTTCCGCCGACTAGCGGGTAAAATGCGCAAGGAGCTATGAGCTAAATTCATAAATCTACGCGCAGCCGCGCCCTAACCTTGCTCTTCGGTGCCGATATGTTGAAAGAAAACGTTAACGACCTGATCGCTTTCCTGATGGTGGCCAGAGAACGCAGCTTCACCAAAGCGGCGGCGCAGCTTGGCGTTTCCCAATCGGCGCTCAGCCACGCTATACGCGGGCTGGAAGAGCGCCTGGCGCTGCGCTTGCTCACGCGCACCACCCGCAGTGTCGCCCCTACAGAGGCCGGTGAGCGGCTGCTCAACAGTATCGGTCCGCGCTTTGCGGAGATAGAAAACGCGCTGAACGCGCTGGGTGAAATGCGCGATCGCCCGGCCGGCAACATCCGCATTACCGCCGGCGAACATGCAGTGGATGCGGTGCTGTGGCCGGTGCTGCGCACTTTCCTCATCGATTACCCGGACATCAACGTGGAAATCACCGTCGACAATAGTCTGGCCGACATCGTCGCCGGGCGTTTCGACGCCGGCATCCGGCTGGGGGAACAGGTGGCGAAGGACATGATCGCGGTGCGCATCGGGCCGGACATGCGCATGGTGGCCGTCGCCTCACCCGCCTATTTCGCCCGTCACGGCCTCCCCGCCACGCCGCAGGCATTGCAAAACCACCGTTGCATCAACATGCGTTTGCCCACCCTCGGCGGGCTGTACGCCTGGGAATTTGCCCGCGATGGCCGGGAGATCAAAGTACGTGTGGAGGGGCAACTGACCTTCAACAGCCTGCGCCAGCGGATCGACGCTGCGCAGCTCGGCCTCGGTATCGCCTTTGTGCCGGAAGACAGCGTCGCCGAGCCGTTGGCCGACGGGCGGTTGCAGATGGCGCTGGACGACTGGTGCCCGCCGTTTCCCGGTTATTACCTCTATTATCCAAGCCGCAGGCAACACACCACCGCCTTTGCGCTGCTGATTGAGGCGTTGCGGCGCGGGGCTTAACGCCCGACGTTTTTCTGCAGATGCGCCGGGTAACGATCGCCGATCACGTCGATAGCGGAGAGCGCGCGCTCAATCTCGCCCAGTTCGTCCGCCGCCAACACCACCGACGCCGCCGCGAGGTTCTCTTGCAGCCGATGACGCTTGGTGGTTCCCGGAATTGGCACGATCCACGGCTGTTGCGCCAACAGCCAGGCCAAGGCGATCTGCGCCGACGTCACGCCCTTGCGCTGCGCTATCTGCCCCAGCACGCTCACCAGCGCCTGATTGGCCCGGCGTGCTTCGGCGCTGAAGCGCGGCACCAGGTTGCGAAAATCGCCGCTGTCAAAGGCGGTGTCTTCGGTGATGGCGCCGGTGAGAAAGCCCTTGCCGAGCGGGCTGAACGGCACCAGACCGATGCCCAATTCCGCCAGCGTCGGCAAGATTTCACGCTCCGGCTCGCGCCACCATAGCGAATATTCGCTTTGCAGCGCCGTAATCGGCTGCACCGCATGGGCTCGCCGGATGGTTTGCGCTCCGGCTTCCGACAAGCCGAAGTACTTCACTTTCCCTTCGCGAATCAGTTGCTGCACCGTACCGGCCACCTCCTCGATAGGCACTTCGGGATCGACGCGATGTTGATACAGCAAATCGATCGTCTCTACCCGCAGGCGCTTCAACGAACCTTCCACCGCCCGGCGAATATGCTCCGGACGGCTGTTCAACACCTGTTGCCCCGCCGGCTGCGGCAGATCGAAACCGAACTTGGTGGCGATGACGACCCGATCGCGCACCGGCGCCAGCGCTTCGCCCAACAATTCCTCGTTGGTGAACGGACCATAAATCTCGGCGGTATCGAAGAACGTCACGCCCTCGTCAACCGCGGCGCGGATCAGATCGATCGCCTGCCGTTTGTCGGTGGCCGGGCCGTAGCCAAAACTCAGCCCCATACAGCCCAGACCCAACGCCGATACTTCCAGCCCTTCTCGCCCTAACTTGCGTGTTTGCATCTTCACTCTCCCACTGAATGATACCGGCTCCGCCTGACGCGACGCCGCTCCGGTGTGGTGACTGTAAAAGGCGGCTGCCGCCATGACTATGGGGCAAAATACGCTTGAGCTTATGAACCAGGCTCATGAATCCGTTAACCGTTGCTGGGACCAGCGTTTTTGCGGGAACGTTCCTGCCCGAGATACTCTATACTGATGTCAGGATGCCTTACCCTTTTCGTTTAGCGTCATGTAGATGGAGCGACAGATGGCTAACTCTGAATCGACCTGCGATTCCCTTTCAATACCAGTGGCAGATTTATTCCATGACCAATAAGAAAAGCGCCGTGCTTACCCCGGCTGCAATGCTATTGCTACAACCCATGTTTGCCAGCCAGGCACTGGCGGCAGAAAATAATGAAGAGAAAAGCGACACCCTGGTGGTGATGGCGCAACCCATCGGATTGACCGAGCTGGGATCGCCGGTGTCCGTCAGCGTGATCGACGGGCAAGACCTGCGCAACGCCGCCCCGCAGATTAACCTGTCGGAAAACCTCGGCAGCGTGCCGGGCCTGCAGCTTCAAAACCGGCAAAACTATGCGCAGGATCTGCAGTTGTCGATACGCGGGTTCGGCAGCCGCTCGATGTTCGGCGTGCGCGGGGTGCGCATGTACGTCGACGGCATTCCCGCCACCATGCCCGACGGCCAGGGGCAAACCTCCAACATCGACATCAACTCCGTCGAGCGCATCGAGGTGCTGCGCGGCCCCTATTCCGCGCTGTACGGCAACGCTTCGGGCGGGGTGATCAACGTTGACACCCAGACCGGCGCCCAGCCGCCAACGCTGGAGGCCGGCAGCTATTTCGGCAGCGACAACACCTGGCGCTACGGGGTGAAAGCGACCGGCGCCACCGGCGACGGCACCCAGGCCGGCGACGTCAACTACGCCATCTCGGGCACCCGCTTCACCACTCAGGGCTATCGCGATCACAGCGCCGCGCGGAAAAACCTCGGCAACGGCAAGCTCGGCGTGCGGCTGGACGACGTCAGCACCCTGACGCTGATGTTCAACAGCGTCTCCATTGACGCCGGCGATCCGGGCGGCCTGACCGAAGCGGAATGGAAGGAAAACCCGCGCCAGGCGCCGCGCGCGGATCAATTCAACACCCGCAAATCGCTCGATCAGACCCAGGCCGGCCTGCGCTATCAGCGCCAGATCAGCGAGCGCGACGAACTGACGCTGACCGCCTACCACGGCGAGCGCCACACCACGCAGTACCAATCCATTCCACGCGGGCCGCAGCTCAACCCTACCCACGCCGGCGGGGTGATCGTGCTGGAAAGAAAATATCAGGGCATTGACACTCGCTGGAAGCATGAGGATACTCTCGCCTCGTTACCGGTAACACTGATCGGCGGTCTGGATTATGAAACCATGACCGAACGCCGGCAGGGGTTTGAAAACTTTATTCTGCGAGACGGCACAGTGGACTACGGCGAGAAAGGCGACCAGCGGCGCAACGAGAAAAACCGCATCTGGAACCTGGATCCTTACCTGCAAACCTCCTGGCAACTGACGCCGCACTGGACGCTGGACGCCGGCCTGCGCTACAGCACGGTCAGCTTCGACTCGACCGACTACTACATCACGCCGCGCAACGGCGACGACAGCGGCAGCAAACGCTACCACCAGTGGCTGCCGATGGGTTCGCTCAACTATAAAATCAATCCGGCGTGGAACGTTTATCTCTCCGCCGGCCGCGGCTTTGAAACCCCGACCATCAACGAACTCTCCTACCGCCCCGACGGCCAGGCCGGCCTGAACATCGGTCTGCAGCCGTCCACCAGCGACACCGTCGAACTGGGCAGCAAACTGCGCCTCGGCAACGGCCTGGTAAGCGCCGCCCTGTTCCAGACCGATACCGACAACGAGCTGGTGGTGGCGGAAAGCAGCGGTGGGCGCACCAGCTACGCCAACGCCGGTAAAACCCGGCGGCGCGGCCTGGAACTGGCGCTGGATCAAGAGTTCGCGCTGGACTGGCGCCTGCATATGGCCTGGACGCTGCTGGACGCCACCTACCGCAGCGAAATGTGCGGTAAATCCGGCTGTACCTCCGCCGGCAATCGCCTGCCGGGCATCGCCCGCAACATGGGCTACGCCTCGCTGGCCTATGCCCCGCCGGAAGGCTGGCACGCCGGCGCGGAGCTACGCTACATGAGCGACATTCAGGCCAATGACGCCAACAGCGCGCAGGCTCCCTCTTACACCGTGGCCGGCGTAAACGCCGGTTATCGCTTTACCTGGAACCGCTGGGCGCTGGACGTGTTCAGCCGGGTGGACAATGTTTTCGATCGCCGATACGTCGGTTCGGTGATCGTCAACGAAGGCAACGGCCGCTACTTCGAGCCGGCGCCGGGGCGCAACTGGGGTGGCGGCGCCACCTTGTCTTATCGCTTTGAATAAGGCAAAGCACCTTAAGGTTAAAAAACGGGATGGGTTTTACGTCACCCTAGCGGCTTCTCGCTGAAATAATAGGGAGAAACCGCGTGTTTTTTCCGATTTGGCTTAATCTCTAAATCGGGGACTTTCATTTTTGGTAAGGGTATTGCTATGCAAAATAAAGCGTCACTATCGCCGCTTATCGTCATAACGGCGCTGTTTGCCGCGCTGAGCGGGCTTTATCTGCTCGGCGGCGGCATCTGGCTGGCCAAGTTGGGCGGTTCGCTGTATTACATCATCGCCGGGCTGGTGCTGCTGGCGACCTCCTGGCTGCTGTTCCGCCGCCGCGCCACCGCGCTGCTGCTGTACGCGGTATTTCTGTTGGGCACCACTATTTGGGCCCTGTGGGAAGTGGGCCCGGACTTCTGGGCGCTGACACCGCGCCTGGACGTCACCTTCTTCTTCGGCCTGTGGCTGGTGCTGCCGTTTATCTACCGCAAGCTGGTGGCCAACGGCAAATTCGCCTACGGCGCGCTGAGCGCGGCGCTGGCGATCACCGTCATCGCGTTGGCCTATGCCGTGTTCAACGATCCGCAAGAGATCAACGGCACGCTCGACGCCGCGCAGGTACAGCCGAAAGACGCCACCGGCGCCGACTGGCCGGCCTATGGCCGCACCCAGGAAGGCACCCGTTACTCGCCGCTGAGCCAGATCAACGACAAAAACGTTGGCCAGCTGCAAGAAGCCTGGCGTTTCCAGACCGGCGATCTGAAGACCGCCAACGATCCGGGTGAGATCACCAACGAAGTCACGCCGATCAAAATCCGCGATACCCTTTACATGTGTACGCCGCACCAGAAGCTGTTTGCGCTGGATGCCGCCACCGGTAAAGAAAAATGGAAGTTTGATCCGCAGCTGAAGTACAACCCAACCTTCCAGCACATCACCTGCCGCGGCGTGTCTTACCACGAAACCGCCGCAGCCGCAGGCGCCACAGGCGATGCCGCACCGGCGATGTGCGCACGCCGCATCATTCTGCCGGTCAACGACGGCCGTCTGTTCGCACTGGACGCCGAAACCGGCAAACCCTGCCCGGACTTCGCCAACAACGGTGAGCTGAACCTGCAGAGCAATATGCCGTATGCGACGCCGGGCCACTACGAGCCGACCTCGCCGCCGGTGATCACCGATAAAGTGATCGTCATCGCCGGCGCCGTGACCGACAACTACTCCAACCGCGAGCCTTCCGGCGTGATCCGCGGCTTCGACATCAACAGCGGCAAGCTGCTGTGGGCCTTCGATCCGGGCGCGAAGGATCCGAACGCCATCCCGGCGGACGAGCACCACTTCGTGCCGAACTCGCCGAACTCCTGGGCGCCTGCCGCCTATGACGCCAAGCTGGATATCGTTTACCTGCCGATGGGCGTTTCCACTCCGGACATCTGGGGCGGCGATCGCACCCCGGAAATGGAACGCTACGCCAGCGGCCTGCTGGCGCTGAACGCCTCCACCGGCAAACTGGCCTGGTTCTATCAGACGGTCCACCATGACCTATGGGATATGGACGTGCCGGCGCAGCCGACCCTGGCAGACATTACCGACAAGAGCGGTAAAAAAGTGCCGGTCATCTATGTGCCGACCAAAACCGGCAACATCTTCGTGCTGAACCGCACCAACGGCGAGCTGGTAGTGCCGGCGCCGGAGAAACCGGTACCGCAGGGCCCGGCCAAAGGCGATCGCCTGTCGCCGACCCAGCCGTTCTCCGAGTTGACCTTCCGTCCTGAGAAGAAACTGACCGGCGCCGACATGTGGGGCGCGACCATCTATGATCAGCTGGTCTGCCGCGTGATGTTCCACAGCCTGCGTTATGAAGGCACCTTCACTCCGCCTTCCGAGCAGGGCACGCTGGTGTTCCCGGGCAACCTGGGCATGTTCGAGTGGGGCGGCCTGGCCGTCGATACCGATCGCGAAATCGCCATCGCCAACCCGATCGCGCTGCCGTTCGTCTCCAAACTGATCCCGCGCGGCCCAGGCAACCCGATTGAGCCGCCGGAAGGCGACAAAGGCGGCAGCGGCACCGAGTCCGGCGTACAGCCGCAGTATGGCGTGCCGTTCGGCGTTACCCTGAACCCGTTCCTGTCGCCGTTCGGCCTGCCGTGCAAACAGCCGGCCTGGGGTTACATTTCCGCCGTGGATCTGAAAACCAACGACATCGTGTGGAAAAAACGCATCGGCACCGTGCGCGACAGCTCACCGCTGCCGCTGCCGTTCAAAATGGGCATGCCAATGCTGGGCGGCCCGGTGACCACCGCCGGTAACGTGTTCTTCATCGGCGCCACCGCAGACAACTACCTGCGCGCTTTCAGCGTGACCAACGGTGAAAAACTGTGGGAAGCGCGCTTGCCGGCCGGCGGCCAGGCGACGCCGATGACCTATGAGGTCAACGGCAAGCAGTACGTGCTGATCTACGCCGGCGGCCACGGTTCCTTCGGCACCAAGCTGGGCGACTACGTGGTCGCTTACGCTCTGCCCGATCAGAAGTAACCACCGCCGTTAGTACCCCGCAAAGCACGCCGCAAGGCGTGCTTTTTCTTTTCCCGCCCGCCGGCTGTCCCCTCGCAATACCCTTAATTTTTTCACTCGCATTATTGATAATGGTTATCATTCGCAATATTATACCTCTGCGGCCCCGGCAGCGGCTGCGATCCTCTCCAGCTTAATGGGCAATACAACGATCGGCCGCCTTCGGGCGGCCCTATTCGGAGGCGCATGGTCGACCATACTCGGAAGCATCGAAAGAAGATCCTGCAAGCGGCGGTGAAGACACGGCGTGCCGGTCTGCCGTTCACGGCGGACTCCCCAGCCACCCCGCCCTTTATTGGTTTGCCGCATCAGCCGAAGGCGGTGCTGGTGCATCTGGTCGGCCATGATAGCGCACAGGAGGAACATGAATGAATCTGCAGCCCTTTACCGCCATGTTGATGTTCGCCTATGTGCTGCTGATGGTGCCGCTGCTCTACGTCATCGACAGCCGCCTGAGCGCCAGCAAGCTGGTGCGCAAAGCCACGCAAAACCTCATCATCATCGCGTTGACGCTGCTGTTCTTCAGCGCGATGACGCTTTTATACTGAGGCCATCTCGCCGGTGCCCCGCGGCCGACGTTACCCGGCCTCCCGGCGTTTGGCCCGCGGATATTTCCACAGCCAGCGCCCGCTGACCATGCGCCAGTAGAACAAGGCGCCGCGCACCGCCCAATCGAGGAACATCCCCAACCAGACACCCACCACGCCCATGCCCAGTTCGATACCCAGCACGTAGCCCGCCACCACGCGGCAGCCCCACATGCCAAGCATCGTCACCCACATGGCGAAGCGGGCGTCGCGCGCGCCTTTCAGCCCGGCGGGCAACACCCAGGAAGCGGCCCAGATCGGCATAAAGGCGGCGTTGAGCCAAATCAGGGTTTTCACCACCGTTTTCACGTCATCCTGCGAGGTATAAAACGCGGCGAATACCCCGGCCAACGGCGCCGTACCCCAGGCGATAGCGGTCAACCCGAGGGTAGACAGCCAGAAAATATGGCGCAGCTGCCGTTCCGCCTGACCGATCTCGCCTTTGCCGAGCCGCCGGCCGACGATGATGGTCGAAGCCGAGCCCAGCGCGTTGCCCGGCAAATTGATCAACGAAGCGATGGAGAAGGCGATAAAGTTACCGGCGATCACGTTGGTGCCCATGCCGGCGACGAACATCTGCGTCAACAGTTTGCCGCCGTTGAACAGCACCGACTCGACGCTGGCGGGAATGCCGATCCCCAGCACTTCCCACAGGATGCTCATCTTCAGCGGCGTGAAATAGCTTTTCAGCGTGATGTGCAGCGCCGGATTAAAACCGATCGCCAGCACATAGAGGATGGCGATGGCGCCGATATAGCGGGAAATCGTCAGCCCCAGCCCGGCGCCGACGAAGCCCAGGCCATGCCAGCCCAGCATGCCGTAAATCAGGATGCTGCTGATGATGATATTGAGGATATTCATGCCGCCATTGATAAGCAGCGGGATCTTGGTGTTGCCTGCGCCGCGCAGAGCGCCGCTGCCGATCAGCGCAATCGCCGCCGCCGGGTAGCTCCACACCGTGGTTTGCAGGTAAGAGAGCGCCAGCGCTTTCACCTCCGGCGAGGCCGCGCCGGCGATCACATCAATGATCGGTTCGCCCGCCAGGTGAATGCCCGCCGCCAACAGCAGCGCCACGCCGGTCATCAGCACCAGCGACTGACGCGCCGCCGCCCGCGCCCGCCGGCGATCGCGCTTGCCGAGGCTGAAAGCCACCACCACGGTGGTGCCGAGATCCACCGCGGCAAAAAAGGCGATGATCACCATGTTGAAGCTGTCCGCCAGCCCCACCCCGGCCATCGCCTCTTTGCCGAGCCAACTCACCAGAAAGGTGCTCAGCACCCCCATCAACAGAACGCAGGCGTTCTCCAGAAAAATCGGCACCGCCAGCGGCGTGATTTCGCGCCAGAACAGCACGCGGTAGCTTTTCCGTTTGGCGTACCAGGGCGTATTTTCCACGCGCTGACGCAGTGCGGCATACAGGTTCAAGGTGGGCTCGATGGATAAAAGTGAAACATCATTTCAAATGATGAGCGATAAATCGTTATCCTGCAAAGAATTTTTGGGCGCCCGTGGCGAGCGCCCGACAGGCACACCGTAGCGCTACTCCATGTAGTCTTCCTGATCGGCCTGCGCCGCCGCGATAAAGCGCGCGGTGCTGCGGCTGAGCGTGGCGCATTTGTCCGTCAGCAGCTGATTGTCCTGTTGCAGAGTCAGGTAACGCGCCTGGGTGAGCGCCGGCAACTGCCGATACCCTGCCGCCTGCGTATCCCAGCCGCGGTGCTGCGCTGCACGCATCGCGGTGCGTTGCAGCTTCACGTCGTCCGGTATCTCGCTGCGCCCGCAGTCCACGCGCAGGAAATGCCCACCGGCCAACATCAAAGCGATGTGATCCAATTGCGCCTGCAGCGGCAGCGGCGGTTGATGCGCCGTCTGCTGACAACCCGCAAGCAGCAACAACGCCGCTACGCCGCAAAGAGACGCGCGAAACAGAGTAGACATGGACGCTCCCAGAAACCTGTGGGTGATGCAATGATCTTAGGTGAGCGGATGCCGGGCGGCAAGGCGGGCAGCACGCTTAGCGCCGGCCGCTGCTGACCTTAGTAGCGCGGGCGGGGTTGCCGGCGACGAATTCCAGCGTGGGGGAATAGTAAAACGGCAACCAGGCGTTATAGCCGCTCTCCCACTCCCATTTGACCGGGCAAGGCCACAGCATGTCTTCATGCAGGATGTAATAGATCCACCGCCCGGGCGGGCGGCGCGGTTTGCGCGTTTTCATAGCGGGTTCGACGGCCTGATGGAGTGCGATAGGGTCAACTGCTGCATTTTACCGCGATTTGGGCTGCGGGGACAGCCTGCGTTGCCGGCTTCGCCTCCGGCGCCGGCAAGCGCCCTTTATTCACCGCCGCCTGCCGGCGCGCCGCTCCCGGCCCCCAGCACCACCACCCTGTCGGCCGAGTCGATGGTCGACTTTCTGTGGGCGACGATCACGCGCGTAATATTCAGCGAAGATATCGCCCGGTTGATCGCCGACTCATTCTCAACGTCCAGATGGCTGGTCGCTTCATCCATAAACAGCACGCTCGGGCGGCGATAGAGGGCGCGCGCGATAAACAAACGTTGCTTTTGCCCGCCGGAGATGCCGTTGCCCAACTCGCCGATCAGGGTTTCGTAGCCCATCGGCATCTGCATGATTTCATCGTGGATATTGCTGTGTATCGCGCAGGCCATGATCAGCTCTTTATTGGCATTGACCTCAAACCCGCTGATGTTTTCCGCAATGGACCCGGAGAACAGCCGGTCGTCCTGCAGCACGCAGGCGATCGCGTTACGGTAGTTATTCACCCCGACTTTATGGATATCCATCGCGTCGGCCAAAACCTGGCCGGAAGTGGGGCTGAGCAAACCGCACATCACCTTCAGCAAGGTGGTCTTGCCCGCGCCGGAGGCGCCCACGACGGCCACGCTTTCACCGGCCGCAATGCGCATGTTCAGGTCTTTGAAGATCGGCCGCGACAGCGCGTCATATTGATACGTAAGATTTTTTACCTCAATGGCAATCCCCGTGCCCGAGGGGAAAACCTGTCGCGGCGCGGACTCCGTCTCCGCATCGGTAAAGACGATGTCGGATATCCTCTCATTGTGCAGCGACAGCATGCGCAAGCCGATCGCCAGGTCGATCAGGCTCGAGGCCCGCTGAGAGAACTGGCCGCGATAGGCATTGAACGCCATGAACATGCCGAGCGTCATGGAATTGTCGATGACCATCATGGCGCCAAGCCACAGGATCGCCACCTGATCGAGCGTCGTGATAAAGGTATTGATCCCGCCGAACATCATATTGAATCGGGTGATTTTGATATTGGTATTGGCGGCGTCGACGTTCAGATTGAGCCAATAGCTGGAGCGCGTTTCCTTGATGCCCAGCGCCTTGACGGTCGAGATGCCGTACAGCGTCTCCATGAAATGCGAGTTGGCCTTGGCCGCCTTGACGATCTGCTCCTCCGAGAATTGACGGTAGGTTCTGTAAGTCATCATCCTGATGAGGATGTAGATCAGAGTGAAGCCCGCCACGACCCAGACCAGCCAGCCGCCGTAGACCATCATCATCGCGAACAGCCCGACCGTCATGATGCCGTCGATGATCCCGCTGACGATATTATTGGTAAAGGTGGTTCTGATCGCATCCAGCGAGGAAAAGCGCGATTGAATGTCCCCCAGGTGCCGTTTTTCGAAAAAATCCAGCGGCAGCTTCATCAGGTGTTCAAACAGCGTCGTCTTCCACTGAATATCGGTCAGCGTCCCGAGCACGATGGAGATCCAGGCCCTGGCGATGCTGACCACCGCGCGGAACAAGGTGAAGAAGATCAGCCCCAAACAGATGACCGTCAGCAGGCTGTAGTCATGCGCCTGAATGACATGGTCGGTCACCAGTTGCGTTCCCACCGGCAGCAGCAGGTTGACCGATTCGATGACTATCGATAACGCAAAGATCTTGAGCAGCGTCCCCGGCAGGCCCTCGATGTTTTTCATCAAATCCAGCAGGCGCAAACGGGTCTTGAGGGTCTCTTTTTGAAATGCCCTGTCGGGCCACAGCTCCAACGCGATGCCGGTAAAATGATTCGACATCTCCTGCAGCCCGATCACTCGGCGCCCGAAGGCCGGATCGTGAATGACAAAACCGGCGCGCTGCACCTTAACCAACACCACGAAGTGGTTCATATTCCAGTGCAGTATGCAGGGCGTTTTCAGCTGATTGATTTCGTCGATGTCCAAGGACAAGGCGCGCGTCTTCAGCTGGATTTGCGACGCGATTTGAGAGATCGTCCCCAGGGTCGCGCCCTGGGTGGAAATGCCGAATCGCTGCCGCAGGCTCAGCATATCCACATTAAACCCGTAATAGGAGGCGATCATGGCGAGGCACGCCAGGCCGCATTCCGATGATTCCGACTGCAAGATGCTCGGCACCCGCTTGCGCAGTGAGAAGGTTAACTTCTCGTTGATCCGTTCAAAGAGATTATTGTCCTTCATCGACTCGCCCCACAACGCTGTTTTTTATGTCATACAAAGGCGCGACCGCCCACTGATAAAGCGGTTTCTTATCCAGGAAGACGATGACCCTGGCCTGCAGCCCGCTGCTGATTTCGAGATATTTGCCTTTATCGCTGAATTGCGTGTCGCTGATGGACGCCAGCACTTTGTAGTAGGCGTTCCTTTCCCTTTTATTTCCGCTGCTGTATTCCGACATTTCCTGCGGGGAGGCGGGGACCGACGAGATGGATTCTATTTTTCCCGGAAACTGACCGAATTTATCCGACGGGAAGGCTTCATAGCGAATGTTGATGCCATCGCCGATTTTCACGTAGGGCAAACTGTTATTCGGCAGCCATAAAACCAGATAATATTTGATGTTATCAATCGGCTTGATTTGCGCCAGACTGCTGCCGCTCTCGACCACCTGCCCGGCGGTCACGCTCAGCGACTCGATTTTCCCCTTGAGCGGCGCTTTGATAATGACCTGGCCGCCGGCATTGGACTCCGCCAGCTGGCGTTGTAAATCACTGCGTTGCGATTCGCTTTGCGATATCTGATTGTCGTAATCGGCGGCGCGAATCAGCAAATCGCTGCGCAACTGCGACAGCTGAATATTTTGCTGGATCTTTTGGCTGTAGAGCGCCTGATACGAGCTTTGCTGTTGTTGAAAGAGCGAACGCTGATAATTTAACTGATCTTTGGTGATCAGGCCTTTCGTCAAATAGTGTTCGTAATTTTTCAGGCTATCCCGCATTTTATCCATCCCCTCTTTGGCGCTGAGGTTCAGTTTCTCGGTTTCTTTATAGGCGTTTTCATAGCTATTGATCTGTTTGCGCAAATTATCCAGCATGGCGGTTTTATTTTTATTCAGCTTGCTGATTATCGAATCCAGATTGCTAATCTGTTTGCTTATTTCGCTGGCCGCGATATGGCTGACATTGCCGGACGTGGTGCTTCTCGAGACATCAATCACATACAGCGGCTCGTCCTTTTCCACGATGTCACCGGCTTTATGGAATGCCTGGCTCACGTAACCGTATTGGGAGGAAAACACATTGGTGGAATGCGGGATGCTGATCACCTCGCCTTCAACATCGACCCGGCGCGTGTACTCGCAAAAATAGAGTGCGCCCGCCAGGATCAGAATAAAAGTGAAACAGGTGGCGGCAATCACATGGCTCGACGCGCCGGAAATTAACAGCGCTCTGCCGGTCCATCTTTGACGTTGATAATTGACCGCCTCCTGGCGGAAAATATTCCTGCTCTTATTATCACTCATAGGAAGAACCTGCGCTTGCCTGACCGGGAGACAGCCGCAGCGAGAGCGCTGCGGCTTTGGACCGCATATGGATTTAGCTGATGGTGCCGTTAATCAGCCCATCGAGGCCTTTTTTGGAGTATTCCAGCGTGGTGTCCCAGCCAATAACGGCTGCGGCCACGCCGCTGGCTACGCCGCCCAGAATGCCGCCGGCGACCATGCCGACGCCCTGGCCAATCGAGCCGACGCCCAGCAGGCCGCCGCCGTCGCCGCCGTGCTTACCGCCGATGACGGCGCCCGCCATGCTGCCCACGGAGGCGCCCAGAGCGATGGATGAAACGGCTTCCGCGGCATTGGAAACGGCGCTGCCAATCAGCCCCGACAGTCCATTGCTCATATCCCAGGAATAAGCGCCTGACACTTCATTCATTTCGATAACAGACAGTTCTTTCATTGGTTAATCTCCATATTTAAACGGACAAACACGGCCATACATGCGTGTTGTCATTGCATTGGCATCGGCCTGCAGCGCCTGATGCCACCAATAATGTCGCGCGAACAGACGACATTATATTTTTAATGGGGGTCTCTTTAATTCTGCGTAATGGTGAATGTCATCACCGCGTCGGCCTGCCCGGGGCTAATGGCTCCCGTTTGCTTATAGCGCGCCATCAAGGGGATCCTGATCTCTTTTTCAGCCGCGGTGTGGTAATTGATCGGTCTGGAAAACGTTAATGGATTACGGTTCTCATCCAACACTTCCACGGCGACGCCCTTCGCCGCATCGGCACCGTCGGCGATATCAATCATTCCCACGCCTGGCGAATTTCCGGCCGCCTCGAACGTGACCTGAACCGGAATATTGTCCTCCTGACATTGCAGAACCACGGAAAAATTGCGTTCGGAAGACGCCGCCGTGCTGCCGACGCCGTTAAACTCGCTGCGTTTAGGGCTGCCCAGATTCACCGTTTGATTTTTATAGTTCAAATCAACCAGGCAACTTTTCTGAATGACCTTCATGCCGGAAATACTGAGATCCAAAATGGAGGTCGAATCCAGATAATATCTGGCGATAATTTTCCCGCCCATATCGCCGCCGGTTTTGATCGGACCGGTTTTAATAAACGTCAGCCGAACATCGTTTCGATTGATCCATGGCGTCAGCAAGTTGGGCGAAATCGCCGTGTTGACGGGCACGTTCTTATTGCTCTGCCATAAGTCTGAAATCGTCACCCCCACGCCCTCGATGCCCGTTTCAAATACGCCGGGCAGCGCGCTCGGCGTCAGCGGCGACATGGAGCGATAGGCGACCGAGCCGGAACAAAGAAAAGAAAACGTCGTGCCGTTCATGCTGTTCTCGGTTCGAACAGCCAGCTGCTCGCCGACTTCGATGCGCGGATCCACGGCCAGCGTCAGCAACCCCATGCGGGCGGTTTTCGCGTTGGTGGTACAGGTGCCGGCATAAACCGCCGTCGTGAGCGTCGCCAGCCACACCAGGGCGCCGTAACCGAATATCCTGAGAAAAACGTTCATTTTCACTCTCACTTAAAAGTCATGATGGAGATAGAGCGAGATCTATTGGCAAACGCCATTTAGGGTTTGGAGACCCGCTGACGGCGGCTCCGCCGGCAACTGGTAACGGATGCGGCATTGGTTCTCGCCATTCCTGCCCCACTGCGCGATGAGCAGGCCCTTTTCCGCCATGCCGCTCAGATAGACCACGCCGTCGCCGCCGACCAGAAACGGCTGAGTCGCCCCCTCGGCAAGACGCAGGCTGGCGCCCAGCGGCAGAGGAGCCCCCTGCGAGTCCGTCACCTTCATCAAAATCCGTCTGCCGACGTTGGCTTTGAAATTCGCCCGGCTCACCGCGCCGCGAGTCGGCGTGACCGACTGGTTCGTCAACTCGAGATCGACATCATCCGGCAAGCTGTCGACATCGAGGCGAATCGAATTGTTGCGATAAGGCGTGGCGTAAGGAACGATCGCGTAGCCGCGCCAGTCGGTTTTCACCCCGACCTGATTGCCGACCGCCACATCGCTCGCGCCGGCTGCCTGTACCAGGGCGACGGTTTCGCCGAACGGTTGACCGAAGGTCACGCCGTCTTCATGGGCGATCACCCCGCCCTTCACCCCGTAGTTGACGCGCTGTTGACTGCGATCGTAGGCGTAGCCCGCCGTGAGTTCGCCGTACGTCGCGCGCCAGTCGGCGTTGGCGTTGCCGCTGTTGCCCTGGCCCTGGCTGCCATACCCTTCCTGTACGCTCCAACTGAGGTTGCCGCCGGCCAGCGCCGTGCCGTTGAGGCCCGCCGTATGGCTGGTATTGCCTTTTTTGCTGGTGTTGAGGTTGTAGGTGGCGTAGGTGTTGCTCAGCCATTTCTCTAATGGCACGCTGATGTTGAAAGCGAAGATCTGATCGCGATCGTAAATGCGCCCGCGGTTCGAATCGCCGTAAATAGCCTGTGAATTCCGGCTGTAGCTGTAGTTAAAACCGTAGCTGATGCCATTCCAACTATTGTTGTAACCCGCGCTCAGCGACTGCATATTGCGCTCGGAGCCCCAATAGTCTTCGGAGACCGCGCTGAGTGAAAGCGACCCCGCCCCTTCCCATAAATTCTGGTTCAGCGTGATTTCGCCGCGATTTTTGCGGCGGTCTATCGGGGCGTAACGGTTGCCGCTGCGATAGGTGTCCAGCACTTCCTGCAGCCCATAGTAGCCGCTGGTCGAATAGCGGTAGCCGGCGATGGCGAAGTTCGTCCCCGTCTCGACGATATTTTTGCTGTAGCGCACACGCCACGACTGACCATCGCTTTTCGGCTGATGCTCCTGCTTTGCCCACGCCTGGGTGACGTCGGCCGACAGGGCGCCGAACTCGCCCAGGTTCTTGCCCAGACCCAATGCCAGCGATTGATACGGCCCGGCGAATTGGCCGCCGCCATACAGGGTGAAACCGGCGGGCAAGCCATAAATCAGGCTGGCCTGCGAGAAGATCTTTTTATCCACGCTGTGATCGTAAGTGCGGTATTGCCCCGAGGTCAGCGCATATTTCAGCCGCCCTTCGCGTTGCAGCACCGGCAGGCTGGCGAAGGGAACGGTCAGGTGCTGTTCGCTGCCGTCCGCCTCCTTGATAGTCACCTCCAAATCGCCGCTGCCGCCGGTCGGGTACATGTCCGAAATTTCAAACGCGCCCGGCGCAACGTAACTCTGGTAGATGACATAGCCGTTTTGGCGAATGACCACTTGCGCATTGCTGCGCGCGATGCCGCGCACCACCGGCGCATAACCACGCAGGCTTTCCGGCAACATGTCGTCATCGGAAGCCAGCTGCGCGCCGCGAAACGACACGCTGTCAAACACATCGGACGGGCTGCTGCTTTCGCCGAGCGTCAGCAAGCTTTTCAGGCGGATGATATTGCGCTGGGCGTAGGTATAGACGGAGTCCCAACGATCCTCCGACGCTCGCCCGCCGCCGGCGCTGTTGTAGCTCCAGGTGGTGTAGTTGCGCACTCGCCAGGCGCCCAGGTTGAAGCCCGGCCGCAGGTTGAGGTAATAACTGCTTGCGCTCTGGGTGAATCGATCGCGCCCCTTGCTGTTGCTGCCGGTGAAGCCGTAGTTCAGCAGCATCGCCGGCAGGCCTTCATCCCATTGTTCCGGCGGAACGTATCCGCGCACCTTATTTTCCAACGCCGCCTGGGGGATACTCAGCATCAGGCGTTGGCGGTTAAATTGAAATTGCGCCGAGGCCTGTGGGATCGCGGCCAAATTCGCGCAGCGATCGGCGCCGGCCAAACCGGGAAACAGCTCAACTTTCACCCCAAGCCGTTTCAGATCTTCCCGCGTCAGACAAGGCTGCAGATCGGCCTTCTCGTCGCTGCCGGCCCGCAGAACGAACGACACCTCGCGCGTTTCCAGCAGCATGTCGTTCACCCAAATATCGACCCGATACGTGCCGGGAACCTGCTGGCCATTTTCAAAAATCGACAGATCGACGTGCTGCTGGCCTGAGCGCCCGGTTTCCAGCAACGCCGGATTAAAATAGTCACGAGAGAAGGCGGGTTTAGCCATATTGCCGCATACCGCCGTTGTTACCGTGAATAAGGCTATGCGTTTCAGCCAAGCATCCCGCTTCGCTAATATACGCTTTTGAGTTATCATTCATTAGCTCCATTATTGAAATGTTTTATCCCTTTTTCTGCCTTCCCTTACAGATTAAATACCTGACTGATGTTCTTTACCTGTGCCGCCATAATCATTAATTAATTTCCAGCTTACCGACGTTGCGCCCGCCACGGGCAATGCAAACATTTCGCTGCTCATCGGCGCGATATACGCCACCTCTTTCATTTCCCGCCCCCCGATACGGACATAATGGAAGTTCATATAATAAGGCGTTGGGTTGGTGAGTTTTAATTCTGAACCGACACGCTGCCATTTCAGCTGCTGCGTCACCTCTTCGGGTACCTGACGGAGCAGCGGCGCCGGCCGATAAATCAATTTAATGCGGGTCTTGACCGCTATTTGCAGCGTATTCGATTTACCCGTCTGGGTTGTTGAAGGAATGGATTTAATATTCATCCAATACAAGCTTTCTTTATCTTTCGGTAAGTCATCGCCCACTTTCACGATGCGCAGCATATTTTCCTGGTTGCCGTCCAGCCGAAATAAAGGCGGCGTAACGATAAACGCGATTTTATCCACCCCGCTTTGTTGATTCTCCAGCCAGGACTGAATCAAATACGGTTCTTTATCCGGATTCTCCACGCTGATTGACGCTTCTTTTTTTTCGCCGTTGAATATCACCCGCGTCCCGCCAATCACCACGCCGGCGTGAACCGTAGACGCAAACAATAAAATAATGAAAGCCGCTAAGGCGCCGTAGCGATTAAAACGCATAATATTATCTCCGAGGCAATACAGCCCGCTGTGAACCAGCGGGCAAGAAAATATTATCAGTTATAATTCAGCGTAAAGGTGGCGACGCTATTGGCTTTACCGGCGGTCACATCTGCCTGCGTGGAAATATAGCGGGCGGTAAAATCGAGGTTATTTTTTACGCCGCTGCCGGAAGCCAACGGATAAGCCGTCGACGCCGTGTAAAGCGGCAGAACACTGTTAGAAATATCAGACAGTTGGATACCGACGCCGGTAGCGACATCCGTTTCCTGGGTCAGCTGCAATACGTTGCTGTCGCCGTTATCGGCCGCGCCGTCAAACTTAACGGTGGCGCTGTTTACCGTATCCGGACAATCGGTGACTTCCAGCGTGAATTTTGTCGCGCTGGACGTTGATCCCTTGCCACCCGCAAATGCCGTTCGGGCCACATCACCCAAAACAACATTTAATGGATTACTCAAGTCATTCGTGACCTTGCACGCAGCATCGACAATATTCCCGGTAAAATTAACCTGACCATCTGCTGCCAGAGCAGGTAAAGCGCTTGAACAGGCTGCCGCGACAAATGCCAACATAATCACTTTTTTTTCCATCATGGGTACTTCTCCTTTTGATTAGACAGACTTCAAAATATCCCCGCCACAGAGATCCCGGACAGGGAGAATAGGAGCCCCGCTCCTTTCACAGTTAATTATGCTTAGCTTTCCCCCTTTAGCAATACATAAAATCAATGTAAAGATGAGAAAAGATAATTACCCCAAATAGAATTAGCATCATTCTTAATTTTATTTTGAAAAAACCGCCAAATCGGCGTTTCTTGATTCATTCATCTGGCAGCAAGAGAATTTATTCTCGCGCTATTCGAAGGCGCTTTCGCCAGATCCTCCTCATTTCCCCCTCAGGCGAAAAATCAGGTGACATCGCCGTAAAATGAAAACCGGGCGAAAAAACTCGCACTGAAATAAATGACATTTATATTACGAAAGACATCACGACGCGGCGACAGCAAGAGGGGAAGCAGAATAGCAAAAGCATGGCGATAAAGGAGGGAGAATAAGGAATTCGCCGTTCGTGAAACCGGCGCGATCATATGACAACGAGAAAATGGCGTTACGCAGAAATATTCTGTCTGGCGCCGTTCACTATTTCGATAATAAGGCGACAATGCGCTCTGTCGCGCATAATAACGCATTGCCGCCTTATTGTTTTTCGGCGCCGCTAATTAATCGTCATGGCGATAATCTTCACCCAGCCCTCTGCCGGGTAGGGTTTCACACGCCAGGCCATCGCCCGCGGGAACGGCGGACGGATAGTTATCGTCCGGCGTGATAAAGACCGGCGTGGTCGCGATAAACCCATCGTTGAACACCGCCTCGATAAAGGTGGCCTCCCAGCCTTGCGCCGGGACGGCCAGACGAAACTCGCCGCGATCGGCCTCCGCTGCGGCCAACGGCTCCGGGGTAAAGCGTACGCCGCACGAATAACGAAAATCTCGCGCCGTGCGGTTGTGCGCGCTCCAGCGCCGCACGGTGGCCGGCGGTTCGGAAAAACGCAGCGTGCGCACCGCAGCATCCGCGGCGCTGCCTTGCACCTCGATCGTCGGCAACGCGATATCGCGCTGGCGGCGCTTGATCATCGCCAGTATGGCGCGTTCGGCGGCCGGCCGGCTTGCCACGCGATCCCCGTCGGCAATCGCGCGCAGCGAAGCCTCTCCCGCTGAGGCGCTGAAATAGAATCGCGTGCTGTCCGGCGGATAACGTTCGTCGCCGCTGGCGATGATGACATATTTCGGTACAGCTGGCCGCGCTCCCGCCGTCGGCGGCGGATAAGCGGTGGGATCCGCTATTTGCATCAGTTTGTCGAACGCCGACGTCTCTATGCGCCGATCGATGCCGAGTTGGTAATAAGGATGAAACGCCAACGGCCAACGGCCGCCATACGTACGATAGGTATGCTTCAAGACCTGCCGCGCCGCGACCCCATCCGGGAACATGGCGACGACGGCATCGATGCGCTCATCCGACAATGACGCCAGCCACGCCGCGGTTGCGCCGCTCGCCGCGCCCGCCACGATGAATTTATCTATCCCCCACCGGCTCAATTCGCGCTGCGCCAGCGTCATGGTTTGCGACAAGGCCGCCGTCATGGGGATCGCCAGCGGCATCATCAAGTATTCATCCGCATCGTCCAGGAACAATCGCCAGCCTCTGGCCTGGCTGTCCTCCCCCGCACGATGCCGCCCCTCATTTTGATATTCCAGGTACGGATAAGGTAACCGGTTGACGACAATCACGATGGTGTGACTTTCCGCCGCCAAGGCCGCTGGCGTAGTGACGGAAAACGCCGCATTTTGCTTGCCTGCCCCGCTCGCCCCTGCGGCGGCGCAAGCGCAGTCATCGCTCATCAGCACCAACGCTTTACGGGCAAGCGCCCCGTTGGGGATATAAATATCCACATCGTGCCACCATTGCGTCGGCCGGATGGCGTCTTGCGGCGACCAGGATTGCGACATCAACCGATAATGACGTATCGACACGTCATGGCCGTTATCCACGCCCTTTAACGAATATGACAGAGGCAACATCGCCAACTGATTGTTATAACAAGGAATAACGGTGTGCAAGGCGGAATGTTCGTCCGCAAAGCAGCGATCTTCCTCTGCCGCCATAGCCTGCCGGCCGCCGATTAAGGCCAGGCAAATCAGCGCGATGTATCCGATGCGTTTTAGCATTTTTTCCTCCCCCCTTTGTCCGTGGCAAATCCCTTGTACGCCGCCTGGCGGCAGGAAACCTTCCGCGCGCCTAGAGCACCTGATGAAAGCGTATCGGATAGCCAAAGCTGTCCTTTTCGAACGCCACGTCCCTGTCGTTCTCGCCCAGCAATAGGCTGTAAACGCCGTTTTCCTCATAACGGCTCATGGCGATATACAGCACGACCTCCCGATGGTCAGCGATCGTAAACTGTTTGCGCCTGGCGTTGATTTCCAACGTAAACGCCACCACAGGATTGTTGTTCAGAAATACCGAGGTCTGCTGCATGGAGACGATCCTGCCCTGCGCTTTCTCGGTCACCTGAAAGGGCGTGGCGTCATTGGGGGCGCGTATATCCACCTTCTTTTGGATATAGATAAAGTTAAACACCGCCAACGCCACCGCCACGAACAGATTGATGGCCATGATCAAGATGATTTTATTCGCCATGAACTCTCCCTTTGCCGTTCTTCCGGCTCCCGACATGTGCGAGGTAAAAGTGCCCTTGCGGGCACTTTTCATTAAGGGCCGGGCTTATGACGATTTACGGCCAAACAGCTGCGAAAAGGCGCTAATCCCGGCATCGATGACGGCGCCAATGCCCTCACCGAGTTTGGCGCCGGCGCCCGCCGCATCCGCGTGGATCCCGAATAGACCGGTACCGGCATCTACGATGGCGCCAATGCCATTGCCCAGGATTTTGCCGGCATCGGAAGCGATGCCTGCGCCGGAAACCGCCATGACTTCTGCTTCAGTCAGTTCTTTCATACTGTCTCCTTTGTATTTATCGACATGTTTAGTAATGAAAAAATGAAACCCTCACTGTTTGTTCACCTCCTTGTTATCTGCCCACGAAAGACCCTGTTGCCAATGCGTTCACCCGCGCGGCGGTGACAATGTCAGAACAGGCCGAACTCACGGCAGAGATAATCGGCAACGCCATTGCGGCTGTTGGGCAACGCAATCGGGTTAAACGGCAGCGCGCGCTTCAATTCGCCCATCGCATTGCCCATCACCACCCCCGTTCCGGCCCAGCGCAGCATGTCCAAATCGTTCATCGCATCGCCGAAAGAGAGGCAATCGCGCATCGCTATCTGTTTGGCGCTCAGATAGTCGGCCACGCTTCTGGCCTTGGAAATATGCTTATCCATGATGTCTATCGTTTCCGCAGAGGACTTACAGATGGACAGCGTTTTTCCGAAAGCCTGACTGACCTCGTCGTAAAACCGCTCGATCAGCGCCGCTTCCCCCTGCAGCAGCACTTTCAGGATCGGTTGCCGTTTCATCGCCTCCGGCTCGACATAGCGGCAAGCGACGCCCGAGGCTTTGATATAGTCGGCAAAATGCGGATTCTCTTCGGCCATCATCCATCCTTCCTGGGTGAACAACGTCACGTGAAGCGGACAGGCGAAGAGGTAATCCATCAACATCATTTGGCTGTCGCGAGGCAGGAAATAGCTTTTATCCGCCACCGGCCGCCCCTCGATATTGACCATCGCGCCATTGCAGGAGACGATCGCCGGCGAGAACCCCAAGCCATCCACAATCCCGCGCGCATCCGCATCGCAACGGCCTGTCGCGATGACGATTTCCAGTCCGCGGGCATGCAGGATATTGAGCGTTTCCACCGTCAGATCAGACAGATTTCCGGCAGGATCCAGCAAGGTTCCGTCAAGATCGCTCACGATCGCCCGGTATTTTATTTTGCCGTCGATAGCAAGCCACATATCACGCCTCCTCCGCCTGGATAATCCCGTCTTCGGCGCGGATTTCGCTGTCGGGCGGAAGGTGGGCGATCGCGAGCGCAATGGCCTGAAAACGGCGTCCTACCGCAACGATGGTCTCCTGAGCTATCTCGTGAGAATCATAAAACAGTGAAATGGCGAGCCGTTCCGCTTCGGGGAACAAGCACAGCACCGTCTGGTGGTTGCTGCCGCTGACGATATCCGTCACCTGGAACGTAAACGGCAAGCGCGGATCCTTCTGCGGTTGTGGCATGTTTTCAAACACAAACAGGCTGCCGAACGGCGAAGTGGGCACCCATTGTTCGTCGTAGCGGTTCAGTTCGGAAAAGGCGTACTTCTGCCTCAGCGTCTGGGAAGCCGCGATATCGGTCAGCAACGCATAAATGGGCCGGCGGCGAATCGCCTGCAGGCGCAGCACCGGGCTGGCGACACACAGGCCAAACAGCGTCTGCACCTGCTCAATGTCCGCCGGGCGCTCGCTCATGGTCGTGCCGATCGCGATATCGTCACAGGCCAGCGCTTCGGCCAGCGCCAGCATCCAGGCCAGCTGCGTCAGTTGATTGACCGTGATCCCCTGGCGCCGGCAAAACGCAGTGAGGCTTGCCACCTGTTCCGCGCTGAATTCCGCGCCATATTGCCGCATGCGTCGCCCCTGCGGCGCGGCAGCCGGCGAAGCGCTCAACGGCAAACGTTGGTTGACCGGCGCCCCGCGCAAATAGTCCGCCCAGAACGCCTGCGCCTCGGGATCGTCGCCGTGCGCGCGCACATAAGCGGCGAAAGGCTCAAATCGGTTAATTTCCAGCGCCGGCGCGCCCCCTTCCAGCAAGGTGAGATAGTCGTTGAACCAGTGTTCGAACAGAACGCCGAGGGACCAACCGTCGAACAAGATATGGTTAAAGGTCTGCACCAGATAGTGCTCATCGGCGTTCAACTTGATCAGGCGCCAGCGGATCAACGGCGGCGCATCCAGCTCAAACGAGGTTTCTCGTTCCCGGGCCAACAGCGCTTCCATCCTTTCTTCCAGCGAGGACGGCGGCGCGTCGGTCCAATCCTCGATCGCGATCGGCGCCTGCAGCGTCTCGCAGATGAAGACGTTGGGCCGCCCACGGCGGGTTTGATCGCCAAACCCTGCGCGCAGCATTTCAAATCGCTGCAGCGCCAGCGACCAGGCCTGGTTCAACACCTCCGGCTGCAGCGGGCCGGCCACCTCATAAACGGCCTGATCGATCTGATACTCGCGGTTAAGCCGGTTGAAATACATCAATTCCCGCTGCGTGACCGTAGCCTCGAAAACGGCGGCGATGCGATGACGTTGCTGCCAGCGGTCCAACTCGGCGAGGCTGACGTTGGCATGGGGGAAGTCCCCCGGGCTGGCGAGGCGAACGCCCTGGCTCGCCTCGTGGCAACAGTGTGCGACCAGCGCCGACAGGCTCTCCCGATAGTGCGAACCGATCCGGGCCAGCGTCGCCTGCGGCAATAAGCCCGACATCACGATGCTCAGCCGGTCGCCGTGCACGTAGAGCACCAGATCCAGCACATTGTCGCTCGCCGGCAGCGCGCCGTTTTCCAGATCCGCCGTTTGGTCGATCAAGGCCCACAAGGCGTCGTCAGTCTGTTCGTTAAAGACCCCGAGATAGTTGAATGAAATGGCCGGCAAGCGGTGGCGCCGCAGGCAGGCTATCGCTTCGTCGTCCGACGCTGAACCGTATTTCAGCGCCGAATAGCCGATGCCGTGATCCGGCATCTTTCTTAATGCGTCCTTGATGGCGCGCAGCGTGTGTTTTGGGCTCTGATGGGCGGTGATGCGCAAAGGCAGTAAGGCGGTGAACCAGCCGACGGTGTCGTCGAGCTGGATCTTATCGTCATTGATATCGCGGCCATGGTGTTCGAGCGTCAGGTAACTGTCCGCACGGCCATGCCAGGCCTGCAACACCGGCGCCAGCGCCGCCAGCAACACATCGCGGATCGAGGTGCGGTAGGCCTGATGACAGCTGTCCATCAACAGCGTCGTCAACGCCGCGTCGCACTCGAAGCGGCAAAACGCCGGACTCTGCGCCCCCTCGCTGAGCGTGGCGTAATCGGGTTGCCCGGCGATCATCGCCAACCAGTAAGCGCATTGGTCATGCCGGCTCGCCGCGTAGTGCCTTAACGTCTCGCCCCACTGCCGGTAGCTGGTGCCTTTCGCCGACAGCGATTCCCCCTGATGCAATCGTCGCATGTCTCTGACGATGATGCGCCAGGACACCACGTCGATGATCAGATGATGGAATGCGCAGAACATCAGCGCGTAGCCGGGCGCGCTGCTGTCGAAAATGTAGACGAAGCGGCACAGCGGCCCTTCTACCGGATCAAACCCCGATTGCCATTGATGCAGAAGTTCGGCGCGGCTTTGGCGACAAAGCGCCAGGTCATAGTATCCCCATGAAGGGCCGCCGTCGGCCACCGACAGATAGCGCTGCGCGACCAGCGCGCCGGCGTCGTCGGCGCTAAACCGCGCGCGCAGCATGTCATGGCGCGACGCCAGCCCGTTCACCAGATCGGCCACGCGCTCGGCGGACATCGGCGGCACCCGCACCAAAAAAGTCTGGTTGAAGAAGGCGCGATGTTGCGGCGGCTGCTCGTTGTACCAGCGCTGAATCGGCAGCAATTCGAATTCGCCCTGCAGCTCGCCCTGTTCATTGAGCGGCGCAATCGCCTCCCGTTGCTGCAAAATGCGCTTGGCCAGCGCCCGCGCATTCCGGGTTTCGAACACCGCACGCGAGTTGCTGTGATAGCCCGACTTGCTCAATTCGCTGGTGAACACGATGCTTTGGATCGAATCGCCGCCCAAACGAAAGAAGTCGTCATCCACCCCTACCCGTTCAACGCCGAGGATCTCCGCCCACAGGGCGCAAATCAACGCCTCCAGCGCGTTCTGCGGCGCGGCATATCGCTCGCCTTGCGCGAATTGCGGCGCGGGCAGCGCCGTGCGATCCAGCTTGCCGTTCACCGTCAGCGGTATCTCGTCGAGCGCGACATAGCTGGACGGCACCATGTAATCCGGCAGGATCCGCTCCAGCCGGGCGCGCAAATCGGCAGGATCCAGCGGCTCGCCCCGCGCCATCAGCACATAAGCGGCAAGGCGCTTGCTATCGCGATGGACGACATCCACCACGACGCATTTCTCGACGCCCTCCAGCGCATTGATCGTATTTTCTATTTCGCTGAGTTCAATTCTGAAACCGCGGATTTTTACCTGGCAATCGTTTCTGCCGAGATACTCCAGGTTGCCGTCGCGCAACGCTCGCACCCGATCGCCGCTTTTATACAAGCGTCGCCCGTTCAGCGTAATGAAACGCTCTTGCGTCTGCTGCGGCTGGTTGAGATAGCCGCGCGCCAGCGCGTCTCCGCCGATATACAGCTCGCCGGCCAGCCCTGGCGGCAACGGCTGCAGCCAGCGATCCAGCACATGAAGTTCGCGCCCCGGTATGGCTCGCCCAATCGGGATGCTGCTGCGGGTTTCGTCCGCCGCGATGGCGTACATCGTGGTGAACGTGGTGCATTCCGTCGGGCCATAGCCATTGATGACCTGCTGCGGGCGGTTGGCTTGCCGCACCAGGCGCTGCATCAGCGTGGCGGTCAGCGCCTCCCCGCCCACCAGCAGACAGCGCAGCCCGGCGAACAGGTCGGGGTGACTGAGGTAAAGATGATCGAACAGGCTGCGCGTCGCCCACAGAATCGATACCTGCTGCCGACGCAGCAAGGCTTCCAGCTGCGGCACATCGCCGGCGATATCCTCCGTGTCGCGCACGACGACCAATTTGGCGCCGTTGAGCAATGCGCCCCACACCTCGAACGTCGCCGCATCGAACGCCGGGCTCGAGAGGAAGAGCAACGCGTCATCGGGCGTGACAGCGATGCCGGACGCGGTCGCCAACCCGCACATCGCGTGTTGCTCGAGCATCACGCCTTTCGGGATCCCCGTCGATCCCGAGGTATAGATCACCGCGCCGAGCCGGTCGGCGCCGGTGACGGCCGGCAGATTCTGCCGCTCGTGTGGCAGGCGGTTCAGATCGCCCAGCGTGAGGACGGACACGGCGTGCGGCATCATCGCCGCCAGCGCCTCGGCGGCCGACTGCAGGCTTTCCCCGGCGATGAGCACCGGCGCGCGCGTTTCTTCGAGAATATGCCGAATGCGCGCCTGAGGATAATTGCAGGAGAGCGGCACATAGGCCGCACCGGTTTTCAGCACCGCCAGCAGCGCCACCACCATTTCCAGGCTTTTCTCGCTGTACAGCGCAATCAGCGTATCCGCCTGGGGGGCGCCCCCGGTCAGCGCTTGGTAGCGGAGCGCAATTTCGCGCGCCAGGCTATTCGCCATGCCGTTCAGCTCACGGTAGCTGACATGCAGCCCCTCAAACTCCAGCGCAATCTTATCCGGATAACGCAGCGCGATCGCCTCAAACCGGGCGCTGAGGGTTTCTCTCGGCAACGCGGGGGCCGCGTCGTCATCTGGCGGCATGTCGGCGGCGGGATAAAAGGCGAGGTGGCGTAAAGGCGCGTCAGGCGCGCGCATCGCCGCTTGCATCAAGCGCATGAAATGTTCCGCGCAGCCGCGCATATCTTCTTCGTCAAACATGTCCTGACGAAAACGCAGCCGGAACTGCAAGGCATCGCTGTCGGCCCGATCTTCATATTCCAGGGAAAGCGACGCGCTGGCCATATCGTGGTTGGCTTCAAACAGCGGCGAAGTGGCGCAATCGGCCAGCGCCAAGGCCGCATCGCGCAGGTTGGTCTGGGCAAAGGAAATCGGCATCGCGCGGATCCCCAGCGCCTGCACCACCTGTTGCGTGGGCAGTTGGTTAAACCGTTGGCGCGAGTGCGGTGCCGCGGCGGTAATAAACGCCAGCGCGCGTTGATAAACGGCGGCGAAGCCTTCGCCATCACGCAGCGAGAGGGGCATCACGCTGGTGTTTACATGCCCGCCAAGCGCAAATCTTTGCCCCTTTTTTATCGACACCGGATAGCTGATATAGACCGTTTCCTGATTGCCGCTGCGCGCCATCAAGATGCCCCACAGCACCAGCAACGCCAGAAAGTCATTCATTCGCCGTATTCCCGCGCCCTGCTTCAGCGCTTTCCATTGCGCTTTGGGCACCTGGAAACGCAGCTCGGCCGCCTCATCGTTTCGCACGGCGCCGCTTTTCTCAAAGGGCACGTCTATCGCGCCCAAATTTGCCGCTTCGGCCCGCCAGTGCGCCAGCGCTCCGTCGGCGGCCAGTTGTTCAACCTCGCGCTGCAGCTGCCGGTTGATGGCGGCAATCTCGGCCGCCTCGAGGCGTGTCGACAGCCGCTGTTGACCATAGTAATGGCTCACCAATGAGAAAAACTCGTCGGAAGACGCGCCGTCGATCACCAGATGATGGCCCACCAGCGCCAGGGTATAGCGCCCCGCCCCCTCGGCGAAAAGCGCCCAACGATAAAGCGGCCCGCGGTAAATGTCGAAGGGCTGGCGAATCACTTGGGTCAGCAGCGTGCGGTCCGTGTAATGCTGCAAAGGATGGATTGCGTCATTGCGACGCCAATACAGCTCGCCATTCTGTTCATGAATATGGCTGTTCAGCAGGACATGATCTTGCACCAGCGCATTCAGCGCAGCTTGTAATCTGATGGGATCCAGCGCGCCCTCAATACGCTGCAGCACCAATACGTTGTAATTACAGCCCTCTGGATGGCGGTCATATTCATCGATAAAAACTTTTGAATAGGGTGATACAGGAATCTCTTCCATGACAAACACTCCATTTAGAATACACGTGCCCTGCTTAACGGCGATCCATGCGGCATACCCAAACCTCTTTCGGCATCAGCTCGCTTATCTTTTCTGAGTAATAACCGATCAGCATGTTGATGCGCTTTTCTGCAATGACCTCCGCCGCCTGAGCGCAAATCGACTTGTAAAAACCAGTAGGGATCATCACTTTGCAACGGCTATGCAGGTGCCGACAAACGCCGATGGCCCAGGAAAAACACTCCCTGGAAGGATTGGAAATATCCAAAAGTTCGGCACACTCACTGGAACAGCCAATCACAGCGTAGAGATTGCCTTTATTGATATAATGAATTTTATGATACAGAGGATGTTTTTCAATATATTCAAATGCGCGATGATCTTTTTCTCGCCCCAGATTATTGATAAAACTGGCCTGCCGCGCTTGGCCGCCCTCGGTAAAACGAAAGGCCATAAACTTATCAGGCTTTAAGGTTAATTCGACGAAGGGATAGATTTGCGTATTGGTGGTTAAATACTTTCTGAAAATCTTTTCATAAACCCTGATCTTCCTGTCATCGGAAAAGCAGATATCCGCCGCCACATCCGAACGCTTAGCCTGCAGGAAAAAGTCTTTCAAGACGGTGGAAGATTTGACCTGACGGTGGATCCCAAGATCGCCAAGCATATTGACATTAAAAGACAATTTGTTGATTTTAAAAGGATAAAAACTGGATACAAACATCCCGAGATAACGTTCTTGATCCTTGTAAAATATGCCCGTTTTTTCCATCGGCGCCCCACAATGCGGATCGAGCAAATGCTTCCAGTGCAGGAAACGCTCCCCGCCCAAATCTCTGCCATAAAGCTCCTGCAATAATTTGAAATGATTATGAGAAACCGCTTCCCTCACAAAGACAGCCATGTTTTATCTCCCTATAAAACCGATTCCATGCTAGGCGGAAATCAATAAAAGATGACCGCTCAGCGCCGTTGATAATACGGCGCCGGACCGTTCGCTTCCTTTCCCTGATTAACAAGAGTCGCTGTGCATTTTTAGCCAGCGCAAAAATTCAATATTATTATCGATGTTCAGTTTTCTCATGGCCGAACGTTTATGAATACTCACCGTTTTCGGGCTGATGCCGAGCAACATCGCCGTTTGGTTTTGTGAATAGCCCAAATGGATCAAACGGCACACTTTCCCCTCGCTAAAGGTCAGCTGGGTACGACAACGCGGGCAATAGCTTGAAACCAAACTATTTTTCTTGCGATAGCAGAACATGACCTTGTCCACGATCGCCGCCACGCTGTCTTTGCGCGTAATACTTCCGGCCTCCAAATTGCAATGAATTTTAGGGAATGTCTTTTTATGCTCCAATATTGAAAAATAGAGCGGAATAGAAGAAAAGTTGCCCTGCAAAAGCTGGGTATGGCAAAAATTTATGGACACCCGCTTGTCCGGCGCCCTGAATATGATGTTGGCACGTTCTTCTCCCGTGATCTTGGCCTTAATGCCATTCGTGAGAAAACCTTCTTGCAAGGCAAGACTCAACCCCAGCTTGAAGAATTGATTTTTATCCACAATAGCGATATTGACGCGCTCCATTAACAAACCTCCCTTTTGACTACGCTTGCTCACTCTCCTTACTGCAATATCATTGCTGTGATTATTTTTTGTTTTAACGTGCTTTTTAATAAAAAAGCGTTATAGGCGAAGCAAAAAAGACCATGCCTCGCAAAAGTGCATTTTATATAGGGTTATATAAATCATCTGCCCTGGAGAGCATACAAAAGCAAGACGCGGTAAGCTGCCGCGCTTCGCAAGGGAAATTGTTATCGTAAGATATATTTATAAGGCATCATTGCCATCAGCATCACGGTGCTAAGATTTTTCTCTGATACGTTAATTTTACTCCAAGAGCGCAATATATCCAGATAAATATCGAAAAAACACATAATATAGAACATAACATTGCGCGACATTGATTGTTAAGAGAATCCGTTTATGCATTAGGAATTTACTTATGATAAAGGCAGGATAATGCTTTTTTCGTCCGTGGCGGCGGGGTCATCGCAGACCCTATTAAACAGAGTATAACCATATTCATTTTATTGTAAAAAAATTGCATAAAAAAAAGCTACACTTTATGGCAGTAAGTGATTCCCGCCCTTTCATGTAGACGGCAACAAAAAAGAAGGAGGCGAACCCATCGGCCGCCCGCGCAAGAAATGCCTGGTAGGAGTAACGATTTTTCAGGAGTGATGCGCAGCGCAGAAAGATAACGCGGCATCGTTGACGAGCGGGATGAATTATATTTTTTTGATCCTCATCAGCTTTTTGGCCTCCAGACAGGAAACCAATCCGAGGTGATCTTTTTTTAGCTGCTTGTCGCTCCCAAGAGGAAGAATGACTTTGAACGTTTGCAACTTACCGTGATTATTATAGATATCAAAGACTATCACCGGCGGGCCATACCCCAGGATCATGCAGTCTAAAAACCGCAGAACGGCGCACCCCAAGCGGCTCCTGGCCTCCCGGATAATTTTATCCGCAAGCTCATCATACCGGAAAGGTCTTTCCGGCGTCGTCAATACCTTCATAAGGTCTCCCTTCTGGTATATATCATTCCGATTTAAAATAATAACCTCATAAAACCGCCGCCGTTCAAGGCGAGTGAGATATAACAATCCAGGCTTCGGCAATATATAATCTAACGATGCAAAATCAATCTAACAAAAAACACAATAGTATAAAAAAACAGCGCGAGTTTTATTGAAAAAATGACCTGATTTGCAATAATGAAATGGCCTGAAGTAAAGGGCTAACTGAAAAAGGAGTTTCAATCATGAAAGAACTATCCGCAGTAGAAATTGAACAAGTTAACGGTGCTGGTTTTTTTGGTGACGTAGGCACACTGATTGGCAGTGCGGTAGGTACAGGTATTGATACCATTTCCGCGATTGCCGGTGTTAACCCGGATGCAAAAACCGTTGTCGGCACCATCGGTAAAGGTATTGGTCTGGCCGTCGATGCGCTGATTTCCAGCGGATTGCAGATCATCTCTAAACTGTAATAACAATTCATAATCATCCCTTCCTTTTTTTAATTCGTTTCATTTTAAGCACCTTCGCGGGTGCTTTTTTTTACATCAAAGAATCAAAAAATAGATAAGGTCAGAAAAACCATTATCCAAAAAAACAAGCTGGGTATCACTATGATGAAAAAACCCATGCGTTTATTGGCGTTTTTAAGCATCCAGTCATAGATCATCGCATCACTCCTTGTGAATACCGGGAGGCATTTCCACCTCCCGGTATTTTATCCATCGAGTTGTTGATTACAGTTTCGGCACTTTGGAAAAGAAGTCCGCCATTTCGTGCGGGAACCCTTTCGCAATCGCCGGACGAAGATCGTCCATGGAAACATTAAAATCTTTCGGCTGCTCGCTCGTTTGCATTTTCTGGTGTGCGTTCACATTTGATTGCAGACCATTAAAAATGCCCTTCATATTGCCGAACATATCATCGCAAGATTTTGTCACGTTACTCATGACCGACTTGGCCGCATCCGGCCCCGACATTTGAATATTGCTGACGCCTTGCATAAACGGTTGACTCAGCGACGATTGGGAGTTGGTGCCCAAATTGCCGCCGGCCTTCATGGTTTCTAAAATTTTGGCTGGATCTAACATGTTTATCACCTCTTTACGGTTGTGTTTACATCGCTTTCGGGCACGAGAATCCTCGCAACGCCCGTGACCAAAGTGGGAAATCTTTCATCGTCGAGCGCAATTCCAGTTTGAGCACGCCCACCACCGACGACATCGACATCGTCAGCTCTCGTCTGTCGCTGGCGAGCGGCACGGGATTGCTGGCGTCGAACATCCGGAACAAGGCCCAGGGCCCGTCGAAACTGGCGACCTGGATCTGGCCGGTGCCGGTGCGGAAGGTCAGTCGAACATAGCTGCCGCCTTTCGGGCCCGGCCAATCGATACGGGTAGGCTGGCTGAAACCATGGCTGTAGTTAATCACCTGCCCGTCGATATCCAGGGTCGCTTCCGTAATGGTCGGCGTCAGGGACAACGGCCTGATGAACATGGAGAAGGACAGCTTGTCGCCGGCGGTGAAGAAGGTATCGCGGATCAGCCGGGCATTTTCAAACGCGCCCAGCGTGCTGGCATTGACGATCCCCTCTGAACCCGGTTTGGCATTCCATTTCTGCGCGTTGACGTCCACATAAGGGGCCAGGTTCTCATCGAAGAACTGCTGCATCGCGCCGCTTTGGCCAAACATGCGCGAGAAGTCCTCGATGCCGACCTCCGCTCTGGCGTTGCGCGAGAACGGATAACGCCCGCTGATGCTGCTCTTGCACAAGCCGGAGGCCAGCGACGAAGCGCCTTTGCTCAGGTTCTTCTGGCTTTGCTGAATCGTCTGGCTGTCCCCGACCTGCAACAGATCCATCATCACGCTGCGCACCGGTTCCGGCTGGCGCGCCGCATCCAGCTGCAGGCGCTTCAGCGTGCCTCCGGCGGGCACCACCTGGCCGCCGCGCAGCGAGGTGGACAAGGTGGTCAACTGGCTGTACAGCGCTTCGAAACTGCGGCTCAGCGGATCGTTGCTGGCGTTGGTGGTCTGCAACAGCTGATAGCCCAGACGGCGCAGCAGCTCGAAGCGATCTTCCACCGCGCGCTCCGGCGTGAGACGAAAACGCGCGCGCTCGCCGGAAATCTCGCCCAGGATGTCGCGCCGCTGCTGCTCGATGCGGTTGCGCTGGCGGTCGAACCAGCTTGCCGCATCGCCCTGGTTGGTGCCGGTCATGCTGGTTTCGCGCGCGGCGAAGCGCACCAGATTGGCCAGCGGGGAAGAAGGGTCGGACAGTTGACGCGCCAGGATCGCCGCATCCTCAAGCCCGTTGACCGGCCGGGCGCGTACATCGCGCATGAACGCATCCCATTTGTCGGCATACTCGATGAGATAAAGCTTCCTCGCCTCGTCGGCCAGCTTCTGCGCCGAGGCCAGCGAGTTCACCGCGTTTTTCCCTTCCCCACTGTCGCGCAGCACCCAGGACTCTTCTTCGATCATGTCCTTGGCGGCGTCATCGAGCTGCGCCAGGAAAACGTCGCGATAGCTGGCGCGGGTATAGAACCCCGGCACGGCGGTATCGGTGACCGTCGCCTGGCTCTTGCGGCGCAGCATCAAGGAGACGTTCGGTCCGGCGGCGTCGGCCAACGAAATATCGTTGATCGCCGCCGGCAACGGTTTCTCTTCGATGCGGCGCACCACCCGCACCTGCATCGGAATGTTCATCGCTTTCACCCGCGCCAGGCGCAGCAGATCGCCGTTCATCTTCATGACCGGCGCGTCCGGCAAAGAGAACATCTCCCGCAGATGGTAAGCGAAGATGCCTTTGTTCATGTCGGTGTAACCCTGCGGCATAAAGGTTTCCCAGCGCGCCATGAACCAGTCGACCAAGGCTTCGGCGGAGCGATGCGAAGGTTCGCCCATCATCAGGTACACTTTCAAAGTACCGTAGACGTCCTTGTTGGACGCCGAGACGTCATTCTTGAGTTCGTCCGCGATATAGTTTTCCACCGCCGGCCAGAAGATCTGCAGCAAATGGCGTTGGTAGGTTTTTTGCGCCGCGCTGTTGATCAGCTTGTGCTCGAAATAGGGATTCGGCACCGGCGACACTTCGCCGCCCAATTGCGCGTTCATGTAGCCCAGCTGCTCATAGGCGGAAATGACATCGTCGCTGACGCGGTTAGTCACCGGTATTTCGCGCACGATGCGCTTCGTTTCGTCAAAGCGCGCCGCAATGTAAGAGATGTAATCGCTCTCCCACAGGTAACGCATCGCCAGCAGGTTAAACGAGACCGCCAACAGAATGAGCACCAGCACATAGCGGCCCAGAGAGCTCATGCGGCTGCCGAGCGGCCTGGCGTGCGAAGACTGCTGCATCACCCCGCGTTCTTGCCGGGCGTAATCCAGCTCCGGGTGATAAATGCGCCCGGTCGGGCGAGCTTCATAGATATCCGCCGCTTCCGCGTTGTAGATCGCCCCCTGCGGCGGCAAGGCGATGGTGCTGCCCAGCCACACCTGCTGCAGATGGCAGGCGTAGCCCACCGGCGTTTGCGGGAAGATCTGCTCTAACAGGGAATACAGCGGGTTGCCCAGCGACCCCAGCGACTCGGTGAAGAACAGCAGCTGCTGGCGGTTTTGGCCGTCCGGCGCATCGTGCAACAGTTCGAGCACGTGATGGCTGACGCGCGCCACCATCTCCCGGTAGAGGGTTTCATACTGCTCGAAGGGGGTTTCTCCCTGTTCGGCGCGGTTCAGGCTGAACCCCATGCCTTTTTGCAACAGATCGTCGCCCAGCATCGACAGGAAGGTCTCGCCGCCGACCAGTTGATCGAGGTGGCTGATGGTAAGATAGACCGGCAGCTCGCTGCGGAACCACGAGGCCATCTCCAGCAGGCGCACGCGCAGCGCGTCGGCGACCGACTTTCTCTCCGTCAGCGAGGCGTGCAGCAACCAACGCGCATCAAGACACAGCATGATGCCGTCGATGCCCGGATGGCGGCGATGGCGGCGGATCAGTTTGAACAGGGTGTCGCGCGCCCTGGCGCCCTCTTCCCCCAGACCGTTCAACTGCAGCCATTCGCCGGAAGTGTCGACATACACCGAATTCTCCGCCAGCCACCAGTTGCAATCCTGGGTCGGCCCGACGTCCACCGTCTGCTGCAGGCCATAGTGCTCGGCCAGCAAGAAGCGTTCGCCGCTTTCGCCGATCAGCGAGGTTTTGCCGCTGCCCGGCGGCCCGATGACCAGAAACCACGGCTTTTCGCTGACGTAACGGCGCGTCAGGCGGTATTTGAAGCGCTGCCAGGGGGTGCGCTGCTTCGCCGTGCCGACGTACTGCAAGGTGCGCAAAGCGTCGTAAAAGCGCGAGGTCACGCGATCTCGCTGGGCGGTCTTGCGTTTGGCCGGGGCCGGCGCTCGCGCGTGGCGGAACACCCAGGATAAGAACGTCGCCACGAACGGCCACAGCGCCCAGCACAGGATCAGCGCGATGATGATGCCCCTGACCCAGACCGACAGCAGCGGCCGATAGGTGCCGATGGCGATCAACGGCCCAATCCACCACACCACCGCACACAGCAGCAAGGCAATCACCAATATGAATGATCTACGTATCATATAATTTCCTTATTATCTCTACGCCGGCGGATGTCTTAGTTATCCTCGGGGACCTCGGCGGCTACCCCTGCCTGATTTAACGTTGCAGACGGTGAAGCCATCTCCCTCTCGCCGATTTTCCAAAGGATGTCCACGCGGCGGTTGCGGCGGCGCCCTTCTTCCGTCGCGTTGTCGTCCAGCGGCTCCTGATCGCCCTTGCCGACCGAGGTCACGGTGCGGTTGTATTTACTGTTGGCCAAGGATTCGCGCAGCTTGTCGGCGACCGTCTGCGCGCGCGCCTCGGACAGTTTCAGGTTGGAGTTGTTGGAGGTGTTGCGATACGGTTTGTTGTCGGTATGCCCGATGACCTCCAGATCGCCCGGCCACGGCGCCAGCGCTTCCCCCAAACGCTCGATGTTGCGTTTCTTTTTAAACTCTTCCGACAGCTTCGACTGCCCGGTGGCGAATGCGCCGTCGGAGGTGAAGATCAACAGCCAGCCGCGCGGATCGGCGCGCACCTCCAGCCACCCTTCGCTGAGGATTTGCGGCAGCGGCTGCGGCAGCGTCTCCATGATGTTGATTTTGCGCGGCTGCGGCGGTGTCCAGGCCAAAATGGCGTTGCGCAGCGCGCGGGACTGATCGTGCAGATACCAGGCGGCCGAGGCATACGCCAGCAGCGCGATGGCCAGGCCGTAGCACAGCAGCTTCAGCGGCGTGATGCGGGTCGCCTTGCGCACCACTTTGCTCGGCTCGGCATCGGCCAGCGTCTGCGTCGGGTTCTGGCTGTACAGATAGCCGTCAAGACGGTTGCGCACGTCGGCCAACAGCACCGCGCCGCGTTCCATTACGTGATATTGCCCTTCGAAGCCCAGCGACAGGATCAGATCGTAAAACGCCAGGATCTCCTTGTTGCGCGGCGAGGCGGCCAGATAGGCCTGCAGGTGCTCGAAGCACTTTTCCCCGCCCCAGGCGTCGCGATAAAACTCCACCAGCAGGCTGAGATTCAGTTCGCCGGATTCGAGCGTGCTCATGCAACACTCATCCACGTAGGAGCACAGCAGATAGGCCAGCTTGTCCACATCGCTCGGCGCGATGTGATCCGCCAGCAGCGTCTGCTGGAATTGTTGGATCTCGCGCACGATCTGCGCGCGCACCGCGCCCGGATTCAGCTGTTTCTGATCGCGCACCCGCTCCACCTGCAGCAGAACCGGGATGGCGGCGGCGATCAGCGGGTTGTCCCAATGGCCCATCATCACGCCGGGCTTGCTCAGCGCGGCGCGGCCGAACAGCCCGCTCGAGGTCGGCGCGGCCTCGGCCGGGCGCTCGCCCGGCGCGGGCTCGCTGCTTTCCGGCGCAACGCTTTCAGCCTCATAAGGCTTGGGTTCGGGGGGCGTCGCCACCCCGGCGCTTCCCGGCCGCAGCTTGGCGGCCAGCGCCCGCGCGCCGAAGGACAGCGCGGCGATCTCCGCCGTCGTTTTGCCCACAGAGCCGGACGCGGGAAGGCGCGGCGTCGCGTTATTGCGCGTTACCGCCATCGCCTCGCGTATTTTTCTCTCGAATTCGTTCATCCCACCCTCCCTTGCCTTAATCCCCAGACGTCAAAACGCAGGTCGGGGAAATCACCCACGATGCTGAGCGCCATCGCCGAGCCGGCCATCATTTCCTTATAAATCGGGTCGGCATGATCAACCTCGAAATAGATGCTGTTCGGGTAATACGGTATGTGCCGCGGCGGCGAAGCCATCGGCAACAAGCGAGCGCCCGGCAATTGCAGATCGATCAGCTGAATGATTTTCTCGACCGGCCCCAGTTTGACCTGCGCGGGGAAATACGAGCGCAGATGCTCGATGGACAAACCGCAGCTGACGGCGAACACCAGTTTTTCCAGGCGCAGCTGCGAGTCGTTCGGGCACAGATAAATGCTGTCGCCGCGATCGACAAACGGCAACGCCACCGCCGGCGCTTCGATCACCAGCGACAGCGCGCGGCGAATCGAGGCGAACAGCTGGAAGTAGCAGTTGTGCGGTTCATCGTGCAGATACACCAAATCGGCCCGATCCCAGAGGCGTTCGCCGCCGGGAATGATGCTGAGCCGCCCCAGCAGGCTCAGCAACGTGTCGAACAGGGTTTCAGGATGCACCTGCGGGCTGGCCAGCAGTTGGCTGATGCGCAAATTGAACTCGCTCAAGGTTTGCAGCAACAGCAGTTCCAGCAGCTCGGAAAGCCCGCCGATCGTCATATGCACGTCCGGGCGGAAAACCGACTCCAGACGCTGGCTGATCAGCCCAAGCAATTCGGTGGTGAAAGCGGGCAGCCAGCCGATGGCGCGGAAATCCAGCATCGGCGGCAAGGCGCGCTCATCCAGCAGCACCCGACGATCGCTGGTCAGCTCGCGCACGAAACCGACCGGCAGCACGCTTTCCGCGCTGCTGACCGCGTCCTCCAGGCTTAGCCGCGTCACCAGGCTGCCCAGTTGCATCGTGCACACGCGCGGCGTTCCCTCCAGGCTGACGCCGTGGTTGCGATCCGGCACCTCGGCGTCCATGGTGCGAAAACGGCTGCTTTTTCGCGCATCCTGGATAAGATCGATCTGGGCGTTGCCGGCGATGTCCATCAGCACGGACAGGCACACCACTTTCCCCTGGCAGCCTTCTCCCAGCACCAGCGGCGGCGGCAGCGGTATATCCTCAGGCATGCTGAACGCCGTGCCGTCGGGGAAAACGCCCTTGGCTTTCTTCAGCGCAAACTTGCCCTGTTCCAATAGCCCGTTGTCGATCTCCAGCGTCAGGAACCCCCAGGTGAAGGTTTCGACGCTGCGCAAGCGCGCTTCAATCAAGTGCTCGAAAAAACGTTCCTGCTGCTGGAAATGCTGCGGTTCCATCAACATGCCTTCTACCCAGGCGACGCGTTGTTTAGGTAACATGTCATTCATCCATTTTGTCGTTAGTCACTATGCTGAGTGACGTCATCCCCACCATCACCTTCATTTGCGAATCAGCCTGCGCAGGGGACTTTTGCTCGGCGAGCGGCAACACGCCGCTGATTTGCTGAAACTCCGCCCCGACGACGACCCATCGCTCTTGCCCCGCCGGCACCTCGAAGCGATAACGCAACGTCTCCCTCGGTTGCAAAATGCTCTGCTGCCGGCTCAGCGCCCCTTCCGACGGCGCCGTCTCGCGGCAAGGAGCGCCGTCGCCAATCCCCTCGGGCATCCACCCCGAGCGATTGGTTTCTATCACGCATACCTTGACCGGCTGCGCCTCCCCGGCGGCATTCGGGTTCACGTTGTCGTTGGCGGTCACCTCGACGTCGATAAACCGCAACCGGCGCCCCGCATCCGCAGCCTCGTCGTGAGAAAACCAGCTGCATCCGCCGAGCATCCCCACCGCCAACAGTCCCCCTGTCGCCATCCCCCGGAGCGTTTTCACCATGCTGAACTCCTATGCATTAACGAAACATTTGGTCTGGCTCGGCGCGACCTGAGTGGCGACCATGTTGTTATTGTTCGTCGTGCTGGAATCGCCTAGCCGCGTGACCGGCATGCCGCCGGTGAAATACTTGCCCGATCCCTGCACCGGCTGCATCTGGGCCGAATGCGTCCCGGAGGCGGCGCCGATCACCCCGCCCGAATCGACGGTGGCCGCGCGAATGCTGCCGAGATTCTGTTCATTGCCGCCGCAAAGGAAACAGTTAGGCACGTTCGGTATGCCGGTGTTGTTGGGCGCGGTGTTCGGGCCCGGCGCCGGTATCATCGGGTCACAGCCGGCAAAGCTGATCCCGGCCATGTTGTTATTGGCTGCAGTCATGGTGGTTTACCCCATATGTATCTGGCCGCCGTCGATCTTCAGCACCGCCGAAGACTTCAGAGAACCAATTTCACTGTTGATGACGAGGGATTGCCGCGCATCCTGAATGATGTGCTTCGCCAGCACCTCGTCGGTTTCCTCCACCCGCCGGCTCGCGTGCTTGCTGCGCACAAACAGGCGTTGAGAGATTTGGTGCAGCGTTTCGGCCACCCAACGGCTGCTGCGCGTCAGCAGCGTGAAGTGCGGGCTGCGCAACGTCAGCCGCTTGCCGCCCTGCAGCTCGATCTCCGGCGCCACGATGCGCAAGTTGGCGCAGCGGCTGTCCAGCGTCATGACGGCGTGCGCCTGTTGCCGCGACAAGATCTCGGTAATGACCAACTTGTCGCCGTCGGCGATGACGCAAACGCGATCGCCCGCCAGCGGCTGAACCAGGCAGCTGGTGGCGACCGCCAGACAATGGGCTCGCATGCCGTCGACATACAGACTGCCGTTGGCGTCGGCCGCCAGCGTCACTACCTTGCGCCCCCCTTGTTCGGGAAGCGGAGCGCTGCGCACCAACTGCAAAGGCGTCACCCTGGCGTTGGCATAGACCTTCTGATGCTCTCTTCTGGATTTATACATATCTGCTTACTCCTGTTGGCCGTTGATACGACGGTTGCCGCGGCCCCGGTTGTTGATGCGCATACCAGGCGTCGATCGCACTCAAGAACGGATCGGCGGTAAGCGGCACGTTTTCGGCGCGATGACGCTGCGCGCCATGCAGGCGAGCACTCTGTTGCTGAGCGGCGGTCAACGGCTGTTCGATCAGGTTCGCTTCCCGCAGTTCGGCCTGCTCAAGATTGGCTAACGCCAGATCGCACGCCCTGAATTCCGCTTGCGGCAAGATGGCGCGCCCCCAGTTGGCGCCGCCCATCGCGCATTCGCTGAACCGGGCCTTCTGCCCCTGCGCCAGGGTCAGCGTCGCGCGTTCGAAATCGCAGCGCTGTACCTGCGCTTCGGCGAAGATCGCCGAGGTCAGATCGCTGTCGGCGAACGAACACCCCTCCAGCTCGCTGCGGTGAAAACTGGCGCCCTGCAGCTGTAGCTGCGCCAAAGTGCAGCCCGACAGGCGGCAGGTGAACCAGATGCGCGCCTGCCCCGCGATCGTCTGCCAGCTGCACGTCTCCAGCTGACAACTGCCCATCACCTGACGATCCAGGGTCGACGCCTGCCACAGGCACTGCGTGAGTTGGCAGGCGTACCAGTTGGCGTCCTGTATCACGTCCTGGTGAAACATCAGGTTGGTCAGGGTGCTGGACTGCACCGCCAGATGCCCCAGGCTGCTGCGTTCAATTTCCGCGCCGTTGACCTCGCACCGGATCAAACCGCAGTCATCCAGCAGACAATCGCCGACGTAACACCCCTGCAGCGCGGTGTCGTTACACGCCAAATTGCACAGCAGCCCCTGTTGCAGCGTCAGGTTGTCAAACCGGCATTCGTTGAACGACAGGCGCATCAGGCTGCCACCGACCACGTTGACCTGCTGCAGGGTGCAGCCCTCAAAGCGCACCGCCCGCAAATCACAGCCTTCAAACGTGACGCGTTCGAAATGACAGTCGATGAAAAAGCAGTCGCTCAGCGTCAACCCTTTCAGCTCGCGATCGTGGAACCGGCGTTTCTTGAAGATCCGCGGCATGGGCGGCGTCTGCGCCACCGCCTGGGCGACCTCCAGTTCGATCGCCTCTCGGTCAGGCAGCGCCTGTTGAATCACGCGGCTTTCAGTTTTCATGCGCATAGTCCCCATGAATGATTCTGCGCGGCACCCAACACGCACGCTCCAGCAGACAACCGCTGAACCGCGTGCCGGCGTCCTGCCAGGTCATCGCCAGATGCGCCGCCGCCAGATTGCACTGGTCAAATGCCGCATCGCGCAGATCGGCGTTATAAAACAGGCCTTGCTGAGCGCTGCTGTTTTGCCAACGTGAGTGCGTCAACAGGCTGTCTTTAAACCGCACGCCGGCCAGATCGCAGCCGGCGATCGCGCAGGCCGTCAGATCGGCCTCGTCAAAGTTGCATTCAGTGAAAACGCTGTACTGCAGTTGGCACCTCTCCATACGCGCCGCTTTCAATCCCACTTTGGTGAAACAGCTATCGCTGAACACGGCGTGGGAAAAGTTCGCCTGCATGCCCGCCGTCAGGCTCTCGACACGGCAGCGTTCGAACCGCACGCCGCGCCAGTTGCCGCCAAGGAACGAGTTTTTGGTGAGCGTCATCTCCAGCGCAACCGCCTCTTCGGCGAGGCAGCGGTTAAACACGCACGCGTCCAGCTCGCCTTGCAGAAACTGCGCGCGGATCAGCGTTGCGCCATTAAACATGCCGTTGCCGATCGCCGCGTGTTCAAAGCGGCTCGCGGTGAAATCGCCCCGCTCGAAAACGCAGTTATCCAGCTTCACGTGGTCGGCGCGCAGGCCTTGCCCCTGAGGCTCCGCCAGCGTCACCCGTTCGAAGACCGCCTCTTGCCACACGCTTTCCGCCAGCAACGGCTTTTGCAGCGTGCACGAGATCATGCGGATCTGGCGCAGCGCCGCCTGCGTCAGGTTGACCCCATCAAAAACGCAGTTTTCGAAGGTGCAGTTCTCAAAAGAAGCCTGCGAGAAATCGCAGCGCTCAAAGCGGCACTGCAGAAAATGCCTGCCCGACAGCGCCTCGCAGCGCAAACCGCTGAAGGTCTTTCCTTCCACGGTCGCGCTATCGGGGAAAAACGCGTCATTGCCGTCTTCGGCGGGAAGATCCGGCACATCGGGCAGCGTCACGGAAGCCGGCTCCGCCGACGTTTGTTGCTGGTGCAAGGCGATCGCCTCGCGGATGCGTCGATAGAACACGGCGGAATCGCCCAGAGAGGTGGGCGACGGATCGTAACGCAAGTCGCTGGGGTGATCCGACACCGCCTGGATGACGTTCAACCCCATCTCCGCCGGCATCAGATCCGGATCAAACAGAAACTCAAAGGGCGAGGCGTCATCGTCGCTGCGCTTGCGGAATACCTGTTGGAAATAGTCGAACGAGCGCGGCGCATCGCAGCGATCCAACGCCAGCATGACGGACTCGATGGACTCGTCCAGCAGATGCGTCAACGGCGCATTGCCGGTGAAGATAAGCAAAGCGATGTCGCTGTCGGGCAGGAACCACAGCGTTTTGCGCTGCAGCTCGATTTCCTCGAGGCTGTCGCTATCGTGACGGCGGATGAACGCCCGTCCGCGCACCGCCGGCAGCTCGCCGCGAATCGCCTCGCTTTGCGCGCCGACGCCCTGCAGCTCGAAGGGCACCCGATCCGGCCACGCCGCTTCCGGCAACCACTGCGCCGGCGGCGCCATCTGGAAATAACGCCGATCGATATTGGCCGGCAGCCCGGGGAATACCGTCTCGAGATAGGCTTTGCCGGCGATCTGGCCCGCCACCTTATCGATGTGCGCCTTGCGCAGCGCAAACTCGTGCGGCACCGGCGCCGGCGCCGCCAGCGGAGAGCGCTCCTGCGCGGTCCCCTCGGCGGACAGCGTCATCAGCAGCGGCCGCAGCCCGTCATTGCAGCCGCGGCCAAACGGGTTCTCCTTGTTGTCTTTGCCGCCCCAGGCGGAGGTGTGATCCAGCGGCACGCTGAGGAAGGGTTCCACCTCCATCGCGCCGCGCCGTCCCTCGCCCTCGACCCGCCAACGGCGCTTCAGCCCGCCGATGTCGGCGCTGACATTCAGCGTTTTCACCGGCTGACCGATACCGGCATGGCCGGCGATCAGGTATTCGGCGAACGGCTTCGGCTCGGCAACATCCAATATCGGCAGGCTGAGCGGCACGCGCTTCCACGCCTCCCAGATTTCGGCTTCGTTCACGAAGTGTTCAGGCCGGGACAGGTAGCATCCGGCCACGACGCTGATGCCGAGCCGGCTGTCTGTCCCGATCTGGTAACTTCCTTTAATCGCCACCAATTGCTGTGGCCGTATGATTCTCATTGCCGCGCCTCGTTAGTTTTTGCTTTGCATCCCGACTTTTTTCAAATCGACGCCGGTCTCGGACAGTGACGCGCCGGTATAGCTGATCGACACCCCTGTCGTGCTGGTGCTGCTGCCGGTATTGCTGACGCTACTGCCGGTATTGCTGACGCTGCTGCCGGTGCTGCTGACGCTGCTGCCGGTGGTGCCGACGCTGCTGCCGGTGGTGCTCACGCTGCTGCCGGTGGTGCTGATGCTGCAGCCGGTGGTGCTGGTCGACGATCCGGTGGTGCTGATGCTGCAGCCGGTGGTGCTGGTCGACGATCCGGTGGTGCTGACGCTGACGCCGGTAAAGCTGGTGCTGCTGCCGGTCTGGCTGGTGCTGACCGTGGTGTAGCTGTTGCTTTCGCCGGTCATGCTGTTGCTGATGCTGGTGAAGGAGTTGCTTTCGCCGGTCATCGAGTTTGATACGCCGGTGCAGCTGGTGCTCTGCCCGGTGAACGAGGTGCTCAGCCCGGTGAACGAAGTGCTGACGCCGGTAAATGACGTGCTCACGCCGGTGAACGAGGTGCTGACGCCGGTGAACGAGGTGCTCACGCCGGTGGCGGTGAGGCTGACGCCGGTCATCGACGCGCTGACGCCTTTAATCGAGGCGTCAAACCCGGTAATGCTGAAGACGTAATCCTTGTAAGAGACGTGGTTGGTGAACCAGTCGGTAAAGGTGCGGCGGATGATGTCGAACTTGTCCATTCCCACCTCGGTGGCCTGGTTGCGCTCCACCGTGGTTTGCAGATCGCGTTCGGCATGCAGCATGACGCGTTCGTTGTTGCGGTTGTCATCGAAGGTCAACTGGCTGGCATGCTGCGGCTTGCCGAAGCGCAGCGAACGCGACACCATGCCCGAGTAGTTGATGTATTCAGGCAACTGATAAGGCGGCGGGTTGTCGCCGTTATACACAATCCCGGTCACCATCGGACGATCGAGATCGCCGTCGACATAGGTCACCAGCACTTCCTGGCCGACGCGCGGCATGGCGATCACGCCCCAGCCTTTCCCCGCCCAGGCCTGCACCACACGGATCCAGCAAGAGCTGTCTTCCTCGGTGGTTTTGTAGCGATCCCAGTGGAAATGCACGCGGATGCGCGCAAATTTGTCGGTATGCACTTCGGAGTTGGGCGCGCCGACCACGGTGGCGCTCTGGATGCCCGGCATCTGCGGTTTTGGCGTTTCGCGCAGCGGGCGGAACGGCACGTCGTCGTTCAACGCATTGAAACGGCAGGTGACGTTGCGGCCGTCGCTGCTGCTGTCCGGGCCGTCTTGCACGAACACATAGTCGCAGCGAGTCAGCTTGAAGCGGCGGTTGCGGTTGGCGTCCGGATGCAAAATCAAGGAGAAATCCTTGCCGGCCATCAGCCCGACGGCGTTGCTCTCGCCAAACAGCAGATGGCCGTCGCTTTGCATTTCTTCCAGGCGCAGCCGCGCCAGGTTTTCACCGCGTTCGGTATCCACATAACCCGCCGCGTAGTCGTACCACTCCAGCGGGGTGTTCTGCAGGCCGAGGCGGCTCTCTTCCACCTTGGTTTGCAGGTTCTTGCGCGGGTTCTGGAAGTCAAAGTCGCGCAGCACGATTTCATTCGGGCGCACTTTGCGGGAGCGCTGGATGCGCTGGATCCCTTCGCGGATGGCGCGGTTTTCTTCGCTGTCTGGCATGAACGGCAACACGGCGTAACCGAAATCCAGATCGTCGAAATTCTGCCGGTCGGTGATCACCAGCGTGTGTTTATCCTCGGCGTGATCGAAGTAATACCAGATGCCTTCGTCTTCCAGCAGGCGGCTGATAAACGCGAAATCCGTTTCGGAAAACTGCACGCAATATTCACGCGTCGGATAAGTGCCTTGAATATCCAGACGGTAGTCGGCAAAACCGTAGCGCGAGAAGATTTGCTCGATGATGTCGAGCACGTTCAAATCCTGGAAAATGCGGCTGTTGCGGTTTTGCATCAAAAACCACAGCCAGGTGCTCAGCTCCAGCTTATAAACGAACTTATCCTGATGCTGCCCCGAATCGGAGGCGCCGATCACGTAAGCGTAAAACGGCCGCGCGCCGAAATCCGGCCTTTCTATTTGAATGCTGATCCCTTGACCCAGCAGAGATTCATAATCAACGTCCGCCTGTTCACATTCGAATTCGAGCGTATATTGCGAGTTGCTCGACAACCCTTCTTTGGTGGTGAAGCTGAGTGGAAACGCATTTAATTCGGCTAACACCGGGTTATCAATTTCGATTAAAGGCATAACAACCTCTCTGATCCGATATCGAACCCCGCCCCGCGTTTACGGGCCGGCGGCAAATTAAAAATCAGTCGAAATAAACACTTAAACTATCGTTCTCGACCATGAGTTGGATATTCTGCAGTTCCTGTCCCGTCCGTTTGCGCTGCAGCACTTCATTGCTGATGGGCGGCAAAATCGCCTGCTGCAGCAGCGACTCGACCGCTCTGCCGCGCGAAGGATGGGCGCTGATGCGTTTGGCTATCCAGCCTGGAATGTCGCCTTCCAGCACCAGCGACACGCCCACTTCTTTGTGCAAACGCTGTTGTAAACGCGAAATCTGTTTGGTGGCGATATGGGTTATCGCTTCGGTAGAAAGCGGCACGTAGGGAATGACGTTCATGCGCGCCAACAGCGCCGCCGGGAAGAAGCGCGCCAGCACGTCGTGCAGCATCGGCCGCAGCGCTTCGGTTTTCAGATCCGGCGTTTCCGCCAGCGTCGCTTCTATTTCGCCGGCGCCGATATTGCTCGTCATTAAAATGAAACACTGGCGGAAGCTGATCATGCGGCCCTCACCGTCTTCCATCACGCCCTTGTCGAAGACTTGATAAAACGCCTCGTGGATATCGGGATGCGCCTTGTCGAATTCGTCGAGCAAGACGATGGAATAAGGTTTGCGGCGCACCGCCTCGGTCAACTTGCCGCCCTTGCCGTAGCCGACATAGCCCGGCGGCGCCCCTTTCAGGGTGGAAACGGTATGCGATTCCTGAAACTCGCTCATATTGAAGACGATCAGGTTGTGCGCGCCGCCGTACATCGCCTCCGCCAGCGCAAACGCGGTCTCCGTTTTGCCGACGCCGCTCGGGCCGGACAGCATGAAAACGCCCAATGGCCGATCGTGCGCCTGAATGCCGGCGCGGGAGATGCGCACCGCCTGCGCGATTTCATCGATCGCCGTCTGCTGGCCGAATATCTGGCGGCTCAGCAGTTGATTGAGATTGAGCGCATTGTCCAGATCGCTTTGCAGCATGCGGCCGGTGGGGATGCCGGTCCAATCCGACAACACCTCCGCCACGACGCGGTCATCCACCCACGGATACACCAACGGCAGGCCGCCGTCTTGCAAGGCTCCCAGCTCGGAGGCCAACTGCGGCAAGCGCTCCGGCGACTGCCGCTCCGCGTCGAGCAAGGTGGTGACCGCCTGTTGCTCCTGCGCCTGCCGCTGACGCAGCGCAGCCAGTTCGCCTTCCATATCGCTGAGGGTCTGCTGCAATTCAGTGATGCGGCTGAGCGCCAGATCGTCGAATTTGCTTTCCTCCTGCAGGCCGTTCATTTCGGTGCGCTTCACCGCCAACCCGGCCTCGAGCGACTCGATTTTTTCAGGCAGCGCATGCTGGCTCAGCGCCACCCGCGCGCAGGCGGTGTCCAGCAAGCTGATGGCTTTGTCCGGCAGTTGCCGCGACGGCAGATGGCGCAGCGACAAATGCACCGCCGCCTGCAGCGCCGACTCGCGGATCTTGACGCTGTGGTGCTGCGCAAAATGCGGGGCGATGGCGCGCATCATGTTCACCGCATTCTCTTCGTCGGGTTCAGAAACCAACACGTACTGGAAACGGCGCGTCAGCGCGGCGTCCGGCTCGATAAACTGTTTGTATTCCGACCAGGTGGTCGCCGCCACCATGCGCAGCGCCCCCCTGGCCAGCATCGGTTTCAACAGGTTGACGGCGTCGCCGGTGCCGGCCTGCCCGCCGGCGCCCACCAGCGTATGCGCCTCGTCGCAAAACAGGATCACCGGCACCGCCGAATGCGCGATGGCGTCGATCAGCGCTTTCAGGCGCGATTCGAATTCGCCCCTCATGCTCGCCCCGGCCTGCATGCGCCCCAGATCCAAAGACAGCAGCCGGGCGCCCTGCAGCAGCGGCGGCACCTGCCCCTGGGCTATCTTGCAGGCCAGCGCTTCCGCCACCGCCGTTTTGCCGACCCCGGCTTCGCCCACCAAAATCGGGTTGTTCTGCCGGCGACGCAGCAAGATGTCGATCACCTGGCGCAGCTCCGCTTCGCGGCCAATCACCGGATCGATTTCACCGTCGCGCGCCTGGCGGGTCAGATCGGCGCACCATTTATCGAGAATATCGACCGTCTCGGACGTCTCCGGCGCATCGCCGTGGGCGCTGTAGACCTCTTCTTCCTCTTCCTCATGCTCGACGGACTCCGCCAGAATCGCCGGATAATCGTCGAACAGCTGCGGGATCGGCAGTTTTTTGAACTCGTCGCTCAGCCGGTACAGGCTGCGCTGCAACGTGGGATCCTGCAGAATGCCGACCAGGATATGAATGGTGCGCACCCCGCCGGACGGCGTTTCGGCGAGCTGGCTCATCAGCAGCCCTCTTTCCACCACCGTTTCCAGTTGCGTCGACAGATCCACCACCGCATTCGTGCGGTTCGGCAAGGTATGAAGAATGCGATCCAACGCATCGCTGATGCGCTGACTGTTGATGGCGTAGTGCGCCAGGATCAGCGGCAGGTCGCCGCGCTCCTTGTCCACCAGGACTTTCAGCCAGTGTTCCAGCTCCACGTATTCGTGCCTGAAGGTTCGGCACAGCTTGGTCGCTTCGACGAACGACTGATAGGCAAAGTGGCCCAATCGCGAAAAAAGACGTTCTCGTTGATACACCTTAAATTTCCTTATATTAAGTTGTTGATTGATAAACCAGCTGCCTAAACGTCCCTGTCTTAGGTTTCAGCCAGCTGTCTTTACTCAGCGACTTGCCGCCCAGCTGCGCCGCCATGCCCGGCTCCGTGGCGATCAGCAGGCTGACATCCAGCATCAACTGATGGCTCGTAAAGTCATGACAGATGCTCACCAGCGCCTGCAGCCGCCGGCTGCCGCGCTGATACTGCTGATACTGCGGGGCCCCCAGCGGGCCGATCTGAATATGCGCGCCGTACTGGGCATCGAAAAAGCGGCTGCCGATGCGCGTGCTGCCCAACTTGCCCAGCTTTTGGCTGCCGCTTTGCTTGCCGTCGTCGATCCACTTGGCGTAGCGCGGCGTAATCGTGATGGGAACGGCGAAATAGGCCGCCAACATCTTGTTGAGCTGCCGCAGCGAGCGGCGACCGGGCAGATAAGTGCCGGGGTACGCCTCGCGCAGGCGCTGGATATGCGGGTTCACCGTCAGCGCCGTATCGACGCCCACCGTCTGGCGCAAATGGCGCAAGAACGGGTTTTTGTCATCGTCATGCTCATGGCCGATCATCGCCTTCAGCTGCGCCCATGCCCGGTAGTGCAATACGGCGAAGCGCTGGCTGACGATGCCGACGAACTGCTGGAACGCCTGGTTGCGTCTGGCGATGACTTCGGTGCGCGCGTGCTCGGTCACATGGATCGGCAGCGGGCCGTAGGGGGCGAACATGCCGAAATGCCGCGCCTGGATCAGCACTTGCTTAGGGCGCTGCACGATAGAGGCGATTTCACGCGAAGCGAACGCCATATCCGCCGGCTGGGTAATGCAGAGCCTTTCGCGGCTGCGATCGTTGGAGACGCCGAGCCGCGGCGCATCCGGCTGCGCGCGTTCGATACGCCGCAGCAGCTCGAAAAAATCCTGTCGATTGGACAGCCCGCGGATTTCGGCCTGGCCCGCGCTTTCGCTCTGCGCCCCCGGCGTTGGCGCCTGTTCCAACGAGAGCGCCGTTTCACGCATCAACGACATATCAGCCATAGTAGAGCGCCCCCCAGTCGGCGTGGGTTTCCCCATCCAGCAACAGCTTCATGCTTAACGTTTGGTTCAGGTCGCCGTATTGGCTCAACGCGTGGTGCAATATTTTGCCGAACAGATAGGCGCCGTGGTCGGCATGATGGTTGGCGCTTAAGTTGACGGCGATCTCGGCCCCGCGGATCCAGGCCAGCGGCCCCGGCCCCTGATTGCGTTCGAAGTGGTGCTCCACCCAGGCGTTTTTGATGCTGGCGATGCGCTTGCGCTGGCTGGAGTCATCCTGATGGCAGAACAACGACAGCCAGTCGCGCAACAGCGCCGAACAATCCTGAACGTCGGGGCGCGCATGGCGCAGAGGATTGGAGGCCAGCATCTGAATCGCCTGCCACGCCTGGCTGATGTTCGGCACCGCGACCGGGTTGCTCGGGTAGCGGACGATCTCCACCTGGTGGATCGGCATCGCCGTTTCCAGCTGGAAATGCGGCTGCTGAAGGTGCGCCGGCACCAGATGCCGTTCGCAGACCAGCGCCTCGACGCTGAGCGACGTGATGTCGTCGATGTCGATGCCGCTTTTGCCCGGCGAGATGGCGATGAAGGTATCTTCGTTGGGCAGGTGCGGATTGTTGTACTTGGAGGGCGACGGCTCCCGACGACGGTGCAGCGTATAACCGGCCGGCTCCCGCTCGCAGTCGTACTGCACGTCGGCCTGCAGCGAAGAGAAAATCACCGGGTTGCCGTCGGGCAGCATGCCTTTCACCTGTTTTACGCTGTGTATCTCATACAGCGAGGTGTTCAAACGATCGACCACCAGCTGGTGCTCCGTGCGCTCATCCGTCAGCAGCACCGGCGAGCAATGGCGGCGATACAGGTTGATGACCGGGGTCGCGAAAAGATGAAAATCCCTGGCGTTGACGCGACCGATCAGAGTGAGTGGGCGTTGCTCCAGCGCGAACAAGATCTCGAACTCGTGAACGCGTTCACATTGGCGCAGAAAATCCTGCACGCCATGCAGCTCCAGGCTGAAGAAGCGGCTTGGCGCGGCGAAGTATTCGCGCATCAGCCGGTTGCCGGGCAATTCTCCCACCACGGTGGGCAACAAGGCTTCTTCATCGCTGACGCCGCCCAGGCGCAAGCTGTCCGGCGGCAAGACTTTGACGATTGGCCGGTCGTCGCTTTTCGCCCATAGCACGATGCGCAAGGTGCGATTAAGCAACGCGGCCAGCAGTTGATTGGCCCGCACCGTATCTTCCGCCAGCGTCAGGTGCAGCGGCTCGAGATCCAGCTCCGAGACGGGAAGCACGCCGTGGGTCGTCAGGCATATCCTGACGTAGGCCGAGCAATCCTGCATGTGTCTGGCGGCGCCGTCAGGCAAATGGTGCGGCGGCAAAATCTCGCATTCCGCCAGTGAAATCTCAACCGGCTGCACTTTAATATGCCGCGCCGTGGTGAACGTGGCGGGTTTGTTGTTCAGCGAGATATCGTTGAGGGTCATGCGGCTCCCGCGCGGCAGGTCAACCTGGCTGTGCCACTGGGGAAAAGAGAGATCGGGCTTAATCGCGACGGTGGCGATCGCGGGAACCGGCGTATACCACAGCGGCGCCAGGCGTGAGAGCATTTGCAGGGCAAATTCCGGCTGCTCATTGTTCAGCTTTTCCTGGATGCGGGTGCAAAGGAACGCGGAGCCCTCCAACAGACGCTCAACGAAAGGATCCAGCACGCCGTCGATATGCATGCCTAAATGCTGGGCGACCTGGGGATGAGAAGAGGCGAACTGACGACCGGCCTCGCGAAAATAACGCAGCTCATCATTATATAATTGGAGAAAGCGCTCACTGAACATAGTCACCCCTATTAATCAAATACGTGTACGGCGCCACAGGAATAATCAAGAGCGATGCGCAAATTAACCAGCATTTCGTCACCCGGTAATGAGCAGGTGCCATAAATATCGAATAAAATCGCCAGCACATACGATTGGCGTTCATTCACTACAGGCACCACACGAATCGTTTTCGGATCCAGACGCGGCTCAAACGAAGTAATGATTCTTTGTATATGTCTCGCCAGCGTTAACGGATCGGTATTAATCGGTATGCGTTGGCTCAGCGACGGCAGGCCATAATTCAATACCGAACTTTCGCTGTGCGCATAATCATGAAGTTTCAAATCAGCGCTGCGCGATGCGTCATTCAGTAAAAATTCGATATCACGCACCAAAACACGCCTCCAATTATCGGCGCTGGCGCTTTGATGTCTCACGCTGAGCTTATCGAATAGCATGGGCAATGACGCTTTCATTTAACACCTCGCGATAAGGCTTATGTCTGCCCGCAATCGCTGCGGGCAGACAGCCTGCAATTAGTGTTGTGACATCAATGATCAGATACGGGCATTAAGCTTGAGGTCATACCCCGTCTTAATTACCGCGCCCATGGAGCCATCATTGTTTTGCTCTTTGTACTCAACTTCGATACGTGCGAAATTCAGCTTGATAACGTCGGTTGGCAGCACGGTATCGATTTCAGTACCGATGGTGGAATTCAGCGGCATATTACCCACGGTCTTGAATGAGGAAACCAGGCAGTTGCTGAAGGTCACGGCAATGAAGTCTTGCTGACCCTGGCCTGATTTACGGCAAACAAGTTTTGCCTGAGGAATATGCTCGCCGGTGGCGCACATCAGGAACAGTTTCGGCGAAGCCTTATTGCTCACCATGCGAAACTCAAAGTCTTTCATCTCGACTTTGCCTGAACCGCCGCCGCTCCCGAACCCCCAACGGCCGGCGTTTTCTTCCGCCCATTGCCAGGCTTGCAGCTGAATCCAGCCAGGGTAGGTTTGGTCGGGTGATTCACCATCAACACCCTCAATTTTCAAAAAATAGTCTACTAAAGCTTTCGTGCTCATTTTTTGTCTCCTTGACTGATAGGTCTACTTCGTTAATTGAAAAGTCTATTCAGATAAGTCGTTATATTGCCTACGCGATCATTGAAATAGCGACAATGAGAACCCATTAGCCATTAATAAATAGCAATAGCGTAAAAAACAGCGCCACTAAATTTCAATGAAATATCAATTCCCACCAACGCCATTTAATAATTAACGTCGGCAATATCCAAACCAATGACCAGCCGTAACTTATCTGCTCCCATCTTTTTTGGCTGACGGAAGTTTTGATACAAGTCGCAAGGACACGGTCATGCCTTCCAACTGGTAATGCGGGCGCAAATAGAAATGCGCGCGGTAATAACCCGGATCGTCTTCCACATCCTCAACGCGCACCTCGGCGGCGGCTAATGGACGACGCGCCTTGGTCGCCTCGGTCGATACGGAAGGATCGCCATCGACGTAGTTCATCAGCCAGTCATTCAGCCACAGCTGCATATCGTCTCTGGAACGGAAAGAACCGATTTTGTCGCGCACGATGCATTTCAAATAGTGCGCGAATCGGCACGTGGCGAAAATATAAGGCAAGCGCGAAGACAGCTTGGCGTTGGCCGTCGCGTCGGGATCCTCGTATTTCGCCGGCGCGTGCATGGTGCAAGAACCGATAAAAGCGGCGAAATCGGAATGCTTGCGATAGACCAGGGGCAAGAACCCGGCGTCGGAAAGCTCTTGCTCGCGCCGATCGGAAATGGCCACTTCCGTCGGGCACGTCAGTTCATATCCGCCCTCATCGGAAGGAAACGCGTAGGCGGGCAGTTCTTCCACCGAGCCGCCGGATTCGATGCCGCGAATCTTCGAACACCAGCCGTACTCATGGAACGCGCGGTTGATGTTGACGCCCATCGCATACGCCGAGTTGGCCCAGGAAAAATCATCATCCACATCCGGCCTGACGGACTCCTCGAAAGCGAACTCTTCGATCGGGTTGGTTTTCGCCCCGTAAGGCAAACGCGACAGGAAACGCGGCATCGTCAACACCAGGTAACGCGAGTCGTTGCTTTCGCGCAGGCGGCGCCAGGACGCATATTCCGGCGTGGTGAAAATCTTGCCGATATCCCGCGGGTTGCCCAGTTCGTTCCACTTGCTCATCTGCAGCAGCGACGGCGACGCGGCGGAAATGAACGGGCAGTGCGACGCCGCGGAAATTTTCGCCAACTCGGTCAGCAGCGTGACGCTCATCGGGCTGTGATCGAATTCAAAATCGCCGATGATGCAACCGAACGGCTCGCCGCCGAACTGACCATATTCCTGTTCGTAAATCTGTTTGAACACCGGGCTTTGATCCCAGGCGGAGCCCCGATAGCGGCGCAAATTGCGCGTCAGCTCATCCTGACTGATGTTCAACACCCGGATCTTGAGCGTTTCGCTGACGTTGGTGTTATCGACCAGATAACTCAGACCTTGCCAGGCGGACTCCAGCTTCTGGAACTCCTTGTGGTGCAAGATATTGTTCATCTGTTGCGAAAGCTGTTCGTCGATCTGGGCAATCAACGATTCAATGGTCAATACGACATCCTGGCTGACCTTGACCTTGCCTTTGTTGGCATATTCGGACAGCGTGCCGATAGCCCGACGAACCGCTTCCGAAGCCTCGTTCGTTCTGGGCCGGAATGAACGCTTGAGCAAACCGTCAAGCTCATTTTCCGTGTCCTGCGTTTCAACTTCAGCGACTGCCGTAGCCTGCTGCTTAGCCGAATAGCGTCGTTGCCTCGCTCTCATTCCTCATCTCCTTTATTGCCGGGATCCTGCACATCCTGTTCCGCATCCGCGACCGTTTTACGCGCATCCGTCACCAAACGATGCAGAAAATCGGGTTTCTCCAGCAGATTCTTCACCACTTCTTCCGCGCTGGATTTACCATCCATATAGGTGATCAGCTCCGTGAGATGCTCCCGGGCTTCAAGCAGGCGTTGCATCTGCGGAACCCGTTTGGCGATGGCGCCAGGCGTGAAGTCATCCATCGATTCAAACTCCAATTCCACGTCCAGCAACGCATCGTCTTCGCTCAGGGTGTTCTCTACGTAAAATTGCAGACGAGGCTTGATGGCGCGCATGCGATCGTTGAAGTTGTCCTGATCAAAGGTCAGGAATTTCCGCTCTTCGATCGGCAGCAAAGGCTTTTTCCGATGCCCAGAGAGATCGGACATGACCCCCGTAACAAAGGGCAACTCCACTTTCTTTTGTGAACCGTAAAGCTCTACGTCATATTCAATTTGCACGCGCGGCGCGTTATTTTTACCGATAAATTTCTGAGAGCTTGAGTCCTTAGCCATTGGAAAACTCCTTTGTGATAAAAATTACTTCCCGGACAATTGATTTAACGAGGCCAGAGATTCCGGCAAAAGCTCCTCAACAATCGTCGCGAAGTCCATACCGATCATTTTTTGTGAACGTCGAATAAGAATGGGGGCCGGATGGCTGGGCTCATAGTTTTGGAAATAGTCCAAAACCTGATCCAACAGCAAGATGACATCCTGCCGGGAACGGATATATTTGCCGGGCATGGCGACAGGCGCGTCAGCATCCGGCGAGTCAATCTCCGCGTCATCCCGTTCAGCCGGCAATTCCTGCTGTTCCAGTGAAGCCAGCTGGCGGCTGAACTGTTTCAAATAGTCGCGTACCTGCCGGCAGTCCAAACGATAATCTTCAGCCTGCAGATTGGCGTAATTCTCGACGCGCTCCAGCGCATCGATTTCCAGCGCCAATTGCTCTTTCAGCGAAGGCAGATTTCTGCCGGCAAAATAACTGTCGGCTTGCCCCAGCACCTTTACCACCTCCGAAAAATGCAGGCTTTTGCCTTCCTGCTCGTCAAGCCGCATATTCAGCAGCTCGTCGGTGGTTAACGGCGTGTCGGGAAAAATCTTGCTGTTCTTGATTTCGTGCAGACAGGACGATGTGGCGAGCCACCCTAATGCGGCCGCATGAAAGCTGTCCGATGAGGGTTCCATGTCCGCCTGAGGGAAAATGGTGGCGCCCTCCTCGGCATATTTGGCGTCAATATCCTTAATGCCCTGGTAGAAGGCCGAAAAACCGTCGATATGAAGATTGGCGCGCATAAACCACAGCACGACATGTAAATCGAAGCACTGTTCCAGCAACGCGGCAGACTGCTCGCGAATGGCGTGCCAATTGATATCACGCGCATTGTCTACGGCATTAAGCGGATCGGTTTGGCTGTCATATTCCGAAAGCGTGAATTCAATTTCACTGTATCGTGGATCAAATTCGACGCCATTCACTTCCGTTGAGATGACTTCATTCATGGCCTGATATCCTTTTCAATCAGCACTAGAAACATAAAGCCTAATAAAGCGGGCTTTTACGTTCGCCAGTCTTTCCCAGAGTCCTTTTAGCGTAAGTTAGTCGTCACCAAGCTCGCAAATTGTTTAGATGTATTAATATTAACAACAATAATAGATTGAACCTATCAATAGAATCACAGTGATCGGTTTAAACTATTTTACATTTACATATTTATTTTTTACTTTTAAAATCAATAAATTGCAAACAATAATTATGCAAGCTAAGAATAGGAAAAAAATCAAAAACTGCCCTAAAAACAACGTTCCATCCTTGGTAGGATAATTCCAGTAATACCACTGGATACAAATAATTTAATTAGCAAATGATAACCACAGTAAATAGTGAAATTTTTTCATAAAACCATGACAGCCAGTCGTTTCTTGCAAGCGGGTAGCACGCAATGATCAATAGAAGACGATGGCAGTGTGACTTTCATTTCCAGCACTCAGTACTTACACATGCGAAACCTGGTGTGAAAATAAACAATTTGGCGAGAGTTTTGATTATTAATTTTAAAGCTAAAGCACAGATTAACATTCCGCCGTGGTGCACCGAATACCTATTGGTACACAAACAGCCTGGTGGATAAAGCATCATTCTTTTATAGTTAACTCAGGGTAATGATCAGAATCATTTAAGATTCAATTCCCCTTCGTGTGTGTTCTCATACGGCTTACCGCGGCAAAAGCATCACTGCGGTAAAGAGTCTCGCAGACTAAAGTGGCATTAGAGATATCATTTACTATAACGGCAAAATAACCACGTAAGCGCTGCAACGACAGGAACCGTGTTAAGACCAGCGATCTGTTCCATATACAAGAAATGTTTCCCTAACTGATAAGACCACTAATTTGATACTAGCAAAGGCAAACCCAATATCAAGAAAAAATATTATTTTTTTAATAAAAAAATAACAAATCAATATACATAAAACAAACAATTCAATAACTTAAAACAGCGCTGAATCGATTACTTTTACGCCAGGAAAAATAGTTCATGGGAATTTACACCCCCTTCATAACCCTCTCAGTCAATCTCCCTCATTCTCTTCGGCATTGAATTGTCATCAAAAAATAAGAAAATCTATAAAAATAAAACCCGCCACAGGCCGTACGCCCCACAGGATCAACTTTCGCAAGGCAAAATAAGCAAGATAATTCCCAATAAAAAGGCCGAAAAAAAGCGTTAATGATTTAGCGGTTCAAAATAAAAATAAAGGTAACTCTATTGGGTTATTAAAGCGAAAACGCGCACCTTTTCATTGCTGCAAAAAAACCTTATGAATCTTTACGTTGCCTGTCCTTTGACAATCCTTGATGAAAACGCAAATCGGGTAGCCAACACATACAGAAAAGAGATGGGCTACGCGGCGGGCCACCTCTGCCGATGACTTTTCTCATCCCCGGTTCGGCCCGTGCGCACAGGTCATTCCACCTAAAGATCAGGCCGCACCGCCGGCCTCGCCCGGCGATTTAACGCCAAGCCGCCGTTTTCCTGATCCAGAACAGCTTTCGCATTCATCCGACTGATATATTGATTGAAAATCATTCCTATTCAGGAGAAAAAGCCATGGTTAAGTCACTCAATGCGGTATTCACTCGCTTTTTTGACCACCCGGACGCCGGCAAATTGGCGCTCAGGCTAACCTTCGGCGGACTGATGCTGTTTCACGGCGTGGCGAAGATTCAGCACGGCGTCGGCTGGATCGCCGGGGCGTTGCAGGAACAGGGGCTACCCGCCTTCATCGCCTATGGCGTATATGTTGGGGAGATCCTGGCGCCGATACTGATCATTTTGGGGCTGTTCACCCGCCCCGCCGCGCTGGTTTACGCCTTTACGCTGGTGGTGGCGTTTTTGATGGTGGGCACCGGCAAGGTCTTCACCGTCACCGACGTCGGCGCCTGGGGCATTGAAAACGAGCTGGTGTTCTTTATGGGTGGACTCGCCATCCTGCTGCTGGGCAGCGGCAAATACGCGATCGCGCGGAATGAAGCCTATCGGTAAGCGGTAGCATTAATAAGGAGGTTCTTGGTTTGAACCTCCGCTGTGCGGAAGCGGCGTTTAACGATCGGCCAACCGGTATACCGGAACCTGGCGCGTCGTGCCGGTCAGGGTGTCGAAAATCTCCGTTTCCGCCGTCACGATCGTCATGCCGGTTTTTCTTAGCCTGCGCACTTCGGCGGCGATGCGCTGTATGCCGAACCAGAACAGTCCGTCCAGCGCCGTGACGCGCAGCCCCTGCTCCAGCGCCAGCTTAAGCCGCTCACGCGGCGCCTTGAGCGCTTTGGCGATTTCCCGGTAAGGCAGCGCGTCCACGCCCGACGCCGAAGTTCGGTGAATACGGGTCGACAGGCCATATTGGAAGGCCTCAGGCACGTCGCTTAAATCGCTTTTCAGGCTGTAAACGCAGCCAAAGCGCTTACCGTTGAACACCACATTTTTTTGACTGATCGACAGCTCATCGCGCAGGCCGGCAATCAGCTGCGGCGCCCGCACCAGCAATAAGCGAAACGGCAATTCGAAACTGGTCACATAGTCCACGTTGAGCAGCGCAATGCGCAGACGCTGTTCCGCCCCGGCCTGCGTCTGGCGACACTCGTTCAACACCTCGCTCCACTGGCGCGCGAGCCGCGGGGCTTCATCCAGCGGCGCGAAGTGGTATTTCTCGATTTGGTAGTCGATCCTTTCATTCATGTCCGTTGGCCCCTGCCTCAGTCATCATGCCCTCAGCAAATTACCTTACCCGCGGGCAACAGTACAACACCGCGATGAGGTCACTCGGGAAATACGGCGCTGGCTTTCGCCGGAACGGACTACGCGGGCTCGATGAACAGCATCATGCGTTGCAGTGCGTCATCCAGGGCACTGAGCCCGGCATCATCCAGACAGGCCATCAGCTGTGCGTCATAATCCGCCACCCATTGCCTCGCCTGGTCAAAAATGGGACGAGACGCCGGCATGACGCGCAGATATACCGCGCGCTTATCTTCCGGATCGGGGAAGCGCGCGACCCACCCCCGATTAACCAGTTGGGTGATCGTACGGCCTAGCGCGGTGCGATCGGTCTGCGAATGCGCTATCACCTCGCTCATGGCCACGTCGCCTGGAAAACTGTAGAGAATGCGCAACGCGCGCCACTCATGGAGGCTGAGTCCTTGCAAAGCGAGTAACGCAGACAGCCGTTTTTCGCGGTGACGCACCACCTCCGTCATCCTGTAAAGCGCACCATTGGGCAATCCCATTCCCCGTCTGCCACTCTGCGTGCCTTTTTTTTCAGAATCCATACTGTTTCCAATTAGCCTCGACTTTTGCCCTGACCTGTTCCGGATAAGAGTGCCTGAAAGAGGCGGTACCCGCACGTGTTACGCCGCTGAACTGCTCGGGGAACAGGCAGTTGATGATGGCTTTGCCGCCGCTACCGCGCGCCTTGTCTTCTTCCGTCAGGTACGGCACCATCGGGAACTCGCGTACGTCCGGGAAGATAAAATGGTCGCGCGCCGGATGTGAACGCGTGGCCAACGCCCAAACCACCTGATCGATATCGACAATATCAATGTCATTGCCGACCAGGATCAGTTTGGGGATCAGGTAGCCCGCATGCGAGCCGAAGACCACCTCCGCCACCTTGCCGGCAAAATCCGCCGCGGTGGTATTCATTCCGGCCAGTTTTTCGATATCGACGGAGACCACCGCCCAACAGGTCGCCGCCTCATAGGAACACCAGACAAAGTCAACGGGCAAGGCCGCGCTCTGCAGGGTTTCCAGCAGCTGAGCCGAGATCATGGTGCCCCAGATCGTATGATTTTCTTCCGGCGGCGTGCCGGCGACGCAAATCGGCAAAATGGGGTCATCGCGAAACGTCACCGCACGCACATGAAACACCGGCTGTTCATGGCCTTGCTGGTGTTGATAGCCGTGATACTCCCCCATCGGCCCCTCCAGCGCCGTCTCCGTCAGGCTGATTTCACCTTCCAGCACAATTTCCGCATTGGCCGGCACCCAGAGATCGTTGGTTTCCGCTTGGGTGAGCGTAACGCTTTTACCGAGCAGCGCGCCGACATAGTCAGGCTCACTGACGCCGGCCGGCAACGGCATCCCCGCGACCGCCACCGCGGCAGGCGGCGCCCCGAGCACCATCGCCCATGGCGTAGGTTTCCCTTCTCGGCGCCACATTTCACGGATCATGCCGATGTGTTGGGTGGGTATCGCCGGGCCGGTGAGACGATTGCGATCGAGCATCATGAGCCTGCCGACTCCCCAGCTATGCCACTTTCCGTCCGGGGATTGCACGACATGGAACCCGTAAGTGCCGAAATAGCGCCCGCCATCCCGTTCATGCAACAGCGGTACCGGGAAGCGTTCCAGATCAACCTCGTCGCCACGCCAAATATTCTCTTTCACCGGACCGGTCGAACAATAATCCGGCGCAAACGGCTCCGCCTTCACCGCCCGGCGAATCGCCGCCACGATATCCCGCGGAGCGCTCTCCGGCGGCAGCCCAAAATGGAGGGCGAGGCGAGAATAGGCATGTTCCGCAGAAGCGAGCATGCCGGCCGGCGCGCCGAGGATGCGGGCTCCCGGCATCGCGCCCGCCACATGATGAAATAGCGGAGCCGAAAGCCGTTGCTCATAGACCCGGCGGCAGACAGCCGCTATCTCCAGGTCGGCGGAAACTTCCTGATGCACGTCGACCAAATCGTTTCGGCGACGCAATTCCTCAATGAATTGACGAAAATCCAGTGCGCAATCGAGCAAACTCATGGCAAGTCCTCCAGTCTCCAGGCGGTCAGCCCCTTCTGTCGCCCTCGTTTCGGGCAGGAGACTGATCATTTATGTGCATGTGCACACATATTAGTGCGCAAAAAATCGCGTGTAAATACACACTATCCTGGAGGCGTTGGGCATGTTTTCAGTCTGGCAAACTTTTCAAGGGATAGCGGACTCAGACCGTGCACGCCCCTGCCGGCAGGCATTATCGCCGTGACGGTTTCACACCTTCAGCGTGATTGGCATGCATAGCATTGGGCTTGCCGCAGGCGCCATACCGGATCCAAGCGCAACGTGGCTCACAAAATGAAGAACATAATCGCAAAATGCTATTCGTTGATATTGCACGAGTTATAATGCGAGAAAGGATCTCGGCCAACGCAAACCGGTTTCATATCCAACGGTTTACAAGCATTAGCGAAAGAAAAGGATTTTGATTCAATGGGGGAATAACGCGGGGTAAAGTGGCGGAGAGAGGGGGATTTGAACCCCCGGTAGAGTTGCCCCTACTCCAGTTTTCGAGACTGGTCCGTTCAGCCGCTCCGGCATCTCTCCTGACAACGCTTGCTATCATGCCCGCTTTTGCGGCATTTTTACAGCATTAGCATACCGCTGAACGTTCAAGTGATGAGTTTACGAGCAACCTGATGATTAAATGGCCGTGGAAAGCGACTCAACCCTCTCAATCCCAGGCAGACATCGAGGCCCAGTGGCAGGACGCGCTGGCGATCCCGCTGCTCTCGCCGCTGAATGAGCAGGAGCGGCAGCGGCTGGTGGCCGTCGCCGGGCAAATATTGCAGCAAAAGCGCATCGTGCCGCTGCAGGGGCTGCAGCTCACCTCGCAAATGCAGGCGCGCATCGCCCTGCTGTTCGCCTTGCCGGTGCTGGAGCTGGGCGCGGAATGCCTCGACGGCTTCAACGAAATTCTGCTCTACCCCACCCCGTTCGTGGTGGAAGACGAATGGCAGGACGAGATCGGTCTGGTGCACTCGGGGCCGGTGGTGCAGTCGGGCCAAAGCTGGGAACAGGGGCCGATCGTGCTCAACTGGCAAGACGTGCAGGACTCTTTTGACCTCTCCGGTTTCAATCTGGTGATCCACGAAGCGGTGCACAAACTGGATATGCGCAACGGCGGCGTCGCCACCGGCGTGCCGCCGATCCCGCTGCGCGAGGTGGCCGCCTGGGAACATGATCTGCACGCCGCGATGGAAAGCCTGCAGGACGAGATCGACATGGTCGGCGAAGAGGCCGCCAGCATGGATGCCTACGCCGCCACCGATGCGGCCGAGTGCTTCGCCGTGCTGTCGGAGTATTTCTTCAGCGCTCCCGAACTGCTGGCCGAACGCTTCCCGGCGCTGTATCAGCACTTTTGCCGCTTCTACCGCCAGGATCCGCTGGCGCGCCTGCTGCGAGACCAGGCGGAAAACGACGCGCAATGGGCTGATTGACGGGCGCATTGCTCAGATACCGAGCAGTCGCACCGCCTGGGGCAATTTAGCGTTGACACACCCGGAGCCGCTGGATATGATGCGCCCCGTTCACACGATTCCTCTGTAGTTCAGTCGGTAGAACGGCGGACTGTTAATCCGTATGTCACTGGTTCGAGTCCAGTCAGAGGAGCCATATTTAGAGAAGCCCGCTTAAGGAAACTTAAGCGGGCTTTTTGCTGTTGGGCGTTTAGAGCCCGCGTTGTTCCATCAGCAGCGCCAGATCGACCAAGCGGTTGGAGAAGCCCCACTCGTTGTCATACCAGGCGAGCACTTTCACCAGGTTGCCGCCGATCACCAGCGTGGACAGGCCGTCGATGATCGACGAACGCGCATCGCCCCGATAGTCGCTCGACACCAGCGGTTCATCGCTGTACCCCAGGATCCCTTTCAGCGGGCCGGACGCCGCCGCCGCGCGGAAAGCGGCGTTGATCTCCTCCACCGTCGCCGGGCGTTTCAGCGTCACCGTCAGATCGACGATGGAAACCACCGGCACCGGCACCCGCAGCGAATAACCGGTCAGGCGGCCGTCCAGTTCGGGGATCACCTTGCCGAGCGCCTTGGCCGCGCCGCTGGAGTAAGGCACGATCGATTCCGCCGCCGCCCGCGCGCCGCGCAGATCTTTTTCCGGCTGATCGTGCAGCGCCTGGCTGTTGGTATAGGCATGCGTGGTATTCATCAAGCCGTATTCGATGCCAAACGCCTGATGCAATACCTGCGCGGCGGGCGCCAGCCCGTTGGTGGTGCAGCTGCCGTTGCTGACCACCTTATGCAGCGCCGGATCGTAGAGCTGGTCGTTAACCCCCATGACGATGGTGATGTCGTCGTTCTTGGCCGGCGCCGAGATAATCACCCGCTTGGCGCCGCCGTGCGTGATGTGCACTTCCGCCTTGGCTTTATCGGTAAAGAAGCCCGTCGCTTCGATCACCACGTCCACGCCCACGCTGCTCCAGGGGATCTCGGCGGGATCGCGCTGTGAAAACACCTGAATCGGCCGGCCGTCCAGCAGCAGCTGGTTGTCGCCGGCTTCCACCCTGGCCGCCAGCGTGCCGGAAAGCGTGTCGTATTTCAGCAGGTGCGCCAGCGTCTTGCTGTCGGTCAGATCGTTGATCGCCACCACTTCAAAATCGCTGCGCCCCAGCGCCGCGCGCAGCACGTTGCGCCCGATCCTGCCGAAGCCGTTAATGCCTACTCTCACCATGATGCACTCCTCATTTGTGGACTTTGCCTAAAATCTAGCGCCGACCAGAAGCGGCGTAAATGACGTTTACCAATCAATTTACGCCAAATTGCGCGCATGAAAGCGTTCGCGGTATTCGCTCGGGGTCAGCTGCAGTTTGCGCTCAAACACCCGCCGCAGGTTAAGGCCGTTGCCGAAGCCGGTGGCTAAGGCAATCTGCTCGATACCTTCCGCGCTCTGTTCGAGGCGCTGCCTGGCGGTATGCAACCGCCCCTCTTCGACGAATTTGGCGGGAGAAATGCCCGTCTCGCGGGTGAACACCCGGGTAAAGTTGCGCGGGCTCATCGCCACGCGCTCGGCCAACCGATCGACGCTGAGATCGTCGGCGAGGTTTTCCAGGATCCAGGATTGCAGGTCACGGATCGGCCCCGGCGATTTGGCCTGGTTGAGCGGGTAGCGGCTGAACTGCGCCTGCCCGCCGGGGCGGCGCAGAAACATCACCAAGTCCTGCGCCACTTCGCGCGCCTGCACGAAGCCGTAATCATCCTCCACCAGCGCCAGCGTCAGATCGAAGCCGGAGCTGACGCCGCCGGAGGTCCAGATCGGCCCGTCCTGCACGTAGATTGGGCCGTTTTCGACCTGCACCCGCGGGAAGCGCGCCTGCAGCGTTTCCGCCAGCCGCCAGTGGGTGGTCGCCCGCCGCCCGTCCAGCAACCCGGCTTCGGCCAGCAGCAGTGCGCCACCGCAAACGGAAGCGATACGGCGCGCCTGCGGCGCCGCGCGGCGCAGCCAATCGGCGACCAGGGCACCCTCTTCTTCGGTCGCCCCCTTGCCGGCGACGATCACGGTATCGCGCGGCAGGGCCGGATCGAGATCCGCCAGGCGATGATCGGCCAACAGGCTCAGCCCGGACAGGCCGTGCACCACCCGGTGAGATTGCGTGGTGGCGACCGCGATCTGATACAGCGGCGTCTCGGCAGGGCTCAGGCGATTGGCCTGCATCAGGATATCGGCGATGCCCGCCGCTTCGAACAGCATGCCCCCTTCAGGGACGATAATCAGGAATGAGTGCATGGCGATAATATAAATAACAATCAAAACAGGCCAGGCGACCACTGTATAAGAAAAGCCCCGTCGGTTCACCCTGCGGGTATAAAAAAGCCCGCCGATAATCACCGACGGGCCAGGAAGGAACGGCCATCAAGCCTGCGGCAGGTTCACCCCGCCGGCGCGTGCCAATTGCGCCAGCAGCGCCGTTTGAAACGCCTCGTCGTGTACCGCGGCGTGAGGCTCGAACCGCTGCTGATGATGCCAATAGCCGCCGGAAATCAGTGCCTGCGGCTCATCGCTGCTCACCAGCCACGCCTGCGTCACGTGTCCCAGCGCCAGATCGTCGGGCGCATCCGCGCCGCCCATTTTGGTTGGCACCCAGCCGGGATCGACCGCGCTGCTGATGACGCCGGGCCACAGGCGCGCCACGGCGGCGGCCAGCGCGGTGACGAACAGCTTGCTGTCCGAATAGGAGCCGGCTGCGCCGCCAAGCCAGTCCACGCCGTTCAGTTCCGCCACGCCGTCAAAGTGCATGCTGCTGCTCAGGTAGACGATGCGATCGGGGCGTTCGATCAGGGCCGTCAGCAGATAGGGCGCCATCACGTTCACCGGCATCACCTGCGGCCCGGTGAACATGCCGGCGTTGTGGATCACCGCATTCGGGCGGCCAAGACGATTCACCTGCTCGGCGACCTGCCGGATCTGCTGCACCTCGGACAGATCGCCAATCACCGCCTGCGCGCCCTGATCCAGCAGATCGCGCACCGCCTCCAGACGGCCGGGGGCGCGCGCATGCAGGATCACCTGATGCCCTTCCTCCAACAGCGTTTGCGCGGCGGCGCGGCCCAGCCCGTCGACCGAACCGGTAATGAAAATGCGTGACATGCCACTCCTCCGTTTAGCGCCAGCCGAGCGCCGGCGCGACATGGGTTAAAATCGATTCGATAACGTGGGCGTTATAATCCACGCCCAGCTGGTTAGGCACGGTCAGCAGCAGCGTATCCGCTTCGGCGATGGCCTCGTCCTGCGCCAGCTGCTCGATCAGCGCGTCCGGCTCGGCGGCATAGCTGCGGCCGAAGATCGCCCGGGTCTGCGCGTCGATATATCCCAGCTGATCGCCCTCTTTGCCGCTGCCACCGAAGTAATTGCGATCCCGCTGATCCACCAGCGCAAAGATGCTGCGGCTCACGGAAACCCGCGGCTCGCGCGCATGGCCGGCCTCTTGCCAGGCGGCGCGATAGGCGCGGATCTGCTTGGCCTGCTGGATATGGAAGGGTTCGCCGGTCTCGTCATTCTTGAGCGTCGAGCTTTGCAGGTTCATGCCCAGCTTCGCCGCCCAGACGGCGGTGGCGTTCGAACCGGCGCCCCACCAGATGCGATCGCGCAGCCCGGCGGAAAACGGCTCCGGCCGCAACAGCCCGGGCGGATTGGGGAACATCGGCTGCGGATTGGGTTCGGCGAACCCTTCGCCGCGCAGCGCTTCCAGAAAGACTTCGGTATGGCGGCGGGCCATGTCAGCGTCGGTTTCGCCCTCGGCCGGGGCGTAACCGAAATAGCGCCAGCCGTCGATCACCTGCTCCGGCGAGCCGCGGCTGATGCCGAGCTGCAGCCGCCCGCCGGCGATCAGATCCGCCGCGCCGGCGTCCTCCACCATGTACAGCGGATTTTCATAGCGCATGTCGATCACGCCAGTGCCGATCTCGATACGTTGGGTTTTGGCTCCGATGGCGGCCAGCAGCGGGAACGGCGATCCCAGCTGACGCGCGAAGTGGTGCACGCGAAAATAGGCGCCGTCCGCCCCCAGATCTTCGGCGGCAACCGCCAGATCGATGGACTGCAGCAGCGCATCCGCTGCGGAACGGGTGCCGGACTGGGCGGAAGGCGTCCAGTGGCCAAACGAGAGAAAACCAATCTTTTTCATCGGGCATCGTCCTCAAAAGCAAAATCATCGGCCTACAGTGACAAAAACCGCGCGCCTTGCGCCAGCAAAATCGCCCCCGATCGCACTAAACGAACCGATTGCCGCCGCGCCGCCCGGCGATTGTAATCAAAAAACAAATGTCGTATAACAGGCAGCTCCGAGGGGTGTCCTGTTACGGGCTGAGATGGCGCAAGCCGAACCCTTTGAACCTGATCTGGGTCATGCCAGCGAAGGGACGGTTAGGCAACAACGCGATTACCCGTTGCCTGTTCATACCTCAGCGTGCCCGGATCTCCACTGACTCAAGGAGGTCCCATGTCCATCACCACCCTGTTCGAAAGCGGTCTTTACGGCCGGTTGCGCCACCATGCCGGCAGCCACTGGCAGGACTACGTCGATCACCCGTTTCTGCAGCAGCTGGCCGCCGGCACCTTGCCTGAACGCGCTTTTCGCCGCTACCTGACCCAGGACTATCTGTTCCTGCTGCACTTCGCCCGCGCCTACGCGCTGCTGGTCAGTAAGCTGCGCACCCTGCCGGAGATGCGCGCCGCCACCGCCTCGCTCAACGGCATCGTCGCCGAGCTGCCGTTGCACGTGGCCTACTGCGCCGAATGGGGGCTGAGCGAAGCGCAGATCGCCGCCCAGCCGGAGGCGGCGGAAACCATGAACTATACCCGCTACGTGCTGGACATCGGCCATGCCGGCGACGCCCTCGATCTGTTGGCCGGTCTGCTGCCCTGCGTGGCCGGCTATGCCGAAATCGGCCTGCGGCTGCTGCACGATCCCGCCACCCAGATGGAGGGCAATCCTTACGCCTCCTGGATCCGCAACTACGGCGACGAGGGCTATCTGGCCGGCGTGCGCGCCGCCATCGAGCTGCTCGAGACCGTCGGCCACCAGCGCGGCGCACAGGATCGCTTCACCGAGCTGGCGCAGATTTTCACCACCGCCACCCAACTGGAGTCGGCATTTTGGCAGATGGGGCTGAACGCCTCATGACCTCTCCGCTTCTCCCGCCCGGTATCCAGGTGCGGGATCTCAGCCTGCGTTTCGGTCAGCACATCGTCTTCGACCGGCTGAGCTTCGACATCGCCGGCGGCAGCTTCGTCGCCCTGCTCGGCGCCAGCGGCGCCGGCAAAACCAGCCTGCTGAAGATCATCGCCGGCCTGGCGCAGGCCAGCTCTGGTTCGGTGACCGGCAGCGACGGCCTGCCGATCGCCGGGCGCATCGCCTACATGGGGCAAAAAGATCTGCTTTACCCGTGGCTGACCATCGAGGAGAACGTCGCCCTCGGTTCGCGGCTGCGCGGCGAAACGCCGGATCGGGCGTGGGCGGCGCACCTGCTGGAGCGCGTGGGCCTGGCCGCGCATGGCCGCAGCCTGCCAGCCTCGCTGTCCGGCGGCATGCGCCAGCGCGCCGCCATCGCCCGCACGCTCTACGAACGCCAGCCGATCGTGCTGATGGACGAACCCTTTTCCGCGCTGGACGCCATTACCCGCGCCGAGATCCAGAGCCTGGCCGCCGAGCTGCTGGCGCAAAATACCGTGCTGTTGATCACCCACGATCCGATGGAAGCCTGCCGCCTGAGCCACCGGCTGCTGGTGCTGTCGCCCTGGCCGCTGGGCCTCGACGATACTCATCGCATCAGCGGGCTACCGCCGCGCGCGCCGGATGACGCCGACCTGCTGAAAAGCCAGGCCGAGCTGCTGCAGCAGCTGGTGAGGGCAGCACAATGAATAGTGCCCAAGAGCGTGGACTCACCCGCCTGCGGCGCGGGCTGACGGTATTCGTCGGCCTGCTGCTGCTGTGGTGGCTGGCGGCGCAAAGCGGCATCCCGGCCTTTCTGCTGCCCACGCCGGGCGCAGTGGCGCAGGCGCTGTGGGACGGGCGCGGCTATCTCGCCTGGCACACGCTGGTCACCGCTTCGGAAATCGTCAGCGGGCTGGTTCTGGGTGTGTTGCTCGGCGCGGCGCTGGCGCTGTGCATGATTTTCTCGCCGCGCCTGCAGCGCTGGCTGATGCCGCTGGTGCTCACCAGCCAGGCGATACCGGTGTTCGCCCTGGCCCCGCTGCTGGTGCTGTGGTTCGGCTTCGGCATGAGCGCCAAGGTGGCGATGGCGGTGCTGGTGATCTTCTTCCCGGTGGTGTCGGCCTTTTTCGACGGGCTGCGCCGGGTCAACAACGACTACCTCGATCTGGCGCGCACGATGCGCGCTTCGCGCTGGGCGCAGCTGCGGCACGTGCGGCTGATGGCGGCGCTGCCGGCCTTCGGCTCCGGCCTGCGCATGGCCGCCGCCGTCGCGCCCATCGGCGCCATCATCGGCGAATGGGTCGGCTCGGCCGAAGGGCTGGGCTATGTGATGCTGAACGCCAATGCGCGCATGCAGACCGACGTCTGCTTCGCCGCACTGTTTATTTTGGTGCTGATGACCGTGCTGCTGTGGGCCGCGGTGGATGCGCTGCTGCGGCGCCTGATCGCCTGGGCGCCGGAAAACGACTGATGATTGCAACCATAACCAGGGATAAAGGAACGACCATGATCAAACAAACCGTCTGCGGGCTGTTGCTCGGCGCCGCCATCACCGGCCAGGCCGGCGCGGCCGACAAGCTGACGCTGGTGCTCGACTGGTACATCAACCCCGATCACGCGCCGATTATGGTGGCCGAGCAGATCGGCGCCTTCAAGGCCGCAGGGCTGGACGTCAAGATCGTGCCGCCGTCCGATCCGGCGCTGCCGCCGCGACTGGTGGCCGCCAAACAGGCCGACCTCGCCATCACCTATCAGCCGCAGCTGCATTTCTTCGCCGATCAGGGCCTGCCGCTGATGCGCGTCGGCACGCTGATCAACACGCCGCTGAATACGGTGATCGCGCTGGATAAAAACATCACCTCGCCGGCGGATCTCAAAGGCAAAACGGTGGGTTACTCGGTCAGCGGCATCGAACAGGCGACGCTGGCCACCATGGTCGAACACGAGCATCTCAAACCGCAGGATATCAAGCTCATCAACGTCAACTTCCAACTGACCAGCGCCCTGCTGGCGGGCCAGGTCGATGCGGTGATCGGCGGCTACCGCAATATCGAAGCGCTGGAGCTGAAGCTGCAGGGCAAAAAGCCTGTGGTGTTCAACGTCGAAGACTACGGCGTGCCGGCCTACGACGAGTTGATCATCGTCGCCAACCGCGATGCGGTGAACGAGCCGAAAATTCGCAAATTCCTCGCCGCGCTGAAGCAAGGCAGCGACTACCTGCACGCGCACCCGCAGGACACCTGGTTGGCGTTCGCCAAGGCGCACCCGGAGCTAAATACCGAGCTGAACAAACAGGCGTGGCAAGCCAGCCTGCCGCTGTTCGCCCGCGATCCGGCCAAGTTGGATCGGGCCCGCTACCAGGCTTACGAACAGTTCCTGTTCGACAATAAGCTGATCAAGAAAATCACCCCGGTAGACCAGTACGCGGTGGAGCTCGACTGATCACGCCGAGGCGGCCGGCGGCGCCACCGTCACCTCGCCCTGGCCGCTGCGCTGCAGGGCCGCCTTCACCAGCCCATTGGCCTTGCAGCGTTCGATAAACGCGTTCACGTAGGCGGCGCCCTGCGTGTTTTGCCGCGGCACCGCCATCGCCTGGCGGATGGCGGTAAAATGTCCGTCCAGCACTCGGTAGCCGGGATGGGCGGCCGCGGCGGCCAACAGCGGTTGACGCACGCCGGCCGCCGCCTCCAGCCCCCGTTCGAAAAACAGCGCGATCGCCTCGGCGGAGGTTGCCGCCCGCACCAATTGCGCCTGCTGCAGCGTGCGCGATAAAAACAGATCGTACGCCGCCCCCTGCCCGACCGCGATGCGCACCTCCGGCCGGTCGAGCTGCGCCACCTCAGAGTAAGGCGCGTCGTTCGCCACCAGATAAGTCCCCTCGATGATCACGTAGGGTTCGCTGAAGGCGATCTGCGCCGCGCGCACCGGCTCGATGGCCATAAACGCCAGGTTCCAGGCGCCGCTCTCCAGATCGGCGAACACCTTGCCGGCCGCGTCATAGGTCACCAGCTCCAGCGCCACGCCCAGTTCGCGAGCCAGCGCGGCGGCCAGCTCCACCGAAGCGCCTTGCGGTTTGCCATCAGCCCCGGCCTGCGCCAGCACCGGATTGCCGTAGTTGATCGCCGCGCGCAACACGCCTTGCGGGGCCAGATCGTCGAGTACCGCTGCGGGGATTGTCTGCATACTTCCTCCTGAATGGCTGATGGATGCACCGTCGTGGCGCTCATTAAGCGTAGAGCGAAACCTCCGACCAGCAAGCTTTCGCCGCCGCGGCCGCCGTCGGCGTGATTAACGTCACACTATTGTCATAAAAATGTACAATAGCCGCCGCTCGTCGGCCGTAGCGGGAGATCGCGCGTTGTTCCGCCGCCGGCAATAGGCTATACCCTTCACTTTTCGCGCCGCGGCACGCTCGGCGGCGCAAACCAGGGCAGCAACGGTTTTATTTCAATCAGACAAGGTTTGGCGGATGGTTTTAGCAGTCGTTTCGTTTGTTCTCTTTTTGGCGTCGATTTTGATTTATCGCACCCGGGCCGCCGCCAACCGCTGGTGGTTCGCCATTCTGCTGACGCTGCTCGGCAGCTATCTGGTGCTGAACGTCATCCTGATCGCCAGCAACTACTTCACCGGCGACGGCATCACCGATGCGGTGATCTACACCGTCACCAGCAGCCTCAAAGGCGCGGGCATCAGCAAATACGTGCTGCCGTTTATCGGCCTGCTGGCGGCGCTGGGGGTGATTTTCGCGGTGCTGGCCCGCAGCCTGCTGCGCCGCAAGGCCAAAGGCAGCAGCGTGGCCTACAGCGTCGTCGCCGTGCTGCTGGCGCTGTTTTCGGTCGGTACCACCCCGGCGTTTCAGGACATCTCGCTGCTGGTCAAGAGCCAGATCGTCGGCGATACCGCCGATTTCACCACCTACTACAAGGCGCCGAAAAAGACCGTGCAGGGCAAACGGCCGAACCTGGTGTACATCTATGCCGAGAGCCTGGAGCGCACCTACTTCGATACCGAGCTGTTTCCCGGCCTGGCCGACGAGCTGAACGCCCTGCGCACGGACAGCATCGATTTCAGCAATACCCAGCAATTGCCGGGCACCGGCTACACCATCGCCGGCATGGTCGCCTCGCAGTGCGGCATTCCGCTGTTCGCGCCCTTCGACGGCAACGCCTCCAGCGCGGTCTCCACCTTCTACCCGGAGAACGTCTGCCTGGGCGACGTGCTGAAGGCCGCCGGCTACAGCAACTATTTCTATCAGGGCGCCGAGCTGGCGTTCGCCGGTAAAGACACCTTCCTGAAATCCCACGGTTTCGACCACGTTTACGGCTTCAAAGAGCTGCGCGATCGGGTCGCCGATCCGAGCTACAAAAACGACTGGGGCTGGTACGACGACAGCGTGCTGGACGTGGTGTACGGCAAGTTCGTCGAGCTGTCCAAACAGCGCCAGCCGTTCTCGCTGTTCACCCTGACCGTCGATACCCATCACCCGGACGGCTTTATCTCCGCCGGCTGCAGCAAGAAAAGCTACGCCTGGCAGAACAAGGAAAACCGCTCGCTGAGCGCGGTAGCCTGCAGCCAGCAACACATCGCCGCGCTGATCGACAAGATCAAACGCTCGCCCTATTTCAGCAATACCGTGATCGTGGTGTCCTCCGATCATCTGGCGATGAACAACACCGCCTACGATATCCTGACCAAACAGAAGCGCCGCAACCTGTTCTTCATCATCGACGGCACCCGGCCGCTGGCGGAACAGCGCAACGAGAAGCGCAGCACGCTGGACAACGGCGCCACGGTGCTGGACGTGATGGGCGGCGACAACTACATCGGCCTTGGCCGAAGCAGCCTGTCGGCGCCGTCGCTGTCTACGGTGTTCCTGAATATCGAAGAGAAGATCAACGGCTGGAAACCGGCGGTGATCAATCAGTGGGGCCTGCCGAACCGCATCAGCGACTACAGCGTGGATACGCGCCAACGCAGCTTCAGCTTCTCCGGCGTCACCTACAAGGTGCCGTTCATCCTGCGGGTGGGCGACAACCGCATCGAACCGATGTTCAACGTCTACCTCTCCACCCCGCTGCGCAAGCAGCTGGCCGGGCTGGGGGCGGGGGAGAAATTCGTCTGGGTCGATAAATGCTACGAGATCGGCCGGGTCTGGGCGCCGCAGCTGGCGCTGAGCACCGACATCTGCGTGGCCTCGGGCACCCTGGCCTCGCCGCCGCAGATCGCGCAGGCCAGCGGCGAACGCTTCAACGGCAAGGTGAACTTCACCGGCCCGGCGGCGGACAGCGTCGCCGATTATCAAAACGCCGTCGCCCGCCTGCAGGTGGACGACGCGGCGGTGAAATACCGGGCGGACACCATCGAGTTCATGCTGCCCGGCATGCCGGAACAGGTGAAAGCCATCACCGGCGTCTCCGCCGTCGAGGAATGGGGCCGCTGGTCCGACGCCAATCTGGCGCCGGCGGTCGACATCGATTACGTCGATCCGCTGCCGAAGCGCTTCGATCTGGTGCTGCGCGCCCGCGCCTACGGCAACAACGTCGGCGAACCGATTTCGGTGCGCGTCGGCGACGAAGAGCGCTTCGTGTCGCTCGGTGAACAGGACAGCACCGTCACCCTGCGCTTCGACAACCCGCGCGGCGCGCAGAAGATCAGCATTACTCCGCCGGCGCCGACCGAGCCAAAAGAGAGCGCCAGCGGCGGCTTCACGCCGAAGAAGCTGGGCATCGGCCTGGTGTCGCTGAAGGTCGAAGCGGGCGCTCCCGCCTCCTGATCCCCCGCCTTCACGGGCGCGGTATTTTCTTTGCCGCGCCCGTCATTTCGACCAAGCTTTTACGCCCTTCTTCGGCTAACCTGTGACGGTAAAACGCCGCAACCCCGCCACAGAGCCGGGACATCCAAGGAGAAAGTATGAGCTATGCCCCACCTCGCAGCGGCCTCAGCGCCGATCAGGCACTCGATCAACTGGAAGCCCTGTATGACGCCGCGGTAGACGCGCTGCGGCAGGCGGTCAGTGACTTTATCAGCCACGGCACGCTGCCGGATGCACAAGCGCGCGCCGCCGGGCTGTTCGTGTATCCCGAACTGCGCGTCAGCTGGGACGGGCAGCAATCCGGCCCGAGCAAAACCCGCGCCTTCGGCCGCTTTACCCATCCCGGCAGCTACAGCACCACCGTGACCCGGCCGCAGCTGTTCCGCCACTATCTGGCCGAACAGCTGGCGATGCTGGAACACGATTACGCCGCCCATATCGAAGTGGCGCCGTCGCAGCAGGAGATCCCGTTCCCTTATGTCATCGACGGTTCCAGCCTGGCGCTCGATCGCTCAATGAGCGCCGGCATCGCGCAGCATTTCCCCACCACCGAGCTGGCGCAGATCGGTGACGAGACCGCCGACGGCCTGTACCACGCCACCGACAACCATTTCCCGCTGTCGCATTTCGATGCGCTGCGCGCGGATTTCTCGCTGGCGCGTCTGCGGCACTACACCGGCACGCCGGTGGAACATTTTCAACCGTTCGTGCTGTTCACCAACTACACCCGCTATGTGGACGAGTTCGTGCGCTGGGCCTGCGCCCAGATCGCCGATCCGGCCAGCCCGTACATCGCGCTCTCCAGCGCCGGCGGCACCTACATCACGCCGGAAACCAGCGCCCCGGAGCAGGCGGTGTCCGATCTGGCGTGGAAAAACCACCAGATGCCGGCCTATCACCTGATCTCGCGCACCGGCCAGGGCATCACGCTGATCAACATCGGCGTCGGCCCATCCAACGCCAAGACCATCTGCGATCACCTGGCGGTGCTGCGCCCGAGCGCCTGGCTGATGATCGGCCACTGCGGCGGCCTGCGCGAAAGCCAGAAGATCGGCGATTACGTGCTGGCCCACGCCTATCTGCGCGACGATCACGTGCTGGATGCGGTGCTGCCGCCGGATATCCCGATCCCGAGCATCGCCGAGGTGCAGCGCGCCCTGTATGACGCCACCAAGATGGTCAGCGGCATGCCCGGTGAAGAGGTCAAACAGCGTTTGCGCACCGGCACCGTCGTCACCACCGACGATCGCAACTGGGAGCTGCGCTACTCCGCTTCGGCGCGCCGCTTCAACCTCAGCCGCGCGGTGGCGGTCGACATGGAGAGCGCCACCATCGCCGCTCAGGGTTATCGCTTCCGGGTGCCGTACGGCACGCTGCTGTGCGTCTCCGACAAACCGCTGCACGGCGAGATCAAACTGCCGGGCCAGGCCAACCGCTTCTACGAAGGGGCGATCTCCGAGCACCTGCAGATCGGTATCTGCGCCATCGATTTGTTGCGCGCCGAGGGCGATCGCCTGCACTCGCGCAAGCTGCGCACCTTCAACGAACCGCCGTTCCGCTAACGGTGCTCAGGCCCGCTGCGGCGGGCCGTTTTTTCCTCAACGCACCAGCGCCAGCGCGCGCTTCTCCTGGCTGCGGCCGCCGGCGATCGACAGCAACAGGTCTTTCACCAGCAGCGCCGGGGCGGACAGCCCCTGTTGGCTGGACATGCACAGTGACAGCGGCACCGACATCGTCGGCGCATTGATGCGCGCCATCCAGGCCTTGGCCGGGCCGATCATCGCGCGCGCCACCGATTCCGGCAGCACGGTCGCCCCCAACCCGCTGGCGATCGCGGCGCTCAGCGCGCCCGAGGATTCGATCTCCCCCACCACGTTGGCAGCCAGCTTGCGCAGCGCCATCGCCTCCTCCAGCTGGTTGCGCACCGCATCGCCCTCGCGCGGCAGGAACAGGTTCAGCCGCGCCACGTCCAGCAGCTCGACGCTGTTGCCGGGATGCGGCACCGCGCGCGTCGCCACCAGATAAAGATCTTCCCGCATCAATGCGATGGCGTGCAGACCGGCGGGCATTTTGGCGCCGTAGACCATCGCCATGTCCAGCGTCTGGTTAGCCACCTGCCCGGCCAACGCCGCGCCGCCGTTTTCATGCAGGCTGAGCAGGATGCCCGGCTGCTGATCGCGCAGGGTCTGCAACAGCGGCAGCGCCAACTGCGCCGCTGTGCTGCCCGACGCCAGCCCGAGAGACACCTGGCCGCTCATCGCCTGCCCGGCGCTGTTGACCGCGCTCTGCGCCTGTTCGCACTGGCGCAGAATGGTCTGCGCGTGGGCATACAGAATGTTGCCGGCCTCGGTCGGCTGCACCCCGCGCTTGGTGCGGATCAGCAGTTGCTGCTTCAGCTCCCCTTCCAGCGTCGCCAACTGCTGGCTGAGCGCCGGTTGGGCGATGTGCAACACCTCCGCCGCCTGGGTCAGGCTGCCGATATCGACGATTTTCACGAAGTACTTCAGACGTCTGAAATTCATAGTGCCTCCAGCGAGCCGCTAAATTGAGAATGCCGAAATCCGGTCATGCAATCACAGCAAGATCCAGGCCAGAGTCGGTAAACGGCCGTGGAAGCGGGGTACAAGGCGGTAAATGGCCGTTCGCCGGGCGGCGCGCGCCACCGCGCAGGGCAACCGTTGCACCATCGGCAGGCAACGGCGCCGATCAACGGGCAATTCGACGGCGCTGCGCGCGGGATAAGCGACAAAAGCGAGAAAAAGCAGCAGGTTGGGCAATCTTGCAGCAAACGAACGCATCGGGCGTTTTCACGCTTTACAAGCCGCAACCGCCCCGCTATTATTCGCCCCGTTCCAACGATTCCTCTGTAGTTCAGTCGGTAGAACGGCGGACTGTTAATCCGTATGTCACTGGTTCGAGTCCAGTCAGAGGAGCCAAATTTAGAGAAGCCCGCTCAGGGAAACCCGAGCGGGCTTTTTGCCTTTCAGCCGCCGTCAAAAGCTGCGTTTCGCCACCAGATAGGCGCCCGCCACCAGCAATAAGGCGCCGACCAGCGCCGGCAGATTCTCACGCAGCGCCGCCGGACCGGCGCGATAGGCATCGGCCAACAGCCCCATGCACAGCTGGCTGGCGACCAGGATCGAAATGGTGGCCGCCGCCCCCAGCTTCTGGTAACCCAGAATGCCGGCGAACACGAACAGCGATCCCAACAGCCCCGGCAACAGCATCCACCACCTGGCGGCGCCGGTCACTTCCGCCACCGCGCCGAGGCCGTTTTTGGCCAGCAGCAACCCCACCAGCAACAACAAACCGACGCTGGAGTTGATCACCAGCGTAATGAGGATGGTCGAAACGCTTTCGGTAATGCGCACCATCAGCAGATTCTGCACCACCAGCCCCATTCCCGCCGCGATCAGCAGTAACAGCATATTCATCGCCCTGTCTCCCGGGATCAGCGCGCGGGCGGCGTCGCCCGCTCGTCGAGCCTCAGCTGCAGGAAGGTCAGATCCAGCCATTGGCCGAATTTGGCGCCCACTTGTTCCATGCGCCCCACGTCGCGAAACCCCAGCGCCAGATGCAGCTTAATCGAGGCCTGATTGCCGGATTCGATGCCGGCCACCATCACGTGCTTGCCGATTTCCCGCGCCCGTGCGATCAGCGCCAGCAGCAACGACTTGCCAATCCCTGCGCCACGATGCGCCTGATGGACATACACCGAATGTTCCACGGTATGGCGATAACCATCCCAGGCGCGCCAGTCGCCGAACGACGCGTAGCCGATCGCCTCGTCCGCGGCGTTCACCGCCACCAGCACCGGGTAGCCCGCCGCCTGCCGCTCGCCGATCCACGCCGCGCGGTTGGCCGCATCCACGGTTTGTTCATTCCAGATGGCGGTGCTGTTCAACACCGCGTCGTTATAGATAGCGGCAATCGCCGCGCTATCGTTGAGCGTCGCATTTCGTATAATCATGGTTTACCCCGGCCAATTGTCCACTATAATACTACGATATGAATATTAAATTAGACAATCTAAATCAGCTGATCGGCGCGCGCATTCGCATTGAACGCGAGGCGCGCCACTGGTCGCTGTCCGATTTGGCCGAACGGGCGGGCGTATCGCGGGCGATGGTGCATAAGATCGAACGCGGCGAGAGCAGCCCGACGGCGATGCTGTTGGGCAGACTGGCGGGGGCGTTCGGTCTCAGCATGTCCAAACTGATCGCCCGCGCGGAAACGCAGGAAGGCCGGCTGCTGCGCCGGGAAGATCAACCGGTCTGGGTCGATCCGGAGAGCGGCTACGTGCGGCGCCACGTGTCGCCGCGCACCGATCTGCCGCTCGATCTGGTGCGCATCGAACTGCCGGCCGGCGCAGCGATCCCGATGCCGGCTTCGGTGTATGCCTTCAAGCGTCAGCTGATCTGGGTTTTATCCGGCGAACTGGTCTTTCTTGAGGGCGACGCGCGCCATGAAATGGCCGAAGGCGACTGCCTGGAGCTCGGCCCACCGGCGGACTGCCGCTTTGAAAACCAAAGCGATGAGGCATGCGTGTATATGGTGGCGGTGCTGAGCGCCGCCTGACGGCTCACCGGCGCTACCCCGGCGTCGGCTGGTTATAGCCGGCGTGGAAAAACTTCTCCGCCAACCGGCTGTCGCCGCCGGAGAAGAACTCGCTCATCGGCTCGCGGCCGAGGCCATAGGCGCGGCTGAGCTGCCCGGCCTCGAACGCCGCCCGGTTCTCGTCGCCGCAGCGCTGCGCCAAATGGTGCGCATAACCGAGCACGAAACCGCGCTTGTAGTCGGAGCAAAAGCGCGACAGCTCCGCCTCCGGCTTCAGGTTCTCTACCTTTAACCCCGCCAACAACCCTTTGCCAAAATGATCTCCCACGGGTTCCTCCTCACCGCACAATCGCTATATAACAAAATATACAGCGAATGAGCGAACGAGAACATACTCCCTAAGTTTTACTCGCCGCATAAAAAAGGCCCGCCAAGCGGGCCTGCGAGAAAGCGGGCAATCACAGCGTGAAATTCAGCCCTTCGCTGACGGTCTTGCCGAGCGGCAGACGGCCCGACGGCGCTTCTTTCTCCTGCAGGAAATCCGGCAGGCGGGCTTTGTCGCCCGGCTTGCCGATCGCCACCATGGCGTGCACCGCATAGTCGTCCGGCAGCTGCAACGCCGCTTTGATCTTATCGTGGTGAATGCCGCTCATGCAGTGGGTCAGCCAGCCTTTCAGATGCGCCTGATGCGCCAGGTTGGCCCAGGCCGCGCCGGTGTCGAATGCATGGGTCGGGTTGTCCACCAGACGCTCGCCGTTCAGGCTGGTGGTTTTGGAGACGATCACCACCAGCGCCGAGGCGTGTTGCGCCCAGCCGCGGTTGAAGTCGATCAGGAACTCCAGGTAGTTCTCCCAGCTGTCGGAGCCGTGCTTGCTGTAGGCAAAGCGCCACGGCTGAATGTTGTAGGCCGAAGGCGACCAGCGCGCTGCTTCAAAGAAGCTCAGCAGCGTTTGATCGTCGATGGCGTCGTTGGTCATCGCGCGCGGCGACCAGCGCTCGATAAATTGCGCGTCAATCGGGTAATCGGAGATTCTTGGCTGGCTCATGATAGGTTCTCGCAGTGAAGTAAAAACAAAAGTTCGCTGATATTCCCACAGCTTAGGACGGTAAAACTTTTATTTCGTGCCATTGTCCTGCGGCAATTCCTGCCGCAGCCAGGCCAGAAACGCCCTGACCGGCGGATGCCGCTCGCGCCCTGGGGCGCACAGCACGCTGTATGCGGCGCCCGGTACGCGCACCTCCGGCCGGTACGCCACCAGCAGACCGTTGTCCACCATCTCGGACACCATCACCGAGCTGGCGAGCACCCATCCCTGCCCGGCCACCGCCGCCTGCAGGGCGTAATGCTCCTCGTGATAGCTGCGCATCGCCGCATGGCGCTGCCACCAGTCCACGCCGGCGGCCCGGCACCAGTCATGCCAGCCGCTGTCGTACAGCGCCGAATCCCCCCACTTGACGGTGATCAGCACCGGATTTTCCGGCGGAGCGGCGGCCAGCCCCGGCGCGGCGTAGACGCCAAAGCTTTCCTCCAGCCGCGCCGCCTGATGCAGCGCGGGATAGTGCGCGCGGCTGTAGCGCACCGCCACATCCACGCTGGCGTCCTGCTGCAGGTCGATCACCTCGGCGCAGGCCTCCAGGCGCACCAGATAGTGCGGATGCGCCTGGTAGAAACGCCCCAGGCGCGGCACCAGCCACAGCGCCGCGAACGAGTGCGTCACCGAGACGCACAGCGAGCCGCTGCTGGGCTGCGGCCGCAGGCCCTCAAGCGTGGCGGCGACATCAAGCAGCGCGCCGTGCACTCCGGCAAACAGCGTTTCGCCCTTCGCCGTCAGCCGCACGCCGCGCGGCACCCGCTCGAACAGCGCAAAACCCAGCTGCTGTTCCAGCGCCTTGATCTGGTGCGAAATCGCCGTCGGCGTCACCGCCAGCTCGGCCGCCGCCAGCTTGAAGCTGCGCAGGCGAGCGGCGGATTCAAAGGTGCGTAACGCGTTGACGGGCAGCGTAGCGAACATGGCGAAGCCTCTTGGGATGAGTTGAGTTCATCCTGGCAGAAAAACCGTCATTTGTCGCCTGCAGACGTTCGCTTCTAGATTAAGGCTGAGTTCACTTCACACCAAGGAGCATGACATGAATACAGCTCATCAATCCAAGCGCCTGGTGGTGCTGGTCGGCAGCCCGCGCCGCGACGGCAACAGCGCCACGCTGGCGCAGGCGATCATGGCGGGCGCCGCCGAAGCCGGCACCGTCGCCAGCCTGCATTTTCTCGACGATTACCTGAGCGGTTTTCTCAGCGATGAGCGCCACGCGCCGCCGCCGGCCGATCGCTACGCCGAGCTGTTCCTGGAGCACTTCCTGCCGGCCGACGGCGCGGTATTTTGCACGCCGATTTACTGGTACGGCATGTCGGCGCAAACCAAGGCCTTTTTCGATCGCTCGTTCAGCTTCTATTCCAACGCCTACCCTCAGGCGGAACAGGTGCACCAACGCATGAGCGGCAAACGCATCGGGTTGGCGGTGGCGTCGGAAGAAACTTATCCCGGCGCGGCGCTGGGCATCGTGCATCAGATCCAGGAGTTCAGCCGCTACACCCATTCCGCCTTCGTCGGGCTGGTGCACGGCGCCGGCAACCAGCGCGGCGAGATCGCCCGCGATCCGCGCAACCCGCTGCGGGCCGCCCGCGAGTTGGGGCGCGAGTTCTTCACCCGCCCCTACTCGGATTATCAGATGGACAGCCCGCGCAGCACGCAGGTTTGGACGGAATAGCCACGGCCTCAACCGCCACTGCCGATTTGCCAGATAAAGGTCGGCGTATGGCGGTTAATTTCCCAGTCACCGATATTGCGCGCCTTGTAGATCACCGGATTATGTGAAGAGAGCGTGCGCGCATTGCGCCAGTGGCGATCCAACGCCTTGCCGGTACGGGTATCTGAAGCGCCGAGCGCATTGAACAATTCACCGGCGGCGCGCTGCACCCACTCCCCGGCGATGACCTGCGCCCTGGCGGCGTCCAGCTCCGCCGTCACGTTAAGCGCCTGCAGCAGCGCTTCATCGCCGGATCGATGCGCCTCATAAGCCTGCTGCAGCGAGGAAGTCGCTTTTAGCACCGTCGCCTCGACCGCATAGGCCCAGGCGCTGATTTGCCCCACCACCTGCTGGATCTGCACGTCGTCCTTCACCCAACCGGCGTTGCCGTGGCTATAGATCCTTTTACGTTGCCTCACGCCCTCGCCGACGTCTCGCAGCACCGCGCGGCCGATCCCCGCCAGCGTCGCCAGCAACACATGCTGATAGAACGCAGTTTGGTAGCGGAAGCGCTCGGCAAAGTCATAGACGTGCGCCTGCTCGACCTGCGCATCAATAAAACGCGTGGTGCCGCTGCCGGTAGTGCGCTGGCCAAATCCGTCCCAGTCGTCGTCGCGCTCTACGCCCGGCTGGGCGACGTTAACCAAAGCGATCACCGGGCCGCCGCTGTCGCTGCGCTCGGCATACACGTCGATCCAATCGGCAAACAGACTGCCGGTGCTGTAAAATTTCTCGCCGTTGAGCGACCAGCCGTCGGCCTGCGGCGTTACCCGGGTATTGACCTGCCCCAGCTTCACGCCGCCGATCTCGGTCCAACCGCTGCCGACCAGCTCGCCGTCGAGAAAGCGTTCGAACCAGCGATCGCGCTCCGGGCCGTCCGGCGCGTTCAGCCGATCTTCCACGAAGGCGAAATGCGCCCGCAGCGCCTGCGGCAGGTTAGAGTCCGCCTCCGCCAGTTCGGCCAGCAGTTCGAACAGCTGCGGCAACGAAGCGCCGTCGCCGCCCTTTTCACGCGGGATGCGCACCCTGCCGAACCCCGCCTCTTTCAGCCAACGGATCGGTTCATGCGGCAGCGTGCGCGACAGCTCGCGCTCCACCGCCCCAGCGGCGATTTCGGCGAAGATCGGCCGAAAACGCGCGGCCAGCTGTGCGTAGTCTGCTCCGGTGGATAACAGGTGTTGCGTCATGTCAGTGTCCTCTGTGGTTAAGCGCGATCGGCCAGATCGTCGATATCGCGCGCCGTCGGTTCGAAGCGAATGATCAGCAGGAAGACGATGGGGATCGCCGCCGCCAGTGAAACAATCCAAAACATGTCGGTGCCGAAGCGCGCCTGCAAAATCGGCAGAATAAACAGCGCCAGCGCGCTGCCGATACCGGACAGCGAACGGCCGAAACCGACGCCGGTGGCGCGGATCGCCGTCGGGTAAGAGAGCGCCGGGTAAATCATCATCTGCGCGCCGGGGCCGAAGCCTTCGGCGAACAGCCATAGGCCCAACATCAGGATCGCCAGCCCAACGCCGAACGCCGCCTGCGGATGCCCGATCAACGCCAGGGCAATCAGCGCGATAAACTGCAGCGCAAATCCGGCGATCGCCACGTGGCGCGACGGATACTTCCATGCCAGACGCATGCCGAGCAGGCCACCGGTAAAGGCGAACAACACGTTCAGCCCGAGCGAGGCGGAGAGGGTTTCAAACACCCCGGCGCCGAGAAACTGCGCCAGAATCGACGGCAGAAAGAAGGCGATGGCGGTGTATTCAAAGGAAATGCAAACGTTCATCACGCAGGAGACCAGAGTGCGCTCGCGGTACGGCTTGCGGAACAGCACGCGGAAGCTGACCTTCGCCGCCGCCGGTTGGGCGGCGTCAGGTTCCGCCTCATGGGCGGCGATGCCGTATGACTTGCGCAGGATGCGCGCCGCCTCTTTCAAATCGCCCTGGTTAGCGGCCCACAGCGGCGACTCGTTCATAAACTTGCTGCGCACCATGATGATCAGCAGCGCCGGCACCGCGCCGAAAATCAACGAGGCGCGCCACAGCCAGTTCGCATGTTCGGCCGGCAACAGAAAATAGAGCGCAAAGATGATCAGAAAACACATCGACGAAGCGGCGTACCACATCGGGCACCAGGCCGCCAGGCGCGACGCCTTGTTGGCCTTGCCGGAGAATTTGGAGAATTCGGCCAGATAGGCCATCGCCACCGGCAAATCGATGCCGACGCCGATACCCATCAAAAAGCGCGCGCCGATCAGCACCCAGACGTTGGGCGCCAGCCCGGCGGCGATGGCGGAAACCACAAAAAACAGCATATCGGCCATAAACACCTGATAGCGGCCGTACTTGTCGGTCAACCAGCCGCCGACCAGGTTGCCGAGAATGGTCCCGACCATGATCGAAGAAGTTACCACCCCGGTCAGCAGCGGGCTGAGGCTGAATTCACGCACCACGTCATCGATGCCGTAAGACAGCGTGGTCAGATCATAGGCATCGAGAAAAACACCGCCCAGCGCCAACAGCACGATCATGCGCGCATGGGTATTTTTCTCGCTGCGTTGGTTAATCAAACGCGCCACATCGCTGGCGGAGCCGATGGGCGCAGATAACGGCGGCGCGGTATCGATATTTAAGGTACTCATAGCTTCCTCGTTGTAATTGGCAGGTGACACCTCGTTTATAGGGTGAAAAAATTACGCCGACAAACAACAAATTATTCTATAAATATCATTAAAATCAATAAATTAAACACAGTTACAGCGTAACGAAAACGCCGGATTAACACGCGTTAATCCGGTCTTTATCACGGCCATTTCGGGCGGGGATTATTCTGCCGAGACCGGCACCAGCACGCCTTTCACCAGCGGGTCGTCGGTGTTTTTCAGCCACGCCTGCAACCTGGGATCGGCAAACGCCCGCTGCAGCTTGCGAATATTTTCGTCCTGCAGATAGGGCGTGCCAATCACCAGCTGCGAGGCGAAGGTCTTCGGCGCCGGTGGGAACAAGATGCCCTTCTCACGCGGCACTTTGCCGGCGTCGAACTGCGACACATAGCCAATGGCCGCATCTACCGAATTCAGCGCGCGCGGCATGGTCAGCAAATCCAGCTCCTTGAAGTTAAAATGGCGTTTGTTCTCGCGAATGTCTTTCAGCCTGGCGGTGCGCGCCTCGATCGCCGGATCCAGCCCGATCAGTCCAATGCGCTGCAGCAGCCACAACGCCTGCCCCTGATTGGCGCCGTCGTTGGGCACCACGATCTCCGCGCCGTCCGGCAACTCGGCGATCGACGTATAGCGGTCGGAATAGATGCCGAACGCCCACTGAAACACCGGCAGCGTCGGGGTCAGCTTAAAACCGTTGGCCTCCACCACCTGCTTTAGCCACCACTGGTGCTGGTAGATCGTGGCGGCGTACTGCCCCTGCGCCACCGCACGATCGGCCTGCACCGGGTCCTGCAGGCCAACCGCCTCCAGCCTGAGGCCGTAATCCGGCGCGATATGCTCGCCGACGTACTCGATCACCCGCTGCTCTCCGGCCATCGCCGGCTCAAAGTGCACTTTCAGCGTGCTGCCGAACTGCACCGTCTGCTGCTGGCGGGCGCTGAAGTGCCAAACCGCGACGGCGATAATCGCCACCGCCGCGATACCCACCGGCCACGGCCAGCGTTTCTTCTTCACTATCTCAAAATCGTGATTAGGCATGATTAAAGGGTTTCCTGATGATGACGCAACGCGGCGACCAGGCGGTCACCAATAAACTGAATCAGTTGGATCGTGGCGATCAGCACCACAATGGTGGCGATCATGATGTGATTGTCGAAACGCTGGTAGCCGTACACCACCGCCAGATAGCCGATGCCGCCTGCGCCAATGGTGCCGGCGATGGCCGAATACTCGATCATCGAGATGACGTTCAGCGTGGTGGCGGCGACGATCGCCGGCAGCGCCTCGCTGAGCTGCGCGCGGGTGACTATCTGCCAGATCGAACCGCCGGACACCAGCCCCACCGCCGTCACCTCCGGCGGCAGTTCGCGCAGCGCGTTCTCCACCAGCCGGCCGAAGAACGGAATACCGGCGACGATCATCGGGATCACCGCCGCCGGAATGCCGATGGTGGTGCCGGTCAACCAGAAGGTGAACGGAATAATCGCCGCCATCAGCACCAGAAACGGCAGCGAACGGCCCATGTTCACCAACCAGCTCAGCGCGCGATTCAGCGCCGGGCGCGGAAACAAGCCGCGCGATGAGGTGTTGAACAGCACCACGCCGACGGCGCCGCCAATCGCCACCACAAACAGCATCACGATGCCGACCATCAGCCAGGTTTCGCCGTAGGCCGGCAGCATCAACCGATGGATCTCGCGCCAGGGTGTGTCCTGGCTCATCACGCTGTCAGACAGATTTTTCATACCGCCTCCTTCAACGCCGCCGGCTGTTCCAGCACCTCGGCGAGAATGCCCAACCGCCGCAGCTCGTCCTGCAGTTCAGCCACCGAACGCGAACCGCCGCCAAAACGCACCGCAATCTCCAACCGCCCGGCCAGGCTGCCGCCCACCACTTCAACGTGGCCGCCCAACAGATCGATCTGCAGGTCGAGTTGGCGGCTGATGCGGCTGATCCAGTCGGTGGCCGCCGGCTGACGGGCGCAGTAGGTTACCTGCAGCCGCAACGCGGCGTCGGACGCCAGCGTCTTCAGCGGGAACAGCCGGCGGCCCAGAGAGGAATCGGGCGCTGCCAACAGCTCGCGCACCGGCCCTTGCTGCACAATCACGCCGTCGCGGATCTCGGCCACCGCGTCGGCGGCGTCGCGCACCGCATCCATCTCGTGGGTGATCAGGATGATCGACAGGCCATACCGATCGCGCAGCTGTTTAAGCAGGCTGAGAATGGCCCCGGTGGCGTCCGGATCCAGCCCGGAGGTGGCCTCATCCGCCAGCAGCACCGACGGATTCAGCGCCAGCGCGCGGGCGATGCCGACCCTTTGGCGCTGGCCGCCGGACAGCTGCGCCGGGTAAAACGCCGCCTTGTCCGCCAGCCCCACCGCCGCCAGCAGGCTCTTTACCCGCTTGTCGATATCGCGCGGCACCACGCCCAGATAGGTCAACGGCAGCGCCACATTCTGCCAGGCGGTTTTGCGCTGCAGCAGCGCGGAAGACTGGAACACCGTGCCTATCGCCCGCCGCTCCCTGCGCAGCGCCTCGCCCGCAAGCCGCGACAAGTCCTGGCCGTTCACCCGGATACTGCCGCTGCTCGGCCGCTCCAGCAGGCTGATGCATTTCGCCAGCGTCGATTTGCCCGCCCCGCTGGGGCCGACCACGGCGGTAATCGATCCGGCCGGCACCCGCAGCGAAACGCCCTTCAGCACCTCAATCCGGTGCCCGTCCGGCGCGCGGTAAGCCTTGTGCAACTCCTCAATCTCTATCATCGCATCCTCACTTGACGCTCAGTGCATCGGCCAAGGACGCGCCGGCCGGCCAGCGGTAGCCCACCGCCGGGTGCGGCTCCGCCAGGCGCGGCCCCTGGTTGAATAATTTTTCTCGCAGAGTGCCCGCCGTGTAGTCGCGCTTGTACGCTCCGCGTTTTTGCAGCTCGGGGATCAGCAGTTCCACCACGTCGGTGAAGCTTTCATGGGTAACGGCGTAGGCCAGATTGAAACCGTCAACATCCGTTTCCTCCACCCACGCCTGCAGTTCGTCGGCCACGGTTTGCGGGCCGCCCACCAACAGCGGGCCGAAACCGCCGATGCCGACCCATTCGGCGATGCCCTGTACTGTCCATTCACGGCTGGGATCGGCGCTGGAGAAAGTTTCCACCGCCGACTGAATGGCATTGGTGTGCAGATGCTTCAGCACCTGATCCGGCTGATACTGGCCGAAATCGATGCCGGTCCAGCCGGACACCAGCGCCAGCGCGCCTTCGTAGCTGGTATAGGATTTGTATTCCCGCCATTTTTCCTGCGCCTGTCGGTCAGTTTCACCGACGATCACCGTCTGCAGGTTGAAGATCAGGATGCTGCGCGGATCGCGCCCGGCCTCGGCGGCGCGGCGGCGGATATCGGCCACGGTTTTTTTCAGCAATGTTTTCGAAGGAGAAGCGACAAACACGCATTCAGCGTGTTCCGCAGCAAACTGCTTGCCGCGGCTGGAAGCGCCGGCCTGATACAGCACCGGCGTGCGCTGCGGCGAAGGCTCGCTCAGGTGAATGCCCGGTACCTGGAAAAACTCGCCCTTGTGGTTGATCGGATGAATTTTCGCCGGATCGCTGAAGATGCGCCGCTGACGATCGCGCAAAATCGCGCCGTCTTCCCAACTGCCCTCCAGCAGCTTGTAAACCACCTGCAGGTATTCATCGGCGTAGTCGTAGCGCGCATCGTGATCGGTCTGCGCCCGGTGGCCAATATTGCGCGCGCCGCTCTCCAGGTAAGAGGTGACGATATTCCAACCGATGCGCCCCTTGGTCAGGTGATCAAGCGTCGACAATCTGCGGGCGAAAGGATAAGGGTGCTCGAATGACAGCGAGGCGGTCAGCCCGAAGCCGAGATGTTCGGTAACCAGCGCCATCGGCGTCACCAGCGCCAGCGGATCGTTAACCGGCACCTGCGTCGCCTGGCGGATCGCCGCGTCGCCGCTGCCGTTAAGCACGTCGTAAATCCCCAGCACGTCGGCGATAAACAATCCATCGAACTTGCCGCGTTCCAGCAGGCGCGCCAGATCGGTCCAATATTCGAGATCCTTATACTGCCAGGAACGGTCGCGCGGGTGCGCCCACAGCCCCGGCGACTGATGGCCGACGCAGTTCATATCAAAAGCGTTAAGACGAATTTCACGTTGCGATGACATAGCGAGCTCCACAATTATCTGCCGGCCACGGGCGGAGCCGGGCCGGATGGGGGGGCTTAGGGTGTTAAAAACGGGAATGGACGATCAGTTTGCAGCCGGACATCGCGCCAGCAGGTATTGCGCGACGCTTTGGGCGTGTTCCGCCACCTGCGGCAGCCCCATCAGTTCGCCGAAGCGGCCGCGCGCCGCCGGGCCGGCCACCAGCAGGCGCGGGTTGGCAAGGCCGTCGCCGCCGATCGCCTGGCTGTCGGCATTGACCCACAGCCCCAATCCCAGCGGATCGGCGCGCAGCGCCCCCTGCTCCGCCAGCGAACTGAGCAACGGGCTGGCGGCGATCAGGCCGGCATGAGCCGGCCCCGTAGCGATCAGCAACCGCTGCGTCTGCAGCGCCCGCTCTGCGCCCTGGCGCGGCTGAATCGTCAAGCGCACGCCCTGCGGCATGGGTTCCGCCCGCCGCAGACGAGCGGCCAATACCTGCAGCGTGCCCGCTGCCTGTTGCTCCATCAGCAGCGTGCTCACCTGCGGCGCAAGGCGATAGCGGTGCACGTCCCAATAGGCGCGCAGATGCCGCAGAAAGCGCTGCTGTTCGGTCGGCGTCAACGCTTGCCACAGGCGCTGGCCCTGGGCGCGCACCGCGTCCAACACCGCCTGCCACGGCACCCGTTGCCGAGCGGCGCGCGCCACCTCAAGGCGCACCTGCCGCACCCCGTCACGCAGTCCGGATGGCGGGGTAAACGACCACGTCGGGTACTCCCCTTCGGCATTGGCACGCGGCAGCAAGCCGTGACGAGAGAGCGCGGTAATCGGCCCGCGATGCCCGCGGCGGTACAACGCCGCCACCGCATCGGCCATCGTCAGCCCGCTGCCGACGATCGCCAACGATTCATCGGGTTCAATCTCATCCAGCGCCCCCTCCGCCCAGGGATTGGCGATCAAACGCGCGTCGCGCGCCAGTTCCGGGGCGATCTGCCGCAGCAGCGCGGGCGGCGGATGGCTGGTCGCCAACACCACATAATCGCCCCACAGCCGTTCGCCGCCGGCGGTGATGACGGACGCGCCCTGCGCCTGCGGCTGCAGGTGCTGCGCCCGATCGCGCAGGTGCCGCAAGCGGGCCTGGCCCGACTGCGCCGCCTGATGAAAACGTTCCTCGACATAGCGGCCGAAGGCGCCGCGCTGCGGATAGGCTTTACCGTCGCGCCACAACGCCTGCGGATCGGCCGCCAGCCCGCCGCTCTCGCGGAACCAGCGGTCAAAATCCCCCGTCGGTTCATCCGCCAGCTGCATCCTTTCGGCCGGGACGTTGATGCGGTGAGTCGGCTCGGTGGTCGAATACGCCACGCCATAGCCCGGCGCGGCGCGCGGTTCGATCACCGTGACATCCACCGCTCCGCGCGCCAGCTGGATCGCCAGTGCCGCGCCGGTGAAACCGCCGCCGATAACGATAATATGGGCACGCTTCGCCATCAGCCCTCCCGCTGCGCCGGGCCGGGACGACGATCGCCGCCGATGGTTTCGCCAAATGGGCCGGTATTGATCGTGCGAGCCGTCTGATGAGCCGACTGCGCCAGCGGCAGCAGCGGCATCACCAGCTCGGCGAAGCGGTGAGCCTCTTCCAGATGCGGATAGCCGGAAAGGATGAAATTGTCGATGCCCAGCGCCTGATACTCGCGTATGCGCGCCGCCACCTGCTGCGGGTTGCCCACCAATGCGGTGCCGGCGCCGCCGCGCACCAGGCCGACGCCGGCCCACAGGTTGGGGCCGATGCGCAGACTCTCGCGCGAGCCGCCGTGCAGTTCGCTCATGCGGCGCTGGCCGGTAGAGTCCATGCGCGCAAAGATCTGCTGCGCCGCCGCGATGGTGTCGTCATCCAGATGCGCAATCAGTCGCTCGGCCGCCGCCCAGGCTTCGTCTTCAGTTTCGCGCACAATAACGTGCAGGCGAATGCCATAGCTGAGTTTACGCCCCTGCCGCTCGGCGCGCTGGCGCACCGCCGCCAGCTTTTCCGCCACCTGAGCCAGCGGCTCGCCCCAGGTCAGGTAGGTGTCGATCTGCCCGGCGGCGATGTCGATCGCTTCCGACGATGAGCCGCCGAAATAGAGCGGCGGGCCGTTTTCCTGCACCGGCGGGAACAGCAATTCGGCGCCTTCGACGCGAATATGCTTACCGCTGAAATCCACCTTCTCCCCTTGCAACAGGCGTTGATACACCGTGAGAAATTCCTGTGTCACCTCATAGCGTTCGGCATGGCTGAGGAAGATGCCATCCCCTTTGTTTTCCACCGGATCGCCGCCGGTCACCACGTTGATCAGCAGGCGTCCGTCCGACAGCCGATCCAGCGTCGCGGCCATGCGCGCCGCCAGGCTCGGCGGCTGCAGGCCGGGGCGCACCGCCACCAGGTAGCGCAACCGGCGGGTGATCGGCGCCAGCGCCGCCGCCACCAGCCAGGAATCTTCGCAGCTTTTACCGGTTGGGATCAGCACGCCGTAATAGCCGAGGTTGTCGGCGGCCAGCGCCACCTGCTGCAAATAAGGCAGGTCCACCGGGCGCCCGCCCTGCGCCGTGCCCAGATAGCGACCGTCGCCGTGGGTCGGCAGAAACCAGAAAACGTTGATGCGATCTTTCACTGACTCAGTCATTTATGCCTTTCCTATATAACTATTTTCATTATTTATCGATAGAAAAACTTTGCTTGGTTATAAAAAGAAAAGCAGGATGCGTGCCACATTGCAGATTAAAAAAAACCAATGCATATCAATATATTGATGAGATATCGACGTCAAAACGCTGCTGCATTGGCAGCAGGCGGCGGCGGTAAGCTGTTGCCAATGCAGCACCGTGCGCCTTTTATCCTCTCGCGGCGACTCATTGGCTGGGATAAGATTTTTTTCCCCATCGTCGTCAGACAGGAGACGCCCATGTACGATCCCCAACCGTTCGCCGCCGACAAACCGGTGCTGATCGATCCGGCGTCGCTCGCTCTGCAAAGCGTGCTCGATCGGCTGGCTCCCACCGACGCCACCGTGCTGATCGTCGGTGAAACCGGCACCGGCAAAGAAGTGGTGGCGCGCTATCTGCACCACCACAGCGCGCGCCGCCATCAACCTTTCCTGGCGGTCAACTGCGGCGCGCTGACGGAAAGCCTGGCGGAAGCCGAACTGTTCGGCCATGAGAAAGGCGCCTTCACCGGCGCCGTCGGCACTCATCAGGGCTGGTTCGAAGCGGCGGAAGGCGGCACCCTGCTGCTGGACGAGATCGGCGAGCTGAACCTGTCGCTGCAGGTCAAGCTGCTGCGCGTGCTGCAGGAACGGGAGATCACCCGCGTCGGTTCGCGCAAACCGCTGAAGATCGATGTGCGGGTCATCGCCGCCACCCACGTCGATCTGGCCGGCGCGATTCGCCAACGGCGGTTCCGTGAAGATCTCTATTACCGCCTGAACGTGGCGGCGGTGACTTTACCGCCCTTGCGCCAGCGGCCGGACGATATTCCGGTGCTGGCCAGACATTTTCTTGCGCTGTACGCCCGCCGTCTGGAACGGCCACTGCCGCGGTTGACGGCGGAAGCGCAGCAGGTGCTGTTGGACTACCCCTGGCCCGGCAACGTGCGCGAGCTGGAGAACACGCTGCATAATGCGGTCTTGCTGAGCCAGGAGGGGGCGATCGCCCCGCAGCAACTGCAGCTCACCCATCGCCTGACGGATAACGACGGCGGCGGCGATGACGTCATCGATCGCTTTGTGCAGCAGCAGTTGCAAGGCGACAGCGCGCAGCTTTACCAACGGGTGCTGGATGCGCTGGTGCGCAACGCCTTCGAACGCAGCGGCGGCAACCAGCTGCAAGCGGCGTCGTTGCTCGGCGTCAGCCGCAATACCCTGCGCACCCATTTGGCGCATCTTGGTCTGATCAAACCGCGCCGCCGCAGCGCCGGCGCCCCCTCACATTCACCGGCCATCAGCGCAGCGCCGCTGCCCGAACGCGAACTGCGCATCGGCTATCAAAAGTTCGGCAACCTCGGGGTGCTCAAGGCGCGGCAAAGCCTGGAACAGCTCTTCGCCACACAGCGCATCAGCGTGCTGTGGAGCGAGTTTCCCGCCGGGCCGCAGCTGCTGCACGCGCTCGACGGCGATGAGATAGACTTCGGCACCACCGGCGAAGTGCCGCCGATCTTCGCCCAGGCACAGGGCAATGCGCTGGTGTACGTCGGTTTTGAGCCGCCGGCGCCGCAGAGCGTGGCGATGGTGGTGCCGCAAGACAGCCCGATACACAGCGCCGCCGATCTGCGCGGCAAACGCATCGCGCTCAACAAAGGCTCCAACGTGCACTATTTATTGCTGCAGATGCTGGACGAACAGGGATTGACGTTGAACGACGTGCGTATCGTCTACGCGCCGCCGAAGTATCCGCTGTCGGCGACCGATCTGCAGGCAGTGGACGCCTGGATGATGTGGGATCCGCTGCTCAGCGACGCGCAACGCAACGGGGAACTGCGCGTGATCGCCGACGGCACCCAGCGGGTGCTCAATCAGCAATTCTACCTGGCGCGCCGCGACTTCGCCGAGCGCTCGGGCGATCTGTTGCAGCCGCTGATGCAAGCATTGCAGCACACCGGCCGCTACATCACTGCGCAGCCGAGAGAAGCCGCTCGTCACCTTTCCAACGAACTGGGGCTGGCGAGCGCCTCGCTGGAACTCGCGCTGTCGCGCCGCAGCCACGAGATCCGCGCCATGGATTTGCAGGTGATCCGCCAGCAGCAAAGCATCGCCGACCGCTTCTACGCCCTCGGGCTGCTGCCCAGAGCGATCGCCGTGCGCGAGGCGGTCTGGCCGTTGTGATCCCCTGCCAAAAGCGCCGACGCCAGATGTCCGGCGGATCCCGGGCGGCAGCCGACAATGCCGCCGCCTGAAAGAGGGCAGAGATCAGAGATAAGGTTCGCCCAGCGTCAACATCAACCGGTTGGCCCAGGCGAAAAACGCCGTCGCCTGCACCAAATCCAACAGCGCCAGCTCATCCAGGCCCTGAGCGCGCAACGCCGCCAGTTGCCCGGCGTCAGCCTGCGGCGGCGTGGCGGATAGCGCGGCGGCAAAGGTTATCTGCGCTTGCCAGGCGTCATCCTGCCCCTGGCTCAACGCGCCGCCCGGCGCCACCGCCAGCAACCGATCTATCTCGGCTTCGCGCTTCGACAGCTGCGCCGCCTTGCGCGCATGCACCGAGGCGCAGTAGATGCAGCCGTTCACCTTGCTGGCGACCGTCGCCGCCAACTCGCGATCCTGCCGCGACAGCCCGCCGGAGGTATAAAAAATCGCCCGGTCAGCCAGCGTGCGTTGTTCCAGCACCGGATGGTTGCGCGCCAACAGGCGGAAGTAATCGGAATCGGCGTGGCCAAACCGCTCTAGCAACGCCCGGCCGGCGTCATCGAATTCCGCCAACGGCTTGGCGGCGATCCACGGCTCCCACCCCAGTTCTTGCCGGGTAAACGCCGGCGGCGCGTGACGGCCGCCTCGCGTCGCGCTCTCCGTTCGCCAGCGGCCGGCCGTTACCGGCTGATGCGCCGCAGCGTCGTCCGTCTTGCCGCCCAACAACCGGTAGCCCCGCAGCAAGCGGCTTTGGAAACTGACAAAGGCGATTAACTGCGACAATGTGACGATGGCGTCCAGCGACCAGCCGGCCTGCCGCAGCGCCTGCAAGTGCTGGGCGTTGGCGTTGGCCGGTTGAAACGCCAAACGTTCTGTATGCGCCAACGCCGCCGGCAGCCGCTCGTCTTCCGGCGCGTCGCCCTGACGTTCCAGCAGAGCAGCGTAATGCGCGGCCAAGCGCGGCTCGCCATGCCATTCACTGATGCGCTGAGCCAACCGCAGCCGCTGCGCCAACGGGAAATCGCCGGCGTCCGCAGGCGCAAACAGCGCCAGATAGCTGGACTGAACGGCATCGGTCGCCGCCTGCCGGGTGGCTCTGGCCTGCGCCAGCGTGGAATCCGGCGCAATCTCGGCCAGTTCGGCCAGCAGATCGACCTGGTGCGGTAATGTCGTCATAGCTTTTCCTCAACGTGATATTCATAAGCAACGGCGGGCGTGCCGCGCCGCCAGCCCAGTTCAGGGGCCACGTGGCGGGCGATAAGATCGATAGAACGCAGAATATGGGCGTGCGGCGGGTCGATGGAGTGCACCTGAAACGCCAGATCGGTGACGCGCGCCAGCGCGCTGTCCCGTTGCAGCGAGGCTATTACCTGATCTGGCGTGCCCAAGTGCACGTCGAAAGCGCGGATCAGGCCGTCGAGCGACGTATCGGCCAACCGGTGGCCGCTGGCGCGCATCCGCTCCAGCCCACGGCTCAACCCGGCCGTGGCGAAGTCGCGTGCCTGCTGGCCGTTCTCGCTGACAAACGCAGTGCGCGACCCCATGATGCGCGGCGCCACCCCTGGCGGCAGCGCCGCCAGATAAGCGTCAATGATCGGATTCTGCAGTTCGTCCAGCGGCAGGTCAGGCGCGTCCGCCGGGCGCGGCTGCGTGCGCGACAGCATCAGACCGTCACCGGCGCGGCCGGCCCGTTCGCCCCCTTCCACCGAGAACGTGGCCTGCCAGACGCGCTGCGCCAGCTGCGGCGCCGCCGGGTACAGCCGGTTGTCTTCGCCTCCCAACGCCTCTCCGCGCCAGGCGCTCAGCAACGTGCGCAAATTCTCGGCGAATGCCGTGTTGCGCTGCCCGGCGTCGAGACCGAAAGCGGCGAAAGAAGACGGCGTGCCGCCGCCGGCCACGCCCACCTCCAGTCTGCCGTCGGACAACAGATCCAGTACCGCAGTGTCTTCCGCCACCCGCAGCGCCGACTCCATCGGCAACGTGATCACCCCGGTGCCCAGCCGGATACGGCGGGTGCGTGCCGCCGCCTGCGCCAAAAACACCAGCGGTGATGGCAGACCGCCCTCATCGGCATGAAAATGGTGCTGCGCCACCCAGGCGGTGTCGAACCCGGCTCGTTCGGCGTGCACGATCTGTTCGGTCGCCAGCCGGTAGCGCTCCTGCGCGCTGCCCTGATCCAGCAATCGGGTGAAGAAACCGAGTCTTTTTCCGCTCATATCGCCTCCTCGAATTTTGGCTGTCCGGCATGCGATGCGCGGTCGGGAATGGCGGCGATCAATTGGCGGGTGTAATCGCTCCCCGGCATGGCGAACAACTCGGCGGTGGCGCCGCCGTCTACCCGTTCACCGCGGTGCAATACCGAAACGCTGTGCGAAATCCGCCGCACCGTCGCCAGATCGTGAGAAATAAACAGGTAGGTCAGGTCCCGCTCCTGCTGCAACTCTTGCAACAAATGCAGGATCTGCGACTGCACCGTGACGTCGAGCGCCGACGTGGCCTCATCCAATACCAATATTTGCGGTTGCAGCACCAGCGCGCGGGCAATCGCCACCCGCTGACGCTGGCCGCCGGACAGTTCGTGCGGCCTGCGGTTCAGCAAATCGGGCGGCAGCGCGACCCGTTCGAACAGCTCACGCACCCGCCGATCTCGCTCCGGTTTGCCGATCGGCGCGAAATTCAGCAGCGGTTCTTCAATCACCCGATAAAGAGTCTGTTTGGGATCGAGCGAGCCGAACGGATTCTGATAAACCAGCTGAATGCGCTGCCGAAACTGACGCAGCGCTTCGCCCCTGAGACCGATAACATTGACGCCGTCGATCAGGACCTGCCCGGCATCCGGCCGCTCGAAACCCAGCAGGCAACGCGCCAGCGTGCTTTTGCCCGACCCGGACTCTCCCACCAACGCATGGGTGGTGCCGCGCGGCACGCTGAATGACACGCGATCCAGCGCGCGGAACCCCTGGCCGCCGGACAGCCGAAAATCCTTAACCAGCGCCTGAACCACGATCGCCGGCGGCTGCCCGCTGCGTTTCGGCGGCGGCGCAACGGCGCCGCTCAATGAAGGCGCATCGGCTAACAGTTTACGGGTGTATGCGCTGGCAGGCGCGCGCAGCACCTCGGCGGTAGCCCCCTGTTCCTGCACCCGGCCGTGGCGGAACACCAGCAGCCGATCGGCGCGTTCCGCCGCCACGCCCAAATCGTGCGTCACCAGCAGCACTGCAGTGCCGAATTCGCGCCGCAGCTCGTCGATCAGATCGAGAATGCGTTTTTGCACCGTCACGTCCAGCGCGCTGCTCGGTTCGTCGGCAATGATCAACGCCGGCTGCAGCGCAATGGCGATGGCGATCAATACCCGCTGCTTCATGCCGCCGGAAAGTTGATGCGGAAACTGGCGCGCCCGCAGTTCCGGGTGCGTCAGCCCGACGCGGGTCAGCAGTTCCGTCACCCGCTGTTGTACCTGCCCGCGCGGCAACCGGCGGTGAATATTGACGATCTCCGCCACCTGCTCGCCGATGGTTTTTACCGGGTTGAGCGAGCTGGCGGGATCTTGCGGGATCAGGCTGATTTGCGCCCCTCTCACCGCATCCAGCCGCCGCGATGACCAGCCGGCGATATCGGTGCCGTGCAGCCGGATGGCGCCCTGTTCAAGGTGGCCGTTGTCGGCCAGCAAGCCGATGATCGCCTGCGCCGTGGTGGTTTTGCCGGAACCGGATTCGCCAACCAGCGCCACCACTTCCCCCGGCTCAATCGTGAACGACACCTCATGCACCACCCTTCGCCTGCCTTCGTTGCCCTGATAGGCGATGGAAACCTTGTCCAGCGCCAGTACCGGCGGCCGCGCCGCCCGTTGCCATGCCGCTTGCATGCTCATCGCGCTTTTCCTCCCAGCGAACGGCTGATGCGGTTAGCCGCCAACACCACCGCCACCACCACCATGCCCGGGAAGGTGGTCAGCCACCAGGCGGTGGAAATGTAGTTGCGCCCTTCGGCGATCAGCAGCCCCCATTCCGGGGTTGGCGGCGGAGTGCCGTAACCGAGGAAGCTCAGGGTGGCGATCGCCAGGATCGCACTGCCGAACTGCAGCGCCGAGAAGGCGATCACCGAAGTCAGCGAGTTCGGCAGGATATGCCGCCACAGCACCGCCCAAAAGCTGCCGCCGCTGCCGTAAGCCGCTTCAACGTAATCGCTGTGCCGCACTCGCACCACTTCCGCCCGTGCCAGACGGGCAAAGTTGGCAACCGAAGTGACGCCCACGGCGATGGCGGCGTTGACCGTACCGAAACCAAGCAGGATGATAATGCTCAGCGACAGCAGCAGGCCGGGGATCGACAGCAGCACATCGACGACGCGCATCACCGCGTCGTCCGCCACGCCGCCCAACGCGCCGGCGATCAGGCCGAGCGCGGTGCCGAACACCAACCCCAGCGCCACCGCCACTACCGCGCCGGCCAGGGTTTGCGACGCGCCGTACACCATGCGCGCATACAGGTCGCGTCCCAGTTGATCGGTGCCAAGCCAATGCTCACCGCCGGGCGCCAGTCGCTGCGCGCCGGCAATGCCTTCGGTGCCGCTGTAGGCGGTAAACAGCTGCGGCGCCAACGCCCACAGCACCACCAGCGCAATGACCGCCCAGGCCAGCAAAAGCGTCAGGGGGACACGGCGGCGGCTCGAACGACTGGCGGGCAGCGCGCCTTCACTTTCAGCGCCGGACAGATCGCGCTCAGGAACCGTGGCTTTTTCAAAGGAGATACTGCTCATAGGGATGCTCCTGCCTGGGTTTTCAGCCGCGGATCCAGCAGCGGGAACAGCAGATCCACCAGCAAGTTGATGATGACGAAAGCGGCGGCCGAGATCAGCACTATCGCCTGCAGCACCGCCACGTCCTGATTGACCACCGCTTGCTGGGTCAATTGCCCCAGTCCGCTGCGGCCAAACACGGTTTCGGTGATCAGCGCCCCGGCGATCAGTTCGCCGAACAGCATGCCGGCGATGGTCAGCGCCGGCAGCATGGCGTTGCGCGCCACATGCCGCCACAGCACCCCGCTGCGGCTGGCGCCCTTGGCCCGCGCCACCGCGACGAACGGCTGGGTTTGCACCGCATCGATGCTGCGGATCAGAATTTGCGCCAGCGGCGCGGAGATCGGCAGCGCCAGCGTCGCGATCGGCAAAATCACCCCCTGCCACTCGCCGGGGTTAATGATCGGGATCAGCTTCAGGCGGAACGAAAAGAGCTGAATCAGCACAATGCCCAGCCAGAAGGTGGGCACTGAAACGAACAGCGACGGCAGCATCTGCAGCGCCGAACGCAGCCAGCCGAAGCCGGTCAGGTTGGAAACAAAAGCGATAATCAGCGCCAGCAGCAACGCCACCGCAAAGCCCAGCACCGCCAACTGCAGCGTGGCGGGCAGATTAGCCGCCAGCAGCGCGGTAACCGGCACCCCGGCCTGCATTGAGAAGCCCAGATCGCCATGCAGCACGCTGCCCAGGGTATGCAGATACTGCCGCCACAGGGGGACATCCGCGCCATAGGCCGCGCGCATGTCGGCGATCTGCGCCGGACTCAGCCCCATGTCCGGGTTCTGGAATTTGATCAGGATCGCATCGCCCGGCAGCACCTGCAGCAGGATGAACGACAGGGTAAAGGCCGCCCACAGCACCAATGCCGCCTGCCCGATGCGCCCCGCCAGATATCGCTTCATTGCGCCCCCTTAATGTTTCTCTAACCAGGCGCCGTAGAAGCTCGGGCGACCGACCGCTTCGAAACTCACCCCCTTCAAATAAGGCGCACCAGCGAACACCTGCGGCTCCTCAAAAAACGGGATCACGTAGGCCTGGTCAATCAGGTAGTTTTGCGCCTCGCCGGCGATCTGCAGGCGTTGTTGCGCATCAACCTCGGAGGCAATGCCGAGCAGCAGGGCATTCAGCTTGTCATCGCTAAAGTTGCTGTTGCTGCTGGTGCCGCCCTTCTGCAGCAGCCCGTCGCGGTTGGTTGGGTAAAACTGACTTTTAATCACGTCCGGATCGGCGCGCCCCACCTCCACCACCGTCGCCGGGGTTTTCTGTGGGTCGAGATTATCCGCCACCCGGCTGCCGGCGTCGCCCGCCAGAATGTTCAGCCGCGCGCCGACTTTCCCCCACTGCTGAGAAACCAGCTGCAACACCGCCTTGTTCTGCGGCTGCGGCAACGATTCATACACCGTCAGCACCAGCTTCTTGCCGTCCTTTTCCCGCAGCCCGTCGCCGCCCTTTTTCCAACCCGCTTCATCCAACAGCCGGTTGGCCTGCTGCGGGTCAAATTTCAGCTTGTCGGACAGATCGACAAAGCCGGCGGCCGAGGAGGCGATCACCGATTTGGCCTGCGGGTAGTTGGCGGAGAACAGCGTATCGACGATCTGCTTGCTGTCGGTGGCATGCAGCAGCGCTTGACGCACGCGCAGATCGGCCACCAGCGGGTTATCCGGCCGGAAAGCGATGCTGTCGTTGACGCCGCGCGTCGGTGCGGCATAAATGATAAAGCCCTGATCCTGCGTTTGCTTCTCGTCATAGGCCTGGATCTGGCGGATAAAATCCGCCTGCCCGGCCTGCAGCGCACCGATGCGCACGCTGTCCTCGCCGGTGACGATCACCTTGATGCCGTCCAGATTGGCTCGCCCTTGTTGGGGCGATTTGACCGGCCCCCAGTCATAATCCTTACGGGCGCTAAGCTCGACCTCACGCCCCAGCGTTTCGCCGCTGACCACAAACGGACCGGAACCGATGATATGGCGCGCATCGCCCAGTTCGTCGTAGCTGCGGTTCAGCGTGCTGAGCGATACCAACCCGGAGCCGATAGTGGCGGTGCCCTGCAGGAAACCCGGCGACGATCGCGTGAAATGGAATTTAACCGTCAGCGGATCCACCACTTCACTGCGCTGGTAGTTATTGATCACCTCGGAAACCGGCAGGCGTTTCTCCTTGTTGCCCAGCCCGTAGGTGTCGAAGTTCTTCGCCACCGCGTTGGCGTCCAGTGGCGTGCCGTCGGAGAAAGTCACGCCTGGGCGCAGCTTGAAAGTGTATTCGGTTTTGTCGGCGTTGCTGCTCCAGGACTCGGCGATCCAGGGTTCAATCTCCAGCGTCTTGGGGTTCTGGTAAGTCAGCTTGTCGGTGATCTGATTGAGAATACCGCCGTTGGGGTAAAACCCGCCGGAAGGCGGATAAAGATTGGTGTGCGCCTGTTGTTCGAGGTAGATCAGCGTGCCGCCCTGCACCGCCGCCAACGCCGGGCTCATCGCCGCCGCCCCTCCTAACGCCACCGCTATTCCACCGGTTAATACCTTGAAAGAAAACTTAAACATTAGTGCCGCACCCATATTATTTCTGAAAGTTATGGGTTAGATAACAAACCAAATCGGCGGGGAATTGAACGAACTAATTTCGCTAACCAATGGTGTAAATCGCACAAGACGCGTCGCTTGGCGGCGAATGCAATCTGTTATAAAGTATCAAAACCTCAGCCAAAGGAAGACGACGATGAAAATCCAGCTGTCGCTGTTGTTTCTCAGCCTGCTGGCCGGCAAGGCCGCAGCGTTTCAGTCGAAAGTGCCCGAACCGCGCCCGGAGCAGGCGCGGGTGGCGGAACAAAACATCGAAAATCTGTTTTACGGCTTTCACGCCATGGACGCCCAGCCGGTGAGCATCGGCAGCTGCGCGGCGGTGCCGGTGGCGGGATGCCAATGCGCATTCTGCACCCAGCTGCGGCAGGCCGGGCGCTGAGCCGCCCCCTTATTCAACCCAGCTCATATTGCACGTTCAATTGCCCTTTCTTCATCTTTAGGCCGGTAATCGCGATCGCGCCCACCTCGCCCAGCGCGGCGACATGGGTGCCGCCACAGCCGTAGGCGGGCAGCTCGCCGAAGCCGACCTGGCGCAGGCCGTCCACCGCCTGCTGGCGGCGCGGCAGATCGGCGGCGATCAAACGCATCAGCTCCGCCTGCAAAAAGTCCGCTTCTATCGTCTGCGCATCCGCTCCCGGCGCGAAAGTGATGCGCCCTTCCCCCGGCCAATGATGCGCCTTGACCGGCCGCCAGCCCCGGGTTTCGCCCAACCAGCCGATCAGATGCCCTGCGGAGTGCCAGCGGGCGTGCAGCCGACGCTGCGCTTCATCGATTTGCATCGTAACCGGCCCGTTCGGCAGCGGCGCGGCGGTAAAGTGCACCACGGTATCCCCCTGCTGCTGCACTCGCAGCACGGTAACGCCGCCTAACGACCCCACATCGGAAGGCTGGCCGCCGCCCTGCGGGTGGAACAGCGTGGCGTCCAGTTCCACGGCGTAAGCGCCCGCCTCGGCCGGCGCACAGCTCAACACCCGCGCCTGGCCCTGTAAATCGTCGCTGTAGTAATAACGTCGCTCGGTCATCATTTTTTCTCCTCTGTTCGGAGAGCCATTATATTCATGTCATAATCGGAGCATAATCCGCCGCCATCACAATGGACTTTTGCGTCATGAGCACAAATCTTTCTTACGCGCTGTTGGCCGAAATGGCCGTTTTCGTTCAGGTGGTAGAGAGCGGCAGCTTTTCCGCCGCCGCCCGCAAGCTGGGCGCTTCGCCTTCCGCCGTCAGCCGCAGCGTGGCGAAGCTCGAACAGGCGTTGACGCTGCAGCTGCTGCACCGCACCACCCGCAAACTGCGGCTGAGCGAAAGCGGCGAAGAGGTGTTTGCGCACTGCCGCACCCTGCTGGCGGCGGCCGACGCGGTCATGGCGATCGGCGGGCGCGGCGCCGCGGAGCCCGAAGGGCTGGTCAGCGTCAGCGTACCCAAAGCGGTGGGCCGCTTCGTGCTGCATCCGCACATGCCGGAGTTCCTGCGCCGCTACCCGAAGGTGGACGTGAGGCTGCGGCTGGAAGATCGCTACATGGATTTGATAGACGATCGGGTCGATCTGGCGCTGCGCATTACCGATCGCCCCTCGCCCGGGTTGATCGGCCGCCAGTTGATGAGAATAGACCATCTGCTGTGCGCCACGCCGCACTACCTGGCGCAGCACGGCGCACCGCAGCATCCGCACGATCTGGCGGCGCACAGCTGCATCTATCTGGGGGAAACGCCGAGCGACGCGCAATGGAAATTCCGCCGCAGCGGCAAAACGGTGACGGTCAACGTGCGCGGCCGCTACGCCGCCAACCACACCGGCGTGCGGCTGGACGCGGTGAAACAGCATATCGGCATCGGCAGCCTGCCGTACTTTACCGCCCGCCAGGCGCTCGAAGACGGCGAGATCGTGCAGGTGTTGCCGGAATGGGATTTCCTCAGCAGCTATCACGGCGGCCTGTGGTTGCTCTACGCGCCCAACCAGTATCTGCCGCCCAAACTGCGGGTGTTTATCGACTATCTCGTCGCCTGCCTGGCGCAGGAGCCGCAGCTAAAGCGCCTTGCGTAGCGTGATGTTGATGCGGTGCGGTCCCACCAGCGAGTGGTAGCCTTCCTTGACCGGCAGGATGCCGTGAAAACAGAGCCGAGATGGGCCGCCCCACACCACCACATCGCCGTGCGCCAGCGGAATGCGCCGCGCCCGGTCGCCGCGCTGCAGGCCACCGAACTGAAACACCGCCGGCAGCCCGAGCGACACCGAGACGATCGGCGCGCCGAAGTCGTGTTCGTCTTTATCCTGATGCAGCGACAGCTTGCTGCCCGGATCGTAACGGTTCATCAGGCAGGAATCCGGCACGAAGGGGCCGAAGCCCGCCTGCTGCGCAGCTTCGTCCGCCAGCGCCATCAGGATGGGGGGAATGGCCGGCCAGCGTTTGCCGCTGCGCGCGTCGCGTTCCGAATAGCGGTAGCCCCGGCTGTCGCTGGTCCAGCCGTTGCCGCACCAGCTCATCGCCACCGACATCACGTGCCCGCCGGGGGTGGTCAAATGCCGCCACGGCACCTGGGCCACCACGCCCTGCACCGCCGCCAGCAGTGCCGGCCCGTGATCGCGCACGAAGCCGTGCATCACCACCGCGCCGGGGGCGATCTCTTCGCGCCACGGCGGCGGCAGCGCGTCTTCAAAAAGATCGATTGTCATCGCCAAAGCCTGTATGAATACACAGTATCCATTGTAACCCGCCGCCGCCGATTGTCCAGCGCCCGGCGGCGCCATTGTTGTTGGCGGCAAATTTCTCTACAGTAGCCGCCATAAAATCAATCACTCACCAGGAATGCGTGTGATTAAGGGCATCACTCTTTCAGTCGTCGCCTCCATCTTGTTCGGCGCGATGTATTACTTCACCTCTACCCTCACCCCGCTGAACGGCGAGCAGGTCTACGGCTGGCGCACGCTGCTGACGCTGCCGTTCCTGACGCTGTTCATGGCGCTGTCCGGCGATTGGCGCAAGGTGGGCGACACGCTGGCCTGGATCGGCCAACGGCCGCCGCGTCTGCTGGGCCTGCTGCTCACCTCGGCGCTGCTGGGGGTGCAGCTGTGGCTGTTCCTGTGGGCGCCGCTGCACGGCAAGGCGCTCGACGTATCGCTCGGTTATTTTCTGCTGCCGCTGACGATGGTGCTGGTGGGCCGTTTGATTTACCGCGATCGGCTGTCGCTGCTGCAAAAACTGGCGGTGGCATGCGCCATGGTGGGGGTGGGCAATGAGCTGTATCAGGCGGGTGGCGTGTCGTGGCCGACGCTGGTGGTGGCGCTGGGTTATCCGCTCTACTTTATTTTGCGGCGGCGTTTCGGCACCGACAATCTCGGCGGGCTGTGGTGCGAGCTGGCGCTGATGCTGCCGGCTGCGGCCTGGTTCGCCTTCGGCGACGGTGGCGCCGCGGCGTTGCAGAGCAATGCCGAGCTGTATTGGCGCATTCCGCTGCTCGGCGTCATCAGCGCCGTGGCATTGGTGTGCTACATCCTCGCCAGCCGCCTGCTGCCGTTCAGCCTGTTCGGCCTGCTGAGCTATGTGGAACCGGTGCTGCTGGTGATCGTCGCGCTGCTGCTCGGCGAGAGCATCAGCCAAAGCGAGTGGCCAACCTATCTGGCGATCTGGCTGGCGGTGCTGCTGCTGGCGGCGGAGGGTGCGCAACACTTGCTGCGCCGCCAGCGGGTCTGACTCAGGCGGCCAGCGTGGCGCCGCCGTCGATCACGATATCCTGCATGGTGATGTGGCTGGCCAAGTCGGAGGCCAGGAACAACACCGCGTTGGCGATCTCGTCCGGGCGGGCGATTTTACCCAGCGGGATCCCCAGTTTGAACAGCTCGGGGAAGCCGGCGATGGTGCGCTGCTGTGCATCGTCGGTCTGCCACATGCCGCGCTGCATCGGCGTGTCGGTCGAGCCCGGCGACACCAGATTGCAGCGCACGCCGAACGGCGCCATCTCCAGCCCCACGCAGTGGTTCAGGCTGGTCAGCGCCGCCTTGGAGGCGCAGTAGGCCGCCATCTGCGCGCGCGGCACGTGCGCGGCGTTGGAGCCGATGCTGACGATCGCGCCGCTGCGCTGCGCCTTGAAGTGCGGCAGCACGGCGCGGAACAGGTAAAACGCCCCCGAGGCGTTGACGTTGATGCACTGGTGCCAGTCATCCACGCTCAGATCTTCAGTATTGCCCATGCGCAGAATGCCGGCGGCATTGACCAACACGTCCAGTCGCGGGTTTTCCGCCAGCTGTTGGCGGCACACCGCCTCCACCTGCTCCGGCCGGCTGATGTCCAGCGTCACGCAAGGGTAAGGCAGATCCGGGTTGGCGAACTCGCGGTCAAACCCCACCACCTCGGCGCCCTGCGTCAAAAAATGCCGGGCGATCTGCTCGCCGATGCCGCGCGCCGCGCCGGTCACCCACACGCGTTTGCCGGTGAAATCCATCTGAATGCTCATGCGCGCACCGCCATCCGGGCGCACAGCCGGGTCATGTTGTTGTTCATCGTTGTCTCCTGCGAAAAGCATATGATGCGGCGTGCTGCGCCGCAAAGTGGCCCTACAGCGCGCCGCTGTTCAGGCCGAAAGCGTTGAGCATGGTGCCCAGTTTGGCGGCGGTTTCCATCCACTCGGACTGCGGCGTCGAGGCGGCGACGATCCCCGCGCCGGCGAACAGCCGCACCCGGTTGCCGCGCAGCAGGCCGCTGCGGATGACGATCGCCCACTCGCCGTCGCCGTTGGCGTCGCACCAGCCGACGATGCCGCTGAACAGGCCGCGATCGTGCGGCTCCAGATCGGCGATCAGCTGGCGGGCGCTCTCGGTCGGGAAGCCGCACAGCGCCGGCGTCGGATGCAGCAGGCAGGCCAGCTGCATCACGTTGAGCGCCGGATTCAGCAACTCGCCGCGAATGCGGGTGGACAGGTGCCACATGGTGCCGGTGCTGAGCAGCGACGGGCCGCTCGGCACGCTCAGGCTGGCGCACAGCGGCGCCAGGCGCCGACGAATGTCGTCGATCACCAGTTTGTGTTCGTATTTGTCTTTGGTCGAGCGCATCAGGCGCTCGCTGCCGAGGCGATCCTGCCGCGCATCGTCCTGACGGCGCGCCGACCCCGCCAGCGGATTGGTGTGGATCTCGCCGCCCTGCTTGCGGATCAGCAGCTCCGGGCTGGCGCCGAGCAGCACGCCGCCATCGGCCAGCGGCAGGGAGAAGTGGTATCCGGTCGGGTTCTGCACCATCAGGTTATTGAGGATTTGGTGGCCCGCCACCGGCTGCTCCAGCTCGATGTCGAGGATGCGCGACAGCACCGCCTTGTCCAGCTTGCCTTGTTTGAAGCGGCTGACCGCTTCCGCCACCGCGTGCTTGAAGCGCGGCTCGTCCGGAATGCTGGTGCAGGCGACCAGGCGATGCGGCTGTTGCAGCATCGGGCGCGCGGCGCGGGTAAAGCTGTCGTTGGCGACAAACTGGCAGTTTTCAGGCACGTACAGGCTGGAAGGCCGGCGCGTATCGAACGGAATGGCGCCCACCACCACCGGTGCCGCCTGGCCGGCGGCTTTGGCGCGCGCCAACGCCTGGCGGATATGCTGCGCCAGCGCGCTGTCTTCCTGCTCGCCGCCGAACGCCGGCGTCTCAATGCGCTCGAACACGCCGCTGGCGGAGAGGGAACGGAATTCGGATCGGTACAAAAAGGTCGATTGTTCGGCGTACGCAAACCCGGGGAAGGTTTGGTTTTCTGTCGTCAGTGTCGCCACAAGACCACTCCTTTGTTGCGCCTCACCAATGATAATGTTTATGCGAATAGTTATCATTAGCTGTAAAGGGATGGTAAATTACACCGGTTCCCCACCGTGGGTCAATCTCCGATGAATGAATCTTTCCGCCCGCTGCGTCAAATTCGCGTTACGGCACGAAAAGAAATAACACATTGTTATTATTGAATTTTAGCAAAAAATAAAGGTCGTGACGTCGTCACCTTCACGCCAAAAATGCCCGCTGAACCGGCGCCCGGCGGGGCAATGCGGCGTCAATGTCTTAAGCAGCTCTAATACGAACGTCTGCCGCTGCACATCCACGGCCGTCATGCGCGCATCAAGAAAATCGAAGTAACAACGCACCTGCGGATACAGCGCCTTAAACAGGCTCTCTTTGGCGGAAAACGTCAGCGTCAGCAGCGCGTTGAACGGCAGCGTTTCGCCCAGCAACGCCTCGCGCTCCGCCGGTGAAACGATCGCGCTCCACAGCTCCTCAGCTCGCTCCACGGACAGCAACGTCTCCACGTCCAGCCCAACGCCGCCCAGCCCGCTCTCGCGGTGCACGGCGCACAGCGCGGTATGCGAATTATGGCTCAACGCCCCGGCAATGCCCGGCGGCCACTGCGGCGCGCGGTCTTCGCCGCGCGCCAGGGTGAAGTCGGCGAAACCGAGTGGCGCCAGCAGCTGGCGCGCCAGAACACGTCCGGCCAGATACTCCGCACGGCGTTTCGGCACCGCGCGCGCCAGATGGTCCGGCAACGTAAAACCTGCCTCGGGATAACTCTCGTCGCGGTAATCCGCCAGCGCAAAATGGCAGCGCGCCACCTGGCCCGGATAACCGTCCGGCGTGAAAAATTCGATATTGCGGATAAAAGTGGGCAACGGCGGTATCCATGATAAGCAGGCAGGCTGATGATGTTAGCCCCCGAAACGGCCTGCAACAATGACCCTGGGCAAAATAAATGGCGTTAAGTCCCGCGCGGCGGCGCGTTGGACGAAGTGGGGAAAATGCCTCTCCCCCGCATTCGGGAGAGAGGCCGGGCATTACAAGATGCCTTTCATGGTCTTCTCGAAATCGCTCCAGGCGCAGAAACCGTCTTTATCGATCGGGCAGCCTTTCAGCGCCAGCGTCACGCGCTGCGGCGGGGTTTGCAGCGTCAGCGGCGTCGCCTTGCGCAGCTGTTCGGTGGACTGATAGACGTACTCGATCTTCAGCAATTCACGGCTGTTCTGCGCGTCGCGCCAGCGCTGGAACACCAGCTTGCCGCCGATCGGCGTTTTCTCGTACTGCTGCGGCAGCTGATACGGCTGGAACTGCATGGCCGACAGCAACGAGGCGATATTGGAATCGTGGCCGACCAGCACCGTCAGCTTCGGCGCGTCCGGTTTACGCTCGCCGAGCAGCGCGTTGTTGATGTAGGTCAGCAGCGGCTTGGCGACGTTTTGCGCCACCACTGGCGAGGTGAACAGCGAATCCTGATAGCCGTCTTTCAACTGCGCCAGCTGCTTCCACTGCTGCGGGGTGACGATTTTGCCCCAGGCCACCTCTTTCATCGGGAAACCTTCGTAGTACTGCAGCATAAAGGCGTCCACCAGCGAGTTGCCCACCCGCAGCGGGCCGGAGACGCCCGGCTCTTTGCCCGGCACCGCGCTCATCACGCTGGCTTCTTTGGTCAGATCGCAGTGTTTGTCGGTCTTGCAGGCGGCGGAATCCTTGTAATCGATGATCTTCGCCAGCTGTTGATAAGAGGCGTCCAGCTTCAGCGATCCCAGCGCGGCGTTCATCGCCGCCAGCGCCTGCTGGTTGAAGGCTTCGCCGGTGTCGGTGATGATCGGGTTGAAGGTCGGATCCATCTCGCCCATCTTGTCCTGATGGTGCACGCTGACGTCGCAGCCCGGGAACGCGCCGTTGCTGAAGAACTGCGCGGTGGCCACCGTGCGCTGCAGGCTGTTGGCGTAGACGTACACGCTGCCGGCGGTCGGGCAGCCCTCTTGCGGCAACAGGCCGGTCTGCTTCAGCCAGGCGTTGAAGTAGTGCCCCATGTACACTTCCAGCACCCCGCCCTTGGTGGTCAGCTGGCCGCCCGGCGTTTCCCAGGCCGGCCAGGCCTTCGGCGTGGACTGCGCCAGCACGCTGCCGTTGTTGGCCAGCGGCGCGCGCAGGTTATGGCGGCTCATCACCAGCACCTGTTCCAGTTGATAACCGCCGGCTTCCGCCAGCGCGTTCCCGGTGAATAACAAGGGCAGGCACAGCAATAACGTTTTTTTTCTCATCCGCAGAGGCTCCCGGAAAATGATTATTTTTAAGGTGTTAGCGTTTGCCTGAGTATGATGGCGGGGTTAGTGTGACAAGTGTGTGACAGGGTTCACGGGAAAAGATCGTACCAGCGGCCACCGGGCGGCGGCCGCTGTGCGTCAACTCAGTACCACAGGCTCATGATCGGCCAGCCGATCAGCAGCAGCGCGGCGATGTACACCACGCCGAGAATGCCGCCCAGGCGCCAGTAGTCTTTCGATTTCACGTAGCCGCAGCCGTAGATGATGACCCCCGGCCCGGTGGCGTACGGCGTCAGCACGCCCATGATGCCGATCGACAGCACCAGCAGCATCGACAGCTGCTCCATCGGCACGCCCGGCAGCCCTTTGCCGACCGCCAGGATCACCGGCAGCATGGTGGCGGTGTGCGCCGACAGGCTGGCGAACAGGTAGTGGGCGAAGTAGAACACCAGCACCAGCGCCACCACCGTCATGTTCGGCGAGAAGCCGTCCAGGTGGGTGCTCATGGTCTGGGCGAACCAGTCGATAAAGCCGGAGCGCGTCAGGCCGTTGGCCATCACCACCAGCGTCGCCAGGTTAACCAGCGTATTCCAGGCGCTGGAATATTTGGTGATTTCTTTCCACGACACCACGTGCAGCGCCAGCATCAGCGACACCGCCAACAGGCACACCGCGGTGGCGTCCAGCACCTTGCCGCCGAACACCCACAGGCACAGGCTGAGCAACACCAGGCCGATCAGGGTGTATTCCTTGCGCGTCAGCTTACCCATTTCCCCCAGCGCGGTATCCGCCCAGGCGGCCACTTCGCTGCTGTGGGTCACGCCCGGTTTGTACAGATAGTAGGAGATCAGCGGCGCGATGATCAGCAGCAGCAGGCCGACCGGCAGGAACGCCAGGAACCATTGCATCCAGCTGATATGCACCCCGGCGATCTTGCCGACGAACTCGATGCCCAGCACGTTCGGCGCGGCGCCGGTGACGAACATCGAGGAGCTGATGCTGGTGCCGACCACCATCATCCACATCAGGTAACCGCCGATGCGGCGCGAGGAGGGATCGTTAGGGAAAGAGTCGAACAGCGGCGGCAGGTTTTTCACCACCGGGAACACGGTGCCGCCGGTGCGCGCGGTGTTGGACGGCGTGAACGGCGCCAGCAGGATATCGATGATCACCACCGCATAGCCCAGCGTCAGCGTGCGCTTGCCCATGAACTTCACCAGGAACAGCGCGATGCGCCGCCCCAGCCCGGTGGCCTCGTAGCCCAGCGCAAAAATAAAGGCGCCGAACACCAGCCAGACGGTGGTGCTGGAGAAGCCCGCCAGCCCCCATTTCAGCGCCTCTTTACCGGCCTTGAAGCCCGGCTCCGCCAGTTCCTGCGCGCCGAACAGCACCCAGTTGGCGCTCAGCACGCTGACGGTCACCGCGATAAAACTGATGGCGGTGGCCGGGATCGGCTCCAGAATCATGCCGACGATCATCGCCACAAAGATGGCGAAGTAGTGCCAGGCCTGCGGCGGCATGCCGTCGGGCACCGGTATCAATAACAGGATCGCGAGCACCGCCAGCGGCGCTATCGCTTTCCAGATCTTTTCCTGGGTTTGGGACATAGGGACTCTCCTGAAGGCTTGGTTATTATTCTTGGGCACCCAGCTGCGCCAGCAGCCAGGTCACTATCAACAAGTCGGCGCTGCCGCCGGGGCTGAGGTTGCGGGCAATGCAGTCGGCATCGAAGCGCCGCAGGCGCGCCAGGCCCGCCTCCCCGGCCGAGCCGCCCTGCGCCAGCAGCAACGCCGCCCGGCGCCGCAGCCAGCGCAGCCCTTGCAGGCCGCCGCGCGAGGCGACGTTGGTGTCACCGTTGTGGGCCATCAGCCACAGCAGACTGTCCAGCAGCGCCCGCTGTTCGTCGCCGTCGGCGGCCAACCGTTGCCGATACAGCGGCAGCGCGCCATCCAGCACCAGCCGAAAACCGGCCTCCGCCTCGCCGCGCGCGCCGCTGAGGCCGTAGGCCGCGAACAGCCGCTGGCCGGCGGTCTGCCCGGCGTTGTTGCGCCGCAGCTCGCGGTCCACCAGCCCCCGACACATCGCCGCCGTTTCGGCGCACAGCGCCGCTGCGCCGATGGCGCGCCCCTGCTGCTGCAGGCGGCCGAAGGCGGCGCACAGCAACCCGAGCGAAAACACGCTGCCCTTGTGGGTGTTAATGCCGCCGGTGGCGCGAAACATCTGGTTTTCGCAGGCCAGGCCGAGCGGCCGCAGCCGCGCCAGCTGCTGTTCTGCCGGCAGAGCCGCGTCTTCGCGCCCGCGCTGGATAAAGCGCGGCAGCCACACGCCGATAGCGCGGGCGCTACGGTAAAAATGCCCGAGATCCATATCGCGGTGGGCGCCGGTGTTATGGCGATCCACCAGCCCCGGCTTGGGCGTGAGGTTGACTTCCACCAGCAGCGCGCGAAAGGCGGCGCGGGCGAAGTCGCAGGCCGGTTCGGCACGGCGGGCGGGCAGGTTAATCGGCAGAGAGCGCATCGTTGAACATCCTTTCCATTTCATGCAGCAGCTGCTCGCTGCTATGCCGCCGCTGGCGGGCGCAGATCTTGGCCGGTTGGCCACACAGCAGGCAGCGCCGTTCCGGCAGGCCGATGTCGCGGCGCGACAAAATGCGCCCCTGCGTATCCAGCACGTCGATGTCCCACAGCCGGCCGATCGGGCGGCTCACCTCCAGCTGCATGGCGCAATCTTTCACCCGCTGGGCGTCGGCGCGCAGCGCCACAAAACCTTCGCAGCCGGTGGCGAGCGCCAGCGCCTCGGCCTGCGGGCTGGGCCATCCCTGTTCGGCGCACAGCCGCAGCAGCGCCGCCCAGCCGAGGTTGAAGATGCCGCGCGTCAGCGCGCTGTCCTTCACCGGGCCGGGGACGACCAGCGTCAGCACCAGCAGCGTGCACTGGTGCTGCGCCAGCCACGCCTGCTGGCGCGCCTGGCGGCATTCGCGGCTGGTGAGCAGCTCCGGCAGGCTGACCGCGCGTTCGGCGGCCAGTTGAGGATCGACGGCGGCCATCGGTTACTCCGCCACCTGATGCACCACGTCGATCACCGAACCGTCGCGGTAGCGCACCACCGCCACCACCTTGTCGGTAAAAGCGATCGGCTGCGGTTCACCGGTCAGCTGCAGCGCGCGGGCGCGCAGCCAGTCGATGCTCACCACCTCGAGTCCGGCCTCCCGCAGGCGCTGCGCCAGCTCCGGCCGCGCCGGGTTGACGGCGATGCCGTGGTCGGTCACCAGAATGTCGATGCTGGAGCCCGGCGTGACGCAGGTAGTCACCTGCTCCACCAGCGTCGGGATGCGCCCGCGCACCAACGGCGCGACGATGATCGCCAGCCGCGCGGCGGCGGCGGTGTCGCAGTGGCCGCCGGACGCGCCGCGCAGCACGCCGTCGGAGCCGGTCAGCACGTTAACGTTGAAGCCGGTGTCGATTTCCAGCGCGCTCAGCACCACCACGTCGAGCCGATCGACCGAGGCGCCCTTGGAGCTGAAGTTGGCGTACTGGTTGGCGCTGATTTCGATATGGCGCGGGTTGCGCGCCAGCGAGGTCGCCGCCGCCCGATCGAAGCTCTGCACGTCCAGCAGCTTGCCGATCAGCCCTTTCTCGTGCAGATCCACCATGGTCGAGGTGATGCCGCCGAGGGCGAACGCGGCGCGAATGCCGCGGGCGCGCATCTTGTCCTCCAGGAACCGGGTCACCGCCAGCGAGGCACCGCCGGTGCCGGTTTGCAGCGAAAACCCTTCGGTGAAGTAGCCTGAACCGGCGATCACCTCGGCGGCGCGGCGGGCGATCAGCAGCTCGCGCGGGTTCGAGGTCATGCGCGTGGCGTCGGCGCCGATCTTGTCGGCGTCGCCCACCCGCTCCAGCTGCACGATCAGATCCACCCGATCCTGCGCCAGGCTGGCGGGATGATGCGGATACGGCACCAGCTGCTCGGTCAGCAGCACCACGGTGCCCGCCGCCTCGGCGTCCACCCGCGCATAGCCGAGCGAGCCGCAGCAGGCTTCACCGCTGTAGCCGTTGGCGTTGCCGAACTCATCGCAGGCCGGCACGCCGAGGAAGGCCACGTCTATCTTCAGCTCGCCGGATTCGATCAGGTTGACCCGGCCGCCGTGCGAATGAATTTGCACCGGCTCCGCCAGCAGCCCGCGCGAAACGGCGTCCGCCAGCGAGCCGCGCAGCCCGGAAGTGTAAATGCGGCTCACCACGCCGTGGCGGATATGCTCAACCAACGGCGCGTGGCAATCGGTCAGCGAACTGGAGGCCAGCGTCAGGTTGCGGAACCCCATCGCCGCCAGCGTCTCCATCACCTGATTGAGCGTCAAATCACCACCGCGAAACGCATGGTGGAAGGAAATGGTCATGCCGTCCTGCAGCCCGCTGCGGCGCACCGCTTCCTGCAAGGAGTCGCACAGCTTGAGATCGCGCGGTTTGCGCGCCTGCAGGTTGGCTTTGGAAACGTCCTGATAGCCCGGCAGATCCGCCGGGTTGGCGAAGGTCATCAATCGTTGTTGGCGGTTCATCATGCTTCCTCCCCGTGCTGCGCCGGTTCTTCCCGTAAGCCGGACAGCGCGGCGCGCTCCAGCACCAGCCGGGCGCGTTCAATCACCGGGCTGTCGACCATTTTTCCGTTCAGCGACACCACGCCGCGCCCCTCCCGCTCCGCCGCTTCGGCGGCGTCCACCACCCGCTGCGCGTGCGTCACCTCTTTGGCGGTCGGCGCGTACAGGTTGTGCAGCAGCTCAATCTGGCGCGGGTTGATCAGCGATTTGCCGTCGAAGCCGAGCTGTTTGATCAGCGCCGCCTCCTGCAGGAAACCGGCCTCGTTGTTGGCGTCGGAGTAGACGGTGTCGAACGCCTGAATGCCGGCGGCGCGCGCCGCCTGCAGCAGCGAGCAGCGGGCGAACAGCAGCTCGATGCCTTCCGGCGAGCGTTCGGTGCGCAGGTTGCGTACATAGTCTTCCGCCCCCAGCGCGATGCCGATAAGACGCGGTGAAGCGTGCGCGATCGCCACCGCGTTGGTGATGCCCTGCGCCGATTCGATCGCCGCCAGCAGCCCGGTGCTGCCGACCGGCCGGCCGCAGGCCGCTTCGATGGCGGCAATCTCGCGCTCCATGTCGATAACGTCCTGCGCGCTGTCGGTCTTCGGCAGGCGCACGATGTCCGCGCCGCCGCGCACCACCGCCTGCAGGTCCGCCAGACCGTAGGCGGAGTCGAGCGCATTGACGCGCACGATGGTTTCCACCTCCTGGTATAGCGGGTGCTGCAGCGCGTGGTACACCAGCCGGCGCGCCGCGTCTTTTTCACGCAGGATCACCGAGTCTTCCAGGTCGAACATCAGCGCATCGGCCTGATAGATAAAGGCGTTGCTGACCATCGCCGCGTTGGCGCCGGGGACGAACAACATGCTGCGGCGCAGCCGGGTTTTATTCAGCGTTTTCATCTTTCGCCTCCCACGGCAGTTGGCCACCCTCGCAGGCGCGCATCAGCGCGGTTTCCAGCCGGGCGCGCAGCACGCAGTCCAGCGCCCCTTTGTCGTCGACGATCACCTGCACCGGCTCCACCTCATAACGCTGCAGCACTTCCAGCAGGGTGCGACGGATCGCCGCGCCGAACTGTTTTTCCACGCTGCTGGCGATCAGCAGATCGTGCTGCGGCCCCTCGGCGGGCGCGATGCGCACCATGACATCGCTGGATTCCAGCGTGCCGGCCATTGCTTCTCGGATAATTTTCATCATTCACCTGATTGTGCGGACTCAAAAGGATGCGGGGCCGCCTTGGCCCGGCGCTGCGTTTGCAGATCCTGCAGGTAGTACAGGGTGTCCGGCGGCACCAGCGGCGCGGCGGCGTGGAAGTCCCCCGCCGCCAGCAGCTTGCGCACCCAGGAGGCGGAGATCGCCGTGCCCTGATATTGCAAACGCTCGATTTCCACCAGCGCGATCGGCGGGCTGGGCAGCGCCGGCGTTTCCAGCCAGTAGCGCATGTCGCGGTTGTATTTCGCGGTCACCGCGCAGAACGGCTCGTTGCCGACGAAGCGGTGCGTAATGCCCAGCGCGGGCGCCAGATACTGGCGGAAGATCTTCAGATCGATTTCGGTGTAACAGTCGTCGGCCACGCCCTGGTCCTTGATGAAGTAACAGGGGAAGGTGGCGCGCGAGATCACGTACTGCGAGCCTTCGTGTACCGTGAGGTTGGGGATGTCGGCAGTGCCGGCCAGCACCAGCCGGCGCCGGTCTTCATAGCTGAAGCGCGAGGTATTTTCCTTCACCAGAAACAGGTGCAGCCAGTCGCAGCGCTTGGCCGCCTGACGCACCAGATACTGGTGCCCGCGGGTAAAGGGGTTGGCATTCATCACGATGCTGCCGATGGTGTCGCCCGGCCGGCGCTGGCTCGCCAGTTGGGCGGCGTAGCGTTTCAGGCGGCACGGGCTGTTTTCCATCAGCACCACGATGCCCGGCACGGTGGCAATCGGGTAGAAACCGCACTGGCGAAACAGCGGCTCGTTCTGCACCTTGGTGTAGATAAACAGCTGGGTGTGATGGCGCTCATAGGCCAGGTTCACCAGCTCGGTCGCCAGCGCCAGCGCCAAGCCTTCGCCGCGCATCAGCGGGCTGATGGCGACGCATTTGATAATATTGTCGGCGATGCCGCCGCAGGCGACCAATTTGTCGTGCTGGGTAACGGTAATAAATATTTCAACCGTGGTATCGATATTCAGATCGTTACTGCGCAAGAAGGCGCTTATTTCTGAAATCGCTTTATGATCCGATCGCTTTACCCGATTAAATACGGCATCGCCTAACATAACACGCTCTCTGGGTTAACTGGCAAACAACAAATGAAATACAAAAATGCATTTTAATTAACATCGGAAATGGCAATTAAAACCTTAAAAACCATGAAGATAAAATCACCCTCTCGTTCAATAAACCCATGGTAAGCAGAAAAAAAACGCGGATTATTGACCTATTTCACAAACCGATCCCGGTTAATAAGTTATTTAATGTTCTTTATTTTCTTAATTAATCTTATGGTGTTTATTATTGAGATAATCTTTATTTGGCGCCGCAATTCACTTACATTCACTTAGCATTTTTATTGCAATTACGGGTCGCACTATGGAATGGCTGAACATCCTGATCGTTGAAGACGAAACGCCGCTGGCGGAGATGCACGCGGAGTTTATCCGCCAGAACGGCGGCTGCCGCCAGATTTGGCTGGCCGGCACGCTGGCGCAGGCGCGCGCCATGACCGAACGCTTCAAGCCGGACCTGATCCTGCTGGACAACTTTCTGCCCGACGGCCAGGGCATCACCCTGCTGCGCGAACTGACGCTGAGCGGGTATCGCGGCGGCATCGTGTTCATCACCGCCGCCAGCGACATGGCTACCGTGGCCGAGGCGTTGCGCTACGGCGTGTTCGACTACCTGATCAAACCGCTGGCCTATGACCGGCTGAGCCAGACGCTGCAGCGCTTCAGCCAGCGCCGCGAAGCGTTGAAGGACAAAGCGCGCCTTAACCAGCGCCGCATCGACGAGATGTTCAACACCTACGCCCGCGGCGAACAGCAGGCGGCGCTGCCCGCCGGCATCGACGAGCTGACGCTCGGCAAGGTCCGCGCGCTGTTCGCCGAGCCCGCCGCGCGCCACACCGCTGAAAGCGTTGCGCAAAAAATGGGGCTCAGCCGCACCACCGCGCGCCGTTATCTGGAGTTTTGCACCGCCGCGCAGCAGCTGCGCGCCGAGATCATTTACGGCAAGGTGGGCCGCCCACAGCGGATCTACCGCGCTGGCGAGCCGCATTAGCGGTTATTTGATCGCCCTTGCAAGGTTGCGTGTAACCGCTTTACTTTTTATGCGCCGGTCAGCATCTTGGTGAGCATCACCTAGCCGACTGGACGATCGCCGATGCCCGCTGAACCCCTAGCTTCCCTGTCCGAGATCCTCGCCCGCCGTGACTGGCAAAACCCGGCCTGCACCCACTACCGCCGGCTGGACGCCCACCCGCCGTTCGCCAGCTGGCGCACGGTGGAAGACGCGCGCGACGATGCCCCCAGCGCCAGCCGCCGGTCGCTGAACGGCGAGTGGCGTTTCAGCTACTTCCCGCGCCCAGAGGCGGCGCCGGAAGGCTGGCTGCAGCAAGATCTGCCGGACGCCGCCCCGCTGGCGGTGCCGGGCAACTGGCAGCTCGCCGGCTACGACGCGCCGATCTACACCAACGTGCGCTACCCGTTCCCGGTCGATCCGCCACGCGTGCCGGAAGACAACCCCACCGGCTGCTACTCGCGCACCTTCAACGTCGATCCGGCCTGGTTGGCCGCCGGCCAGACGCGCGTCATCTTCGACGGCGTCAACTCGGCGTTCTATTTATGGTGCAACGGCCACTGGGTCGGCTATTCGCAGGACAGCCGCCTGCCGGCGGAGTTCGATCTCAGCCCGTGGCTGCAGCCGGGTGAAAACCGGCTGGCGGTGATGGTGCTACGCTGGTGCGACGGCAGCTATCTCGAAGATCAGGACATGTGGCGCATGAGCGGCATCTTCCGCGACGTCAGCCTGCTGCACAAACCCGCCGCGCACCTGAGCGATGTGCGCATCACCACCCCGCTGCATGACGGCTTTACCTGCGGCGAACTGGTGGTGACGGCGCGCGCCAGCCGGCCCGGCCCGCTGCAGGTGCAGGTGCAGGTGCAGCTGTGGCGCGATGGTGCACGGGTGGCCGAGCGCACCCAGCCGCTCGGCGGCGAGATCGTGGACGAACGCGGCGCCTATGACGATCGCGTCACGCTGCGCCTGCCGGTGGAACGCCCGGCGCTGTGGAGCGCCGAAACGCCCGCGCTGTATCGCGCCACCGTCGCCCTGCTCTCCCCCAAGGGGGAGATTATCGAGGTGGAAGCCTATGACGTCGGCTTCCGCCAGGTGGAAATCAGCGGCGGGCTGTTGAAGCTTAACGGGCAGCCGCTGCTGATCCGCGGCGTTAACCGCCACGAGCATCATCCGCGCCACGGCCAGGTGATGGACGAAGCGACGATGCGCCACGACATCCTGCTGATGAAGCAGCACAACTTCAACGCGGTGCGCTGCTCGCATTATCCCAACCACCCGCTGTGGTATCGGCTGTGCGATCGCTACGGGCTGTACGTGGTGGACGAAGCCAATATCGAGACCCACGGCATGCAGCCGATGAACCGGCTGGCTGACGATCCGCTGTGGCTGCCGGCGATGAGCGAGCGCGTCACCCGCATGGTGCAGCGCGATCGCAACCACCCTTGCATCATTATCTGGTCGCTGGGCAACGAGTCCGGCCACGGCGTGAACCACGACGCGCTGTACTGCTGGGTGAAAAGCCAGGATCCGACCCGCCCGGTGCAATATGAAGGCGGCGGCGCCGACACCGCCGCCACCGACATCATCTGCCCGATGTACGCGCGAGTGGATCAGGATCAGCCGTTCCCGGCGGTGCCCAAATGGGCGATCGGCAAGTGGATCGGCCTGCCGGAGGAGCCGCGCCCGCTGATCCTGTGCGAATACGCCCACGCGATGGGCAACAGTTTCGGCGGTTTCGAGCGCTACTGGCGCGCGTTCCATGCACATCCGCGCCTGCAGGGCGGCTTTGTCTGGGACTGGGTCGATCAGGCGCTGATCAAGCGTGACGAGCGCGGCGAGGAATTTTGGGCCTACGGCGGCGACTTCGGCGACACCCCCAACGATCGCCAGTTCTGCCTGAACGGGCTGGTGTTCGCGGATCGCACCCCGCACCCGGCGCTGTTCGAAGCGCAGCGGGCGCAGCAGCTGTTCCGCTTCGCCTTCGACGCCGCCTCGCTGACGCTGACCGTCACCAGCGATTACCTGTTCCGCCACACCGACAACGAACAGCTCAACTGGCGGCTGGAGCTGGACGGCGTGGAGCGCGCCAGCGGCAGCCTCGATCTGACATTGCCGCCACAGGGCAGCGCCCGCTTTACCCTGCTCGACCGCCTGCCGATGCTGCATCAGCCCGGCGAGCTGTGGCTGAACGTGGAGGTGGTGCAACCGCAGGCCACCGACTGGTCCGAAGCGCACCACCGCTGCGCCTGGGATCAGTGGCGGGTGCCACGCGCGCTGCATCCCGCGCCGCCGCCGGCGCAGGGCGTGCCGCCCACGCTGATTGAAGACGATCAGGGGCTGACCCTCACCCACGGCGACCAGCGTTGGCGCTTCGAGCGCAGCAGCGGCCACCTGACGCAGTGGTGGCAGAATGAGCAGCCGCAGTTGCTGGCGCCACTGCGCGACGGCTTTGCGCGTGCGCCGATCGATAACGACATCGGCGTCAGCGAGGCGGACCATATCGATCCCAACGCCTGGGTCGAACGCTGGAAGCTGGCGGGCCTGTACCGGCTGGAGGAGCGCTGCACGCGGCTGCAGGCCGATGCGCTGCAAAACGGCGTGCGGGTGGTGGGCGAACACCAGTTCGGCGTGGACGGGCAGATTTTGCTGATTAGCCGCAAGCAGTGGCTGTTCGACGCGCTGGGCGCGGTGAGCGTGAACGTGGAGGTCGAGGTGGCCGACGCCCTGCCGCCGCCGGCGCGCATCGGCCTGAACTGCCAACTGGCGACGGTGCAGCCGCAGGCGGAATGGCTGGGTCTGGGCCCGCACGAGAACTACCCGGATCGCCGCCTGGCCGCGCAGCACGGGCGCTGGCGCCTGCCGCTGGCGGATCTGCACACGCCGTATATTTTCCCCGGCGAGAACGGCCTGCGCTGCGACACCCGCAGCCTGCGCTACGGCGGCTGGCGCATCGACGGCCGCTTCCACTTCTCGCTCAGCCGCTACGGCCTGCAACAGCTGATGGCCTGCAGCCACCAGCATCTGCTGCAGCCGGAAGCAGGCACCTGGCTGCACCTGGACGGCTTCCACATGGGGGTGGGCGGCGACGACTCCTGGAGCCCGAGCGTGCACCGGGATTACCTGCTCACCGCCGGCGTTTACCGCTATCAACTGCGCCTGCAACGGGCGCCCGAGGGCTAAATCTGCCAAAAAACTCAACGGGTTGCGCATTCTGTAAGCAAACAGTCACAGAATGTGTAATCCGCCTTTGACATGCCGACGGCGCCTCGCTATTATTCGCCCCGTTCCAACGATTCCTCTGTAGTTCAGTCGGTAGAACGGCGGACTGTTAATCCGTATGTCACTGGTTCGAGTCCAGTCAGAGGAGCCATATTTAGAGAAGCCCGCTCAGGGAAACCTGAGCGGGCTTTTTGCTGTTGGGCGGCTATGCTCGAGTATCCCCGACACTCTCTACCCGAAACCGGTCAGCCATCCGTTGAACGGGTAAGTTTCTCCCATTGTTCAATTTCCTGACCTAACGCCTCGAGCTTTTGCCGCACCAAACTTAATGCGTCACTGCCTAACAACAGATGCGTGGGTGGGTTCCGGCTCTCAATCACTGCCAGCATGGCGTGAGCCGCCTTAATCGGATCGCCGAGTTGCTTACCGCTTTTTTCCTGACGCGCCTGACGAACAGGTTCAAATAACGCGTCATAGTCCGGGAGACGGCGAGGGCTGCGCACCATTGAACGCCCGGCCCAGTCCGTTCGAAACGAGCCGGGCGCTACTGCGGTCACGTAGATGTTGAACGGGTCAAGCTCTTTACTTAACGTTTCTGATATCCCTTCCAGTGCAAATTTGCTGCCACAGTAATAGCTGATACCGGGCAAGGTAATGAAGCTGCCCATTGAGGTAATATTGATAATGTGGCCGCGACGGCGCTGGCGCATGCCCGGTAGCACGGCTTTGATCATCGCCACCGCGCCAAACACATTGACGTCAAACTGGCGGCGCAGCTCTGCAAGCGGGGACTCTTCCAGAATGCCTTCGTGGCCGTAACCGGCATTGTTCACCAGCACATCTATCGGACCGACGGCGGACTCAATCTCTCCAACCACCTCATCAATACGCTCAACGTCCGTGACATCAAGCAGATAGCCAAAAGCCCGCTGCGTATCGAGCGCGCCGAAAGCCTGCAGTGCTTCGCTGTTGCGCACCGTCCCTACAACCCGATGTCCTACGGCGAGGGCTTCCCGCGCCAGCGCCTGGCCAAAGCCACTGCTGACGCCGGTGATTAAAATCGTTTTTGCAGATGCCATAAAAAGAACTCCCATGAACCATGAAGGTTGCATGGTATTCTCTGCTCTGCCGCATTTTTAGGCCGTATCTTCTCTTTTTATTGCCTGATTTTATGAGGTGGTGGGATGTCCGACATGATTGCCCTGATGAATAGACTTGCGGTGCAAGAGGGATACAACCTCACTGCCCTACCTGATGTGCGAATTTTGCGTTCCGATCGCCCGCTTGCCAGAACGCCGGTGCTTTACGATCCGGGGATCGTGATTGTCTGCCAGGGCAGCAAACGCGGTTATTTCGGTCAACAAACCTATTTATATGATGAGCAGCACTACCTGGCGGTTTCGGTGCCGGTGCCGTTTGTGATGGAAACCGACGCGTCGGCAGCACATCCGCTGCTGGCGATTTATATGCATCTGGATTTTCAGCTTGCCGCTGAACTGATGTTGCAGATTGAACAGCATGGCGCCCCGCATCCTCCCGTCGCACCGCAAAGCATGATGTCGAGCCCGATGGACGACAGGGTAAAAATGGCCGTTCTTCGCTTACTTGACGTCCTGACCAACCCGCTTGAGGCGGCGATCCTCGGCCCGGCGCGGGTGCGTGAGCTTTATTTTCGCGTGCTGACAGGCGCACAGGGCAACGCAATGCGTGCCGCTCTGGCCTTGCAGGGCCAGTTTGGCAAAATCGGTAAAGCGTTGCAGCACATCCATGCAGCTTACGCGGAGCCGTTAACGCTGACGCAGCTGGCGATGAGGGCCGGCATGAGCGTGCCGACCTTTCATAGCCATTTCAAAGCGATAACGCAGATGCCGCCGATGCAGTATGTGAAATCGGTACGCCTGCACCAGGCACGGATGCTGATGGTGCGCCAACAAATCACCGCCGCCGCCGCGAGTTACGCCGTTGGCTATGAAAGCCCATCGCAATTTAATCGAGAATTCAAACGTCTGTTTGGCCTACCACCGGCAGAGGAGATAAAACGCATGCAGCGTCACTTCGCCATTCCGCCCGCGCAGCCTGCCTCGGTATTTGTTTCATCGCACTGAGGCTTATGTGGTCAGGCGAACGATAGTCCGCTTCTGGCGCCAGGCGGATCGGCACTTGGGGAGAAAGTCCGCTATGAGCGAGAGCGGACATCAAAGTATTAAAGCAAAGAACAACATCTTCAGGTAATAAATAAATTTGACTGAAATAACGTACTTACCGACCCGAAGGCCGGTCATTGTTAACACGGATAACGGTTACCATGCGTAGGCTTCAGGGGCTTCCCCACCCGGTCCCGGCCAGATGGTATCCAGTCTTTTGAGCGTATCGCCTGAAAGGGACAACGTCAGGGCATTGAGATTCTGACGGAGCTGTTCAGCTGTGCGCGGACCACTGAGCACAGCGGTAACCACGGGGTTCTGCAACAGCCAGGCCAACGCCACGTCTGAGGGCGCCTCCCCCAGCTCATCACACAGCGTTTCCCAGGCCTCCAGTTGCGACCGCAAGCGATTGATTTGTGCCTGCAGCTGCGGTGTTGCCCGGCGGCCATCGGCAATTTTTTTCAGCACGCCACCCAGCATCCCCATCCCGACCGGGCTCCAGGGGATCAGGCCAATGCCGTAATGGCGCAGTGCCGGAATGACTTCAAGCTCAACCGTGCGCTGGGTCAGGTTGTAAAGGCTCTGTTCCGATGCCAGCCCCAGCAGGTTGCGCGCATCAGCCGTGCACTGTGCGGTGGCAATATCCCAGCCGGCAAAGTTACTGCTGCCCACGTAGCTGATTTTACCCTCACGGATCAGCTGTTCCATGGCCTGCCAGATTTCCTCCCAGGGGGTGTTCCGGTCGATATGGTGCATCTGGTAGAGATCGATATGGTCCGTTTTCAGTCTTTTCAGACTGGCCTCACAGGCCCGGCGAATATGGTAAGCGGACAGATATTTGTCATTCGGGCCCGTATCCATCGGCTGGTAAACTTTCGTGGCCAGCACGATTCGGTCACGCAGGCCACTGCGCGCCAACCAGTTACCGATGATTTCTTCGGATGTCCCGTACCCCTTTGCCATATCCGGTGACTGCGGTCCGCCATAGACGTCAGCGGTATCGAAAAAGTTGATACCCGCATCCACGGCTTCATCCATGATCCTGAAGCTGGCCGGCTCATCCGTCAGCTCACCGAAATTCATGGTACCGAGACCGATGCGGCTCACCCGCAGGCCGGTACGACCCAGATGTTTATAGTTCATGTCAGATGCTCCTTAACTGAACGTGTTATTGCAGGTTCTTACGGAAAAAGTCTGTCAGTTTGTCAAAAGGGATCACGTCGGTACGATCATAGAGATCGACATGCCCTGCGCCCGGTACGACATAAAGCTCTTTAGGCTGACCGGCGCGTTTGAATGCATCCTCGCTGAACTCTTTTGAGTGAGCCCGATCGCCGGTGATAAACAGCATCGGACGCGGTGAAATGGTTTCAATATCGTTGAACGGATAGAAGTTCATAAACTTGCCGATACTGCTCAACATCGGTTTCGTCGTCAGTGCTTCTTTCTCACCCTTCGGGGTGTAACCACCGCGTTCGGTGCGGTAGAAATCGAAAAACTCACGCTGAATATCCGGCGTTGAAGCGTCCAGTGTATTCACGGTACCGGGAATGTAGGCCGTCTCGCCTCCCTGAAACTCTGCTAAACGCTGCTCTGTGGCTGACCGGATAAAGGCCTTTCGTTGTTCCGGCGTCTGGGAATGGTTGAGGCCGTTGCGAAATGCAGCCCCCATGTCATACATGCTGACGGTGGCAATGGCTTTCATACGCGGGTCAATCTTGGCAGTACTGATAACAAAACTTCCGCTGCCGCAGATACCTAATACACCGATGCTATCCGGATCAACAAACGGCTGTGTGCTTAGATAATCAACCGCCGCGCTGAAATCATCTGTGTAGATTTCCGGTGAAATCAGGTGCCCCGGTTTGCCCTCGCTTTCTCCCCAGAAAGAGAGATCGATAGCCAGCGTGACAAACCCCTGCTCCGCCAGCTTCTGCGCATAAAGATTCGAACTCTGTTCCTTAACGGCTCCCATCGGGTGACCAACGACGATCGCCGGGTGTCGGGTATTCTGGTTCATCTTTTTCGGGATAAACAGGTTGCCGACCACGGCCATCTGATACTGGTTTTTAAAGGTGACTTTTTGCTGCGTCACCTTATCGCTTTTATAAAAATTATCGGCCCCACGGGACATATCCGCCGCAGAGGAAGCAAATGCACTGATCAACAGCCCCAGCGCTAACGTAAATTTTTTCATGATGGTCTCCTTATCATTAAGCCAGGGTGGCGTTATCCGAATGGCAGACGCCGCAGAACGCGAAATCAATCTGCACATCACGGGCGCCGGAGGCGCGACGGGTGATATCCATCGGCTCCAGCGGCAGTGTGCCCGCATGGGCACCGTAAGCTTTACCTGTCATGACATAACTCCAGGGTTTATGAATGGTCTCTGGCAGAGGTGTCTGCGCGTGAGGTCAGGAAAATCAGCCCGGCCGCGATAAGCAGCATCGTGACGCTGGCCAAGAAAGTGCTCTGGTAGCCGTGGTGATCGAAAAGCAGCCCCCCTACCGTTGAACCTAGCGCAATGGATAACTGGACCATTGCCACCATCAGCCCGCCGCCGGCTTCGGCATTCTGCGGAAAGATACGCGGTACCCAGGCCCACCACCCCACCGGCGCACCGGTAGAAATCAGCCCCCACAACCCGAGCAGCACCATCACGATGGCCACCTGACTGCCAAAAGCGATCAGTGCCAGCGCGGTGATGGCCATCAGCACCGGAATGGCTATCAGGGTCGAGTAGAAGCCGCGTTTCAGCACTCTGCCAATCAGCGTGGTGCCGATGAAACCCGCGACACCGATAACCAGCAGGATTAGGGTGACCACTGAAGCATCCACCTTCGTCACCGTTTCAAGGAAAGGCCTGATGTAGGTAAAGAGCGTGAACTGCCCCATAAAGAAGATGCCGACGCCCAGCATGCCTAACGTGACCACTCGACGGCGAAACAGCGTGAAGACATTGCTGGCACCGTTACTCTGCCGGGTGACCTGCATGGAGGGCAGGCTGAACAACTGCCAGATAAACGCGGCGATCGCGACCGGCACCAGACAAAAGAAGGCCCCGCGCCAGCCGATCACCGAACCGAGCCAACTGCCCAAAGGGGCCGCGATGACCGTGGCCAGTGCATTGCCGCTGTTAAAAATGGCCAACGCCAGCGGAACTCGGTGCACCGGAACCAAACGCATCGCCGTGGCTGCCGACATCGACCAGAACCCGCCGACTACGATGCCAATCAGAGCCCTGCCCGCCATATAAGTCAGGTAATTGGGTGCCATCGCAATAACAGCACCGGAAATTGCCATCATGCAGGTCAGGCCGAGCAGCAGCGTTTTCCGGTTAAGCGTGCCTGCCAGCACGGAAATAAACAGGCTGGTTACCACTGCAAATGCCCCGGAAATGGCGATGCCCTGTCCGGCCATGCCTTCGGTGACACGAAGGGTCTGCGCCATCGGTGTCAGCAGGCTGACCGGCATGAATTCGGAGGCGATCAGGGCGAAGACGCACAGCGTCATGGCAAAGACACCACTCCAGTGCGCAGGCTGTTTCCCGCTTCCGGTGTTTTTTTTTCTGTTTTCGTCTGTCTTATTACTCATTCAGGGATTTCTTTTCAGTAGATAACATGAAGTCTGTGCCCCGGAGCCTTCAGCGCTGCAGGAAGAGCTGAAACGGCATACGGAGACGGGATAAGGGGGATAATCGCGGTACGGAAGGTGCTGCGGGTCAGTTGGCGACCCTGACCTGCACCGCAAGAGGTCCGTGGCGCTGCAGGATCGGCAGTCCGGAATCCACTTTCCCTAACGGGATCAGTGAACGGGCGTAAGCCCTGCCCTGGGCAAAAATCGCCAGGTTGCCCCAGGGCGCGTAGTAAGTGATATCTCCGGCTTCCGGCGTCATGCCGTCCGGTGCCTGCACCGTGGAAAGCCTGCGCGGCAGGTCGCTTATACGCTCAATATCGTCATAGTCTTCCAGCGTCAGGCTGAGGGGAAGCAAAGACGCAAAGTCCCGGCCTGTCGGCGTATCAAAGAGGGTGGCGGTGGCGGTTTCTCCCTCCACAATGATCTCAATTTTCATAAGCGTCTCCTGCGCCACTCCCCGGTCGTTGTCACCCGCCATAGCGGACTGCGTGACGAAAAGCAGGCCGGCAAGGAGCAGCAGTGATGTTCTGCAGTAAGCGTTTTGCATAAGGGTTAGCGTTGACTTTTTCATCGCATTATTGTTACCAATATGCAGCGGGTTAACTAGCTAATGAATACTTAATACCCTTATAAGTAAAATTTATAAATGGACCGGAAACGAGCATGGCCAGACGCAATCTCAACGACTTACTCTCTTTCGTCACCGTGGCGCGTGAGGGCAGCTTTACGCGCGCTGCCGCCCAGCTCGGCGTGACCCAGCCCGCACTGAGCCAGGCGATTTCCGGGCTGGAAGAACGGATGCAAATCCGCCTGCTGACGCGAACCACGCGCAGCGTGTCAGTGACCGCCGCCGGGGAACGCCTGCTGCAGTCTGTGGGCCATCGTATTGATGAGATTGAAGCCGAGCTGGACATGCTGACGGCACTGCGTGATAAACCTGCGGGGACCGTCCGTATTACATGTGGACCTAATGTTCTGAAGACCACGCTGCTGCCAAAGCTGACACCACTGTTACGCGAATATCCTGATATTCATATTGAGTTTGATGCCAACCACGGGTTCCGGGATATCGTGGCGGACCGTTTTGATGCCGGCGTGCGGCTCGGAGACACTATCGACAAAGATATGATAGCCGTACCCATTGGCCCGAAACTGCGCATGGCGGCTGTAGCTTCCCCTGAGTATTTTGCCCGGTGCGCCGCCCCTCAGACGCCACGCGATCTGATGCAACACTGCTGTATTAATGAGCGCATGGTTCAATCGGGGAAAATTTACGCCTGGGAGTTTGAGCAGGAAAACGGTAAATTTCACGTTCGGGTTGAAGGGCAAATGACGTTTAACACATCGGAACACGTCGTTGACGCAGCTCTGGCCGGACTGGGCATTGCCTTTTTACCTGAAGAGGAGTTCGGCACACATCTGCAGGAAGGAAAACTGATCCGCGTGCTTGAAGAATGGTGCCGTCCTTTTCCCGGCTACTATCTTTATTATCCCAGCCGTAAACAGCCTTCCCCAGCGTTTTCACTCGTTGTGGATGCGTTGCGTATTAACCGGAAAATTTAACGCTGAATTATCGAGCCAATATTTCAAGAACGGACGTGAACGTCCGCTTCTGGCACGCAACGGACAGGCTACGTGGTCATTGGGTCTGCTTTGAGCGAAGTGCAGACTTCGGCGTCAGCAAAATTACGCTCAGTTGACAAAGCTATATGATATAATTTTATCATGCTGAATCGGCGGATAATTCGGTAGAATAGTACTAAGTATGCGTTACGTTGCTATTAAGAATGAGACAGTAAATTGAAAACAAAACAGTCAAAAATCCCCAAATCAATTTATAGGCCCATGCATGACGACGAATTTGGCCTCTGGGGGGGCCTCTCTTTAAATGACTATGTTGAAGACCTGATGGCAAATCATCGATACAGTCGTAAAAAAGCCCAGATAGAGGCGTCGAAATCATTTAAAGCAGCCTTGCCAGCGGGTATCAATACTCAGAATAACCATTTTAGAACTTATGAACATGACGGTCAGGCTGCGGGATATCTGTGGTTCAGCCTGGAAGATAACTCAGCCTTTTTGTCAGATATAATGCTTCTCCCAGAATTTCAGGGTAAGGGAATGGGTCGGGATTTTATCCGTGCATTCCTGAATGAGCTGACTCAACAGGGCGCATATGAGGTGGAACTCAGAGTGTCACCGGACAATCAAAGGGCTTTGAAATTATATAAAGAATTTGGTTTTCGGATAACTGGTTTTGATATGAGTCTTTTGCTAGGATCCGACTGATCAGCAATCCGTTAATCATAATTTTCGGAGACAATCTCGGGTAATATCAACTATCGATAGGCAATCTACCACTATATATCTTCACATCATCAATGTCCACTTCTGGCACAAAACCGACCGCCAGAGTCCCCACTCCAGCATTCCCCCCCATTCCACACTCCAGCAGCGCCAGAGAGAAATCGCCCTCCTGCGTTGCCGTCGGTGTGAACCCGCAAAGCGGCAGCCACCGCCATAACGCCGACGCTTGGCCCCACCAGCGAAACCCACTCTTTTATCTAAGAAGATTCCTAACCCAGCTGACGGAAATCCCTCCCTGGCGCCAATACGCGGGTTAACCCGCCGATTTACAGCAATAATCCTGTAAAAACAATCGATAAGCGAATTTTTCGCGCTCGGCAAGTTACGTCTATCCTTTCGCTATGGGCGCCTGCCGCCCATCGTTCGCTGCAGATCGCGGCATGCGCGTTTCTGGCTGTTCGGGTTTCGGTTTATTCCATCGCGCGCTTCCATTCATCATGTTGAATTTCAAAGCAATCTCTCAGCAACAAGGAGTGTTTATATGGCTTACGTCATTACCGACCGAGAAAAACTGCAAGCGATTTGGGAGGCCGCCAAAGCCGGCGACTGGCCGGCCGTGTATGCCGCCTCCGTCGATGCGCTCACCGATCCCAACCATGCCAACCAACCTATTCAGGGCGTGGATATCGCGGTGTATACCTGGATCAAAGGCGCCTATGGCGTGAACTCGAATCAGGGGGCGTTTGCCCATTACATTCGCGACCAAACCAAGCTGCAGTATGAGCTGCGCACCGGGCATGTGCCCGATGACTGGGAGGCGCGCATTCAGAATGCCTCCGACAACATCGCCAAAAACTTCGCCAAAACGCTGTTTGGCGTCGATCTGAGCAGCGATCCTAACGCGCCGCTGCCGGATGCCCCGCCCACCAGCGCCAAAGTGCCGGATATTCACGAGGTTGGCCTGATCGACGCCGGTGCGGCGGCGTCCGAAGTGTTCACCGACGCCTCCTCGACCGGTGCTCCCAACTATTCCCCCTGGGCCGGCACCACGCTGTTCTCTTATTTAGGCGATACCTCGTTCTTTACCGAATGGGTGGCGACCAACGATACCTCGGCCTTTAAGGTGGAAGGCGGGACTTACGATCTGATTGCCGCGGCGCAGGTCTCCATGCAGATGAAAAACCTCAGTTACGTGGTTGAAACGCTGCTGGCGGGCGAAGTGCCCACCTATTTGACCACCCTCGGCATTGGCCACGAGACCATCCGCCTGGCCGCCGCGGCGGCGCGTGATTTCTACACCGAATCCTACGGTAGCAGCGTGACCGGCGGCGGCAGCATTATCCCCGGCAAGCTGGATATCGGCTCGGCGATTTTCAACGACATTGCCGACGTGCTGTCCACGCCGAATCTGTACCGTGTCGGTACGCTGCATGACGACGATTTCACGCTGGCGTTCGGCAATATCGCCGTTAACACCGGCAGCGGCGACGACACCATCAGCGTGCCGCGCGGCTGGCAAAACAACGCCGGCAACTACGGCTGGACGGTGATCGACGGCGGCAGCGGCCACGATACGGTCGATTATTCCAGCCTGTCGCACGGGGTAAACCTGAAGTTTGACGCCCAGGGCAGCTATGGCGGGCGCGGGGTAATCGAGAAAAACGGCATCGGGCTGTATGGCTTTAAGGACGGGCTGTACAACATCGAAGCGGTGAAACTGACCGACTTTAAGGACAACGTCACCTTTAACGATCGGGTGCTGACGCCGGCCAACGGTCTGGAAGTCAACCTGGGCAAAGGCTCCAGCGAGATTCGCTTCGAGCATGGTTATACCACTGCGCCGGGTGGGAGTGCGCCGCAGGATTATCTCGGCGTGAACCTGAGCATGCTATCCAACGATGTGCCCTTCCCCAACAGCCTGCTGAACATTCCCGTGAAGCAGACCCACAATATCTACATCGACGACAGCTTCGAGCTGGGCTTTTTACAGGCCTCCTCCCTGTCTATCGATAACCACCTGCTGGCCTTCGGCGCCGAAGGATCAAACAGCAGCTTCTCACTGAACTACAACGCGCAAACCCATACGCAGGATCTGTCGATATTCATGCAGGGCGAAAGCGCGCTCAATCAGCACGTCGTCAATATCTACAATTGGGATCAAGGATACTTTGGCATCAATCTGGAGCAGCCGGCCATTCAGCTTGTCGGTTTGCAAACCATTGCCCCGCAAGAGCTGGCGGCCGCCTAAGCGAAGCCCGCCGGGTTTACCGGCGGGCTGTTTACCTGCGGCGCGGCTCACTCCCTGTCACGCTCCGCAATCCGCGCCATCAACGCCCCCAGCAAGGCCAGATCGACCAGCAGCGCCAGCGCGAAACAGGCTCCCTTTATCCCCGGCGCGGCATAGGTTTGCACCAACGAAACGGCAACCACTACGGCTACGAGAGTCACCACCGTCGTCAGCCTGCACGCCACGGCGAACGCCGCTTTCTCCCCCCCTGCCGTGCGGTAGGCGACGCCCTGGCCCAGGCCGCCGAGGGCGAGGCCCGGCAGCAGGGCCGGCCAGCCGTGGCCGCCGAACAGCATCAGCAGCATCAATAGCCATCCCGCCGCCGCCAGTAAAAAGCCGTGGCGGAGAATAGCCAGCGCAGGCCGGTTCCGCAGCGTCCGCCAGCGGGCCAGCGCGGCGCCGCCGAGAAACGCCAGCGCCAATGCCGTCAGCAGCATCAGGGTCGCGCCGATGCCCAGCAGATTTTCGGTCTTCAGCAGCAAGGCGCCCGCCGCGACCGGCACGCTGAGCGCCAGGGCGCTCGCCGCCGTTCCCGTGTGTTCCATAGCGCCCAGGGCGCCGTTGTTGATATAGAGGCTCATCGTTCACTCCGACATGATGGAAATGATGAAATAAATTCATTTCCCTGTTCACATGTCAGTAGCCTATCTCTTGTATAATCGGTAAGACAAACTCATAGTTTTCAGCCTTGGATGAGAATAATTCAGCCATGAGAAAAACCCGTTTGCCGCCGCTGGGCGCGCTGCGCGCTTTCCACGCCGTGGCCGTCTGCCGCAGCTTCAAACTGGCCGCCGAGGAGCTGGGCGTCAGCGCAACGGCGATCAGCCATCAGATCAAGCTGCTGGAGTCGGTGCTGGCATGCCGGGTGTGCGAGCGCAGCGCGCAGGGCGTCAGCCTGACCGAAACCGGCGAGATCCTGTATGCCGGCACCCAGCGCGCCTTCGCCGCGCTGGAGCAGTCCGTCGCCCAAATCACCCGCGCCCGGCAGCCGCCGGCACTGACCGTCACCACCACCTCCAACTTTCTCACCCACTGGCTGGTGCCGCGCCTGGCGGATTTCAAGGCGGAGTTTCCCGCCATCGATCTGCGCCTGCACACCAGCGTCGAGCGGGTGGATCTCAGCCAGCGCACCGTGGACGTCGCCATCCGCTACCGTGAAACGCCGGAAAGCGATCTGCACTGCACCCTGCTGCATGAGGATCGCTTTATCGTGGTGGCCAGCCCGGCGCTGGCGCTGGAGCGCATCGAAGATTTGCTGCGGGTGACGCTGTTTCACGTGGAGCATCGGCAGGTGCCCGCCGACTCACCGACCTGGGAGAACTGGCGGCGGCGCTACGGGCCGGAAGGATTGAACGTGGAAGCCGGGCTGACCTTCAGCGACGAGACCCATGCGCTGCAGGCGGCGGTGGCGGGCCAGGGGGTGGTGATCGCCAGCCGGCTGCTGGCGCGCGATTTGTTGCAGCGCGGCGTTCTGGCGGCGCCGTTCGAGATGTCATTGCCCGGCGCCAACTACTATCTGGTGGCCACCGAAGAGACCGCGCAGCGCCCCGATATCATGGCGCTGCGCGCGTGGCTGCTGCGGCAAATGGCGGCGGGCTAACGGCTATCGGGGGCGATTTCCCCCAGGCGGATCGCCACGCCGATCGCCTGCGCGGTGGTGGCGGCGCCGAGACGTTGGCGAATGCGCCGCAGGTGATTTTCCACCGTGCGTTCAGACAGGCCGAGCATCGCGGCGATATCCGCCTGCCGCCGGCCAATGGCGGTCCAGCTCAGCACCTCGCGCTCGCGCGCCGACAGCCGGCCCTCCCGTTCACCGGCAGCAGGTTCGAACAGCCGCCGCGCCGCCAGAAAAGCCGCCGCGCCCACCAGCGACAGCGCCAGCCGCACCGGCGGCGAGGCGTCGATGCGCTCGCCCCCCAGGCTGACCGCCCCCTCCAACCCGGCGGGGCCGAATACCGGGATCTGTACGCCGTGCAGACCGGCGCCGCGCGGCGTGCGCACAATCCGGTAGCGCTCGCCCTGCTGCGCCCGGGTTTTGGTCCAGAAGAACGGTTCTGCGGCCCGCAGCATGTGCCGGGTCACCGGGCAGTGCCGCACGTAGGTCAGCGCATCGACCGCCTCCCCCTCACCGAACCAGTCGCCCTCGACCCAATAAATATGCTCGATCCCCGCCTCCGCCGCCGCGGAGGCGGAAAACAGCACAAAGCGGTTGAAACCGAACGGCGCGACGAAGGCGCGAACCCGCCCCTGAATGGCGGACAAGGTGCGCTCGTGGTCCATCGCCAACGCCGTCTGGAAAGCGCGCTGCGCGATCTCGTCGCTCATCGCGCGGCGACGTCGGCCAGCAGCGTTTCTGCCGCCAGTTTGCCGAGGTTGTTGGAAGCCAGCGGGCTGTCGCCGGTCAGCAGGCGCCGATCTTTATGCACCTTGCCGGTGATGTCGGCGTTGACGATCTTAACGCCCAACTCGCGCAGGCGTTCGCCTACCAGCCAGGGCATCGGGCCGGGGATATAGCCGATATCGATGTTGGCGCCGGTATCGAGCGAGTCCGGGAACACACACATCTCATAGCCGCGATAGAGGAAATCCGCTTTGCTCTCGCCGATGCCCGCCGCCAGCAAACCGGCCGGCCCGTGGCACAGCGAAATCACGTAGCGATCGTGGTCATGCGCCCAGTGCAGCGTCTTTTTCACCTCTTCACTGAACGGGATATCGTTGAGCACGCCGTGGCCGCCGGGAATGAAAACGCCGAGGTAGTTGCCGCCATCCAGATCCTTCACCACTTCCGTCAGCTTTTTCGGCTGCTTGAGTTGGCTGCGGTACTTCTCGTAGGTGGCCTTGACCGCTTCATCTTCATGCGGGAACGCCCACATCTCCAGCTTCACCGGATCGCCGGACGGCGTAGCGACGTCGATCTCGAAACCGGCCAGATCCAGGTGATACATCGGCAGCAACATCTCGACCGGGTGATTGCCGGTGGAGAAGAACTTGCCGTTTTGCATCAGCAGGTAGCGCTCCTGCGAGGCGATCATCAGCACCTTCCACTTGCCGCCGCGATAGGCGTTCGGGTAACTGGCGCCCGTGAAGTCGGTTTTGGACGAGGTGTACTGGCTGAGGGAGTAAGGGGATGGGAAGAACGCGTTGTCTTCCGCCACATCCGGGGTGGGATTACGATCGTTGGACACTGAATCAGTCATGATTATCTCCATATTCATCGTTGCATTGCCCATTCAGCTTAAATAACCGCCGGCAGGGCCGCAATGAGGGATATCCCTCAAGCAGCGCCCAGGCGGCGGAGCGTCCCCCTGGGCGCTGTTCTTAGCTGTTCACAAACGCCAGCAGATCGGCGTTGACCTGATCGGCGTGGGTGGTCGGGATGCCGTGCGGCGCGCCCTTATAGGTATGCAGCGTGCCGTTTTGCACCAGCTTGGCCGACAGCACGCCGGAATCCTGATAAGGCACCACCTGATCGTCGTCGCCGTGGATCACCAGCACCGGAATGGAGATCTTCTTGAGATCTTCGGTGAAATCGGTCTGCGAGAAGGCGACGATGCCGTCATAGTGCGCCTTGGCGCCGCCCATCATGCCCTGGCGCCACCAGTTCCAGACAATGGCCTCCGACGGTTTGGCGCCCGGACGGTTATAGCCGTAGAACGGACCGGCCGGCACGTCGTAATAGAATTGCGCCCGGTTGGCGGCCAGCTGCGCCTGGAAATCATCGAACACCGCTTTGGGGGTGCCCTGCGGATTGGCGTCGGTTTTCACCATCAGCGGCGGCACCGCGCTGATCAACACCGCTTTGGACACCTTGTCCTCGCCGTGGCGCACGATATAGCGCACTACCTCGCCGCCGCCCGTCGAGTGGCCCACGTGCATCGCGCCCTGTACGCCCAGGTGTTTCACCACCGCGGCGACATCATCGGCGTAGTGATCCATGTCGTGCCCTTCCCACACCTGGCTGGAGCGGCCGTGGCCGCGGCGATCGTGCGCAACCACGCGGAACCCTTGGTTCACGAAGAACAGCATCTGGGCATCCCAGTCATCGCTGGACAGCGGCCAGCCGTGGTGGAAATAGATAACCTTGCCGTTTTTGGGGCCCCAATCCTTGTAGAAAATCTCGACGCCATCGCTGGTCGTTACATAACCCATGTCGTTTCTCCCATTTACACTATGGTTAAAAAAGAAGGTTTATACTGCGCGCGGCGCCGGGATCTCTGGCTCCCTCATCCCGGCTGGCCGACGATCTTGCGTTGATCGTTTAACGAGTATAGGTTTAAAGCTCACTTTAAGGTCAAACCCAATTCGGCAAACCGCATTCCCGCTTTCGATCGGCATCAGGAGTATTCAAGTGCAAGGAGATGACACCGCCACGACGATGGAGCAACGGCTTGCCGCCCAGCGCCACGCCTTCCTGCGCGACGGCGCGCCGACGATGGATCAGCGCAAGGCCGTCCTGCGCCGCCTGCGGAGCGCCATTCTGGCCCAGCGCGGCGCGCTGGCGGCGGCCGTCAGCGCGGACTTCGGCCACCGCTCGCCTTACGAGACCGACATTCTGGAGATTCTGGTCACCGTGCAGGCGATCGATTACCTGCTGCGCAACCTGAAACGCTTCATGAAACCGGAGCGCCGCCACGTCGCCCTGCCGTACCAGGCTGCGCGCGCCTATGTGCAATATCAGCCCAAGGGCGTGATCGGCGTCATGGCGCCGTGGAACTACCCTTTATCGTTGACCTTCATCCCGCTGGCCACCGCCCTGGCCGCCGGCAACCGCGTGATGCTGAAACCTTCGGAGCTCACGCCGCATACCAGCCAGCTCATCGAGACGATGCTGGCGGCGCAGTTTCCCGCCGACGAGATCGCCGTGGTGACCGGCGGGCCGGAGGTCGGGGCCAGATTCAGCGAGCTGGCGTTCGACCATCTGGTGTTCACCGGCAGTACGGCGATCGGCCGTCAGGTCATGCAGGCGGCCGCTAAAAATCTGGTGCCGCTGACGCTCGAGTTGGGCGGCAAAAGCCCTGCCGTCGTGGCGCCCGGCGCGCTCACCGCCAGAATCGTTAACAGCCTGGCGTTCGGCAAGCTGTCGAACGCGGGCCAAACCTGCATCGCGCCCGATTACCTGCTGATCCATCAGAACGATGTGGAGAGCTTCATTGCGCTCTACGACGCGGCGGTCAAAGCGTTTTACCCCACAGGGCCGACGGGCAGCGACTACGGCGCCATCATCAGCGACAGGCACTATCAACGTTTGCAAGACCTGCTGGCCGATGCCCAGGCGCGGGGCGCGCAAATCATTCCGGTCGGCCATCGCCCGGACTCGGCGTCTGAACGGCCGAAAACCCTGGCTCCCACGCTGATCGTCGGCGCCCCCGACGACAGCCGGATCATGCAAGAAGAGATCTTCGGGCCGCTGCTGCCGGTGCGCACCTACGCCGCCTTTGATGAAACGATCGACGTTATCAACGCCGGGCCGCGCCCGCTGGCGCTGTATTACTTTGGCCCGGCAGGCGCGCAGCAGGATCGGCTGCTGACGCACACCACCTCAGGCAACGTCAGCGTCAACGCCACCCTGCTGCATTTCGCCCAGGACGATCTGCCGTTCGGCGGCATCGGCCCCAGCGGCATGGGGGCCTGTCACGGCATCGAAGGATTTCGGGCGCTGAGCCACGCCAAGGGCGTTTTCATCCAGAGCCGCTGGCACTTTACCGGCCTGCTGCGCACGCCGTTCGGCAAACTGGCGGACGCGGTGCTCACGTTCATGTTGCGGCGCCGATAAAGCGGTGTGCTGACAATCAATAGCACAGCCATGAATCGCCGCAAGCTATCACAATATTCACTCATTCCTATTTTATCTCTCCGCCGCCGCTGACTAAGCTTAGCCATGAGTCACCCTTTGTCCGTTGGCGACGGGGGTGACGTAAATCGATTGAGTTCAGTTATTTAGCGCAACACCCGACGCAAGCCTTACCCGCATGCCTTGTTAACCGCTCCACGCCCGGCGGCTGGAGCATCTTTACGGAAGCAGAGAGCGCATTATGACAACTGAAAGCAAATGCCCGTTTTCGGGCGGCAAGCAGCCCGCACCGCAGAACGGCCCCACCAATCAGGATTGGTGGCCTAATCAGCTCAGCCTGAAACCGCTGCATCAGCACTCCCCCCTGTCCGATCCGATGGATAAAGACTTCAACTACGCCGATGCCTTCAACAGCCTCGATCTGGCGGCGGTCAAACAGGATCTGCACGCCCTGATGACCGATTCGCAGGAATGGTGGCCGGCGGACTTCGGCCACTACGGCGGCCTGTTCATCCGCATGGCCTGGCACAGCGCCGGCACTTACCGCATCGGCGACGGCCGCGGCGGCGCGGGCGAAGGCCAACAGCGCTTCGCCCCGCTCAACAGCTGGCCGGACAACGTCAGTCTCGACAAGGCGCGCCGCCTGCTGTGGCCAATCAAGCAGAAATACGGCCGCAACATCTCCTGGGCCGATCTGATTATCCTGACCGGCAACGTGGCGCTGGAATCGATGGGCTTCAAAACCTTCGGCTACGCCGGCGGCCGCGCCGACACCTGGGAGCCGGACGACGTCTACTGGGGGTCTGAGAAGATCTGGCTGGAACTGAGCGGCGGGCCGAACAGCCGCTACTCGGGCGACCGCGATCTGGAAAACCCGCTGGCGGCGGTGCAGATGGGCCTGATCTACGTCAACCCGGAAGGCCCGGACGGCAACCCCGATCCGGTGGCCGCCGCGCGCGACATCCGTGAAACCTTCGCCCGCATGGCGATGAACGACGAAGAAACCGTGGCGCTGATCGCCGGCGGCCACACCTTCGGCAAGACCCACGGCGCCGGCCCGGCGTCTCACGTCGGCGCCGATCCGGAAGCGGCCGGACTGGAGTCGCAGGGCCTCGGCTGGCACAGCACCTTCGGCACCGGCGTCGGCAAAGACGCCATCACCAGCGGCCTGGAAGTGACCTGGACCACCACCCCGACCCAGTGGAACCATGACTTCTTCCGCCACCTGTTCGAATACGAATGGGAGCTGAGCCAAAGCCCGGCCGGCGCGCACCAGTGGGTGGCGAAAGACATCGGCGAAACCATTCCCGACGCCTTCGACCCGAACAAGAAGCGCCGCCCGACCATGCTGACCACCGACCTGTCGCTGCGCTTCGATCCGGCCTACGAGAAGATTTCGCGCCGCTTCTATGAACACCCGGAAGAGCTGGCCGACGCCTTCGCCCGCGCCTGGTTCAAGCTGACCCACCGCGATATGGGGCCGCGCGCGCGCTACCTCGGCCCGGAAGTGCCGCAGGAAGAGCTGATTTGGCAGGATCCGATCCCGGCGGTCGATCATCCGCTGATCGACGAGCAGGACGTCGCCGCGCTGAAAAGCAAGGTGCTGGCTTCCGGCCTGCCGGTGTCCGCGCTGGTTTCCACCGCCTGGGCTTCCGCATCGAGCTTCCGCGGTTCCGATAAACGCGGCGGCGCCAACGGCGCGCGCATTCGCCTGGCGCCGCAGAAGGACTGGGCCGTCAACCAACCTGCGCAGCTCGCCGCGACGTTGGCCAAGCTGGAGAGCATCCAACGCGCCTTCAACGACGCGCAGACCGGCGGCAAGCGCGTCTCGCTGGCGGATCTGATCGTGCTGGCCGGCGCGGCGGGCGTGGAACAGGCGGCGAAGAACGCCGGCTTGACCCTGACGGTGCCGTTCGCCCCAGGCCGCATGGACGCCTCGCAGGAACAGACCGACGTGGACTCCTTCGAGGCGATGGAGCCGCTCGCCGACGGTTTCCGCAACTTCCTGAAGGGCAAATACCGCGTGCCGGCCGAAACGCTGCTGGTCGACAAGGCGCAGCTGTTGACCCTGACCGCGCCGGAAATGACGGTGCTGGTCGGCGGGCTGCGGGTGCTCGGCGCCAACGTTGGCGGCACGCAGCACGGCGTGTTCACCCATCGCCCGCAGGCGCTGACCAACGACTTCTTCGTCAACCTGCTCGACATGGGCACCACCTGGCACCCGGTGGGTGAGGACGGCCTGTTCGAAGGCCGCGATCGCCGCAGCGGCGCGGTCAAATGGACCGGCACCCGCGTCGATCTGGTGTTCGGTTCGCACGCGCAGCTGCGCGCGCTGGCCGAAGTCTACGGCAGCGCCGACGGGCAAGAGAAGTTCGCCCATGACTTCGTCGCCGCCTGGAACAAAGTGATGAACCTCGATCGCTTCGATCTGGCGTAAACTCCCCGCAACGGTCTGCTTCGGCAGGCCGTTTTTCCTCCCGAGAACCACACCGCCTCCGCTCAGCGCCAGCCGTAGCGCACGTCGTTATATTTCTTTTCCCGCTTATTCGTATTTACTCAACAAGTCATATAAAAATTTGATGGGCGGCAATTCTTTTAATGCTGTATTTATATTTAGAGGGCAATGAAGAACGTAAATTCAGCGCGCTAATACGATATATCCCATCAAGGAGAACACCGTTATGGATTATCCCCAATTCACTTCAACACGCGGCGAGGCGGACCGCATTATCAGCGCCGACCCTTAGCGATAGCGGGCCTGCTGGCCCGGCGCCTCACCGTTTACGCCAATAAGAATAAATGTTCTGCCCCTGCGCCATATTCGCCGGGGCGTCAGAACTTCGCCCCTATTTAGCGTTTCATCACGCGCGTTGCGTTTTTAGCTTTTATTTTTCAGCCGACGGGAAAGCTCATAGGAAATGACGTTTCACTCAGGAAAATAACCGCTACCTGGAGGTCATCATGCAACACATTATCGGTATTTCTTCTCGTCGGCTGAGGATATCGGCCCTTGCGCTGCTGCTCCCTGCCGTATCATGGGCGGCCGATACGGCATCTCTCGCCGTGGGGCCGCAATATGACACCACCCATGTCTACGTCGAACGCGGCAAGATGGATTCCTTTGTCGACAGCATCCTGAAAACCTTCGGCGGCACCCGCACCGAACGCGTGCTGGTCAACGTCACGCCCACGCCGAGCGAAACCTATTCCCAGCTGATACTGACGCCAGCCGGCAGCTTCTCGGTGTTCGATTTCAAAACGCCGATCCCGCACCCGTTCGGCGCCGAGCGCAACGGTTTTCTGGTCAGGGATATGGATGCCGCCATTCAACAAGCCAAGGCCGCCGGCGCCGATGTGCTGGTCGCCCCCTTCGACGATCCGATTGGGCGCGACGCGGTGATCCAATGGCCCGGCGGCGTCAACATGCAGCTTTATTGGCACACCAAAGCGCCCAACTACAAGCCGCTGCTGAGCGTGCCGGAAAACCGCCTGTATCTCTCCGCTTACCGCGTCGATGACTTCCTGAAAAGCTATCAGACGTTCTCGCACGGCGAAGTCGTGCGCGACGAGCAGGTCAGCGATGCGGCGATCGGCCGCAACGATAACGGCAAGATCCGCCAGATCGAACTGGACTCGCTTTTTGGCAAAACGCGCATTTTCGTCACCGATGGGCATCTGCCTTATCCGTTCGGCCATGAGCGCACCGGCTATGGCGTCGAGGATCTGCAGGCCACGCTGGCCAAAGCGACGGCCAGCGGCGCGCAGGTGCTGTGGCGATCGACGGCGGCGGAACGCCGCGCCTCGGCGCTGGTGCGTTTCCCCGGCGGCTACATCGCCGAAATTCACCAGACAGCCAAATAAACCCAAGGCGCGCTGCGGCGCGCTTTTTTCTTCGGATATTCATGATGAAACGCACGCTACCCGCACTGTTGCTGTTCTCCACGCTCCCCGCTCTGGCGGCGGAGCCCGCCGCCTCTCCCTGGAAAAACATCCCGTTGGGCGATGCGGCCACCTTATCTTTCGACGGTTCACTGCGCGAGCGCTATGAATGGACGGATCAACGGGATTTGAATGGCGGACGCGACGACACTTTCATGCAGCGCTTGCTGGTTGGCGCGCGCCTCGACTACGGCGACTATTTCGGCGCCTATGTGCAAGTGGGATCGTCGCTGGCCACGCCGCGCGATCGCGGGCGCAAGCCGACCGACGAAGATCATGCCTACCTCGGGCAGGGCTATGTGGATATGAAACTGCCCACTGCCTACGGCCTCGGCACCCTGCGGGTCGGCCGCCAGGAGATTGCGCTGGGCTCGCTGCACCTGCTGGGCACCCGCGACGGCCCCAACGTGCGCCGTTCCTTCGATGCTATCCGCGCCAGCTGGGTCAAGGATAAAAACCGCCTCGACGCCTTTATCGGCCATCCCGTCACCCTTAAAACCGGCAGTTTCGACGACGATACCGACAACAGCCAAAAGGTGTGGGGACTGTACGGCACCACGCCGCTGACGCCGCTGGCTTCTTCGCTCGATCTCTACACCTTTGGCTTTGAGGATAACGACGCCCACTACGCGCAGCTTAGCGGGCAAGAGCGGCGCTATACCGTCGGCGCACGCATCTTCGGCGCAGCGCGGGGGTTCGACTGGGATAATGAAGCTGCCTGGCAGTTCGGCAGCGCAGAACAGCGCGATATCCGCGCCTGGTCGGCGTCGGCGCACGCCGGCTATACGGTGAGCGACTGGCGCTGGCGGCCGCGCTTTGGCGGCAAGATTGGCATCGCCAGCGGCGACAAAAACGGTCACGATGGGCAGCTCAACACCTTCAACGCCATGTACCCCAAGCTGCCCTACCTGACCGAAAACGGGCTGGTGGCGCCGGCTAACCTGATCGCCATCCATCCTTCGGTCACCATCACGCCGTGGCAAACCCTGGCCATCGACTTCAGCTGGGACGCGTTATGGCGGCAACGCCGTGAGGACGCCTTCTATCTCGGGCCAATGCGCCCGGTGAAAGGCAGCGAACAGGGATCGCGCTTTATCGGCAACCAGTACCAGGTCGAAACCACCTGGACGCCGAGAAGCGATCTCCAGTTCAAGGTAGCCTATGTCTACTTCGACGTCGGCCACAGCCTGCAGCACCATGCCGGGCTGAAAGACATCAACTTCGTGCTGGCGCAGGGCACCTACAGTTTTTAAGCATCAGGCAAGTTAATCGGTATACGCGGGCCCCTCAATAATCCCGTATCCGATTAATGACGACAGCCGGAGTGCGGCCGCCTCTATGCGTTACGGCAATGGCGGCTACTCACCGCATTTCACAGATAAAAAGCCGGAAAAACAGAAAGATAAATCAGCAACGCAAATGCCGCGCGCCGATTACAGAGAAATATTAAATAAAGATTTAATTCCAACGAGTTATTTAAACAAGTCTTTTACTCATATCTTATGTAAAAGATTCATATAAGAATAACTAATTAATAAAATAATTGTGTTTATACTGCTTTAACTCAATCGCAGTGCACAATTAATTCCTCACCGTGACTAATGATAAGGATATATTCCGCTTGAACGCAATATTCAAGCCAGACCAAGGAGGCAAGCCAATGATATCACATTAATTATCCCTGATTTTCAAACCTGTGTACGAGCATATAGAGCGTTAGGTGCAATATTGTCAACGTCCAAAGGAGTTTGATATGTCATTAGCTACCGATAAGATTTCCGATTATTTAACCAGTTATGAAAGAGGCGATCACGCGGAGAGCAGTAAACCGTCATATACCACGCAAGAGGTTTCAGATCTGCTGCTGAGGAGCCATTATTCCGCCAATGGCAAAGGCGTGACAGACCATGCGGCTACCTTGACCTACTCTTTCCCCGTCTATACCGGCAGCGACAAGACGGGCGCCGCGCAGCTTACCGCCGCTCAACAAGCCCAAACCAAGCTTTCATTGCAATCCTGGTCGGATGTGGCCAACATCACGTTCACCGAGGTTAAAGGCAACGACGCGAAAAATGCAGATATAAAGTTTGGTTTTTATAAGGCGGCCAGCGGGGGCAATTACACCTCGTATGAAAGTACGCAGAGCGATCTCAAAAGCACCATTTGGATCAGCGGTAATAACGGCTACGACGCCTCCAATCCGCAAACCAATAACTACGCCAGGGATACGCTTACCCATGAAATAGGGCATGCGTTGGGGCTTTCTCATCCCGGCAATTATGATGCGTCAAATGCCACCTACCCCACCTACGCCAACTCGGCGAAGTATTATGAAGACGACCATCAATATTCTTTGATGAGCTATTTTAACGAACAATACACCAGCGCTGACTATAAAGGCGTTTGGCCATCAGGACCGCAGCTGGATGATATTACCGCCATACAGAAGCTTTACGGCGCGAATACCACCACGCGCACCGGCGATACCACCTATGGTTTCAACTCGAATACGGACAGAGACTTTCTGAGCGTTAAAGCGTCCACGGACAAAATCGTGGCGGCTATCTGGGATGCCGGCGGCAATGACACGCTGGATTTTTCAGGCTACAGCCAGGATCAGCGCATCAACATTAACGAAGGCGCATTCTCTGATGTAGGCGGCTTGAAGGCGAATATAGCCATCGCCTACGGCGCGCAGATTGAAAATATCATCGGCGGCAGCGGTGCCGACATTCTTGTGGGCAACGCGCTGAACAATACGCTAAAAGGCGGTGCAGGCAACGACATCATTTACGGTGCCGGCGGCGCCGATCAGCTTTGGGGCGATGCAGGCGCGGACACCTTCGTCTTCCGCGAAGCCGGCGACAGCCAAGCCGCCGCGCCGGATTGGATCCGCGATTTCCAGACGGCGGTGGATAAAATCGATCTGTCGTGGCTCAACCAGACGGCTAAGGCCGAAGGGAGCGAGTTGCACTTCGTGGATAGTTTAAGCGGCTCGTTGTATGAAGCGGCGCTGAATTATGACGCGCAGCAGAATGTCACCGATCTGGCCATCAATCTCTCCGGCAATCAACTGCCTGATTTACTTGTAAAAATCGTTGGGCATGTCGACGCTTCCGCCGATATTCTCGTCTAGCCAAGAAACCAACAGTCCGGCGCGAACGCCGGACTGTTCATCTCTTATCAGGCCTCACCCTGGCGTCTTTTTACATTGCCACAGCAATAAATCGCGCAGACGAGGTCACACCGCTTCCAGCTCCGCCGCCAGGGTGGCGACCAGCTGCGCCGCCGGCATCGGCCGCGCCAGGCCGACACCCTGCCCGGCCCACAGCGACATAAACTCCCCGCGCCCGGCCTTGGCCGCCGCCTGGCGGATATCGCCGGTGAGCGCGTTCTGCACCGGATAAGGCAGGATCTGCGCCTCTTCCGCGCGCATCTGCCGCATGAAATCATTGACGATGCCGCGCGCCGGGCGGCCGCTGAAGGCGCGCGTCAGGCGCGTGCTGTCATCGCCGGCGTTGCTCAGCGCCGCCCGCCAGGCTTCGGCGATGCCCGACTCCGGGCTGCACAGAAACGCGGTGCCGAGCTGCGCCGCCTGCGCGCCCAGCAATTGCGCCGCCGCGATGCCGCGCCCGTTCATGATGCCGCCTGCAGCGATCACCGGGATTTTCACCGCCGCCACCACCTGCGGCAGCAGGGCCATCAGCCCGACGCAGGATTGTTCGATATCGCCGAGGAAGGTCGGGCGGTGGCCGCCCGCCTCCGAGCCCGAGACGCAAACGAAGTCGGCGCCCGCCTCTTCCCAGGCGCGGGCTTCCGCCACCGTGGTGGCGGTGCCGATCACCCGTGAACCGGCCTTCTTGAACTGCGTGACCGTGGCGCGCGGCAGCACACCGAAGGTGAAGCTGACCACCGGCGGCGCAGCCTCCAGCAAGGCTGCGATCTGGTCGCGGTTGTTTTCGGCGAATTGAGTGGGGATCGGCGGCTCGCTCAGCCCCAGCGCTTCGCGGAACGGCCGCAGCAGGTGCTGGGCGCGCTTCAGTTCGGCAAGATCCGGGTGCTGCTCATTGAGCAGAAACAGGTTGATGTTGAACGGCGCGGCGGTCTGCGCGCGGATCTGCTGCACACGTTCGAGGAGCACCGCCGGTGAAAACAGCGCCGCCGCGCACGATCCCAGCGCCCCGGCGTTGCTCACCGCCACCGCCAACGCCGGCGGTGACGCGCCGTTCATCGGCCCCTGAACGATCGGATAGCGCAGCCCAAGCTCGCGGGCAAAAGCAGAAGGTGCCGTCATCAATGTGTCTCCCTGTACTGACTACATTCGTCTTACGGCGGCCGCGCCGCCGAACCGACCAAAAGCATAGCACCTTCTCACCGCCTGGCCGCGCAGTTAATGCTTCACCTGACGCCGGTCGAGCGACAGGAAGTGATGCACCACCGGTTTCTCCGGGCCGATATGGAAGCGCAGCGCCTCCTGCTGCAGATCGGCGTCGGCGTGCGATACCCGCTGGTGCTGCCGCAGGTGCTCCGCCCAGGACTCCACCAGGAACCACTCCATGATGCATTCCGGATCGCCGGTATGCTCGGTGATACCCCAGGCGTAAGCGCCATCGCGGCGGCGCGCCCGCTCCAGCATCAGCAGCGTGCGCAAGAACTGCGGCCGATCCTGTTCGCGGATGCGGTACTCCACCTGAATCATTACCGGGCCACGATCGTTTTCGACCGGCGTGTTGACCAACGGTTCCGGCCAATGGTTCGACGGCTGCAGATCGGCCTCACCGGTCGGCAGACGCAGGCGGTGGAACAGCAGCCCCGCCACCAACAGGCCGACGCCGCCGACCAGCAGCGTGGCAGCCACGCCCAGCTCCTGCGCCACCAGCCCCCACAGCAGGCTGCCCGCCGCCATCGCGCCGTTGAACACCATCAGGTAGATGGCCAGGCCGCGGCCGCGCACCCAGTTGGGCAGCACGCCCTGCGCCGCACCGTTGAGCGTGGTCAGCGCGATAATCCAGCCTGCGCCCAGCACCAACAGCAGCACCACCGCCAGCCACTGCGGCGGCGCCAGCGACAGGGCCGCCATCACCGCCGCCGTCAACACCGCCGCCAGCAACACCAGCCCGTCGGCATTCAGCCGCTGGCGCAGGCGCGGCAGCACAATAGCCCCGAGGATCGCCCCGGCGCCCACCGCCCCCAGCAGAACGCCGTAAAAGCCGGCGCTGCCGCCCAGCATGCGGCGCGCCACCAGCGGCAGCAGCGCCCAGACCGAGCTGGAGAAGGCGAAAAATACCGCCGCCCGCAGCAGCACCACGTGCAGCTCGCGGCTGGAGCGGGCATAGCGCAGGCCGGCGCGGAAGGCGCCGAAGAAATGCTCCGACAGGCCGCTGTCTTCGGCCTTCGGCCGCTTCCACCACAGCAGCGCCGCAATCACCAGCACATAGCTCATCACGTCCGCGCCGTAGGCCGCACCGGCGCCGAAGCTGGCCAGCAGCAGCCCCCCGGCCGCCGGGCCGATGGAGCGAGCGATGTTGATGCCCAGCGAGTTCAGCGCCACGGCGTTTTTCAGCTCGGCGCGCGGCACCAGCTCCGGCACGATCGCTTGCCAGGTCGGCCCCATCAACGCCGCGCCGATGCCGCCGACGAACGTCAGCGCCAGCAAATACTCCACCGTCAGCGAGCCGGTCTGCGACAGCACCAGCAGGCTGCCGCTCACGCAGGCCAGCAAGATTTGCACGAAGATCAGAAAGCGCCGCCGGTCGAGAATGTCCGACAGCACCCCTGCCGGGATCGCCAGCAGGAACACCGGCAGCGTAGCGGCGGTTTGCATCAGCGCCACCGCCGAAGGGTTGCTCGACAGGTCAGTGATCAGCCACGAGCTGGCGACGTCGCGCATAAAGCTGCCGACGTTGCCGAGCACCGTCGCGCCCCACAGCACCGCAAATAATGGGATTTTCAGCGGCGCGAAGCCGCCCGCCGCCGCCTTGTTTTCCGTCTGCTCAGCCATCTGTTCGCTCCTTCAAATCGTTAAATGCCACCAGCAACAGCGCGCCGGCCAGCCCAAGGTGTTCAAAAAATCCGTTCATCATCTGGCCGCGCTCCGCCCCGTCGAACTGCCAGAACGGATTGGCCATCAGCGTCGCCATCAGGGTAAAACCGGCCAGCGCCAGCGCGCCGAGCCAGCGATAAAAGCCGCTCAGGATCAGCGCCGACGCAGCCAGTTCGAACAGCGTCACCAGCACGGCGAACAGCGCCGCCGGCTGCAGGCCGAAGTGGCTCATCTCGGCGACCGCGCCTTCGACGTTCAGCGCTTTGACCAACCCGCCCTGAATATAGGCGGCGCAAATGGCGAGCAGCAGCAGCCAGCGCACCACAGGCGCATGCAGCCGCTGTGCGCAGCGGGCGGCGATAGCAGTCAGGTTCATCGCGCCCCCTTAAAACGGCGAATTTTGGATGAAGGCCAGCAGATCGGCGTTGAAGCGATCGGGATCGATCTGCGCCAAACCGTGCGAACCGCCAGCGTAAACATTCAGCTCCGCCTGTTGCATAAGCTTAGCGGCTTTCAGCGCCGAGGCGCCGATCGGCACGATCTGATCGGCGTCGCCGTGCACCAGCAGCGTCGGCTTGTCGATCGCCAGCAGGTCAGCGGTGTAATCCACTTCGGAGAACGCGCGCACACACTCGTACTGCCCTTTCACGCCGCCCTGCATGCCCATCAGCCAGAAGTGGTCGATCAGCCCCGCATTGCTCTCCACCTCGTCGCAGTGGAGGCCATAGAACGGCACCGCCAAATCTTTGAAGAACTGCGAGCGGTTGCCCGCCACGCCGCTGCGAATGCCGTCGAAGGCCGCCATCGGCGTACCCTCAGGGTTGACCGGCGTTTGCAGCATCAGCGGCGGTACGGCGCCGACCAGCACCACCTTCGCCACCCGATCGCTGCCGTGACGGCCGATGTAGCGCGCCACTTCGCCGCCGCCGGTGGAATGGCCGACCAGGATCAGATCGCGCAGATCCAGCGTTTCGATCAGCAGGGCCAGATCGTCAGCGTATTGGTTGATGTCGTTGCCGTGCCAGGTTTGCTCCGAACGGCCGTGGCCGCGGCGATCGTGGGCGATCACGCGGAATCCGCTCTGGCCGAAAAACAGCATCTGGTTGTCCCAGGCGTCGGCAGACAGCGGCCAACCGTGGGAGAACAGGATCGGCTGGCCGCGGCCCCAATCCTTATAAAAAATGCGTGCGCCATCGGGCGCGGTAAGGGTGCTCATGACGTGTTCCCCGCTCGGTATCGAATTGGATTTTGTACGGGTTAACAGTACGGCAGGCGTAAAGGCAGTGATAACGGAATAATTTTCGCATGATCGCGAGTTTTTTTGCTGAAGAAGCCGGCGTCGCCGCCGGCGCAAAACGTCAGATGTTTTCCAGATCGATACCGCGCGTTTTTGGGCCAAACAGCCCGATCACCAGCATCACGATCAGCATGCTGGCGACGATAAACGCGATCACCCCCAGCGAACCACCGTACTGCAAGATAATGCCGATGATGATGCTGCTGAACACCGTCGACAGCCGGCTGAAGGAGTAGCAGAAACCGACGGCGCGGGCGCGGATATGGGTCGGGAAGATCTCGGATTGATACGAGTGGTAGCTGTAGGTCAGCCAGGCGTTGGACCAGGTGATGAAGAAACCGCACAGGATCAGCCACAGCGGGTTGTTCTGCAGTGCGAACAGCGAGCCGAAGATCACCGTCACCAGGCAGGACAACACGATCTGCCACTTGTTCTCCATCTTGTCGGCGTAGAAGCTGCACAGCAGCGAGCCCAGCGGGTAGGCCAGCGTGATAAAGAAAGCGTACAGCAGGCTGTGGGTGACCGAAGCGCCCTTGCCCGACAGCAGCGCCGGCAGCCAGTTGCCGAAGCCGAAGAAGCCGATGGCCTGAAAGAAATTCATCACTACCAGCATCAGCGTGCGATCGCGATATTGCGGCGCCCAGATGTCGCGAAAGCGGCCGCGCAGCGGCGCTCCCTCGGCATCGTCCACCGGGCGCGACGGGAAGTCCGCGGCCGCCACGCCGCAGCGCCGCTCCATGTCCCGCATCACCTGCCGGGCCTGCGCATAGCGCCGCTGTTGCACCAGCCAGCGCGGCGACTCCGGCAGCCCCTTGCGCACCAGCCAAATCACCAGCGAAGCCAGCGCGCCGGCGATCACCACATAGCGCCAGCCGCTCAGCCCCCAAATCGTCTGCGGCACCAGCCACCAGGACATCAGCGCCACCGCCGGCACCGACAGAAACTGCACGAAGAACGCGAAGGCGAAAGCCCGGGTGCGCAAGTGCGCGGGCACCCACTCCGTCAGGTAGGTATCGATGGTCACCAACTCGATGCCGAGCCCGACGCCCACCAGAAAACGCAGAAAGATCACCCATTCCGCCTGCTGTTGAAACGCCAACAGCAGCGAGAAGGCGCCATACCAGATCAGAGCGAACATAAAGGTGGCGCGCCGGCCGAAGCGATCGGCGTACGGGCTCAGCAGGCTGGCGCCGACGAACAGGCCGAGAAAGGTGGCGGAGGCAAAGGCCGCCTGATCCGACACGCCGAAAACGCCCTGCGCGCCGGTGTGGAAAATGCCGTCGGCGATAAGGCCAGTGCTGATATAGCCGGTCTGGAACAGATCGTAGAGTTCGAAAAAGCCGCCCAGCGACAGCAGAATGATAAAGCGCCACAGGCCGGCCGACGCGGGCAAGGCGTCGATTCTGGCCGCCAAATCCCGCGCATGGATCGGCGACGCCGCTACAGATTCACTCACCATTAACCTCGCATTAACATTTTTGATGACTTTCTATGCTAGCGAAGCGGCGTCGGAGTTAAATTTTTAATTAGCAGACTATGAAAAAAAGTTAAGCATAAAACGCTGCAGCAGCCTGTTTTATAGCAGGAAAATGTAGCGCGGGATGCCGCAGCGGCATCCCGAATCGGCAGGTTAACGGCTGTGGTGCTGCTGCAGCCGTTCGCTGCGGTAGACGCTCAACAGGCACCAGCCGAGGGCGATCAGCGCCAGCGGCGCGGCGACGAAGCCGATGTTGCCCATGCCCAGATGCAGGCTCACCTGGTTGCCCAGCAGCGCGCCGCTGCCGATGCCGAAGTTGTACAGGCCGGAGAAAATCGCCATCGCCACGTCGGTAGCGTCCGGCGCCAGGCTCAGCACTTTGGCCTGCATCGACAGGCCGATCGCCATGATCGCCATCCCCCAGAAGATGCACAGCACCGTCAGGTGGCCTTCACTGCCGGCCGCCGGCAACAGCAGCAGCAGGCTCAAGGCCAGCAGCGTGATGGCACCGATGAAGAAGCCGGAAGGAAACCGCTCGCTGTAGCGGCTGAACAGCAGGCTGCCGACGATGCCGGCGGCGCCGAACAGCAGCAACATCAGCGTGGTGAAGTTCTCCGACAGCCCGGCCACGGTCTGGATAAACGGCTCAATGTAGCTGTAGGCGGTGAAGTGCGCCGTCACCACAATGATGGTCAGCATGTAAAGCGCCACCAGCGCCGGGCGCTTGAACAGCAGCGGCACGCTGGCCAGCGAACCGGAATGCTCGCTTTTCAGCACCGGCAGCAGGCGCCACAGCAGCACCAGCGCCAGGGTGGCGCACACCGCGATGCCGATAAAGGTCATGCGCCAGCCGAGCAGCTGCCCGACCACCCGCCCGAGCGGCAGCCCGAGCACCATCGCCAGCGCGGTGCCGCCCGCCAGCAGGCTCAGCGCCTGGGCTTTCTTGCCTGGCGGCGCCACGCGGATCGCCAGCGAGGCGGTGATAGACCAGAACACCGAGTGCGCCAGCGCCACACCGGCGCGCGAAATGACCAGCGTGGTGAAGTTCCAGGCCACGGCGGTCAGCACGTGGCTGGCGATAAACAGCACGAACACGCCGATCAGCAACTTGCGGCGCTCAATCTTGCTGGTCAGCAGCATGCACGCCAACGAGGCGGCGGCGACGATCCAGGCGTAAATGGTAATGATCAAGCCGACCTGTTCGGTTTGCATCGAGAAGCTGGCGGCGATATCGCTCAGCAGACCGACCGGAATAAACTCGGTGGTGTTGAAGATAAAGGCCGAGACGGCGAGGATAACCACGCGCAACCAGGCGGTTGAGCGCGAAACGGGAGCGTGTTCCATGGTAAACAAAATCCGGACAGGTGCGGGCAAGTCGCGATATTTTAACCAACCGGCCCGCTAAATGCGATATACGTCACACTTTAATTGTGTGGTTTTTTTCACCGCCCATCGACACGCTCACCGACGCACGGTTGCCAAAATGCTGTGCTAATCTATTGAAGCGTACCAATTTTTCCTGCCGTTCTTCCCAGGCCGTCCACGCGCCGCGCCGAAGAAGCGCGCAGTGTCCCTTTGGCGTTTCCTGAGGCGAGGTCATTATGATGTCCGCGATTTATGATTGGTCCGTGCTCGCATTGCGCAATGTTTACGATCGCCGCATTCAGGGCAAGCCGGTGCTCGACAGCGCCGCGCTGTTCCCCGACGCCGAACGTTTCACCGCCCAATGGCGGCAGATCCGCGAAGAGGCGCTGACCGTCGCCCACGATCTGCACAATATTCCCCGTTTTCACGAGATCATGAGCCAGCAGGCGTCGATCTCCGCCAACGACGCGCGCGACTGGCGCATGTTCATCATGAAGGCCTACGGCCAGCCCATCCCCCACAACCTGGCGCGCTGCCCGACGCTGGCGGCGCTGATCGCTTCGTCGCCTGACGTGCTGTCCGCCTCGCTCTCCTTCCTGGCGCCCGGCAAACAGGTGCCGCCCCATCGCGGGCCGTTTCGCGGCATTCTGCGCGGCTATCTGGTGCTGGACATGCCCAAACGCGCCGACGGCGCGCCGGCGGCGGTGCTGAAAGTGGACGGCCGCGAATACCGGCTGCACGAGGGGGAGTTCATGCTGTGGGACGATACCTTCGAACACGAGGTGTGGAACGACAGCCCGCAGGTGCGCACCGTGCTGCTGCTGGACATCCGCCGCCGCGACATGCCCGCCGGGCTGCGGCTGCTCTCCGGCGCCATCATCGCGCTGGTGCGGCTGAACGTGCGCTGGATGCAGCGCCAGTTCTGACTGCGGCGCTCAGGCGATTAACCGCCCTGAGAAGCCAGCCACTGCTCGGCGGTAGTGGTGGCTATGCCCTGGCGCGCATTGAAGGTTTTCGCCTTATCCCAGGCCACGCCGTCGGGCCGGGCGAAAGCCAGCCGGTATTTGGCGCCGACGTCATGCGGATGATTGCGCACCTCCGCCTGCAGCCGCTCTTTGTCCAACAGGATCCTGTTGACCTCCACGCCCCAGTGCGCCTGCATAAGTTCGGCAAGCTCGCGGTAGGTCAGCGTGTCGCCGGCGATATAAACCACCTGGTTGCGAAACGCGGGCCGATGGAAAAAAATCGCGGCCGTCAGCCGGCCAATGTCCTCAGGGGTGGTCAGCGTCACCGCGTAGCGCCAGTCGCCCAGCGCGCGCACCGTTTTGCTTGCCGCATCCACCACGCCAAAGCCGGGGTCAAACAGGTAGCTGGTGAAAATGCCCGTGGAAACAATCACCCACTCCGTCGCCTTCTGCGCACGCAGCAGGTGGCGCACCTCAAGCTGTTCATCCCACACCTGTTGCCCGCTGCCTTTACCCACGACATCGTAGTCCACGCCGAACTGCCACGGGAAGTAGCGCGCCACGCCCGCCAGCAAGACGGCCTGGGTGATCTTTACCTGCGTGCCCGCCCCGCCGACAAAGCCGCTGCAGTTGATCACCGCGTCGAAGGAACGGAATAGCGCGCTCAGCGCCTCCACGCCGTTTTGCTGCAGATCGCCTTCCACCACGGCGATGCCGAGCCGCGCCAGCGCATCCCGCCGCGCCCGGAGCGGGCCGCTCACGGCGCGTGCAGCCTCCGGCCGGAGCAGCACGCTGATTTTTAAAGATGGAGATAACCGAGCCTGCCGGCTCATCGCACGCAATACCGGCAGCCCCAGTTCACCGGCGCCGAGTATGAGCACGGCATTGATAGATGGATTTGTGGATTTCATTCTTGCCTCCTGTCTTGACACTGCGTCATCCTGACAGCTGACAAAAACGGGTTCAATTAGGTACACGCGTGATACCGGAGAGGAATATGACGAGCGATCGGGAAGCGCTGCTGCAATTTTCGCAGGCGTTCTGTGAAGAACTGAGCAACGACGATGAAGGGTTGAAGCGTGAGATCCTCGCGCATGCGGGCAACCGTTGGTCGCTGGGGGTATTGCATATCCTGGGCACTCACGGGCCGCTGCGCCACGGCGAGATAAGCCGCCAACTGGCGGGCGTGACGCAGAGAATGCTGACGCGGACGCTGCGCCATCTCGAGCGGGACGGGCTGATATCGCGCTGCGATTATCAGGAGAAACTGCCCCGCGTGGTTTACACCATCACCGACGCGGGGGAAGAGATGCTGCTCAACATGCTGCCACTCTGGTCGTGGATTATCGCCTCCGCCGACGCCTTCAGAGCGGCCCGTTCGCACTACGATGGCCAAGAGCGCAACGCCGAAAAATGAACGCGGGCATCCCTGCCCGTGGGGCGGCGCTCAGCCGCCGCCCAGATAGGCCTTTCTCACCTCCGGATCGTTCAACAGTTCTTCCCCGCTGCCGGTGAGGCGGATCTGGCCGTTGACCATCACATAGCCGCGATCGGACAGTTTCAGCGCATGGTTGGCGTTTTGCTCCACCAGAAACAGCGTCATGCCGCTGCGGGTCAGTTCGCGCAGCACGCCGAAGATCTGCCGCACCACGATCGGCGCCAGCCCCAGGCTCGGCTCGTCCAGCAGCAACAGCTTCGGCCGGCTCATCAGCGCGCGGGCGATCGCCAGCATCTGCTGTTCGCCGCCGGACATGGTCATCGCCCGCTGGTTGCGCCGCTCCTTGAGGCGCGGAAACAGTTCGAACATGCGCGGCAAATCCTCTTCCAGGTAGCGATTGCCGACGGTGATGGTGCCCATCAGCAGGTTCTCCTCCACGCTCATGTCCGGAAAGATGCGCCGCCCCTCCGGCGCCTGCGCGATGCCGCTGCTGGCAACAAAGTGCGTGGAGCGGCGGCTGATGTCCTCGCCGCGAAACAGGATCTGTCCGCCGGCGATGCGCGGCTGACCGAAGATCGACATCAACAGCGTGGACTTGCCCGCGCCGTTGGCGCCGATCAGCGCCACCGTCTCCCCGGCGTTTACCTGCAGCGACACCTGGCGCAGCGCCTGGATCGGCCCGTAAAACACATCGACCTCGCGAAATTCCAACATCGCTTCGCTCATCCCGCCAGCTCCTCTTCGTCCGCGCCCAGGTAGGCGGCGATCACCGCCTCGTTGTGCTGGATCTCCTGCGGCGTGCCGCGGGCAATCACATCGCCGTGATCGAGCACGATCACCCGATCGGAGATCTCCATTACCATGCCCATGTCATGCTCGATCAACAGCACCGTGATGCCGTGATGCTGCCGCAGGAAGCGAATGATGCGGCTCAGCGTGGCCGTTTCCACCGGGTTCAGCCCGGCGGCCGGCTCATCGAGGCAGATCATCTCCGGCGCGGTGCACATGGCGCGCGCGATCTCCAGCCGCCGCTGCTGGCCGTAAGACATCTCTCCCGCCAGCCGGTTGGCGCAGCTCACCAGATCCACCACCTCCAGCCAGTAGAAGGCATGATCGAGCGCGGCGCTCTCCGCCCGGCGGTAGCCCGGCGTATTCAGCACCCCGGCGATCAGGTTACGGTTGCTCTGCATGTGCTGCGCCACCAGCAGGTTCTCCACCACCGACATTTCGCGGAACAGACGGATATTTTGGAAGGTGCGCGCCAGCCCGGCGCGGTTCACCAGGTGGGTGCCGCCGAACATCTTGTAGTAGAGGCGCGAACCGAGCCGCTTTGGACGTATCCAGTCGCCGGCGCGGAACTTCTGCCCCAGCACCTGGATCACGTCGGTCGGCCGCTTGTGGGTATTGAGCAGGATCGCGCCGCCGCTGGCGCGGTAAAAGCCGGTCAGGCAGTTGAATACCGTGGTCTTGCCGGCGCCGTTGGGGCCAATCAGCGCGGTGATGGAGCCGCGTTCCACCTCCAGATTGACGTCGTTCAGCGCTTTGATGCCGCCAAAGTGCATCATCAGGTGTTCCACCCGCAAAATGGCGTCGCTCATGGCGCCACCCCCTTGCGTTCGGCGAAGCTGGATCGGCTGATGCGCACCAGCCCGCGCGGCCGCCAGATCATCATCGCCACCATCAGCACGCCGAACAGCAGCACCCGGTATTCGGCGAAGCTGCGCAGCAGCTCCGGCGCCACCGTCAGCACGAAGGCCGCCAGCACCACGCCGAGGGTGGAGCCCATGCCGCCCAGCACCACGATCGCCAGGATCAGCGCCGACTCGAAGAAGGTGAACGAAGTCGGGTTGACGAAGCCCTGGTAGGTGGCGAAAAACACCCCCGCCAGCCCGGCGGTGGAAGCGCCGAGCATAAACGCCGACAGCTTCACCAGCACGTGATTCAGCCCCAGAGAACGGCAGGCGATCTCATCCTCGCGCAGCGCCTCCCAGGCGCGGCCGATCGGCATGCGCGTCAGCCGGTGCTTGATATACAGCACCAGCAGCACCACCAAAAACAGCACCGCGTAGATGAAAATGAACTTGAGATTCGGGTTGTAATCGATGCCGAAAAACTCGTGGATCGGCACCCCGCCGTCTTTGGCGCGCCGGCCGAACTCCAGGCCGAACACCGTCGGTGCCGGCACCGAGACGCCGTTCGGCCCGCCGGTGAGCGACATCCAGTTGTTCAGCACCAGCCGAATGATCTCGCCGAACCCCAGCGTAACGATCGCCAGGTAGTCGCCGTGCATGCGCAGCACCGGGAAGCCCAGCAATGCGCCGGCCAGCGCCGCCATCAGCGCGCCCAGCGGCAGCATCGCCCAGAACCCCAGCCCGAGATACTGGTAGCCCAGCGCCAGCCCGTAGGCGCCGATGGCGTAAAACGCCACGTACCCCAGATCGAGCAGCCCCGCCAGCCCGACCACAATGTTCAGCCCCAGGCCGAGCAGCACGTAGATCAGGCCGAGGATCGCCACCGTCAGCAGGTATTTGGTGGCGACAAACGGGAACAGCAGCGCGATCGCCGCCATCAGCGGCAGGATCCAGCGCAGGTTGGATTTATAGCCCAGCGGCCGCACGTAAACGCCGTCGTTGCCGCCGTCGAAGCGCGCCAACACCCTGCGCCCCGGCGCGGTTTGCAGGAACAGGCTCAGCAGCAGCCGCCCGGCCATCACCGCGACGATGATCCATACCAGCCGGTGCGGCTCGAAGTTAAAGCTGTAGCCATTCAGCACGATGCCGACGATCGGCCCGAACACGATCAGGGCGATCAGCCCGGCCAAGACAGCGTCCAGCAGGCTGCGTTTGACGTTCAGCCCGCCGTTGATTACGGATTGCGACATGGCGTTCTCCTTAAACCTTGGCGATCAGGGGCCGGCCGAGCAGGCCCTGCGGACGGAAGATCAGGATCGCCACCAGCAACCCGAAGGAGAACACGTCCTTGTAATCCGAATTCACCATGCCGGCAAACTGCGCCTCCGCCACACCGAGCAGCAGCCCGCCCAGCATCGCGCCCGGCAGCGATCCGATGCCGCCCAGCACCGCGGCGGTGAAGGCCTTGATGCCAATGATAAAGCCGACGTAAAAATCGAAGGTGCCGTAGTTCATGGTGATCAGCACCCCGGCCAACCCGGCCATGGCGGCGCCGATCACGAACACCAGCGAGATCACCCGATCGGTATTGATGCCGAGAATCGAAGCCATTTTGCGATCCTGCTGGGTGGCGCGGCAGATGCGCCCCAGCCGGGTGCGCTGAATGATGTAGGTGAGGATCGCCATGCCGAGCAGCGACGCCACCAGAATGAACACTTTGGTGTAGGTGATCTGCACCACGCCGCCGTCGAACTCCAGGCGGAACACGCCGCTCAGCAGCGTCGGGATGCCCTGCTGGCGCGGCCCCTGGCTTATCTGCGCGTAGTTTTGCAGGATTAACGACATGCCGATGGCGGAGATCAGCGGCGCCAGGCGGGTGGAGTTGCGCAGCGGCTTGTAGGCAATGCGCTCGATTACCCAGCCGTACACCCCGGTGATGACGATGGTGAACACCAGCGTGCCGAGGATCAGCAGCGGAAACGAGTGCAGCCCGAAGAACGACAGCAGCGCCAAACCGATGGCGCACAGGTAGGCGGAGATCATATATACCTCGCCGTGGGCGAAGTTAATCATGCCGATGATGCCGTAAACCATGGTGTAGCCGATGGCGATCAGGCCATACACCGCGCCGAGGGTCAGGCCGTTGATCAGCTGTTGCAGAAAGAATACATCCATAATGAGCAGTCTCGCCTGGTAAGGCCGCCAACGCAGTCCGACGCGGCCCAAAGGTCATCGCGGAACGGGCGCGCCAAGGCGGCGGCCCGTCGGTCATAGGGTCATAACTTCACGGTTAGGCCGTTTACAGTTGGTGATATTTGCCCTTGTCATCCCATTGATAGACCACGTAGTCCGAGACCTTCAGATCGCCCTTCTGGTCCCAGGCTTTCTTGCCCATCACGGTGTCCACGTCGTGTGACTTCAGCCATTCGGCGGCCTTGGCGCTGTCTTTGCCGCCGGTGGCGTTAAAGGCGGCGGCGATCGCCTGGATCGAGGCGTAGGAATAGAGGGTGTAGCCTTCCGGCTCAAAGCCGCTGGCGCGGAACTTGGCGATCACCGCCTTGCCCTCCGGGATCAGGCGCGGATCGTTGCCGAAGGTCATCAGCACGCCGTTGGTGTACTGCGGCCCGCCGGCGGCGGTCACCAGCTCTTCGGTCACCACGCAGTCGCCGGAGAAGAACTTGGCGGTCACGCCCTGCTCGCGCATCTGGCGCACCAGCGGCCCGGCTTCCGGATGGCAGCCGCCGAAGTAGACCACGTCGGGTTTGACCGAGGCGATCTTGGTCACCAGCGCGTTGAAGTCTTTCTCACCGCGCGACAGTCCCTCATACAGCACCTCTTTAACCCCGCGCTTGTTCATCGCCGCCTTCGCTGCGTCCGCCAGCCCCTGGCCGTAGGTGTCTTTATCGTGGATCACCGCGATGCGTTTGGCCTTCAGGGTATCCAGCATGTAGTTGGTGGCGATCACGCCCTGCTGATCGTCGCGCCCGCACATGCGGAACATGGTCTTCATGCCGCGCTCGGTGATCTGCGGATTGGTGGAGCCGGGGGTAATGGCGATAATGCCGGCCTCGTCATACACCTCGGAAGCGGGCATGGTGGATGAGGAACAGAAGTGGCCGACCACCGCCGAGACCTTGTCCTGATCCACCAGCCGGTTAGCAACCGCGACCGCCTGCTTCGGTTCGCAGGCGTCATCCCCCTGCACCAGCTTGATTTTTTCCCCTTTGATGCCGCCGGCGGCGTTGATGTCCGCCGCCGCCTGCGAAGCCCCGCGCCAATACTGATCGCCATAGGTGGCGTTCGGCCCGGAGAACGGCCCGGCGACGCCGATGACGATATCGGCCTGCGCGGAAAAAGCCGTACCTAAACAACCGATGAGCAAAGCAGCGAGCGGACTTTTTATCAATTTCGATGACATTGTTATCTTCCTCAGCACTGTTGTAGCGAAACGCCCTGGGGCGCGGATCAGTCACTTTATGTGTAGACGGGGAAAATAATTTTCTTGAGAGCGCAGTCGCATTCCCCAAAAATGGGTAAGCAAAAATCCAGCCATTGTGACGACGAATACATATTGTTTGCTTATTCATCCTACATATCAGTTGCAGCGCGGCGTGTAGCGGGGATAACCGAGAGTATGGGCAGTGCGGCTAGCATGAGAGGGAGAACGGCCCTGCACCATCGCCGTGCAAAGGCTTGTGCAATCGTTGTGGGCCGCAAAATCACCGCACAGCGATGGAAAATGCCGAAAAACAGCGCAAGATGTTCATTCCGCCAGCAAACGCGCTTTTTTTGCAGTTTAGCGCTTTGACAAACCCCAGGCGCCCCGCTATTATTCGCCCCGTTCACACGATTCCTCTGTAGTTCAGTCGGTAGAACGGCGGACTGTTAATCCGTATGTCACTGGTTCGAGTCCAGTCAGAGGAGCCATATTTAGAAAAGCCCGCTTAAGGCAACTTAAGCGGGCTTTTTGCTTTTCGGGTTATAACTCGCTGCAAGAGAGGGTTCATTCATCCAGGAATGACGACCGGTTACCTGGATCGCTAACCGGTGTTTCAATAGGGTTTACGGTGCATGTCAGCACATCATCACCGCCCCAGGGACAACATGACAATGGCGGTTCAGCTCGGGAACCAGCCTGGGGTATTTTGAATCGCTTGCCACAGTTTATGTGGGATCTGTAATTCATCCGGATCTTGCGACAAATTGAGTTTGACGTTCATGCTTCCTTCATGACCTGATTGTACTCTCTCCACCCATTGGGGATTCATAACCATCGCGCGTCCCAAAGCGACCATGGACAATCCGGCATCCAGCGCTTGCCGTGCCACGTCCGACGACGTGATTTTTCCGGCGGCCAGTATCGGTAAACGGCCGTTATTCTGCTCAATGAACCTTGCCAGCGTACCCTTTTCATCATCGTCATCCCGAGGGGTGTCCGTCAGTACATGGTGCAGCGAGATGTGCAAATAATCGATAAGCGCCTCTTCCGTCAATTGGTTCGCCAACGCCAGAGAATCATCTATACGCAGTCCCTTTTCGCCGGATTCTTCCGGAGACAACCGATACCCCAATAAGAAAGGCTGCGTAGCATGGCGTTCGATAACTCGCCGAACTTCGCGCGCCACTTCCAAGGGGAAACGCATGCGATTCTCTAGCGAACCGCCCCATTCATCCGTGCGCTGATTGAAATACGGGGAGAAAAAGTTTTGGAGCAGGAAACCATGCGCGCCATGCAATTCCACGCCATCGAACCCCGCCTCAATCGCGCGGCGAGTGGCTTCGCCAAAATCGCGGATCACAGTCAGAATTTCATCATGGCTTAACGCGCGGCCGGCTTTTTTGCCATCGTTAAACGGGCCTGCCGGTGCGGCTAGCGCACTGGCGCTAACGAGCTCGCCATCGGGGATCAAGGCCGGAACGGCTTTATTTCCCGCGTGAAAGAGTTGCAGGATCGCCGGCGCGCCGCCGCTTTTAGCGGCATCCGCCAGCCGTTTCAGGCTCGGAATAAAGCGATCGTCATAGGCCGCGAACTCATGAGTAAACCCGATGCCATTTCGCTGTACATGGGAACAGCCTGTCAGCACCAACCCAACACCGGTCGCGCGTGCCCGATAATAGGCTAACTCCGCATCTGAAATAGTTTCATCATCATTGGCTGACCAGGTGGTCATTGGGGCCATCACGATGCGATTACGCATCTCAAGACCGTTTTTAAATAAAAATGGCTGCATTAATGGATCTTTCATAACTCTCTCAGCATTTAACATTTTGATCTAAAATAAAAAATCATAAAAAATCACTTCGCCAGCGGGGTTCCCAGCCAGCGATCATCGATAAATTGCAGCATCTGTTCCGGTGTGATTTGCTGCGTCATTCGCCCTCGCAGCACCGTGCGATGCTCGAAAGTTACTGCTCCCCGTGCAAGCACCTGGGCTTTAAAACGCGCGATATGCTCGTCCGAAAAGTGGCTGTTGTGGGTATTAAACAGGATGACCCGTTTACCGCTGAAATCGCTGTTCTCAATAAAAGCCCAAATCGGCGGCGCCGGACTGTATAGCCAGATCGGCGAGCCCAACCAGAGGGTGTCAAACGGCGTCAAGTCAATCTTGGCCGGCGTTATCTCGGGCAACGCATCCTGCCGCTCTTTCAGCAAAGTGGCGTCTTTCAGCGCATACGCCAGCCCCGGCAAGCCAGGGGCATAGTTCGGCGCATCAAGCCTGAAGAGCTGTGCATCCAGGCGGTGAGCGATATGGCGAGCGGCCAGCGCCGTATTCCCTGAACGAGAAAAATAAACGACGGCGGTACGCGATGCGTTTTCTCCTGAATGCGCATGAGGCTCTATCTTGGCCAACTGGGCGGCTTGTCGATTTTCAATCAGCGTGACAGAGGCCAATACGCCCAAAATGGCCAGCAAAACGACCGTCAAACCGATGAGGGTTCCATACATAGGTAAGCGCCTTGATGCCATTAATCAAAATCGGTCGTCTTGCTGAGCGCCTCAAACTCCCACGTTTCTTCAATGCGGGACTGCAACGTCGGCATGACGAAATCGATAGCATCATTACCGATTAATAGCTGGCGCGGAGGCGTGTCCATTTCCACCAACCGGCAAATCACCTGCGCAAGTTTGGCAGGATCGCCCTGTTGCTGACCATCGGCGGATGCCAGTAGCTCGCGCGCGCTGCCAAAAGCGGCATAATCGGCAATGCTTCTTTCCCCGTACCGGGCAGAACTGTCATTGAGAAATTCGGTGCGGAAAAAGCCGGGCTCAACGGCGGTGACGGTAATTCCAAGAGGCGCGACCTCATCAGCCAACGCCAGGGTCATACCTTCCACGGCAAACTTCGACGCGGAATAAAATGTGGCGTTCGCGACGGCTTTTACGCCGGCGATGGAAGAGGTGTTGATAATGCGCCCGTTCCGCTGGCGCCGCATCACCGGCAGCACCGCGCGCAATACATTGGCCATGCCGAAAACGTTGGTTGAAAATTGCTGCTCTATCTGTTCGGCTGTCGCTTCTTCAAAACGCCCCAACAGACAGAACCCGGCATTATTCACTAATACATCAATGCGGCCAAAACGGCTCACGGCCGCATCTGCAGCAGCCAGCGCCTGATGTTCATCACGAACATCAAGCTCCAGCAGCTCAATCTTTTCCGCTGCAACATCGCTGAATGTCCGGCGCAATTTTTCCCTATCCCGCCCCGTTGCGACCACACAGTCTCCCTGTTGCAACGCAGCCCTGACAATATGGGCGCCCATGCCGCGCGCGGCGCCGGTGACAAACCAAATGCGATTCATATCTGTTCACCTTAATCGGTTTAAAAACTCGTACTGCCTCATTGCAGTACGAGGTGTCGAGGCACTAAAGCGTCAATTGCAAACTAGGGCGTATCACGATGTCATCGAGTAATACGCCGGGCGGTTGAGCAAATGAATAGACCAATGCACGAGCCACATCATCCGGCATGAGAGCCTGAATGGCATCACGACGTTCGCGCATCATGTCCGCAGAAACATTGTGTCCCCATTCCGTATGCACCGCCCCCGGATGAATCAATGACACGCGTATCCCTGCTTCAGCCAGCTCCTGCCGCAAGCCGTCACAGAACCCCCTGACTGCAAATTTGGTGGCGCAATACACGGCCCAGTTAGGCGCGCTGCTTTTCCCCCCGACGCTGGATACCGTGGAGATCATTGCGCCGGGGCGATTTTTCATCAGAGGGATAGCTTCGTAGGAACAGTTCAACACGCCGTACATATTCGCATTGATCTGCTCCTGCCAGCCCTCGGGTGAGCTCTCCTCGAACCGGCCGAAAATCCCCATGCCCGCGTTGTTGAAAAGCAGATCCACACCGCCGAAGCGGCTCTTCACCTCATTAAAAAGTGACCGGACCTGAGCTAAATCAGCAACGTCAGCGTCAAAGGCGACGGCGCCCCCGCCCAGTTCGGCAGCCAGGCTTCCGATTCGCTCTTTGCGTCTTGCTACCAGCACGACCGAAACGCCTTCCGCAACCAATCGGCGGGCGGCAGCTTCACCAATACCGCTTGAAGCCCCGGTGATAACAGCGACTTTGCCGCTGAGACTGTTCATCTCCATCGTCCTGCCTCTATAGAAAAATTTTATGGCGGGTGTTTACATAAAATACGGCTTGTCACCGTCAGTGCCCGGCTGGTTGACGCCGATGTTTTCACCCAGATGTTTTTTCGGTTGCTCGATGATGTCGGCAACTAAAGCGGCGACGCTCTTGCGCGATACGATGGTTCCTTTGAACGGCGCATCGCGGGCGGTAAGCTCATAGTCAACCAGGTCTTCATCCGTTAACCAGGCCGGGCGCAGAATGGTGTAGTCCAGCCCGGAGGCTTCAATCGCGTCAGCCGCCCGACGAAATGGCTTGAGGGGCTCACCGATGATCGCGTTGTTCCATTCACCGAATTTTCCCGGGACCTCATCATAAATCCCCAGCGAAAGAACGAAGATCAGGCGTTTGACGCCGCTGGCCTGCATGGCGGCAATCACCGCCTCAGCCTGCACATCCAGATCCTCTCCCGTCAGGTTGGCATACACCAGATCCTGGCCCTGCATCGCTTGTTCCAATGCGGACGGGTTCAACACATCGCCGATAAGGATCCGGCCGTTGGCCGGGCGCGACCGGATTTTTTCCGGCTGGCGAGCGAACAACGTTTGCACAAGCGACTGTTCATCCGCCAATCTGTCGATAACATGGCGGGCGATTTGGCCGCCGGCGCCAAGGATCAATACATTCTTCATGGTGTTCTCCATCGGTTATTCACCCAGGTGCGCGGCCAAAAACGGCAGCACCTTGTCCATCGCTGCGCGAACGGCTTCCGGTTTGTCATACAGCTCGTAATGTGAAAAGTCCGCTAACGAGACCAGCTCGCGATGCGCTGAAGCCGTTGCGCGCCCATAGACTTCCATGCCATCGCGATAGGCGCCGAAGGCACCGACTTTCTCGCCCACCACCACCATCACCGGCTGAGTCAGCAGCACCTCGGTAAAGGCGAAGGCATCCCAGGCCAGCGTTTTTTGCGCATGCGAGAACAACATGCGCGTCGCGCCACCCGGCTGTTGACCGCGCGCGGTCTTGTAATAGTCTGTCGCTTCGAAAACGTCGCGTTCGGTGAGCCCATGGGCCGTTGCCTCTTGAGGACTGGCGGGCAGCAGTTCATTGACCTGAAGCTCTCCGCCCCGCGCTTCCCGGGTGCGCTGCGCAGCCATCGCGCTCAGCGCGCCCAGCGGATCGTAGCCGCTGAAGCCTTCGCGGAAGAGTCGCCCAATATTAACGCCGGTGATGCTCACCACGGCTTTGATGCGTTTCTCTGTCAGCGTGGCATTGACGGCATAACCGCCGCCGCAAATGCCCAGCACGCCGATACGCTCCGCATCGACATACGGCAAGGTGACGGCATAGTCGATGACGCGGCTGATGTCTTCCACCCGCTGGGTCGGATCTTCTATCCAGCGCGGCACCCCGCCCGACTCCCCCTGAAAACTGGCGTCATAGGCGATAACGACGTACCCCTGCTCCGCCAACGCCTTACCGTAAACATTGCCGGAGGTTTGTTCCTTGCAGCTGCCGAAAGGATGGACGCTGACCACCGTCGGGTAGCGCTTGGATTCATCGAACCCCGGCGGCAGCTGAATGTGGGCGGCGATGTGCCAGGCCATATCGGCGTTTTGGATGCGAACATTTTTCATTACAGCGTCTCCTCAAAGAACGGCGCCAGGACGGAAACGGCTTCGGCGACATAGGCTTTACCGTCATACAATTCCATATGATTCGCGCCTTCGACGATGTGGTAACGCTTGTCGCTGCTCGCGGCGCGGTCGTATAAATCGTCACTCATCCATTTACTGCCCGCCACGCTGCCCGCCACGATCTGCATCGGCTGGGTCAGATACACTTCGGCCATATGGTAGGCGTCGTAGGTAATGATCTGGTTGAGGCTGCGCAGCGTCGCATAGCCGGGCGCCGTCGGATATTGCGCGCGCGGGGTGTGGTAATACTCCCAGGCCTGGCGCAGCTCTTCGTTCGGCGCATCGGATTCTTTCATCGGCGCCAGCGGCATGGTGGCATGTTCACCGCTGCTGATATCGCCGGTGCGGGCGTTGGAGCCCGCCTCAACGTACGGCAGCGCATCAATGGACTTCACATTGTTTTCCCACCCGTTGCGGAACATCGAGCCGATATTGACGGCGCTGACGGTGCCGATAGCCTTGATGCGGCGATCCTGGATCGCGGCGTTGGCGGTATAGCCCGCACCGGCGCAAATGCCCATCGCGCCAATGCGCTCGTTGTCGACATAAGGCAGCGTGGTCAGGTAATCAATCACCGCGCTGACGTCTTCGGTGCGGATATAAGGGTTTTCCAACTGACGGGGTTCGCCGCCGCTTTCCCCCTGATAAGAGGCATCGTAAGCCACGGTCACGAACCCCTGCTCCGCCAGTTTTGCGGCATAGGTGCCGGCGGTTTGCTCTTTCACGCCGCCCCCCGGGTGAGAAACGACGATGGCCGGATACTGACGGCCCGCGTCGAAGGCCGGCGGGAAGTAGAGCACTGCGGAAAGATCGATGGTTGGGTTATTGCTATTCGTGAAGCTGATTTTCTGGTTCATCATCCGGTTCCTCATCAGGGTGATCGGTTAACTGCATCGTTTCTGATTCTCACTATAGACATTGAACATTAAGATGATTAGACCCAAAATAATGATTAGACCTATCACTTAAATGATTAATCAGCCGAACGGAAAACAGAGATGAAACGTGATGAGATAGCCGATTTGGTGGCATTTGTGATGGTCGCCGAGGAGCGCAGCTTCACCCGGGCCGCGGCTCGCCTGGGCATGGCGCAGTCGGCGTTAAGCCAGATCGTCCGCCGCATCGAAGAACGGCTGGGGTTTCGTCTGCTGACGCGCACCACGCGCAGCGTAGTGCCCACCGAGGCCGGAGAGCAGCTCTTGTCGACCCTGGGTCCCATGCTGCAAGACCTGGATTCCGTCATGACTTCACTGGGCGAGCTGCGCAACCGCCCTTCCGGCACCATACGCATCACCACGGTGGAGCATGCCGCTAAAACCCTTTTGCTGCCCGCCATGCGCATGCTGCTGAAATCTCACCCAGAAATTAACGTGCAGCTCATCATCGATTATGGTCTTAGCGATGTGGTCGCAGAACGTTTCGATGCCGGCGTCCGTCTGGGGGGAGAGATGGATAAGGATATGATTGCCGTGCGGATTGGGCCTGATATTCCGATGGCGATCGTTGGCGCGCCGGATTATCTTGCCCGGCGAGGCACCCCGACCTCGGTGGCGCAACTGGTCGATCATCAGGCGATTAACCTCTATCTTCCTACATCGGGCACCGCCAACCGTTGGCGGCTCATGCGCGGCGGACGTGAAGTTCGGGTTCGCATGCAAGGCCAACTGTTGTTAAACACCATCGACCTGATCCTGGACGCCGCTCTCGACGGGCACGGCCTGGCCTACCTGCCTTGCGATCAGGTGCAGAACGCCCTTGACGAGAAAAAACTCGTCCGCGTGCTGGACAAGTTCACCCCGGACTTACCGGGGTATCATCTTTACTACCCACACCGCAAGCACCCAGGATCGGCCTTTTCTTTGCTTATCGATGTGCTTAGGTTTAACGACGCGCAGAAGCCCAAATAGCGTGCTGCCGCCTGAATCCACTCCGACAGGCACAGGTATCGTCTCCTGTCAGAGAAACTCTGGTTGAGAAAAGCCCGCTCAGGAAGACCTGAGCGGGCTTTGTGCTTTTCTGCCGTTAGCGCTTACAGCACAAATTCGTAGTGCGAACCGTCCGGCAGTTCGACATCCAGGCGCAGTTGGCCGCCGGCCGCCTCAACATAGCGTTTAAGCGAAGACAGTTTCAGATCGCGGCCCGGTTTTTCCATCACGGCGACGGTCGGTTGCCGGATACCCAGCGCCTGCGCCATTTCAACCTGGGTTTTCTGCACCTTCTCGCGCAGCTCGGCAAGATGGATGTTCAGCATAATGTCCGTCGCCATTGCCTGCGCTTCGGCCACGACCTCGGGCTTTTCCTCCGCAATAAGCTGTTCCAGCGTTCTGCCCATCGCGTCACTCCTTCTCTTTTAGTGTGTTCAGCCAATTCGTGAATTCCCGATCGGCAATCTGCAGCATTCGATCGTAAAAACGTTTTTCATCGCCCGCTTTATTGCCCGCGCAAAGCACCATGCCGACGCGGTACGGATCGAAGGCGAAGAATGCCCGCAACGGTTCGCCACGGCTCTGAATACGCAGCTCTTTCATGTTGCTGTAACGCGAGCCTTTAACCGTATCGGCATAGGGTCTGGGCAAGCCGGGCCCTTTTTCCCGCAGGACCATCAATGCAGCAAGCACGCAGGCCCGGTCGGCATCGCTGAGTGATCTGAACCAATGATCAAATGCATCCGTTGTTTTAATTTCCCACACGGGCCCCCTAAAATATAGATCAATAGCTATATAGATGTAAAGCTATAGCAGAGAGGCACTGGGATGGCATGCAAAGGCATGCGTTGTTACTGCAAGGCTGAACGTACATCCACGCATTTTGCAAACGCAGTGCGCGGCATTCACCTTTTTACGCGCGGTATCGAATAATCGTTCAGAGGCACGGGGCGCTTCCCCGCCGCCCCTTTATGAACCCTGTCACAAAAAGCGCATAACGTTTTCGGCGTTCTGCGCAGCGGGCGATGAGCGACAAACTTGTTAACGCCACGTTACATCGGGTTAGGCAACATTGTTAACGCCGATTGATGCGCTAAACGCATCGCGCCATGCGTTTATTGCGCTTATTTACTTTATTTTCCTGAGCGAGTCTTCAGCAACAGGCGCGGCGTCAGGCGCCAATAACAAACTGGAGATAACGATGCATTCCTCTACCTCACCCATGACCATCCGGGCCAGATCCGGCGCGATACTGCGCGTCACCTCCGGCAACTTTTTAGAGCAGTTCGATTTTTTCCTGTTCGGCTTTTACGCTACCTACATCGCACACACCTTTTTCCCGGCCAGCAGCGAGTTCGCCTCGCTGATGATGACCTTCGCGGTATTCGGCGCGGGCTTTTTGATGCGCCCGATCGGCGCCATCGTGCTGGGCGCTTACATCGATAAAGTCGGCCGCCGCAAAGGGCTGATCGTCACCCTGTCGATCATGGCCGCGGGCACCTTCCTGATCGTATTGATCCCCTCTTACCAGAGCATCGGGCTTTGGGCGCCGCTGCTGGTGCTGTGCGGGCGTCTGTTGCAAGGCTTCTCGGCGGGCGCGGAGCTGGGCGGCGTGTCCGTCTATCTGGCCGAAATCGCCACGCCGGGCCGTAAAGGCTTCTACACCAGCTGGCAGTCCGGCAGCCAGCAGGTGGCGATCATGGTGGCGGCGGCCATGGGCTTCGCGCTCAATGCGGCGCTGGAAGAAAGCGCCATTCGCGAATGGGGCTGGCGCCTGCCTTTCCTGTTCGGCTGCCTGATCGTTCCCTTCATCTTCTTCCTGCGCCGCAAGCTGGAAGAGACGCAGGAATTTACCGCTCGCCGTCACCACCTGGCGATGCGCGACGTGTTTAAAACCCTGCTGAAAAACTGGCCGGTGGTGATCGCCGGCATGCTGATGGTCGCCATGACCACCACCGCGTTTTACCTGATCACCGTCTATGCACCGACCTTCGGCAAAAAGGTGCTGCTGCTCAGCGCCTCCGACAGCTTGCTGGTCACCCTGCTGGTGGCGATCTCTAACTTCATCTGGCTGCCCATCGGCGGCGCGCTGTCGGATCGTTTCGGCCGCAAACCGGTGCTGGTCGCCATGACGTTGCTGACGTTGGCCACCGCCTACCCGGCGCTGAGCCTGCTCGCCGCCGCCCCCAGCTTCGGCATGATGCTGGCCGTGCTGCTGTGGCTGTCCTTCATTTACGGCCTCTACAACGGCGCCATGATCCCGGCGTTGACGGAGATCATGCCAACGGAAGTGCGGGTGGCCGGGTTCTCGCTGGCCTACAGCCTGGCGACGGCGGTGTTCGGCGGCTTTACGCCGGTGGTCTCCACCGCGTTGATCGAATACACCGGCGACAAGGCTTCACCGGGCTACTGGATGAGCTTCGCCGCGCTGTGCGCCCTGCTGGCGACGCTGTATATGTATCGCCGCATCGCCATGCCGCTGCAAACCGCGCGCTAAGCCGCCATCTCAAAAGGAATGATGCCATGCAAAAACTCACTCGTTCGATCCTCGCCGCGCTGGTGTGCGCCTCCTGCAGTACGGCGGCGCTGGCCAAAGACGTGACCGTCATGATCTCCGGCGGCTTCAAAGCCGCACTAGAGAAGCTGGCTCCGGAATATGAAGCTCAAAGCGGCGACAAAATCATTCTGGTGTCCGGCCCCTCGATGGGCAAAACGCCGCAGGCGATCCCCGCGCGGCTGGCGCGCGGAGAGCAAGCCGATGTGCTGATCATGGTGGGCGACGCGCTCACCCAACTGGAAAAAGAGCGCTGGACCCAGCCGGGTTCGCGCGTGGAGCTGGCCGATTCGCCGATCGGCATGGTGGTCAAACGGGGCGCGCCCAAGCCGGTGATAAAAACGGATGCCGACCTGCGCAATGTCTTGCTGCAGTCTGACTCTTTCGCCTATTCCGACAGCGCCAGCGGCCGCTATGTCAGCGGCCAACTGTTCAAAAAGCTGGGCATCGAGGAACAGGTGAAAGGGAAAGCGCATAAGGTTGAGCGCATTCCGGTGGCCTCTGAAGTGGCGCAGGGGAAATACGCGCTGGGCTTCCAGCAGGTGAGCGAATTGCTGCCCGTGGCGGGCGTGACCTTTATCGGCGAGCTGCCTGAAAATGTGCAGTACATCACCCGCTTCGCGGGCGCGGTAACCGCCAAGGCGGAGCACCGCCGCGAAGGCAAAGCGCTGCTGGACTTCCTCGCCTCCCCTCAGGCGCAGCCGACCATTCGCGCGACCGGCATGCGAACCGTGCCGGCGCCGCAGCCGGTCAGGCAGAGTGATACTGTTCAGTAATCAGCTTTTCCAGCTCGGCGGCGACGAAAGACTGCATGCGGCCGCCGCGTCTGATGAGACCCACGGTACGTTTCACCACTGGATCGACCAGCGGCACCGACGTCAACACCGAGTGCTCTGAAGCGGGCATCGACATGGCGGGCACGGCGGCAATGCCGATGCCCGCCTCAACCATGCCCAGCATGGTCGTCACATGGCGAGTTTCACACACGCTGGGGCGTTCCGGCACGAGGTGTTCCAGGCGCTGATCGAGCAGATTGCGATTGCCGGAGGTTTTATCCAGCGAGACGTAATCCTGCTGATAGAACTCTTGCCAGGTGAGGCTCTTTTTAGCGGCGAGCGGATGGTCGCGCCGGCAGGCGGCCACGTAGACGTCCCCCACCAACGGCACAAATTCAAGATTAGGCTGCAGCCGCCCGGCGAAGCAGATGCCGAAATCGGCCTGGCCGCCGGTGACCGCCTCGATGACATTACCTGCGCTGCCGTCGATCAGCTTGACGCGCACGCGCGGATAGCGCAGCCGGAAACGGCGTATCACGTCGGGCATGAAATAGTAGGCCGCCGAGGGCACCGTGGCGACGGTAACCAGCCCCACCCGCTCCTGGCTGACCTTGTCGATATCGGCCAACACCGCTTCGACGTTCATCAGCAGCTGATCCGAACGCTCGGCAAAAGCCTGCCCGTACAGCGTCAAGGTCACGCGCCGGGTGGTGCGATCGAACAGTTTGCTGTCCAGCGCGTTTTCCAGCTTCTCAATCCTGCGGCTCAGCGCCGACTGCGACAGGCAGATGGACTCTGCGGCCAGCCGAAAATTGCCGTACTCCACCAGCGCGCGAAACGCATAGAGATCGTTGAGATCAAAATTCACGGGCATAACGGCCAACTCTCCTTGCTGAAAATGGCAGAAGACGCAAAACAGCGATGATAACCGCTTATATCGCCACGTTCACCGACTGGGTGGTTGAACCACCCAAGCCCCTATCGCCCCAGCAGTACCATTCCCCAAATAATGATAGTCATCACCACGGCTACCAGCTGCGCTGCGCCGCCCAAATCTTTGGCGCGTTTGGATAACGGATGCAATTCCAGCGAAATGCGATCGACCACGGTTTCAATCGCCGTATTAAGTAGCTCAACCACCAATAGCAGAAAACTGCAGGTGATTAATAACAGCCTTTCTATATTTGTAATATCTAAACCAAATGTAACAACCAGTAAAATGGCGTTAATAACCAATAATTGGCGGAACGCATCTTCGGTAAGCACAGCATCAATAAACCCGGCCCAGGAATTCCTAATGCTGTAGGTTAATCGGCTTATTCCTTTTTTCTTTTCCACAGGCATACAATCAGCTCTCGTCAAAACTGCGACAGTCACTCGCAAATAAATCACGCAACGTGAATTTATCTCGAGTTTATTAATTAAAAACCTTAACCGTTCTCTTTCAGGAAACGATGCATTCACTCACTCGCCGTCCCCCTGCTCCTGAAACGCCACCGCCCGAAAATGCCCTGGCGCGGTTATTATTCTGGGAGCGTAAAAAGGGGACGCGATATCAGCCGCTTAAAGCGTTTTCTCGTACAAGCGGTAACGCTTGTACGGCACCGCGCCGATGCGTTCTAAAATCGTCCGCATGCCGGTATTGGTTTCCAGGATCCACGACATTTCCAGCGCGTCGATATTGCGCTTCGCGAAAGGCTCGCGCAGCGCCTCAATCAGCAGCAGCGCAATAATGGGCCCGATGCGGCTGAATTGATATTCCTGGCGTACGCCCATCAACGGCACGCGCGCGGTGCGCACGCCGCTGACTTTCAGGCGCCACAATAGCTTCGCCCAGCCGAACGGCAATAAACGCCCCTGCAGATCGGCAATCGCTTCGTTAATGTTCGGCAGACCGACGATAAAGGCGCAGGGGGCGCCATCCACCTCGGCGATATGGATCATATCGTCGGGCACCAGGAACTTCAGCTGATCCCCCATGGTGGCGAACTCGTGCTCGGTGAACGGGACAAACCCCCAGTTATGTTGCCACCCGGAGTTGAACACCTCGCGCAGCACCTGCATCTCCTCGCGAAAGCGCTTGCGATTGAGACGGCGGACGGTCACCTTTTTACGCACCTGATCCATCATCCGGGTTAACGACGGCGAAAAATGCAGGTCGGTTCTTTTCATCCAATAGGCAAGCAAATCAATCCCTTCACTGTAGCCCTGCTGCGCTATCTGGGCCGCGTAGTAAGGTTTCGCGTGCGTCATCAGGGCGGAAGGCGGGGTATCGAACCCTTCGACCAACAGGCCGCTTTCCTGATTGATATTGAGGCTGAATGGCCCGGTGATTTTACGCGCGCCTTTCGACCTCAGCCACTCCTCCGCTACCGTGAATAAGGTGCTAAACACGGCGGGATCGTCAACGGCGTCAATCATGCCGAAATGGCCGGTATCCTCACCATGCAGCTCCCGGTGCAGAGAATCGATTTGCGCAGTGATGCGCCCAACCACTTTGCCCTGTTTTTTGGCCACCCATGCCTGCCATTCAATATGGTCGGTCCCGGGATTCTTCTTTGACAGGTGCTCTTCGCGCTCTACATGCAGCGGCTCAATCCAGTTCGGATCATCGCGAAACAGTTGCGAGGGGAAAGCAATAAATTCTTTAAGTTCGCGTTTATCCAGAACTTTCTCAATACGGATCATAAATAGCCTTACGTTTTAATAAAATAATTAAATAAGCACGCGACAACGCCTTTAGCATTTTTTATGCTGTTGCCTTTTATTGAATTGTGTATTGCCTCCGGCTCACTGATAAGAAAAACCGAATATTCCCCCCCCGGCGAATCAGCAACGTGTTGCCTGACATTCACCCTGTGATGTCCATAATTGATAAAAAAAGGAAACAGAAAGCGGCGCAGCCAGGCTACGCTAATAGTGCTCTTTTATTATTTCGTGCTGTTATGGTAAAAGAAACTCGCCGCTTTTAGTGTACCGACTTTAATCAGGAGGTGCGCCGCCATTTTTACCACTTAATGCTATTTTTAAGATTAGCCTTAAATGAATCGTTCACTTTTGAATTTCTTGCGGCATACTGTTTAGGAAGTGTTTAAGTTCCAAGATAGCCATGCATGAGGTCATAACCTATGAGCCGACAGTTATTTCCTGCCCGACAGATGCAGACTAAAGAACGGCGAAGTCCGGATATTACAATAGTCTCTCATATCTCGCCAGGGTGCCGCTCAAGGCTGATGACTCGGGCTACTTACGTTCTGCCCGGTTAATAACCGGCATGCCGCTCGAGCACGGCAATATACGCTGTTCGCGGAATGAAGATGGTTGAATAACAAACTTATTCAAAACCTATTCATAGTAAAACATCAATTACCTCGCCAAGAGTGATTTCTCTCTTTTGGTGATTTTTAATCTATGGCTAAGTTTGTCTATGTCTGAAACAAGTTCCGTTCATTCTCTTCCCATGCGCTATGCGGACTTCCCCACGTTAGTGGACGCGTTGGATTACGCGGCACTCGGTAATACGGGAATGAATTTTTACGACCGTCGCAATCAACTCGTGACCGTTCTCGACTATCGCACGCTGCAGCAAAAAGCGATCGCGGGTGCGCGGCGTTTATTGTCCCTGAAGCTCAAGAAAGGCGATCGCGTGGCGCTTATCGCCGAAACCAGCCCGGGCTTCGTCGAAGCCTTTTTCGCTTGCCAATATGCCGGCCTGGTGGCGGTGCCGTTGGCGATCCCGATGGGCGTTGGCCAGCGCGACTCCTACACCGCCAAACTGAAAGGGCTGATCGCCAGCTGCAACCCCGCGGCGATCATCAGCAGCGAAGAGTGGACACCGCTCATCGCGTCGGCCACGGAAAACACGTCGGCGATGCACATCCTCAGCGACGCAGACTTTAACGCCTTGCCAGAACCGGAAATCGCGTTGCCGGCGCCTTCGCCCGACGATATCGCCTATCTCCAATACACCTCGGGCAGCACCCGCTTTCCGCGTGGCGTGATCATTACCCAGCGGGCGGCCATGGCGAACCTGAACGCGATCAGTCGCGACGGGATCAAGTTGCGCGCCGGCGACCGCTGCGTTTCGTGGCTGCCTTTCTATCACGATATGGGCCTGGTCGGTTTCCTGCTTACGCCGGTGGCGACCCAGCTGTCCGTCGACTACCTGCGCACGCAAGATTTCGCCATGCGCCCGATGCAGTGGCTGAAACTGATCGCCAAGAATCGCGGCACGGTGTCCGTCGCCCCGCCGTTCGGCTACGATCTGTGTCTGCGCCGCAGCAACGCCAAAGAGCTGGCCGATCTGGATCTTTCCAGCTGGCGGGTTGCGGGCGTGGGCGCCGAGCCGATCCCGGCCGAGCTGCTCGCCCAGTTTGGCGAACACTTCAGCAGCATCAACTTCGACAGTAAAGCCTTCATGCCGTGCTATGGCCTGGCCGAGAACACCCTGGCGGTGAGTTTTTCCGACCCTTGCTCCGGCCCGCAAACCAACGAGGTCGACCGCGATATTTTGGAATACGAGGGTAAAGCGGTCGCGCCGGGCAAGAAGACCCGCGCCGTCTCGACCTTTGTCAACTGCGGCCGTGCGCTGCCCGGCCACCGCATCGAGATCCGCAGCGAAACCGGGCAACCGCTGCCGGAACGTCAGGTCGGCCATATCACGATTTCCGGCCCCAGCCTGATGAACGGCTATTTCTGCGACGATGAGTCCCAGCAGCAGATCCAGGTGACCGGCTGGATGGACACCGGCGATCTCGGCTATCTGCTGGACGGCTATCTGTACGTCACCGGCCGCAAGAAGGATTTGATCATTATTCGCGGCCGCAATATCTGGCCGCAGGATATTGAGTACGTCGCGGAATCCGAACCGGAAATCCGTTCCGGCGATGCGATTGCCTTCGTGACCGAAGAACACGACGAAGCGGCCAGGATCATTTTGCAGATCCAGTGTCGAGTCAGTTCGGAAGAACGCCGTGAACAAATCGTGCATTCGCTGAGCGCGCGCATTCAAAGCGAGTTCGGCATCGCGGTGGACATCGAGCTGCTGCCGCCGCACAGCATTCCCCGCACGTCGTCGGGCAAACCCGCACGCGCGGAGGCCAAGAAACGCTGGCTGAGCGCTTCGCTCTACCCGCAAATGCCGCAGCTGGCCGGTTTCGCGCAATGAGCGGCACCGTGGCAGTGACGGGCGCGACCGGCTTTATCGGCCGGCACATCGTCCAGGAACTGCTGGCGCAAGGGTTTAGCGTGCGCGCCCTGACGCGGCAAGCCGGAAAAGCCGCCGCAGACAACCTGCAGTGGATCCCCGGCGCGCTGGAAGATCGGCCCTCGCTCACCGAACTGGTGCGCGGCGCGGAGTGCGTCGTGCATTGTGCGGGCCAGGTGCGCGGGCATGCGGAAGCGGTGTTCACCCGCTGCAACGTCACCGGCAGCCTGAATTTGATGCAGGCGGCCAAACAGAACGGCCGCTGCAATCGCTTCTTGTTCATGTCGTCGCTGGCGGCCCGCCATCCGGCGCTGTCCTGGTACGCCCATTCAAAACAGGCCGCCGAGCAGCAACTCATCGCCGCCACAGGCGATATCGCGCTGGGGATTTTCCGCCCGACGGCGGTTTACGGGCCCGGCGATAAAGAGCTGAAACCGCTGTTCAACGGCCTGCTGCGCGGCGTGCTGCCCCGGCTGGGCGCGCCTGACGCCAGGCTCTCTTTTCTGCACGTGAGCGATTTGGCAAAGGCGGTCAGCCAATGGGTGCAGACCGAACCCGCGCAGCCGAATATTTACGAACTGTGCGACGGCGTGGCCGAAGGCTATAACTGGCTGCGCCTGCGGGACATCGGCGCCGCCGTGCGTCACGGGCCGGTGCGGCTGGTGGGCATTCCGCTGCCGCTGCTGAAAGCCCTGGCGGATATCAGCGTGGTGTGGAACCGCCTGGTAAAAAAAGAGCCGATGCTGACGCGCAGCAAAATACGCGAATTAACGCATCGCGACTGGTCCGCCAGTAATCAGGCGCTGTCGCAACAGATTAATTGGTCTCCACAGGTGAGTTTGGAACGCGCGCTGCGTGAAGGGCTGTTTTAATTATTCCAAGTAGAGGTGTGTCAACGTTCTTATGCTAAATCGCGATGCTGTAATGGATTATATCCTGACGTGTTTGCAAGGTATCGTCGAAGGCGGAGTGGAAATAAAACCTGATAGCGATCTCGTCAATGATCTTGGCCTGGAATCCATCAGAGTCTTGGATCTGCTGATGATGCTGGAAGATGAATTAGATATCTCCATTCCTATCAATATATTGCTTGATGTCAGAACGCCTGAGCAACTGCTTGACGCGCTGCGCCCTTATCTGGAGAAAAACCATGGGACTGTATGATAAGTTTGCGCGGCTCGCCAATGACCGTGAACAATTTCAAACGTCCGGTCTGAATCCGTTCGGCACCTGTATCGACGAAGTGTATTCCGCCACCCAAGGGCGCATCGGCGATCAAAAGATTGTCCTCGCCGGCACCAATAATTACCTTGGCCTGACGTTCGATGCGCAGGCGATCGCCGCCGGCCAGGCGGCTCTGGCCGCGCTCGGCACCGGCACCACCGGCTCGCGCATGGCGAACGGCAGTTACGGATCGCACCTGACGCTGGAACGGGAGCTGGCGGAATTCTTCGATCGCCCGAGCGCCATCGTGTTCTCCACCGGCTATACCGCCAACCTGGGCGTCATCAGCACGCTGGCGGGGCCGGGTGCCGTGGTGCTGATCGACGCGGACAGCCACGCGAGCATTTACGACGCCTGCGCCCTCGGCGGCGCGGAAATTATTCGCTTCCGCCACAATGACGCCGCCGATCTGGAGCGCCGCATGGTGCGCCTGGGCGAACGCGCCCGCGAGGCGATCATTATCGTGGAAGGCATCTACAGCATGCTGGGCGACGTCGCCCCGCTGGTGGAAATCGTCGACATCAAGCGGCGATTGGGCGGGTATCTGCTGGTCGACGAAGCGCACTCCTTCGGCGTGATGGGCGAGCACGGCCGCGGCCTGGCCGAAGCGCTGGGCGTCGAGCAAGACGTGGATATCATCCTGGGCACCTTCAGCAAAAGCCTGGCTTCGATCGGCGGCTTCGCCGTCGGCGGCAAGGGGATGGACGTGCTGCGCTACAGCAGCCGGCCGTATATCTTTACCGCTTCGCCGTCGCCGTCCAGCATCGCTTCGGTGCGCACGGCGCTGCAAAAAATCGCCCGCCATCCCGAGCTGCGGGAAAAACTGTGGAGCAATGCGCACCGCCTGTACCACGGCCTCGCCGAGCTGGGCTATACCCTGGGGCCGCGCATCAGCCCGGTGGTGCCGGTGATGATCGGTTCAAAGGAAGAAGGGTTGCGTTTCTGGCGCGAGCTGATCGCCCACGGCGTCTATGTGAACCTGGTGCTGCCACCGGCCGCGCCGGCGGGCGTGACCCTGCTGCGCTGCAGCGTCAATGCCGCGCACAGCGATGAAGAAATCGACACCATCGTGCGCGCCTTTGCGGCGCTGAAAAAATAAAGCCTTTCCTTCTCGGCCGCGGCGGCGGTGCCGAAAATGGCCACGCCGCCCTGCCGAACCGATGCGCACCTCAGTGCGCAGCCGTTGATACTCCATCAGCCGAATAGCGATACCCCTGCGCCGCCATAAATTCCGCGATGGCTTTTTCCGCCGCCGAAAGCACCTCCTCGATCGGCCGATCGGCATCGAGATCCACGATGTCGGCGCCTTCGAACGTCAATAGCGGCGTGACGGCGATCTTCTTCTCCAGCGCCGCTTTGCGGTGATCGGGTTTGCGCGCGCAGGCCACGTCCAGACTGACATTCAGCTTGAGCACCAGATCCGGTTTTTGCCCCGCCATCCATTGAAACGCCGCCCGTTCACGCGCCGCCAGCCAACGGACGAAACGGCTGCCTTCAACGTCGACGGGAAAAACCGTGCCGTCGTAAGCGCCAGGGATCTGCGCCTGCGGAAAACGGTCGGTCAACACGATGAACCCTTGCCGGCGATACGCCAGCATGCGGCGAAAACGCAGCAGCCGCCGCCCCACGAAAGCGATGATCACCGCCGACGGCAACAGGCCGATCCGGGATTTTTTCGTTTTGACTTTTTTGGTATTGCTCTCGATAGCCTTGCCCACCGAGCGCCCGAGCAGCGGCAATTTCGCCGCCGCGCGCCCGACATTGCCCGCCTGTTTGCCCAGATGCACCTGCACCGCCGGGCCATAATGTTTCACATACTCGATCAGATGTTCACAAACGGTGGACTTACCCGATCCGTCGCTGCCGATAACCGCAATCAGCGGCGGAAATTTTGCACTCATAATAAGACTCTCTTTCAATACACCAGAAACGGCGTGCCATATTTGAAGCGAACGATCGCTTATCATTGCCGCGGTGGCTGCGTGAAAAAAAATTTGCCATACGCAGCGCCAAAAAGCACAAAAGATTAAGCGAAAATTGAAAACCTCTGCTCTTTTTTCGCCGTGAGCCATGCCGAGAATTAACATAAAAAGCGAAACCAGCCCACGCACGAAAAATTAGCACAAAATAACAAGAACAAACGCCATGAATATCAATTCAAATAACGAAAAGGAATACCGATCTCATTATTTTATCGCAGCAAAGCACAATAAATATCTTGAACCCAAGGCGTATTGGAATACAATAGTTTTTTTCGCATTGGATCAATTATTGTGAGTCAGCAGATAAGACCTTCATCTGATCGCTCGCCCGTGCGCGTAATAGCGATAACCGGCTGTGACGGCTCGGGAAAATCCACGTTAGCCGCCAGCCTGGTCAACGCTTTATCGGCACAAGAACCTGCCGAACTGCTGTATCTCGGCCAGTCTTCCGGGCGTATTGGCGAATGGATCAGTTCGCTGCCGATTATTGGCGCGCCCTTCGGGCGTTATTTGCTGAAGAAATCGGAACGCGTGCATGAGCGCCCTTCCACACCGCCGGATAATGCCACGGCGCTGGTGATATTTTTACTCTCCTATTGGCGCGTTTATAAATTCCGTCGCATGCTGAAGAAAAGCCGCAGCGGCGCATTACTGATCACCGATCGTTATCCGCAAGCCGAAGTGGCGGGGTTTCGTTTCGATGGCCCGCAGCTGGCGAAAACCGCCGGCGGCAATCGCTGGATCCGCTGGCTGAGAAAGCGCGAACAAAACCTGTACCAATGGATGGCGTCTTATCAGCCCTTATTATTAATTCGGCTGGATATTGACGAACAAACGGCCTATTCACGCAAACCCGATCACTCGCTGACGGCGTTGCGTGAAAAGATCGCCGTCATCCCGCACCTGACGTTTAACGGCGCTAACATATTGGATTTAGACGGCCGCGAACCGGCTGACCGTATTTTCGACGCATCGCTGCGCGCCGTTAAAATATCGCTGAGGGCCGCCAATGCCTAGCCGACAAATAACCTTTCCGTACCGAAACAGATGAAAAAAAATAAACTCACCGCCGAACAGGATACCTCTCCCACCTGCATCACCGGGCTGATTGCCGTGGTGGGCAGCGACGGTACGGGCAAGTCCACGCTGACCGCCGACCTGGTGAAAAACCTGCAGCAACATCGCCCCACGGAGCGGCGCTATTTGGGGCTGATCTCCGGCGAAGACGGCGACAAAATCAAGCGTTTGCCGTTCATCGGCGTGTGGCTGGAACGGCGCCTGGCGGCCAAATCCGACAAAACCCAGCGCATGAGCAACAGGCCGCCGGCGCTGTGGGCGGCGCTGATCATGTACGGCTTTTCGCTGTGGCGCGCATCCAACCTGCGCAAGGTGCGGCGGTTGGCGCAGAGCGGCGTTCTGGTGATCAGCGATCGCTACCCGCAGGCGGAAATCTCAGGTTTTTACTACGATGGGCCCGGCATCGGCGTGGAACGCGCAAAAGGGTGGCTATTAAGCCGCCTAGCGGCGCGCGAACGCCGTTTATATCAACGCATGGCCGTCAATCGGCCGGAGCTGATCATTCGCCTTGATATCGACGTCGATACGGCCTTTTCCCGCAAGCCCGATCACAGTTACGAAGAGCTGAAAGACAAGATCGCCGCCATGGTGCGCCTGCAATACAACGGTTCACGCATCATCGAGCTGGACGCCAGAGCCCCTTACGACGAGGTGCTGAGCAATGCGCTCAACGCCATTTCCGCCGTGGTGAACCCCGCGAAGCGCCCGCAGAGCGATCTCGGGCAACCCGGCGAGAACGCCGGTAAAGAAACTCAGGTTTATTAAACGAATACAGGGTAAACGCATGACTGCGGAACACAAAATGCAGCAAAACAACGATAACGGCTGGTTTGGGCTATGAAACGGTGGTTTTCCGACGGCGCGTTTCGTTCCATTTTACGTAATGCCGCCTACCTGGGCTCCGGCAGCGTCGCCAGCGCGCTGCTCGGCCTGCTGGCGCTCTCCTGCGCCGGTAAAGGCATGTCGCCTGAAATGTTCGGCGTGCTGGTGGTGATTCAGGCCTATACCAAAGCGGTCAGCGATTTCATCAAATTCCAGACCTGGCAGTTTGTGGTGCAATTCGGCACTCCGGCGCTGGAACATCAAAATACCGGGCGCTTCCGCGACGTCGTCGCCTTCTCCTTTGGCCTGGATATCGCCAGCGGCGTCATCGCCGTGCTGGGCGGCATGATCATGCTGCCGTTCTTGTCTCACGCTCTGGGGCTGGACAGCGAAAGCTTCTGGCTCGCCATGCTGTACTGCACCCTGATCCCATCGATGACCTCGTCCACGCCGACCGGCGTGCTCCGCGCCTTCAACCGCTTCGATTTAATCGCCATCCAGCAGGCGATCAAACCGTTCCTGCAGGCGGTGGGCAGCGTCATCTCCTATTATTTCGATCTGGGGTTCCCCGGCTTTATCGTCACCTGGTACGCCTCTAACCTGATCGGCGGCACGCTGTTTTGGTGGTTCACCGCGCGCGAGCTGCGCCGCCGCGATATCCATGGCGCGCTGAGGCCGCGCCTGTTCAACGTCGCGCGCCGCATCGAGGGCGCCTGGAATTTCGTCTGGACCACCAACATCGCCCATACCATCTGGGCCGCCCGCAACTCCTGCACCACCGTGCTGGTGGGCGTGGTGCTCGGCCCGGCCGCCGCCGGGCTGTTCAAGATCGCCATGACCTTCTTCGATGCGACGGGCACCCCGGCCAAGCTGCTGGAGAAAAGCTTCTATCCCGAGATCATGCGCCTGGATCCGCGCACCAAGACCCCGTGGCTGCTCGGCCTGCGCTCTTCGCTGCTGGCCGGCGGCATCGGCCTGGCCGTTGCGGTGTTGATGTTGCTGGTGGGCAAGCCGCTTATTTCCGCGGTATTCGGGCAGCAATACCTGGAAGCCTATGACCTGATTCAAATCATGCTGGGCGCGATCATCGTCTCCATGATGGGCTTCCCGCAGGAATCCTTACTGTTTATGGCGGGCAAACAGCGCGCCTTCCTGATCGCGCAGGCGACGGCCTCGGCGGCCTACATTGCGCTGCTGGTGTCGATGGCGTATGCCTTCGGCGTGCAGGGCGCCGCCTTCGCTTATTTACTTGGGCAATGTTTAGACGTTCTGTTATCCCTGATACCGACGATCGGCGCCTACCGCAATCGCTTTATGTTGGGGCTGAATGTGCCCAAAGAGAGTAATCAATGACCGCTAGCAATAATTGGAAAAAGTTCTCAGCCGAAACCACCCAGGCGCTGTTTGTCGCGGTGGAAGAGGACGACCTGGTTGAGGCGAATATCAGCCTGCCGCAGCAGATTGATCTGGAATGCTCCCCCGAGAGCATTCGGGACAACTACGCGCTGTGCCTGCAGTTTTGGGAAGACGGCTTTTCCCGCCGCGAGCTGCTGCAATTGGTGAACGGTTTCCTGCAAGACCCGCAGTTGGCGGCGGCTACCCGCATGCGCTACAAATATATCCGCGCCCGCTATAAGCACCTGCGCTTCGCCCAGCAGCTGTACGGCGCCCCGCACCGCGCCAACCGCCTGTTCCACACCACCACCGTGGTGCTCGGCCATTTTCAGGACGCGTTTCGCAACGGCAACCAGAAGAACCTGACGCTTTACGGCAACCTGCTGCGGCTGCTGCTCAGCAAGCCGGTGTGGTCTTACGTGCGCTATGCGCTGCGCCACACCCGGCTGGAAAGCGCACAGGGCTTTATCACCTACCGCCAGGAGCAAATGCGCCAGCTGCAAACGCTGATCGCCGGCCCGTCGCTGACCGGGCATCAGTTCCATGACGTGCGCAAAATCGTCAGCCGCCAGGTCTCGTTCTACGACACGCTGAGATCGATCGATCCCGACAACCGCGAGGCCCGACAGATCTCGCGCTTCCTGGCGGCGATTAACGGCCTGATGGGCGACCGGCATGACGTGATGGTGGCGGACAAGCTGGCCGGCGGCGATATCTATGATCGGCCGGCGATCCTGGATATCGACATCCGCCAGCGCCTGGAGCTGCTGCTGGCGCGTTTTCCGCTGTCGTTTTCCCAGCCGGCCATCGCGGCGGGCAGATAAGCGGGTTGCCCGGAGCCATGATGACGTTACGTCGCTTGCTGCCCCTTGCGCTGCTGCTGTCGCCGCTGACGGCATCTGCGCATAACTTCGTGCATGGCCGGCCGGTGGCGCCGATCGCCATCGCCGATCGCGGCGAGCTGCTGCTGCGCAACGGCGATTTCAGCTACCGGCCGTGGAACAGCGCAAAACTGGCGGGCAAGGTGCGGGTGATCCAGTACATCGCCGGGCGCACCTCCGCCAAAAAGAAGAACTCGCTGCTGATCAACGCCGTTAAGGACGCGAACCTGCCGGGCGATCGCTTCCAGCCGACCACCATCGTCAACACCGACGACGCGATACCGGGCTCCGGCTTCTTCGTGCGCGGCAAGATCGAGAAAAACAAGCGGCATTACCCCTGGGCGCAATTCATCGTCGACAGCGACGGGCTGGGGCGCATGGCCTGGCGGCTGCCGGAGGAGAGCTCCACCATCGTAGTGCTGGACAAGGCCGGGCGCGTGCAGTGGGCGAAGGACGGCGCACTCACCCCGCAGGAAGTTGACCAGGTGATCGCCCTGCTGCGCGCGCTGATCGCGCAGGAGACGCCATGAAGCGCACGCCGCCGGGAACCGATAACGCATGTCTTTGATTGAACGCTATATCACGGTTGAGATCCGCCGCCTGGTGATGATGATCGCCGGGTTTCTGATCTTCATGTTCGCCAGCTACTCCGCTCAGCGCTACCTGACCGACGCCGCCAACGGCACGCTGGCGCTGCGGGTGGTGGCCGACGTGGTTTTCTATAAATCGCTGATCGCGCTGGAGATGATATTGCCCGTCGCGCTGTATGTCTCGGTGGCGGTCGCGCTGAGCCAGATGTACAGCGATGCGGAGATCACCGCCATGCTGGCCGCCGGCGCCAGCCCGCTGCGGCTGTACAAGGCGGTGCTGATACTCGCCGTGCCGCTGGCGATAGCGGTCACGCTGCTGTCGCTGTATGGCAGACCCTGGGCGTACGCCAATATTTATCAGCTGCAGCAACAGTCGCAATCGGTGCTGGACGTGAGCCACCTGCAGGCCGACAAATTCAACGTCAGCGGCAACGGCCGCATGATCCTCGCCAGTCACGTCGACAAAACGGCCAACCACCTGACGGACGCCCTGATTTATGTGCGCGGCGGCCATCACACCAACCTGTACCGCGCGCAGTCAGTGGAGGTGCTCGACGCCTCCCCCGCCAGCCCCGCCGTGCGGCTGAAAACCGGCACCGCCTATGTGCTGGATCGTGAGGGCACCGACGACAACGGGCAGAACTACGACAACTTCGACATCGCGCTCAAACCGTTCTTGCCCAGCGCCGAGAGCCGGCACAAGTCGGCCTCGCCGGCGGAACTGGCGCGCTCCGCCGATCCGGGCGACGCCGCCGAACTGCAATGGCGCGAGAGCCGCGGGCTGACCACCGTGCTGATGGTGCTGCTGGCGATCCCCTTTAGCCGCATCAAGCCGCGGAAGGGGCGCTACGCCGCACTACTGCCCCTCACGGTTCTGTTTACCGTGATTTTCTATGGCGGCAACATTTGCCGCACGCTGGTGGCCAACGGCTCTCTGCCGACGATCCCCGGCGTTTGGCTGGTGCCGATAGCGATGGCTGTCGGTATCGCCCTGCTGCTGGCGCGCGACCTCTCCCTGCTGCGGAAACCCTCCCGATGACCCTTTTTAGCCGCTATCTGATCCGCAACGTGTTCATCGGCTTCGCCGCCGCGGCCGGGCTGCTCATCCCGCTGTTCACCACCTTTACGCTGATCAACGAGCTGGAGGACGTGACCCCAGGCGGCTACCGCTGGCAGCAGGCGCTGCTGGTGACCGTGATGACCCTGCCGCGCAGCCTGGTCGATCTGGGGCCGTTTATCGCGCTGCTCGGCGGCATCGTTGGGCTGGGGCAGCTCTCCAAGAGCCTGGAGCTGACGGCGATCCGTTCCGCCGGGATGTCGATATTCCGCATCGCGCTGGTGATGCTCGCCGCCGGGCTGCTGATGAACCTCTCGCTCGGCGCCCTCGATGAATGGGCCGCCTCGCCGCTGCAGCAACGCGCGCTGCAAATGAAGAATAACGCCCTGGCGCAGTCGAATAATAACGACGTTACCGTTAACCCGCTGTGGGCGCGGCGTGGCAACGAGTTTGTGACAGTGAAAACCGTCGATGAGAACGACCAGCCCCACGGCATTGAGATCTTCCGTTATCAAGCTAACCGCGCGCTGGAGTCTTACATTTACGCCGACAGCGCCAGCACCGCCGCCGACGGCAGCTGGCTGCTGCACAACGTGATGCAGAAAAGCTGGCAAGGCAGAAAGGAGACGATTGCACGACAAGACAGCCTGCTCTGGCGCTCACTGTTCGCCGTGCCGAGCCTGAAAGAGCTGACCCTGCCGGCGGGCAGTTTCTCGCTCCAACAGCTGGATCGCTATATCGATTACCTGCAAGGCTCGGGGCAACCCAGCACCGAATACCGCCTGGCGCTGTGGAAAAAACTCGGCCAGCCCCTGCTGGTGCTGGCGATGATTTTGCTGGCCATCCCGTTTACCTTCACCGCCCCGCGCGCCCCCGGCATGGGCAGCCGGCTAGCGCTTGGCGTCATCATCGGGCTGCTGACCTACATCGCTTACCAGATCGTTCTCAATCTGGGGTTGCTGTTCGCCCTCAACGCGCCCTTCACCGCCCTCGCCCCGCCGCTTTTGCTCCTGGCGTTGGCGCTGGTGCTGGTTTATCGGTTTGACCGGCGGGGTTAAGCATTTTCTGAGGTTGATAAGGGATAAGAAGAGAATCGCAATTTCCATTCCAGAGAAAACATCACGCACTCACCTGCTCGCGATTTTTAAGGATGTTAGTTAATGGCAAAGATAGCTGTTTGTATACTGACTTTTAACTCCTCTCGTTTATTACACGAGGTGCTTTCTCCACTCATGGGCATTGCGGATGAGTGGATTGTGGTGGACTCCGGCAGTACGGATAAAACGCTGTCTATTTGCCAAAGCTTTGGAATCAGCCCTATTTATCATCGTTTCGAGACTCACGGACGGCAAATGAACTTTGCGATTTCTCAAGCTCATCATGACTGGGTGTTGTGCCTGGACAGCGACGAAATCCTTGATGCCGAAACCATAGCGTCCATTTTAACATTCAAATCGCAGGAAAACCCACCGCCACAGCAAGCCTTTAGAATCAAAAGGAATTGGTTTGTTCTCGGACAGCCAGTCAGAACGATTTATCCCATCTCCTCACCGGACTACCCCGTTCGGCTGTTCAATAGAACGCAGGTCAGGTTCAATGATGCTCCGGTAGATGATGCCGCTGAAGGCTATATTCACACGTCGGTCATTCCCGGCAATGTTAAGCACGATACCTTTTACTCTCTCCATGAAATATTCAACAAGCTCAATAGCTATACGACAAGGGTAGTAAAATACAGAAACATTAGGCCCTCGATATTTCGTGGCATCGTTAGCGCGATCGGCGCATTTTTTAAATGGTACATACTGAGCGGGGCATGGAAGGAAGGCAAAGTCGGCGCCGTCACTGGCTTTTATGCCGTGGCCTACAGTTTCCTGAAGTATTTTAAATCCTGGTATGGCAAAGATTGATAATGTTAAGGACAGAAACAGGGGCGTTTCCCCGCCGCTACTGATCCTGGCGTTGGTTTATCGATTTGAGCGGCGAAGTTAACACCCTACAGCAGCCTTTAGAAAACAAGAACTTTCCGGTTAATAGTTGACCGGCTTTACAAATTGGCCTGAGCCGTTATTATCCCTTATTTGGTGTCCTAAGCGCCGTTAGCTATCGCTGGCTGCCGTTCGATAACATGCCCCTCAGGGGGCCATCGAGTGCAAGGAGTGCGAGCGCCCGCCTGAACAGGCCAAGACGCAGCAAGCAAAGGAAGAGACACACTATGTTTTCCAGTTTGAAACTGCTGTATATCGCCGATGATATTATTTCACCTGATGATTGAAGATCAGAAAGACGAGGATGTCTCCACTATCAGGGGGAGAATATGAGCAAGTTGATAATGGCAATGGCGTTACTGTTTACTGTTCTCATGATGCAAGGATGCAAAAAAAACATGGAATATGAACCACAGGATTTTTTTGAAGGCCAGCAACTGGACATCGCACAGCTGATTTATGATGGCGATGAAGTGAAACTGAAAGAGAAACTTCCCTCTGTCAGCAAGGAAGAACTGAATCGACCGGTTAAGGCAGACATGACCCTGCTGTTTTGGTCGGTGCTAAACTCAATCTATGATAAAAACACGCCAGAAAGGCTGAAAATAATAACCGACTTGGTAAAAGCTGGCGCAGACCCGCTGCAACCCAGACCAGAAGGAGGAAGCAGCCCAGCGGAATTCGTCATGAAAGCCGACAAGGGGATTTGGGTCAAAGCCATGCTCGACGGCGGTTTACCGCCAAACGCAAAAGATAAGGTATTCAATGAGCCCATTGTATTCCAAACAATCAAAGCCAAGAACACAGAAACGTTAAAGGTGATGCTGGATTACGGAGCGGATATAAATATCAGAGACTCCTTACAACAAACCTTATTAATGGATGCTTTTTTTAGCTCAGCCTTTGAGCACATGACCCTACTGCTCAATCGGGGTGCGAATCCTAACCCGGTAAATATAAACAATCTTTCGCTGTTAACAGCAGTGAATCGGCAAATCAAAGACAGCCAAGATGGCTCAGAATACAATGAACAGTGTAAGAAAATACTCGAGCTCATGCTTTTAAAAGGAGCAAAGGAAACGCAGTAATTTCACTAACTCGGATCTGACAGCTGCCGGTTATTTATACTGAAGCTGTCAGGTTACATCTGGCTTTCGATAAACACGCTATAGACCAAAAAACTGATTGAAGAGACGAGGATGCCACCATTCTCAGGGGGAGAGTATGAGCAAATTGATAATGGCAATAGCGCTACTGTTTACTGTCCTCATGGTGCAAGGATGCAACAAAAGCATGGAATATGAGCCACAGGATTTTTTTGAAGGCCGGCAGCTGGAAGTCGCACAGCTAATTTATGATGGCGATGAAGTGAAACTGAAAGAAAAGCTTCCTTCAATAAGTAAGCAAGAACTGAATCGACCGGTTAAGGCGGACATGACCCTGCTGTTTTGGTCGGTGCTAAACTCAATTTATGATAAAAACACGCCAGAAAGGCTGAAAATAATAACCGACTTGGTAAAAGCTGGCGCAGACCCGCTGCAACCCAGACCAGAAGGAGGAAGCAGCCCAGCGGAATTCGTCATGAAAGCCGACAAGGGGATTTGGGTCAAAGCCATGCTCGACGGCGGTTTACCGCCAAACGCAAAAGATAAGGTATTCAATGAGCCCATTGTATTCCAAACAATCAAAGCCAAGAACACTGAAACGTTAAAGGTGATGCTGGATTATGGTGCGGATATAAATACAATGGATTCATTGGGGAATACCTTGTTAATAAACTCCCTAGACTATCGCTCGTTTGATCATACGATTCTTTTATTGGAGAGAGGTGCAGATAATAAAATCAAGGGTAAGTTTGGTTGGACTATGGGCAATCAGCTTCAGCGCTTTATAGATAGAGGTGTAGGCGACACCGAGGATAAAGAAAAAATCAACAAGATAAAAGAATTGTTAATTAAAAACGGTGGAGACTGGCCTCCTCTACCTATAGAGAATTGAGACTCCCTTAAGGTCAGCGTCGAAGACATGTAATATGCCGCTCAGGGGCGAAATGGCAACCGCCCCTGCTCGCTCTGTCGATAGTTGCCGGGGTTAACGCAATTCCTTCGCTATCGAGCTAAACATCAGCGACGCCTCCAGCGGTTGCGCGCTGAAAGAAGGCTCCGCCTGAGGCCAGGTGGACCACTGGACGATCACCAGATTCTCCGCCTGATTGACCATGAGCATCTGGCCGAAGATCCCCAGCGCCCGCAGGGAATGCTTGAGGGAGGCCTGCGGAGCGGGTTCTACGTTAATCGCATTCACCGGCACTTCGTTGTTCCACCACTGGTAGCCGTAAATGCCGTCGGGGTGCGCCGCCGACACCGAGCCCGCCGCCCGCGTCCAGTTGGCCGACTGGGCTACCCAATCTTCCGGCAAGATCTGTTTGCCGTTCGGCAGCGTCCCGTTATGCAGAATGAATTCGCCGAAGCGCCCCCAGTCTTCCAGCGTGGCGTTAAAGCCGTGCGCACCCACGTCGTGCTGGCCTTTGGCGTAGGCATGCCACACGCCGTCGCTCGCCATGCCGTACGGCTGCCAGATGCTTTGTTCCAGATAGGTCGCCAGCGGCATGCCGGTGGCGCGTTCCAACACGTCGCCCAGCAACCAAGCGCCGCCGGAGGAGTAAGACCAGTTCTGCCCAGCCGGATGCGCACGCTGCAGGCCGGCTACCAGCTTGCGCACACAGGCGTAGGTGCCAGGCCTGGCTTCACACTCGGTCAGCTGCGCGAAGTCCGATTTCGGGTTGGTGTAATCCTCATTCCACGCCACGCCGGAGGTGTGGGTGATCAGCTGCCTGAGGGTCACGCCGTCCCACGCGGTGCCTTTCAGATCGGGTTCGTATTGCGTGATGAGATCGTCGAGCGAGCGGATCTTGCCCTGTTTAATCGCTACGCCCACCAGCGTGGCGACCACGGATTTGCCCACCGAGCGCGACGTCCACAGCGTGGCGTCGGTATTACCCTGCCCCAGATATTTCCAGGCGATTTTGCCGTCTTTCAATACCAGCATGCCGCTGACGTTCTGGCGCTGCAGATAATCCTGCAGGTGGTAGGTTTTGCCATTCACTCGATAGCTGGCGTCCGTTAGCGGTTTAGCGGCAGCCAGCAGCGGCGCAGCGTTACCGTGGTGGAACACATCCCCGGCATAGTTGCGGTAGTCATTACGAAAACCGATCACCCGGTCGCTCTGGCTCCAGGTGAGCATCTTGTGCGTGTCCGGCAATTGCGCATCGAAAGGCGCGGGACAGGCGCTGAGTTCGGTGCCCGCACAGGCGGCCAGCGCGGCGGGCGCCAACAGGCCGCTGCAGAGACTGATGACAACGCCCGCCAGCAGGCTGCGGTTAAACACTTTGCTTTTCATATTTTTTCTCGCTTAGCTCAGGAAGGTGTTCAGCTTAAAAAAACGCGGCCTATAATAAAAAACGCCTGATGGGGGAAAATCCCCCGAAAAATCGACGGGAGAACCGCGTGCCGAGCCTGATTTATTCCTTTGCCCAACTGGAAGCCTTCACCGCCGTGGCCGAGCACGGCAGCCTGGCGAAAGCCGCGCTCAAGCTGGGCAAAGACCGCACGACGCTGCGCGATTTGATTGATTTTCTCGAGGATGGCTTGGGCTATGCGCTGTTCCTGCGCGAGGGGCGCAGCCTGCACCTGACGCAGGAAGGCGAACAGCTACAGCGCCAGGCGCATCTGCTGATGCGGCAGGTGAAAGCGTTTGAGGCGTTTGCCAAAGACGTGCCGAAGAGCACGGCGCAGGAAATCTCGCTGGTCTACGATCCCTTCACGCCCCGTGCATTGCTGCAAGCGCTGATTGCCGCCATGGCCCAACGCAACACGCGCCTGAGCCTGATTAACGCCTCGCGCGACGAAGCTGAAAGCCTGCTGGCAAGCGGCCAGGCCGATCTGGGCATCTGCCAGGCGCGCAACCGCAGCGTAGGCGACGCCATGGAGTGGCGCGCCCTAGGGGCGATAGAGATGGATTTTTACGCCGCCAAAGCGCTTTTCCCCGGCGCGGAACAGCCGCTTTCGCTGCTGGAACTCTCCCTGACTCCGCAGGTAATTATGCACCCGGATTCTGACGAACCAGTGGCGCGCCGCCTGCAAATTTCCGGGCACACTATCTTCACCAACGAACTGGAAATGCTGCGCGCCCTGCTCGAACAGGGCTGCGGCTGGGGATTCTTGCCGACGCATATGCATGCCGAGCAGTGGAAAAACGTCAACACGCTGCGCACCGAAGTCGGCAGCCAGGGGATCAGCCAAACCATGGTGACCATCTGGAAGCCCGGCAATGACCGGCGGGCGTTGATTGATGAGACGTTGGGGTTGTTGCCGGGGTTGTGGCGAGGGTCGGAGAAGAACGTGTCTTTGAGCGGAAGTTGAAAAACAAGTAGTAGCTAGTTGAACGACGTTATTCTAGCAGTAGATCATAGAGCTCTTAATTGCATTGCATGTAAAATCTCTTTTAAACTAAAACTTTTCTCTTAGTACCCCTTAGTCACTGGTAAATCTAGGGAGGTTTTTAATCCTCCCTATTCATTCTATTCATCACAATAAATAATTGGAACTGCATTAACCTCTTTTACAGCATGCGAAAATGATGACAATATCCATAGCAGCTGGATTACATGAGGCTTAACCGGCTCTTTTTTTTGTAACTTAGTAAACTCTCGCTTTATTTCTTTTTTAGAGATAAATGAACAACTGAGGATGCATTTTCTATGCAACCTAACATCTTTAAAAAGTTCGTCAAGATACTTTTTAATATGTCTAGTGTTACCTTTTCTTATCCTTTTTATTCTGGTTGGTGCTGATTGTTTTTTATAAACACCATCGTAATATTTCCTAAATTTATTTTTGATTTTATCGGTAAAATCATCAGTACTAAAATACATGTAACCAAGGTTTTTTATACCTTGCCCAACAACATCATGAAGTTTACTTGCTGAAGTACTTTTATCACCATGCTTTGAATGAATAAAGCAAATACAAGATTCAGCCTTGTTAAATGTTATATGGTCTGCCCACTCATCAGCTAGATCATCACAAAATATGTAGTCATCATTAACATGAATTTTCTCCACTACATCAAACATAGAATCATTATGAAAATCAACCATTCCTTTAGAAAGCCCCCCTTTTTCACTTGAGACATTTTTTATATTACTTTTAGGGATGAGCATGTCTAATATACTATTGATTTCAGATACCCCTGAAGAGTCTTCGAAACAATTACCCATGAAATACATATAACTAGGATCAGTAAATGTAATGCTATAGAAACCATTTTTATATATGAAATTTTGCAAAGTTACATCTTTAGCCTTGGATGAAACTTTTAATTTTTTCAGAATAGTCGCGTCAATCGTTAATGTCTTGTTATTTTTTCTAATTTTAGCTTTACCAGCTGGAACAAAAATAGTCAGATCTTCTTCTATTTGGTAAACTCTCTCTAGTTTACGGAGTAACCGATTTACTTGCATATCATTTAGAATATGATCCGTTCCATCAGGCAACTTATATTTTATTATCGCCCCTTCTGATTGTAACTTCTCATATAATGAAGTGCTTTCAATTAACAATGCATTTGGCTTCGTTAAGTCTAAAACTTCACCTAACTCTTTTTGTTTGGCAAAATAACTCAGGAAGTCTTTAACCCCTCCTCCTTGCCTTATCAGACAAAGTTGAGCATAAGACCATTCCGCAACTTCATAAAAATTCACTCTCTGTGAAGCTTCTACTAGTCGTCCAGAACCAGATATTGTCTTAATTACCGCGCCTTGTCTGAGCTTCAAGTAATAAGGTATTGATCTACCTGCAGCATGAGTAGAGTAAGAACCTTTAAGATCTGCTGACTCTGCTGATCTATTCCGTATTGCCTTGTCTGAGTTAGTGATTGTTCTCGTGGATATTTTTTGAAAAGAAACCTCAAAATCATTAAAAGTACCTACTAATAAATCACTCGATACCAAGTTAAAATTCTTTTCAATTTTATCTGATATATTTGAGCAACTTTTTTTTATGATCGCTATACTGTTGTCAAACTCAAGAATCAATATAAATGCATAAATCTTATCTTGATAGTTATTTCCATCATCAACTTCACCAATGAAATACACAGGCCTAAGTGATGGAAAAATTCTCAATGAGTACTTGTACGGGATATCACCCTCAATTAATCTATTTTCCACCCTAAAATCATTTATTAGATAACCACTATCAGGGTCAATATTTTCATCTGATGAATCTAAAATTGAATTTATTTCCACATCTGTTATTGTTCTATTTAAATTATCCTCAGGTATAATCAAATCATAGAACTGGATGTTTTTGGTAAGTTCCAATCTATCAATCATAATAACTACCTCATAAAAATCAGATTGTTATTTCCCTTCAAAAAAATGTATTACCTAAAAACCACATCATTTATATTTACTTATAAATCATAATGTAGTCGTTATCAACATTCATCTTAGCAGGGCAGCCTTCTAAACCAGAATCCCCCCAGCTAGTCATCAACAAAGTAAATCCATGCGATATCATTTAAATTAAAATTAATAAAAATATCATTATTTCCAATATTAGCATTTTTATTTATTCCTGCATCACCACTAATCATTCAAAAAATACCCCCCCAACTCCCCCTAGCACCGCCCCCGCCCTTTCCCTACAATAAGGGATCTGTTGAGGCATAACGCAAGGAAAGACGGTGTCAAAAGCCAATCCCAATGCCACTATCGTGGATATCGCCCGCCGCGCCAGGGTGACCAATATCACCGTTTCCCGCGCCTTCAATAAGCCCGAGCTGGTCAAGCCGGAAACCCGCGAGCGCATTCACGCCATCGCCAAAGAGCTGAACTATGTACCCAACGCGTTCGCGCAGGGGCTGAAAAGCAGCAGCAGCCAGATTATCGGCATCGTCACCAGCAGCATGTATAACCCGTTCTATTCCGGCCTGATCAAGACCGTGTCGCGCATTGCGCGCCAGCAGGGTTATCAGATCATGCTGTTCGACACCGACGGCAGCGAAGAGGCGGAAATGCGCGCCATTCAGGCGCTGTTCGGCTACAAGGCGCGCGGCATCCTGCTGTCGGCGGTGCGCGACGACAAGCGCTACCGCCCCGCCTATCTCGAGCTGGCCGAGGTGTACGGCGTGCCGCTGATCCTGATCGACCGTGACCTTTACGATCAGCAGCTGAGCGGCGTGTTCCTCGATAACCGCGAGATCGGCGTGCTGGCCGGGCGTTATCTGGCGGAGCAGCCGGAGCAGAAGCTGCTGATTATCGGCGGCCCGGCGGATTCGGAAATTACGCTAACGCGCACCGCCGGCATCGTCGCGGCCTTGCAGGGCAGCGGGCGTGAGATTCATATCATCAACGGCGACTACGATTTCACCTCGCAAGAAAGCGAGGTGCGCGCCTATCTGGCGCAGCCGGAGAACCGCCCGGATTACATCATCGGCCTGAACGGCATCATCACGCTGGGCGCCATCGCCATCTGCCACGAGATGGGGCTTTATCAGCAGGTGAAATTCTTCTCGATAGACGAACCACCGCGCGCCGGCGCTTACGGCCTGCACATTCCGGGGGTGTATCACGATACGCAGAAACTGGGGGAGATCGCCGCGGAGCTGCTGTTCAGCGCCATTAACAGCCCGCGCGGCGAGTTGCCGGTGCGCAGAGAGTTCTTCACCGGCTCACTGTTGAATCGCTGACGGGCGCTATTGCCCGTAGTAGGCGTGTTTGCCGTGCTTGCGCAGGAAATGTTTGTCCAATAGCTCCGGCTGCATCGGGGCGATGGCCGGCGCCAGCTGGCGCGTCGCCATCGCCATGATCGCCACCTCCTCCAGCACCACCGCGTTGTGCACCGCATCCGCCGCGTCCTTGCCCCAGGCGAACGGGCCGTGGGAATAGACCAGCACCCCCGGCACCTGCTGCGGATCGCGCCCCGCCTGATTGAAGGTCTCGATAATCACCTTGCCGGTTTCCCCCTCGTAATCCCCGGCGATCTCCGCCTCGCTCATCGGCCGAGTGCAGGGAATGTCGCCGTAAAAGTAGTCGGCGTGGGTGGTGCCCAGCGCCGGGATCGGCTGCCCGGCCTGCGCCCAGATGGTGGCGTTGCGGCTGTGGGTGTGCACCACGCCGCCGATATCGGCGAAGGCGCGGTACAGCGCCAGGTGGGTGGCGGTGTCAGATGAAGGTTTGCGGTGCCCTTCGCGCACCTTGCCCTCCAGATCCACCACCACCAGATCCGCCAGCGTCATCGCCTCGTAGGCGATGCCCGAAGGCTTGATCACCACCAGCCCGCTCTGGCGGTCGATCGCCGAGACGTTGCCCCAGGTAAAGGTCACCAGCCCGTATGCCGGCAGGCTGAGGTTGGCGGCCAGCACCTGCCGCTTGAGTTCGTTCAGCATGCGATGCCTCCATTGATCATCTGTTGTTCGATCCAGGCCTTGGCCTGGGCGATGCGTTGCTTGTCCTGCCCGTCTTCGCGCGCCCACATCTCCAGCAGATAGGGGCCGCGATAGCCGAGCGCGTTGAGCACGGAAAAGGCGTGGGCGAAATCCACGCAGCCCTCGCCGAACGGCACGTCGCGGAACTGCCCGGCGCTGCCCGGCCCCACCGCCACGGTGTCTTTGAGGTGCACGGCGGTGATGCTGCCGATGCCCAGCGCCAGCTCGGCGGCGACGTCGTTGCCCCAGGCGCTGAGGTTGCCGAGATCGGGATACACCGTGAACCACGGGCTGTTGACGTGGCGGGCGATGTCGCGCCATTTGCTGATGCTGTTGATGAACGGCGTGTCCATCACCTCCACCGACAGCATCACCTGCGCCCTGGCGGCCTGCGCCGCCGCCCACTGCATGCCCTCGATAAAGCGCTCGCGGCTGTGGCGATCGGCCGGTTCGTAATAGACGTCATAGCCCGCCAGCTGGATGTTGCGGATGCCGAGATCCGTCGCCAGTTCCAGCGCCTTGCTCATCAGCACCCGCGCCCGTTCGCGGGTGGCGGCGTCGGCGCTACCGAACGGATCGCGCCGGTGCGCCGACAGGCACAGGCTCGGCACCGTCACCCCGCTGTCGAGCCGCGCCTGGATAAACGCCAGCCGCTGGCGGCGATCCCAGTCCAGCCGCTGCTGGCGCGCCGGCTGTTCGTCTATAGACATCTCCACAAATTCAAAGCCCAGCTCGGCGGCGGTGGCCAGCCGCTGCGGCCAGCTCAGTTCGGCGGGCAGCGCCTTTTCATACAGCCCCAGACAGGCGGCGTTAGTCGTTTGCATCAGTCACCTCACTCAAAGCCTGAGCGACCGCCAGATAGCGCGCCTGCTGGGCGCGCAGGCGCCGATGGGCGGCGGTCGCGGGATAATAACAGCGCAGTTTGGGCGGCGCGGCGGCGATCGCCTCGGCGAACCCGGCGTACTCCCCGGCGCCGACGGCGGCGCACAGGGCGGCGGCGCGGCAGCCGCTCTGGCGCGTTTCCACCACCTCAAGCGGCAGGTTGCCGGCGTCGGCGTACATCTGCATCCACACCTCGGACTGCGTCGGCCCGCCGGTCATGCGCACCCGCTCAATGCGCGGGTTCAGCTGCACCATGCGCTCCTGATGGATCAGGTGCGAGAACACGATGCCCTGGTAGATCGCCTGCACCACGTCCGCCATCTCGTGGTGGGCGCTCAGGCCGATCAGCCCGCCCGGCGTGTTGCCGCCGAGGTTGGAGCCGTACAGATACGGCAGGAACAGCAGCCCGCTGGGCTGCTCGCGGCGCTCGGCCACCCAGGCGTTGAACTGGGCGTAGCGCTGCCGGTCGTCGGCGCAGAACTGGCGCAGGAACCAGGCAAGGTTGCCGGCCGAGGTCGGGCTGCCTTCGTGCACGAAATAGCGGCCGTCGATGCAATAGCGCCCCCAGGCGTAGGGGTAATCGGCGGGAATGATGCGATCGGTCACGCAGGTGGCGATCGACCAGGTGCCCGCCACCGCGCTGAGCGTGCGATCGTCGGCCACGCCGGAGCTGAGCGCCGCGCCCACCACGTCGAACAGGCCGCCGTACACCGCAGTGCCCGCTCGCAGGCCGCACTGCGCCGCCGCAGCGGCCGTCACCCGCCCGGCCAGCTGCGCCGAGCCGATCACCGGCGCGGTCTTCTCCTGCGCCTCTTCGATGCCGAAGGCCGCCATCAGCGCCGGATCGTAAGCGCCGCTGCGCTGGTTAAACAGGTTGCTGCCGGAGATGTTGGTCACCTCGGCCGCCGCCTCGCCGGTGAGGCGAAAGCGCAGGTAGTCGTGCGCCATCAGGATGCGATCGACGGCGGCGTACTGCGCCGGTTGCCGCTGCTTCAGCCAGCGCAGCAGCAGCGCCGGGTGGCTGGGCCACAGCGGCTGCAGGCTGCGCGGGTAGGTCTGCGCGTCCACCCCGGCGCGGCGCAGCTCCGCCGCCGTGGCCGCCGCGCGGTTGTCCGAAGAGAGAATGCCGTTGCCGACCGGTTTGCCGTGGCGGTCGATGGCGTACAGCCCTTTGCCGTGCGCCGAAAAGCTGACGCCGCGCACCTGCCCGGCCGCCAGCCCCGCCGCGTGCAGCGTCTGGCGGATCGCCGCGCAAACGTCATCCCACAGCGCGTCCATATTGCGTTCGCTAAAGCCCGGCTGGGCGGCAATCGCCGCGCCGTCGCGCTCGGCGATCGCCAGCTCTTCGCCGCTTGCCCGGTACAGCCCGGCCTTGATCACCGTGCCGCCGACGTCTATGCCAAGAAAGACTGACATCGCGCCTCCTATTTGCGCCGCACGGAGCTGAGGTAGATGGCGGCCAGGATGATGCCGCCCTTCACCACGTTCTGGATATACGGCGACACGTTCATCAGGTTGAGGCCGTTGTTGAGCACCCCGAGCATCATCGCCCCCACCAGCGTGCCGACGATGGCGCCGCGCCCGCCGGAGATCGCCGCCCCGCCCAGCACTACGGCGGCGATGGCGTCCAGCTCGAAGCCTTCGCCGGCGTTGGGCTGCCCGCTCATCAGGCGCGAGGTCAGCACCAGCCCGGCCAGCGCGGCGGTCAGGCCGCTGATCACGTACACCAGCATCTTGTAGCGCGGCACGCGGATGCCGCTCAGGCGCGCCGCCTCTTCGTTGCCGCCCATCGCATAGACGTAGCGGCCGAACGGCAGCTGGTTGAGCATCAGCCAGGCCAGCACATACACGCCGAGCATGATCAGGATCGGCACCTGGATGCCCAGCACCGTGCCGCGGCCGAAGAAGGAGAAGACGTCGGGCAGGCCGGAGATCGGGTAGCCGCCGGTATAGAGCAGCGCCAAGCCGCGGGCGATGCCCATCGACGCCAGGGTGACGATGATCGGCGGCATGCGCAGGTAGGCGATGCAGGCGCCGTTGGCCAGGCCGAACAGCGCGCCGAGCGCCAGCGCGGCCACCATCGCCAGCGGGATCGGCACCGCCGCCAGCATCAGCCCGGCGGCGACCGAACCGGCCAGCGCCATCACCGGCCCCACCGAGAGATCGATGCCGCCGGTCAGGATGGCGCAGGTCATGCCCACCGCGATGATGGCGTTGATCGACACCTGGCGCGCCACGTTGGTCAGGTTGTTGACGCTGAGGAAGCTGTCGTTCAGCAGGCTCATCAGCACGAACAGGACAGCGAAGCCGATAAACGGCAGAACCGCCGGGTGATGCAGCAGTTTTTCCCAGCGCTTGCCGAGGCTGGGGCCGGCGGCGCGGCGCGCCACGGCGGGTTGTTCAATTCCGATCATAAGGCACTCCCGGTCGCGTGAAGCATGATGTGGTTGGATTCGATGTCGTCGCCGGTCAGCTCGGCGACGATGTGGCCGCCGCGAAACACCAGCACGCGGTCGCACACGCCGATGATCTCCGGCAGTTCGGAGGAAATCATGATGATGGAGATGCCCTGCTGGGTCAGTTGCTGCATCAGCTGGTAGATCTCGGCCTTGGCGCCCACGTCGATGCCGCGCGTCGGCTCGTCGAAGATCAGGATGTTGCAGTCGTTGTTGAGCCAGCGGGCGATCACCACTTTCTGCTGGTTGCCGCCGCTCAGGGTGCTGACGGCGGTCTCGGCGTCCGGGGTTTTCACCCCCACGGCGCGGATCAGCCGCTGCACCACGTCGCGATCCTTGCGGGCGCTGACGAAGATCTTGCCGCGCCGGTGGTGCCGGTTGAGGGTGATGTTCTGCGCCACCGAGAACGGCAGCACCAGGCCCTCGGTTTTGCGGCTCTCCGGCAGCAGGCCGATGCCCTGCGCCAGCGCCTGCGCCGGGGAGCGCAGCGCCGCCGGTTGGCCGCCGAGGCTGACGCGTTTGCGGTGGCAGCGGCTGGCGCCGATCAGCGCCGAGACGGTCTCGGTGCGCCCGGAGCCCACCAGCCCGGCGAAGCCGAGGATCTCGCCCTTGTGCAGCCGAAAACGGTCGGTCGCGCCGTGCTTCTCGCGCTGGATCTCCGCCTCCAGCAGCACCGTCTCGGTATCAACCGGATGCTGTTTCACCGGGAAGGCGTTCTCGATTTTGCGCCCGACCATCAGCCGCACCAGCTCTTCCACGTTGGTGTCGCCGGTGGCCAGCGTTTCGATGTAGGCGCCGTCGCGCAGCACGGTGATGCGATCGCAGATGGTGAAGATCTCGTCCAAATGGTGCGAGATAAACACCATGCCAACGCCCAGCAGCCGCAGATCGTTCATCACGCTGAACAGGTGTTCGGCCTCGCCCGGCGTCAGCGTGGCGGTCGGTTCGTCCAGCACCAGCACCCGCGCCTCCAGCGACAGCGCCTTGGCGATCTCAACGAACTGCTGCTGCGCCACGCTCAGCTGCTCCACCGGGCAATCGAGATCGATAGCCACCGTCAGCCGCTTGAAGATCGCCTCGGCCTTGCGCCGCATCGCCCGCCGATCCAGCAGGCCCCAGCGGTTCCTGATCTCCCGGTTGAGGAAGATGTTGTCGATGGCGCTCATGTAGGGAATCAACGAGAATTCCTGAAAAATAATGCCGACCCCGGCCTCGATCGCCTGGCGATAGTTGTTAAAGCGGCGCTGCTCGCCGTCGATAAAAATGTCGCCCTCGTCCGGCTGATGGATGCCGCACATGATTTTCACCAGCGTCGATTTGCCGGCGCCGTTTTCGCCCAGCAGGGCGTGCACCTCGCCGCGTTGAATGGCCAGATCGATGCCGTCCAGCGCCTTCACGCCGGGAAAGCTCTTTTTTATTCGCTTCAGTTCCAGTAAAGGTGTCACCGCATTGCCCTCCGCGCCGAACGCCCCGCCGCAGCGGGGCGAACCTGGCCGCTGTTACCAGCTAAAGCCGGCCGCATTGCTGCGGCCGATCAGCTTCACTTTGACCGGCACGGTTTTCGGCACCGTGGCGCCCCAGTAGCGGGCCAGCGCAATGCCGAGCGCGATGCGCAGCTGGTCGCGCGGGAACTGCGCCGAGGTGGCGATGAACGGCGAATTCGGCTTGAGGATCTCTTTGATGGCTTCCGGCTGGCCGTCGACGCTCACCAGCTTGACCTTGGCGCCGTTGCTTTCGATCGCCGCCAGGGCGCCGAGCGCGCCGACGTCGTTGACGCTGAAGATGCCCGCCAAATCCGGCGCCGACTGCAGCATGTTTTCGGTGACGGTCAGCGCGGTGTCGCGCTCCTGCTTGCCGTTTTGTTTGGTGACGATCTTGATGTCGGGGTATTTTTTCATCGCCGCTTCAAAGCCGCGCACGCGCTCCAGGATCGGCACCACCGGGATGCCGTCGAGGATCGCCACCTTGCCTTTGCCGCCCAGCGCTTTCGCCAGGTATTCGCCCGCCTGGAAGCCGGCGTCGTAGTTTTCCGAACCGACGAACGAGTCCAGCGGCCCTTCGGCCTGCGCGTCGATCGCCACCACCACCGCGCCGGCCTTATGGGCGGAGATCACCGCCGACTGCACCCCCACCGAATCGGTCGGGTTGATCAGCAGGATATCCACCTTCTTCTGCAGCATGTCTTCCACGTCGCCGATCTGTTTGGCGACGTCATGGCGCGCATCGGCCACGTACACCTTGGCGCCGATATCCGCCGCCGCCTGATCCAGCGCCTGCTTCATGGTGACGAAGTAGTCGTTGTTCATTTCCTGGAACGACATACCGATAGTGATTTGCTTGGCCAGCGCCCCATGGCTGGCCGCCAACATTCCACCGGCGACGATAAAAGGCAGGGTCTTTTTGAATAATGAAAACATAGCCAATTCTCCTGTAGGGAAGCTTCTTGTTGTGGTTATCAGAGCAACAGCATGTCTTTACGTTTGGCCGACCGGCCGGCCCCTCCATTGCGGACGGGCCGACGGTCGTGACTGCAACAGCGGTACGGCGGGAGGGTCAGGGAACCAGGATCACCTTGATGGAGTCGGTCGAGTCCGCCAGGGCGAAGGCTTCGTCCCAGTCGTTCAATGAATAGCTGTGGGTGACCACGCCGCTTGAGGTCACCAGCCCGCGCTCGAACAGATCGATGGCGATCTCATAGCTGTAGGGCGCCAGGTGCGCGCCGCGAATGTCCAGCTCCTTGCGATCGCCGATGATCGACCAGTCGACGGTGGTTTCCTTGCCGAACACGCTGAACTCCACGAAGCGGCCCAGCTTGCGGATCATCTGCAGCCCCTGGGTGACGCCGATCGGCGCGCCGGTGGCCTCGATGTAGACGTCGCAGCCGTAGCCGCCGGTCAGCGATTTGACGATCTGGTCGGCGTCTTCCTTCAGCGGGTTGATCACCACGTCGGCGCCAAACTCCTTCGCCAGCGCCAGCCGCTCGTCGATGGCGTCGATCACGATCAGTTTCTTCGGCGTTTTCAGGCGCGCCACCTGCACCATGCACAGCCCGAGCGGCCCGGCGCCGGCCAGCACCACCACGTCGTCCAGCTGTATGTCGCCGCGCGCCACGGTGTGAATGGCGCAGGCCATCGGCTCGATCAATACCGCGTCTTCATGGCTCAGGCTTTCCGGGATCTTGTGCACGATGGCGTTCTCGGAAAAGCGCATGTATTCCGCCATGCCGCCCTCCGCCACGTCTTTCTGGAAGCCGTAAATGTTATGCGTCTCACACATCCAGTAACTGCCGGATTTGCAGTAACGGCACTCCCAGCACGGCACGATCTGCTCGGCGATCACCCGCTCGCCGAGCTGGTATTTGCCTTCCGCGCCCTCGCCCAGCGCGGCGATGCGGCCGTAGAACTCGTGCCCCGGCACCACCGGCGGTTTGACCCACGGGTTCTCTCCCCAAAACATCTGCGCGCCGTTCTTGCACTTGCAGTCGCCTGCGCAGATGCCGCATCCTTCCACCTTGATCACCAGCTCGCGCGCCTTCGGCAGCGGCGTGGGCACCTGTTCGAAACGGTAATCCTGCGGGCCGTGGCAAACGACCGCGCGCATTTTTTCCGGCAACTGGCTCATCTATCCCTCCAATATTCTCGTTAAACGCTTGAAAATTATAAATGTTGACGTTGTCATTTTTATCAAACAAAAAACAAACTGAGTTATAAAATTATAAATTTCAATAAATTAACCATTACACATCCCGATAACTAAAAATGACAACGTGAACATAGAGCGACATATAACCAAAGCTGCAAAAATAATTATTTGAGCAAAATCACAGTTCGTTAACATTGCGGCTAAAAATGCTACAAATGCGGATCGCGATCCCATTTACGGGATCGGCGATCCGGGCAGATCCGCTAAATCAGCAGGCGCACGCGATCGTAGATCTGGCGATCCTCCGGCCGCGACGATCGCACCTGCTGGCGCAGGGTGCGCACCAGCGTGTCGATAAACTCATGGGCGGCGGCGTTCAGAATGCTGTTGCGCCGGGTGACGATATTCAGCTGCGCCGGTTGGCAGCTCTCCCGCAGCGCCAGCGGCTGCACGCGGGAGGCAAACTGCGGCAGCGCGGCGATCGGCCGCGGGCACCAGGTACACATCTCGGCGGACTCCACCAGCGCCTGCAGCATACCGAACGAATGCGCCTGGATAATGCGCTGGCGCGGCAGGCGCACGCCGTGGCGGTGGAACACCTCGTCGAGCAGCGCATCGAAACTTTCCTGGGTATAGCTCATCACCCAATCCTGCTCCAGCAGCTGATGCAGCGAGGTGCTGTGCGCCAGCGGGTGGCCGCGCCGCACCATGTACGCCGTTTCATACTCCAGCAGCGGCTCGCAGTGAAACTCCTGCGGCGCCGACGACGCCGGCAGCGGCGTGATGGCGAAATCCATCGTGCCCTCGCGCAGCTGCGACTGGGCGTTGGCCATCAGGCTTTCCGACAGTTCCAGCCGCACCGCCGGCACCTTGCTGCGAAACGCCATCACCGCCGGCGGCAGCACCGTCAGCATCAGCCAGGGGGTAATCGCCGCCTTGACCAGATCCGCCGCACTCCCGCGCAGCGCCGCCATTTCGCCCTGCGCCTGCTCCAACTGGTTCAGCACCAGCCGGGCGTGCGCCAGCAGGGTTTTGCCGTAGGGGGTAAAACCCAGCCCGGTCGGCGTGCGGATCAGCAGCGGCAGCGCCTGTTCTTGCTCCAGTTCGCGCAGTGCGCGGGTCACCGCCGCCTGCGACAGCCCCAGATGCCGCGCCGCCGCACGAATGCTGCCGCTGTCGGCGCTGGCCACCAGCGCCTGCAGTTGGTGCAGTTTCATGTCCACCTCCTGACAATCATAGGTTGTCAGCATAACCGAACGGCGGCTACCCGACAAAAACGGAGTTTGCTAGTCTCGATGCCTATCCCCTCTGCCCCGTTCCCCGCCCACTGGCCGGGACCCTTTTGCCGGAGACCGTGATGACGCATTCACTGGTACTGCCTGAGATCGCCGCCGTTCATGATGAGATGGTCGCGCTTCGCCGCCACATTCACGCCCACCCGGAGCTGGGCTTCCAGGAGTTTGCGACGTCGGATCTGGTGGCGCAGCGGCTGGAGGAATGGGGTTACCGCGTCACGCGCGGCGTAGGACAAACCGGCGTTGTCGCCACACTGCAGCGCGGGCCGGGAAAATCGCTCGGCATCCGCGCCGACATGGACGCCCTGCCGATTGCCGAAACGACCGGCTTGCCGCACGCCAGTACCCATTCCGGGGTGATGCACGCCTGCGGCCACGACGGGCACACCGCCATGCTGCTGGCGGCGGCGCGCTATCTGGCGCGGCAGCCGAACTTTTGCGGCACGCTGCACCTGATCTTTCAGCCGGCGGAAGAAGGCGGCGGCGGCGCCAGAGTGATGATTGAAGACGGCCTGTTTGAGCGCTTCCCCTGCGACGCGGTGTTCGCCATGCACAACGTGCCCGGCTTACCCACCGGCCACCTGGGCTTCGCCTGCGGCCCCTTCATGTGCTCGGCCGATACGGTGCACATCACCCTGCACGGCCACGGCGGCCACGGCGCGGTGCCGCAGAGCACCGTCGATCCGGTGGTGGCCTGCGCAGCCATCGTTATGAGCCTGCAAACCATCGTGGCGCGCAATATCGATCCGCAGGAAACGGCGATCGTCACCGTGGGGGCGATGCAGGCCGGCCAGGCCGCCAACGTGATCCCGGCGACCGCCACCCTGACGCTCAGCGTGCGCGCGCTGACGGCGGCGGTGCGTGCGCGGCTGGAACAGCGCATCACCGAACTGGTCACGGCGCAGGCCGCCAGCTTCGGCGCCCGCGCGGAGATCGACTATCAGCACGGCTACCCGGTGCTGGTGAACCACCCGGCAGAAACCGAGCTGGCGCGCGCGGTGGCGCTGGAATGGGCCGGAGAGAGCCGGGTGATCCCCACGCTGCGGCCGTTTACCGCCAGCGAAGATTTCGCCTTTATGCTGGAGAAGTGCCCAGGCAGCTACATCTCGATCGGCAACGGCCCCGCCACGCCGGGCAATTCTCTGCACAACCCCGGTTATGACTTCAACGACGACAGTCTGTCGTTGGGCGCCACTTACTGGGTCAAATTGGTCGAGCGCTTTTTGCGCTCGCCCCGCGGTTTAATTGCCAACACAGAGGAAATGACATGAAAATCATCAAAGGGCTGTTGTTGTTGCTGCCGCTGGCCGCGAGTTTTCCCGCACTGAGCGGTGAATTCAGCGGCAAAGTGATCAAGCTGGGCATCGATCCCACCTTTCCACCGCTGGAGTATAAAAATCCGCAGGGCAAGCTGACCGGCTTCGGCGTCGATATCGCCCAGGCGCTGTGCGACCAGATGCAGGCCAAATGCGTGTGGGTGGAAAGCAGTTGGGACGGCATGATCCCCGGCCTGCAGGCGAAGAAGTTCGACGCCATCGCCTCGTCGATGACCATTACGCCACAGCGCCGGCAGCAGATCGCTTTCTCCAGCAAAGTCTCCAACGCCCCGGCGCGGCTGGTGGCGCATAAAGGCAGCAATCTGCAGCCTACCGCCGCCTCGCTGAAAGGCAAATCGGTCGGCGTGCAGCAAGGTTCCAGCCAGGAGGCCTACGCCAACGCGCTGTGGCGGCCGGCCGGCGTCAACGTGGTGGCTTACCAAAGCCAGCAGGAGGTGAACGAAGATCTGGCCAACGGCCGCCTGGATGCGTCGCTGCTGGCCAGCGTCAGCGCCAGCGAATTCTTCAAAACGCCCGGCGGCAAAGACTTTGCCTTTATCGGCGCCGAATTGAGCGACAGCAAGTACTTCGGCGTCGGCGACGGCATCGGGGTACGCAAAGAGGATACCGCGCTGCTTAACGCCTTCAACGCCGCGCTGCAGGCGATCCGCGCCAACGGCACTTACAAGAAAATCAACGACAAGTATTTCGACTTCGACATGTACGGCGCGGAGCAGTAACACGCGTTCCCCGGCGGTCACCTGCAGATCCTGCAGGATGGGGAGGCGCCTTCGGCCGCCGGGGAACGCCCCAACGGAAACGGCAGTGTCGGCAAGAACGGAAAATCAGGCGGGATAAGGATGCGGGCCAGGCAAGACGCCTGGCCCGATAAGGCGGGTTACTTCACTTCGCCCATCGCTTTCAGCTTTTTGGACAGCTCGCGGCGTTCTTTGGACAGATCGGCATTTTTGATGATGTAGTCATCAACGCGATCTTCGTAGTCGCTGCGCATGTTGGCGATGATGCCCTGAATGTCTTCGATGCTCATGCCGGGCTTGATGTACTCACTCAGGTTGTCGAGCAGCAGCACGCGCTTCTGGTTATCACGAATTTTCTTTTCGTTGTCGACGATCTCGCGTTGCAGTTTGTTTTTGCGGCGGAACATACGCACAAACTCCAGCACGTCCTGGAAACTCGGCTTATTTGCATTATCCATCTTTATACCCTTGCTTTAGTAATACACAGATTCATTTGCTTACGGCCACATGGCACCAAGATACAGGTTTGTGGCGGTCCGGCACAACAGTGATTGGCTTATCTTACCCACTTTGCCCCGGCGGCCAAAACCCAAAGCGCCGCCTTCATGATCTGACCCCTTATTCGCGCCCGGCGGCGGTGCAGACCTGGAGCAGATCCCCCAACTCTTCCAACTGCTGCGCCAGCTCCATGCTGAGCCAGACATAGCCGTAAATCGGCGCTTCGCCGTGCTGGCCAAGGCTGACCTCTTGCATCAGCGTTTTCAGCTCGCCGGCGATCTCCGCCAACTGCCCCGCCGCCGCCTGCCGCTGCGCCTGCGGCCCTTCGCGCATCAGCACCGCCAACGACTCCAGCGAGCTCAGCGTCAGCAGCTGGGTGCTGCGCAGCGTGCGGGCGTTCAACATAATGAAGTGCGTTTCGCGCGAGGCCCAGTAGGCGTCGGCCATCAGTTCCAGCGTGCACACCAGATTGCGGCTGAGGGTTTGCACCGCCTCGAACACCGCTTTGGGGATGCGGGTTTCCTTGCTGGCGGGCACGATCAGGCTGCGCAGCTTCACCACCTGATTCAACAGATCCTTGAGCTGCGGCTCCAACCGCGGCCGCTCAATGACGTTCGGCGAAAAATACGCGCCGTAGATACGGGCGGCGGTTTGCAGACAGTCCGCCATTTGCATGCGCCACAGAATATAGGCGCGCTGCGGGTAGATGCTGGTGAACAGCAATGCCAGCAGCGAGCCGAAGATCACGTCGCCGCTGCGCCACAGCGCGGTGTGCATGTCGCCGGCGCCCGCGCCGCACACCACCGCCAGCGTGATCCCCACCAGCAGCGCCATATACGGCCGTTTGCCGAGCGTCAGGTAACCGCAGACGAACATCACCACGCCGCACCATGCCAGCATCAGCGGCAGCGAATAGAGTTCCAGATACAGGGCGATCAGGCCGGAAGCCGCGCCGAACACCGTGCCGGCAATGCGTTGCAGCGCCCGCTGCAGCACGTTGCCCCAAAACGAGATCGGCCCCATCACCACCACCAGGGTGATCAGCGGCCAGGTGCCTTCGGGCACCGCCAGCAGGCGGATCAGCAGAAAGGTCAGGATAAACGCCAGCCCGATGCGCACGCCGTGAACGATGCGATAGTGGCGATAGGTCAGCAGTTCAAGTGAAGAGATTTTTCGATCGAGGCGCACAGTGCCTCCGATAAACACCAGCCAGGCCGCTATTTTAGCGGAGGAAGCCCGGCAAGGAAAAGGCGAATGAGGCGTCCCTCATTCGCACTCAGGCTCAGGCGACGTATTTGTCGACCAGCGCGCGCAGAACGGCGGCGGTTTCAACATCCATCACGCCGTCATACTTCTGCGGACGGAAGTGCAGCTGGAACGCGCGCACCAGCTGGCGATAGCCTTCTGCGGTGTTCGCCGCCGAGGTATCGTAGCCGTATTGGGCGAACAGCTTCAGCAGTTCAGCCTGCGCCGGCAGGCCCTGGCTGCAGTACTCCTGCTGGCGCTGCTGCTTGGTCGCTTCGTCATACCAGGCGCCGACGCCGGCCTGATACAGCTGCTGCCACGGGAACTGCGGGCCCGGATCGCTCTTGCGGCCCGGCGCGATGTCGGAGTGCGCCACCACGTTCACCGGCGAGATGTCCGGATAACGCTGCAGGATGTTCTGCGCCAGTTGGGTGACCGCCTCGATCTGCTGCGGATTGAACGGCGGGAAGGTGATGTTTCCACCGTCGCCGCTCGCCAGGTTGACGATCTCGATACCGATCGAGGTGTCGTTGATATTGCTGCGGGTGCCCCACTGGCTGGTGCCGGCATGCCAGGCGCGCTCGTTCTCGTCCACCAGGTTGAAAATGCGCACGCCGCTGAAGCCGGCGGCCTGATAGGTGGCATCGGTCGGATCCGGCACCAGATAGTGCGCGCTGACCGATTTTCCGGTCAATGATGTCACCGAGTCGGCGAAGTTTTGCGCCGTGTAGTGCAGCACCAGAAAGCGCACGCGGTGGCCGAAGCTGGCGACCGATCGGTAGCTATTGTAATCAATCTTGTACATCGTAAAGTCCCTCTCTCGTTTGATTTCACTGAGCGGCCTCTCATCATGACAGGCCGCTCCGCACAGGTGAACCCTTGGCTCACCCTTTTTGTTTTAGCTAATTGCTAAATCATGCACAAGCGTTTTTTAGCAAAACCGTTATTTACCTTTTTGCTAAAGAGTGCGATCATTGCACGATGGAAACTAAAGAAATCAGGCGCAACAATCTGCGCGAATTAATGGCCCGCTACGCCCGGCAAGGCGTCAACCAGAATGAGTTCGCCACGCTGGTTGAGTCTTCCGCGCCGACGCTGAGCCAAATCATCGGGGAGAAATCCTCCCGCAATCTTGGCGACAATCTGGCCAGGCGGATCGAGGCCAGGCTGAATTTGCCCAAGGGCTGGTTCGACGTGTTTCATGAAAAGCAGCTGGTGCGCCCGTTTGACAACGTGGCGGCGGAGTCGGACTTCCAGCCCGCCCGTTTGAAACCGGTGGTATGGGAAGATACCGAACAAGACAAGGAAGAGTTTGTGGAGATCCCGCTGCTGGATATCGATTTTTCCGCCGGCGACGGCTGCTACGAAATCGTCGATCGCGAGGAGTTTTCGCTGATCTTCCGCCGTTACTATCTGCACAAGATGGGGGTGGCGGTCAACGCCGCGCGCATTATCCGCATCTCCGGCTCCAGCATGGAACCGCGTCTGCAGGACGGCGACGTGGTCGGCATCAATACCGACGACACGCGCATCCGCGAGGGCAAGACCTACGCCATCCGCCACGGCAATTTGCTGCGGGTGAAGGTGCTGATCGAACAGCCGGACGGCGGCGTCGTCATCCGCTCCCTCAACCGGGAAGAGTACCAGGACGAGCATCTCAGCTATCAGCAGCGCAAGGAGCAACTGGTGGTGCTCGGCCGCGTCTTCTGGTCGTCTTCGTCCTGGTAACGGACGGTAACCTCGGGCGCCCGTTGCGCCCGGCGGTTATTTGAAGTCCACCACCATCTGCTGCTGGATAGACAGCCCGCGCGTCGACTGCACGCAGCCGGCGATGTAGTCGGTGAAACGCGGCGGTTTCGGCATGCCCAGCTTGAGGATCTTCTCGTTGCTGAAACGCACGTTGAGCATGGCGAACGATCCGTACAGGCGCATCGCCTTCAGCATCAGCCGCTCGTTGCACGGGCCGAAAATGTCTTTCAGCTGGCGGCGCATTTTCACCAGCGCGTCATAGGTCACCTGCGCATACTCATCGCCCACCGGCGCTTTTTCCAGGGCCGCCGCCATGGCGTTGTCAATTTCGGCAAAGCTGACGCTGCTCTCCTCACCGGCGGAGATGTGATAAACGTCGTTCTCCAGCGTTTCGCTGTTCATCAGCATCACCAGCGCATCCGCGCAGTAGTCCGCCGGGATCACGTCGATATTGTCCTGCAGCGAGCACATGAACTTGCGCAGCATCAGCGCCATGCCAAACACCCAGAAAATGCTGCTGGAAGGCTGGCAGCCCAGGCGGGTGTGCCCCACCACGATCGACGGACGAGCGATGGTCAACGGCATTTGCGGGCAGCGCTGGCGCATCAGCTGTTCGATGGTGGATTTGGAACGGGTATATTCCACCAGGTGTTCGGCGTCTTCCTCAAACTCGCCGCTCTCCGCCACCAGCGAACCCGGCTCCGGCGAACAGGACATGGCGGTGCCGACGTGCAGGAAACGTTTTAATCCCGGCACCTGCGCCATTCTTTCGGCAAAGGCCAGAGTGCCTTCTACGTTTACCTTCCAAATGAGCGGGTTATTACCAAATGAAGCAACGGCCGCGCAGTTAATAACGTGCGTAACATTGTTAATACGCGCGTCAGTTAAAAAGTCGGCCGGTTCGGAAAGGTCGCCCAATAATATATTTTCAATCGTAATTTTAGACAGCAGATTCGCATCGATATTAAACTTTTCCATATTCGCGCGAATACGGGCCAGCCCTTGCTGCGCATCGTCTGCACGCACCAGCAAAAGATAATTAACAGACTGATTTTCAATCAATAATTTTTCGAGAACCGCACCACCAAGAAAGCCGGTAGCGCCGGTCAACAGTAGCGTTTTCATCATTGTCACCCACATTGGCATTGAATGTGGTTGATTGTATCCGCGGATATTTAAACAAATATTAAATAGAATTACGGCGCCCTTAAACACTTTTCTTAATATTATCTTAAGGAATCTTTTGAAACATCCATCATGGGTTTAGTAACAAAAGAACCGCGTAGACTCCATGATTAATCTCCGCCGTTTAAATACCATTGATGTAGTGCCTGATTAAATTTAACGGTCAATGTTATTTCTCTTCTCGTCCGTGGAGGACTTATGACCTATAACCAAAAAATCTGGTTGGGGGTTTTGCTGCTGTGCACCCTGTTTTGGGCGGCAGTGATAAGCGGCGCCTGTTCGCTGTATAATCGGACAGATCGCCTCAATGCGCACCAGGCGCAGAGCGAGTTCGCCGCCCGCCACAGTCTGCCCCCCTGCCCGCAGCAAAGCGTTCAGGCCTCCGCCGCCCCCCGGAATGGGTAGGGACAATATCCGCTAACGATCCTATTATGCCCTAAGGTTAACAGGGAGATAACGATGGCTCGAAAGCTGGATAGCTTACCGCAGGCGCAACGCGAGAAAATAGAAACCGATTTGCTGGCCATCAGCGTGATCTACAACGAGCGCTACGGCATCGCCTCGACCCAGACGGAAACGGAACAACAGATCCCCGACCACCTGCTCCCCTACTTTCATCAGCGGCTGGATTACTATCGCCGTGCGTAATTGCGCGCATTTCTCTAACCGCCGCTTGGCATCGCTCCCCACGCCGTTACAATAGAGGCATATTGTATCCGCCACTGAAGAGACGCGATTTTGAGCAGCAAGGCAACGGCCACATTTTATATTCACGATTACGAGACCTTCGGCAAGAGCCCGTCGCTGGACCGCCCGGCGCAGTTCGCCGGCGTGCGCACCGATATGGATTTCAACATTATCGAAGAGCCGCTGGTCATCTACTGCGCCCCGGCCGACGATTACCTGCCGGAACCCGAGGCGGTGATGATCACCGGCATCACGCCGCAGGTGGCGCGCGCCAAAGGCGTTAACGAGGCCGAGTTCACCCGCCAAATCCATCAGGCCTTCAGCATGGCCGGCACCTGCATTCTCGGTTACAACAACATCCGCTTCGATGACGAAGTGAGCCGCAATATCTTCTATCGCAACTTCTACGATCCCTACGCCTACAGCTGGCAAAACGGCAACTCGCGTTGGGATCTGCTGGATGTGATGCGCGCCTGCTACGCCCTGCGCCCGGACGGCATCGTCTGGCCGGAAAACGAAGACGGTTTCCCCAGCTTCCGCCTCGAACACCTCACGCACGCCAACGGCGTCGAACACACGCAGGCTCACGACGCGATGTCAGACGTATACGCCACCATCGCCATGGCCAAGCTGGTTAAGCAGGCGCAGCCGCGGCTGTTCGATTTCCTGCTGCAGCACCGCAACAAGCACAAACTGAACGCCCTGATCGACGTCGCCGAAATGACGCCGCTGGTGCACGTCTCCGGCATGTTCGGCGCGGCGCGCGGCAACACCAGCTGGGTGTCGCCGCTGGCCTGGCACCCGGACAACAAAAACGCGGTGATCATGTGCGATCTCGCCGGCGACATGACGCCGCTGCTGACGCTGAGCGCTGAGCAGCTGCGTGAACGGCTCTACACCCGCCGCGACGATCTGGCGCCGGATCAGACGCCGGTGCCGATCAAGCTGGTGCACATCAACAAATGCCCGGTGCTGGCGCCGGCCAAAACCCTGCTGCCGGAGAACGCCGAGCGGCTGGGCATCGATCGCCAGGCCTGCCTGCAAAATCTGCAGCTGCTGAAACAGCACCCGGAAGTGCGCGAGAAAGTGGTGGCACTGTTCGCCGAAGCCGAGCCGTTCAAAGGTTCCGAGGACGTCGACGCCCGCTTGTACGACGGTTTCTTCAGCGACGCCGACAAGGCGGCGATGAGGATTATCCAGCAGACCAAGCCGCAGAACCTGCCGGCGCTGGATCTGGCCTTCAGCGACGGCCGCATGAAAGAGCTGCTGTTCCGCTTCCGCGCGCGCAACTATCCGAATACGCTGGACGACGCCGAGCAGCGCCGCTGGCTGCAACACCGCCAGGAAACGTTGAGCGCGGAGCGCGTGCAGAGTTACCTGCTGCAGCTCGAATCGCTGTATAACCTGCACGAAGGCGACAAAGAGAAAACCGCCCTGCTGAAAGCGCTGTTCGATTACGGCAAAGAGTTGGTGGGATAAAACCCGCAGCAAGCAGAAAAGGAAAAGGCCGCGAAAGCGGCCTTTTTTGTGGCTGAGGAGACGGCTCGCGCTTAGGCGGCGTCTTCGCTCGCTTGCGGCACCGGCAGACGGAAGCTGCGGGTAACGAAGGCCAGGTAGATCAGACCGATGGCCGCCCAAACCAGGCCCAGCGTCATCGAGCTGGCTTCCAGGTTGATCCACAGCGCGCCGACGGTCAGTGCGCCCATCACCGGCAGGATCAGGTAGTTGAACGTGTCCTTCACGGTGCGGTTCATCTTGTCGCGAATATAGAACTGCGAGATCACCGACAGGTTGACGAAGGTGAAGGCCACCAGCGCACCGAAGTTGATCAGCGCGGTCGCGGTCACCAGGTCAAACGACACCGCGGACAGCGCGATGGCGCCAACCAGCAGCACGTTCAGCGCCGGGGTACGCCACTTCGGATGCACATAGCCGAAGAAGCGAGTCGGGAACACGCCGTCGCGGCCCATCACGTACATCAGACGCGAAACGCCCGCGTGCGCCGCCATGCCTGACGCCAATACCGTCACGCAGGAGAACACCAGGATCACCGACTGGAAGAACTTGCCCGCCACGTACAGCATGATTTCAGGCTGCGACGCGTCAGGATCCTTAAAGCGCGAGATGTCCGGGAAGTACAGCTGCACGAAGTAAGACACCACGATAAAGATGATGCCGCCGATCAGCGCCGTCAGGAAGATGGCTTTCGGGATCACTTTCTCTGCGTCTTTGGTTTCTTCGGACAGCGAGCTGATGCCGTCGAAGCCCAGGAACGAGAAGCACAGGATGGTCGCGCCGGTAATCATCGGCACCACGTGAGCGTTATCGGACCAGAACGGGCGGCTGCTGACCAGCGTACCGGCGCCTTCGCCGTGGTAAACGCCGTTGATCACCAGACCCAGGAACACGATCATGATCGCCACCTGTACCACCACGATGATGGAGTTCAGGTTGGCCACCAGCTTGATGCCGCGCAGGTTGAAAATCGTCATCAACCCGACCAGCACCGCCACGAAGATCCAGGACGGGACGCCCGGGAAGATCGCTTCCAGGTAAATCTTGGCCAGCAAAATATTGATCATCGGCATGAACAGGTAGTCCAGCAGCGATGACCAGCCCACCATAAAGCCGACGTGCGGGCTGATGGCTTTCTGGGCGTAAGTGTAGGCGGAACCGGCGGAAGGGAACTTCTTCACCAGCTTGCCGTAGCTCAGGGCGGTAAACAGGATCGCCAGCAGAGCGAAGGCGTACGCGGTCGCGACGTGACCATCGGTCAGGCCGGATACGATGCCGAAGGTATCGAAGATGGTCATTGGCTGCAGATAAGCCAGACCCATCATCACTACCGGAACTAATGTCAGGGTTTTACGCAGCTGAGTGCGCTGAGCCGGAGCGGCGTTAAGGGTGTTATCGGACATTGTTCAGCCCCCCCTTACCTTGAGCCTTGCGGATGGCGGACACGCCAAGACTTAAGGTTGCGGGGAAACTTCGCAACGAGCGACTTAATTCTAAAAGAAGGGGATTGTAAGCTGGATAACGGGTCGAGGTAACCTCGGCTGCTCCATAGTCGCTGCGGCCACAGCGGAAACCGGCGGGCACCGGCGCTAAAGTGAAAAATTGCCCCATCTTTCTAATCCTCATGAGTCACGACCATAAAGTTTTGTTTGATCGTGCACGAAACTATTTATCTATCCGGATCGGTGTCCGGCCTCGCTTGGTGTATGAAACGCTACGTTGGTAAAACTTAATGCAAAAAAAATAACCGACGCTTTCAAAACGTCGGCTATCTGCATTTGAGATATTTTGCACCAGAATGCCTCCGGATGACAAGATCCGGAAGCCCTCAAATACAAATTCTTTTTGTCGATCGAACGGAAAACCAGCCCGGCAGGCGAATTAATCCGCTACCGGCAGGCCGGTCGCCCGCACATACTTCTTACTTTATACGCCCATTCAGGCATTTTTCAACATCCAGTCGATCTCGGTTTCCGTCACCCGCCGTTCAAACTGCAGCAATTCGTCCGTCTTGCAGGCGTGATAAACCTGGGTGAAACGCTCGCCCAGATAGTGGGTCAACGCATGCTGATGTTCAAACTCGTACAGCGCATCGCTCTGGCGGATCGGCAGCGGCAGCCCCTCCTGCTCCAGCCCGTTGCCGGTCACCGGCTCAGGCAACGGCAGCGCGTTGTCCAACCCGTACAACATGCCGGCCAGGATCGCCGCCATCACCAGATAGGGGTTGGCGTCGGCGCCGGCCACGCGGTACTCCACCCGATGATTCTCCGGTTCGCCGCAGGGAATGCGCAGCGCCACGGTGCGATTGTTGTGGCCCCAGGCGGCCTGGATCGGCACATACATCCCCGGTTGGAAACGCCGATAGGCATTGACGTTCGGCGCCAGCAGCGCCATCGACGCCGGCATCAGGGTGATCATCCCGGCCAGCGCCTGTTTCAGCAACGGTGAATCCTCGCCTTCGCCGTCGGCAAACAGGTTGTTGCCCGCCCCGTCCTGCATGCTGACATGCACATGCATGCCGCTGCCGGCGTAATCCTCATAGGGTTTGGCCATAAAGGTGGCGTGCATACCGTGGTTCTCGGCCACCAGCCGCACCAACCGTTTCAGCGCCAGCGCGTGGTCGCAGGCCAGCAAGATGTCGTCGGAATGGCGCAGGTTGACCTCGAACTGCCCCGGCGACGCCTCCGCCACCGCGCCGTCCGCCGGCAGCCCCTGCAGCTTCGCCAACGCGTCGATATCGTTCAGCACCTCGGCGAAATGGTTCAGGTTATCGACGGAGTACACCTGGCTTTGGGTATTGCGCTCCTGAGTGCCGGGCGCACACGGCGGCTGCAAATCGCCTTCTGCGTCGCGCTGCCTGTCGATGAGATAGAACTCCAGCTCTACCGCTGCCACCGGGAACAAGCCGCGCTGTCGCAGCGCCTGCCACACGCGGTTCAGCACATTACGGGGTTCAACGTCAAAGGGAGTGCCATCTTCATCCAGCATGGTCAGCAACACCTGGCCGATATGCTCCGGATCGGCGGCCGACGGCGTCAGCGAACCGGGCACCGGCAGGCAAATGCGATCCGGCTCGCCGAGCTCCTGCCCAAGACCGGTCTCCTCCACCACGTTACCGAGGATGTCCATGGCGAACACCGACGCGGGGAAGTAGCTGCCTTTTTCCAGTTTTTTCAACCCTGAGACGGGTATACGTTTGCCGCGGAAGGAACCATTGAGATCGGTAAGAAGGATATCGACATACTGCGTGGCGGGATGGCGTTCCAAATAATGAGCAACCTCATTTTGGAACGCGCTACTTCGCCTCTCTTCATGATGCTGTGCAAAATGTTCAACTGCTGCGCTATTGGTTTGCATACGTCACCCGCCATTATGCTCTTAAGGCGCGTTAGCGCCCGTCCGCCGTTCGATTCAACACATGATTGGATTTCTCGCCAGGTCGCGCCGCTGCCGGGCGCTCAAAATAACATCCACAATATGAAACATAGTCTTAACAGAATGGGTTTGCAAATGTTACAATCCTGTTTGATTATTCACCACCGGCTGCTAAATTGATAAAATATTGACCGAAAAGGCCTTGCTGCCATTTTTACGTCAACTATTTCGTCCAACGCACCGAGAGTGAACATGGGCAATATATTTTCCAAACCTGCCCTAACTATCGATATCATGCAGCATCGTTATCGCCCAGACAGGCGCCCGATAACGATATTCATGTCTGCCTGTCGCCCCTACCAGAAGGAAGTACCGCTATGAGCGAAGCCAGCTTGGCACCGGGCAAACGCCTGTCACAGATCCGTCAGCAATTGGGTTTGTCGCAGCGCCGGGTCGCCGAACTGTCCGGGTTAACCCACAGTGCGATCAGCACCATCGAACAGGACAAGGTCAGCCCGGCCATCAGCACGCTGCAAAAGCTGCTGAAGGTGTATGGCCTGTCGCTGTCTGAATTCTTTGCCGAACCGGAGGCCGTCGACGAACCGCGCGTGGTGATCGACGCCGAGGATCTGATTGAGATCGGCAGCCAGGGGGTGTCGATGAAGCTGGTGCACAACGGCAGCCCGACGCGCAACCTGGCGATGATGCTGGAAACCTACCAGCCCGGCACCACCACCGGCGAAAAGATCAAGCATCAGGGCGAAGAGATCGGCACCCTGCTGGAAGGCGAGATCGTGCTGACCATCAACGGCCAGAGCTATTGCCTGAGCGCCGGTCAGAGTTACGCCATCAACACCGGCATTCCGCACAGCTTCAGCAATACGTCGGCTCGCGTTTGCCGCATCGTCAGCGCACACACCCCTACCACCTTCTGACCGCTTCTCGCACCGGCGCAGCCTGACGCGGGTTGCGCCCCTGCCCACCCACGATTTTTTCATCGCCGTTATGCCATTTTGTTGGTTGCCAACGGCGCAATCTATGTTACAACAGAGCAAAACAGCCATCTAAACATCTAAACGGCCTTAACACCCTATGTCAACCGCAACGCCTTCACGCCTCGAGATGCGCAATATCTCGATCGCCTTCGCCGGCTTCAACGCGCTGCAGGACGTGGACTTCACGCTGCAGGGCGGATCAATCCATGCGCTGGTCGGCGCCAACGGCGCGGGCAAGTCGACGCTGATGGCGATCCTCTCCGGCGCCCACGATCATTATCGCGGCGAGATCCTGATCGACGGCCAGCCGGTGGCGATCCACTCCCCGTTGCAGGCGCGCCGTCACGGTATTCACGTGGTGCAGCAAGAGGTCGACGTCGCGCTGATCCCCACGCTGTCGGTAGCGGAAAACATCATGCTGGACTGGCTGAACGAGCCGGGCCACTGGCTGAACTGGGCGGAGCTGCACCGCCGCGCCGTGCAGCTGCTGCAGCAATGGGCGCTGCCGCTCAACCCGCGCAGACGCCTGGCGGACTGCACGCTGGCGGAAAAACAGCAGGTGCTGCTGGCGCGCGCGCTGTCGCACCGCTGCCGTTTTCTGGTGCTCGACGAGCCGACCGCGCCGCTCGATCGCGCCGAGAGCGAGCGCCTGTTTAACGTGGTGCGCCGCCTGCAATCCGAAGGCATCGGCATCGTGTTTATTTCCCACCGCATCCACGAACTGAGCGACATTTGCGATCGGCTGACGGTGCTGCGCGACGGCCGGCGCGTCAGCGAAGACGCCATGCGCGGGCTGAGCGGCGAACAGATCGTCGAGAAGATGCTCGGCCATCGGCTGGACGACATTTTCCCGCCGCCGCGCCCGCCACACCCTGAGCGAACGCTGCTGCAGGTGCAGGGCTTGCACGATCGCCATAAGCTGCGCGACGTTTCGCTGCGGCTGCATGAGGGCGAGATCCTCGGCATCGCCGGGCTGGCCGGGGCGGGCAAAACCGAACTGTGCAAGGCATTGTTCGGCGCCAGCGCCGTGCAGCTCGAGCGCGGCAAACTGCGCGGGCAGCCCTGGGTGCCACGCGCGCCGCACCTGTCGGTCGAACAAGGATTGGCGCTGGTGCCGGAAGAACGCCGCAAAGAAGGCATTTTCATCGACGAGGCGATCCCGATGAACCTGAGCGTCAGCGCCGACGACAGCTTCTCGCGCTGGAGCCTGTTCAGCCGGCGGCAAGAGCTGCGCTGGGCGCGCGAGATCATGCAGCGTCTGAATATTCGCGCCTCCGGCCCTCAACAGCGGCTGGCGCGCCTGTCAGGCGGCAATCAACAAAAAGTGGCGATCGGCAAATGGCTGCGCGGCGACGCCGAGGTGCTGATCTTCGATGAGCCGACCAAGGGCGTGGACATCAAGGCCAAACAGGAGCTGTTCAGCCTGATCGACGGCCTGGCCCGCGCCGGCAAAGGCGTGATTTACGCCTCCGGCGAGTTCGCCGAGCTGATTGGCCTGTGCGATCGCATCTGCGTGCTGTGGGACGGCCGCATCGTGGCGGAATTGAACGCCGCCGACATCGACGAAGAAACCTTATTGCTCTATTCCACCGGAGGAACCCCTGCGTGAGTAAAGAATTTGCCTTGCGGCCTGCGCTGCCCTGGCGCCAACAGCTGTTTGATTTCCTCTACAAGTGGGGCATGCTGCTGACCGTCGCGGCGCTGATCGCCCTGTTTGGCCTGGCGTCGGACAACTTTCTCGATGCCAACAACATCATCAATATCCTGCGTTCGATCGCCATCGTGACGGTGATCGCCATCGGCGTCTCCATCTCGCTGTCGGTCGGCGGTTTCGATCTGTCGGTCGGTTCGACCGCCTCGTTGGCCAACGCGCTGGTGATTTCGCTGTTCGTCTGGCACGGTTTCGGCACCGCCGGCGCCATCGTGGTGACGCTGTTGCTGTGCACGCTGGTCGGCCTGTTCAACGCCCTGCTGATCGTGGTGCTCAAAATCCCCGATATGCTGGCGACGCTGGCCAGCCTGTTCGTGATCCAGGGCGTGGCGATGACCTACAGCTACGGCGGCTCCATCACCCAAAACATGGTGCTGCCGAATGGCGACATGGCCGAAGGCCTGATCCCGGAGGTGTTTTCCGCCCTCGGCCAGGTGCCGGTGATCGTGCTGATCATGCTGGCGGTCACCGTGGCGGTGCAGCTGTTCCTGTCGTTGACCAAGCACGGCCGCCGCATGTACGCCATCGGCGGTAACCCCGAGGCGGCGCGTCTGTCGGGCATCCGCACCGTGCGTTACAGGGTTGCCGCTTACGTCATTTCCTCCTGGCTGGCGGCGCTTGGCGGCATCTTACTGGCGTCACGTATTGGCTCTTCGCAGGTCAATGCCGGCGGCGGTTATCTGATGGACGCGGTGGCGGCGGCCTATATCGGCTTCTCGCTGGCCGGCGCCGGTAAACCCAATGCGCTCGGCACCCTGATCGGCGCGGTGATCCTCGGCGTGCTGCAAAACGGCCTGGTGATGCTGTCGGTGCCCTACTACGCCATGGACATTATCAAAGGCCTGGTGCTGGCGCTGGCGCTGGCCATCACCTACATCCAGAAACGCTGATCCTTCCCGGCGCACGCCCGCTGCGCCGCTTTTCCCTTTAATTCATCCGGTTACCCTTTTCCGTCAGCAGAACAAGCATACAAATGATATGAATTATCATTAGCGTTTACATTAAGAAAAAAATCCTTACAATACCCTCACGCAACGCTGACGAAGCGAAGTATTTCTCAGCGAACGATGAATAATTTCATTAGAAATTCAATTGGTTAATTACTTTCACTTCAATCCAGGAAAGGTTTACCTCATGGAAACGCCACGTTACAGCAAGCTCGCCGCTCTGGTGATCGCCTCACTCAGCGCCACCGCCGCGCTGGCCGCGCCGCAGGACGACACCCAGGACACCATGGTCGTCACCGCCTCCGGCTTTCAGCAAAAAATTCAGGACTCTGCCGCTTCCATCTCGGTGATCCCGCGCCAGCAGATCGAAGATAAAGCCTATCGCGACGTGACCGATGCACTGAAAGACGTACCGGGCGTAGTGGTCACCGGCGGCGCCAGCAGCAGCGACATCAGCATTCGCGGCATGTCTTCCAAGTACACGCTGATTCTGGTGGACGGCAAGCGCGTCGACACCCGCGGCACCCGGCCGAACAGCGATAACGCCGGCATCGAACAGGGCTGGCTGCCGCCGATGGAAGCCATTGAGCGCATCGAAGTGGTGCGCGGGCCGATGTCTTCGCTGTACGGTTCCGACGCCATGGGCGGCGTGATCAACGTCATCACCCGCAAAACCTCGCGCACCGAGTGGAAAGGCTCGCTGCACGGCGACGCCACCCTTCAGGAAAACCGCGATTCCGGCGATCTGTTCCAGACCAACGCCTACGCCTCCGGCCCGCTGGTTGAAGGCCTGCTCGGCCTGCGGGTCAACGGCCTGCTGTCGCGCCGCGCCGAAGATAAAATCACCAACGGTTACAACGAGCAGCGCATGCGCAGCGGCACCGCGGTGTTCACCCTGACCCCGGACGAGAAAAACGAATTCGACTTCGAAATCGGCCGCTCGCTGCAGGATCGCAACAGCACGCCGGGCAAATCGGTGGTAGCGGAACGCTGCAGCAAAGGCAAATGCACGCCGACATCGCGCAGCGAAAGCCTGTATACACGCACCAACTACGCGCTGACCCACAACGGCTATTACGACTTCGGCAACTCCACCAGCTACGTTCAGCGGGAAGAGACCAACAACCCGGGCCGCAAAATGAAGATGTACAACACCATCTTCAACACCCAGAACCAGTTCGAGCTGGGTTCACACATGCTGAACCTCGGCGGTCAGTATCGCTATGAAAAACTGAGCGACAGCGGCAACCAGCTTGAATCGGCACAAGGTCTCAGCAAGCTGACGCGCTGGAGCTGGGCGCTGTTCGCCGAAGATGAGTGGGCATTGACCAACGACTTCAGTCTGACGACCGGCATCCGCATGGATCAGGACGAAAACTTCGGCAGCCACTGGACGCCGCGCATGTACGGGGTCTGGCACCTGACCGAACAGTGGACGCTGAAAGGCGGCGTCTCCGCCGGCTACAAATCGCCGGATCTGCGCCAATCCTCCGCCAACTGGGGCCAGGTCACCGGCGGCGGCGTGCGTAAAGGCATCATCGTCGGCAACCCGGATCTGCAGCCGGAGAAGAGTCTGAGCGAAGAGATCGGCCTGATGTGGGATAGCCTGAAAGGCGTCAACGCCGGGGTGACCGTCTTCAACACCGACTTCAAGAACAAGATCACCGAAGTGCGCCGCTGCGAAGACACGCCGGACTGTAAGATCGGCAATGACGTCTACGACTTTATCAGCGATCGCGTCAACGTCGACAAAGCCAATATGCGCGGCGTAGAAGCCACCTTCGGCTGGCAGATCAACAAAGACTGGAAGTGGAACACCAACTACACCTACACCTCTTCCGAGCAGAAGAGCGGCGAGTTCCAGGGCAAGGCGCTCAACCAGATGCCGAAGCACATGGTTAACACCGTGCTGGATTGGCGCGCCACGCAGGACCTCAGCCTGTGGTCGCGCGTTAATTTCCGCAGCAAAACGTCTGAGTATCTGAGCCGTACCTCGATGGCCAAGAGCACGCCGTCCTACACCTTCGTCGATGCGGGCCTGAGCTACCAGGCGGCGAAAAACCTGCAGCTGACCGGCGGGGTCTACAACATCCTCGACAAGACCGTGGATTACGATCACTACAACACCACGCTGGACGGCCGCCGTTACACCGTCGGCATGACCTACAACTTCTGATGCCCCCGGGCGCGCGCTGCGCGCCCTTTTCATTCCATCACCGAGAGGAAGCTCCATGAGATTACGCCGCTCCCCCCTGATGATCGCCCTGCTGGCCGCGATGGCGCTGGCGGGTTGCCACAGCAAAACCGACGCGCCGGCGGCCTCGACCACCGTCAACGTCCAGCACCTGAACGGCAGCACCGAGGTGAAGAAACACCCGCAGCGCATCGTGGTGCTGGATTACGCCTCGCTGGAAACGCTGCAGCTGCTGGGCGTCGAACCGCTGGCGCTGCCCGGCAATCGCAAAAACTTGCCGGATAGCCTGAAACGCTATCAGGACGACAAATACCTCAATGCCGGCACCCTGTTCGAGCCGGATATGGCCGTGCTGCGCGCCGCCAAACCGGATCTGATCCTGATCGCCGGCCGGGCGTCCAAAGCCTATGACGAGCTGAACACGCTGGCGCCGACGCTGAATATGTCCGTCGATCAGCAGGATCAGTTGGGCAGCCTGAAACAGCGCACGCTGCAGCTGGGTGAGCTGTTCGATAAGCAGCAACAGGCGCAGGCGGCGGTCGATAAGCTGGATGCGCAGATCGCGGCGGTCAAACCACAGGCCGCCCAGGCCGGACGCGGGCTGGTGGTGCTGTTCTCCGGCGGCAAGATCAGCGCTTACGCCCCCAAGAGCCGTTTCAGCTTCGTCTATGACGCCCTCGGCTTCGCGCCCGCACTGCAGTCCGATGAAAAAGACGTGCGCGGCAATAAGCTGACGCCTGAGCAGGTGGCCAAACTGAACCCGGACTGGCTGTTCGTCATCGACAGAGACGCCGCGACCGGGCGGCCGAACGCGGTGGCGCCGCAGAAAATCCTTACCGGCACCGCGCTGAAGAAAACCGCGGCGGTGAAGAAAGGCCAGGTGGTCTACCTGCCGGCGGCCGAGGTTTATCTGTCCGGCGGCATCGTCACCGCTCAGCACGTCGTCGAACGCGTGAGCGAGGCGCTAACCCACGCTGCGCGATAAAAAAAGCCCGGCGATGCCGGGCTTTTTCCTGGATTAAATCGTCGGCTGGTTTACCAGGCCGTCTATCAGCACCTGCGGCGTGCCCTGCGAACAGCGCTCGATGCGCCCGCGCACGCCGTAGACCCGCGCCAGGCTCTGCGGCGTAATCACCTGATCCGGCGCGCCGTCGGCGATCAGATCGCCATCCTGCAGCATCAGCACGTGGTCGCCGTGACGCAGCGCGATGTTGATGTCATGCACCACTACCACCGTCACGATATTGCGCTTGCGGGTTTCACGGCGCACCAAATCCATCACGTGGAACTGATAGTTGAGATCGAGCGCGCTCAGCGGCTCATCCAGCAGCAGCAGCGACGGCTGACGGATCAGCGACTGCGCCAACCCCACCAGCTGTTTCTGGCCGCCGGACAGCTGATCGAGGTAGCTCAGCGCCAGGTGGGCGATGCCCAGCTGTTCCAGCAAAGCCATCACTTCCGCTTCGCTGCCGGCGTTGCTACGGCCGCCCGAGGCGCGCTGCGCCACGATGATCGACTCCAGCACGTGCAGATGCACCCCGGCGGGCAGCGACTGCGGCAGGTACACCACTTTCTCCGCCCGACGGGCGAACGGCATCTGCATCAGATCGCCGTCGTCCAGCCACAGCTTGCCCTGCGCCGGGTTCAGCCCGGCCAGCGAGCGCAGCAGCGTCGATTTGCCGCTGCCGTTCGGCCCCAGCAGCACGGTGATTTGCCCGCGCGGCAGCATCGGCACCGAGAGATTGTCGATCACCTGACGCTTCGGATAGCCCGCCGAGAAGTTTTCTATGCGCAAGCCCTGATTCATACGTTCCCCCGATGGCGCAGAATAATGCTCAGGAAGAACGGCACCCCGACCAGCGAGGTGACGATGCCCACCGGAATGATCACGCCGGGCACCAGATTTTTCGACGCCACCGAGGCCATCGACAACACCAGCGCGCCAATCAGCGCACTGGCCGGCAGGTAGAAACGGTGATCTTCGCCGAAGATCATGCGGGCGATGTGCGGCGCCACCAGGCCGATAAAGCCGATCGGCCCGACGAAGGCCACCGCCAGCGCCGAGAGAATGCTGATGCGCAGCAGCGTGGTCAGCCGCAGACGGCGCACGTCGATGCCGAAACTCACCGCCCGGTCTTCCCCCAGACGCAGCGCGGTCAGTTTCCACGAGCTCATCATCGACAGCGGCAGCAGCACGGCGAATACCCCGAACAGAATACCCAGCTTGTCCCACGAGGCGCGCGCCAGGCTGCCCATGGTCCAGAACACCAGCCCCTGCAGCGTGTCCTCGCTGGCGATGAATTGCATCATCGAGACCAGCGCGTTGAAGGTAAACACCAGCGCGATGCCGAACAGCACCACGCCGGAGGTGGCGACCCGCGTCCAGCGCGTGATGCCGTCGAGCATCAGCGCGGCGAACAGCGCAAAGATAAAGGCGTTGGCGGAGATGAACCACTGATCGGGAATACCCGGAATGCCGATGCCGAGCACGATCGCCAGCGCGGCGCCAAAGGCCGCGGCGGATGATACGCCGAGGGTGAAGGGGCTGGCCAGCGGGTTATTCAGGATGGTCTGCATTTCCGCCCCGGCCAGACCGAGCGCAAAGCCCACCACCACCGCCATCAGCGCATAGGGCAAGCGGATGTCCCAGACGATCACCCGCGTGCCGGCATCGGCCGCGGCGGGGTCAAGCAGCGTTTGCCACAAAGACGACAGCGACAGGCCGGATGGCCCCATGGTGAAATCCAGCAGCAGCGAACCCAGGATCGCCAGTGCCAACACGCCCATCATCAACAGGCGATGGCGAAGAATATGCTGATAACGCCCCATCACGCCGGCGTTGGGTTGCCCCTTGGCGTCAGTCATGGGATCGGTGGATACGCTCATTCGTTAAGATACCTGTTACAACCATCATGACAGCGGCGCGAAGGCGTCCGCCGTAAACCGGAAAGCGCGCGGCGACCGCCTGCGCGCAGCCGCCCACAATAAAGCAAACGATAATACTTATCAATCATATCAATAGGTGAAAACAGCGTTGTCGAAATGTAATAATTTGTTTTTTCTCGCCATTTTTCAAACCACCACGCTTTCCCCCGCCAACGGCCAGTAGGTTAATTATTCTGAAAATTATTCCTGATCCGACCAGACTCTGACAAATAGCGGCAAAACCACATAGAATCCAAAACCACAGCACCGCGCGTGCAAAAAACTTTCAGGCCGCCGCAAGAGCGGCCTTATTGACGAGGCTGTAATGAGAAGTCCATCTCCGGCGGTAACGCCCAAACGCCCGGCGCTGCTGAACTGGCTGTTGCACAGCCCGCTGCACGCCGATGACGAACCGTTTCAACGCCAGCTGCGTCTCACGCTGACGCCCTCTCCTCTCACCCCCTGGCTGAATGCCGTGGGGCCAGCCGCGCTGTTGGTGGGGTACGCCTGGCTGAACCAACCGCTGGTCGGTATCGGCCTGCTGCTGCTGTTGCTGCTGTTGACCGCCGGGCGTGCCAGGTTGGCGCAAAGGCGCCAACCCGCTTGGCCGAACGCCATGCTGGTGACGGTGTTGTTGTGGGCGCTGCTGGTTGGCGCCAGCGCCGCGCTGGCGATGCTGTCGGGCCGCTTCGTGCTGATCCTGTTCGCCGGCCTGACCATCACCGCCCTGGCCTGCTGGTTGATGCAGCGCCATGCCGCCGCGCCGCGCTTCGCGCTGCTTGAGGTGATCGCGCTGACGCTGCCCTACCTGCTGGCGGCGCCGCTGTCGCGCGTGCAAAATCTGTTTGTCATGGCGGATCTCGCGCCGCTGTGGCTGGTGCTGGCCCATGGCATGATCGCGCGCTACCACCGCCAGTTGGTGCAGCACGTCACGCTGGCCTGGGAGAAGCAGCAGGCATCGCACCGCGATCGCCTGACCGGCTTTCTCAACCGCGCAGGCGGCGAGGTGGTGATGCGCAGCATCTGCCGCCCCGCAACGGCGCAGCCGATCTCCCACCTGTTCATTCTTGAGTTCGGTCCGCTGGCGGCGCTCTACCAAAGCCATGGCGTCCAGATCGGCGACGACGTACTGCGCACCGTCGGCGAGCGTCTCAAGACGCTGATCCGCCCGAGCGACTACGTCTGCCGCTATACCGGCGGCCTGTTTTTGATTCTGGTGCACGATCTGCCCTACGGCGCGGAAAGCGAGTTTCTGGCGCGCATCGTGCCACCGCTGGAAGCGCCTTACGATTTTGGCGCATTCGGCGAGGTGAACATGCAGCTCAACGCCGGCATTGTGGCGCTGACGCAGCATTATGCGACGGTGGAAGATTTGATGAGTTCGGCGCAGCAGGCGCTGGCGGAAGCCAAAGGCGGGAAAAAGTAAAGCCAAACGCGGCGGGAACCCCCGCCGCGTATCACTCACCGAAAATTACTTCACGTCCATCTTCGGGAATTCCATTTCGCTGTACTTCACGACACGGGTGCCTTGCGACAGCTTGTAACCGAACCAAATCAGCAGGAACAGCGGAATGCCGATGTAGGTCGCGGTCACGCCGTACCAGTCAATCTTGTCTTGCAGGAAGGCCTGGTAATTCTGGCCCAGGGTAATGATCAGGCACAGCACGAAGGCGAAGATCGGCCCCAGCGGGAAGAACCCGGAACGGTACGGTAAGTCGTTGAGATCGCGCCCCTGCAGCATGTAACCGCGACGGAAACGGTAGTGGCTGATGGCGATGCCCAACCAGGCGATGAAGCCGGTCATGCCCGAGGTATTCAGCAGCCACAGGTAAACCGACTGGTTGCCGAACATCGAGGTCAGGAAGCACAGCCCGGCCACTACGCAGGTCGCGTACAGCGCGTTGCGCGGCACGCCGCCTTTCGACAGCTTGGCGAAGATGCGCGGCGCTTTGCCTTCCGATGCCAGGGTGTACAACATGCGGGTCGATGCGTACATGCCCGAGTTACCGGCGGACAACACCGCCGTCAGGATCACCGCGTTCATCACCGCCGCCGCCGACAGCAGGCCGGCATGCTGGAACACCAGGGTGAACGGGCTGACGCTGATGTCTTTCACGTCATTGCGCAGCAGGCTCGGATCGGTATACGGAATGATCAGGCTGATGATCAGGATGGCGAAGATATAGAACAGCAGGATACGCCAGAACACCTGACGCACCGCGCGCGGAATATTTTTACCCGGGTTTTCCGATTCGCCGGCCGCGATGCCGATAAGTTCAGTGCCCTGGAACGAGAAGCCGACGATCATGGCCACGCCGATCATCGCCGAGAAGCCGCCGGCGAACGGCGCATCTCCAATGGTCCAGTTCTGCCAGCCGGCATGCTCGCCGCCTTTCAGAATGCCGACAATCATCAGCACGCCGACGGCGATGAAAATAATCACGGTGCTGACCTTGATCAGCGCGAACCAGTATTCCGCCTCGCCGAACCCTTTCACCGAAATGTAGTTCAGCAGGAACATCAGGCCGAGAAACAGCGCGCTCCAGATCCAGCCGGGGGTGTCCGGGAACCAGTAGCTCATCACCAATTGCGAAGCCACCAGGTCAACGGCGATGGTCACCGCCCAGTTGTACCAGTAGTTCCATCCCAGTGCGAAGCCGAAGCCTTCTTCCACGTATTTGGCGCCGTAGGTGGAGAATGAACCGGAGACCGGCATAAAGGCCGCCAGTTCGCCCAGACTGGTCATCAGGAAGTACACCATCAAACCGATCAGAGCGTAAGACAGCAGCGCCCCGCCGGGGCCTGCCTGAGAAACCGTGGCGCCCGAGGCGACGAACAGGCCGGTGCCGATGGAGCCGCCGATGGCGATCATGGTCAAATGCCGGGCTTTCAGCTCGCGGCGCAATCCGGGAGCTTGCTGCCCCGATGTTTTTATATCCTGCTGAGCCATTCGTTCCCTATCTATCTGCTCTTCGAAAAATGAGGGCGGATTGTAACAAATACCCGCCGGTGAACTAGCAACATTGCACCGATATAAGATAGCTTCATAATTCAGAGGCAATTATTAGCCGCGCCCCTTATGGCCTTACTTACTCTCATTAATGTGAGCGCGCGCAGGTTTTTATGCTTTCTTTGGCCTGCGCGGCGATAGAAGACGTGACGCGCTGTCGATTACAGCACGCAATAGCTGAGAAAACGCTGCAACGCATTGGAAATGTGCTTTTGCCGATGGTGGATCAGGTACAGCGTGCGCCGCAGCGGCGGCAGCGGCACCGGCAGTTCCACCAGCGCGCCGCTGGCCAGCTGCTCCGCCACCACCCGCCGGGACAGGCAACTGATGCCGATACCGTGCCGCACCGCATGCTTGATCGCCTCCGAGTTGCCGAGCTCCATCACCAGCTGAAAGTGCGGCAGGTGCGCCAACAGCAGATGATCCAGCACCTCGCGAGTGCCCGAACCGCGCTCACGCAGGATCCAAGGCGCATTCGCCAGCGCCTCCAGCGTCGGCGGTTGACGGGTCAGCGGGTTATCCGGCGCAGCGAACACCACCAGCTCGTCCTCCAGCCACGGCTGCGTCACCAGCTCCGGCATATGGCAAGGCCCTTCGATCAGCCCCAGATCGACGCGAAAATCCGCCACCGCCACGATCACATCCTGGCTGTTGCCGACGTTCAGCTCCAGCGGCGTGGCCGGAAAGTCCCGGCGGTAACGGGCGATCATCTCCGGCAGCATATAGTTGCCGATGGTGCTGCTGGCGGCGATGCGCAGCGCCCCGCCATCATGGCGAAACAGCTGCTCGATCTCCCCCGCCTGCTCCAGCAGCGCCAGCGCCTTGGGGTACAGCAAGCGGCCGTGTTCGTTGATCACCAGCCGTTTGCCGACGCGATCGAACAGCTGCACGCCCAACTGCCCCTCCAGATCCGCCAGCGCCGCGCTGACCGCCGACTGCGACAGCGCCAGCACCACCGAGGCCTGAGTGGTCGAACCGCTTTTCAGCACTTCGGTGAAAACTTCCAGTTGACGCAACGTGATATGCATAGCCGTCCCGGTATTGAAAGAAGGTTCTGCCAGAGAACCCCAACATGGTGATGTGGGCAGCCCGGCCAGGCTACCCTGTTTGCGGCCAGATCGGCGCGCTATTTGCCCAAGGCGACCAGCTGCGCCGCCGCGGCCAGCACCGGCTCTTGCGGCGTGCCGGCTTCGTCCCGCAGTATCAATTGCAGCATCGCCACGAGATGCTCGCGGTCGATCGTCTTGTTTTCTTCAATCAACCGCCGCACCGCGCGGCCCACTTCCTGATCTACCTGCTCTCTGCGTTGATCGTCGGTATCCATTGCCTGCTCCTGTTAGTTGGAAAGTTGACGGCGGCTCGCCGCTCCTCCACACCCTAGCCGCAATGCGGCGTTATGCCAATGCCTGATCCCATACCACTTATTCAGATAGGTTATAAATATATAATCAATTTCTCTTTTATTCAGCCCAAACGTACTCTTAGCAGCAAGAAACAGACTGAAGGACTGACTTTTATGGCGACTGATACCACTCACACCTATCCCGAGCGACGCTTTCCGCTGTTTGGCCTGCCGCGGCTGGTGCCGGGGCTGGCGCTGACCGGCGCGCTCACCGCGCTGGCCGTCTGGGCCGGCGATATTCCCTGGGTGGCGGAGCTGGGGCTGGGGGCACTGACGCTGGCGATCCTGCTCGGTATTCTGGTGGGCAACACGCTGTACCCCCACTGGCAAACCGTTTGTCACAGCGGCGTACAGCTGGCCAAACAGCGTCTGCTGCGTCTGGGCATTATCCTTTACGGCTTCCGGCTGACCTTTCAGCAGATCGCCGACGTCGGCGCCAGCGGCATCATCATCGACGCGCTGACCCTGATCACCACCTTCCTGCTGGCCTGCTGGCTCGGCAAGAAAGTGTTCGGCATCGACAGCCAAACCGCGATACTGATCGGCGCCGGCAGCAGCATTTGCGGCGCGGCGGCAGTGATGGCCACCGAGCCGGTGCTGAAGGCCGACTCCAGCAAAGTGGCGGTAGCGGTCTCGACCGTGGTGGTGTTCGGCACCCTGGCGATCTTCGCCTACCCGTGGCTGTATCAGTTGAATGAACACTTCCAGTGGCTGCCGTTCAGCCAGGAAACCTTCGGCATCTACGCCGGCTCCACCATTCACGAAGTGGCTCAGGTGGTCGCCGCCGGGCACGCCATCGGCCCTGACGCCGAAAACGCGGCGGTGATCGCCAAGATGATCCGCGTGATGATGCTGGCACCGTTCCTGCTGCTGCTGTCGGGCTACATCAGCCGCGGCAGCGCAGGCAAGGCGGAAAAATCCGCCATCACCATTCCGTGGTTCGCCGTGCTGTTTATCGTCGTCGCCGGGCTGAACTCCTTCAACCTGCTGCCGGCCACGCTGGTGCGCCATCTGATCACCGCCGACACCTGGATGCTGGCAATGGCGATGGCGGCGCTGGGGTTGACCACCCACATCAGCGCCGTGCGCCAGGCCGGGGTGAAACCGATTCTGCTGGCCACGCTGCTGTTCGTCTGGCTGCTGGTCGGCGGCGGCGCGATAAATCAGCTGGTGCAACACTGGTTCTAATCTCCCCTTCTGCGGCCCGCTTCGGCGGGCCGCCGCTTTTCACCATTCAATCCGCCCGCCATCAATGCCATAATGTCACCGATAACACAGGAGAATGAAGATGAAGTTTGTCGGTGCACATGTCAGCGCGTCAGGCGGCGTGGATCAAGCAGTTATCCGCGCGCACGAATTGGAGGCGACCGCGTTCGCCCTGTTCACCAAAAATCAGCGTCAATGGAAGGCCGCGCCGCTGGCCGCCGACGTGATCGATAAGTTCAAGAGCGCCTGCGCCCAGTACGGCTTCGGGCCGGGGCAGATCCTGCCGCACGACAGTTACCTGATCAACCTCGGGCATCCGGTGGCCGAGGCGTTGGAAAAATCGCGCGAAGCGTTTATCGACGAGCTGCAGCGCTGCGAACAGTTGGGGCTGACGCTGTTGAACTTCCACCCCGGCAGCCACCTGCTGCAAATCGATGAAGATAAATGCCTGGCGCGCATCGCCGAATCGATCAACATCGCGCTGGACAAAACCGCCGGTGTGACGGCCGTGATCGAGAATACCGCCGGCCAGGGCAGCAATCTGGGCTTCAAATTCGAGCACCTGGCGGCGATCATCGACGGCGTGGAAGACAAAAGCCGCGTCGGCGTCTGCATCGACACCTGCCACGCCTTCGCCGCCGGGTACGATCTGCGTACCGAAGAAGAGTGCGAGCGCACTTTTAAGCAGCTTGGCGACATCGTCGGCTTTAATTACCTGCGCGGCATGCACCTGAACGATGCCAAGAGCGAGTTCAACAGCCGCGTCGACCGCCACCACAGCCTGGGGGAAGGCAACATCGGCAAAACGGTGTTCAGCTACATCATGCGCGATCCGCGTTTCGACAATATCCCGCTGATTCTGGAAACGGTAAACCCGGACATCTGGGCGGAAGAGATCGCCTGGCTGAAGGCGCAGCAGTAACGCGGCGCCCAAACGACAAAACCGGAGCCTGGGCTCCGGTTTTTTTATGGCTGGATCGCCGTTACGCCACACTGGCCGCCGGTACTTCAGCACGTTTCAGCAGGGCATAAGCCACCCCGGCCAACAGCGTGCCGGCGGCGATCGCCACCAGGTACAGCAACACCGGCGAAATCGCGCCCGGGATCAGCAGCACGAACAGCCCGCCGTGCGGTGCCATCAGCTTGGCGCCGAAGGCCATCGACAGCGCGCCGGTCAGCGCCCCGCCGGCGATGCAGCACGGCAGCACGCGCATCGGGTCGCGGGCGGCGAACGGAATCGCCCCTTCAGTGATGAAGCACAGCCCCAGCACCAACGCCGCCTTACCGCCTTCCTGTTCGGATTTCGGGAACTTGCGGCGCGCCAGCAGCGTCGCCAGCCCCATCGCCAGCGGTGGCACCATGCCCGCCGCCATGATCGCCGCCATCGGCGCATACACCGAAGAGCTGAGCAGCGCCACGCCGAACGCGTAGGCCGCTTTGTTCACCGGGCCGCCCATGTCGGTACACATCATGCCGCCGAGGATTGCCCCCAGCAGTACGGCGTTGGCGGTACCCAGCGATTGCAGCCAATGGGTCAGACCTTCCATGATCTTCGCCACCGGCGTGCCGACCACGTAAATCATGATGAGGCCGGTGATCAGGCTGGCGACCAGCGGAATGATCAAGATGGGCTTCAGCGCTTCCATACTTTGCGGCAGGCGCAGCTTGCTGCTGATCGCCTTGGCGACATAACCCGCCAGGAAGCCGGCGATGATGCCGCCGAGGAACCCGGCGCCGGTGCTCACTGCCAGCATGCCGCCGATCAGGCCCGGCGTCAGGCCCGGACGATCCGCGATGGAGAAGGCGATGAAACCGGCCAACACCGGCACCATCAGCGCAAAGGCGGAGCCGCCGCCGATCTGCATCAGCGCCGCCGCCAACGTGCCTTTGACTTCAAACGCCTTGATGCCGAACACGAAAGACAGCGCGATACACAGGCCGCCGGCCACCACCATCGGCAGCATGTAGGACACGCCGGTCAGCAGGTGACGATACGGGCCGTTGCCCTCTTTCTTTTTCGCCGCCGGCGCCGCGCCACCGCGCTGCTGCGGCTGGAACACTTCGGCTTCGGCCTGCGCCTTGTCCAGTTCCTGGGCGGTTTTCTTCAGCGCCAGACCGGTGGAAGTACGATACATCGGCTTACCGGCAAACTTGTCCAGATCCACTTCGATGTCCGCCGCGACGATCACCAGATCCGCCGCCGCCACTTCTTCCGGGGTGATGGCGTTGCCGGCGCCGACGGAACCGCGCGTTTCCACCTTCACCCACCAGCCGCGTTTCTTGGCTTCACTTTCAATGGCTTCGGCCGCCATAAAGGTGTGCGCCACGCCGGTTGGGCAAGCGGTGATCGCCACGATGCGTTTTTGCCCATTGGCTTTCACCGGTGCCGCCGCCTGCGGCGCCTGATAGGTTTCAGCTTCGGCCTTGGCACGCGCCAGAAACGCGTCCGGTTCCCGCACCGCCTGTTCTACCTCGCCCACATACACCAATTTGCCGTTCAGCCCGGCGTCAGCAGGAGCAGCCTGCCCCGCCACCGCCACCAGTTCGGCGTCCTGCAGTGACTCGACCAGCGTCAGGCCAGTTTTGGCCGCGGCGGCCTCCAGCATGCGTTTCGCCAGGTGGCCACGGGCCTGCCCCAGCGAACTGTCTACCATCAGCAGCGTTTTCATTCTGCCTCCTGCTATTGATTGAAAGGTTTCAGGTCGACGCGCGCCATCATCGCGGCCAACTGGGGACGATCGGTCACGCCGACGTTGCTTTGGCTGACCGCCAGCGCCGCTACCGCCGTGGCCAGACGCAGAGTGTGTTCGCTGGATTCGCGCATCAGCAGACCGTAAATCAGGCCGCCGACCATCGAATCGCCGGCGCCCACGGTGCTGACCACCTCACAGGACGGCGGTTTGGCGATCCAGGCACCGGACGCGTTAACCCACAGCGCGCCTTCCGCACCGAGGGAGATAACCACGTGGGCGATGCCCTGCTCGCGCAGCGCATGCGCGGCCTCAACCACGTCCGCCAGCGCCGGCAGCGGGCGGCCGGCCCAGATTTCCAGCTCGCGGCGGTTCGGTTTGACCAACCACGGCGAGGCCTTCAGCCCGGCGACCAGCGCTTCGCGGCTGCTGTCGAAAATGATGCACGGGCACTTGGCGCGCAGCTGGGTCATCCAGTCGGTAAATGCGTCAGGATCGACGCCGGCCGGCAGGCTGCCGCTCACTGCCACCATGTCAAACTGGCCTAGCCAGCTCAGCGAGTCGCTGACGAAGCGATCCCAGTCCTGCGGCGTCACTTCGAAGCCGGAGAAGTTGAAATCGGTCACTTCGCCGTCTTTTTCCGTCAGCTTGACGTTGATGCGGGTGCGCCCCGGCACCACCTGAAAACGGTTGGCGATCCCCAGATCGCTGAACAGCAACTGGAAACCGTCCTGATTATCTTTGCCCAGGAAGCCGCCGACGGTGACGTCGATGCCTAAATCTTTCAACACTTTGGCGACGTTGATGCCCTTACCGGCGGCGTGCAGGCCGGCGGTTTTTACCCGGTTGACTTCCCCGCGCTCGATCTGCGGGCAGAAACCCACCAGATCGTACGCCGGGTTCAGGGTGATCGTTGCTACTCTTCTGCTCATGCTGCGCCCTCGCCCAGTCCTTCATTAATCGCTTCGCCGATCGCCTTCAGCGCGGCTTCAGCATCTTCTCCATTGGCGGTAAAGCGCAGGTGATGCCCTTTCTTCACGCCCAGCGCCACCACCTTCATCAGGCTGCGCCCGTTGGCCGGCTTGCCGCTGCCGTCCAGGTTGGTGACGGTGATGTCACTGTTGAAACTTTTGATCACGTTGACCAACGCCGTGCCCGGCCGCGCGTGCAGACCATGCTCGTTGCGGATCACGAACTCGGCGCTCAGCACGCTGCTCTCCTCAGCCACTTCGCTGGTCAGCAGCGCCAGCACGCCGGCGGCATCCGCCTTCAGCAACCGTTCAGCTTTATTGGCCAGCAGCAGATCGCTGAGGTAGTTGAGCACCGCCAGCGGCTGCGCGTCGGCGACCGACACCGTCAGCAGCAGCGCCACCGGCTCGCCGTCTTCCGCGAAAGCCTGCGCCGGGCGGCTGACGGTGGCCGCGCTGGCCAGGTTGCCTTCGACGCTGTCGCTCAGCCAGATGCCCTGCCCCAGGTTCAGCGGCTTGCGGGTGATGACATCACTGACGAACTGCGCGTTAACCGCGCCGGCCTTTTGCAGCCGGCCGGCGTTCAGCGCCTGCAGCGTCATCAGGCTGTCGGCGGCGACGTCGAGCGCAATCAGCGAAACGTCGAACTGGAATTCGGCGCTCTGTTGTTCGCCCATCAGCAGGCTGCGCAGTTCCTCCGCAGAGGTGGTTTGCGCCAGCCGCTCCGCCACGCTGTCATCGCTCAGCACGTGGGTGAGCTGGCGCAGCAGCGCCAAATGCTCGTCGGAGCGGGCGGCGATGCCGATCGCCACATAGGCGGTCTGGCCTTCGCCCCACGCAATGCCCTGCGGGAACTGGAACACCTGCACGCCGGTTTTCAACACCAGATCGCGGGTATCGGTGGTGCCGTGCGGAATGGCGATGCCGTTACCCAGATAGGTGGACGTCTGCAGTTCGCGCTGCAGCATGCCGTCCACGTAACCGGCGCTGACGCAGCCGGCTTCGGTCAGGGCGGCGGCCACCAGGCGGATGGCCTCTTGCTTACCGTCGGCAACGGCGCCCAGATGAATGTCTTGCGGTGACAACTGGAACATGATTCTCCTCTCCTGCTGAATTGAATCGTTTCAGCTTAATTGAGAAAAAGGAGCGTTATCCGTTCGCCACAAGCGGCCGGACAACGCTGAAACGTTTCAAGGAGTGTGTGAGCAGCGCAAGGCGAAAGCAAGCTTTCTCCCTTTCGCCATTGCAGATTTTTGAGCTTACGCACACTTTTGCCGGCGTATTGGCCAGCGCCGGGGCAAAATGACATACTGTGCTGAAACCTTGCTGACGGAGAAAAGCATGAACGTAGTGACGGGCGTCGGGGTGATCATCGTCAACCCTCAAGGCGAGATTTTGTTGGGCAAACGCTGCGGTTCCCACGCGCCCTTTTGGTCGATCCCCGGCGGGCATCTGGATGCCGGTGAAACCTTCGAGCAGTGCGCCCAGCGCGAAATCGCCGAAGAGACCGGGTTGCTCATCGACCCGCCGCGCTTCGTTGGCGTCAGCAACAATCTGCAAACCTGGCGCGCCGAAGGCAAACACACGGTGTCAATCTGCCTGCAGGTGGATCACCCCGGCGGCGACGCCGAGCTGAGAGAGCCCGAGAAATGCGCCGAGTGGCGCTGGTGCGCGCCTGAAGCCCTGCCGGAACCCCATTTCGAAGCCAGCCGCACCGCCATCCGCCTGTGGCTGAGCGGCCTGGCCTACCTGCCAGCGGTCTGATCCAATGCGAGCGTGTGCTGCGCTCGCTTCCCCTGCCGCAGCGCCCTATCGTTATATAAATTAGAATATAACGCTATTTTTTGCGATATACGCCATTTTTTTGACTACGGATAACCCTATGGGGTTAACCCTCTTCTATCATTACCCCTGCAATCGACGTGGCATTCTGACCTCCGGTCGGTGGCCTTTTGGCAAGATTTTATTTTAAATTCATAATTATAAGCGGGTTTACCATGAGCAAAAAACTGACTGGCTTTGAAAAAAAGCGTCGGTGGGGATGGCTATGGCTTTTGCTGCTGGGGATTATCCTCGGCGCAGCGCTGTTGGCCGGGACCGCCACCGTCTTCCATAAAACCAGCGATACCGCCTTCTGCGTTTCCTGCCACACCATGCAACAGCCGCTGGCCGAATATCAGGGCAGCGTCCACTTCCAGAACACCAAGGGCATCCGCGCCGAGTGCGCCGACTGCCACGTGCCGCACCAGCCGATCGACTACCTGTGGACCAAGATCCGCGCGGTAAAAGACATCTACGGCGAGATGGTCGGCACCATCGATACGCCGGAGAAATACGAAGCGCACAAGCTGGCGATGGCGCAGTCGGTCTGGAAAACGCTGAAAGAGAACGACTCGGCCACCTGCCGCTCCTGCCACAGCTACGATGCCATGGACATCACCGCCCAGCGGCCTGAAGCGCGCCTGCAGCACCCGGTGGCGATCAAACAGGGCGAAACCTGCATCGATTGCCACAAGGGCGTGGCGCATATCCTGCCGGACATGAGCGGCGAAACCCAGGCCGGCGCCGCCGAGCTGGCGAAGGCCGCGGCGTTGACCGCACCGGACGCCACCACCCTCTACACCATCGCCACCGAGCCGTTCTTCCTCGGCGCCAACGACAGCCATAACGCCGGCAACCTGATGCCGTCCACCGAAGTGCAGGTGGTCAAGCAGGATGGCGACAAAGTGCTGGCCACCGTCAGTGGCTGGCAGCAGGACGGGGTCAGCGAAGTGTTCTACGCCGCGCAGGGCAAACGCATCCTCAGCGTGCTGCTGGGTGAGGAAGCACGCCAACAGCTGAAGACCGCCGCCACCCAGACCGATGCGGAAACCGGCCTGGTCTGGCATCAGGTTTCTCTGCAGGTGTGGCTGCCGCGCAAGCAGTTGATTGACGATCAGCAAAAAATCTGGCGCTACGCCGCGGACATGATGTCGGCCAACTGTACCGGCTGCCACGGGCTGACCGCGCTCGATCGCTTCAACGCCAACCAATGGATCGGCGTCATCAAAGGCATGGCGCCACGCACCTCGCTGACGCAGGAACAGCTGCGCGTGCTGACGCAATACGTACAAAAACACGCCAGCGACATGCCACCTGCCGCACCGGCCAAGCTTTAAGGGAGAAGCGCAATGAGCAACCAACAACCGTTAACCATGAGCCGCCGCCGCTTCCTGACCGGCGCCGCCGCGCTGGCCGCCGCCCCGCTGCTGGCGGGCTTATGGCCCAAAGCGGCGCTGGCGCAGGCCATCAGCGAAGCGCTGCCGCAGTTCATCGTCTTGCGTCAGGCGCAGAAAGGCATTCTGACCGGCGCCCACTGGGGCGCGTTTGAGGCCATCGTGCAGGACGGCAAGATGGTCGGCGTGCAGCCGGTGCAGGACGATCCGTATCCCAATGAGCTGATCACCATGGCGCCTTATCAGGTGCACGCCGAGAACCGCATCAAATATCCGATGGTGCGCAAAAGCTGGCTGGAAGGCGGCCCCGGCAGCCGCACCGAACTGCGCGGCCGCGACGAGTGGGTGCGCGTCAGCTGGGACAAAGCGACCGAGCTGGTGTGCAATGAGATCGTTCGCCTGCAGAAAGATCACGGGCCGCAGTCGATCTACGCCGGTTCCTATGGCTGGAAAAGCGTCGGTATGCTGCACAACAGCCGCACGCTGCTGCAGCGTCTGATGAACCTGACCGGCGGCTTCCTCGGCTACGCCGGCGACTACTCCACCGGCGCAGCGCAGGTGATCATGTCGCACGTGGTCGGCTCGATGGAGGTCTACGAACAGCAGACCGCCTGGCCGAACGTGATCGAGAACAGCGAGCTGGTGATCCTGTGGGGCTGTAACCCGATGGTCACGCTGAAAAACAGCTGGAACGTGCCGGATCACGTCGGCCAGACCGGCTTCGAGGCGCTGAAGAAGAAAGGCACCCGGGTGATCAGCATCGATCCGGTGCACAGCGACAGCGCCAAGTTCGTCAATGCGCAGTGGATCGCCCCGCGCCCTTATACCGACGGCGCCATGCTGATCGGCATCGCCCACACGTTGCTGACCGAGAAGCTGCATAACCCGGACTTCCTGAAAACCTACACCGTCGGCTTCGACAAGTTCCAGGCCTACCTGCTGGGCGAGAGCGACGGCGTGGCGAAAACCGCCGAATGGGCGGCCGACATCAGCGGTGTCGCTGCCGACACGCTGCGCGGTCTGGCGCGTGAGATGGCGAAGCATCGCACCATGATCATGGGCGGCTGGGGCATTCAGCGCCAGCACCACGGCGAGCAGCAGCACTGGCTGCTGGTGACGGTGGCGGCGATGCTCGGCCAGATCGGCCTGCCGGGCGGCGGCTTCGGCTTCAGCTATCACTATTCCTCCGGCGGCAGCCCGACCGCCAAGGGCGGCATCATCGCCGGCATCTCCGCCGGCAACGCGCCGAAGAACTCGCCGGCGCCGATCCCGGTGGCGCGCATCGCCGAATGCCTGAGCAACCCGGGCAAAACCATCGACTTCAACGGCGCCAAGGTCACTTACCCCGAGGTGAAAATGGTGTATGTGGCGGGCGGCAACACCTTCCACCAGCATCAGGACACCAATAACCTGGTCAAAGCCTGGCAGCGGCCGGACACCATCGTGGTCAACGAGCCTTACTGGACCGCTACCGCCAAGCATGCCGATATCGTGCTGCCGGCCACCACCAGCTACGAGCGCAACGATCTGGAAATGGGCGGCGACTATTCGCAGCTCTACGTGTTCCCGATGCATCAATGCGTGCCGCCACAACACGAGTCGCGTAGTGACTTCGACATCTTCTCGGCAATGGCGGCCAGGCTGGGCGTACAGGAAGCCTTCACCGAAGGCAAGGATGAAACCCAGTGGCTGAAAGGCATGTACGACGACATGAAGAACCAGGCGCGCGCCGCGCGGGTGGCGCTGCCGCCGTTCGACATGTTCTGGCAATCCAACAATTACGTGCGCTTCCCGGTGCCGGAGGCCAATAAGCAGTGGGTGCGCTTCGCCGACTATCGCGACAACCCGCTGCTGAACCCGCTGGGCACGCCGTCGGGCAAGATCGAGATCTACTCCGACGCCATCGCCAAAATGCATTACGAGGATTGCCCCGGCATTCCGACCTGGATGCCGCCGCACGAGTGGTATCGCGGGCCGGAAGCGGCCAAATATCCGCTGTCGCTCAATACCGCGCACCCGACCAACCGGCTGCACTCCCAGCTCGATAACACGCCGCTGCGCGAGAAATACGCGGTAGCGGATCGTGAAGCGATCCTGATCCACCCGCAGGACGCGCAGCCGCGCGGCATCAGCGGCGGCGATCTGGTGCGGGCGTTTAACGATCGCGGTCAGATCCTGGTGGGCGCGGTGGTCAGCGAAGACGTGCGGCCCGGCGTGGTGCGCATCAGCGAAGGCGCCTGGTTCGATCCGGCCGATCCGGCGCAGCCCGGCTCGCTGTGCAAGAACGGCAACGTCAACTGTCTGACCTTCGACATCGGCTCTTCCAGCCTGGCGCAGGGCAACTGCGGGCAGATGGCGCAGCTGCAGATCGAGAAGTATCAGGGGCCGGTATTGAAAAATACCGCGCACGCAGTGCCGCAAGGCGCCTGATCCCACGGTAAACAGAGGGCGCAACGCGTAATGCCGGTCAGTTAAGCCTGACCGGCATTTTTTATCCAGTCTCTGTACGCGCCGTGCAAAAGGAATAGCCTTAAATATCCGGTATTTCTCTGCGACCGCCATGAACGGCACCTGGAGAGACAGCCACTACGCCGTTCCCCCACACTGTTCGGGTCGGCTGCGATGGCGGCAGGCGCGACGCTGTGTCTGTGGCGGTTGAAAGACGCTTAAGGCGCGGTGTCCGCCTCCAGTCTGGCGAGGTAAATCAGCGCCTGATCGCGGTGATCGTGGCACATGTCGCGGCTCGGCTGCAGGCTGCCGCACACCTTCGGCCGCAGCGGCGAATGAAACAGGCCGCAGCGCAGTTGTTCATCCAGATGAATGCAGCGGGTATTGGCGGGCTTGCCGTTCGGCATGCCGGGGATCGGGCTGGATATTGACGGCGCGATACAGCAGGCGCCGCAGTCGCTGCGACAGTCCATCAGCGCTACTCCTGGTGGGCTGGGGGGAAAGAAGCGCGACAATAGCAGCCGCACGCGGCCACCGCCAGCAGAATCCCTGCGTCCCCGCGATCTTTACACTCATCGCTCTGCGCCGGCCGGCTGCACCCGATGGCGAATAAACGCCCAGCAAACCTTGATTTAAAGAAAAAAACGCGTGAAACGTGCAATTCCTTCGCTTTACATGCGCCATGCGCCCATGTACTATTGAGCTAGTACAAAAGAACTTCTTCCCTCAGGAGCACGCATGTCTACGGACACCATTCAGAAGCTGGCCCGCCCTTCCGTCCTCGGCGGCGCGATGATCATTGCCGGAACCGCCGTTGGCGCCGGCATGTTTTCCATTCCGATCGTCACTTCCGGTGTCTGGTTCAGCGGCTCCGTCGCGCTGCTGGTGTATACCTGGGCCTGCATGCTGCTGTCCGGCCTGATGATCCTCGAAGCCACGCTGCACTACCCGAGCGGCGCCAGCTTCAACACCATGGTCAAGGATCTGCTGGGCAAAGGCTGGAACGCCGTGAACGGCCTGTCGGTGGCGTTCGTGCTGTACATCCTGACCTACGCCTATATCTCCGCCGGCGGCTCGATCATCGCGCACACACTGGAGGGCATCGTCGGCGTCGGCCAGACTACCGCCGGCCTGGTGTTCGCGCTGGTGGTGGCGTTTATCGTCTGGCTCTCCACCCGCGCGGTCGATCGCCTGAGCACCATTCTGATCGGCGGTATGGTGATCACCTTCGTGATGTCGGTGGGCGACATGTTCACCCACGTGCAGCCCGCGGTGCTGTTCAACACCGGCGACGATCGGGCCAGCTATCTGCCTTACGCCCTGGCAGCGCTGCCTTACCTGCTGACTTCGTTCGGCTACCACGGCAACATTCCCGGGCTGGTGAAGTACTACCACAAGGACAGCGGCTCCGTGGTGCGCAGCCTGGTGTACGGCACCCTGCTGGCACTGGCGATCTACATCCTGTGGCAGTATGTGATTCAGGGCAATATCGCGCGCGACGCCTTCAAGCAGGTGATCGCCGAGGGCGGCAATATCGGCAGCCTGCTCAAGCAAATGGGCAACGTCTCCAGCAGCCAGACCGTCAGCCAACTGCTGAACGCCTTCTCCTATATGGCGCTGGCCAGCTCGTTCCTCGGCGTGTCGCTGGGCCTGTTCGATTATCTGGCGGACTTCTGCAAGTTCAAGGACGACGCCGTCGGGCGCAGCAAGACCGCGCTGGTGACCTTCGTGCCGCCGACCCTGGCCGCGCTGCTGTTCCCGAACGGTTTCCTGTACGCCATCGGCTTCGCCGGGCTGGCGGCCACCGTCTGGGCGGTGATCGTGCCGGCGCTGATGGCGCGCGCCAGCCGCCGCCGTTATCCGCAGGCCGGTTACCGTGCACCGGGCGGCAACGGCGTGATCCTGTTCGTCATCCTGTTTGGACTGATCAACGCCGCCGCGCATATTCTGTCGCTGTTCGGCCTGCTGCCGGTCTTCCAGTAATCCCCGACGGGAGGGCTGCCGCCCTCCCTTTCCCGCACTGTTTTTGCGCCGGGCTATTGCCTGAAATCGGCGGCGCGAGTACCTTGTCGCAACTTCTCTAATACTCTTCATTGCGGATGAATTGAAATGGCAAGAGCTAACGAAATTAAACGCGGCATGGCGATCAGCTACAACGGCAAGCTGCTGCTGGTAAAAGATATCGACGTGCAGAGCCCGAGCGCCCGCGGCGCCAGCACCCTGTACAAAATGCGCTTCTCCGACGTGCGCACCGGCCTGAAAGTGGAAGAACGCTTCAAGGGCGACGATATCCTGGACACCATTTCCCTGTCGCGCCGCAAGGTGAACTTCTCCTATATCGACGGCGAAGAATACGTGTTCATGGATGACGAAGACTACACCCCGTACATTTTCAAGAAAGACCAGATCGAAGACGAGCTGCTGTTCATTCCGGAAGGCGGCCTGCCGGGTATGCAGGTGCTGACGCTGGATGGCCAGGTGCTGGCGCTGGAGCTGCCGCAGACCGTGGATATGGAAATCGTCGAGACCGCGCCGGGCATTAAAGGCGCTTCCGCCAGCGCCCGCAACAAACCGGCCACCATGGCGACCGGCCTGGTGATCCACGTGCCGGAATACCTCAGCGCCGGCGACAAAATTCGCATTCATATCGCCGAACGCCGCTACATGAGCCGCGCAGACTAGTCGCGCCTACGGGGCCGATACTCGGCCCCGTTTCATTTTCCGCTACGGCAATTCCGGGAAAAAGCGCCGCTTGAGCGCCAGCTCGACGCCGCGCAGCTCCGCCAGCCCTTTCAACCGCCCGATGGCCGAATAGCCCGGATTGGTTTTCTTTTTCAAATCGTCCAGCATCTGATGCCCATGATCGGGGCGCATCGGGATCGGCCGCCGATCGCCCGCCCGCTGCCGACGCAGTTCTTCGGTCAGGATCGCTTCGATCACCGCCACCATGTCCACATCGCCCTGCAGATGCGCCCCCTCGTGGAAGCTTTTCGGGTTCTCCTCGCGGCAGGTGGCGCGTAAGTGGGTAAAGTGAATGCGATCGCCGAAGGTTTCAATCATCCGCACCAGATCGTTGTCGGCGCGCACGCCGTAGGAACCGGTGCACATGGTGAAGCCGTTATGAATGCTGTCGACGGTCTGCTTCAGCCACTGCATGTCTTCGATCGTGGAGACGATGCGCGGCAGGCCGAGGATCGGCCGCGGCGGATCGTCGGGATGCACCGCCAGCCGGATGCCGGCCTCTTCCGCCACCGGCACGATGGCGCGCAGAAAGACCGCCATGTTTTCGCGCAGTTGCGCCTTGTCGATGCCGTCGTATTCCGCCAGGCGGCGACGGAACTGCTCCAACGTGTAGCCTTCTTCCGCCCCCGGCAGCCCGGCGATGATGTTGCCGGTCAGCGTGGCTTTCTCCTCCTCGCTCATGGCGGCGAAATAGGCCGCCGCCTGACTGCGCTCTTGCGCCGTATAGTCCGCCTCGGCGCCGGCGCGCTGCAGGATGTGCAGCTCGAACGCGGCGAAGGCTACCTGATCGAAACGCAGCGCTTTGGAACCGTCCGGCAGCGGATAGGCCAGATCGGTGCGCGTCCAGTCGAGGATCGGCATGAAGTTGTAGCAAACGGTGTCGATGCCGCAGGCCGCCAGATTGCGCAGTGACTGCTGGTAATTGGCGATGTACCGCCGCCAGTCGCCGCTGTGGGTTTTGATCTCCTCATGTACCGGCACGCTCTCCACCACCGACCACACCAGCCCCTTTTCCGCCAGCAGCGCCTGCCGCGCGCGGATCTCGTCGATCGGCCAAACTTCGCCGTTCGCAATATGGTGCAGCGCCGTGACCACCCCGGTCGCCCCGGCCTGACGCACGTCATCCAAAGAGACCGGATCGTTCGGGCCATACCAACGCCATGTTTGTTCCATGTTGTGTCCTTATGCCTGTCTCGCATCGCGATGTTGTTATACCAGTTTAATTTAGATGTCGGCTAGCTTTAACTTACTCTTTCGCCGCGCGCTGTCAAAATTGAACCGTTCATTGGTTGATCCGCTTCACGATTCTGGCTTATTTTGGCCTGACCAATTCCCTTAACCTGCCGACAACTTTAGACTGGTGGCAGTTTTTTATCGTCAGCGCGCCCTTGTTGATGGGGCGACAAACTGGTCCGCTAACTTGACGCAAGTGGCCCGCCAGCTGTCTACTCGCTTTGGAGATGAGATGAATACGATCGCCAACACCCCGCTGCCGGGCGCCGTCCGGCAACCGAATTATGATCGCCGGGCCCTGCGCAGCCGCATCGTGCACCTGGGTTTCGGCGCGTTCCACCGCGCGCATCAGGCGCTGCTGACCGATCGGGTGCTGAACGCCCACGGCGGCGACTGGGGCATTTGCGAGATCAGTCTTTCCGGCGGCGTGCCGCTGTTTGAGGCGCTGCGGCAACAGGATCATCTGTACAGCGTGCTGGAGAAAGGCGCGGACGGCCATCAGGCCATCGTGATCGGCGCGGTGCATGAGAGCCTGCACCGCAAACTGGAGGGCATCGCCGCGGTGCTGGAGAAGCTGGCCGAACCGCAGGTGGCGATCGTCTCGATGACCATCACCGAAAAAGGCTACTGCATCGAGCCCGGCAGCGGACGGCTGGACCGACAGCATTCAGGGATCGTCGCCGATCTGGCGTGGCCGCATCAGCCGCAGACCGCGCCCGGCATTTTGGTGGAAGCGCTGCGGCTGCGGCGCGAACGCGGCCTGTCCGCCTTCTCCCTGCTTTCCTGCGACAATATTCCGGAGAACGGCCACGTGCTGCGCCGGGCGGTGCTCGATCTGGCGCAGGCGCGGGATCCGTCGCTCGCCGACTGGATCGCCACCGCCGCCACCTTCCCCTGCACCATGGTGGATCGCATCGTGCCGGCCGCCACGCCGGCCACGCTGGATGAGATCGCCGCCGCGCTGGGCGGCGTGCGCGACGAATGCGCCATCGCCTGCGAGCCCTTCATTCAATGGGTCGTGGAAGACAACTTCACCGCCGGACGCCCGGCGTGGGAGTTGGCCGGCGCCCAGTTGGTCAGCGATGTGCTGCCGTTTGAACACATGAAGCTGCGCATGCTGAACGGCAGCCACTCGTTCCTGGCTTACTTAGGCTACCTGGGCGGCTACCGCTATATCAACGAGTGCATGGCGGATGAGCACTACCGCCGCGCCGCCCTGCGGTTGATGCTGGACGAACAGGCGCCAACGCTGAGCGTCACCGGCATCAGCCTGTCCGATTATGCCGCACAGCTTATCGCGCGCTTCAGCAATCCGGCGCTGCAACACCTTACCTGGCAGATAGCCATGGACGGCACGCAGAAGCTGCCGCAGCGGCTGCTGGATGCCGTGCGCTGGCATCTGCGGCACGGCGGCGACTATAGCGGGCTGGCGCTGGGCGTGGCGGGCTGGATGCGTTACGTCGGCGGCGTCGATGACGCCGGTGAGCCGATCGACATTCGCGATCCGCTGGCAGACGTGCTGCAGCAGACGATCGCCGCCACAACGGACGATCGACGGCGCGTAGCGGCGCTATTGGCGTTGAAATCGGTATTCGGCGAAACGCTGGCGGCGCATGCGGCGTTTAGCGAAGCGGTGACGCAAGCCTATTTATCGCTGCGCGATCGCGGCGCGCGTGAAACGGTGAAGGAATGGGTGATGCGGTGAGGAGCCTGCAGGGCCGAGAATAACCATGCCGGCGTAACGTTACGCCGGCATGGCGGAACGACTTAACGATAAACGACCGTCATAACAGCGAGTTTCTTCTGTTGGTCTACCCACTTCATTTCGGTTGTGCCTAGATTTAGCGGAAGTTCTTTGCGTGTAGTATCAAAACCTGACAACGCTTGCTGGGCCTGATAACGCTGGCCGTTGCGGTAACATTGCGTATTCGCCTTAGAATCTGCAATATTGACCGTGCAAGGACTTTCAACGATAGAACCGACGAAGCGAATTACCCCGCCGGCCACTCCTGCCTGACTCACTGCCGTCCATGAAAACAACATTCCTACGATCAAAAATAACCGAAAGGTATTCATGGCAACCTCATTTTTAGTTAAGCCAATTTAACCATAGAGGATCTTGTTAGGAATAATCGCAAGGAAAGGGACGAGATTTGATCGTTAATCTCGTCATTAACAATGTAAAAACAAGCTACTAACAAAAATTAACCGCATCTAATACAGGGTTTTATCTAAGAATTTTCTTGTTATAAACGGTGGATTTTGTCGGTTGAAAAGCGCATGGTGACGTGCAAAATTTGCGAGATAGAGCACAAATTAAATCGCGGCCGTTTCACCGACACGGCTGCGTAACTCATTTATTAAGCAGGTTAATTTTTGCGCCAGGAATTATTAATGACTAAAACCAATTTGATTACCGGTTTCCTCGGCAGCGGCAAAACCACCACTATCCGCCATTTGCTGGCTCATAAGCCCGAACATGAACGCTGGGCGGTATTGGTCAATGAATTCGGCGAGATCGGCATCGACGGCGCGCTGCTGGCGGACAGCGGCGCGGTGCTCAAAGAGATCCCCGGTGGCTGCATGTGCTGCGTCAACGGCCTGCCGATGCAGGTGGGCTTGAATATGCTGTTGCAGCAGGCCAAACCGGATCGGCTGCTGATCGAGCCGACCGGGCTCGGGCATCCGAAACAAATCCTGTCGCTGCTGACCCAGGAGAGCTATGCCGGCTGGATCGATCTGCAGGCCACCCTGTGCCTGCTGGATGCCCGCCAGCTCAGCCAGCCCCGCTACCGCGACAACGAAAACTTCCGCGATCAGCTGGCCGCGGCCGACATTATTTTGGCCAGCAAAAGCGATACCTACCGGCCGGAAGACTGGCTGGCGCTGGAGGCCTGGAAGGCGCAAGACCCGCTGCAGCGGCCCTGCTACGCCATCGCGCAAGGCGAAGCGGATGTCGCGCTGTTGTCACTTCCGCGCACGAATCGTACAGAATTGCCGGACGCGCAGCATCATCATGGTCAGGCGAAAAAGCAGGGGCTGGCGGCGCTGCGGCTGCCAGAGCACGCCCGCTGGCGGCGAGCGTTGAATGAAGGGCAAGGCTTCACCAGCTGCGGCTGGATTTTTGACGGCGATACCCGGTTCGACACCGTCGGCTTCATGGAATGGGTGCGACTCGCGCCGGTCGAACGCGCCAAAGGCGTGGTACGCATCCCCGAAGGCACATTGCTGATCAATCGTCAGGGGCAGGATCTCAACATCGAAACCCGCCCGGTCGCGCCGCTCGACAGCCGAATTGAGCTTATCCACAGCGAAAATGTCGATTGGAATGCCCTGCAATCCGCCTTGTTTAAGATTCGTTTAAGTTAAACCCCGTACCGTTGCCCCCCGGATGCCGCAGGGCTGCCGGGTTTTATTTCGTTTTCATTTTTCCAACAGGTTATGTCATGACACGCCGCAATTTACCCCTCATTCTCTTCTTCAACTTACTGGGCGTTGCGCTGTTTCTGTCCTGGTTCCTGCCGGCCAATCACGGCGGCTGGTTTACCCTGGATTCGGCGATTTTCTTCTTCTTTAACCGCCATCTGGCCACCGACCCGGCGTTTTTACACCTGGTCGCCATCACCAACAACCGCGCGTTCGATGTGATTTCGCTGCTCGCCATGGGGCTGCTGTATCTGTACTTTTATCTGAAGCAGGACGCCGCAGGCCGTCGCCGTCTGGTGATCACCGGCGTGGTGATGCTGCTGACCGCCGTGGTGCTGAACCAGCTTGGCCACCTGCTGCCGGTGAAACATCCAAGCCCCACCCTGACCTTTGACAATATCCATCGCGTCAGCGAGCTGACCGGCATCCCCACCAAGGACGCTTCCAGCGACAGCTTCCCCGGCGACCACGGCATGATGCTGATTATTTTTTCCTGCTTTATGCTGCGCTATTTCGGCCGCGGCGCCTTCGCCGTCGCCCTGCTGATTACGTTGGTCTTCTCATTGCCGCGCGTGATGATTGGCGCCCACTGGTTTACCGATATCGCCGTCGGCTCATTGTCCGTGGTGCTGGTTGGCGCCAGCTGGGTGCTGATGACGCCTTGCAGCGACTGGATCGTCGATCGGTTGAATCGCCTGTTGCCCGGTAAGCACCGCCCCGGCCAACCATAATTTGTGTCTATGACTCATGCCGGGAGGCTTACGCCTCCCGCCCTCTTCCCCTCGCCGCGCGCAAAAATTTCCCCACCGTTCGTTAACGCTTTTGCAACCTGATTTCACGCCAGATTCATACATCGGACAATTGGCGTTTTTTATATGAAGATTTACATTATGTTACATCACAAATTCATATAAAAAAGACGGGAAAAAGGCTCGCAATCCCCTATTGGTTCCGGTAATCTCAGATGCGTTTGTGCCTGGTTTAAGTCGAATCAGTATGAAATCCGATAAAAATGTGCGTTCTCGCACGTTTTCAACGGTAACTGGTTGTCGATGCAACAGGTGCGGACTAGGCTCGTTTCGTTTGGCATTTTTCAGGTAGCGACTTTCGTCGTTAAGGACTTCAAGGGAAAACAACAACAATGGTCAAATCTCAACCGTTTCTGAGATATTTTTTGCGGGTAGTCCCTGCAATTGCCGCTGCGGTTATGCTGTCAGCGTGCAGCTCGACTCACACTTCGAACTTGAATAACGCACAAACTGAGATGCGTGCAGTTAATGACAAAGACGGTCTTTTACTGCAAGCCTCTCAGGATGAATTCGAAGCGATGGTCCGCAACGTTGACGTCAAGTCAAAGATTATGGATCAGTATGCGGATTGGAAAGGCGTTCGCTACCGCTTAGGCGGTGACACCAAGCGCGGCATTGATTGCTCGGCGTTTGTACAGCGCACCTTCCGCGAACAGTTCGGCATGGATTTACCGCGTTCGACCTATGAACAGGAAGATCTCGGCAAGAAAATTCAGCGCACCAAGCTGCGCGCCGGCGATTTGGTGCTGTTCCGCGCCGGTTCTACCGGGCGCCATGTCGGCATCTATTTAGGCAACGATCAGTTCGTTCACGCCTCCACCAGCAGTGGAGTCATGATTTCCAAGCTGACCGATAACTATTGGAATAAACGTTATCGAGAAGCGCGCCGGGTGCTGACCAACGGTTAACGGCGCAACGCCCTGAAGATCCTGAATACCAAACGAGCGATAAGCGCCGCCCACGGGCGGCGTTTTTTTTGGTTGTCGAACAGGTATCATCAAAATTGATCCCTGCCTTATCGTCACCTTTCCCTGCTTAACGCCGCCGCACGCCATTATTTTGATAAACTGTTGGCGGGAAATCGCCCCGTCGGGGAAAAACTCGCCTATTATCGTCAGATGACGGCAACGGCGCCCCGGCGTTATTTAAAACGTTTCCGCTGATATTATGCGCATGATATTTCTGTCGGCGACGCCGCATATTTAAATGGCGCCGCCGGTTGGTACGGGATAAAAAGGCAAAAATGAAAAAAAAGCCGTTGGCACAATCCATTAACTGGCTGCGCGACACGCCTGACGCCCGGTTGCAGAGGACTCGGTTATGGGCTTGAAAAGAGCTTTCGCCCGCAGCGTGTCTCACCGACAACGCAGCCTGGCTAAAAGCGGTGTCGCCGCCCTGGTATTTTTTACGCTATTCACCGCGGTCACGCTTTCTTTGATCAACCACCAGCGCACGCAATATCAACATAAGGTCGAAGCGCGCACGCAAAAGTTCACGCTGGGTTATATCTCGCATCTGACGGCGGTGATGCGGCAAATGATGCCGCTGCTGGACAAGCCTTGCCTCTCCAGCCAGTCGGATATCACCTACCAGGCGGCCTTTACCAGCGGCGTGCGCACCTTCCTGTTGGTGAAGGACGGCTACGCCTATTGCTCCTCCGCCACGGGCGACATGATGTTGCCGATGAAAAATATCTATCAGGATATCGACTGGGATCTGCCTTTGGATCTCAAACTGCAGCAGGGTACGCCGATGGTGCCAAATAAACCGGCGGTTGCGGTTTGGCTGCGACATCCCGGCGAAAAGGCCACTGGCATCCTCGCTACGCTGGACATCGATCTGATGCCCTACCTGCTGTTCACCTCGCACGACGAACAGGCGCCGGGCATCGCCATCGTGATGGGCAACCGCGCGCTGACCACTTTCAGCCCGAACCTGATGCCGGTCAATCAGCTACCGAAGGGCAAGGCGGATACCCTGACGCTGCCCAATCTGCCGCTGACCATCCTGTTCTACAACGAGAAACTGACCCCCAACGACATTCGCCTGACGCTGCTGGGCAGCCTGGTGCTGTCATTGATGACCGGCGTACTCTGCTACTACATGCTGCTGCTGCGGCAAAGCCCGGAACGCGCGCTGCTGCGCGGCATCAAGCGCAACGAGTTCTTTATCGAATACCAGCCGGTGTTCCATACCGATAGCAACAGCATAGGCGGGCTGGAAGCGCTGATCCGCTGGCAGCATCCGATCGAGGGCCGCATCCCGCCCGATGTCTTTATCCCCTACGCCGAAAGCAACGGGCTGATCGTGCCGCTTACCCGCCACCTGTTCAGGCTGATCGCCGAAGATGCGCCACAGCTCGCCAAAGCGCTGCCACGGGGAGGTAAAGTCGGCCTCAACATTTCCCCCGCCCACCTTAGCGCACCGTCGTTTCACCAGGACGTGTATGAACTGTTGACGCAGCTGCCGGGCGATTACTTTACGCTGGTGTTTGAAATCACCGAACGCGGCATGGTGGAAGAAGAGAGCGCGCTGACGGAGTTTGACTGGCTGCACAAACAGGGCATCGAGATCGCGGTGGATGATTTTGGCACCGGGCACAGCGCGCTTATTTATCTTGAGCGCTTCACCATGGATTATCTGAAGATTGACCGTGGCTTCGTCAACACCATCGGCCAGGATACGGTCACCGCGCCGGTGCTGGATGCGGTGATCTCGCTGGCGAAAAAGCTGAAAATGCTGACGGTGGCCGAAGGCGTGGAAACCGCCGAGCAGATGCAGTTTCTGCAAGAACACGGCGTCAACTTCATGCAGGGGTACTACTTCAGCAAGCCGCTGAGCATCGATGATTTCGTCGCTTACTGCAATGCTAATCAGGTCTTTGATTATCAGGAAAAAAATAGTTAATCTTTAAGCATCTTTACCCTGCGCCCGTCCGAAGAATGTTATGCTGGGCGCAGGTTGTACTTTATTCCACAGCAGGAGCTTACTGTCTGATGTCCGTGCGCATTTTCGCTGCTCTGGTGCTCTCGGCACTGAGCTTCGGTCTGCGGGCCGAAGCCCTCAACGAAAGCTACGCTTTCGCCCTTCTCGGTGAACCGAAATACGCCACCGACTTCAGCCATTTTGACTACGTCAATCCGGCGGCGCCCAAGGGCGGCGACGTGCGACTGGCGGCCATCGGCACCTACGACAACTTCAACCGCTTCGCTACCCGCGGCGTGCCCGGCGAGCGCACGATGGAGCTGTACGATACGCTGTTCACCAACTCCGACGACGAACCCGGCAGCTATTACCCGCTGATTGCCGAATCGGCCCGTTTCCCGGCCGACATGCGCTGGATGGAATTGGATATCAACGCCCGCGCGCGCTTCCAGGACGGCAGCCCGATCACCGCCGCCGACGTGGCCTTTACCTTCAATAAATTCATGACCGAAGGCGTGCCACAGTTTCGCTCCTATTACAAAGGCGTCACGGTCAAGGCCATTTCCCGGTTGACGGTGCGCATCGAGCTGCCTAAGGCGAACCGTGAGCAAATCCTCAGCCTGCTCAGCCTGCGCGTATTGCCGGAAAGCTTCTGGAAAAACCATAAGCTCAACGAACCGCTCAGCACCCCGCCGCTCGCCAGCGGCCCGTATAAAATCGGCGATTATCGCCTCGGCCAGTACATCACCTATCAGCGGGTGCGCGACTACTGGGCCGCCAATCTGCCGGTAAACCGCGGCCGCTACAACTTCGACAGCATTCGCTACGATTATTATCTGGACGATAAGGTATCGCTGGAAGCCTTCAAGGCCGGCGCCTACGATTTCCGCATCGAGCCGTCGCCCAAGAGCTGGGCCACCCAATATCAGGGCGGCAACTTCGCGCGCAACTACATCATCAAGCAGGACGAGACCAACCAGGCGGCGCAGAATACCCGCTGGCTGGCGTTCAATCTGCAAAAACCGCTGTTCGCCGATCGTCGGGTACGGGAAGCGATCGGCCTGGCTTTCGATTTTAACTGGATGAACAAGGCGCTGTATTACAACGCCTATCAGCGCGCCGACAGCTATTTCCAAAACACCGCCTACGCCGCCCGCGGCTACCCGGACGCCGCTGAACTGGCCTTGCTGGCACCGCTCAAGGGCCAGATACCGCCGGAGGTATTTACCAGTATCTACCAACCGCCCTCCTCCGACGGTAGCGGCAACGATCGACAAAACCTGCTGAAGGCGACCCAACTGCTGAAAGAAGCCGGTTGGGTGGTCAAAAATCAAAAGCTGGTCAACGCCAAAACCGGCCAGCCGTTCACCTTTGAACTGATGCTGCTGAGCGGCAGCAACTTCCAGTACGTGCTGCCGTTCCGCCACAACCTGCAGCGGTTGGGCATCGAGATGCAAATCCGCGAGATTGACGCCTCGCAGTACACCCGCCGCATGCGCGAGCGCGATTTCGACATGATGTCGACGGTGTATATGGCGATGCCGTTCCCCAGCGCCGATCTGCAAATTCTGTGGGATTCGCAGTACATCGATTCCAGCTATAACACCCCCGGCGTCAAAGATCCGGCGGTCGACAGCCTGGTCAGGCAAATCGCCGCCCATCAGGGCGACGAAAACGCCCTGTTGCCGCTCGGCCGCGCGCTGGACCGAGTGCTGACCTGGAACAACTACATGCTGCCGATGTGGTACTCCAGCCACGACCGCTACGCCTATTGGGACAAGTTCTCCACGCCATCGGTCCGCCCGGCCTATGCGATCGGCTTCGACAACTGGTGGTACGACGTCAACAAGGCGGCGCGCTTACCGGCTCAGCGGCAATAAGGAGTCGGAATGGCGGCCTATCTGATACGCAGACTGTTACTGGTGATCCCCACGCTGTGGGCGATCATCACCATCAACTTTTTTATCGTGCAAATCGCCCCCGGCGGTCCGGTCGATCAGGCCATCGCCGCCATTGAGCTGGGGCACGGCAGCGGGTTTGGCAGCGGCGGTGTCGGCGAAGGCCTGGGCCACGCCCGGACGGGCATCGCGGCTGGCGACGGCCAATATCGCGGTTCGCGCGGCCTGGATCCGGAGGTGATCGCCGAGATCACTAAGCGTTACGGCTTCGACAAACCGCTGCACGAGCGCTACTTCACCATGCTGTGGAACTATATGCGCTTCGACTTCGGCGACAGCCTGTTTCGCGGCGCTTCGGTGATGCAGCTGATCGGCCAGAGCCTGCCGGTCTCCATCACACTGGGCCTCTGGAGCACGCTGATCATCTATCTGGTGTCGATCCCGCTCGGCATCCGCAAGGCCGTCCACAACGGCAGCGCGTTCGATACCTGGAGCAGCACGCTGATTATCATCGGCTACGCCATTCCGGCTTTTCTGTTCGCCATTCTGATGATCGTGCTGTTCGCCGGCGGCAGCTACCTGGACTGGTTCCCGCTGCGCGGCCTGGTATCGAGCAACTTCGACACCCTCTCATGGCCGGCGAAGATCGCCGACTACCTGTGGCACATCACCCTGCCGGTGCTGGCGACGGTGATCGGCGGTTTCGCCACCCTGACCATGCTGACCAAGAACTCATTCCTCGACGAGATCCGCAAACAGTACGTCACCACCGCCCGCGCCAAGGGGCTGGACGAGAAAAAAATCCTCTACCGCCACGTGTTCCGCAACGCCATGCTGCTGGTGATCGCCGGTTTTCCGGCCACCTTTATCAGCATGTTCTTCACCGGCTCGCTGCTGATTGAAGTGATGTTCTCGCTCAACGGCCTGGGGCTGCTGGGCTACGACGCCACGCTGCAGCGCGACTACCCGGTGATGTTCGGCACGCTGTATATCTTCACCCTGATCGGCCTGCTGTTGAATATCCTCAGCGATATCACCTACACCCTGGTCGATCCGCGCATTGACTTCGAGGCCCGCCAATGAGCCGCCTTAGCCCGATCAACCAGGCGCGCTGGGCGCGTTTTCGCCGCAACCGCCGCGGCTACTGGTCGCTGTGGATCTTTTTGGTGCTGTTCACCCTGAGCCTGGCCGCCGATCTGATCGCCAACGACAAACCGCTGTTGGTGCGTTATGAAGGCCGGTTGTACCTGCCGTTTATGATTAGCTACAGCGAAACCGCCTTCGGCGGCGAACTGAATACCGAAGCCGACTATCAGGATCCGTTCGTGCAGCGGCAGATCGAACGGCACGGCTGGGCGGTCTGGGCACCGATCCGCTTCAGTTACGACACCATCAACTTCGCCACCGAGGTGCCCTTCCCTTCGCCGCCTTCGCGGCACAACCTGCTGGGCACCGACAGCAACGGCGGCGACGTGCTGGCCCGGGTGCTGTACGGTTTTCGCATTTCGATGTTGTTCGGTCTGGCGCTGACGCTGTTTTCCAGCCTGATCGGCGTGTGCGTCGGCGCGACGCAGGGGTATTACGGCGGGCGTTTCGATCTGTGGGGGCAGCGCTTTATCGAAGTGTGGTCGGGCATGCCGACGCTGTTTCTGATCATTCTGCTGTCGAGCATCGTCCAGCCCAATTTCTGGTGGCTGCTCGGCATCACCATCCTGTTCGGCTGGATGAGCCTGGTGGGCGTGGTGCGCGCCGAATTCCTGCGCACCCGCAATTTTGACTATATCCGCGCCGCGCGCGCCATGGGCGTGCCGGATCGGGTAATCATGTCCCGCCATATGCTGCCCAACGCCATGGTGGCGACGCTGACCTTCCTGCCGTTTATCCTCTGCGGCTCGATCACCACCCTGACGTCGCTCGATTTCCTCGGTTTCGGTCTGCCGATAGGCTCGCCGTCGCTCGGCGAATTGCTGCTGCAAGGCAAAAACAATCTGCAGGCGCCGTGGCTCGGCATCACCGCCTTCCTGGTATTGGCAGTGCTGCTGTCGTTATTAATCTTTATCGGCGAAGCGGTGCGCGACGCCTTTGACCCCAGCAAGGCGCATTGATATGGCCACTCCTTTGCTCGCTATTCAGGATCTCAGCATCGCCTTCCGTCAGGGCGACAGCGTCACGCCGGTAGTCAATGAACTGTCGCTGCAAATAGCGCCGGCTGAAACGCTGGCGCTGGTAGGGGAATCCGGCTCCGGCAAAAGCGTCACCGCCCTGTCGATACTGCGTCTGCTGCCCGCGCCGCCGGTGGTTTACCCTGCCGGCGATATTCTGTTCAACGGCGAGTCGTTGCTGCATGCGCCGGAGACTGACCTGCGCAAGGTGCGCGGCAATCAGATCGCGATGATCTTTCAGGAACCGATGGTGTCGCTTAACCCACTGCACACCATCGAGAAACAGCTGGCGGAAGTGCTGATGCTGCACCGCGGCCTGCGGCGCGAAGCCGCGCGCGCAGAGATCGTCGAATGCCTGGAGCGCGTCGGCATCCGCCAGGCCAAAACCCGGTTGCAAGACTATCCGCATCAGCTCTCCGGCGGTGAACGCCAACGCGTGATGATCGCCATGGCGGTGTTAACCCGCCCGAAACTGCTGATCGCCGACGAGCCCACCACCGCGCTCGACGTGACTATCCAGGCGCAGATCCTGACGCTGCTGCAAGAATTGAAGCAGGAGATGGGCATGGGGTTGCTGTTCATCACCCATAATCTGAATATCGTGCGCCGCCTGGCAGACAACGTGGCGGTGATGCGCCAGGGGCGCTGCATAGAGCAAAACGGCCGCGCGCAGCTGTTCAGCCGGCCGCAGCATCCCTACACGCAGCAGCTGCTGGCCGCCGAAGACGTCGGCGAACCGCTGCCGCTACCCACCGCGCGCCCCGGCGACGAGCGGCCGCTGCTCAAGGTGGAAGATCTGCAGGTGCGCTTCCCTATCCGGCGCGGCCTGCTGCGCCGCACGGTGGATTATCACTATGCATTGAAATCATTGAGTTTCGAGCTGCGCGCCGGGGAAAGCGTGGGGCTGGTGGGAGAATCCGGCTCGGGTAAAAGCACCACCGGGCTTGCGTTGTTGCGTCTGCTGGCCTCGCAGGGCGCCATCTGGTTCGACGGCGAACCACTGCACCCGCTCACGATGAAGCAGATGCTGCCCTACCGCAGCCGAATGCAAATCGTCTTCCAGGATCCTTATTCCGCCCTGAATCCGCGCCTGAACGTGCAGCAGATCATCGCCGAGGGGCTGGAAGTGCACCAGCGGCTTAGCGCCGAGCAGCGGGAACAACGCGTGATCGAGGTGTTGCGGGAAGTTGGCCTGGATCCGCAGCTTCGCCACCGCTATCCCACCGAGTTTTCCGGCGGCCAGCGCCAGCGTATCGCCATCGCGCGCGCGCTGATCCTGCAACCGCAGCTGCTGATCCTCGACGAGCCAACCTCTTCACTGGATAAATCGGTGCAGGCGCAGATCCTGACGCTGCTGAAATCGCTGCAGCAACGCCACCGGTTGGCTTATCTGTTCATCAGCCATGACCTGCAGGTGGTGCGTTCGCTATGTCACCAGGTCATCGTACTGCGACAGGGGGAAGTGGTTGAACAGGGAGACTGCCGGGCGATTTTCGCGGCGCCCGCAGCCGACTATACCCGTCAACTGCTGCAGTTGGCGGATTAGCGGCGAATTCAGAAGGGGTATTGCGCGCTGAGTGGTTCGGCGATCGCGGCACCGACGTTTTTCAGGCGGCACATGGTGGCGCTCTCGTCGCTGCGCTGCACGAACAGGCAAGGTTCCCCTTCCCATTCGACGATCGCACAGTCGACCTGAATCTCCTGCAGCGACAGATTGAGCTGTTGCATGACCTGCCAGGCCTCGGCCCCTTCATGGCTGAGCAGCTTCAGCCCAATCAGGTTGTTATCTTCGTCTATTCCGTTAAACGGAATCGGTTCGACCTTCACGCCGGTGAAACCGGATAGCCAACGATAACTTTGCGGCAAGCGATGCACTACCGAAAGTTGGATACTCTCCACATGAAATCCCTAGTTTGAAAAGGTGAAACACTTTTACCTGACAGGGTTACTAAGTTATAGCCGTTGACTCCCGACTCTGCCGCGCACAAATGTTATTTAAATGTAAATTTTGCCGCAAGCCATTAACCTGACCCCGTGCTTGCCGATGCCGTGCCACTTTTTGGCGCGCCGTGCGGTGTTATTTCACGGCATTTTGCGACTCAGCTCGCATTTTTGCGTTATATGTAACCCTTTCCCGCAGCGATCTCAACTCTTTTTTCTTGCAATGCGACTACTTTTTCGTCGCCATATTTTTACAATGAAGAAACATCTTACCCGTCACGTTAGCGCCGCCACCGCTGCTAATACCTTGATTTACATCAATCCTAATACAAACCCCCCGCGCGGCTCAGCCGACAGCGCGCCGCGCCTCCCGGGGAATATTGGGCGGCACGACGGCGGAATTTTTTAACAAAAAGCACACAGGTGAGAAAGTGGCCAGTTGATTAGCTTGCGTATATTTAGCAACAAATTTTTCATTGCCGGTTGCACCCTGAAATGGCAGGGCGCAACCCCGTGACGATGCGGAGCGACACGCCCCGAATCGGGAGAACGTCAGGCTGCGCGATCGCGCGGCCGGCTGGCGTAAACATAGAACAGCACCGCCACGATGCTGCACAGCGCCATCGAGGTGACCATTGGCCAAGCGCTTTTGCCCGGCGCCATCGACAGCACCGCCCCTACCAGCGCACCAATGCTGAAGCGCAACGTGCCGGCCAGGGAAGAAGCGGTGCCCGCCATATGCGGAAAATCATCCAGGATCACCGCCATGGCGTTGGAGGAGATCATCGCGATGCACCCCAGATAGACCGCAACGCCGATCACCAGCGCCCAGAAGCCCAGGCCCACGGTGCTCACCGCCATTAGCCACAGCCCCATCGCCAGCTGTACCAGCAGCCCCAGCTTGAACATCTTGACCGCGCCGAAACGCCGCACGTTGCGGCTGTTGATCAGCGTCGTCAGGAACAGGAAGACGATGTTCAGCGCAAAATAGTAACCGAAATGCTGCGGCGAAACGTGGTTCAGTTCGATGTAGACGAACGGCCCGGCGCTGAGGAACGAGAACATGCCCGCAAACGAGAAGGCGCTGGCCAACATGTAACTCAGCACCCGCTTATGGCGGAACAGCGAACCGAAGTTGCCCAGCGTGGTGCGCAGGTGGAACCGCTGGCGCCGCTCTTTCGGCAGCGTCTCCTTGATGAACAAGGCCACCAGCAGCGAACCGATCAGCGCCGCGGCGCCCATGGTCCAGAAGATGGCGTGCCAGCTGAACCACAGCAGCAGCGCACCGCCGATCATCGGCGCCAGCAGCGGCGCAATGGTCATCACCAGAATGACGAACGACATCATGCGCGAGAACTCATCCTTGGTGAACATATCGCGCATCAGGGCGTTGATCACCACGCTGGCGGCCGCCGCCGCCAAACCGTGCAGGAAACGCAGCCCGATCAGTTGATCGATCGACTGCGCCATGGCACAGGCGCAGCCGGCGATGGCGAAGATCAGCGTTCCCCACAGGATCACCGGCTTGCGGCCGATGCTGTCCGACATCGGCCCATAGAACAGCTGCCCGAAGGCAAAGCCGAGCATATAGGCGCTGAGCGTCATCTGCACGCTGCCGGACTCGACGCCAAACTGAGCAGCGATCACCGGCATACTGGGCAGGTACATGTCGATGGCCAACGGCATCAGCATGGACAACAGGCCCAGAATAAAAATCAAACCGAGATGAGAGGTTCGGTTCTGTTGCACGTTCCACGACTCCTTAATCGGCCGCAATCAATGATCGGTTATCAGTCCTGCAGGTGCGGCGCGCCCACGCTGGCGATCTCTTCTTCTGTCAATGGGCGGTATTCGCCCGGAGCCAGATCGTCATCCAGCACGATGGCTCCGATGCGCTCGCGGTGCAACGCGATCACCCGGTTGCCGACGGCGGCGAACATCCGCTTCACCTGGTGGTAGCGCCCTTCGCTGATGGTCAAGCGCACCACGTGCTCGTCGACCTGCTCCAGCGTCGCCGGCCGCGTCAGATCTTTCTCGTTGTGCAGTTGCACCCCTTCAGCGAAACGCTGCGCGGTGTCTTCCGCCAACGGGTGCTCCAACGTGACCAAATAGGTTTTCTCGCAGTGGTGGCGCGGCGACGTGACACGGTGCGACCATTGACCGTCGTCTGTCATCAGCACCAGCCCGGTGGTGTCGATATCCAACCGCCCGGCGGCGTGCAGCTTGTACGCGACCGGCTCATCGAGGAAATACAGCACCGTCGGATGATCGGGATCGTCGGTAGAGCAGACGTAGCCCTGCGGTTTGTTGAGCATGAAATAGCGCGGGCCGTTCTGCTGCTGCAGCGGATTGCCGTCGAACGCCACTTCTTGCTCCGGGGTCAGTTTGACAGCCCCGCTCTTCACTACCTCACCGTCCACGGTGACGCGTTTAGCCCGAAGTTCGCGCGCGACCAGCGCACGGCTGATGCCTAACTGCTGAGATAAAAACTTGTCCAATCGCATGGGATCTGCTTTGCCTGTCGTTGTTATGATCGCATTGATCGTATTGCCAAAATATGACGCCCGCCGTTGCACCGGGTGCAAATAGCAGGTTCAGGGGGGGAATCGCGTGGGGGAACAGCGATTGCTGTCACACAAGTATAGCGACACAACGCGTTGCCCGACAGAGGTAATTTTCACGCTTCTCGCACCGCGCGTGCGCAGAAGGCATAATAGTAGAAATTTTTCGGCCGCCCGGGGCGTAAAATGTCGCTGTTTCTGTGGGAACGGGGGCGACAAGACCTGTACCCGGCGGCCCATTCCACTCTACGGCGTTCATTTTATGGCCTTTACCCTACGCCCCTACCAACTGGAAGCGGTCGAAGCCACCATCAACCATTTCCGGCGGCGTCCCGAACCGGCGCTGATCGTGCTGCCGACCGGCGCCGGCAAAAGCCTGGTGATCGCCGAACTGGCGAAGCGAGCCCGTGGGCGGGTGCTGGTGTTGGCGCACGTCAAGGAACTGGTGGCGCAAAACCACGCCAAATACTGCGCCTACGGCCTGGAGGCGGACATCTTCGCCGCCGGTCTGCAACAAAAAGAGAGCGCCGGCAAAGTGGTGTTCGGCAGCGTGCAGTCGGTGGCGCGCAACCTGCCGCTGTTCGACGGCGCCTTTTCGCTGCTGATCGTCGATGAATGCCACCGCATCAGTGACGACGACGACAGCCAGTACCAACAAATCATCCAGCATTTGCAGAAAACCAACCCGCAGCTGCGGCTGCTGGGGTTGACCGCCACGCCCTATCGTCTGGGCAAGGGCTGGATTTACCAGTATCACTACCACGGTTTTACCCGCGGCGACGGCGCCAGCCTGTTTCGCGACTGCATCTATGAGCTGCCGCTGCGCTATATGATTAAGAACGGCTTCCTGGTGCCGCCTGAGCGGCTGGACATGCCGATTGTACAGTACGATTTCAGCCGGCTGGAGGCCAGAAGCAACGGCCTGTTCAGCGAAGCGGATCTGAACCGCGAGCTGAAGCGGCAAAACCGCGTCACGCCGCACATTATCAGCCAGATTGTGGAGTACGCCGACGATCGCAAAGGGGTAATGATCTTCGCCGCCACCGTCGAGCACGCCCGCGAGATCCACGGCCTGCTGCCGAACGGCGAGGCCGCGCTGGTCAGCGCAGAAACGCCGCCCGCCGAGCGCGATGCGCTGATCGAGGCGTTCAAACAGCAGCAGTTGCGCTATCTGGTCAACGTAGCGGTATTGACCACCGGTTTCGACGCGCCGCACGTCGATCTGATCGCGATCCTGCGCCCGACCGAGTCCGTCAGCCTGTATCAGCAGATCGTCGGCCGCGGGCTGCGGCTGGCGCCCGGCAAGGAGGATTGTCTGATCCTCGACTATGCCGGCAACCCGCACGATCTGTTTACGCCTGAGGTCGGCGTCAGCAAGCCGCACGGCGACAGCCAGCCGGTGCAGGTGTTCTGCCCGGCCTGCGGCTTCGCCAATCTGTTCTGGGGCAAGTGCACCGAGAACGGCGATATCATCGAGCACTACGGCCGCCGCTGTCAGGGCTGGCTGGAAGACGACGACGGCCACCGCGAACAGTGCGATTACCGCTTCCGGTTCAAGAGCTGCCCGCACTGCGGCGCGGAGAACGACATCGCCGCACGCCGCTGCCATCAGTGTCAGGAGGTGCTGGTCGATCCCGATGACATGCTGAAGGCGGCGCTGAAGCTGAAAGACGCGCTGGTGCTGCGCTGCGGCGGCATGGAACTGCAGAGCGGCCGCGATGACAAGGGCGAATGGCTGAAGGCCACCTATTACGACGAGGACGGCACCAGCACCAGCGAGCGCTTCCGCCTGCAGACGCCGGCGCAGCGCAAAGCCTTCGAGATGCTGTTCCTGCGCCCGCACCAGCGCGCGCCGGGCGTGCCGTTCGCCTGGCACACCGCCGCCGACGTGCTGGCGCAACAACAGGCGCTGCGCCATCCGGATTTCGTGGTGGCGCGCAAACGCGGCCAGTTTTGGCAGGTGCGCGAGAAAGTGTTCGATTATCAAGGCCGTTTCCGCCGCGCCAATCAATTGACCTGAGCGAACGGTCCCCAATCTGGACAGGTTTTCGTTGCCCTGCAGGCGGCTTTCCGTTAAAATGCCGCGCGCTTTACCTGGGCCTGCCCAGCGTTAAAGCGGATTCCCGAACTTGCTACTTGGGTCGCCTGTAGCAGGGTAAATTTTCTTTTAAGAGAAAAAACAATGTTCACTATCAATGCAGAAGTACGTAAAGACCAGGGTAAAGGTGCGAGCCGCCGCCTGCGTGCAGCAAACAAATTCCCAGCTATCGTTTACGGTGGCAAAGAAGCTGCAGTTTCCATCGAATTGGACCATGATTCTGTTAAGAACATGGAAGCTAAACCAGAATTCTACAGCGAAGCAGTAACTCTGGTTATCGACGGTAAAGAAACCAAAGTTAAGGTTCAGGCTGTACAGCGTCACCCGTTCAAGCCAAAACTGGCTCACATCGACTTCGTTCGCGTTTAATCGCTACGTTTTCGAACCTTTCGGGACGCCGAAATAAAGAACGCCGCAATTGCGGCGTTTTTTATTGTCTGCGATCCGGCGCGCTTACTTGCCGCTGCCGGTCCGGCGCTGCAGCTGATCGCGCAGGTTCGGCGGCGTGCCTCTGATAGTCAGCGTGTCGGTGGCCGCATCCCAGAAAATGCGCTCGCCCAACAGCATGGCGTCGAAATTCAGGCTGATGCCGCCGCCGCTGCCGGCAAATTTGGTCAGCTGGCGCAGCGTGCCGCGATCCGCCGGGAAGCTTTCCTCCAACTCATACCCTTGCTCGCTGGAGAACTGCATGAAGTCTTTCTCACCGACCGGCGACAGCTCCTGCGACAGGGCCTGCAGTTCAATCTCTTTGCCCGCCTGCAGCTGTTCGTTGCAGTAGCTGTACACCTGTTGGCGCACCGACTGGCGCTCGTTCTTGTCCAACTGCGCATCGGCGCAGTAGTCGTCCACCGCCTGCAGCAGCCCGCGGTTTTGCGCCTTGGTGTCCAACCCTTCGGACGCCGCCAGGAAATCCATGAAGAAGTCGGCGACCTTGCGGCCTACGCGCCCGCGCAGGAAGGTCAGATAGCGGGTCGATTCCGGGTTGGTTTCCCATTCGGTCAGATCGATGCGCGCGACGATATCGGCGTTGTTGATGTCCAGATAGTGCGTGGTGTTGATATCCAGCTCTTCGTTGACGCGCATGCTGTTACGGCTGTTCAGCACCGCGATCAGCAAGTACTCCACCGCCAGATAACGGTATTGGCCGAACAGCACCACGCCGCCTTCGGCAAACGGATACTTCGCCAGTTCGTCGCGCAGGCGGCCGGTCGCCGCGCGGCTGAAGGCCAGAAAGTCCTTATCGTCCTTGCGGCAAGTGCGCAGCGCTTCCGCCAGTTCGCTGCCTTCGTTGAACAGGCCCAAGGCCTTGCTCTTGGCGCTGTAGACGCGATGCAGTTCCGTCATCATTTCTTCCACCGCCGCGTTGGTGGGAAGCAAGGTATCACGCAACACCACGTCCAGCGTTTGCTCGTCGCGTTTCACCAATTGGTGCAGAGCGATCTGGTCGATATCCAGACTCATGATAAATCCTCCTGTTCTTTAGGCGCGTATTCAAACACTGAAGACCCCGCCCTGCAATACTAAAAAGCTGTGGCCAACCGGAAAGGCGCAGCGGGGCCCCGCCCCGGCGCGGGCGAACAATTTCCCGAATGACAGGAAGTGATAAAAGAGCGGAAAATCACTGCCCTATACGGTAAGATAGGGCACTTTGCAGATTACTAAGCGCAATTTTATGCCACAATCATCCCGTTACAGTGACGAACACGTTGAACAACTGCTCTCAGAGCTGGTCAATGTTCTGGAAAAACACCATACCCCCACCGATCTTTCCCTGATGGTGCTGGGCAACATGGTCACTAATTTGATCAACACCAGCGTTGCCCCCGCGCAGCGGAAAACCCTGGCGAGATCGTTCGCGGAAGCCTTGCAGGCTTCTGTCCGTGAAGATAAAGCACATTAATATTGACTTATGGTGACAAACCGTCAGCGTTATCGTGAAAAAGTCTCCCAGATGATCAGCTGGGGGCACTGGTTCGCCTTATTCAACATCCTGCTCGCCCTTGGGCTGGGCAGCCGCTACCTGTTTGTCACCGACTGGCCCGCATCCCTGCTGGGCCGGGTCTATGCCTTTGTCAGCCTGCTGGGGCATTTCAGCTTTATCGTGTTCGCCGGCTATTTGCTGGTGATCTTCCCGCTAACCTTCGTGGTGATGTCGCAGCGGCTGCTGCGATTTATTTCCGCCGCGTTGGCCACCATCGGGCTCACGCTGTTGCTGGTCGACAGCGAAGTGTTCTCCCATTTCCACCTGCACCTCAATCCGGTGGTGTGGGATCTGGTGGTCAACCCGGATCAAAGCGAGCTTTCGCGCGACTGGCAGCTGATGTTTATCTGCGTGCCGGTGATCTTCCTGGTGGAGATGCTGTTCGGCACCTGGAGCTGGCAGAAGCTGCGCAGCCTGAACCGCCGCCGCTTCGGCAAGCCGCTGGCGGCGCTGTTTATCAGCGCCTTTTTCGCGTCGCACCTGATTTATATCTGGGCCGACGCCAACTTCTATCGCCCGATCACCATGCAGCGGGCCAACCTGCCGCTCTCGTACCCGATGACCGCGCGCAAGTTCCTCGAGAAACACGGCCTGCTCGACCAGCAAGAGTATGAGCGCCGTCTGGTGCAACAGGGCAACCCGGAAGCGGTATCGGTGGAGTATCCGCTCAGCGATCTCAGCTACGGCGATAAAGGCAGCGGCTATAACCTGCTGATGATCGTAGTGGACGGCATTCGCGCCAAAGACGTGGCGCAGGACATGCCAACCCTGACCCGCTTCGCCCAGGAAAACGTGCGTTTCAGCGATCACTACAGTTCGGGCAACCATGCCGATACCGGGCTGTTCGGCCTGTTCTACGGCATTTCCCCGACCTATCTGGACAGCGTGCTCGCTGGCCGCAAGCCGTCGGCACTGATCAATGCGCTCGGCGATCGGGGCTACCAGCTGGGGCTGTTCTCCTCCGATGGCTTCAATGCCAGCCTGTATCGCCAGGCCCTGTTGACCGACTTCTCGCTGCCGACGCCGGCGCCGCAAAGCGACGCCCAGACCACCCAGCAATGGCAACGTTGGTTGGCAGACCAGGGTAGCAAAGAGCCGTGGTTCTCCTATATCAACTTCAGCGGCGCCGAGCCGACCGAAGGCGACAAAAAACCGGTTCCGGCCGACTTTATTCGGCGCTACCGCACCGGCGCGCAAGATGTGGATGCCCAGATAGGCCAGGTGCTGGACACGCTGAAACAGCGCGGCCTGCTGGATAAAACCGTGGTGGTGATCACCGCCGAGCACGGCGTCGAGTTCAACGACAGCGGCAAAGGCCAATGGGGCGCCGGCACCGCCTTCAACCAGGCGCAACTGCAGGTGCCGTTGGTGATCCACTGGCCGGGGACCCCGGCGCAGACCATCAGCAAGCTGACCGGCCATAACGACGTCATGCGCACCTTGATGCAACGCCTGCTGCACGTGCAAACCGCGCCGAAAGACTATTCGCAAGGCGAGGATCTGTTCACCGCCCAGCGCCGCAACAACTGGATCGCCACCGGCGATGGCAACCAGCTGGTGATCACCACGCCGACACAAACGCTGATGCTGGACAACAATGGCAACTATCGCGTCTACGATCAGAACGGCGAAGAGATAAAGGACGAGAAACCGCAGCTTGCTCTGCTGTTGCAGGTGTTGACCGATGTAAAACGCTTTATCGCCAACTAACTGCTTAAAACTAAAGCAATCAAGTGGCGAGGCGCTTGCATTAACATCGGGAATCGGTAGTATGATTTTTCATAGCGTCGGCATGTAGCGCAGCCTGGTAGCGCACCGTCATGGGGTGTCGGGGGTCGGAGGTTCGAATCCTCTCATGCCGACCAAATTCAAGAAAACCTGCTGTTACAGCAGGTTTTTTTTCGTCTGCACGTCGAGAGGATGAGAATCTCCGCAGGAGGTTTGAGCCGAACGAAGTGAGACCACGTTGCTTTAGCAACGGCCCGCAGGGCAAGCATCGAAGATGCGCATAATCCTCTCATGCCGACCAAATTTAAGAAAACCTGCTGTTACAGCAGGTTTTTTTTCGTCTGCCGTTTACGCGGAAAGTTTGACGATCGCCGCCGGAATACCCTGACGCACCGCCGCACCGGTCACCCAATCCAGCCAGGTATTCGGCACTTCGCGCGTCGGATCGGCAAACCCCAGATCGTTGAGGTTGATGCCGGCGGCGATGCGCTCATCCATCGCCAGCGGTTCGCCATCCAGGTAGTGCTGGCTGGCCCCCATCTCCCGGTGGCCGTAGCCGTGTTCCACCGCGATCACGCCGGGCATCACCCCCGCCAGCAAACTGATCTGCGCCTCGCGGCTGCCGCCCGGCGTGCTGATGCGCACCCAATCACCGTGTTGAATACCGAAACGCGCCCCGTCCGCCGGGTTCAAGGCCACCAGGTTCACCGGCTTCACGTCGTGCAGGCGCCGGATCACCGCGGTGGAGCTGCTCATCACATTCGATTTGAAGGACATCAGGCGCAGCGGCCACTGCCGTTCTGGGTAGAACGCTTCCACCGCGCGGCCGTCCGACAAACGCGCCGGGTAGCAGGTGGGGCAGCCGCTGAAACGCTCGCCGGTGATCGCATGCCGGTGCTTCGCCACTTCCGCATTCCAGATCTGCAGCGGTTTCTCCCAGCGGTTGCCCACGCTGCCGTCGCGGCGGCCGCTGTCGTGATCGGCGAAGCGGCCGCCGCGGCTGTAGATAAACGCCACGCGGTCGATCTCATCGGCGCGCAGCGTCTGCGCCAGCTGCGGCAGCAAGCGATCGACACCGCTCAGCGCCAGTTCGTCCGCCCTCGCGGCCGGCACCGGCGCCTTGCCGGCAAACGCCACGTTGGCGGCGGCGCGCAGATAATAATCCTCCGCACGGTTGAGCGGCAGCAGCCCGCCCTGGCCGTCGCCGATAGCGCGATCGCCGAACCCCGGCAATGCCAGGCGTTTGGCGATGGCAATGCAAAACGCCTCCATGGAAATCGGCTGCCCTTGCGCCGTTTGCGCAGTCGCCGGCGTCACTATCGGCCAGCGCGCGGTGGTGGTCTTACTGGCGACGCCGCCCCAGGGGGCGCTGAATCCCCAACTCTCAAAATTATGGGTGTCCGGGACGATATAGTCGGCCAGCGCCGTCGTTTCGTTGATAAACGCATCGATAGCGATAAACAGCGGCAAACGCGCCGGATCTTTCAGCCGCTCCTCCGCCACGCCGCGCAACCCGGCGATACCGTACAAGGGGTTGGTCATGTTCGAGATCCAGGCTTTCAGCCCGTACGGGTACCCTGCCAGCGCCGAGGTCAGCAGCTCGGTCAACTGCCCGGCGACGAACGGATACCAGGGCGCTTTGGCCGGCCAGGGCGAAATGCCCGCCGCCACTTTTTCGCGGTATTCGTCGGAGGTTTCATAGGCGGCCTTGCTGCGCGCGATATTCAGCCCTTTCGGTTTTACCAGGCCAGGAAACTCGACCAGGTTATAGCGCGGCCCCTCGGCGAAGCCGTTGAATTTACCGCCGCCGACGAACACGCCCCCCGCCAGGCTCAGGTTGCCGATCAGCACGTTAAGCATCATCACCGCCCAGGTATTGTAAAACCCGTTCGCCGCCATCATCCCGCCATGGGCGATCACTGCCGCCTTGCGCCCGTGGGCGGTAAAGGCCTCGGCCAGTGCCGCGATGCGTGCCACCGGCACACCGCATTGCCGGCTGTACGCCTCCGGCGACAGATTGTCGGCGGCCTCTTTCAAACACTGGAAGCCGCTTTTCACCTCCACCTGCGCGCCATCGTACAGCGTCACCGTACGGGTTACCCACAGCTCGGCGCTGTCGCACGTCTCGGCCGCCACCAGCTCACCCGCGCCGTTGACCACCAGCGGTGACGCCGACCCGGTGCCGTTGAGATCGGCCAGCGTCAGGTGCTGCCCCGCGCGCGGATGCTCGCTCTCGGCGATCACCAGATGCGTGGCATTGGTCCAGCTCTTCTCGCCGGCGCGTTGCATGGCGGCCTCAGACGGGATGGCGAGATAATCGGTCTGATAACGCCGGTGGTCGAGGATCCAACGGATCATCGCCATCGCCAGCGCCGAGTCGGTACCCGGCAATATCGGGACCCAATGGCCATGATCGTCCGCCAACGTGGTGGTCAGCGGCAGCGCCGGCGCCACCACCGCATAACGGAATTCGCTGCGCAATCTGGCGCTGGCCAATTGCCGGGCCTGGCGCTTGAACGGGTTGCCGGACTGCGCCGGCGAGGTCCCCATAAACAGCGCGAATTCAACCTGTTCCCAGTCCGGTTTCACGTGCGGGTTCTTGTCCAGATCGCTCATCAACGCGCCGGAACCGGCACGGTAGGCCAGCCCGCAGTAAGCGCCGTGCGCGCCGAAGTTTTTGCTGCCGAAACTGTTCTGGGCGAAGCGCCGCAGGAAGCTATCGCGCCCGTCGTCACCGGCGTTGGTCACCAATAGCTGGTTGGCTTTCGGCCCCAGCCCCGGCCGTCGGGCATCGATCGGCGTCTCCAGATCGCGGATCGCCCGCAGGCCGTCCACATGCCCCTCGCCGAACAGATTGCCGCCCTCCACCACTTCGGCGATCAACTGCTCAAAGCTGATGCGCTGCCACTTGCCCTCGCCGCGTTTGCCGACGCGCTTCATCGGCTCCAGCACGCGCATCGGGCTGTAAAGCCCCTCCAGCAGCGTGGCGCCGCGTGCGCAGGCGGTGGAACGGGCATCGAGGCCGCGTTCGCCACCCAACTGCGCCAACGCATCCTGCAGCGGCAACGCAGAGTCGACGTGCCGTTCCTGAGACAGCGGATGATAAGGGTTGCCAGCAATGCGCAATACCCGGTCGGTCTGCCTGTCCACCCGTACCCGCACGCCGCATTGCGTCCAGCAGCCGAAACACTGGGTCATCGAGATGGCCTGCTGCGGATTGCCTTGCCATTCCGGCATTGCCCGGCCTTCGGGCGACAGGGAGTTGCCGTTGATGCGATCCAGAGTCACCCGCCCTGAGGTGCCGTGAATCAAGCCGTCGATCGCCCGTTTGGCGACTTCGCGATAGCTCAGGCCGAAAGCGGACAATCCGCCGAAGGCCAGGCCCACTTTCAACCACTGACGCCGGGTGAGTTTAGCCATGTTGTTTTCTCCGCAGTAAAAACGCCTGTGCTTCACGCACCATGATCATTAACGCCAGCCACAAGCCGAAGGTGCCGACGATCGCCAGCAAACCGTCGGTGCCGAGCGGCAGGCTATAAGAGGAGTTAGACGCGCTGTATTTCGGGATGGTTTGTACCTCGATCAACAGCGTCCAGCGCATCAGCCAGCTCAGCACCAGAGCACCGGCCACCAGCAGCGGCGCACCGCCGCGCGGCAAGCGCCGATAGCCGGCCCAGGCGGCGCACGCCAGCGTCAGCCCCCACAGCGCAATCCATCCTGCGGCATACCGGCGCGCCATCGCCTGCGTCTGCAGCCAGTGGCGTACCGCCGCGCCGGATAACGTATCGCCGCATACCCACAGCAGGATCGCCCCGCCGAGCAGCAGCAGTGTCAGCAACATCCCGCGCGCCAGCGGCGCCTGCTGACCGGGCCGTTCGCGCATCGCCAGCAGCAGCAAAGCCAAGAGCGCCTGCAGCGCGCTGAGGAACATCACGATCGGAAACCCGTAGCTGAACCAGATTGGGCGGGCGCGCACGATGGAAACCTCTCGCCCGGTGTACAACAGCAGGCCGATAGCCACCAGCGCGCAGGCGGGCGCTATCCCACGCAACAGCGCAACCGGTCTGCCCGTCAGCCGCGTAAATTCAATCGCGATAAACCACAGGCCGATCAGCAGGGTAAACAGCGGCAAGAACAGCGCGCCCCACGGCATCCACGACCAGGGCGTCGGGTAGGCGTAGAAATGCCAGAAACGGGCGGTTTGATGCAGGTCGGCGGTCAACGCCAGCGGCGCGGTAATGGCGCACGTCAGCCCGATAAACAGCGCCATGCGCTCCAGATGCGCGGCGTTATCTCCACCGCGCCAGCGCCACACGCAGGCCAGCAGCGCGGCGCAGGCGGCGATGCCGATAAAGAAGAAATATTGTACGGCCCACGGCAGCCAGCTCACCGCCTGCGGCTGGCTCAGCACTTCTGCGATCATCAGTTGGCGGCTCATCGTCTTTCTCCCCATAAGGCGACCTGCGCCCGCCCCGGCAGCGGCGTGACGAAGGCGTCATCCAGCCCCAGATAGAACACGTGGGGCGCGGTTTGGTGTTCCGGCTTGAGGACTTTTATCTCGGCCTCGTGGCGCCGCAGCAGCTTGCTCAGCATGCTGTGCGGATCGCGCATATCGCCGATGATCCGCGCCCCTCCCACGCACGACTCCACGCATGCCGGCAACAATCCCGCCTCCAGCCGGTGCACGCAAAAGGTGCATTTGTCCGCCGTTTGGGTTGTGTGATTGATAAAACGGGCATCGTACGGACAGGCCTGTACGCAATAGGCGCAACCCACGCAGCGTTTGTTGTCGACCACCACGATCCCGTCCTCGCGCTGAAAGGTGGCCTGTACCGGACATACCGGCACGCAGGGCGGGTTGTCGCAGTGATTGCACAGCCTGGGCAACAGCACGTTGGTCGCAGCGGCTTCGCCTTCGAGGCTGACCTGATACTGGTTTACCGTGGTACGAAACTCCCCGTGCGGCGTCTGGTTTTCAATGGCGCAGCTCACGGTACAAGCCTGGCACCCTACGCAGCGCCGCAGGTCGATCAGCATCGCGTAACGGCGGCTCGCATCCCCCTCGCGCCGCGTCGGTGCTAACGTCAGCCCGGCCTCCGCCACGGAGATCAGCGAAGCCCCCGCCGTCAACACGCCCAGCCGCTGTAAAAACTGCCGTTTACCGAAATCCATGCGCCTCTCCCACGTCCTGGGCATCACTCCGATCACGCTATTGATGCCCGTTAGATGAATAAACAATGTCGATGATTTACAGTGTAAAAATGACATTGGGCTCAGCTCTATTGTGGTTAACCACATACCGGACCTAACGTTGATCTAAAACAAGTGACGGCAGGCAGATTGCCCATCAGGAGGGGCCGTGAGGGTCGTGTTATTACTGCTGCTCAGTCTCGGCTGGGGGATGGCTGCACAGGCGGGCGAGTGGTCGGTCGGCGTGCTGGCGATGCGCGGCGATGCGGCGACCGCGCGTGACTGGCAGCCGCTGATCGACAGGCTCAACGGCAGCGTCGGCGGTGAGCGCTTCCGCCTGCAGCCGCTCGATCTGGCGCAGATGCGCGAAGCGGTCAATCGGGGCAGCGTGCAGTTCGTGGTCACTAATCCGGCGCAGTTCGTGCAGTTGAACAGCCACTATCATCTGCGCTGGCTGGCGTCGTTGCGCGCCGCCAACGGCGATCGGGCAACGGGCAACATCATCGGCAGCGTGATTTTGGTGCGGCGCGACAGCGGCATAACGACGCCGCAGGCGCTGATGGGCAAAACGGTGGGCGCCATCGCTCCGCAGGCCTTCGGCGGCTATCTGACCGGCTATAAGGCGCTCAGCGATGCCGGTATGCGGCCCGAGCGCGATTTTCACCTGCGCTTTACCGGGTTCCCTGCCGACGCCCTGCTCTATCTGTTGCGCGAGCGCGCCATTCAGGCCGCTATCGTTCCCGTCTGTCTGCTGGAGAAAATGGGTCGGGAAGGCTTGATCAACCCGGCGGATTTTCGCCCGCTGTTGCAATGGCCCACATCGGTTCCCTGCGTCACCAGCACGCCGCTTTATCCCAACTGGTCGTTCGCCGCCCTGCCCGGTCTGGATAACTCACTGGTGGATGCAGTAGCAAGAGCCTTGCTGACCGCACCGCCGCAGTCTCCCTTTCAGTGGGGCGCACCGGCCTCGACCAGCGCAGTGGAAGCGCTGCTGCGCGCCGTCAATCAGCACCCGGAACAGCGGCGCCTGTGGCTGGATATCAAGAGCTGGCTGATCCAGCATCAGACGGCCGTCAGCCTGTCGCTGGCGGTGCTGGCGCTGTTGATCGTCAACCATATCTGGATCGCGCTGCTGGTGCGCCGGCGTGGGCGACAGCTGCTCCATGCCGGAGAACAACTGCGCCGTCAGGAGCAGGCGCTGGAGAACGCCAGGCAGTTGAACGTGCTGGGAGAGATGGCCTCCGGCTTTGCGCATGAGCTCAACCAGCCGCTGGCAGCCATTCGCCACTATGCGCAAGGGTGCCTGATCCAACTGCGCAAAACGGACGCCGGGCACCCGCTGCTGACGCCGCTGGAAAATATTGATCGGCAGGCGCAGCGCGGCGGCGAGACGATTCATAACCTGCGCCAGTGGGTGCAGCCCCCCACCGAGAAGGTAGACAAGGCGAGCTGGCGCCCCATCTCGATAAACGAAACCGCCGAGCGGGTGTGGGCACTGCTGCGCCTGACGCAACGCTACCCCGACCTGAAACTGTTCAACAACGTGGCGCCTTCGCTGACGCTAACCCTGCCGCCGGCGCTGCTGGAACAGCTGCTGGCGAACCTGCTGCTGAACGCGGCGCAGGCCGGCGCCAACGCCGTCTGGCTTTCCGCCGACGAACACGAACGGGCGCTCGATGTGCGTTTGCAGGACAACGCGGGCGGGATGAGCGCGGCCGGGCTGGAGCAGGCTTTCCGCCCCTTCAACACCACCAAGGCCGGCGGCATGGGGCTGGGGTTGGCCATTTGCCGCCGCCTGGCCCGGTATGGCGGCGGCGAGATCCAACTGGCTAACCGCCCCGCCCCCGACAGCCGCAATGGGCTATGCGTCACCCTGCATTTCATATTTAACGATGAGGAAAACCATGCCGCTAATTCATCTGGTGGATGATGACGTCGCCGTCACCGACGCCTGCCATTTTTTACTGACCAGCCTCGGCCACGACGTGCAATGCTGGAATGACAGCACCGACTTTTTGGCGCAGGCCGATCTGTTTCAGACCGGGATCGTCTTGCTGGACATGCGGATGCCGAAACTCGATGGGCACCAGGCCTACGCTGAACTGCGCCGCCTCGGCAGCACGCTGGCGGTGGTGTTCCTGTCCGGCCATGGCGACGTGCCGATGGCGGTGGAGCAGATGAAGTACGGCGCGGTGGACTTCCTGCAAAAACCGATCGCCGCTGAACCGCTGATCGCCGCCCTCGAACGGGCGCGGCAGGTCTCGGCCAAAGCCTGGCGACGCCATGAAACTTGCGGCCGCTACCGCACGCTCACGCCGAAAGAACGCGACATCGCGCAGCTGGTGGTACGAGGCATGATGAACAGGGAAATGGCGGAGCGGTTGAATATCGCCCTGCGCACCGTAGAGGTTCACCGGGCGAAAGTGATGGAGAAAATGCAAGCCGCCAGCCTGGCGGAATTAGTGATTCAGTTGCAGGGGTTACCGCACGCCGCGCACGAATGAACGCATCATGCAAAATTCCGCGCCCCCTCTTGCCAACCGGCCTTCCTCAGGCCAGAATACTGTACATTAAATCAGTGTTTACAGGTGAGTCATGTTTGTAGAATTGGTGTACGACAAACGCAACGTCGCTGGGCTGCCCAACGCCGCCGAGATTATTCGCAACGAGCTGGAAAAACGCGTGCATGCGCTGTTCCCGGAAGCTGACGTGCGCGTGAAACCGATGCAGGCCAACGGCCTGAACTCCGACGCCAGCAAAAGCGATCGTGAGAAGCTGAACCGAATGTTGGAAGAGATGTTCGAAGAAGCGGATCAGTGGCTGGTCACTGATATTTGACGAGCAGTAACCCCCAGCGGGAACCTTGCCAGGCGGAACGGGCCGCGTGTTTGCCCGAGCCTCTCGGTGATAATGCCGGCGCCGATGCATTAGACGGCCAATAACCTACTGCACCGGCATTTTACCTGGCATCCACTTTATTTATGAAACCGCGTTGGTTTCCGATGACGTGTCATCGTTTGATACCAGCGCCTCCGGCGGCAGCACTTCCACCCTTTCGCGCGCCGGCATGGCGAGGCGCAGATCGATCCAGCGCCCTTCAGGGATATCCATCGCTTCGCCGGCCACGACCGTTGCGGTATCGATGTCAAAACGGCGTTTGCTGATTTTCACCGTGATGCCACCGTCGCTATCGGTAGCGGTTTCCACAAAGCACAGGCGGTTACCATTGACATCCTGCGGCACCTCAATGGTCCAGCCCTCCTTTGCCAACCCCAGTGAGCCATTCAACTGATAAACGCCGACGGAGATTCGCTCTGCGCTCACCCCGTCCGCCTCACCATTAACCGCCGCGCAACCGGCCAGCGCAAAGCCGCCTTCCAGATAGTCAGCCTGCATATGCTCAGGCGCAGCGGACAATCTGGCGATCGGCGAGGCTTTCTTGATAAAACCGTTGCCGTCAACCGTGGTGTTGGCTTCCGACCACATCCAAACCCAGGGGGTAAACGCGGTGCCATTCCAGCTGCGCACGGCAATTTTCCCCGTTTGCGCAGCACTCACGCCATAGCCGTAACAGGTTTGCACCGTTCGATAGCTGTCGTCGGTTCCCGCTTGCGTCACTGCCCATGAGCGCGTATCGAGGAAATAAGTCCCGGTATCTTTGAATGGATTACCGATCGGATCGGTAGCCGCATACCCCCGGCGGCTTTGCATTTGCGCATTGAAGTTTCCTTTGGAAGCTGCTGACACGCCTTTTGTTAATCCCCAATATTTCAAGTCTGAAATGTCGGCCACCCCTGGGAGATCTGTCGTGCTGAATAATCGAGACCAAGAAATGGTTGAAGCGGCTGCGGGGGTTGAACTACCGACCCAAGCTTTCCGTTCAACCGATGTTGCAAAATACGCACTCGACGGCCCACCATCAACGGGTAAAACCAATACGCCGCCAGTTGCCCCGCCAGGCCTGTTGGCGGTCGCGATGGTATAGCGACGAATACTTGACTGATTATTCGAAGAAAAAATATCAGCTGTATGAACAGGACCAGAAGCAAAACCAGCGGCGGTAACGACTTTGCTATTTTCGGCTGCATTCTGCTCACTGACTTTTGCCGCCGCTGCTGATGCTGCTGATTTGTCGGCAGACAAAGCCGCCTCGGCACGCAAGCGATCGACGGTTTGCACAATCTCCGGCGTGATATCGCTTTCCCCTGGCCGGCCTAGGAAATCATTGAGCGTGCCAGGCAAGGAATCGTTATAAACTTCGATAGCCCCCACTCGCTCCGGCTGCGCACCATACACAGAGATAATGACCTCGTAAGCGCCCGCCTCCACGGGTAGGGAATATTTACCGCTATCATCCGTCACTGATTGTGATTTAGCCAAGCTCAATACCGTTGACGAGGTCCTGACTGCGCGCAGGGTAATGGTTACGCCGGAACGAGGATCGCCGTAAGGGCCTTTTAATACGCCGCTGATTAATGTCATTGCACTTTCTCCATGAGTTCTTTGATTAATTCATCCTGGCGATCGATTCTATCCAGAGCCTGATTCAATGCGGCCAGGGCCACATATCCCAGCGTTGAATAATCGACGGATTTTACCCGAGTAACAGTTTCGCCGTTTTGCAATTCTAAAGAACCACCTTCAGCAACAACCTGGGGAAGTTTCTTTTCAATTTCTTGTGCGATACCACCGATAAATGGCTTGCCATCACGCTTGCCGGTGTAGAGTTTTAAACCGCGAATGAGTGTTATAGGGTCTTCAATTTCTTTTACTTCCGTTTTAATTCTAAGGTCTGAGCCGGTCACCCAATTTCCGGTTAAATTATTAAAGTCTCCATTATTCTGTAGACGCACCTCATGCCAGACATTGGCGTAATCCTTAAATGAAATCGCACCATAATCAGTTACGCCAATTTCGCGACGACAAAACATTTGCATGGCAGTGACAACGCCACCTGCTGTTGTCATGACCGATAGTAATGTCGGGCCATCTACAGTTCCGGTAGATCTGGTAAACGTCTTTTCAGCACGAACATTAGACGACCCCGTATCACCAGAGTTTAAATGAATGCCATTTCGCCCCATCATGGTATCATCAAATGTCGTTGACTTACGGAAACGTGAATATCCCCCCACGTCAAGGTTTGCCGTTTGCCCTGTCACCAAAGAACCCTGTAAAGACAGTGAACCTTTAATTTCCTGGGCAGCGCTAATCGTCTTGTCTAACTTATTATTGAGTGAAGCTGTAATATTATTCCAAGCCGGACCGCCATAGGTGCTGCCATCCGGCAACTTAACGGTAATATTTCCGGTATTGCTGAAGACCTGCTGCCAGTTCTCTTTATCGAGGTTCAGCCCACGCAGGGCTTTGGCCGTCTCGGCAGCCAACTGGGCGGTGATGGCGTTCATCGCGTCGCGCGGAACGGCATACCATGCTGCGCCCGCCTGCGTTGGGCCATCATAGGCTTTAATCAGCGTGGCCTGTGTGGCGTTGTCAACGGCTTTCACCGGCAGCGTATAGGTGACGCCGCCGACCACGCTCACGATGAAATCACCGGATTTTAATTCGGTATTAAAGGCCGTTCCGGTACCTTTTACTATTATGGAATTACTCGTTAGGGTGAGAGTGCCTACTGGCATAAGTATCCTCCTAAATTAGCCTGATAAAAACCTCGTTACGGAGGTGATGATTACTCCAGCGCAAAGGCCGTATATTGTGGCGTGGCAAAGATATTCACAATAAAAGTCGTTGAGTGCGATTGTCCTTGGTCAAGCTCTCCTGAGGCAAGCTGCCAAAAGGCAGTCGAAGACTTCCCAATTAATGCATCGACATAAACGATGGATACCGAAGGTTGTCCGCTACCTGAACTGGAACTAACGGGAACCTCTGGCATATAGCCTCCACCGGTTGCATTTTGCCTAACCCCGCCATAACCGTGAGGATAGCCGCGTCCGCTTCTTCTAATTTGAATCTGTCCAAAAACACGAACGGGAATAACATTATTACCGCCAAAACGTAATAACCGACTCGCATTAGTATGATAACCCGTCCAGCTTAACATCGAGCCATCCATGATCGCGCCCTCGATATTCGCAGCGGAAAGTTTCCCCTCAATGGAACAGTTTTCAAGAATTCGACAATTGCCAATCACACCATTTTTAAACTCACCGGTGTCGGCATATATTGCTCCACGGGCGCTAATGTTATTGAATTGTGCCCCACCGTCTTTATTTATCGCCCAGCCACGCTGCCCACTTACCCAATTAGAAGACTGGATATGCTGTGCGATCTTTGCGCTATCGATAGTGCCATTGCGAATAAACGCGTCGCTAATAAACACCTGTCCATCCACCACGGCAAACGGCGAATACTGATTGCTGTTGTTGCCGCTCATCAGCACGAACTGGTTGGCGTTAAAGCCGACGCGGGTGGTGACCGGCCTGCCGTTTTCCGCCAATACCGCGATCGACATGCCGGCGTTGTAGAAGGTGCCGTTCACCCGCACGCCCGCTTTCAGCGTATGGATGGCCGTGGCGCCATCGGCGTCTACCGTCGCCGTCAGTTTGTCTTCCAGCACCGCCGCGACGTCGTCAATCTGCGCCTGCACCTGGGTTTTCATCTCGGCCAGCCCGCGATCGACCTCCGCGATGGTGGTTTTCACCACCATGATATCGGCGCGCACCGTGCCGTACTGCGCCCACTGGTGATCCACCGTCGCATTGTTGGCCAGCGCATTCTGCAAGATGGCGTCGATGTTGGTGTCGATATCGCCCACCAGCCGCTCGCCGTCTTTCGCGGTCAGAAGATCGTCGCCGATGTTCTCGAGATAATCACCGGCGTCCGCGTTCGCCTGCCCGGCGCTCCAGCCAGTCCAGTCGCCCTGATTGCCCGTGCGGTCTTGCAGGCGCGCGCGGAACCAGAAGCCCTGGCCCGCCTTCAGCCCGATCATGGCGTGGGTGTGCAGCGGATACGGGATATCGGCCAGCAGCATCGCATTATTCCCGGCGGCGTTGTCCGCATACTGAATTTCGGTCTTGAGCGTATCTTCAGCGCCGATGGGGAACGCCCAGTCAAGCTGGATGCCCCACAGCAAAGGCGATGCCTTGAAGTCGACCGGCATCGGCGGTTTACCCTCTTTGCCCTTGAGGTAGGTTTCCATCGAGGTCGCCCAGACAGACGACACATTGCTGGCGTTGATGGCCCGCACCCGCACCCGATAACGACCGGCGTAAATCCCCGGCACTTCAAAGCCGAGCGCCGAGGTGCGCGGCACCGACACCCAGTTGCCGTTATCTTTGCGCCATTCCGCCTCATAGGCGATGGCATTTTCAACCGCGCCCCAGGCGGCGCGCAGGGTGGTAATGGCGATACCCTGGCTCACCGAGGAGTAGCTGTCGATGGTGATGTTTTTCGGTGGCGCCTGCACGCCGGGCGGAATGATGGAGATCGGACGATCGTCGATACGCGCGCCGGTATCAATGCGGGCGTACTTGTTCGGATCGTGTTCCGCGGCGTTGACGGTATAAGTGTTATCGCCGTTGTCGGCGATGCCCACCACGCGGTAAAGCTGCACCGCCAGATCGTCCGCATCGATGGACCATACCGCTTCCGGCGCCGGCGTCTCGCTGTAGGCAGTGGTGACGGTCACTACGCGATCATTCACCGCCTGCATGGTGCGCGCCTGCGCTTTACCTGAAGGCAGGTTAACGATCAGGCGATCGCCGGCTTTAGCGCCCGGCTTCCTGTCCAGCGTCAGTTTACGTCCGTCCACGCCGCTAAGGCGCCCGCCAATCACCCGCCCGGCCAGCATCTGGTCCGCCACGCCGACGATATGCCCCGGCATGGGGATCATACCGTCCAGCCCCACGGAGAAGCTGACCGTACGATCCTTGCTGTTGGTCAACAGCGCCCAGCGGCCGCGGCGGTTCGCTTCGCTCGGCGTGGTGCAGCCGATGGCCGTCAGCTCGGTCTGGTTCACGTCGTAGCGGCGTACCAGATCGCTGTCGAATACCGCCTCTATCGCATCGGCGTAATGGTTGCCCGGATCGGACCAGCTGACCATCGCCGTACTGTAGCGGGTGCGTTCGCTGGCGGACGAGTAGGTAAACTTGCCGTCGATCACGTTGGCGCGGGTGTAGGTGAAGTCCATATCGCGCGGCATGTCCGCCAGGGCGACCATTTGGTTTTGCCCCCAATAGGTCATGCCGCGGAAGATGCCGGCCAAATCGCTCAGTACCGTCCAGGCCTCTTCCCGTGACTGCAGATAAACGTTGCAGGTGAAGCGCGGCTCCATGCCCTCGCCGCCGCGCCCGTCCGACACCGGCTGATCGCAATACTGCGCGATGCGGTACAGTTCGGACTCGGAGACCTGGGAGGCGTCGATGCGATCGCCCAGGCCAAAGCGCTCGGCCAAAATAATGTCGTAAAACACCCACGCCGGGTTATCGCTGTAGGCCCACTGAAAGCCGCCGCTCCAGATGCCGGTATAGCTGCGCGTTTGCGGATCGTAATTGTCCGGCACGCGGATCAGGCGGCCGCGCGGTTTGCAGCTGATCTTCGGGATGTTGGGGAACTGCTTTGAATCAAACTCAACGTAAAGCAGCGCAGTGTTCGGATAGCGCAGCTTGGCGTCGATGATTTCGGTCAGCGCCTCGATGTTCATCCGGTCGGCGATCCGGGCGCTGTTGGCGTTAGGCGTCAACCGGCGCACGCGCAGCTGCCATCCCGTGGTGGCCTTCGGCAAATTGATGCGGTGCGAACGTTCATACAGCGAGGTGGTTTTATCGTCGATCGCCGCCGTTAACACCTCCTGGTAGCTGCCGCCGTCGGTCGCCACATCGATGGCGTACTCGATGCGATAGCCGTTGACGTCGCCGTTGTCCGCCTGCTTTTGCAGCATGGGCCACCCCAGACGCAGTCGAACGGCGGAAAGCTGCAGGTTAGAGACGGAGCGCACCCACGGCGCGCCGCTTTTCAGTTCGCTGCCAACCGAGATCTCATTCTCAACGGCGGGAATACCCTGGATATATTCCTGCGCCTGCGAGCCAGGGCGGAATTCCCAGCGGAAACCGGGAAAGTTTTCTGTTCCGTCGCTGCTCAGCACCGGCGTACCGTCAACAAAAATGTTTGTGCCATCCAGCCCGCCGGCAAACTCCCCTTCGCCTAATGCGAACAGCATCTTCGCTCTGGCGATCGACTGAATGCTGTCCGGCGATTCTACCGGCGTGTGGCCGCCACCGCCGCCGCCTTTACGCCCACGGATCATGTTCTGTGCCATATTTCGCCCATAAAAAAAGCCGCTATTGCGGCTGTCTGTTCAAACGGAAGTTGTTATTGCTGGTCTTCGGTATAAATGCCTGCGGAGATAATCGCCCCACCAATTTCACGCGTGCCGTACAGCACGCCGACGGGGTTGCCCTGCGCCGTGGTGTTGACCGGCCCGCCAAAGGCATAGCTCGGTTTATTTTCCGGGCCTTGCCGCATGCGCAGCCCGCCCATTTGCGGGGAGAGCATTTGGAGAATGCCGCCGAGGGCCATGGAAGCGCCGGCCATCGCCGCCATGCCAGTTGTCCCACCGGCCGTAAATGCCCCCATGGCACCAGCCGCAGTCCCCGCTGAAACATACATAGCCACGGCAACCAGCGCCACGCCCAGCACGGTCTGGAATAAGCCTGCGCGCTTGCTCCCAATCACAACGGGAACAAGGTGAATATCTTCCGCCCCTTTGGTGAACTCCAGCTCATCCTGCCCGACATTGCGTTTACCGACGAAAATAGAAAATGTCAGGCCGCGTTTGTGCGCCTCAAGCATGTAGCGCTCGAAACCGGGTAACAAGTTCTTCATTGCATCAATGGCCTTGGGTACCGTCGTAGCCCGATATTTGAACTCTCTCCCAAAAGCTTTGATCAACGGTCCGTGAAATCTTACCGTTCTGAGTGGAATTTCAATTAACGACATGTAATTATCCCCATAAAAAAGCCATCAATTGATGGCTTTGATTACTATGTTCGTTTTTACAAACATGATTTAATATCTGCTATTACTTCATCATTTCTATACGTTAGCATTCCGAGCATTGGTCTCGAACCTTCACCACGATATATAACCTTGCTGCCTAATGCCTCTGGTATAATGTCAATATAGTCACCGCCATTAATCAGAGCTAAAGAAACACCACCGTCCCTGGCTGGCTTTTCTGTTGTTTCAATTCGTAGCATATTAAACGTTCTCATGTCTGATTTCTCAGCGATGCAAACGGATAAATTCTTTACATCCTTTTTAGACGTAAACTCAGCAGTAACCTTTTTTGTTAGTTCCGGATTTGCACAACCTGCCAACATCAACAACGTGATGGGTAATAGGAGTTTCTTCATCAGTATTCCCTCTGTTATTTTTTTCATCATAACAGAGAATTACATCATTTCTCTATGCCGCAACACCTTCACCGTTCGCTCTTTCCAATACCCGCCGTAAGGCACCCGCTGGCTGAGCATGCCGTACATGTGGTGCAGCAACAGGCCATCTGCCAGCAGAATGCCGGCGTGGTTGGCCACCGGTGCCGAAACCTGCATGATCGCCATATCCCCGGGGCGCGGCGGGCCATCGAACTCGCGAAAGCCGCAGGCATGCCAGTTTTCCAGATAGCGGTTTTCACCCTGCTCCCACCACGGGTAATCAACGCGGTAATCCTGCAGCGTTATGCCGTGCTCCTGGCGGAAATAGCTCATGACCAGCCCCCAACAGTCGGTATGCCCCAGCACGAACTGGCGGCCCACCAGCGGCAGTTCGCCGCGCGGCAAAATGGTGCGCAAATCCCCCTCCGGCCAGCTGGCGATCGCCCAGGGCAACTCCATCGCGTCGCACTGCGCCTTGTCCAGCTCACTCGGCTGCGTTGTGGCGTCCGGGTGGCTGTGCACAATGAGGGTGATGGTGCCCCATTCGGCGGCGGCCACGTAATCTTCCGGCGCCAGATGAAACTGCTCGGTGGGGTTGTCTGCCAGGTTTCGGCACGGAAAATAGCGCTCCACGCGGGATTTTTGCGCCACCACGCCGCAGCATTCGCGCGGGTACTCAGCCCTGGCGTGCGCCATAATGGCCGTCGCGGTTTTTTCTTTCATGCTCGCCCCCTACTGCCGGATCAACGCCGCGCCGGGGAAGCCGCCGAACGGCAGCGGCTCGTGCTCGCCAAAGCGTTTTTGGCAGTCGCTCAACAGCCCGCCGCAGCGATCCTGACTCGGATCCTCCACCGGGTTGCCTTTGTCGTCAAAGTAACGGCTACCGGCGTAATCGCAGCCGTTACCGGTGCGATAGCCGCCGCGCGAGCACCAGGTGCACAGGCTGTGGATTTGCCGAGTCGGGATGCGCAACCCCCGCAGGTCCGCCGGGCTGGAGAGTTCGAACTCCACCGCCTCATCGCTTTCCGTCGCCTTGCGATCGATGTAGAACACCTGCAGCTTTTCCTGCAGCGGATCGGCCGAAGAGTTCCCTTGCGGGAAATTGCGGGCGTCAAGGTAGTGCACCAGCGTGTCGTGGATCCGCACCTTGGCCTGCGCCATGTCCTCAAACTGCAGGCAGAGCGCGCTGATCAGGCCGTTGATATTGGCGACCGACAGCTTGGGCGCGTTGCCCTGGCTGTCGGCGGAGATCTCCAATCCTTCTATGCTAAACGGCCATGGGCCGTACTCCTGCCCCTGCCACCAGATCGATTTCGCCGGCAGTTTGCTTTCATCACCGCCGGCGGCGGCCAGCTCTTGCGGCGTAAAAGGCAGAGTATCGCAATGAAAGCGCAGAATATCGGCGCCAAACCGGGTGCCGTCTACCTCAATCAGGCGGATGCGGTTGCCCGGTTCCAGCTTTTGCAAATCTGAATTCAGCATCATCTCCCCCGGTTAAACGTGAAAAGCCTCGGTAAACGTGGCCGTCAGTGAATAGTTGTCCCCGCCCATCGCGACCGGTTTATAACCCTCGCAGCGGTAAAGGCCGGGAACCTGCGTCGGTGGCGTCCATTGGAAGGACTTCACCCCATGATGATTTTCCAGAAAGACGATAATCGGCGTGATGTAGTCATACTTGCCGACAAAGGTCAGATCCCAGGAGCGCACGATCGGGTTAATGCCGTCGCCGGAGACCTGCGCATAGCCGTCGCCGAACTGCGCCTTTCTGACGCGAAAGCGCATATCGCCGGCGGCATTGACGCGCGCCGGAAATTCAAATGTCTGAATGCCCATTACATCCCCTTGATTGCTTTCCAAATCGGCTGGCCCGGCATCAAGTTACGGTTGATTACCTTTTGGCTTTCCTGCGCGGCGATATTGCCCATCCGTTTACCGAACTCGCCCCATCCCGGATCGGCCTGCGAACTGACGTTGCCGCCGTTCTCTATGGTGATGTAGACATTCGGCGCCGCCGCAGACTGCTGGCCGCCGCCGATCGCCCGCACGCCGAGCGAACCGTCCGCGCCGCGTTTGAGCGGCATAATGGCCTCCGGCCCGGCTTCGCCCATCAAGCCGGCGCCTCTGGCGAACGCGAACAACGTGGGATTGCTGACGATCTGGCCGCTGAATGCGCTCAGCGAGGGCGAGGCGTACACGCCGCCTTTGGCGTTGGGGACATAGCCTTGCCAACCGGTCGGCATGCCCATCGCGCCTGAACCGGCCGCGCCCGCGCCGGCGCTTGCAGCCCCGCCCAGCAAGCCGCTGCCGATATTCATAAAGGTGGAAAGAATGGTTCTGGTCAACAGCGCCTGCATCGCCAGATCGATCAGTTGCTGAATGATGGACTGCGTCATGGAGGTCAACAGGCCGAGCATGCTTTGCTTAAAGTTTTGCGTCCCGGTCAGCAGATCGAACATCATGCCGGAGGTCCGTTCCCGCGTCATGTCCACCAGCCCCAGCGCCATCTTGTGCACGCGGCTCTGCCCGCCGAACAGACTCAGCGCCTGCTGATACTGAGCGTCCGACGATTCCTGCGTCGCCGCCTGCATCAGCTGTTCATAGCGCTGTTTATCCAGAATGCCTTGCTGGTAGTAGGCCTGGTATTGCGCCTGCTGCTGCACCAGTTGATTGTTAAGGCGCACGGCAGGATCCACATCACCGGCAATGTTCATGCCCGGCGCGGCGAGCGCATCGGTTTCAGCCTTCAACCGCTGGCGCGTCGTTTCTTGCTGCTGCATCCGGCTGGCGGTCTGGTACTCGCGTTCGGTCAACAGCCGCCCGTCATACAACGCCTTCAGCGCCTTGCCGATCTCTTGCTCTTTGCGCACCGCCGCCTGCCCTGGCGCGTATTGTTCAGCGAGCTGTTGCCGCTGCCGCTGATACTTCTCGGCGTTCAGCGCCATCGCACGCTGCACATCGGCCTGCCCGGCACCGGCCGCCTTGGCCGTTGACGCCAGCTTGGCCTGCGCGCTTTGTTCATCCTGGGTGATTTTTTCGAGGCTGCTCAGATGCGCCTGCTCGATTTCCTGACGCAGTTGTTGGTACTGATCAAGAGCCTGCTGTCGCTCACGTCCAAGATTACCTGTATTTACAATATCCAATGTATAAGCAGGGGGCGGAGAGGGCATCAACTGCGCCTGCGCAGTTGCAGTAGCGGGCAAAATATTACCTGCTGGCTGATTAAATTGACGAGCTGCCCCTGTCAAAACAAGAAGGTTAGCTTGGTCAATATTTTGCATACTAGTGCGAGTATTTTGAATCCCGATGTCTATTGACTCGAGAGCCGCTTCTGCACGCACCCGCGTAGCTTGCAGTTGCTTTTCAACACCAAATATGTCACCCAGCCGACCTGGGTTACTCTGTATTCGTTCTATTCGCTTGTTTGCATAATCCAACAAGTTCTGCTGCTTATCTCGCTCACCAAGCTGTTCCTCGAGCTGCTCACTGAGATCTAATTTTCTCAGGGCAAGTTGCTTACTAGACAGTTTGATAAGCTCTGACGTAGTTAGAATCGCAGCATCTTTCAGACTCACCGCAGCCTCTTTGGCTTGCATTGTTTGCTCATAAAAGTATGCCATCCCCAATCCCGCCTGGATGGCGACACCGATCGGGCCACCAAGCATCCCCAGCGCGACGCGAGAGGCAGAACCGACGCCCGATGTCGCCTGAGCCGCCCCACGCGCCGCCGCAGCCTGATCGCGCCAGGCCGCCGCGCTGTCATTCAGGCCGCCGGCCAGTTTCAGCATCTCCTCCGCCCGGCTGCCGCCTTCGCCGGAAGCGCTGCTCGCCTGGCGGGCCGCGTCGTCCAACTGTTTCATCTGCGCCGTCGCGGCGACGGTGATGGACGCAAGTTCGGTGAGCGCCTGCCCATACTGGCGCGAGGTGGCGGCGAGGCCCTGCAGCGACAGTTCAACGCCGGCCAGCCCAGCCAGTTTCCCCGCCAGGCCGCCAAGCGTGCCGCCGATGCGTTGATACGACTCGTCGGTCTTCTTCGCATCCTGCTGAGCCTGGCGGTTAAATTTGGCGGATTGTTCCCCGGCGGTGCGGTAAGCCGCCGTCAGTTTGTTTTTAAAGTTGGTGTCATTCAGTTGCAACCCGACGACCAACTGTGCGGTATCAGCCATTTCCCAGCACTCGCATAACGTCAGCACACTGCATATCAATACTGCTTTGCGCGGGCTGACCGGATTGATGAACGGGGGCACTCTCCGCCGCATCGGCCGTCATGCCTTGCAGTTTGAAGTATGCCCGCCAGTGATTCAGGATGTGCGCCGGCAGCGCGGCGATCTTGCGAGGATCCGACTCACCCCAGCGATCGGCCAGTTGGAACACCAACATCAGCCAGGGCGAGTCAGTCAGTTTTTTTCCGCTTCCTCCAGGCTACCGACCGCATGGCGCTTGACGGCACCGATGGCTTCGACCAGCGTTGGGTTGTCGTGCGCCGCCAGCAGATCGTCTACACTCGGCAAGGCGCCGGCCGGGATACGTTTGCCGTCCGGCGTCATCAGGCATGACAGCAGCAGCTGCACGTTGAGCTGAGCGGCTTTGCTCATGTCACCGCTGTCGATGGCGGCCTTCATGCCGTCTTCGTTTTCCTGCAGCTCCGCCGCTTTCAGGCGGCGAATAAAGGCTTTGGCGCCAAAAATCTGCGTTTCAATCACGTGATCGTCGGATTTCAGCAGCGCCGCTTTCAGCGCTTTCAGATCGTATTTCTCACTCATCGGTTTTTCCTTGTTCAATTCAGTTTACTCTGCGCATCAGCGGGTTGCCGCAGACCGCATGGCCCGCGGCGGAAGCGATCGCGCCGAGCGCCCTCAGACGTTAACCCAGCGCGATCGTCGGCTCGTCACACCTTCGGGGTGACCGAGCCCCAGGTGTTGCTGTTTTGCTTGCCCTGGACGGTAATCTGAATGACTTCGCTCGCCGGGGCGGTGATCTCATTCATTTTCCAGCCGGACAGCGACAGGATGGAGGTGGAGGTGCGGCCGTTCGGCAGCTCGACGTAGAACTGCACCGTTTCGCGCTTGTCCGCCGCATTCAGCAGCGCCGCGAAATCGGCGTTGGACGGATCGTCGATGAAACCGATGGACTTCTCCGCGCCTTCCGGCAGGTCGGAAATAAACTGCTTGGCGGTATCCAGCAGCGTGGTGCAATCGACAAAACCGCCGGTTTGCCCCATTTCACCCACCGCTTTACAGTTGGTCAGCGCCTTCATGGCCGTCGGTGCAGCCCCGACGGTGCCCCATTTGACGATAGTGCCGGCAGGCAGCATGGCGTATTCTGGCGAGGTTTTATCAGCCATAGTTTTTCTCTCTCTTTTTTGATGAAGGATGGTAGCGGTCGCTACCGGTTTTCGATGCCATAGCGGACGTGAGCCGCCAGGATGCGTAACACTTGGTGCTTATGGTGATCCAGCGCAGGGCGAATAAACGGGGCGGCGGCTTGCGTTGCCGTGCCGTACTCCTGCGCCAGGGCTCTGTGGTAATGCTGTTTACTGGGGCCGACACGCAACGTCACCGCGTTCCATCCGGTAACGGCCGGACGTATCGCGATGCCGGCGCTCAGCGATGGCTCGCTGTTTGACGCCCCCCGCTCGGCACACTGCTGCATCGTGCTGAGCAGCGGCGCCAGCGCGGCGTGGCCTGCCTCCGGCAGAATGTGACTGGCGACCTCGCGCCGAATCGCTTCCAAGCGGCGAGCCAATTCCGCCATGCCGGAAACGTTTATGGCGATCACGCCGCCACCTCGGAATGGGTAATGAGGTAATCGCGCGCCATCCGATACTGAACGCGGTTATCCGCCAAGGGCGTGGCGCTCTGCAAAAGGGTGCTGCGCGTAACCGCCTGTACCGGCCATTGGCCGATATGACCATGTCGAACCCCTTCCCAGGCGTTCAAAACCGCCTTATCCAGAGCGATCAGCCGGGAGTAATCGTCGATCACGTACAGCACGATCTGAAAACGGCTCTGCACCAGCGAACTGTCAACCAGACCGGTGTTCACTTTCAGATCGCTGATCTTCTGATAGGTCACACCTTCTTGCTGCGGATCCGGCAAGATCAGCGGATGAACCGCCAGATGGGTTAGCGCGGCCAGCGAGCGTTGGATTTCATCTTCAATCATTTGGGCAAGGTCTCCGTCGTTTTGAGGGGGAATCGTTTTACAGACGCATTCAGGCATCAGGAAAGGAACAGCGCGCGTTCCGCCGCACGCCGGGCAACCAGCCCATCGAGCCGCACACCGCCCGCATTCACCCATCGGCCGAACTGGTCGGCCGCCCCCTGCCGATCGCCGGCATTCAGCCGGCGCAGCAGCGTCGATTTCTCCAGCGCACGCAAGCCCAGGTTATAGGCGAAGCTCACCAGCGCATCGAACTGCCCCTGCGTGATCGTCACCGCCACCAGCCGTTCGACGCCCTGTTCGAATTGGGCGACACCGCACACCAGCAAACGCTCGGCCGTTGCGGCATCGATCGCCATGCCGGCCCCCACTTTTCGTCCCGCTACCGGTTGAGTCCACCCATAGCCGATGGTCCAAACGCCGACCGAGTCCTGATAAGCCTGCAACCGCAGGCCTTCGAAACGCTTAATCAGCGCCATGCCATCGTCACTTATCTTCATTGATTTCCTCCTGACGCTTTATTGAGAAATCGGCGTTCCAATGCCTTGATCAGCGATGCTCCCGACCACCCCGCCATGCCGCATACGCCGCCCATCACCTCCGAAGGCCAGTCGTAATGCAGCGCAATCATCACCATGGTCAAGCCAGCGAAAATAGAGACGAACAGCTGCAAAAACAGCGTCCTCCAGCTAAAAGTTTCGCCGTTCAAAACCTTGAAGGAATAGCTGGCGATCGCCCCCAGCAGCGTCATGCCGAAAGCAAGCAGCATTGAAAGGATGTTTGGTTCATTTTTCCAAGGCATAATCATCACCCTCCCCTTACCGGGGCATAGCCCGATCGTCGGGAGTCATGGAAAAGAGCGGCTAAATGCGGCGCCCCTCTTCGTCATTCCTGTTCCATTTAAAAAGCGGCCATTTACGCTATCGAAAATGGCTTATCCATTCTGTTCAACCTGAGCAGATAAATAAGAATTGCGCCGCTTTATAAAGGAGAAGGATTAGCCTCCCGTCGTGGTCATTCAACGACAGTCATTATTCAGTGAGTGATTAACCGTTTTGACAAGGAGGCTAAAAATGAAAAAACCCGCCTGAGCGAGATTTAGTTATTGTGCGGCGGCGCCGGCAACGACTCAGTTTTATCAGATTACGCGTTTATTTGCGTACGCGTGAGTCTTTTATTATAAAAAAACAGAACCCCGCCGGAGCGAGGTTTAGTTATCGTGCGGCGGCGCCGGCAACGACTCAGTTTTATCAGATTACGCGCTTATTTGCGTACGCGTGAGTCTTTTTTTAAATTATTGCAACGCGCATACGCTATTGTTATTCCTGATGTCACAGTGAAACGAGAAATAAACCCTCATCAACTTCAACGACAGCAGTTTCAGCGATCCATACTCAACTTTATATCCAACATCGCCAGGCATCCCCCGATGAATCCCTCCGCCGTTTGCATCTCTTTGCGTATCGTACCGTCTGAACATTTCCTTTTCAGGGCGATCTTACGCAGAGATATGCCATAAACATGGTGGGCAATGATGAGATCGAACTCTTCGGGTTTGTATTTCTTCAATCTGCCCACGCAACCGTCGATCACCAGGCCATCATCATCGCAGCAGGAACGTTCACCTTTCGATTTATAGGACAACAGCCCTCTGAACCCGGCAGCAATGGGGGAATAATCGATGCCGCTGTTATCCCTGGCCCATACGCCCCACCGCTCCAACACTTCATTCATATCTCTCATGCTTCCACCTCCTTTGGGCGTTTGCCACATCGCCAGGGCTCCATGTCGTTGACCGACGTCGGTCGAGCCGCTCTTCTGCTCGGCGTGCGCCAACACGCAACAACCGCTCCGCCCGGCGTGCTCGCCGAGGGTATTACACCAAATACTGTATAAATAACCAGTACCAAGTATACCCAGAGGTATCTTTTTTTCAATAGCGAAAATCCATTTACCTACAGGTAAATTTAGGTACGATGACCCCATGAAAAACGAGCAAAAAATGCACCTCCAGGAGATGCGGCGAGAGCGCCTGATCATCCTGATCGATAACCTCGGCGTCGGGGGGCAAAAGCGCCTTGCGGAGGCGCTCGGTATTGCCGCGGACTATGTCTCTCGCCTGCTCTACCCGCCGGGCAAGAAAGGCAAAAAGGGCATCAGTGGCGATATGGCGCGAAGGATTGAACAGTACTTCGCCGTGCAAATCGGCTGGCTGGATGGCCTGGAGCAAATCGGGCTACGCCCCGTCAGGCAGAAGACATCACAGACCTTGGGTAAAACGCTGCCGCTGCTGGCATGGACATTGCCGTTATCTCATGAACAGCTTCGCAAAGGAACGACCGTCCACTACCCGGCAATGGTGCAATGCAGCGCTCAGGCCTACTGGTTGCCGGTGCGGGATGACACGATGAACGGCTCTGCCGGCGCCAATTACCCAAAGGGCGCCTTGATACTTGTCGAACCCGTTACTGCCGGCATAACCGAGCTTATGTCCGGCGATAAGGTGATAGCGAAACGATGTGACAGCGCGGAGCTCATCTTTAGAAGGTATGTCGAGGAAGCCGGGCATCGATGGCTTAAGGGAAGCATGCCGGGTTGCCCGGCGCAGAATGCCGATGAGTACGCGATTATCGGGGTGGTGCTTGGCGCCTGGCTGCCCTAGCCCATGCGTGCCGCGTTGAGAACCGCATAAAGCAAAAAACCGCCAACCTTGCGGCTGGCGGTTTTTTGGCACTCATGGTGCCGGCTACCGGAATCGAACTGGTGACCTACTGATTACAAGTCAGTTGCTCTACCTACTGAGCTAAGCCGGCTGAATTTGGCGGAAGGACAGAGATTCGAACTCTGGGAGCTGTTACACTCGACGGTTTTCAAGACCGTTGCCTTAAACCACTCGGCCATCCTTCCAATGGGCGCTGATATTAGCGATACCGTTATGAAATGTCTATCATTTTGATGCAAAAAAATGGCATGGGCGGTGCAGTTGCCTAAACTTCAGGCCTTAAACGCTTAAAAAATGAAAAGCCCCGCAAAAGCGAGGCTTTTATGTTCGGCTGAAACGCGATTACTTCGGCTGCGAATCGTAGTCGGAACAGGTTTGATATCCCTTGTTCATGACATGGCCCGTGTCGTTGTAGCTGACAAAGTACGTTTGCACCTTGCCATCGCGCGGCGCGACCGCATAGGTGTCGCAGGTGCCTTGCGCATGAATCAGCGTGGCGGACGTCGACGGCGGACCGGCAATCGCCCGCACCTGCTGCTTGGTCATCCCTACTTTGACATCGCTGACCACCGGCTCATTGACATAGCTGGTTGCGCGGTCATAGGCGGTGCAGCCGGCAAGAATGGAAAATACCGCGGCAGTGCCGACGGCCAAAACCAACTTCTTCGTCATAGCTTGTCCTCTTGGAGTGCATTTGTTGTTCCCTAAGTCTAGAAGCGAGAAGGCTTTTCTACAAATTCCCGTTTGTCGATCGGTGCGGTTTATGCTTGTCGATCAGCGTTTGACGTTTTCCTGTCGTTTCAGCTGCTCTTCAAACCCCTGCTGTGACTCCTGCACGTAACGCTGCAGCCCTGCGGGATCGATAAATGCCTGCGTATCGCCGGCCTGCAAACGCCGCCATTTGTCGGCTAAAGCGAAACGCGTCCCTTTATTGGCGATAAATATATCCGCCTGCACCCGTGCCAAACGGGCGAAACTGCCGCGAATGTCCTCAATCAGCTGCGGATAGTTTTTGTTGCCGATCAGGTAGTAATCCGGTGTAGCCAGGCTGTCAGCATAGATAAAGCGATACGGCTTGCCGTTATGCCGTAGCGTGGTCAACCACGACGTCGCGCCCGGCAGATGCCCCGGCGTCATCATCGCGGTCAGCGTCAGGCCGCCAAGGGTGATGCTGTCGCCATCGGCAACCACAATATCCGTTTGCACGGCCGGGAAAGTGAGCATATCCCCCAACGCGAAATCCTGCCGCCCACCTAACGCCAACTGCCGCGCATTGGCCGCGCTGGCCACCAGCCTCGCGCCGCTCCAGCGTTTCAGCTGCGCAATGCCGCCGGCCTGATCGAGCCTTGCATGGCTGTTCAGGATATATTTCAGATCCTTAATGCTGAACCCCAGCCGTTCGATATTCGCTTTGATGCCCGGTGCACTGCTCTCCAACCCCGCATCGATCAAAATCAATCCCTGCGGCGTGCTCAACAATACCGACGACAGGTTGCTCGTGCCGACGTAATACACCTGCTCAAAGATCTGGAACGGCGTTATCGGCTGCGCCCACTCTTCAAACAGCGAGTATGGCGGAGCGCTAGACAACGGCTGCGCCGGGTCTAACTTCGCCTGCGTGGAGAAGCTCAAGGAAAAGGCCATCGCCATCAGATAATGCATGCTTTTTTTCATTTTTCTCTTCTGTCTGTGTCAACCGGGCAGGAGTATACTCGGCCTGATATTGAACAGTATTCAATTAAAAAAAGGACAATTGATGAATATTCTACAAATGGACATGAATCTGCTGAAAGTGCTGTATCTGCTGATGGTAACGGGTTCCAGCCGTAAAACCGCCGAGCGGCTGGGCATCAGCACCTCCGCCGTCAGTCATGCGCTGGCTCGCCTGCGGGAAGTGTTGGATGACCCGCTGTTTCGCCGAGAAGGACATCGCCAGGTTCCCACCCTGTTTGCACTGTCGTTGAAAGACAAGTTGGCGCCGCTGTTCTCCTCGCTGGACAGTGAAATGTTCGGCCAACAACCGCAGGCGCCGCGTCGCTTCACGCTGGTGGCGCCCCCCGCTCTGCACCCTATTCTGTTGCCTTTGCTGGCGGAAAAGGGCGCCGCTTGCCATGCCGATATTCACTGCCAAAACTTTGAACGACGCGCCTGGCGCGAAGAGCTGCTTGAGGGGAGCGTCGATCTGGTGCTGGCGGTGGGCGATCATCAACAACGCACCAGCGCACTGCATTATGAAGCGCTTGGGCGCACTCGCCTGATTGCGCTGTATGGCCCGCCGCTATACCCAGTCCTGCAAGATAAACGCGCGCTGGCCTTCAGCGAACTGGCGGATTACGCGCATTATTATTGCCATCCGTGGCCACAAACGGAAAACGAGCTGGATCGGCAGCTTGAGCGCCAGGGGTTGCACCGCCGCATTGCCCTGAACTGCGCCGACTACGCACAACTTCCACCGGTGCTGCGCCGCGCGCCGTTGCTGGCGGTAGTGCCTCAACCATGGTTTACCGCCCAGCCCGACAAGCACGGGTTAAGCGCGCTGCCGATTAGCGATAACCTGGCTATCGGTCACCTTTTTTCTCAATACCGAAAAGGCGAGCCGGAGTGGCGAAAGCGGCTGATTTCCGCCATCCACGCCGAGCTGCGACACTACTACCGCTAAGTAGGATCAGAAACCGAAATCGCTCAGCGCCGGGACATCGTCCGGGCGCCGACCGAGCGGCCAATGAAAACGCCGATCCTGTTCGCGAATCGGCATGTCGTTGATGCAGGCATGGCGGTTAATCATCAACCCTTCCTGATTGAACTCCCAGTTTTCATTGCCGAAGCTGCGATACCAGTTGCCGGAATCGTCGCGCCACTCATAGGCGAAACGCACCGCGATGCGCGCGCCGTCAAACGCCCACAGTTCCTTAATCAGCCGATACTCCAGCTCTTTCGCCCACTTGCGTTGCAAAAATGCGACCACCGCCGCGCGGCCGTCGACAAACTCTGCGCGATTACGCCAATGGGTATCGAGAGAATAGACCTGCGACACCCGCTCAGGATCGCGGCTGTTCCAGGCATCCTCCGCCAACCGCACTTTTTCGCTGGCCGATTCACGGGTGAAAGGCGGCAATGGGGGTTTAATGCTCATGATCATCTCCTGCGTAATAATGTAGACAACTCTGTCTACATTATTACGCTAGCGCATGTAGACAGAGTTGTCTACAATCACTCGAAAATAGCCTGGGAGAAAATGATGACCGCCGATCGCAATACCTTACCCGCCCGCCAGCGCATCCTGTTGACGGCTCACGATCTGTTTTATCAGGAAGGGATCCGCGCCACCGGCATCGATCGCATCATCAAAGAATCAGGTGTCACTAAAGTGACGTTTTACCGCCACTTTCCCAGCAAGAACGATTTGATTACGGCGTTTTTAGCCTATCGCCACCAGCAGTGGCTCACCTGGTTCAGCACAGCGCTGGATCGCCATGTGGCACAAACCGGCGGGTTGCTGCCGGCGCTGGCGCCCTGCCTGGCGGAATGGTTCGACGATCCGCGCTTTCGCGGCTGCGCGTTTATCAATACGGCGGTGGAAATCGCCGATCTGCTGCCGGAAAGCCTGCAAATCGCCGGCTGGCATAAACGGCAAATGGCGGATGAACTGGCGCGTCACCTGCCCGCCGGCCCACAGCGGGAACAGCGGGCGGCAATGCTGGCGATGCTGATCGACGGCGCCATCGTCAGAGTGCAGATAGAGCGGCAACCGCAGGCCGCGCTGCAGGTGCTGAATGCCGCATTGAACATGTTGGCGCAAGGCGGGTTCGATCAGTAATTGGCCCAAATGCCCGGCGTCACCAGTTCCAACAGATGGGCGTCGGGATCGCGAAAATAAATGCTCTCCCCGCCGTGTTCCCAGCGCATCCGCCCCTCAATCTCCACGCCGTTGACCACCAGATGCCGTTCCCAGTGCGGCAACTGCTCTTTCGCCACCGCCAGCCCGATATGCGCCGGCCCCACGCCATCGTGCGCAGGAATAAACCCGGTCGGGTAGTGCGCCCCACGCAGCGAATCACCTTCGATAAACAACAACAGTACGCTTCGATCGCCGACGTTGTAGGCGCGAAACCGTTCGTTGGCGGCCATCGTCGGCAGCTTCAGCACCTCCCGGTAAAACGCGTCCGCGCGTTCAATATCGCTGACGTACAGCACCGTTTCTATCACCCTGTCGATTTTGAGTTCCATAATAGCCTCCGCTCTGTTTTCCATTCTGACAGCGTAGGTCGAACGGAGGCGAGCCAAAGCGCTTCCCGAGCCGACAACGGATCAATCCGTGCTTTATAGGCAAAAAAAAACGCGGCCCGAAGGCCGCGCTGTGTCATTCACACGCTGGTGCTTAGAACTGGTAAACCAGGCCCACGGCAACCACGTTGTCGGTGTTGATGCCGGCAGCGTCGGTGAAATCGTTGTTGTCCACCAGGTTGATTTTGTAATCAACATAGGTAGACATGTTTTTGTTGAAGAAGTAGGTCGCACCCAGGTCGACGAATTTGACCAGGTCTTGATCGCCGTAGTCCTTGCCGTTGCCGGCGCGGCCCAGGTCTTTACCTTTGGTCTGGTTATAGCCCACGAACGGACGCAGACCGAAGTCGAACTGGTAGTGCGCATAGGCTTCGAAGCTCTGCGCCTTGTTGGCGTAGCCGTAAACGCTGCTGTCGGAGCTGCCGAAACGCGCCGCGTTGTAGGACTGGGTGAACATCACCGCCAGATAGACATCGTTGGCGTCATATTTCAGACCGCCGGAGTAACCTTCCGCCTTGTCGCCGCGGCCCATGATGTTCTGGTGACCGTTACCGCCGTTCTGCTCGCTGGTGCGGCGAGAGTTAAAGAAGGCGCCCGCGGCGCTGATGCCGTAGCCCATGTCATAGCTCATGGACATGCCGTAGCCTTCGCCGTTTTGGCCCAGAACGTCACGACCGTTGTTGGTCTCTTCGCCGTTGCCGTTTTTACCTTGGTACTGCAGGGCGAAGTTCAGGCCGTCAACCAGACCGAAGAAGTCGTTGTTACGGTAGGTCGCCAGGCCGCTGGAACGCTGGAACATGAACTGGTCGGCGCCGTAGGTCATACCGTCGAACTCGGGCTGCAAGTCGGTATACGCCGCGACGTCGTACAGCACGCCGGTGTTACGGCCGTAGTCGAAGGAGCCGTAGTCGCCGAATTTCAGACCGGCGAAGCCGTAACGGGTGAAGTTCTTGTTGTCCTGGCTTTCAGCGTGGTTCAGGTTCGCCTGATATTCCCACTGGCCGTAACCGGTCAGCTGATCGCTGATTTGCGTTTCGCCGCGCAGGCCAAAACGCATATAAGACTGATCGCCGTCCACGCCGTTGTTGCTGGAGAAATAGTGAAGCCCGTTTACTTTACCGTACAAATCCAGTTTATTACCGTCTTTGTTGTAGATTTCCGCCGCGCCTGCTGTGCCTGCAACCAGCAGTGCGGGTACCATCAGAGAGAGTACTCGAAGTTTCATCGTTATTATCCTCGTTAATTATGTCGAGCTACGGCCACTGCCCTTTTCGAGCATTATTAGCACGACTGTGCATTACCATTCTGGTAACAAGGGTTATATTAATCCAGAAAGAAAATGATACCAAGTATCCGATAGTGTTTCATTGTAATTAATAAAGGTTTCAAAATGTAAATACGCGCGAACTTTCACAAAACATTACAGACAAACAAAATAAAGCACTTAAAGATAAAAAATAGACTAACTGATAAAAAATCATGTAGTTATACATATCTTTAAGAAAAAAAAGCCAACCATACAATTGAGCGAGACAATAAGCACATTGTGCCAAAACGCGAACCACGCGCAGCCGCTATAATCACCTCGCTATCATCATTATTTTCATTATTACCTTCATTATCCGAAGATAATTTCTGCATTCCTTTAACCGGCTTCTGGCCGGTTTTTTATTTTCCTCCCTACTCTCCTCACAATTTCAGCCCGTACAAATAGCACGCAAATAAATAACCCAATGATATAGTTTCATTAATTTACTTTCGCACTAATTGCTAATCTTTTTCCTTATTTTAGCCTACAAATTGAACTTGCTTTTCATTTCGTGCTTTATCTCATCGATTATTTCCCGCCGCAGGCACAATTAGCCGCAGAGATTCAGTTCTGGTAATCTGAAAAAAGCGCACCTTCAGCGAGTAAAATTCATGATGCCCTTTCAACCCGACGTGCTGTGGCGGCGGCTGCAGAGTTCCCCCTTCCGCGCTCGCTTCCGTTTAAATGCCAAGGACCAGACTTATCTCGAGGGTAAGGGATTGCCGCTGATCCTCAGCCATGCCCGCGATTTTATCGACCGCCGCCTGGCCGCCGCCCACCCTAAAAACGACGGCAAGCAAACCCCGATGCGTGGCCACCCGGTGTTCGTCGCCCAGCACGCCACTGCCACCTGCTGCCGCGGCTGTCTGGAAAAGTGGCACGGCATACCGCAGGGCGTCGCACTGGACGAACAGCAAAAGGACTATATTGTCCAGGCTATCGCGCTGTGGCTGGTGCGCAGAGGCGGTGCCAGGGATGTGTCAGGCACGAATATTTTCGACCCGGATCGCGGATTGTGATAAAAACTGTCAGTAACTTTCACCATTCTTTTGACCCAAGATCCTGACGCTTACATGACAGCCACCTTGTGCAATGAACAGCAAACGCCCGGCGTTCCTCAACAGATCGCCACCCGTCTGGCCTTTTTCGTCGCCGGTCTCGGCATGGCCGCCTGGGCGCCGCTGGTCCCCTTCGCCAAAGCGCGCATCGGTATCGATGACGGCTCGCTCGGCCTGTTGCTGCTCTGTATCGGCGCCGGCTCCATGTTGGCGATGCCGCTGACCGGTTTCCTGACCGGCAAACTGGGTTGCCGTGCGGTGATCCTGATGGCCGGGCTCGGGTTGTGCATCGATCTGCCGCTGTTGGCGCTGATGGACTCCCTCGGCGGCATGGCCGCGGCGCTGCTGCTGTTCGGCGCGGCGATCGGCATGATCGACGTAGCGATGAACGTGCAGGCGGTGATCGTCGAACGCGCCAGCGGCAAGGCGATGATGTCCGGTTTTCACGGTTTCTTCAGCATCGGCGGCATTGCCGGCGCCGGCGGCGTCAGCGCGCTGCTGTGGCTGGGGCTGACGCCGCTGCAATCCACCCTGCTCACCGTGCTGGCGGTGATCGCGCTGCTGACGCTGGCCAGCCGCCATCTGCTGCGTGAGAGCGGCGCCGATGACGGCGGGCCGATGTTCGTCTTGCCGCGCGGCTGGGTGATGTTCATCGGCATTTTGTGCTTTATCATGTTTTTGGCGGAAGGATCGATGCTCGACTGGAGCGCGCTGTTTCTCACCACATTGCGCGGCGTCGAACACAGCCAGGCCGGTCTGGGCTATGCGCTGTTTTCCATCACCATGACGCTCGGCCGGCTCAATGGCGATCGGGTGGTTAACTCGCTGGGCCGCTACCGGGTGCTGCTGCTGGGCAGCCTGTGTGCCGCTCTCGGCCTGAGCCTGGCCATCGCCTTCAATCACGCTACCGTTTCGCTGGTCGGTTTCATGCTGGTCGGCCTGGGCGCCTCGAACGTCGTGCCGATCCTGTTCAGCGCCGCAGGCAACCAGCGCGACATGCCGGCCAACTTGGCGATCGCTTCCGTCACCACCGTCGGCTATGCCGGTATTCTGGCCGGCCCGGCGCTGATCGGCTTCATCGCTCAGTTTTCCAGCCTGACGGTGGCCTTCGCTTGCGTAGCCGCTCTGCTGTTGGCGGTGGCCGCCAGCGCCAGGGCCGTCACTCGCTGATTCAGGAATGCGCAGCCACTATGCAAAATAAACAATTGACCATAAGCTCCAGCAACATTACCCGCTGCTTCCTGCTGTTTATCGTGCTGCTGACGATCGGCATCGGCCTGTATGGCTACAACTACACCAACGCCTGGCTGGCGGAAAAGAAGTACACGCTGAACAGCATCGCCGGTTCGCTGCAAAAGCGTATCGATGCCTACCGCTATATGACCTATCAGGTCTATGACAAATTCGGCAATGCGCCGGCGCAGAATGTCGATCCCGGTTTGCAGGAAACCCGCCTGCGGCCCGATGTCTATTATGTCGAGAAACCGCACAAGAAAACCGACGCGGTGATCTTCGGCAGCCATGACGAAAACACGCTGGCGATGATCGCCAACATCTCGGACTACCTGGACACCCGCTGGGGCGCCAAGACCGAGAACTACGCCATGTATTACCTCAATGGTCAGGACAATAGCCTCAGCCTGATCACCACCCAGCCGCTCAAAGAGCTGGCTTCGCGCTTTCGGGAAAGCTACCTGACCACCTCGGCGGACGAACGCCGCGCCGAGATGCTGCAACAGGCCAATATGCTCGACGAACGCGAGAGCTTTTCCGACCTGCGCAAGCAGCGCTTCCAGAACGCCTATTCGTTCTCGATTCGCACCACTTTCAATCAGCCGGGGCATCTGGCGACGGTGATCGCCTTCGATTTGCCAATCAACGACATCATTCCGGCCAATCTGGCCCGCGCCAATTTCCTGCTGCTGCCGGACGATGTCGATCTCGACGATAGCGCCATCCCGGCGGAAACCGTCCTCGGTACCCATGCGACGATGAGCGGCGGCTGGGTGGAATTCAGCGCCGCTCTGCCCAATGCGCCGCTGAAGGTGATGTATCGCGTTTCGGCCATCAATCTGGCCATCGATCTGCTGCGCAACAACATTTGGCTGATCGCAGTCAACTTGCTGCTGCTGGCGCTGTCGATGCTGAGCATCTACTTTATCCGCCGCCAGTACATTCGCCCGAGCGAAAACATGGCGGTAGAGCTGGAGGCCGAGCGCGCGCTGAATCAGGAGATCGTCTCCAGCCTGCCCTCCGGCCTGCTGGTCTACAGCTTCGCCAACAATACGGTGATCGCCAGCAACAAAATCGCCGAGCACCTGCTGCCGCACCTCAGCCTGCAAAAGATCGCCCATATGGCCGAACAGCATCACGGTGTGATCCAGGCGACGGTCAACAACGAGGTGTATGAAATCCGCATTTTCCGCAGCCAGCTGTCGCCGGACACCTACCTGTTCCTGATGCACGATCAGGATAAAGAGGTGATGGTGAACAAGCGGCTGCAGCAGGCGCGGCGCGAATACGACAAGAACGTGCAGGCGCGCAAACTGATGTTGCACAACCTGGGCATCGAACTGAATCAGCCGGTGCGCCAGATGCACGATCTGGTCGACAGCCTGCGCAACCAGCCGGATGAGGAACAACAGCAGGCTCTGCTGGGCCAACTGACGGCGGCGTCGTCGTCGGTGCTGGGATTGATCGATAACATCACTCTGCTGACGCGGCTGGAAACCCAGGACTGGCAACCCACGCGCGAGCCGTTCAACCCGGCGGCGATGATCGACGAGTTGCTGCTGGAAGCCCTGCCCGCCCTCAATCAAAAGGGGCTGGCGCTGTTCAAGCATTTCCAGCTGGACGTCGAGCAGAACTATATCGGCGATGCCAACGCGCTGCGCAAGGTGATCTCGCTGCTGGTGCATTACGCCATTATCACCACCGCCTGCGGCAAGGTTTCTCTGGTTATCGACCATGAGCCCGAGCACCCTGACCGCCTGATTTTCCAAATCAACGACACCGGCTCCGGCATCTCCAACGAAGAGATCAGCAACCTTAACTATCCGTTCCTCAGCCAGACGCTGGTGGATCGCTTCAACCACGGTTCCGGCCTCACTTTCTTCCTGTGCAATCAGCTGTGCAAAAAGCTTAACGGCCAGTTGGACATTCGCAGCAAGGTGGATATCGGCACTCGCTACACCATTCGCGTCGCCATGGAGATGGAGAAAAAAGAGCCGCAGGAGCAGGAAAAGCTGCTCGACGGCGTCACCGCCTTGCTGGACGTCACGTCGGATGAAGTGCGCGGCATCGTGACCCGTCTGCTGCAGGCCTACGGCGCCGACTGCCTCGTCGCCGAAGATCGCGCGGTCAACCGCGATTATGACGTGCTGCTGACCGATAACCCGCAGCGTGCCGATGATTACACCCTGTTGCTGGCGACCGATGAGCCGGGCTGGCAAGCGCTGGATAAACGCTACATTCGGGTGAACTATAATCTGAACGGCGCATTAATCGACGCCGTGCTGATGCTGATCGAACAGCAAATGGCCGCGCTGGAACAGGAAGAAAGCCCGCTTTCATTGAGCTCAGAAGATATCCAACTCTATGAAAAACAATTGAAATCAAGTGATTACTATGGGCTGTTTGTCGATACAGTACCCGACGATGTCAAAAAACTGTATACTGAGGCGGGCAGCAGTGATTTCAATGCGCTGTCACAAACCGCACACCGCCTGAAAGGCGTGTTTGCCATGTTAAATCTGCTTCCCGGCAAGCAGCTGTGCGAATCGTTAGAACAGCGCATCGCAGAAGGTGATGCGCCCGAGATCGAGAATAACATCAGTCAGATTGATTTTTTCGTCAGCAGACTGCTGAAGCAAGGTAGCCAACAACATGAATAACCTGAACGTAATTATTGCTGATGACCATCCTATCGTACTGTTTGGCATCCGGAAGTCACTTGAGCAAATTGAATGGGTGAATGTCGTTGGGGAGTTCGAAGACTCAACCGCACTGATCAACAATCTGTCCAAGCTGGACGCTAACGTGCTGATCACCGATCTGTCGATGCCGGGTGACAAATATGGCGACGGCATCACGCTGATTAAATACATCAAGCGCCACTATCCGCAGTTGTCGATCATCGTGCTGACCATGAACAACAACCCGGCGATCCTGAGCGCGGTATTGGATCTGGATATCGAAGGCATCGTGCTGAAACAAGGCGCGCCGACCGATCTGCCGAAGGCGCTGGCCGCCCTGCAAAAAGGCAAGAAGTTCACGCCGGAAAGCGTCTCCAAACTGCTGGAGAAGATCAGCGCCAGCGGCTATGGCGACAAACGCCTGTCGCCGAAAGAGAGCGAAGTGCTGCGTCTGTTCGCCGAAGGTTTCCTGGTGACCGAAATCGCCAAGAAACTCAACCGCAGCATCAAAACCATCAGCAGCCAGAAGAAATCGGCGATGATGAAGCTGGGCGTCGAGAACGACATTGCCCTGCTCAACTACCTCTCGTCCGTCAGCATGACGCCGTTGGACAAAGACTAAAGCCCGCCTCACGGCAGGTTAACGCCAAACAGGCACGGCATCCGCCGTGCCTGTTTGCTTTTCAGGCCTCGCTGCGGTTGTAGCGTACCTGCTGGCTGTAATAAGCCAATGTCTGCTCCAGCGTCTCCAGCGTAACCGGTTTCGACAGGCAATTATCCATGCCCGCCTCGAGGCAGCGCTGTTTCTCTTCCGCCAACGCGTTCGCCGTCACGCCGATCACCGGCGCGCTGAACTGCATCTGCCGCAGCGCCTGCGTCAGGCGATAGCCGTCCATGTTCGGCATATTGACGTCAGTCAGCACAATATCGACATGGTGCTGTTTCAGCACGCCGAGCGCGTCGACACCGTCGTTGGCGGTCACCACCTGATACCCCAGCGACCCCAGCTGATCGGAAAGCAGGCGACGGTTGATCGGATGATCGTCAACCACCAGCAGATAAATATCGCCGTTGTCCGCCGCACTGGCCTTGGCGGGCACCGGCAGCTGCACCAGCGCCTCTGCCGCGCCGTGGCCGACGCCGAACAACCGGTTGATTAAGGTCAGCGTTTCACGCGGCGTAGAGGTGCTGTGCATCCAATAGCCCGGCCGGGTTTCCTGCGATGGACCGATATGTTCGGTGGAGAATTGGATCTGAGCCAGCAGCGGCGTGTTCAGCATCAGCGGGTAATCGCTGAGCATCACCTCGCCGGCGGCGGTATCCTGCCCGTCATAGCGCTGGATATCGGCGCCGTAGCCGCCCAGAATCGCCATCAGGTAACTTTCCAGGCGCTGATTGCGGATATCCAGCCACAGCCGCCGGCCCTGCCAGGTATCGCTGGCCTGCGGGATCGGGAACTGGGCGTTAAACAATGGAATGCGAATGCTGAACAAGCTGCCCAGCCCCGGCTCGGACTCGACGGAGACGTCGCCGTCCATCAGGTTGACCAACTTCTCGCAGATCGCCAGCCCCAAACCGGTTCCCTGGAAGTGGCGCTGCACGCCGGTCCCCACCTGGAAGAACGGATCGAACAGGCGCGAGATTTCCTTCTCCGGGATGCCGACGCCGGTATCGCGCACGCTGAACTCCAGGTAACTGCCGCGGGTGCAGACCTGCAGCACGATACAGCCGGTATCGGTGAACTTGATGGCGTTGTTCACCAGGTTGGAGAGCACCTGCTGCAGCCGAACCGGATCGCCGAAAATGCGCTCCGGCACGTTCTGTTCGATAAAGCAGTACAGCCCCAGACGTTTCTTCACCACCAGCGGCAAATAGTTGCCGGCGATATGGGTGATCACCTCCAGGCAGGAGAACTCGCGCGGTTCGATCTTCAACTGCTCGGACTCGATTTTGGAGAAATCGAGAATATCGCTGATGATTTTCAGCAGCAGGCCGGAAGAGTTATTCATCGCGTTGACCAGCCGATCGACCCCTTGCGGCAGCGCCTTGGTCTGCAGCAAATCGAGGTTGCCGATAATGCCGTACAGCGGCGTGCGCAACTCATGGCTGACGGTGGCCAGGAACATCGATTTGGACTGGCTGGCCTGCTCCGCCGCCGCCGCCATCTCCTGCAGCGACTCTTCCATCTTCACGCGCGCGCTGACGTCCACCAGTACGCAGATCGCCACCTCTTCGTTACGGTAGCGCGAGTGGACAAAGCTGATCTGCAGGTTGTTATTGTTGCTGGTCATCACATCGACGAAATTCGCCTGCTGTTCGCAAATGATGCGCGTAATGCGATCGCGATCTTCGTGGGTCAACAGGTTGATGTAGTTATGCGCCAGTTCGTTACTCAGGATATTGGTGCCGTCGCTGATACGCAGGATGCAGATGCCCACCGGCGCCGAGGCGACAATCTTGCGGTTGAACTGCTCGTGTTCTTCCAGACGGAAGGCGTTCTCCTCCGCCGGCAAGAACATCTTGCGCTCAAACAGCCAGGCCAGCGTGAACAGCACGATAGCCGATAACAGGTTCAGCAACAGCGCGTTGAGGATCAGCATCTTGAAGCGTTCCACCACGCTCTTCACCGGCAGCGCATAAACGATGCTCAATGACGAAGGCGGCAACGCTTTCTTCAGGATCAGGTCGCGGTAATTGTCGACATAGCCGAAGTAGGCATGATCTGCGGGATAGTGGTTAAGTGAGGCGGCATAGCGATCGCCGTCCGCCAGGCGCAGCACCGGCTCGTTATTCTCATCCAGCAGCGTGACGCCGATCGGCAGGCTGCCGGCGGTAACGAAATCTTCCAGCCGGACGGTTTGCTCGATGCCCAGCAGCGCCTCCAGCTTATTACCGATATAGAGAGGCGTCAGCACATACAGATAACCGATGTCGGGCCGCTGCGCGCTGGGGCTGATCCAATACAGGTTGTTGTCTTTGTCCTGATTCTTGGCGTTGCGGTATTTCAGAATGCGCTCATGCAGCGACTTCAGCACGTTTTCCCGATTGGCGCTCGCGTTGCCGCCGCCGAACTCCGCCATACACAGGCTGTCGCCGCCGATGAAGAACACCCGGTTAAGATCGTAGGCCGCCACGAAGTTCTCTTTCCAATACTGGATCAGGCCGCTCAGCGAATCGAGCGAACTGCGGTAGGTGGTGCTCAGCGCGCAGTTGGACTCCGGGTACAGCGGAAAGAATTGCGGCGGGCTGCCTTTGCCGGGAAACACGCCGCTGAACATGTCCAGACTGCTGACCGAACCGTTGAGGCGATTCTCCGCCATATACTTGATGTCGCGGATGATGTCGGCGGAATGGCGGATGTAGCCCTGCGCCTGATCGAAGCTGAGGTTGTACTCCTGGCGGATGTCCGATTCTTTCTGATGCAGGATATTCAGAATATAAAAGGTGGTGAGCAGCGCCCCCAACGACCACAGCAAAATCGCCAGCACCCGGAACAAATAGCGGGATATTTTCAGCGTAGTTCGAAAAGAGGCTAAGTATTTCAATCGGATACCATACGAAAGTCAGTGACGGCGCGCGTTGTCGCCGGCGCGGCGGCCGGCGGCTCGGTGCGCCAATTAAACCATATAACTGAAAAAGGGCCTAGCATCGCTGCCAGGCCCTTTTGTCTCAGTGCATTACGGTGTCGGCATGCCGACGCCCTCACCTTGCTTAAACGTTGTCGTCGTCCATCGGCTCAGCCGCGTCGTCGCCATCGTCCAGCGGCGTGCTGTCTTCTTCCACCGCTTCCGCGCCCGGTTCCAGGCTGTCCAGCTCTTCGTCTTCCACCGGTTCGGCCACGCGCTGCAGACCGACGACGTTTTCGTCTTCCGCCGTGCGGATCAGCGTCACGCCCTGGGTGTTACGACCGACCACGCTGACTTCCGAAACGCGGGTACGCACCAGCGTGCCGGCATCGGTGATCATCATGATCTGATCGCTGGTTTCCACCTGCACCGCGCCGACCACCTGGCCGTTACGCTCGCTCACCTTGATGGAGATAACCCCCTGGGTGGCGCGTGACTTGGTCGGATACTCGGTCACCGCGGTGCGTTTACCGAAGCCGTTTTGCGTCACGGTCAGGATGTCGCCCTCGCCGCGCGGCACGATCAGTGAGATCACGCTGTCGCCTTCGCCGAGGTTGATGCCGCGCACGCCGGTCGCGGTACGGCCCATCGAACGCACCTGCGTTTCCGGGAAGCGCACGACTTTACCGTTGGCGGAGAACAGCATCACTTCGTTGCTGCCGTCGGTCAGATCGACGCCGATCAGCTCGTCGCCCTCGTTGAGGTTGACGGCGATGATGCCGGCGCTGCGTGGGCGGCTGAACTCGGTCAGCGCAGTTTTCTTCACGGTACCGCTGGCGGTGGCCATGAACACGTGGCGCCCTTCTTCATACTCGCGCACCGGCAGAATGGCGGTGATACGCTCATCGGCCTCCAGCGGCAGCAGGTTGACGATTGGGCGACCGCGCGCGCCACGGCTGGCTTCAGGCAGTTGGTACACCTTCATCCAGTACAGGCGGCCACGGCTGGAGAAGCACAGGATCGTATCGTGGGTGTTGGCCACCAGCAGGCGATCGATAAAGTCTTCTTCTTTAATACGCGCCGCAGATTTGCCTTTGCCGCCGCGGCGTTGAGCTTCATAGTCGGACAGCGGCTGATACTTCACGTAGCCCTGATGAGACAGGGTCACCACCACGTCTTCCTGGTTGATCAGGTCTTCGATGTTGATGTCGGAAGTATTGGCGGTGATCTCGGTGCGGCGGCCGTCGTTGTACAGCTCTTTGACCGCCACCAGCTCTTCGCGGATCACTTCCATCAGGCGCTCTGGGCTTTCCAGAATAAAGATCAGCTCGGCGATAAAGTTGAGCAGTTCTTTATATTCGTCCAGCAGCTTCTCGTGCTCCAGGCCGGTCAGTTTCTGCAGGCGCAGATCCAGAATCGCCTGAGCCTGCTGCTCGGTCAGGTAGTATTTTCCGTCGCGGATGCCGAACTCCGGCTCCAGCCACTCAGGGCGGGCGGCGTCGTCACCGGCGCGCTCCAGCATGGCGCTGACGTTGCCCAGATCCCACGGTTGCGCCACCAGCGCAACTTTCGCTTCGGCCGGGGTCGGCGCACGGCGAATCAGCTCGATGATCGGATCGATGTTGGCCAGCGCGATGGCCAGCGCTTCCAGGATATGGGCGCGGTCGCGGGCCTTGCGCAGTTCGAAGATGGTGCGGCGGGTAACCACTTCGCGGCGGTGACGCACGAAGGCTTCGAGGATGTCTTTCAGGTTCAGCAACTTAGGCTGGCCCTGATGCAGCGCAACCATGTTGATGCCGAAGGTGACCTGCAGTTGCGTCAGCGCATACAGGTTGTTCAGCACCACTTCGCCGACCGCGTCGCGTTTGACTTCGATCACGATGCGCATGCCGTCTTTATCGGACTCGTCGCGCAGCGCGCTGATGCCTTCCACGCGTTTTTCTTTTACCAGCTCGGCGATCTTCTCGATCAGACGCGCCTTGTTCACCTGATACGGGATTTCGTGAACGATGATGGTTTCGCGCCCGGTCTTGGCGTCGGCTTCCACTTCCGCGCGCGCGCGCAGGTAGACTTTGCCGCGCCCGGTGCGGTAGGCCTCTTCAATGCCACGGCGGCCGTTGATGATCGCCGCCGTCGGGAAGTCCGGCCCCGGGATGTGTTCCATCAGCCCTTCGATGCTGATGTTTTCATCGTCGATATAGGCCAGGCAGCCGTTGACGACTTCCGCCAGGTTGTGCGGCGGAATATTGGTGGCCATGCCCACGGCGATGCCCGACGAGCCGTTGACCAGCAGGTTCGGGATCTTGGTCGGCATGACGGCCGGGATCTGCTCGGTGCCATCATAGTTAGGCACGAAGTCGACGGTTTCTTTTTCCAGATCCGCCAACAGTTCGTGAGCAATCTTGGACATGCGCACTTCGGTATAACGCATCGCCGCCGCGGAGTCGCCGTCGACGGAACCGAAGTTACCCTGGCCGTCCACCAGCATGTAGCGCAGTGAAAACGGCTGAGCCATACGCACGATAGTGTCGTAAACCGCGCTGTCACCGTGCGGGTGATATTTACCGATCACGTCCCCGACGACACGGGCCGATTTCTTGTATGGTTTATTCCAGTCGTTACCCAATACGCTCATCGCGTACAGAACGCGGCGGTGAACCGGCTTCAGTCCATCACGAACATCTGGCAGCGCACGTCCGACAATAACGGACATCGCATAGTCCAGATACGAGTTTTTCAACTCGTCTTCGATGTTTACCGGTGTGATTTCTCTGGCAAGGTCGCTCATGGAGCTGCTATCCCTCTACTAATGATTCATCTGCCCGCTGCCATAGTGGCAAAGGTGTAAAACTATATCACAAAGCACGCTTTACGGGAAAATAACCGCCGCTGTTTCACGGAAATTGTGCAGATAAGTGCGCTAAAAACGCATCGGCACAGACGATGCCGCGCCGGAACATGTATAATCCGCGCAACGAGAACAAGGAGCCAGACAAGCCCATGAACGCAGAATCATCCAGCCGAGTGCAAAACGTTGACCACCAGGAAATCGCCAAGTTCGAGGCCGTCGCCTCCCGCTGGTGGGATCTGGAAGGCGAGTTCAAACCGCTGCACCGCATCAACCCGCTGCGCTTGAACTACATCATGCAGCGCGCCGGCGGCATTTTTGACAAGCAGGTGCTCGACGTGGGCTGCGGCGGCGGCATTCTGGCGGAGAGCATGGCGCGCGAAGGCGCCAAGGTAACCGGGCTGGACATGGGCGCGGAGCCGCTGCAGGTCGCCCGGCTGCACGCGCTGGAAAGCGGCATGGACGTCACCTATGTGCAGGAGACGGTGGAAAGCCACGCTCAGGCCAACCCGCAGCGCTACGACGTGGTCACCTGCATGGAGATGCTGGAGCACGTGCCCGATCCGGCCTCGGTGGTGCGCGCCTGCGCCCAACTGGTGAAACCGGGCGGCCACGTGTTCTTCTCCACCATCAACCGCAACACCAAAGCCTGGCTGATGGCGGTGATCGGCGCGGAGTACGTGCTGAAGATGGTGCCGCAGGGCACCCACGATCATAAGAAGTTCATTCGCCCTTCCGAATTGATCGGCTGGGTCGACGGCACGCCGCTGCGCGAAAAGCACATGATCGGCCTGCATTACAACCCGATCACCGATCATTTCAAGCTTGGGCGCAACGTTGACGTGAACTACATGGTGCACACCCAGCACGAAGGTTGAGCGCTGTAAACCGCGCCGGCCCTGCGTTATCGGGGTTCGGCGCCAACGCGCTGTTAGGAAAAATACCTAATTTCCGCGACTTCGATCAAAATCGTGGTTGTAGACAGTTTTTTAGAATATTAAATCAGATCAATATGCCGTTTTTTTCTAACGTTTAATAAAGCGCCAAACGATCGGTTTTTTCAGTTTTTAAGGAAAATCTGATCTCGCTTATTGACAAGCTTGTCGCGCCAGTCACGGCGCGCACTGCGAACGGCAAGTTACATTTCACCCCCAAGTTATCCACAAATTAGGCCGGTTTTGTTCACTTGCAAACGCCGTTTTTTCTCACTATCTTGTTACCTCACCGACATACAACCCCTATATATAGTGTTTACATACTGAGCAGAGCGACTACACTTCTGCTTAGGGGCACCATACGGACAGGTAAAACACCACATGAACCAAAGTCTGCTTGTAACTAAACGCGATGGCCGTAAAGAGCGCATCAACCTCGACAAAATCCACCGGGTCATCGATTGGGCCGCAGAAGGATTGCACAACGTCTCGGTTTCTCAAGTAGAGTTGCGTTCCCACATTCAGTTTTATGACGGCATCAAAACCGCCGACATTCACGAAACCATCATCAAAGCCGCTGCCGATCTGATCTCCCGCGATGCGCCGGACTATCAGTACCTGGCCGCTCGCCTGGCGATCTTCCACCTGCGCAAAAAGGCTTACGGCCAGTTCGAGCCGCCGAAGCTGCACGCTCACGTGACGCGCATGGTCGAGATGGGCAAATACGATAAACATCTGCTGGAAGACTACAGCGCTGAAGAGTTCGAGCAGATGGACTCCTTTATCGATCACTGGCGCGACATGAACTTCTCTTATGCCGCCGTCAAGCAGCTGGAAGGCAAGTATCTGGTGCAGAACCGCGTCAGCGGCGAGATCTACGAAAGCGCCCAGTTCCTGTACATGCTGGTGTCCGCTTGCCTGTTCTCCAACTACCCGCGTGAAACTCGTCTGGACTACGTCAAACGTTTCTACGACGCGATTTCCACCTTCAAGATTTCGCTGCCAACGCCGATCATGTCCGGCGTGCGCACCCCAACCCGTCAATTCAGCTCCTGCGTGCTGATCGAGTGCGGCGACAGCCTGGACTCCATCAACGCCACCTCCAGCGCCATTGTGAAATACGTTTCGCAACGCGCCGGTATCGGCATCAACGCCGGCCGCATCCGCGCGCTGGGCAGCCCGATCCGTGGCGGGGAAGCTTTCCATACCGGCTGCATTCCGTTCTACAAACACTTCCAGACCGCCGTCAAATCCTGCTCGCAGGGCGGCGTGCGCGGTGGCGCGGCAACGCTGTTCTACCCAATGTGGCACCTGGAAGTGGAAAGCCTGCTGGTGCTGAAAAACAACCGTGGCGTTGAAGGCAACCGCGTGCGTCACATGGACTACGGCGTGCAGCTGAACCGCCTGATGTACCAGCGTCTGATCAAGGGCGAAGACATCACCCTGTTCAGCCCGTCCGACGTGCCGGGGCTGTATGACGCATTCTTCGCCGATCAGGACGAATTCGAGCGTCTGTACACCCAGTACGAAAAAGACGACAGCATTCGCCAGAAGCGCGTGAAAGCGGTTGAGCTGTTCTCGCTGATGATGCAAGAGCGCGCCTCTACCGGCCGCATCTACATTCAGAACGTCGACCACTGCAACACCCATAGCCCGTTCGATCCGCAGATCGCGCCGGTGCGTCAGTCCAACCTGTGCCTGGAAATCGCCCTGCCGACCAAGCCGCTGGAAGACGTCAACGACGAGAACGGCGAAATTGCGCTGTGCACCCTGTCCGCCTTCAACCTGGGCGCGATCGACAGCCTGGACGATCTGGAAGAGCTGGCGACCCTGGCGGTGCGTTCACTCGACGCCCTGCTGGATTATCAGGATTATCCGATCAAGGCCGCGCACCGTGGCGCGATGGGGCGTCGCACCCTGGGCATTGGCGTGATCAACTTCGCCTATTACCTGGCGAAGAACGGCGTGCGCTACTCCGATGGCAGCGCCAACAACCTGACCCACAAAACGTTCGAAGCCATTCAGTACTACCTGCTGAAAGCCTCCAACCGCCTGGCTCAGGAACAAGGCGCTTGCCCGTGGTTCAAAGAAACCACCTATTCGCAGGGTATCCTGCCGATCGACACCTACAAGAAAGACCTGGATGCGATCTGCAACGAACCGCTGCACTACGACTGGGAAACCCTGCGTAAAGAGATCCAGGAAACCGGTCTGCGCAACTCGACGCTGTCCGCCCTGATGCCGTCGGAAACCTCTTCGCAGATTTCCAACGCCACCAACGGCATCGAGCCGCCGCGCGGCCACATCAGCATCAAGGCGTCGAAAGACGGCATCCTGCGCCAGGTGGTGCCGGAGTATGAGCGTCTGAAAGACAACTACGAGCTGCTGTGGGAAATGCCGAGCAACGACGGCTATCTGCAGCTGGTGGGGCTGATGCAGAAATTCATCGACCAGTCGATTTCGGCCAACACCAACTACGATCCGACCCGCTTCCCGGGCGGCAAGGTGCCGATGAAGCAGCTGTTGAAAGACCTGCTCACCACCTACAAGTTCGGCGTGAAAACGCTGTACTACCAAAACACCCGCGACGGCGCGGAAGACGCCCAGGAAGATTTGCAGCCTGCCAAGGCCGGCGATGATGACTGCGAAAGCGGCGCCTGCAAGATCTAAAGTTTGACCTAGCGGGCCGGAATTTTCCGGCCCCTTCATTTAGCCACGTTACGATGGATTCAGGCTTATGGCTTACACCACTTTTTCTCAGACCAAAAACGACCAGCTGCAAGAGCCGATGTTCTTCGGCCAGTCGGTAAACGTTGCGCGTTTCGACCAGCAAAAGCATGAAATCTTCGAAAAACTGATCGAAAAACAGCTCTCCTTCTTCTGGCGCCCGGAAGAGGTTGACGTCTCTCGCGATCGCATCGATTATCAGGCGCTGCCGGAGCACGAGAAGCACATCTTCATCAGCAACCTGAAGTATCAGACCCTGCTGGACTCCATTCAGGGCCGCAGCCCGAACGTCGCCCTGCTGCCGCTGATCTCGATCCCTGAACTGGAAACCTGGGTGGAAACCTGGTCGTTCTCCGAGACCATCCACTCCCGTTCCTACACCCACATCATCCGCAACATCGTCAACGATCCGGCGCTGGTGTTCGACGACATCGTCACCAACGAAGAGATCAAGAAGCGCGCGAAAGACATTTCCGGCTACTACGACGATCTGATCGAGATGACCAGCTACTATCACCTGCTGGGTGAAGGCACCCACCAGGTGAACGGTAAAACCGTCACCGTCAATCTGCGTGCGCTGAAGAAGCAGCTGTACCTGTGCCTGATGAGCGTGAACGCGCTGGAAGCGATCCGCTTCTACGTCAGCTTTGCCTGCTCCTTCGCGTTCGCCGAGCGCGAATTGATGGAAGGCAACGCCAAGATCATCAAGCTGATCGCTCGCGACGAAGCGCTGCACCTGACCGGCACCCAGCACATGCTGAACCTGATGCGTTCCGGTGCGGACGATCCTGAAATGGCGGAGATCGCCGAGGAGTGCCAGCAAGAGTGCTACGATCTGTTCGTGCTGGCCGCTCAGCAGGAGAAAGAGTGGGCGGAATACCTGTTCCGCGACGGCTCGATGATTGGCCTGAACAAAGACATCCTGTGCCAGTATGTGGAATACATCACCAATATCCGCATGCAGGCGGTCGGCCTCGGTCTGCCGTTCGAAACCCGCTCCAACCCGATCCCGTGGATCAACGCCTGGTTGGTGTCCGACAACGTGCAGGTAGCGCCGCAGGAAGTGGAAGTGAGCTCTTACCTGGTTGGCCAGATCGACTCGGAGATCAACGCCGACGACCTGAGCGACTTCGAACTGTAAGCGATGGCGACGCCTACCGTAACGCTGCGCGCCGCCGGCACGCAGCTCTCTTGCCCTAACAGTGAAAACTGCCTGCTCGACGTGCTGGAACTGCACGATGTGCAGGTAGAGTACCAATGCCGCTCCGGCTATTGCGGCGCCTGCCGCCTGAAGCTGGTGAAAGGTGAAGTGGCCTACCGCCAACAGCCGCTGGCGTTTATCAACGCCGGCGAAATCCTGCCCTGCTGCTGCATACCGCTGACGGATATCGAGCTGGAAATGTAAAGTCGGGTGCCGGAAACCGCGCCTGGAGACCAGAAGGCGGGGTTGCCCCCGCCCTAGGATTACCGCTTCACCTCACACGCCAACCTGATCAGGATAGTGATATTTTCCTGGTAGATTTTCAGTTCGCACAGCGAATCTCTTATCATCCAGATAAATAACAAAACCGTAATACATACAACGGTTAGCGAGTGAAATACATGCCTTAAGCGCATGCTTGCCTCCTTGCTGTGAAGGGGCTACCATACCGGTGTCTAGGCGGTATGTGCAGCCCCATTCTGATTGAGAGTCAGTCTGGGGCTTTCATCTATCCGCCTTGTCACACAATGCCCAAGACGAACAGTCTCAAGCACCCGTCAAGAGAGTAACAGCATTCCCTCACCGCGAATATCCCCTATAAGATTATGATTAATCAGGGATATATAACTATCCTCAAAGTATTTCGCTTAGCGCCCCTTTCCCGCCGATGTGGAAAAATAACGCGCCGGGGAATCGCCGAAGGCTTTACGAAACATGGCGATAAAATTGCTCGGCGAGGCATACCCCAGCGCCTCCGCAATCTGCAGCACCGTTTCGCCTTCGGCCAGCTTCGCCAACGCATATGACAACCGAGCCTGCTGACGCCACTGGGCAAAACTCAACCCCGTCTCGCCGATCATCAGCCGCCGCAGGGTACGCGGCGACATCGCCCCCCATTCAGCCCACGCCTCCAGTGAACGTTCGCTCCCCGGTTGCGCCAGCAAGGCCTGCAGAACGCCGGCCAGGCGCGGATGGGACGACATCGGTAAATACAGCGGCTCCGTCGGCGCCAGCCGTATCTCATCCCGCATCACCTGCGCCATACGATCCTGTTCCAGGGTAAGCGCGCTGCGTTTGTCCCAACCTTCCGCACGCTGAGCCAGCGCCTGCAGCACGGCGCTGATGCCGATAACGCAAGGTGTATTCGACAGATCGTGGCAGGCCTCCGGCGCCAGCAGCAAACTCCAGCCGCTCAGCGCGCCGCAGACCTGCACCCGGTGCTCCGTCCCCGGCGGGATCCAACCCGCCCGCTGCGGCGGCAGCACCCAATCGCCCTGCGCCGTGCGTACATGCAGCAAGCCGCTTTCGACGCACAGCAACTGCCCGCGCACATGCTGATGCCAGTCGTATTCTCGCGTGCCCAACCGATACTCCCGGCCTGCCGCGTCGCGGCCGCCAAGCGCGATAAGCCAGGGGCCCGCGGACCATTCGCTGCAGTCAGCGTCGAGGGCATGAAGGTTTGCATCCATATTGGCCACTAATCACTATTTTTAGTCCAGATACCGTTATACCAACCTTTTCCTGCGCCGACATAATGAAATGCTTCCGGCCGCGACCGTCTGTGGCCACTGTTTCACGAGGGAATATGATGACAACACTCAGCATTGGCATTATCGGCGCAGGGCCCGGCGGCCTGTGTCTGGCTCAGGGACTGCGCCGCTTCGGCATCCACGCCACGGTATTTGAACGCGACGCCACGCCGCAGGCGCGCGATCAGGGCTACCGGCTGCGCATCGATCCGTCGGGCCAGCAGGCGCTGGCCGCCTGCCTGCCGCCGGCACACTACCGGTTGCTCTGCGCCGGCAGCGCGCAAAACAGCGGCGAGAGCAATCTATGGGATCCGCAGCTTGCCCCGCTCACCGGCCGACGCCCCGAGCACTGGTTGCCCTCCAGCCAGCGACAAACGCAAGAACCGAGCGGCGATCTCGGCATTCATCGCCAAACGCTGCGCGAGATCCTGCTTGCCGGCCTGCAAGACCAGGTGCGCTTCGGCCATACCTTGCGTGAATTTGCACAAACGCCGCAGGGCGTGGAACTGCAGTTCGCCAACGGCGAGCAAGTGCGGGTCGATGTGCTGATCGCCGCCGACGGCGTCAACTCGCTGGTGCGGCGGCGCTGCCTGCCTGAGGCGGGGCCCAAAGACAGCGGCGCGGTCACCCTTTACGGTAAAACGCCGCTCGATGCGGCGACCGGAGCCCAATTGGCCCCCGAACTGCTGAACGGCGTATCGGTGATCTTCGCCGACGGCGTGTCGCTGGTGCTTGAACCGATGCGCTTTCAGGCCCCCATGGCGCAGTTGGCGGCCGACTACGCGCCCGATTGCCGCCTATCACCGGTCGACGACTATCTCTATTGGGCCTGCATCGGATCGGCTGGGCGTCTCGGCGGGCCGGTGCGAACTGAGGGAACCGCTGCGCTGCAGGCGCGCGTACGACATATCTCGCAGGGATGGGCGCCCGCCTTGCAAACGGCGTTAGCGCTGGCGGATCCCCTGTCGCTCAGCGTGCGGACGGTGCAGGTTACGGCGGCGATGCCAGAATGGCGCAGCGAACGCATCGCCTTTCTCGGCGACGCCGTGCACGCCATGAGCCCGGCGGGTGGGCTCGGCGCCAACACCGCGCTGGTAGACGCCGCCAGCCTGGCGGCGCATCTGGCGCACTCAGACAGCGCCGCGCAGGCGCTCAGGAACTACGGTACAGAGCTGCAAACGCGAGGCGCGGCGGCAATACGTCTTTCACGCCTGGCGTCCGAACGGCTACAACAAAACAGTGAGGCAGACAACTCAGCGCCATGAGCGTCACTCGATAATGTCCACCACCTCCAGCCAGGCGTTTTTACCGCACGCCTGGCCCCCATTCAGCCAGCGGCGCAGCATATCCAACGCCAGCATCGCGACCGACTCCTGCCGCAGCCGCAGGCCGTGGCGCGACGCGCGATAACGCACGGTCTGGCCAATGCCGCCGCGCGGCGTGTGCAGCGCAATGCTCACCTGCTCATCGCGCATGGCGCTGACCGCCAACGCCAACGGTGCACCGGTCAATTCCGCCAGCGAGCGGGCGCGCGCCAGCGTCGTTTCCAGCGTTTCGATGCAGTGCGCCGGCAGCAGCTCGCCACCCGCCAGCGGCGCCCCTTCGCTCTGCAGCTGCAGATTGATCAAACCGCCGCTGAACTGCTCGCTCAACGCCAGCTTCAGCCCTTGCTGATTCAGCCGCTGCGTCAGCGTCGCCGGCAACCCGTCGGTGCCTTCAAAGATGCAGTTGTCCCCCGCCACTTCGCGCACGCGTCGCCAGGCCAGCTCCATCTCCGCACGCCGGCTTTCCGGCCCGGTCAGCTTCAGTTCGATGATCGGGCTGGAGGAACGGTAACCCAACACCACATCCGGCGGCAGCGGCAGGCTGTCCAGCTCGGCGGCCAGATCGCTCTCGGAGGTGCCGAAGGTCGTCAGGCGCAGGCACAGCGGCGGCGCCGGCAAGGTGAAGCGCTGGCGCAGACGCGGCACGATCTGCTGTTCGACCATCACTTTGAATTCCGACGGCACGCCGGGGGTGAAGAACATCAGGCATTGGTTCAGCTGCAGCGCGAACCCGCAGGCGGTGCCTACCGGGTTATCCAGCATTTCCGCGTTGGCCGGGATCTGCGCCTGCTTGCGGTTGGAAGGGGCCATCGGCCGCCCGCGCTCGGCGAAATAGGCTTCCATGCGCGCCAACCAGTCAGCCCGTTCGACCAGCTCTACACCGCTGGCTTTCGCGGCGGCCAGCGCGCTGAGATCGTCGCTGGTCGGCCCCAGGCCGCCGTTGACGATCAACACATCGGCGATGTGGCTGCGTTCCTGCAGGATCTCGATCAACGCAGAGAGGCTGTCCCCAACCGTTTCACGCCCGCTCATCGGCACGCCCTGCTGGAACAGGTAGTCCGCCAGCCAGGCGGCGTTGGTATCAATAATTTGCCCGTGCAGCACCTCATCGCCGGTGCTGAGCATCTCCACCCTTAACATTGATCTCTCCCACATTTTTTGGTCATTCCACTATAGAAGCCCGTAAATAACTTTTCACTAGCCGCCTGCGGATAATTTCAGCCATGGGTTCGTTTCTCATGCGCCATGCAGCCCACTGCAATGTAAAAATTAATGTACATCATGCGTAACGTCGGTTTGACACAAATTAGGGCTTCCACTATCCTGCCATCCTCATAAATCGTTACCTATAATTTTCAAAATCTTTCGGCTGGTAGAGAAAAAACGTGAAGAATCGCACTCTTGGCAGTGTTTTTATCGTGGCGGGCACCACCATTGGCGCCGGGATGCTGGCGATGCCGCTGGCGGCGGCCGGCGTCGGCTTCGGCGTCACGCTGGCCTTACTGGTCGGGCTGTGGCTATTGATGTGTTACACCGCGCTGCTGCTGGTAGAGGTTTACCAGCATGAGCAGGCGGATACCGGTCTGGGTACCCTCGCCAAACGTTATCTCGGCGGCGGCGGCCAGTGGCTGACCAGCTTCAGCATGATGTTTCTGATGTACGCCCTCACCGCCGCCTACATCAGTGGCGCCGGCGAATTGCTCGCCACCAGCATCAGCCAATGGACATCGCAGGACTTCCCGGTGTCGCTCGGCGTTCTGTTGTTCACCCTGGTGGCCGGTGGCGTAGTGTGCATCGGTACCCACTCGGTCGACTTGTTCAACCGCATCCTGTTCAGCGCCAAAGTGGTATTTCTGGTGGTGATGCTCGGCCTGATGTTGCCGAATATCCACCAAACCAACCTGATGACGTTGCCGCTGGAGCAAGGCCTGGCGCTGTCGGCCATTCCGGTGATCTTCACCTCTTTCGGTTTCCACGGCAGCGTGCCGAGCATCGTCAACTACATGGGCGGCAACATTCGCAAACTGCGCTGGGTGTTTATCATCGGCAGCGCCATCCCGCTGATGGCCTATATCTTCTGGCAACTGGCGACGCTGGGTAGCATCAGCTCCGACACCTTCGTCGGCATTCTGGCGCAGCAGGCCGGGCTGAATGGCCTGTTGCAGGCGGTGCGTGATGCAGTAGCTTCGCCGCACGTTGAACTGGCGGTGCACCTGTTCGCCGATCTGGCGCTGGCGACCTCGTTCCTCGGCGTGGCGCTTGGGCTGTTCGATTTCCTGGCCGACCTGTTCAAGCGGCAAGATAACGTGCGCGGCCGCCTGCAAACCGGCGCCATCACCTTCCTGCCGCCGCTGGCCTTCGCGCTGTTCTACCCTCGTGGTTTCGTGCTGGCGTTGGGATTCGCCGCCATCGCCCTGTCGGTGCTGGCGCTGCTGCTGCCTTCACTGCTGGTGTGGAAGACGCGTCAAAAGCATCAGGCGCAGTATCGCGTCTGGGGCGGCACCCCTGCGCTGGCGCTGGTGTTTGTCTGCGGGGTAACGGTGATCGCCATCCAACTGGGCATCGCCAGCGGCATGCTGCCGGCGGTCGGGTAAGCGACGAAAGACAAAGAATGATAAAGAGAAAGGGGCCGCAACGGCCCCTTTTTGCTGAGCGTCAGAAGCTCAGCCCTACGCCGACATAAGGACCATCGGCCAGGGTGTTGTCGCGACGCCCGTCTTTGCCTTCCATCTGCATGTAACGGTAGCCCACGTCCACGCTCAGCGGACGGAACTTCCAGCGCAGGCCGCCGCTAGCTTCGTTATAGGCCTTCACGCCGCTGGTGAAAGACTCAGGGGCAAAGTAACCTTCGCCGTGCAGGCTGAAGTAACGGTTAATTTCCCACTCCAGGCCGCCGCCCAGCGCCACCGCCCCGCCGCTCTTCCCGTCTTTCGGGCTGAGGTACAGCGCTTTGGCACCCACGGTCGCCGTCAACGGCCCCAGCGGCACGCCGAAGTTCAACCCCACGCTGCCGACGTTGCCGTCGTGGTCGCTGCGCGCCCAGTTGCCGGTCAGGCCCAGACCTGAAGAGCCGGTGCTCATGCCAACGCCCAGGTTGGTGTAGTGCTGCCCGGCTTCGCCCGACACGCTGATGGCGTTCGCCGCGCCGGTCACCAACAGCAATCCTGCCGCGCACGCGACCCAAGTCTTTTTCATCATCTTTCCCTCTGGTTTGTCATCCGTATCGAATGATCGAATCAACGCATAATAATAACGTCACGAGTCTATACCAAAGCGCAATGCGTATTTAAGGGATAAAAGCGAAAAAATTCTTCAATAATCAAATAAATGTAAATATTTGCAAACAACAATCTATATTCGTCAAGGCGATGCCAACGATAACCGAGACCTATTTGCCGTCGCTCGGCAATAGGGCTACAACTAGTAGTGGCTTTGACCAAGGTCAGGGGAAGAAGCCCCGCCAAAGGACTATGCTGATGAACGCTTAAACCGCCCGAGTCTTTACTTAAATGCACTACGATAAGGAGCAAGTGATGAGCAAGAAAGGACTGACCACCGCAGCCGGCGCCCCGGTTGTCGATAACAATAACGTGATCACCGCAGGCAAACGCGGCCCGATGCTGTTGCAGGACGTGTGGTTCCTGGAAAAACTGGCCCACTTCGACCGTGAAGTCATCCCCGAGCGCCGCATGCATGCCAAGGGATCCGGCGCCTACGGTACCTTTACCGTCACCCACGACATCACCCGCTACACCCGCGCCAAGATCTTCTCCGAAATCGGTAAGCAGACCGACATGTTTATCCGCTTCTCCACCGTCGCCGGTGAACGCGGCGCCGCCGACGCCGAACGCGACATTCGCGGCTTCGCCATGAAGTTCTATACCGAAGAAGGCAACTGGGATCTGGTGGGTAACGATACGCCGGTGTTCTATCTGCGCGATCCGCTGAAATTCCCCGATCTCAACCACGTGGTGAAACGCGATCCGCATACCAACCTGCGCAACCCGGTCTACAAGTGGGACTTCTTCTCCCACCTGCCGGAATCACTGCACCAGCTGACCATCGACTTCAGCGATCGCGGTATTCCGAAGTCCTACCGCCACATGCACGGCTTCGGCAGCCACACCTTCAGCTTTATCAATGCCGCCAACGAGCGCTTCTGGGTGAAATTCCACTTCCGCTGCGAACAAGGCATTGAAAACCTGATGGATGAAGAAGCGGAAGCGATCATCGCCAAGGATCGCGAAAGCTCACAGCGCGATCTGTTCGAGGCGATCAAACGCGGCGACTTCCCGCGCTGGAAGCTGCAAATTCAGATCATGCCGGAACACGAGGCCTCGCAGACGCCCTATAACCCATTCGATCTGACCAAGGTGTGGCCGCACGGCGACTACCCGCTGATCGACGTCGGTTATTTCGAGCTGAACCGCAATCCCGACAACTACTTCTCCGAGGTCGAGCAGGTGGCGATGAACCCCGCCAACGTGGTGCCGGGCATCAGTTTCTCGCCGGATAAAATGCTGCAGGGCCGTCTGTTCTCCTATGGCGATGCGCACCGCTACCGTCTGGGCGTCAACCACCACCAGATCCCGGTGAACGGCGCCAAGTGCCCGTTCCACAACTACCATCGCGACGGCGCGATGCGCGTGGACGGCAACAGCGGCAATGGCGCCACCTACGAACCAAACAGCTTCGGCCTGTTCCAGGAGCAGCCGGACTTCAGCGAACCACCGCTGAGCATTGAGGGCGCGGCCGACCACTGGAACCATCGTGAAGACGACGATTACTACAGCCAGCCGCGCGCGCTGTTCAACCTGCTGAGCGCCGAAGAGCACCAGCGCATGTTCACCCGCATCGCCGGCGAACTGTCGCAGGTGCCGGAACAGATCCAGCGCCGTCAGGTCGAGCTGTTCACCAAGGTGCACCCGGACTACGGCGCCGGCGTCGCCAAGGCGTTGGGGCTGAAATAACCTTCTGCAGCCATCCACTCAGCCGCCCTTTCGGGCGGCTTTTTTATGCCTGGGAGAGACGCTGCGCCACCCACTGCTGCAACTGGCGGCGAGAAATCTTGATGCCGCCGTTTTTCAGTTCCTCGGGCAACGGGAGCAACGCCACCGGGCGTTGGAAATTGGCCAGCTGGTTCTGCGACCAGGCGAGCAGCGCCCCCAACGACAGCGCCGGATCGCCGTCGATCACCGCCACCGGCCGCTGGCCGAACTCAGCGTCCGCCATCGGCACCACAAACGCCTGCATGATCTGCGGGTGCGCCGCCAGCACACGTTCGATATCCTCGGGCTGCACCCCTTCGCCGCCGCTGAAAAACAGGTTGTCCAGCCGGCCGAGAATGCGCAGTTCCCCCTCCGCCATCACGCCGCGATCGCGGGTCGCGAACCAGCCCTGCTCATCGGCCAACGGCTGCAGATGCCCATGACGCCAGTAGCCGAGCGCCAGGCTGTCGGCGCGGATCCAGACCTCTTCGTCCACCAGTTTTACTTCGCGGCCGCCGAGCGGCAGGCCGACGCCTGGCCGCGCATCGGCGCGCTTGGCGCACACCGTGGAGGCCAGTTCGGTCAGCCCGTAGCCGCACCAGCAGCGGATCCCCGCCGCCTCCGCCCGTTCGGTCAGCTCCACCGGGATCATCGCGCCGCCGAGCAGCACCGCTTTCAACGTCATGTCCGCCAGCGGTTGCGCCAACAGCCGCCACAGCTGTGTCGGCACCAGCGAGGCGTGCGTGCAGCCAGCCAATGCCTCGGCCAGCGGGTGCATCTCGCGCACCGCCAACCGCGCACCCGCCGCCAGCCAGCGCCAGACGATGCCCTGACCGGAGACGTGAAACAGCGGCAGTGACAACAGCCAGCAATCCTCGCGTTGAAAATCCATCAGCTGCAACACCCCGGCGGCGCTGGCCAGATGATTGGCGTAGCTGTGCGCCGCCGCCTTCGGCATACCGCTGGAACCGGAAGTCAACGTCAGCGTCGCCAGACGCTGCGCCTCCCACGTCGGCAGGTCTGGCCAACGCGGCTCGGTCGAGGGCGGCGTCAATCGAATCACCTCTTCCGGCAGCGCCGGCAACGAGTCCGGGCCGAAGACAAAGGTCATATCCAATTCCGGCAACAGCTGCGCCAGCAGCGGCGTCGGCAAGGCGGGATTGAGCGGCAACAGGCGCGCGCCACATTGCAGCAGCGCCAGATAGGCCAGCAGCAGCGGATAGCTGTTTTTACCGCACAGCGCCACGCCGCAGCCCGGTTCAACGCCCTGATGCTGGAAATCCGCCGCCAGCTCATCCACCTGGCTTTGCAACGCCAGCCAGCTCAGCGGCCGTTCGCCGAGCAACAGCGCCGTCGCCTGCGGCTGAAGGCGCGCCCAGTGCCGCCACGGCCAATCGCTTAACCGCGCCATAGACACTCCAGCGCCGAAACATCCAGCAGCGGCAACGCGCTGCCCGGCCACGGGCGCAGCACCTGCGCCTTCATCAACCCCAGCGTGTCCAGCCCCGGCACGGTGTCCGGCGTCAGCCAATGGGCGATGCGCGCCAGTTGGGTCAACCCCAGGCTGGATTCGAGGCTGGAACTGATCACCGCCGTCAGCCCCTCCGCGTGCGCCTGCGCCACCAGCGTCTGGCAACGCGCCAGGCTGCCGACCAGCGTCGGTTTGATCACGATGGCCGCCACGCCCGGCTCGGCCTGCACCACAAAATCCGCCTCGCGCACGCTCTCATCCCAGGCGATGGCAATGCCGGTCGCCCGGGCGAAGTCGCGCGATTCATCACGGGTCTTGCAGGGCTCCTCCAAAAAAGCGATGCGATCGCGCCACGCTGGGTTAACGTACCTGGCGAAGCCGTCGGCCTTGGCGCGGGTCCAGCTGCGGTTGGCGTCCAGCCGCAGCCGCAGATCCGGCAGCGCCTCCAGCAGCACGTTGACGATCATGCCGTCACGCACCGCCTCATACAGCCCTACTTTCACCTTGGCGACTTTCTCGCCCGGCAAAGCGCTCAATGTCTCGAACAGCTCGTCCGGATCGCCGGTGCACAGCGGCGCCTTGCGAAAATCCGCCTGCGTCGGCAAACGCTGCTCCAGCTCGGCCTGCGCGCAGCTCAGCCCAAAGGCCACCGAGGGCAGCTCGCTGTCATCCGGTTCGTTGCCCGCCAGCCACGCCTGCAGCCAGTCCAATGCGGCCCGTTCGGCCTGCGCCGGCGTTTCCCGGCTGAACTCCGGCAGCGGCGCGATCTCGCCCCACCCCTCACGCTCGCCCTGACGCAGCTGCACCACCCATCCGTCACGCGTTTTCAACCGCTGATTGCGCAGCACCACGCCCGCCTCCATCGGCAGGCTGTAACGGTATAGCGCCGCGCTGCGGTTTGCCCCGCTCATTACGGGTTACGCTTGAATTTGCTGAAATCCGGCTGGCGCTTCTCGTTGAACGCGTTGCGCCCTTCCTGCCCTTCGTCGGTCATGTAGAACAGCATGGTGGCGTTGCCCGCCAGCTCCTGCAAACCGGCCTGGCCGTCGCAGTCGGCATTCAGCGCCGCCTTCAGGCAGCGCAGCGCCATCGGGCTGTTCTGCAGCATTTCGCGGCACCAGCGCACCGTCTCTTTTTCCAGATCGGCCAGCGGCACCACGGTATTGACCAGCCCCATGTCCAGCGCGGCGGCGGCGTCATACTGGCGGCACAGGAACCAGATTTCGCGCGCCTTCTTCTGACCGACGATGCGCGCCATGTAAGACGCGCCCCAGCCGCCGTCGAACGAGCCCACTTTCGGGCCGGTCTGGCCGAAGATGGCGTTATCCGCCGCGATGGTCAGATCGCACATCATGTGCAACACGTGGCCGCCGCCGATCGAATAGCCGGCCACCATCGCCACCACCGGTTTCGGGCAGGTGCGGATCTGGCGCTGGAAGTCCAGCACGTTGAGGTGGTGTACGCCGCTGTCGTCGCGATAGCCGCCGTAGTCGCCGCGCACTTTCTGATCGCCGCCGGAGCAGAATGCCTTATCGCCGGCGCCGGTGAGAATAATGACGCCGATGCCGTCGTCGTAACGGGCGTTGGCCAGCGCGTCGAGCATCTCTTTGACCGTTTGCGGGCGAAACGCATTGCGCACCTGCGGCCGGTTGATGGTGATTTTGGCGATGCCGTCGGCGGACTTGTGATACAGAATGTCTTCGAAATCGCCGGTGCAATCCTGCCAGGCGATGGCGGCATACAGCTGTTCTTCATTCGGATAAAGCATGTTCGGTTCCTTTAACCAGGGTTAACGAGAAAGGTCTGCAGCTCGGCGACGAACTCCTGCGGATTGGCCAGATGCGCGTTGTGGCCGGCCTGCGGCACGATGCGCAACGGCAACCCGGCGTCGCGCGCCAGCCGTTGAAATTTGGGGTCGTTCTCACCGCACAGCACCCGCAGCGGCACGGTCAGTTGGCGCAGCTGCGGCGCCAGATAGGGCTGCCGCCCGAGCGACGTGGCTTCGAGCATGTCGGCGATCGCCGGGCCGCTGTTGATCGAACGCGCAGCGATCAGCGCCTGGCGGTGCACGTGGCTAAGCTCTTTGAACACCGGTTGCTGATACCAGTCCGCCAGGACTTCGGCAATCGGCTCACTGCGAAAACGCGCCGCCCATCGCGCATCCTGCTCGCAACGGTCACGGCGCAGTTGTTCGTCCTCAAGCCCCGGATTGCCGCCCTCGACCAGCACGCCTTGCAGACCGTCGTGGCGTCCGTGGCAAGCGTGATACATGGCGATGCGCCCGCCAAGCGAGTAGCCCACCAGCCAATAACGTTCGATATTGCGCAGTTGCAGGGTCGCGGCGATTTGCGCGCTGATGTCGTCGAAGCCGCGGCAGCTCACCGCCACGGAATCGCCGTGGCCGGGCAGATCGATGGCCAACGACGGCCATTCCGGGCAGCGCGCGGCGATCACCCGCCATTCATTGTTGTTGCCGAGCAGGCCATGCAACCATATCAGCCAGGGGCGGCCCGCTTCGCCCTGTTGCAAAATTCGCGTCGCCAGCATCATTGCACCGCCATCTGTTGCACCAGGTATTGCAGGCTTTCGGCCCCTGCGCTCGGCGGCACCTGCAGCTCTATCAACGTGGCGCCGCCGCGCCGCCAGCCTTGCTCAACCGCCTGTTGCAGCTGGCTCCAGTTTTCCGGCCGCGCATAGTCAAGCTGGAACATCGCCGCCGCGTGGCTGAACTCAACGTTCTGCGGCATGCAGTAAAAGCGCTGACGCTCCTCTTCCGGCGTCGGCAGCAGCGAGAAAATTTGGCCGCCGTTGTTATTGACGACGATCAGCACCGTCGGCGCCGAACAGTGGCGCAGCAGCGCCAGCGCATTGAGGTCATACAGGGCGGAAAGGTCGCCCACCACCGCCAACGTCGGCCTGGCGGTGGCGCGCTGTACGCCGGCGGCGGTGGAAATCAGACCGTCGATGCCGCTGGCGCCGCGGTTGCTGAATACCGGGTAAGCGGCAGGCAGCATCGTTAACGCGTCGATCAGTCGCACCACCAGGCTGTTGCCGAGAAACAGCTGGCCGTTCTCCGGCAGCAGTTCCGGCAGGCGGTGCGCCAGCTGCGCTTCGCCAAAGTTATCGTGCAGATGCGTGGACGCCGCCGTCAGCGCTTTATCCGCCAGCGCTGCCAGCCCGGCGGCCCACGGCGCGCGCGGTTGCGCGGGATGCTGCGCCAACCACTGCGCCACGCCGGCGCGCAGGCGCCGCCCCCGGTGTTGGGCCGGATCGAGCCGCCCCGGCAGCTCGTCGATAATCCAATATTCTTCCGGCTGACACTGCGCCTGCCATTGCAGCAGGCGTTTGCCGGTCAGGCTGCCGCCGAACTGCACCACCAGCTGCGCATCTTGCAGTACGCGCTGCGCCTGCGGATGCGCGAGCCACAAATCGGCGCAGGGCAGCGGTTGCCCGGTCTGCGACAGCACATCGCCGATCAGTGGCCAGCCCAGCGTTTCGGCCCAGCCGGCCACCTGCGCGCCCTCTTGTGCGCTCATGCGACCGGCCAGCACCACGCCGCGCTTTTGCCGCCAGGAGAACCAGTCCGGCTGCGGCGACGGCGCCGTACGCGTCTCGCTTTCCTGCAGCCACGGACGATCGCTCTGCCACCAGTCGCCCAGCGCGGCGGACCAATCGGCATAGTGACGCTCATCGCCGCCGTACAGCGGTTCGGCGAACGGGCAGTTGATATGCAAAGCGCCATGCTGCAGGCGCGCCATCGCGCTGTCGACGCTGGAGGCCAGCCACGCGGCCGGAATATCCGGCGTCGGACGCGGCAGATCGATCGCCAACGTCGGGTGGCTGCTGTAGAGACCGTTTTGACGGATCGCCTGATTGGCGCCACAGTCGATCAGTTCCGGCGGCCGATCGGCGGTGAGAAACACCAGCCGTTCACCGGTCAGGCCGGCTTCGATCAACGCGGGATAAAGGTTCGCCGCCGCGGTGCCGGACGTAACGATCACCGCCACCGGCTCACGCGCCGCCTTCGCCAGCCCGAGCGCCAAATGGCCGAGCCCGCGCTCATCAAAATGGGTATGGCAGATAAACGATCGGTTGGCCGCGGCGGCCAGCGTCAGCGGCGTGGAGCGCGATCCCGGAGCGATACAAACATGCCGCACCCCATGGCGGGCCAGCGCCTCGAGCAGCACAGCCGCCCACCGGCGATTAAAAACACTTGTCGACATAGTTCGCTCACAAGTCAGTTAGCAGAGATCGTCCCCGGCGCAGCCGACGGACGCCGCGCCTGTAGTTACGTTCTGTATTATATGAGGTGTTATTTTCACGGCTTTTGCGCCAGCGCAAGAACGCCGTATATCCCTGGGTGTTTACACCAGATAATTGTTTGATTTAGAACAAAAAACAAACAATTAAAACACAAACACTTTACACTTGCGGCGACGCCGGCTCAATCCGTCCATACAAAAACAAGGGAGATAAAGGTGCTCCAACGGCGGCCAGCGGGAAGTATAGGCGGGATAAGGGAAAGCGATCGGGGAAACGGCGGGATGAACGACACAGTCTGCAGAAAAGCACGAGGCGGCCTGCGCCGCCCCGATGACATGATTTATTTGCGGGCCAGCAGCAGCCCCAGCACCAGCCCGACGGTGGCACCGATGCCTACGCTGTGCCAGGGTTTATCCCGCACGTAGTCGTCGGTGCGGTGCACCGCTTCTTTGGCGCGCGCATAGTAGGATTCGCCGGTGTTCGCCCAGCGCGCCTTGACCTCACTCAGCGCCTGCTCGGCGTGCGACTTGATGTCAATGTAGGCCTGATCCGCGCGATCGCCGGTGTATTGCAACACTTCTTCCAGCGTCTCGGTCAGCATTCTCAGATCGTCATCCAGCGTAGTTTGCTCAGCATCCGAATGTCTTGCCATAGTGAGATCTCCGTGGTTGAAAAATTAAGCGTTCCTACACTATAGACAAGGATCGTCGCCTGCGGCCATCGGACTTTTACCCTAAAACACCAATTGCACCTTGGCGGCCTGGCGCTTGTCGCCGGCAAACTCCAGCGCCTGCGCCAGTTGGTCCCCGGCGAATTCCGCCGACAACAGCGGCAGCGGATCGACCACATCGCCAGCCAGCCAGGCCACCGCCAGCGCGAATTCCGCCACGAAGCGAAACGATCCGAGCAGGTTCAACTCTTTGGCGATCAACAACATCAGCGGGAAATCAGGGAAGCTGCCGCCCATGCCGACCTGCACCACGGTGCCTGTGGCGCGGGTGATCTCCAGACAGCGCTGCAGCGACAGCGGATGTCCCGCCACTTCGAAGGCGACATCGAAATAGCCCTTGTCCTGCTGATAGTCGCTAAAATCGTCGTCCGCGGCATGCAGGCACCGATTGGCCCCCATTTGGCTGGCGATCGCCAGGCAGCGCGGACTGAGATCGGCGCAGACAATCTCGGCGGCGCCCAGCGCTTTCAGCGCCGCCACCAGCAGACAGCCGATCGGGCCGACGCCGGACACGAAGACCTTTTTTCCCGTCACGTCACCGGGCTGCTTCGCCGCGTGGACAGCCACCGCCAGCGGTTCGGCGAACACCATCACCCTGTCGTCGCGATCGGCGGCGTAAGGAATGCACTGCGCGCTATCCACCACTTTGTATTGGGTAAAAGCGCCGTCGACGTGCGGAAAATACATCGCGCTGCCGAAAAAGCGCATCTCGACGCATTGATTGCTTTGCTGCTCCAGACAGTATTTGCACTGCCCGCAGGGTTTGCTGGGATTGAGCGCCACCTTCTGCCCGGCCGGCAACTGTGGCGAATCGCTGGCGACCACCTCACCGATCACCTCATGGCCCAGCACCATCGGCTGACGCACCTGAAAATTGCCGACCTTGCCTTCCTGGAAGTAATGCAGATCCGAGCCGCAGATGCCGCCGCGGCTGATTTTCACCAGCGTTCCCTGCCCTCGATAATCCACTTCTTGCGCGATCACCGCCACGTCTCGCTTGCCGTTGACCACACAGGACTGAGTTTGAATTTTCATCGCAAGACTCCACGGAAAAAGATTACACCGCCGCCGACATGCCGCCATCGACAAACAGCAGTTGCCCGTTGACGAAGGCGGAGGCGTCGGCAGCCAGGAACACCGCCGCGCCGATCAGCTCCTGCGGATCGCCCCAGCGCGCGGCGGGCGTGCGTTGGGTCAGCCAGGCGGTGAAGGCCGGATCGTCGGCCAGCGCCTGCGTCATCTCGGTTTTGAAGTAGCCGGGGGCAATGCCGTTGACCTGAATGTTGTAGCGCGCCAGCTCCACGCACATGCCGCGCGTGAGCATTTTCACCGCCCCTTTGGACGCCGCATAAGGGGTGATGGTGTCGCGGCCCAGCTCACTTTGCATCGAGCCGATGTTGACTATCTTGCCGCGCCGGCGCGGCACCATGTAACGCGCCACGGTCTGCGACACGATGAAGACCGCCTTCTGGTTGACGGCAATGATGTCGTCCCAGTCTTGCTCCGGAAACTCGGTGAACGGGTGGCGGCGCTGGATGCCGGCGTTGTTGATCAAAACGTCTATCGCGCCGATGTCCGCTTCGATACGGGCGATGGCGGCATGCACCGCCTGAGAATCGGTGACATCGAACGCCGCCGCCTCGGCGCTCAGCCCCTCTTCGCGCAAACGTTCGGCGGCGTGCAGGGCATGTTCTTCGGTGGTGGCGTTGACCAGAATATGCGCGCCTTGCTGCGCCAGGCCGCGTGCCAGCAGAAAACCGATGCCGCGCGAGGCGCCGGTGATCAAGACGGTCTTGTTATCCAGTGAAAACAGATTGTTCATAGTGATTCCCGGCCATCAGGCCTCCAATCGGACAGGCTTCTATCTCAGCCGATTGTTACCGGTAAAAACGTGATGGAAATCACTGAAAATCATGTTACGAAACCCTGTTACCCTTAACGTGATCTCACGCAGGCAGTCAGCGGGTAAAACTTATCTATCTGATTGAAAAACGGCTATTTTCAATAGAAGTACATTCATTGTTATCGCTAAATCGATGGGTTAACATGCCGCTATCCCCCTTACCGCGCCGCCCGTGAAGGCCACCGAATGAAACACCTCCGCGTTACGCGACAGGACATCGCACAATGGGCCGGCGTAACCCAAACTCCGGGTAACCAAACGCTGGTGGTGAACTGCCGTCTCTCACTCGGCGGCACCGTTTGAGCCGGCATTCGGGCTAATCGGCGGCGTAGCGCGGGCTTTTTCGCTGCGCGCCGCCCACCACAGACCGCTGTTTTTCATCGCATAGCCGAATAGCAGGCCCACCAGCAGGGAAAGCGTCACCAGCGGCCAATCGCCGCCGCCGGCGAAGGTCGCACAGGCGCCGATAAAGGTGCCGGGCACGAACCCCAGCCACTGCTGTTTGGCCTGAATGCACATCAGGAACGCCACGACGCCGGTCAGTAGATACCCCAGCAGATTCCACTGCGGCGCCAGTTCGCTGCCGTGGATGATCGCCATTGCCCAGAAGACGCCGCTGCAGCAGGTCAACGCGCCGATCAACAGCCCTTTCAGCCCGCCCTGCGGGCAGGCGAAATACGCCGTGCAGCCGAGAAAACCGGCCCAACCGATCAGCCCCAGGCTGACGGCAACCCAGCCCCAAACGCCGGAGAGGATCCCGGTAGTAACGGCAATGGCGAAAAGAACGTTCATAAAGTGACCTGCGGCAAAAATAAAGCGCGCAGTTTACCCGAAGCGAGTGATTTTTTCGTGATTAAAATCACAATAAAAATGCAAACAAAGAAATGGAAATATCAAAAAAGCAATGTTTATCACAAAAAAAAGCCAGCGTGACGAGCACGCTGGAATAACACAACACCAGGGAAATCACGATCTCAAATGAAATGCCTACATGCGACGCCTGTCGCCCCCCTCCCGAACGCCGGTTTCAGCGTGGGAAGCCCGCACGCGTTACCATGACGCTCAACATCAAACAAATCACGGCGCTGCTCAGGAATAACAAGTGGGTCGCCAAATGCAAATCGGCGTGGTCGATCACAACGCCCAACAGGATCGGCACCCAGTTAGCGATATACGCGATCACGTAAAACAGGGAGATCAAACGCGCATGGCTGGCTTTCGGTGAAATCAGATTCACCAGCGTGGCGCTGCCGACGAAGATCGCGCCATAGGCGTAACCGGCGATCACCATGCCTGCGGCGGCCAGCGCCAGCGAATGGATCTGAATCGCCACGGCGAACACCCCGACCGACAAAGCCTGAGCCAGGCAGCCGAACATCAGCGAATGGCGGGCGTTGATGCGACGACTCAAAATCTGGCTGATGCCGGCAATCACCAGATAGACGGCGACCACATAGCCAAAGACGCCACGGCTCTGCATATCCAACAGTTTTTCGGCGACGCTCGGCCCTATCGCCAGAATGCTGGCGGCAACCGCCCAACAAATGAACAATGCCCCGGCGCACAGGAAGAATTTACCGCCGGTCGCGCGCAGGCCATCCGCCAGAGAGCTTTTCGCCACCGGCGCGTTATCCGCCGCTGCGCTATCGGCCTGCGCCGTCACCGCCTCTCGCGGCCAGCGCAGCATCACGCCCAGTGCGGCGACGGCGGCAATGGCCATGATGATGATGAACGGCAATGACGTGGTATGAAAACCGGTTTGCAGTGCGACGCCGCTAAAGATCGGGCCCAGGGCCAATCCGGTGGTAAAGGACAGCGTCGCGATCAACGCCGCATTTTTTCCGCCGTCCTGCGGCCCGAAACGCACCAACGCGATATTCGCCGCACCGGTCAGGGCGCCGGTGCCGACGCCGGCCAGCAGCCGTGCCATAAACATCATGAAGAACGACGACGCCACCGAAAACAGCAGCGCGCCAAGCAACACCACCAACAGCGCCGGCACGATCATGCTGCGCAGGTCTTTTACTTTCCCCGCCATATTGCCTACGCCGAACAGCGAAATCAGCACGCCGGCGGCATAAGCGCCGTAGATGATCGTCAGGCTGACCGAGCTCAACGCCAGCTCATGTTGATAAAGCGGATAAAGTGGCGTCGGCGCGCTGCTGTTCAACAGCGCTGACATCAATGCCAACGCCAGAAACAGCAAGATAGCGAAATGCGATGTACCCGCCTTCGCTTTAGCCGTTTCTTCAACGGCGATACTTTCTGACATGTTCAACTCCCGAATCGATCAGGCATTCGCCCTAAATAAATGCGTCTTCCCGCATGCCACGCGGCTTCAGGAAGCGCGCTTATCATAGCGTTGGGCTATCACGCCCAAAATAGCCAAGAATGCATCATCGTGATTCATTAATGCAGCATCGCAGCGTCAGGCATGCATTTCTGCAGCATGCGATGCCGCCAAGCGATGGCGCAACCGCCCAATGCCACGCCATACACTGCATGGTTGGCCAGGCTGGCGATCAGCAAAGCCGGATTTTTGCCGGCCATTCCCCAAAGCCCCAACCCCACCGAGGGATAAATGAAGCACAGCGAGATCAGCGAACAGGCCAGGCCATACGTCAGCGCCCCAACGAGCAGGCCGCCCCCCGACTTAACGCGCGGGCAGATCAGGCAATAGAACGGGATCGCCAGGCTAATGCCGGCAAAATAGTGCGCGCCGTAGCCCATCATCAGAGCCTCTGGCACATCGGGAATGTCGCCAGGCCGCAAAAACCAAAATTGCCCCTGCAGCCATTGATTCATCAGTTTGCCGATGAAGGCCAGGTTGAGCTTGCCGATGAGACCGACGCTGGAGGCGACACTGTTCACCCCATCCATCGTCAGCGTCGCCACTATGCCAAACAAGACCGCCATCGCCATGGCGCCAACCGGACGCATGTTCATTGTTTCGTTCCTTATCACGTTATGCCACCGCCGCCTGCTCGGACTTGGCCGAAGCACGCTTGCGCACCGCCAACGCGCCGGACAACACGATCAGCGCCATACCGGCGGCGGCGATATAAGACAGCCGCTCGCCAAATATCAGATAGCCAAGCAGCGTAGAGAAAATAATGGTGCTGTAAGAGAGAATGCTGACAATCACCGCATTGCCACCCCCGTAGGCGCGAGTCATGGCGATCTGCCCCAGACTGCCGAAGACGCCAATGGCGCAGACGCACAGCAGCATTGCGCCGTCCAGCAAGGAAAAGCCCAGCAACGCAGTCATCAGGCCGCCAACCAGCGTTCCCACCAGCGAGAAATAGAACACCACGCGCAGTTCCGGCTCACCGCGTCGCACCAGCTTGCCGACGTTAAAGTAAGCCAGCGCGGTTAACAAACCGGCCGCCAGCCCGACCAGCGTGGCAACGTACTCCCCGTTGGGGGCGTCGGGGCGCAGCAAGACCAAAATGCCGGCAAAGCCCAACAGCACGGAAAACAACAGCCGACCGGTCAGCTGCCCTCGGGTCGTGATGAACGCGATCGCCGACTGAAAGAGGGGGTTGGTATAACCCAACGTGGTGGCGGTGGCGATCGGCAGATGTATCAGCGAATAAAAACCGCAGTACATCGCCGCATTGCCTATCGCCGCCCGCTTCATATGCAATCCGAGATGACGGGTGCGAAAACCGAGGCGCTGGATCTTGATCAGCGCCGCGACGATCAGCACATTGATGAGAGAACGATAAAAAATGATGTCGAAAAATCCGACCGTCGTCGACGCCAACTTGATGCAAGCACCCATCAGCGCAAAGAATCCGCTGGCGACGACCATCCACAAAGCTACCATGATCTTCTCTTATTAACGGCCTTTGGACAGGGCCGTATCAACACTACCCGGCGGCTTTCACCGTCAACGGTTTATCGTCCGCGCAAGCGAAGAACACCAGCATTTCTGCACCTTGCTCGCCGGAAACGCCCTGATGCACGATATCCACGGTATCGGTAAACGAATCCCCCTGCCGGAACGTGCGGCGTTCACCGGTTTTCCTGACGGTGAGCGAAACGCTGCCGCCGCTCATGTACACTGCGCTGATGCAAGGATGCGTATGCCAGGCCAGTACCTTGTTCGGCTCTACCGTCACCTTCAGCATGGTGATCTGCGGCGCGCCTGCGGGATACTGACGATATGCCGAGCCCTCCCATGCGCTGTCGGTCTTGAGCAACGTCGTTTTGACGATGCCTTCGCCATGCCCCTCGGCAGCCTGAACCGGCCCCTGAAATACTGCCAACAATGCCAAAATGCCCCACTTAACCATCTTATCGCTCCCTGACTGCCGCGAGTAAAAATGCCAGGCGCCGCGCGCGGTGAACCTGGCGAGTTGAAAAAACAGCGTTGTGCTACAGTCCTTTGATGCGCTGCTCGTATTCTGCGATGCTCTCGGCGTAGTAGCGGTTAGGCGCCGCAAAGTTGCCCACCATCACTTCGATGAGGTACGGCCCCGGATGTTTCGCTGCGGCGCCGAGGGCCTCGTCCAGATCCTCCAGCGTCTCCGCCTTCGCGGAGGCGACCCCCAGGCTGTTGGCAAACGCTTTCCAGTCATGGTTGGGCAAGGCGGTATAGTCGGCGGAAATGCCGCGATTTTGCAGCGTGTCGATGTGCATGGCGCCGTGCGCGCTGTTGTTCATCACCACGAACACCACCTTCACGCCATAACGCGCGGCGGTCTGAATTTCGATGCCGTGCATCAGCATGCAACCGTCGCCGGTCACCACGAGGCAATCCCGCTGCGGTGCCGCCAGCTTGATGCCGATGCCCGCGCAAATGGCCCACCCCATCGGCGCCAGGGAGCTGGAGGTGTGATAATCCCCCCGCCCGGCCGCCAGCCAGTGATGCGCCATGAAAATGCGGTGTGCGCCCGAATCGACCACGACGTTGGTATCCGGATTCATGCGGCTGCGAATGTGTTTAATCGCATCGCCGGGATACAGCCGGCTTTCGCCCTGGGCGATGCGCGCCTGCAACGTCGGCTGCGGCTGTTCCAGCGGCAGTGCGCGAACCCCTTCCAACCAGGCGTCACGCAGGTGAGCCGCGTCGCCAAGCCGCGCGTCCTCATCGCCAACCGCGGCCAACAAACAGTGCAACGTACCGCTCAGGCTGGAAAATATCTGCAGATCCGGCTGGTAATGCGAGCTCACTTTGTCGAAGTCTTCGTCGATCGCCACCAGCGTTTTATTGCCGTGCAGTCTCGGGTTCCAGTTCAGACTGTCGCGCTGGCTGAGATCGCAGCCCAGCACCAGCAGCACGTCAACGCCTTCACCGTTGAGGGTTTCTACCGCGCGGGCATGGCCGGCAAAACCGTAGACCCCTAATGCCAGGGCGTGCCCTTCGGGAAACGCGCCCTTGCCGGACAACGTCGTGGCGACAGGCAAGCGGTATTTTTCCGCTACCCGCAACAACAGCGCGGCATCCTGTGGATTGTTCATCCGGTTGCCTACCAGGCAGGCGACGTTGAGGCCGCGCAGCAGATAATCATGCAGCAGCTGTTCCACCGCTTGCACATCCACGGCCGCTTCACGGTGCTGCGGCACTCGCTCAGGCTGGTCGCGACGATCGCCGAACGCGGTTTTCTTCTGCATGTCGACCGGCACGCTCAGATAGGCGCGCCCTTTCCGCTGTGGGTTCAGGCTGGAGAGGCTGCGGCGCAGCTCATGCTGCAAGGTCAGGTTGTTTTTCGTTTCTATCGCGGCGCAAAGCAACGGTTTGACGATGGTCAGCTCATCGATGCCGCTGTTGCTGCCGTCCTGAAAAGCGCCCTGCGCCTCATGATAGGTGGCGATGCTGCCGGCCAGGTACAGCACGGGGATCTTATCGGCTTGCGCGGCGGCCATCGCCGGCAGGAAATTCATGGTGCCGGGGCCTGAAATGCCCAAACAGACGCCAAACTTTCGGCTGGCGCGGGCATAGCCATCGGCCATAAATCCGCATGCGGTTTCATGGGCACCGACGATGCCGACAATCTCGGAACGGTCAATAGAAGTGATTAACGGATAAACCAGTTTGCCAGGGACCAAAAAGATATGTTGAATGCCGCGCGCTGCAAGGCCTTGAATAATGACATCGGCGTTGTTGCGTTCCATCTTCTCGGCGCCTGGCGCCACGGTAACTCTGACTCCGTCCTCCGTCGCCAACGCAACGGGGGGGCACAGCATCTCTGCGTGAGACTCCATTTTTTTATATCCAGTCATATCATCGTGAGCTAACTTGATTCAGAGTCGATCCCACTTGGCGGTCGCCCAGAAATAACGGGAACCGGCTCTTATTCGTATTGCTTATGCATTAGGGTGGCCTTGGTGTAAAATGTGCGTCGGGTCGCAGCATAAGCGCCGATAAGAATAAGCATTACCAGACAAAAATAAAGGTGCAAAACCGCTTCACGGTGATGCATTTATACATATCCTGAAACATTATAAATAATGATGATACGAAGCATTTTTTTCGGTCTCCACACCAGAATAAACACCGCATCACACCGCTTCCTTCCCCCTCCCGCCAGTCTGTACAGAGGAGGTGTGCAATGAACTGGGACGACGCCCGATTTTTTCTCGCCGTTGCGCGCTGCGGCACGCTACGCAAAGCCGCCAGCCAGCTGCATGTCGATCAGGCGACCGTCGGCCGACGGCTCTCCGCTTTCGAAGATGCGCTCGGCTCCAAGCTGTTTATCCGCACGCCGAAATCCTTCGCCCTCAGCCCGCTGGGGGAGGAAATGCTGGCGGACGTGATGAAGATGGAAAATGCGGTGCAGGCGATCAACCGTAAAGCCGCCAGCGGTGACGAAAGCCTGTGCGGCAACGTGCGCATCGCCACCACCGATACCCTGGCCGAAGCCTTCGTGATGCCTGCGCTGCAAGATCTGCGGGAACGCTATCCGGCCATCACCGTCACGCTGCTGACGGCGGTCAACATCGCCGATATTTCTTACCACGGCGCAGATCTGGCGATCCGCGGCGCCCGTCCCGATGACGATGAGCTGATCATCAAACGGTTAGCCACCATCGAAATGGGCCTGTATGCCACTCAGCACTATTTGGCGCGGCGCGGCATGCCGGTCAAGGGCGAACAGTTGCGCGGCCACGATCTGCTGATGTTCCCGCGCGAGCTGGTGCCGCGCCACTGGAACAATTTCTGCGGCGAGGCCCTGCACGAGCCCAACGTCGTGCTGCAATGCAATTCGCAGCTGCTGCTGCGTTCCGCCACCCGCAGCGGGCTGGGCATCGGCCTGCTCTCCGCTTTTTTGGCGGACAAAGACCCGGAACTGGTGCGTCTGTTCCCGGAGAACAAAGACTGGGTGGATATCTGGCTGGTGCTGCATCCCGATTTGCAACGCGCCGCCCGCGTGCGCGCGGTAGTGCAGGCGCTGGAAACGTCGTTTAGCGCCCATTACGGCTGAGTGCCGGCGCATGAAAAGGTAGCGCTAAGCATCACGCCTCTTTCTTCGGCAAGGTTGAGATAATAAGATATAAAGCTTATTATCTAATCATCGCACAGGACGTGCGTTCGGCCCGAGGGAACCATGGCAAAGATTAGCTGGTCACGCAAAGCACTTAAACAATTGATGACGCTGCCTGCTCAGAACCGGTTGGCCATTGCGGCAAAGGTTGAAGAATTAGGCGCTTTCCCTGCGGTCCGACTGGACATTAAAAAACTGCACGATGCTGATAACCAGTACCGCCTGCGCGTAGGAAACTACCGCATCATTTTTGAGATCGTCGATGAAGAACCTATTGTGTGTCTGATTCAGCAGGTAAAACGCAGAACATCGACAACTTATTGAAAGTCAGAGGTATGCCGAATGGCGAAGCTGCAGTATATCCATGATGACTCAGGCAAACCGCTCTATGTGGTTTTACCGCTTGATGAATACAAAAAGCTGGTGAGCCAGCGAAATGACGACGAGTCTATTCCCTATCGCGCCGATGAGCATGATGATGAAACCGTACCTCATGAAGTCGTTTCCATCATGCTGAATCAAGACGTCAGCTTGATTGCCGCCTGGCGGATTTTCCGTGGCCTCTCACAATACGATGTGGCGGAGAAATTGGGCACAACACAATCTGCCGTTTCCCAATGGGAAGCGCCGCACTCAAAACCACAAAAGAAAACCCGGGAAAAGCTGGCTGCACTCTATCGCTGCCAACCCGCACAAATGATCTTGTAAGCCCTTTTCCCGCCGATAAAAAAAAGGCCGCCGAAGCGACCTTTTTACTGTCTGAAGCGTTATCAGAACGTCGGCTGCGCCATCTGCACCAGCGAAATCAGCGGCTGCGGATAAACCCCCAACAGCAGCACCAGCGCGGCGGAGATCAGCACCACGACGCCACCGGCGGTCAACGCCCAGTTGTTCGGGGTGTCGCGCTGCAGCGATTCCGGTGCGCTGAGGAACAGGCTGACGGTCACGCGCAGGTAGTAGTACAGACCGATGGCGCTGCCTACCACGACTGCGCCGGTCAGCCACCACAGGTGTGCGCTGACGCCCATCGCGATCACGAAGAACTTACCGATAAAGCCCAGCGTCATCGGGATACCTGCCAGCGACAGCATCATCACCGTCATCACCGCGGACAAGATTGGCTTGTGCCAGAACAGACCACGGTAAGAGAACAGCGAATCCGCATCCGGGCCGCGGTATGGGCTGGACATCAGGCTGACCACGCCGAAGGCGCCCAGGCTGCTGAACAGGTAACCGGCCAGATAAACGCCGGCGGTTTCCAGCGACAGCTGATGGGTTTGCACCGCAATCAGCGCCACCAGCAGGTAGCCCAGGTGAGCGATCGACGAGTAGCCCAGCAGACGCTTGATGTTGGTCTGGCTGATGGCCATCAGGTTACCGAACAAGATGGAGCAGAACGCGATGATCGACAATACCATGCGCAGCGCTTCGTTGTCGGCGGCCGGGGCATACAGGAACAGACGCATCACGACCGCGAAGATCGCGATCTTGCTGGCGGTCGCCAGGAAGGTCGAGACCGGCGCAGGCGCGCCCTGATACACGTCCGGCGTCCACAGTTGGAACGGCACCAGCGACAGCTTGAAGCCCAGACCGACGATCATCATGCCCATACCGGCCAGGATCAGCGGCTGGTGCATCATGTTTTCCTGCAGGCTCTTGCCGAGGCCGGCCAGCGACAGATCGCCGGACTCGGCATACAGCAGCGCCATGCCGAACAGCAGGAACGACGACGCGGCGGCGGACAGCAGCATGTACTTGATGGCGGCTTCCAGCGGGCGCTTCTGGCGATAGGCGTAGCCCACCAGGCCGAACAGCGGCAGCGAGATCAGCTCGATACCGATGAACAGCGAAGCCAGATGGTTGGCGCTCGCCAGCAGGATGCCGCCCAGGGCGGCGATCAGCACCAGCAGGTAGAACTCTTCGCGGTTATCCGGATAGCCGACCAGCCACGGATAGGCGAAGGTGCAGGTCGCCAGACTCGCCAGCAGCACCAGCCCGGTGTAGAACATCGAGTAGCCGTCAACCCGCAGCAGCGGGGTGACGTCCATTGGGCCTGCCTGGCCGACAAAGTACAGCGAAAGCAGCGCCAGGTTGAGACCGATCACGGTCAGGGTGGCGTTGATAAAGTGGTCGCGTCGCCACGCAATGCCTAGCATCACAACCACCACCGTCAATCCGACGATCAACAGCGGCAGCAGTGCGATCAGTTGTTGAGGAGTTATTGTCATGGCGAATTACGGCCTTGTTGTTGAAATTGCTGAAACTGACGAACCAAACCAGTGTTGCACGTTGCTCATCGCCGCGTTGGAAGTATCCAGAATCGGCTGCGGGTAAACCCCCAGCAGAACCAGCAACACCACCAGCAGCAGAATGATGAACAGTTCGCGCGCGGTCATGCCCTGCAGCGGCTGGTCTGACTTAGGCGCACCGTAGTAAGCGCGCTGCATCATGATCAGCGAGTAAACCGAAGCGAACACCAGACCGAAGGTGGAGATCACGGTGATCACCGGCACCACCTGGTAGCTGCCGAACAGAATCATGAATTCGCCGACGAAGTTACCGGTGCCCGGCATCCCCAGCGTAGCCACGGCGAAGAACAGCGACAGCGCAGGGATGAACTTGATACGCCCCCACAGGCCGCCCATCTGACGCATGTCGCGGGTGTGCAGGCGCTCATACAGCTGGCCGCAGATGATAAACATACCGGCGGCGGACAGGCCGTGCGCGATCATCTGGATCACGGCGCCCTGGTAAGCCAGCTGGCTGCCGGTGTAGATGGCGATCAGCACGAAGCCCATGTGCGAGACCGAGGTGTAAGCGATAAGACGCTTGATGTCGGTCTGCGCGAACGCCATCCAGGCGCCGTAGAAGATACCGACCACGCCCAGCCACATGGCGATTGGCGCGAACTCGTGTGAAGCCTCAGGGAACAGCGGCAGGCTGAAACGCAGCAGGCCGTAGGCCGCGGTTTTCAGCAAGATGCCCGCCAGGTCGACGGAACCTGCGGTCGGCGCCTGGCTGTGCGCATCCGGCAACCAGCCGTGCAGCGGCACCACCGGCATTTTCACCGCGAAGGCGATGAAGAAGCCCAGCATCAGCAGATATTGCACGTTGTGGGACATCGGCGTTTGCAGCAGGTCTTCGTAATCGAAGGTCCACACGCCGGTGGCGTTGTAGTGCACGAACACCAGGCCCAGGATCGCAATCAGCATCACCAGACCGCTGGCCTGGGTGTAGATGAAGAACTTGGTCGCCGCGGTGATGCGGGTTTTACCGTCCGACGCCTTGTGGCCCCACAGCGCGATCAGGAAGTACATCGGCACCAACATCATTTCCCAGAAGAAGAAGAACAGGAACATGTCGATGGCGAGGAACACGCCGATAACGCCGCCCAGGATCCACAGCAGGTTAAGGTGGAAGAAGCCCTGATACTTCTGGATTTCACGCCAGGAACAGAGGATCGCCAGCACGCCCAGCAGACCGGTCAACACCACCATCAGCAGTGACAGACCGTCCAGCGCCAGGTGGATGGAGATGCCGAAGCGCGGGATCCACGGCAGCAGGAATTCGCTCTGCCACTGCGGAATGCCTTTCGGCGTGGTCAATGTATAGCCGCCCTGCATCCACAGCTGCAGAGAGAGCGCCAACGTCAGCCCCATTGCGATCAGCGCTATCCAGCGCGGCACCTTAGTACCGAAGCGCTCAAGCTGCCAGCACAGCAGACCGCCGATAAAGGGGATAAGAATTAGCCAAGGTAATAGCATGGCGTTTTGTGTCCCTTATACGAATAATTTCAAACTTTGTACGTAGCGCCTGCCCGGCGCTACGCCCGAAAAATGCGTCTGTTTAAATTATTCAATTAAACCAGAATCAACAGAGCCAATACGACCACTGCACCCACACCCATAGACGCTATATACCAACGCACCTGGCCGTTCTCGCTCACCGTCAGACCGCGGTTCCCCCAGCGGGAGAAGACGGCCGGCAGGTTCATCAGCGAGTTCAGCGGATCGCGTTGCAGCAGCTTCGCAATGCCCAGGTACGGCTTGACGAACACTTTGTCATACAGCCAGTCGAAGCCCCAGGCATGGAACCACCAGGTCGAGAAGAAACGCCCCGGCGCGCTGTTGGCAATGCTGTTGACCAGGCTGCGTTTGCCCAGCCACAGCGCGGCCGCCAGCAGAATGCCGACGATAGCCACCACGCCGGAGGTGATTTCAAGCGTCAGCACGCTGCCGTGCGCCAGTTCGGTCGTCTCCGGCAGCACACCCTGCAACGGCGGCACGATCATCGCGCCGACGAAGGTGGACAGCACCAGCAGAACCAGCAGCGGCAGGTGGTGAGTGATGCCTTTACCGGCATGCGCTTTGATTTTCTCTTCGCCATGGAACACGATGAAAATCATACGGAAGGTGTACAGCGAGGTCATGAACGCACCGACCAGGCCGGCAACCATCAGGTTGATGTGGCCGTTGGCCATCGCGCCCGCCAGGATCTCGTCCTTACTGAAGAAGCCGGCCGTGACCAGCGGCAACGCAGACAGCGCCGCGCCACCCACCAGGAAGCAGACGTACACCAGCGGGATGCTCTTGCGCAGGCCGCCCATCTTGAAGATGTTTTGCTCGTGGTGGCAGGCCAGGATCACCGAACCGGACGACAGGAACAGCAGCGCCTTGAAGAACGCGTGAGTCATCAGGTGGAAGATCGCCGCGTCCCATGCCTGCACGCCCAGCGCCAGGAACATGTAACCGATCTGGCTCATGGTGGAGTAAGCGAGCACGCGCTTGATGTCGGTCTGCACCAGCGCGGCGAAGCCGGCCAGCAGCAGAGTGACCGCACCGACGATGCCCACCAGGTGCAGCACTTCCGGCGCCATCAGGAACAGGCCGTGCGTGCGGGCGATCAGGTAGACGCCTGCGGTCACCATGGTTGCCGCGTGGATCAGTGCAGAAACCGGGGTTGGGCCCGCCATCGCGTCCGCCAGCCAGGTTTGCAACGGCAGCTGCGCCGATTTACCGACCGCGCCGCCCAGCAACATCAGCGTCGCCCAGGTGATGGCCGTATCGCCCACCGCCAGTTTCTGCGGCGCCAGGATCATCAGCTCGCGGATGTTCAGCGTGCCCAGCTCGTTGTAGAGGATGAACAGCGCGAACGCCAGGAACACGTCGCCCACGCGGGTGACGATAAAGGCTTTCATCGCCGCCGCGCCGTTGGCCGGATCTTTGTAGTAGAAGCCGATCAACAGGTAGCTGCACAGGCCCACGCCTTCCCAACCCAGATACATCAGCAGCAGGTTGTCCGCCAGCACCAAGACCACCATGCTGGCGATAAACAGGTTGGTGTAGGCGAAGAAGCGCGAATAGCCCTCTTCACCGCGCATGTACCAGGAAGCGAACATGTGGATGAAGAAGCCGACGCCGGTGACCACCGACAGCATGGTCAGCGACAGGCCGTCCAGCACCAGAGTCACGCCGATATTGAAGTTGCCGACGGCCATCCAGGTCCACAGGCTTTGCTCGAACAGCTGCACGCCGGCGGCTTTCTGGGCGAAGAAATCCATCGCCACATACACCGTGACCAGCGCAGCCAGGCCGATAGAGCCCACGCCGACGGTGGCCGCCGTGTTCTCAGACCAGCGACCGCGGGAAAATGCCAACAGCAGGAACCCGATCAGCGGTAGCAGAATTGTTAAATATAATAGGTTCATCCGCGCATCTCACTGACAGTATCAATATTCAGGGTATGACGACGACGGTAGAGCTGCAGCAGCAGCGCCAGGCCGATACTGGCCTCGGCTGCCGCCAGGCTGATCGCCAGGATGTACATCACCTGCCCGTCCGCCTGGCCCCAGTAGCTTCCCGCCACGATAAACGCCAACGCCGCAGCGTTGATCATCACTTCCAGGCTGATCAGCATAAACAACAGGTTGCGGCGCACCAGCAGCCCGGTCAACCCGAGCACAAACAGGATAGCCGCCAGGATCAGGCCGTGTTGAAGAGGGATCATGCTTGCTCCTCCGATTTTCTTCTCGCCATTTCGCCACCCACCGGCGCGTTGCTCAGCACCTCGCCAGGCTTGTGCTCGCGGCCGATATGGAAGGCGACAACCAGCCCCGCCAACAGCAGCATTGAAGCCAGCTCAACCGCCAGTACGTAAGGCCCGAACAGGCTGATGCCCACCGCCTTCGCGTCGACCATCTCACCGCTGATGCCCTGATCGGATACGCTGCGGATCGCAACGATCAATACCACCAGCAGCGCCAGTGACAGCAGGCCAGGCCCGATCCACACCGTCGGTTTCATCCAGTCGCGCTCTTGCTGCTGCACGTTGCCGAGGTTCAGCATCATCACCACGAACACGAACAGCACCATGATGGCGCCCGCATAAACGATGATTTCCAATGCGGCGGCAAAGTAGGCGCCGAGAGAGAAGAAGACTGCCGAGATCGCCAATAACGAGACGATCAGATACAGCAGCGCATGCACAGGGTTGGTATGGGTGATCACGCGAATCGTCGCGGCCACCGCAATCAAACCTGCCAGATAAAATGCAATTTCCATGCTTGCTGGCTCCTTAGGGCAACAGACCTTTGACGTCGATCGGTTTGGCTTCGTTTTCGGCTTCGCCTTTGGCTTTGCCGTCAATCGCCATACCGGCCATCCGGTAGAAGTTATATTCCGGATATTTACCCGGCCCCGAGATCAACAGATCTTCTTTTTCGTACACCAGATCCTGACGCTTGTACTCGCCCAGTTCGAAATCCGGCGTCAGCTGGATAGCGGTAGTCGGGCAAGCCTCTTCGCACAGGCCGCAGAAGATGCAGCGCGAGAAGTTGATGCGGAAGAACTCCGGATACCAACGGCCATCTTTCTGTTCTGCCTTTTGCAGCGAGATACAGCCGACCGGGCAGGCAACCGCACACAGGTTACAGGCGACGCAGCGCTCTTCGCCGTCCGGATCGCGCGTCAGCACGATGCGGCCGCGGTAGCGTGGCGGCAGGTACACCGGTTCTTCCGGATACATCTGGGTTTCGCGCTTGGCGAAGGCATGCATGCCAATCATCCAAATGCTGCGCATCTGGGTGCCGAAACCAACCACTAACTCTTTCAATGTCATGGTTTATTCACCCCTTATTGAGCGTTGTACAAAATGACCGCGGCGGTTGCCAGCAGGTTCAGCAGCGTCAGCGGCAGGCACACTTTCCAGCCGAAGGACATCACCTGGTCATAACGCGGACGCGGCAGCGCGGCGCGGATCAGGATGAACATCATCATGAAGAAGGCCGTTTTCAACGCGAACCAGATGAATGGCGGCAGGAACGGACCCTGCCAGCCGCCGAAGAACAACGTCACAATCAGGGCGGACACGGTGACGATACCGATGTATTCCCCCACGAAGAACAGACCGAACTTCATGCCGGAATATTCGATGTGGTAACCGTCGGCCAGTTCCTGCTCGGCTTCCGGCTGGTCAAACGGGTGACGGTGACACACCGCCACACCGGCGATCGCGAAGGTCACGAAGCCGAAGAACTGCGGAATGACGTTCCAGACGTGCGCCTGAGATTCAACGATGGCCTGCATGTTGAACGAATCCGCCTGCATCACCACGCCCATCAGCGACAGGCCGATGAACACTTCGTAGCTCAGGGTTTGCGCGGAGGCGCGCATCGCGCCCAACAGCGAGTATTTGTTGTTGCTCGACCAGCCGGCGAACAGCACGGCGTACACCGCCAGGCCGGCCATCATCAGGAAGAACAGAATACCGATGTTGAGATCGGACACCGCCCAGGTCGGGCTGACCGGCACGATGGCAAATGCCAGCAACAGGGAAGTAAAGGCGATCATCGGCGCCAGGGTGAAGATCACCCGGTCGGAGAATCTCGGCACCCAGTCTTCCTTGAAGAACATTTTGATCATGTCGGCGACCAGCTGCAGCGAGCCGCCCCAGCCTACGCGGTTCGGTCCGTAACGGTTCTGGAACAGGCCGAGCAGGCGGCGTTCGCCGAAGCTCATGAACGCCCCGCACGCCACGACCACCAACAGGATCACGACCGCTTTAAGAATGGCGATCAAGATGTCGATCACCTCAGGGGTAAACCAGCTCATCGTGCCGCCTCCCGCAGATTGTCTACCTTAGCACCCACCAAGATCGGCGGGATCCCTGGCAAGCCGAGCGGCAAACCAACCTGGCCCTGGGTCAGGGTTTCACTCAGACGCACCGGCAGACGCAGAGTCTGGCCCGCGCAGCTGAACTCCACCAGGCTGCCCGCATTAACGCCAAGCGTCGCCGCATCGGCCGGGTTGACCATCACGTAGGCTTCCGGCATACGCTGCTGGATCACGTGAGAGCGCTGCGACATTTCATCGCTGCCGAACAGGTGGTAATAAGGCGCGACACGCCAGCCGTCGACCGGATTGAACGCGGCAGGCACGCGGTCGAAGTAACCGAGGCTGCCCTCCCCCGCTTCGATCAGGCGCACGCCCGGATCGCCGTGGCGCAGTTTGCCGCCCACTTCGGCCTGGAACTTGTTCCATGCCTGCGGTGAGTTCCAGCCTGGCGCCCAGGCGAACGGGATCTGCTGACGATCGGCCAGCGGGCTGTTGTTCCCTTCCATCGAGAAGGCGAACATGGTGTCTTTATCCTGCGGCTGACGCGGCTCGTGCACGCTGATGTTGGCGCGCATGGCGGTACGGCCGCTGGAACGGTGCGGCGAACGTGCCAGCTTCTGACCGCGAATGCGGAACGTCGCGTCCGGCGCGGCATCGACAATGCCCTGCAGCTGCGGCAACGCGGCGACGCAAGCGGCGATCACGTCATCGAGCTGGGTCCAGTCCACGTGGCGGCTGGTGTAGGTGGAGTGCAGCGAGTGCATCCAGCGCCAGCTTTCCAGCATCACGGTGAACTGATTCTTCTTGGCGTCGTCGTAATAAGCCGGATCGTATACCTGGAAGAAGCGCTGCGCGCGGCCTTCCTGGTTGATCAGCGTACCGTCGCTCTCGGCGAAACTGGCCGAGGAGAGGATCAGATTGGCTTTGTCCATGATCGCGGTGCGCTGGTGGTCGGCGACGATCAGGTTATTGACCTTGGCCAACGCCGCGTCCACTTGCGCCGCCGGCGCATGGCGATAGAGATCGTTTTCCATCACGATGGCGGTGTCGGCTGCGCCGCTCGCCAGCTGTTCCAGCGCCTGATCGAGCGAACCGCCGCCGATCATCGCCAGGCCCATGCTGTTGGCTGCGCCCGCCACGAAGGTGATGCCGACATCGGAACCGCGGCCCTTCAACGCTTTGGCGATGTTGGCCGCCGCTTCGATGATGGCTTCGCTGCCGGCGTTGCTGCCGGTCACGATCAGCGGTTTGCGTGCGCCGGTCAGCGCCTGCACGATGATATCGACTTTCTTGTTCAGGCCTTCAGCCAGATCGTTCACCGCCGGCGCTGCGCTATCCAGCGCGTGAGCGATGGCGAAGCCGAAGCGCGCCTGCTCGTCTACCGGCGCGCGGTAGTTCCAGGCGGCGATGTCATCCAGACGAGTGTTGTCGACGTTGGTGGTGAACAGCGGGTACTTGGCGTGCTGACCGATGTTCTGCACCGCCGCGATCTGCCAGTCGGCCACGCGTTGCGCCGCCGCCATCGCGCGGGCTTTGCCCTTGACGGCCTGTCGCACGGACAGCGCGATGCGCGCGCCGGTTTGCGTCAGGTCTTCGCCCAGCACCAGCACCGCGTCGTAATCTTCGATCTCACGCAGCGCCGGCGTATGAACGCCGCCGTTCTTCAGCACGTTCAGCATCAGCGCCAGACGTGATTGCTCCGCCTGAGCGATACCGGTGTAGTAGTTCTCGACGCCGACCAACTCGCGCAGTGCGAAGTTGCTTTCCAGGCTGGCGCGCGGGGAGCCGATGCCGATGGTTTTCTTCGCCTGACGCAGGATGTCCGCCGCGCCCTGCATCGCCTGCTCGGCGTTCAGGGTGATCCAGTCGTCGCCGCGCAGCTGCTGCGGTTGACGCGGACGATCTTTCTGGTTGACGTAGCCGTAACCGAAACGGCCGCGGTCGCACAGGAAGTAGTGGTTCACGCTGCCGTTGTAACGGTTTTCGATACGGCGCAGCTCACCATAGCGCTCGCCCGGGCTGGTGTTACAGCCGATGCTGCACTGCTGGCAAATGCTCGGCGCGAACTGCATGTCCCATTTACGGTTGTAACGCTCGGAGTGCGTTTTGTCGGTGAAGACGCCGGTCGGGCACACTTCCACCAGGTTGCCGGAGAACTCGCTTTCCAGCGTGCCGCTTTCCGGGCGACCGAAGTAGACGTTGTCGTGCGCGCCGTACACGCCGAAGTCGGTGCCGTCCGCATAGTCTTTGTAGTAACGCACGCAGCGATAGCAGGCGATGCAGCGGTTCATCTCGTGCGAGATAAACGGCCCCAGTTCCTGGTTGTTGTGGGTGCGCTTGGTGAAGCGGTAGCGACGGAAGCTGTGGCCGGTCATTACCGTCATATCCTGCAGGTGACAGTTACCGCCTTCCTCACACACCGGGCAATCGTGCGGGTGGTTGGTCATCAACCACTCAACCACGCTTTCACGGAACTGCTTCGCTTCGCCGTCATCGATAGAGATAAAGGTGCCATCGGATGCCGGGGTCATACAGGACATCACCAAACGGCCGCGCGTATCTTCCGCGTTTTGGTATTGCTTTACCGCACATTGGCGGCAAGCGCCGACGCTTCCCAGCGCCGGATGCCAGCAAAAGTAAGGAATATCAAGGCCGAGGGAGAGACAAGCCTGCAGCAGGTTGTCCGCCCCGTCTACCTCATACTCTTTGCCGTCTACATGAATCGTAGCCATAGTCAGCATGCTTCCAAGTGGCCTGCCTTGCGGCAGGCGTTAATCAAAAATTCTGGCCGTGTTCGGGCGAATTCGGCTTACCAGCGCTGCTTCAGCAGATTGTTCGGCTGAATGCCGCCAATCGCATGGGCGTTGCCGAAGTGCTGCACGGCGATACCCGCCTCGAACTCTTCACGGAAATATTTAATCGCGCTTTGCAGTGGCTCTACGGCACCTGGCGCGTGGGCGCAGAAGGTTTTGCCCGGGCCGAGGGAACGGCACAGCTGTTCGAGGGTTTCAATATCCCCCGGCTGCCCTTCGCCGTTTTCCAACGCACGCAGGATCTTCACGCTCCACGGCAGGCCGTCGCGGCATGGCGTACACCAGCCGCAGGACTCGCGGGCGAAGAACTCTTCCAGGTTGCGCACCAGCGGCACCATGCCGATTTCGTGGTCTACCGCCATCGCCAGCGCGGTGCCGAGACGGCTGCCGGCTTTACCGATCGCGCCGTATTCCATCGGCAGATCGAGATGATCGGCGGTCAGGAAGTCGGTGCCCGCGCCGCCCGGCTGCCAGGCTTTGAAACGCAGACCGTCGCGCATGCCGCCGGCGTAGTCTTCCAGGATCTCGCGCGCGGTGGTGCCAAACGGCAGCTCCCAGACGCCCGGATTTTTCACCCGGCCGGAGAAGCCCATCAGCTTGGTGCCTTTGTCTTCACTGCCGGAGATGCCGGTGTACCACTCCACGCCGTTCGCCAAAATGGCCGGCACGTTGCACAGCGTTTCGACGTTGTTGACGCAGGTCGGCTTGCCCCACACGCCGGCGCTGGCCGGGAATGGCGGCTTGGAGCGCGGGTTGGCGCGGCGGCCTTCCAGCGAGTTGATCAGCGCGGTTTCTTCGCCGCAGATGTAACGGCCGGCGCCGGTGTGCACGATCAGCTCGAAATCAAATCCGGTGCCGAGAATGTTCTTGCCCAGATAGCCGGCTTCGGTGGCTTCCGCGATGGCGCGACGCAGGTGCGCCGCCGCTTCGATGTACTCACCGCGCAGGAAGATGTACCCGCGGTAGGCTTTCAGCGCGAACGCGGAGATCAGCATGCCTTCCACCAGCAGGTGCGGCAACTGCTCCATCAGCAGGCGGTCTTTATAGGTGCCCGGCTCCATCTCATCGGCGTTACACAGCAGGTAACGGATGTTCATGGATTCGTCCTTCGGCATCAGGCTCCACTTCAAACCGGTGGAGAAGCCCGCGCCGCCGCGGCCCTTCAGCCCGGAATCTTTCACCAGGCCGACGATCTCGTCCGGGGCCAGGCCTTTGAGGGCCTTCTCTGCGCCGGCATAGCCGTTTTTGCTGCGGTATTCGTCCAGCCACAGCGGCTGCTTGTCATCGCGCAGACGCCAGGTCAGCGGATGCGTTTCGGGAGTGCGTACAATGTGCTTGGTCATTGGTACTGCTCCAGTAGCGTCTCGATATCTTCAGGCTTCAGCTGACTGTGCGTGTCGTCATCAATCATCATGGTCGGCCCTTTATCGCAGTTGCCCAGACAGCAGGTCGGCAACAGCGTGAAGCGGCCATCAAAGGTGGTTTGACCCGGCTTGATGTTCAGCTTCTTCTCGATAGCGGCCTGAATGCCTTGGTAACCGGTGATGTGACAAACAACGCTGTCACAATAACGGATCACGTGACGTCCTACTGGCTGACGGAAAATCTGGCTGTAGAACGTGGCCACGCCTTCTACGTCGCTGGCGGGGATGCCCAGCACTTCCGCGATGGCGTAAATCGCACCGTCCGGAACCCAGCCGCGCTGCTTCTGCACAATTTTCAGTGCCTCGATGGAAGCGGCGCGCGGATCCTCGTAATGGTGCTTTTCGTGCTCGATCGCATCACGTTCTTCCGCGCTCAGTACAAATGCATCAACGCCGCTCTGAGGAGCGGCTGCGTTGATGGGCTCGAGCGCATCATTGACTGCGTGATTGTCTTTTTGATCATGCATAGTTAGCGGTCCACATCTGACATTACAAAATCGATACTACCCAGATAGACGATCAGGTCGGAAACCAGGCTGCCACGGATGACCGATGGGATCTGCTGCAGGTGCGCAAAGCTCGGCGTACGTACCCGGGTGCGATAGCTCATGGTGCTGCCGTCGCTGGTCAGGTAGTAGCTGTTGATCCCTTTGGTGGCTTCAATCATCTGGAATGATTCGTTGGCTGGCATCACCGGGCCCCAGGAAACCTGCAGGAAGTGGGTGATCAGCGTTTCAATGTGCTGCAGCGTGCGCTCTTTCGGCGGCGGCGTAGTCAGCGGGTGATCGGCCTTGAACGGGCCTTCCGGCATGTTGTTCAGGCACTGTTCGAGGATGCGCAGGCTCTGGCGCAGCTCTTCCACCTTCAGCATCACGCGGGTGTAGCAGTCGCTGGTGCCGTCGCCGACCGGCACTTCGAAGTCGAAGTTCTCGTAGCCGGAGTACGGACGCCATTTACGCACGTCGAACTCAACGCCGGTCGCGCGCAGGCCGGCGCCGGTCACGCCCCACTCCAGCGCTTCTTTGGCGTTGTAAGACGCGACGCCGATGGAGCGGCCTTTCAGGATGCTGTTCTTCAGCGCCGCTTTCACGTAGGAGTCCAGACGCTTCGGCATCCAGTCGAGGAATTCACGCAGCAGGCGATCCCAGCCGCGCGGCAGATCGTGCGCGACGCCGCCGATGCGGAACCAGGCCGGGTGCATACGGAAACCGGTGATCGCTTCCACCAGATCGTAGATCTTCTGACGGTCGGTAAAGGCGAAGAACACCGGGGTCATCGCGCCGACGTCCTGAATGAAGGTGGAGATGTACAGCAGGTGGCTGTTGATGCGGAACAGTTCGGACAGCATCACGCGGATGGTGTCGACGCGCTCAGGCACCTTGATGCCGGCCAGTTTCTCGACCGCCAGCACGTAAGGCATTTCGTTCACGCAGCCGCCGAGGTACTCGATGCGGTCGGTGTACGGAATGTAGCTGTGCCAGGATTGACGCTCGCCCATCTTCTCGGCGCCGCGGTGGTGATAGCCGATATCCGGCACGCAGTCGACGATCTCTTCGCCGTCCAGTTGCAGAATGATGCGGAACGCACCGTGCGCGGACGGGTGGTTCGGGCCGAGGTTGAGGAACATGAAGTCTTCGTTCTCGGTGCCGCGCTTCATGCCCCAGTCTTCCGGCTTGAAGGTCAGCGCTTCCATCTCCAGATCTTCTTTCTGCTTGGTCAGCACGAAAGGATCGAATTCGGTGGCGCGCGCCGGGTAGTCCTTACGCAGCGGGTGCCCTTCCCAGGTCTGCGGCATCATGATGCGCGACAGGTGCGGGTGGCCGTCGAAGGTGATGCCGAACATTTCCCAGGTTTCGCGCTCGTACCAGTTGGCGTTCGGGAACACCTTGGTCGCCGTCGGCACGTGCAGGTCTTTTTCAGACAGCGCCACCTTCAGCATGATGTCGCGGTTGCGTTCGATGGAAATCAGATGGTAGAAAACGGAGAAATCCGCAGCGGGCAGGCCGTCGCGGTGGGTGCGAAGACGTTCGTCCACGCCATGCAGATCGAACAGCATGACATACGGCTTCGGCTGTTTTCTCAGGAACGTCATTACTTCCAGTAACTGGTCAGGTTTAACCCATACCACGGGCATGCCGGTGCGGGTGGCCTGAACAGTAAAGGCTTCCGGCCCAAAACGGTTGCGCAGTTCGCCGATCACCGGGTCGTCAAGGTGATCTCGGGTCTGCCAGGCAGGCAAGGCGTCGTGCGTCGTCAAATCTGTCATAATTTTTTTTCACCACACTAAAGGGTTATTCGCCGCAAGTTTCACTTTTCGCTGTGTTAACCAATAGCGCACTAAGATGGACGTTAAATGAACGTCTTAAATCTCGTCAGGCGTCCGGAGGTTGGTCACCGCGATGCGCTCGCCGTGTTTACGCTCTCTTTCAGACTGCATATTGGCGCGGTAAACGCCCTGATCGCCGACAACCCACGACAGCGGGCGACGTTCTTTGCCGATAGATTCCTGCAGCAGCATCAGCGCTTGCATGTAAGCTTCCGGACGCGGTGGGCAGCCAGGAATGTACACGTCGACCGGCAGGAACTTGTCCACGCCCTGCACCACGGAATAGATGTCGTACATGCCGCCGGAGTTGGCGCAGGCGCCCATCGAGATCACCCACTTGGGCTCCAGCATCTGCTCGTACAGGCGTTGGATGACCGGGGCCATCTTGGTGAAGCAGGTGCCGGCCACCACCATCAGGTCAGCCTGACGCGGGGAGGCGCGCAACACTTCCGCACCGAAACGCGCCACATCGTGAACGGCGGTAAACGACGTCACCATCTCCACGTAACAGCACGAAAGGCCGAAGTTATACGGCCAAATAGAGTTTTTACGCCCCCAGTTCACCATGTCATGCAGCGCATGTTCGAGTTTACCCATGTAAACCGTGCGGTGGACCTGTTGTTCCAGGGGATCGGCGACGATCTCCTGTTTTTGCAGGGGATAACGGTCGTTCTCACCGTTCGGGTCTATGCGGGTGAGCGTATAGTCCATCTTAATGCCTCGCTGTTACTGCGGATGACTGTTGGTGTTAGTGATCGTGCTTGGTTTGCTGCGGCGTTGGGAACGCGCCGGAGTCCAATCCAACGCGCCGATGCGCACCAGATAAACCAGACCGGCCAATAGCACCAAAATGAAAATGGCGGCTTCGATAAAGCCCACCCAGCCGCTCTCGCGAATCGAGACCGACCAGGCATACAGGTATAAGGCTTCAACGTCGAAAATAACGAAGAACATGGCCACCAGGTAAAACTTGGCGGACAAGCGCATGCGCGCCGTGCCGACGGAGTCGATACCTGATTCAAACGGGGTGTGTTTGGCGCGCGCCCGGGCTCTCCCGCCCAAGAAGAACGCACCCAGCAGCATTAAGCCGCAAAGCCCGATAGCCACGACGAGAAATACGGCGAGCGCCCAGTGATGAGCGATAACTTCAGTGGTTGTTGACATACTCTATGCTTACTCATCAAAAGTGGCGTCGATCGCACTGCTCTTGTCACCGGCAGTTAGTGCGCCACATCGATTTAAGGGAAGGATAAATAACCACACAAACAAACTGCTTTTACAGCGAGTTAGGCAGCGTTTTTCTGTGGGCTTTTTACTCCTTTCTATAACCTTTTGTCAACTTTGACAAAAGTATCTACACACTAGTTTACATACGTATCATTTGATTAACATTTGATGCGCCAGGGACAGGCTAAATCGTGTCAGTTAATTTTTGTGTAGAAACAGATAGATATAAACCAACATGCACATTTCAGTTTTACTATACCATTGTCTCAGGAATTCCCTGTTCTTCCACTCACTACCTAGGGGTATTTTTTTGATCCAGGACACGTTTTCAGCATAAATCCTCAAAAAAAGTGTGGCCCTTTAACAATTTTCCTCAAATTAAGCCGCAAAAACGGCCGCCATAAGCTAACAAAATAACCCTAACATTACCATGCCTTTAACTCATTCAATCTTATTGTTCAAAAAATAAACCCAGCATCTTAAACCCGGTCAAATTCTCTTTTCAGCAACGCTTAAAAGTTAATAAAACAGCCAACTCATAACAAAATCGTCATTAAATCCCTATAACAGTAAAAATCGCCAAAAAACGGCCAAAAAAAACCTCCGCCGAAGCAGAGGTTTTTCATCAGATATCACGCCGCGGCGTTATTCTTCTTCGTCCACCAGGCTGGCATCATCCTGATCGCCCTGGAGACCGGCTTCCGCGCCGTTGAAACCATAGCCGTCATTGCCGCCCTGCATCGCGCTGAAGATGGCCATTGCCAGTTCGTTGCTGCACTGCGCGTTTTTGCACAGCGCATACTGGGTATCCGGCAGCGGCGGCAAACCTTCCACCGCGCCCAGCACCCGCAGATCGGGGCTCATCATCTCGATCGGCCGCGCGGTCACACCCAGACCGGCCTTACAGGCCGCCCGCACCGCAGACAGCGTGGAGGCGACGTAGGCGATACGCCACGGGATACCGGCTTCGTCCAACTGTTTGATCGCCAGCGCGCGGAACGGGCTTGGTTCATCCATCACCACCAGCGGGATAGGTTCGCCGGCCTGATAGTGGTAATCGGCAGCGCAGTACCACAGCGTCGGCGACGTGCGCAGCACGATGTGCGGGTGCCCGGCCGGATCGGCCGTGGTCACCGCCAGATCGATCTCACCCTCTTCCAGCAGATCGACCATCGTCGTGCTGCGCTTTACGCGCACGTCAATGGCCAGCTTCGGATAGATGGCGGTCACGCGGTTCAACAGGAAAGGCAGAATGGTATCGGCGGTGTCGTCGGAAGCGCCGATGGTCAGAACACCTTTAATATTGTTGTACATCAGCGAGGTACAGGCTTCGTCGTTAAAGCGCAGGATCTTCCTGGCATAACCGAGAAGCTGAATACCATGCTCAGTCAGGAGTTTGTTGCGCCCATGGCGGGCAAACAGTTCTTTGCCGACCAGTTGCTCTAATCGCTGCATTTGTTGGCTGACGGCTGATTGCGTACGGCAAACGGCAACAGCCGCCGCCGCGAAGGTATTCAAATCAGCAACCGCAACAAAGGTTCTTAGCAGATCGAGGTCGAGATTAAGTATCGGACGATTTGCAGTTGTCATAGTGTATTCTTCACTTTTTTAAATTCTAATTTACGAACTACTACCCTGGTGTGTTTCTCAGACGCCGTTGAAAAGGACGGAGCCTGTTATGACAGTACCCCACTCATAAGTGGAGGGCAAAAAAATTACTTATGATTCGTTACCTCTATCGCCTTTTAAAATGCGATCTATCGATGGTGCTTATAGAACGCGGGGGACTGAATACCGGTGGAAAGGGAAAACCCCCACCGTACCTGAGATTTTACTCATTGATACCGCCTAATTTCCACTCCATTCGTGCTACTGAGAATCCTTATCAACCGGCGTTCAGACTGCATTACAGAGTAAGAAAAATAAATAATTAACGGCACCAACTTCGTGTTATCACTCAATGAATTTAATAAATTCAATCAGTAAGATTTTTACTTTAAATAATAATCCTATAACCACATAAACAATGCTTAAGCTGAAATATAAAGTAAAGCTAATGTAAATATGCCATTTTCTTAGTGTGGTGCGCTAACCGGCAACCCGCTATCAGACAACTCCGGTATTATCGTTCCTTTACAGTTTATTGAAGCCCATTCTCACTTTCGGCTTATCATTTCACTGCTACCGGCCGCGATCGCCGGCACGTCTCGTTTATCGACACGCAATTTAACAGAACAAAACCCTAGTAAAATTATAGTTCATGAAATTATGAACCACAAAATAACTTTACCTTTGCTTATCATAACTAAAATCCCCCTTTACGACATGCATTTGCACCAAAGGCGTGCAAAACCCTTCAAAAGCAACTACGCCAGGAGTACATTGGGCGGGTTGCGGCGTCCCACGGTAGGAGCGCCCCTATCCCAGCAAAAGGCTCAACTTTTTATGTCCCCCATTGAGAAATCCAGCAAACTGGACAACGTCTGCTATGACATTCGCGGCCCGGTGCTTAAAGAAGCTAAACGTCTTGAAGAAGAAGGCAACAAAGTCCTGAAACTGAACATCGGCAACCCTGCCCCGTTCGGTTTCGACGCCCCGGACGAAATCCTGGTCGACGTGATCCGCAATCTGCCCACGGCGCAAGGTTACTCCGACTCCAAGGGCCTCTTCTCGGCGCGTAAAGCGATCATGCAGCACTATCAGGCGCGCAACATGCGTGACGTGACCGTTGAGGATATCTACATTGGCAACGGCGTCTCCGAGCTGATCGTTCAATCCATGCAGGCGCTGCTCAACAGCGGCGACGAAATGCTGGTGCCGGCGCCGGACTATCCGCTGTGGACCGCCGCGGTCTCGCTGTCCGGCGGCAAGGCCGTACATTACCTGTGCGATGAGCAGGCCGGCTGGTTCCCGGATCTGGACGACATCATCAGCAAGATCACCCCGCGCACCCGCGGCATCGTGATCATCAACCCGAACAACCCGACCGGCGCGGTGTACAGTAAAGCGCTGCTGGAGCAGATCGTCGAGATCGCCCGCCAACACAACCTGATCATCTTCGCCGACGAAATCTACGACAAGATCCTGTATGACGAAGCGGAGCATCATTCGATCGCTGCGCTGGCGCCGGATCTGTTGACCGTGACCTTCAACGGCCTGTCGAAAACCTACCGCGTGGCGGGCTTCCGTCAGGGCTGGATGGTGCTGAACGGGCCGAAGAAGCACGCCAAAGGCTATATCGAAGGGCTGGAGATGCTGGCTTCGATGCGCCTGTGCGCCAACGTGCCGATGCAGCACGCCATTCAGACCGCGCTGGGCGGTTATCAAAGCATCAGCGAATTCATTCAGCCCGGCGGCCGTCTGTACGAACAGCGCAACCGTACCTGGGAACTGCTCAACGACATTCCGGGCGTCTCATGCGTGAAGCCGCAAGGCGCGCTGTATATGTTCCCGCGCATCGATGCCAAACGCTTCAATATCCATGACGACCAGAAACTGGTGCTGGATCTGCTGCTGCAGGAAAAAGTGCTGCTGGTGCAGGGGACCGCATTCAACTGGCCCTACCCGGATCACGTGCGTATCGTCACCCTGCCGCGCGTAGACGAGCTGGAAATGGCGGTCGGCAAGCTGGGCCGCTTCCTTGAAGGCTACCATCAGTAATCGCCTGGGGCGCAGCGCCTTGCTGCGCCCTTCTCTCATTGCCCGGTTGCAAAATTCGCCGTCACTGCTTCACAATGGGGCCCTCACTTGCCGTTAAAGAGAGCACCATGAGCCAGAGCCATTTCTTCGCCCATCTGTCCCGCCTGAAACTGATCAACCGCTGGCCACTGATGCGCAACGTGCGTACCGAGAACGTCTCCGAACACAGTCTGCAGGTGGCCTTTGTCGCCCACGCATTGGCGGTGATCAAGAACCGCAAATTCAACGGCAACCTCAACGCCGATCGCGTTGCGCTGCTGGCGATGTACCACGACGCCAGCGAAGTGATCACCGGCGACATGCCGACGCCGATCAAGTACTACAATCCGCAGATCGCCCATGAGTACAAGAAGATCGAAAAGATCGCCCAGCAAAAGCTGCTGGACATGATCCCCGCGGAACTGCGCAACGATTTCCGCACCATTCTCGATGAGCACTACTACAGCGAAGATGAAAAACAGGTGGTGAAGCAGGCGGACGCATTGTGCGCCTACCTGAAATGCCTGGAAGAACTCTCTGCCGGCAACAACGAATTCACCCTGGCCAAGGCGCGGCTGGATAAAACCCTGGAGCAGCGCCGCAGCCCGGAAATGGACTACTTCATGGAGGTATTCATTCCCAGTTTCAGCCTGTCATTGGACGAAATCAGCCTCGACAGCTCGCTGTAACCCCGCCGGCGCAGCCTCGCTGCGCCGTTAAAAACCGTAGAGCCACGGCACCACAATCACGCTGACCGCCATCACCAACAGGGTGAACGGCACGCCGAGCCGCACGAAATCGCCGAACTTGTAATTGCCCGGCCCCAGCACCAGCGTATTGACCGGTGAAGAGACCGGCGTCATAAAGGCGGCGGACGCGGCGACGGCGATAATCATCGCGAACGGGTATGGCGATACCCCCATTTCGCGCGCGGCGGCAATGGCGATCGGCGCCATCAGCACCGCCGTCGCGGTGTTGGAAATAAACAGGCCGATGGTGGCGCACAAGACGAACAGGCACAGCAGCATCACGCGCGGCCCCGCGCCGCCGGCGACGTCCATCAGCCCGCTGACAATCAGATCCACCCCGCCGGTCTTTTGCAGCGCCTGCGCGAACGGCATCATGCCGACAATCAAAATAATGCTCGGCCAATGGATCGATTTATAGGCGCTCTCCATATCGATGCAGCGGAACTTGCCCATCAGCAAGCAGGCGATCAGCGCCGCGATTGGGTTGGGGATTTCGTCGGTCAGCATCATCGCCACCATCAGCGCCAGACAAAACAGCGCGTGCGGGGCCTGCGTGATGGCCGGCGCCACTTCGTCCACCTCGGCCGGCAGATTGAGCACGATAAAGTCGTGGGTTTTGGCCTGCAGCTGACGAATCGCCTTCCAGTCGCCGATCACCAGCAAGATGTCGCCCAGTTCCAGCGGCTCGTCCACCAATTTGCCGCCCAGCGTCTCGCCGTGGCGGCGGATGCCCACCACGTTCAGATCGTAGCGGCTGCGGAACGCCGCTTCGCGCAGGCTTTTGCCCAGCAGCGCCGAGTCCGGGATCAGCGAGACCTCCGCCATGCCGACGTTGCGCGACTGTTCCGAGAAGTAATCGCCGCGCAGCACCATCGGCTCCAGCCGCTGTTCGCCGCAGAATTCGCGCAGATCGACCTGGCTGTCCGACATGTCGATCAAGAGGACGTCGCCCTCGCGCAGCTCGGTGCTGCCGGAGGCGCTGACCATCACCCGCCGGAAGCGTTTCCAGCGCTCGATGCCCACCACGTTGGCGCCATAGCGCGCACGCAGGTGCAGCTCGTCCAGCGAACGCCCGATCAGCGGCGAAGCGCTGCGGACAGCCAGCCGCCGCGCACGGCCGGTCAGCTTGTAATCGCGGATCAGGTCACGGAAGGAGCGGCGCTGCCAGTCGTCGCCGGCTTTGCCCGTGTCACTGCTGCCCAGCCAACGGCGGGCGATCAGCATGTAGCCAACGCCCAGCGCCAGCACCACCAGGCCGATAGGCGTCACGCTGAAGAAACCGAAACCATGGATGCCTTCGCGCACCAGTTCGCTGTTGACCACCATGTTGGGCGGCGTGGCCACCAGCGTCATCATGCCGCTGATAAGCCCGGCGAAACTGAGCGGCATCATCAGCCGCCCCGGCGCGATCTTCATTCTCGCCGTCACGCTGAGCACCACCGGGATAAAGATCGCCACCACGCCGGTCGAGCTCATAAATGCCCCGAGCCCGGCGACCGTCACCATCAGCAGCATCAACATTTTGGTTTCGCTGCTGCCGGCGACTTTGACCAGCCAGTCGCCCACCTGATAAGCCACGCCAGTGCGCACCAGCCCTTCGCCGATCACGAACAGCGCGGCGATCAAAATCACGTTGGGATCGCTGAAACCGACCGTCGCCTCCTGCAGGCTGAGCGTGCCGCTCAGCACGAAAGCGATGATCACCAACAGCGCCACCACGTCCATACGCAGCTTGTTGGTGGTAAACAGCACGATGGCAATCAGCAGTAAACTCAGCACCCACAGTAATTCGCTGTTCAAAACGGCCTCATCCGGCAAATGTCCAAAGGCCTAAAAAATAGCATAAAAAAACCCCGCCGAGGCGGGGTCTAATCAATTAGGGTGAAGATAATGCCACTTAGGCCAGCCGGCGAACGATCGCGCCCTGCGCCGTTTTATCGACGGCGATCTGCGCCAGCGAATCCAGCCGCAGGTCGACCTGCTCCAGCTTCGGCGCATCGGCCGGGGCGTTGACCGCAATCACCTGGCAACCCGCCGCCAGGCCGGAGAGAATGCCGGCCGGTGCGTCTTCGACCACCACGCACTCGTGCGGCGCCAGCCCTAGGCGCTCGGCGCCCAGCAGATAGGCGTCGGGCTGCGGTTTACCGTGTTTAACCTGCTCAGCGGTGATGAACACCGCCGGCTGCGGCAAGCCGCCGGCCTGGCGGCGGGCGCTCGCCACCGGCACCGAACCGGAGGTGACGATCGCCCAAGGGATGCCGAGCGCGTTCAGGCGCTCCAGCAATGCAATGGCGCCCGGCAGCGCGCGAACGCCGTCGGTATCCTGCGCTTCCACCTGCTCCAGCAATTGGAATTCACGCTGAATTTCCGCTTCGCTTTCGCCCGGCATAAAGTGGCGCAGAGAAGTAATGGCCTGTTTACCGTGAATGAAGTCCAGCACCGTTTGCGGGTCGACGCCGCGGCGCTCGGCCCAGTGCGTCCAGGCGCGCTCTACCGCCGGCAGCGAATCCACCAGGGTGCCATCAAGATCGAACAGAAAACCCTTACACTCCACAGAAAACCTCTTCTTAATCAAGCATTGATGATTTGCGCTATCTCAACGGCGCTCAAATGATACTGGCGCGGGCAGGCCTGCCAAATCGCCAGCATACGCTGATATTTTTCCCACATTTTGGTCTGGGCGTTAAAACCGTGGCTGCCGGAATCAAAGTGAGTATAGCGCCCCTCGGTGCTAACCAGGAAACGCACGTAACTCAGGTAGCGCGCCTCGGTCGCGGCATCGAAACCGAGAAACGCCAGGCGGCGCTCGTCCAGATCCTGCTTCTCTTTCAGGTTGCCCCAGGAAACCTGCAGCGCATGATGCATCTCCATCACGTTGATGATGGTGCGGCACACCTCTTCGCTCAGTTCGCCGAAGTCGCGATCCAGCTCGCGCATTTGCAAACCGAAGCCGCGTTCGACGATGGTTTGCAACCGGCGATAACGATCGCCGTTGTCCGGATCGAGCAGGGTCATCATCTTGTACTGATTCGACAGGATCAGCCGCTGGGCGTTGGTCATTTCCATCAGGATTTCCTCATTTCTGTGTGATGGCGGGAGCATCGCACAGCGCAAGAACGCAGGAAATCACAACTCGACCGTTCTTTGATTTAAACCGGGGTTATTGGCGCTTTGACGAGAAAGGCCGCATCAGCGCGGCCTTTTTTCATTTACAGATCGTCGAGGAAGGTTTTGTCCAGCTGCTTGAAGGCGCGCTTGAGCAAATCAGCCAACGTCTGATAGGTCGGCGTGCCTTCGAGCGGCGCTACCGCCTGCCCGGCTTCCGTCAGCTTGTTGCGCACCTCATGGAACCATTGCAACAGCGTCGGCGGCAGCGGCGTAACAGAGCGGCGCCCCAGCCACCACAAGCCCTGCATCGGCAGGCTGCAAGCGAACAGCGCGGTGGCGATCGCCGGGCCGAGCTGGCCGCCGAGCGCGATCTGCCAGGTCAGCGTGAAAATCGCCAACGGCGGCATGAAACGAATAGCGAAACGGGTGGCACGCGCAACGCGGTTCTCCGGAAAGACCGGTGCCAGACGTTTGTCTGACGGCCAGGTTTTCATATAATGCTGCCCGCGCTGGAAGACCTGAAACCAGCTTACGGAACCGGACGGTTTGCTCGTCATTGCGTACCTCAACGTCACGTAAAGAAACTAAAAGCGTGCTGCCAGAGACCATACTAAAAAATTTGAAGCTTTAAATTTATTTTGTGTTTGCACCGGGCTATCGGTATCCTAAGCCGGCCTTGTGGCCGGTAGAAGATGACGTAAATTTTGTCAACTTTTAGCCCTATAAAAATCAAGATTATTTAAACCGCAGAGAAATCATCGGTTTTTCCATCATCCTGTGATTTGTGCACTTCACATGATGTTAATCATAAATGTCATCGGCACTATGCGCTACGCTTGTTGTCTGATTGACGATTAATTCACCACGTGTGTTCGATTTTCTTTTAACAACACGACTATTTAAGTAGGTACTTCCATGTCGAGTAAGCTAGTACTGGTTCTTAACTGCGGCAGTTCTTCTCTGAAATTCGCCATCATCGATGCCGTTAACGGCGACGAATTCCTCTCCGGTTTGGCCGAGTGTTTCCACCTGCCTGAAGCTCGCATCAAGTGGAAAATGGACGGCGCCAAACACGAAGCTGCCCTGGGGGCCGGCGCTGCACACAGCGAAGCGCTGAACTTCATTGTTAATACTATTCTGGCACAAAAACCAGAGCTTTCCGCGCAGCTGACCGCCATCGGCCACCGCATCGTGCACGGCGGCGAGAAGTTCACCGCCTCCGCCGTGATCAACGACGAAGTTCTGCAGGGTATCAAAGATTCCGTGCCGTTTGCACCACTGCACAACCCAGCTCACCTGATCGGCATCGCGGAAGCGCTGAAATCCTTCCCTCACCTGGCTGACAAGAACGTTGCCGTGTTCGACACCGCGTTCCACCAGACCATGCCGGAAGAATCTTACCTGTACGCCCTGCCGTACAGCCTGTATCGCGACCACGGCGTTCGCCGCTACGGCGCACACGGCACCAGCCACTTCTACGTGACTCAGGAAGCCGCGAAGATGCTGAACAAGCCGGTGGAAGAAGTGAACGTGATCACTTGCCACCTGGGCAACGGCGGTTCCGTCACCGCAGTGCGCAACGGCCAGTGCGTTGACACCTCCATGGGTCTGACCCCGCTGGAAGGCCTGGTAATGGGCACCCGCAGCGGTGACATCGATCCGGCTATCATCTTCCACCTGCACGATTCTCTGGGCATGAGCGTTGATCAGATCAACAAGATGCTGACCAAAGAATCCGGTCTGCTGGGCCTGACCGAAGTCACCAGCGACTGCCGTTACGTTGAAGACAACTACGACAGCAAAGCCGACGCCAAACGCGCCATGGACGTGTTCTGCCACCGTCTGGCCAAATACGTCGGCGCCTACAGCGCGCTGATGGAAGGCCGTCTGGACGCGGTGATCTTCACCGGCGGCATCGGCGAGAACGCCGGCATGGTGCGTGAGCTGACCCTGAACAAACTGGGCCTGCTGGGCTTCGAAATCGACCACGACCGCAACATGGCCGCTCGCTTCGGCAAATCCGGCGCCATCACCAAAGACGGCAGCCGCCTGGCGCTGGTGATCCCGACCAACGAAGAGTTGGTCATCGCGCAGGACGCATCCCGCCTGACCGCGTAATGCTCTCAAAACACCGTCAGCCCAGGCTGACGGTGTTGTTTTAGCCTCATGTTAATCGTGAAGAGGACTATTCTGTGTCACGTACTATTATGTTGATCCCCACCGGCACCAGCGTCGGCCTGACCAGCGTCAGCCTGGGTGTCATCCGCTCCATGGAGCAAAAAGGCGTTCGTCTGAGCGTGTTCAAACCTATCGCTCAACCGCGCACCGGCGACAACGCACTCGACCAGACCACCACCATCATCCGCAGCAACTCCACCATCCCGGCGGCCGAACCGCTGCGCATGGATTACGTTGAGGGCCTGCTGAGCTCCAACCAGCAAGACGTGCTGATGGAAGAGATCGTGGCGCGCTACCACGAGAACACCAAAGACGCGGAAGTGGTGCTGATCGAAGGCCTGGTGCCGACCCGCAAACACCAGTTCGCCAATGCGCTGAACTACGAGATCGCCAAAACCCTGAACGCCGAGATCGTCTTCGTGCTGGCGCTGGGCAACGACTCCCCGGCGCAGCTGAAAGAGCGCATCGAACTGGCGCGCACCAGCTTCGGCGGCAGCAAGAACAAAAACATCACCGGCGTGATCATCAACAAGCTGAACGCACCGGTCGACGATCAGGGCCGCACCCGTCCTGACCTGTCCGAAATCTTCGACGACTCCACCAAGGCCAGCATCGCCCATGTCGATCCTGCGCAGCTGTTCGCCAACAGCCCGCTGCCGGTTCTGGGCTGCGTGCCGTGGAGCTTCGATCTGATCGCCACCCGCGCCATCGACATGGCTCGCCACCTGAAGGCCCGCGTGGTCAACGAAGGCGACATCATGACCCGCCGCGTGAAGTCCGTGACCTTCTGTGCGCGCAGCATTCCGCACATGCTGGAACACTTCCGCCCAGGCTCCCTGCTGGTGACCTCCGCAGACCGTCCTGACGTACTGGTCTCCGCCTGCCTGGCGGCGATGAACGGCGTGGAAATCGGCGCTATCCTGCTGACCGGCGGCTACGCCATCGACGAGCCGATCAAGAAGCTGTGCGAACGCGCCTTCCAGACCGGCCTGCCGGTGTTCATGGTCGACACCAACACCTGGCAGACCTCGCTGAGCCTGCAGAGCTTCAACCTCGAAGTGCCGGCGGACGACCACCAGCGCATCGAGAAAGTGCAGAACTACGTGGCCAGCCACATCAGCACCGAGTGGATCGATTCGCTGACCGCCACCTCCGAGCGTTCACGCCGCCTGTCTCCACCGGCGTTCCGTTACGAGCTGACCGAACTGGCGCGTAAAGCCGGCAAGCGCATCGTGCTGCCGGAAGGCGACGAGCCGCGCACCGTGAAAGCGGCGGCCATCTGTGCCGAACGCGGCATCGCGGAATGCGTGCTGCTCGGCAACCCGGACGAGATCCAGCGCGTCGCGGCGGCGCAAGGCGTTGAGCTGGGCAAAGGCATCGAAATCGTCGATCCGGTCGCCGTGCGTGAAAACTACGTGCCGCGTCTGGTTGAGCTGCGCAAGAGCAAGGGCATGACCGAAGTGGTCGCGCGCGAGCAGCTGGAAGACAACGTGGTGCTCGGCACCCTGATGCTGGAACAAGGCGAAGTCGACGGTCTGGTCTCCGGCGCGGTTCACACCACAGCCAACACCATCCGTCCGCCGTTGCAGCTGATCAAAACCGCGCCGGGCAGCTCGCTGGTATCCTCCGTGTTCTTCATGCTGCTGCCTGACCAGGTACTGGTCTACGGCGACTGCGCGATCAACCCGGATCCGACCGCCGAGCAGCTGTCTGAAATCGCCATCCAGTCTGCGGATTCCGCCGCCGCCTTCGGCATCGAGCCGCGCGTAGCGATGATCTCCTACTCCACCGGCAACTCCGGTGCGGGCAGCGACGTCGAGAAAGTGCGCGAAGCGACCCGTCTGGCGCAGGAAAAACGCCCGGACCTGATCATCGACGGCCCGCTGCAGTACGACGCCGCCATCATGGCCGACGTTGCCAAATCCAAGGCGCCGAACTCACCGGTGGCCGGCCAGGCGACCGTGTTCATCTTCCCGGATCTGAACACCGGCAACACCACCTACAAAGCGGTACAGCGTTCCGCTGACCTGGTCTCCATTGGGCCGATGCTGCAAGGCATGCGCAAGCCGGTGAACGACCTGTCGCGCGGCGCACTGGTTGACGATATCGTCTACACCGTTGCGCTGACGGCGATCCAGTCTTCCCAGGCTGACGCTGCCGCCGCCAAGGCCTGATATTCTTCAGGTTGAGCGATAAAAAAGCGCCGGTCATTGACCGGCGCTTTTCTTTTGCGTTCCCTAACGCGCCAGCAACTGCCCGGCGGCCTCCAGAATATGTTCGGCGGTCAGACCATACTCCTGCTGTAAAAACGCCTGGGTGCCCACCTGGCCGTAACGCTCCTTCACCCCCACGCGCCGCATCGGCGTCGGGCACTCCTCCGCCAACACCTCCGCCACCGCCGATCCCAGCCCGTTATGAATGCTGTGGTTTTCACAGGTGACGATGCGTCCGGTCTTGGCCGCGTAGGTTTTGATCAGTTCACGGTCGATAGGCTTGAGGGTGAACATATCGATCACCGCCGCGCTGACACCTTGCCGCGCCAGCATCTCCGCCGCCTTCAGCGCCTCCGCCACCATGATGCCGTTGGCGATCAGCGTGATATCGTCGCCGTCGCGCAGCAGGTTGCCCTTGCCGATGGTAAAGCGCGAGCCGTCCTGGTAGATGCGCGTCGCCTGCTTGCGGATGGTGCGCACCCAGTAGAAGCCGCGCAGATCCATCAGCTGGCGCAGAATGTCGGCGAACATGGTGGCGTCGGTCACCTCCAGCACCACCGAATGCGCCAGCCCGCGCACGATGCCCATGTCTTCGAACGACATGTGAGTGCCGCCGTTGTGGCAGGCGCTCACCCCCGCGTCGGAGGCGATCACCTTGACGTTGTTGCGCTGGTAATCCAGCGACATGAACAGCTGATCGAAACAGCGGCGGCTGGCGAAGGCGGTAAAGGTGTGCACGAACGGCACCCGGCCGGTGAGCGACAGCCCGGCGGCGACGCCGATCACGTTGGCCTCCATGATGCCGCAGTTGATCACGTGCTGCGGGTGATCCTTGTGCACGCCGTCCATCGCCATCGAGCTCATCAAATCCGCCTCCAGCGCGATGATCGGCGCGCCCGCTTCAATCTGCCGCCGCACCGCGCCGGCGTAGACTTTGCGCATTTCGACGGTGTCGTTTTCCAACTGCGTCACTACGTTAAACATGGGCGGCCTCCAGTTCGGCGATGGCTTTTTCGATCTCCAGCTGCACGTCCGGCGTCAGGCGCAGGTGGTGTGAGTTCGACAGGTTTTCCAGATAGGTCACGCCCTGTCCCTTGATGCTGTCGAGCACGATCGCCAGCGGCCGCTGTTCACCGCCGCGCGCCGGCGCTACCGCCGCCAGCAGCGCCGCGATGTCGTCACCCTTGACAGTCTGCACCTCAAAGCCGAAGGCGCGGAACTTGGCGGCCAGATCGAACGGTTGGATCACCTCGTCCAGCGCGCCGTCCAGCTGTTGCTTGTTGTAATCGATGAACAGCGTCAGGTTGTTCAGGTTGTGGTGGGCGATAAACTGGAACGCCTCCCAGCACTGCCCTTCGTTCAGCTCCCCGTCGCCGAGGATGCTGAACACCCGGTTGCGCCGCCCCGCCAGCCGGTGGGACAACGCCATGCCGGCGGCGATCGACACACCCTGCCCCAGTGAGCCGGTGGTGGCGTCCACGCCGCGCGTGCGCAGCCGGTCCGGGTGGCTCGGCAGGCGCGTGCCGTTCTGGTTGAGGGTCTTCAGTTCCGCCAGCGGGAAGTAGCCCTTGATCGCCAGCGTGCTGTACAACGCCGGGCCGGCGTGCCCTTTCGACAGCACGAAGTCATCGCGCTCCGGCCAGTCCGGATCCGCCGGATCGATGCGCATCACGCCGCCGTACAGCACCGCCAGCGTCTCCACCACCGACATGCAGCCGCCATAGTGGCCGAAGCCCAGCCCGGTCAGCGCTTTCAGCGTTTCCAGGCGGATCGCGCGCGCCAGGGCACGCAGCTCTTCAATTTCCGTTTCGCTCGTTGTGTCGTTCATCACTCTGCCCTCGTTATTTCTCGACGCGGTCAGCGGCCGGCGCGCCTTTGCGTTTTCCCAGGAAGTTATGCGCCACCAGCAGCGCGAACACGGCGACAATCGCCAGCATGATCATCTCTTTCGACATAAAGCGTGCCATATTGCCCAGCAGGATGCCGATCGCGCCGAAGTCGGCGTCGGAGAAGGTGGTGTTGGCAAAACCCAGCGCCCCCAGCACCGGCAGCAGCAGCACCGGCAGGAAGGTGATCAGCAGCCCGTTGGCAAAGGCGCCCAGCATCGCGCCGCGCCGCCCGCCGGTCGCGTTGCCGAACACCCCGGCGGTAGCGCCGGTGAAGAAATGCGGCACCACGCCGGGCAGGATCAGCACCATCTTCAGTTGCCCCAGCAGGAACAGCCCGGCCAACCCGCCAAGGAAGCTGAACAGGAAGCCGATCAGCACCGCGTTGGGGGCATAGGGATAAACCACCGGACAATCCAACGCCGGCCGCGCGTTAGGCACCAGTTTTTCCGAGAAGCCGGTGAACGCCGGCACGATCTCCGCCAGAATCAAGCGCACGCCCTGCAGAATGATGAACACCCCGGCGGCGAAGGTGATGGCCTGGATAATCGAATACACCAGGTAGTTCTGGCCGCCGCTGAGCTCGCTTTCCACATAGGCCCGCCCGGCGCAGATCGCCAGGATCAGATAGATGACGATCATGGTCATCGAGATCGAAATAGAACTGTCGCGCAGGAAGCTGAGATTTTTCGGTAGGTTCATCTCCTCGGTTGAGCGCGAATTTTTGCCCACCTTCGAGCCGATCCAGCCGGACAACACATAGCCCAGGGTGCCGAAGTGGCCGAAAGCGATATCGTCGTTGCCGGTGATGCGGCGCATATAGCGCTGGGCAATCGCCGGGAAGAACGCCATCACCAGCCCCAGGGTCAACGCGCCGGTAAACACCAGCTGCACGCCCTCGAAGCCTGCCACCGTCAGGATGATGCCGATCATGCAGGCCATGTAGAAGGTGTGGTGGCCGGTGAGGAAGATGTATTTCAGCCGGGTGAAGCGCGCCACCACGATGTTCGCCACCATGCCGAACGCCATGATCAAGGCGGTGGAAGCGCCGTATTTCTCCAGCGCGATAGAGACGATCGCTTCGTTGTTCGGAATGATGCCCTGAATATTAAACGCGTGTTCGAACATGCCGCCCAACGGATTGAGCGACCCGACCAATACCGTGGCGCCGCCGCCCAACACGATAAAGCCGAGAATGGTTTTTACCGTGCCTTTCACCACGTCGGAAAAGGATTTCTTTTGCGCCAGCAAACCGATCAGCGCAATAAGCCCGACCAGCACCGAAGGCACCTTTAATATATCCACCACAAACTTGAGCGTTTCCTGGATAAACATATCCACCTCGCCAATCGTTTTATTCAGAGGATTGAGTGGGCTTCGAAGTAAGCGCGCAGCTTGGCTTCCAGCTCATTGATGTCGATGATGTTGCTGATCACCACCAGCTGCTCGGCCGGCACGCTGGCGCTGTCGGCAATGTCTTTTGCCATCACGAACACGTCGGCCGCGCCGGGAGTGGCGGACGACAGATCGGAGTGTTCAACCTCGGCCTCCACCCCCATCTTTTTCAGCACCTTTTTAATGTTCATTTCCACCATAAAGCTGCTGCCGAGACCTGAACCGCAAATCGCCATGATTTTCATGATATCCACCTGTTGAATTTAGCGTGTAGGGTAGCGCCGCCGGTCATATTCCCGGCGTTGTTAGCATTAATAATGTTCCTGGTGATTAAACGTTAATAGCGGGCGATAATATCCTCGATTTGCCGTTTATCTTTGGCGTGAAATAACGCCTCCATGGCCTGGTTATCGGAAAATAATTCCGCCAGTTGCGAAATCAATTCGATGTGGCTGTTGCCGTCGGGTGCGGAAAGCATCACCACCACCTGAACCGGATCGTTATCCGCGGAATGAAAGTTCACCCCCTGATGGATCTTCAACAGCGATAACCCCAGCGCGCTGGCGCCTTCCTCCGGCCGGGCGTGTGGCATGGCGATGCCCGGCGCCAGGACAAAGTAAGGGCCGAGCTTCTCCTGCTGATGAAAGATGGCCGTCAGGTAATTCGGCGTAATCACACCGTCTTGCAGCAGCGGCTGCGCGCTCAGCGTTACCGCCTGGCGCCAGTCCTCCACCCGTTCGCACAGCTGTATATGATCGGCGGTCAGCCACTCTTTCAGCACGTTATCCTCCCGAGAGTCGATGATTGCGGCCGGTGATTAATTCACCGGCGACGGTAAAACTTTAATCAACCCCTCCTGGCCACACAGTGATGGATATCACAAAGATAGCGCTACCAAAGCGCTATCATGCAGATCTGTGATAGCGCTATCAAAACGCCGTGCTGCGGTATGACGTTAACCACAATTTTTTCTCGCTCTTTCGGGTAACGGGGTAGAATGTGCCGCATACGGGGATCGTCGAAGCCGCGCCGTCGGCTTCCCACCCTCACCATTTTTATGCGCCGCGCGCGCATTTCAGTCGGGATTTGGCATGTCGATCGGTAAAAAACGACGCAGCACGGGCAGGGTGACGTTGGCTGATGTAGCGCAGCTGGCGGGCGTCGGCACCATGACGGTGTCGCGCGCGCTGCGCACGCCGGAGCAGGTTTCAGACAAACTGCGCGAGAAGATTGAAGCCGCGGTGAGCGAGTTGGGGTATCTGCCCAACCTGGCCGCCAGTTCGCTGGCGTCGGCCTCCTCCTACACCATCGCCATGGTGGTGCCCAGCCTGTCCGAATCCGGCTGCGCCGAGATGTTCGCCGGCCTGCAGAAAGTGCTGCAGCCCGCCGGCTATCACATCATGCTGGCGGAGTCGCAGCACCACCTGGAACGCGAGGAGAAACTGCTGGAGACCCTGCTCTCTTACAACCTGGCGGCGGCGGTGCTGCTCAGCGTCGAGCATTCGCAAAATGCCCGCAACGCGTTGATCGCCGCCAACATTCCGGTGGTGGAGATCGGCGCCGTGCGCGCCGATCCGATCGACATGAGCATCGGCATCGATTACGTGGCGGCCATGTATCAGCTGACACAAACGGTGATCGCCAGCGGCTATCAGAATATCGGGCTGCTGTGCGCCAATCAGGAACAGTGGATTTTCCAGCAGCACCTGCAGGGCTGGCACAAGGCGCTGCTGCGCAACCATATGTCGCCGCATCGGGTGATCAACGCCGCGCAGCCCGCCAGCTTCAGCACCGGCGCGCAGCAGCTGCCGGAATTCTTGCTGGCCTGGCCGGAGCTGGACGCGCTGGTGTGCGCCTCGGACGAACTGGCGGGCGGCGCGCTGTATGAATGCCAGCGGCGGCGCATCAAGGTGCCGGACAATCTGGCGGTGGTGGGATTCGGCAACAGCGAGTTCAGCCGGGTGTGCCAGCCGCCGCTGACCACCATGACCATTCCGCATCGCGATATCGGCATTCAGGCCGGTCAGGCGCTGCTGGCGAGGCTGAACGAGCAACCCTGGCAGCCGGCAGGTTCCCTGCCCGCCACGCTGTGCCGCCGCGACAGCTGCTGAATCCACAGCATAAAAAAAGCCGGTCGATGACCGGCTTTCCTCACGCGTTGGCGTCTCAGTGGTTATCGAGCGGCTTACCGTAATCCTGCTCGTTGTTGCGCGTCAGCCACAGCGACAGCGCCTTCAGCGAATCCGGGGTAAATTCGTCGCAGCGCGCGGTGATCTCTTCCGGCGTCAGCCAGCACACTTCAGCCACTTCTTCTTCCTGCAGCGCGAACGGGCCGTGCGACACACAGCTGAACAGCGCGCCCCACACCCGGCACTGCTCTTCTTCGAAGTAGAACAGACCGTGTTCGGCGAAAGGCACGCCGGCGATGCCCAGCTCCTCTTCCGCCTCGCGGCGCGCCGAGTCCAGCACGTTTTCACCGCTTTGCACTACGCCGCCCGCCGTCGCGTCCAGCCAGCCCGGGTAGAAGTCCTTGATCTCGGTGCGACGCTGCACCAGAATTTTTCCCATCCCATCATGCACCACAATATAGGTAGCACGATGACGCAGCCGCTCCGCCCGCATCTGTTGACGACTGGATTGCGCAATCACCTCGTTTTGCTCGTCGACGATATCAACCCATTCGGTATCTGCAGCCTGACCCTGTTCCGCCATCCTCTAAAACCTTCTATTTTGGCGCGATGCATCCCGCGCGCTGGTTAATCAATGAGTGTTTTTCAAAGATTTTTATTGTGTGTGTATAAATTAGTGCGTTTAGCGTGTTAACGCCACCTCCGCGACGACCTTGCCGTCGTCGAGCGCCAGCACGCGCAAAGTGCCCCGATCCAACATGCCGTAGCTGGCCGGAAAACCCCCTTTCGGGATGCTGACCGAGCCCGGATTGAAGCAATAGATCTCACCCTGCCGCTCCGCCTGCGGCAGATGCGTATGGCCGTAGGCCAGGACGTCACCGCGGGATAACGGCGGCAGTGCCGAGGGATGATAAAGGTGACCGTGGGTCAAAAACAATCGTCTTTTTTGCAGTACAACCTGTTGCCAGGGCGCCTCGATAGGGAACGTCAGCAGCATCTGATCGACCTCGCTGTCGCAATTGCCGCGAACGGCGATGATCTTGTCGCTATAGCGATTCAATCGTTCGGCAACCTGAGCGGGCTGATACCCGGCCGGCAGCGCGTTGCGCGGGCCGTGATTCAGCAAATCGCCCAGAAGAATCAGCCAGTCGGCGCCCTGTTGTGCGAACAATTCCAGCACGCGTTCGGTAGCCGGCAGCGATCCGTGGATATCCGAGGCGAACATCAGCTTCATAACCTTGTCCTATAGAGGGAAATAAGCGCCATTTTACCGCGCCGGCGCCGTGCGGCAAACCGCCGCCCGCTCCGGTGGAGAATTGTGATCCAACTGTGCAGATAGCATCGGACGAATCCCACATAGCCTGCTATCCTTAGCTGCTATTGTTGGATCTCTGATATACCTTTGTGCGCGGCGAAGACCGCAGCAACGTGTAATGAATTACAGATCACCTTACCGCAGGAGGCAACATGATTGACCTGTATTACGCGCCTACTCCCAATGGTCACAAGATCACCTTGTTTCTGGAAGAGGTCGGCTTGCCCTACCGTATCCATCGCGTAAACATCAGCGCCGGCGAGCAGTTCAAACCGGACTTTCTGAGCATTTCTCCCAACAACAAAATCCCGGCGATTGTCGATCAGCAACCGGTGGACGGCGGCGCGCCAATCAGCCTGTTCGAGTCCGGGGAAATCCTGCTGTATCTGGCGGAGAAGACCGGCAAGCTGCTGAGCAAGGGCCTGCGCGAACGCGCCGCCACCCTGCAGTGGCTGTTCTGGCAGGTGGCCGGGTTCGGGCCGATGCTCGGGCAGAATCACCACTTTAACCACTACGCGCCGCAGCCGGTGCCTTACGCCATCGAGCGTTACCATCTGGAAACCAAACGGCTGTACGGCGTGCTGGACGCTGAACTGCAAAAACACCCGTACCTGGGCGGCGATAACTACAGCATCGCCGATATCGCCACCTACCCGTGGGTGGTGTCGCATCCGCGCCAGCGCATCGATCTGGCAGATTACCCGGCGGTGCGCAACTGGTTCGAGCGCATCAGCAACCGCCCGGCGACCGAGCGCGCCTACAAACTGGCCGAACAAGCCTAATCGCCTCCTCCGACTCCCCGTCGGCCGGGGAGTCACATCGTCCTCACGTTATCATTTCCTTACTTTCCGTGTATTCTGAACGCTAATAATCAGACCTATGGAGAATCTCTGATGTCTTTCAGTCAACCCGACGCCGTTATTCGCATTAAAAATCTGCGGCTGCGCACGTTCATCGGTATCAAGGAAGAGGAAATCAACAACCGGCAGGACGTTCTGATCAACGTGGTGATCCACTACCCGGCGGACAAGGCGCGCAACAGCGAAGACATCGCCGACGCGCTCAACTACCGCACCATCACCAAAGCGATCATCCGCCATGTGGAAGATAACCGTTTCGCGTTGCTGGAAAAATTAACGCAGGATGTGCTCGACATCGTAAAAGAACACGCCTGGGTAACCTATGCTGAAGTGGAGATAGATAAACTTCTGGCTCTGCGCTACGCCGATTCGGTCTCCATGACCATGAGCTACCGCCGGGGCTAACTCAGGGAGGTAGACCATGCGGATCCTGATCACCGGCGCAACGGGATTGATAGGCAGCAGCCTGACGGCAAGACTGCTGGCGCTTTCTCACCACATTACGGTACTGACCCGCGACGAGCGGCGCGCCCGAGCCAAACTGGGCGACCGGCCGAGCTATTGGCAAACGCTGGACGACCGGCAGTCGCTGGATGACTTCGACGCGGTGATCAACCTGGCCGGCGAACCTATCGCCGACAAGCGCTGGAGCGCGCAGCAGAAAGAGCGCCTGTGCCGCAGCCGCTGGGATCTGACCGAACGCCTGGCACAGCTGATCAAAGCCGGCAGCACACCGCCCGGCGTGCTGATTTCCGGTTCCGCCGTCGGCTACTACGGCGATCAGGGGCAGGCGGTGGTCACCGAAGAGGAGCCGCCGCACGACGAATTCACCCACCAGCTGTGCCAGCGCTGGGAAACGCTGGCGCTGCAGGCGCAGAGCGACGCCACCCGCGTCTGCCTGCTGCGCACCGGCGTGGTGCTGGCGCCACAGGGCGGCGCGCTGGCCAAAATGCTGCCGCCGTTCCGCTTCGGGCTCGGCGGCCCGATCGGCGACGGCCGCCAATATCTGCCGTGGATCCATCTCGACGACATGGTCAACGGCATTATTTATCTGCTGGATCACGCCACGCTGACCGGCCCGTTCAACATGGTCGCCCCCTACCCGGTGCATAACGAACAGTTCGCCGCCCAATTGGCCAACGTGCTCGATCGCCCGGCGTTTCTGCGGGTGCCGGCATTCGTCATGCGTTTGTTGATGGGGGAAGCGGCGGTGCTGGTACTCGGCGGCCAGCGGGCGGTGCCGAAGCGCCTGGAAGAAGCCGGCTTCCACTTCCGCTATCTGGAGTTGGAACAGGCGTTGGATGACGTTGTCAATCAGCGGGCCGAAGCCCGCTGATCTGAGGTTACTTCAACGCGCCGGACAGGAACTGCTGCAGGCGCGGGCTTTTGGGGTTGCCGAACAGCTCGGCCGGCGGCCCCTGTTCTTCAATCAACCCTTTGTGCAGGAAGATCACGTGGTTGGAAACGTGGCGCGCAAACTCCATTTCGTGCGTCACCACCACCATGGTTTTTCCCTCCTCCGCCAACTTCTGCATGATGCGCAGCACCTCGCCCACCAGTTCGGGATCCAGCGCCGACGTCGGTTCGTCAAACAGCAGCACCTCCGGCTCCATCGCCAATGCGCGGGCGATAGAGACGCGCTGCTGCTGGCCGCCCGACAGGTGCACCGGGTATTTTCCGCGCGCCCGCTCGTCGATGCCCACTTTGTCCAGGTAGCGCACCGCGCGCTCGTGCGCGTCGGCCTTGCTCAGCCCCAACACCTGCACCGGCGCTTCCATCACGTTCTCCAGCACCGTCATGTGGCTCCACAGGTTAAAGTGCTGGAATACCATGGTCAGGCGGGTACGCAACAGCTGCAGCTGCTTCTTATCGAATACCTTCAGCTGGCCGTCCTTGTCGCGCACCATGCGAATATCTTCGTTGTTCAGACTGATCGAACCTTCGCTCGGCTTCTCAAGGAAGTTGATGCAGCGCAGAAAGGTGCTTTTGCCGGAGCCGGAGGAGCCGATGATGCTGATCACATCCCCGGCGTTGGCCGCCAGCGAGACGCCCTTTAGCACTTCGTGGTCGCCATAGCGTTTGTGCAGTTCCGTGACGGCTAATTTATTCTCAGACATGGTTTTCTTCCCGTCATTTATCAGTGACTAACGTGTGCCATCCAGCGTTTCTCAGCCTTGCGGAACAGGCTGATTAACACGTAGGAGATGATCAGATACAGCACCGCCGCGATGCCGAAGGCGTAGAACGGCTGATAGGTCGCGGCGTTGATGTCGCGCGCGATCTTCAGCAGATCCGGCACGGTGGCGGTAAACGCCAGCGCGGTGGAATGCAGCATCAGGATCACCTCGTTGCTGTAAGCCGGCAGCGCGGTGCGCAGTGCCGAAGGTAAAATGATGCAGCGGTACATCTTGAAGCGCGAGAAACCGTAGGCGTTGGCGGCCTCGATTTCACCGTGCGGCACCGAGCGGATCGCCCCGGCGAAGATCTCGGTGGTATAGGCGCAGGTGTTGAGCGTCAGCGCCAGGATGGTGCAGTTGAGCCCGCTGCGGAAAAACGCATTGAGAAACTCGCTGCCGCGCACGATCTCAAGGCTGTACATGCCGGAGTAGAACACCAGCAGCTGCACGTACAGCGGCGTACCGCGAAACACATAGGTGTAGAGCCACACCGGGAAACGCACCCAGCGAAGGGAAGACACGCGCGCCACCGCCATCGGGATCGCCAGCAGCCCGCCCATCACCACCGAGGCGATCAGCAGCCACAGCGTGATCGCCACGCCGGTGAAGCGGTAGCCGTCGCTCCACAGCAGCGACTGCCAATACTGTTGCAGGATCTCAATCATAGCTCGGCCCTCTTGACGCCCAGTGAGTAACGCCGTTCAAGCCACAGCAGCACGCCGTTGGAAACGGTAGTGAAGACCAGATACACCACGCCGGCCACGATGGCGAAGAAGAACGGCTGATAGGTGCCTTTCCCCGCCAGCTGAGTGGCTTTGACCACGTCGTTTAGGCCAAGGATCGACACCAGCGCCGTCGCCTTCAGGATCACCTGCCAGTTGTTGCCGATGCCCGGCAGGGCGAAACGCATCATCGCCGGGAACAGAATGCGCCGGAAGATCTGCGCGCCGCTGAAGCCGTAGGCCGTCGCCGCTTCGATCTGCCCTTTCGGCACCGCCAGATAAGCGCCGCGGAAGGTCTCGGTAAAATAAGCGCCGTAGATAAAGCCGAGGGTTATGATGCCGGCACCGAGCGGATCGATATCGATCTGCGCGAAGCCCAGCAGCGTGGTGATATTGTTCAGCGCGATTTGCAGACCGTAAAAGATCAGCAGCATCAGCACCAGATCGGGCACGCCGCGGATCAGCGTGGTATAGGCGCCGAACAGGCCGGAGATAAAGGGGTTATGAGACAGTTTGCCACCGGCGCCGATCAGGCCGATCACCACCGCCAGCAGCACGGAACTGAGGGCCAGCTCCAGCGTCACCAGAGCCCCCTCGAAAATCAGTTGGGAATAGCCTTGCAGCATCTACTTCACCCTGTGGTCTAGGATCCGAACCATCGGGGCCGGCACGCCGGCCCCGCAGTCACAGCATGGAACGGTAAGCGGATTACCCGCCGTAGACGTCAAAGTCGAAGTACTTTTTCGCGTATTTGTCGTAGGTGCCGTCTTTGCGCATCTCGGCGAAGGCTTTGTCCAGCGCCGCTTTCAGCTCGGTATCGGTCTTGCGCAGCCCCATGCCGGTGCCGACGCCGAAGAACTTGTCATCCTTCACCGATTCGCCGGCGAACGCATAGTCTTTGCCCGGCGGCTGTTTCAGGAAGCCGTCGCTGCCCGCCACTTCATCCTGGAAGGCGGCGTCGATACGCCCGGAAGCCAAATCGGCGTAAACCAGATCCTGGTTCTGGTAAGGCACGACGGTGATGCCCTTCGGCTGCCACATGGCGTTGGCGTAGGCTTCCTGGGTAGTGCCCTGCAACACGCCCACGCTCTTGCCTTTCAGGGCGTCCACGGTAGGCAACAGCTTGGATCCTTTCGGCGCGATCAGACGCGCGTTGGCGGCATACAGCTTGTCGGTAAAGGCGATTTCCTGCTGGCGTTTTTCGGTGATGGACAGCGAAGAGATGATGGCGTCGATTTTCTTCGCCTTGAGGGATGGGATCAGCGCGTCGAAGTCGCTCTCCACGAAGGTGCATTGGGTATTGATGCGTTTGCACAGCTCTTTGGCCAAATCGATGTCAAAGCCAACCAATTCGCCTTTGGCGTTTTTGGATTCAAACGGTGCGTAAGTCGGATCGGTGCCAATCTTCAGCGTGGAAGGAATGGCGGCAAAGGCGCTGCTGGCGGCGCTCAAAGCCAGAACTAACGGCAAAATCAAAACCCGCTTTTTCATAAATTACCCTCAAATTGATTTTTTTGATGCCACTACGGGCATTACTTTTCCCCACCAAATCAATTTGCAGTAATCGTGCCACATTAGGTGCTACGGGCGGAGGGAACGGCTCCGGCCTTCACAATACTGTTTCCTGGGACGATAACCGCAAAATTAAATCGGCCGCTCGGGGCCGCGCCACTGGCAGCCGCGATAAGGCGGCGCCATGAAACAGTGAACGTGATGAAGTGGGATCATTATGGTGCATGCGCCGCCCTAATTCAGTGCGGTGTTGCACAAATGTACCAATTTGGGGATGAAAATGTTAATCAGCGCCCTGCCAGCGGGTGAACAGATCGGCCGGCAGTTCGATATCAAACTGATCGATCACCCGATTGACGGTCTGATCGATGATGTCTTCCACGCTTTTCGGCTGGTGGTAAAACGCCGGCACCGGCGGCATGATCACCGCCCCCATCTCCGCCGCCTGCGTCATCAGCCGCAGGTGCCCAAGGTGCAGCGGCGTTTCCCGCACGCACAGCACCAAACGGCGGCGCTCTTTGAGCACCACGTCGGCGGCGCGGGTCAGCAGCCCGTCGCTGTAGCTGTTGACGATGCCGGACAGGGTTTTGATCGAACATGGCAGGATCGCCATACCCAGGGTTTTGAAAGAGCCGGAGGAGATGGCGGCGGCGATATCGCGCGCATCGTGAACCACATCGGCCAGCGCCTGCACTTCACGCAGGCTGTACGGCGTTTCCAGCGCCAGCGTCTGTCGTGCAGCGTTGCTCATCACCAGATGGGTTTCCACCTCTGCGACGTCGCGCAAAACCTGTAACAGGCGCACGCCGTAGATCGCGCCGCTGGCGCCGGAAATGCCGATGATGAGTCGTTTCATGAAAAATGGCCTCTGCCGTAAAAAGTAAAAAATAAGATCAGGCAGACTTTGCCGCAATGGCGAGGGATAAGCAAGTTCACAGGAGCAAGGCGCACCGCCGCAGACGCGGCGATGCCCCCTGATGGATCAACGCAGGCGGTTAGCCTTCGTTATGCAGTTCCAGATTTTCCGCTTCGGTTTGTCCCCGCAGCGCCTTGGCGTCGTCGTTACGCAGCGACTCCAGGTATTCCAGATAGCTTTGATCGACGTCTTTGGTCACGTAGATGCCGTTGAATACCGAGCATTCGAACTGGGTGATGTCCGGGTTTTCTTCACGCACCGCTTCGATCAGATCGTCGAGGTCCTGGAAGATCAGCCCATCGGCGCCGATGATTTGGCGGATTTCATCCACTTCGCGCCCGTGGGCGATCAGTTCGTTGGCGCTCGGCATGTCGATACCGTAGACGTTAGGGAAACGCACTTCCGGCGCGGCGGAAGCCAGGTACACGCGCTTGGCGCCCGCTTCGCGCGCCATCTCGACGATCTGCTCTGAAGTCGTGCCGCGCACGATGGAATCATCCACCAACAGCACGTTCTTGTCGCGGAACTCGGCGCGGTTGGCGTTCAGCTTGCGGCGCACCGACTGACGACGCGCCTGCTGGCCCGGCATGATAAAGGTGCGGCCGACGTAGCGGTTCTTCACAAAGCCCTGGCGGTAGGGTTTGTCGAGAATGCGCGCGATCTCCAGCGCGATGTCGCAGGAGGTTTCCGGGATCGGGATCACCACGTCGATGTCCAGATCTTCCCATTCGCGGGCAATCTTCTCACCCAGCTTCTGGCCCATGCGCACGCGGGCGCTGTAGACCGAGATCTTGTCCATAAAGGAGTCCGGGCGCGCGAAATAGACGTATTCGAACAGGCACGGATTGGTTTTCGGATTCTCTGCGCACTGGCGGGTGAACAACTGGCCCTTGGTGGTGATGTACACCGCTTCGCCCGGCGCCACGTCGCGCAGGAATTCAAAGCCCAGGGTATCCAGCGCCACGCTCTCGGAAGCCACCATATACTCGCTGCGGCCATCTTCCAGCGTGCGCTTGCCGATCACCAGCGGACGAATGCCGTACGGGTCGCGGAACGCCAGCAGGCCGTGGCCGATAATCATCGCCACGCAGGCGTAAGCGCCGCGCAGTTGCTGATGCATGGCGGCGACCGCGGTAAAGATGTTGTCGGCCTCCAGCGGATAATGCGGGAAGCGATCCAGCTCGCTGGCCAGCACGTTCAGCAGGATTTCCGAGTCGGAGGTGGTGTTGACATGGCGGCGGCCGCTTTCGAACAGCTTTTGGCGCAGCTCATGGGCGTTGGTCAGGTTGCCATTGTGGGCCAGCGTAATGCCGAACGGCGAGTTGACGTAGAAAGGCTGGGCCTCAGAGGCGCTCGAGCTGCCGGCCGTCGGGTAACGCACATGGCCAATGCCCATGTTGCCCTGCAAGCGTTGCATATGGCGCGCCTCAAATACATCCTTCACCAGGCCGTTGGCTTTGCGCAAACGGAACCCGTTGTGGGCGTCAATGGTGACGATGCCTGCGGCATCCTGGCCACGGTGCTGAAGCACCGTCAGCGCATCATAAATCGACTGGTTTACCGGCATGAAACCGGCGATACCGACAATACCGCACATGTTGTCTTTTCCTCATCAGCGCTACCGCCCCGGCAATTGGGTCGGCAAGAAACTCGACGTGCTCTGCAGGTAGTCAAAGAACCACCTGATGACGTAACTGAACTGGGGAATGAGCTGCGACTGTTTCCAGTCGGCACTCTGTGAAAAGCCGGTAAAGGTATCCAGGAAGAACAGGATCGCCGCGACGATCAATACTCCGCGCAGCGCGCCGAAGCAGATGCCCAACACCCGGTCGGTGCCCGACAACCCGGTTTTCTCTACCAGTGAGCTAATCACATAGTTAACAATAGCCCCTACGATCAAGGTCGCGATGAACAAAATCGCGATCGCGATGCCGTTTCGCACCAGTTCATCTTCAAAACGAGTGAAATAGACCGCAAGGTAAGAGTAGAAATGGCTGGCAACAAAAAACGCACATCCCCATGTCACAAGTGACAATGCTTCGCGAACAAACCCTCGGATCAGGCTCACCAGAGCCGAAAATCCAATCACCGCTATAATGACGTAATCAATCCAGACCATGAACTATTCCAATGATGAATCGCCCCTGCATCCAATTCGCGGCGAATTCTAACAGAAAAAGAAAACGTTTGCGTAGGGGATTTCCTACCACGTTACAAATAAAAAGCGGCGATCAAAAAATTCCCAATCGCCGCGCCTACATAGGTGATTTCGCCTGTAAAAGGCGCGGTTTTTCTCGCTTTCTCTCCACCACTCCTTAATTCAGGGGCGCATCGTGCTGCGCCCCTGCGGGGTTTAACGGCCGTACGGCTTCACCTGCCCGCTCAGCCCGCTGATCGAGTTCAGCGACGGCAGCGCCGCCTGCAGCTTCTGCTTGGAGGCATCCGGGCCGACGTAGATGCGGGTGATCTGCCCCTGCACCGGCGTTGACGGCACGGTAAAGGCGCGATAGCCCGAGAGGCGCAGCGAGGCGACAATCTCGTTCGCCTTGGCGGCATTTTTCAACGCCCCGAGCTGCACAACGTAGGCTTGCCCGGCCGGCGCTTTTTCTTCCGCCGGTTTCGGCTGCGGCGTCGGTTCAGGTTTCGGCGTCGGCTCCGGCTTCGGTACCGGCTTCACTTCCACCGGTTTCGGTTGCGGCGCCGGTTTCGGTTTCACTTCCACCGGTTTGGTTTCTACCGGTTTCGGCTTGGGCTGCGGCACCGGCTGAGGACGCGTCTCGACCGGTGGCGGCGCCACCTGCGCCGGCTGCTGAGCACCTTGCCGCACCGCCTGCTGCGCCGCCGCTTCGTTGGCCGCCTGCTGTTCGACCAGCGCGCCCGCCCCTTCCGGCGGCTGCGCCGGTAGCGGTTGTGTCACCGGTGGCAGCACGTCGTTCTCTTCGACGTCGCCCGCCTTCGGCACCAACGGAATGGCCGCGAATTCATCCTCGTAATGCTTCTTTTTACCGTCCAGCAACCCTGGCAGGATGATCACCCCCAGCGCCACCAGAATCACGGTTCCGACCAGTCGGTTCTGAAATTTACTCGCCACTCACACTCCCCGCATCTCGTCTGACGCCGCCATCACCTGCGCCACGGTGTGGAACGATCCACAGACGATCACAATATCCTGTTTATCAGCATCCTGCATAGCCTGCCGCCAGGCAGTTTCGACATCATTAAAGCGGCGCGGTTCCGTCAGATGTTGCGCCAGCTGTTCGACGCTGGCGCCGCGCGGCCCGTCGAGCGGCGCGCAGTACCATTCATCCACCTGCTCGCTGAGGCAGGCCAGCGTGCCGGCGATGTCCTTATCCGACAGCATGCCCACCACCGCGCGCACCTTGCCGCCGTTGCGCGGCAGTTTGGCCAGACGCCCGGCCAGATAGCCGGCGGCGTGCGGATTGTGCGCCACATCGAGGATCAGCGTCGGCTCACGCCGCACGATCTGGAAGCGCCCAGGCAGCGTCGCCTGCTGCAGGCCGGTGAAAATCGCGCGTTCGTCGATTTCCAGCGGAGAACAGTTGAGCGCCGCCAACGCGGTAGCGGCGTTGGCCAGCGGTACGTTCGGCGTCGGCAGATCGGTCAGCAGCGTGTCGCCGCCCTGCCACTGCCAGCGATCGCCCTGCTCGCTGAAGCGCCAGGCTTCGCCGCGGCGAGACAGCGGCGCGCCCAGCGTTTCGGCAACCTGGCGAATGCTGTCCGGCATGTCGGGTTCACCGACCACCGCCGGTTTGCCGCTGCGAAAAATACCGGCCTTTTCACGGCCGATGCTTTCGCGATCGTTACCCAGCCAGTCGGTGTGATCGAGCGCAATGCTGGTGATCACCGCCACGCTCGGATCGACGATGTTGGTGGCGTCGAGGCGCCCGCCCAGGCCCACTTCCAGGATCACCACGTCGAGCCGCGCCTGTTTGAACAGCTGCAGCGCCGACAGGGTGCCGAATTCGAAATAGGTCAGCGACGTTTCGCCGCGGCCGGCTTCAATGGCGGCGAACGAGCGGCTGTGCTCCGCTTCGCTCAGCTCTTCCCCCTGAATGCGCACGCGTTCGGTATAGCGCACCAGATGCGGCGAACTGTAGACGCCGACGCGCAGGCCGGCGGCCAGCAGAATAGCTTCAAGGGTGCGACAGGTGGTGCCTTTGCCGTTGGTGCCGGCAACGGTGAACACCGTGGGTGCGGGGGTCAGTAAATCCAGATGCGCCGCGACGCGCTGTACGCGCTCAAGGCCGAGTTCGATCGCCTGGCTGTGCAGACGTTCCAGATAATAAAGCCACGAGCTTAATGGCGACGTGGCTTGGGGAATTTGGTGGTTTTGCATGAGTCCCATCACTGAACTTGGGTTCATTAATCCATCAGGGCACCACCCTCACCGCGGTAAAGGCGATGCGCTTCGTGACTGCCGCCAGCCTGCCAACCGCAGCGGATAGGCTACGGCCGGCGGAGAGCGGGCATCAGCCGTCACTTAGCCACAAAGTGGCGGCTGAGCCCGGGCGGGATCTGTCTTTGCCTCAGGCGTCGGCCTGCTGCTCCGGCTCAATGACCGGCGCGGCCTCATCGAAATGCGGCTGCGGCTGGTTGGTCAGCTTGGACAGAATGCTCGCCAACGTTTGGCGCATTTCCGGACGGCGAACGATCATGTCGATCGCGCCTTTTTCGATCAGGAACTCGCTGCGCTGGAAGCCCGGTGGCAGTTTCTCGCGCACGGTTTGCTCGATAACGCGCGGGCCGGCAAAACCGATCAGCGCTTTCGGCTCGGCGATATTGATGTCGCCCAGCATCGCCAGGCTGGCGGAGACACCGCCCATGGTCGGGTCGGTCAGCACGGAGATATACGGCAAGCCGCGCTCCTGCATTTTGGCCAACGCCGCGCTGGTTTTCGCCATCTGCATCAGCGACATCAGCGCTTCCTGCATACGCGCGCCGCCGCTGGCGGAGAAGCACACCAGCGGACAGTTGTCCTCCAGCGCCTGCTCAACCGCACGCACGAAACGCGCGCCGACCACGGAAGACATCGAGCCGCCGATGAAGGCGAATTCGAAGGACGCGGCGACGATCGGCATACCGTACAGCGTGCCCTTCATCACCACCAGCGCGTCTTTCTCGCCGGTCGCTTTCTGTGCGGCGACCAGACGATCTTTATAGCGCTTGGAATCCTTGAATTTCAGAACGTCCTTCGGCTCCAGATCGCTGCCCAGCTCCACTTCGCTGCCTTCATCCAGCAGGGTATGCAGACGCGCGCGCGCGCCCATACGCATGTGATGGTCGCACTTCGGGCACACTTCCAGATTCCGCTCCAGCTCGGCGCGGTAGAGAACCTGGCCGCAGCTGTCGCATTTAGTCCAGACCCCTTCAGGAATGCTCGCCTTACGGGTTTGTGTGATATTGCTCTTGTTAAGAATTCGTTCAATCCAGCTCATCGATGACCTTTCTGTTTGAACCTGGCACACGCCAGTCCGCTGTTCATGCTTTAACAATCCCCCCGAAAACACCCCAATGAAAAAATGCCCGTTCGCGGCGCGGCAAGCGCGGCGACTGAGGCATCGGCTTCAGGGTTGTTCGCAGGAACAGACCATAATGTCGCTCATTAAACCATATCGGCCCGACGCTGTGGACAAAAAACTGGTCGAACCGACAGGTTAAGCGATGTTTTTACTGTTTTTGCTGGCGGGCGGCCGCGCGCTTGTGGCGCCAAATTTCAATCACGCCCGGCAGAATCGAAACGATGATGATCCCGACGATCAACAGTTTCAGGTTCTCCTGCACCACCGGCAGATCGCCGAACAGGTAGCCAGCATAAGTGAAGAGCAGCACCCAAACCAGTGCGCCAATCACGTTGTAGGCGGCGAAGTGGCGATAGGACATATGCCCCATACCGGCGACGAACGGCGCAAAAGTACGCACGATCGGCACGAATCGCGCCAGAATAATCGTTTTCCCGCCGTGCTTCTCATAAAACTGATGCGTTTTATCCAGGTAGCTGCGGCGGAAAATTTTCGAATTCGGGTTGCTGAACAGCTTCTCGCCGAACAACCGCCCGATAGTGTAGTTCACCGCATCGCCGAGGATCGCCGCCGCCACCATCAACGCCACCATGGTGTGCACGTTCAGATCGTTGGTCGGCAACGCCGCCAACGCGCCGGCGACGAACAGCAAAGAATCCCCCGGCAGGAACGGCGTCACCACCAGACCGGTTTCACAAAACAGGATCAGGAACAGAATAGCGTAGACCCACATGCCGTATTGTGCGACCAGTTCGGCCAAGTGCACATCAATATGCAGAATGAAATCAATAATAAACTTGATGATGTCCATAAATTCTCTCATTGATGCCGGGCGTTTCAATCACCCGGCAGAAGCACAAGGGAGCGACGCTTTCAGGCGTGCCGGCGTTTAATCGTCGGGCAAAAACAGCGGCCCCATCGGCGGCCGCGGCAGACCAAAGTGGTCAGGGTAATCCACGGCAACCAGATACAGCCCCTCGGCTCGCGCCGTCGCCGCCGCCAGATTGCGATCCTTCAGCGCCAGCAACTCGGCCATCCAGTTCTCATCCTGATTGCCGCAGCCGATCTCCATCAGGCTGCCGACGATGTTGCGAACCATGTGATGCACGAAGGCATTCGCCTTGATATCTACCACAATATATTCGCCGTAGCGCGTAACCTTAACGTGTTTTACGCAGCGCCACGGGGTGCGCGACTGGCATTGCACCGCGCGGAACGACGTGAAATCGTTCTCGCCCAGCAGCGCCTGCGCCGCCCGATGCATGCGATCGGCGTCCAGCGGGTGATAAAAATGCGTTACCCCCTGCTGCAGCACCGCCGGCCGGTAGCGATGGTTGAAAATGATATAGCGGTAGCGGCGCGCGGTGGCGCTGAAACGCGCGTGAAAATCGTCGGCAACGGGGCTCACCCAACGCACCGCAATATCCGGCGGCAAATGGGTATTCACCCCCATCGTCCAGGCGGCGTCCTTGCGGCGCGCAGTGGTTTCGAAGTGCACCACCTGCCCGGTGGCGTGCACCCCGGCGTCGGTACGCCCGGCGCACAGCACGGTAATCGGTGCATCCGCCACCTTGCTCAACGCCTGCTCCAGGCGTTCCTGCACGCTGGCCACTTCTTGCTGCCGCTGCCAGCCGTAATAACGGCTGCCGTCATATTCGATGCCCAGCGCTACCTTCAGCGTCGGCTGAGCGGGCGAGACCACCTCAGACATCAGTACATCTGCTCCTGCACCAGACGCTCGGCGGTTTCGATAGCCATCAACGCGCCGCCGAAGCGCACATTGTCCGCCACCGTCCAGAACTGCAGCAGCTCGGGGATGCCGTAATCGTTACGCAGGCAACCGATGCTGAGCGCATCGCTGCCGGAAGCGTCGGTGACCTGGGTCGGGTAATCGTCCTCTTCGCTCAGCTGAATATCTTCGACCTCTTCGAGCTCGCTGCGCGCCTCTTCGGCGGACAGCGGGCGCAGCGCTTCCAGGTGCACCACCTGCGCGTGACCATAAAACACCGGCGACTGAACGCAGCTCACCGAAATCGGCAGCCCTTCATCCTGCAGCACCTTGCGCACCTGATCGACGATCAGGCGCTCTTCGCGCACGCTGCCCTGCTCGTCGGCGACAAGCGGCAGCAGGTTGAACGCCAGCTGTTTACCGAAAACGCCTTCCTCGGCCGGAATGCCGTTCAGCAGGCGCGCGCTCTGGCCGGCCAGATCGTCCACCGCCACCTTGCCGCGCGACGATACCGACATCAGCGTGGTGACGTGCAGACGCGACAGCCCCGCCTGTTCGGTCAGCGGTTTGATCGCCGTCAGCAGTTGGCTGACCATGCTGTCGGCCACCGCCACGATATTGCGGTTACGGTAATCCGCCAGCACCTGCGGGTTCACGCCCGGCACCACCAGCGGCACATCCGGCTCCATGGCGAACAGGCCGCTGGTGTCGATCACCAGGCAGCCCATGTTGCCGGCTTCTTCGGCATAGCGCGCGGAAGCGTCGCTGCCGGCGACGAAGAAGGCCAGCTGCGCCTGCGACCAGTCGAACTCTTCGGCATTTTGCACCAGAAGAGACTTGCCGTTGAAGCGCACATTGGCGCCCGCGCTGCGTTCGCTTGCCAGAGGATAGAGCTCACCCACCGGGAACTGGCGTTCCTGCAACAATTCCAGCAACGCTTCACCTACCGCGCCAGTGGCGCCGAGCAGCGCGATATTCCAGCCGTCAGACATCGGGTTTTCTCCAGAGTATTTCATTCATAAAAGCACACGGGCAGTGCAATCACCGCCCGATAATCTTTACCGCTCACTGTAGCGGCGTTGGCTTAAGACAACCTTACGCCCTACGCCACGCTGAAGCCCAGCTTGCCGAGCAGCTCGGCGCTGGCGCTGTCATCGCATTGCACGGCCAGCGAAGACCACTCGCGGCGCTCCTGGTAGTGCTTGCGCAGGCGATCGAATTCGCCCGGTTGCCCGGCGACTTTGCGCAATGGCGCATCATCGCGGCGCACATCATACACCAAGTGCATCAATCGTTTTAACCGCGCTTCATCCAGCGGCCCGTTGAGGCGGATCTGGCTGAACTCCGGCACCGGCAGTAGCGAGGCCAGCGCCACCTGCTGCGGCTGCCCCAGATGGCGGCTGAACGCTTCGAACACCTGGGTGGTGCCGCGCGCCTTGCCTTCCAGCGTATACCCGGCGATATGCGCGGTGCCGATATCCACCCGCGCCAGCAGCGGCAAGGCGAGGTCCGGCTCCGGTTCCCACACGTCCAGCACCGTGCTCAGCTTTTTGCCCTTTTCCAGCGCCTGCAGTAGCGCGGCGTTATCCACCACCGGCCCGCGGCAGGCGTTGATCAGAATGCGGTTGTCCGGCAGCGCCGCCAGCAGGTCGGCATCCGCCAGATGCAGCGAATGGTATGGGCCGGATTTATTCAGCGGCGTATGGAAGGTCAGCACATCGGCCTCGGCCACCAGCTTCTCCAACGGCCAGAACTCCCCGGCGTCGCCGCGATCGGCGCGCGGCGGATCGCACAGCAGCGTGCGCACGCCCAACGCTTTGAGGCGCGCGTCCAGGCGGGAACCGACGTTGCCCACGCCGACGATGCCGACGGTTTTATCCCGCAGGTGGAAGCCGTCGCGTTCGGCCAGCAGCATCAAGGCGGAGAACACATACTCGACCACCGCGATGGCGTTGCAGCCCGGCGCGGCGGAAAACCCGATGCCCTGCCGTTGCAGCCAGGCGTCATCGATGTGATCGGTGCCTGCGGTGGCGGTGCCGACAAAGCCGATGCGGCTGCCGGCCAACAGGGCTTCATTGACCTTGGTGACCGAACGCACCATCAGCGCATCGGCATCCGCCAGCGCCTCAAGCGGGATCGGACGCCCCGGCACCGCCTGCACGTCGCCCAGGCGGCTGAACAGCTCGGCCGCGTACGGCATATTTTCATCAACCAGAATTTTCACTGCGTTCTCCGACGGTTTACGGCTATTGGTCTGAGAAATAGTGTGCCACTGAATCAGGCACGGCGAAAGCGCTCAGGGGTGGTGCCGGCGATCTGCTGGAACATGACGATAAAGGCCGACGCGGAGCTGTAGCCGACGTCCAACGCCACGTCCTGCACGGTTTTGCCCTGCTCGAGCAACGACACGGCATGCAGAAAACGCAGGCGCTGGCGCCACTCGCTGAACGACATGCCCAGATCCTGCTGGCAGCGGCGCGACAGCGTGCGCTCGGTGGTGTAGACCCGCGCCGCCCACGTTGCCAGCGAGGTGTTGTCCGCCGGGCAATGCTCCAGCGCTTCCAGCACCGGCGCCAAAAATTTGTCGTCCGACGACGGCAGATAGGTTTGCTGACGCGGCGACAGGCGCAGCTGGTCGATCAGCACCTGACAGAGGCGCAAATCCTCCTCCGCCTGCGGAATGTACTGCTTGCGCGCATAGAAATCCTCGGCGATGGCACGGAAGATGGGCGTTACGCTCACCAGACAGGGGTCGGCCGGCATGCCGGCGCACAGCGCCGGCGTAATGTCCACCATGCGGCACTGCGCCAGTCGCTGGTTGTAGCAGGAGTGTTCGATGCCCGCCGGCGCCCACAACACGAACTCCGGCGGCGCCAGAAAGCGCTGCCCGCCGATGCGCAGCACCATCACCCCGGCTTTGACCCACATCAACTGGCCCCAGGTGTGGCTGTGCGGCTGGAATTCGGTGCGCGCGTTAAACTCTTCACAGCGGAACTGCACCGGGTTGGGCGCCGGGATCAGCGACTCAGGGAAATGGCGGATTTCTGGCATGGTTTCGTCCCGTGATTTGTCTTGTTTACGCCGATTTTTGTCTGGATATCGCTATATATGATAAACCGGACACGCGTAGACTAGCCAGCATGTTGGACGTTATTGAGAATAATTATCATGAATATGCTCTTCCCACTGTTGGCCGTGCTGATATGGTCGATTAATGCCGTTGTCAGCAAACTCTCCGCCACCGCCATCGATCCGGCGGCCATTTCACTTTACCGCTGGCTGCTGGCGCTGATCGCCCTGACGCCGTTCGTGCTGCCGGGCGTGCTGCGCAATTGGGCGCAGGTACGCGCCAACTGGTGGAAACTAATGATCCTCGGCTTGCTGGGCATGGTGCTGTATCAAAGCCTGGCCTATTACGCGGCGCACAGCGTCAGCGCGCTGTTTATGGGCATCATCGTGTCGCTGATCCCGCTGCTGACCATCCTGATCAGCATCGTCCTGCTGCGCATTGCGCCGACCGTCGGCGTGCTGCTCGGCAGTATTCTCTCCTTCGGCGGTTTGATCTGGCTGGTCAGCGGCGGCCAGCCCGGCGTGCTGCTGCAGCACGGTATCGGCAAGGGGGAATTGATGATGCTGCTCGCCACCGCCTCTTACGCGCTGTATGGCGTGTTGACCAAACGCTGGGCCATCGCGCTGCCGAACTGGCAATCGCTGTACGTGCAGATCCTGTTCGGCGTGCTGCTGCTGCTGCCTAATTTCCTGATGGCGCAGGATGTCGGCTTGAACGGCCATAACCTGCCGCTGGTGCTGTTCGCCGGCATTCCGGCTTCGATCATCGCCCCGTTCCTGTGGATCCAGGGCGTGATGCGCCTGGGCGCCAACACCGCCTCGATCTTCATGAACCTGGCGCCGGTGTTTACCGCCGCTATCGCCGTGCTGTTCCTGCATGAGCAGTTGCACGGTTATCACCTGATCGGCGGCGGCATTACCCTGCTGGGCGTTATCCTGTCGCAGCGGCTGCGCACGCCGCTGACGCGTAAAGCCAAAGCCCCGGCGGCCGACGTCGAGTCCTGCAAAGAACAGGCTTAAGGCAACAGCCTGAAACGCACCCGTACCAACAGACCGCCCAGCGCGGCGGAGCTCAACAGCTCCGGGCGGGTGCCGTGATAGGCGGTGATGTCCTTCACCAGCGCCAGCCCCAGGCCGGCGCCCGGCTGATCGCCCACGTTGTCCAGCCGGTGAAATGGCTGCAGCGCCAGCGCCTTGTCCTGCAAGGCGATGCCGGGGCCGCTGTCTTCAATCTCCAGCACGCCTTCCCCCGTCGCCTTCTCCTGCGTGAGGCGAGCGGTGACCACGCCCTGACGCGGTGTGTATTTCAACGCGTTGTCCAACAGGTTGGCGCACAGCTCGGCCAACAGCAGCGGTTCCCCCGCCACCTGACACGCCGCTTCACCTTCGAAGCCGAGATCGATCTGTTTGCTGCGCGCCTGCGGCAAGCGAGAGAAACAGGCGTCGCGCAGCACCTGCGCCAGGTTGACCGGCTGCAGCTTGCGCTCGGCCTGGTGCTCGCTGGCCTTCAGGCGTGAGAGATACAGCAGGCGGTCGGTCAGTGCCACGGTATTGTCCAGCGTCGCGCTCATCGCCTGCAGGCTTTCGCGCCACTGCTGCGGCCGATCGCTGGCCAGCGCCACCCCGACCTGAGTCTTCAACACCGCCAGCGGCGTGCGCAGCTGGTGGGAAGCGTCGGCGCTGAAACGTTCCTGACGCGCCACCATCAGCCGCAGCCGTTCGATATAGCGATTGAACGCCACCAGCAGCGGCTGCATCTCCGACCACGGCAATACCCGCGGCAAGGGCGTCAGCTCGCCCGGATCGCGCCGCAGCATGATGCCGGAGAGTTTACGCATCGGCTTCAACACCCGCTTGAGCAGCGCGAACGCCAGGATCAGGGTCAACACCACCACCGTGCCCTGACTCAGCAGCGCCGCGATCATCATCTGCCGCGCCAGGTAACGGCGCGACTCCAGGGTTTCCGCCACCAAAATGGTCGCCATGCCGCTCACCCCCGACTCGTTGACCGGCTGAAACAGCGCCGCCACGCGGATCGGCCGGCCGAGATATTCCGCATCGTAAAAATGCACCAGCGCCGGGTAGAGCGTGGAGCGCGGGATATGGGGCGGCAGCGACGGCAAATCGTCATAACCCGAGATGCTTTTTCCCTGCGGCGAAATCACCTCGTAATACAGCTGATCGTTCATGTTCCGCTCGAAGCTGTCGAGCACCACATAGGGCACATCGACCGCCAGCTTGCCTTCGCGCACCACCAGTCGCTCCGCCACGGTGCGCGCCGACGCCAGCAGCGTGCGATCGTAAGCCAGAGTGGCGGCGCTCATGGCGCTGAAATAGTGGGTGTAGATGGAGATACCGCCCAACGCCAGCAGCGGCAGGCCAAAAAACAGCAGCAGTTGATAGAACAGCGAACGCGGGGCGTTAAACCACCGCATTGCACAGCTCCAGGCTGTAGCCCAGACCGCGCAGCGTGACGATCGCCACGTCGCTGCCCTGCAGCTTTTTCCGCAGGCGGTGTACGTAAAGCTCGATGCTCTCCGGATTGGCCTCGTCGGACAGCGTAAACACCTGCTCGAACAGCTGTTGTTTGGCCACCGGGCGGCCGCGCCGATGCATCAGCGCGGTCAACACCGCCAGTTCGCGCGGCGTCAGCGCCAGCGGCTTGCTCTCCAGCAGAAAATAGCCTTCGTCATGGTAGGTCAACGCGCCGTACTGCAACGCCGGCTGTGGGGCGCCGACGCTGCGGCGCAGCAGCGCCCGAATACGCGCCTCCAGCTCGTCCAATTCGAACGGCTTGGTGAGGTAATCGTCCGCCCCCAGATTCAGACCCCTTACCCGATCGGCCACGTCGGTGCGCGCCGTCAGCAACAGCACCGGCAGATCCTGCCCGCGCTTGCGCAGGCGCGCCAGCAAATCCAGGCCGTTCAAACGCGGCAACGCCACATCCAACACCGCCAGCGCATAACGCTCGTTGAGCAACAGATGATCGGCCGCCACGCCGTCCGGGGCGACGTCGACGGCAAACCCGGCGCCGGTCAGCGCCTTTTGCAACCAGTGAGACAGCTCGGGGTGATCTTCAACCAATAACAGTCGCATGTTCCCATTCCATTGATTTACCTGAACAACCTGGCGCCGACACGGCGTCCGTTAACAGGCTGATAACAAAGGATGGCATGGAAAATAAGGGGATAAAAGAGCGCCGCGCCGCCAGTTTTGGGAGCTGGCACACAATTATGCGTATGGAGCGCGATCGCAGGGCGGCGTCAGATCAGCGGAATGGGGCTATCGGCAACGGCAATGTCCAGCACCGGGCGCAGCTTGTCGGCGGTAAACGGCGAAGAAACCAGCACGGAGCGGTTGTTGGCGGCAAACACCAGATCGATGCCGGTCACGCAGGCGGTCATCTGACAGGCATACTTTTCACCGTCAGCGTTGACGAAATGCAGCTCAAACACGCCAACCTCGGCGCGCAGGCGCTTCAAACGACACTGCCCGCTTTCTCCCGCCATCTCGGCGTAGACCTCAGGCAACCGTTTAATTGCGCATACTTTGGCGCTGTCCCTGCCACCAAACAATTTCCCTAACGAAAACATATTACTGCGTCTCTATTCATTTCACTGATCATGATTTTATCGCAAAAGCAGAACGGCAAACCTGATATTACGCAGGATTTTGGCCGGTTTAGCGCCCTGTTCTTGCCCTCGTTTCTATGGTAGCGCACCCGCCATTCGCTGGCGACAAGAGACCCTAATCACAGACTGGAAACTTTTCCGGCCACTGAAAGGTAAATGAAAGGTTGTTGTTTTAACAATCCTGCAACCGCACCCGGCGGGATTTCACAACCAGAACAATACCGAGGGCAAGTCACAATGAAAAAAATAATGACCCGAACCTTTACCGCCGCCGCCCTGTTGCTGGCGGCCTCTCAGTCCTTTGCCGCAGAGGCGCCCAAACGCACCGAATGCATTGCGCCGGCCAAACCCGGCGGCGGCTTCGATCTGACCTGCAAACTGATTCAGGTGTCGCTGCAGGATACCAAGGCCATCGATAAACCGATGCGCGTCACCTATATGCCCGGCGGCGTCGGCGCGGTGGCCTACAACGCCATCGTCGCACAGCGCCCGGCGGAGTTCGGCACCGTGGTGGCCTTCTCCGGCGGCTCGCTGCTCAATCTGGCCCAGGGCAAGTTCGGCCGCTACAACGTGGACGACGTGAGATGGCTGGCGGCGGTCGGCACCGACTACGGCATGATCGCAGTGCGCGCCGACTCGCCTTACAAAACCCTGAAAGACCTGATGGACGCTTTCCAAAAAGATCCCAACAGCGTGGTGTTCGGCGCCGGCGCCTCCATCGGCAGCCAGGACTGGATGAAAACCGCGCTGCTGGCGCGTGAAGTCGGCGTGGATCCGCGCAAGATGCGCTACGTGGCGTTCGAAGGCGGCGGCGAGCCGGTCACCGCGCTGCTGGGCAACCATATTCAGGCGGTTTCCGGTGACCTGAGCGAGATGGTGCCTTACCTGCAGGGCGACAAGATCCGCGTGCTGGCGGTGTATGCCGAGCAACGTCTGCCGGGCCAGCTGGCCGACATTCCGACCGCCAAAGAGCAGGGATACAGCCTGGTGTGGCCGATCATTCGCGGCTTCTACGTCGGGCCGAAAGTCAGCGATGAAGAGTATCAGTGGTGGATCGACACCTTCCAGAAAATGATGGCGACCGAGGAATTCAAGCAGCAGCGCGATCTGCGCGGCCTGTTCGAATTCAACCTGACCGGCAAAGAGCTGGACGCCTACGTGAAGAATCAGGTTGCCCAATACCGTGAGCAGGCGAAAGTGTTCGGCCTGGCCAAATAACCGCAGGGGAAAACCATGAGCGATCGTATTTTTGCCGGCTTTTGGCTGCTGCTGTGTATCGGCGGGCTGTTCATCGGCTGGGGCATCCAGAGCGAATACAGCTATGAACCGCTGGGGCCGCGCCCGTTCCCGCTGGCGATCCTCAGCCTGATGGCGCTGTGCGCGGCCCTGCTGTTGCTGCGCCGCCCGCAGGCGGTGGAGTGGCCGCACAGCAAGGTGCTGCAGCGGCTTCTGGTGCTGGTGATCACCCTGGTGCTGTATGCCTGGGGCTTTGAATGGCTCGGCTTCCCGCTGGCGACCGCGCTGCTGACGTTCAGCATCGGCCTGTTGTTTCAGGCCAGCCTGCCGGCGGCGGCCATCTCCGGCGTCATCATGGGCGCAGCGTTGTACTACGCCTTTGACCAACTTCTCGATGTCACACTGCCGCTCGGCGCCTGGCTGAGCTAACGGGAGCGATGATGGATACCTGGATGTATTTGACCCAAGGGTTTGAAGTGGCGCTGGTGCCGCAGAACCTGATTATCGCCCTGATCGGCTGCTTCGTCGGCACCATCGTCGGCCTGTTGCCGGGGCTGGGGCCGATCAACGGCGTGGCGATCCTGCTGCCGCTGGCGTTCGCCCTCAAACTGCCGGCCGAATCGGCGCTGATCCTGCTGGCGACGGTGTATATCGGCTGCGAATACGGCGGGCGCATCTCGTCGATTCTGCTCAACGTGCCGGGCGACGCGGCGGCGATCATGACCGCGCTGGACGGCTACCCAATGGCGCAGCAGGGGCGCGCCGGCGTGGCGCTGTCCATCTCGGCGGTCAGCTCGTTCGTCGGCTCGATGATCGCCATCGGCGGCATCATCCTGTTCGCGCCGCTGCTGGCACGCTGGTCGCTGGCCTTCGGCCCGGCGGAATATTTCGCCCTGATGGTGTTCGCCATCGCCTGCCTCGGCAGCATGATGAGCCAGAACCCGCTGAAATCGCTGCTGGCGGCGCTGATCGGCCTGGGGCTGGCGACGGTGGGCGTCGACGCCAACACCGGCGTTTACCGCTTTACCTTCGACAGCGTGCACCTCTCCGACGGCGTGCAGTTTATCGTGGTGGTGATCGGCCTGTTCTCGGTCAGCGAAATCCTGTTGATGCTGGAAAGCACCAGCGCCGGGCAAAAGCTGGTGCGTAAAACCGGCCGGTTGCTGTTCAACCGCAAAGAGGCGGCGCAGTGCGCGGGTCCGACCCTGCGTTCGTCGGTGATCGGTTTCTTCGTCGGCATTCTGCCGGGCGCCGGCGCCACTATCGCCAGCGCGCTGACCTACATGACCGAGAAGAAAATCAGCGGCAACAGCGATACCTTCGGCAAGGGCGATATCCGCGGCGTAGCAGCGCCGGAAGCGGCCAACAACGCCTCGGCCTGCGGTTCGTTCATTCCGATGCTGACGCTGGGGGTGCCGGGTTCCGGCACCACGGCGGTGATGATGGGCGCGCTGACGCTGTACAACATCACCCCCGGCCCGGCGATGTTCACCGAACAGCCGGATATCGTCTGGGGGCTGATCGCCGCGCTGCTGATCGCCAACGTCATTTTGTTGATCATGAACCTGCCGCTGGTCGGTCTGTTCACCCGCATGCTGACCATCCCGCTGTGGTTCCTGGTGCCGGCGATCGCCGCGGTTTCGGCGGTGGGGGTTTATGCGGTGCACAGCACCACCTTCGACCTGCTGTTGATGGTCGGGTTGGGCGTGTTCGGCTACATTCTGCGGAAAATGCATTTCCCGATGTCGCCGCTGATTCTGGGCTTTGTGCTGGGTGAGATGCTGGAACAAAACCTGCGCCGCGCGCTGTCGATCAGCAACGGCGAGTTCGGCATTCTGTGGAGCAGCAGCATCGCGCAAACGCTGCTGGTGCTGGCGGTGGCCGTGCTGGCGCTGCCGCCGCTGCTGCGCCTGATGCGCAAACGCCGCCAACCGGCGACCGAGGCCAAGGCCGAGTAACGCGAAACGGGCGGGGATCCCCCGCCCGTTATGTTTAACGGCCTAAGGCCGCCATTCTTCTTTCCAACGCCCCGATATCGTTATCGGCAAGCAACGGCTGGATCGCCGCAAACTCCGCCTCGGACAAGTCATAGAGGCGCAAGGCAAGCAACCGTGCGATGACTTCCGGCGCGAACCGCCAACGGATAAACCTCGCCGGGTTACCGCCGACGATGGCATAAGGCGCAACATCGCCGGCCACCACGCTGCCGGCGGCGACGATCGCCCCCTCGCCTATCGAGATCCCCGGCATCAGCATCGCCCGCATGCCGATCCAGCAGCCGTCACCCAGCCGGGTATCACCTTTGGGACGGTATGCCTGCTTGATGGTTGCCATAAACGGGTACAGGCTCAGCCAGTCGATGCGATGGGTGTGATTACCGCCCATCAGGATCACCGCTTCGGCCGCGATGCACACATAATCGCCGATCAGCAGGCGATCTATTTCGCCCAGCGGCTGCCATTGGCGGCTGACCGCGTCGCCGTGCAGATAGCGCACCACCGAGCGTTCGAAGCCGCTATCCCAGCAGTCGCTGTAGTAGCTGTGGGTGCCTTTGACGATGATATTCGGGTTGGTCACCGTCTGATGCAACAGTTCGGTTTGGGACCAGTGTTTTTCGGACATGGCGTATTCTCTTGTTACCGGAATAAAAGCCACGGAACGGAATGTCTGTGGCCGTGTTGTCGTTCACTCAACACGGCCATTCAAGCGATAAGCGCTCGTTTCAATCTCGGGTTATTCATCATTAGTGCCTCCCTTGCGAGGCACAAGGGTAACCGATCACGCCTCGGCGGTCTTGCTTTTCAACAGCAGCACCCCGCCCATCACCAATGCGCTGCCCAGCAGCTGCAGCTGATTCATGCTTTCCCCCAGCAGGAAATAGGCGATCACCGCGGTGAACACCAGTTCCAGCGACAGGATCAGGTTGGCCACCGCCAGCGGCAGCGTTTTCAGGCTGATGTTATACAGCCCGAAACCCAACAGCGTCGGCCCGGCGGCCAATGCCAGCAGCAACAGCCAGCCGCTCCACTGGATGCCTTGCGCGCCGTGCGACAGGAACCACAAATCGCCGGCCATGCCGTGGAACGCCGCCAACGGGAACGCCGTCAGCGCCGCGTTGAACGCCAGCTGATACAACGCCGAAAAACCGAACACGTACAGGATGGTGTTCCACACCGGATAGCCGCGTTCGCTGGCCACCCGCCCGCCGAGGGTATACAGGGTATAGCCGATGCCCGACAGCATCCCTACCAGCAGCCCCAGCAGATCGAAGTGGCTGTTCCCCATGCTGTCGCCGTTGCTGACCAGGAAGCAACCGCCCAGGCTGATGGCGATCACCAGCAGTTGGCGCAGCGTCAGGCGCTCGCTGTACATCACCCAGCCGAGGAACACGGTAAAGCCCACCGAACAGTAGGTCAGTATGGTCGCCACCGACGCGCCATTCAGCGCTACCGACAGCGTCCACAGGCTGTTGAACAGCGCCAGCAGCAGCCCATAAAGCGCGTAGAACACCACCTGCTCACGGCGCAGACGCGCCCACTGCGGTTTCACCAGCAACAGCAGCGGCAACAGCACCAGCGCCACCAGCGCCGCGCGCCAGAACGCCAGCACGAAGGTCGGCAGCTGATAGTACTCGGTCAGCGCGCGGATGATGATGGCGGTAAAGGCCAGCAGCATGGCGCTGATAATGGCGATGACGTAACCCTGGCTGCTGCCCTGAAAGAGACGTGCGCCGGGCAACGCCGGCCGGGCGGAAACGCCTGACGGTAATGACATGAGATCCTCGGGAAAATGGCGACATAAATGCTCAGGCGCACAGTGTAACGCGGCCATTTTTTCCCACTATAGCCACTTTTCGGCGTTGTCATGCAGGCCACTTTTCTGCGCTTGAAGCCCTGTAGACATGGGGTATAGTAAAAAACCATCTCCCTAACCGGGCCAATTTCGCATGCACATCCCGTTAGATCGCGAACAGGACGTTCCGCTGTATTTGCAGATCGAAGAAGCGCTGCGGCGCGCCATCCTCACCGGCGTGTTCGTGGATGGCGACAAGCTGCCCTCGACACGCACGCTGGCTGCCGAATTGGCGGTCAGCCGTTTGACGGTGGATAACGCCTATGCCGAACTGGCGGCCAAGGGCTTTTTGCACCAGCGGCGCGGCAGCGGCGCCTATGTCGCGCACCCGCAGGCGCAAACGCGCCCGGCCCGGCCGACCAGCAACGCCCCTTTCCCGCTGGAGAGCTTCACCACCCTCACCTCGCGGCTGGACGGCTATGCCGACGCCCCGCTGCCGGAGGGGCTGATCAACTTTGCCGCCGGCGTCGGCAGCCCCAAGATATTTCCGCTGGAGGCGTTTCGCAAAGTGCTGCTGTCGGTGCTCAGCCGCCACGCGGAAGAAGCCTTCAGCTACGGCGAATACTGCGGCTACTACCCGCTGCGCGATACGCTGAGCCGCATTCTCAGCGCCCAGGGCATCCCCACGCAGGCCGAACAGGTGCTGATCACCAACGGTTCGCAGCATGCCATCAGCCTGGTGGTGCAAAGCCTGCTGGCGCCGGGTGATACGGTGATCGTCGAAGAGCCGACCTACGCCGAAGCGCTGGGCCTGCTGCGCCAGCACCGCATCAATATCGTCTCCGTGCCCGGCGATCGCCACGGCATGCTGGTCGATCGACTGCCCGAGCTGCTGGAACGCCACCGCCCTAAACTGATCTACACCATCCCCAACTTCCACAACCCGACCGGCCGCTGCCTGAGCGAGGCCCGCCGGTGGCGCCTGCTGGCGATCGCCCAACAGGCCGGCGTGGTGATCCTGGAGGACGACTTCGTCGGCGATCTGCGTTATCAGGGCAAACAGCTGCCGTCGCTGCGAGCGCTGGCGCAGCCGGGCGCGGTGATCTACGTCAGCACCTTCTCCAAAATGCTGCTGCCCAGCATGCGCATCGGCTATCTGGTGGCGGACAGCGAACACTATCAACGTTTCGCCAGGCGCAAGCACGTCGACAGCTTCACCAGTTCCAGCCTGATCCAGCGGGCGCTGGACGCGTTCGTCACCGTCGGCCGTTACGACAAGCAGCTGCGGCGCGCCGGGCGCGTCTACCGCCTGCATCTGGAAGTCATGATCGACGCGTTGCAACATCGGCTGCCGCCGGGGTGCCGTTTCGAAACGCCGCAAGGCGGCTTGTTTATCTGGCTGACGCTGCCGAAGGCGGTGACCACCGCCGAGCTGATGCCGGTGGCCTGGCGACACGGGGTGACCTTCGCGCGCGGCGAATGCTTCTATGCGCAGGAACAGCTGGGCGCACACGGCCTGAGGCTGAATTTTGCCGCCAACTCGCCGCCGCAGATTGAAGAAGGTATCGCCCGGCTGTGCCGGGCGATTGAGGAAGTGATAGCGGAGAAAAGCACCGGTTAGACGGCGGCCCACCACAGCCGCAGCTTCATCCCCCAGTAGCTGGTCCAGCCGGTGGTGCTTTGCACCACCTTGCCCTGCGAGATCACCACGAAGGTCGGCGTGACGCCAATCCGCCACTGCGCCGACAGCGCGCCGGCCGGATCGTTGACCACCGGCAGCGCCAGCCGTTTACGCGCCAGCCACTGCTTCACCTGGGCATCATCGCCCGATCGCAGCGCGACGGTCAGCACGTTGCCGCCCGCCGCCTGCAAGCGGGCGACGTCCGGCGTGGTGAAACGGCAAACGCCGCACCAGCTGGCCCAAAAGTAAACCAGCAGCGGCCGCTCATGGCTGAGCTGCGCCAACGACACGCGCTCGCCGTCCAGCGAGGTCAGCGTCTGGGCATCGAAGGCCGGCGGCGCCTGCGGCGCATTCAGCCAATCCATCACCGTCACCACCGCCAATGCAATCAGCGCCAGCAACAACAACTCGCGCCCCCAGCGCTTGAGCTTAGCCATTGTTAGCCTTCGCCAACAGCTGTTTCACCATCGCTTCCAGCTCTTCATACGACACCGCCCCCGGCAGCATTCGATCGCCGATCAGCGTCGCCGGCGTCCCTTGTACGCCCAGTTGCTCCGCCAACGCCATATTGGTGCGCAGCGTGGTCATGCTCTGTTCGCTCGGCGCCACCGCCTTGACGCCGGTTTTCTCTTGCGCGGCGGCGATGCTGGCATTGTCGTGGAAGCCCTTTTTCGCCATCAGCCGCTGGTGCAGGGCCCAGAATTGATCCGGGTGCTGTTGCCAGGTGGTGAGCGCCACGCGCGCCGAACTGACCGAGCTTTCGCCCTTGAACGGCAGCAGCTTCACCACCAGCGCTACGTCCGGATATTGCTTGACGATTTTCTCCAACATCGGATCAAAACGCTTGCAGTACGGGCAGTTATAGTCGGTAAAGGTCACCAGCGTCAGTTTGGCGTTGGCGGCGCCCAGGCGCGGGCTGGCCGGATCCTGGTACAGCGTTTTGGCGTTCTGCTTGATAGCCTGGCTGATTTGCTCGCCGGCGGTTTGCTGCTGCCAGGCGTCCACCGCCTGCGCCAGAATGTCCGGATTGGACACCAGCGTTTCGCGGATCATCTCTTTGATACGCGCCTCTTGCGCCGGGGTAAAAGGCTCGGCGGCCCACGCTGGGGCGGCGATGATCATCAGTAAAATCAGTAGTTTTTTCATTGTTCGGTTCCTTTGGCATGGGAAAGCGTTTGCAGCACGGCGTCACGGGTCAACAGCGGGGATAGCACCACGCCGTCCGGGCTGCCGGGGCCATAGACTTGGTTGAAAGGCACGGCGACGCTGCCGCGCTTTTGCAGGAAGGCGCCGATGTCGGCCGATGGACGGCTCCAGTCGCCGCGCAGCGCGACCACATCGTCGGCGCTCAGCGCGCGCTGTACGTCATCACGCAGCAGCACATTGAATTTGTTGGCTTTACAGGTCACGCACCAGTCGGCTGTCACGTCGACGAACACCCGCTTATGCTGCGCCAGCGCCTCGGCGATCGCTTGCTCGCTCAGCGGTTGCCACTGCACCCGATCCTGCAACGGCTGGCGCCACAGGCCGGCGCTCAGCGATCCGGCCAGCAGGACCACACCCGCCAGCACCACAGTGCCCGCCGCCAGCTTGGCCGCCAAGCGTGCCCCCTGTTGGCGCCATACCGCCAGCAGCAACGCCAGCAGCGCCAACGCCCCCAGCCACAGCGTGGCCTGCACGCCGATATGGTTGCTCAGCAGGCTCAGCAGCCACAGCGACGACGCCAGCATCAGCAGCCCCATCGCCAGCTTGACGGTATTCATCCAACGGCCGGGGCGCGGCAAACGCAGCGCCAGCGACGGCCAGGCGGCGATCAGCAGCCACGGCAGGCTCATGCCGATGCCGAGCGCGATGAACATGCCCCACAGCACCGGCAGCGACGCCGCCAGCGCGAAGGCCACCGCCGTGCCGAGAAACGGCGCCGAGCACGGCGTCGCCAGCAGCGTGGCGAACGCGCCCTGCCAGAAATGGCCGCTCAGACCGCGCCCGTTATGGGTCGCCAGCGAGGTATTCAGATCGGACGAGAGACGCAAATGGAACAGGCCGAACAGGTTGGCGCTGAACAGCAGCGTCACCAGCACCATAAAGCCGATAAACCACGGATTCTGGAACTGAATGCCCCAGCCGAGCGCGTGGTTGCCGAGCCGCAGCAGCGTCATCAGCAGGGCCAGCGCCATAAACGAGGCGACGATGCCCAGCGACGACGCCAGGAACTGCAGACGAACGCTGCGCCGATCGCGCCGCTCCACCTGCAGGATGGAGCCGAGCTTGATGCCCAGCACCGGCAGCACGCACGGCATCAGGTTGAGGATTAACCCGCCCGCCAGCGCCATCAATACCGCCTGCCACAACGGGAACGCCGCACCGGCGGGCGCGGCCAACGCATCGCCAATCGGCAGCGTAATCTGCTGCGCCATGCCGCCGTCGTCGATCACCAGCGTCAGCGTTTTGCCGCGCAGGTCCGGCGCCGCATCGCCCCAGCCATCGCTGACCGGCACTCGCGCCAGCAACCGATCGCCGTCGGTTTCAACCTGCGGCTTGCCGAGATCGGCATCCGCCAGCGTATCGAAGAACAGCGCAGGCTGTTGCCAGCCGGCGGCGCGTTCGGCGGCAATCTGCAGCTCGCCGCTGCGATACCCGGCCTTGACGTTATCCGCCAACCCGGCGGTGATCGGCACCTGCCCCATCGCCTGCGCGAAATCGTGATTAAACTGCGGATCGTGAGGCGTCGCCAGATCCAGACTGAACGGGTAGTCGGTCAGAATGCAGACGTTGCTGCAGGTGGACAGCGTCAGCGTACCCGCCAGCGGGCCGGATACCTGGCCTGACATCACGATCGGCAACGTGACCCGATCGTGATAACCCTGGGTGGAAATGCCGGCCACCTCGAAACGCTGCGGCGTCGGCCAGTGCCAGGTCGCCGGCGGTGGGTTGCCTTGCCAGACGATAGCCGGCGCGATGCCGCCTTCGCCCGGAGAGCGCCAATAGGTTTTCCAGCCTTTTTGCAGCTCGACCGACAGCAGCAGGCGGGTCTCACCCGGCTGTGACGTGTCGGCGCGCAGCCGCACCTTGGCATGATCGTTGGCCGGATTTTGCAGCCAGCCGCTGTCCGCCGCCTGCAAGGCAGGCAGCCACAGCATAAACAGGCAAGCGCAGGCCAGCCTGATGATTTTCAACATGTTAATTCTCCATAAATGATTAATTCACCACGAAAAACGGGCGATTAACTCATTCACGGAAGACGCATAATCGAAGGTGCACCCTGAGGGTGGGTGGTGAAATGGCGCGAGGAGGAGGAATGCGCAGACGCGCGGCGATGGTCGGCGCCAACAGCGCCAGCAGCAGACCCAGCCCGAACAGCACGGTTTCGAACATCACCGGCGGCGCGGCCAGCAATGACTTGGCACTCAGCTCACAGGGCGTCGGCTGCGCTTCGGCGGCCTCATCGCCGGATTGAACGGCGGTGGCGGCCGGGATCCCCAGCGTTTGCTGCAGCGCATGCAGGCCCGCCATGCGCTGGGTCATGCACGTCAGCACCACCAGGCAAGCCAGGCATAAAAACCATTTTGCAATCCGCTGCCGTTTAACCATGCCATCCTCATGTTCAGATCTGGGGTTATCTTAGCGGCGCGGGCGCGATTAGCAACGTTTTGTCGGTAAAGAAATGTCTGAGCGGCGGTATTGATGGCGGCGATTTACAGGTATCATAGTGGGTAAGCCTGCGCTTTTCGCCGGGTACGATGACGATTCTCTCCTCCAGGCATTCTGCGGGGATACACAGCGAAGGACTGGTGATATGCAACCTTTGAGTGGGCCGGGCACCCCAATCGCCGGCGAACGCCCCCCCTCCCCGGGCAAAACGGCGGCCACTGACGATCAACCCCTCTCTCCGGCGCAGCGCACGACGCTGGAAAAACTGATCGTGAAAATCATGACGCTCAGCCCGGTCAAATCGGCGGAGATCTGGGCGTCTCTGCGTCACGATCTCGGCGCCGACAAAGGCGGCGAACTGCTGGCGCGCCATTTTCAACCGGCGGAACAGCTGCTGCAAACGCGCCTGACGCAGGCGCAGCAAAACCATGCCGGGCGTCAACTGCTGCAACAGCTGGCCGAATTGCTGCCGCAGGGCAATAACCGCCAGGCGGTCAGCGACTTTATTCGTCAGCAGTTCGGCCATACGGTGTTGAGCCAACTGAGCCCACCGCAATTGCAACAGGTACTTAATCTGTTGCAAACCGGCGGCCTGACCATTCCCCAGCCGCAGCAAACCGCCACCAGCGATCGCCCGCTGCTGCCCGCAGAGCATCAAAGCCTGCAGCAGCAGATCACCAAACTCAGCGCCGCCACCGGCGAAGCGCCGGCTAAAATCTGGCAAACGCTGTTCGATCTGGCGGGCGTGAAAACCAACGATCCGCTGCCGGCGCGCCACTTCCAGCTGCTGAACCAGTTTTTACAGGTGAAGGTGGCGCTCAGCCCGCAGAACGCGCCGACGCTGAACAACCTGCTGGCGGCGCTCAAGCAGCCGGCGGACGAGCGAGAACTGCAGCAGATGAACGACTATTGCCAGGCGCGCTTCAACTGCGGCGCCAATGCGCCGCTGACGCATCCGCAAATGAGCGACGCCATTCATCAGCTGTTTGCCCGCCGTCTGGATAAAGCCGGCCAGGCGCAGCCGATCGCCAGCCACCCTGTCGAACCGCAGCCGCTGCTCAACCCGCTGATCGCCGCCTTGCCTCTGCCGCTGCAAAAAGCGCTGAGCAAGCCGGCCGTAGCGCTGATCCTGCTGCTGTTGGCGTTGGCGATCGTGCTGGCGCTGGTGTTTTAACGCCTCAGGCGCAGCCGCAGTCCTCAGCAGCCGCCCGATCGCGCAACGATCCCGGCTGTTCTCCGATGACCAATGGATGGCCATCGCGCAGCCAGAAGTCCAGCCCACCGATCAGCTCCTTCACCCTGAATCCCAGTTTCGCCAGCTTGTAAGCACCTTTGGTGGATCCGTTGCAGCCAATGCCGTCGCAGTAGGTCACATACACTTTCCGGCGATCCAGCTGCGCCGTGCCGGCTTCATCCATCAGGCGATGCGGCAAACTGAGCGCACCGGGGATATGCCCGGCGGCGTACAGCGCCTCCGCGCGGGTGTCGATCACCACCATCCCGTCCACGCCATTGCGCAGATCTTCCGCCACATCCCAGGCATCAGCATAGCGGCTCAGTTTAGCCGCCAGATAGGCCAGGCTTTCTTCCGGCGCCGCCGGCGGAAAAGCCAGCATCAATGATTCTTTCGACATATCACTTACTCCCGTGCATCAAGACAGATGACAATAGTGCCCCATTTTGGTCTTATGATTGATACCCATTATCCACAGATGATAAGACCCATTATGCGGCACACGCTGATCACGCTGTTTCAGCAATCGCCCCAGGCCGTCGGCACGCTGCGCGAACGTCTTTGTGCGGCATTGCGGCAGGCCATCCACCACGGCGCATTGAACATTGGGCAACGCCTGCCCTCCAGCCGAGTGCTGGCTGGGGATCTGAACCTCTCAAGGGTGACCGTCGAAGCAGCGTACGGCCAGTTGGAGGCGGAGGGGTATTTGCAGCGCCGCGTCGGCCAGGGCACATTTGTGGCTATCCACATCGCCAAATCGCCGCCGCCGCCCCGCACCGCCATGCCGCGCCTTTCGCAACGCGGCCAACAGATCGTGCAAACCGGCGGCTGCCGCGATCCGCAGCAGCCACAGGCGTTTGCCGCCGGCTCGCCGGATCTGCGCGCGTTTCCGCTAGCCTTGTGGAAGCAACTGACCGCACAGCGCCTGCGGCTACAGGGAGAAAGCCTGCTGCGCTACGGTGACCCGCAGGGCTATTTGCCGCTGCGTGAAGCGATTGCCGCCCACGTCAACCAAACGCGCGGCGTAATCTGCGATGCAAACCAGGTTATCGTGCTGACCAGTTCACAGCAGGCGCTGCAGCTGATCGCCACGTTGCTGCTGGACAGCGGCGACAGCGTCTGGATGGAAGAACCGGGTTACGCCGGGGCGAGAAACGCCTTTATCAGCGCCGGCGCCGCCCTGACGCCGGTGGCGGTAGACGGCGACGGCCTGCGCGCTGAGCCCTCCTTGCCCGAGCCGCGTTTGATTTATTTGACGCCCTCGCACCAATACCCAACCGGCGCAGCGCTCAGCCTGGCGCGCCGCTTGGCACTGCTGACGCTGGCGGAAAAGCAGCAGGCCTGGATCATTGAGGACGATTACGACAGCGAGTTTCATTACGACGGCCTGCCGATACCGGCGATGCAGGGTCTGGATCGCCGTGGCCGGGTGCTGTACCTCGGCACCTTCTCCAAATCGCTGTTCCCTTCGCTGCGGTTGGCGTACCTGATCGTACCGCCCACGCTGGTTGAAGCGTTCGTCACCGCACGCACGGTGTATGACGGCCACAGCGCGCAGCTGATGCAGGCGGTCACCGCCGAATTCATCCGCCAGGGGCACTTCGCCGCGCATATCCGCTACATGCGCCAACTCTACCATAGCCGGCGCGATGTGTTGCTGGCGGCAGTACGCGAAAAACTCGACCACTTCGCCACCCCCGCTCCCGCCGCCGGCGGCCTGCAGCTCAGCGTCTGGCTGCCGCCCGGCCAGGAGGCAGCGCTCAGCCGGCAAGCGCGGCGGCTCGGCATCCTTACGCCCGGGTTAACAGCGCAATACCAAACGGTTCAGGCGCAGCGCGACGGGTGGCTGCTGGGCTTTTCGGCCCTGACACCGGGCGAGATCCGCAGCGCCGTCGAGCGGCTGGCGCGGATCACCGTGGCTTAGCCTGGCCCCAATGGGACGCCGATCGGCTTATTGTTCGGTCAGGCGCATCTCCGCCACCAGCGGCAGGTGGTCGCTTACCGCCGGCCAATGCACGCCGTTCCAGTCGCCGCTGGTGTTCGGCACCGTCAGGCTGTCCAGATGCCAGCGCTGCGCGTTGCCGGTGAAGATGTAATCCACCTTGATTTCGGCGTTTTCCGCCGGCCAGCTGCGGCCGTCCTGCCCGTTGGGCATGATATCGTTCCAATAACGGCTCAGCTCCAGCCAGGTGACGCTGCCCGGCACATCGTTCATATCGCCGAACAGCAGCTTGATGCCGCGCACTTCGATGGTGCGATCGTTCAGCTCCCGTACCTGATCCAGACGCATCGTCGGATCTTCCTTGGTATCGAGGTGGGTGTTGAACAGGGTGATCGGCGTCGGGAACTCCGGCACATCAACCTTGGCGCTGAAGGCGATGCGCTGTTCGCGCTGGCCGGACGGCAGCGGATAGATCACGGCGTCGTGCAGCGGATACTTCGACAGAAACGCCAGGCCGTATTCACCGCCGTCGAAATCGATTGCCCGGCCGAACACCGCCTGCATGCCGGTCAGTTTCGCCAGTTCCGCCGCCTGATCGACCCGCCCGCTGCGGGCGGTGAGTTTATCCACCTCCTGCAGCGCCACCACGTCGACATTCATCGCGCGAATCGCCTTGGCGATGGCGGTCATGTCGCTGACCTTGCCGGCGGCGATATTGAAGCTGGCGACGCGGATCTTCGGCGCCTGCTCCAGTTCGTAGGTTTTGTTCTTCAGGCCGCCCAACGCGCTGACCACTTCGCGGCTGTTGGCGTTGCTGTTGGCGTGCCCGGTATCGGCAGACGACCAGGCGCTGTGAGAGATGCCCAGGGACAGTAAGGTGATAAGCAGAGCGTGACCGGTGTGCATGAATTCTCCTTGAGGGACAGATAAATGTTATGTGGGCGCTTCCTGGCCCACAGCTAACACCGATTTTGCCGCAGAAACCTGCGACTATTTCCTAGTTGCACCGCTATTTTTCGTTTCTGCGCGATGCTTCGCATTCTGGCGGTTTACGCATTGCACCGTTGGACAAACGGCTGATTTCGTTTTAAAACCGGTAGATTGCCAACCGCGAGGAGTTCCGATGACCAGCCCGATTGCCGAACAGCTTACCGAACGTTTCTTCCGCTATCTGGCGGTGACCAGCCAGAGCAACGCCGCCGCAGCCACCCTGCCCAGCACGCCGGGGCAGCATGAGATGGCGCAACTGTTGGCCGACGAGCTGCGCCGGCTCGGCCTGGCCGACGTGCAGATCGACGAGCACGCCACCGTCACCGCCCGCAAGCCCGGCACCCAACCCGGCGCGCCGCGCATCGGCTTCATCACGCATATCGACACCGTGGACGTCGGCCTGTCACCCGAGATTCGCCCGCAGCGCCTGCGCTTCACCGGCGAAGATTTATGCCTGAACGCCGAGCAAGGCATCTGGCTGCGTACCGCCGAGCATCCGGAGATCCTGCCCTACCGAAACGAAGAGATCCTGTTCAGCGACGGCACCAGCGTGCTGGGCGCCGACAATAAGGCGGCGGTCACCGTGGTGATGACGCTGCTGGCCAACCTGACCGCAGCCGATCGCCACGGCGATATCGTGGTGGCGTTCGTGCCGGACGAAGAGATCGGCCTGCGCGGCGCCAAAGCGCTGGATCTGCAGCGTTTCCCCGTCGATTTCGCCTACACCATCGACTGCTGCGAACTGGGTGAAGTGGTGTACGAGAATTTCAACGCGGCGGCGGCGGAGATCCGCATCGAGGGGGTGACCGCCCACCCGATGTCGGCGAAAAACGTATTAATCAACCCGATACGCATCGCCAACGACATCATCAATCGATTCGATGTGCAGGATACTCCGGAGCACACCGAGGGGCGCGAGGGTTATTTCTGGTTCACCGATCTGGCCGCCAACGCCAATCAGGCGACGCTGAAGGTGTCGATTCGCGACTTCGATCGCGCGGCGTTCGAGGCGCGCAAGGCCCGCCTTGAGGAGACGGTGCGCCAGGTGGCGGCCAACTATCCGCGCGCCAACGTCAGCTGCAGCGTCAGCGACATCTACAGCAACATCAGCAACGCCATCGGCGAGGACCGGCGCGCTATCGATCTGATCTTCGGCGCCCTCGCCGCCCACGGCATCCCGCCGAAGGTGATCCCGATGCGCGGCGGCACCGACGGCGCGGCGCTCTCCAGCCGCGGCATCCTGACGCCCAATTACTTCACCGGCGCGCATAACTTCCACTCGCGCTTCGAGTTTTTACCCGTCAGCGCCTTCGTGAAATCCTATCAGGTGACCCGCAGCATTTGCCTGCTGGCCGCGCGGCAAAGCGGCCAACCGGCTTAGCTCATCACCCAGCCGAGCAACGCGGCCCATGCCAACAGCGGCAGCGAATAATAGTGGAAGCGCAACCAGATCTTGCGCTCCCCCGCCATGCGCAACGCAATCAGGTTGGCGAGCGATCCGATCGCCAACCCGAAGCCGCCGGCGTTGACCGCATAGGCCAGCTGAGCGCTGGAGGGCACATAGTTGAGCAACAGTATGGTGGCCGGCACGTTGCTGACGATCTGCGACAGCCCGACGCCCAACGCATACACGCTCCCCTCGCTCAGCCCGGCGATGGCGGCGAACGCCGGCTGAAGCGGCGGCAAACGGGTAAACAGGCCGACATCGATGAACATGGCGGCGAACACGAAAATCAGGCTCCAGTCGATCTGCAACAGCACTCGGCGCGCCAGCAGCAAGAAACCGGCGAACACCGCCAGCAGCCCATACAACGGCAGATCGAAATCGAGACACAGCAGGAAAACCGCATACAGCCCTACACAGCTCAGCAACAGCGGCCGCTGGTAGGGATAGCCCTCGGTATTCGGCGTTTTCACGATGTCGCGCGCCGGGAAGCTGAACCAGGTCAGCGCCAGCAGGCTCAACATCATTGCGGCGCCAAACGGCGCCATCTGGCCGATGAAGCCGAGGAAAGAGAGACCGGAGCGGCTCCACAGCAGGATATTTTGCGGGTTGCCGATCGGCGTCAGCAACGAACCGGCGTTCACCGCCAGCGCCTGGAAGATGATCAGGCGGCCAACCGGCAGCGCCGACAGCTTTTTCAGCGTGATGGTGAGCGGAATGACGATAAACAGCGCTACGTCGTTAGTCAGAAATGACGACAACAGCGCGGCGGAGAACACCAGGAACAGCGCCAGCCGCCGTTCGCTGTGCAAGCGGTTGATAATCTTGCGGCCGACAAAATCGAAGTAGCCGCTGACCTCCACCCCTTTGGTCAGCAGCATCAGCCCCAACAGGGTGATGAGGGTACGGCCGTCGATAAAACCACCCAGCGCTGCCAGCGGCTGCGGATGAAAGGCGAACATCGCCACGCCGGCCAGCAGCAATGCATGCAAGAAACGGTCTTTGGCAAAGGGATGGATGAGCCGGGAAATGGCGGTTGAACTCATAGCGGCAGTGTGAACCTCACCGAAAAGAATGGGCAGACGTTAGCTCAGACGCGGCTTCAGCGCCAGCAAAATGCTATTTTACCTTTATCCGCTTTCCATTTGCCGCGCATTACTTTATTTGTAGCGGCTTTCACGGTTTCAAAGGACATGTTATGGCTTCCCTGTTCGCCAAAGGAGCGCTGTTGAGCGCCTTATGCGCCCTGCTCGCCGCCTGCGACGACGCCTCCTCCCGCCCGCAAATCGATATTGACGGCAAAACCATGGGCACTTTCTACAGCGTAAAAGTCAGCGGTGACGTCGCGATCGGCAAACAAGAATTGCAGCGGCAGATCGACACGGTGCTCGAACGGGCCAACGACGACATCTCGACCTACCGCGCCAATTCGGTGCTGTCGAGGTTTAACCGCAATGTTAGCCTCGAACCGCAGTCTATCCCGCGCGGCATGGCGGACATCGTGTTGATGGCTCAACGCATCGGCCGCGATACCGGCGGCGCCATGGACATCACCGTCGGCCCCTTGGTGAACCTGTGGGGGTTCGGTCCCGACAAACATCCGGTCAAGGTGCCGGAACAGGCGCAGATCGACGCGGCAAAGCAGCGCACCGGCCTGCAGCACCTGAAGCTGATCAGCGACAACCGCGGGGAGTGGCTGCAAAAAGATCTGCCGGGCATGTATGTCGATCTCTCGACGCTGGGCGAAGGCTATGGCGCCGATGAGCTGGTGCGCCTGATGAACCGTCACGGCATTACCAACTACCTGGTATCGGTCGGTGGTGCGGTCTCTTCACGTGGCGTCAACGGCCAGGGCAAGCCCTGGCGGGTGGCGATCCAAAAGCCGACCGACCGTGAAAATGCGGTACAGGCGCTGGTGGATCTGCACGGTTACGGCATCAGCACCGCCGGCAGCTACCGCAACTACTTTGAACAAAACGGCCAGCGTTACTCCCATGTCATCGATCCGACCACCGGCAGGCCGATCAACCACCGGCTGGTTTCCGCCACGGTGATCGCCCCGACCGCGCTCGAGGCCGACGGCTGGGATACCGGTTTGATGGTGCTGGGCCCGGAGAAAGCGTTGCAGCTCGCGGAAGAGAAAGGGCTGGCGGTCTACCTGATCAGTAAAACCGACGACGGCTTCAGCGCCGTGATGACGCCGCAGTTCAAAGCGTTTTTGGTGCAGTGAGATAAAAAAAGCCCGGCACGCAATGGCCGGGCTTGGTCCTGTTCCGCGCCGATCACTTGGTCAGCGCGATGATGCCAAGGGTCAGACCGGCAACCGCCGCCGCGCCGCCGGCGATCGCGCCCGCGGTTTCCCAGTTATCCTGAGTGGTACCCTTCATGCAGGTGTTGGTGTGCACCAGACGCCCCTGGTCATCATAGACCGGCACGCAGGGAGAATCGGTGGCGCATCCGGCCAACACGGCCGACAGTAACCCAACCGCAATTAACTTTTTCATACTTCTTGCCTCAATGTTCGATCACTTTAGAAAGCTACGCCGAGCGATAATCATGCTACCAGGCTATTGTATGCCCAACGCGTGTAATGGCGAGGTAATGATGTGTCAGGGGATGTGATTTGGGAAAACTCCGAGCGCCCGTCAAATGGGCTTAGGGCAGTAAAAAGCCCGCGAAAACGCGGGCTTGATGGCGAGGTGAAGCTCAGGCGGAATTATTTCGCCAGTTTGCGCATCACCAGGGTGGCGTTGGTGCCGCCGAAGCCGAAGCTGTTGGACATCACGGTGGTCAGCTCGCGCTGAGTCGGCTGAGTCACGATGTTCATGCCGACCGCCTGTTCATCCAGGGTTTCGATGTTGATGCTCGGCGCGATAAAGCCGTGCTCCAGCATCAGCAGGCTGTAGATCGCTTCCTGCACGCCCGCGGCGCCCAGCGAGTGGCCGGTCATCGCCTTGGTGGAGGAGATGGCCGGGGTATTGTCGCCAAACACTTCACGAATGGCGCCCAGCTCTTTCACGTCGCCTACCGGCGTAGAGGTGCCGTGCACGTTGATGTAATCGATCGGCGCATCCAGATCCTGCATCGCCATCTTCATGCAGCGCACTGCGCCTTCGCCCGAAGGGGCAACCATGTCGGCGCCGTCGGAAGTCGCGCCGTAGCCGACGATTTCCGCATAGATGTGCGCGCCGCGCGCCAGCGCGTGCTCCAGCTCTTCAACCACCACCATGCCGCCGCCGCCGGCGATGACGAAACCGTCACGATCGGCGTCATAGGTGCGAGAGGCTTTTTCCGGCGTGTCGTTGTATTTGGTGGACAGCGCACCCATCGCGTCGAACTCGCAGGCCATTTCCCAGCACAGCTCTTCGCCGCCGCCGGCGAACACGATGTCCTGTTTGCCCAGCTGGATTTGCTCAACCGCGTTACCGATGCAGTGTGCGGAGGTCGCGCAAGCGGAGCTGATGGAGTAGTTCACGCCGTGGATTTTGAATGGCGTCGCCAGGCAGGCGGAAACGCCGGAAGCCATGGCTTTGGTGACCACGTATGGGCCAACCGCTTTCAAGCCACGCGGGCTGCGCATCGCATCGGCGCCGAACACCTGGAAGCGCGGAGAACCGCCGCCGGAACCGGCGATCAGGCCCACGCGCGGGTTGTTTTGATACTCTTCTTCCTTCAAACCGGAAGAAGCGATCGCTTCTTGCATCGCCAGGAAGGCATAAATGGAAGCGTCGCTCATGAAACGCACCGCCTTGCGGTCGATCAGGCCGGTAGTGTCGAGCTTAACTTGCCCCCATACGTGACTACGCATGCCGGAATCTTTCAGCTCCTGGGAGAAAGTGATCCCAGAACGTCCTTCCTGCAGGCTTGCCAGGACCTCCTGCTGGTTATTACCAATGCTGGAGACAACTCCCAGGCCAGTAATCACTGCACGTTTCATTCAATACCTCTTCCACTATTTACCTACGGGATTTTGCATCGCACTTTAGCGTACAGATGTAAGCCGAACAAGTCCGATCAGCGTTTTTCAGCTTTATTGTCGTCCAGTTTGCGCCGGGGCGCCAGCGCCGTTAGAATTCGCGGCATCCCTTGAATTTCGAGCCATTGACCGTGAACCACGCCCCCATCCAAACCGCAACGCTAACCTGGAACGAACAGGGTACACCTGTTTCGAAACAGTTTGATGACGTCTATTTTTCCAATCAGGATGGGCTGGAAGAAACCCGCTACGTCTTCCTGCACGGCAATCGGCTGCCGCAACGTTTCGCCGCCCATCCGCGCTCGCTGTTTGTCGTGGCGGAAACCGGGTTCGGCACCGGGCTCAATTTCCTCACGCTGTGGCAGGCCTTCGCCGGCTTCCGCCAGGCCGAGCCGGACGCGACGCTGCAGCGCCTGCACTTTATCAGCTTCGAAAAATTTCCCCTGCAGCAGGCTGACCTGGCGGCGGCGCATGCGCGCTGGCCGGAGCTGGCGCCTTACGCCGACGAACTGCGCGCCCAATGGCCGCTGCCGTTGCCGGGGTGCCATCGCCTGCTGTTGGCCGAAGGCCGCATTACGCTCGATCTGTGGTTCGGCGACGTCAACGATCTGCTGCCGCAGTTTGACGCCAGCATGAATAACCAGGTGGATGCCTGGTTCCTCGACGGCTTCGCACCGGCAAAAAATCTCGACATGTGGACCGATCAACTGTTCGTCGCCATGGCGCGTTTCGCCCGGCCGGGAGGCAGCTTCGCCACCTTTACCGCCGCCGGCTTCGTGCGTCGCGGCTTGCAACAGGCCGGTTTTCAGGTCAACCGCTGCAAAGGCTTCGGCCAAAAGCGTGAGATGCTCGCCGGCGAACTCCCGGCCGATGCGCAGCCCGCCGCACATCCGGCGCCCTGGTATCGACGCCCGGCGGCGGACAACACCGCCGACGTCGCCCTGATCGGCGGCGGCGTCGCCAGCGCGCTCACTGCGCTGGCCCTGCTGCGGCGCGGCGCCACCGTCACGCTGTACTGCGCCGACGAACAGGCGGCGGAGGGGGCATCCGGCAACCGCCAGGGCGCGATTTATCCTTTGCTGAACGGCAGCGGCGACGCGCTGGAGAGTTTCTTCAGCGCCGCGTTTCCCTTCGCCCGTCGCCAGTACGACGCCCTGTTGCAACAAGGCGTCGCCTTTGATCACCAGTGGTGCGGCGTCAGCCAGTTGGCCTATGACGACAAAAGCGGCGCCAAGATCGCCAATATGCTGAAAACCGACTGGCCGCAGGCCTTGGCGACGGCGGCCGACCGCGAGACGCTCAGCGATCGGTGCGGCGTCGATACCGGCTTTGGCGGCATCACCTACCCGCTAGGCGGCTGGCTGTGCCCGGCCGAGCTGACGCGCGGCGCTATCGCGCTGGCGCAGCGTCAGGGCTTGGTCTGCCACTACCGGCACGATGCACAGAGGCTGACGCAGGAAGAAAACGGCTGGCGCATCGATTTCGCCCACGGCGAAAGCCGCAGCCATGCGACGGTGATCCTGGCCAACGGCCACCGGCTGGCCGAACTGGCGCCGACGGAAGCCCTGCCGCTGTATTCGGTACGCGGGCAGGTGTCGCATATCCCAAGCTCGCCGGCCCTCGGTCAATTGAAACAGGTCTTGTGTTACGACGGCTACCTGACGCCGGTTAATGCCAACAACGGCCAGCACTGCATCGGCGCCAGCTATCAGCGCGGCGACATCGCCACCGACTACCGCGAGCAGGAGCAACAGGAAAACCGTGAACGCCTGCTGCGCTGCCTGCCGGAACAGGCCTGGCCGCAGCAGGTGGACGTCAGCGCTCAGCAGGCGCGCTGCGGCGTGCGCAGCGCCACCCGCGATCATTTGCCGATGGTCGGCGCGCTGCCGGACTATCAGGCCACGTTGACGCAGTATCAGGATTTGCAGCGGCAGAACCAGCGCGGCGAAACCGTCGCCGATGCGCCGGTCTATCCCGGCCTGTTCGCTATCGGTGGGTTGGGATCGCGCGGGCTATGTTCGGCGCCGTTGGCGGCGGAAATTCTGGCGGCGCAGCTGTTCGGCGAACCGTTACCGGGCGACGCGCGTCTGCTGGCGGCGTTAAATCCGAATCGAATGTGGGTGCGGAAATTGCTGAAAGGCCGTGCGGTTTAATCAACCTTGAGGGGCGCGGCGACGCGCCCCGGCATGACGATCAGGCGGCAGGGGTTGCAGCCTGATAGAGGTTTTCCCACATGCCGCGCACCAGGATCTGATCCGGCGGCGAGAGTTCCCCGGCGGCGATCGCTTTGTGCAGGCTCTCCTCCACCCGCGCTTTCAGCGCTGCGGCGGTGTGTTCGCCCTGCTCTTCCGCTTCGGCCACCGCCAGCGTCAGATGACCGCGCAGGTAGCCACCGGCAAACAGTTCATCATCGCTGGCGTGCTCTACCATGTCATCAATCAGCGCCAAAATGCGCGCTTCAAATTCTGCGATCATCAAATTTCCTCATTAAATAACGGGCTGTGGCGTCAGTTGAGATCTTCCGGATACGGAAAATGCTCGGCCGCCAACGGTGGCGTATTGTAGAACGATTGCAGCGCCTGAATAAAGCGCGCAGGCCTTGTGGGTATTCCCTGCTCCAGCAGCGCCAATACCCGGGCGCGCACCTTGCGTTGGAACGCAATGCGATCCGGCTCGCAGTCGCCGTTCAGGTTGTCGCAGCTGACGTTGAACGGGAAACCGGCCGCCACGCAGAACATCCATTCCAGTGCCTGCGGTTTGATCTCCACGGCTTCGAATTCGCTCTGGGTCTGCGCGTCGCGCCCGTCCGGGCAATACCAATAACCGAAGTCCACCAATTGACGGCGCGCTTCACCGGCGATGCACCAGTGCGAGATTTCGTGCAGGCCGCTGGCGTAGAAGCCGTGGGCGAACACGATGCGGTGATACGGCAGTTCGTCGTCGGCCGGCAGGTAAATGGGTTCGTCGTCGCCCTTCACCAGGCGGGTGTTGTAGTCATCGCTGAAGCACCGATTGAAGATCGCGATCAACTGCTCATAGTGATGACGGGTCTGTGTGTCTGACATAAAAATTCTATAACCACAAAAATAAAGAGGCCATTATATCCGATAAGACAGGGCGCGTAAGCAGCGCACCCTCTTCATCTTTAACCGTGCAAGAAGGCGGACAGCCACTGCTGAATCTCTGCGCCGTGATTGTCGTAAAGCAGCTTGAGGCTCATCACCAGCGAGACGATCACGATCATCGGCCGAATCAGTTTCTGCCCGCGAGTCAGCACCATGTGCGCGCCCAAACGCGCCCCCAGCACCTGCCCCACCAGCATCACCAGACCGATGCTCCACACCACCTTGCCGCCGATGATGAACAGCGCCAGCCCGCCGACGTTGGAGGTAAAGTTCAGCACCTTGGCGTGCGCCGTGGACTTGGCGAGGTTGAAACCGCACAGCGTCACATAGGCCAGCGCGTAGAATGAGCCGGCGCCGGGGCCGAAGAAGCCGTCGTAAAACCCGACGCAGCCGCCGGCCACCAGCCCGAACGGCAAGGCGCCGAGGCGGCGTTGACGATCTTCCTCACCCAGGCGCGGCATCAGCAGGAAGTAGAGACCGATGCCGATCACCAGCAGCGGCAACATCTGCCGCAGCACATCGGCGCGCATATGCTGCACCAGAATGGCGCCGGCGATCGAGCCGATCAGCGTCAGAAAAATCGTCAGCTTCTGGTCGTTGAGGTTCACCGCTCGCCGACGAATGAAGTACAGACTGGCGGAGAAGGAGCCGCCGACCGACTGCAGCTTATTGGTCGCCAGCGCCTGCGCCGGAGGAACCCCCACTGCCAGCAAGGCCGGCACCGTCAGTAATCCGCCGCCGCCGGCGATAGAGTCGATAAACCCCGCCAGCAGCGCTACCGCAAACAACACCCCGAGCATCTCGGGGCCAATGACGAACCAGTCCATGAGTTATTCCGCTGAGAAATGGTGATCCAGCAATGCCTGACAGGTCGGCGGCAACGGCGGCGGCACGGATTTGCCCGGCTTCGCGTTAGGCTGATGCGGCACGAACCAGCTCGCCAGTTCGGCGCCGCAGCCATCGCCCGGCGGCGGCGTATCCTGCTCCTGGCACTCCAGGCTGCCGGCCGGGCAACGCAGGCGCACGTGCATGTGCGCACGGTGGCCGAACCACGGCCGCACCTTGTGCAACCAGGCGCGATCGGCGCCGGCGTCCAGACACAGACGCTGCTTGATCGCCGGGTTGACGAAGATACGCGTCACCTCCGCATCCTGCGCCGCCAGCTTGATCAGCGACTCAATTTGCGGTTGCCATTGGTTCGCCACCACCTGCTTGCCGTCGCCCGACACCAGGTCGATCGGCTGCGGCTTGAGCAATTGCTGCGCGCTCCAGCGTTGGCGCGGCAGCTGCAGCCAGATGTCGACGTCGAGCCCAGACTGGTGGCTGGCGTGGCCGCTGCTGAAGCGCCCGCCGGCCGGCATCGCCATATCGCCGATCAGCACCGTGCCCAGCGCTTTCTGGTTCGCTTTGCTGCTGAGGCGCTGTATGAACGCCAGCAGATCCGGGTGGCCGAAATAGCGGCGCTGGTCGGTACGCATCACCTGGTAGTTCGGTGAGTTCAGCGGCAACGGCTGCGCGCCGATGACGCAGCCGTTGGCGAAACCGCCCACCGCCTGCGGCGCGCCGGCCACCGGATGATCGATTTTCTGCCACGGCGTCAGCGCCATGGCAGAGGCGGAGGCCGTCAGGGCCACCAGGCCCAACATCCAGTTTTTCATGGCGATTACCAGCGCGGTACGTCGGAAACCACATCACCGTTTTGCGCGCGCTGGCGCAGCAGGTGATCCATCAACACGATCGCCATCATCGCTTCGGCGATCGGCACGGCGCGGATGCCCACGCACGGATCGTGGCGACCACGGGTGACCATTTCCACCGCTTCGCCCTGGCGATTGATGGTGCGCCCCGGCACCATAATGCTGGAGGTCGGCTTCAGCGCCAGATGCGCGATCACCGGTTGGCCGCTGCTGATGCCGCCGAGAATGCCGCCGGCATGGTTGCTCTGGAAGCCTTCCGGGGTGATTTCATCGCGGTTTTCGCTGCCGCGTTTGGTCACCACGGCGAACCCGTCGCCGATCTCCACGCCTTTCACCGCGTTGATGCTCATCAGCGCGTGCGCCAGATCGGCATCGAGGCGGTCAAACACCGGCTCACCCAGGCCAACCGGCACGTTTTCAGCAATCACGCTGACCTTGGCGCCGATGGAGTCACCCTCTTTTTTCAGCGCGCGCATCAGTTCGTCCAGCGCTTCCAGCTTGTCCGGATCCGGGCAGAAGAACGGGTTCTGTTCGACCTGATCCCAGTCTTTCAGCTCGCAGGTCACGTCGCCGATCTGCGCCAGATAGCCGCGCACCTGCACGCCGAACTTCTGCTGCAGGTATTTCTTGGCGATAGCACCCGCCGCGACGCGCATGGCGGTTTCACGCGCCGAAGAGCGGCCGCCGCCGCGATAGTCGCGCAGACCGTATTTCTGTTCGTAGGTGTAGTCGGCATGCCCGGGACGGAACACGTCTTTGATGGCGCTGTAGTCTTGCGAGCGCTGATCGGTGTTTTCAATGATCAGACCGATGCTGGTGCCGGTGGTCACGCCTTCGAATACGCCGGAGAGAATGCGCACCTGATCCGGTTCACGGCGCTGGGTGGTGTAACGCGAGGTGCCCGGACGACGGCGGTCCAGATCGTGTTGCAAATCGGCTTCGGTGAGCGGGATGCCGGGCGGCACGCCGTCGACGATACAACCCAGCGCCACCCCGTGAGATTCACCGAAGGTGGTGACGCGGAAAATCTGCCCAATACTGTTTCCTGCCATCACGGCTCCTTACCGTTAGTCTTTTATCGTTATGCGGCCCGCCATGCGGGCCTTGGAAATGCGGCTTAGCTGCGATAGAGGCTGAAGTGATCCTTGCAATCCACCAGCTGCTGCTTGGTCAGCATGAACACGCCGTCGCCGCCGTTTTCGAATTCCAGCCAGGTGAACGGGATGTCCGGATATTGTTCCATCAGATGTACCATGCTGTTGCCCACTTCACAAATCAGCACGCCGTCGTCGGTCAGGTAGTCCGGCGCGCACGCCAGGATGCGGCGCACCAGCTTCAGGCCGTCGCTGCCCGCCGCCAGCCCCAGTTCCGGCTCAAAGCGGAACTCCTGCGGCAGATCCGACATGTCTTCCGCATCGACGTAAGGCGGGTTGGTGACGATCAGATCGTACTGGATCGCGGGAACGTCGCGGAACAGATCGGAACGGATCGGGATCACCTGATGTTCGACGCCGTGCGCCTGAATATTGCGCTCGGTTACCGCCAGCACTTCGCTGGAGATGTCCACCGCGTCCACTTCCGCTTCCGGGAAAGCGTAGCCGCAGGCGATGGCGATGCAGCCGCTGCCGGTGCACATGTCGAGGATATGGCGCGGCGGGTGCGGGATCAGCGCGCTGAAACGATCGTTGATCAGCTCGCCGATCGGTGAACGCGGCACCAGCACGCGCTCGTCGACGTAAAATTCCATGCCGCAGAACCAGGCCTTGTTGGTCAGATAGGCGACCGGGATGCGTTCGTTGACGCGGCGGATCACGCGCTCAACGATGCGATGGCGCTCGCTGGAAGTCAGACGGGCGATGTGCATGTCCTCCGGAATGTCCAACGGCAGGAACAGGCTTGGCAGCACCAATTGCACCGCTTCGTCCCACGGATTATCGGTTCCGTGACCATAATAGATATTGGCGGCGTTGAAGCGGCTTACCGTCCAGCGCAGCATATCTTGAATGGTGTGCAGTTCGTTCACTGCTTCGTCGACGAAAATTTTGTCCAATTTGCCCTCCGGCAGGCGCTGTGTTTCATGATTTAGCCGCATAGTTTGCCATGAAGCCCGCGACAAATCACGCTTGCCCCTCGCGCTTTTCACTCTGGCCCGAGTTTTGCGTCGACAGCGCTCATTCACAAGGTAAACTAGCGAAATAAACGATTTCCGGTGAATGAAGCATGAAGAACAAGCCCCCTCTGAGCAAAGACGAACAACAGCTCTTCAGAGAGTCGGTGGCGGGCGCGAAAAAGCTGCGCCAGGACACCATCGTCCACCGCCCGCCGAAGCCCAAGGTCAAACAGATTGCGCCGCAGCGATTGCTGCAGGAGCAGGTCGATGCCAGCTATTATTTTTCAGATGAATACCAGCCGCAGCTGGAAGAGGAAGGTCCGACGCGCTACGTGCGCCCCGGCAGCAGCCCGTATGAGCTGAAGAAGCTGCGGCGCGGCGATTATTCGCCGGAGCTGTTTCTCGATTTGCACGGCCTGACCCAGCTGCAGGCCAAGCAGGAGCTGGGGGCGCTGATCGCCGCCTGCAAACGCGAGCACGTGCACTGCGCCTGCGTGATGCATGGGCACGGCAAGCATATCCTCAAGCAGCAAACGCCGCTGTGGCTGGCGCAGCACCCCGACGTGCTGGCGTTCCACCAGGCGCCGAAGGAATGGGGTGGCAACGCCGCCATCCTGCTGCTGGTGGAGCTGGCCGAGTAACCCCCCACAGAAACGACTCAGGGCGATGTCAGACATCGCCCTGAGTTTATTCCGCACCGCATCCGCGGTTCACACTTTGGCCATCACCTGTGATGGGCTGACCTGCCATTCAAACTTGCCGTAGCTGCCGTCCGCCGGCAGATCGACGTTGGCGATCGCCGAGGTCGCGAACATCGGCGGGCACTCGCCCGGGCACAGTTCGGCCACCAGATACCCCACCAGCGGCAGGTGCGACACGATCAGCACCGAGCTCACCCCTTGCATCGCCAGCGCCTGCAGATAGCTGCCGACCTGTTCGGCGTTGCCGCCCGGCGTCAGCTCGGGCAGCACTTCTTCGCCCTCCGGCAGCGTCAAGGCTTCACGCACCGTCGCCAGCGTCTGTTCGGCCCGCAGATAGGGGCTGACCAGCACGCGTTCAATATCCACAGACTTGGTGTTCAACCAGGCCGCCATCTGACGGGACTCGTCGCGGCCGCACAGGGTAAGGGGCCTTACCGCATCGCTGGCTGCCTCGAGCGCCGCCTCTCCGTGACGCATAATCAAAACTTGCATATTGCACCGCTGTTGTTGACAAAGTAACGCTATACAGAAACGCCGTGCGTGCTGTACCGCCGAGTTTTCCAACCCAAAGCCAAAGCTTTAAAACGATAACGCGCCGTCTCTTTATGGCGGCCGGGCATTTTGCCTGAAAGTTTGCCTAAAGAAAACGCTGTTTTTTACAGCAACCCTCCCCGGGCAAACCTCGATTGCTCACAGAACAATCAATTCAACGGGTTAAATTTTAACCTTGCCGCCATGAAATTTATTGATGGCGGTCAAGCTAACTTACCGCTGCCTCAGCCTTGCTGTACAGCCTCACCGGCTGACGCTGTCGCAAGGAGTGATGGCGATCACAACGCGACCCTGTTGCAACTATAGTGCAAATCGGGCCGCCCTGCGTTCAGCTCCCCAGCGGGTAAAAGCGTTCGCCCTGCTGCGCCATGCGCTGCAAGCGCTCGCACGGCGCGAAGTGCTCGCCGTGCTGCTGGCGCAGGTAGTCCAGCGTCTTCACCACTTTCTCGGCGCCGAGCTCGTCCATATAGCGGAACGGGCCGCCGAGGAACGGCGGGAAACCGATGCCGAACACCGCACCGATATCGCCGTCGCGCGCGCTGCGGATCACGCCTTCATCCAGGCAGCGCGCCGCTTCGTTCAGCATCATCATCACGCAGCGCTGGGCGACGGTCGCCGGCAGCATGTGCGCCTTCGGCGTGACGCCGAGCAACGTATACAATGAGGTATCCGCGCGCTTACGCCGCTGACGCTGCTGCCCTTCGCTCGGGTAGAGATAGAAGCCGCGGCCGTTCTTGCGCCCTTTGCGCCCGTCTTTCAGCACCGCATCGAACGCGGCCGGCGCGGCGAAACGCGGCCCCAGCGCCTCGACCAGCACGGGAATGATTTTGGTGCCGACGTCGATGCCCACTTCATCCAGCAGGGTGATAGGGCCGACCGGGAAGCCGAAGTCCACCAGCGCTTTGTCCAGCGATTCAATGGGCTCGCCTTCCAGCAGGCAGCGCGCCGCTTCGTTGATGTACGGCGCCAGGATGCGGTTGACATAAAAACCGGCGCTGTCGCCCACCACGATGGCGGTCTTGCCCTGCTTGTGCGCCAGCGCTACGGTGGTGGCGATGGTTTGTTCGCTGGTGCCGGCGTGCGGGATCACTTCCACCAGCGGCATTTTATCCACCGGGCTGAAGTAGTGCAGACCGATCACCTGCTGCGGCCGCTGGGCCTGTTCGGCGATGTGGCCGATAGGCAGCGAAGAGGTGTTGGAGGCGAACACGGTATGCGGCGCGCAGTTCGCTTCGACCTCAGCCACCATTTTCTGCTTCAGCGCCAGATCCTCAAACACCGCCTCGACCACGATATCCACCTGCTCGAAGCCGGTGTAATCGGTGGAGCCGGAGATCAGCATCATCTGCTTTTGCCGCTCCGCCGGGCGCATGCGCTTGCTGCGTACCCGTTTGCCGAGCACGTCCCAGCTGTATTTCAGCGCATGATTGATGCCGGTTTCATTGATGTCTTTGATGCGCACCGGCAAACCGCCGCGCGTGGCGGTGACACAGGCGATGCCGCCGCCCATCAGGCCGCCGCCGAGAATGCCGACGCGATGCAGGGCATGCGGCTGAGCATTGCCGCCCCGCTCTTTTTTCAGCGCGGTGGAGGCGAAGAACAGGCTGCGCAACGCCGCCGACTGCGGCGTCATCGCCAGCTCGCCAAAGGCGCGCGCTTCGGCCTCATAGCCGCTGGCGCTGCCGTGATCCAGCCCGGTGCGCACCACCTGAATAATGCGCTCCGCCGCCGGGTAGTTACCGTGGGTTTTCGCCAACGTTTTCTTGCGCACGATGCTGAACAGCAGATTTCTGCCCAACGGGCCATTGAGCAGGCGATCCTGCCACGGCAGCTCGCGCTGATGTTTCCAGCCCTGTTTCACCCGCTCGATGGCGGTCTGCAACAGGATCGATTGCGGCACGGCGTCGTCCACCAGCCCCATGCGCAGCGCCTGGCGGGCGCGAATGTGCTTGCCGGTCAGGATCATGTCCAGCGCCTTGGCGGCGCCTATCAGGCGCGGCAGGCGCTGAGTGCCGCCAGAGCCCGGCAGCAGGCCCAGCTGCACTTCCGGCAGACCGAGCGCGGTTTTGTCATCCAGCGAACAGACGCGGCCGTGGCAGGCCAGCGCCAATTCCAGCCCGCCGCCCAGGCAGGCGCCGTGGATGGCCGCTACCACCGGCACCGGGAAAGCGGCGATCTGCGCCAGCGTGCTCTGCCCTTTCTTGGCCAGCGTTTCCGCCTCTTTGGCGCTGGTGCAGGCGGCGATCATGGTGATGTCGGCGCCGGCGATAAACGAGTCCGGCTTGCCGGAAACGATCACCAGCCCTTCCAGTGCAGTGTGCTGCTGCGCCCGGATCAGCGCGTCGTTCACCTGTTCGACGAACTCGGCCTTGAGCGTATTGACCTTGTCGCCCGGCACGTCGATGGTGATCACCCCGATGTTGTCGGGGCGGATCGTCAGTTGAAAGGCCGACGGTTTGGCGCGCTGTTCATGCAATGCGTTTTCGAAACTCATTATTCCACCTCCACGATCATCGCGGCCCCTAACCCGCCGGCGGCGCAGGCGGTGGTCAGGCCCAGCCCGCCGCCGCGGCGTTTCAGCTCACGCAGCGTCTGGGTGATCATGCGCGCGCCGGTGGCGGCGAACGGGTGGCCATAGGCGATGGAACCGCCCAGGACGTTGAATTTGTCCATGTCCACCTCGCCGATCGCCTGGCTGCGGCCAAGCTTCTCACGGGCGAACGCTTCGCTGGCGAACATCTTCAGGTTAGCCAGCGTTTGCGCGGCGAAAGCTTCATGCATATCGATGAGCGTCAGATCGGCCAGACCGATGCCGGCGCGATCCAGCGCCAGCGGCGTGGCGTAGGAAGGCCCCAGCAGCATGTCTTCCCACACGTCGATGGCGGCGAAAGCGAAACTGCGCAGATAGCCGAGCGGCTGCAGGCCCAGCTCTTTGGCGCGCGATTCGCTCATCATCAGTACCGCCGCCGCGCCGTCGGTCAACGGCGTGCTGTTGGCCGCAGTGACGCTGCCGTGTTTGCGATCGAACGCCGGTTTCAGCTTGGCGTAGGACGCCAGGCTGGAGTCTTTACGGATGTTGTTGTCTTCGGAAAGCTGCGCGCGGTATGGCGGCACGTAGGCGGTCATCACCTCATCGCGCAGCCACCCCTCCCGCCAGGCCTTGGCCGCCAGCTCGTGGGAACGGTGCGCCAGCGCATCTTGCGCTTCACGGGTGATGCCGTGGCTTTTCGCCATCTGTTCGGCGGTATCGCCCATGCGCAGGCCGGTGGAATACTCCGCCACCGCCGGCGGCACCGGCATCAGATCGCGGAATTTCAGCCGGCTGAACAATTTGAGGCGCTGCGACAGCGTGCGCGCCTTGTTGACGTCCACCAACGTGCGCGCCAACGCCTTGCTGACGCCGATCGGCAAGACGGAAGAAGAGTCCGCCCCGCCGGCGATGCCGACGCTGATGCTGCCGGCCATGATGCTCTCCGCCACGTTGGCGATCGCCTGGAAGCTGGTGGCGCAGGCGCGCGACACGCTGTAGGCGTCGGTATGGACGCTCATGCCGGTGCCCAGCACGATTTCACGCGCGATGTTCGGCGCCTCGGGCATTTGCACCACCTGGCCGAACACCAACTGCTCGATAAGCTGCGGATCGATACCGCTGCGCGCCAACAGCTCGCTCACCGCCGTTTTCCCTAAATCCACCGCCGGAATGCCGTGATAGGCGGTCGCCTGTTTGGCAAAGGGGGTACGCAGTCCATTCACAATCGCAATGCGGTCACCATGACGGGTCACCAACGGCAGTGCCTTACTCATAAATGCTCCTGAAGAAAATAACGTCAGCGCAATGGGCAGAAAGAGGTCTGACCTGATGAGGTCATTGTTAACCAAACGGTTACATTTGGCAAACCGGCAGAGATCAAAACTGCGAGCAGGCGCACTTTCTATCGGGAGGGGGTACGGGAAAGGAAATCCCCGGCGCACAACAGGCGGCGCCGGGGGTAAAGTCGGGATTAACGCAGGCCGAGCTGGAAGATCAGAGTTTCCGCCTGGCAGGCGAAGGTGAAATCGGCCTCCAATTGCACGCCGCCGTCAACCGGTTTAATGCTACTGCTGATGTCACAAGGGTCGGATTCGACCGCGCGCGCCTTTTCGCTCAGGGCCGCCAACATCGCCTCCGCATCGTGTTTATTACTGAACACCTGGCTGTAGGATGCGGTGCAATCGGTGTTATCCATCACGGTGCCGACATCCACGCAGCAACACGCGGCGGTTTCCTGGGCGCTGCATTTATTAATTGCATCTGACATGATTGGTTCTCCTCAAGGGCCTCGGTTATCAGCCCAAATTGCCGTTTCACTCACCGGCACAAAGCCACAAAATTCTGCAGGTATTTTACGCTTCCGCGCCGGCAATCACTAGCACTTACTTTTACTGGGTGTTTTAAGTGATGGAAATCACAAATAAAAATGAGCGACTGCTAAGGAATGGTAAGAATTTTGTTATTTACCGCTGGCTTTTTGTTAAGCAGATCTCTTTTTTGATATCAGGTTGGAAATATTTCAAAAACAAACTTGCAACATTTTCACAGGTCAGACCTATACTTCAGCCACTGGTCTGATTTGTCTGAACGATAACGGACCCTACAATCCCGCGCTCCTTGTTACTTCGTGTAACAATAGTTTAAATAATAAACACATAATGAGGTTTTGGTCATGAGCCAGAAAAACCTATTGACTAAATCAGCTCTCGCAGCTGCAGTGGCAATTATTTCTTCAAACGTGTCTGCCGCAGGATTCCAGCTGAATGAGTTCTCATCAGCTGGTTTAGGACGTTCGTATTCTGGCGAAGGCGCCATGGCGGATACGGCGGCCTCCGCAAGCCGCAACCCGGCGTTGCTGATGATGTATACCCGCCCGGAACTCTCTTTCGGCGCAGTCTTCATCGATCCGGACGTCGATATCAGTGGCCAATCCCCTTCCGGCGCCAGTCTGGATGCGAAAAACATCGCGCCGACCGCCTGGGTGCCGAACCTGCATTATGTTCACCCGATTAACGATCAATTCGCCGTAGGCGGCTCGGTCACCAGCAACTTCGGTTTGGCGACCGAATACAACGACGGTTACGCGGCGGGTTCCATGGGCGGCAAAACCGACCTGGAAACCTTGAACCTTAACCTGAGCGGCGCTTATCGCCTGAACAAGAACTTCAGCTTCGGTCTGGGCTTTGACGCCGTTTATGCCAAGGCCAAACTCGAGCGCTATGCCGGCGATCTGCCAAAACTGATCGCCGGATCGGGCCAGTTACCGCCGCAGTTGGCCGGCCCGGTTTCGCAGATCCCGGCAGATACCCAGATTTCGCACCTGAAAGGCGACGAATGGGGCTTCGGCTGGAACGCCGGTATTCTGTACGAAGTGGATGAAAACAACCGTTACGGCTTCACCTATCGCTCAGAAGTGAAAATCGACTTTGACGGCGATTACAAAAGCAGCCTGCCTTCAGCCTTCAACCCGTTGCTGGCCTCTAAAGGTCTGCCGTGGGGCACCAACGGCACCACCATTCCGGGTTCTCTGAGCCTGCACCTGCCGGAAATGTGGGAACTGTCCGGCTACAACAAAGTGGCGCCGCAGTGGGCTATCCACTACAGCCTGGCCTACACCAGCTGGAGCCAGTTCCAGGAGCTGAAAGCCACCGGCAACAACGGCCAGACGCTGTTCCAGAAGCATGAAGGCTTCAAAGACGCTTACCGCATCGCGCTGGGCACCACCTACTTCTACGACGATAACTGGACCTTCCGTACCGGTATCGCCTTCGATGACAGCCCGGTGCCTGCCCAAAACCGTTCGATCTCCATTCCGGATCAGGACCGTTTCTGGCTGAGTGCCGGTACCACCTATGCGTTCAACAAAGACGCCTCGGTTGACGTCGGCGTGTCCTACATGCACGGCCAGAAAGTCACCATCAATGAAGGTCCTTACACCTTCACCTCCGAAGGCAAGGCCTGGCTGTACGGCGCCAACTTCAACTACCGCTTCTAATCTCGCCTGAGATGGATGCCAAAGCGCCCCGCGGGGCGCTTTTTCTTTGCCTGTCGCTCGCCGCGGGCGTAAAAAAACCCGCCAGACGGCGGGTTTTCATTGGCATAAGGCCGGCGGTTACTGCGAGTCGATCTCGTCCAGATCGCCCTGAATCGCCTTGGCGTTCGGGTTCTCTTCCGGCTTGAGCGAACCGCCGTTGGCGATGAAGTCGTGGCGCTGGAAGTAAGCTTCGCGCACCATGACATAAGGATCGGAGGAGTTGCGCAGCAGGCCGTCGGAATCCAGCAGTTGAGCGCGGGTTTCGATACCCTCGACCACCCATTTGCCCGCCGACATCCAGAAGGTCAGGTAACTCAGCATCGGATACAGCGTATCCGCAAAGTCGCCGCCGTCTTCACGCAGCGTGAAGCTGCCGTAGCCCGGCAGCATCACGTACGGACCGTAGCCCACATCGTAATGCCCCAGCGTGCTGCCGAAGCGGTTCGGCTCTTCGCGCGCCAGTTTCGGGTTGGCCATGCCGGCCACGTCGATCAGGCCGCCCATCCCGAGCAGGGTGTTCAGGAAGAAACGGTTGAAGTGGATCATCCCGCGGTAGGGATCGCCCTTGAGGAAGGCGTTGACCATGCTGGCCGGCTCTTCCAGGTTGGAGGTGAAGTTGCTGATGCCGTTACGCGCCGGCATCGGCACGTAGTCACGCCAGGCCACCGCGACCGGACGCAGGATATAAGGATCCAGGACGTTGTAGTTGAAGTCGAACATCGTCCGGTTAAATCCTTCCAGCGGATCGGAACGCCCTTGCGGATCGTTGTCTGGCGCGCTGGCACAGCCCACCAGTAATACCGTTGCGAATGCCACCCCAGTCAGGCGAAAGTTCATATTTTTCTCCATAAAAACACGTTCGGTCTTATTTTTCAGGGACCTGCTTGTTTATCTGAACGCTAACCTGCTCTTTACCGCTGAATGTCTGCAGCGAGCTTTCGCCGAACCAGTCCCCCGGCTGCGGCGTGGCCAATCCGTCCTGTGAGAGGCGCACACGCACCTGCACCTGATGCTGCGCCGAGAGCAGACGCTCGGGCATCATGGCGTTGCTGTCATCCAGTGAGAAAGACAGCGGAAAACGGCTCAGCGGCAATTGTTTTACCGCGACCGGCACCGGGCTGACGCCGTCGGTGACCGAAATGACCAGCGTCCCCTGCGGCGGCATGGCTTTCGCCGCCTGCGGTGACAGCGCAACGGTCACATTCAGTTTAACATTTTCTCCGCCTGCCTGGGCTTTTGCTTGTGCAATACTGCGCTTTATCACTTCCGCGCGCGGATCGTTGGCCGGCAGCAGCTGCAGCATCACCTGCCAGGCGCCGATCGCCTGCTTGAAATCGCCCTGTTCGAAGGCATTGAACGCCAGCAGGCTCAGCACCCGCGGATCGCCGTGGTTTTCCGCGATCATGCGCCGCAACAGCTGCGCCGCCTGCTTGTTATCCTCCGGATCGTTGGAGCGCGTCAAGACCTCGGCATAGCCGAGCCGCACTTCCAGACTATTCGGATCCAATTGATAAGCATGAGCAAACGCCTGCGTAGCGGTGGTGGCATTATTCAGCGCCATGCCGACGCGCCCCAGCATCATCCAGTCACTGATGTTGCGATCGTCCTGTTGCAGCGCGGTGCGCAGCCCCAGCCCGAGGCGAGCAATCTCTTCCATGCTCAGCGGTTTGGCGCGCTCATTGGCAACGCGCTCGCGCAATTCCGGCATTTGCGCCTGCACCAGACGCCAGTCCAGCACCTGCGCCAGCCCGCCGGTTTTCAGATAAAAGCCAACGGTCACCGCCAGCAGTAACAGCACGCCCGGCACCAGCGCCCAGCGGTTGATCGGCTTCGCCTGCGCCATCTGCTCGGCCGGGATGTCGTTCAACAGGTTCTGTTGCAGCTCTTTGACCAGTTCCGGGCGCTCGGCTACCACGCCCTGCTGCTCATCCTGCTCCAACTCGCTGAGGCGATCCTGATAAAACGCCTTGTTCAGCGCATCGCGCGTGGCGGCGCTCTGCTTGCCGCGGCGCATCGCCGGCACCACCAGCAACGCGGCAGCGCCGGCCAGCAACACGCAAATAATCAGCCAAAAAGCCATTAGGGTTTCTTCCTGTCAGTCTCTTGCAACAGCGCCGCCAGGCGCTGCCGTTCCCGTTCGGAGAATGCATCGTCCACCGCCGCGTCGGGCTTGCGACGGGTGCGCAGGATCACCACTGCCCCGCCGATCAATACGAACAGCAGCGGGCCGATCCACAAGATCAGCGTCGCCGGCGTTACCGGCGGCTCGTAGGTGACGAAGTTGCCATAACGCGCCACCATGTAATCGATGATCTGCTGCTTGCTTTGCCCCTGCATCATCAGCTCGTACACCTTGGTGCGCATGTCGGCGGCGATAATGGCGTTGGAATCGGCAATGCTGTTGTTTTGGCATTTCGGGCAGCGCAGCTGTTCGGTCAACTCGCGATACTGCTGCTCCTGCTCGACGGAGTTGAAGCGATAGGTATCGATCGCCGCGGCGGCGCTCCAGCTCAGCAGCGCGGCGCATAGCAGAACAATCAGCCTCATGCCTCACCCCCGTACTTTTTATACAGCGGCAGCACTTCCTGCTGCCAGACGCGCTCATTCATGTCGCCGGCGTGGCGATAGCGAATAATCCCCTGGCCGTCGATAAGGAAGGTCTCAGGCGCGCCGTACACCCCGAGATCCAACCCCAGCATGCCGTCGCCGTCGTACAGACTGAGGGCGTAGGGATTGCCGAGAGAGTTGAGCCAGGTCACCGCCTTGGTGCGATCGTCTTTGTAGTTCAGGCCGACCACCCGTACGCCGCGCGCCGCCAGCGTATTGAGATACTGGTGTTCCGCGCGGCAGGTCGGGCACCAGGTGGCCCAGACGTTGAGCAAGATCGGCTTGCCGTCGCGCAGCACCGCCTGATCGTAGGTTTTGCCAGGCTGATCCAGTGATTCCAGCCTGAAGGTCGGCACCGGCTTACCGATCAGCGCCGACTCCAGCATGGTCGGATCTTCGCCGCCCGCGTTGCGCGTCAGCTGCACCATCAGGGCCGCCACCAGCAGCAGGAAGAGCACCAACGGGATAAACAGCAGCTTACGCTTCATGATTGCGCCTCCAGTTTGCCTTCACGCTTGAGCTTTTTGCTCATGCGATAACGCGGGTCGAGAATGCACAGCAGGCCGCCGATCGCCATAAAGACACCGCCGAACCAGATCCAGCGCACGAAGGGTTTGTAATACAGGCGCACCGCCCAGGAACCGTCTTCCAGCTCCTCGCCCAGCGCCGCGTACAGATCGCGGCTGAACCCGCCGTCGATCGCCGCCTCGGTCATCATGCTGCGCGCCACGCTGTAGTAACGTTTCTCCGCGTGCAGCGTCGCCTCCGGCTTGCCGTTGCGCGTGACGTCGATGATGCCGACGCCGCCGCTGTAGTTCGGGCCGCGAATGTCATGCACGTCGCGGAACACGAAGTGATAGTTGTGGATATCCACGCTGTCGCCGGCCTTCATCCGCACGTCGCGCTCCACGCTGTAATTCTGGCTGAAGGCGATGCCGATTACCGTCACCGCCACGCCGAGGTGGCCGAGCACCATGCCCCAGTGGCTGCGAGACAGCTGCCGCAGACCGCGCCAGAAACCGTGGCGGTGGGTGGCGCGCTCATGCAGCTCCATCAGCGTCAGGATGATCACCCACAGCGCCATAATCAGGCCCACCACCGTCATGCCGGCGATGCTGTCCTGCAGCAACCACGGCAGCAGAATCGACAGCACCAGCGTCGCCAGCAGCGCCACGCCGAGGCGGCGCCACAGCTTGCCCGGCTCATCGCGGCGCCAGCGCACCAGCGGCCCGATGCCCAACAGCAGCGCCAGCGGCGCCATCAGCCAGGTGAACATGGTGTTGAAGAACGGCTCGCCGATCGAGATGCTGCCCAACCCCAGCTGTTTGTGCACCAGCGGCAGCAGCGTGCCCAACAGCACCACCAGCATGGCGGCGATCAGCAGCACGTTGTTGCCCAGCAGGAAGGTCTCTCGCGAGAAAGTCTCGTGCTGCACCCGGCTGCGCACCTGGCCGCCCTTGACCGCGTACAGCAGCAGCGAGCCGCCGATCACGATCACCAGATAGGCGAGAATAAACATGCCGCGCGCCGGATCGGAGGCGAAAGAGTGCACCGAGACCAGCACGCCGGAGCGCACCAGGAAGGTGCCCAGCAGGCACAGCGAGAAAGCGGTGATCGCCAGCAACACCGTCCAGGCTTTGAACGTGCCGCGTTTCTCGGTCACCGCCAGCGAATGCATCAGCGCGGTGCCGGCCAGCCACGGCATAAAGGAGGCGTTCTCCACCGGATCCCAGAACCACCAGCCGCCCCAGCCCAGCTCATAGTAGGCCCAGGCCGATCCGAGCACGATGCCCAGCGTGAGGAACACCCAGGCGGCGGTGGTCCACGGGCGTGACCAGCGCGCCCAGGCGGTGTCGAGCCGGCCGGCCATCAGCGAGGCGATGGCGAACGCGAAGGCGACCGAGAAGCCGACATAGCCCATGTACAGCAGCGGCGGGTGGAAGATCAGGCCGATATCCTGCAGCAGCGGGTTGAGATCGCTGCCGTCGATCGGGAAGTTCGGCAGCGTGCGGGTGAACGGATTGGAGGTCATGATGATGAACAGCAGGAAACCGGCGGTGATCATCCCCATCACCGACAGCACCCGCGCCACCGCATCCTGCGGCATCGCCCGGCTGCACAACGCCACCGCCAGCGACCAGCAGCTCAGCAGCAGCACCCACAGCAGCAGCGAACCTTCATGCGCCCCCCAGGTGGCGGCGATGCGGTAATACACCGGCAGTTGGGTATTGGAGTTGGTGGCCACGTAGGCGACGGTAAAATCGTTGACCACGAAAGCATGCACCAGGCACAGGAACGCCAGCGCAATCGCCGCGAACATGCCATAGGTCAGCGGCCGAGCCACCGCCATCATGCGGCTGTCCTGCCGCGCCGCGCCCCACTGCGGGTAAATGCTCAGCAGCAGCGCGATCGCCAGCGCCAGGCACAGCAGAAAACTGCCCAGTTCCGGCATCATGACTTGGCGCCCTCAGCCTGCGGCGCGTTATACGCTTCCGCCGGCCCTTTGTGATTCTCTTTCATCGCGTCGGCCACTTCCGGCGGGGTGTATTTCTCGTCGTGCTTGGCCAGCACTTCGCGCGCGTTGACCACGTTGCCCTCGCCCAGCACGCCCTGCGCCACTACGCCCTGCCCTTCGCGGAACAGGTCCGGCAGAATGCCGGTGTAGGTCACGCCGATCGCGCCGCGCGCATCGTAAATCTTGAAGCTGACCTGCAGCGTATTGGGATCGCGTTTCACCGAGCCGGGCATCACCATGCCGCCGATGCGCAGCCGCTGGCCGACTTCGGGCTTCTCATGGTTTTCGCCCTTACCCTGCAGGATTTCACCCGGGGTGTAGAACAGATCGATGTTGGAGCGCAGCGCGTACAGCATCAGGGTTGCGGTCAGCGCGATGCCGATCAGCACAACGATCGCCAGATAAAGGCGGCTTTTACGACGTGGATTCACAATGATTTCTCCCGCGGTGCGGCGGATTTTTGTTTTGACTGTTGCGCATGGCGAATGCGCCGTTCGCGCGCCTGACGGCGGCCGATCTCGGCGAGCAACTGCCGCCGCTGCCAGACGGTGTGCGCCACCAGCCCCAACAGCGAAATCAGCGTGGCGGCGACCGCCAGCCAGACATAAAAGGCATAACCGCCCATGGCGAAAAACGCCGACCAGGAATCAAACGCGGCATTCATGACTGACGCTCCTTATTCACCAGCCCGGCAACCCACGGGCGCTGGCGCTCCTGGAACAGGATCAGATTGCGCAGGCGCATCAGCGTCAGCGTGACGAACAACAGCAGATAGCCGAGGATCGCCCAGCGCAGCGGGGTGCGCATGCTTGGCGCGATGGATTGCTGCATATTGGTCGAACCCTGATGCAACGTATTCCACCATTCGACGGAGAAATGGATGATCGGGATATTCACCACGCCGACCAGCACCAGAATGCCGGCGGCGCGGCCCGCCAGGCGGCGGTCTTCGAAGGCGTTATACAGCGCGATGACGCCCATATAGAGGAACAGCAGCACCAGCTCGGAGGTCAGCCGCGCGTCCCATACCCACCAGGTGCCCCACATCGGCTTGCCCCAGGCGGAGCCGGTCACCAGCGCAATAAAGGTGAACACCGCGCCGATCGGCGCCATCGCCGCCACCACGGTATCGGACATTTTCATCTGCCACACCAGGCCGATAAACGCCGCCACCGCCATCGAGGCGTAGATGCCCATCGACCACATGGCCGCCGGCACGTGAATATAAATGATGCGGAAGCTGTCGCCCTGCTGATAATCCTTCGGCGCGAAGCCAAAGCCCCATGCCCAGCCAAGCAGCAGGCAGGCCGCCGCCGCCAGCCCCAGCCAGGGGATAAAGCGGCCGCAGACGTGATACAGCCGTTCAGGCCGCGCCAGTTGATGTAACCATTTCCACATTGTCGTCAGTGCTCACGGTAATTTTTATGCGTCGACCGCCTCGAGCGTTCGAAACGGCGAAAATCTTCTGCGGGGTACGCTCTTGCCGGCCTTGCCCCGTCTGTTCATTCAATTTGTTAGCTAGTGCACGCTCACTCGCAGCGCCGCTGCGGCGGCAAACGGCGCCAATGTCACGCTGCCCGCCAGCATCGCGCCGAGTATCGCCAGGTAACCATCAATCGGCATACCCATCGCGGCGGCGTCGATCGCGCCGGTGGCGAAGATCAGCACCGGGATATACAGCGGCAGCACCAGCAGGCTGAGCAGCACGCCCCCTTTGCGCAGGCCGACGGTCAGCCCCACGCCGATAGCGCCGATCAGGCTCAGCGTCGGCGTGCCGAGCAGCAGCGTCCCCGCCATCGCCAGCCAGGTTTGCATATCAAGCGACAACAGCAGCGCCACCAGCGGCGACAGGAGCAGCAGCGGCAATCCCGTCACGACCCAGTGAGCACACACTTTGCCCAGCACCGTCATCGGCAGCGGCGTCGGCAGCAGCAACAGCTGCTCCAGCGAGCCATCGAGGAAATCGTCGCGAAACAGCCGCTCCAGCGACAGCAGCGAGGCCAGCAGCGCCGCCACCCACACGATGCCCGGCGCAATGCGCGCCAGCAGCTGCGGTTCAGGGCCAATCCCCAGCGGGAACAGCGTGATCACAATCAGGAAAAACCACAGCGGGTTGACGATCTCCGACCCTTTACGGCAGGCGATCTTCAATTCGCGACGCACCAGAGTCAAAAACATCACAAACTCCCCGCGTCGTGTTCCGCCAAACGAATTTTGCCCACCGTTTGGCTGACGCCGGCCAAATCCTGATGGGTGGTCAACAATACCATGCCGCCCCGCTGTGCATGTTGCTCAAAAAGGCTAATCAACTCGGCCACGCCCTGTTTATCGATCGCCGTTAGCGGCTCATCGAGGATCCACAGCGGCGCCGCGCTGAGCCACAGGCGCGCCAACGCCACGCGCCGCTGCTGCCCGGCGGAAAGCTGCGCCACCGGCAGATCTTCGTAGCCCACCAACCCCACCTGCTCCAGCGCGCGCCAGATGGCCTGCTGCTCGGCCGCGCCGCGCACCGCCTGATAAAACTGCAGATTTTCGAAGGGTGTCAATACGGCTTTGATGCCCGGTTGATGGCCGATAAACAGCAAATCTTGCTGATACGCCGCGCGATCGCGCAGCGTGTTACGCCCGCGCCAGCACACCTCACCGCCGTCCGGCCGCGCCAGACCGGCGAGGATGCGCAGCAAACTGGTCTTGCCCGCGCCGTTCGGCCCTTCTACCTGAATGATATCGCCCGGCTGAACTGAAAAGCTTAGTTCGCTAAACAGGATGCGCTCATCGCGCACGCAACTCAGACTTTTGGCTTCCAGCATCGGGGAACTCATATTTTTCTTTGGGATAGCGAATCATAGCATAAGCCTTTCCCCACACGCAGCCTGCGGCGGGCGCGCCGGGGGCCAATATGGCGAGCAGGATCAAGAATGCGCGGAAAAAAGCGGCGGATTTTAACTCTTGTTACCTTTTTCTGTATTTCGCCGCATTTAGGCCGGGCAACTACGCTTAATGACGTGACCTCACCCTTATTGAGCAGGAGCGACAGCATGAACGAACAGCAACGCCAGGAGCATGAGCAGGATGAAACGATGCGGGTAGAGAGTGAAGAGCAGGAACAGGGCAAGCGCGAAATCGAAGTCAGGGAAGAGAATCTGCCGTCGCGCGCGGCGGCGGTGCATGAACAGATCCGGATGGAAGGCGAAAAAGAGCTGGAGCGCGACGGGCTGGCGCTGCTGTGGTCGGCGATCGCCGCCGGGCTGTCGATGGGCGCCTCGCTGGCGGCAAAAGGCATTTTCCACGCCCGCTTGCCGGACGATCCCAGCCGCTTTTTCATTGAGAACCTCGGCTACACCTTCGGTTTTATCATTGTCATTATGGCGCGCCAGCAGCTGTTTACCGAAAACACCGTCACGGCGGTGTTGCCAATCATGCATAAGCCCACGCCGCGCAACCTGCTGATCCTGCTGCGTCTGTGGGGCGTGGTGCTGCTCGGCAATCTGATCGGCACCGCGCTGGCGGCGCTGGCGTTTACCCATATGCCGCTGTTAGATGCCGAAACGCGCCGCGCCTTCATCAGCCTGGGTGAAGAGGTGATGCGCCATACGCCGGGAGAAATGTTCGCCAACGGCATCCTGGCCGGCTGGATCATCGCCACCATGGTATGGATGTTCCCGGCCGCCGGCGCGGCGAAAATCTGGGTGATCGTGTTGATGACCTACCTGGTGGCGATTTGCGATTTGACGCATATCGTGGTCGGCTCGGTGGAGATCCTCTATCTGGTGTTCAACGACGCGATTGGGTGGCAGGAATTCGTCTATCCGTTCGCCCTGCCGACGCTGGCGGGCAACATCATCGGCGGCACCTTTATCTTTGCGCTGATAAGCCACGCGCAAATCCGCAACGATTTGAGCGCCAAAAATAAGGCGGCGCGCGTGCAAGAGGAAAAACGGCGCCACGGCGGGGAAAAACCGTGATCGCCGTCGGTTAGCCGAGGAAATTTCGGCGCTAACTGGCGAGGTATTGAGCAAACGCGCCGCTAAGCGCTTATTCTGCGGGTAAAAAAAGGTATAATGCCCCGGCAGCTTCGGTTGCCGGCCCGCAGCGTCCCCGTAGTTAAACGGATATAACAAGCCCCTCCTAAGGGCTAGTTACTGGTTCGATTCCAGTCGGGGACGCCATTTTTCCTTACCTCTTGCCGGGCTATCACCACTCTGCCACTCATCGTGCACCGTCCCCTAAAGCACTCCATAGGAAACTCATCGACCAAGACTAACGAAAGAACCATTAAAACCACATATAAACTCACGGTAAAAATCACTCCAAAGAATAAATTTAGCTAAAACATTAAAATTTTAAATTAATTAACTAATTAACCATAAAAAATATAAATTAAATAAAAGTTAAGTTTCATTCTCACGATAAAAACAGTCAAAAACACAAGAAAACATATAAAAAACAAATTAAATAGCAAGTAGAAATGCTCGCGATAAAATTAAAGACTTAATTTAGAAAAACCGAATTGTTTAATTGAAAAAAAACGCCCTGCTGATATATTCCCGAAATACACATCTCCCATTAAAAATCATTGGTATTTAAATGTCGATAAAGAAAGGACTCATTGGCTGGCTTGGCGCATTCCTGGCCTTTGATATCAGCATATTGGTTTCAGTCATGATACAGCAAGTCTCGTTATCGGAAAGTATCGAAATAGCCAAAATAGCCAGTACATTCTTAGCTCCTCCCTTATTACTTCTGCTATCTACGGTTATCCCGCCGGACGCCAAGGCGTCACTCGCCTTCTGGCGGTTTAAGTATGCCTTGCCGGGTCACAGGGCATTCAGTAAATATATGTATAGTGACAATCGTATTGATGAGCGATGGCTACAAGAAAATATAATCCCCTTGCCTTCCACAGCCAGAGAACAAAACGTTGAGTGGTATAGAATTTATAGAAAACATCATAAAGAAGAAGCCATTCAGGATATCAATAAACGCTTTCTGCTTTTTCGCGATCTGGCGACAATATCGTTTTTATTTCTCATCATTCTCCCGTTAATCTTGCGCGCTACCCATGTGGATGTGACTATCTGGCCGATCATCATCGTCTTTCTGATTCAATACCTCATGAGCGCAATCGCCGCTCAGCAGATGGGCATCCGTTTAGTCTGCACGACACTGGCCATTGAGGCTTCGAAGAAATAATCACTCTCAGGAATAAGGAAAGTCCATGTCATTAATCAAGAGTTTCTCAGTCAATAATGGCGACATGTTCTACATTAGGCATAACACCGATAATTTTACGATCATTGATTGCCATATCAACCGCGATAATGCAGAGAACATCATCGCAGATATAAAGAAGCAGGCTGCCGACAAGGGAATAAGCCGTTTTATCAGCACGCATCCGGATGAAGACCACTTCGGCGGAATTGAGCTTCTTGATGCCGCATTCAAGATATACAACTTTTATGTAGTCAAGAATAAGACCATCAAAACAGATGAAACCGTTTCCTTTAAAAAATATTGTGAATTGCGAGATGGAGATAAAGCATTTTACATTTCAAAAAACTGTAAACGTAAGTGGATGAACCTCAGCGACGAAGCAAGAAAAAGCGCAGGGATATCGATCCTATGGCCAAACCTCGGCAATACGCATTTTATCTCAGCCTTGGCGTCTGCCGAAAATAATGGAACAGAAACCAATAACATATCAGCAATCATTAGATATGAAACCAGAGATGGCGCAAGCGTGATGTGGCTCGGCGACCTGGAAACGAAATTTATGGAAAACATCATCAATGATGTTGAGTTACAGGAAACCACCGTTGTTTTCGCCTCTCACCATGGCAGAGCATCAGGAAAAATACCCAACTCCTGGTTAGAAAAAATAAAACCTAAAGTGATCATTATCGGAGAGGCCCCCTCTCGTCACTTGAATTATTATACGGGTTACAAGACAATTACGCAGAATTGTGCCGGTGATGTCACTATGGAGTGTGTTGGCCGTAAAGTTCATTTCTACGTCTCCAGTGAAAATTATCAAAATGATAAGTTTGATAACGAAGATGCTGACAACGTAGAACGAGGACGCTATATCGGTTCAGTTAGCATATAATATTAATCATAGTCTCTCTTAAACCTTACATGGAGGGGGCTATCCCCCCCATACATTTCCGGCCATTAATGTACCGTCTTTCAAGGAGCCCTTGCGCCTAAATTATCAGGCAATGGCGCATAGTACGTTGGCGGCTTTAATCCAACGCGATGCAAATAACGCATTCCCTCTCTCTAATAAACACGCCGCCAGAGACTTAACCCCCCGATTGACACTAATTAAAAAACTTAATATCCGTCGGCGTAGCAATCGTCGCCGCCTCGCCTCTGGCCTTCAACTCACCCGTCTCATCATCGAAATCGAACAGCGTAACGGTATTGGTGAACACATTCGTGACATAAAGATGGTTGCCGGTGGCATCGAAAGCGAGCGCACGCGGTTCAATGCCGCCAGCGTCATAGCGCGTCGTCTCCCCTGGCAGCCCATCCCCATCAATTTTTAATACCAGCAAATGGTTATCGGCACCGCGATTGGTGGCAATAAGATATCTGCCGCTCGGGCTGAGGATAATGGCTCCGCCGCTTTTCGCCTCCGCTGAATCCTGCCCGCCGTTCAGTTTCACTTTCCCTTGTTGCGTCAATCGATGGTCGCTGACGGTAAACACCTCGATTTCACCTGCCATTTCGGTGATGACATAGGCATACTCGCCTTTCGGCGAGAACACCATGTGCCTTGGGCCGGCGCCTGGCGCAAAGCTGACATCGCGCGATGCGTCCGCCTGCAGCGGCAGTGCGCTATCCGAGCGATAGCGATAGGCGTGCAGCTTGTCCCCACCGAGATCCGCCGCATACAGATATTTACCATCGCGGCTGAAGGTGGTTGAGTGCGCATGGCCCCCTTCCTGACGCCCCTGCACGGCGCCAGAACCTGATATAAACGGATAATGCTGCACCCGTTCACCCAGTTTGCCGTCACTGCCAATTGGCAATACCGTCATCCCCGCGCCGCCTTTGGCGACGGAGTAGTTGGCGACAAACAGAAACTTGCCATCCGGACTGAGGGTGGCATGCGTCGGCTGCTGGCCCGCACTGCTCACCGTATTCAGCACCCGCACGCTGCCAGCTTCGTCTATTGCCAAGGCGGTCACCGTTCCCGCGTTCTCCTCATTGGTGGCATAGGCGAAACGGCCATCGCGAGATTTTACGATCCACGATGGGCTGTTCATTTTAACCACGTCGAGCAGCGTTAACGTGCCGTCGCCATTAACCGCCAGGCGATAGAGCCCTTCACTGGGTCTTGCCGGTTTCTGCACCGCGGGCGCATTCGGAATATGGGTCCAGGTACCGACTAACGCTATTTGCTGATGTTCCCGATTATTGGCCATCGCATTTCCTGAAAACATGAGAGAAATTAACACCGCAGTTAATTGAATGGCTTGCCGGCCTGAGCCGGCAACGATTGTTCGACCAAGTTCAGACAATATAGAAGGTAGCATAAAGCGAGCTGGATGGCGCTTATTAATCGAGTCGAGAGTTTTTTCTCTATTCATGATGTCTTCTTGCCTCATCACTATGTCACAGGAATAAGTATATCGACATTGACAACCTTGCCATTTAGATCCTCTTGCCTATATAACTCTATAAAAAAGCTCTCCCTCATTTTGACATTGATGGCAGGCAGATAAGCGTCATACATTACATCGAAAAAGTCAATATATTCTGAAAACTCCCCCGTAAAGGGGATGACAATATATTTACCCATAGGGATATAGAAGTTAAAGATGGAATGAAAAACCTCTTGCCCTTTGCTGTTGGAATGCCATTTATTACTCCTGTTCTTTTCCACATTACATCCCCCCCGCTGCTTGCTTAACCATTTTTCATTGGTCCGTGCAATGTCGCCGGTATCTCTGAATTTTCTTATAGAATGAAAAATCAGTGATTTGTAATGCTTTAACATCTCAATGTCATCCGGCATGACCGTGTGGTAGAAGTAGGGTTTCTTATCGTTGCCATACGGCGGGATCTGCGTGGAAAAATCCCATCCCCGGCTGTTTCTAAAGCTGTTGGGCGTTTCGCCAAAGAAACGTTTGAATGCCCGCGTGTAACATTGCTGAGAGGCAAACCCGGATGCCAGGGCGACATCCAATATGTTCCCTTGGTGCTGTTTGAGCAAAATAGCAGAGCGACTCAGTTTTCTATTCCTTATATAAGTCCCTAGCGTTATACCAAAATAATGCTTAAACAGCCGTTGCAAATGCCATTTAGAGTAACCTGAGATAATGGAAACCTTTTCAACTGTCAGCCCCTCGACAATATTCTTTTCCATATACTCCAACACCTGCAAAAGAATATCTTTTCTGTAATCCATATGTGCTCCTTGCTTTTATAAGATTTGCGTCCTTTTTATTAAAATCGTTAACCAACCAAACCAAGTCATTAAGATTAATCCTAAAAAAAACCAGCCTGTCAATTCATTTTTTTCGGCATAGGAAAAACTATCGCATAAATAACTGAAAATGATCATGTTATATAAATCTCTCCGCAAGAAACCCATAAAACAAAATCAACTCGCGTAAAGTGCACTCATCAAAGATGCACTTGACACACCAGGCAGAATCACACTTTTTGCTAATTGTTTTACCTTAAAGTGTTTTTTTACAGCCAGATTGCATGGCCGAATAGGAATTTCATCATCACAAATGAAAACGCATTTTATATGCTTGGCCCGCCGATAAAACGTACTGCGAAAGAGATATAAAGTATGACCGACAGTAAAAGAAGACGGGAGGGATAAGCTCAAGGCTGAACATCGGTCTCAATAATCTCGCGTCGCAATAGTGCGTTTCTTTTTTATCGTTCCTGCGCAGAGAAAACGGATATTTTAACCAACCTTGCTCGATGCCCTGTTTTACAAACCACGCCCATTGGGAACCCTGCCTACTCCCATGAATCGCCCATCTCTCCCCCGGTAAAATGCCGAGCCGACTCGCCCGCACCTTGTTGTCAGAACGGCCTGCGGCCGCAAACAAAAAGCCCAGCACGCGAGGCTGGGCTTTTCATTAACGGCCTGATTAATCAGCCAGGTTGTCGATCTCTGCGGACCTGTGCTTGCGCAACAGGTACAGCAGCAAAGATACCCGCCGCTCGGTGCGTTCCGGGGTATCCGGCGGCAGGTTGTAGCGCAGGGTATAACGCTCGTTGTTCTCGTTGCAGAAATCGATGACGAGCACGGGAGCAGAGGCCCCCGCTACTTTTCGATAATTCAGCGAGATGCACGACAAGTTTTTTTTCATCTCAACTTACCGCGACAGTGCGGCGGGTTGATTCGGCAATCCGCCCCACGCCGGCGCTCAACGCAGCGCCCAACAGCAGTACCAACAGCGAACCCCACGCGGCGCGAGACAGCTGTTTGGCCGCTTCATCGGCCGCTTCACGCGCTTTCTGCTCGGCCTCGGCCTTGAGTTTTTCCACCTTCTGCACCGCCTGCTGGTAAGCCTGGGCGTAGTTATCGACGATTTGGCTCGCTTCATCGCGGCTCTTGCCGGTGCGTGCCGCAACGATATTCACCAGCGCGTCCTTATCGGCGGCGCTCAACGCCGGCTCACCGGACTGCTTGACGCGCTCGAACCACTGCTTAAGCTCGGTGGCGGCCTGCGCCGGATCGGCCGCGGCATCCACGGCCGACTGTTTGCCGTCGGCGGCCGCCCGATTGGCTTTCTGCTCCAACCGAGCAGGATCCAGCTCCGGCTTACCGCTCTGCTTAAGCGTGGCGTTCAACTGATTTTCCAGGCTTCCCCAGTCAAGGCTGATGCCCTTTTTATCCAGCTGTTGCTTGAGGCCTTCGCCTACGTTTGGCGCTGCCGCCGCCAGGCCGCTGCCTGCCAGCGAAAGCCCTTTACCCACCGCGCTTCCCGCCAGCCCCACTACGCCGCTCGCCAATGAAACCATCAGCCAGGTGGTCAACAAGGTGGTGATCGCCCAACTCAGCAAGCCATGCAAGCCGCCGCGATTCGGTGCGGAGCGGCCGGCGACGAACGCGCCTGCGGCCAGCGATGCCAGCGTTGAAACCAGCAGCCAGATCCCGGTGCCGGTGCCAAAGCCGCTCAGCGGGTTGCCCTTTTGCATCATATCCACGGCCTGGGCACCAATAGCCGTGCCCAGCACGCTGAAGGTCAGATAAGTCACCAGCGCCACGGCACTCCCGGCCAATATCGAGCCCCATGACACCTGAAACGCTAAGCGATTTGATTCATAGACAGTGGTCATCGTTGTTCCTTATATTTTCTGGACAAGTGATTGCACGCACGGCGGGTAACCGCGCAGACAAATTCAGTCTGCCGCGCGGCGTCGTCGGCCGTCCCGGTTCATTTGCATCAGAATGCCTGGTGCATTCACACCCTGCGAATACGCACGTTATGCACTAAGCTGCTCAGCGAATAGCGTAACCCGCGGCCGCCTTAAGAGGCCGCCCCCTTCTGTCTAGCGGAGAACACATGAGCCAATCCGTTTTGGCCAGCGAAACCCACAGCGGCCACCTGCAGCAAATCATCTCCGGCTTGTCCGACGGCGTGATCCTGACGGATACCGATCAAACCTTGCTATGGGCCAACGAGGCCGCGTTGACCATGCATGGCGTGAGTCATCAGAAAGCTCTGGGGGCCAATGCCGGCGAGTACGCGGCGCGTTTTGCCCTGCGCTATCGCAACAATCATCCGCTGGTTTTGGAACAGTACCCGCTGAACCGGGTTGCCGAAGGCGAAACCTTCACCGATGTGGTGGTGGAGGTTCGGCAGGTCGACGATCCGGACAGCTTCTGGGTGCACCGCCTGCGGAGCCTGATTATCACCGATGCGCAGGGGCAACCGGAGCTGCTGGCGCTGATCCTGAGCGACGCGACGGAGTGGGCCAGCGCCGAACAGCGCTTTGAAAAAACCTTCAACGCCAATCCGGCACCGGCAGTCATTTGTCGGCTAAGCGACCTGCGTTACGTCAAGGTCAACCAGGGGTTCCTTGATATGACCGGTTACCAACGTGAACAGGTCATGGGGCGTTCGGTTTATGAACTCGACGTTCTGGAACAGGCGGAGCACAAAGAACTGGCCGTTCAGCGCCTGGGGGAAGGCGCTACCATTCCGCAGATGGAGGCCGAGCTGAAGCTGCCCGGCGGAGGAAGCAAGCTGGTGGTGGTTGCCGGCCAACCCTTGGATATCAATGAAGACGACTGCATGCTGTTCACGTTTACCGATCTCGAACCCCGGCGCCAGGCGGAATCGGCGCTGCGAGAAAGTGAAGAACGGTTTGCCAAGGCATTTCGCCTGAGCCCGGTGCCGACGTTGTTATGTACCGCGCACGAGCGGCGCGTGCTGGATGTCAACGAAGCCTTCACCCGCACCACCGAGTACGACGCCGAAGACTTGATCGGCAAGACGGTCGGAGAGATCCCGTTTATTGACGATCCGGAGGCGAACCGCCGTTTGTTTGCCGCCCTGGAAAAAAGCGGCAACGTCGAAGGGCTGGACATCCGGGTGCGCAAGAAAGGGAGCGAGTCGATTGACTGTGTGGCCTCGGCGGATGCCGTCAGCATCCACAACGCGCCCTGTTATCTGCTGGTGCTCATGGACATTACCGAACGCAAACGCTCGGAGCTGGAGCTGGTAAGCGCCATCGAAGAAGTGATGCAGGACGCCTCCTGGTTCAGCCAAACCCTGATCGAAAAACTGGCCAACGTGAAAAGCATCAACCGGCCCGACCAGGCTGGATTTACCGCCAGCGACCTCACGCCGCGCGAGCGCGATGTGCTGGAATTGATTTGCGAGGGGCTGCCGGACAAGAAAATCGCGGCGCGTCTCAATCTGGCGCTCAACACCATCCGCAACCATGTCGCGACGGTCTATTCCAAACTCGGCGTGCATAGCCGCAGCGAAGCCATCGTCTGGGCCAGAGAACGCGGGCTGTTTACCGGCGGGCTGGCCTTGAGGAATGGCAAGTAACCTGCAAATGCACTACCCAAACCGATACAAACGCCCCTTATAGGCCACAAGTGAAGTGCATAACATGGCGGTGCAAATGCAGGCTTCCGTCCTGTGCGGAAGCCAAACGGATCGAACCTTAGGAGCGCATCACAATGAACAGCGAAAAAGCCAATGGCATGATGGAAAAAGTGGCGGGCAAGGCGCAGGAAATCGCGGGCGACGTCACCGGCAACGAACGTTTGCAGGCCGAAGGCGCCGCGCGCCAGGCAGCGGGCGTGCTGCAAGAAAAATACGGCGATGCCCTGAGCTGCGCCGGCAACATGATGAAGAAAAACCCCCTCGCCGCATTGGCCCTCATTGCCGGCGCAGGCCTGTTGACCGGCCTGCTGCTGCGCCGCCGTTGATGCGCGCCGGCGAACAAACCGCTTTTCCCTGAATGCCGCGCCCGGTGGGTAGCCACCGGGCGCGGTTCTATCGGCCTGAGGGACGCAGTATTATCGATTGATGCCTCCGCTCGTTTGCCGCTGGGATTAACGCGTATTCTGCGTCGCCATGCGACGGATTATTATGGCGAAACCGTTATATCCCGCATGGAACATGAGCCTTTATCGTTCAGGCTGTCGCACACCGTCTTTACTCGCTGCTTATACGGCACGTCTTTTTATTATATTCGTCCTATTGCAGATTATCATCACCCTCTCACTCAACGCGCCCACCGCCTGTTATTTCCGGTTGTTATGCAAGCCAGTTAATTTCCCTGCAACATAACGATATTTCTCAGCGTAAAAACTGAATATATCAATCAGCCTGGGTTTATCCTCCGCGCCATTAAATGTTAATATTGCCGGATTATGCGCACGGAGAAATAGCATGTTCCCCAGTAAAAAACATTCGCAGCGGGCAACCCCGCTGACCAGCTATCAATTTTCCCGGCTGCATACTTTCGAATGCGTCGCACGTCATTTATCTTTTGCGCTGGCGGCACAAGAATTGTCGATCACCCCCAGTGCAGTGAGCCACCGCATTAATTTGCTCGAAAAGGAATTGGGGTTTCTGCTATTCCAACGCTTTCATCGCAGAATTACGCTGACGCCGGAGGGCGAGCGCATGCAATGGGCGCTGGACAGCTCCTTCAACACCTTGAATCAGGAAATCCTGGACATCAAAAATCGCGAGTTGACGGGGACCTTGACCCTCTACTCGCACCCGTCCCTGGTGCAATGTCTGCTGCTGCCGCGCATCGGCGACTTTATCGCCCAGCACCCCACCATTCACCTCAATATTCTGACCGGGCAGGAAATCATCAACCTGGCCAACCGCGGCGTGGATCTGGCGATGTACTTCGGCAAACTGCCCTCGGGGCGGCATCTGGACGAAGCCTTTATGCAGGAATCAATGGTGCCGATCTGCACGCCGCAGTACGCCGCCACGCATAACCTGTACGATGCGCCGGAAAACCTGGCCCACTGCACGCTGCTGCACGATCGCTACAACTCCGGCGAAGATGAGTGGCAAACCTGGTCGCAACACTTTGCGCTGGGGCTGGATACCGACAGTAAAAGCATGGAGTTCGACCGTTCCGATCTTGCAGTGCTGGCCGCGACGCGGCACCTTGGCGTCGCCATGGGGCGGCTCAATCTGGTGCAGGACTGGATCAAAAGCGGCGAACTTATCATTCCGTTCACCGACATGACCGCGCCCTGCGAGCACTGCTATTTTACCTCGACCATCTCCGAACGGCAGTGGCCGAAGATCCTCGCATTTAAGCAGTGGATCATGAAAATCTCCCCTCTGGTCTGATGGCCAGAGGATTATCGCCATACTTTGGGGGAATAAGAAAAATGCAGCGCGCAGGCGTAGAGCCGGCCGGCCTTTGAATAAGAGATATTTTTGCGGTTTTTATCCCAGGTCAGCAGAGAATTATTGGCAAAATAATAAACCTCCAATTGCATCCCATTAGCCAACCTCGACCAGCCTCGGCTTCTTATCACGGTAAAATCACCGTTATCGCTGAGCGTAATCAGCGGCACGCCCCAGGCATAGCGGGATATTTGCAGCTGAATAATGAATTGGCTTTCGCAGCTTATTTGGTAGTTCTGTACATCAACATCCATAATTTATATTTTTGGTGCCACCCTTCGGTCAACATAAATAAGATATGAACAACTCACTACGATTAACCCCAGTACGATCAACACAGCACCCAATAAAAATTCAATTTGCAACGGTTCGCCGAGAATGACGGCCCCCGCCAGGATGCCGAATACCGGCGTCATAAAGGTGAGAATGCCCAGCGAGGAAGCCTGATAACGGCGCAACAGTGAAAACCAGATCAGGTAGCTGAAAAACGACACGATCACCGTTTGGAACAACAGGCTGCTCCAGGCCACGGGGCTCAGGACGACGTGCAAATTGTCCGTCGCCAGCGCCAGCAGCGACAGCAGCACACAGGCGCCCGTCAACTGGAACAGCAGCGTCTGTTTGGCCGGGCACTCCGCCAGGCGCGTGGTACGGATCACCAGGGTAGAACTGCCCCAGGCGATCCCCGCCAGCAGGCCGTAGAGATCGCCCTTCAACCGAGCTGCGTCGCCGCTGCCCTCAGCCATGCCCGATATGGCCAGCACCACGCCGCCAAAGGCGATGAGCATGCCAAGCCACTGCACCGGCGACAGGCGTTCCTGGCGAATCAGAAAATGCAGGCCGAGAGCGGAAAACAGCGGCGCGGTGTACAAAAACACCGCCATATGCGAAGCGCTGGTATAGCGCAGCCCTTCGGAGACAAAAAAGAACTCCAGCGCGAACAATGCTCCTACGCTCAGACCGGCGCTCAGCGTGGCGCGATCCCAGGTGAAACACTCGCCGCGGCAACGCGCCAACAGGTATACCCCCAGCGCGGCGAGCCCCGAACGAATGGCAATTTGCAGCACCGCCGACACATCCGCCTCGGCAGCCTTGATCGCCACCTGCTGCATTCCCCAGATAGCGCAAAGCATCACCATGGCGGCGGCAGCCCTGCCGTCAATACCGATTCTTACATTCATAATAGGGTTCTCGTCGCCGTTGAAATAATAACAGGCTGCCGTCGCGTTATTCTTTATACACCACGATTTCCTGATAAAGTTTAATAACCTCGCCGTCGCTGTCGACGGAGTCGGTATATTCAGTTTGCTGCGCTAAATGAATCACCCTCCATCCTTTGCGCGCCAGTTCCGGGATCGTCAGGCGCCCCACGCCGCGGCAGGAAAACAGGGTGTCGTCAGACAACCTGAGTTTACTAACCTCTGCATAATCATAAGCTTGAGAATGACAAACGTGCGATTCCGCCGCCATCGCCGGTAATGAAAACAGCCCCACCAACAACATTAACAGATTCCTCATGGCGACCTCCAAATCGCTTATTCCTGCCGACCGATTACGCAGAAAGCGGCTAACGTTAATACGGCGGTGACAGGCTTTAATTAATTATCTCTTGCACGGATAAAATTACAGGCTGACGCCGATGACTGACAAATGAAAAATATAAACCTTGGCGTTAGATGAATTCATCCGAATCGAAAGGCATGAAAAGCGGCCCTTTTCACCGCACGAAATGGTCAAAAACCGGCCAATAATTAGCAAGAAAAGTAATTATTTATTTTACCGTTTATGTTACAAATGCCGCCCGCCGCTAAAACACCAAAAAAACCGTCAAAATGCGTGAAAACGCAGCGTTCTGCGCAAAACATCGGCATGGCGGCGCTGATGGGGGCGGTCATACATAAAACAGGGATAACACATGGCAATGAAATTGCGCGTATTGACTCAAGCGGTGGCGCTGGGTCTGGCGATCGGCAGCGCGTCGTTCGCCGCTCAGGCGGAAATCACCCTGCTGAAGCAGGATCCGCAGGCTGGCGATCCGCTCAGCCGCCTGAACTTCACCGTTGGCGGCAGTATCCGTCCGCAGTTCAACAACATGACGGGCGACGGTGACAAGGGCTCCTACAAGCGTAACGGCTTCGACGGCGGCACCCGCTTCCGTTTCGCGGCGGACTACTACCTGTTCGACGATATCAGCTGGATCAGCTACTACGAGCTGGGCGTGAACATTCCGGCGCTGTTCGACTGGGATCACCACTATGCCGACGGCGCGAGAAACACCAGCCGCCGCATGCTGTACACCGGCCTGAAAAGCAACACCTGGGGCCAGATGACCTTCGGTCAACAGAACAGCGTTTATTATGACGTGGTGGGCGCCAAAACCGATATCTGGGACTACGACATGCTGGCCCAGGCACCGGGCAACGGCATCAACGGTGACTACGACGGCTCTTACCGCTCACGCAAAATGCTGAAGTACAAGAACCGCTTCGGCGATGCGGACGTTTACGCTTCGTACCTGTTCAGCGACAGCGACTATCTGCCGGGCAACGGCCTGCGCTACAAGCGCAAAGGCGGCGGCTCACTGGGCGTGGATTACCACATTACGCCGGACCTGACCTGGGGCACCGCCTGGAACTACACCCGCGCCGAAATGCGCAATCCGTCCACCAGCGGCAGCAAGAGCTATGACCAGAACATTTTCGGTACCGCCATCAGTTGGAAACCGGACAACTGGACCCTCACCTTCGGCGGCGGTTACTACAACGACTTCCTGACCACCAAGAAAGCCGACATCAATAATTACTTCGCCGGCGACGCATGGGGTATCGAATACCTGGCCGGTTATACCGTGCCGGTTGGCCAGTACGCGGTGAAATCGGTGATGCCGTACTTCATGGGCGACCGCCTGGAATACATCACCGGCCGCAACTACCAGCGCATCGACAACGGCCTCGGGGTTACCGTGCAGTTTGACTACGGTTTCCGCGTTGACGTGGAGCACGTGCTGACATCGAGCACCGACAACCTCGGCGATATGACCGTGGTGCGCCTGCGCTACGATTTCTGATTGCTCTGAACGCAAAAAAGGCCGCGCAAGCGGCCTTTTTCGTTATTGACGCAGCGTCAGAAGCCGCCGCGCGCCGAGCGCCCGACCGCCTCGCCCAGCTGCCATACCGCCATGGCGTAATGGGTGCTGTGGTTATAGCGGGTGATGACGTAGAAGTTCGGCAGGCCATACCAATACTGGTAGCCGGTGCCGATGTCCAGCCGCAGCAGGCTGGCTTCCTGATTATCGCCGAGCGAGCCCTGCGGGCTTAGGCCGGCTTCCGCCAGCGCGGCAACCGAGTAGCGCGTCTTGAAGCCGTTTTCCAGCCCCGGTGCCTGGCCGTTGGCCTGAATGGCGACCGGTTCGCCTTTGGACCAGCCGTGCGCCTTGAAGTAATTGGCCACGCTGCCGATGGCATCGACCGGATCCCACAGGTTGATATGCCCATCGCCGTTGAAGTCGACCGCATAGCTTTTGAAGGAAGAAGGCATGAACTGCCCATAGCCCATCGCGCCGGCAAAGGAGCCGCGCAGTTCGAGCGGATCGTCGCCTTCGGTGCGCGACATCAGCAGGAAGGTTTCCAGCTCACCGGCGAAGTAATCGGCGCGGCGCGGGTAGTTGAAGGCCAACGTCGCCAGCGCGTCGATAATGCGGGTTTTACCCATTACGCGGCCCCAGCGGGTCTCCACGCCGATAATCCCCACGATGATCTCCGGCGGCACGCCGTACACCTGCCAGGCACGCTGCAGCGCATCCTGATATTGATTCCAGAACACCACGCCGTTTTGCACGTTATCCGGGGTGATGAACTTGTTGCGGTAGCGCAGCCAGGAGCCATTCGGCCCGGTTGGCCCCTGGGTAGACGGCGTCGGCGCCTGCCTGTCCATCAGCCGCAGCACCGAATCCAAACGCCGTGCCTGCGCCAGCACGTCGTGCAGCTGCTGCCGATCAAAGCCGTGTTCCTGCACCATCTTATCGATAAAGCGCGCGGTATTCGGGTTATTGGCGAAATCCCCCCCCAGCGGCGCGCCGCTGTGCGCCGGGCTCAGCAAAAAGCCGCCCTTTACCGGGGTGCTCTGCGGCGTAGCGGTGGTACTGGGTTTCGGCGTGCTGCTACAGGCAGCAAGCAAGGTAATCAGCGGTAAAAGCGCAACCAGGTGACGCATCGGATATCCATATAGCCATGCAAGAGATAAGTGGGAGTTATGTTAATGCATTGTTCAACGCGAACAAACAGGATTATGCCGCCAATTACCGCGCCAGGTAGCCAAACGTGCCAAATTGTGACGTTTTGCACGGTGAAGGGACGCCCGATGCGGCCGCGTGGAATCTCAACCGCAACTAAATGAGAAAAATTATCACCTTGACGCCCGCATTTACCCCGATAAAATGCCCGGCTGCTTGCCATCCGGCCACCGCCGGGCGGTCAATGATTATGACAACGGATTGTGATGGACTCTCTCGGACAACTCGCCAAAGACCTTTATCGTGGGCGCATCTCGCGCAAACCCTTTGTTTTTTCGCTGGCGATCTTCGTCGTTGGCATCGTGCTACTGTCGTTTCTGTCGACCTATCTGGATAAAAACCATTTTCGCGCCCATGCGCACGGCGATACCGAGGAATTCGTCTCGGTGCTGCTGTATCTGCTGTGCATCATGGTGTGGGCGCTGTTCTGTTTTGGCCTGGTGGCGTGGTTTATGGCCAAAACCGCGTTTCGGCTCAACGATATCGGCCTGCCCGGATGGGCGCTGGCCGTGGCGTGCTATGTGTGTTCGATGCTGAACAATTACTCTCCCGGCCCGGTGGCGCGCTGGCTGCCGCTGTTCAGTCTGGCGGGGATGATCTGCGCCCTGCTGTTGCCGCCCGACGGGCTGCGCCGCAAGCCGGACGGCAACGCTGACGATTAACGCAGCTGCACCACCTTGTTCGCTGCCGGTTCGGCCGCCGTCAGCCTGCCGCTAACCTGGCTGATACCGCCGCCGCTGTTGTGGGACACTACGGCGATCGGCAAACGCCGCAACTGCCGGGTCAGCTCCGGCGTGATATAGCCGATGTGGGTGTTCTGTTGCTGTTTCCGCCAGCGGTCGGCCGCCCTGCGACGGGAGAAATACTGGTTGTATTTGGCCCAGGCGATCAGAGTGACGGCATTGAACAACGCCACAATGATATACAGCGAGATCACTTCCAGCAGCGACAGGGCGGAGCCCACCCCGTGCTGATCCATCACCGACATCAGGCCGCGGCTGAACAGATAAAGAAAGCCGCACCAGGCGAAAAGCGTCAGCAGGCTGTCTACCACGCGCGGCAGCAGGCCGCGCTCGGAATAAATCAGGACGTCCGTCATTCTTTGATCCTCCCAATGCCCCGGTCGGGGCTTATCCAGCGCGCACGCCCGCGCCGAGCTTTCAACATCACTTTGGAAAACGCCACCAGCGTGGTCAGCAAGCTGAGCAGCCAATACACCAGCGGATACCAGATGATCCAGAACAACGAGCGGCCAAAGCCCTTCTCATAGCGCTTCTCCAGCAGCAGACTGACGGTGAACTGCAGCAAGCACACCACGCCCAGCACCAGGCCGGTAAACGCCGGCGTCAGCAGCGAGTGAATGCGGATGCCCTCCGGCAGCGGTATCGCCAGTCCAACCAGAAAAATCAGCACGCTGACCAGGTAAGTGAACGCCCACAGCGTGGAGAGGCAATACTCGGCGAACAGCAGCCACATATGCCGGTGCTCCCAGGCCCACAGGTTGCGCAGATTCTTTAAAAACACCTCGGCGCCGCCCTGCGCCCAGCGCAGGCGCTGCTTCCATAGCCCGCGCAAGGTCTCCGGCATCAGGATCCAGCACAGCGCTCGCGGTTCGAAGAAGATAGCCCAGTGCTTCAGCTGCAGCTTCCAGCTGATGTCGATGTCTTCGGTGATCATGTCCTGACTCCAGTAACCGACATCGGTAAGCGCTTGCTTACGAAACGCCGCGACCACGCCGGAGATGGTGAACAGGCGGCCATAAACGCGCTGCGTGCGCTTGATAAGGCCGATGATCGACGAAAACTCACCGACCTGGATGCGGCCGATCAGCGTGGAGCGCGTGCGGATGCGCGGATTGCCGGTCACCGCGCCGACATGCGGATTGGCCAACAGCGGCGCCACCAAATAGGCTGCCGCATCGCGATCCAGCAGCGCATCGCCGTCGATGCACACCAGATACTCGCTGCGCGCCGCCGCTGCGCCCGCCTGCAGTGCAATCGCCTTGCCCTGATTTTGCGCCAGATGGATCACTCGCAGCCGGGGGAACTCCAGCGTCAACTGGTCCAACACCTCGGCGGTGTCATCGCTGGAGCCGTCGTTGATGGCGATCACTTCGATATTGTCATAGCGCTGCGCCATCGCCGCCGAAATGGTTTCACGCGCGTTCAACCCTTCGTTGAAACAGGGGATCAGCACGCTGATCGACGGGTTGCCCGGCAGCGCCGGCGCGGGCATGTCCGGGCTCCAGCGCCAATGCCGCTCGCGATGCAGCCAGAAATAGATGCCGCCGGCGATCCAGATGCCGGACATGAACAACGGCCAGAAGAACACGAAGTTGAGCAGCATTTCGCCGGTAAACAGCAGGACGATGCCGAAAGGCACGCTCAACACCAGACACAGGATAAATAAGGCAATTAAACGATCTGTCATGGCAGTGGGAACCAGGCTGAGGACAACACCGGGCGAACGGCGTCCAGCTTAGGCCGATCGTCGAGGAAGTTGTCGGGGTAATAACCAAAGCTCTGAGCGCCATTGCGCTGCAGGCGACGCATCCATTCGGCCAGCAGTTGACCGTCATCCAGGCTGATTCGGCGCTCCTTGCGCCAGTCGACAGCCTGCAACTCAAACACCGTTTTATCGAGCGCGCCGGGGTAAGCGGCCACTTTGCCCACCAGTTGATCCAGCCAGCGGCCGCTGTCGGCGCGCGGCACGTTTTCCATCAGCGGCATCGCCATCGGCGCTACCCAGTCGTAGGCCTGCAGGAAATCCGCTAAATTCTGGCCGAACCAGGCTTCACTGGCGGGATCGAGTACCGGCATCGCATAAATATTGCGCGCGGTTTGCACCTGCGGACCGCGGATCGCCCGCACCCGTTCGGCCAGCGACTGGGTAAAGTCGATCAGCGCCCGGCTCTTGAAGCGCGTCCAGCGCGCCATCGCCTGCGGATCCTGACGAATCGCCGCCACCGAATCGGCGAAACCGGCCTGGCGATAGGCCGCAACGGCTTCGGGGCCGGCATCTTCGAAGTCCGACAGCAGCGCATCGTCGTGGAACAGGATCCCTTTGAAAGTGGCGTGGGCCGCCAGATCCTCGTAGATCTCACCGATGCGCTGGCGCGCCACCGGACTGAACGGCGACAGGCGACGATACTGCTTGTCGTCTACCGACAGCTGCCCGCTTTGCGGATCGAGGCGCTGCACGCGCGGCACGTCAGACCCCAGCTCGAACGCCAGCACCGGCATCCAGGCATACACGGCCACGCCGGTGCGCGACGAGAGCTGCCAGGAGACCCGGTTGAACAGGTCGGCCTTCATCGGCAGCCAGCGGTTGGGGAAATAGAGCTCGCGCACGTTGCCGTCGCCTTTTGGATCGGCGAACGCCTGCAGGAAAACGGTATTAATGCGCAGGTCGTAGATGCGCTGGATCAGCTTGTCGAGATTTTTGGCCTGCTGCTGCGGATCGGGATCGTAGAGGTAGTCGAGATCGACGTGCGCCACCCGCATGATCTGTCGGTTCTGTATCTGCGTCAGCTGCTGGGCGAAGCTCGTCAGCGACGGATTGCCGGCCACCAGCATGCGCGGCACGTTCTCAGGCGCGTTGACGTCTCCCAGCCCGTTCTCCAGCGTCAGCGCCATGCGGTAACCGTGCTTGCGCGCGATATCCAGCGCCACGCCGCCGGCCGCACCGTACGGCCAGACCCACACGCGCGGCGCCTTACCGGTGGCAGCGGTGATGCGCCGGGTGATCAACGCCACGTCCTTCTCGATGCGTTGGCGGTATTCCGTCTCGCTTTCATAGCGGCCCTGCTTGGCGTCGTACAGCCGATTGGCGACCGCCGGTTCGGTATTGCCCTGCGGGTTGGCGATGCCGCCATAATGCGAGGCGTAGGTATGCGCGCCGATCTCCACCAGCCCGGAGTCCGACACTTCCCGCACCTGCTGCCAGGTGAGGAAGCGAGCGCGCGGCGTCATCAGGCCGCCGAAATCGACCGGCTTGTCGGCCGGCGCATCCAGCCAAACGCCGACCGGCGCCAGCACCGCCGGCCAGTTGTAGGCCTTCAGCAACGGGAATACCCGGCTGTAGAAGCTGCGGTAGCCGTCGTCGAAAGTCAGCAGCACCGCCTTGTTAGGCAACGCCGGGCCGCCGTTCTGCGCCTGCAGGATCTGTTCGACCGACACCGGCTGATAGCCGTTTTGCTTCAGCCAGGCGAACTGTTCGTTAAGCGCGCTGGTGCGCACCGACATGTAGCGCTGGTCCGCCGCGCCGTCTTCCACGTCGTGATACGCCAGCACCGCGTAGCGGTTGGCCGGCCACGGGCGTTCCATTGGCCCCACGGATCGCTCCGCCGGCGGCGTGAAGCGCGGTACGTCCGCCTGACTGCAGGCGGTGGTCAGCAACGCGGCCAGCACTAAAAGCGAGGATCGAATAAGCATGATGATTCCTTTAAAAACGATAATTCAGATCAAACGTCACGCCGATGTTCCGCTCGCGTTTGCCGTCGTACGGATGCTTCTCAAACTGCAGCATCACGCCGGCGTCCAGCACTCCGTTCCAGCTGACGCGCTGGCCGTAACCCAGCTGGGTGATCGGCTTGCGCGCATAGTCCCGCTGCCAATAGCTGCCGGCGCCGGCCTGGAACTGCTGGCTCCACTCGGTCTGATAATGGCGATACAGGGTGTGATCGAGCGTTAACGACGGCAGCAGCGTGAAGTCGCGCTTCGGGTTGTAATACGGCACGTTCTCCTGGCTGTTGCGGCTGCCGGACAGCGTCAGGTTCATGTCCAGCCGATAACGGGCGCCGGCGAGCAGCCGTTGCCGCCCTTCCAGGCCGTATTCCAGCCGGTTGTTGCCGTCCGAGAAGTGCGAAGGCGCCACGCTGGCGCGCAGCTCGCGGCTTTCGTTCTGCTGCCAACGCAGCCACAGGTTGCCGCCGTTGGCGCTGATGCCGTTGGTCAACGCGCGCAGCGGCGTCTCGGCCGACAGGCGCGCCACCGAACCGCCGAGGCGCCATTGATCATTCAGGTCATACCAGGATGAGAGGCGCAGGCCGAGCTCATTGCCGTGGCCGTAGTTGCGGTTGGCCACCTCGGCCTCCAGCCACAGATCGCGCGAGCGCCACTCGGCACCGGCGCTGAGATCGCGGTTGATGCCCTTGCCCTCGTCGAACTGGCCGGTGTTGAATCCCCAGCCGGTGAACAGCCGCCAGTTGTCGTCGATCGGCGGTGAATAGAGCGCGGCGTGTATGCCGAAATCGTGGCTGCCGCTGACCGGCCCGTCGGAATCGATGCCCTGATTGCCGCTGATGCGCAGTTCAGACATATGGTGAATGCGGCGCGAACGTTCAAACTGCTGAGCGGCGACGCTTTCCGGCGCGCGCTGGATGACGTCGTCGGCCAGCAAATCCAGTTGGCGCCACTCCTGCAACCCCTGCGCGACATAGCCCTGCTGGATCTCCAACGGCAGGCTGCGCGGCTCCAGCCCTTCCACCTGTTTCAACTCCTCCTCGGCGCGACGCGGCCAGCCGCGCGCCAAATAAACGCTGGCCAAGGAGATGCGCAGACCCTGATTGCCCGGCGCCGTTCGCGCCAGATGGGTCAGCTGCCGTTCGGCCTCGGCCAGATCGCGTTGATAAACCCGCGACTGCGCCAGCAGCGATTGGCCGACCAGCCAATCATCGTTGTAGGCCAGCGTCGGCAGCTGGTACAGGCGGGTCGCGTAGGGATAGCGCTGGCTGACGCGCTGCGCCAGCAGCGCCGCCTGATCGATGCGTTCGTTCTCCGCCTGCGCGTAAAACAGATCGGTTTCGTCTTCGGCGGTCACCGCCTGCGGTGCGGCGGCGTTCAGGCGGCCGAAAATGGCCTGCGCCTTGTCCGGCTGCTGCAGATAGAGGTAGGCGGACGCCGCCCAGCGCTGGGCATAATCCGGCACCGTGCGCCCTTCCGCCTGCAGGGTTTGATACTCGCTCACCACGTCGGCCATTCGATAACGCGCCAGCAGCGCGCCAAGGCGATCGATACGCGCCTGTTGGTAGCTGTCCTGCGCCTCCGGCAGCGGCCGCCACTGCGTCAGCAGTTGGTCATAGCGCGCCAGCGCGCGATCGGCGATGACGAAACGTTCCTGTTCGCCGCGAGCATCGATAAACGACAACCGCACCAGCTCGGCGGCTTCATCCGCCTGCAGGCGCCGCTGCTGCACGGGCGGCAATGTCAGCCCCTGGCTTTCACGCAGCGCCGGATCCGCAACCCGATTCGCCGCCAGCAGCGTCACGTAATAAGCCTGAATTCCGGTGTCGGACGGCGCCAGCGCGCGGGCATGAGTGGCGTTTTCCAGCGCCGCCCAGCTGCGGCCGGCGGCCTGGTCCACATAGGCGCGCGTCAGATACCACGTCGCCGGCTCCAGCAGCTTCTCCGCTTTGGCCGCCTCCGTTTGCGCCTGCGCATCCTGCCCGGCATCCGCCAGCGTCATCACATAGCCACGCTGTAAGCCGCCGTCGGCGGGAGCGAGCTGCAACGCCGTACGCCACAGTCGCAGCGATGGTTGCCACTGCTTCAGGTTGCGATAGGCGCGAGCCGCCGTCGCCAGACTGGCGCTATCCCGCTGCAGCGCGGCGCCGTCGGCACGCCAAAGCGCGACTACCTCTTCATCGTGGCCGGCCCACCCGGCCACCTGGATATAATCGGCTCGCTGCTGCAGGCTCAACCCCTCCTGAGCGCGCCGCTGCGATAAATACGCCAGCACCGGCGCAGTATCGCCCGATCTGGCCTGACGGATCAGCGCGTCATAGCGTTCATCCGCCAGCGCGGTGGCCGGCAGGGATAAACCGATAAACAGCAATGACGCCGCATATTTGGTGGCGTGGCGTTCGGTAAAGCGTAATGAACGCGAGTTAACTTTAGGCACGAGGTATTCCTTTAATCCGTGAGCTGCTGTCCTGGCAAAGTAGAAATGCGAGCAGGCACCCGAAAAGTCGGCTAGAGCCGCCGGGTAATAAGCATGGAGTAATGAATATTTCTGTCTGGCGCACGCTTAAATAGAATCGAATGCGCCTTTGCCTAAAAAGAGTATTTTATAAATCTGCCAATGAATACCGCAGCCAGGTGATATCTGCCTGAAACTGGAATTTCACAATTATCAATAAGTGAAATAACAAAAATTAAAATAATATAAATCAATAAGATAAAACACATTAATGACCAATATTCTTAATTTCACTCTTTCGTGTGAAATTGTATAAAAACCGGTGTGATATTTGATTTTAATTCTCATTATCACCGATCGACAGGAATATTAATCCAAACATCCAATTAAATAACCTGCCTTGTTGGAGAAAATAACAAGATTATTGTTAACACGAAAATTAAATTTGCCTGCTAATAATTATTCAATTCAATTTAAATTCTCCCACGGATACATTCATGCTGGCTATCTCCCGAGCATGCCGTCACAATAGCGCCTCATTCTGGTTTCAATCAGGGATTGCCATGTACAGCCACTACCCCGCCCATTACACCTTCGATAGCGACAGCGACGCCTGGCAGATCGGTTTCCACGACTTCCCCGAGTGGCAATCTGCCTGCTATAAACGCGAAGACATCGAGCTGGAAGCGCAGGAAAGCCTGCTGGCCGCCATCGCCGCCGCGATGGATGAAGGGCTGCCCCTGCCCGCCCCTTCTCCTTCGCAAACCGATGATTTGAGGGTACATCTGCCGGCGCTGGTGGCGCTGAAGATCGAACTGCACAACGCGATGCTGCGCAAAAACACCGGTAAAGCGGCGCTGGCGCGCAAGCTGGGTTTCAACGGCGGGCAAATGGAGCGGTTACTGGATATCGGCTACGCCTCGAAGGTGGAAGCGCTGGAGCAGGCGTTGTATCTGCTGGGCTACGAAGTGCGCGTGACGATAAGCGAAGTTTGCCAATAAGTTAGCGGCAGGTAAGCGAAATATTATCCAGGGGGGCTAAATTTCCCCCGTTTTGCGCCGATATGATGGCTACCTAATCACTTGTCGCAACAACGAAGGCTAAAAATGGAGTGGAGTCGCCGTCATATTTGGGCCGTTATTCTGCTGTCTTGTCTCGTTTTTTGGGTCATTTTGGCGACCGGCATCAACGCCGTCGCCTGAGCGCCTGCCACCGTATTGCAATACCCGATTTTAAAGCCCGCCACACGGCGGGCTTTTTGTTCACGACGTATCGCTAACTGGAATGCGTGGTAAAGTTCTTACAAGAAAAATCAAGCAAATTCTCAGTGTGCCCCGTATTGTTTTTCATCGCCCCTTCCTCGTCAGCCAATAAAATAAACCCTTGTTGTTTATCTTCAAAAGTAACGGGGACGACCGCCACACCAAACTTTCTCATATCCGCGTTTTTTTCAATCAGATCATGACCTATATTGATAAATGGAAACACACCGTCCAAATCCGCTTGCCTTATTCGCATACCTAAATAATGTTGCCCAACCAAGTTGTCTTTCAACGGTGTCCATTCATCCCCAATATTAGGTAGCTGGCGGTCTATACTGCGTCTGACATGCGGTTTCAAGCATGAAATGTGAATGTGCAATTGCCCTTGAGTACGGCCTCGCTGCGAGTTTATTGTTAAAGCATAAGCTTCTCGTGGCAATGAAGAGCCATAAACCTCTTCCAGAACATGTCGATTCTGCCAAGCCAACGCAAAATAATTTGGCGTATCAGCTAATAACAGTTCCGGACTTTCGACTCCCGCCATTTTCAACGTTGGCACGAGCAAATAATGATAGCGGCTTTCAAGATCGCGTACGATGGCATAGCCACGAGCGACACCTTCATCCATTGAAACTTTATCGCAGGGAAATGGTGTTCCTAAATATTGATAGTTAAACACACATAGATTATTCACTACGCGCCACAAAGCATTACTGGCAAAAGCAGACGGCGGGGCCGCTATCAAAAAAAGCACCGATGCTTTAAAAAAAAACTTTAATAACAAAAAATTAAAAATCCTTTTCGATTGTAGCCAGCCTACGTTACAACGCTATCCTAGCGTCGAAACTTACTATAGGTAAACATAAATAAAAAGCGTTATAAAACAGCGCACCCTGTTTAAAAAATAGCCTAAAATTGTGATCAAAAACACAGTATTGAAATCAGACCAGTATTGAGAGTACATTAGCGCCGATCCTGTCGCGGTTCGGATTTTACCTCACGGAGCATGAGGCGCGACAACCGGACAACCCGCGCTCGAGGACGTTGTTCTTCCGCTTGGAAGAATCCGCCCGACAAGCAGGTTGCCCATAAAATACTCAGCACAACAATCGGGATCATTGCTGGCGAGGACTCCAGACAGGAGTTGTTCAGTGAAATATTTTTTGATGGGCGTGTCATTCATGCTGGTTGCCTGGGTTGGCACCTTCATGTTGATGGTTGCCTGACAGCAGCCACACCAGGAACACAGACAAAGGGACGCGCAAGCGTCCCTTTGTCGTTTCGGCTAGCGCTCATTTGCCCGGCATCATGCGGCGCAGGGTGTCGTCCTTGCGCAGGTAGTGGTGATACAGCGCCGCCAGCGCATGCGCGCCAATGATAAAGTAGCCAACGTTTGCCAGCGTCTCATGCACCGTTTTGACCAGCTTGCGCATCACCGGATCCGGCGTCACCCACTGCGGCATCGGCCAGCCCAGCAAAGACCACGATTTCCCACCGTAGGCCAGGGTTAACATGCCCAGCAGCGGCAACATCAGGAAGACCACGTACAGCAGCCAATGGAAAATCTTCGCGCCTACCTCCTGCCACTCCTCCAGCGGAGGCGTGGTTGGCGGCGCAGCGTGGAAAGAGCGCACCGCCAACCGAATCAGCATCAGGGCAAAGACCGATACCCCAAAGTTGAAATGCAGATTTTTGACCATCGGCACCCACGCCTCCGGCACCGAATCTTTCAGCAACATCGCCGCATAGGTGAGGATCACCATCAGCAACGTCAGCCAATGTAAAACAATTTGCGATCGCGCGTAGCGGTTGCTCATACACTCTGTCCAAAAAATAAAATTCAGCGTAGTTGAGCATAATGGGGAAATAATGAAGAAAACCTTGGGACGGAAAAAATAAGGCCGGGCGAACGCCCGGCCTGACAGGGTTATTTGGCGCTGCCGGCTTTACCCGGCTTCAGCAGCCCGTCCGCGCGGAACATCGCCTTGATGCCGCGCACCGCCTGGCGGATACGATCCTGATTCTCGATCAGCGCGAAGCGCACGTGGGTATCGCCGTAGTCGCCGAAGCCGATGCCCGGCGAGACGCAGACCTTGGCTTCCGCCAGCAGGCGCTTGGCGAACTCCAGCGAACCGAGGTGGGCATAAGGCTCGGGGATTTTCGCCCACACGTACATCGACGCCTTCGGGTTTTCCACCATCCAGCCGGCCTCGTGCAGCCCCTTCACCAGCACGTTGCGGCGCTGCCGATACTGCTCGGCGATATCGCGCACGCACTGCTGATCGCCTTCCAGCGCGGCGATGGCCGCCACCTGCAGCGGCGTGAAGGTGCCGTAGTCGTGATAACTTTTGATGCGCGCCAGCGCGCTGACCAGCTCAGGGTTGCCGACCATGAAACCGATGCGCCAGCCGGCCATGTTGTAGCTTTTCGACAGGGTGAAGAACTCCACCGCAATGTCTTTCGCCCCCGGCACCTGCATGATCGACGGCGCTTTCCAGCCGTCATAAACGATGTCGGCATAGGCCAGGTCGTGGATCACCAGCACGTTGTACTGTTTGGCCAGCGCCACCACCCGCTCGAAGAAATCCAGCTCCACGCACTGCGCAGTCGGGTTGGACGGGAAGCCGAGGATCATCATTTTCGGGCGCGGAATGGTTTCCCGAATGGCGCGCTCCAGTTCACTGAAGAAATCCACGCCGTCCACCAGCGGCACCGAACGCACCTGGGCGCCGGCGATCACCGCGCCGTAAATGTGGATCGGGTAACTGGGGTTCGGCACCAGCACGGTATCGCCGTGATCGAGGGTCGCCAGCATCAGGTGTGCCAGCCCCTCTTTCGAACCGATGGTGACGATGGCTTCGCTTTCCGGATCGATATCCACCTGATAACGATCGGCATACCAGCGCGAAATGGCGCGGCGCAGGCGCGGAATGCCGCGCGAGGTGGAATAACCGTGGGTGTCGTCGCGCTGGGCGACGGCGCACAGTTTTTCCACGATGTGCGGCGGCGTCGGGCCGTCGGGGTTCCCCATGCTGAAATCGATAATATCCTCACCGCGACGGCGTGCGGCCATCTTCAGTTCGGCGGTGATGTTGAATACGTAAGGGGGAAGACGTTCAATGCGCGTAAAACGGCGCTGTGGACTGTTATCAGCCATAGGGGATTCCTCGATAAACGTTAGCGCCCGGACCGTCCGAGCGACGCTGGCCAGCGAACTGACCGAATATCGAACATAGCGCAGCGCCGGCGAGCTTGTCGATACCCGGCGCGATATTTTTATTTGCCGCCCTGAAACTCCGCCGCCAACAGCCCGAACAGCCAGTCGTCGCGCCACTCTCCCGCCAGGCGGAAATTATCGCGCAGCGTGCCTTCCAGCTGAAAACCACACGACTCCAGCAGGCCGCGCGAGGCGAGGTTGCCGGAGGTCACGGTAGCGGTCAGCTTGTGAAAACCGCAGGCGTTCACCGCAAAATCCAGCACCGCCCGCAGCGACTCCTTACCATAGCCCTTGCCCTGGCCGGAGGGCAAACTGCCATATCCCACCTCCGCCTGCCGATACGGCAGCCACTGCGGGCGAAAGCCGGTAATGCCCACCGCCTCCCCGCTGTGCTTCTCACGCATCACCAGACACAGCCACTGATCGCCGTGTTTGTCCCAGGCCGGCAGCCGCGCGTCGAAACGCTCGCGGATCGCCGCTTCGCTGAGCGGATCGGCGATATAGCGGATCACCTCAGGATCCTGGTAAAGGCGCAGAAACAGCGGCCAGTCCTCGGCGGTTATCGACTGTAAGTACAAGCGTTCAGTGACCAGCTTCATAAAATCTCCGAAAAACGAAAAAGAGGAACTTACGAATGAAAGATATCTCTTTATTTTCCCCGATTGGTTGCCGATAATCATTCACGTTAAAACCACAAAACCATAACGTCTTGCCCGATTCCCTACAACCGTCCGCCGCAGTGACTCACGCGGCACCAGGAGAACACCATGGCCTCTTTAGTCATCGATGATATTCCGCAGACGATCGTTAACGTCAAGCGCCAGCTGCGCCAGGCCTTGCCGAACTACCGCGAAGTTTTTCTGGCGCTGGAGGAGAACATCCGCGGCCAGGTCGACCAGATCCGCCGCGAACTGGCCGCCGGCCATAATCCGGTGCCGCAGATCGACGCGGAAGATATCCTGCAGCAGCGCGTCAGCGATCAACAGATAGCGCTGATCAAGCAGCGCGGCGCCTGCGCCATTCGCGGCGTGTTTCCCCGCGCCAAGGCCGAGGGCTGGAACCGGGAAATCGGCGACTATCTCGAGCGCAACAACTTCGTCGAGCGGTTGAAAAACGCCGCCGAAGACAACTATTTCGGCAAGCTGGCCGCCAGCAAGCCACAGATTTATGGCATCTATTGGTCAAAGCCGCAGGTCGAAGCGCGGCAGGATGCGCGCATGCATGCGGTGCAGGTGTTCCTCAACGGCCTGTGGGCCACCGAAAGCAACGGCAAGCAGCATTTCGATCCGACCCGCATCGCCACCTACGCCGATCGCACTCGCCGCCGCCCGCCGAACTCCTCGTCGCTGGGCCTGTCGCCGCACGTCGACAGCGGCACCATCGAGCGCTGGCTGGACGAGAATTTCCGCTATGTGTATCGCCACGTGTTCTCCGGCGACTGGCAGCAGTACGATCCCTTTGCCGCCGACGGCCGCACCGAAGTGCGCGAAATAGCCTCCCCGGCAGTCTGCTCGATGTTCCGCACCTTCCAGGGCTGGACGGCGCTGACGCCGCAACGCACCAACGCCGGCACGCTGAACCTGGTGCCGATCGCCAACGCCATGGCCTATGTGTTGCTGCGCGCGCTGCAGGACGACGTCGCCGACGACGATCTGTGCGATGCGGCGCCGGGCCGCGCGCTGTCGATCTCGGAAAAATGGCATCCCCTTTTATTAAGTGGGATTTCCCCTATTCCCGATCTGGAGCCGGGCGACACGGTATTTTGGCATTGCGACGTGATCCACGCGGTGGAGAACGAGCATAACGGCGAGTTCGACAGCAACGTGATGTACATCGCCGCCGCGCCGGGCTGCGCGAAAAACGACGCCTACCTGCAGCGCCAACTGCCGAGCTTTATCGACGGCAGAACGCCGCCGGACTTCGCTCCCGACGACTTCGAAGTGGATTTTGACGGCCGCGCCACCGCCGATCTGCTGACGCCGCTGGGCAAAACGCAGCTCGGCATGCGCTGACCGCCCGCCCGTGGCACGCGCCACGGGCCTCTTTCGCTGTGGTATACTGCCGTCATCCGTAGGCCGCAGCGAGAACCCGTCGTGCACCCTTTTTTTGAAATGCTGTTGGCGGTGTTTGATCGCGCCGCGCTGATGTTGATCTGTCTGTTTTTTCTGACCCGCACCCGGCTGTTCCGCCAACTGCTGCAAAAAGAAGACCATACGCCGCTCGAGCTCGGCATCGTCACGGCGATCTTCTCGCTGTTCGCGCTGTTCAGCACCTACTCCGGCATCAACGTTGAGGGATCGCTGGTCAACGTGCGCGTCATCGCCATCATGGCCGGCGGCATCCTGTTCGGCCCCTGGGTGGGGATCGTCACCGGCATCATCGCCGGGGTGCACCGCTATCTGATCGACATCGGCGGCATCACCTCGGTGCCCTGCCTCATCACCAGCATCATCGCCGGCATCAGCGCCGGCTACATCAACCTCAAGGTGAGAAAAGAGCAGCGCTGGCGCGCCGGCATCGTCGGCGGCATGCTGTGCGAATCCCTCACCATGCTGCTGATCGTGCTGTGGGCCAAGCCGACCGAGCTTGGGCTGGATATCGTGTCGCAGATCGCGCTGCCGATGATCCTCGGCACGGTGTGCATCGGCCTGATCGTGCTGCTGGTGCAGAGCGTCGAAGATGAAAAAGAGGTGATCGCCGCACGCCAGGCCAAGCTGGCGCTGGATATCGCCCACAAGACGCTGCCCTATTTCCGCAACATCAACAGCGAATCGCTGGCCACCATCTGCGATATCATCCGCCAGGACATCCGCGCCGACGCGGTGGCGATCACCGATACCCATCAGGTGCTGGCTTACGTTGGCGTGGGGCGCGAAGCCTACCCAATCGGCCGCGAAGGGCTGAGCCGCGTTACCCGCGAAAGCATTCGCCACGGCAAAATCATCATCAAAAACAACCTGGAAAACCCGGCCGCGCCGCAGATCCATTCGCAGCTGGTGGTGCCGCTGTGGGAAAAGGGCGAAGTAACCGGCGCGCTGAAAATTTACTACTGCCACGCTCACCAGATCACCAACACGCTGAAGGTGATGGCGGTCGGGCTGTCGCAGATCATCTCCACCCAGATGGAGGTTTCGCGCATCGAGCATCTGCGCCAGATGGCGGATAAAGCCGAAATGCGCGCGCTGCAGAGCAAGATTAACCCGCACTTCCTGTTCAACGCGCTGAACGCCATCTCTTCCTCTATCCGCCTGAATCCGGACACCGCGCGCCAGCTGATCATCAACCTGTCGCGCTACCTGCGCTACAACCTGGAGCTGAACGACGAACTGATCGATATCCGTAAGGAACTGCATCAGATTCAGGACTATATCGCCATCGAACAAGCGCGCTTCGGCGCCAAGCTGACGGTGATTTACGACATCGACGACGACGTCTCGGTGCGCATTCCGAGCCTGCTGATCCAGCCGCTGGTGGAGAACGCCATCGTGCACGGCATCCAGCCCTGCAAGGGTAAAGGGGTGGTGGTGATCGCGGTGAAAGATCAGGGCGATCGGGTGAAAATTTCGGTGAAGGATACCGGCCACGGCATCAACCAGGAAACCATCGACCGGGTGGCGCGCAACGAGATGCCGGGCCACAATATCGGCCTGCTCAACGTGCATCACCGCGTGTCGCTGCTGTACGGTGAAGGGTTGCATATCCGCCGCCTGGAGCCGGGCACCGAAATCGCGTTCTATATCAGCAAAAACGGCGGCAAGCTGCATCAGGAACCGAGCGCGCCGCCGGTCGGGGAGGCCTCATGAAAGCTATCATCGTGGAAGACGAATTCCTCGCGCAGGAAGAACTCAGCTACCTGATCAAGAAACACAGCAATATCGATATCGTCGCTACCTTCGAGGACGGCCTCGACGTTCTGAAATACCTGCAAACCCACCAGGTCGACGCCATTTTCCTCGACATCAACATCCCGTCGCTGGACGGCGTGCTGCTGGCGCAAAACATCAGCAAGTTCGCCCATCGGCCGTCTATCGTGTTCATCACCGCCTATAAAGAACACGCGGTGGAAGCCTTCGAGATCGAGGCGTTCGACTATATCCTCAAGCCCTATCACGAGGCGCGCATCGTCACCATGTTGCAAAAACTGGAGGCGCTGCATCATCGCCCCGCCGGCGCGGCGGAACCGACCAGCGCGCCGAGCCGCGGCAGCCACAGCATCAACCTGATCAAAGACGAGCGGATCATCGTTACCGACATCAACGACATCTATTACGCCGCCGCCGATGAAAAGGTGACGCGGGTCTATACTCGCCGGGAAGAATTCGTGATGCCGATGAACCTCACCGAGTTTTACGGCCGGCTGCCGGAAGAGCATTTCTTCCGCTGCCACCGCTCTTACTGCGTTAACCTGGCCAAGATCCGCGAGATCGTGCCCTGGTTCAACAATACCTACATTCTGCGGCTGAGCGATCTTGAGTTTGAAGTGCCGGTCAGCCGCAGCAAGGTGAAAGAATTTCGCAAGCTGATGCGCCTGTAAGCGCTTACCAGCGCGGGCCCGGACGGTAGTAATAGCCGGGCGGCGGTGGTGGCGGCATACGGTAATGCGGCCGATCTCGCCAGTCGCGCCGCGGCGGCCCGTAGTAAATCACCCGTGGCGGCGGGCCATAATAGTACCCGCGCGAACGTTCATACCGGTGATGATCGGCCCACCAGCGCGGATCGCGCCAGCGATAGCCGTCCCAGTAGTGGCCGCGATGATCGCGATCGCCGATATGCAACGACAGGCCCGGCACGTTCACGCCGATGGAGACGTCGGCCTGGCTCGCCAGCGGCAGCGCCAGCAGCGCAGCCAGTAACAACAGCGTTTTTTTCATTTCATGGACTCCTGCAGAGCGGACCTCGTCCGATCGCAGATAACATAGTCCCGCGCTCGCCGCCGCTCTATAGGCGCAATGCCGATTTACGCCTTGCAGACGCATCCTTCACAATTTCACCACAATCGTTCACCGGCGATTAACAATAAATCGTTGATATCTTTGATGTAGATCACGTGTTACTCCCGGCATTTCACGCGCTTTTAGGCGTAAAAACGGCAACTCACGCCGTATAAAATGCATTTCATTCCTTCTGCCGTGCAATTCATTCCCGATCCGCCGTCCGCCGGGGGGGCTGGCCATATAATAAGCCCAGACCGCGGGAACACAGATTCACCCCGCAAATTTCAGCCAGCGGCTCACGCCCGGCAACGCACACACAGGAAGGAGACCGGCCATGAACACCAAACCGGCAAATCGCAGCTTAATCGTTCTCGGCACCATCATCTGTCAGATGGGTCTGGGCACCATCTACACCTGGAGCCTGTTCAACCAGCCGCTGGTCGACAAGTTCCACTGGGGACTGGCGGACGTCGCCACCACCTTCTCCATCACCAGCTTCTTCCTGGCCTTCGCCACGCTGTTCGCCGGCAAGCTGCAAGAGCGCTTCGGCATCCGCAACCTGACGCTGTGTTCCGGCATCCTGGTCGGCCTGGGCCTGATCGCCAGCGCCCATGTCAGCTCGCTCGACATGATCTACCTGCTGGCCGGCGTGGTGGTGGGCTTTGCGGTCGGTATCGCCTACATCTCCACCCTGTCCAACCTGATTAAGTGGTTCCCGGCCAACAAAGGCCTGATTTCCGGCATCTCCGTCGGCGCCTTCGGCAGCGGCAGCCTGCTGTTCAAATACGTCAACGCCGCCCTGATCGCCGACGTCGGCGTTTCAGGCGCCTTCTTCTACTGGGGTGCCATCGTGATGGGCCTGATCGTCGTCGGCTCCCTGTTGCTGAAAGAGCCGGTGCTGGCAACCAGCGCCGCACAGCCAGGCGCCAACGGTCTGGGCAACGACTTCAGCGTGCGCCAGATGCTGGCCACCAAAGAAGCTTACCTGCTGTTCACCATCTTCTTCGCCGCCTGCATGAGCGGTCTGTACCTGATTGGCATCGTGAAAGACATGGGCGTTCAGCTGGCCGGGATGGATTTGGCCACCGCCGCCAACACCGTGTCCGCCGTCGCCATCTTCAACACCGCCGGCCGCATCATTCTGGGTACGCTGTCTGATAAAGTAGGCCGTATGCGCGTCATCAGCTTCACCATGCTGGTTACCGTGCTGGCGATTGTCGCGCTGAGTTTCATGACCCTGAACCACACGCTGTTCTTCATCTGCGTTGGCGCGGTGGCCTTCTGCTTCGGCGGCAATATCACCGTGTTCCCGGCGATTGTCGGCGACTTCTTCGGCCTGAAGAACCACAGCAAGAACTACGGCATCATCTATCAGGGCTTCGGCCTGGGCGCGCTGGCCGGTTCGTTCGTCGCCAAATACTTCGGCGGCTTCCACGCCACCTTCATGGTGATTGGCGTCCTGTCTGCCGCTTCTTTGCTGATTACACTGTTCATCAAAGCGCCGAAAGCGGTGGAAATGGAAAGCGAAGAAACCGCACAGGCGGCGGAGCTGGCCAAAGCCTGATCCCCTGCGAAAACGACAAGGGGCGCAACCTGCGGGTTGCGCCCCTTTTTTATTGCCCCGCCGCGCGGCTTACAGCCGCATGCCCAGCGTCTGGCGCAGATGCGCGCCGGCCCCCAACAGGCCCGGCTGGCCATGGGTTATCATGAACACCGGAATGTCTCGCACATAGTCACGGAAACGCCCTTTGTCTTCGAAGGCGGCGCGGAAGCCCGAGGCCTTGAAGAATTCCATAAAGCGCGGCACGATGCCGCCGGCGATGTACACACCGCCGAAGGTGCCCAGATTCAGCGCCAGGTTGCCACCGAAGCGCCCCATGATCACGCAAAACAGCGACAGCGCGCGGCGGCAGTCGATACAGCTGTCGGCCAGCGCCCGCTCAGTGATGTCCTTCGGCTCCAGTTTCCCCGGCAGGCGGTTGTCCGCCTTGACGATGGCGCGATACAGATTGACCAGGCCCGGCCCGGACAGCACGCGCTCGGCGGAAACGTGCCCCACTTCACCGCGCAGCACCTCCAGAATAATGTCTTCTTCTTCGCTGTTCGGCGCGAAATCAACATGGCCGCCCTCGCCCGGCAGGCTGACCCAGCGGCGATCGACCTGCACCAGGTGGGCGACGCCCAGCCCGGTGCCGGCGCCGTACACCGCGATCGGTTTGCCCGGCTGCGCATCGCCGCCGCCAAACTGCAGCACGTCGTCCGGCGAGAGCATCGGGATCGCCATCGAGACGGCGGTGAAATCGTTGATCACTTCCAGGTGACTCAGCCCCAGGCTGGCCTTCATTTCTTTGATCGAGAACGCCCAGCTGTGATTGGTCATCGCGACCCAGTCTTCGGTCACCGGGCAGGCGATCGCAATACAGGCGTCCTGCACCTCGATCTCGCACTCTTTCAGGTATTGGCGGATCACCGCCTCCAGGCTGTCGAACTCCAGGCCGGAATAGGTTTTCGCCTGGGTAATCTCACCCGTCGCAACAGTGCACAACGCCAGGCGGGCATTGGTGCCGCCAACATCACCCACGAGGGCATAGGTCATTGATTTCGTCTCCGCAAAATGAAAAATAAAACGCTGCCCACACTGTAAAATCCTGCTGCGAAAACAACAATCACCCGCCTCGGATCTGCACCTCAATAGCGATCCGGATCACAAAAAACGTTTCAGCTTGTCCGCTATGCCGCGATTTGAAACAAATTGCGGCAAAAAACGCCCCCCGGCGACTGTTAACCGTCATCGCCGCCGGGCAATATCAATGCGTGCCTGCGCGCCGATAGTCTGGCAAGCTGTGGCCACTGCCCAACCACCCGCACTCCCTGCCCCGCAGGGAGGCATCGACAAGGGATTATTCATGCTGCATCCGCGCGCCAATGCCATGTTGGCCTTTGCTTTGCCTGCGCTGATTATCGGTTCCGTTTCCAGTCTGGTGCTGCTGTTGGTGATGAAAATTGCCGCCGCATTGCAGCAATTACTGTGGGTGACGCTGCCCGATGCGCTGAGCCTGGACGCCCAGTCGCCCTGGTGGCCGGTTGCGATGCTGACGCTGACCGGCGTGGCGGTCGGCCTGATCGTGCGTTATATGCCGGGTCACGCCGGGCCGGATCCGGCGACGGAATCGCTGATCGGCATGCCGCTGCCACTCTCCGCCTTGCCGGGGTTGGGGTTGGCGCTGATTGTCGGCCTGGCCGGCGGCGTCAGTCTGGGGCCGGAGAACCCGATCACCGCCATCAACATCGCACTGGTGGCGGCGGCCGGCGCGCGCCTGCTGCCGAAGGTGCCGCGCATGGACTGGATCATCCTGGCGGCGGCAGGCACCATCGGCGCAATGTTCGGCACACCGGTCGCCGCCGCGCTGATCTTTTCGCAAACCCTGGCCGGCAATAACGAAACGCCGCTGTGGGATCGGCTGTTCGCCCCGCTGGTGGCTGCCGCCGCCGGCGCGGTCACCACGCAGATGTTCTTCGTGCCCAATTTCGCCCTGCAGCTCGATGCCTACGACGTGACGCGGCTGCCGGACATTTTCAGCGGCGCCATCGTGGCGCTGATCGCCATCGCGCTCGGCATGGTGGCGCTGTGGTGTTTCCCGCACGTTCACCGCCTGTTCCATTCAATGAAGAATCCGGTGTTGATGTTAGGGCTGGGCGGCTTTGTGCTGGGCCTGCTGGCGCTGTTGGGCGGAGAGATTACCCTGTTCAAGGGGCTGGATGAGATGAAACGCCTGGCGGTGGACGACAGCTATTCGGTGCCGGCGCTGTTGACCATTACCCTGACCAAGCTGGCGGCGCTGGTGATCGCCGCCGCCTGCGGTTTTCGCGGCGGGCGCATCTTCCCGGCGGTGTTCGTCGGCGCGGCGCTGGGCCTGATGCTGCACCAGCATGTTCCGGCGGTGCCGGCGGCGATCACCGTCTCCTGCGCCATCATGGGGCTGGTGCTGGTAGTGACGCGCGACGGCTGGCTGAGCCTGTTTATGGCGGTGGCGGTGGTGCCGGATCTGCACCTGCTGCCGGTGTTGTGCATCGTGATGCTGCCCGCCTGGCTGGCGCTGGCGGGCAAGCCGCTGATGCTGGTAAACCGCCGGCAACCGCCGCGCGACGATTAGGCCAGCGCGAACGCCGCGGCGGCGCGGGCGTGGATTGCAGTGGTGTCGAACACCGGCACCGACGCATCCCGCTCGCTCACCAGCAAGCCTATTTCGGTGCAGCCGAAAATAATCCCCTGCGCCCCCTGTTGTTCCAGATCGCTGATAATCCGGCGATACTCGTCGCGCGAGGCGTCGCGAATTTTACCGAGGCACAGCTCGTCATAGATGATGCGGTGTACGATGTCGCGATCGGCGCTGACCGGCGTCACCACGTCGATGCCGTGCAATTCCTGCAGGCGGCCGCGGTAAAAGTTTTGCTCCATGGTAAAGCGCGTGCCCAGCAGCCCAACGCGGCAAATGTTTTTTTCCCGCACCTGCAGCGCCGTGGCATCGGCGATGTGAATCAGCGGCAGACCGCTGGCCTGCTCGACCGCCTCCGCCACCTTGTGCATGGTGTTGGTGCAGATCACGATAGCTTCGGCGCCGGCGGCGCGCAAAGCCACCGCGGCGGCGGCCAACAGCCGACCGGCGCCGTCCCAATCGCCCTGGTGCTGCAAGCGCTCAATCTCCTGGAAATCGACGCTGTAGAGCACGATTTTGGCCGAATGCAGCCCGCCAAGGCGCGCCTTTACCTGCTCGTTGATGGTGCGGTAATACGGAATGGTGGATTCCCAGCTCATGCCGCCCAGCAGACCCAACACTTTCATCCTTCGTTCCTCAGCATTTCCGACGATCCTCTGACCTTACCTGAGAATCGTCGGTCTGACGACGCCTTATTTGGCGCCGGAATTGATCGGCTGGCGCGCCTCGAACCAGCGCTGACGCAGCATGTCGTACAGCCAGTTATAGGCCATGGTGTACGGCAGGAAGAACAGGAAGAAACCGATTTCCAGCATAAACGCCTGCGTCCAGGAGATGCTCAGCATCCAGGCGGCGATCGGCACGCCGATCAGGATAAAACCGGCTTCAAAGCCGACGGCGTGCAGCGCACGCACCTTCAGGTTACGCACCACCCGGCTGACCGGCCACAGGCGGTCGAACACCGTGTTGTAAACCATGTTCCACAGCATCGCGACGGTGGAGAGCATTACCGCCAACGCACCGACCTGCACCATTGAACGGTTCAGCAGCCACGCGCCCAGCGGGGCGCAAACCATCACGGCGATGGCCTCGAAACCGACGGCGTGGACGATACGTTCAATGAGAGACTTGTTTTGCAGTTGCATACATCACCTTTTTTTCAACAGTTGTTGCGAAAGCCAGGTGATTATCATCGCTTTTTTGGGTAGATTAAAAATAGATTCCATCGATAAAGTAGATAGATCATGCACTATTCCCCGGAAGCGTTGCACGCGTTTGTCGAAGCCGCCGCCCTCGGCTCGTTTTCCGCCGCCGCGCGCAAACTGCGCAAAAGCCAATCCACCATCAGCACCGCCATCGCCAATCTGGAAGCCGACCTGGCGCTGACCCTGTTCGATCGCGGCGCGCGCCAGCCGGTGCTCACCGCTGCCGGCCGCAAAGTGCTGGGACATGTGCAGGCGATCCTGGCCGCCAGCGAACGCCTCGACGCCCTGAGCATTCAGTTGGCGGGCGAGGTTGAACCGCGCCTGAGCATGGTGTTTTCCGATACCTACCAGCCCAAGCATCACGATCGGTTGATGCAACTGTTCGAACAGCGCTACCCGGAGATTGAGCTGGAATGGATGATCGCTGAGGAAGGCGACGTAATCGATCTGCTGCAAAGCGGCCGCGCGCATTTGGGCATGGTGGAAGTGCAAAAAAGTTATCCGCCGGATATCGCCTTCTCCCGGCTGCCTGAGCAGACCGAAATGGGGCTGTTCGTCGCCCATCAGCATCCGCTGGCGCAGGTCGCTGCGCCGACGCCGGAGCAATTGTCCAGCACCCGCCAGTTGATCCTGAACACCTACACCGGCGCCGAGGCGGCCAGACAAGGCGGGCTGGTCTGGTCGGCACCCAGCTATCTGCTGTTGCTCGAGATGGCGGAACAGGGATTCGGTTGGGCGGTGTTGCCGCACTGGTTGGTGCAGCAATACGGCCACGGCAGGCTCACCCAGCTGCGGCCGCGCGGCTGGCCCAAACTGATTTCGGTGGATGCGGTCTGGTCCAAACTGACCCCGCCGGGCCCGGCGGGGTTCTGGATGCTGGAGCGCCTGCTGGGCGACACCCTGCCTTAAGCGGCGGCGTTGCGCGCCTGAATGGCGCGAGAGACGGTATCGAGGAGTTCCGGAATGTCCATCTTCGGCAGCATCACTTCGATGAAGGCCAGCCGCTCGTCGCCCGCTACCTCGCGCAGCGCCTGACGCAATCCGTCCGGATCGCTGACCCGCAACGCCTTCACCGGCCGATCACCGGCCAACGCCTTCGGCAACTGCGTCCAGTTCCAGCGCGCGATATCGTTATAACTTTGCTCCGGCCCGTGGATCGCGCGCTCAACGGTATACCCCTGATTGTTCAACACGAAGATCACCGGTTTAAGCCCGTCGCGCAGCATCGATCCCAGTTCCTGCACGGTTAACTGCGCGGCGCCGTCGCCGATCAGCAATACTGCCCGGCGCTGCGGTTCGGCGGTCTGCACGCCGAACGTCGCCGGCAGGGTATAGCCGATCGATCCCCAGAGCGACTGTACGATCAGACGGCAGCCACGCGGCAACGTCAGCGCCGCCGCGCCGAAACAGGCGGTACCCTGATCGGCCAGCACGATATCCCCCGGCCGCAGGAAATCCTGTACTTGCCGCCAGAAGGCGTGCTGATCCAGCCCTTCCCCATCGCCTTCCGGCAGCGCCGGGCGGACGATCGGCGGCAACGGCCAACGCGACGCCAGCGACAGGCTCAGGCGGTGCAATGCCTGCACCGCCTCGCGCATCGGAATGCGGCTAAAGCGCTGCCGCCCGACCCAGGCTTCGAACGGTTGAATATCGATGCATTTTTCCACCGGCAGGTGATGCGTGAACCCCGCGGTAATGGTGTCGGTCAAGCGTACGCCGACGTTGATCACCACATCCGCGTTTTCGATCAATTGTTTCACCGCCGGATCGCTGGCGCCGCCGCAGTAGGTACCGACAAAACCGGCGCGATTCTCGTCCAGCAGGCCCTTGCCGAGCAACAGCGTCGCATGCGGCATATCGACCTCCTGCAGCCACTCGTCCAGCGCCGCTTCGGCGCCGAAGCGATCGGCCAGGAAGTCCGCCAGCAGCGACACCCGCCGTGCCGACAGCAGCTTTTCGCGCGCCGCGGCGATAAACGCCTGCAATGCGCTCTGCGACAGTTTGGCCTGGCGCAGCATCAGCGGCGCCGGTTTACTCGGCAGCGGCGCCTGCGCGACGTCGCTGGGCAACATCAGGTAAACCGGGCGATGCTCCAGCAAGGCGGCGCCGATCAGGCGGTCTATCTCCAGCGCAGCGTTGTCGGCGGTCAGGTCGGCCTGCGCGACGGTCACCTCTTTGGCTATCCGGGCGAAATGAGTGAAGTCGCCATCCCCCAGCGAATGATGCAGCAAATCACCGGCGCGCTGGGCGCGCTGCGCCGGCGTGCCAACCACGTGGATCACCGGCAGGTATTCGGCGTAGCTGCCGGCCACCCCGTTCAACGCGCTCAGCTCCCCCACGCCGAAGGTGGTGAGCAGCGCGGCCGCCGGTTTGCAGCGCGCATAGCCGTCAGCCGCATAGGCGGCGTTCAACTCGTTGGCGCAGCCTACCCAGGTGATTTGCGGATGCGCGAGGACGTGATCGAGAAATTGCAGGTTGTAATCCCCCGGCACGCCGAAGAAATGACGGATGCCGATTTGGGCCAGACGATCGAGCAGATAATCGGCCACCGTATAGGTCTGAGTCATGATCATCACCTGTCTGCAGCTGAAGCGATTATCTTAATTATCGAAGATGCCGTTCAAATTTCGAACAATCATCCCGGCATCGAACGGCAACCTGGCGTTACATGCCGGCGTCGTGATCGCTCCCGCGGCAACGCGGTGTGGAAACGTATACACTCAAAGCACTTCACCTTTCGCCGACAAGGATAACTATGTCTTACCCAGCCTCCCCCTCGCGTTATCAAGCTATGGAATACCGGCGCTGTGGCCGCAGCGGGCTGAAGCTGCCCGCCGTCTCACTCGGCCTGTGGCACAACTTCGGCGACGCCACTTTGTACGACAACGCCCGTACCCTGATCCGCTGCGCCTTCGATCGCGGCATTACCCATTTCGATCTGGCCAATAACTACGGCCCGCCGCCCGGCGCCGCCGAGGAGAACTTTGGCCGCATTCTCAACGCCGATCTGCGGGCCTGGCGCGATGAGCTGATCGTCTCCTCCAAAGCCGGTTACACCATGTGGCCCGGCCCCTACGGTGATTGGGGCTCGAAAAAGTACCTGGTCGCCAGCCTCGATCAGAGCCTGAGGCGCATGGGGTTGGAGTATGTGGATATCTTTTATCATCATCGGCCGGATCCGGACACGCCGCTGGAAGAAACCATGGCGGCGCTGGATCTGCTGGTGCGCCAGGGCAAAGCGCTGTATGTCGGCCTGTCCAACTACCCGGCCGAGCGCGCGCGACAGGCCTTCGACATTCTGCAGCAGCTCGGCACGCCGTGCGTGATCCACCAACCGAAGTATTCGATGTTGGAACGCGGGCCGGAGACGGCGTTGCTGGATACGCTGGAAGAACATGGCGTCGGCTCTATCGCCTTCTCGCCGCTGGCGGGCGGCCTGCTGACCGATCGCTACCTGCACGGCATCCCGCAAGATTCTCGCGCCGCCAGCGGCAGCCGCTTCCTGCAGCCGGAGCAGCTGACCGCCGAGCGACTGGACAAGGTGCGCCGCCTCGATGCGCTGGCGCGGCAACGCGGGCAGAAGCTGTCGCAGATGGCGCTGGCCTGGGTGCTGCGCGGCGATCGCGTGACCTCAGTGCTGATCGGCGCCAGCAAGAATGCGCAGATAGAAGACGCGGTGGGCATGCTGGCCAATCGTCACTTCAGTGAAGAAGAGCTCGCGCAGATCGAGAACATCTTATTGTAATCGTTTACAAATTCCGCCGTTCAATCGAGCGGCGATACTCCAGAAAAATCTCAAATCTTAACCTCCTGCATCATTTTCAGAGTGGCTCTCAGATTCAACCCTATACGCCGGCGCTATGATGCCGATATTGCAGCAAAAATAACGATAAGGCCGCTTTTAAACTGATGAACGCGCTTCATAAAGTGACAAACGGCCAGGCCGCGCAAGCGGGAAGGAGAAGCCATGTTTAAACCTCTGCTCTTGGCCGCCATTTTGGCGGCGACGGTACTGCCCGCCGCACAGCATGCGCATGCCGAAGGGATCAGCATCGATCTGATGCCGGGCGTTTCATTGCGCATCGGCGATCAGGATAACCGCGGCCGCTATTGGGATGGTTACGATTGGCGGGATCGCGACTGGTGGCAAGGCCATCAGGGCCGTTATCTCGGCGACCGCAGCCGTCGCGGTTACTACTGGGACGGCTATCGCTGGCGCGATGGCGACTACTGGCGTAAACACTATTACTATCATGAAGGACGCTATCGTAAATACGACAAACACTACGATAAGCACCACTGGAAGAAAGAGAAAAAGCACCATCACGATCATGACCGCGATCGCTGGCGCCGCCACGGCGATGACGACCGCGATTAACAACGACGGGCCGGCGCAACGCCGGCCCGCACTGTTTTCGCTTACAGCACGCTGCCGATCAACAGGTAGCCGTTCAATCCCACCACCACCAGTACGATCAGCTTGCCCAGATTTTGCACCAGCGGGCCGTTGACCATTTCCCCCATCAGCGCCCGATTGCCGGTGAAAGCCAGCAGCGGCACCAGCGCCAGCGCAATGCCGAAGCTGAGCAGCACCTGGCTCAGCACCAGAATGCGCGTCGCATCCATCCCCAACATGATGACGATAAACGACGGCAGCATGGTCACCGCGCGCCGCAGCCACAGCGGAATATGGAAACGCACGAACCCCTGCATCACCACCTGCCCCGCCAGCGTGCCCACCACGGTAGAAGAGAGGCCGGCGGCCACCAGGCTCAGGCCGAACACGGTGGCGGCGGCGTGCCCGAGCAGCGGTTGCAGCGTCAGGTAAGCCACGTCGAGATCGGCGATGCCGCTGTGGCCGCTGAAATGAAACGCGGCGGCGGCGGTGGCCATCATCGCCAGATTAACGAAACCGGCGATGGTCATAGCCACGGCGACGTCGACTTTGGTGGCGGCATAGCGTTCCGCCTTGTCGTGCTCGCCGCCGATTTGGGTGAGCGACGAATGCAGATAGATCACGTGCGGCATGATGGTGGCGCCCAATACCCCGGCAGCCAGGAATACCGCATCGCCGTTAGGCAAATCGGGCAGCGCCATCCCCTTCAGCAGCGGCGCCAACTGCGGCTGGGAGAACGCCAGCTCGACGATGTAAGCGGCGGCGACGAACAACAACAGCCCACCGATCACCAGCTCCAGTGGCTTTTGCCCGCGTTTTTGCAGCATCAGAATTAAAAAGGTGGCGATGCCGGTCAGCACTGCGCCCTGCAACAGAGAGACACCGAGCAGCAGCTTGAAGCCGATCGCCGCGCCGATAAACTCAGCCAGATCGGTCGCCATGGCGATGATCTCCGCCTGTACCCAATAGGCCCACACCGCCGGCCGCGGAAAGCGATCGCGAATATGCTCGGCCAGATTTTTTCCGGTGGCGATGCCCAGCTTGGCGGACAACAGCTGGATCAGCATCGCCATCACGTTGGCCCAAACCACCACCCACAGCAGGCTGTAGCCGAATGAGGCGCCGGCCTGGATATTGGTGGCGAAGTTGCCGGGATCGATATAGCCGATAGCGGCGATAAAGGCGGGCCCCATGAGCGAGAGTTTGATTTTTCTGGCGGAGCGACCGGAGGTGGTTTCAACCACGCGACTGTTCAGCATATGTTGAACCCTTACTGAAATTACGTTTATCTCCACTCTATATAAATGATAATAATTATCAAGCGCATTTAGAGCGGTAAAACTTATCTCTGTAATAGCCAACATTAACGGTTTTATCGAAGGGTTCAGCGCGGAGCTTGCCGATTTCCGTGCTTTTCTGATGGGATTTTGGCTGCAATACCCCTGAAAGACAGGTTAGCACAAGAATACGAATTTCCTATTGCTGCTTTAACATCTTGATTTTTTATGCTTTTGCGCAACACTTTAGGAGAACTCCCACTATGATTTTCCATATTTGCAATAGAAGTCTCGTTTTTAAACGTAGCGTTACATAAAATGACAGCCGAAATTCAGCCTGCCTCAAATTTGGAGCAAACATGTCCCATATTGCGCACTTTGCGTTGGCGATAGTGGTGGTAGCGATCCTGGCCCTGTTGGTGTGCCGCGATCGTAAAAGCATCCGCATTCGCTATGTTATTCAACTACTGGTTATCGAAGTACTGCTGGCCTACTTTTTCCTGCATTCGGAAGCGGGTTTGGGCTTCGTAAAAGGATTCGCCGCGCTGTTTGACAAACTGCTCGGGTTTGCGGGACAAGGGACTGATTTCGTGTTCGGCGGCATGGGCGACAAAGGCCTGGCGTTCTTCTTCCTGAAGGTGCTGTGCCCGATCGTCTTCATTTCGGCGCTGATCGGTATTCTGCAGTACATCAAGGTGCTGCCGTTCATCATCCGCATTATCGGCACCGTGCTGTCGAAAGTGAACGGCATGGGCAAGCTGGAGTCGTTCAACGCCGTCAGCTCGCTGATCCTGGGCCAATCCGAAAACTTCATCGCCTACAAGGATATCTTGGGCAAGATGTCGGAAAAGCGCATGTACACCATGGCGGCGACCGCGATGTCTACGGTTTCCATGTCCATCGTCGGCGCCTATATGACCATGCTGGACGCCAAATTCGTGGTGGCGGCGCTGGTATTGAACATGTTCAGCACCTTTATCGTGCTGTCGCTGGTCAACCCGTACGACACCAATAAAGAAGAAGAGCTGCACCTCGGCAACCTGCACGAAGGCCAGAGCTTCTTTGAAATGCTGGGTGAATACATCCTGGCGGGCTTCAAAGTAGCGATTATCGTCGCCGCGATGCTGATTGGCTTCATCGCCCTGATCGCCGCGCTCAACGGTGTGTTCAGCGCCATTTTCGGCCTGAGCTTCCAGGAAATCCTCGGTTACTTCTTCTATCCGTTCGCCTGGATCATGGGCATTCCTAAGCACGAAGCCCTGCAGGTCGGCAGCATCATGGCCACCAAGCTGGTTTCCAACGAATTCGTGGCCATGATGGAACTGCAGAAAGTCTCTGCCGAGCTGTCGCCGCGCAGCCTGGGGATCCTGTCGGTGTTCCTGGTGTCCTTCGCCAACTTCTCTTCCATCGGCATCGTGGCCGGTGCGATCAAGGGCCTGAACGAACACCAGGGCAACGTGGTGTCACGCTTTGGCCTGAAGCTGGTGTACGGCTCTACGCTGGTCAGCATCCTGTCCGCTTCCATCGCGGGTCTGGTGCTGGGCTAAGCCTCGAACCGACTGCGATAACAAGGCGCCTGCGGGCGCCTTTTTTATTGGCCGGCATTCGGCGAAGGTTAAATGACACAAAGCAAAAAGCCGACCCTAAGGTCGGCTTTTTAAATGGTGGTGGAGCTAGACGGGATCGAACCGTCGACCTCTTGCATGCCATGCAAGCGCTCTCCCAGCTGAGCTATAGCCCCACAAAAGTGGTACGCTTTGACCGGCGTTACGGTATCCTCAACCTTTCTGAGAAGAAGGTTGGTGGAGCTAGACGGGATCGAACCGTCGACCTCTTGCATGCCATGCAAGCGCTCTCCCAGCTGAGCTATAGCCCCGTTCCACAATCACTTTGTGCTGTGAACGGGGCGCATAATATGAAACCCGCTCAAAGCTGTCAACGGCTAAATTGAATTACTGAATCAAGCGTTGAAAAAGCCGCCAAATCAGCATCTTTGGCGCCAAAAAATCATCACTTTGTGCAGAGTTCATCCATTTTGCGCGCTACATCTCAAAATGGCGAAAGACCCTGCATATCACGTTGATTTTTAATTAACAGAATGTTAGCGAAATGCGCTTGAGTCGGACTCCCGAGCGGCATAGACTGCCCGCGCCATAAACTTCATTACTATAAACCGAGTCCGTCATGTCTTTGCATTCACCAAAAGAAATCGCCGCCCTCGCCGTTCAGGCCGGGGTAAACAAAAGCCGCACCCCGCTCGCTAATCTGCTGATTCTGGGCTTTCTCGCCGGCGCCTTTATCGCCACCGGCTTTCTGCTGGATATTCACGTCATCGGTACCCTGCCGGCCGAATGGGGCTCTTTCGGCGCGCTGTTGGGCGCCGCGGTGTTCCCGATCGGCCTGATCCTGACCATTCTGGCCGGCGGCGAGCTGCTGACCGGCAACATGATGACCTTGCCAATGGCCTGGTTCGCTCGTGAAATCCCCGCCATCGCCGTGCTGCGCAACTGGTTTTGGGTCACCCTGGCCAACCTGGCCGGCAGCGTGGCCGTCGCCTACTTTTTCGGCCACCTGCTGGGCCTGACCGAAGGCGCGTTTTTGCATAAGACGCTGGCGATCGCGCAGGCCAAAGTGGATGCGGACTTCCTGCACGCCTTCATCTCCGGCGTCGGCTGCAACTGGCTGGTGTGCCTGGCGGTGTGGTTAGCCTTCGCCAGCAAGGATGTGCCGGGCAAAGTGATCGGCATGTGGTTCCCGGTCATGGCTTTTGTCGCCATCGGTTTCCAGCACGTGGTGGCGAACATGTTCATCATCCCGGCGGCCATCTTCGCCGGCGGCATGGGCTGGGAGCAGTACCTGCCTAATTTCGTCGCGGTATTTCTCGGCAATGCGCTGGGCGGCGCCGGCTTTGTCGGGCTGATGTATTTCCTCGCCTATCGCCCCGGTTTGCCGGCCAGCGAACACGCCTGACAACCGCCATGAAAAAAGCCCCGGGATTGCTCCTCGGGGCTTTTGCTTTATGGCGTAGCAGCGAATCAGGCTTGCGCTTCGCGCTCGGCGATATAAGCCAGCGCCATGTCGATGCGCTGCAGCGAACGCTTCTGGCCGATCGCATGCACGGTCACGTCCATGCCCGGCGACTGGCCGGCGCCGGTCACCGCGACGCGCAGCGGCATGCCGACTTTGCCCATGCCAACACCCAGCTCATCCGCCGTGCCCTGAATGGCGTCATGCACGTTTTCCGGCGTCCAGACGGTGATGGCGGCCAGCTTGGCGCGCACAGCTTCCAGCGGCTGACGCGCCACCGGACGCAGGTGCTTCTTGGCCGCGTCGGCGTCGAACTCGCTGAAGTCTTCGTAGAAGTAACGGCAAGACTCCGCCATCTCTTTCAGCGTTTTGCAGCGCTCGCCCAGCAGCTTGACGATATCCTTCAGTTCTGGCCCGTTGCGGGTTTCAATGCCCAGTTGCTCAACGTGCCATGCCAGATGCACCGCCACTTCTTCCGCCGGCATATGGTTGATGTAGTGATGGTTCAGCCACTGCAGCTTCTCGGTGTTGAAGGCGCTGGCGGATTTGTTGATCGCTTCCAGCGTGAAGAACTCTTTCATCTCGTCGATGGAGAAGATCTCCTGATCGCCGTGGGACCAGCCCAGACGCACCAGGTAGTTCAGCAGCGCCTGCGGCAGATAGCCGTCGTCGCGGTACTGCATCACGCCCACGGCGCCGTGACGTTTGGACAGCTTTTTACCGTCGTCGCCGAGGATCATCGACACGTGCGCGTATTCCGGCACCGGCGCGCCCAGCGCTTTGAGAATGTTGATCTGGCGCGGGGTGTTGTTGATGTGGTCTTCACCGCGGATCACATGGGTGATTTCCATGTCCCAGTCATCGACGACGACGCAGAAGTTATAGGTTGGCGAACCGTCGGTGCGGCGGATGATCAGATCGTCCAGCTCCTGGTTGCTGAATTCGATCGGGCCGCGAATTTTATCGTCGAAGATCACCGACCCTTCCTGCGGGTTGCGGAAGCGCACCACGTGCGGTTCGTCGTCGGTGTGGCTGCACTGGCTGTCGCGGCAGTGGCCGTCGTAACGCGGCTTTTCGCCATTTTCCATCTGCTTCTCGCGCAGCGCTTCCAGACGTTCCCTGGAGCAATAGCATTTATAGGCCGTGCCCTGCTCCAGCATCTCATCGATGACCGCGTTGTAGCGATCGAAACGCTTGGTCTGGAAATACGGGCCTTCATCCCAATCCAGGTTCAACCAGTTCATGCCATCCATAATTGCGTCGATCGCGTCCTGGGTAGAACGTTCCAGATCGGTATCTTCGATACGCAGAACGAACTCACCGCCCGCATGGCGGCTGAACAACCAGGAATAAAGTGCGGTACGCGCGCCGCCGACGTGAAGATAGCCGGTCGGGCTCGGTGCAAAACGGGTTTTGATTTTCATTGGGTTCACTGCCTTATTACGCAACGCGTGTCGGCGGTTGCCGACGATTGCTCGGAATTGAAAAAAGAGTGGACGACATTGTATCACCACGCGCTAATTCCTCAACGCCGACACGATATTGCGCCGGTCGATTTCGCGCGTTTTGCGGCGAGTTTCGCATAGCATCGCGCAAAGAATCGGCGCTGCTGGCGATTATTATCGCGCCCTGCCTAAATTTGCGGCGAACGATTGAAATCATTTTAAAAACCGTTGACTCACTTTGAACTATCCCTATAATGCGACTCCAACAAGACGGGGCGATTAGCTCAGTTGGTAGAGCATCTCCTTTACACGGAGGGGGTCGGCGGTTCGAGCCCGTCATCGCCCACCATCTTGTTGAGAAAAAATGAGAACGAATGAGGGTGATTAGCTCAGTTGGTAGAGCATCTCCTTTACACGGAGGGGGTCGGCGGTTCGAGCCCGTCATCACCCACCATCATTCTCTCGTTTAGCAGTAACCTGGAAGTCCTGAAGTGGGTGATTAGCTCAGTTGGTAGAGCATCTCCTTTACACGGAGGGGGTCGGCGGTTCGAGCCCGTCATCACCCACCACATCTGCGGGTCGTTAGCTCAGTTGGTAGAGCAGTTGACTTTTAATCAATTGGTCGCAGGTTCGAATCCTGCACGACCCACCAATTCAGAAAAAAGCGCCTTTTGGCGCTTTTTTCGTTTCTGCGCCACCTGCTCCCGACTTCATCTTCTCGCAGGCATAGTTTACCGAGTCGTGCAGGATGAAGAACCGTAGAGGTTCGAGCATCGCGCAGCGATACGACAACGCGCAGCGTTGCCCGCAGGGTGAGGCCACAGGCCGAATCAATCCTGCACGACCCACCAATTCAGAAAAAAGCGCCTTTTGGCGCTTTTTTCGTTTCTGTCACTCCGCTTCTTCTTTCTATTCTTTCCTTCACCACGCGCTGAGATACGAATGGTTATCATTTTGGCGGCTTGAATGGTAAATTAGCCGGCATCCACCACGCAGCCAATCCGCCGCCGGATTGATACGCCTTAGTTCAAGGAAAGAAAGAGCCCGCTCATGACCCTATCCTTACGCCAGCTGTTCATTGCATTTATCGCCACTTCCAGCCTGTTGCTCAGCGGCTGCGGCCCGGACGACAAGAGCGACGGACAGCAACCGTCCGCCCCCGCTGCCGACGGCAGTTGGCCGCGCACCATCGACAGCGTCAAAGGGAAGTTCACGCTGGAAAAACCGCCGCAGCGCATCGTGTCCACCAGCGTCACCATCACCGGCACGCTGTTGGCTATCGACGCCCCGGTGGTCGCCAGCGCCGCCACCAGCCCAAATCCCCTGGTGGCCGATAAACAAGGTTTCTTTACCCAGTGGAGCGAGGTGGCCAAACAGCGCCACGTCGAGCGGCTGTACCAGGTGGAGCCCAATGCCGAAGCCGTCGCCGCCGCCGCGCCGGATTTGATCGTCGTCGCCGCGACCGGCGGTGATTCGGCGTTGAAACTTTATGACCAGCTGTCCGCCATTGCGCCGACGCTGGTGCTCGACTATGGCGACAAAAGCTGGCAACAGCTGGCCAGCGAGCTCGGCGAGATCACCGGTCATGAAGCCGGCGCCAAACAGGCGGAAGATCGTTTCGAGCAGCGCGTGGAGCAAGTGAAACAGGCGATCGCGCTGCCGCCACAGCCCACCACTCCGCTGGTGTATGCCGACAACGGCCGCGAGGCCATGCTGTGGACGCCGGGTTCCGCCCAGGGCAAACTGCTGACCCAGCTCGGCTTCCAGCTGGCCACCCCGCCGGAAAGCGCCAAAGGCAACACCAGCATGGGTAAACGCCATGACATCATCCAGATCTCCGGCGAAAAAATGGCCGAAGGCCTGAATGGCAAAACCCTGATCCTGTTCGCCACCAATGAGCGCAAAGTGCAAGAGGTGCTGACCAACCCGTTCCTCAAACATCTGGAGCCGGTGGAACAGCGGCACGTCTACGCCGTCGGCAACGACACCTTCCGCCTCGATTACTACAGCGCCACCAACATGCTGAATCAAATCGAACGGTTGTTCAAAAAGCCCTGAATCACGCCGTCGGCAGGTCAGCCCCCTGCCGACACTTGCAGCAAGCGGGGCGAACGTTCACATTCAATCAATTGAAATATCAATAGTTATTAACATCGTCAACGCACCTTTGCCACCAACCGGCGGGTGCATGCGGGCGTAAACTCGTGCTACTATTGCCCCCGCATGAACGCAAATAACAATGAGAATAAAAATCATACAGGAGTTACCGGTGTGAACGTACCCACTCCGACTGAGCGGACGCTTTCGTCCGCACCGCACGCAGCTTACGCCAGTGGCTTCAAACGCATCGCCGGGTTCGGTATCGGTTTGGCGCTGTTGCTGCTGTGCATCATGGCCAGCCTGATGCTGGGTTCCAAAGCCATCCCCTTCCATACCGTCTGGCTCAGCCTGCAGGGCGCCGCGAGCGGTTCCGACAGCACCATCATTCTCAATGCCCGGGTGCCCCGTACGCTGGCGGGCATCCTGGCCGGCATGGCGCTCGGCGCCGCCGGCGCGCTGATTCAGGCGCTGACGCGCAACCCGCTGGCCGATCCCGGCGTGCTCGGCATCAACGCCGGCGCCAGCTTCGCCGTGGTCATCGGCATCATGTTTTTCGGCGCCGCCACCACCGAAAGCTACATGGCCTACGCCTTTGCCGGCGCAGCCCTCACCACCCTGCTGGTCTACCTGATCGGCACGCTGGCGGGCGGGCGCATCAACCCGGTGCGGCTGACGCTGGCCGGCGTGGCGATCGGCGCGGTGCTGCTCGGCATCACCACCGGGCTGTCGCTGATCGATCCGCAAACCTTCGACCAACTGCGCTTCTGGCAGGCCGGCACGCTGGATATCCGCACGCTGTCCACGCTGCCGGTGACCGCCCCCGCCATTTTGCTCGGCTGCCTGCTGACGCTGCTCATCGCCCGGCCGCTGAATACCATCGGTATGGGGGAAGATCTGGCTATCGCACTCGGCGCGCGCGTGGTGCTGACTCAGGTGATCGCGGTGATCGCCATCACGCTGCTGTGCGGCGCGGCAACCGCCACCGTCGGCCCAATCAGTTTCATCGGCCTGATGGTGCCGCATATCGCCCGTTGGTGGGTCGGCCCCGACCAGCGCTGGATCCTGCCCTACTCCATGCTGCTGGCGCCGATTTTACTGCTGTGCGCCGACGTGGTCGGCCGCTTGCTGGCGGCCGGTGAGCTGCGGGTTTCCATCGTGGCGGCCTTCATCGGCGCGCCGGTGCTGATCTGGCTGGTGCGCCGCAAGAAAACGCTGGGGGGTCTGTGATGAGTCTGCCGCATACGCTGCATATCGGCCGCCCGGACGGCGTCATCAACGGGCGCCTGCCGCTGCGCCTGCTGCTGGTCAACCTTTCACTGTTGGCGCTGTGTCTGGCGATGGCCGTCGCCGCCCTGTGCTACGGCACGCTGCAACTTTCGCTGGAGCAGGTTTTTGCCGCGCTGACCGGCGAGGCGCCGAAAAACCTGGTGACCGTAGTCACCCAATGGCGCTTGCCCCGCATCGCCATGGCGCTGTTGTTAGGCGCCGCGCTCGGCATGAGCGGCGCCATTTTCCAGTCAATTATCCGCAACCCGCTCGGCAGCCCGGACGTGATCGGCTTTAACATGGGGGCTTACACCGGCGCGCTGATCGCCATCACCCTGTTCAACGGCGGCTACTATTACATCGCCGGCGGCGCGCTGGCCGGCGGCATTCTCGCCGCGCTGGCCATCTATCTGCTGGCCTGGCGGCAAGGCATCGCCGGCTTCCGGTTGATCATCGTCGGCATCGCCATCAGCGCGGTGCTGGTCTCCACCAACACCTGGCTGATCATCACCGCTTCGCTCGAGCGCGCCATGGACGCCGCCATGTGGCAGGCCGGTTCGCTCAACGGCATGACCTGGCAAAAAGCCCAGCCCGCCACGGCGTTCATCGTGCTGGCGGCCGCGGCCGCGCTGCTGATGGGCAAACGGCTGCAGCTGCTGGAAATGGGCGATGACACGGCGCGCGCGCTGGGCGTTAACGCCGAAGGCAGCCGGCTGTGGCTGATGCTGTTCGGCGTCACCCTCACCGCCGCCGTCACCGCCACCGCCGGGCCGATTTCCTTTATCGCGCTGGCGGCGCCGCAGATCGCCCGTCGCCTCGCCGGCCAATCCTCGGTCACCCTGACCTCCTCGGCGCTGATGGGCGCGGCGTTGCTGCTCGGCGCCGACGTGGTGTCCCAACATCTTTTCGCGCCGATCCAACTGCCGGTCGGGGTTGTGACCGTCTGCATCGGCGGCCTGTACCTGATTTGGCTGCTCATCCGAGAGGCCCGCAGATAATGAAGAGTGATAATGCCATGAGCCACCGCCTGCACGCCTCGCACCTGAAGCTGGGCTACGACAATAAAATCATCGCTGACGATCTGAGCGTGGCGATCCCCGACGGCGCCTTCACGGTGATCGTCGGGCCGAACGCCTGCGGCAAATCGACGCTGTTGCGCGCCCTGTGCCGCCTGCTGAAACCCAGCGCCGGCGAGGTGATGCTGGACGGCAAGAACATCAGCAGCTTCGCCACCAAGGCGCTGGCGCGCGAGCTTGGGCTGCTGCCGCAAACTTCGATCGCGCCGGACAGCATCACCGTGGCGGACCTGGTGTCGCGCGGCCGCTATCCGCACCAAAGCCTGCTGAAACAGTGGACGCAGGCCGACAAACAGGCGGTGGAAGCCGCCATGGCGGCCACCAACGTCAGCCAGCTGGCGGATCGCAGCGTCGACGAGCTGTCCGGCGGGCAGCGTCAGCGCGTCTGGGTGGCGATGGCGCTGGCGCAGCAAACCCCGCTGCTGCTGCTGGATGAGCCGACCACCTATCTGGACATCGCGCACCAGATCGAGCTGCTGGATCTGTTCCGCCAGCTCAACCGCGAGCGCGGTCAAACCCTGATCGCGGTGCTGCACGATCTCAACCACGCCTGCCGCTATGCCGACCATATCATCGCCATGCGCGACGGCAAGATCGTGGCGGAAGGGAAACCGGCGGAGATCATCACCGCCGAACTGGTGGAGCGGGTGTTCGGCATGCCGTGCATGATCATCGACGATCCGCTGTCCCACACGCCGCTGGTGATCCCGCGCGGCCGCTACCACTGCGACGCGCCGCAGGCATGAAAAAGGCCGGGTTAACCCGGCCTCTTGGTTACTTCTCCAGCGACACCTGTTTGAAGATGTGTTTGCCGAATGGGTCTATCTCGTAGCCTTTCACTTCCTTGCGCACCGGTTCGAAGATGGTCGAGTGCGCGATCATCAGCGCCGGCATCTGATCGTGCATCATCACCTGCGCCTGCTGATACATCGCCACCCGTTTGGCGTGATCGTTCTCCTCGCGCGCCTGCAGGATCAGCTGGTCGAACGGTTTGTAGCACCATTTCGCCGAGTTGGAGCCGCCGAGCGAAGCGCAGGTGAACAGCGGGCCGAAGAAGTTGTCCGGATCGCCGTTGGCGGTGGTCCAGCCCATCAGCGCGGTCTGGTGCTCGCCGTTTTTAATCCGCTGCAAATACTCGCCCCACTCGAAGGTGACGATTTTGGCGCGCACGCCGATCTTGGCCCAGTCGGCCTGGATCATCTCCGCCATGCGCTTGGCGTTGGGGTTATAGGGCCGCTGCACCGGCATCGCCCAAAGATCGATATCGAACCCCTGCCCCAGCCCGGCCTCCTGCAGCAGCTGCTTCGCCCGCTCCGGCGAATACGGATAATCTTCAAGCTGCGCGTTGCTGCCCCATTGGGTCGGCGGCAGCAGATTCTTGGCCGGCTGGCCGGCGCCGTGGAACACCGCGTCGATGATCGCCGGCTTGTTGACAGCCAGCGCCAACGCCTGGCGCACCTTGACGTTATCCAACGGCTTCTTCTGGGTGTTGAACGCCAGGAAGCCGATATTCAGGCCGGATTTTTCCATCACCTGCAGGTTGCCGTCCTGCCGCATGCGCGCCAGATCCGCCGGGTTGGGGAACGGCATCACCTGGCACTCGTTCTTTTGCAGTTTGGCGTAACGCACCGTCGCATCCGGCGTGATCGAGAACACCAGCCGATCGATCTTCGGTTTGCCTTCCCAGTAGCGGTCGAACGCCTTGTAGAGGATTTTTGCGTCCTTCTGGTACTGCACCAGCTGGAACGGCCCGGTGCCGATCGGATCGTTGTCCACCCGCTGCGGCGTGCCGGCCTTCAGCATCGCGTCGGCATATTCCGCCGATAAAATGGTGGCAAAATACATGCCCAGATCGGCGACGAACGGCGCCTCGGCGCGGGAGAGCTCAAAGCGCACGGTGTGGTCATCCACCTTGACGATCCGGTCGATCAGCGTGCCGAACTCCATCGACTCGAAGTTGGTGTAGGCACCGTTGGAGACCTTGTGATACGGGTTGTTGGCGTCCTTCTGGCGCATAAACGAGAAGATGACGTCATCGGCGTTGAAATCGCGGGTGGGGGTAAAATATTTATTGCTCTGGAATGCCACGCCCTTGCGCAGGTGGAAGGTATAGCGCTTGCCGTCTTCGCTGACCTCCCAGCTTTCCGCCAGGCTGGGTTGCAGCTCGACGGTACCGGGTTTGAAATCCACCAGCCGGTTATAGATCGCCGCCGAGCTGGCATCCACCGTGGTGCCGGAGGTGAACAGCTGCGGGTTGAAGCCTTCCGGCGAGCCTTCAGAACAGTAGACCAGCGTATTGGCCCGCGCGCCGCCGGCAATCGCCAACGCCAGCAGCCCGATCGTTATTGCTTTTCTTTTCATTGCGCTATCCCCAGTGGTGAAAAAACAGCCCAACGGATAGCAATAAATCATGCAGTTAGCGATGTAAAGGACAAATTCCGCGCATAAAAACGGGCAGGCGCGCAAGCGGCCTGCCCCGGTGAAACCACGCGATGATGAAATTAAATCATCTGGCTGAAGTTCATCTGCGCCATCAGCTTATAGTTGTCGGCGTAGTCGACCGGAATGGCCACCACCACCGGCCCCTGGATCGCCATCGCCTTGCGCAGCATCGGCCGCAGATCGTCCACCGACTGCACGGCGAAACCGACCGCGCCGCAGGATTCCGCATAGGCCTTGAAGTCAATCGGCCCGAACTCCACGCCGGATTTGCGCTGGTATTTGTTCACTTCCTGCATCTCCACCATGTTGTAGGCGTTATCGACCCAGATCACGTGCACGATGTTGTTTTTCAGCCGCACCGCGGTCTCCAGCTCCATGCTCGACTGCATGAAGCCGCCGTCGCCGGAGATCGACACCACCTTGTCGCCGGGGCGCACCAACGCCGCGCCGATGGCCCACGGCAGCGCCACCCCCATGGTTTGCTGGCCGTTGGAGATCAACAGCTGGCGGGCGCGGAAGCTGTAAAGATAGCGGGCGATCCAGATGTGGAAACTGCCCATGTCCACGCACAGCGTCACGTCGTCGCTGACGATGTCCTGCAGCTCCTTGACGATGCGCAGCGGGTGGATCGGCATGCCGCCGCGGCGCGCGGCGCGCTCCGCCAGTTCTGTGCGCTGGCGGCCGAGATCGGTGAGGATCAGCTCCACCTCCGGCGGCACGCAGACCGCCTCATTGAACGTTTCGGTCATCATGTTCAGCGTGGCGCTGATGTTGCCCACCAGTTCGACGTCCGGCCGATAGCAGGTGTCGATATCCGCCGGCAGCACGTCGATGTGCACCAGTTTCAGCCGCCCATGACTGTTCCACATGCAGGGATCGTATTCGATCGGATCATAGCCGACGCTCACCACCAGATCGGCCTTCTGCAACAGCTGATCGGCCGGCTGGTTGTTGAACAGGCCGACGCGGCCGGCGAAGCGGGCGAAGTGGTTGACGTCAATCACCCCCGCCGCCTGATAGGTGCCGACCACCGGCATGTGGGTGCGGTACAGCAGATGGCGCACCGCCTCGCTGTTCTCCGGCCGGCTGGCCTGCAAACCGAGCAGCAATACCGGGCATTTGGCCTGGCGGATCAGCTTCACCGCCGCCTGGATGTCGTCCGCCGCCGCGGCCCCCATGCGCGGCAAGCGGCAGCCGGCCAACACCGGCGCGCTGACCGGTTCATTGACGATATCCATCGGCAGGCTGATGAACGAGGCTCCTGGGCGGCCGAACTCGGCGCGGCGGAAGGCGTTGGCGATCACCTCGGAAATCGCCGAGCCGGCGTGCACTTCGGCGCAATACTTGGTCACCGGCCGGAACATGCTGACGGTATCCATGCTCTGGTGCGTCTGCTTCAGGCTGTCGGCGCGCTTCACCGCCCCGCCGAAGGCCACTACCGCGTCCCCCTCCGAGGTGGCGGTGGCCAGCCCGGTGATCAGGTTGGAGCTGCCCGGCCCGGAGGTGACCAGCGCCACCCCGGCCTTGCCGGTCAGGCGGCCGACCGCCGCCGCCATAAAGGCCGCGTTGGCCTCATGCCGCACCACCACCGTTTCAATCGATGGCGCGTCCTCCAGCGAGTCGAACACCCGGTCGATCTTGGCGCCCGGAATGCCGAAAACGTGTTTGACGCCCTGCGCTTCCAGGTTTTTCACCACCAAGTCGGCGCCGCATTGCCAGTCATTGCCTGTTTTTTCCTGTGCCATGGTTCCACCTCCTAAGAAAACGATCGCCGGGGTTAGCCCTCGGCGGAACGAATCGCACGATCCAAATCCTCTGGGCAGAGGTTGGCGCGCAAGAAATCCGCATCATGCGGCAACTGAAGATTGAGACGGGTGATGACGCCGAACTGCAGGCGGCCATGATCGAGCTGGTAATCCAGCACGTGGCCGCCGCCGCTGCGGTCGTCGGTAACGAAGTGTTCGTGATAGCCGGCCACGCCGATGCCCTGCATGTAATCCGGCGAGCGGAAGCCGACCAGCGTGCCGCGCCGTTGATGAAACGAGAAGGTCGGCTGCTCTTCTATCGCTTCCAGCATCGGGCGATAGGGCCGTTCCTGACGCGGCACGGTGCGGGTTTCCACGTGGCTGAACTCACCGTCGACCCGCACCGCGCAAAACAGGTTCGGCGAGGCGACCTGTTCATCGATGCATTGGTGCAGCTGCGCCTTGGTGATCGGCCGGTCGAACTGCTGGCTGATACTGGGCTGGAAAAAGGTGACGACGGCGAAAGGGGTTTTCTGTTGCAAACCGGCTGGGCGGGCGCTGCCGTCGGCGCGCAGCTGGTGTATTTCCTGGTCGAAAGCGATCAGTTCGCCATCCAGGTGATTGAAGGTGCCGAGGCCGAAATCACCGTGTTTGAGCAACTCGGCAATGGTGGTTTCACCCTCGTAGACCCCGTCGATGAGCGCGCTCATCAGCGAGATTTGATAGATTTCGCCCTCCCCGGCGTTGATCGACTGCCTGGCAAAACCCTGCGCCAAATGGCGCGCACAGGAACACCCGTGTTTTTCGTTCATGACTCACTCCTCCACCAGCGCGGGATCGCGATCCTGCGCGTTCAAAAGACCCACCGACGGTGGGCCAAGATGCCCCCCAAGGCGCGTTCATCAATTGGAACGATTCAGCCTGAGGCGACAAAAAAACCGGCACGGCTGGCCGGCCGATATCCAGAACCCACGGCATGACGTGTGAAAGTAAAGGCTCACTAATCATTAATGCCGAGTCGGATATCAAATTGAACGGTTAATCTGGTGTTGGAGCGACAATCAACTCCGCAGGCGGCTCATGCAGCCTGGGAAAAACATCTGTTATTTAGTGCTAAGCGCCGCCAGGTTTATGCGTTTTCTCTCTATACGGCAGGGATGCAGCGGCGTTGAAGCCCGCCGTCAACCCGCAACCAGAGTAGCCGCAGCGCCGCCGACAAAGAAGCGGGTATTCATAAGAAACGCTTTTGCATATAATGCAAAAATGAATGACGCCCGTTATGTTGAACATCTGCCGATCTTTCTCGACGTGGCCCGCCTGGGCAGCTTTTCCGCCGCCGCTCGCCGGCTGGGCATGGTGCCCTCCTCGCTGGTGCGCCATATCGACGCCTTGGAAAGCGCGCTCGGCGCCACGCTGTTCGTCCGCTCCACCCGTGGGCTGCTGCTGACCGACGCCGGCGAGCTGCTGCTGACGCGCGCCGCCGCGCTGATGACGGACATTACCGGCATTCACGCCGAGCTGAGCGCGTTAAACGAAACGCCGCAAGGCACGCTGCGCATCAGCTGCCTGCCGACCTTCGGCAAAACCTATGTGCTGCCGCTGCTGCCGACGCTGGCGGAACGCTATCCTCAGCTGTCTATCGATCTCGATCTGACCGAACGCCAGACCGATCCGACGCAGGAACGGCTGGACGCCGCCCTCCGCATCGGCGAGCAGAAGGACAGCGCGCTGTACGCCAGCCGCATCGCCACGCAACGCTGGGTGATGTGCGCCAGCCCCGCCTACGTCGCCCGCTATGGCCTGCCGAGCGATCTGGAAGCGTTGCCGCAGCATCGGCTGATCGCCCGCTACCACAAACAGCAGCCGGCCTGCTGGGCGCAGATCCTCGACGCGGCGCTGATGAGCCGCTGCACCATGGCGCTGCGCTGCGACGACTTCACCGCGCAGCGCCAGGCGGCGCTGCTCGGCCTCGGCATTGCCTTCCTGCCCAACTGGGTGGTGGGGCCGGACGTGCAGAATGGGCAACTGGTTCAGATGCTCGAAGATCCGCGCCATGAGCAGCAAGGCATCTATCTGCTGCGCCCGATGGCGAAGGTGTCCGCCCGGCTGGCGGCCTTCACCGCCCTGCTGCAGCAAACCCTCGGTCAGCCGCCCAGCTGGGGGTAAAGCGGTGTCACCCGGTTGTGCAGCGCCGGATTGTCGCTCTCGTCCTTCAGCTCGATGCCGCTCAGCCGCCGCTGGAACGCCTGCTCCAGCAGCCAGGCCAGACGGAACGCTGCCTGCGGGTAATCCAGCCCCTCCGGCCGCACGTTGGAGATGCAGTTACGCTCGGCGTCCGTTCTGCGCGCATTCGGCTCCCAGGTCAAATAAATGCCCAGGCTGTCCGGCGACGACAGCCCCGGCCGTTCGCCGATCAGCACCGCCACCGCCCGGGCCTGCAGGCATTCGCCAATCTCATCCCCCAGCGCCACTCGCGCCTGATGCGCCAACACCACCGGCGCGATCGCCAGCCCCAATGTATCGAGATAGGGCCGCAGCGCCTGCAGCAGCGGCAATGCCTGGCGGTGCACCGCCTTGGAAGAAAGGCCATCCGCCACCACCAGCAGCAGATCGGTCCGGCGCGGCGGCACGCCGAGCAGCAGGCGGCGGCTGTCCGGCGCCAATCGCCGCCCCAGATCCGGACGGCGCAGATAGGCGGCGCGGTCAACGGCCTGGCTGTGCACCGCCAGCGTGGGCCAACCGGCATCGTGCAGATCCGCCGCCAGCCGTTCGCTGTCGAAAGGCTGATGCACCGCGTCGCGCGCCTGGGCATGGGCCAGGCCGAAGCGCAGCAGCTCGTCGGTCGGCAGGCTGGCGCCGGTGCGCCCCAACGCGATGCGCGCGTCGGTAAAGGCGCGCAGCGAGTCCCAACTGTTGACGTGAACCGGTTTGCTCATGTGCGTTCTCCCTGCAGCGCCAGCAACAGCGGGTGATTGGCGGCGGCGTCGCGCAGCCGCCCGCGCTCGTCGGTGATGTTCATCGCCGCCAGCCAGGCGGCGAACTCCGGCGCGTGCTTCAGCCCCAGCAGTTCGCGGATATAGAGCGCGTCGTGGAACGAGGTGCTTTGGTAGTTGAGCATGATGTCGTCCGCGCCCGGCACGCCGATCAGGAACGTCAGCCCGGCGGCGGCCAACAGCGTCAGCAGCGTGTCCATGTCGTCCTGATCGGCTTCGGCATGGTTGGTGTAGCAGACGTCGCAGCCCAGCGGCAGGCCGAGCAGCTTGCCGCAGAAATGATCCTCCAGCCCGGCGCGGATAATTTGTTTGCCGTCATACAGGTATTCGGGGCCGATAAACCCCACCACGGTATTGATCAGCAGCGGCGAGAAATGGCGCGCCACCGCATAGGCGCGCGCCTCACAGGTCTGCTGATCGACGCCGTGATGCGCGTTGGCGGACAGGCAACTGCCCTGCCCGGTTTCGAAATACATCACGTTATCGCCCAGCGTGCCGCGCCTGAGGCTCAGCGCCGCCTGCTGCGCTTCCGCCAGCAGCGCCAGACTGATGCCGAAACCGCGATTGGCCGCTTCGGTACCGGCGATCGACTGAAACACCAGATCCACCGGCGCGCCGCGCTCCATCAGCCGCAGCGTGTTGGTCACGTGGGTCAGCACGCAGGATTGGGTGGGTATGGCGAAGCGCTGGATCACATCGTCCAGCATGTAGTTAAGTTTTTCCAGCAGCGGCAGGCTGTCGCTGGCCGGATTGATGCCGACCACCGCGTCGCCGCTGCCGTACAGCAGACCGTCCAGCATGCTGGCGGCGATGCCCTGCAGGCTGTCGGTCGGGTGATTGGGCTGCAGCCGCACGCTGAGGTGGCCCGGCAGGCCGATGGTATTGCGAAAGCGCGTCACCACCCGGCATTTCTTCGCCACCAGGATCAGATCCTGATTGCGCATGATCTTGCTTACCGCTGCCGCCATCTCCGGCGTAATGCCGGCGGCCACCTGCGCCAGCATGGCGCTGTCCGCCTGCTCGCTCAGCAGCCAGTCGCGAAAATCGCCGACCGTGAGGTGCGAGATGGGCTCAAAGGCGGCGGCGTCGTGGCTGTCGATAATCAGGCGCGTCACCTCGTCCTGTTCGTACGGCACCAGCACCTGCTGCAGGAACGCCTTGAGCGGCACATCCGCCAGCGCGATGCGCGCCGCCATGCGCTCTTCGGCGCTCTCCGCCGCCACCTCCGCCAGATAATCGCCGGAACGCGCCGGCGATGCTTTCGCCATCAGCTGGCGCAGATCGCCAAAGCGATAGCCGCGTTGGCCCACCGTTGCCTGAAACATAGCCCCCTCCCTTGCCCTGCGTGACGAGATAAAAGCCCTGCACCAAGTGTAGTCAGTGGGAAAAGAAAATTATTTTGCACGCGATCGCCGCCATCACGCTTTCCCCCATTTCACCCGTTGCCGCTTCGGGTTACAGTAGCCGCGAAAACAGGAGGGGTGATGGATCCGCAACGGCAAATTATCGACTGGCTGCAACAAGATAACGCGCGCATGGCCGCCCTGCGCACCGTGCGCCGGCTCGGCTTGAATGACTGGTGCCTCGGCGCCGGCTTTGTGCGCAATCTGGTGTGGGATCGGCGCCATGGCTATACGGAGCCCACGCCGCTCAACGATATCGACGTGATCCACTTCGATGCGGAGCGTGCGGACGCTGAGCGCGATCGCATGCTGGAGGTGCGTTTGCAACAGTGGCTGCCGCGACCTTGGTCGGTCAAGAACCAGGCGCGCATGCACCTGCGCGGCGGCCGGGCGCCTTATCGCGACAGCGAAGAGGCCATCAGCTTCTGGACCGAAGTGGAAACGGCGATCGGCGCGCGCCTGAACGCCGACGACAGCATCACGCTGGTGGCCCCCTTCGGGCTCGCGGCGCTATTCGACGACACCATTACCTTTAACGCGAAAAACGGCGATCGCGCGGCCTATGCCCAGCGCGTGCTCGACAAAGGCTGGCTGCAGCGTTGGCCGCGCCTGCGGCAGGTAAAGATTTAGCCGCCGCTGCCGATACCCTGAACAGCGATATACCGACTCAGGGAGAGCATTCATGTCGACCACCATCACCATGATCGTACCGATCAAAAATACCGTTCCCGGCGTCAGCAACGTGTTCAGCGCGCCGGGCCATCAGGGCGAACTGCTGATGGCCAAACCGGTCAACAACCAGCCGCAAGGCGGCAAGATGGAGAAAAACGAACGCGCCAACGGCAATGACGAACCGGTCAACCTCAACGAAAGCCGCGCCTCGGCCCGCATCAAGGCGCTGAACCGGCAGATTCAGTCGCTGCAGCAAAAGTTGGTGGAGCTAAAGGACTCCGACGCCGATCCTAAGGAAATAGAAAAACAGAAGCAGCTGATCGAAGCGCAGATCAAGATGTTGCAGGCCGAGATCTCGCGCATCCAGAAAGAAGAAATGGAAAAGCAGCAGCAGGAGCAGATGGAAAAAACCGCGGCGCAAGCCGGCGACGGCGTAAACCGCCCGACGCCGCTCAACGCGGTGGACGTCTATATCTGAGTCAATATGCCGCGTTTTCCTGCCGGCGCTGGTGCAGCAGCGCCGCCTGCTGACGCGCCACCTGCCAGATGGCCTCCGCCGCCGGCGTCAGCGAGCGGTTCTTGCGCCGCACCAGCATCAACGCGCGGTTGATCTCCGGCACCAGCCGCCGCACCCGGAGCCGCCCCCCTTCCGGCAGCGGCAACGCCAACGCCGGGAAGATGCTGATGCCGATCCCCTCCGCCACCATCGGGAACAGCGTGGCCGGATGGCCGATTTCCTGCACTACCTGCGCCTCCACGCCCTGCTGCCTCAGCGCGCTGTCGATCAACGGCCGGCTGCCCGACGCATAGTCCTGCAACACCAGGCGGCAGCCGTTCAATGCCGACCAACGCACCGCCTGCTGCGCCGCGAACGGATGATCGTCGCGGCACAGCAACAGGAACGGTTCATGCAGCACCGCTTCGCACTCCAGATCCACCGCCTGCACCGGATCAACCACGATGCCGAAATCCACCTCCGCGTTGCGCACACTGTTCAGCACCTGCTGCTGCGCCTGATCGCGCAGCATGATGCGGATCTCCGGGTATTCGCGCTCGCCGGCGGCGATGCACTGCGGCATCAGATGGGCGGAAATGGTTTGGCTCGTCGCCACCCGCACCGTGCCGCTGCGCTGTACGCCAAAGCTGCGCACATCCAGCAGAGTGGTCTGCAGCTCGTCCAGCAACCGTTCGACCCGGTTGGCCAGCCGCAGGCCGGCATCGGTCAACACCACTTCACGCGTGGTGCGATCCAGCAGGCGCACGCCGACCTCCGCTTCCAACTCTTTCACGCTGTGGCTGACCGCCGATTGCGTCAGGCCGATCGCCTCACCGGCGCGGCTGAAGCTGCCGTGGCGGGCGATGGCGACGAACACCCGCAGCTGTTTGAGTGAGTAATTCATGTGTTTTATTCATATATGAATTAAATAAATCAATTTAATTATTATATGTCCGCGCGGGAGAATAGCCCTATTGATTTTCGACCCTGAGCGCACCGCCATGAGATTTCTGCCCGATCGTTTTACCCTGACGCTGATCGCTACCGTGCTGCTGGCGTCGTTCCTGCCGGCGCGCGGCGAGTTCGTCGGCTGGCTCAACGCCCTGACCATCGCCGCCATCGCCCTGCTGTTCTTCATGCACGGCGCCAAGCTGTCGCGCGAGGCCATCCTGGCCGGCAGCAACAACTGGCGGCTGCATCTGTGGGTGATGTTCAGCACCTTCATCATTTTTCCGGCGCTGGGCATGCTGTTCGCCTGGTGGGCGCCGATCGACGTCAGCCCCGAGCTGTATGCCGGTTTCATCTACCTGTGTATCCTGCCGGCCACCGTGCAGTCGGCCATCGCCTTCACCTCGCTGGCGGGCGGCAACGTGGCGGCGGCGGTGTGCAGCGCCTCCGCTTCCAGCCTGCTGGGGATCTTCGTGTCGCCGCTGCTGGTCGGCCTGCTGATGAATGTGCACGGCGATACCGGCAGCCTGCGGCAGGTGGGCTCGATCGTGCTGCAGCTGCTGGTGCCGTTCGTCGCCGGCCACCTGCTGCGGCCGCTGATCGGCGGCTGGATCGAACGCCATCGGCCGCTTATCGGTAAAACCGATCAGACCTCGATTCTGCTGGTGGTGTACGCCGCCTTCAGCGAGGCGGTGACGCACGGCATCTGGCATCAGGTAGGGATGGGCTCACTGGCGTTTATCGTCGGCGGCAGCATCGTGCTGCTGGCTATCGTGCTGGTGGTAAACACTTACATGGCGCGCTGGCTGGGGTTCAGCAAAGCGGACGAGATCACCATCGTATTCTGCGGTTCGAAGAAGAGCCTGGCGAACGGCATTCCGATGGCCAATATCCTGTTCCCGACGGCGACGGTGGGGATCATGGTGCTGCCGCTGATGGTGTTCCATCAGGTGCAGTTGATGACCTGTGCAGTGCTGGCCAAAAGGTATCAGCGCAAGCAGCAGGCGCAACAGGCAGTGCCCAACGCCAACGCGCAGGCGTCGCGCGGGTAAAAAAAAAGACGGGCCGAGGCCCGTCAGTTCAGCTTTTCTTCAACGGCTTGACCAGGTGGTCAAGCCCTTCGATTTTAATCGCCAGCGTCATCTCCATCAGCATGCCGAGCTTGCCTTTGGGGAATTCACCCTTGCGGGCGAACCACAGCAGGTACTCTTCGGGCAGATCGATCAGCACCCGCCCCTGGTACTTGCCGAACGGCATCACGGTATTGGCGATCTCCAGCAGGTTTTCTTTTTCCATCACTCACCCAGCAGGCGGATCATTTCCGCTTCGTCGATCACGGCGATACCCAGCTCCTGCGCCTTCGCCAGCTTGGAACCGGCCGCCTCGCCGGCGATCACCAGGTCGGTTTTCTTCGATACGCTGCCACTGACCTTGGCGCCCAGCGCCGTCAGGCGATCTTTGGCTTCGTCACGCGACAGCTGGCTCAGCGAACCGGTCAGCACCACGGTTTTGCCGGCGAACGGGCTGTCTATCTCTTCCGCCACCACCACCACCGGCGCCGGCCAATGAATGCCGATCTCGGCCCCCACCAGCTCGTTGATGACCTGCTGATTGAGCGCTTCATCGAGGAAGTTGCGGGTGTGTTTGGCCACCACTTCACCGACGTCCGGCACTTCTTTCAACGCCTCGATATCGGCGGCGAACAGCTTCTCCAGCGAACCGAAATGCGCCGCCAGGTTGGCAGCGGTCGCCTCACCGACCTCGCGAATGCCCAGCGCGTACAGGAAGCGGGCGAAGGTAGTCTGCTTGGATTTCTCCAGCGCGTTGACCAGGTTCTGCGCCGATTTCGGCCCCATGCGATCCAGGCCGGTCAGAATGCCGGCGGACAGGCGGAACAGATCGGCCGGATTCTTCACGTACTCCTTGTCCACCAGCTGCTCGATGATCTTGTCGCCCATGCCCTCTACGTCCAGCGCGCGACGGGAAACGAAGTGCTTCAACGCCTCCTTGCGCTGCGCACCGCAGATCAGCCCGCCAGTGCAACGCGCCACGGCCTCGCCTTCCACGCGCTCAACGTCGGAACCGCACACCGGGCAATGCAGCGGGAACACCACTTCGCGCGCATCCTGCGGCCGGCGGTCTTCCAGCACCCCCACCACCTGCGGGATCACGTCGCCGGCGCGGCGCACTATCACCGTATCGCCGATGCGCAGCCCCAGACGCTCGATTTCATCGGCGTTGTGCAAGGTCGCGTTGCTGACGGTCACCCCGGCCACCAGCACCGGCTCAAGGCGCGCCACCGGCGTAATCGCGCCGGTGCGGCCAACCTGAAACTCCACTTCGCGCACCACGGTGATCTGCTCCTGCGCCGGGAATTTGAACGCCGTCGCCCAGCGCGGCGCACGCGCCACGAAGCCCAGCGTTTCCTGCAGATCGATGTCGTCAATCTTGATCACCACGCCGTCAATATCGAAACCGAGCTGTGCGCGGTCCCGCTCGACCTGGCGATAGAACGCCAGCACTTCCTCGCTGCCGGTGCGGCGCTGGGCGCGATCGCTGACCGGCAGGCCCCAGGCCTTGAACTGCATCAGGCGCTCAAAGTGGCTGCGCGGCAGCTCGCCGCCTTCCAGCAGGCCAACGCCATAGCAGAAGAAGGTCAGCGGGCGTTTGGCGGTAATGCGCGGATCGAGCTGGCGCAGCGAGCCGGCGGCGGCGTTGCGCGGGTTGGCGAATACCTTGCCGTCTTTGCGCCGGGCTTCTTCGTTCATCTGTTCAAACCCGGCCTGCGGCATGAACACTTCGCCACGCACTTCCAGCCGGCGCGGGATGTTGTCGCCGGTCAGGCGCAGCGGGATGGCTCGAATGGTGCGCACGTTGGTAGTGATGTTCTCGCCGGTGGTGCCGTCGCCGCGCGTCGCCGCGCGCACCAGCTCGCCGTCTTCATACAGCAGGCTGACCGCCAGGCCGTCCAGCTTCAGCTCGCAGCAGAAGGTCAGCGGATCGCTGCTTTTGAGCCTGTCCTGCACGCGCTTGTAAAACGCCAGGAAGCTCTCTTCGTCAAACACGTTGTCCAGCGACAGCATCGGCACTTCGTGACGCACCTGGTCGAACGCCGCCAGCGGCGCCGCGCCCACGCGCTGGGTCGGCGAATCGGCGGTGATCAGCTCCGGATGCGCGCTCTCCAGCTCGCGCAGCTCGCGCATCAGGCGGTCATATTCCGCATCCGGCACTTCCGGCGCATCCAGCACATGATACTGGTATTCATGATGGCGCAGTGTGGCTCGTAGTTGATTGATTTGTTGGATTATCGATTCCATGGCTCACCATCAAAGATAAAAAACCCCCGGCTAGCGGGGGCTTTGTTGTTACGGATGTTCAGTGCGCGCGGCAATCCGGTCAGGCGTTGTTTTCCAACACTTCACGGATACGCGCTTTGTAGGTTTCCAGCTTCTGCGGCGTCATCATGCGACGCTCGTCGTCCAGCACCACGCCGCCCACGTCGTCGGCGATGCGCTGTGCCGACTGCAGCATCAGCTTGAAGTTCTGATTGGCGTCGCCGTAAGACGGCACCATCATGAACATCGACACGCCCGGTGTGGAGAAGTCGGACATCATGTCAGGATCGAACGACCCCGGCTTGACCATGTTCGCCAGGCTGAACAGCACCGGGCCGCTGCCGGCCGGGCTGATATGGCGGTGGAAGATGCCCATCTCGCCAAACTGGAAGCCCGCCTGCAACACGCTCTGCAGCAGCACTTCGCCGCCGATTACGCCGCCCTGATGGGCCGCGACGTGCAGCACCAGCACGGTCTCTTTCAGCTTGGCCTGAATTGGCGCAGCCGCCGGCTGTTGTGGCTGTGGCGCAGGCTCCTGCGCCGGCTTCACTTCCGGCGCGGGCTGCACAGGGGCCGGCTCGGCGTGGAATGCCGGTTCAGCCCCCTGCGGCGCCTCATGTTCATGCGGCAGATCGTCGACGCGCGGCTCACGGCGCGCGGCCGGTTGCGGTTGCTGCGGTTCGGCCGGTTCTTCGTCCGGCGCGTAGTTGTTCAGCAGGATGTCATCGTACTCCGGCCGCTGAGACAGCGGAGGCGGCGTCTGATGAGCAGTCGGCTGAACGGCGCGGGGCGCAGGCGCAGCCGCCGGAGCGGGCTTCGGCGCGGCCACGGGTTCTTCGCGTGCGGCATCGAAATGGCCGAATGACGGCTCGTCTTGCGGGTGAGCGGCGCGTACGCGCACCTCACCGACGCCTTCTTCGAGATCGTCGATCGGAGTTTGTTCACGTTCCTTTTGGGAACGTTTGGCTGGGCGATCGCGGAAGAGCGCTGACCGTTCTTTGCGACTGGTCCACAGACCGTGCAATAACAGCGCTATTATGGCGATCGCGCCAACAACGATTAATATCAGACGCAAATCCTGCATCATTGCTATCTCTGTTGTTCCAATACATTGCCACCGCGGCAAACATTCACTCTTTAACTCTATTTGCCCGCGCACACAAGTGCAAGTCCGTGCTGAACTTTATGCCAATAAAGATGATTATACTGCCTTTTTCTGCTGGTTTTTCAGCCAACCCTACCCTAGCCAGTGGAAAATCATCCCTATATGATAATGATGCCTGTTCAGACAACGAGATAACTTAAGATATGTCCTATACGCAGCCCTCTCCCCGATCGACCAGCGGCATTCACTATTTCGCCGAAGGCTGGCGTCTGATTTCGCGCCCGGGGATTAAACGCTATGTGGTTCTGCCGTTGCTGGTCAACGTGCTGCTGATGGGTTCCGCTTTCTGGTGGCTGTTCAGCCGCCTCGGCGACTGGATCCCGGCGATGATGAGCCACGTTCCCGACTGGCTGCAATGGTTGAGCTACCTGCTGTGGCCGCTGGCGGTCATTTCGGTGCTGCTGGTGTTCAGCTATCTGTTCAGCACCCTCACCAATCTTATTGCCGCGCCGTTCTGCGGCCTGCTGGCCGAACAGCTCGAAGGCAGCCTGACCGGCAAACCGCTGCCGGACACCGGCCTGCTCGGCATCGCCAAAGATCTGCCGCGCATCATGGCGCGCGAATGGCGCAAGCTGATGTATTACCTGCCGCGCGCGCTGCTGCTGCTGGCGCTGTACTTCGTGCCCGGCATCGGTCAAACGGTGGCGCCGGTGCTGTGGTTCCTGTTCAGCGCCTGGATGCTGGCGATCCAGTATTGCGACTATCCGTTCGACAACCACAAGGTGAGCTTTGCCGATATGCGCCGCGCACTGCGCCAGCACAAAACCGACAACCTGCAGTTCGGCGCGCTGGTCAGCCTGTTCACCATGATCCCGATCCTCAACCTGGTGATCCTGCCGGTCGCCGTCTGCGGCGCCACCGCGATGTGGGTCGATCGCTACCGCTCGCAATTCGTCCGATAACCGCCGTTTTTTTCCGCCGATAGCGCGGAAATTTTCGACAGGGCGCGCATTTCGCGCCCTTATCATTGTGCTTAAAACTTATTTCCTAATAACATATAGATATACCAATTCTTTACTTCCCTGCCGGTACTGTTAGCGTATGCTTTCGATGTTCCCCACATTTTCATAGAGTTAAAGGACGGGCTATGAGCAAGATATATGAAGACAACTCATTAACAATCGGCCATACGCCGCTGGTTCGTCTGAACCGTATCGGCAACGGACGCATTCTGGCCAAGGTTGAATCACGCAACCCGAGCTTCAGCGTCAAATGCCGCATCGGTGCCAATATGATTTGGGATGCGGAACAACGCGGCGTGCTGACCGCCGGTAAAGAACTGGTGGAGCCGACCAGCGGCAACACCGGCATCGCGCTGGCCTTCGTGGCCGCCGCGCGCGGTTACAAGCTGACGCTGACCATGCCGGAAACCATGAGCATCGAGCGCCGCAAGCTGCTCAAGGCGCTGGGCGCCAACCTGGTGCTGACCGAAGGGGCGAAAGGCATGAAGGGCGCCATCGCCAAGGCGGAAGAGATCGTCGCCACCGATCCGAACCGTTACCTGATCCTGCAACAGTTCAGCAACCCGGCCAACCCGGCCATCCATGAAAAAACCACCGGCCCGGAAATCTGGGAAGACACCGACGGGGAAGTCGACGTGTTCATCTCCGGCGTCGGCACCGGCGGCACGCTGACCGGCGTTAGCCGCTACATCAAAAACACCAAAGGCAAAGCCATCACCACCGTGGCGGTAGAGCCGACCGACTCGCCGGTCATCAGCCAGGCGCTGGCCGGTGAAGAGCTGAAGCCGGGCCCGCACAAGATCCAGGGCATCGGCGCCGGCTTCATTCCGGGCAACCTCGATCTGGATCTGGTGGATCGCGTCGAGAAAGTCTCCAACGACGAAGCCATCAGCATGGCGCGACGCCTGATGGACGAAGAAGGCATCCTGGCGGGCATCTCCTCCGGCGCAGCGGTCGCGGCGGCGGTGAAACTGGCCGAAGAACCGGCGTTCGCCGACAAGACTATCGTGGTCATCCTGCCCTCTTCCGGCGAACGTTATCTCAGCACCGCGCTGTTCGCCGATCTGTTCACCGAGCAGGAATTGCAGCAGTAATTCCGCCACTGCACAAATCGCTAAAAAAGCACCCTGTAGGGTGCTTTTTTGTGGACTGGATCAAACTTTATAGCAGTCCAAGATTGCTTTTGCCCGTCGCCTTTAGTATTTAACGGTGCATTATTTCGATGCGCAAAATTAATCACTCTCCGAGCCCGGTCGAGGCTGAATCGATTTACTCATCTGTCGCCGACGCGGCGAATCGGGCATAATGGGGAGCGGATTGGAACGACGTCTAAAGCCGAGTTTTTTGATCTGAAGTGCCTAACGCGTCGTTTTCTGTTGCATCAACGTTCGCCCCTGTCCATAGTCAGGCGCTATAACCAGACAAGTTAAAGTCAGCCCCCTGGGCTAAACTTTAACTCCACAACATTAATCCAATAAGTTGGGGAAACATCAATGTTCCAGCAAGAAGTTACTATTACCGCTCCGAATGGTCTGCATACTCGCCCTGCCGCTCAGTTCGTTAAAGAAGCCAAAGGCTTCACGTCTGACATCACCGTGACCTCCAACGGCAAAAGCGCCAGCGCTAAAAGCCTGTTCAAACTGCAAACTCTGGGGCTGACTCAAGGGACCGTAGTGACCATCTCCGCTGAAGGTGAAGACGAGCAGAAAGCCGTTGAGCACTTGGTAAAACTGATGGCAGAGCTTGAGTAATCGGCCCGTCTTTTTAGTTAACACCAGTCAAGAGTAAGGTAGGGTTATGATTTCAGGCATTTTAGTATCACCGGGCATCGCTTTTGGTAAGGCTCTCTTGCTGAAAGAAGACGACATCGTCATCAACCGGAAGAAAATCTCTGCTGATCAAGTAGAGCAGGAAGTCTCGCGTTTTCTGGCCGGCCGCGCGAAAGCGTCCGAACAGCTGGAAGCGATCAAGACCAAAGCTGGCGAAACCTTCGGCGAAGAGAAGGAAGCTATCTTCGAAGGCCACATCATGTTGCTGGAAGACGAAGAGCTTGAGCAGGAAATCATAGCCCTAATCAAAGACGATCTGGCCTCCGCTGACGCCGCCGCCTACACCGTGATCGAAGGTCAGGCGAAAGCGCTGGAAGAGCTGGACGACGAATACCTGAAAGAACGCGCCGCCGACGTGCGCGACATCGGCAAGCGCCTGCTGCAGAACATTCTGGGCATGCCGATCGTCGATCTGGGCTCCATTCAGGACGAAGTGATCCTGGTGGCCACCGATCTGACCCCGTCCGAGACCGCGCAGCTGAACCTGGACAAAGTGCTGGGCTTCATCACCGACCTCGGCGGCCGTACCTCCCACACCTCCATCATGGCGCGCTCCCTGGAGCTGCCGGCGATCGTCGGTACCAGCGACGTGACCAAGCAGGTGAAAAACGACGACTACCTGATTCTGGACGCGGTTAACAACAAAATTTACGTTAACCCGACCGCTGACGTTATCGATCAGCTGAAAGCCGCCCAGAACCAATACATCACCGAGAAAAACGATCTGGCCAAGCTGAAGGACCTGCCGGCGATTACGCTGGACGGCCATCAGGTTGAAGTCTGCGCCAACATCGGCACCGTGCGCGACGTCGCAGGTGCAGAGCGCAACGGCGCGGAAGGCGTCGGCCTGTATCGTACCGAGTTCCTGTTCATGGACCGCGACTCGCTGCCGACCGAAGACGAGCAGTTCCAGGCTTATAAAGCCGTGGCGGAAGCCATGGGCTCGCAGGCGGTGATCGTCCGCACCATGGACATCGGCGGCGACAAAGACCTGCCGTACATGAACCTGCCGAAGGAAGAGAACCCGTTCCTCGGCTGGCGCGCCATCCGCATCGCGATGGACCGCCGTGAAATCCTGCACGCCCAGCTGCGCGCCATCCTGCGTGCCTCGGCGTTCGGCAAACTGCGCATCATGTTCCCGATGATCATCTCCGTGGAAGAAGTGCGCGATCTGAAAGGCGAAATCGAGACGCTGAAGGCGCAGCTGCGCGAAGAAGGCAAGGCGTTTGACGAGAGCATCGAAGTGGGCGTGATGGTGGAAACACCGGCCGCGGCGGTCATTGCTCACCACCTGGCGAAAGAAGTCGACTTCTTTAGTATTGGGACAAACGATCTAACCCAGTATACTCTGGCGGTAGATCGCGGCAACGAGCTGATTTCTCATCTCTATAACCCGATGTCCCCATCAGTGCTTGGCCTGATCAAACAGGTTATTGATGCATCTCACGCGGAAGGCAAGTGGACCGGCATGTGCGGCGAACTGGCTGGTGATGAGCGTGCTACACTGTTGTTATTGGGCATGGGGCTGGATGAGTTCAGCATGAGTGCGATTTCAATCCCGCGCATCAAGAAAATTATTCGTAACACGAATTTCGAAGATGTGAAGGCGTTGGCAGCGCAGGCCTTGGCACAGCCAACGGCACAAGACCTGATGAATTGCGTCAATAAATTCATCGAAGAAAAAACGCTCTGCTAAACTTCCACGACACTGGAACGCCGCCCAATTTAATGCTTAGGAGAAGATCATGGGTTTGTTCGATAAACTGAAATCTCTGGTTTCTGATGACAAGAAAGACACGGGCACTATCGAGATCGTCGCTCCCCTTTCTGGCGAAATCGTCAATATCGAAGATGTGCCGGACGTAGTGTTCGCTGAAAAAATCGTTGGCGACGGTATCGCCATCAAACCGGCCGGCAACAAAATGGTTGCTCCGGTTGACGGCACCATCGGTAAGATTTTCGAAACCAACCATGCATTCTCTATCGAATCCGACAGCGGCATTGAGCTGTTCGTCCACTTCGGCATCGATACCGTAGAACTGAAAGGCGAAGGCTTCAAACGCATCGCCGAAGAAGGCCAGCGCGTCAAGAAAGGCGACGTCGTTATCGAGTTCAACCTGCCTCTGCTGGAAGAGAAAGCCAAGTCGACCCTGACGCCGGTCGTTATCTCCAACATGGACGAGATCAAAGAGCTGATCAAACTGTCCGGCAGCGTAACCGTTGGCGAAACCCCGATCATCCGCATCAAGAAGTAATCGAAGTTATCGCGAATGAGCAGTAAAAAACGGCGCCCTCGGCGCCGTTTTTTTATCCCTTCAGGGTATCCCCATCTCGCTGCGTCATGACGACCAGCGCGGCACGCGCAGAGTGATGATCAGCCCCTCTTTGTCGCCGTTGCGAGCCTCAACCTGGCCGCCGTGCGCCAGCACCACCTTGCGGGTAATCGCCAGCCCCAGGCCGTAGCCCTTGCCCGACAGCGCCGATTTCACGCGTACGAAAGGATCGAAGATGCTCGACAGCTTCGACTCCTCGACGCCCGGCCCCTGATCGCTGACGGCGATCTGAAACTGATTGTCGACGCGCGACAGCGCTACCGTCACCCGCTGGCCGTGGCTGGAGAAGCGCAACGCATTACGCACGACGTTATCCACCGCACGCCGCATCAGCTCCGCATTGCCCTTGACGGTGTACTCCACGTCCGATTCGGCCTGCAGCACGATATCCACGCCGGGCACCTGCGCCTCGTAGCGCGCATCGCTCACCACCGCGTCCACCAGGCCGTACAGATCGAAATACTCTTCGTCCGGCAGGCTGCTGTGTTCGGTACGCGACAGCGCCAGCAGCTCGCCGATCATTTTGTCCAACCGCCCCGACTCATGTTCGATGCGCTTCAGCGAGGTTTCGACGTTGCCGGCATTCTGCCGCGCCAGACCGATGGCCAACTGCAGGCGCGCCAACGGTGAACGCAGTTCGTGCGAGACATCGTGCAACAGCTGCTCGCGGGCGCTGACCAGCAGCTCCAGCCGCTCGGCCATGGTATCGAAATCGCGCGCCACGTCAGATAGTTCGTCATGACGCCGCCGCATATTCGGGTACAGCCGCACCGACAGATCGCCCTGCGCCACCCGATCCAGGCCGCCGCGCAGCTGGCGCATCGGCCGGGTCAGGTTCCAGGCCAGCACGGCGCTGAACAGCAAACCGCCCAGCCCGCCGACCCACAGCATCGGCGCAGGAATGTTGAAGAAGTGGGAACGCCGCTCCGGCCGATACTCTTCCCGCAGCCCGCGCACGTTATAACTCAGCCAGTAACCCTGCCCTTCTCCGGTCTGCACCCAGGCGGAAATCGCTTTCGGCATCCGTCGCCCTTCAAACACCGGTTCTTCCGGCTCAGGCGGCGGTTGGGTCATCGGCGTAACGGACAGCAGACGCCGATCGTCCTCCGGCCAGTCGCGCATCAGGGCTTCCAGCGCCGGCATGCCGCCACTGCGCAACTGGGTGGCGGCGGAGGTCAGCTGCAGGCCTATCGCCCGCCGCGCCATGGAATTCTCCGGCGGCACATAGCGGTCGCCATAAAGAGAAAACGCCACCCACAAGGCCTGCGTCATGATGAGAAAGGTCAGCCAAAAGCCGAGCAAAATTTTCCAGAACAGTCTTCCGCGCATGTCTGGTTACCGTATGCGATAGCCGATGCTGCGCACCGTCTCGATGCTCAGCTTACTGCCGGCCAGCGCGCTCAACTTCTGGCGGATATTGCTGATATGCACGTCCACGCTGCGATCATAGGCCTCGCGCGGGCGCCCCAGCCCCTTCTCGGACAGTTCGTCCTTCGACACCACGCGGTCCGGCGCGCGCAGCAACAGCTCCAACAGATTGAATTCCGAAGCGGTCAGATCAAACGCCTTACCGCGCCATTCGCTGCTGCGGGTTGAAGGGTTCAGCGTCAGCTCGCCGAAGCTGATGGCGGCTTCGTCGTCCGCCTCTTGCGGCCGCTCTTCGAAACGGCGCAGCACCGCGCGCAGACGCGCCACCAATTCGCGCGGGTAGCACGGTTTGGGCATGTAATCGTCGGCGCCCATCTCCAGGCCAATCACCCGATCGATGTTGTCGCCTTTGGCGGTCAGCATAATGATCGGCAGCCGGCTCTTTTTACGCACGTCGCGCAGCACGTCGATGCCGCTCATGTCCGGCAGCATGATGTCGAGGATCATCGCGGTATAATCGCCCGACAGCGCGCCCTCTACCCCCGCCTTGCCGGTCAGCACCAGCGTGGCGTCGAAACCTTCGCCCGTCAGGTACTCGCTCAGCATGGTGCCAAGCTCCAGGTCATCGTCGACCAGTAAAATTTTCATGCCTTGCTCCTTCACCGATTTTCGTTATTTTCCCGCCAATTCCGCCGGCCCGCAGCCGGTTTTACTCAATCCTTACACATCGCTCTTGGCGTCTCGCCACCGTTAGTGTGGCCGCTGTCGCGCGATCTCTCTACTTCAGTCAGGGGATTGGCGCACGAGCAAGTGGCAGCTACCACGCAAGCGAGGCTGCCGTCTGTCGGAAGGAAAGGGGGAAAGATTCTCCCGACGGAACATACCGCCGGGAAGGAACGGTCAGTCGAACACGCCGGTGGAGAGGTAACGGTCGCCGCGATCGCAGACGATCGCCACCACCACGCTGCCGGGATTAGCCGCCGCGACGCGCAGGGCGCCGGCCACCGCACCGCCGGAGCTGACGCCGCAGAAAATGCCTTCACGCTGCGCCAGCTGGCGCATGGTCTGCTCGGCATCGCGCTGCTCGATATCCAACACCTGATCCACCAGCTCCGGGCGGAAAATACCCGGCAGGTAAGCGGGCGCCCAACGGCGAATGCCGGGGATGCTGCTGCCTTCCGCCGGCTGCAGGCCAATGATCTGCACCTGCGGATTCTGGCTCTTCAGGTAACCGCCCACGCCGGTAATGGTGCCGGTGGTGCCCATGCTGGAAACGAAGTGCGTGATGCGCCCTTCGGTCTGGCGCCAGATCTCCGGGCCGGTGGTGGTGAAGTGGGCATAGGGATTGTCGAAATTGTTAAACTGATCCAGCACTTTGCCCTGCCCCTGGCGCTGCATCTCCAGCGCCAGATCGCGCGCCCCTTCCATCCCCTGCTCACGGCTGACCAGGATCAGTTCCGCACCGTAGGCGCGCATCGCCGCCTGCCGCTCCAGGCTCATGTTCTCCGGCATCAGCAGCTTCAGCGCATAACCTTTCAATGCAGCGATCATCGCCAGTGCAATGCCGGTGTTGCCGCTGGTAGCCTCGATCAGCACGTCGCCGGGCTTGATCTCACCGCGCAGCTCCGCCTGCTGGATCATCGCCAACGCGGCGCGATCCTTCACCGATCCCGCCGGGTTATTGCCTTCCAGTTTGACCCATACCTCGCTGCCCGCCTGGGCGGCCAGCCGTTGCAGTTGTACCAGCGGGGTATTCCCGATGCATTGTTCGAGCGTTGTCACGATCTTTGCCTGTGTGTTGGTGTGCGTAAAGTAAAAAGGCAACCCCGGGGTTGCCTTGAAGAAAAGGACTGCTAAAACCTATCAGGCGCTTTTGGCTAACGCAACAGGTTGCAGCAGTTGATCGCCAGCATACAGCCGCGCATTGAGGCTGCCGACGTAATAACGGCCGCCGCGCACCGGCGTAGCGTTGCCTTCCGGCAGCACCACGCCGATCGGTTCCTGGTGCCAGCCGATCGGCTGCACCGTCAACTGCCAGAAATGGCCGCGCGGGCTGACTTCCAACACCTGAACCGGCAGTGGGCAGCGCTCGCTGCTCTCGGTCGCCACTTCCATTTCCCACGGGCGCAGGAACAGATCGACGCTGCCCTGGTGCATCGGCTGGAACGACAGCGGCCACTGGTGCGCGCCGACGAACAGCTGGGAGCCACGAATTTCGCCGTTCAGACGGTTCACTTCCCCCATAAACTCCAGCACGAAGCGGCTGGCCGGCTCGCGCATAATCTCCTCCGGCGAGCCAACCTGTTCGATATTGCCCTGGCTCATCACCACGATGCGGTCAGCCACTTCCATCGCCTCTTCCTGATCGTGGGTGACGAAAACGCTGGTGAATTTCAGCTCTTCATGCAGCTGACGCAGCCAGCGGCGCAGCTCTTTGCGCACCTGCGCATCCAGCGCGCCGAACGGTTCATCCAGCAGCAGAATCTGCGGTTCCACCGCCAGGGCGCGCGCCAGCGCCACGCGCTGTTTCTGGCCGCCGGACAGCTGCGACGGGTAGCGGGTAGCCAGGTGGCCCAGCTGCACCATGTCCAGCAGCTGAGTGACTTTCTGTTTGATCGCCGCGGCGTTCGGCCGCTCGCGGCGCGGCAGCACGGTCAGGCCGAAGGCGATATTGTCGAACACCGTCATATGGCGGAACAGCGCATAGTGCTGAAATACGAAGCCCACACGCCTGTCGCGCGCGTGCATGTGGCTGACATCGGTGCCGTGGAAGCCCAGCTTGCCGCCGCTCTGGCTTTCCAGCCCGGCGATGATGCGCAGCAGCGTGGTCTTGCCGGAGCCGGATGGCCCGAGCAGCGCCACCATCTCGCCGGAAGCAATATCGAGCGAGATATCGTTCAATACCTTGGTGCGACCGAAGTACTTGTTGATGCCGTTAATCTCAATGCTCATGATTTTCCTCCCGCTCGAGACGCGCGTTTTGACGTTCCAGACGCCACTGCAGCGCACTCTTCAAAAATAGGGTAACGATCGCCATCAGGGTCAACAGGGCGGCGGCGGTAAAGGCCCCGACGGTGTTGTAATCCTGCTGCAACAGCTCAACCTGCAGCGGCAGGCTGTAGGTTTCGCCGCGAATCGAACCGGACACCACCGACACCGCGCCGAACTCGCCGATGGCGCGCGCGTTGGTCAGCACCACGCCGTACAGCAGCGCCCAGCGAATGTTGGGCAGCGTCACGCGGCGGAACATCTGCCAACCGGACGCCCCCAGCAGAATGGCGGCCTCGTCTTCCTGGCTGCCCTGGCTGAGCATCATCGGCACCAGCTCGCGCACCACGAAAGGACAGGTGACGAAGATGGTCACCAGCACCATGCCCGGCCAGGAGAACATGATCTGGATGTTATGCGCATCCAGCCAGCCGCCCAGCAGACCGTTGCTGCCGTAAAACAGCAGATAAATCAGCCCCGCCACCACCGGTGAGACGGCGAACGGGATATCGATCAGCGTCAGCAGCAACTGGCGGCCGGGGAAGGTGAAACGCGTCACCAGCCACGCCAGCAACGTGCCGAACACCAGGTTGAACGGCACGGTGATCAGCGCGATCAAGACCGTCAGCCAGATGGCGTGCAGCATGTCCGGATCGAGCAAGTTGCTCCACATCGCGCCAACCCCTTTGGAGAAGGCCTCGGCGAAAATCGACATCATCGGCACCACCAGCAGCAGCACCGAAAACAGCGCGCCGATGGCGATCAACGTCCACTTGCCCCAGTTGACGCGCGGGCGCTCGGCGCCGTTGAAGGCGGAAACATCAGCCATCAGTGCCCTCCTCCCAAACGTCTGCCGAAGCGGCTTTGCAAGACGTTAATGCTGAACAGCAGCAGCAGCGACGCCGCCAGGATCACCGAGGCGATGGCGCTGGCCGCCGGGTAATCGAACTCCTGCAAACGCACAAAAATCATCAGCGAGGTCACTTCCGTCTTCCAGGCGATATTGCCGGCGATGAAAATCACCGCGCCAAACTCGCCCAGGCTGCGGGTAAAGGAAATGGCGGTGCCGGCCAGCAGCGCCGGCGCCACCTCAGGCAACACCACGCGGCGAAAGCTCTGCCAACGCGTGGCGCCCAGCGTCTCGGCCGCCTCTTCGTATTCCGGCCCCAGCTCTTCCAAAACCGGCTGCACGGTGCGCACCACAAACGGCAGGCTGGTGAACGCCATCGCCACCGCAATCCCAAGCCAGGTGAAGGTGACCTTAATGTCAAAGTGCGCCAGCCACTGACCGTACCAGCCCGTGGAGGAAAACAGACCAGCCAGCGTCAGGCCGGCCACCGCCGTCGGCAGCGCGAACGGCAGATCGATCAGGCCGTCCAGCAGCGAACGGCCGGGAAAACGGTAGCGCGTCAGGATCCAGGCCATCAGCATGCCGAACACCGCGTTGAACAGGCTGGCGACGCCGGCGGCCAGCAGCGTCACTTTGTACGCCGCCACCACCTGCGGGTTGGAAATCACTTCCCAATATTGCGCCAGGCTCATCTGCGCCAGCTGCATCACCAGCGCACTGAGCGGCAGCAGCAGGATCAAACAGGTATAAAACAGGCTGCTGCCGAGGCTGAGGCCAAATCCGGGCAGCACCCGTTTACTGGACGACAACGCCAACATTTACTTGCGCCCTGCCGCTAGCAGCTGATCCAACTCGCCGCCGGTGGCGAAGTGAGTTTTCATCACCTGCGGCCAACCGCCGAACTGGTCTTCCACCCGGAACAGTTGGGTGTCCGGGAACTGCCCCTTCGCCGCCGCCATCGCTTTCTGGTCATAGACGCGGTAGTAGAAGCTGGTGATCACCTGCTGCGCCGCCGGGCTGTAGAGGTAGTTCAGATAGGCTTTGGCCGCCTGCTCGGTGCCGTTGCGCTCTACGTTTTTGTCGACCCAGGCCACCGGGAACTCCGCCAGAATATCGACCGGCGGCACGATCACTTCGTACTTGTCTTCACCGTATTGCTTGCGGATGTTGTTCACTTCGGACTCGAAGCTGATCAGCACGTCGCCCAAACCGCGCTCGACGAAGGTGGTGGTCGCGCCGCGGCCACCGGTATCGAACACCAGCACGTTTTTCAGGAAGCGGGTCATGAAGGCGCGGGTCTTGGCCGCATCGTTGCCGTCAGCCTGGCTGGCGGCGCCCCAGGCGGCCAGATAGGTATAACGGCCGTTGCCGGAGGTTTTCGGGTTCGGGAACACCAGCTTCACGTCGTCACGCACCAAATCGTTCCAGGTGTGGATGCCCTTCGGGTTGTCCTTGCGCACCAAAAACGCCATGGTGGAATAGAACGGCGAGCTGTTGTTCGGCAGGCGCGCCTGCCAGTCTGCCGGGATCAGCTGCCCGCGATCGTGCAGGATCTGCACGTCTGTGACCTGGTTGTAGGTCACCACGTCGGCGCGCAGGCCCTGCAGGATCGCCAGCGCCTGCTTCGACGAACCGGCGTGCGATTGTTTGATGGTCAGCTTGTCGTTCGGATGCTGTTGATTCCACTGCTGTTCAAAGCCGGGATTCAGCGCGACGAACAATTCACGGGAAACGTCATAAGAGCTGTTCAGCAATTCCGCCGCCGACGCGGCGCCGCTCGCCAACAGCGCAGCCGCCAGCCAACCTTTCAGCACGAGATTTTTAACCCGGTTTTGTTTCATTCTGCACCTTATCACTGAGTCATTCCTTCAGGCTTTCGCCTTATTGACGACCAGTGTATTTATAACTCGGTGCGGAGCTGTAACGCTTTTATATACCGTTTAGTGATTTACAAGCATCAAACGCTATAAGGCAGGGAATGCGAGGCGTTTTGGGAAGGGAAAACAGACCGAAGCCGGACGCGCCGGCTTCGGCGACGGCGTCAAAGTGACAGCAGGCGCGTCAGCGATGGCGCAAAGTAGTAGCTGCCGGTCACCGCACGGCTGAAGCGCAACATCGCGTCGCGTTTGCCGTCCAGATCGCCGAACATGCTCAGCAGCTGCTGCTCGATATTGTGCAGGCGCGCACAATAGGCGATGAAGAACAGGCCGTGCTTGCCGCTGGCGGTGCCGTAAGGCAGGCTCTGGCGCAAAATTTTCAGGCCCTTGCCGTTCTCTTTCAGATCGACGCGGCTGACGTGCGAGGTATCCGGGCGCTGATCGGCCGGCAGCTCTTCGCTGTCGTGCTTGGTGCGGCCGATGATCTGCTCCTGCTGTTCGGTGGTAAAGCGCTGCCACTGGCGCAGGTTGTGCTCGTAGCGTTGCACCAGCACATAGCTGCCGCCGGCGTCCTCTTCGCCTTCGGCGATCGTCGCCACTGCCGGGCGCTGGTCGCCCTGCGGGTTTTCGGTGCCGTCGATGAAGCCGCTCAGATCGCGCTCTTCCACCCAGCGGAAGCCGTGGGTTTCTTCTTCAATCTTGATGACATTGCCGAACGCCGCCAGCGCCGCCTGCGCCAGCGTGAAGTTGACGTCGTGGCGCAGCGACTGGATGTGGATCAGCATATCGCGCTGGGTGGCCGGCGCCAACCCTTTGCCGAGCGGCGTGAACGGCTTCAACTCTTTCGCGCCCTGGCCGCTGGAGAGATCGTGCCAAACGTCGTAACCGAAAGCGATCACCGCGCCGAGGCGCGCATCGGGGAACTGCTGCTGCAGCTCGCTCAGGATCTGACAAAACTGCTTGCAGCCCTGGCGCAAGTCGGCGAATTCGCCCTGTACGCTGGCTTCCATAAAAATGGCGAAACGGCAGTGCTCCAGCAGAATGCCGCTCTGAACCTGTGTCATGTTGTTATCCTCAATACCAAAACCAGGCAACAGGTATGGCGGTTGACGCGCGGGTTCCCTGTTACAAACGCGCGCTATCATACCGCAAGCGCGGACGATTGCCTTGCAGCAGCGCAAAGAAAATAGGGGTAATAGCTTGAAAAGGCAGGCGCCGCGAACCGGCGCCCGTTGAACACGTTACTGCTGCGGCTTGGCGTGCCAGATGATTTTGCTGACCGTCCAGCTTTTCAGGGTGTCGTCCGGCGGAATGATATCCTGCGCCCCGGCCCACTTGCCGCTGAAGATGTAGGTGACGTACTTGCTCTGCTCCGCCACGCACTCCACTTTACCGGCGTCTTCGCCGCTGCCCGGCTTACAGGAGCCGAACGCCTTGCTGTACATATCGCCGAACGGCGTGCCGAGCTTGTTGCCCCACTCCGTCGCCACTTTCGGATCCAGCACGTCCACGCGCTGCAGGCGCCCTTTCGGTTCGCCGGTGATCACCAGTTTCACTTCGTCGCCGGACAACGCCTGGTAATAAGAGACGATCTGGCCGTTGTTGGTCGCCATGCCGCCGCGCAGGCGGTAGTTGCCGTCCAGCCCGTCATTGATGGCGCTTTCCGACATCGGCGTGCCGGCGTTGAGCTTGCCGACGCCCTTGGCGCCGACCTCCAGGCTGCTGCCGAACCAGTTGAACGGCGACAGGCTGGACCAGGAGAAATTGGACATGCTCGAACAGCCGGTCAGTAACAACGGAAGCCCTAACAACAGGGGGCGAATATTCATCTCTAGCTCCTTAGACATCAATGGCACGGCGCGGTAGCCCGCGCCTGCCGCACTCGGCGTTTTGCTGCATGCCAGCCTCTCACAACGGCCCGCACTACGCCAACGGTTGCCAGCTTGGAGTGCGGAAAATGCGAAAAGTGCCGCACTTCTCGGCAATTAGTCGGCCTGCTCCGCCGGCGCGAAACAGGCTTTCAAGCGCGCATTCAGCAGCAGATAGCTCAGCGCCAGCGCGTCGAGCAACACCAACGCCAGCTCCAGCCCCGGCGCATCGCCGTCCTGGCGCCACAGGCTGAACAGCGAGCCGCCGAGCGACGCCAGCAGCGAGACAGCCAGCCCCCAGCGCCAGCCGCGCCACAGCCGCGGCCATTGGTGGCGACGGCCGCTCAGCAAAAACGCCAGCGCCGCCGGCAGGCCGAGCAGCATGCCGTACCAAAAACGTTGGGTATCCGGATAAAACAGCGCCAACAGGCTTTCGCCCTGCTCACGTGAAGCGCCGGCCATCACGAACAACAGCCAGGTGCGCGCCTGCAAAATCAGCACGGCCCAAAATCCCAGCGGCAGCCGCAGCGCGCCGTGCTGATCGTAATCGTCCGGGGAAAACCGGGGGGAGAATGGCTTCAACGCTCGTTCCTTGCCACAGAATAAAAACTATGGCTACAGATGGGCGCCGGCGATGGGAATTTCAATGCGTCGGCTTAAGAAGCTCTTAAGATCGGCGTGTTTTAATCCTTATCACTTAGCAAGCACCCGATATCAGCGGGATGTGATTTTCAATAACGATAAGGAAGCGCAACATGAAAAAACTGACTCTGGCCGCTCTGATCGCGCTGTGCAGCGCACCGGTACTGGCGCAACAAGGCGGGTTCCTCGATCCGGCCGCGCCGCAGGCACAAACGCAACCCGCTCCGCAGGGCGGTTTCTCCGGCCCCAGCGCGGCGCTGACCACCGTGGACAAGGTGAAATCGCTGAGCGACGACACCTGGGTGATGCTGCAGGGCAACATCGAGCAGCGCATCGGCGACGATACCTACACCTTCCGCGACGCCACCGGCACCCTGACGGTCGAGATCGATCGCAAGCGCTGGAACGGCCAAACCGTCACACCGAAAGACAAGGTGCAGTTGGAAGGGAAAGTGGATAAAGACTGGAGCAGCGTGGAAGTGGACGTAAAAACCGTCAAAAAGCTGCCGTAATGCGCTGCGGCGGGCGGGCTATACCGCCGTCCGCCGCTCGATCAATATTCCTGATCTTCGATCAGCCGCTTGCCCAGGCTGGTGATGCCCTGGATTTCGTAGCCGAGCTTCTCGTACATCTCAACCACCGTGTCGTTGTCTTCGCGCACCATGATCTGGATCTTCGGGCAGCCGCGGGCGATCAGCTTCTTCTCCAGACGGTTGATCAACGCATTGGCGATGCCGCGCCCGCGATAGTCGGGATGCACCCCGAGGTAATACGCCGAGCCGCGGTGCCCATCATAGCCGCCCATCACCGAACCGACCACTTCGCCGCCGACTTCCGCCACCAGGAACAGCTCCGGGTCGTGGTTCAGCTTGCGCTCGATGTCCATTTCCGGATCGTTCCAGGGGCGCAGCAGATCGCAGCGCTCCCACAGGGTAATGACTTCTTCAAAGTCGTCTTGTCGAAATACGCGAATTTCCATCGATGTTGGCCGCTGTTAATTAAGGTGTTTATCTGATTATCGCGTGATTATTCACTTACGCAATATCAAACTGCGATTTAGCGCGCTATTTTGCCCGGAAATCGCCGGTAACAGGCGTAATAAATGGAAATAGTTATCGGGTCGATTAATGATTATCAATACGATATAACGTCGCAAAATAGAAACGTCGACGGAGCGTTGCGTAATGAAAAAGCAGGGTAAACCCTTCCTCAATTTTAAACCGCTTGCCGTTTCCCCGACGCGACGCCAACTTTTGCTTTCCGGTCTGGCGGTGGCGCTGTTCGGCGTGAAAAGCCAAAACGCCAAGGCGGAAGGCCTGCTGCGCAATCAGCACAGCAAACCGGCGGCGAAACCGGCCGGCGGCAAAAAGCGGGTGATGATCGATCCCGGCCACGGCGGCATCGACTCCGGCGCGGTCGGCCATGAAGGCTCGCAGGAAAAACACATCGTGCTGGAAATCGCCAACCACGTGCGCCGATTCCTGCATGAGCACGATCACGTCGAGGCGCGCCTGACGCGCGAAGAAGACGAATTCATTCCGCTGTTCCAGCGGGTGGAGATCGCCCACCAGCACCAGGCCGATCTGTTCATTTCCATTCACGCCGACGGTTTCACCAGCCCGTCGGCCTCCGGCGCTTCGGTGTTCGCCCTCTCCAACCGCGGCGCCAGCAGCGCCATGGCGCGCTACCTGTCCAACCGTGAAAACGCCGCCGACGACGTGGCGGGCGGCAAGTACAAGGATCAGGACAACTACCTGCAGCAGGTGCTGTTCGATCTGGTGCAAACCGACACCATCAACAACAGCCTGACGCTCGGCCGCCACGTGCTCGGCCAAATTCGCCCGGTGCACCATCTGCACAGCGACAGCACCGAACAGGCGGCGTTTGCGGTGCTGAAATCCCCGTCCATCCCCTCGGTGCTGGTGGAAACCTCATTCATCACCAACCCGAACGAAGAGCGGCTGCTGGGCACCACCGCGTTTCGCGAGAAAATCGCCCGCGCCATCGCGGACGGCATCATCAACTTCTTCGACTATTTCGACGCACACCAACGCAAACCCCGCTGATGCCGCGGGCGGCGAATAAGAGTATACTCAGCGCCTTGTTCAGCCAGACGCTATAAAGACCCCGCATGAGTTTACCTAACATCGCTGAAGTAAAATCCTTCCTGCTGGCGCTGCAGGATCACATCTGCGCGCAGCTCGCCCAGGCCGACGGCGGCGCCGTGTTCACCGAAGACCAATGGACGCGTGAAGAAGGCGGCGGCGGCCGCAGCCGCGTGCTGACCAACGGCGCGGTGTTCGAACAGGCAGGGGTCAACTTCTCGCACGTCTCCGGCGCCACTCTGCCGGCCTCGGCGACCGCGCACCGTCCGGAACTGGCCGGGCGCAGCTTCCAGGCGATGGGCGTCTCGTTGGTTATCCACCCGCTCAGCCCCTATGTACCCACCAGCCACGCAAACGTGCGCTTCTTCATCGCCGAAAAACCGGGCGAGGCGCCGGTGTGGTGGTTCGGCGGCGGTTTTGACCTGACGCCGTTCTACGGTTTCGCAGAGGATGCCGTGCACTGGCACCGCACCGCGGCCGAGCTGTGCGCGCCGTTCGGCGACGAGGTTTACCCGAAATACAAGCAATGGTGCGACGATTACTTCTTCATCAAGCACCGCAACGAAGCGCGCGGCATCGGCGGCCTGTTCTACGACGATCTGAACACCCCTGATTTCGACCATTGTTTCGCCTTCACCCGCGCGGTGGGCCAGGGCTTCCTCGACGCCTATCTGCCGATCGTCGAAAAACGCAAGGCCTTGACCTGGGGCGAGCGCGAGCGCCAGTTCCAGCTGTATCGCCGCGGCCGCTATGTGGAATTCAACCTGGTGTGGGATCGCGGCACGCTGTTCGGGCTGCAAACCGGCGGGCGCACCGAGTCCATCCTGATGTCGATGCCGCCGTTGGTGCGTTGGGAATATAACTACCAGCCGGAGGCCGACAGCCCGGAAGCGGCGCTGACGCGCGATTTCCTGCCGGTGCGCGACTGGCTGCAGGAGCCGAAATGATGCAGATTTGGGTCGATGCGGACGCCTGTCCGAACGTGATCAAAGAGGTGCTGTTCCGCGCCGCCGATCGCACCGCCATCACCGTCACGCTGGTGGCGAACCAGCCATTGCGCACGCCGCCGTCGAAGTACATCCGTTCGCTGCAGGTGGCGGCCGGTTTCGACGTGGCCGATAACGAGATCGTGCGCCGCTGCGAAGCGGGCGATCTGGTGATCACCGCCGACATCCCGCTGGCGGCGGAGGTGATAGAGAAAGGGGCGGTGGCGCTGAACCCGCGCGGCGAGCGCTATACGCCGGACACCATCCGCGAGCGCCTCAACATGCGCGATTTTATGGATACCCTGCGCGCCAGCGGCATTCAGACCGGCGGCCCGAACGCCCTGAACCAGCGCGACCGCCAGCAGTTCGCCAACGAGCTGGACAAATGGCTGCTGCAGGCGAAACGGGCGCAGTGACTGCGCCCTGCTCTGCTGCGGTTTAGAAGCGCACCTCCCCGCCGAAGATATAAGTCCGCCCACGGGCGGTGTTGGCGGCCGTCGCGTCATCCCCTTGGATCGGCAACATATTCAGTTTGTTCAACGCCTCGGAATAGCTCTTGTTCATCACGTTTTGCACGCTAAATTTCAGCATGACGTTGCGGTTGATCTGATAAGTGCTGTACAGGTCAATAATGGTAGGAATGTTCGGCATCTCTTGCTTCAGGATTTCACCGGTCACTTCGCTCTGTTCATAATCCGGCGACAAGCGACGCGTTTTGCCCGTGTATTTCACGATGCTGCCGACGGTTAGCGATTCATCAAGGAAACGCACCCCGGTATCCAACGTAAAATACATGTCCGGCAATTCATTGATATCCCCGGCGCCGAAATAGGTGCTGGCGATGGAGGTCGGCTGCTCGGTGTGTTGCTTGCTGAAAGAGACGCGGGCGAATGCTCGACCGGCGTCATAGTTGGCTTCAACCTCAACACCATGCATGCGCACCGGCGTCAGAGAGTTGACGTAGATATACATGTTGTCCGAGTAATCTTCGCTCGCATCGGCCCAATCGTTTTCCAGATTTTCGCGATAACTGCATTTCCGCCCATTGCGGCATACCATGTAGGACTCGCTGAAGATGTAATTACGTACCTTACTGGTATAGCCCACGACCTTAAGGCGCAATGAATCTTCCTTCACCAACAGATCGTGTCCGTTGGCATTGAAGCCGGCCTGCCAGGTTTCCGCCCGTTCCCCCTTGAGGAACGGGTTCATCGATGCGCCACCCGAGTTGGAATAGAACACTTCTTGAATGTTCGGCGCACGCATCGATTTGCTGTAGCTGACGAATGGCTGCAACCACGGCGTCACCTGCGCCGATAGCATGACCGAAGGATTGAACCCTTGCTCTTTCAAATTGATGTTCGCGGCCCCTTGCGGGAAGCATTCCACGCGATAATCGCATTCAGGCTTGTAGCCGGTCAGCTTGTTGCTGGTGTAGTTCAGATTGAGATCGAGTTGATAAATATCCCGGTTAAGCTGCAGGCCGGTATATAAACTGCCGATTCGCTGCTCGCCGGATGGCGCGAAGGTGTTATTTTCTATCGCCTCCTGCGCCGTCTGCGCATTCTCTATCGCCGATTCAACATGTTTGCGGTATTGGTTGCGCATCAGCTTGCCGCCATAACTGAAGGCTACATCAGTATCCAGCAGGCTGAATCGGCTGGTGTTGTTGATATCCAGCGCATCGGAGCGGTTTTTTGCATTGGTGTTAAAGAAGGTGAATAGCGAACCGCCGTCGTATTTCTGATTGCCTTTACTGGTGCTGACGGTGAAGTTTAAATCCACCAGCTCCGAAAACGGCGCATAGTGATATTTGAGGTAGAGGTCATGACTATCGATATCGCGCCGAGAAAAGCGGTTTTGGTAGTTCCTGGCGGAAAACTCAATGCTATTGAACTCGTTAGGCTTGATATCCAGTTTGAACAGCTGTGACTTGGGATTTTGCTTCATAAATTCATCGTACCCAAAATCTTCGCTGCTGATACCGTCGCCATTGTTGAAGTTCGAATAAATAGAGCTCCCACTGACCGCGGCCATCGCGCCAATGCTGCCGGTATCGGTAAACGCCTGTCCCTTACCGGCGACGGCGATCATGCCGCTGCGGCCAATGCCGTTGCTGCCGACCGAGAATTTGGTTCTCACGCCGAAAGGATTGCCGGAAAAGATCACATCATCAACACCGATAGTGCGGAAGTTGGCGCTGCCCGCCAACGCGTTTACGCCGCTGCCGCCGCTGTTCTCACCGCGCGCCACGTCCACGCCGACGATGAAATTGGGGTCAATCAAAACGCCCGCCTGGTTATTGGTCGAACCGTGCGATATCACGCCAGACGTGGAAGTACCGTAATAGTTTTGGGTAATGCCATCGACCATGGTGTTGACCCGACCAAAGCCGCTCAGGCCGCGAATATTGACGCTGACCGCCCCCTGACTGGGGTCGATCTGGGTATAGGTGCCCGGCATGCTACGCAGAATGCTGTCTACCGACTCCAGATTTTTGTTTTCGTCGCGCGAGCTGAACGCGCCAGGCCTCGCCAACGCCTCTTTTTCACTGCTCTTGCCGCCGTCGGCGGCCGAGACGTTAAGCGGGCTGAACGCCACGCTGCCTTTATTATTTTCCGCCTGTTCCTGCGCGGCCGCAGCCGGCCCGTACAGCGCCAGTCCCGCGCCGATCAGGCTCGCTATCATTTTGATTTTCATATATCCCCAGAAATAGCCAATAAGGTTTGATGGCCGACAATGCCCAGCAAAAAGCCCGCCGAAACGCGCGGTAAAAGATTGTTATTGTTTTATTGCGCCGCAGCGTGCCGCGGCGCTGAAGGTTATTTCTGCGTCTGCCGATCCGCCGCCAAAATAAAGGCGTACTCCAGCGCGCCGTTTTCCAGCCGCGCCAGGCGGCCCGATTTGCCGCCGTGGCCGGCGGTCATGTCGGTGGAGAGCAGCAGCAGCGAATCGCCCTGTTTGAAACGCCGCAGCTTCGCCACCCATTTGGCCGGCTCCCAATACTGCACCTGCGAGTCGTACAAACCGCTGGTGACCAGCAGGTTCGGATAATGCTGCTTGCGCACGTTGTCGTACGGGCTGTAGGACTTCATCAGCGCATAGGCGGCCGGCTGGTGCGGGTTGCCCCACTCCTCGTATTCCCCGGTGGTCAGCGGAATGCTGTCATCCAGCATGGTGGTCACCACGTCGACGAACGGCACCTGCGCCACCACCGCGTTGTACAGCTGCGGCGCCTGATTGATCACCGCCCCCATCAGCAATCCGCCGGCGCTGCCGCCCATGGCGTAGATGCGTCCCGGTTGGCCGTAGCCGCCGTTGATCAACGCCTGGGTGGCGTCGATGAAATCGTTGAAACTGTTCGGTTTTTGCGTCAGCTTGCCCTGTTTGTACCAGCTCTGCCCCAACTCGCCGCCGCCACGCACGTGGATCAGCGCATAGACGAAGCCACGATCCAGCAGGCTGATACGGTTGGCGCTGAACGCCGGATCCATGCTCATGCCGTAAGCGCCATAGCCGTAGACCAGCAGCGGGTTATGCCCGTTTTTGAACAGCGATTTGCGATATACCAGCGAGACCGGCACCTTCACGCCGTCGCGCGCCGTGATCCAAATGCGTTCGCTGTGATACAGGCTGGGATCGACGCCTTTCACTTCCTGTTGCTTGAGCAGGGTGCGCTCGCCCTTGTTCAGATCCCACTCATAGGTGCGGGTCGGCGTGGTCATCGCCGAATAGCCGTAGCGCAACCGATCGCTGTCCGGCTCCGGGTTATAGCCCAGCCAGGCCATGTAGCTGGCGTCGTCGAACGGGATGGCGCGCTCGGTTTTACCGTCCCAGCTGATTTGCCGCAGCTGCACCAGTCCGTTGGCGCGTTCCTGCACCACCAGCCAGTCGCGGAACAGGCTGAAGCTCTCCACCTCGTGCTGCGCCTGCGGCGCAATCAGCGTCTGCCAGGGGGTGCCCGCCGCCGCCGTGCGGTACAGGCCGAAGTTCGGATCCTGATGGTTGGAACGCAGATAGAACTCTCCGCGGTAGTGATCGAGGTAATACTCGCGGCCGTTTTGCCGGACGGCGAACAGCTGCGGCTCGCGCTGCGGCTGGTTGGCGTCGATCAGGCGCACTTCGGAGGTGGTGTTGCCGCTGATGGTGAGTATCAAGTAGTCACGCGAAGAAGAACGGCTGAGGCTGAGGTAGAACGCCGGATCGTTCTCCTGGTACACCAGCTTATCTTCCGCCGTCGGCGTACCGTACTGATGGCGATAGACCTGGTACGGCAACAGCGTTTGCGGGTGGTTGCGCACGTAGAACAGGGTTTGGCTGTCGTTGGCCCACACCATGTTGCCAGAGGTGTTTTCCAGCGTTTCCGGCGACCAACGCTCACTGTCTATCTCGCGCAGGGAGATGCGGTATTGGCGACGGCCCTGCAGATCTTCGGCTACCGCCAGGCGGCGGTTGTCCAGACTGACGTCCAGCGCCCCCAGGCGATAATAGGCATGGCCTGCCGCGCGCTGATTGGCGTCCAACAGGGTTTGCCACGGCGTGTCGCCGGTGAGCGCCTGGCGCTGATACCGCGCGAAATCTTTACCGGCGGCGTAGCTTTCCTGATAGCGATAGCCGTTGAGCTGATACGGCACCGAACGATCGTCAGGACTCATGCGGCCCAGCATCTCCTGATACAGCGTGGCGCGCAGCTTCTGGTACGGCGCCATCATCTGCTCGGTGTAGCGGTTCTCCGCCTTCAGGTAGTCCAGCACCTTCGGCTCTTTTCGGCTGTCGTCGCGCAGCCAGTAATAATCGTCGGTGCGCGTCTCGCCGTGGGCCGTCAGCGCTTTCGGCGCCCGTTCCGCCAACGGCGGCTGCGGTTGCGCCAGCGCGGCGCCGGCGACGCCTAAAGAAAGCCAGAGCGCGGCCGCGATGCGGCGACGCGGGGTGAATAACAGCGGATTCATAATCCCTCACGAAGTTTGAAAAGGCGGACGGCGGCGAGGCGGCGTCTGCGGGCATTAACGGCGGGCGTTCAGCTCCGCCAGATTGAAATCGATCGGCATCGTTACCCTGACGGCCCCCTGCTGCAGCATCTCCGGCGGCGGCGGCGGCAACGGCTGCGCGCGCGACACCACCGCCACCGCTTCCCGATCCAGCGACGCGGTGCCGGAACGCGCCAGCAGGATCACGTTCGATACCCGCCCCTGCGCGTCGACGCTGAAACTGACCTGCGGCATGCCGCTGCGCCGGCGGTTGCGGGCATCCGGGGGATATTCCTTGATGCGGTTCAGCTTGCCTTTCACCAGACTCTCCCACGACAGCTTGGCCTGCGCGCTGCTGTTGGCATCGCTGTTGATCGGCGCGGCGGTTTGGTGGGAGAGCGTCTGCGCCTGCGGCGCGGCGGCACTGGACGCGGCGGCGTTGCGCGTCTCTTTGGCCTGTTCCTGCGGTTTCGGCTGCGCTTTTTGCGGGGGGCGGTGTTCGGCGTGCTTCTTCTGCGCCGTCACGATCTTCACTTTATCGGCGCGCGCCAGCTTAGGCAGATCCGGCTGTTGCTGCTGCTCAGCGGGCTGCGCCGCGGCGGACTCCGCCTGCTGCACGCCCAGCGGCAGCGGTTTGCTTTCCGGCGCTTCAATCTGCGCCGCCCAGCTCATCATCACCGCCGGCGGCGGCAGCTCGACCGGCTCCAGCGCCGTCTGCGGCCAATAAAACAGCAGCACCAACGCCGCGTGCGCCGCCAGGGCGAGCAGCAGGCCGCGCGCCCAGCGCGGCTGCGGCAGCTCAAAGGCCGGAAGGGAATAAGACTGACTTAACATAGGGGCATTAGCTTGCTTAATTGCGAATGATTGCAGATCACATTTACTAATGATAATCATTTGCAACTATAATTAACACCCCTTTTCACTGCCTTAACGTATTCATTTCACTGATGGTGTGATCCACAGGTAGTCCGCTGTGTTCGCATCGACCTGTACGCCCGGCTCCGCCAGCATCAGCACCGTCGGCGCCGCCGCCGGTTGCAGATCCCGCACGTGCAGCGGCACGCCCACCGATTTGGCGGCGTGATAGCCGCCGGCGATTAACAGCGCGGGCGTGGGCGCCGCCAGCAAACGTTCCGCCATGCGCCGATCGCGCTGCTGCTGGATCGCCAACATCGCGTGCAGTTGGTCGGCCTCAATCTTGCCGCCGTGCGAAGTGCGGATGGTCTCTTCCAGCGCCTTGCGCACCGCCGGCTGCGCCGATAGCTGCCCCGCCGGGAACTGCGGCTGCTGATAGAACGCCGTAATCTCGCTGCGATCCAGGTTGGCTGACCACAGCGGGTATGGCGCGCGCATCGCCGCCATCGTCACCCCGCCATACAGTTCCCACTTCCAGCCCGGCTGCCAGGCGATCAGCTCCGCCACGCGGCCGTCACGCACTGTGGGGTCGCTCTGCAGCCACCGCTTGACTTTGTCCACCTGCGCCTGCTGGTTCGGGTTGATCATCTCCATCAGCACGCTGCCCTGCGGCCGCCGCGCCGGCAGTTGCTGCACCAGCCATTGCTCAACCTGATGGTGGTAAGGATTGTCATGTTTTTCCCCGACGATCACCCGCGGCTGCTGCGCCAATCGCGTCAACAGCTGCTCCGGCGTCAGGCTCGCACCGCTGTGCAGATCGGTGATGCTCCCCAAACTCGCGATGTCATTGGCCGGTGCCTTCACCGGCGTTTGGCTGCAGGCGCCGAGCGCCAAGGCCGCCAATAAAATCAGATATCTCATCATGTTGTCCCATTAGCGAAAATGGCGACATTATAGATAATAATTATCATTTGCATATAGATCCGACTTAACGATTTTTTTACGCGGCGATCGCCGGTGGCGCATTGCGTTAAAAAGGCATTACGGGTATAACCAATAGCCATTCAGATATTTAGACGTCTATACGGATAGATTATTATGCACGCATCGGCGCCCGCCGCAGGGCAGTTCAAACGCAGCATGAAGGCCCGGCACCTGGTGATGTTGTCGCTGGGCGGCGTGATCGGCACCGGGCTGTTTTTCAACACCGGCTACATCATCTCCACCACCGGCGCGCTCGGCACCCTGCTGGCTTACCTGATCGGCGCGCTGGTGGTGTATCTGATGATGCTGTGCCTGGGTGAGCTGTCTGTGGCGATGCCGGAAACCGGCGCCTTTCACGTCTACGCTTCGCGCTATCTGGGGCCGGCCACCGGCTATGCCGTCGCCTGGCTGTATTGGCTCACCTGGACGGTGGCGCTGGGCTCCAGCCTGACCGCCGCCGGATTCTGCATGCAGTACTGGTTCCCGCAGTCGCCGGTGTGGCTGTGGTGCCTGATCTTCTGCGCGGCGATTTTCCTGCTCAACGTCGTGACCACCCGTTTTTTTGCCGAAAGCGAATTCTGGTTTTCGCTGATCAAAGTGGTGACCATTCTGGCGTTCATCATTCTGGGCGGCGCCGCCATGTTCGGCCTGCTGCCGATGAAAGACGGCACGCCGGCGCCGTTCCTGCATAACCTGACCGCTTCCGGCTGGCTGCCGCACGGCACGCTGCCGATCCTGATGACCATGGTGGCGGTGAACTTTGCCTTCTCCGGCACGGAACTGATCGGCATCGCCGCCGGTGAAACCGAGAACCCGGAGGAAGTCGTGCCGCTGGCGATCCGCACCACGGTGATCCGCCTGATGCTGTTCTTTATCGGCACGGTCTTCGTGCTGGCGGCGTTGATCCCGATGGATCAGGCGGGGATCGTTAAAAGCCCGTTCGTGCTGGTGTTTGAACGCATCGGCGTGCCTTACGCCGCCGATATCTTCAACTTCGTGATCCTGACCGCCATCCTGTCGGCGGCCAACTCCGGCCTGTATGCCTCGGGGCGCATGCTGTGGTCTCTGGCCCACCAGCGCACCCTGCCGGCCTACTTTGCGCGCGTCAATGCGCGCGGCATTCCGATCAACGCCCTGACCTTCAGCATGCTCGGCGGCGTGCTGGCGCTGCTGACCAGCGTGATCGCGCCGGATACGGTGTTCGTCGCCCTGTCGGCGATCTCCGGCTTTGCGGTGGTGGCGGTGTGGCTGAGCATCTGCGCCGCCCACTATGCTTTCCGCCGCGCCTATCTGCGCAGCGGCCAGCCGATAAGCGGCCTGAAATACCGCGCCCCCGGCTATCCATTGACGCCGATCCTCGGCTTTGCGTTGTGCCTGCTGGCCTGTATCGGGCTGGCGTTCGATCCGGAGCAGCGCATCGCGCTCTACTGCGGGCTGCCGTTCGTCGCCCTGTGCTACCTCACCTATTTCCTGACCCGGCGCGCCGGGCAAAAAACCGCTTTGGGAGAACAACATGTCGGTTAACAACCCCGTCGCCCGCCTGCTGGCCGAACAGCCGACGCTGATCCTGGACGGTGCGCTGGCCACCGAACTGGAAGCGCGCGGCTGCGATCTGACCGATCCGCTGTGGTCAGCCAAGGTGCTGATTGAAAATCCCGAGCTTATCTATCAGGTGCATCTCGATTATTTCAACGCCGGCGCTCAATGCGCCATCACCGCCAGCTATCAGGCCACGCCGCAGGGCTTCTTGCGCCGCGGCCTGGATCAGGAGCAATCGCTGGCGCTGATCGCCAAAAGCGTGCAGCTGGCGCAACGCGCGCGCCGTGATTATCTGGCCGAACACCCGCAGGCCGCGCCGCTGCTGATCGCCGGTTCTGTAGGCCCGTACGGCGCCTATCTGGCCGACGGCTCGGAATACCGCGGCGACTATCGGCTGGCGCAGGATGACTTCATTGCCTTCCACCGCCCGCGCCTCGCCGCGCTGGCCGCCGCCGGCGTCGATCTGCTGGCCTGCGAAACGCTGCCGTCGTTCGCTGAACTGCAGGCGCTGCTGACGCTGCTGCAGGAGTTCCCGACGCTCGGCGCCTGGTTCGCCTTCACCCTGCGCGACAGCCAACACCTCAGTGACGGCACGCCGCTGACGGAGGTCATGTCCGCACTGCGCGGCAACCCGCAGGTGCTGGCCATCGGCATCAACTGCATCGCGCTGGACAAGGTCGCCCCGGCGCTGCGTCAGCTGAGCGCGCTGGCCGACAAACCGCTGTTGGTCTACCCGAACTCCGGGGAGCATTACGATGCGGTGAGCAAAACCTGGCACGCCTGCGGCGACGAACACGGCAGCCTGGCCGATCGGGCGGTAGAGTGGCGCGCGCTCGGCGCGCAATTGATCGGCGGCTGTTGCCGCACTACCCCGCAGGATATTCGCGCCATCGCCGCGCGCTACAAGAAATGAGAAAGGAGGTTATTCGGTTAGCCGGCGTAAATGTTCAACGTTGAGGCGGCCTTGGGCTGCTTCAACCGTAATTTCGACCAGTTCTGCGTCTTCCCGCAGTGCAATGCCATTAATACCGAGAAATAGCGCCATGCTTTGGAAGGCCGTGCGCTTATTGCCATCAAGAAAAATGTGACCGTGGCTGATGGAGATGAGATAGAACGCGGCCAAACGGTAAACGTCGGTGACGTTCTCATAGTGGTAAGCATTGAGCACGCGGTTGGCTACAGCCTCAACCTTGCTGCCTTCCTGGCGGCCGTGAGGCACAATTTCAGCATTGAATTCCGCAATATCCTCTGCGGTCAAAAAGATCATCTATTCGCCAGCGCCTTAATCGTATCCGCGTGTTTAGCCTGAATGCGCGCTTTCACTTTGGCTTTGACCAAAACCTCATAGTCGGCCTTACTGATGATGTAAACCTCATCGTGTCCGCGGCGCGTCACTTCCACCGGCTGTTTTTGCGCTTCCAAAAGCACCTCGGCCAAATTGTTTCTCGCCGCCGTGTAGCTAATCGTAGTCATTTTCTTTACCTGTACATGTACATATTTGACGATTATTTGTACCGCGTCCGCTGGAAATAAAAAAGCCCCCGGCGCCTACGGCGCAGGGGGGCCAGTCATTCATCCCGGCCTTACAGCGGTTCGGTCTGGGCTTCCACCACCGCCAGCGCCACCATGTTGACGATGCGGCGCACCGAGGCGATCGGCGTCAGGATGTGCACCGGCTTGGCGACCCCCATCAGCACCGGCCCGACGGTCACCCCTTCCGAGCAGGAGACGCGCAGCAGGTTGTAACTGATGCGCGCCGCTTCCATGTTCGGCATGATCAGCAGGTTGGCCGAACCTTTCAGCGGGCTGTCCGGCATCAGATCGTGACGGATACTTTCCACCAGCGCGGCGTCGCCGTGCATTTCGCCGTCGATCTCCAGCTCCGGCGCCAGCTCGTTCACCAACTCCAGCGTTTTGCGCATCTTGCGCGCCGCCGGGCAATCAGACGAGCCGAAGCTGGAGTGAGACAGCAGCGCCACCTTCGGTTCGATGCCGAAGCGGCGCACGGTTTCCGCCGCCATCAGGGTGATCTCCGCCAGCTGCTCCGGCGTCGGATCGTCGTTGACGTAGGTGTCGGCGATGAAGGTGTTGCCGCTCGGCAGCAGCAGCGCGTTCATCGCGCCGGCGACGTGCGCGCCTTCACGGAAGCCGAACACGTTCTTCACCACGTCGTAATGCTCGTGGTAGCTGCCGATGGTGCCGCAGATCATCGCATCCGCTTCGCCGCGGTGCAGCATGATGGCGGCGATCAGCGTCGGGTTGCCGATCACCGCGCGGCGCGCCTGCTCTTGCGAAACGCCGCGGCGTTTCATGATCTGGTAGTACTCGCCCCAGTATTCGTTGAAGCGCGGATCCGACTCGTTGTTCACCACTTCGAAATCTTTGCCCGGCGTCAGCTGCAGGCCCAGCTTTTTCAGGCGCATCTCGATCACGCTCGGCCGGCCGACCAGGATCGGGAAGGCCAGCCCCTGCGACACCAGCTCCTGCGTGGCGTGCAGCACGCGCTCTTCCTCGCCTTCCGCCAGCACCACCCGCTTCATCTCTTTGCGCGCCTGCGAGAAGATCGGTTTCATGAACAGGTTGGTTTTGTAGACGAACTCCGCCAGCTTCTCCACATAGGCGTCGAAGTCTTCGATCGGGCGCGTCGCCACGCCGGAATCCATCGCCGCCTTGGCCACCGCCGGCGCGATCTTGACGATCAGACGCGGATCGAACGGTTTCGGAATGATGTATTCCGGCCCGAAGGAGAGATCCTGATCGTCATACGCGGAAGCCACCACGTCGCTCTGCTCCGCCAGCGCCAGATCGGCGATGGCATGCACGCAGGCCAGCTTCATCTCTTCGTTGATGGTGGTAGCGCCCACGTCCAGCGCGCCGCGGAAAATGAACGGGAAGCACAGGACGTTGTTCACCTGGTTCGGGTAGTCGGAACGGCCGGTACAGATGATGGCGTCCGGGCGCACCGCTTTGGCCAGCGGCGGCAGAATTTCCGGTTCCGGGTTGGCCAGCGCCATGATCAGCGGATCGCGCGCCATGGTTTTCACCATATCCTGCGTCAGGACGCCCGGGCCGGAGCAGCCGAGGAAGATGTCGGCGTTCGGGATGGCATCGCCCAGCGTGCGCTGGCCGTTATCCTCGATGGCGTAGGCGGCTTTGGTCTGTTCCATATTGGCGTCGCGGCCTTTATAGATGACGCCCTTGGAGTCGCAGACGGTGATGTTCTGCTGACGCAGCCCCAGCGCCACCAGCAGGTTCAGGCAGGCGATGGACGCCGCGCCGGCGCCGGACACCACCAAACGCACGTCGGAGATGTTCTTCTTCACCACACGCAGGCCGTTGAGCACCGCGGCGGTGGTAATGATCGCCGTGCCGTGCTGGTCGTCGTGGAACACCGGGATCTTCATGCGCTCACGCAGTTTCTGTTCGATGTAGAAACACTCCGGCGCCTTGATGTCTTCCAGGTTGATGCCGCCGAAGGTCGGTTCCAGCGCGGCGATAATGTCGATTAACTTGTCAGGGTTATGCTCATCCACTTCGATATCAAATACATCGATACCGGAAAACTTCTTGAACAAAACGCCCTTGCCTTCCATCACCGGCTTACCGGCCAACGCGCCGATATTGCCCAGACCCAGTACCGCCGTGCCGTTGGAAATCACCGCCACCAGGTTGCCGCGCGCGGTGTATTTGTAGGCCGCCAGCGGATCTTCGGCGATCTCGAGGCAAGGCGCGGCTACGCCCGGCGAATAGGCCAGCGCCAGATCGCGCTGAGTCGCCAACGGTTTGGTAGGGGAAACCTGGATCTTCCCTGGGACAGGAAACTGATGGAAATCAAGGGCACTCTGTTTGAGCTGTTCGTCCATTATGGATTCCTTTGTTTTTTGCTTTTATGTTGAGGTAAGGCTTTGAGGCTGCGCCCTGCCGTGGGCCATGGCGCCCAATTACAATGACAGGGCACAGCCTTGAAGTATAGTGAGAGAAACATCACAAACTTTGAAGCGCGCCATAACCTTGGTCGAAAGAGCGTTTTAAAAGTAAAAAAAGAAGGCCTGCGGGACGAGCAGAGAAACGCCGCCGTCAGCGCGGCGGCAGCGTGGCGCGCCAGGCGTTGAGCGTCTCCACCTGGCCGGCGCAAATGTGTAACGAGGTTTGTAATGCCAGGGCATAGCTCACCGCATCGCCCCAGGTCTCCCCCTGCAACTGCGGCTGCTCACAGGGCGCGAACACCGACTCAGGGGGCAACAGCGGCATGGCCTGCGGCGCCGGTGGCCGGGCGCAGGAGCTCAAGCACAGTGCCAGGCAGAGGCCGAGCGGCGCAGGGATCGTTTTTAATCGCTTCACGGTATTTCCTCTGATAAGCCTCGTGTTGCTGGCGCAGCTGCTGTTCCTGCCGCTGCTGCGCCGCCATCAGCGCGCGATTTTGCGCGTCCTGTGTCTGCAAGGTGGCGATAAGCCCCGCCTGCTGCGCCAGGCTTTTTTGCAGTTCCGCCGCCTGTTGCCGCGCGGACGCCAACTGGTGCGACAACAGCGAGCTGTAGCCGCCGAGGCAGATGGCCGCCAGCAACAGCAGCAGCAACCCGCCCTGCATCAGTTTCTGCAGCCAGCCGCTCATGCCGGGTAGTCCCGAAACGCCAGCTGGAAGTGCGGGCCGTCCTTGAGGGTTTTCCATTCGCCGCCCCATTCGACGTTGATGCCGCATTCACGCGCCGCGCGCCGCACCGCCACCGCAATCTGCGCGTAGTAATCCCACTCCCAGGAGACCACGCCCGCCGGCATCGCCACCACGTCCACCGCGTGCCCGGTCAGGTGGCGACTGCGCAGCGTTTGGCTGCTGCCGGCGCGCACCATTTCCCGCTGGCGCGCCATGCTGCGCAGCCCCTCGCTGACGGAAAACGGCACCAGCGAATAACGCAGCGCCAGGCGAATAACGCGCACCAGATCCGGGTGCACGCCGCGCAGGTTCTCTTCGCTGCGGGCGGTAAAACGAATATCTTCAATGTCATTTAACATTTTTAAACCCCGTCTTTTTGCCGATGAATTTTTTAATTAAGGCGTTGATGTAATCCGCCCCCATAAAACCAATCAGTACGCTGGCCAAATTCGCCCACTTTAATTCCAGGCCCATCAACGCCAGCGCATCGCGCACCGTCCAGGCCAATAACGCGCACATCGCCGCATTCAATAAGCGTCGCCGAATGCCCACGTTGCGGTAGGCGCCATGTAATAGCGCCATCACGCCGGCCAGAATGGCGTTCAATACCGGCTGAAGATATTCACATACTCGCTGGACTATTAAGCCAACAGCGTCAGGCTCTATGCTGGACATAGCTCATCTCCTTTTTTATTTTTAATTAAATGCCAATCACGGCCGGTGGGACATCGGATAATCAGAATCTAGTTAAGGATGCTATTACAAAGCAAATGAATAAATACAGGCCCTATGGTCGAATTCATTCACGCTGAACGTTGACACAACACATAAACGCCAAGACAGGCGGCAGTGAATAAAAAATTCATTCTTATGGTGATTTATTTCGACTTTTGTTTTTACGAAAAATAAACATTAATGGCGGTGGGAAATACTTCCCCATCATAAAAACATCCACTCTGGAGAAATACTATGTCCACACGCAAAGCCGTTATTGGGTATTATTTTATTCCAACCAACCAAATCAATAATTACACCGAGACCGATACGTCCGTCGTGCCATTCCCGGTTTCCAACATTACGCCGGCCAAAGCCAAACAGCTGACGCACATCAACTTCTCGTTCCTGGATATCAACAGCAACCTGGAATGCGCCTGGGATCCGGCCACCAACGACGCCAAGGCGCGCGATGTGGTCAACCGTTTGACCGCGCTCAAAGCGCATAACCCCAGCCTGCGCATCATGTTCTCCATCGGCGGCTGGTACTACTCCAACGATCTGGGCGTATCGCACGCCAACTACGTCAACGCGGTGAAAACCCCGGCGTCGCGCGCCAAGTTCGCCCAATCCTGCGTGCGCATCATGAAGGATTACGGTTTCGACGGTGTGGACATCGACTGGGAGTATCCGCAGGCGGCGGAAGTGGACGGCTTCATCGCCGCGCTGCAGGAGATCCGCACCTTGCTGAATCAGCAAACCGTCGCCGACGGCCGCCAGGCGCTGCCGTATCAGTTGACCATCGCCGGTGCCGGCGGCGCCTTCTTCCTGTCGCGCTATTACAGCAAGCTGGCGCAGATCGTCGCGCCGCTCGATTACATCAACCTGATGACCTACGATCTGGCCGGCCCCTGGGAGAAGGTAACCAACCACCAGGCGGCGCTGTTCGGCGACGCGGCCGGGCCGACCTTCTACAACGCGCTGCGCGAAGCCAATCTGGGCTGGAGCTGGGAAGAGCTGACCCGCGCCTTCCCCAGCCCGTTCAGCCTGACGGTCGACGCCGCGGTGCAGCAGCACCTGATGATGGAAGGCGTGCCGAGCGCCAAAATCGTCATGGGCGTGCCCTTCTACGGCCGCGCCTTCAAGGGCGTCAGCGGCGGCAACGGTGGGCAATACAGCAGCCACAGCACGCCGGGCGAAGATCCGTATCCGAGCACCGACTACTGGTTGGTGGGCTGTGAAGAGTGCGTGCGCGACAAGGATCCGCGCATCGCCTCCTATCGCCAGTTGGAGCAGATGCTGCAGGGCAACTACGGCTATCAGCGGTTGTGGAACGACAAGACCAAAACCCCTTATCTGTATCATGCGCAGAACGGGCTGTTCGTCACCTATGACGATGCCGAGAGTTTCAAATACAAAGCGAAGTACATCAAGCAGCAGCAGCTGGGCGGCGTGATGTTCTGGCATCTGGGGCAAGACAACCGCAACGGCGATCTGCTGGCCGCGCTGGATCGCTATTTCAACGCCGCAGACTACGACGACAGCCAGCTGGATATGGGCACCGGGCTGCGCTACACCGGCGTCGGCCCCGGCAACCTGCCTATCATGACCGCGCCGGCCTATGTGCCGGGCACCACTTACGCGCAGGGCGCGCTGGTGTCCTACCAGGGCTACGTCTGGCAGACCAAGTGGGGTTACATCACCTCTGCACCGGGTTCAGACAGCGCCTGGCTGAAGGTGGGCCGCGTAGCGTAAACCATAAAAAAACCCCGTAGCCGAATGCTGCGGGGTTTTCATTGAGTTAACCGTTTGATTTTCGCGTCCCTTCGTCTCTATTCCTTCAGTTGTGGCACCATGGATAGCCGCCATCCCGCACCACTTCGCGGCCCATCAGGCTGTAGACATCGCTTTTACGCGTCAGCCGCTCATGCCACCAGTTAAACCCGGCGCCCTTGCTGGCCGGATGCCACGCCAGCCAAATCATTTCGTCGCCCTTTTGCATCTCCACCGGCACCGTCACCAGTTCGCCGCTGGCCAGTTCTTTTTCGATCAGCGCAGGCGGCAGAAAAGCGTGGCCGATGCCGCGCTTGAGCAGCGCCAGGTTGCTTTCCACATCGCACACCACCAGTTGACGCTGCAAGGGCAGCGTACCGTGATTGCGCTTGGGCAGCTCATGGCTGCTGTCGGCGATCGCGACCACGATGTCGTTCAACCGCTGTTTCTTGCACACCGGCTTTCTCTGCGCCGCGAACGGGTGCGAAGGCGATACGCACAGCACAAAGTTGAGCTTGCCAAGCATCAGGGTTTTGGCCTGCACGCTGTCGGGAATTTGGCCGATGGCGATGATCAGATCCGCCCGGTTGTTCTTCAGCGCATCCCAGGTGCCGTTCAACGCTTCCCGCTGCACCGAGATATTGGCGTTCGGGCAATGCTGAATATAGTCGCGGATATCCTGCGTCAGCGTTTCCAGCGGGAAGAAGGTGTCTACCGCCAGGCGGATATTATTGTCCAGCTTGGGAATGTTGCGCACCCGGCTTTCCAGATCCTGCACCGCATTTAAAATCCAACTGCCTTCCTGCAGGAGAAATTCCCCTTCATCCGTCAGGGTAATCATGGGGCCATTGCGATGAAAAAGTTTCACGCAGAGTTTGCTTTCAATATTGGAAACCCGATAAGAGATCGCCGAAGGCGTTTTATGCAGCGCCTCCGCCGCCATAGAGAAAGATCCGGTGTTCTTGATGGTGCTGATTATTTTAATCGCGTCCAGGGATAATCTAGTCATACAAATTCCTCTTTAAAATAAAATAAGAAAAATGACACTAAATTCCCAAGGTGGTGGCGCACAAAAATCGATCAAATCAAACAAGGGTACTCAACGCAACAAGCAATATACTTCATAAATGAGAGCGCTATCTTAAATACTATTCATCACTACTTGATATAAATTTCATCATAGCGCCGTGCTTTTGCACTGTGACAGTTAAATAAATTCGGCCTAACGATCAAAGATTGTCATCATAATATTTTTCGTTAATAGCCGGTAAAACATTCCGATCTACGGCCAAACCAGAATGGTAAAAATAAAACAAGCCGACAGAAATGGTTATTTCCAATTGCGTTATTAGTCTCTCATTTTTTCGGTGAAATACGCTCAACTTACAACATAATTTCAGTCAGGAGTGACTTATGAACAAAACTTCCCGTACCCTGCTCTCTCTGGGCCTGCTGAGCGCGGCCATGTTCGGCGTTTCACAACAGGCGAATGCTCACGGTTATGTCGAATCGCCGGCCAGCCGCGCCTACCAGTGCAAACTGCAGCTCAACACGCAGTGCGGCAGCGTGCAGTACGAACCGCAGAGCGTCGAAGGCCTGAAAGGCTTCCCGCAGGCCGGCCCGGCTGACGGCCATATCGCCAGCGCCGACAAGTCCACCTTCTTCGAACTGGATCAGCAAACGCCGACGCGCTGGAACAAGCTCAACCTGAAAACCGGCCCGAACTCCTTTACCTGGAAGCTGACCGCCCGTCACAGCACCACCAGCTGGCGCTATTTCATCACCAAGCCGAACTGGGACGCTTCGCAGCCGCTGACCCGCGCTTCCTTTGACCTGACGCCGTTCTGCCAGTTCAACGACGGCGGCGCCATCCCTGCCGCACAGGTCACCCACCAATGCAACATACCGGCAGATCGCAGCGGTTCGCACGTGCTCCTTGCCGTGTGGGACATAGCCGACACCGCTAACGCCTTCTATCAGGCGATCGACGTCAACCTGAGCAAATAATCGGTCAAATGAGGAGATCGTTGAGGGTTCAGCCTGGCGCTGAACCCTTTTTTGCAGGTGTCGCTATTGCGACATGTTGAGGATAGTGCGCACATTGAGCGCGCTGGTGGCGATAATGTCGATGGCACCGGTGCGCAAAGCGCCCAAAATCGCCAGCGCCTTGGTATTCTCGGAAGCAATGGCGATCACGCAAGGGATTTTGCGCAGCTCATCAATGCTCAGCCCGATCACTCTGTCATTCATCACCGTGTCGACATGCTGCCCCTGAGCATTGAAAAAGTCATAGCCGGCGATGTCGCCGATCACGCCCTGATTGAGGCTGGCGTCGATAATCTCGTGCGGCGTAAACCACCCCAATTTCACCATATAACTGTTTTCATTCATGTCGCCAATGCCGACTAACGCCACATCGGCCTTACGCGCACGATCCAGCGTTTCCTTGATCGTGCCGTTCTGCATGAAGGCGTCTTTCAGCGCGCGATTTTCGACGTAGGCCGGCGCATAGAGCGTCTCGCTGCTGCCGCCGAACTTCTTCGCCAAGCGCCGGCTGATATGGTCGGCGTTGATCGCGTCGCCCGGACGGTGGGTGCCGCCGATGCCGCAGATGAACTTGCAGTTGCGTTCCGTCACGCTGCCGACATGATCGGCGATCGCCGCCACGTTGCGTCCCTGGCCGACCGCCAACACCATATCGTCTTTCAGCGACATCGCCAGATAGTTGGACACCAGCGCCGCCACCTGCCGACGCTGTTCCTCTTCGTCCTGATGGTCGAGCGCGATCAACGCGCGGCTGATGGGAAAACGTTCCATCATCTGCTGTTCCAGCCGGGTGCTGAATACCGGGTGATAACGCACGTTGATCTCGACGATGCCTTCTTCCTTGGCGCGCTTGAGCAAACGACCGACTTTGATCCGTGAGATGCCGAACTTTTTGGCGATCTCTTCCTGCGTGATCTCATCCTGATAATAAGCAACGGCGATTTCGGTCAGCAGTTCGTTATCCTGGGACACAGTTTGTTTTTCCATCCGTTAGACGTTTCCCCACGGCAGGCCGGTTGATGATGGCGGAGGGACGATACACGCCCCTCCGACAAGGCTGAATGCCCGCTAGTATAACGCGTTCAGGCGGCAACGGTATTCAGTCGTTGCTCCACCTCGTCCGCCAATCGGGTCAAGAGCAGGCAGCAAGATACCGCGCCGGCGTCCAGTACGCCGCGCGAACGCTCGCCCAGACGGCTGGCGCGGCCGATTTTCGCCACCAGCTCGCGGGTGGAGTCCCGCCCGCGCTCTGCGGCGATTTTCATTTGTTCCAGCGCAGCGGCAAAGTCGTCACCGCGTCCCACCGCTTGCTCAAATGCCGCCACCGCCGGTATCAGCGTATCCATCAGACACTTGTCGCCCACGCCCGCGCTGCTGATGTCCTGCAGTTCGCGCAACCCGCCGTGCAACATCGCCAAAAATGCCTGCTTGTCCAGCACGCTGCGCTCACGGACGCTCTCCGCCATGCCCATGAACAGGCTGCCGTACAGCGGCCCCATCGAACCGCCGATGCCCTCCATCAGCGCATCCGATACCGCATCGAACGCCTGCGCCAGCGTGAGCTCGCGGCCGCGAATGGCATCGCCGCACATCGCGAATCCCTTCGACATATTAATGCCGTGGTCACCGTCGCCGATGGCGCCGTCGATTTCGCTCAGATACTCGCGGTTGCTGACAATGGTTTCTATCAGCCCCGTAACGATCTCACTGCCGTACCGGGTTGAAATTTGTTCCGTCATGATTCACTCCACCTGGGTTAAGCCTAAAGATTGCGCCGGCATGTCCAGCAGCGTTTTCAGTTCGTCATCCAGCGTCATCAGCGTCAGCGTCACGCCCATCATTTCCAGCGACGTGAAGTAATTGCCGACGTAGCGCCGATGCACCCGCACGCCTTTCGCCGTCAACCGACGCTCTATTTCGGCATAATAGATATACAGCTCCATCACCGGCGTGGCGCCAAGCCCGGAGATCAGCAACGCCACCTCCTGCCCCTGTTCCAGCGGCATGTCGTTGAGCACGAAATCGAGCATGGTGCCGGCCATCGCCGACGCCGATTGGATCGGCGATACCTCAATGCCCGGTTCGCCGTGATGGCCGATGCCGATCTCCATCTTGCCGTCTTCGATATGAAAATTGGGTTTGCCGACCGCGGGAATGGTGCAGGAACTGAGGCCGACGCCGATCGAACGACACCGGTCGATGGCCTTTTGCGCCGCGCCGATCACGCCGTCCAGATCGTATCCCTTGGCCGCCGCCGCCGCGCCGACCTTCCACATCAGAATTTCGCCGGCCACGCCGCGCCGTTTATCGATCTCACTGGCCGGCGCCGAGGCGACATCATCGTTGGCCACCACGGTTTTCACCCGTATGCCGGCCGCCGTGGCCTTCTTGATCGCCATCTTGACGTTCATGTTGTCGCCAGCGTAGTTGCCGTACAGGCAAGCGACGCCCGCACCGCTGTCCGCCGCCTTGAAAGCGTCGAGAAAAGCCCCCGCCGTAGGCGATGAAAAAATCTCGCCAATCGCGACGGCATCCAACATGTTTTTGCCGACATACCCCAGGAACGCCGGCTCGTGGCCGGAACCGCCGCCGGTGACGATGCCCACTTTGCCGGCGATCGGCGCAGGCGGATATTTCAACACCCGCGCATTGTCGGTGGCGGCATAATAGTTCGGGTGGGCCAGCCTGTAGCCCTGAATGGCGTCTTCCACTACGTGATCGGGATCGTTAATGATTCTGTTCATCGCGGCCTCTCTGTCGCCTGAATAAGAAATTATTGAATGGTGTAACCGCCGTCGACCACCAGGTTGGCGCCGGTGATCATCGCCGCCGCGTCGCCGGCCAAAAACAGGGCGCTGGCGGCGATATCTTGCGGCTCGGCGAAACGCCGCAGCGGGATTTTCTGCTTCATTTGTTCCGCCACCTCGCCTGACCAGGCCTTACGGCCCAGCTCCGTCAAAACCACGGTGGGCGAAATGGCGTTGACCCGCACGTTGTGCGGCCCCCACTCCAGCGCCAACACCTGGGTCAGACCGATTACGCCCGCCTTGCTGGCGCAATAGGCCAGGTGATTAGGCAAAGCCACCACCCCGGCCTGCGAGGCGAGATTGATGATGCTGCCGCCGCGCTGGCGAATGAAACGGCGCCCCACCGCCTGGCAGGTAAGAAACACGCCTTTCAGATTGACCGCCAGGGTTGCATCCCACGCCGTTTCCGGCAGCTCCTCGGCCGGATGCAGCGCAACGATGCCGGCACTGTTGACCAGCACGTCCAGCCGCCCGAAATGCGCCTCAATCTGCGCTATCGCCCGCTCCACCGACGCGGCATCGGTGACGTCGGCCACGACGCCCACCGCCGCCTCGGCGTCCAGCTGTCGCGCCACTTCAGCAACCTGCGGCGCCCGATCGAGCAGCGCCACGCGCGCGCCGTTTTGCAGATAGCGTTCGGCAATAGCGAGGCCGATCCCCGCAGCGCCGCCGGTAATCAGCGCCACCTTGCCCTGCAGCGAGAGCTCGCGCGGCGCCGTAGTTTGATGATTAATCATAAATTTCCCCTTAAAACTGTGAACTTCACCCTCGGTCAGGATATTTTCGCCAAACTCGCGCCGCGTTCTTCCTGCGCCGTCGCGCTTTCCTTCGGCAGCGTGACAAATTTCATCAGCACGCCGCTGAACAGGTACAAACCGGTAAAGATCCAGATCACGCCAACGGTGCCGAGGCTGCCGATAAACAGCCCCACCACCGCCGGGCCGACAAAGGTGCTCAGGCCGGCACCCAGATTGAGAATCGACATCGCCGCGCCCTTATTGTCCGGCGCCAGCGACGGCATGATGGCCGACAGCGGCACGAACGCCGCCAGGCAGGCGCCGAACAACCCCGCGGCGCACACGGTCAGCAGGTAGTTGGCGCCGAAGAATTGCGGCACGTAGTAGAACATCAGCGTGGTCAAGGCACAGCCGACGCAGCCAAACCACATCACCACATTGCGCCAGCCGAGCCCGTCGCTGATCACGCCGAAAATCAGGTTGAAAATGATGTTGACCGTCCACAGCGCGGCGTACATCTGCAGCCAATGCGTGCGGGTGAACCCCATATCCATCATGTACATGGGCATGAATACGACGAAGCCGTAAGCCGCAGAGGTATTAATGGTGCGCACGATGCCGCCCAGGCCAATCTTCGGGTTTTCAAACGCGATGGTGATGCCCTTCAAGACATAACCCAGCGACGCTTTTTCCCGGTTGCCGCTCTGTGCCGCGCCGTCGTCGCGATTGAGCATCAGAGCAATCACCGCGCCCAGCACGACGAAAATCAGCGCGCTCCACAGCGTGTGGATCTCGCCGAGATAAGGCAGCATGATGCTGGAATACAGCACGCCCAGCACGCTGAGCCCGCCGCTGTAGACGAACCAGAAAATCCCCACCGCCGACCCCAGCCTTTCCGGCGGCGCCTCATACGCCACCCACACCAGAAAACCGTAGGCGAACAACGGATAACCCAAGCCGCGCAGCGCATAGGTCGGCACCATGATCGCCAGGTTGTTGCTCGGCAGGCCGAACGTCAAAAAACACACCGAACCGAACAGAAACAGCAGCAGGCCGGCCAACATCACCCGCCGGGCGGTAAAGATTTCCGCCAACACGCCGGAAAACCAGGCGGCGATGGCGGCCGCAAAGCCATAAACGCTGAACAGCAGCGCCGATTCCTGAATGCTCAGCCCTTTGCCAATCAAATAAGGCGACAGCCAGCCCTGTTCCAGCCCTTCGCCCATCATGAACACCAACACGCCGGCATAGCCCAGCAGCAGTTTCGGTGACAGACCAATGCGATGAATCAGTCCATGCAACATAGAACACCCCAGCACATGTGATTATGGAGGCGCAGGCTCGCCCGCACCCGAGGAACGACGCAGGTTTCAGAGGTTTGGATTAAGCACCACTTTGATTGAACCGATACCGCGCTTCATCAGCTCGAAACCTTCGGCGAACTGTTCCAGCGGCAACGTATGCGTCACCACGCCTTCGGTCGGCAGATCGCCATTGGCGATGCCTTCGATCACCAGCGGATAGCAGTAAGGGCCGAGGTGCGAACCGAGCACGTCCAGTTCCTTGCGGTCACTGATGATGCTCCAGTCGACGGTCACCGGATCCTTAAACACGGAAAATTCGACGAAGGTGCCGAGCTTGCGGATCAGCGTCAGGCCCTGTTCCACGGACTTCTGTGCGCCGGTCGCCTCGATGTAGATGTCGCAGCCGTAGCCCTCGGTCATCGCTTTAACCGCGGCGGGCACGTCGTCACGGGTGGGATTGAGCGTCACATCCGCGCCGAAGCGCTTCGCCAAGGCCAGACGTTCGTCGGACAGATCCAGCACCACCAGCTTCGAGGGCCCGGATTTCTTGATGGCCCCGATCATGCCCAGCCCCAGGGTGCCGGCGCCGGCCAACACCACCACATCGCCCAGTTTGATATTGGCGCGTTGCACCGCATGGAAGGAGCAAGCATAGGGTTCGATCAGAATGGCTTTTTCGATCGGCAGGTCGGCCGGCACATGATAGTTAATCGCCTCTTTGGTGAACTTCATGTACTCGGCCATGCCGCCGTTAACGTTTTTCTGGAAACCGTACAGGTCATGCTTTTCGCACATCCAATACTGACCGCGGTTGCAGAAGCGGCATTGCCAGCAGGGAACGATTTGTTCTGATATCACGCGATCGCCGAGATTGAAGCCCTCGACGCCTTCACCGTACCCCACGACATGGCCGATGAATTCATGGCCGGGGATCATCGGCGCCTTGATGTACGCCGGTTGTTTTTCATCGCCCCAGAAGCTGGGCGCCCCTTCGAACGCTTTAACATCACCGGCGCAGATGCCGCAGGCTTCGATCTTCACCAGGATCTCTTTCGGGCCGATCTTCGGTACCGGCACCTGTTCCAGGCGGTAATCTTTCGGGGCGTACGCCACAACCGCCTTCATGATCTCGGGGATACCGGCCGCCATTTTCGCCTCTGTTATGCAGGTCTGACACATAGCACTCTCCTCTGGTAGGGAAACTTCTTTTGATCATTAACACGAACAAAGAACAAATGAACACTAACGCTATGCGTTCAATTTGCCCACAGTGAACTTATCAAAGTGTGATATCGCTCAAAAACCCGTCTCCACTAGAGTGAACAACGATTAAAAGCCCTTTTTTAGTGACTAAGATCACCTTTTACAGTGGCAAACTGAAAAGCCAGGCAAAAAACAAAAGAACACAGATTGAACATTTGATTAAACAGGGATACGGTAATGAACGTGGCGCCACCGAGGATCGCCACCCTTTTCGTTACCAATCAGGAGATCGCTATGCTGCCTATCGCCATCGGCGCCGATGATGCCGCCATTGAACTGAAAGATCTGATCGTTGCCCACCTGCAACAACGGGACATCCCCGTCATTGACTACACGACGGATCGCGTCGCAGAAACGGGGATCTATCCCGATATCGCCTATCGCGTCGCGCAGGCGATACGGGAGGAAAAACATCGGCGGGGCATCCTGCTGTGCGGCACCGGCATCGGTATGAGCATCGTGGCCAATAAAGTGCCCGGCATTCGTGCGGCGCAATGTCACGATACCTACTCCGCCCAGCGGGCGCGCAAAAGCAATGATGCTCAGATCATCACGCTGGGCGCGCGGGTCATCGGCGCCGAACTGGCGAAAGCCATCGTCGATGCCTGGCTGGAATCGGAGTTTGAAGGGGGAGGATCGGCGCCGAAAGTCGAGCGGATCGGCTATTACGAAAACGCGGCCGGACGGCATTAAACCGCCTGCCGTCTCGATGGCGGTCGCGCGCAAGCCGCGCTCCGCCTGGGTTTATTCGGCATTCATTGTTATTATCCATCGCAACAATCAGAAAAAGCGCATTTTCATTCTCGATCCGATGATGCAGTGTGTTCCCCCTATGATGAAAAAGGTTCTCATTTCCCTACATTGAGCTTGGTCAAGGAGCTTATCAATGAATCAATTAGACGCACTCAAGCAGCTGACCACGGTGGTCGCCGACAGCGGCGATATCGAATCCATCCGCCAGTTCGAACCCCAGGACGCCACCACCAACCCTTCGCTGATCCTGAAAGCCGCCGCGCTGCCGCAGTACAAGGCGCTGATCACCGAAGCGTTGGAGTATGCCCGCCGCCAGGGCGGCAGCAAGGAAACCCAGCTGATCAACGCCAGCGATAAGCTGGCGGTCAATATCGGCGTCGAGATCCTCAAAAGCGTGCCGGGCCGCATCTCCACCGAAGTGGACGCCCGCCTGTCGTTCGACCGCGGCATGTGCGTCGCCAAAGCGCGCAAGCTGATCGCCATGTACCAAGAACAAGGCATCGACAAATCGCGCATCCTGATCAAACTGGCTTCCACCTGGGAAGGCATCAAAGCCGCCGAAGAGCTGGAAAAAGAAGGCATCAACACCAACCTGACGCTGCTGTTCTCCTTCGCCCAGGCCCGCGCCTGCGCCGAAGCCGGCGTGTATCTGATCTCGCCGTTCGTCGGCCGCATCTATGACTGGTACCAGGCCAAACAGCCTGCCGCCGACTACGACGCCGATCAGGATCCGGGCGTGAAATCGGTGCGCACCATCTATGAATACTACAAGCGTCATCGTTACCAGACGGTAATCATGGGCGCCAGCTTCCGCAAGGTTGAGCAGATCCTGGCGCTGGCCGGCTGCGATCGCCTGACCATCGCGCCAAACCTGCTGGAACAGCTGAAAAACAGCGAGCAGCCGGTCGAACGCAAGTTGACCCCGTCTACCGAGGGCTTCCACCAACCGGCTCCGCTGGCCGAAGCGGAGTTCCGCTGGCTGCACAACCAGGACGCCATGGCGGTGGAAAAACTCGCCGAAGGCATTCGCCTGTTCGCCGTCGACCAGCAGAAGCTGGAAGACATGTTGGCCGCTCAACTGTAATCGCACTGGAGTTTCGTTATGTCTTCTCGTAAAGAGCTTGCCAACGCTATCCGCGCACTCAGCATGGACGCCGTACAAAAAGCAAATTCCGGCCACCCGGGGGCCCCTATGGGCATGGCGGACATCGCCGAAGTCCTGTGGCGTGACTACCTCAACCACAACCCGACTAACCCGCACTGGGCTGACCGCGACCGTTTCGTGCTCTCCAACGGCCACGGCTCCATGTTGATTTACAGCCTCCTGCACCTCACCGGCTACGACCTGCCGATGCGCGAGCTGGAAAACTTCCGTCAGCTGCATTCCAAAACCCCGGGCCACCCGGAGTACGGCTACACCCCGGGCGTTGAAACCACCACCGGCCCGCTGGGCCAGGGCATCGCCAACGCCGTCGGCTTCGCCATCGCCGAACGCACCCTGGCGGCGCAGTTCAACCGCCCTGGCCACGACATCGTCGACCACCACACCTACGCCTTCATGGGCGACGGCTGCATGATGGAAGGCATCTCGCACGAAGTCTGCTCCCTGGCCGGCACCCTCAAGCTCGGCAAGCTGACCGCCTTCTACGATGACAACGGCATCTCCATCGACGGCCACGTCGACGGCTGGTTCACCGACGACACCGCCCTGCGCTTCGAAGCCTACGGCTGGCACGTGGTGCGCAACGTCGACGGCCACAACCCGGACGCCATCAAGGCGGCGATTGAAGAAGCGCGCAAGGTGACCGACAAGCCGTCGCTGCTGATGTGCAAGACCGTTATCGGCTTCGGTTCGCCGAACAAGGCCGGCACCCATGACGTGCACGGCGCCGCGCTGGGCGCCGCCGAAGTGGCCGCCACCCGCGAAGCACTGGGCTGGAAATACGCCGCCTTTGAAATCCCGCAGGACATCTACGCCCAGTGGGACGCCAAAGAAGCCGGTCAGGCCAAGGAAGCGGCCTGGAACGACAAGTTCGCCGCCTACGCCAGGGCCTTCCCGGAACTGGCCGCCGAGTTCAAGCGCCGCATGAACGGCGAGCTGCCGGCCGACTGGAAAGCCGACGCCAGGGCGTTCGTGGAAAAACTGCAGGCCAACCCGGCCAACATCGCCAGCCGCAAGGCGTCGCAGAACGCGCTGGAAGCGTTCGGCAAGGTGCTGCCGGAGTTCCTGGGCGGCTCCGCCGACCTGGCGCCGAGCAACCTGACCATGTGGTCCGGCTCGAAAGCGCTGAACGTTGACCCGGCGGGCAACTACATTCATTACGGCGTGCGCGAGTTCGGCATGACCGCCATCACCAACGGCATCGCGCTGCACGGCGGTTTCCTGCCGTACTCGGCGACCTTCCTGATGTTCGTGGAATACGCCCGCAACGCGGTGCGCATGGCGGCGCTGATGAAGCTGCGCAATGTGTTCGTCTACACCCACGACTCCATCGGTCTGGGCGAAGACGGCCCGACCCACCAGCCGGTGGAGCAGCTGGCGAGCCTGCGCGTGACCCCGAACATGAGCACCTGGCGCCCGTGCGACCAGGTGGAATCGGCGGTGGCGTGGCAGTACGGCATCGAGCGCAACGACGGCCCGACCACCCTGGTGTTCTCGCGCCAGAACCTGACCCAGCAGCCGCGCACCGCAGAGCAGCTGGCGAACGTGTACCGCGGCGGCTACGTGCTGAAAGACTACGCGGGCACGCCGGACGTTATCCTGATTGCCACCGGCTCCGAAGTGGGCATCACGGTGGAAGCGGCGGACAAACTGACCGCGGCGGGCCGCAAGGTGCGCGTGGTGTCGATGCCGTCGACCGACGCGTTCGACAAGCAGGATGCGGCGTACCGTGAGTCGGTGCTGCCGGCGGCGGTGACGGCGCGCGTAGCGGTGGAAGCGGGTATCGCGGACTACTGGTACAAGTACGTGGGCCTGAACGGCGCTATCGTGGGCATGACCACCTTCGGTGAGTCGGCGCCGGCGGAGCAGCTGTTCGCCGAGTTCGGCTTCACCGTGGACAACGTGGTGGCCAAGGCGCAGGCGCTGCTGAAGTAAGCCGCCGGGCGCAAGCCGATAAAAAAGCCGGTCATCATGACCGGCTTTTTTTATTCCATCACCCGATGAATCTGCAAATACTGCAGTAGCATGATGGTTTTGCCGTCTTTAATCCGGCCATCGGCGATCATCGCCACCGCGTCGCGAAACGGCAGTTCGATCACTTCGATATCTTCATCTTCAATGCCGCCGCCGGCCGCGCGCCGCTCATCGTCATGGTATTCGGCGATAAAGAAGTGCACGATCTCGGTCACGCCGCCCGGCGACATGTAGGCTTCGAAGATTTTTTTGACCTCGCCCACCTGAAAACCGGTCTCTTCCACCGCTTCGCGGCGCGCGCACTGCTCCGGCGAATCGGCGTCCAGCAGGCCGGCGCAGGCCTCGAGCAGCATGCCGCTTTCGTTGCCGTTGACATAGGTCGGCATGCGGAACTGGTTGGTCAACACCACCGTGCCCTTGGCGCGGTTGTACAGCAAAATGGTGGCGCCGTTGCCGCGATCGTAAACCTCGCGCATCTGTTGCACCGAACCGCCATTTTTGCGTTTCAGATCAAACGTGTACTTGTGCAGCACATACCAGTTGTCCGACAACAGCTCTTTCTTCACATTCTCAATTTTCGACGACATGACCCTTTTTCCTTGAGTTGCAACGTGAAAATCATACCGCGATTACGCTGCGCCGCAGCAGACGATTTGCAACAAAAATCACAACGCCTCTCCGGGCAAACCAGGATTAAAAATACATCGTGGGCGGACGCATAATCTGACAGACGAATTGCATCCGCAAAGACAAATCCTCAGTGGAAACCGAGCTGCGGCTGAACATCGGCGGGCATTTCGCTATTCATTTGATTACACGACGACAATTGTTCCCGTTTTGTTGACAACTTGATACAAATCGCGGTGCAATTTAGTTGCAAAAGTTATAGTTTTGCTTTCGAATGAAACTGGCGCAGCCCTCACCTGAGAGAAAAGGATTCCGTGATTGCTTGTTAAACGTTCCGTGACCGGCAGCCTGGCCAGGGCGCTGTTCGGCATCGTGATACTGTCGGTGCTCGCCACCGGGTTGGCGTTGACGACCGTCGCCGGCAGCCAGAGCGATGCCGAGGCGATCAACATTGCCGGTTCGCTGCGCATGCAAAGCTACCGCCTGGCCTTTGATCTCGATCGACAGAGCCCGGAGCTGGAGCTGCACCTGCAGCAGTACCGGCAATCTTTGCAGGCGCCGGCGCTGCAAAAGCTGGCGCGCTTTTACGTCCCGGCCGAGGTGCGCAACCACTATCTGGCGCTGCAACGAACATGGCAAGCGATGGAGCGGCAGATCCGTGACGGGCAAGCGGCCGCCTACCGGGCGGAGGTCGCCGGCTACGTCAACCGTGTCGATCATTTTGTTTCCGCTCTGCAGCGTTATTCCGAGTTGAAACTCACCCTGGTGGCCGCCGTCAGCGTGCTGGGCTACGCCGCCATCATCGGTCTGGTGCTGTTTTGCATCCGCTTTATGCGCCGCCAGGTGGTCATGCCGCTGCAGCATCTGGTCGACGCCAGCCAGCGCGTGCAACAGCGCGACTTTCGCCACCCGCAGCTGGACGTGGCGCTGCCGAACGAGCTCGGCGTGCTGTCGCAAACCTTCAGCGCCATGTCTGACGAGCTGGCCCGGCTCTATCAGTCGCTGGAGCTGAAAGTGCAGGAAAAAACCCAGCGCCTGCAGCAGGCCAACGAAACGCTGGAGGTGCTGTATCGCTGTTCACAGGCGCTGAGCGTGCGCCAGATCGATCAGCAGGCATTCGAGAATGTGCTGCGCATCGTGCGCCAAAGCGAACGACTGCGCTGCATCCGGTTGAACGTGGCGGACGATCATGGCCAGTGGCAACTGAACGAAGGAGAGCCGGCGCCGGCGCAAACCTGGAGCGCGCTGCCGATCACCCAAGGCGATAAACTGCTGGGTGAATTGCGATGGCAGCCCGAAGCGCAGCCGCCGCATCCTCACCTGATGCAGAGCCTGGCCAACATGCTGGGGCGTGGCGTCTACTTCAACCGGGCGCAAAAGCAGCACCAATATCTGCTGTTGATGGAAGAACGTGGGACCATCGCCCGCGAGCTGCACGATTCGCTGGCGCAGACGCTGTCGTTCCTACGCATCCAGCTGACGCTGCTCCGGCGCGCCGCCGACGATCCGGCGGCGCAGACGATTATCGACGATTTCGATCGCACGCTGGCCGATGCCTATCGCCAGCTGAGAGAATTACTGGCCACCTTCCGCCTCAACATTCAGGAGGCGGATCTGAATGCCGCGCTGGAGCAACTGCTGCAGCCATTAAAGGCGCTAACCACCGCGCGGATTCAGTTACACTGTCGGCTGCCCTCGCAGGCGCTCAACGCCCAGCAGCAGGTGCACGCGCTGCAGATCGTGCGCGAGGCGGTGCTCAATGCCGTCAAGCACGCAGGAGCGAGCGAGATCGCGGTGTGTTGCGAGGTCAACGCCGCAGGCGACAACGTATTCAGCATTACCGACGACGGTTGCGGTATCGCCAGTCTGGAAGAACCGGAAGGGCATTACGGCTTGACCATCATGAGCGAACGCGCGGCGCGACTGGGAGGAACGCTGCGCATCCGGCGCAGAAGCCGCGGCGGCACGGCGGTCTGCCTGACATTCTCGCCCTGACCTTGCGGCTGTTCACTCTGCGTTACGGTTGCCGCCGGGCAGAAGGCCGCCCGGAGAGGTTTGCGGTGCAGAATGCCGCTATTTTTGAAGAGACAGTCCCACTGTGAAGCACGCCTCCGGGCGCGTTTGAGTGGCTTTACTTGCTACAGGGAGCATATTTCATGGTGATGAAGCAATACCGAGTCATGATCGTTGACGATCATCCGTTGATGCGGCGCGGCATCAAACAACTGCTGGGACTGGATGCGCGATTTGGCGTGGTGGCAGAGGCCGGCAACGGCAGCGAGGCTGTTGCGCTGGCGCTGCAGCACGCGCCGGACGTGATCTTGTTGGATCTGAACATGAAGGGCATGTCCGGGCTGGATACGCTGCAGGCTCTGCGCGACGAAGGCGTGGACGCACGCATCATCGTGCTGACGGTCTCCGACGCGCGCAGCGATCTGTATGCGCTGATCGACGCCGGCGCCGACGGTTATCTGCTGAAAGACAGTGAACCGGAGCAGCTGCTGGAACACATCAGCGCCGCCGCCGAGGGGCAAAACGTGATCAGCGACGCCATGGCCGACTATTTGCTGGCGCGCAGCGAGCAGCGCGATCCCTTCACCGCCTTGACCGAACGCGAACTGGACGTCTTGCAAGAGGTGGCGCGCGGCCTGTCCAACAAACAGGTGGCGGCGCAATTGCATATCTCTGAAGAAACCGTGAAGGTGCACATCCGCAACATACTGCGCAAGCTGGACGTGCGTTCTCGCGTGGCGGCGACGGTGATGTACCTGGAGTACAAAAGCCACTGATCGCCCCGCCCCGGCCAATACGCCGGGGCCGCTTACTCGATGGCGCTGAGCAGCGCCTGATGGTGCTGATGCACCCAACTCTTGTTGAACGGCCCCCAGCTTTCCAACTGATAAAAACCGTCGTTGTTGCGCACGCCCTGCTGCACGAACTGCAGCTCGACGCCCATGCCGGGCAGCGCCTTCAGCACATCCTGCAACGTGCGGCGCGGCCAGCCGGTCAGCGCCATCAACCGCGGCACATTGGGCCGCTCACTGTGGCTGATCAGCCAGCATAAATAAAGCCGACGGGCAAATACCGGGTTAATTCCCATGCCAAGCTCCTGCTGTAAGGTGGATCCAGTTTTTATTTTTCGGCTCCCTGCGGCGAAGACATGCGCAAGGCCTTTGATAGTAATAAAAATGTCTTAATAGCGTACAATTATCGACACCGGGGCACCCACGCCGTTTCCCGCTACCGTTATTTACACTATCTCCTTTTTTTCTCCACGCTTTCCTCGACTATCCCGAGTAAAGTGCAATAGCGCCGGAATCCTTCCCTGCCGCTGAAATGCATATTTCCGATGCGTTTTAAAGATAGAACAAGTCATAACGAGGTTCGCGCTGCATGGCCAATTTTTTTATTGATCGCCCGATTTTCGCCTGGGTGCTGGCAATTATTCTTTGCCTGACCGGGGCATTGGCGATTTTTTCTTTACCGGTAGAACAATACCCGAATTTGGCGCCGCCGAACGTGCGCATCAGCGCAACTTATCCAGGCGCCTCGGCGCAAACGCTGGAAAACACCGTCACGCAGATCATTGAACAGAATATGACCGGCCTCGACAACATGATGTATATGTCGTCGCAGAGCACCAATACCGGCCAGGCGACCGTCACGCTGACGTTCGAAGCCGGCACCGACCCCAACGAAGCGATGCAGCAGGTGCAAAACCAGCTGCAGGCGGCGATCAAACGTTTGCCGCAGGCGGTGCAGAATCAAGGGGTCACGGTCTCGAAATCCGGCGACACTACGCTGATGATGGTGGCGTTCGTCTCCACCGACAACAGCATGGACAAGCAGGACATCGCCGATTACATCGTCTCCAACCTGCAGGATCCGCTCAGCCGCATCAACGGCGTCGGCAGCATGGACGTGTATGGCTCACAATACGCCATGCGCATCTGGCTCGATCCCAACAAGCTCAACAGCTATCAGCTCACGACCCAGGACGTGGTCAAGGCCATTCAGTCGCAGAACGCCCAGGTGGCGGTCGGCCAGTTGGGCGGCACGCCGTCGGTCGATAAACAGGCGCTGAACGCCACCATCAACGCCCAGTCGCAACTCCAGACGCCGGAACAGTTCCGCCAGATCACCCTGCGGGTCAATCAGGACGGTTCGCTGGTGACGCTGGGCAACGTCGCCACCGTTGAGTTGGGCGGCGAGAACTACAACTACCTCAGCCGCTACAACGGCATGCAGGCCGCCGGCATGAACATCAAGCTGGCCTCCGGCGCCAACGAACTGCAGACCGACCAGTTGGTGAAGGACAAGATCGCCGAGCTGTCACAATACTTCCCGCACGGGCTGGAGGCCAAAGTGGCCTATGAAACCACCCCGTTCGTCAAAGCCTCGATCAAGGACGTGGTGAAAACGCTGCTGGAGGCCATCCTGCTGGTGTTCCTGGTGATGTATCTGTTCCTGCAGAACTTCCGCGCCACGCTGATCCCCACCATCGCCGTGCCGGTGGTGCTGATGGGCACTTTCGCCATCCTCTCCGCCTGCGGCTTCAGCATCAACACCCTCACCATGTTCGCCATGGTGCTGGCGATCGGCCTGCTGGTGGACGACGCCATCGTGGTGGTGGAGAACGTCGAGCGCGTGATGAGCGAGGAAGGCTTGCCGCCGCGAGAGGCCACGCGCAAATCCATGGGGCAAATCCAGAGCGCGCTGGTCGGCATCGCCCTGGTGCTGTCGGCGGTGTTCGTGCCGATGGCGTTCTTCGGCGGCACCACCGGCGCCATCTATCGCCAGTTCTCCATCACCATCGTCTCCGCCATGGTGCTGTCGGTGCTGGTGGCGATGATCCTGACCCCGGCCCTGTGCGCGACGCTGCTTAAACCGATCGCCAAAGGGCACCATCACGGCAAGCGCGGCTTCTTCGGCTGGTTCAACCGCATGTTCAACCGCAATGCCGATCGCTATGAGCGCGGCGTGGGGCGCATTCTGCACGCCAGCGGCCGCTACATGGTGATTTATCTGCTGTTGCTCGGCGGCATGGCGCTGCTGTTCATCAAGCTGCCGACCTCGTTCCTGCCGCAGGAAGACCGCGGCATCTTCACCGTACAGGTGCAGTTGCCGGCGGGCTCGACCCTGCAGCAAACCTCCAAAGTGGTGGAAAAGGTCGAGCGGTACTTCCTCACCGAAGAGAAACAGGACGTTTTGTCGGTGTTCGCCATCATCGGCTCCGGGCCCGGCGGCAACGGCCAAAACGTGGCGCGCCTGTTCGTGCGGCTGAAAGACTGGGATCTGCGCACCTCGGGTGCCAACAGCTCGTTCGACATCATCGACCGCGCCACGCTGGCATTCAACAAGATTAACGAAGCCCGGGTGATCGCCAGCAGCCCGCCGGCGATCACCGGTCTCGGCAACTCCTCCGGCTTCGACATGGAGTTGGAAGACCACGCCGGGCTCGGCCACGCCAAACTGATGGCGGCGCGCGATCAGCTGCTGCAGCTGGCGGCGCAAAACCCGCTGCTGTCGCGCGTGCGCCACAACGGCCTGGACGACAGCCCGCAGCTGCAAATCGATATCGATCAGCGCAAGGCTCAGGCGCTGGGCGTATCGATCGACGACATCAACAATACCCTCTCCACCGCCTGGGGCTCGACCTACGTCAACGACTTCGTCGACCGCGGGCGGGTGAAAAAAGTCTACGTGCAGGCCGCAGCGCCGTTCCGCATGCTGCCGGATGACATCAACAAATGGTATGTGCGCAACAGCGCGGGCGGCATGGTGCCGTTCTCGGCCTTCGCCAGCTCGCACTGGGAGTACGGTTCGCCACGGCTGGAGCGCTATAACGGCAGTTCGGCGCTGGAGATCGTCGGCGAGGCGGCCAACGGCGTCAGCACCGGCACCGCCATGGCGGAAATGGAAAAACTGGTCAGCCAACTGCCGACCGGTTTCGGGCTGGAATGGACGGCGATGTCCTATCAGGAACGGCTGTCCGGCTCGCAGGCACCGGCGTTGTATGCCATCTCGCTGCTGGTGGTGTTCCTGTGCCTGGCGGCGCTGTACGAAAGCTGGTCGATACCGTTCTCGGTGATGCTGGTGGTGCCGCTGGGGGTGATCGGCGCGGTCGCCGCCACCTGGCTGCGCGGCCTGGAGAACGACGTCTATTTCCAGGTCGGCCTGTTGACCATCATTGGGCTGTCGGCGAAAAACGCCATTCTGATCGTCGAGTTCGCCAATGAGCTGAACCATAAAGGGCAGGATCTGATGTCGGCGACGCTCGACGCGTCCCGCATGCGCCTGCGGCCGATCCTGATGACCTCGCTGGCGTTCATCTTCGGCGTGCTGCCGATGGCTACCAGCAGCGGCGCCGGTTCCGGCAGCCAGCATGCGGTCGGCACCGGGGTGATGGGCGGCATGATCTCCGCCACCCTGCTGGCGATTTTCTTCGTGCCATTGTTCTTTGTGCTGGTTCGCCGCCGTTTCCCGGGTAAAGCGCATCCGGCAGGCAATACGCCGGCCACCGGGGACTGATCCGCGAGATATAAAAAAAGCAGCGTCGGGTTACCGATGCTGCTTTATTTCGAACGAAAATCTCGTTCCCAAGGTGTTTCAGTGACTTTCCAATGACTCAACCTTGCCATCTGCTTCAACGCTGTGTCAGTTGCCCAACATCTCATCAATGAAGTCTTTCCAGTTTCCTAATTCACGATCAACCATAATACTTTACAACCTCAATTATTTGACGAAGCGGATTCTACGCCTGTTTTTTGACCATGTGAAGGGAAACGGGAACGATGCCGGGCTCGGAAACCGGGCTTAGCGCACATTTTCGTATTTATCTGATCAATGTTCAGTGCAGCTATTCCCTTGTGATATCAATTTCTCCACGATAGCGTGTAAAAGGTATAAAAATACGCCAATGGAGCCCAGATCATGTCCACTTCTTTGTCTCTCTTAGAGTTAAAAACGCAGGGCCGCTATCAAGAGGCGACCGCGCTGGCGCTAAGGCAACTGGCGGCAGAGCCGGAAGCGGCAACGCTGCACTTTCAGCTGGCCTGCCTGTATGACGTACAGGGCCTGGAGCAACAGGCCATTCCCTGTTACCTCGCGGCGTTGGCTCGCGATTTGCCGCCCGCCCAACGCCGCGAGGCCTGGCTGGGTCTCGGCAGCACCTACCGCGCCCTGGGAGAATATTCGGCGTCGCTACGGGCTTTCGACGACGGCCTGGCCGAGTTCCCGCAGGCCAACGAGCTGATGCTGTTTCGCGCCATGGCGCTGTACAACCTGGGTGAAAATAAACGGGCCGTGACCGATCTGTTGCTGCTGCTGGCGGAAACCTCGTCAGACCCCGACATCCGCGGTTATCAACGCGCCATTCGGCACTATGCCGCCGATCTCAGTCTTATCGGTTAGAGGAAAACGATGGAAATTATCACCGACCCGAGTCGCCGCGCCATCGACTGGCAGCGGCTGTGTGAATTGCTGGAGGCCGCCGGGCTGGGCAAGCGCGATCCGCACACCTTGCGGCGCGTTTACCAACACAGCCAGTTTTGCTATTGGGGGTTTATCGGCGACGAGTTGATCGCCACTGCACATGCCATCAGCGATCTGACATCGGTCGCTTACCTGGCGGACGTGGCGATCGATCCGCGTTTTCAGGGACAAGGGCTGGGGCGCAGGTTGATGGATCGGGTGATGCAAGATCTGGCGCCGCTCGGCAAGATTTTCATCTATTCCGTGCCGGAAAAGCTCGCCTTCTATAAAAAGTACGGCTTTCACGATTTGACCACCGGCATGGTGTATGCGGACGGCGCTGCGCTGCAGCGCCTGCAACAAGGGGGCTACGTGCGTTAAATGTGCATCACAAGGTTTTGCTCATAAAGATACGGCGGGTTCCCGGCGGCAAGCAAGGCACTTCACCCATACGCTGCCAGCCATGCCGTTGATAAAAGTCCGGCGCCTGAAAGCTGATGGTGTACAACACGGCGGAAAGGCAACCGCGCCGACGGCCTTCCTGTTCGAAGCGGCGCAACAGTTCGCTGCCCAACCCCGCGCCGCGCAGCGCTTCCGGCAGATAAAAGAGATCGAGAAACAGCAGCCCTAACGATGAGCGTCCGGTAATCCCTCCCAGAACTTCCCCACTGTCGGGATCTCTTACCACCACCGCCAGCGGCAGACGATCGCCGTAGCCGACATGTTGATCGTTAAAACGGTCCAATCCCTCCGCGATACAGGACGTTATTTCCTGCGTTACCCGCTCGGAAATTTCGATATGACATTTTTTCACGCCGGCTCTCCGGATCAATCATCCATGTTCACACTCTGATTACAGCTTAAAACATCGCAGTTTCTTTGTTTAGAATTATCTTTGTCTCAATTTCAACGTTAATTTTTTCATGACCTCATCGCCGACTCTGGTGACGTTCAAAATAAAGCCACCCATCGTGACAAAACCAAGAAAAATCTTAGTTATTAATTCGTTAAGCCCAAACAGCCATTCTTAAATGATCGTCAAAACCGATCATTTTACATATTTTGATAGCCTTGATCTATGTTAATTCCTTTTAATTACCGAGGTATTAATAGAAGATGTCTATTCTATTAACCTTACCTTGCTTAAAAATTCGGTTGAAAAAAAAGATTTACTCTTTATAAATCATGCTAGTATATAACCTTCCCTTCAAAGCTCGCGCCCAGATAACGCTCATTCATTTGCGGCGCAAGAAAAGTTCAACATGCAATTATTTGGATTTTTTCTTTTTTTATGTTTTAAGATAGCCATCCTCACCGGGAAATAAAAAGTAAAGGATTATAATAAAATGGAAATTGATATTTTCAGCGAGTGTGCTTATACCACCGTCGGCATCCGACAACTCATTAACCAAACCTGGGCGGAAAAACGCGCGCCGGCCGGCTTTAGCCGCAGAAGGGTCTGCTTTATCGATGTCACCATCGCCAACTTTGAAGCGCGTTACCGCGATGAATATGCCAACCCCAATACCTACAAAATAATCATTATTACCGACTGCCTGCATGAGATGGTGATTGTCGACAATAAGACCATTATATTATCAAACCTTATATCATTGATCCGCTTCAGCCACCTGATCGGCGACTTATATAAGCGTTACAGTCACTATACCGAGCCGCCGCAACTCTCTCAGCGCGAATCGCATTTTCTCTCGGAGTGGTCAACGGGAAAATCGCTGGCCGACATCAGCAATGCCATGAATATCAGAAATAAAACCGCCAATCATTACAAATCACGAATCATGAAAAAACTCGGCGCCAGCAGGATAAAACCGCTGTTGCATATTACCCGCGTACGGTGTTTGACCGAGCGTTTAAACATAAGAATCAATAAAGAGTAGTTCTCTCTCCCCCGCGCCGCATTGGCGGCAGAACGTGTTCGCCGGCGCCTTTTAACAGCCCCGCCGGCGAAGATAGCCGTTTCATCAATTTGCCAACCTCTCTCCCTGGCGCCCAATCGTCTCTCGCGCGCATCGTTGTCTGGATCTCGCCGCCGCTTTACTGGCATTATCTCTGCTATCGCCGGGCGGCGAGAAGGCCTAAGACCGCGCCCGCCGCTCAGTATCGACTCGACGAGACAGGTAGCTTTACGCCATGGCAAATAAACCGCAACAGACAACGCTGACGATGTACGGCATCAAAAACTGCGACACCATCAAAAAAGCCCGCCGCTGGCTGGAAGATCAGGGCATAGCCTATCATTTTCACGACTACCGCGCCGACGGCCTGACCGAACAGCAACTGCGCGGTTTCGTCGCGCAACTGGGTTGGGAGCCGCTGCTCAATACCCGCGGCACCACCTGGCGCAAGCTGGATGAAGCGCAGCGCAACGCCTGTGATAACGCCGACGCCGCCATCGCGCTGATGCTGGCGCAGCCGGCAATCATTAAACGTCCGCTGCTGGACGACGGCAACGGCCACGCTCTGCTCGGTTTCAACGCCGACGCTTACCAACAATTTATCGCCGAGGTTGCCGTATGACTTGCCCGGTTATCGAACTGGCCCAGCAGTTGATCAAACGCCCTTCCCTCAGCCCGAGTGACGAAGGCTGCCAGCAACTGATGATCGAACGCCTGCAGGCGATCGGCTTCACCGTCGAAGCCATGGACTTCGAAGACACCCAAAACTTCTGGGCCTGGCGCGGCGAAGGGCAAACTCTGGCGTTTGCCGGGCACACCGACGTAGTGCCGACCGGCGATGAAAAACGCTGGGACAACCCGCCGTTTGAACCGGCAATCCGCGACGGCATGCTGTATGGCCGCGGCGCGGCGGACATGAAAGGCTCGTTGGCCGCGATGGTGGTGGCCGCGGAACGCTTTGTCGCCGCCAACCCGAATCACCGGGGCCGCCTGGCATTTCTGATCACTTCGGATGAAGAAGCCAGCGCCACCCACGGCACGGTTAAAGTGGTCGAAGCGCTGATGGCGCGCAACGAGCGGCTGGATTACTGCCTGGTCGGCGAGCCGTCCAGCACCGAACGCGTCGGCGACGTGGTGAAAAACGGCCGTCGCGGCTCCATCACCGCCAACCTGCATATCCACGGCGTACAGGGGCACGTCGCCTATCCGCATCTGGCGGACAACCCGGTGCACCGCGCCATGCCGGCGCTGAATGAACTGGTGGCGATCGAATGGGATCGCGGCAACGAGTTCTTCCCGCCGACCAGCATGCAGATCGCCAACGTGCAGGCCGGCACCGGCAGCAACAACGTGATCCCGGGCGATCTCTACGTGCAGTTCAACTTCCGGTTCAGCACCGAACTCACCGACGCGATGATCAAGCAGCGCGTGGAAGAGCTGCTGGAACGCCACCAGTTGAATTACAGCATCGAATGGCGGCTGTCCGGTCAACCGTTCCTCACCTCGCGCGGCGCGCTGGTGGATGCGGTGGTCAACGCCGTCGAGCACTATTCTGAATTGACGCCGCAGCTGCTGACCACCGGCGGCACCTCCGACGGCCGCTTCATCGCGCAGATGGGCGCGCAGGTGGTGGAACTGGGGCCGGTCAACGCCACCATCCACAAGGTCAACGAATGTGTCAACGCCGCGGATCTGCAGCTGCTGAGCCGCATGTATCAACGCATCATGGAGCAATTGGTCGCATGATCACCGCAGAGATGCTCACCGGCCGTTCGACCGAACACCTGGCGCCGCTGAGCGGCAACCATCGGCTGCAGCCGCAGGCGGTCAATGCCTTCCTGGCGATGCAGCAGGCCGCGCGTGAAGCCGGATTCGATCTCCAGCCCGCCAGCACCTTCCGCGACTTCGACCGCCAGTTGGCGATTTGGAATGGCAAATTCTGCGGCCAGCGGCCAGTATTAGATAAGGACAGTCAACCGATCGACGTCGCGCCGCTGTCCGCCGCCGAACGCTGTGAGGCGATCCTGCGCTGGTCAGCCCTGCCTGGCGCCAGCCGCCATCACTGGGGCAGCGATTTGGACGTGTACGATCCGTCGCTGTTGCCGGAAGGGCAAAAGCTGCAGCTGGAGCCGTGGGAATATGAAGAAGGCGGTTACTTTGCGCCGCTCAACCAGTGGCTGACGGCGCATATGGCCGAGTTCGGTTTCTATCGCCCCTTTACCGAAGACAGCGGCGGCGTGGCGGTGGAGCCGTGGCATCTGAGCTACCGGCCGCTGGCGCAAGAGGCTGAACATTTGCTGACCCCGGCGTTGTTGCTGGCGGCCTGGCAAGACAAGGAGGTCGCCGGTGTCGAATGGCTCGAACGCCATCTGCCCTCGATTTTTTCGCGTTTCATACGCAGTGAAGGAAAGGAGTAGCTATGCAATGGTTAGCTGATTACTGGTGGATTATTCTGCTGGTTCTGGTGGGGATGGTCGTCAGCGGCATCAAGGAACTGCGCCGCGTCGACGTGAAAAGCTATCTGGCCAACAAGCCGGAGATACCGCCGCACCGCGACAACAACGCCCAGTGGGATGACGAAGACGACTGGCCGAAAAAGAAATGACATCAGGGCGCTCATCGGCGCCCTGAGTTTTTAGCGAAAGGCGATCAGCTCGCCGCGCTTGCCGGACAATGCCTCGTCCCAGTAGCGCTGCGGCACGTAATAATGCAGTCTTTCCAGCGCGGCGTTCATCATGCCCTGATTGATCGCATGCCCGACGTTCTCTTCCACGTCGAGCGTGAAATCCACGCCGTTGGCCCGTAACGCTTCCGCCGCCGCGTGAGCGTGTTGCACCGCGATCACCGCGTCCTCTTCACCGTGGATCAAATGCACCACGCTGTCGCCGAAAGCCTGCTCAGGCAACTGGGCGAAACGCCCGCTGAACGCGACCACGCGCCCGGCCAGCCGGGTTTCCGCTTTTAACGCCTCAAGTGCCATGATCGCCCCCTGCGAGAACCCCACCAGAGCAGTGCCGGCATAGCCCACGCCGCTCAGCTGCTGCCAATGACGCACCACGGCCACAAACTGCGGCATCACGTCTGCGATGCGGGCCGCGCGGTTCTCTTCGGTCACGTCCTGTACCGAAAACCACTGGCGCCCGGCGCCGTTGCCAAACGCTTCGGGACCACCGATGCTCACCACCTGGGCCTGAGGAAAGTCTTTGGCGAAGTAGCTGCCGATCTCCCCCATCGCCACCGGGTTGTCGCCGACACCGTGAAACAGCAAGATCAGCTGCGCCGCCGGGGTCGCCGGGCTTTGGACAACGAAATGCTCATGTTTCATCGATGACTCCTTAATAGTAACCAAACCTGGTGTGGCGACAGTCGCCGCCGCACCGCTGACAGTGACTATACGCCGTTGAGAAATCGGGAAAATCGGGTTTTATTGAGCGAGTTATTCAATTTATTGCAACGACTGCGCCCAGTCGCGCCAGTAGCGGCAGTGTTGCGCATTCAACTGTTCCAGCGCCTGCGCCGTTTCGTGCCGCCAGTGGCGCAGCAAGGCTTTCTGGCCGCTTACGCCCGCCTGCTCCACGCAGGCCGCCGGAGATTGCCGCCGTTGCAGATGGCCGCGCAGCGCGGGCAGCGGCAGACTGCTGGCCAACAGCAAACGCTGCAATGCCCCCAGGCTGGCCTCCAGCGGCCGATGGGCGAAAGCGAAACCGGCCAGCTCGCGCCAGTCCTCTTCACCGAGCGACGTGTCGCCGTCATCGCCCGGGATCGCCAGCACGAGTTCGATGCGCTGCCGCAGCCAGGGCCAGTCGCGCGCCAGGTGCTTGTGCGCCGCGTGCCGCAGCGCCTCCCCTTGCTCGCTCAGGGGCAAGATAGCCATCGCGGTATAACAGCCGCTGCTGGCCTCCGGCTTGCTGCCGATACGCACCAGCTCGAAACCGCAGGATTGCCAAAAGCGCCACAGCGGCTCGGTATAGCCGAAGCTGACCGACAGGAAGTCCAGCCCCTGCGCCTGGCGGCGTTGCCGCTCGACCAGCTGACGCGCGATACCCTGCCGCCGCAGCGTCGGCAGCGTCGCGATGCGGGTAATGCGCCGTGACCGCAGCGTCGGCGCCCACCACTGGCCGCCATGCGCCGCCAGCGACTGCGCCACCAGGTTGCCGCGCGGCCGGCGGCGGCCGGCCCACACGTCGTGCGCCAACTCGGCGCTCAACCCGCCTTCGTCCGCCAGCCACACGGCACCGGCCACCTCCTGTCCGGCCTGCGCCAGCCCGAAATGCATGCCGGGCGCGTCCATCAGCCGGCGTAAGTCCAGCGGCGAGGTGCGGTAATGCGCGCTGCTCAGCAGAGCATAGAAACGCGCCAGCCGCTGCGGATCGGCGCACAGTTCACGCTGCTCCGCCTGGCTGTAATCGATCGCCTGGCCATCCACCGGCCAGGCGGGCAGCTCGTTGAACAACAGCGCATTGTCCGTGACCCGTTCCAACGCATCGCCCTGCGCCCAGCGCATCGGCTGTTGCAGACTCAACGCCTGATAGGACGGCAGCCCGGCGCAAAACTTCAGCAGAAAACCGCGGCCGGTGCCTTCATAGCCCTGCACCGTGGTGGTCAGCAACACGCGCGGGAAATAGCCGATCAGCTGTTGCAACAGCGGCGCGGGGATCGCCGCCGCTTCATCCACCAGCAGCCAGCCCACGTCACTGACGTCCCCCTCCCGGCACTGCGCCAGCAAGGCATCGGGCGCCCAAAACTGTGCGCGCCCCTGCGCCCATTCCCCGGCCACCTCTGTGGCGGCGCGGCTCGGCCCGGTGATCCAGCAGGTCAGCGGCGACTGCGCCATCAGCATGCCGGCCAGCGTCGATTTGCCGCGGCCGCGGGCGGCGGTCAGCACCCACACGCCGGACTCGGCCTGCAACAACGCCGTCAAGATCGCCTGTTGTTCCTCGGTCGGCCCGCCATCCGGCGGCTGCCAACCTTCACGCGCCGGCAGCGCGGCCAACGTCAGGGGCTCATCCTGCCGCCAGACAGTCACTTCGCTGTCGTCGGCCAAATGATGCTGCAGATGATGAATGAAATGCGGCGTGGTGATCGGCTGCGGACAATCGCTCCAGCGCAGGCTGTCGCCGTCCGGCAACTGAGGCCATTGCCGCCAGGGCGGCGTCAACAGCAGCAGCCAGCTGCCGGCGCGCAATGCGCCGCACAGCGCCGCCAACGCCTCCACGTCGAGCGACTGACCGGCATCAAACACCGCGTGCAGCCGCTCCTGCCCCAGCAATTGGCGCACCGCGCGGCTCGGCAAAGCCGACAGGCCGGGCGGCGGGTTTTCCCCCACCCACGGCCAGTCGCCCGGCAGCGTCGCCGCCAGCCGCTGCGCCTGTTCGCGGCACCACTCGGGTTCACCGCTGAGCACCAGCAAACGCCGGATGCCCTGCCGCCGCATGAGTTGTTGCGCTGCCTGTAGCATAAGGCTGTATCTCAATCCGAAAAAAATGCCGGAGTCAGGCTCCGGCACTTGAGGCGTTAACGGGATGCAAAGGTGTTGCAGGTATTGGGATCGCCGCTGTCGAAGCCCTGTTTAAACCAGGTGTAGCGCTGCTGCGAAGTGCCGTGGGTGAAGCTGTCCGGCACAACGCGGCCCTGGCTCTGCTGCTGCAACCGGTCGTCGCCAATCGCCTGCGCGGCATTCAACGCCGCCTGCAGGTCACCCTCTTCCAGCATCTGCTGCTTCTCGGCGTATTTGCCCCACACGCCGGCAAAGCAGTCCGCCTGCAGCTCCATTTTCACCGACAGGCGGTTCACTTCCGCCTGGCTGGCGCCTTGCTGCATCTGGCGCACCTTCGGCTCGATGCCCAGCAGGTTCTGCACGTGGTGGCCGACTTCGTGCGCCACCACATAGGCCTGAGCGAAATCACCGCCGGCGCCCAGCTTGGTCTTCATGTCCTGATAGAAAGACAGATCGATATACACCGTTCTGTCGCCCGGGCAGTAGAACGGCCCCATCGCCGCCTGACCGGTGCCGCAGCTGGTGCGCGTTACGCCGCGATACATCACCAGCTTCGGCGGTTGATAGGTTTTGCCCATGCGCTGGAAAATCTCTTTCCAGTTATCCTCGGTCGAAGCCAGCACCACTGAGGTGAATTTGGCCAGCTCATCGTCTTTCGGACTGATGCTGGCGCTCTGTTGTTGACCCTGAGGAGCGACGTTACCGCCGTTCAACAGCGGCGACAGATCGATGCCGTAATAACCGGCCACCAGCACCACTACCAGAATAACGATGCCGCCCTTGCCACCCACCGGCACGCGGAAACCGCCGCCACCGCCGCCCAAACCTGAAGACTGCCCGCGACGATCCTCAACATTGTCACTTTCCCGACGCCCTTGCCAACGCATAAATACACTCCAGATATTTCCCCTGCTCGTTGAAGTTGCGCCGCGATCGTAAGCGCAAAGGCAGCTTCAAGCCTGAGTGGGATAGGTTTTAGTCATCTCACATCCATCATTATAAATGGTCTGCCGCGGAGGAAATGTAGAAATTTTCTGGAAAAACGCAGAATAGCGGGACGATCCGGCCGGATCGCCCCGAATGACGGTGCCGACGCTTAGTCGAGTTTCACGCCGATGCGGCGCGCCACTTCTTCGTAGGCTTCGATCAGGCCGCCCAGGCTTTGACGGAAACGGTCTTTGTCCATCTTGTCCAGGGTGTTTTTGTCCCACAGGCGGCTGCCGTCCGGCGAGAACTCATCGCCCAGCACCACTTCGCCGTTGAACAGACCGAACTCCAGTTTGAAGTCGACCAGGATCAGGCCGGCGTCGTCGAACAGCTGGGTCAACACGTCGTTGGCGCGGTAGCTCAGCTCGCGCATGCGCGCCAGATGCTCTTTGCTCACCCAGCCAAAGGTTTCGCAGTAGGATTCGTTCACCATCGGATCGTGCATGGCGTCGTTTTTCAGGAACAGATCGAACAGCGGCGGGTTCAGCACCAGACCTTCTTCAATGCCCAGACGCTTCACCAACGAACCGGCGGCGCGGTTGCGGATCACGCACTCCACCGGCACCATGTCCAATTTCTTCACCAGCACTTCGTTGTCGGACAGCAGACGCTCCATCTGGGTCGGGATGCCGGCTTCTTCCAGTTTGCTCATGATGAAATGGTTAAACTTGTTGTTCACCATGCCTTTGCGATCGAACTGCTCAATGCGCTGACCATCCAGTGCTGACGTATCGTTGCGGAACTCCAACACCAACAGATCGGGATTCTCGGTGGTGTAAACGGTTTTTGCCTTTCCGCGATACAGCTCAGCTAGCTTTTGCATCTTACTTACTCCAGTGATGTATCCCCGTTGTCTCCCGAGCGCGGCCCGAAATTAGGGGGTATAGAATTGACCTAATGAATTCTTTGGCGTGCCGGACACTATTGTGCCAAACCTGCGACGCAAACGATACCGTATAGACAAAACAAAAAGGGGCCGAAGCCCCTTTTTGATTAGTTAACGCTGGTTTTGCTGAAGGCTGACTGGAATGCCGCCACCAGTGCGTCGTTTTTCGACTGGGTGAGCGGTTTGCCTTTCGGATCGATGAATTGCAGGCTGGTGCGGTTGTTGAGATCGCCGACCTGCAGTTTGTAATCGCCTTCCGTCAGTTCAGGATCCTTGACGCCCAACGCATCCCAATCGCTGCTGCTCAGGGACTTGTAAGTCACGGCGACGGTGCCCTGCGGACGGCTGCGGTCACCCACTTTCATCCCCAGTTTTTCGAGCGCCGGCGGCAGGCGATCCCACACGACAGTGTACGGGCCGCGCACCACCAGCATCGGCAGGCCGGTATCATCGGCACCGCTCTGCACGTCCAGCGCGCCGAAGCGGCTGGCCGTCTGGGAGCTCGCCAGGTTATCCTGCTTGTCCAGGCCTTCGATCAGGGTGTTGATCATCATGCCGTTGTAGCGCTGGATCTCAGACTGATCGGTCACCTGTTCGGTCTTGCCCTGCTGCTGCAGGCCAACGCTTTTCACCACCAGCGCCTGCTGATAGCCCTGCTGCTGCACGCTGATCTGATAACGGCCTTCGTACTGGTTGTCTTCGTCCAGACGGTTCCACTTCACCCAGTCGGTGGTCAGGGTCTGACCGGCGTCCTGACGGGAAGCGATCGCGATGTTCTTCGCCTGCAGCAGGCTGACCACGCGCGACCACAGGTTCTGGTTCTGCGGGCTGTTTTCCAGCAGCAGCGTGCCGCTGTCGCCGGCGTATTGCGCGCGTGAACCGCTCAGCAGCGCCAACGGCTGCACCGGCGGACGAATGTCCAGCTGCTTGCCGACGTTGCCTTGCACCGTTGTGGCCGGCACGTCATAGTTGCCGCTCTGCACCGGCAGGATCATGCCGGACGGCGCGTTCAGCGCCTTGAGCGGAGCCGCGTCGAGGTAGGCCTCGTCGCCGCTGACCTGGCGCTTGTAGCGCTGATCGCTGCTGCAGGCTGCCAGCATCATCACCAATGAGATGCCCACTACTTTTGCTACCGTCGACTTTTGCAATGAATAAGCCATCAAATTTCCCTTAGAGTTACAGCAAGCCGACGCTTTTCAGCGCGCGCTCCACCACCGGGCGGGCGGCTTCGCTCAACGGCGTCATCGGCAGACGCAGCGTATCGGTTGCCATCAATCCCAACGCCTTACAGGCCCACTTCACCGGAATTGGGTTTGCTTCTACAAATAGATCCTGATGCAACGGCATCAAGCGCTGATTTAAGCGGCGCGCTTCGGCAAATTTGCCCTGCGCCGCCAGCGCGCAAAGTTCCGCCATCTCGCGCGCGGCCACGTTGGCCGTCACGGAAATCACCCCTTTGCCGCCCAGTTGCATGAAGTCCAGCCCGCTGGCGTCGTCGCCGCTCAGCAAAATGAAATCTTCATCGTCAACCAGCACTTGGATCTGACTAACGCGACTTAAGTTCCCCGTCGCTTCTTTTACAGCAACAATATTCTTGATTTTCGCCAGCCGAGCGATGGTCGGCGGCAGCATGTCGCAGCCGGTGCGCGAAGGCACGTTATACAGGATCTGCGGCAGTTCGGTGCTCTCTGCGATCGCCTTGAAGTGCTGATACAGCCCTTCCTGCGTCGGCTTATTGTAGTACGGCGTTACCGTCAGGCAGCCCACCACGCCGGTGTTGGCGAAGCGGGTGGTGAGCGCGATGGCTTCGGCGGTGGCGTTGGCGCCGGTGCCGGCGATCACCGGAATGCGGCCGTCGGCCAACTCCAGCGTCTGCAGCACCACGTCAACGTGCTCGTCATGGGCAAGCGTTGCGGACTCGCCGGTGGTCCCTACGGAAACGATCGCCGCGGTGCCACTGGCTACATGATAATCGATCAATTTTTTCAGGCTCGCGCGATCGACAGCACCTTTGTCGTCCATCGGCGTAACCAGTGCAACAATACTTCCCGTAAACATTGGCCGTCCCCTCCACAAACAAGTCACTCATGGTACTTTTGCTGCCTATCCAAAAGCAAGCGCACAACCGCGTTGTAAGCGCTTGGCAGGCGGTTTTTTTTATGTTTACCATGGTAACCCCATTAAGCACGACAGGAAGCGCTATTTTGCCTCAGTCAGACGAACACTATCTCGTGATTACCGCGCTCGGCGCCGACCGCCCCGGTATCGTCAATACCATCACCCGCCACGTCAGCAGTTGCGGATGCAATATCGAAGATAGCCGTCTGGCCATGCTGGGAGAGGAGTTCACGTTCATCATGCTGCTGTCCGGCAGTTGGAACGCCATCACCCTGATCGAATCCACCCTGCCGCAAAAAGGCGCGGAGCTGGATCTGCTGATCGTGATGAAGCGCACAAACTCGCACGAAAGGCCGCCGATGCCGGCCACGGTGTGGGTGCAGGTGGAAGTGAAGGACTCGCCGCACATCATCGAACGCTTTACCGATTTGTTCGACTCCAGCCAGATGAATATCGCCGAACTGGTCTCGCGCACGCAGCCGGCGGACGGCGACCTGCCGCCGCAGCTGTATATCCAAATTACCGCCCACAGCTCCGGCGATCGGGACGCCTCAAATATTGAGCAAGCCTTCCATCGCCTATGTACAGAATTGAACGCGCAAGGCAGTATTAGCGTGGTGAACTATCCACAGCATGACGAGAAAGATGGAGAGTAGTGATGAGCCCATTGAAAGCCGGTGACACAGCGCCGAAATTTAGTTTGCCTGACCAGGACGGTGAGGAAATTAATTTGGCCGACTTCCAGGGACAGCGAGTATTGGTCTATTTCTATCCGAAGGCGATGACGCCGGGCTGCACCGTGCAAGCCTGCGGCCTGCGGGACAACATGGACGAATTAAAAAAGGTCGGCGTCGAAGTGCTGGGCATCAGCACCGACAAACCGGAAAAACTGTCGCGCTTCGCCGAAAAGGAGCTGCTCAACTTCACGCTGTTGTCTGATGAAGATCATCAGGTGTCACAACAGTTTGGCGTGTGGGGCGAGAAAACCTTCATGGGCAAGACCTACGACGGCATTCACCGCATCAGCTTCCTGATCGATGCCAACGGCAAGATTGAAAAAGTGTTTGATGATTTCAAAACCACCAATCACCACGACATCGTTCTGAACTACCTGCAGCAGTAATTCTCACGAAGCGCAGCGGCCTGCTGCGCTTCGTTTCTTCCCTGTCAGTCGGCCTTGTCTTCCACCTCGACCCGCAGTTCATCCGGCCAGGCATGGATCACCGCCTTCACCAGCGTCGCCAGCGGTATGGCGAAAAACACGCCCCAAAAGCCCCACATCCCGCCGAACACGATCACCGACAGGATAATCACCAGCGGATGCAGGTTGACCGCTTCGGAGAACAAAATGGGCACCAACAGGTTGCCGTCCAGCCCCTGCACCACCAGATAGGCGACGATCAGCGTCCAGAAATCGGCGCCGACGCCCCACTGGAACAGCGCCACCACCACCACCGGTATGGTGACCAGCACCGCGCCGATGTAGGGGATCAGCACCGAAAACCCCACCAGCACCGCCAGCAGCAGCGAGTAGCGCATGTCCAGCACGGCGAACACCAGGTAAGTCGCCACGCCGACAATCACCATCTCCAGCACTTTGCCGCGAATGTAGTTGGTGATCTGCTGATTCATCTCGTTCCAGACTTGCCCCGCCAGGCCGCGATTGCGCGGCAGCACGCGGCGCACCGCGTTCAGCAGCTGTTCTTTGTCCTTCAGCAGGAAGAACATCATCATCGGCACCAGGATCAGATAGATAGCCAACGTCAGCAGGCCGACCAGCGACGCCAGCGAGAATTTCACCACCGATTCGCCCATGCCGGACAACCGGCTGCGCAGGTTTTCCGCCATCATGTCGATGATGCCGGCATCCACCAGCGCCGGATAACGCTTCGGCAGCGTCGCGGCGAAGTTATAGAACTGATTGAGCATGCCCGGCAGATCGCTCATCAGATTGATGCCTTGCTGCCAGGCGGTCGGCGCGACGACGAACACCAGCAGCATGGCGACGCCCGAGAACACCAGCAGCATGATGCTCGCCGCCCAGGTGCGCGAACAGCCGATGCGCTGCAGGCGCGCGGTCGGCCACTCGAGCAGATACGCCAGCACGATGGCAACCAGCAACGGGGTCAGAATGCCGTGCAAAAAATAGAGAATAAGGAACCCGGCAACCAGGATCACCAGCAGCGCGATGGCCTGAGGATCGGTGAATCGGCGGCGGTACCACTGTAATAACATCTCCAGCATCAGAGCGGGCTCCTTGAGATTTGGCGGGCGGGCATGGCGATTCCTGTGATGGGCCTGATTAAAGCATAGATAGAACGGGCGCACGCGGGATGTGCAAAGCACTCAGAGTACTCAAAGTTCGCCATACATCAACAGCGATCTGGCTGATTTTATCGCACGGGCAGACGATCGACGCAAAAATCCGCAGACGCGGCGACTGACTCGATGAGCGGCCCCGAACGGGGCCGCGGAAGATTACAGCGAAGTAGCGACAGAAAGGGGCGAACCGACCGCCAATGCGAACAACAACACACAGCCAATCGCGATCGCCGCCGCCAGATCATTTTTCATTGTCCCGTCCCCTGATGCTTAAACTGGTTATCGTCACGAACTCTGTCGGTTCTACGTTCACGGCCTTTTCCGATGCACGTCATTAAAAACCCCCGCCTAAGCGGGGGAGAAAACGTTCTGGTGCATCAAGTGTTACAAGGAGGTCATGAGGGATTGCTAACCCTAAATGACTATTTCAAGCTAGGATTATTCCCAGAACATGGCAAGCGATCGCGTCGAGGTTATCCGCACTTTGGGATAAACCTCATAAAAAAATCCCGCACGGCAGCGGGATGAAGGGATGATAACGTCATGAATTTTTTATGCGGACAATGAGGCGGTATTGTCGTCATTTGGCGACAATACCGCGCCGGCACGGTGGTCACAAGGGAAATTTGGCCACGGTGAGGAAATCAGAATTTCGCCAATGCCCGCGATCGTGCGCCCGTCAGCATCAACGAAAAAATGGGATTTTCGTCAGACAGCCACCGGGAAAAAACCGGTAGCATGGCCGATATAATCCCAAATGCCGTAGGGGGAAAAATGAACAGCAAACCGTGTGAATTTGATGAAGCCATCTGTCTGGCGATCGGGCGTGGTGTTTGTGAAGTCGTCAAGATAGGAGATGAAATCAGCATCTTCTCCCTGCTGGAAGCCATCGAGAGCTTCATCGAACGGCAGGCGCTCAGCGAAAGCGAAATCGCGGCGGCGGACGACGCGCTGGATTTGATCACCGGTTTGGTTCGCCGCCAGTGCTGACGCCTGTTACGAGGCGCGGCCGATGAGCCGTTGCTCTACCGTGACGCCGGGCATCATTTGCCGTAAACCGGCAATCAATTCGTCGCCCGCCTCGTGCAGCGCCGCCAACGGCATCGCCGGCAGGCTCTCCAGGATGAACCACATCCGCTCGGCCTCGGCGCTCAACCGGGTTCTGACCCCCTGGCGCCAATCCCAGCATCGCCATCCTGTGCAAGCTCGCGGCGGCGCTGGGCCTGTCGGTGGCGGACATCGTCAACGTCACCCGCGCGCCCGCCGCCTACCTGATTGAAAGCCAAGATATTCCCACGCTGTGGCATGGCGATCGCGGCGGCTCGGCACGTTTGCTCGCGGGCACCCAAGGCCCGAACATGATAGAACTGTGGCGGTGGGAAATGGCGCCGGGGGAAGCCTATGCATCGGGCGGCCACCCGACGGGCACCTTCGAGCTGCTGCACGTTGAGCGAGGCGTCTTGAGCCTTGCCGTCGAACAGACCGAGCTCATGATTGCGCCGGGCTGTTCGGCGGTCGCCAAAACGGACGGCCCACATCGGTACGCCAACGAAGGCGAAGACACGCTGATTTTCACCATGACGGTCGCCGAACTGCACGCCTGAACGGCGACCCTGACCTGAACGCTTGCACAGGAGAAGAGCCATCATGACAACCCCTGCCCCACTGGAGTGGCAGCGTGCGGACTATCTCGTCAGCACCGATCCCGCCCTGCTGGATCTCGATGCCATCCACGCTTTTCTGACCCGTTCGTCATGGGCGGAAGGAATCGATAAAGAAACCGTTCGCCAGTCCCTCGCCCACAGCTTGTGTTTCGGTTTGTATCACGGCGCCAGGCAAATCGGTTTCGCCCGGCTGATCACCGATTACGCCACTTTCGGCTATCTGTGCGACGTGTACGTGCTGGAAACATTCCAAAAAAGCGGGCTGGGCCTGTGGCTGGCGGAATGTTGCCAGGCCCATCCGCTGATGGCGACGCTGAGGCGAGTCATGCTGGTCACCAGCACCGCCCCCTGGCTCTATGAGAAAGTGGGCTATTCGGCCATCAACCGCCCCGATTTTGTCTGGCAGATCGCCCGGCCGGACATCTACCGACGGTAATGCTATTTCAGCGCCTGCTCGGCCAGCAGCCCGAGGGCGATGACGATCATCGCCGCGCCGGAGATGCGCCCCACCACCTTTGCGGCCTGCGGACGCGTGCGCAGCACCGACTGCGAACCAAACCCCACCAGCAGATACACCAGGCCGCAGCTGATCAAATGCACGACGCCCAACGCCAGCATCTGCATCGGCACCGACCATTCGGCTCGGGTGTCGGTAAATTGTGGCAGCAGCGCCAGAAACAGCAGAAACACCTTGGGGTTCAGCCCGCTGACGCACACGCCTTTGCCGGCCCAGCGCAGCCAGGAATCAGAACGCTGATCTTCACCGGCGCCGGGCACCGGCGGGTGCAACAGCATGTTGAAACCGATCCACAAGAGGTAAGCCGCCCCCAACAGGGTGAGCGCCGTCAGCGCCAGCGGGTTGCCGACCAGCAGCGCGCCGACGCCCGCCACCACGATCGCAATCATCAACAAATGGCCAAACAGCAAACCGGCGACGGCGGGCACTACCACCCGACCGCGAATACCCGCCGAGATCACATAGGCCCAATCCATACCCGGCGTGATCACCAACAAAATCGACACCGCCCAAAACGCGGCGAACAGAGCGAGCGTCATGCCGGCGCCCTCTCAAACGCACCGCGCCACACCGAACAGAGAACCATTGCGCTTTCCTCGTGGAAGAAGAACGGCCTCCGCCTGCCGCGGGGGCCGTCAAAACCGTTCAACAGATGGCAAGAATATCCTCATGACGTTAAAATGTGCTTTCAATTACTTGCCTTAAATCGGCATAAACGGGGAAATTTTTCCAAATGGATAAGATTGATCGCAAGATTCTTGCTGAATTGCAGACCGACGGCCGGTTGTCGGTGACCGAGCTGGCCGAGCGGATCGGTTTGAGCGTGTCTCCCTGTCACCGCCGGGTGCGGGCATTAGAGGAGTCTGGGGTGATCAGGGGTTACCGCGCCCAACTCGATCCCGGCAGCCTGGGCTATAACTTTTCCGCTCTGGTGTTCGTCACCATGCGCGAAGGCGATCGCCGCGCCGTTGAAACCTTCGAAAACGCCATGGTGGACATTCCCCAGGTGGTGCAAGCACAGCGGTTGTTTGGCGATCCCGACTATCTGCTGCACGTTATAGCCCGCGATCTGCCCGCCTTCCAGCAACTTTACGACGAGAAGCTCTCCGCCCTGCCGGGCGTGCAACGCCTGAGCTCCACGCTGGTGATGAAAACCGTGGTGCCGGAACGCTCGTTCCTGCCGTTGGGAAAATGAGGACGGGAACGTTGCCGCTCCCGTTTTGACGACCTTAAGGCACAATCACGAAATCCGGATTGGCGATGGCGAACAGCGCCTCGCGATCCGCCGCCGGCGGATAAATCCACTGCGTGTTGATCTCCTGCTTAATCTTTTTGCCTTCCTGGCGGGTAAAGCGCACCTGGCGCTGCCAGCCTTCGGTATAGAGCGCGCCCCAGGGCCCCAAATCCAGGCAGGTCACATACTTCGGCTGGCTGTACGGATGCGTCGGCAACCCCGCCAGCTCCGCCGCCGCATTGTGGCCGGCCACGCGGCCAAGGCTCATCGCATGCTGGCAGGTCATCAGGTTGTGATTACCGAGATCGTCGGTCGCCGCCTTCACCGTATCGCCGGTCACGAAAATGCCCGCCGCCGCCGGCGCGCGCAGGAAGGCATCGCCGATCACCCGGCCGCTGCCGTCGCGCTCGCCAGGGATCTGCTCGGTCAGCGGATGCGCCCGCACGCCCGCCGCCAGGATCACCGTGTTGGCAGCGATACGCTCACCGTTCGACAGCATCACTCCCTCAGCGTCGATGGCCGAGACGCGCAGGCCGGCCCGCGCTTCCACGCCGCACTCCGCCAACGCCTGGCGTATCACCGCCCCCGGCTCTGCCCCCATCCCCGCGCCTACTTCCGGCGCGGTATCGACGATCACCACGCGCACGTTCTCGTCTTTGCCCAGCGCATCCCGCAGCCGCTGCGGCATCTCCGCCGCGCTCTCCAGCCCGGTCAGCCCCGCGCCCACTACCACGGCAGTGTTGCGCGCAGGCGTCGAAGGTTTGGCCGCCAGCGCATTGATATGGGCGCCCAAACGCTGAGCGCTTTCCAGCGTATCGACGTTGAAACCGTATTCGGCAAAGCCCGGCACCGCAGGCACGGACAGCCGGCTGCCGGTGGCCCACACCAAACGATCGTAGGCCAACTCAAGGGGTTCCCCCGCCGTCGGCGCCACCGTGAGCGTTTTAGCAGCGGCATCGATACGCTCAACAACCCCGGCCAGGTGTCGCACGCCAACGGCGGCGAGCTGCGCGGAAATGTCCGGGTTCATGTTTTCCAACACCGCTTCATACAGGCGCGGGCGGATGGTGACCGTTGGGGTCGGCGAGACCATGAGCACCTCGATATCGTCATGCTTACCGGCGAGGGTAATGGCGCGCATGGCGGATACGGCGGCCCAAAAACCGGCAAAACCGGAACCGGCAATCACTATTTTCTGCGTCATGGGATGACTCCTTCATACAGGGTTAACCGGGCGATAAGGCTTGCCCGCAGTGTTTTCGGATGAACGATGCCGTTCCGCTCCCGTAACAGGGTGCAGAAGGCCCGCCCGCCCCTTCCGAAGAGGCGGGAAAAGTGTGTTTCGCTTTTTTAAGGAAAGGCGGAGCTTAGGTTTTGGCGCGCGCCGTTTTGCCGCTGCGCGCGGTGCGTTCCGTCATGCGTTCGTCGAGCCAGAGGTTGACCTCACCGAAGAAGCCTTGCGGCGCTTTGCGGCCAAAGCGGGCCGCGACGTCGCCGAGGGTCTGCGCCGCCAGCGCATCGCGCATCGCCTTCTCCGCCTGCAGCATCACCGCATGGATAGCGCATTTGCCGGAGACCGCCCAATCCGGCGGGGAATCATCGAACACCGCACAGCGCCCGCGCACCTCCTGGCAATCGAACAGCGGCTTGTGCCCCTCGATGGCGTCGATAATTTCCAGAAAACTGATCTCGTCCGCCGGACGGGCCAGCCGGTAACCGCCGCGCACCCCTTCGCTGGCGGCGACGATCCCCGCCTTTTCCAGCTTGGGAAAAATCTTGGCCAGAAAGCTGGGGGAGATGCCCTGCAGCTCGGCGAGTTCGCGGCTGCTGAGCGCGCGCTGGTTATCGCCGACCAGCCACAGCAGGCAGTGGATGCCATATTCAACGCTGGTTGTGATGTACGCCATATGTCCGTTTTCGACCGTCAGTGAATCTTCAATAACGCAGACTATATGAGTCTGCGTTTATCCTGTCAATAAAACACGGATCAACTTTGTCCGCGTTCAATTCAAAATGCATGTCGCCAGCGACGAAAAAGCGCCCTTCAAAATGAAAAATAAAACTTTTTTGCTCGATTCGCGCTCGGCTAACGTTTCCTTGTCGCCTGCGGCTGACTATGATGTGATGGGTGCCGCCGCCGCGGTTTGTGAGCCGCCGCACTTTCGCGCGGATTGCGCCGCGGGAATAAAGAACTCTTGTCTGCTGCTGACGTCTTAGAAATGATTATTTAAGGGAAACGCCTGACTATGACCAACCGGTTGACCAAAACCGCGTTAGCGGTGCTGCTGCTCAGCACGCTGAACGCCACCGCCCTGGCGCCAGCACAGGCGGAAAGCCAGGACCAGTTGCCGGATATGGGCACCTCCGCCGGCGGCACCCTGAGCATCGGACAAGAGCTGGCGATGGGCGATTTCTATGTGCGCCAACTGCGCGCCAGCGCCCCGCTGATCAACGATCCGCTGCTGAGCCAGTACATCAATCAGCTGGGCAACCGGCTGGTGGCCAGCGCCTATTCGGTGCGCACGCCGTTCCATTTCTATCTGGTGCGCAACGACGAAATCAACGCCTTCGCCTTCTTCGGCGGCAACGTGGTGCTGCATTCCGCCCTGTTCCGCGTCAGCGACAACGAAAGCCAGCTGGCCTCGGTGCTGGCGCACGAAATCTCGCACGTCACCCAGCGCCACCTGGCGCGCGCCATGGAAGATCAGCAGCGCAACGCCCCGCTGACCTGGGTGGGCGCACTCGGTTCCATTCTGCTGGCGATGGCCAACCCGACCATGGGCATGGCGGCGCTGAGCGGCACCATGGCCGGCACCCAGCAAGGCATGATCAGCTTTACCCAATCGAACGAACAGGAAGCCGACCGCATCGGCATTCAGGTGCTGCAGCGCGCCGGTTTCGATCCGGAAGCCATGCCCGACTTCCTGCAGAAACTCTCGGATCAGTCGCGCTACGCCTCCAAGCCGCCGGAAATGCTGCTGACGCACCCGTTGCCGGACAGCCGCCTCTCCGACGCGCGCAACCGCGCCAACCAGATGCCGAAACACATCGTGCAGTCTTCGCAGGACTACCTGATGGCCAAGGTGCGCGCCCTGGGCATGTACAGCTCGGAAGGCTACGGCCTGAACGAAGAGCTGCTCGGCTCACTCAGCAAGGGCAACGTGCGCGAACAGGCGGCCGCCAAATACGGCCGCGCCATTCTGTTCTATGAAGCGAAAAAATACGACGACGCGCGCAACATCATTCAGCCGATGCTGGCGCAGGATGCGAAAAACGTCTGGCTGATCGACCTGATGACCGACATCGATCTCGGTCAGAAACGCGCGCCGCAGGCCATCGCCCGCCTGCAGGCGGCCAACGCCGCCCAGAACAACAACCCGGTGCTGCAGCTCAATCTGGCCAACGCCTATGTCGAAGGCAACCAGCCGGCGCAGGCGTCGAAGATCCTGAACCGCTACACCTTTGCCCATCCGGACGATCCGAACGGCTGGGATCTGCTGGCGCAGGCCAGCGCCGCTCAGGGGCTGCGCGATGAAGAGCTGTCGGCCCGCGCCGAAAGCCTGGCGCTGACCGGCCGGCTCGATCAGGCCATCGGCCTGCTCAGCAATGCCAGCTCGCTGCAGAAACTCGGCAGCCTGAAACAGGCGCGCTACGATGCGCGCATCGACCAGCTGCGCCAACTGCAACAGCGCTTCCGCCAATACCAGCGCAGCTGATTCAACAAGGAATGAACGCCATGAAAAACGTCACGATTTACCATAACCCGCGCTGCTCCAAGAGCCGTGAAACCCTGGCGCTGCTGGAGCAGCACGGTGTCGATCCCAAGGTAGTGCTGTACCTCGATACGCCCCCTACGGTCGATGAGCTGAAAAAACTATTGAAAGAACTGGGCTTCACATCGGCGCGCGATCTGATGCGCAAAAAAGAAGATCTGTACAAGGAATTGAAGCTGGCGGACGACAGCCTGAGCGAAGAGCAACTGCTGGCGGCGATGACGGCAAACCCGAAACTGATCGAACGACCGATCGTGGTGAAAGGCAGCAAGGCGCGCATCGGCCGGCCACCGGAGCAGGTGCTGGAGATTTTGTAAATTCGAATTCGGGCGCGGACTATTGCGCCCTTTCTTTTACGGTAGCGGCTACAGCCCCAGGATCTCTTTAACGAACGGAATGGTCAGCTTGCGTTGGGCGGTGATCGAGGCGCGATCGAGCTGATCGAGGGTCATAAACAGCGTGCGCATCTCGCGATCCAGCCGCTTCAGCAGGAAGCGGCCCACGTCTTCCGGCAGCTCGAAGCCGCGCAGTTTGCCGCGCAGCTGCAGCGCCAGCAGCTTCTCTTCGTCCGACAGCGGCTGCAGCTTGTAGATCTGCCCCCAGTCCAGACGCGAAGCCAGATCCGGTAAACGCAGGTTCAGCTGACGCGGCGGGCGATCCCCGGTGATGAACAAACGGGTGCGGCCGGTTTCCAGGATGCGGTTGTAAAGGTTGAAGATCGCCATCTCCCACTCTTCGTCGCCGGCGATGCATTCGATATTGTCGATGCAGACCAGCGCCAGCTGTTCCATGCCGTCCAATACTTCAGGCACGAAGTAAGCGCGCTTGTCGAGCGGCACATAGCCCACCGCTTCCCCCTTCTGCGAAAGCTCGGCGCAGGCCGCATGCAGCAAATGGCTGCGCCCGCCGCCTTCACGCGACCAGAAATAGATATAGCTGCCATGTTCCTGACGGACGGCGGATTGGATCGCGGCTAATAGGGATGGGTTCTCGCCCGGATAAAAACTGGCGAAAGTTTCATCATCGGGAAGATAAAGTGGCAGTGAAAGCTGTGCCGGCGTATTCAGAGAAGCACCTCAACCAAAACTGGCAGAAAAACGTGGGCAGTTTAACACAGAAAACGGGCGCTGTTGAACCGGCAGGATCTTATGCCGCAATAGTGAACAATGCCTAAGCGCCGCTTGATTGGCTGCGGCTCCCACCAAGGCAAGAATTATCCGATATCATTCCCTAAGCCCATGCCTGCGCAGGTTAAATTTGTCATTTAAGCCAAATCTGGCCTAGTATAGGTAGGCTAAACGCAATCACCATCAACAAGGTTTCTGCAAGGATATAGACGATGAAAGTATGGAATAAAGTGCTGTTGGCCTCCTTTATCGGGTTGTTGGTTGCCGGCTGTGATGACTCGTCCAAGGTTGACGCCAACCTGGATAAAGCCAAAGACAGCGCCGAGCAGATGAAAGACGCCGCCCAGAAAAAAGCGGACGATCTGACGGACAAGGCGAAAGCGACGGCGGATGAAATCAAAAAAGAGGCCGCCACGCAGGCTGACCAGCTGAAGGACAAAGCTTCGGCGATTAAAGATGAAGCCGCCAAGCAGGCGGACGCCATCACCAACGACGCCAAGGCCAAGGCCGCCGCGATCAAAGATGACGCCGGCAAGCAGAGCCAGCAGTTGGTGGATCAGGCCAAGGCCATCAAGAACGACGCCATCAACGGCGCCAACGATTTGACCGAGCAGGCCAAGGCCAAGACCGAAGCCATCAAGAACAGCGCCGAAAACAAAGCGCAAGAGTTGAAACAAGAAACAGATGCGGCGGTGAACGGCAATACGCAACCGGCCGCCCAGCAATAAGCCATACTCAGCAATAAAGTAAGGAGCAGTAAATGGGGATTATTTCCTGGATTATCTTCGGCCTGATCGCCGGTATTTTAGCTAAGTGGATCATGCCCGGCAAAGACGGCGGCGGCTTTATCCTGACCGTTGTGCTGGGGATCGTCGGCGCCGTGGTCGGCGGCTATATCAGCACCTTCTTCGGCTACGGCAAGGTTGACGGCTTCAACTTCGGCAGCTTCGTGGTGGCGGTTATCGGCGCCATCGTGGTGCTGTTCGTGTACCGCAAAATTCGCAGCTGAGGCGAATGCCATCAGTCAAAAGGGCAGCCCCTGGGCTGCCCTTTTCGTTACTTCTGCTCTGCCGGTTCGTCCGGCGCGTCGAGCACCTCTTCTTCCTTGCGGAACAGGCTGATGACCTTGAACAGCAGGCTCAAGCCAATGCCGACGATGGTCGCCAGCGCCATGCCTTTCAGCTCCGCCGCGCCGATGTGCACCTTGGCGCCGCTCACGCCGATAATCAGGATCACCGAGGTTAAAATCAGGTTTTGCGCTTTGTTGTAATCCACTTTGGACTCGATCAACACGCGAATGCCCGAGGCGCCGATCACGCCGTACAGCAGCAGGGAAACGCCGCCCATCACCGGCACCGGCACCGCCTGGATCGCCGCCGCCAGCTTGCCGATGCAGGACAACAGGATCGCCAGCACCGCCGCGCCGCCGATCACCCAGGTGCTGTAGACCTTGGTGATGGCCATCACGCCGATGTTCTCGCCGTAGGTGGTGTTCGGCGTGGAGCCGAAGAAGCCGGAGAATACCGTCGAGATGCCGTTGGCGAACATCGAGCGGTGCAGGCCCGGATCGCGGATCAGGTCTTTTTTCACAATGTTGGCGGTCACCACCAGGTGGCCGACGTGCTCGGCGATCACCACCAGCGCCGCCGGCAGAATGGTGAAGATGGCGAACCACTCAAAGCGCGGGGTGTAGAAGGTCGGCAGCGCGAACCAGTGCGCCTCGCGGATCGGAGTCAAATCCACCACGCCCATGAAGAATGACAACGCATAGCCCACCAGCACGCCGATCAGGATCGGGATAATCGCCAGGAAGCCGCGGAACAGCACTGAACCGAGCACCGTGACCGCCAGCGTCACCAGCGAAATGGTGATGGTGGTCGAGTCGGCGCTGGCGCCTTCATCCGGCAGCAGCCCCGCCATATTGGCCGCCACGCCCGCCAACTCCAGGCCAATGACGGCGACGATCGCCCCCATCGCCGCCGGCGGGAACATCACATCCAGCCAGCCGGTGCCGGCCTTTTTCACGATCAGCGCCACCAGACAGAACAGCACGCCGCACATGATGAAACCGCCTAACGCCACTTCATAACCGAGCGGCAACAGCAGCAGCACCGGCGAGATAAACGCGAAGCTGGAACCGAGGTAGGCCGGGATCTTGCCTTTACAGATGAACAGATACAGCAGCGTGCCGATGCCGTTGAACAGCAGCACGGTCGCCGGGTTGATCTTGAACAGGATAGGCACCAGCACGGTGGCACCAAACATGGCGAACAGGTGCTGGAAGCTGAGCGGAATGGTCTGGAGCAGCGGCGGGCGCTCGCTGACGCCGATGGCGCGACGGGTCATGTGTGTTTTTCCTCGGTTTATTGGTTTTATAGGTTTTAGTCAAAAAAAAGCCGACTCATTAAGTCGGCTCAAATGTTTACTTGGTACCAAATATCTTGTCGCCCGCATCGCCCAGGCCAGGCACGATGTAGCCCTTGTCGTTCAGACACTGATCGATGGAAGCGGTGTACAGTTCAACGTCCGGGTGCGCTTTCTCCAGTGCGGCGATGCCTTCCGGCGCCGCGACCAGAACCAGCACCTTGATGCTGTGACAGCCGGCTTTCTTCAGCAGATCGATAGTGGCGATCATCGAACCGCCGGTGGCCAGCATCGGGTCGACGACCAGCGCCATGCGCTCTTCGATGTTGGAAACCAGCTTCTGGAAATACGGCACCGGCTCCAGGGTTTCTTCGTCGCGGTATACGCCCACCACGCTGATGCGCGCGCTCGGCACGTGCTCCAGCACCCCTTCCATCATGCCCAGACCGGCACGCAGGATTGGTACTACGGTAATCTTTTTCCCTTTGATCTGGTCCACTTCAACTGGCCCGCACCAGCCTTCGATGGTGACTTTTTCCGTCTCCAGATCGGCGGTCGCTTCATAGGTCAGTAAACTACCCACTTCTGAGGCCAGCTCACGGAAGCGTTTGGTGCTGATGTCATTTTCGCGCATCAGGCCAAGCTTGTGTTTTACCAGCGGGTGTTTCACCTCAACGATCTTCATCATTTTTCTCCTATTAAGGTGGTTGCGGCCAAAAAAATCGCGGGATTATACCTCCTTTTTTTCGCCGCGCCACCCACAATAGCCCGATCGGGATCAACAAAAGTTTGAATATCAGTATAGATGACGAAAAAGCAGAGCCGGTTCACAAGCCGCTCGCAAACGTTTGCCTGCGCTGTTAGAATTGCCGCGCCTTATTCCGGAATCAACATCGGAAGCACAGTTTTCAAACCGCAAACCGTCGTGGGGAATCGCGCAGTGACCGACAAAACCTCTCTCAGCTATAAAGACGCAGGTGTCGATATCGATGCAGGCAACGCATTGGTAGATCGCATCAAAGGTGTAGTTAAACAGACCCGTCGCCCGGAAGTGATGGGCGGTCTGGGCGGGTTTGGCGCCCTGTGTGCGTTGCCGCAGAAATACCGCGAGCCGGTGCTGGTTTCCGGTACCGACGGCGTGGGCACCAAGCTGCGTCTGGCGATGGATCTGAAACGCCACGACACCATCGGCATCGATCTGGTGGCGATGTGCGTCAACGATCTGGTGGTTCAGGGCGCCGAGCCGCTGTTCTTCCTCGACTACTACGCCACCGGCAAACTGGACGTAGACACTGCGGCCAGCGTGATCACCGGCATCGCCGAAGGCTGCAAGCAGTCCGGCTGTGCGTTGGTGGGCGGCGAAACCGCTGAAATGCCGGGCATGTACCACGGCGAAGATTACGACGTGGCCGGTTTCTGCGTCGGCGTAGTCGAAAAATCCGAGATCATCGACGGTAGCAAAGTGCAGTCCGGCGATGCGCTGATCGCCCTGGGCGCTTCCGGCCCGCACTCCAACGGCTACTCGCTGGTGCGCAAGATCCTGGAAGTGAGCAACACCGATCCGACCGCCACCCAGCTGGAAGGCAAACCGCTGGCCGACCACCTGCTGGCGCCGACCAAAATTTACGTGAAGTCCGTGCTGGAGCTGATCGAGAAGGTGGACGTCCACGCCATCGCTCACCTCACCGGCGGCGGCTTCTGGGAAAATATTCCACGCGTGCTGCCGGAAGGCATGCAGGCGGTGATCGACGAAGCCAGCTGGCAGTGGCCGGCGGTGTTCACCTGGCTGCAGCAGGCCGGCAACGTCAGCCGTCATGAAATGTACCGCACCTTCAACTGCGGCGTAGGCATGGTCATCGCCCTGCCGGAAGCCGAAGTGGAAGCGGCCATCGCGCTGCTGACCGCGGCAGGTGAAAAAGCGTGGAAAATCGGTAAACTGACTGCCTCTTCCGACGAACAACAAGTGGTCATCAACTGATGAAAAAGATCGTGGTGTTGGTCTCCGGCCAGGGGAGCAATCTCCAGGCCCTGATTGACGCCTGCCAGCAGGGCCGCATCGCCGCCGAGATCGTGGCGGTATTCAGCAACAAGGCGCAGGCTTACGGCCTGCAGCGCGCCGAAGCGGCGGGCATCGCCGCCCAGGCGCTGGATGCCAAGGCTTACGCCGATCGCACGGCGTTCGACGCCGCGCTGGCGGACGCCATCGACCAACATCAGCCCGATCTGGTGGTGCTGGCCGGCTACATGCGCATCCTCAGCCCGCAGTTCGTGCAGCGCTATGCCGGTCGCATGCTGAACATTCACCCTTCCCTGCTGCCGAAATACCCGGGGCTGCATACGCATCGTCAGGCCATCGACAACGGCGACAGCGAACACGGCACCTCGGTGCACTTCGTGACCGAACAGCTCGACGGCGGCCCGGTGATCTTGCAGGCCAAGGTGCCGATTTTCGCTGACGATGAAGAGGATGACGTGGTTGAACGGGTGCAAACCCAGGAACACACGATCTATCCGCTGGTGGTGAGCTGGTTCGTCGACGGCCGCCTGGCGATGCGCGACGGCGCCGCCTGGCTGGACGGCGAACGCCTGCCTGAGCAGGGGCACGCCGCCGACTGATGCGCGCAGCCTGAACCTTGCCTAAACGGCGCCCACGCGGCGCCGTTTTTTTTCGCCTTCATCCATTCTGTGAAGTTATACTTTGCACAATTTCACGGCACAGAGGAGCCCACATGTCCAGCACTGCCAGCGTCAGATTACGCCCATTGGAACGGGACGATCTGTCGTTCGTCCACCAGATGGACAACAACGCCAGCGTTATGCGCTATTGGTTTGAAGAACCCTATGAAGCCTTTGTCGAACTTTCCGATCTCTACGACAAACACATCCACGATCAGAGCGAGCGCCGCTTTATCATCGAGCACGAAGGCGCCAAGGTCGGCTTGGTGGAACTGGTGGAGATCGATCACATCCACCGCCGCGCAGAATTCCAGATCATCATCGATCCCGCCCATCAGGGCAAAGGCTACGCCAGCACCGCCGCCCGGCTGGCGATGGACTACGGCTTCTCGGTGCTGAACCTGTACAAACTGTACCTGATCGTCGACAAGGAGAACCCGAAGGCGATCCACATCTACAGCAAGCTGGGCTTCAACGTGGAAGGCGAGCTGATCGACGAGTTCTTCGTCAACGGCGAATACCGCACCGTGCTGCGCATGTGCATCTTCCAGCCGCAATATCTGGCGAAGTTCAAAACGCCCAATGAGAAGCCGCTGGTAAAGTGACGCTTAGCGAGAAAAAAGTGAAAACCCGCCCAGGCGGGTTTTTTATTGGCAAATAAGCGACTAGTATTAAGGCATGCTATTTTATCGTCAGGAAACAACCTGATGAATACGAAAATAAATAATATTCCTCAAGATAATTAATCGAAAAATAATTAATAGTAAGAATTACCCTCTACCTCTACAAAGGAAAAATGCCATGACGACCGTCTCAAACCTGCTGCTTTTTATCGGCCTGGCGATGCTCGCCATCGCCGCCGGCCTGAATACCTATAGCGGCTACGCGCCTGCAGATCCCAATAGCACCCCGCTGTTTTCCCCGCTCTGGTGGACGCGTTGGTTCCCGCTCTATGCCTCGGGCGCTGCGTTGCTGCTGGTGGGGGTGGTGCTGCGACTCGCCGATAAAACGCGTTAAGAGCCATGTTCTGATATGGCGCTTAGAAGTTAATTATCTTTCTTGCCCAGCCTACGCATCAGCCATCCACGCTGTGGCTTTTCGGCCGGTGGCAAATCAGCAACGGTCTCCAAAGTGATATCAGGTACGTTTTCCTGTGCCGCAACATTGCACGCATGCTGACAATGCGCCTGATATTCCGCTTCGTTCTGATACAGGTGGGGCTGCCACTTCAGCCAGAAAGCCTTGGCATGCTGCAGGGTTCCCCATTCATTAATTGACCAAGCCACAACGAACAACGCCAAGAACAAATAGGCGAAAAAGAATAATGAAAACAAAAATATATTACTGGCAGTGGCTTCGCTTGCCCCCAACGGAAGCACGCTGGTATAGACACCGTAAGCGATAGCCAACGCACTGACGACAAAGAATATCAGCACAAAAAAGCGCTGCTTACACAGCTGGTTGACATCGAGGGCAAATACTTTGTTGTCTTCATTTTTGCTAGCTGTAAGCGAAGTACGACGCAAGAAACTGTTCAACGCAAGGTCGTTCAATGCCACCGGTCCACGGCCCAAATAGTCCACTAGTTGATGCGCCACCCATATCGGCAGGCGGATCCCAATACTTTCATATAGCGCTTTAATTTGCAGCAACGTCATGCCACTCTGCGGCGCATCCCGCAATTTCTGAATACGTGACAGGACGGACACGCGTTTTACATCGCTGACGCTATCAAACTGGCAACGTCGTCGGGAATCATATCCCTTTAACCAACGTAAAAACCACCATGCCACTCCAGAGATCAGTAGGGGTAATAACTGGAGAGATAATTCTTTGATATAAACCTCATCAATATTCATGCTTATAATTTCCTTTTATAGACAGTTATTAATCCATCGATAAAACGCAGAAACAAATGAAATGATGAATTAAAAAATCACCAAGGGTACGATTTTTATCGAGAACCCTCTATATAGCATGAATAATGTAGGAAAAATAATTATGAAAGGATTTTTATTGCGATACCGAACCATATCTGCTGGACTTTAAATTCAATGAGCGGCGTAAACCCACCGGTTTGCGCCGCTCATCCCTCACCCATACCGCCCGGTAATATAGTCTTCGGTGCGGCGCTGGCGCGGCGAGGTAAAAATCGCGTCGGTGTCGTTGTATTCCACCAGCCGCCCCTGATGAATAAAGGCGGTGTAGTCGGAGACGCGCGCCGCCTGCTGCATGTTGTGCGTCACCAGCACCACGCTATAGCGCTGCTTGAGTGCGGAAATCAGCTCTTCGATGGTCAGCGTGGAGATCGGATCCAGCGCCGAGGTCGGCTCGTCGAGCAGCAACACCTCCGGCTCGATGGCGATGGCGCGCGCGATCACCAGGCGCTGCTGCTGGCCGCTGGACAAGCGGAACGCGTTTTCGCGCAGCCGGTCCTTCACCTCATGCCACAGCGCGGCGGCGCGCAGCGAACGCTCCACCGCCTCATCCAGCAAACGCCGGTCGCGCACGCCCTGCAGCCGCAGGCCGTACACCACGTTTTCATAGATCGATTTCGGGAACGGGTTCGGCCGCTGGAACACCATGCCCACCCGCCGCCGCAGCGCCGCCACGTCGATCTGCGCGCCGGAGATCGCCGCGCCGTTCAGCTGCAGTTCGCCCTCGATACGGCAGTTGTCCACCAGATCGTTCATGCGGTTGAAACAGCGCAGCAGCGTCGATTTACCGCAGCCCGAGGGGCCAATCAAAGCCGTCACCCGGTGCTTCGGGATACGCAGCGAAATATCATGCAGCACCTGTTTGTCGCCATAAAACAGGTTCAGGCCGTTGACCGCCAGCGCGGTCTGTTCATCGTCGAGATGCTGGACATCCAGCCGGGGCAAACTGCCTGGCGTCATCAAACCCATTACGCACTCCCCAAAAATAGCGTCATTGTTACTGCGACCATGCTCGGTACCGCTCCCTCAACGAATGGCGGATACCCATCGCCGCCAGATTCAAACTCACCACGATCGTCACCAGCAGGAAGGCGGTGGCGAACACCAGCGGCCGCGCCGCCTCCACGCTCGGGCTCTGGAATGCCATATCGTAGATCTGGAAGCTCAAATGCATGAACTTCCGCTCCAGGTGCAGATACGGGAAAATCTCGTCCACCGGCAGCACCGGCACCGATTTCACGACCCCCACCAGCATCAGCGGCGCCGTCTCACCGGCGGCGCGCGCCACCGCCAGGATCAGGCCGGTCATCATCGCCGGCGCCGCCATCGGCAGCACGATGCGCCACAACGTCTCGGCCCGGCTGGCGCCCAGCGCCATCGAGCCCTGCCGCAGCGAGGCGGGAATGCGCGACAGCCCTTCCTCGGTGGCGACGATCACCACCGGCAGCGTCAGCAGCGCCAACGTCAGCGCCGCCCACAGCACGCCGGGCGTACCGAAGGTCGGGTTGGGCAAGGACTCGGGATAGAACAGCTGATCGAGCGTGCCGCCAATCATGTAAACAAAGAAGCCGAGGCCAAAAACGCCGTAGACGATCGAAGGCACGCCGGCCAGGTTGACCACCGCGATGCGGATCACCCGCGTCAGCAGATTGTTGCCGGCATATTCGTGCAGATATACCGCCGCAATTACGCCAAACGGCATCACCACGATCGACATCAGGATCACCATCAACACCGTGCCGAAAATGGCCGGGAACACCCCGCCTTCGGTATTCGCTTCGCGCGGGCTGTCGGTGAGGAACTTCTTCACCTGCTCGCCCCAGTGTGCCAGCTTCTCGGTGGTGTTCATGGCGTTCGGGTACCAGGCATCGCGCACCTGGCTGAGCGGAATGGTCAACGTCTGCCCGTGCATGTCGCGCAGCAGCAACGCATCGCGCTGGCGATCGCGGTTCAGCCCCGCCAGACGTTCGGACAACAGCTGATACTGCCGCTGCAGTTCCAGCCGTTCGGCCTTGATGGCGTCCTGTGCGCGGGCGTCCAGCTTATCGTCGCGCTGCAGGCGCTTTTCCCGCAGCCGCAGCGCGTCAAACTGCTGATTGATGCGCGCCATGTCGCGGAATTGAATGTCGTGCGCCTGGCGCGAGAGCGCGGCGATTTGCGGCAGGCGCTGCTGCAACGCCTGCCCCAGATTGCGGCCAGTCAGCGGTTGCCCGTCTTCCAGCAGCCCCGCCAGATAACCGTAAGCGGTGCCGTGGCTGTCGCGTTCCAGCACCAGCAGGCTGCGCGGCGTGCTTTGGCTGTGGACATCGCTGGCCAGCAAGGTGCGGAAATCCTGCCCCTCGCGCTCGCGGTTGCCGACCTTAATCAGATAGCGTTCGACGCTCTGCGCCTCGCCCGGCGGCGTAACGCCCGCCTCGGCCAGCTGGCGCCGGGAAATGCTTTGCTGCTGGTACAGCTCACCGATCACCGTCACCGGTCCGGCGCCGTTCTGATTGAGTTCGAACTGATAAACCGGGCTCGGCCAGAAATAGCGCATCCCCTGCCCGGCCAGCAGCAACAGAATGCCGATCAGCGCCAGCAGGCTGACGGCCACCGAACCGGCGGTCAGCCATATCCACGGCGACCCGCTCTTCACCCAGTTCTTCATGGCGCCTCCTGATTCGGCGTGTAGCGCTTGCGCAGCCGCAGGCGCACCGCCTCCGCCAGCGTGTTGAACACGAAGGTGAAGACAAACAGCACCAGCGCGGTCAGGAACAGCACGCGGTAATGGCTGCTGCCGGAGACCGCCTCCGGCATTTCAATGGCGATGTTGGCCGCCAGCGCGCGCAGCCCCTGGAACAGGCTGCCGTCGATAATCGGCGTGTTGCCGGTAGCCATCAGCACGATCATGGTTTCCCCCACCGCGCGGCCAAAGCCGATCATCAGCGCGGAGAAAATGCCGGCGCTGGCGGATGGCAGCACCACCTTGATCACCGTCTGCCACTGGGTAGCGCCCAGCGCCAAAGAACCCTGGCTCAGGGTCGCCGGCACGCTGAACAGTGCGTCCTCCGCCAGCGAGAAGATGATCGGCACCAGCGCGAAGCCCATCGCCACACCTACCACCAGCGCATTGCGCTGGTCATAATTATCCCCCAGCCAGAAATGCAGCGGCTCACCGAACAACGCCACCTCCAGCCGCGGCCCCAGGTTGAGCGCCAGCCACACCGTCAACGCCAGCAGCGGCAGCAGCAACAGCAGATCGACGCCCGGCCGGCAGCGCGGCATAAAGCGATGGGTCAACGCGCCGCACAGCAGCACCGCCGCCGCCAGCAGCAGCGGCAACGCCAGCACCGCCAACAGATACTGCTCGATGATCGGCGCCAGCCAAATGCCGGCCACCAGCCCGATCACCACCGTCGGCAGCGCGCCCATCACTTCGATAGCCGGTTTGATCACCCGCCGCAGCCCCGGCGTCATAAAGTAAGCGGTATAGATGGCGCCGGCCAAGGCCAGCGGGATGGCGAACAGCATCGCGTAAGCCGCCGCCTTAAAGGTGCCGAAGATCACCGGCATCAGGCTGAATTTGGGTTGGTAACTGTCTTCGCCGGAGGTGGACTGCCAGACATAGGCCGGCTGCGGGTAGTTCTCATACCACACCTTGCCCCACAACGAACGCCAGGTAACGTCCGGATAAGGGTTGTCGAGCGCATAGCGCTGCCAGCCCTGCGCGCTCTCCAGCAGCAGGCCATCGCCGCGCGGCGCGAACGCCATCTGCCGCACCTCGGCGCCCAAACGGGTATTCAGCAGCGGCTGCGGTTGAATGGCGGAGAACAGCGAGAAGCCGCCATCGGGCCGCAGGGTGGCGAACACCCGGCGGTAAGGCTCAGCCACCGTCAGCTCCTGCCCGTCGGCGCCGTGGTCGAAATGCTGCACCGGCGTCAGACGCCAGCGCCGATCTTTTTCCACCTCGAACCACTCGCGCAGATTGCCGTCGGCGCCCTTGATCAGCAGCGCGCTGCCGCCGGGCAGCGCCGTCATCTGATACGGGGCGTGTTCGCCAAGGGTACGCGTTTCACGCAGCTGCAGCTGTGCGCCGTCGATCTGATAACGCGCCAGCCGGTTGCCGGTCAGCAGATAAAGCTGGCGGCCATCCGGCGTCAGCACCAGCTGCTCCCCGTCGTGCTCCAGCGGCCGCTCGCTGAACTGCGGCGGCCGGTCGGGGCTGAAGCGGCCGAACACCAGCCGCCGATCGTCGGTCACTCCGGCCAGCAGATACTGCCCGCGATGCGCATCCGCCAGCGACAGCAGCTTCAGCGGCTTGCGCTGTGGATCCAGCGCCAATGGCTGCTGCCCGAGCGGGAACTGCCACTGCGGCCGGCCGTTTTCAGCCGTGGCGAAATCCGCGCGCGCCACCACAAACCGGCCGTCAGCCTGCGCCAGCGCAAACAGATCGCGCTCGCCGGCGGCCTGCGCGAGCAGCGTCGGTTTGGCCAACAGCGTCTGCTGCGCCAGCGGCATCTGGGCCTGGCCGCTCGGCGCCGGCGTCAGACGATAAAATTGCCCCGCGCCCTGCGCGTCGATGCGATAACCGACGCGCTGCTGCACGTCCATGCCCAGCGCCAGCGCCGGGGCCGATACCGTGAACGGCAGCGGCTGCGCCTGGCCGAGCGAGGCCGGTTTGAACAACGGCAGCACCGCAAACAGCAGATAAACGAAGATCAGCATCAACGTCATCAGCACCATCAGCCCGCTGGCGGTCACTGCCGCCTGCACGCCGCGGTCGATGCGCCCGCGCATGCGATCTCGGGGATGTTGATTGGCCGTCGTCTGTGTCATGTGTCTCGCTGTCGCTGATGTAATCGGGCTTGCGCCGTAAGATAACCGGGCATCTTATGTCAGTTTTATGACGTTTGCATGACAAAGTTACCCGCCATAACTCAGGTTTTTTACACTGCCATCAGACAATATGAATTTGATATATTGCTGAAAAATGACCATAAACACGCTTTATAACGCCAAGAATAAGCCTGCTAACCGTCATTTCATGCTGATCGTTTCACTGCCGGGCATCCCGCCGCGGGGAAAATTTATTGCCGCCGAAAAACGCCGCGCGCCAACGCAATGGATATGTTGGACTTTCCTGTCAATCTCTCGCAATAATGATGAAGGACACTAGAGCGGCATCCGGGCGCTGCGTCCCGGATCCTATTCTAAATTTGAACTGGAGTGGCAATGGGTCAGGAAAAGCTCTACATCGAAAAAGAACTAAGCTGGTTATCCTTTAATGAGCGCGTGTTGCAGGAAGCCGCAGATAAGAGCAATCCCCTGATTGAACGTATGCGTTTTCTGGGCATTTACTCCAACAACCTCGACGAGTTCTATAAAGTCCGCTTCGCCGATCTCAAACGGCGCATCCTGATCAGCGAAGAGCAAGGCTCCGCCGGTTCCTCACGCCATCTGCTGAAAAAGATCCAGGCCAAGGTGCTGAAAACCGATCAGGAGTTCGACGGTCTGTACAACGATCTGCTGCTGGAAATGGCGCGCAACCAGATCTTCCTGATCAACGAACGCCAGGTGTCCGAGAACCAGCAAATCTGGCTGCGGCAATATTTCAAACAGCACCTGCGCCAGCACATCACGCCGATCCTGATCAACCACGACACCAACCTGGTGCAGTTCCTGAAAGACGATTACACCTATCTGGCGGTGGAGATCATCCGCGGCGCGCGCATCGACTATGCGCTGCTGGAAATCCCGTCGGACAAGGTGCCGCGCTTCGTCAATCTGCCGCCGGAAGCGCCGCGCCGCCGTAAGCCGATGATCCTGCTCGACAACATCCTGCGTTACTGCCTGGACGATATCTTCAAGGGCTTCTTTGACTACGACGCGCTCAACGCCTATTCGATGAAGATGACCCGTGACGCCGAATACGATCTGGTCACCGAAATGGAATCCAGCCTGCTGGAACTGATGTCCTCCAGCCTGAAACAGCGCCTCACCGCCGAGCCGGTGCGCTTCGTTTATCAGCGCGACATGCCGAACGAGATGGTAGAGCTGCTGCGCGGCAAGCTGGGCATCTCCAACTACGATTCGGTGATCGCCGGCGGCCGTTACCACAACTTTAAAGATTTCATCAGCTTCCCGAACGTCGGCAAGGCCAACCTGGTCAACAAGCCGCTGCCGCGCCTGCGCCACATCTGGTTCGACGGTTTCCGCAACGGCTTCGACGCCATTCGCGAAAAGGACGTGCTGCTCTACTACCCGTACCACACCTTTGAACACGTGCTGGAGCTGCTGCGCCAGGCGTCGTTCGATCCGAGCGTGTTGGCGATCAAAATCAACATCTACCGGGTGGCGAAAGACTCGCGCATCATCGAATCGATGATCCACGCCGCGCACAATGGCAAAAAAGTCACGGTGGTGGTCGAGCTGCAGGCGCGCTTCGACGAAGAGGCCAACATTCATTGGGCGAAGCGCCTGACCGAGGCCGGCGTGCACGTGATCTTCTCGGCGCCGGGGCTGAAAATCCATGCCAAACTGTTCCTGATTTCACGCCGTGAAGGCGATGAAATTGTGCGCTATGCTCATATCGGTACCGGCAACTTTAACGAAAAAACCGCGCGCATCTACACCGACTATTCGCTGTTGACCGCCGACTCGCGCATCACCAACGAGGTACGCCGGGTATTCAACTTTATCGAGAACCCCTACCGCCCGGTCACCTTCGATAACCTGATGGTGTCGCCGCAGAACTCGCGCCTGAAGTTGTATGAGCTGATCGACAACGAAATCGCCAACGCCCAGGCCGGGGAACAGGCCGGCATTATGTTGAAAATAAATAATCTGGTGGATAAAGGGCTGGTAGATCGGTTATATACCGCGTCCGGCGCCGGCGTGAAGATCCGTCTGCTGGTGCGGGGCATGTGTTCCCTGATTCCCAACCTGCCGGGGATCAGCGACAATATTCAGGTGATCAGCATCGTCGATCGCTTTTTGGAACACGATCGGGTTTACGTTTTCGACAACAAAGGTGACAAACGGGTGTATCTGTCCTCCGCCGACTGGATGACCCGCAACATAGATTACCGTATCGAAGTGGCGGTATCGCTGCTGGATCCGGCGCTGAAACAGCGCGTTCTGGACATTCTGGAGATCCTGTTCAGCGATACGGTCAAGGCCCGTTATGTGGATAAAGAACTGAGCAACCAGTACGTGCCGCGCGGCAACCGCCGCAAAGTGCGCGCCCAGGTGGCTATTTACGAGTATTTAAAAGCTCTGGAACAACCAGGACAGTAGGCCAGCAACTATGCCGCTAAAAAACACTGCAACGAACAAACCGCAGGAAATCGCCGCCATCGACCTCGGGTCGAACAGTTTCCACATGGTGATCGCCCGCGTCGTCAACGGCGCCTTACAGGTATTGGGCCGTTTAAAACAGCGGGTGCACCTCGCCGACGGATTGGACAGCAACAACGTACTCAGTGAAGAGGCGATAGAACGCGGCCTGGCCTGCCTGGCGCTGTTTGCCGAACGGCTGCAGGGCTTCCCGGCGGATAACGTCACCATCGTCGGGACCCATACCCTGCGCCAGGCGGTGAACGCTGAAGTGTTCCTCAAGCGCGCCGCCAAAGTGATCCCCTACCCGATCGAAATCATCGCCGGCCAGGAAGAAGCGCGCCTGATCTTCATGGGCGTGGAGCACACTCAACCGGAGAAAGGCCGCAAGCTGGTGATCGACATCGGCGGCGGCTCCACCGAGCTGGTGATCGGCGAAGACTTCGAGCCGCTGCTGGCGGAAAGCCGCCGCATGGGCTGCGTCAGCTTCGCCCAGCTGTTCTTCCCCGGCGGCGAGATCAGCAAAAACAACTTCCGCCGCGCGCGGCTGGCGGCGGCGCAGAAGCTGGAAACGCTGGCCTGGCAGTACCGCATTCAGGGCTGGCAGTATGCGCTGGGCGCCTCGGGCACCATCAAGGCCGCCCACGAAGTGCTGGTGGCGATGGGCGAAAAAGACGGTCTGATCACCCTCGAACGCCTGGAAATGCTCGCCGAACAAGTGCTGCAGTTCAAAAGCTTCGGCTCACTGAGCCTGCCGGGGCTGTCGGAAGATCGCCAATCGGTGTTCGTGCCGGGGCTGGCTATCCTGTGCGGCGTGTTCGATGCGCTGGCGATCCGCGATCTACGCTTGTCCGACGGCGCACTGCGCGAAGGCGTGCTGTATGAAATGGAAGGCCGCTTCCGCCACCAGGACATCCGCAGCCGCACCGCCAAAAGCTTGGCCGATCACTACAACATCGACCGCGAACAGGCCAAGCGGGTGCTGGAAACCACCGAACTGCTCTATTCGCAGTGGATGGCGCAAAACACCAAGCTGGTGCATCCGCAATTGGAAGCCCTGCTGAAATGGGCCGCCATGCTGCACGAAGTGGGGCTGAGCATCAACCACAGCGGCATGCATCGCCATTCGGCCTACATTCTGCAAAACTCCAACCTGCCTGGCTTCAACCAGGAACAGCAGCTGCTGTTGGCGGCGCTGGTGCGTTTCCACCGCAAGGCGATCAAGCTGGAAGAGCTGCCGCGCCTCAACCTGTTCAAAAAGAAACACTACCTGCCGCTGATCCAACTGCTGCGTCTGAGCACCCTGCTCAACAACCAGCGCCAGTCGACCACCACGCCGGAAACGCTGCGCCTGACCACCGACGACAACCACTGGACGCTGCGCTTCCCGGCCGGCTACCTGGCGCAAAACAACCTGGTGCAGCTGGACTTCGAGCGCGAGCAGGCCTACTGGAACGACGTCGTCGGCTGGAAGCTGCTGATCGACGAAGAAGGCTCGCAAGACGAACAGCGCTCCGCCTGATCCCCCGCCCCCTGCCAGCCAGGGGGTTTTTCTTTCCGCCCTCGCTCCGCCAACCTAAACGAAACCCTAATACGCCGCGCCGCTCGCCGGAAAAAAATGGACAACTTTTGTCATCAGCGCCTAAAATCCGGTTACAAATTCTCGAGCGAATAACACAGGACACCGGCATACCGGGTGATATATGCGCAAGAAAACCACCGGACAGATGACGAAGATAGTGTTGTTTATCAGCTTTATCATTTTAGTCGGCCGACTGCTGTACGCCGCCGTGGTGGCGGTGCCTCATCATCAGGAAAAAAAACAGGCCGCTGCGCAAAACGCCGCCGAAGTCAGCGCGCCGCAACAGGACGCCTCCTCTGAATAACCGCCGCGCCCCGTCCGTTTCATAAAAATGACTCCGGCACTCGCTATGCTCTATCTTTTAATGAGCCTGCGTCAGGAACGCCGAGCGCCCGTTAAGGAACACCATGTCAGCCGCAACCCATAACGTCAAAAAAGTCGCTGAACACCGCCAGCGCATTCTCACTCTGCTGTTGAACAATAAGGAATTGGTCGACGGCATTCTCGGCCGGCCAGGGGATGAACACGCCCTCAGCCAAAGCGAACTGCTGAACCAAACGGCGGAAATCACCGGCCTGCTGGACGACATGCACGCCGCCGACCTGGCGGACCTGCTGGAGGCGCTGCCGCAGGACGAACGTATGGCGCTGTGGCGGCTGGTGGGCAACAGCAAGCGCGGCCAGACGCTGGTGGAAGTCGCCGAACCGGTCTGGGACAGCCTGATCGAAGAAATGAGCGACAAAGACCTGCTCAAAGCGATCAAAACGCTGGACGTGGACGAACAGGCCTACCTGGCGCAATACCTGCCGCGTAACCTGATGGGCCGGTTGCTGACCTCGCTGGAGCCGGAGCAGCGCGCCCAGGTGCGCGAGATGAGCCAGTACGCCAAAGACAGCGTCGGCTGGATGATGGATTTCGAACTGGTGACGGTGCGGCCGGACGTCACGCTCGGCGCGGTGCACCGTTTTTTGCGCATGCGCAAAACCATTCCCGACGCCACCGATAAACTGTTCGTCACCGATCGCAAAAACACCCTGCTGGGCGAACTGCCGCTCACCGCGGTGCTGCTGAACGACCCGGAGATCCCGGTACGCGAAGTGATGGACAGCGATCCCGCCACCTTTCAGCCTGAGGACAAGGCCGATGAAGCGGCCGGCGCATTCGAACGTTACGACCTGATCAGCGCCCCGGTGGTTGACGCCAAGGGCAAACTGATGGGCCGCCTGACCATCGAAGAGATCGTCGACGCCGTCAACGAAGAGAGCGACACCAACCTGCGCCGCATGGGCGGTTTGAGCCCGGAAGAAGACGTGTTCGCCCCGGTCAGCAAGGCGGTTAAAACCCGCTGGGCCTGGCTGGCGATCAACCTCTGCACCGCGTTTGTCGCCTCGCGGGTGATCGGCCTGTTCGAGCACACCATTTCCCAGCTGGTGGCGCTGGCGGCGCTGATGCCGATCGTCGCCGGCATCGGCGGCAACACCGGCAACCAGACCATCACCATGATCGTGCGCGCGCTGGCGCTGCACCAGATCGAAGTCGGCAACATCTCGCGCCTGATGCTCAGAGAGCTGGGCGTCGCCATCATCAACGGCGTGGTGTGGGGCGGCATCATGGGCGTGATCACCTGGCTGCTGTACGGCGACGCGGCGATGGGCGGCGTGATGACGCTGGCGATGCTGCTCAACCTGCTGCTGGCGGCGCTGATGGGCGTGGTGATCCCGATGACCATGCTCAAACTGGGCCGCGATCCGGCGGTCGGCTCGAGCGTGCTCATCACCGCGCTGACCGATACCGGCGGCTTTTTCATCTTCCTCGGCCTCGCCACCCTGTTCCTGCTGTAAGACGCTCAAAGCCGGCCCCGCGCCGGCTTTTTCGTCATTCTGTCGCCGGGTTTGCGCTAACGCAGTAAAGTCGGCCCTCCCGATAGGTTTTCCTCCCGCGCTGTACTACCCTTTTTCAATAAATCATCTTGATTCATCCACGTCATGAATCCAATCACAGGCAGAGGTCATCGGTAAGGATGTCTATGGATATCAGCGCGCCGAACGCGTTCGGCACACACAAAGGCGTTATGCTGACACATTCTCTGTTCGTGGCGCTGGCGACATTTTTGCTCGCCTTGCTGAGCCTGTCGTTATCCAGTGAGGCTCATCACTTCACGCCGCTGTGGTTCCCGACCGCCGCCGCGATCGCCGTGCTGTATCGCCATCCTCCGCGTCATTGGGGTTTGCCGCTGCTGGCCAGCGGCACAGGCATCGTACTCGCCAGCTTCCTGCTGTTCGGCTTCAGCGCCATTCCGGTCAAGCTGGCCGCCATCAACCTGCTGGAAGCGGCAGTGTGCGCTCTGCTGCTGCGCCGCACGCTGCCGGCGATCGATCCGCTGAGCGATCTGGGCTGTTGGCTGCGCTTCGTGGTCTGCGCGGTGATCTTTACCCCGTTGTTCAGCGCGCTGCTGGCCGCCGGACTAACCCCCACGCCGGACCTGACGTTTTGGCAATCGTTCGGCACCTGGTTCATCTCTGAAGCGATAGGGGTGCTGTCGCTGGCGCCGCTCGGGCTCACCTATCACCGCCGTCTGTTGGCCGGGCTGAATCCGTATCCGCTGCTGTTGACCCTGATGGGCTCGCTGGCCTTCAGCTATCTGGCGCTGACGCATCTGCCCTTCCCCTTTACCTTCGTCATCCTGCCGCTGCTGTGGGCGGCTATCGCCCTGTCGCGCTTCGAAACCTTCACCGTCTGTTTCTGCACTCTCCTGCTGATCACCGTCCTGCTGTCGCTGGGTCTGCTGCACCTTCAGTCTTCCCAGCACACTTTCCTGGGCGAACTCGGCCTCTATCTGCCGATGTTGCTGATCCTGATCCCGGCGCACGCCATGGCGATGGTGATGCACACCTTCCGGGTGGAAAAGCAACATATCGTCGAGAGCGAAAGCCGCTTTCGCAGCGCGCTGGAGTATTCCGCCATCGGCATGGCGCTGGTGTCGCCGGAGGGCAAATGGCTGCAGGTCAATCAGGCGCTGTGCAAGCTGCTCGGCTATCCGCCCGAAAGACTTTATCGCCTGACCTTTCAAGAGATCACCCACCCGGACGATCTGAACGCCGACCTGACCCAACTGCACGAACTGCTCGACGGCCATATCAGCAGCTACACCATGGAGAAGCGCTATATCCGCAGCGACGGGCAGACGGTCTGGGCGCTGCTGGCGGTCTCGCTGGTGCGCGACGGCGAAGGCCGGCCGTTGTACTTCATCTCTCAGGTGGAGGATATCAGCGACCTTAAGCGCAGCGAGGCGGAGAACAACCGGTTGGTGGAGCGCATCACGCTGGCCAACCAGGTGGGCGGCGTCGGTATCTGGGAATGGGTGATGAGCCAGGAAAACTTCACCTGGGATCAGCGCATGTTCGAACTCTACGATCTCCCCCCCGACCAAACGCCGACGCTGGCGTTGTGGCGCACCCTGCTGGTGCCGGAAGATCGCGAGCGTACCGATCGCGAGCTGGCCGAGATCCTGGCGCAGCCGCGACCGTTCGTCATGGAATTTCGCATCACTACGCGCAGCGGCAAAGTGCGCCATATCCGAGGCCAGGGCAACGTGATCCTCGACGATCAGGGCCGGCCGCTGCGCCTGATCGGCACCAATATCGACATGACCGAGCTCAAGAGCCTCGCCGAGGCGCTGCACGAAGAGAAAGAGCGCCTGCACATCACCCTCGACGCCATCGGCGAAGGGGTGATCTCCACCGACAGCCACCTGCGCATCACCTTTATGAATCCGGTGGCGGAACAGATGTGCGGCTGGCCACTCGACCTGGCGATCGGTATGCCCGTCGCCGGCGTGGTGCGCCTGACCAACGGCAAAGACGGCCCGGAAATCGAAAACCTCACGCAATACCCACGGCAATGGCCGGCGGATTATGCGCTGGTGCTGCACAGCCGCGACGGGCGTTATTTCGACGTACAGCAGTCGGTCTCACCGCTGAAAACCCTCGACGGGGAAACCATGGGCGCGGTGATGGTGCTGCAGGACGTCACCGCCTCGCGCGAGCTGATGAAAAAACTCAGCTACAGCGCCTCGCACGATGCGCTGACCGGATTGCCGAACCGCACCCGCTTCGAGAAACAGCTGAAAGCGGCGATCGTCGCCGGCGGGGAACCGTCGTCGCCGCATTCGCTGGTGTTCCTCGATCTGGATCGGTTCAAGGCGGTGAACGACACCGCCGGCCATGCGGCGGGAGATGCCCTGCTGCGGGATATCGCCCAGCTGATGCGGCACCAACTGCGCGGCAGCGACTGCCTGGCGCGTTTGGGCGGCGACGAGTTCGGTCTGATCCTGTACGACTGCCGGCTGGAACAGGCCAAATCGCTGGTGCAGCAAGTGGTTAATCAAATCAGCCAGCACCCGTTCTATTGGGAAGGGAAGATTTATCGCGTCGGCGCCAGCGCCGGCATCACGCGCATCAGTGCCGACGCCAAAAGCAGCGAACTGTTGGCGCAGGCCGATATCGCCTGCTATACCGCCAAGCACCAGGGGCGCGGCCAGGTTTATCTGTACGAAACGCGGCAGAAACAGCTGCTGGAGCGGCAACACGAGGTACTGAGCCAGCAGGAAGTGCAGACGATCATCAGCGAGGGGCAACTGCGGCTGCTGACTCATGCGGTCGCGCCGCCGGCGACGCCGCTGTCGGCCGCGTTTCACCAGGTGAAGCTGCAGGTGATGGCGCCGGACGAGCGCCCGCTGTCGCACGAGGCGTTCATCACCGCCGCGCAGCTGTACGGCCTGATGCCGGACATCGACCGCTGGACGGCGGCGCAACTGCTGGTGAAATATGCCGACGACATCAAACGCAAAGGGCTGTCGCTCGCGCTGCCGCTGGCCATCGACAGCCTGCTGAGCGCCGACTTCCAGCGCTACCTGACGGAAACGGTGCGCGCTTCCTCGCTGCCGCCGCAGGCGCTGCTGTTCAGCGTCGATGAGGCCGCGATACTGGAGCACGCCGCACAGTGTCGGGCATTTCTCCGCGAACTGCAGCAGCAGGGCTGCCGGCTGATCGTCAACGGCTTCGGACATAACATCAATGCGTTCGATGAACTCAGCGATCAGAAGATCGACATCATTCGCATCGATGAGCGCTTTATCACCAACGTGCACTGCAACCAGATGGACGAGCTGATGGTCTCGATGCTCAACGGCGCGGCGCATCGCATTAAAGCGCAGACCTTCGCCGGGCCGGCTCACCAGCCGGTGACGCTGCAGGCGCTGCGCGACATCGGCGTCGATCTGGCGGACGGCGACCAGGTGGCGCTGGAGCAGCCGCTGGCGGTGTTGCTCAGCGACGGCTATTTCGGCATCCGTTAACCTTCTCCCCCCTCTCAGGCGCCGTCTCCCAGGCGGCGCCTCGCATCTCGTTCGTTACATGATATTAACCAAGACAAGATTAGTGATATAAATAACACCTGAAGCTTAAACGATTAAGTAAGATGAAGCGCCCATGCGACTATCAGCGTATCCGTTGATTTTCCTCGGCATGTGATGGCTCAGGGATAAGGGACTATGGAAAAGAAATGGTTTTCCGCCAGGGAACTGATGGGTAAGGCGGGGTTGCCTTCAACTCCGCAAGGGGTCAATTTGATGGCCCGGCGTGAAGGCTGGGTCAGCCGCCGCCGCAGCGGCGTACAGGGCAAAGCGCTGGAATACCATATCGACAGTCTGCCGTTCGGCGCGCGCAGCCTGTCGGCGTTGCGCGAAACCGACCATCCGGATTACGACGTCAAACGCCAGGATCCGATACGGGTCTGGATCGAGTATTACTACCACCTGACGCCGGCCGAGCGGGAAAAGCTGCTGGCGTTCCTGATGCGCGAGGGCATGAGCCGCCTGCTGCAGCTGATCGACACCCCTCGCTAGCTCTGCGTTCAACTCTCCCCTTCCGGCGCCCAGCCGTCGTTGTGCCACAGATGCAGCGTGGCGTAAGAACGCCACGGGCGCCAACGTTCAGCGTAGCGTTCAATCTGGCGCGGCGTCATGCCGGGAAAACGCTGTTTGATCAGGTAATCACCGGCCAGGAACACGTCCGGCCACGACCAGGCGCGCATCGCGATATAGCTGGCGGTCCAGTTGCCGATGCCCGGCAGCGCGGTCAGCGCCTCGATGCCCTGTTCGATATCCAGCACGTTATCGAGCTGCAGCCGCCCTTCGCCCAGCGCGCGGGCGATCTCGATCAGCGCCGCCGCGCGCTTCAGTTGCACCCCGAGCGGGCGCAGTTCTTCGGGCTGCAGCTGCGCCACCCGTTCTGCGGAGGGGAAGACATGGGTGATGCCCTCATACGGCGTCGCCAGGGTTTCCCCCCAGCGTTCAGCCATCCGCCCGGCGAAGGTCGCCGCCATTTTTACGCTGACCAACTGGCCCAGCACCGCCCGCGCCGCCTGCTCGAAACTGTTCACGCAGCCCGGCAGGCGCAATCCCGGCGCATCGGCCGCCAGCGAGCCCAGCGCCTCATTGATGCGGTCCGGCGCGGCATCCAGATCAAACAGCAGGCGCACCCGGCGCAACACCTCCGTCGTCACCAGACTGAGCGCAGGCGCGATCTCTACCCGAACCCGATTGCGCGCTTCTTCCGGCTGCACGCTGACCCAGCCGCGGTGTTCCGTGCCGCCCTGGCTGACGGCGATCGAGCGCAGGTAGCGGCGTCCGTCGACCCGCTCCACGCCCTGCACGGCGCGCGCCTGCAAGAAATTCAGCATGCGCTCCCAGTCATAGGGCGGCCGATAGCCCAGGTGAAACACCAGCCCGCTGGCGGCGGCCCGTTCACCGCGCGCGCCGCCGCTGCGCAGCGCTGACGGGATCAGGCGGTAGCGCGCCTTGAACAGCTCGTTGAAACGCCGCAGGCTGCCGAATCCGGCGGCGAACGCCACCTCGCTGAGCGGCAGATCGGTGTCCGCCAGCAGGCGTTTGGCCTGCAGCAGCCGATGCGACTGCGCGTAATCGATCGGTGAGGCGCCAAACTGTTCGGCGAAAATGCGCCTCAGATGGCGATCGGAAATGCCCAGCCGCGCCGCCAGCGCTTCGCAGCTGTGTTCAGACAGATACCCCTGCTCGATGAGCTGCACTGCCACCTGCGCATAGCGGTTGCCCAGATCGATCAGCGCCAGACCGGGCGCCAGCTCCGGCCGGCATTTGAGGCAGGGGCGAAATCCCGCCAACTCTGCCGCCGCCGCGCTCGGATAAAAGGTGCAGTTTTCCAGCTTCGGCGTGCGGGCGCTGCACACCGGGCGGCAATAAATGCCGGTGGAGGAAACGCCGACGAAAAAACGGCCGTCGAATTTGCGGTCACGCGCGCGCAGCGCGTCGTACAACGCTTGCTGTTGAGTATTCATGGCAACGCTCGGGGTCGGTTTTTTCTGCATTATGGGGCTCGGCTGGCGTGCTGACGTGCGGAATTCGGACATTAAGTTAAGCACGCCGCAGCCGCGCCCGCTAAATTTTTCGACACTCGCGCATTGGCGCATTGCCCGCCGGCCTCGTCTCGGGTAAAGTCGCCCCCCTTCATTGGCATGGGGACAAAAAAGAGATGTTTATTGGATTCGATTACGGGACCGCCAACTGTTCCGTTGCAGTGATGCGCGACCACGGCCCCGAGCTGTTGACGCTGGAAAACAACGCGCCCTATCTGCCTTCGATGCTGTGCGCGCCGACCCGCGAAGCGGTGAGCGAATGCCTGCACCGCCATTGGCAGATCCCAACCGGCAGCGAAGAAAACCAGCAGTTGCTGCGCCGCGCCATCAGTTACAACCGCGAAGAAGACATTCCGGTCAACGGCGACAGCGTGCTGTTCGGCCTGCAGGCGCTGGCGCACTACATGGAAGATCCGGAAGAGGTGTACTTCGTGCGCTCGCCGAAATCCTTCCTCGGCGCCAACGGCCTGAAGCCGCAGCAGATCGCGCTGTTCGAAGACCTGGTGTGCGCCATGATGTTCCACATCAAACGCCAGGCGGAAAATGTGCTGCAGACCGGCATCGATCAGGCGGTGATCGGCCGGCCGATCAACTTCCAGGGCATCGGCGGCGACGAAGCCAACCGGCAGGCGCAGGGCATTTTGCAGCGCGCCGCCGAACGCGCCGGTTTCAAGGACATTGAATTCCAGTTCGAGCCGGTGGCGGCGGGGCTGGACTTCGAGGCGACGCTGAGCGAAGAGCAAACCGTGCTGGTGGTGGACATCGGCGGCGGCACCACCGACTGCTCGGTGCTGCTGATGGGGCCGCAGTGGCGCGACCGCGCCGATCGCCAGCAGAGCCTGCTGGGCCACAGCGGCTGCCGGGTCGGCGGTAACGATCTGGACATCATGCTGGCCTTCAAACAGCTGATGCCGCTGTTCGGCCTCGGCGGCGAAACCGCGAAGGGCATCGCCCTGCCGGCGCTGCCTTACTGGAACGCGGTGGCGACCAACGACGTGCCGGCGCAAAACGACTTCTACAGCGCCGCCAACGGCCGCGTGCTGCGCGATCTGATCCTCGACGCGGCGGAGCCGGAAAAGGTGAAACGCCTGCTGAAAGTGTACCAGCAGCGCCTGAGCTACCGACTGGTGCGGGCGGCCGAAGAGAGTAAGATAGCCCTGTCCGGCCAAACGGCCATCAGCGCGCCGCTCAATTTCGTGCAGGCCGATCTGGCGGAGAGCATCAGCCAGGATCAGCTCGCCGACGCCATCTCGCAGCCATTGATGCGCATCCAGGAGCAGGTCAGCGCCGCATTGGCCAGCAGCCAGACCGCGCCGCAGGTGATCTACCTGACCGGCGGCAGCGCGCGTTCACCGCTGCTGCGCGCCGCGCTGCAACAGCAGCTGCCGGGCATTCCGATCGTCGGCGGCAACGACTTCGGCTCGGTCACCGCCGGGCTGGCGCGCTGGGCGCAAACGCTGTTCCGTTGACAGCCCAAGGGCGCGGCTCGCCGCGCCTTTGTTTATTGGAGGCCCTATCATGTCCACCTTGCTTACCCTCGACAGCGCCAGGCTGCGGCTGCGCCCCTGGCGTGACGACGATCTGCCGGCCTTCGCCGCGCTCAACGCCGATCCGCAGGTGATGCGCTATTTCCCGGCGCTGATGACGGCCGAGGAAAGCCGCGCGCAGGCCGAACGCATCCGCGCCTTCATGCAACAACACGGCTGGGGGCTGTGGGCGGTGGAAGTGAAAGACGGCGCGCCTTTTATCGGCTTTGTCGGGCTGGCGCGGCCGGGTGACGACCTGCCCTGCTCCCCCTGCGTGGAGATTGGCTGGCGGCTGGCGGCGGCTCACTGGGGCAACGGCTACGCCGCTGAGGCGGCGCGCGCCGCGCTGGCGTGCGCCTTCGACACGCTGCACCTGCCGGAAGTGGTGTCCTTCACCGCCGAAGATAACCAGCCGTCGCGCCGGGTGATGACGCGCATCGGTATGCGCTTCGACGGTGAAACCTTCCTGCACCCGCGCCTGCCGGCGGGCCATCCGCTGCAACAGCACGTCTTGTACCGGCTTAACCGGCAAACGTGGCGCGAACGCCACGGCGATTAATACAGCGTATCCTTCAGCCGCTGCGGCAGCGCGCTGTCGTACTCCTCACCGTCGAAGCGCGTTTGGCTCACCGCGGCCAAGATTTGGCCGGGGCTGGGCAGCGCCGAACGTTCGAGGCGGCGGCCCTCTTCCCACAACCCCGAACGCAAGATCGCCCGGCTGCACTGGAAGAACACCGCCTCCACCCGAATGCGCAGCACCGAACGCGGCAGCTGGTTGCGGTGGGCGAAGCGCTGCAACACCGCCGGCGCCACCACGATCTCCGCCCGCCCGTTAATCCGCAGCGTTTCGCCGATGCCGGGGATCAGCAACAGCAGCGCCACCCGGTTATCGTGCAGGATATTGCGCAGGCTATCGATGCGATTATTGCCGCGCCGGTCCGGCAACAGCAGGGTTTTCTCGTCTTCGATCTGGATAAAACCGGCCGGATCGCCGCGCGGGGAGACATCCATGCCGTCCGGCCCGACCGTCGAGAGGGCGGCAAACGGCGCCGCCTCGATAAACGGACGGTACGCCGGGTGGATATAGCTGACTTCTTTAAAAACCGAGGGCGCGGCAGGTTTGCCGTAAAGCTGTTCCAGCGCCGCGAGGTCGTTGATGATATCGCCAGACATTGCAGTTTCCTGAATAAGTCATATTGACCCCTTCAGCATAGAGCAAAATCGCCGGCGGCTCTTACTCAGCGCTGGCGTGGTTCAGCGTCTGAATGTCGTCCGCATCCAGCGTCAGGCGGGTGGCGCTGACCAACTCATCCAGCTGCGGCAACGAGGTGGCGCTGACGATCGGCGCGGTGATGCTCGGACGCGCAATCAGCCAGGCCAGCGAGACCTGCGCCGGAGAGCTGCCGTGTTTACCTGCCACCTGATCCAGCGCCGCCAGAATGCGGAAACCGCGCGGGTTCAGGTAGCGTTCGACGATGCGATCGCCGCGCTGGCTTTTGCCCTCGTCTGCTTTGCTGCGGTATTTGCCGGTCAGGAAGCCGCTGGCCAGCGCAAAGAAGTTGATCACCCCGAGACCATGGCGCTGCGCCACGCCTTCCAGCTCGGCTTCATACCCTTCGCGCGCATACAGATTGTATTCCGGCTGCAGGGTTTCGTAGCGCGCCAATCCGTTGCTTTCGCTCACCCGCAGCGCTTCTTCCAGGCGATCCGCCTGATAGTTGGAGGCGCCGATCGCCCGCACCTTGCCGGCCTTGATCAGCGCATCGAACGCCGCCAGCGTCTCTTCCAGCGGCGTATCGCGGTCATCGTCGTGCGACTGGTAGAGATCGATATAATCGGTTTGCAGACGGCGCAGCGAATCTTCCACCGCCTGCTGAATATAGCGCGGCGACAGCCCCTGTTTGCCTTCGCCCATCGGTTTGCCCACCTTGGTGGCGATGATCACCTGGTCGCGCTTGCCGCTCTTCTTCAGCCATTCGCCGATGACGGTTTCCGATTCGCCGCCCCGGTTGCCCGGCGCCCAGCTGGAATAAACGTCGGCGGTATCGATAAAGTTGAGCTGATTGTCCACCAGCGCATCCAGCAGATTGAACGAGGTCGCTTGATCCGCCGTCCAGCCGAACACGTTGCCGCCAAAGGTCAACGCCGGCACCTGAATGCCCGAACGGCCCAGTTGTTTCTTGCTCATCACAAAGGCTCCATGGGTTAAATGATTTGCCTGTTAATTATTAGCGCCAAATGCAGGAAATCGTTAAAACGTATTGGCTATAAGCCGGAATAAATCACTTATAAACATAGCACGCGCAAATCACCCACTTATTAAGACAATGCTGACGGTTCCTCCATATTTCCTTCATTTTTATGCCGTCTTCGCTGGCTAAACTAGTATCCTGTAAGGAGTGTCATTTTTGTGGCAATGAGTGCCCGCGCCCCTGCCTTTTGGAGAGAATTTTCACCACCATGAATGCAAAACCCCAACGTCGTTCCCTGCTGCTGCGCCTGCTGGCTGCGGCGATTGCGATCATCGTCGCCGTTCTGGCCTGGCGCCATTTCAGCGCAGCCCAACCGACCGCCGGGACGACGCCGGGCGCGCACCAGGCCGCCGGTAAAACGGGAGCGGGCCGCGCGGCGGGCGGCAGACGCGGCGCGCCGATGTCGCCGGTGCAGGCGGCGACAGCCACGCAACAAACCGTGCCGCGCTATCTTTCCGGCTTGGGCACCGCCACCGCCGCCAATACCGTGACCGTCACCAGCCGGGTCGATGGCCAACTGATGGCGATCCACTTTACCGAAGGCCAGCAGGTCAAAGCCGGCGATCTGCTGGCGGAGATCGATCCCCGGCCGTTCCAGGTGCAGCTGACCCAGGCTCAGGGGCAGTTGGCAAAAGATCAGGCCACGCTGGCCAACGCCCGGCGCGATCTGGCGCGCTATCAGCAGTTGGTGAAAACCAATCTGGTTTCCCGTCAGGAGCTGGATACGCAGGCCTCGCTGGTGCAGCAAACCGAAGGCGCCATCAAAGCCGATCAGGGCGCGGTCGACAGCGCCAAACTGCAAATCACCTACAGCCGCATCACTGCGCCAATCGACGGCCGCGTCGGGTTGAAACTGGTCGACGTCGGCAACTACGTCACCAGCGGCAGCACCACCGGTCTGGTGGTGATCACGCAGACGCACCCGATCGACGTGGTGTTCACGCTGCCCGAAGGCAACATCGCCGATCTGCTCAAGGCGCAAAAAGCCGGGCCGGTGAGCGTCGAAGCCTGGGATCGCACCAACCAGAACAAGCTGACGACCGGTTCGCTGCTGAGCCTGGACAACCAAATTGATACCGCCACCGGCACCATCAAGCTGAAAGCGCGTTTCGCCAACGAAGATGACGCGCTGTTCCCCAACCAGTTCGTCAACGCGCGGCTGCAGGTGGATACCCTGCACGATGCGGTGGTGATCCCGACCGCCGCGCTGCAGATGGGCAACGAAGGCAACTTCGTCTGGACGCTCAGCGAAGACAACAAGGTCAGCAAACATCGGGTCACCGCCGGCGTGCAGGACAGCCGGCAGGTGGTGATCAGCGCCGGCCTCAACGCCGGCGATCGGGTGGTGACCGACGGCATCGATCGCCTGACCGAAGGCATGCAGGTGGAAGTGCTCGCGCCGAGCGACGCGCCTGCGACGTCAAAAGCCAAGCGCGAACCTGACGTTCAGAGGAAGTCCTGATGCAGGTGATGCCTCCCAACGCCGGCGGCGGTCCGTCCCGCCTGTTTATTCTGCGCCCGGTCGCCACCACGCTGCTGATGGTGGCGATATTGCTGGCGGGGATTATCGGCTATCGCGCGCTGCCGGTATCCGCCCTGCCGGAAGTGGACTACCCCACCATCCAGGTGGTGACGCTATACCCCGGCGCCAGCCCGGACGTGGTCACCTCCGCCATTACCGCGCCGCTGGAACGCCAGTTCGGCCAGATGTCCGGCCTGAAGCAAATGGCGTCGCAAAGCGCCGGCGGCGCCTCGGTGGTGACGCTGCAATTCCAGCTGACGCTGCCGCTCGACGTCGCGGAGCAGGAAGTGCAGGCGGCGATCAACGCCGCCACCAACCTGCTGCCGAACGATCTGCCCTACCCGCCGATTTACAGCAAGGTTAACCCCGCCGATCCGCCGATCCTGACGCTGGCAGTGACCTCCACCGCCATGCCGATGACGCAGGTGGAAGACATGGTGGAAACCCGCGTGGCGCAAAAAATTTCTCAGGTGACCGGCGTCGGCCTGGTGACCCTGGCCGGCGGCCAACGCCCGGCGGTGCGTGTAAAATTGAACGCCGCGGCGGTCGCCGCCTATGGCCTGAACAGCGAAACCATCCGCGCCGCCATCAGCAACGCCAACGTCAACTCGGCGAAAGGCAGCCTGGACGGCCCGACCCGCTCGGTCACCCTGTCCGCCAACGACCAAATGAAATCCGCCGACGACTATCGCCAGCTGATCGTCGCCTATCAGAACGGCGCGGCGATCCGCCTGCAGGATATCGCCACCATCGAACAAGGGGCGGAAAACACCCGGCTGGCGGCCTGGGCCAACCAGCAGCAGGCGATCGTGCTGAACATCCAACGCCAGCCCGGCGTCAACGTCATCACCACCGCCGACAGCATCCGCGAAATGCTGCCGACGCTGATTAAAAGCCTGCCCAAGTCGGTCGATGTCAAGGTGCTGACCGATCGCACCACCACCATCCGCGCCTCGGTCAGCGACGTGCAGTTCGAGCTGCTGCTGGCGATCGCGCTGGTGGTGATGGTGATCTACGTGTTCCTGCGCAACGTGCCGGCGACCATTATCCCCAGCGTGGCGGTGCCGCTGTCGCTGGTGGGCACCTTCGCCGCCATGTACTTCCTCGGCTTCTCCATCAACAACCTGACGCTGATGGCATTAACCATCGCCACCGGTTTCGTGGTGGATGACGCCATCGTGGTGATCGAGAACATCTCGCGCTACATCGAGAAAGGGGAAAAACCGCTCGACGCCGCGCTGAAAGGGGCCGGCGAGATCGGCTTCACCATCATCTCGCTGACCTTCTCGCTGGTGGCGGTGCTGATCCCGCTGCTGTTCATGGGCGACATCGTCGGCCGCCTGTTCCGCGAGTTCGCCGTCACGCTGGCGGTGGCGATTTTGATCTCCGCCGTGGTATCGCTGACGCTGACGCCGATGATGTGCGCCCGCATGCTCAGCCACGAATCGCTGCGCAAGCAGAACCGCTTCTCCGCCGCCTCCGAGCGCTTTTTCGAGCGCGTGATCGCGCGATACGGCCAGTGGCTGAAAACGGTGCTGAACCACCCCTGGCTGACGCTCGGCGTGGCCGTGGGCACCCTGGCGCTGACGGTGTTGCTGTACCTGCTGATCCCGAAAGGCTTCTTCCCGGTGCAGGACAACGGCATCATTCAGGGCACGCTGGAGGCACCGCAGAGCGTTTCGTTCAGCAACATGGCCGAGCGCCAGCAGCAGGTCGCGGCGCAGATCCTCAAAGATCCGGCGGTGGAAAGCCTGACCTCGTTCGTCGGCGTCGACGGCAGCAACGCCACGCTCAACAGCGGCCGGCTGCAGATCAACCTGAAGCCGCTGAGCGAACGCAGCGACCGCATTCCGGCGATCATCAGCCGCCTGCAGCAGCAAACGGCGCAGTTCCCCGGCGTGAAGCTGTACCTGCAACCGGTGCAGGATCTGACCATCGATACCCAGGTCAGCCGCACCCAATACCAGTTCACCCTGCAGGCGATGTCGCTGGACGATCTCAGCCTGTGGGTGCCGCAGCTGATGGATGAGCTGAAGCGCACCCCGCAGCTGGCGGACGTCACCAGCGATTGGCAGGATCAGGGGCTGGTGGCCTACGTCAACGTCGATCGCGATTCGGCCTCGCGCCTCGGCGTCACCATGAGCGACGTGGACAATGCGCTGTACAACGCCTTCGGCCAGCGCCTGATCTCCACCATCTACACCCAGGCCAACCAATACCGCGTGGTGCTGGAGCACGACGTCAGCGCGACACCGGGGCTGGCGGCGCTCAATGAGATCCGTCTGAGCGGCAACGACGGCGCCGTAGTGCCGCTGAGCGCCATCGCCAAAATCGAAGAGCGCTTCGGCCCGCTGTCGGTCAACCATCTCGATCAGTTCCCGTCGGCCACCGTTTCGTTCAACGTCGCCGACGGCTACTCGCTCGGCGAGGCGGTGGACGCGGTCACCCAGGCGGAAAAAAATCTCAACATGCCAAGGGACATCACCACCCAATTCCAGGGGGCGACCCTGGCCTTCCAGGCGGCGCTCGGCAGCACGCTGTGGCTGATTTTGGCGGCGGTAGTGGCGATGTACATCGTGCTGGGCGTGCTGTATGAAAGTTTCATTCACCCGGTGACCATCCTCTCCACCTTGCCGACCGCCGGGGTCGGCGCGCTGCTCGCGCTGATGATGGCCGGCAGCGAGCTGGACGTGATCGCCATCATCGGCATCATCCTGCTGATCGGCATCGTGAAGAAGAACGCCATCATGATGATCGACTTCGCGCTGGCGGCGGAACGCGAGCAGGGCTTATCGCCGCGCGACGCCATCTATCAGGCCTGCCTGCTGCGTTTTAGGCCGATCCTGATGACCACGCTGGCAGCCCTGCTCGGCGCGCTGCCGCTGATGCTGAGCACCGGCGTCGGCGCGGAGCTGCGGCATCCGCTCGGCGTCTGTATGGTCGGCGGTTTGATCATGAGCCAGATCCTGACGCTGTTCACCACGCCGGTGATCTACCTGCTGTTTGACAAACTGGCGCGCAACACGCATCGCCAGCCGGATACGCAGGAGCTGCCGTGAAATTCTTCGCCCTGTTCATTCACCGGCCGGTGGCCACCACCCTGCTGACGCTGGCCATCGCCATCAGCGGCGCGATCGGCTTTCGCCTGCTGCCGGTGTCGCCGCTGCCGCAGGTGGATTTTCCGGTGATTTCGATCAGCGCGTCGCTGCCGGGCGCCTCGCCGGAAACCATGGCGTCCTCGGTGGCAACGCCGCTGGAGCGCGCGCTGGGCCGCATCGCCGGGGTTAACGAAATGACCTCGATGAGCTCGCTCGGCAGTACCCGGGTCATTTTGCAGTTCGATCTCGATCGCGATATCAACGGCGCCGCGCGCGACGTGCAGGCGGCGATTAACGCCGCGCAAAGCCTGCTGCCGACCGGCATGCCGAGCCGCCCCAGCTACCGCAAGGTCAACCCATCCGACGCGCCGATCATGATCCTGACGCTGACCTCGGACACCTACAGTCAGGGGCAGCTTTACGATTTCGCCTCCACCCAGCTGGCGCAGAAGATCAGCCAGACCGAGGGCGTCGGCGACGTTTCCGTCGGCGGCAGCTCGCTGCCGGCGGTGCGGGTGGAGCTGAACCCTTCGGCGCTGTTCAATCAGGGCGTGTCGCTGGACACCGTACGGCAGGCCATCGCCAACGCCAACGTGCGCCGCCCGCAGGGCGCCGTGGAAAACCCGCAGCAGCGCTGGCAGATCCAGGCCAACGACGCGCTGAAAACCGCCGATGCTTATCGTCCGCTGATCATTCATTACAACAACGGTTCGGCGGTGCGTTTAGCCGACGTGGCCGAGGTCAAAGACTCGGTGCAAGACGTGCGCAACGCCGGGATGACCGACGCCAAACCGGCGATCATTCTGGCCATCAGCCGCGCGCCGGACGCCAACATCATCGAAACCGTCGATCGCATTCGCGCCGAACTGCCCGCCCTGCAGGAGAATATCCCGGCTTCGATTCAACTCAACGTCGCGCAGGATCGTTCGCCGACCATCCGCGCGTCGCTGGCCGAGGTGGAGCAGTCGCTGGCGATCGCCATCGGGCTGGTGATCCTGGTGGTGTTCATCTTCCTGCGCTCCGGGCGCGCCACGCTGATCCCGGCTGTCGCCGTACCGGTGTCGCTGATCGGCTCGTTCGCCGCCATGTATCTGTGCGGGTTCAGCCTCAACAACCTGTCGCTGATGGCGTTGACCATCGCCACCGGTTTTGTGGTGGACGACGCCATCGTGGTGCTGGAAAACATTTCCCGCCACGTCGAGGCCGGCATGAAACCGATCAACGCCGCGCTGCTGGGCGCGCGGGAGGTCGGTTTCACCGTGCTGTCGATGAGCGTTTCGCTGGTGGCGGTGTTTATCCCGCTGCTGCTGATGGAAGGCCTGCCCGGCCGGCTATTCCGCGAGTTCGCCGTCACTCTGTCGGTGTCGATCGGGCTGTCGCTGATCGTCTCGCTGACGCTCACGCCGATGATGTGCGCCTACCTGCTGCGCCACCAGCCGCCGCGTTCGCAGCGGCGGGCGCGCGGCTTCGGTAAAATGCTGCTGGGGCTGCAGCAGGGCTACGGGCGCTCGCTGAACTGGGTGCTCGGCCACTCGCGCTGGGTGCTGGCGGTGTTCCTCGCCACCGTTGCGCTCAACGTTTGGCTGTATATCAGCATCCCGAAAACCTTCTTCCCGGAACAGGATACTGGCCGCCTGATGGGCTTTATCCAGGCCGACCAAAGCATTTCGTTCCAGGCGATGCGCGGCAAACTGGAAGACTTCATGAAAATCGTGCGCGAAGATCCGGACGTGGAAAACGTCACCGGTTTTACCGGCGGTTCGCGCACCAACAGCGGTTCGATGTTCATCTCACTGAAACCCCTGTCGGTACGCAGCGACGACGCGCAGAAAGTGATCGCCCGCCTGCGCGCCCGCCTGGCCAAAGAACCGGGCGCCAGCCTGTTTCTGATGGCGGTGCAGGATATCCGCGTCGGCGGCCGGCAGGCCAACGCCAGCTATCAATATACGCTGCTGGCGGACGATCTCGCCGCGCTGCGCGAATGGGAGCCGAAGATCCGCACCGCACTGGCCGCATTGCCCGAGCTGGCGGACGTCAACTCGGATCAGCAGGATAAAGGCTCGGAGATGGATCTGGTCTACGATCGTGAAACCATGGCGCGCCTCGGCATTTCGGTGTCCGACGCCAACAACCTGTTGAACAACGCCTTCGGCCAGCGACAGATTTCGACCATCTACCAACCGCTCAACCAATACAAAGTCGTGATGGAAGTGGCGCCGCCCTACACCCAGGACGTGAGTTCGCTGGACAAAATGTTCATCATCAACAACGAAGGCAAAGCGATACCGCTCTCCTACTTCGCCAGTTGGCGGCCGGCCAACGCGCCGCTGTCGGTCAACCATCAGGGGCTGTCCGCCGCCTCGACCGTCTCCTTTAATCTGCCGGACGGCGGCAGCCTGTCGGACGCCACCGCCGCGGTCGAGCGCACCATGACTCAGCTCGGCGTGCCGTCTACGGTGCGCGGCGCGTTCGCCGGCACCGCCCAGGTGTTCCAGGACACCCTGAAGTCGCAGCTGATCCTGATCCTGGCGGCGATCGCCACGGTGTACATCGTGCTCGGCGTGCTATATGAGAGCTATATCCATCCGCTGACCATCCTTTCCACGCTGCCTTCCGCCGGCGTGGGGGCGCTGCTGGCGCTCGAGCTGTTCGGCGCGCCGTTCAGCCTGATCGCGCTGATCGGCATCATGCTGTTGATCGGCATCGTGAAGAAAAACGCCATCATGATGGTCGACTTCGCGCTCGAGGCGCAGCGCAACGGCGGCATCAGCGCCCGCGAGGCGATTTTCCAGGCCAGCCTGCTGCGTTTCCGGCCGATCATGATGACCACGCTGGCGGCGTTGTTCGGCGCGCTGCCGCTGGTGCTGACCCGCGGCGACGGCGCGGAGCTGCGCCAGCCGCTCGGCATCACCATCGCCGGCGGCCTGGTGATGAGCCAACTGCTGACGCTGTACACCACCCCGGTGGTCTACCTTTACTTCGACCGGCTGCAGGCGAAGTTCCGCCGCAACAAGCAACTGGCCCCGCTGCCCCATTAATGGCCGACCGATGCTGATGAAACACACCGCCACGGTACGCTGGCAACTCTGGATAGTGGCATTCGGCTTCTTTATGCAGACGCTGGATACCACTATCGTCAACACCGCCCTGCCCTCGATGGCCGCCAGCCTGGGGGAGAACCCGCTGCGCATGCAGTCGGTGATCGTCTCCTATGTGCTGACGGTGGCAGTGACGCTGCCGGCCAGCGGCTGGCTGGCGGACAAGATCGGCGTACAGCGGGTGTTTTTCAGCGCCATCGTGCTGTTTACCCTCGGCTCCCTCCTCTGCGCCCGCTCGGAAACCCTGAACGAGCTGATCGCCTCGCGCGTGATTCAGGGCGTCGGCGGCGCGATGATGGTGCCGGTCGGGCGCCTGACGGTGATGAAGATCGTGCCGCGCGAGCAGTACATGGCGGCGATGACTTTCGTGACGCTGCCGGGCCAGATCGGCCCGCTGATGGGGCCGGCGCTGGGCGGTTTCCTGGTGCAATACGCCAGTTGGCACTGGATTTTCCTGATCAATATTCCGGTGGGCATCGTGGGCGCCATCGCCACGCTGCTGCTGATGCCCAACTACCAAATGCAGACCCGCCGCTTCGATCTCAGCGGCTTTATCCTGCTGGCGATCGGCATGGCGTCGCTGACGCTGGCGCTCGACGGCCATAAAGGCATGGGGCTGTCCGTCGGCGCCATCGCCGGTCTGGTGGCGCTGGGCGCAGCGGCGCTGTTGGGGTATGTTTGGCATGCCTACGGCAATAGCCGCGCCCTGTTCTCGCTGCGGCTGCTGCGCACCCCGACCTACAAAATCGGGCTGCTGGCCAGCCTGCTGGGGCGCATCGGCAGCGGCATGCTGCCGTTCATGACGCCGCTGTTCCTGCAGGTGGGCATGGGTTTCACGCCGTTCCACGCCGGGCTGATGATGATCCCGATGATCATCGGCAGCATGGGCATGAAGCGCATCGTGGTGCAGGTAGTCAACCGCTTCGGCTACCGCAACGTGCTGGTGGCCGCCACGCTGCTGCTGGCGCTGGTCAGCCTGAGCTTCCTGCTGGCGGCGATGCTCGGCTGGCTGTGGCTGCTGCCGGTGGTGCTGTTCTTCCAGGGGATGATCAACTCACTGCGCTTCTCGGCGATGAACACCCTGACGCTGAAAGATCTGCCGGACCGGCTGGCCAGCAGCGGCAACAGCCTGCTGTCGATGGTCATGCAGCTGTCGATGAGCCTCGGCGTCAGCGTCGCCGGCATCTTGATCGGCAGCTTCGCCCATCACCAGGTGGTGGCCGATAGCCCGGCCATCCACAGCGCATTTATTTACAGCTACTGCTGTATGGCGTTGATTATCGCTCTGCCCGCGCTTGCCTTCGCGCGCGTGCCGGCCGATAGCGCGCCCAACCGCACGCTGACCAAAGAGCCGGGTACCGGCTCAACGAGGTTGCAATGAGGATAGGCATTACCGGAAAACTGTTCCTGGCCATTTTCGCTACCTGCATGCTGGTGTTGATCACCATGCATTGGGGGGTGCGCGTCAGCTTTGAGCGCGGCTTTATCGATTACATCAAGAGCAGCAACGAGCAGCGCATCAACATGCTGAGCGAAGCGCTGGAGGAACAGTACAGCCATCATGGCAACTGGATATTCCTGCGCAACAACGATCAGGTGGTCTACCAGATCATGCGTTCGTTCGAGCAGAATAGCGACAGCAGCCACAATCTGCCGCCCAAGGGGTGGCGCACCCAGTTTTGGGTGGTAGACAGCCAGTTCAATCGCTTGGTCGGGCATTCGGGCCCCTTGCCGAAGGAGGGGCCGCGCCACCCGATCCGCTACAACAACGAGATCGTCGGCTGGGTGCTCACCACCCCGGTCGAGCGCCTGACGCGCAATACCGACATCAACTTCGATCGCCAGCAGCGGCGCACCAGCTGGATTATCGTCGCGCTCTCCACCCTGTTGGCGGCGGCGGTGACCTGGCTGCTGTCGCGCGGCATGCTGGCCCCGGTCAAGCGCCTGGTGGCGGGCACCCACCGCCTGGCGGCGGGCGATTTCACCACCCGCGTGGCGGTCAGCAGCCAGGATGAACTGGGCAGGCTGGCGCACGACTTCAACCAGTTGGCCACCTCGCTGGAAAAAAACGAGCAGATGCGCCGCGCCTTTATGGCCGATGTATCACATGAGCTGCGCACGCCGCTGGCAGTGCTGCGCGGCGAGCTGGAGGCGCTGCAGGACGGCGTGCGCCAGCCGACGCCGGCGTCGCTCAGTTCGCTGCAGGCCGAGGTATCCACCCTGACCAAACTGGTCGACGACCTGCACCAGCTGTCGCTCTCCGATCTCGGCGCGCTGGCCTATCGCAAGGCGTCGGTGGACTGCGTGCACCTGGTGCAGATCGCCGTCGCCGCCTTTCGCGAACGCTTCCGCGCCAAAGGGCTGGAGATCGTCACCCATCTGCCGGCCCAGGCGCCGCTGTTCGGCGATCCCGATCGCCTGAACCAACTGTTCAATAACCTGCTGGAAAACAGCCTGCGTTACACCGACGCCGGCGGCCGGTTGGAGATCGGCGTCGAACTGCAGCCGGGGCGGCTGCTTCTTTACTGGCAGGACAGCGCGCCGGGCATCAGCGATCAGCAACTGACGCGCATTTTCGAACGTTTCTACCGGGCGGAAGGTTCACGCAACCGCGCCAGCGGCGGTTCCGGGCTGGGGTTGGCGATCTGCCACAACATCGTGGAAGCACACGACGGGAAAATCCGCGCCGAGCATTCGCCTTTAGGCGGCGTGCGCATTACAGTAGAATTTGCTACCCCGATAAAAAATAAGGCGCCCTGATGGACATTCAGAATCAACCCCTGCAGATCATGATTGTTGAAGATGAGCCCAAGCTGGGCCAGCTGCTGGTGGATTATCTCCAGGCGGCGGGCTACGCCACCCGCTGGCTGACCAACGGCAATGAGGTGGTGCCGACCGTGCACCAGCATCCGCCGGCGCTGATCTTGCTCGACCTGATGTTGCCGGGGGCCGACGGCCTGACGGTGTGCCGCGAGCTGCGCCGCTTCAGCGACGTGCCCATCGTGATGGTGACGGCGAAAATTGAAGAGATTGACCGCCTGTTGGGGCTGGAGATCGGCGCCGACGATTACATCTGCAAACCCTACAGCCCGCGCGAAGTGGTGGCGCGGGTGAAAACCATCCTGCGCCGCAGCTATCGGCCACAGGAGAACGCGCGGGAAGATGATCTGCTGCACATCGATGAACCGCGCTTCCAGGCCAGCTATCAGGGGCAGTTGCTGGATCTGACGCCGGCGGAGTTCCGCCTGCTGAAAACGCTGGCCAGCCAGCCGGGCAACGTGTTTTCACGCGAGCAGTTGCTGAACAACCTGTACGACGACTACCGGGTGGTCACCGACCGCACCATCGACAGCCACATCAAAAACCTGCGCCGCAAGCTGGAACTGATCGATGGGGAAAAATCCTTTATCCGCTCGGTATACGGCGTGGGCTACCGCTGGGAAGCCGAGCCTTGCCGGCTGATGAATGGGGTTTAGGGGGAAATCAGCGCGTCCAGTCTTCAACCGCCAACCCGGGCACCATGGCGAATGCGCGATCGTTGGTCACCAGCGTCGCGCCACGGCTCTGCGCGTGAGCGGCGATCAGTTGATCCATCGCGCCCATGATTTTGCCCTTTCTCTCCATGTTTGCCCGCATTTCACCGTAGCAGCGGGCGGCCTCGCTATCCCATGCATAGACCGTCACCGCAGCAAGAAAGGCCTCGACCATGCTTTGCAACGCCTTGTTCCGCCGTTTAGCCACACCGTAACGCAGTTCCGCCTCCGTGACGCTGGAAATACATACGGCAGAAGGCGGGAGCTTTTCCATGACGTTAAGCACCTGCGGATGCTGCCGAAACAAGTGGCTGACGGTGTTGGTATCAAACATGTACATCGCCTACTCTTCCTCTGAGAAGGGATCGCGGTCGGCAACCCCTTGCTGACGATCTTCCGCGCCAAGAAACTCTTGCGGCACCGGCGTTTGGGCGATAATGCTCAGCAGCGGTGCCCAGCTGTCCGGCTTTGCCGGATATTTGGATAAAATCACGTTGCCCTCCCGATCGCGACGGATATAGACACGATCCGTATCAAATTCAAATTCCACCGGTAACCTCACCGCCTGATTTCTGCCGTTTTTAAACAGCTTTGCGATCCTTTCCATCTCGACACCTCCACAGCAGGCATAGGCCAAAGCATATGCCTGTAGCGTGTCGATGCCAAGATGTATCGCTCATTTTTCATCCGCATTGACGAAACGGCCAAACAGTAACGCACAATCTCACGGGGTGACACCCTGTTCCCCTCGTTATGCGGCGCACTGCGCAATCACGCCTTCTCCCTTAGCTTCCCGTGCGGCGCTGTGCCTCTCGGGCGAAAACTCCGCGCCGGCGCAAAAAAACTGCGCATTTTTTCAACTAAGCTGCTGTGAGGTTTAGCCGCCGATTTTCAAGCGATTGGCTACACTTACATCACGAATCGGAACCTACAGGAGAAGAACTATGGCAATCGGTCATTACGAGCTGAAAAAAGCAAAGAACGGACAGTACCACTTCAACCTGAAAGCCAGTAACGGCGAGATCATTCTGGCCAGCGAGATGTATGCCAGCAAAGCCTCGGCGGAGAACGGCATCGCCTCGGTGCAGACCAATTCACCGCACGAAGCGCAATACGAACTGAAGCACAGCGCCAGCAATCAGCCCTACTTTGTGCTGAAAGCCAAGAACCATCAGGTGATCGGCGTCAGCGAAATGTACAGCTCCGAAAGCGCGGCCAAAAACGGTATCCAGTCGGTGATAAAAAACGGCCCGACCACCGATATCCGCGATTTGAGCGCCTGATCCCCCGTTTCACCCGCGCGGTGGCGGCCACCGCGCGTTTTCCGTTTGACCGGGATCAATCTCCCTTGAATAAATCCGGTTAACTGCTGATTTCTTGCCGCGCTGCGGCTACAATCCCCCGCTTTTACTGCGCCATCAGGTGGCGTGGTGCTGACCTGAAATCAGACCGAGACACACTATGTTTACACCAGAACTTCTCTCCCCGGCCGGCACGCTGAAAAATATGCGTTACGCCTTCGCCTACGGCGCCGATGCGGTTTACGCCGGCCAGCCGCGCTACAGCCTGCGGGTGCGCAACAACGAGTTCAACCACGAGAATCTGGCGCAGGGTATCAACGAAGCGCATGCGCTGGGCAAAAAGTTCTACGTGGTGGTGAACATCGCCCCGCACAACGCCAAGTTGAAAACCTTCCTGCGCGATCTGAAGCCGGTTATCGATATGGGCCCGGATGCGCTGATCATGTCCGATCCCGGCCTTATCATGATGGTGCGCGAAGCCTTCCCGCAGATGGACATCCACCTGTCGGTGCAGGCCAACGCCGTTAACTGGGCGACGGTGAAGTTCTGGAAGCAAATGGGCCTGACCCGCGTGATCCTGTCGCGCGAACTGTCGCTGGAAGAGATCGCCGAGATCCGCGCCGAAGTGCCGGACATGGAGCTGGAGATCTTCGTCCACGGCGCGCTGTGCATGGCCTACTCCGGCCGCTGCCTGCTGTCCGGCTACATCAACAAGCGCGATCCCAATCAGGGCACCTGCACCAATGCCTGCCGCTGGCAGTACAAAGCGGAGGAAGGCAAAGAGGACGACACCGGCAATATCGTGCACCTGCACGAGCCGATCCCGGTGCAAACCGTCGAGCCGACGCTGGGCATCGGCGCGCCGACCGACAAGGTGTTCATGCTGTCTGAAGCGCAAAAGCCAGGCGAATATATGAGCGCCTTCGAGGACGAACACGGCACCTATATCATGAACTCCAAGGATCTGCGCGCCATCCAGCACGTGGAGCGTCTGACGCAGCTCGGCGTGCATTCGCTGAAGATCGAAGGGCGCACCAAGTCGTTCTACTACTGCGCCCGCACCGCACAGGTCTATCGCCGCGCCATCGACGACGCGGCCGCCGGCAAACCGTTCGATCCGACCCTGCTCACCACGCTGGAAGGCCTGGCGCACCGCGGCTATACCGAAGGCTTCCTGCGCCGCCACGTGCACGAAGCGCAGCAGAATTACGACTACGGCTCCTCGCTCTCCGAGCGCCAGCAGTTCGTCGGCGAATTCACCGGCGTGCGCCGTGATGGCTGGGCGGAAGTCGACGTGAAGAATAAGTTCGCGCTCGGCGACAGCGTCGAAATGATGACGCCGGGCGGCAACGTGGTGTTCACCCTCGAGAGCATGCAAAATAAGAAAGGCGAATCGATTGAGGTGGCGCCGGGCAACGGCCATATCGTTTATTTGCCGATCCCGCAGGATATCGATCTCAATTATGCGTTGCTGATCCGCAATTTGGCGGAAGAAAATAGCGCCGGGGCATAAAAATGAATCGCTGTCATTCGGCGGCGATTTTTAGCAAATATTAGAATTGGATCACATCAATGCGCGCGCAGCTTGGTTACTATCACGCTGCTTAAAACGAACAACGAAAATATTTGCATAGCAATACTAGGAACCACCTCCTTAGCCGGCCCAATCTCCCTTGGGCTGGCTTTTTCTTTATGGGTGCGCCTATTTTTTCCACCATGCCTATTTCCATAACTTATTCCCGTTATCCGTTTTAATAATAATAATCACGCCGCTTCGATATATAAATAACGCTACAGCGATTAATCCTCGCTTCTTTAACACTTCGCTTATTTCTGCGTAAAATTCAGATAAATTCGCATTGCTTCATATTCACTGAGCGTCGGCAAATAACCGGAATTAGCTGAATATTCTGATGGCCTGGTGGCGGCAGCTGGTTTATCTTGAGGCATTCTTGGTTTTCCGCCGGAGGATATCGGCAATGCCTCAACACTCACATGCGTCCGCCCTGCTTATCATCAACGGCAAAGGCGCCGGTAACGAAGAGCTGCGTCAGGCGGTCAACCGGCTGCGCAAAGAACAGATAACGTTGCACGTGCGCGTCACCTGGGAGCACGGCGATGCCGCGCGCTATGTCGCGGAAGCCGCGCAGCTCGGCGTCGGCACCGTCGTCGCCGGCGGCGGTGACGGCACCATCAACGAAGTGGCCGCCGCGCTGGTGCAGCTGCCGGCGCACAACCGGCCGGCGCTGGGCATCCTGCCGCTCGGCACCGCCAACGACTTCGCCATGGCGTGCAATATCCCTCCGTCCCCCGAACTGGCGCTGCAGCTGGCGATCAAGGGCCGCTCGGTGCCGATCGATCTGGCGAAGGTCAACGGCGAGCGCTATTTCATCAACATGGCCACCGGCGGCTTCGGCACCCGCATCACCACCGAAACGCCGGAGAAGCTGAAAGCGGCGCTGGGCGGCGTGTCCTACTTTGTGCACGGCCTGCTGCGCATGGATACGCTGCAGGCCGACCGCTGTGAAATCCGCGGGCCGGACTTTCGCTGGGCCGGCGAGGCGCTGGTGATCGGCATCGGCAACGGCAAACAGGCCGGCGGCGGCCAGGAACTGTGCCCCAGCGCGCTGATCAACGACGGCCTGCTGCAGCTGCGCCTGCTGATCGCCGATGAACTGCTGCCGGCGCTGGTCGCCGCCCTGTTCAACGACGAAGAGAGCAACAGCATCCTCAGCGCGGCGCTGCCGTGGCTCGAGATCGACGCGCCGCATGAGATGACTTTCAACCTCGACGGCGAACCGCTCAAAGGCCGCCATTTCCGCATCGAAGTGTTGCCGCAGGCCATCGAATGCCGCCTGCCGCCTAACTGCGCCCTGCTGGGCTGACCTTGTCGGGCGCAGCCGCTGCGCCCCGCTTCTTCCCCTCTGTTCACCCGCTTCCGCGCACGATCAAATGTGATCCTCTCCGGCAAATTCATTAATTCATACTTGTATGGTAGTTAGTTCATGGCGTATTTTCGCGCTATCTCTCCGCAGCTACAGGATGTGAAGGTTATGAAAATCGTCAACGCCGAGGTGTTCGTCACCTGCCCGGGGCGCAACTTTGTCACGCTGAAAATCACCACCGATGACGGCATCATCGGCCTCGGTGACGCCACGCTGAACGGGCGCGAATTGCCGGTGGCCTCTTACCTGAAAGATCACCTCTGCCCGCAGTTGATCGGCCGCGACGCGCAGCGGATCGAGGACCTCTGGCAATTCTTCTACAAAGGCGCTTACTGGCGGCGCGGCCCGGTGACCATGTCCGCCATTTCCGCCGTCGACATGGCGCTGTGGGACATCAAGGCCAAGGCCGCCAACATGCCGCTGTATCAGCTGTTGGGCGGTGCCTCGCGCTCGGGAGTGATGGTGTATTGCCATACCACCGGCCACTCGATCGACGAAGTGCTCGACGACTACGCCAAACATAAAGAGCAAGGCTTCAAGGCGATCCGCGTTCAATGCGGCGTGCCGGGCATGAAAACCACCTACGGCATGGCCAAGGGCAAAGGCCAGGCTTATGAGCCGGCCACCAAGGGCGACTGGCCGGAAGAGCAGCTGTGGTCGACGGAAAAATACCTCGACTTCACCCCCAAATTGTTCGACGCGGTGCGCAACAAGTTCGGCTTCAACGAACACCTGCTGCACGACATGCACCACCGCCTGACGCCAATTGAAGCGGCGCGCTTCGGTAAAAGCGCCGAACCGTATCGCCTGTTCTGGATGGAAGATCCGACGCCGGCGGAAAATCAGGCCTGTTTCCGCCTGATCCGCCAGCATACCGTCACGCCGATCGCTGTCGGCGAGGTGTTCAACAGCATCTGGGACTGCAAACAGCTGATCGAAGAACAGCTGATCGACTACATCCGCACCACCCTGACGCACGCGGGCGGCATTACCGGCATGCGGCGCATCGCCGACTTCGCCTCGCTGTATCAGGTGCGCACCGGTTCACACGGCCCTTCCGATCTGTCGCCGATCTGCATGGCGGCGGCGCTGCACTTCGATCTGTGGGTGCCGAACTTCGGCGTGCAGGAATACATGGGCTATTCCGAGCAAATGCTCGAGGTGTTCCCGCACAGCTGGACGTTCGACGACGGCTATATGCATCCGGGCGACAAGCCGGGCATCGGCATCGAGTTCGATGAGAAGCTGGCGGCCCGTTACCCCTATGAACCGGCCTACCTGCCGGTCGCGCGTCTGGAGGATGGCACCTTATGGAACTGGTAAACACCATGCGCAGCGTCGTGATCGAACAGCCCGGGCGCCTGGCGCTGCAGACGCGCGCGCTGCCGCAGCCGGCGGCCGGCGAGGTGCGGGTCAAGGTGAAATTCGCCGGCATCTGCGGCTCCGACGTCCATATCTATCACGGCCATAACCCGTTCGCCCGCTATCCGCGTGTGATCGGCCACGAGTTCTTCGGCCTGATCGATGCGCTGGGCGAAGGCGTCGATCCGGCGCGCCTCGGCGAACGCGTCTCGGTAGACCCGGTGGTGAGCTGCGGCCACTGCTATCCCTGTTCGGTCGGCCGCCCCAACGTCTGCACCTCGCTGCAGGTGATCGGCGTGCACCGCGACGGCGGCTTCAGCGACTATGCCTGCGTGCCGGCGCGCAACGCCTATCCGGTTCCGCCGGCCATCAGCGATCGCCACGCCGCGATGATCGAACCCTTCAGCATCGCCGCCAACATTACCGCCCATCTGCAACCGCGCCCCGACGATATCGCGCTGATCTACGGCGCCGGGCCGATGGGGCTCACGGTGATCCAGACGCTGAAAGGGGTGTACGGCGTCAGGCAGGTGTGGGTCGTCGATCGCATCGCCGAGCGGCTGGAGATGGCGCGCGCCAACGGCGCCGACCAAACATTCAACAACGCCGAGGCCGCATTGCCGCAGGCGCTGCAGCAGCGCGGCGTTCAACCGACGCTGATCGTCGATGCCGCCTGCCACCCCGCCATTTTACCGGAGGCGATCGCGCTGGCTTCGCCGGCGGCACGCATCGGCATCATGGGCTTTTCCGGCGACGCCTGCACCCTGACCCAGCAGAGCATCACCAGCAAGGAGCTGTCGATCTTCTCCTCGCGCCTGAACAGCGCGCGCTTTCCGCAGGTGATCGCCTGGATGGCGGACGGCAAGCTAGACCCGCAGCGGCTGCTCACTCACTGCGTGCCCGCCGACGACGTCGAACGGGCGATGCAGATGTTCGAGCGGGATCAGCGCACCTGCTGCAAGGTGCTGCTGCAGTTTGAGTAACGCCAAGGCGGCATCGGGGCATGGGCGGCGCCCGCCGCCCATGCAAACAACGAAGCATCACGATTAAAACGACACCCAGTGGAGCGCTTTATGTTTAAAAACCTGCGTTGGACCATCGTGTTCCTGCTGTTCATGGTCTACATGATCAACTACCTCGACCGCGTGGCGCTGTCGATCACCGTGCCGATGATCGAACAGGATCTGATGCTGAACGCCGAACAGTTCGGTCTGATCTTCGGCAGCTTCTTCTTCGGCTACGCCATTTTCAACTTCGTCGGCGGGCTGGCGGTCGACCGCTTCGGCCCGACATTGGTGCTGGGCGTGGCGGTCGGCCTGTGGTCCATCTTCTGCGGCATGACGGCGATCGCCACCGGTTTTTACTCAATGCTGATCCTGCGCGTCCTGTTCGGCATGGCCGAAGGGCCGATCTGCGCCTCGGCCAACAAGATGATCAACGGCTGGTTCCCGAAGAAACAGGCGGCGACCGCCGTGGGCCTGCTCAGCGCCGGTTCGCCGTTGGGCGGCGCGGTGGCCGGGCCGATCGTCGGCTATCTGGCGCTGGCGTTCGGCTGGCGGCCGGCGTTTATGATTATCTGCGCCATCGGCATCGTCTGGATGCTGGTGTGGTTCTTCGTGGTGGCGGATAACCCGGCGAAAAGCCAACGCGTCAGCAACGAAGAACGGGCGCTGATCGCACGGTTGAAACAGGAAAATCTCGGCGAGGAAAGCGCCTTGAGCGACGCCCCGCACGGGCTGGGCTACTACCTGAAGCAGCCGATCATTCTGGTCACCGCCTTCGCCTTCTTCTGCTACAACTACATCCTGTTCTTCTTCCTGAGCTGGTTCCCCTCGTATCTGGTGCAGGCACACAACCTGAACATCAAAGAGATGAGCCTGACCACGATGATCCCGTGGATCGTCGGCTTCGTCGGGCTGGCGCTCGGCGGCTATATTTCCGACAAGATCTTCAACATCACCGGCAAATTGCTGCTGTCGCGCAAGATCGTGCTGGTCACCAGCCTGCTGGCGGCGGCGGTGTGCGTGGCGTTGGCGGGCACCGTCAGCAGCGTGGTGCCGGCGGTGATGCTGATGTCGGTGTCGATCTTCTTCCTCTACATTACCGGCGCTCTCTACTGGGCGATCATCCAGGACGTGGTGCATAAATCCCGGGTCGGCGGCGCCAGCGGGTTCATTCATTTGATCGGCAGCGTCTCCGGCATCATCGGGCCGATCGCCACCGGCTACATCGTGCAGAACACCGGCAAGTTCGACAGCGCCTTTATGCTGGCGGGCGGCGTCGCCGCGCTGGGCGCGCTGCTGGTGCTGCTGGTGATCAAGGCGCCGCGCGCAACGGCGGGCGTGCAAATCTTAAAACCCTAACGCCAGACGGGGCGGCTTCGCCCCTTTGCTTACCTCTCCAGGGACATTGAACATGAGACTTTCCGACCACAGCGCGCTGCCGGCCGCCGTTATCCGGCCCGGCTACGCACGTGAGCGCGTGAAACCGCGCATGGCGCATATCGGCTTCGGCGCGTTTCACCGCGCGCACCAGGCGATGTACGCCGACAGGCTGGCCAGCGAGCACGGCAGTGACTGGGGCTACTGCGAAATCAGCATGCAGCACGGCCGGCAAAAGATCGCCGATCTACGGCAACAGGACCTGCTGTTCTCGGTGGCGGAGATGGACGACGACGGTTGGCGGGGCCGGGTCATCGGCGTGGTGCGCCAGGCGCTGCACCTGCAAACCGACGGGTTGGCGGCGGTGCTGGCGGCCCTGACGCAGCCCGAGATCGCCATCGTCTCGCTGAGCATCAGCGAAAAGGGCTATTGCCACCACCCCGCCAGCGGCCGACTGATGGCGGAACACCCGGCGATCGCGCATGATATCGCCCACCCGGCACAGCCGCAGTCGGCGCCGGGGCTGCTGCTGGCGGCGCTGCGCCTGCGCCGTGAACGCGGGCTGCCGCCGTTCGCCGTGATGTCCTGCGATAACATGCCGGCCAACGGCCGGGTCACGCGCCAGGTGCTGGTCGAACTGGCGCAGCGGCAGGATCCGGCGCTGGCCGACTGGGTGCGTCAAGAGGTCGCCTTCCCTTCCACCATGGTGGATCGCATCGTGCCGGCGGTAACGCCGGAGACCCGCCGGCAGTTGCGCACCTGGCTGGGCGGCGTCGAAGATGAGGTCGGCGTAGCCTGCGAGCCGTTCAGCCAGTGGGTCATTGAAGATCGATTTCCCCAGGGGCGCCCGGCCTGGGACAAGGTCGGCGCCGAACTGGTGAGCGACGTGCTGCCGTACGAGGAGATGAAGCTGCGCATGCTGAACGGCAGCCATTCGTTTCTCGCCTACCTCGGCTACCTGGCCGGTTATCAGCACATCGGCGACTGCATGCAGGATGCGGATTTTGTCCGCGCCGCCCGTCACCTGATGCTGGCGGAACAGGCGCCGACCCTGCAGGTGCCGAACGTCGATTTGGCGCAGTATGCCGACTCGCTGCTGCAGCGTTACCGCAATCGCGCGTTGAAACACCGCACCGCGCAGATCGCCATGGACGGCACGCAGAAGCTGCCGCAACGGCTGCTGGACGCGATCCGCTGGCATCTGGCGCACGGCAGCCGCTTCGACTGCCTGGCGCTGGGCGTCGCCGGCTGGATGCGCTACGTCGGCGGCCGCGATGAACAAGGCGAGCCGATCGCCATCAGCGATCCGCTGCGCGAGCGCCTCGCCGCGTTGGTCGCCGGCAGCGAGGAAGGCCGGCCCCGCGTCCTGGCGCTGCTGCAACTCGACAGCGTCTTCGGCCGCGATCTGCCCGATTCGCCTGACTTCGTCCACGCCGTCAGCCACGCTTATCACCAACTGCTGAGCCTGGGGGCCAAAGCCGCCGTCGCCGCTCTGCCGCTTACCGACCGGAAGGTTTCCGATGACCGTCACCACGCATAACGCCGTCAATACCGGCAATCAACCGCTGCTGCGGCGCGTCGCCAGCGCGTCGGCCATCGGCACCGCCGCCGAATACTATGATTTCTTCGCCTACGGCACCGCCGCGGTGCTGTTCTTCGGCCAGCTGTTTTTCCCCAGCGCCGATCCGCTGATCAGCACGCTGGCGGCCTTTGCCACCTACGCGGTCGGTTTCCTGGCGCGCCCGCTGGGCGGCATCGTGTTCGGCCATATCGGCGACAAAGTCGGCCGCAAGAAGGCGCTGGTGATCACCATCCTGATCGTCGGCCTCGGCACCTTTTGCATCGGCCTGCTGCCTACCTATGAGCAGATCGGCATCTGGGCGCCGATCGCGCTGATCTTTATCCGCGTGCTGCAGGGCTTCGGCGTCGGCGGCGAACAGGCCGGCGCGGTGCTGATGACCGCCGAATACGCGCCGCCGCCGCGGCGCGGTTTCTACGCCAGCTGGGTGCAGATAGGCGCGCCGGCCGGTTTCCTGCTGCCGTCCGGGCTGTTCGCGCTGCTGACCGCCGTGCTGTCGCCGTCGCAGATGCTGGACTGGGGCTGGCGCATTCCGTTCCTGCTCAGCCTGCTGCTGGTGCTGGTCGGGCTGTTTATTCGCCTGAAGATCGACGAGTCGCCGGTGTTTGCCCAAATCCGCGCCACCAAAGCGGTGGAGAGCCGGCCGGTGGTGGAAGTGGCCCGCCGCTATCCCGGCCTTATCGCCAAAGGGGTGTGCGCCAAGCTGATCGAAGCCTGCGCCTTCGCCATGTTCACCGTGATCGTGCTGGCCTACGGCAAGGCCAACCACCTCAACGAAAGCATTTTGCTGGAGGCGATGATCGTGGCGGTGCTGCTGGAGATTTTCGCCATTCCGCTGATGGGCCGCCTCTCCGATCGGCTGGGGCGCAAACCGGTTTACATCGCCGGCGCGCTGCTGCAGGTGGTGTGCATCGTGCCGTTCTTTATGGCGATCAACCTCGATAATTTCTGGGTGACGCAGATCGCCATGATCGTGGTGCTGACCTTCGGCCACAGCATGTGCTACGCGCCGCAGGCCTCCTACTTCCCGGAGCTGTTCCCCACCCGCGTGCGCTGCAGCGGCATCGCGCTGATCTGGCAGATCGGCTCGCTGATCGGCAGCGGCATTCTCGGGCTGCTGGCGGTGAAGATCCTGCAGGTGACCGGCGGCCATTACTACGGGCTGGCCGGTTACATGATGGTGCTGGGCGTGGTGTCGGCCCTCGGCCTGAGCCTGATGCCGGAAACCGCGCCAGAGCGGCGCAAGCAGGAATATCAGGATTGGCATCACTGAGTTCCCCTGCCTGGCGGGTGGATTTATCCCCCCGCCCTCAACCAATAATCTGCTAGTATGGTGGCATTCGAACTCCAGCCAGATGCCTGATTGTCGCCATGTCTGAAACGTACAGTCTCACCAACAACGTCCCGGTCAACCAGCAGATCTATCGCTTTCTGCGCAAAGATATCGTCGATTGCACCATCCCCCCCGGCACCCTGCTGTCCGAGAAAGAGATCTCCACCCGCTTCAACGTTTCGCGCCAGCCGGTGCGCGAAGCCTTCATCAAGCTGGCGGAGGCCGGCCTGGTGCAGATCCTGCCGCAGCGCGGCACCTTCGTGATGAAGATTTCCGCCAAACGCGTGGCCGACGGGCGCTTTATCCGTCAGGCGGTGGAATGCGCCATCGTGCGCCGCGCGGCCGAGCGCGCCACTCCGGCGCAGCTGATGACGCTGGAGCATAACCTGCACCGTCAAGAGCTGGCGGCGCAGAACGGGCAAACGCGCGAATTTTTGGCGCTGGACGACGAGTTCCACCAGCTGCTGACCCTGTTTGCCGACTGCCCGCTGGCGTGGGAGACCATCGAAACCATCAAGGCCACCATGGATCGGGTGCGTTTCCTCAGCCTGAGCGAAGTCTCGCCGCCGGAGAGCCTGATCAAGCAGCACTACCGCATCTACGAAGCGCTGAAAGCGCGCGATGCCGAGGCGGCGGAGCGCGCCATCCACGATCATCTGCAGGAGATGATCTACTCCATCACCCCGATCGCCCAACAGAATACCGCGTGGTTCGAGATCGAATAATCAATCGCTTAGCGCGCCGGGGGCGATCGCCCCCGCGTATTTGGCCACGCAAATGGCATTTCCTCTCAATCGCATCTATTGTTTGTCCTTGCCGGAGCAAGTTCGGTAGCATCGCTTTACAGCTTCAATCACCGCTTTTTACTGCGCCGGTGGTCAAAAACCCTTGCATTGCCGGTGTATGAAGAAGCTTAATCGGGAGTGAATCATGACTGATATTGTGCAGTTGCTAGGAAAGGAAGCGGAAGATCTGCTGCAACACCGCTGTACCACTATCCCCGCCGAGAATCTCTACCTGCCGGGCGCCGACTTCGTCGACCGTGTAATGATCGATAACAACCGCCCCAACAGCGTGCTGCGTTCGATGCAAACCCTGTTCAACCACGGCCGCCTGGGCGGCACCGGTTATCTGTCTATCCTGCCGGTCGACCAGGGCATCGAGCACTCCGCCGCCGCCTCGTTCGCCGCCAACCCGCTGTATTTCGATCCGAAGAACATCGTCGAGCTGGCGATTGAAGCCGGCTGTAACTGCGTCGCCTCCACCTACGGCGTGCTGGCGTCGGTATCGCGCCGCTATGCGCATAAAATTCCGTTCCTGGTCAAACTCAACCACAACGAAACGCTGAGCTATCCGACCCAGTACGACCAGACCCTGTACGCCAGCGTCGAGCAGGCGTTCAACATGGGGGCAGTGGCGGTCGGCGCCACCATTTACTTTGGTTCAGAGCAGTCGCGCCGCCAGATCGAAGAGATCTCGATCGCCTTCGAGCGCGCGCATGAGCTGGGCATGGTCACCGTGCTGTGGGCCTATCTGCGCAACCCGGCGTTCAACAAAGACGGCGTGGACTACCATTCCAGCGCCGATCTGACCGGCCAGGCCAACCACATCGCCGCCACCATCGGCGCCGACATCGTCAAACAGAAAATGGCGGAAAACAACGGCGGCTACCGCGCGGTGAAATTCGGCTATACCGACGACCGCGTCTACACCAAGCTGACCACCGATCACCCGATCGATCTGGTGCGCTACCAGCTGGCCAACTGCTACATGGGCCGCGCCGGGCTGATCAACTCCGGCGGCGCCGCCGGTGAGAACGATCTGCAGGAATCGGTGCGCACCGCGGTGATCAACAAACGCGCCGGCGGCATGGGCCTGATCCTGGGGCGTAAAGCCTTCAAGAAATCGATGAAAGACGGCGTGGCGCTGATCAACGCCGTGCAAGATGCCTATCTGGACAAGAAGGTCACCATCGCCTGATGTGACGGACCGCCTGTCCCAAAGCCCGGTTCGCCGGGCTTTTTTGTGCCCGTTCCCCTTAACCCGACGCTGCCAACCTTCTCTTTCTTTCACTTTAAACTTTCAAAATAAAATATTTATCTTTCAAATTGTGATCCATTTAAAACAAATAGCCCAACAAAGTGACTACTGTAAGGCCCATGGCGACAGAGCCGCCGTTCGCTCCAGGCCATAACAGTCCATTACAGGAGAACATAATGATTGAGCTAATCACCCACGGCGCCGAGTGGTTTATCGGCCTGTTTCAGAAAGGCGGTGAAGTGTTTGTCGGCATGGTGACCGGCATTTTGCCTTTGTTGATCAGCCTGTTGGTTATCATGAACGCGCTGATCAAATTTGTTGGCCAGGAACGTATCGAACGATTGGCGCAGCGCTGCGCGGGCAACCCCGTTTCGCGTTATCTGCTGCTGCCGCTGATCGGCACCTTTGTCTTCTGCAACCCGATGACCCTCAGCCTGGGGCGCTTCATGCCGGAGAAATACAAGCCGAGCTACTACGCGGCGGCCTCCTACAGCTGCCACTCGATGAACGGCCTGTTTCCACATATCAACCCCGGCGAGCTGTTCGTTTACCTCGGCATCGCCAGCGGCCTGACCACCCTCGGCCTGCCGCTCGGCCCGCTGGCAGTGAGCTATTTCCTGGTGGGGCTGTTCACCAACTTCTTCCGCGGCTGGGTCACCGATCTGACCACCAGCCTGTTCGAACGCAAGATGGGCATCCGTCTGGATCGCCAGGTGCAACTTTAATTCGTGGAGTGCAGCATGAGTGCTTATATCCGTATTGAAAAAGGCGCCAGCGGCTGGGGTGGCCCTTTGGAACTGCCGATCGAACCCGGCAAAAAAGTGGTGTACATCACCGCCGGCACCCGGCCTTCCATCGTCGATCGCCTCAGCGAATTGACCGGCTGGCCCGCCGTCGACGGTTTCAAAGAGGGCGAACCGCCGGCGGAAGAGATCGGCGTGGCGGTGATCGACTGCGGCGGCACCCTGCGCTGCGGCCTGTACCCGAAACGCCGCATTCCGACGGTCAATATCCATGCCACCGGTCAGTCCGGCCCGCTGGCGCAGTTTATCCTCGAAGACATCTATGTCTCCGGCGTGCGCGACCACAACATCAACCGAATCGAAGCGGCAGATAGCCAACCCGCCGCCGCCGTTGCCGCGCCGCCCAAGGCGCGCGACTACGACACCAGCAAGAAGATCACCGAGCAAAGCGACGGGCTGCTGGCGAAGGTCGGCATGGGCATGGGATCGGTGGTGGCGGTGTTCTTCCAGGCCGGGCGCGACACTATCGACACCGTGCTGAAGACCATTCTGCCGTTTATGGCATTCGTCTCGGCCTTGATCGGCATCATCATGGCCTCCGGCCTCGGGGACTTTATCGCTCACGGCCTGACGCCGCTGGCCAACAGCCCGATCGGCCTGGTGACGCTGGCGCTGATCTGTTCATTCCCGCTGCTGTCGCCGTTCCTCGGCCCCGGCGCGGTCATCGCCCAGGTGATCGGCGTGCTGGTCGGGGTGCAGATCGGCCTTGGCCATATTCCGCCGCAGCTGGCGCTGCCCGCGCTGTTCGCCATCAACGCGCAGGCCGCCTGCGACTTTATTCCGGTCGGCCTGTCGCTGGCGGAAGCCAAACAGGACACCGTGCGGGTCGGCGTGCCTTCAGTGCTGGTTGGCCGCTTCCTGACCGGCGCGCCGACGGTCCTGATCGCCTGGGCCGCCTCGGCCTTCATTTATCAATAATGTGATCCCCAGGGAGACGTTTATGCACACCATTTTTCACACCACCATCACGCAGATCGGCGGCTGCGCCCGCGACGCGTTGCTGGACAACATGCTGATCACCTTCCGTGAAGGCGCCCCGGCGGATATCGAAGAGTTCTGCTTCATCCACCGCCACGGCGCAACCGCCGGCGAGCTGCAGGTGGGCGGCGTGATGGAACTGGCGCAGCGGCGCTACGCCATCACCGCCGTCGGCAGCGTCGCCACGCAGAATCTGCGCGAGCTGGGCCATATCACCGTGCGCTTCGACGGCGAAGCCGAAGCCGAATTTCCCGGCTCGATCCACGTATCCGGCCCGACGCCGACCGATATCCCGTTGGGCAGCACGCTGTCATTTATCGCATAAGGAGTAGACCATGTCTGAAGTAGCTGTAGTGATTGGCGGCGGCCAAACGTTAGGCGCCTTTTTGAGCCACGGGCTGGCGCAGGCCGGTTATCGGGTGGCGGTGGCCGATCTGAACGCCGACAACGCCAGTCTGGTGGCACAGCAGATCAACGAAGAGTACGGCACAGGCAGCGCCTGCGGTTTTCAGGCCGACGCCACCGACGAGCAGAGCGTGATCGCGCTGGCGGCGGCGGTTGACCGGGCGTTTGGCCAGGCTAATTTGCTGGTGTACAGTGCCGGCATCGCCAAGGCGGCGCCGATCACCGATTTCCCGCTGGGCGACTTCGACCGCTCGCTGCAGGTGAACCTGGTGGGCTATTTCCTCTGCGCCCGCGAGTTCTCGCGCCTGATGATCCGCGACGGCATCGCCGGGCGCATCATCCAGATCAACTCCAAGTCCGGCAAGGTCGGCAGCAAGCACAACTCCGGCTACAGCGCCGCCAAGTTCGGCGGCGTGGGGCTGACGCAGTCGCTGGCGCTCGATCTGGCGGAGTACGGCATCACCGTGCATTCGCTGATGCTCGGCAACCTGCTGAAGTCGCCGATGTTCCAGTCGCTGCTGCCGCAGTACGCGCAAAAACTGGGCATCGCGCCGGATCAGGTGGAGCAGTACTACATCGACAAGGTGCCGCTGAAGCGCGGCTGCGACTACCAGGATGTGCTGAACACCCTGCTGTTCTACGCCAGCGACAAGGCCTCTTACTGCACCGGCCAATCGATCAACATCACCGGCGGCCAGGTGATGTTCTGACGCCAATCGATGCCCCCTTCAGCAGAGGGGGCTAAGGAGAACGCCATGACACAAGCTTTGATCGCCTTCGCGCTGCTGGCCTGGCTGCTGCAAATCGCCTTCGGCTGGTGGCAACTGCAACGTTTCAACCGCGCCTTCGATGGTTTATGCCAGCTGGGCGCCGTGGGCGTCGGCCGTTCCGGCGGCCGTTTTCGCCCGCGAGTGGTGCTAGCGCTGGCCTTCGACGCCGACCGGCGGGTGTGCGGCAGCCTGTTGCTGCGCGGCCTGACCGTTTTCGCCCGGCCACGCCCGCTGCCTCATTTACACGGGTTGCATCAGCGGGATTTGCGCCCGGATGTGATCTTCCCCGAGGATCGCGCATGCCAGTCTGCACTATCGTTAGCGATTGAACCCAAATCGTGATATTTTCACATTAAAAGACATTACCTTTCATAGTGAATTATTCAGCGAGGGGAAATGCCCAACTCTTGTGAACGGGAATCGCGATGAAACCAAAGCAGCGGCAGGCCGCTATCCTTGAATATCTGCAGCGACATGGCAAAACGGCAGTGGACGCCCTGGCCGAGCATTTCTCCACTACCGGCACCACCATCCGCAAGGACCTCACCCTGCTGGAAGAAGAAGGCGAGGTGATCCGCACCTACGGCGGCGTGGTGCTCAGCCGCGACGACGGCGATCAGCCGATCGACCGCAAAACCCATATCAACACCGAGAAAAAACGCCAGATCGCCAGCGCCGCCGTGGCGCTGATCGCCGACGGCGACTCGCTGATCTTCGACGCCGGCAGCACGGTGCTGCAGATGGTGCCGCACCTGGCACAGTTCAACAACATCACGGTGATGACCAACAGCCTGACCATCGTCAACGCGCTGGTGGAGCTGGACAACGATCAGACCATCCTGATGCCCGGCGGCACCTACCGCAAGAAGTCGGCCTCGTTCCACGGCAGCCTGGCGGAATCGGCGTTTCAGCAATTCAGCTTCGACAAGCTGTTTATCGGCGCGGACGGCGTCGATCTCAACGCCGGCGTCACCACCTTCAACGAAGTGCACAACGTCAGCAAGGCGATGTGCGAAGCCGCCAGCCGCATTATTCTGTTGGTAGACTCCTCGAAATTCGGCCGCAAGAGCCCGAACGTGGTGTGCGAGCTCAGCGCCGTCGATACGCTGATCACCGACCGAGACATCAACCCCGATTATCTCGCCGCCCTGCAGGCGAAAGGCATCAATATTATTCTGGTAGGAGACCCCGATGAGTAACGCCAACGCCCTGCTCGCCTTTGCCCGCGAAACGCTGGAGATCGAGCTGACCGAAGCGCAGCGCCTGCTGGCGCGCCTGGATGACAACTTCGTCTGCGCCTGCGAGCTGCTGCTGAACTGCCGCGGCAAAGCGGTGATTTCCGGCATCGGCAAGTCCGGCCATATCGGCAAGAAGATCGCCGCGTCGCTGGCCAGCACCGGCACGCCGTCGTTCTTCGTGCATCCGGCGGAGGCGCTGCACGGCGATCTCGGCATGATCGGCGCCGACGACGTGGTGGTGTTCATCTCCTATTCCGGCCGCGCCAAAGAGCTGGATCTGATCCTGCCGCTGCTGGCGGAGAACGGCATTCCGGTGATCGCCATCACCGGCGGCAAAGAGTCGCCGCTGGCGCTGGCCGCCGCCTGCGTGCTGGATATCGGCGTCGAGCGCGAAGCCTGTCCGATGGGGCTGGCGCCGACCTCCAGCGCGGTCAACACCCTGATGATGGGCGACGCCCTGGCGATGGCGCTGATGCGCCAGCGCGGTTTCAACGCGGAAGACTTCGCCCGCTCGCACCCGGGCGGCAGCCTGGGGGCGCGCCTGCTGAACCGCGTGCATCACCTGATGCGCACCGGCGATCGCCTGCCGCGCGTGAGCGAAAGCGCCAACGTGATGGAAGCGATGCTGGAACTGAGCCGCACCGGGCTGGGGTTAGTGGCGGTCTGCGACGCGCAGCAGCGGGTGGTGGGCGTATTTACCGACGGCGACCTGCGCCGCTGGCTGGTGAAGGGCAATAGCCTGCAGGATCCGCTCAGCCCGGCGATCACCCGCCCCGGCTATCGGCTGCCGGAGCAGTGGCGCGCCGGAGAGGCGCTGGAAGCGCTGCACGAACAGCACATCAGCGCGGCCCCGGTGGTCGATATGGACGGCGTGCTGGTGGGGGCGCTCAACCTGCACGATCTGCATCAGGCCGGCATCGGCTGATCAACGCCGGGGGCGCCGGCAGCGGCGCCCCCGGTCAGATTATTTCCAGTCGGGATTGTTCTCGAACTGCTGCTTCAGCAGCGCCTTCATGTCTTCATCCGGCTTGCCGAGCCACTGGTACTTAGCATATTTCTTCGGATGATCGACGGCTTCCGGCCGATCTTCCACCTCGACCCGCACGCCCCAGGCCTGGGATTTATCCGCGCTGAACGCCACGATCAAAAAGTTGTTGCCGCAGTCGTGCGGTTTGCACAGATTGCCAACCAGATACTCTTTGCCCTTCCAGCTCAGATTTTGCGCCGGTGTAGAGGTGCCAACGCCCTTGCGCGCCCAGCCCGGCATCCGCGCCTGGCCTTTGACCATGTTTTGCCAGCTGGCCTGATACCCCGGCTGCTGAATCAAATCCGACGTGGTGACGATCTGCTGGGCAAAGCTGCCCGCGCTGAAGCTGAGCAGTGCGCCGAAGAGGGCGCAACGCAGCGCCTGGTGTCCCGTCATAGTCCTTCTCCCTAGGTTAAATCAGGTTTCGCCCATAAAACCGGGCCTGAACTAGTCAGACCACGGTTGCGGCAAAAAGTTGGCTCACCACCAGGCGTGAAAATGATGCACCGGCCCAATGCCGTGCCCCACTTCCAGCGTATCCGCCTGTTGCAGCGCTTGTTGCAGGTAGTCCTTGGCGGCGGCCACCGTAGCCGCCCAGTCGGCATGGCGCGGGCGCAGCGCCGCCAGCGCGGCCGAGAGCGTGCAGCCGGTGCCGTGGGTATGGCGGGTGGCGACGCGCGGCGCGGTAAAGCGCTGCTCGCCTTCGGCGGTAAACAGCCAGTCCGGGCTCTCGCTTTCGCTCAGGTGGCCGCCCTTCATCAGCACCGCCTGGCAGCCCATCGCCAGCAGCGCCCGCCCCTGCTCGCGCATCTGCGCTTCATCTTCCGCCGGCGCGCACGCCAGCAGCGCCGCCGCTTCCGGCAGGTTCGGCGTAATGATCGACACCAGCGGCAACAGCTCGCGCCGGATAGACTCTACCGCCTCCGGCGCCAACAGCGGATCGCCGCTTTTCGCCAGCATCACGGTATCCAGCACCACAAATTCCGGCCGGTAATGGCGCAGACGTTCGGCCACCGCCTGCACGATGTCGGCATTGGCCAGCATGCCGATCTTGACGCTGTCGATGCGCACGTCGCTGAACACCGAGTCCAGCTGCGCGGCGACGAACGCCGGATCGATGTAATACACCGACTGCACGCCGCGGGTATTCTGCGCTACCAGCGCGGTGATCACCGAAGTGCCGTAGGCGCCAAGCGCCGAGAAAGCTTTCAGATCGGCCTGAATGCCGGCGCCGCCGCTGGGATCGGTGCCGGCGATGGTCAGCGCGTTAATACGTTTCATCACAGATCCTCCCCGCGCAGTTGATACAGGGCGTCGAGGAACGCCGGCGTAAAGCTGCCCGGCCCGGCGGCCTGCCTGGCCGCGAGGCCGCCGCAGTGTGACATCACCCGACAGGCGGTCGCCACGTTGTCCAGGCGATCGCCCGGCAGGGCGCAAAACGCCGCCGCCACCGCCGACAGCGCGCAGCCGGTGCCCACCACCCGCGTCATCAGCGGGGAGCCGCCTTCGATCGCCCAGTCGCGTTGGCCGTCGGTGACGTAATCCACCGCGCCGGTGACCGCCACCACCGCGCCGCTGCGCCGCGCCAGCTCACGCGCGGCGGGCAATGCCGCCAAGGAATCGTCGCCGCTGTCCACGCCGCGGCCGCTGGCCAGCAACCCGTTGAGCGCCATGATTTCCGAGGCGTTGCCGCGTATCGCCGCCGGTTGCTCGTCCAGCAGCTGTTTAGCGAAGGCGGTGCGGTAGGAGAGCGCGCCGACCGCCACCGGATCTAGCGTCCAGGGCTTGCCGGCCTGATTGGCGGCGGCCACCGCCGCCCGCATCGATTCGGCGCGCAGCGCATTGAGGGTGCCGACGTTGATCAGCAGGCCGTCGGCCAGCGCGCTGAACTGCGCCGCCTCTTGCGGCTCCACCACCATCGCCGGGGAGGCGCCGAGCGCCAGCAGCACGTTGGCGGTCAGCGATTGCACCACTTCGTTGGTCAGGCAGTGGATCAGCGGAGGCCGCTGTTGGAATTGGGTCAGGCAGGCCGCGGCGCGAGCGCCGGGTAGTGCATCAGGTCGAGCGATCATATTCCTCCCAACCGGCGTTCAAGAAGGCGGCGCCGGCTGGGCGGCCGTGACTTCCCTACGCTGGCATTATCCAGATCAGGTAATACGGGTATTTCTCAGCCTTCACGCAGAAGGGCACCCCGAGTCATGAAAATCAATAGGTTGTGATCAACGTTGCGTTAATCCCTGAGCGGGATCATGCCAGCGCCGGCGCGGACAAACAAGCGATTAAATTGGCTCGCGCCTAAGCGATGCTTCCCTCTTTTCCCGCCAGATACAGGCTCAGCACGCCGGGCAGCTCCGCCAGGGTGAACGCCACGCTCTGCGGCGCCGTTTTGAAGATGTGGTGCAAGGTGCCGGCCACCAGGCTTTGCAACAGCCGGGTTTGCTGCAGGATCTCCGCTTCGGCGGTCTCGGGGCGGCGCAGCTGCAGCACTCGGGCGATCAGCGCCAGGAAGCTGGACTTTTCATCCGGCAGGTTCATTTCCCGCATCACCGGCAGGTAGTCGGCGTGCTCGCGCAGGTACTGCGCATAGGGAGAAAACAGTCGCTGGATCACCTCTTCAGCGGAGAGGCGCCTCCACTCGTCGTCGCTGGCCAACGCCATGTCGCGCACCAGCGCCTCGATCGATTCGGTGTGCCGATCCGCCAGCGCCTTGATCACCACGTGGCGATCGGGAAAAAAGTGATACATCGAGCCGATGGAGGTTCTGGCGTGCTTGGCGAGCCGCTGCATGCTGAGCGCCGCCAGCCCGTCCTGCGCCACGATCGCCGCCGCCGAATCCAGAATGGTTTGTACGCGTTGCCGCCCTCTTTCCTGCTGCGGCTCTCGCCCGGTGATGTGTTCGTCGATTTGCATATTCGTTTCTGCCCGCTGTCATCAACGTATTATACCCATTTGCCGCCGCGAAGGCAGGGTGACACAAAAAACTAGATTAATCCCTCTAGTTTAGAGTAGAGTATTTATTCTAGTTTCTCCTTGCGCAAGCGTAGGGAAGACAAACAGTGACCTCACTCACTGAAAAAGAGTCATTCCATTCGGCCCGTCGACCAAGCCAATCGCCAGAGAAAGCCCTATGCCCGACAAAAAACTGCTTATCACCTGCCTGACCGTGCTGCTGCTCACCGGGTGCTCACCGGCACCGTCCATGGTGGTGTTCGGCGCTTCGTTCCCCGACTGGCTGTTTTGCCTGTGCGGCGGCGTGGCGGGCATGGTGGCGATCCACCTGCTGCTGCGCACCCCGGAAAAACGCGCCTGGCTGGCGCCGCAGCTGCTGACGTATCCGGCGCTGACCGCGCTGATCGCCATGCTGACCTGGTTACTGGTTTTCCCCCACTGAGACTGACGCCATGACCCAACCACAAACCTCCAACAAGCGCAGACTGCTGGTGCTTACCATCCTGGCGTTGACGCTCATCGTGGCCGCCGTCGTCGTCTGGCGGGTGGAAAACGCCCCCACTACCGACGATGCCTACGCCTATGCCGACACCATCGACGTAGTGCCGGAGGTGAACGGCCGCATCGTCGAGATGCCGATCCGCGACAACCAGGAAGTGCGGCAAGGCGATCTGCTGTTCCGCATCGATCCGCGCCCTTACCAGGACGCGCTGGCGGCCAGCGAAGCGCGCCTGATCACGCTGAATGAACAGATCAAACTGACGCAGCGTTCGGTCAACGCGCAGCAGTACAACGCCGAATCGATGAACGCCATCGTCAAACGCTCGCAGGCGCTGGTGGCGCAGGCGACCGACACCCTCAACCGCCGGCAGAAGCTGCTCGGCAAGAACTACGTTTCGGCGGAAGAAGTGGAAACCGCCCGCACCTCCCAGCGCTCGGCGCAGGCGGAACTGCAGGCCGCATTGCTGCAGGCGAAACAGGCGGAAGCCGCCGTCAGCGGCGTCGAAGCCCTGGTCGCGCAGCGCGCCGAAGTGCAGGCCGACATCGCCATCGCCAAGCTGAATCTGGAATTTACCGAGGTGCGAGCGCCGTTCGACGGCCGCATCGCCTCCCTGAAAACCACCGTCGGCCAATATGCCTCCAGCGCCAAACCGGTGTTCACGCTGATCGACACCCGCCACTGGTACGTGGTCGCCAACTTCCGCGAAACCGATCTGAAAGGCGTGCATCCCGGCGTGCCGGCCACGCTGTATTTAATGAGCGACGCCGGCCAGACCTTCAGCGGCAAGGTGGAGTCGGTCAGCTACGGCGTGCAGCCCGACGACGGCGGCAGCGTGCTGGGCGGGCTGCCCAACGTGTCGCGCAACATCAACTGGGTGCACGTTTCTCAGCGCTTCCCGGTCAAGATCGCGGTAGAGGCTCCCAACCCGGCGCTGTTCCGCGTGGGCGCTTCGGCGGTGGCCAAGCTGAACCTGCGCCATGAAGAATAAAACGATGTCTCGCGGCTGGCTGTCCCAGTTGATCGACGAGCTGCGCCCTTCGGACAGCCGCATAAACCTGGTGATCCGCGCCCTGCTCTCCAGCGCGATCGCCATCGTGATCTCGCAGACGCTGCAGGTACCGTGGCTGGCGCTGTCGCTGATCGCTGTCTTCTTTATCACGCAGTCCAATATCGTGATCACCCGCGCGATCGGTATCCTGTTTTTCGTCAGCTCCACGCTGGCGATCGGCGCCGCTATCCTGGTGCTGAAGTTCACCTACGACTACCCGATGCTGCGCATCTTGCTCTCCAGCGCGCTGTTTTTCCTCAGCGTGTTCCTGATGCGGGTGACCAAGGTTGGGGTGCTGTTCTTCCTGATGGCGCTGGTGGTGATCTACACGCAAAGCTTTGTCGATCTCACTCCGCAGGCGGAAGTGGTGATACGACTGGTGCTGTGGGTATGGGTGGCGATCAACTACGCCATCCTGCTCACCCTGATCGTTAATACCCTGCTGCTGCCGGCCGAACCGCTGAAACAGCTAAAGGGTCGGATGAACGCGGTGTTGGACGAAACCCGCGCTATGTTGACCAACGGCGGCGAGACGCGCGATCTGAGCGCCATCTCCCAGCACGCCACCGAGCTGCATAAGCTGCTGCGCTTTTCGGTGATGCGCAGCGATCGCTGCCGCGCCAACGAGCCCGGTTATCTGGCGCTGATCACCCTGGTGTTGCAGCTCAATATCCTGGCCTACCAGCTGCCGCCGGCTTTCGGCGCGGCCGCGCGTCAATTGGCGCAAGAGATAGATGCCGCCTGCCGCGCACTGCAAACCGCGATAAGCCACGAAAGCGCACTGCGATTTTCCGTCGCGATCGCCGGCAGCGACGATCCGCAGGTGCCGGCGCCGCTCAATGAAATGGCCAGCCTCCTGCAGGTCTACGCCAACCGCAGCGACTACGCCGACGCCCTGCAGGCCGCACCGCCGCCGAAAGTGCCCTTCTTTACCCCCGACGCCCTGACCAACCCGGTTTACATCCAGTTTTCGTTGAAAACGCTGCTGACCGTACTGGTCGCCTACGTGTTTTATACCGCCGTCGATTGGTCCGGCATTCATACCATCATGCTGAGCTGCCTGATCGTGGCGCAGCCCAGCCTCGGCGCCACACAGCGGCGGGCGCGGCTGCGTCTCGGCGGCGCGGCGATCGGCAGCCTGCTGGCGCTGATCTCGGTGGTGTGGATCATGCCTCACCTCGACAGCCTCGTCGGCTTGCTGCTGCTGACGCTGCCGGTGATCGCCCTCTCCGCCTGGATCGCCGCCGGCTCCGAGAAAATAAGCTATGCCGGGGTACAGATCCTGTTCACCTTTTCCCTGGCGCTGCTGGAAAGCTTCGGCCCGGTCACCGGGCTGACCGAGATCCGCGATCGCCTGATCGGCATCGTGCTGGGGGTAGGGTTCGCCACCTTCATTCACGCCACGCTGTGGCCGGAATACGAAGGGGAGTCACTGCGGCAGCAGGTTGCCAACGTGCTGCGGGAACTGTCGCGCTTCCTCGGCGGCGAGAACACAAACGCCATCGGCATCTGGCAAAAGATCGAGGGCTGCGAAGCGGTAGTGGCCCGGGTGACGCTGGAGCCCACCTGGCAGCTGGCGGACGATAACCATGAAAGCTTCACCCGGCATATCCAACTGATCTTTAACCAGACGCGCAGCCTGTTGCTGACCAGCGAAAAGCTCAACACCTATCTGGCAGGCAGTGGCGCGGCGCTGTCCGCGCAGGAACGCCAGGCGCTGTTCGAGGTGCAACGTCAGGGCGGGCGCGTTCTCGCCGAGTATGCGGCGCAGCTTTCCCGTGCGCCGCAAGCGTTGCGGGCGCCCGACTTTCATCCACCGTTGGCCGCCCTGCACGCCGACACCGTGCGCCACCTGGCTCAGGAGCTGAGCGACGGGGTCAATCGCCTGCCCGCCTGGGGCGACGCCTAGCATTTTCCGTTTGCGGCCATGCACGCCCGGCGCCATGCGCTATAGTGAGCAAAAACCACCGGGAGATGCCATGCAAATAAGACCTTACCAAGAGGCCGATCGCCCCTTCCTGCGCACGCTGTACCTGGCGTCGCGCAAGGCGGCGTTCGGTTGGCGCGATACCTCGAACTATCAGTTGGAAGATTTCGACCGCGCGACGCTGGGCGAAGCGATTTGGGTGGCGGAAGACGGCGGCGTGCTGCTGGGATTCGTCTCCATCTACCGCGAAGACAACTTCATTCATAACCTGTATGTCGAGCCCCATCAGCCGCCGCGCGGCGTCGGCAGTGCGCTGCTGCAAGCGGCGCAAGCCACCTTCACCGCCACCGGCTCGCTGAAATGCCTGGTGAAGAATGAAAAGGCGTTGACGTTCTACCGCAAACACGGTTGGCGCATCATCTCCACCGGCAACGACGGCGAAGAAGATTATTACCTGATGCACTCACCGGCACGCTAGCTCTTACCCGCGGCATCCGGCATGCCGCGCAGCGTCAGCCGCCAAAACAGCAGTGCGCTCAGGCTGACGCCCGCCCCCAGCCAGCAGACGCCGCTCCAGCCCGCCCAGGCGTACATATGGGTGCCGGCAAAGGCGCCCAGCCCGCTGCCGACGGCGTAAAACAGCATGTAGCAGCCCACCAGGCGACTGTGCGACTGCGGGTGGGCGCTGAAGATCATGCTCTGGTTCAGCACGTGGATCGCCTGGCCCGCCAGATCCAGCAGCACAATGCCCGCCACCAGCCAAACCAGGCCGCTGCCGAGCAAACCGAGCGGTAGCCAGGCCAGCGTCAACAGCAGCAGACACGCGCCGCTGGCCACCTGCCCCAGCCCGCGATCCGCCAGATGCCCGGCGCGCACCGCCGCCAGCGCGCCCACCGCGCCGACCAGGCCGAACGCTCCCACCGCGGCATGGGTGAAGTTGAACGGCGGCCGGCTCAGCGGCAACACCAGCGAACTCCAAAAGAGGCTGAAAGCGCCGAACATCAGCAGCGCCAACATGCCGCGAATTTGCAGCGTGCGGTCACGCCGCAACAGGCTCAGCATTGAACGCAGCAGCGCGAGATAACTCAGCGTGCTGGGTGCGGTGCGCGGCGCAGGCAGCAGGCGCGACAGGATCGGCAGCAATACCAGCGTCACTCCGGCTGAGAAGAAGTACACCGTGCGCCAGCCGCCGACGTCCGCCAGCGCGCCGGAGAGAGTGCGCGCCAGCAACAGCCCCAGCACCACCCCGCCCTGCGCCGCGCCGACCACCCGCCCGCGCTCCTGCGGCGCCGCCAGGGCCGCGGCGAATGCGATCAGCCCCTGCGTCATGGCGGTGCCCAGTAGCCCCACCAGCAACATCCCCGCCAGCAGCCAGGGCGCGCTGTGCGCCCAGCCCACCAATAGCAGCGCGCCGATCAGCCCCAGCTGTTGCCCCGCCAGCAATCGATGCCGGTTCAACCGATCCCCCAGCGGCACCACCAACAGCAACGCCAGCGCGCAGCCCAACTGAGTCACGGTGATCACCATGCCGACCGCCGCCAGGCTGATGGAAAAATCGCGGGCGATGGCGTCCAGCAGCGGCTGCGCATAGTAAACGTTGGCCACGCTAAAGGCGCTGGCACCGGCCAACAGCAGCACCAGGGCGGCCGGCAGACGCCCCAGCGCCGCACAGGGAGGATCCAGCAGTTTGTCGCTCATCGCACACCTCAATCTGGTTTCATAATTAAACCCAATGAACTTTAGATGCGGAGGTTTTATAATGCAACCAGAATATGTCGCTGGAGATAAACGCCGTGAAACGTAAAAGCCTGGAAGACGCGCCCTGCCCGGTGGCGCGCACGCTGGATGTGATTGGCGACTGGTGGTCGCTGCTGATCGTGCGCGACGCCTTCGACGGCGTCACCCGTTTCAGCGAGTTTCAAAAAGGACTGGGGATGGCGAAGAACATTCTTGCCACCCGGCTGCGCGCCCTGGTGACGCACGGCGTGCTGGAGATCGTGCCCGCCGCGGACGGCAGCGCCTATCAGGAATATGTGCTGACCGAGAAAGGCCGCGCGCTGTTTCCGGTGATCGTCGGCCTGCGCCAGTGGGGAGAGGATCATTTGTTCGCCGAGGGAGAGGCGCATTCGACGCTGGTGGAAAGCGACAGCGGCCGCCCCGTGCCGCGCCTGACGCCGACCGGCAGCGCCGGGCAGACGCTCACCCCGCTGAATACCCGAGTGGTGAAGGTGGGGGAACGGTGATGAGAGTTAGTGGCGGAGCCCGCAGCTCACCCGCTGAAAAACCTGGCGGATAAAGAGCCATTCCAGACACCCGGCCAGCAGATAAACCGCGCCAAAAACGAGCGCACCAAACCATTCCGTATCGTTAAAATGGAAAAAACCACTGGCGTCAATCAGCCAAGCGGTTTGATTCTGGTTTAGCCTAGGTACAGGAAAAAGCTTTATTGTCAGCACAGCCAGCCCAACAACAGCCAATACGTTAGCGAGCAACAGGGCAAATTTTTTCATAGCCTTTCATTCTACAACCTAACGAAGTCCAACAAACTGAACCTAAGAACATGCGTTAATGGTTAACCCTCAGGTTGCCCCGTTCGTCGGAGACAACCATGAATGCGGCGGTAATCAAATGCGAACCTTCGGGTGTCTGTATATCGTAGGCGACGGAATAGCGCTTCCCTGGCCGAAAAGCATAGTCGAATACCGGCATGCACCTCCCCGGCTCAATGAAGAAAACGTCATTATCGATAACTTTAATGAGCTTATCGCCTGATTCGCTATAAATCTGAACGAAGCGGATATTATCCCCCGCCTTCATAGAAGAAAGAATGCAGACATGGTTATCTTTGGCTGTGACGACAGCGGGGAAGCGCGGAGTCAGCTTATCGCCAGGCCCCGGACAGCCGACCAGGAAGCAGGCCGTGAATAGAACCACATATTTTTTCATGCTCCCTCTCATCCCTTAATAATTTTTTGATAAAGTGCATGAATGTCACGCAAACTATCGGTTCCCCTGTACTTACCTACTCGTCCAGGACGTTGATAATAACGCCACGTTTCAATACCATAAACCAACAGCAGCCAGTAATCAGCAAAAATCGAAGCTTGTTGCTCCAGCGAGTAATCAGTAATTTTATTCTTATCAAGACGATAGTTGTACTCAGCCGCCCAACTAAACAACCCACGCATTCTTACCCATTGTCCATGCTGATGCTGCCATACATGCCCCAACTCATGGATGAAAAGATGTTTTTCTTCTATCAGAACCGTGTTATCAGAAAAATCGTCTTTATAGAGTTCCCTCCGTAACCATAACTCGCCATTAGGTGCCATGGCATAACTTCTGTTTTGTAAGCCAAACGGGAAATAGCTATCACAGTGTATCCATACACGACCATATATAATTGAGCTTCCATATATATGGCGAGCCAATTTAATTTCCCCCATGGTCATACGTCGTAACGTCCCTTCCTCGACTAATGCGTTCATTTATCCCTCCTTGAATTTATCAATATCCTAATGCTTTTCTAAAATGAATCTATACATGAACGCTTAAATGGTTTAATTTGGCACAATCCATTTATAACTTGAATAATTTGCAGAAAAACCCTCATCGATTTTCTATAATTAATTAAACGAAAAAAACATATTGCAAATACCTTTGTAGTAGCCGCGGTCAGGATACCCTTATCCAGCTCCCCCTGCATGATTCGCTTCGCAGCGTCATCCGGGTAATGTATAGTCCGCGTTTTACGGAGAACCCATGCTGACTAACTCATCCATTCGTCTGAACAAATACATTAGCGAGAGCGGCATCTGCTCACGCCGCGACGCCGATCGATACATCGAACAGGGCAACGTTTTCATCAACGGTAAACGCGCCACCGTTGGCGCCCAGGTATTTGCCGGCGATGTCGTGAAGGTTAACGGTCAGCTGATCGAACCGCGCAATGAAGAAGATCTGGTGCTGATCGCGCTGAACAAACCGGTCGGCATCGTCACCACCACCGAAGACGGCGAGCGCGACAACATCGCCGACTTCGTCAACCACAGCAAACGCATCTTCCCGATCGGCCGCCTGGACAAGGATTCGCAGGGGCTGATCTTTCTGACCAACCACGGTGACCTGGTCAACAAGATCCTGCGCGCCGGCAACAATCACGAGAAAGAGTATCTGGTGACGGTCAACAAACCGGTGACCGACGAGTTTATTCGCGGCATGGGCGCCGGCGTGCCGATGCTGGGCACCGTGACCAAAAAGTGCAAGGTGAAGAAAGAGGCGCCGTTCGTGTTCCGCATCACGCTGGTGCAGGGGCTGAATCGCCAGATCCGCCGCATGTGCGAACACTTCGGCTATGAGGTCACCAAGCTGGAACGCACGCGCATCATGAACGTCAGCCTGAAAGGGTTGCCGCTGGGCGAGTGGCGCGATCTGACCGATGACGAGCTGATTGAACTGTTCAAGCTGATTGAAGGCTCCTCGTCCGAGGCCAAGCCGGCGAAGAAGGCCCCGGCCAAATCCGCTGCGGCGAAAAAGCCGAGCGCCGGCGGGCCGAAAAGCGCCGACAAAGCCGCTGCGCCGGCCGGCCGCAAGCGCTTTACCCAGCCGGGGCGCAAGAAAAAAGGGCGTTAAACGCCTTCCCCCGTTCAGCCCGCCGTTGCGCGGGCTTTTTTATCGTGAAAGTCAGCCACAGGCCGCCACTGAGTTCTCACCATAAAAAAGGCCCGCATCATGCGGGCCCGTCGGTACCAGAGAAGTCTAGAGGGAAAATCAGAACGACCAGCGCAGGTTGGCGTTGACCGAATTAACGCGGGTATCGGCGCCGAATTGCCCCTGATAGCCGACATCCAGCGTCGCAGCGCGCGACAGCTTCACGCTCACGCCGATATCGCCCACCATCACGTTGTCATCCACGGCCTGGCCCTGCGTGACGAACGCGTCGCTGCCGGCAAACGCCATGCGCGATGAGGTGTTCTTATCGCCGTAGGCATGTTGCCAGCCGAGCGAGCCGTAAAGGCTGACGTTCTTCGGCAGTTCGGTCACGCCGCGCACCCCGAGCGTGGAGTAGAAGGTGTTCATCGTTTCATTGCGCACGCTCAGCGCTGCCGCGCCACCCGACTCCTGGAAGCTGTCGGTATGCAGTCGGATGTAGCTCAGGTTGATGAACGGTTCGACGTTCATCTCCGGCTGGCCGAAACGGTAACCCGCTTCGGTGAACGCCAGCAGCGAGTTGGCGTCGTAATCCGACTTCAGCCGATCCGAGAAGCCGCTGAAATCGACGTTGCGCTTGCCTTCAATCTTGTGCCAGGTGTAACCCAACGCGCCGCGCAGCGAGAACGCATCCTGCTGCCCGGCCGCATACAGGCCAAGGTGGTAGTTGTCGGTATCGGCTTTGGAGCGGCGGCTGTCGACATCATAGTCGCCGCGGCTGTAACCGAAGTAGCCGCCGATGCGCACGTTATGGTCCGCCAGTTTGCGATCCGCCCCCAACAGGAAGCCGGTGGTGTTGCCATCCAGCTTGCCCACGTTGCCGTTGCCGCTGTTTCGGCCCCAGGAACTGAAGGTCTGCCCCCAGACGCCGCTGTTTTGCGCCGGCGCCGGTTGCACCAGCGACATCGCCAACGGCGGTACCGGCAGACTGTCGTTGTCGAACAGGCGCAGCATGCGCTGGTTCAGCACATTGAACAGCTGGGTGCTGCCGGCGATCAGGTTAGACTGCATCGACGGATAGACTTCGCCGGATAGCTGATTGAACGCCTCGCGCGCTTCCGGCGCGCTCAGCAGCAGCAGCGAGTTGTACAGCGCCAGCGAAGGTCCGCTCTGCGTCAGCGTCGAGAGCGCGCCAGCGGTATTCCACTGGTTGCCGCTCTCGGCCACCGTTTGGAAAATGCCCGGCTTGCCGCTGCCTGGATTCTCGCCCCCCGGATTTTCCCCGCCTGGGTTTTCTCCGCCCGGGTTCTCGCCCCCAGGATTCTCACCGCCCGGGTTTTCTCCGCCCGGGTTCTCGCCCCCAGGATTCTCACCGCCCGGGTTTTCCCCGCCCGGATTCTCGCCTCCTGGATTCTCACCACCCGGATTTTCACCGCCCGTATCTTTCTGCGCGATGGTCAGATCCACGGCGTTGGCGCTGTGGTTCAGCGCCACATCGAGGAAGGCAGACTTGGAGACCGCCGACGCGAACTGGCCGTCAATGCCGCCGTCCGAGGTCAGAATGCGGTAGCTTTGGCCGGTTTTATAGCTGGTTTGCGGATCCAGCGCCGTCACCTGCACTTTGGCCCGATCGCTGATGGTGGTTTTGCCCGCCACCAGCAGCTGGTCGCTGCGGCCGTCGCCGGCGATATCAACGTCGTAGAAGGATTCGCCGATAAAGTTCAGGTAGCGTTTCAGCGTCAATGTGCCGATATTGCCGTCGCCGGGCGAGATATGACCGCCGGACTGGATCTCGGTCTGGCCCAGCGTGCCGTTGCCGCCCAGCGTGCCGCCGGCCTTGATCGAGGCGGCGCTGCTGTAACCCTGCCCGTTATTGACGTCGGAACCCGCCGTCGCGTTCAGGATCAGCGTGCCGCCGTTCTCGGCGCCGAGGGTTTGGATCTCGAAGATGTCGTCTTCTTTCTGGGTATTGATGTCGCTGGCGATGATGAGCTTGCCGCCGCGCGCGGTGACGTTCGCCTGCAACTCAGAGAGATCGCCGTTCAGCGTCGTGTGCCCGGCGCTGTTGATCACCTCGCCTTCGCCGCTCATCTTGTTGCTGAAAACGTAATTGCCGTCGGTATGGTTAAAGTACACATAGCTGCGGAACAATCCGCCCCGCAGGGCGATCGCCGTCTGGGCATCGATGGCTCCAGCAGCGCCCGCCGCGCCGAGCGTCGGCTCGGTCAACCCGGTGCCGGTGTCCATATTGCCGCGGCTGCCGATAATCAGCGCGCCGCGGTTCGAGCCGGAACCGGTCTCGCCCAGCACCACTTCGTTGCCGCCGGCGGAGAATGTCCCGCCGTCCATGACCGCCAACACGCCGTTGCCGTAATCGCCGACGTTGACGCTGCTGCCGCTGGTAAAGCGCGAGCCGTTGCCGGCGACCACCAGCTCAGCGGTTTTACGCGCGCCCGAGACACCCGCCACCTGGATGTTGCCGACGTTGACCGCAGCGCCGTTCAGCACGTCCAGATCGCCGTAGAGCGTGAGCGCGCGGCCGACGTTCCACTGGGAATTGGCCCCGGTGACCGTGGCTTTCGGGCTCAGCGTATCAGTCTCACCCGGTCCGCTGCCATTGCCGATGCGCGCGTCAAAGGCGGTGTTCAGCACCGCGCCGTCTTCGATCGCCAGCGTGGATCGTGCCCCTAAATCGGTGCCGACACTGAGAAAATTGCTGGTGACGCGAGAACCGGCGCCGGTGGCGATCAGGTGGCTGTCGTAGCCACGGGTGGTGCCGACCACGATCTCTTTCGCGCTGGCCAGCGCGCCGTCTTCAACCCGCAGGGTGCCCCGCCCCAGATTCAGGCCGCCGCGCAGCACGAACTGATCGTTCACCGCGTTCAGCTCGGCGTTCGGCCCGCGAACCGTGACCACGCTGTCGTGAATTTGGCCGTTGAACATCCGGCCGATATTGATGTTATAGGCGCTGATCTTGCCATTCTCGATCAGCAGGTTGCCGCTTTGATTACGGCCGACGTAAACGTCCCCGGTGTAGGCCAATGATTCGGTAATTTTTGAGTCGCCGTCAAAAATGGCATCGTCTGCGCGAGCGAGATCGGCGGGCGCCAGCATCAACAACGGCGCGGAAAATAGAGCGAGGTAAAGTTTGGAAAGCGGTGTTCTAACCGCTAAAGGGTGCGATGTTTTGTCATTCACGGGCTATCTCCGTACTCGTTAGCGTGATGTCGCGAAATTTATTGTTATAGGGAACTCAATACACTAGAGGAGAAGTGAGGCGTTATTTCGCGCACGCCGGTTTAGTGATCGTCGAAGCAAAAGCTTATTGCCCCCCGGCGCTGACGCTCCGACGATGAAAAACCAGGAAGCGGTAATACCGCCCCCAAAGCGAATTATTTATGCGTGACCACCGGTGTACAGGTCGGCGCGCTCAGCGACGGCGAGGAACCTAAAATTCCCGGCATCATCAGCGACGAGCAATCGAAAATGCGGCCTTTTTCCGTGGTGGCGCGATATGAAAGTTTTTGGCCGCCCAGCGCATCCGGCTGTGCGCCATTGACGTTGGTCACGGTAATTTCGTCCGACGATCCCAGCCCCAGCATTTTGGCGGTTTCCGCCTGCAGTAATGGAATGGCCTGATCGGTTTTCAGGGTGGAACAACCGGCTAGCATCATCGTAACGGTTAAAGCGATAAGTGGTTTCTTCATAAATTATCCTTTATAACCAATCAGTTAAAATTACCAATTGGCTTTATGTTTTCTCTTATCCAAATCCTCGAATAATATATTTCCCTTTCCTAAACGAAAAAACCCTCCTAAAGTAGGGAGGGTTGATAATAATTCATCAGACCTATCTGATATTTGAAGGCGAAAGGAGAATCCTTTGGGGCAGGATTATGCGTTGGTCGTTGATGACCATCCATTGGTAGCAAGCGGCATCGCCAATTTTCTCAGCACGCATTGCCGATTCAAACAGGCGCATGTGGTGACCAATGAAGAAAATTGCTACCGCCATATTAGGGAAAATGGCCCACCGCGTTTACTGGTGATCGATTTTTGGCTTTCTTCCGGTACAGCGTTGAAATTACTCAAAGAAGTAAAGCAACTTTACCCTCAGGTGCGGATCTTGGTGGTCAGCGGCGACGAGAATAACGATATCTGGCAGAAAGTGCACACTGCCGGCGGGCATGGATTTGTATTAAAAAACGAACCACCTGAATTATTCGCCAGGGCGGTTTTTGCGTTGAATAATAATCAGGATTGGTTCCCTGACGGTAATGAAACCTGCATTAAAAGCCATCATGAGCACTTAAATAAGTTCAATTTAACGCCGAGGCAAATCGACGTATTAACTATGATGCTGCGCGGCCTGCCAAATAAAAGAATTGCGACGCAACTGTCTATTTCCGAACCCACCGTCAAAGAACATATCAGCAATATATTGAAAAAGATCGGCGTCAACAGCCGGGTGGAAGCCATCACGCTGTTGCACGGCAAACGGGATCCGTCGTCATGAGGTTTTTCCAGCATTTACAAAATGATGGCATCTCCCCACGCGCGCAGATCCGCCTGCTGGACAACACCTTCATGCGGCTGGTGTTCAGCTTTACCGCCGTGCCTTTCGTCGGCATCCCTTTCGCCATCTGGATTTATTTGCTGGGTGATGAACTCGGCCCAACCATTGCCTGGATCATGGTTTACCTGCTATGCGCCGTGGCGATCCGAATATGGCACCGTCGCTACCTGCATGAGGCCAAAGAAAATGATGAAGACACCGTGCTGCGCCGCTGGCTGCCGCGCATTAATAAGGTGGCGTTTATTCACGGGCTGGGGATCTCATCACTCTATTTAATTACGCCGCAGACCCATAACTTTGACTTTTTTCTGCTGCTCAATATCAGCATCGCCGCGATCGTCGCCGCCAACGCAACGCACCTGACGCCGGTCATCAGCACCTTTACCCGCTTTTTCTTCGCCTCCTGGGGGCTGCTGAACCTCGGCATCATCTGGCGGCTGGAAGACGTGATGTTCATCGTGCTGATGCTGAACTTGCTGTACGGCTTCGCCATTTACCGCCACGCGTTAACCTCGCATGCGTTCTTTATTCAGCAGGCGCTGCTCGAAGAACAAAGCTCGCGCCTGGCGGAGCAGTTCCGTCAGGCCAAAGAAGAGGCGGAACAGGCGCTGCTGGATAAGAACCAATTCCTGACCACCGCCAGCCACGATCTGCGTCAGCCGGTGCACGCCATGGGTTTTCTGATCGAGGCCATCATCCACAAAAACCGCGACGACAGCCTGACGCCGCAGCTGCTGGATCTGCAGCAGAGCGTGCGTTCGGTGCATTTGATGTTCAATTCGCTGCTCGATCTCAGCAAGATCGAATCCGGCAACGTGCGCACCGCCGCCACCCATGTGGATATCGGCGCCCTGCTCGACTCGGTGGTCACCCTGTTCCGCGAAGAGGCCAACAGCCGCGCCCTGGCGCTGCGCACCTGGCGCCCCAGACGGCGTATCAGCGTGATGGGCGATCCGCTGCTGGTGCGGCAATCGCTGATCAACCTGATCCAGAACGCCCTGCGCTACACGCAACGGGGGGGCGTGCTGATCGCCATCCGCCCGCGCGGCGCCGAGTGCCTGGTGGAAGTGTGGGACACCGGCGTGGGCATCGCCGACGAAGAGAAAAGCAAAATCTTCTCCCCTTACTACCGCCCCGAGCTGGCGTGGAAAATCGACAGCGCCGGCCACGGGCTGGGGCTGGCGGTGGTGGCGCGCTGCGCCAAGCTGATGAAGGTGAAGTACGGCATGCACTCCGTCGAAGGCAAAGGCTCACGCTTCTGGATGCGCTTCACGCAATACATCGGCGAAGATAAAGCGCCGGAAACCGCCGCCGCCTACGACAACACCGCCACGCCTACCCGCTATGCACCGCTGCGCGGCGCCTGCCTGGTGGTGGACGACGATCCCTTGGTGACCTCCGCCTGGGAGAGCCTGATGAGCACCTGGGGCATCACCGTGCGCTGCGCGGCCTCCGCCGAGGAAGCCTTCGCCATTGTCGACGGCGGCTTCACGCCGTTCGCCGTGCTGTGCGACCAGCGCCTGCGTTCCGGCGAGAGCGGCTTCGACATCCTGCAGGCGCTGTTCGAACGCCTGCCGGACGTGAGCGGCGCGATGGTCAGCGGCGAGTTCAATTCGCAAATATTGCAAGAGGCCGAGCAGGAAGGCTATCTGGTGCTGCGCAAGCCGCTGGAGCCGGCCAGGCTGCATGCGCTGCTGACGCAGTGGGGGGCCGGCTAGCGCATATTGAGGGCTATCAGGCCATGATTAAACGCTTAAACAGCAGCTGCTGGATATCCGGCCGATGTGACAATGGAGTCAATACAGCGCCTTACGGTACGCGTGTACTCCAAGGCCACCCGCTGTTCCATTGCAATCCCTTAATGCTGAGCACTGTAGTGCTTAAAGCCCATCCAACAGCGGTTCCTTCGAGAATACGCGCCCTTCCGCTTTATCCTTCTCTGACAGCGTCAGCAATTTCAGCAGAGCAATGGCGTTCTCTCGCTCCTGCTGCTCATAGGATTCTATAACGTAGTTGATGGTCTCTACTTTCATTATGCCCCCTGGTGCTACCAATCATACCAAGGTCCGAACATAGGCCATATTTAGACCACAAACAATAATCTGCTTTACCCATGACTGGAACCAGGCGGAAAAGATATGGCCATATAAAGAAAAACCCTCTGTAAAAACAGAGGGCTTTAGTCACTAAGGCCTGGTTACTAACAGGCTGCAGGAAGTGTTAAATCACTCCCACTCAATTATTTACAACAACAATAAGCTATTGATTTTATTGATTGATGTAATGGTATTTAAATCTTCATACCGACTTTAATACCGTCACCAGAAAAACCAGCTCAGTTTTTGCACGCCTCATTGGCAGCTACCAGCTCTCTTTCGTAGCCTATCCTCTGGTGTCGCTCAGCACGCAGCGCTCGCATCTGGACGTCGATAGTAGCACCGATAGGCAACTGGTCAACAGCGAACGCCGGGCGCGCAACGTCTGCCGTTTTGCACGGCACGGCGATCGGGACTTTTACTTCAACATATGACGGCGCCGGCGGCACGTTCGAGCAGCCGGCCAATGCCAGGGCGGAAACCATGAACAGACTCTTCATTGTGCACGTTCCCGGCGCAGCTCTGCGTCAAACGCAGCAGACGCCGCTGCACACACCTCGCCAGTGGTTCGCTCTGCCATCACCGCATTGGCCTTTTCATAATCGCCACGGGCCTGCTCGCGGGCTTTTTCCTGATCAGCCTTGGCCTTGGCCTCTCTCTCGGCTTGTTCACGCTGCAGTGCCGTTATGCCAGCGTTCTGGCTGTCGATCGTCGCCGCCTGCTGCCTGCCGGTATCGCGGCATTGCGTCAGCGCATCGTTGAGCCGGTCAATCGTTGGCTGGTAGTGTCGAGCTGCCAGCCAGGCGCCAGCGCCGGCAATGGCTGCCAGCGCCAGCAGGATCACCACCGCAGATGTTATTTTGCCAGACATAACGTGCGCTCCTTGTCACGGCGGATTACCAGGCCGTTGAGCTTTACGCCGCCGGCGTATACCCAGCGCGGGAACTGATCGCAGGCGGCCACAGTTTCCCCCTGGCGGAACAGCCGGAACATCGTCGATTTCTGCATCGTCGCGCAACCAGCATTAAACGTGATGCTCACCGCCGCATCGAATGCACCCTGCCGCAGCTTGTCACCGGCGGCGTAGCGAGTAACACACCGCTCAGCCACAAGGATGTTCTTTTGCCAGTCCTCGGCGATCTGCTGCTCTGTCTTGCGCACGCCTTGTTTAACGCTGTGCGTGTTGCCGATGCCATCCGTCCACACATCAGCGGGACATTTGTACGGGTCTCGGCGGCAGCCCTCTGCATTGCCGATCAGCTCAAGCCCAGCGTGGCTGGTCTTCACTTCGCCACTCGACAGCACCAGGCCGATGATTACCGCTACAGAACAGACGGCACCGGCGGCACCGGTTTTATTCAGCTTGCTCATCGGCAATCCTCCCCATGCGTTCGCGGCGGCGATCCTCGCGAATCTTGAAATACAGGTTCATTAGCCAGGTAAGAAATGCGAAAAACAATCCGCCCAAAACTCCAATCGCGGCCCATTGCTCAGGCGAGTATCCATCAAGCAGCTTGGTAAACCAGAATGCAGCGCCACCACCGGAGGCGCCATAAGAAATACCTGTCGTGATTTTATCCATTTTCATGGCTCCACCCCGCTTTCGCGGTAAATTAATTACCGTCGGTAATGTAAGCCCAGTGAGATAACTGCTCTCTACCTTCATCGCTGAGCGCCCACTCCACCGTGGCTGTTGGGGTTTCTTCATATGCGATCAGCATTTTGTATTTCACATAAATTTTTTCTGGCTTCCCATTTTCAACAGTGGGGAGTTTGTCAGAAAACGAAATCCAATCACGGTTGTCAGTCGCGCTAATATCTGAATATTCAGTCATGATTAATCCTGTTAATAAAAACGATTAGATGTCGTTACAGCGTTTAGCGTCGCCCCGCCTTGTGCCAGCGGAATCGCCCCCTCACAGCCCACCCACGTTGATATTGCACCGCCTGAAGATGGTTCAGCGTAAACAGTCGGCTGCCCAGTCGACGAGTTATTCAATATGTAGTAGTTGGAGCATGCAGACTGGTTTGAAGAAATCTGCATGACGGGCCGGGTCGCAGTGGACAGATTTGATAAATGAGCAGAAGACGGAGCACGGCCGCCAGGGCGAACCCAAACAGCCATTCCGTTGATGTTGTTACAGGTTATAAATCGAATGGCGCTTTTTGCGCGCTGTTCAACAAAAACCCCCGATCCTGAGCTAGAGCCTGAACCATTTATGCGGATCTCGCCGATTGACGCATTAGCATTTCGAATCTGGCACGCTGTATTCCCAAGTGGGATATTGGCGTTATTGAAAATAATCCTGTTGATAGAGCAGCCGGCACCAGGCTCGATATACATGCCGACGTGAAGTGAGTTGTTCACAACAAAATCGCCAACCGTTGAGCCAACGGTATTAATGTTTAAACTCAACTGCTCTTTGTGACAGTTGTTTAGCTCTGCATAATCTAACGTGTGGCGCTCTCCACGGATAAACAGAACACCGTAGGCGGATTTTTTTGATGTGATTCGACCAATGTGATTTCCATTGCCGTTGTATATGGCGACATACGGCTTGTTTCCCTGCACCAGCGGGCTATCGTCTTCAAAAATACTCTCGCCCAGCTCGATCTCACCAACGCTGCAGTTATCCCCAGAGAAGCCGACACCCAACGAAGACCACTGATCTGCCTTGTAGTATCCAACCCGGTTATTGCTGCCGAGTGGGTCACCGTCAACCGGCGCACCGAATATGACGCACCCACCGCAGATGTATCCTGGCTCTGGGTTGCTCCCAGGCAAACCCGCCTTTTTAGCATGGCACCATTCGACGCTGTTATAGTTCCCCTTCATCAGCAATGTGTCACCGCCAGAGTGGCCAATGTTCACTCGCCCGATTTGGTTGTACAGGCCATACGTCGCCACAGGGTTATCGCGGACGTTGTCAAAGAACAGATCTCCACCGTGCCCTGCGTACCCCCAGAACTGGGTGCCGTCGCATGAGATATCCGTCATCTCAATGTTGTAAATGCTGCTGTGATCGCCGGCAGGGAATCCAACGAAGTTTTTCCCCTGCTCATATACAGTGTCCACGCTGCCAATGCTGCGAATTTTCCCCGGGCCGACAATGTGGTAATACGAAATTGCTGGCGACTCGAGCGGCGCCGGCGATCGGAATACCGGCTGCATGTGATTTGCGAAAATAGTTGCGCCGTTGAAAACGAATTTCAGGCGCTGCATGTTGTTCGAAGGCATGTAGATCGTACCGTCGCAGCGATACTCCTTTCCGGCCATCAAATGGACTTCGCGCATTGTCGCCACGGCGGCGGTAATCTGTGGAGTCCAGTCCCCGTCATCAGGCACGCCAAACATTTCAGGGGTCACGTAGCCGATTACATCGCGCACGGTGCTCTGCCCCATGCCAATGCGGTCAGCGCCATCTGCACCAGCCAGCACAATCAGAACGTCTGATGCTGAACCGGATTCAGGCAGCACGGTAATAGGGTTTCCGAAGTCATCAAACGCCAGGAGCTGGCGCCTGCGGCTGCCGATTGCAGGGATAACACGAACGTAATTTTCAGGAACCCGTAGCGTGCGCTTAAAATACCCATCGCCAACCGCATCAACATAACCCTTTGTGGCAGCATCCTGCTGGCCAATAGGATCGGCCATGTTTGCAATGCGATTCCCTTTCGCGTCGTAATATTTTGCCAGCCAGTTAGGCTTCCTGAGCGCCAATCCAAATTTACTAAGTGCCTGCTGGATCAGCATGGTCAGCTTATCCCATGCATCCTCATGCACTTCAGGGAAGAAGTTGCCCTGGTTGCGAACGTCAGCTTCTTGGGTGACAGGAAGCTCTCGCTCGATGCTGATCTGCCAGTTGCTGGCCAGCGCACTGACAAGCTTTACCTTGCCTCCGTTACGACTGCCGGCGCCGGCAACCGTGTAATCGGTATTTAGCACCAGTGTGCGGATGTTTTCTGTTGTGTCCGCGACAGTAACAACAAGCTCATCCGCAGAAAACACACGGAAGCGATAGTCAAAATCTGTCGTCACCCCGTTGCCGGTGTATTCCTCTCGGCTTACCTCTGTTGATACGGTCATCTCTCTAATCCCATTTGCTCACATAAAGAGCATTCTAGCGCCTACCAATCCATACATGAATTTAATTATGTGTTATATTTAATTTTGTTACCTTAATGGTAATTCAAGTTACGCATATTGCTAAACTAATCATTTTTATATATGGTTATTTATACAGTAGTTACAGGCTGAGCGAGGTGCATTAAGCAATGAAGAAGTACAGCTACCCGGCCAGCAGGATGCTGGAGAAAAGCGTTAATACGCGCGAAGGGATCGCGGGATTAGCTAAGGCTTCACTACTGGAAACGCTGCTGAAGGAACTCGATGATGACGGTTCAGAGATCGGCGGTGCTATGCTGGAACTGAATGCCCTAGTGAACTATGTCACACAAAATGAAAAAATGAAGGAACAAATCAAAACACATTCGCAATTTATTACTCACCAGTTGTGCTTGTAAAAAAGCCCCTTAAGGGGGCTTTTAAATATCATCATTCCTCTTTACCAATCCAATCAATAATCTATATATTCTTTTTGCGGGCGTTATTATCAAATATACCAGAGCCATAGAAAAAACAAAAAAAGCAAGTTGTAATACAAAGAAAACGCAACGAACAATAGACTTTAACAAAGAAAACGCATCACCAAGCAACGTCCTGTCACTGTAGACAAGGTCCTTAGTAATTGCATCTGAAATCAGGTTCGTTCCAATTGCCGTCGATATGAATGGGAATATATATAAAAACGCTGCACCTTTTAATGAGAAAGTTTTGACAAACCCTTCATCTAGCTGGATTGTTTTAGCCTCAACAACAGTATCATTAAATGAGTTAATCAAATAAAAAAGACAAAGTGAATTGGCAATAAGCATAACCCCAGAAAAAATCACAGAGTATCTTGACGAACTCTTACGCACGCCAAGAAGTACAATCGCAGTGAATATTACAGATGCAATAATTAAAAAATCTTGCATGGCAGAAATGCCAGCCTGAAAGCTCTCTTTATCCATGTTTTAATACCAAAAATACATTAACTAGATTAATGATATATCATCCTTACAAATTAAAAAATAACCAAACAGGTAATGACACGATGGCATTATTGATAACTAGTTACCTTAATGGTACATTTACATCTTCGCTAAACTGCGCCATAGTGATAGCGCATCAGCAAAATCTGATGCCGGGATTGGCGTCCCGAAACCTACTAAACGGCGCACATGACACGCGCACAGCGTGTTTTTTTGTTTGTGCGGCACGGCTACACCCTTCAATGGTGGGCTGGGCAGGGGCATCGAAAGATGCGCCGGTATCCGTTTAGGCCGGTACGCCAACCTTGTTCAGCTCACCACCAGGCAATTGGCGTTGCCGGCGGTGATTACACTACTAAACGGAGTAATCGCTATGACCATCACACTTCCAACCTCTGCCCCTGAAATTTCTGTTATCCACGGTAAACCAGTTACTACCTCCATGGGCGTATCCTCATTCTTCGGCAAACGCCACGACAACGTTTTGCGCAGCATCGATAACCTGGAATGCTCAGGTAATTTTCGCGCCCTCAATTTTGAGGAGACATCAATATCCGTCTCACAGCCGCGTGGCGGCAACCGTGAAGTGCAAGCATTCAACATGACCAAGAACGGCTTCGTCTTCCTGGTGATGGGCTTCACCGGCAAGAAGGCGGCGCAGTTCAAGGAAGCGTATATCGCGGAGTTCGACCGGATGGAGAGCGAGTTAGCCAGCCAGCACTATGGCCACAACACGCTTGGCGATCTGACCGGCACCGCTAACCTGTCTGCCCTGGTCGACAAGCTGCAGCAGATCATCCATGAAGGCGAGTTCATCCCCGCGGGCAAGCGGCCGAACTACAGCCTGCCGGCGAACCGGAAGCACGAAGCGACAATCATCCGCGACTTCCTGAGCAAAGATGACAGCAGCACCCTGCTCACTCTGCTGGAATGGCTGCGCGCCGATGGTTTCGATGTGTCGGCAGCCGATCGGGAGCTGAACATTATCCGCGGTTACGTCGGCGGTATGCGCCGCGCGCTGGGTGACATCCAGACCCACGCCCGCTACATCGACCACGCGATCGGGAAGATGTGAACCACGCCGCGCCGGTGCTCTGCCGGCGCTCAAACGCTCGCTTTCCCGTTGTTGTGTCAGATACCTCAAGGTATGAATTCGCGTTGCATATTTATCGCTCAGGCTATACAGTAGTAGTATTCGATTACCTTTTTGGTAATGCGATTTTGAAAAGATGTAACTATACAAGAGGTTTACCATGGCTACTCTCAAAGCAAGAGCTACGAGAAATCAAGAAGATGCGATTAAATGCTGGGATGAAATCGGCAGCGTTATCCTTGGTCGTGCCAATAAAGATTCTGCTGGCGATATGGCATACCGTCCTGGTACGTCGTTTGACGACTTTAAGGCTGCCTTTCGCTCAAAGAGGTAACAACCTTAAGGGGTAGCATTGAAGTTCAAGGCAAAAATCGCTGAAGGGTTCAAGCACGGAAACAGCAACACTGATTTTGCAGTAGACGGTCCACACCTTACTGATGATGAAATCAGAGTAATTCAGAAATTCATGGAAGATATTGCCCAAGGAAACCCATTAAGAGGCAAGAACAAACCTTCATGGGTTGATGATGATCATAACTTCATTCCTGGTACCGAAGGTTACAGAGAAGAAAACTACTGGCATTATCACTGCGGCCCAGCTTGGAAGAAGTTTACATTCAGGGGTTTTACATATGATCTGAAATTTAACCCTGGTGGTGAACACTCAAAAGAGTGCATCCATTATGCGAAAATATCTGAAGACCAGATTAGTATAGTTGGTTATTCAAGGGATCATCTACCATTCAAGCTTTCAAGACACAAAGATAATCCATTCTTCTCAGAAGAAGATGATGATGAATAAGCCCGCGTTGCGGGCTTTTTTTGTTGCCTATTGAATTATTTCAGGATGAATAAATGGCCGCCTCATTATTAGAATTAGTTATTCCTGCATCGGTATCTGTCGTTGTTGCATGCGGAACTGTTATATGGACGGTAAAATCAAATAGAAAATTAGAAAATGAAAAGCATTTAAAACAAAAAAAGGAAGAGTTATTTACATTTTATCTTGACTCTTTATCTATCGCTTATGATTTATATCAAGCCTGCCATGACGAGACGAAAGTAACCTCCATTGCTAATGGTGTAAGAGAGACTTTAAAAAACAACTTATTGAAAATTAAAACCCTGTCAACTCTGTATTTCCCATCGCTGGATGGGATTGTTCTTCAGGACGCATCAACATATACCCATCGCTTGATAAAAGACATATGCGAAGGCAGATCGCCAGAAGAAAAAAGATACAATGAAGTATTGCGCTATATGAACAAGTTACATGAAAAAATACTTTCTTTAAAATGGTGATAAGATGGACAGCACACTTCTCGGGGCGTTGATTGCTGCTACAATTGCGGCATTGGTATCGTGTGGGGTTGCATTATGGACTTCAAAACAAAACAGGGATCTAGAGAATAAAAAAATTCTAGCCATTAAAAAAGAAGAGCTATATAGAGCATGCATTGATTTTCATCACTCCATGCTATTATATCTAAATGCCACTCTATCTCCTTTGCACAGAGAAAGGTCTCTGTATGATAAGGCGGGTGCCCTTAAAGAAGAATCAAACGGAAAGATTGAAATAATTATCAATATTTATTTTAATTCAATTGATATATCTACAGTGAAAAAACTGGCAGCTGAATTCGAAGGAAGATATGTATCCCTTGCCAGAAGGCATTTTGAAGAGAAAAATAAAGATAAAGACACTCCTGACAACCCGTTATTAAATGATATTAAATTTTACGACAACGCATCCAATGCTTATGATAAGCTGGCGGAATCAATAAAAATATTAAAAAAATCAGTTAGAGAAATAAAAATATTTTAATTTCCCATTTAACAAGCCCCCTAGCGGGGCTTGGTGGGTTAGTTATTCAGACAGCTCATTATACTTGGCATCGTCATAGCTCTTACCGAATTTTGACCAGCAGTATGAGTTCAAACTTTCTTTGTACTTAGCTGCTTTTCTTGCATTTAAAATCCAATTCACCCCACAACCTAGCAAAGCTAAGATTATGAAAACAGTTTCAAAATCAATAAAAAAACCAACAAAAACCATGTAAGCGACAAGCCCAACGGCAACTAAAACTGTTATTGACCTTCCATTTCTTGCTGACGTTTCCACTCGATTTAATTCCGAGTTAAATAATTTTGCTTGTTCTATATCCATATGCGCCTACTTTAGTTGTTCTTCTACCCGGTTCAAAAGCGGGGATATGTAAAACAGGTTTTGATATGGTAGCAACTTCCTGACCGCATGTGTCTGCTTGTCGTCAAATTCTCCGTTGAGCACACCATTGGCGATCACTGCCCCATCGCCGGCCATGTCGAACGTTGGCCCCAACAGAGCGCCGATTGCGTTACGACTCTGGAAGCGGGATACCGGCGGCGCGCCAAACATGGCGCCAAGGCCGAACCGGCCGCCGCTGAGATTCTCCACGGCGTTCAGCGGTTCTGACAGCCAGCCGATCATGCCGGCGCGGTCGACACCCTCTTTCACCAGGTTGTTAGGGCTGTAGTCGATATCACGGCCGCTAAGCTTTTGCTTCATAACGTAGACCATTGCGCCGAGCGCTATAGTCCCCATGGCGCCGAGATAGAACGATGCATCGCCCTGCTGGATGCCGGAGGCAATCACGCGGTTGTGCTGCGCGAAAATGAACGTCTTGAACTGCAGGATCATCTTGCCTACTTCATTGCTCATCATCAACGGCGTATCGCCAACGCCTGGCGTTACAACGGTAGAATCAACATCTTTCAAAACGGCAGACTGGAAAGCCTCACGCACTGCTCGATCGTCCCACAGGTGGCTATGGCCAGTCAGAAGCCCATCCATATCCTCACCATGTTTCGCAAACTGATCACCAATACGGCGCAACATGCTCTGATCGATGCCAACTTGGGCCATCTTTCTGATTTCCTTCTGCGGAACTTCCTTCCCAGTTGCCAACAGCTGTGCATTGTCCAGGATACGGGACTGAACGATAAGGCCGGACCATGACTTCAGGACGCTATTCCACTGGTTCATCAGCGTCCAGTTACCAAATTTCTGCGTCCCCCAGTTAAGCCCACGCTCAAAAGCAGAGCGCCGGCTGTATGGATCAGTGAGATCAGCAATGGCCTTCGTTCTGGTAGACAACACATAATCCAGGCCGACAGCCATTTCACGCAGGTCTTTGGTTGCCACTTTCACCGCGGCCATGTTTCGGAGCATGGCGCCCATTGGCCGAAGTGATTTGCTTAAACCGTGCTGCATGACAGGACGCATCAAATCGGTGGCGGCCGATATTGTCATTCCACCCAGCAGGCGCAGGAAGTTGACGTTTCGCGCGACACGGCCAGCACGAACAAAGAAGCTTCGCGGGTCCTTTGGCGCCCCATACGTACCGATCAACCTGTCTCGCATTGCCTCAATGTCGCGAAGGTCAGCTTCACGTTGCTTCTCCAGTTTCGCACGTTCCTTCGGCGTCTTGGCATCTTTGATCAGTTGAGTGTATTCCTCAGATACCTGTCGGATCTGCTCACCCATATCCTTGCTACCGAATTGCGCGGTTAGTTCGATCTCCGGACCAACCTGGCGCAGATAGCTTTCCATGACGTGGTTGATGTCAGACTCCAAAAAGTCCTCAATCCGTTCGTCTGGGATAAGCAGGCTTCGGCTCTTAGTGAAGCCAGCTCGGCCGATTATTTTTTCAGGCAGCAGCTGAGCGGGAACCAGGCCAGAAGGAGCGCCAATAATCTTGTTGACGATTTCATCTGCGGCATCCTCTGCTTCCTCTCGTGAAAGAGGCTCCATTGCCTTCAGCGCGCGCTCACGGCTTGCATTCAGTCTGGTCGTGGAGTTGGCCTTCTTTTGCAGCTTGCGCAGCTCTGAGCGGTGCTTGCGTGGATTATCCAGCAACTCAAGATGGCGCTGCAGGGTTGGAAGCTCCTCCTTTGCCCTGGCAACGTCATCCAGCTTGGTGCGCAAGTCAGAAACCTCTTTGTTAATCCGGGTGATCAGCTTCTGATTTCTGGCTGTGGCCAGTTGCGCCTGTTGCTTCTCCAGCCTGGCTGTTAAGTCCTGCTCCTGGCCGATCAATTTAGTCCTGTTGCCAACCTCATCCATAAGTTCAGTTTTACGGCCAGACCATGACTCTGCCGCGGCAATTTCATCAGCCAATGCTTTTGCGCGCGGCTCGGCTTCTGCAGCAGCAGACAGACCTGAATCGATCTTCTCAATGCGCGCGCCGGCAGCATCCGCACCTTTTGCACTGATGCCCTGAATCCAGTTGGCAATGCGCCCTCGGAACTCAGTGCGATCAGAGAGAATTTTGTCGAACTTATAAATGCGAGGCAGGTAGCTTTGCGCCGTTGATACGTCGACATCCTCAGGCAGAATGCCAAGTTCCTGCATGCGAACCTTTGTCGCTTCGAACATTGGCCGAATCTGAGCAGCAGCCTGTGCCACTTCAGGAATGTCACTCTGATCGCCGCGGCGCATCGCCATGCCAACGGCCTCGTTGAAATCAACAAAGTTCATTCGCTTACCGCCGGCGGCGCGGATGTTTTTGCTGTATGCCTGATATGCGTCCTTGGTAGACTCCATCTGCTTATACAGCATGGCATCATATTGCTTGATCTTAGTTTCTGCCGCGGTGAACGTTGCCAACCCTTCATCGTTCTTCGCAAAGAAATAGTTGTTCTCTGCCAGTTGCTGATTGATTGCCCGCGACGCGCGGGATGGCGATTGAGCCAGGCGGCCGCTAGGATTAACACTCAACGTTTTGTTGATTAACCCAACACCTGCAAGCTGTTCCTGATCCAGCGTTGTGTTGAAAACCTGCGCCGCGCCGATGCTCTGCGGCGAATCATTACCACGTAGGTTACTGGAAACCGCTTGAAATACCGCGGTACGCTGTCCGGCACCGGCAAGCAACTGCGCCCCAGCCCCGAGTATTCCGCCAACCATAGCGTCAACGGCAACGTTAGCTGCGCTCTCATCCAATGTCCGAGTTTCCTGGGTGGCGCTAAGCGCAGCCTCGGACGCGATACCGCCGACGGCATTGGCAAGGGCAAACCTACCTGCAGTAGCCGCAACCTCACCGCCGCGCACCACCGCGCCGGCAGGGACAAACATCGACGCCAGGTTGATAGGATCGATAAGCCCCATCGCCAAGCTTGATATTGTCCCGGCTCCGCCAGTTTCTGAAAGGTATTGCCTGTCCTGCATCTGCTGATCGATACGCTGCTTTATAGCGCGCGTCTCGTCAGGAGAGCCGGCATCAATGAATGAGTCTGCGTAATCCTCATATCCTTTAATATCGGCCGCATTATTGTCGAAAGGGTTATACCCATCAACCTTGTCAAACTGGCTGAATGGCGCAGTGGCAATGAAACTTCCCAGGGAGTTATCAATTCGGAAGGCCGCATCACGACCGCGCTGAACCTGCTGATTATCGGTGAATGGATTCAACGCAGAAAGCAATGACGGCGTTTCCATATATGCAGAACTATCATCAGGCTGAGGTATGCTCTGTACATCAGCAGACAGCAGATCATCAGGCTTCATCTCATACGTTGGCATTACTGACCTCCTGCGGTGATGTTGCTCGGCAGTTGGTTGGCAATGCCGGCGCCAAATGGTTTAGTAAAATCAGGCGGTGTATATCCTTGCTGGCTTGTGAATGCCGGCTGTTTTTCTTCCTGCCGAGCAGCGCGCGCCGCATCAACCCTATGTTGCTGGATATCTATAGTTTGCTTGTACATAGGCGAGGTTTTTTGCTCTGGCCTGAATCGCAACGGCATGCCATTTTCGCCGTAGTACGGGCGAACATCGTCATAGCCTTCTGCGTTCTTCTGGCGAACCATAACGCTGTAACTCTGATCGCGTGGCGTAACAGCATCGGGAACCAAAACCAAATCGGTATCATCGCGCGCGCCGCCAAACGCGGAACTTTTCAAAGCTTTTTTCTCTTCCTCCCACTGGCCTTTGATCCAGTTACCTGAACCGTTAGTCACACCATAAACAGCTTCGGGCGCATACTTCATTATTTCTTGCTGCCCATTGATGGTAGAAACCGCCCATACCTTACCAATCATGGCATTAGTCATGGCTTTGGCTTGATCTGCATCACCGCCGGTTTGTGCAAAATTCGCATCGTAAATGGCTAAGTAGTCACGCTGGTAAAGCTGGTTGGCTTTTCCTGGATCAGTTAATGTTGGCGCGCCTATGCCTTGCCAATTTGGAGACATGTTATCGATATTGTCCTGTGCAGCTTTGGCTCGGTTCTTGATGTAATCTTTGTCCCGCACCTGTTGGCTAATCATCTGCTTCAAGCGATCGTCCTGTTGATAGACCTGGTTGTAGGCCATATCGACCGCTTTATCTGCAGGCACGCCGGCGCGGTCATAGGCATAAACTTTCGAGTAAAACGCCATCGCGCCTTTATCAACTCCTGTGGCCGCAGCCGGATTGTTGTCAAAAATCTGTCCGTACATCTTGGCCATAGGAACAACGACAGCAGGATCGCGCGATGTTGCCCCAGCGGTGAGCATCGTCTTGATCTGCGTCGGCAGCATGCCAGATTTAGTCGTTATCTCTGCAACCTGGTTCAAGCTGTCGGCGTTGTTGATATTGAAACCGGGGGCAACCTTTTGATCAAAGTAATGATCAGCTGCTGCCTGATTGTTTTTGTCGTTCGGGTCAAGGGGGAAATTATTTTGCAAGGATGAAGAGAATCGCGCGCTCCCCTGGTTCTTTTCCCATTCCGCATCGAGCTGCTTAAACTTCGCCTGCATCTTGTCCCAGCGCTGCTGGTTTGCTGCAAAATTCGATGCATTCGGATCCGTTGGTCGCAATTGCTGAAGCAGGTCATCACGCGCGCCAGGAGTCATGTTTTTAGCAGCGGCAATCGCAGCGCCATAGCGCAACTGATCCTGCATGTCCTGCCACTTACGCAGTCCAACCTCAGGGGTCTTTGCCGAATTGATAAAAGCCTGCTGACTTGGGACGTAATCCGGCTGCAAGCCCTCGTCAGTTGCGGAATAAATATTTTTTACCTGTTGGTCAAGCGCATCAGATTGCTGCGCCCGGTATTGATTCTGCATTGCCTGCATCTGGCTAAGGTAGGATGCTTGATCGGCAGGACTTGAAATATCGAACGCCAGATCACCAGTGCGTCGCTTTGAGTTCGGAAGAGCCGTGATGCCGATAGCGGCACGGACTCCGGCACCAATTTGTTCGTCGGTATAAGGTTGGCTGCCGTTCTCATGATTCACAATGCCGGCACAAAGCGCTGCCAAGGTGCGTGGGTTGGTAACATCTATTTGCTGGTCTGCAGCAACGCCGAGCTGATCACAAATGGCTTTAATATAAGCATCCGTTTTGTTCTCCTTTGGGGGCGCCCAGCGGGTAATAATTTCGCCAACAGTATCTAATCCGTGTTTCTGGTAATAAGTAAGAAGGTTCTTACCCAGCGCCCTGATCCCATGCTCCGGCGTCTCAAACTTGGCAAAGCGTCCATCGCTGCCTGTCTGCCCTTCCCATGGATTTTTATCACTGGCCTCAATGTTGCCAGGGTTGTTATTTCGCAGACCTCGCGCAGCAGATGAACTTCCATGCGCAGTGAATCGAGACACACCGCCAAGGTCTGACGGCTCCCCATTACGATCAAGGTATTGTTGGAACTTTCCAGAAGCTACACGCGCACGAAGAACTCCACGCCCCAACCCTTCACGATATTCATTCCAGTTGGCTTCAATCTCTTCCGGGCTTTGCCCATGGGCCTGTCCGTAAGAAACTATCTGATTGCCACCAAGAGTTAACGAACTACCGATAATCTCCTGATTGTCATAATTATCACTGCCCTGCCTTTGCAGATTAGACAGCATTCCAGTCTGCTGATTTGCCTCAAACTGCTGTCGTTGCCCTACTTCGTATTGCCGAGCGCGATTAGCCAGAGGCTGGCCAGCTATTTGGAACTGATTTCTGAATCGCTCTTTAACCGGGCCGTTTGGAATCGAGTCAAAGGCAGCGCTGGCCATCTGGCTTAGTTGTGCGGCCACCTGCTCACCCTGCCCAATAGCATTAGCGCCCTGCTTAGTGATCAGTCCGGTCTGTGGGTTATTGATCAGGTCATCAGCATCTTGCTGATACTTCAACATGGCATCTTGCGCGAACGCTAGATCCTCACGCTCACGCTGCTGCTGATAAACATCCAGGGCATTGGCGCCTACATCTGCCAACGCTGTAAAAGCGTTGTCTTTGGGGATACGCAAATCTTGCGTGTTAACTGGCGCCGCTTGAGATTGCGATTGGCGCTGATATACCGGTACTGTAGGCATCATTCCCCCTTAAAACGTGAATGCGTTAGAGCCGTAGCGACTGCTGCGGGCATTGCTAAACATGTTGTTGCTGGAACCACTACCGGCTTTGGTAGCTGGCTTATCAAGCGCGCCAGAAGATTTATAAGCACCATATGCGGTAAGTGAGGAATTCAGGATTGTCGTTGCCGCGCCAAGGTTTGCCGCGTTGCGGTCGATCTGCCCCTGGGCGCGACTAACACCAGCCTGGAAGTTAAGGCCAGCAGCCTGGCGCTCTGCGTTATTGACGGTGGTCAGAGCATCAAGCTGGCCGCCGGCCGCTGTATCGCCGAAGATATTCAGCGCACTTCCGCTGGTCATGTCAGTTCCGCCGGCGCCGAAGGCTGCAGCCTGCTGCCCCTGTAGCTGGCGTGTCTGCTGGCGCTGCTGTGCAGCCTCCGCATTGCCCGCATTAATCGTGTCGCGCGCGGCGATCTCTTGCGCATCTGCGTTGGCGTTGGCGATCTTGGCCTGCTGCCGTCCCTGCTGAACTTGCCCGTATGCACTCACTGCCGCCAAGGCAAGAGAGGCACCTGCGATAATCGTGGTTGGCTCACACATGATCACCTCGTCTCATTTCAAATCTGTGGAATGGAAGCCCGGCGCGGCCAACGGGCTGCGCTTCATGGATGGAGAACCCTAGCCAGTGCAGCCAGCATTTAGCCGTGGTGTTGCGCGCGTCGACGTAGTTTTCCAGCTCTGGATAATGCTGCAGGAAAAGACGCAGAACTGGCCGGCACCGGCGGAGGAAAGTGGCCTGGTATCGTTCAATCAGGTCAGAACCCACCAGCCACGGAACCCCAGAGCCGGTAATCATTGACCGCGGTGCCACGCCGAAGATGGTCACCACCTCGCCATTGATCAGCCCAGCGAAGGCAAATGCCGAAGTGCGCAGCGCCAGCTCAAGAACCTGCGCCGGCGTCTTGCCGCTCATCGCCTCGAACTCATCAGCGTCAGCCTGGCGAACGTGCGGCAGAAGTGCCGCAACGTGTTCAATAGTGGCCTCGACAACTTCAACATTGCGCACTAAATTCCTCCTACGGTTACGCGCGGGATAACTGCGAGAATGGTCATCGGCAGCGGGTCGTTCTGTTCCACAATCAGCCGGCCGTTCTTGCTCCAGTTGGCATCCAATTGTAATTCAATGGTTCCCGTCTTCGGTTCGACCGGGTCATCATAAAATTCGTCATAGCGCTGGGCGTATTCGTACATATCGCCGCCTGGAGTACCGGCAAACACACCGCGCGATTCATTCACCAGCAACGATGCGGCCGTGAAGAGTTTCTTCTTATCCAGCAGTGTTTCGTTGCCGTTAAGGTTAACGTCTAGCGTTTCAATGACCGCGGCGATCGGCAGTCCTGCATGCACTACAGCGCCAGCCTTCTCCAGCGTAATGGCGCCAGCATTGACAACCTTCTGCGGCTCAACGTTGGCATCTGACAAAATGCTCACGGCCTGGCCTTCGAGATGGTCAAGCCCTAAGAATGACGCGCGCGCCATGCTCCAGTCGCTGACCGGGACACCACGGAACTGCGGAGGCACATTTCGGTTACTGGTAACGGTTGCCTGGTTTCCACTTGCGACCGAACGGATCAGTAACTTCAGCACCTTGCTTACATCATCCTCGACATAAGGCATGTGGATTTCACTGCCAACATCACCTGCCATGAAGTAACTGGCGCCGGCCACCGTCAGCGTCATCTCTTCGTCGTATGGCCAGTCACCTGCACCACCGGTCAGAGTCATAGTTTTGCTGGCATCACGGTTCCTGCCGTCATATGTCAGGCCACAGTCAACGAAAAAGGCATCGTCCATAACATCGTATAGGCGGCTCTGCATGCGCTCGATATAGCGTCGTTGTTGGCCATTGATGGTGCGATCAACCACGCAATAGAGCGCGTCTTCGTTTCCTTCGGCAATGCTGCACACTGATTCATAGCGGCCGGCGCCCGGGTGTAAGTGCCATGCTGCTACCTGCTGATCGCGGAGGTAGGTTAATCCCAACAGCGCGCCGTCATTGCGCGTACACCAAACTATCGACATAGGCGTGATGGAGAACGCCCAATCGGTAATCTGGTATCCGATAAAGAAGTGGTTAGCGAGGATAGTCAGGTCAGAACCCTGGAATCCGTCGACGTCGAACGAGTAGGCCAGGTCGCGCACCGCGCCGCCCTTCTGCTGGATGAATAGCGCGACGTTGCTGATCGCAATAGGCTGCACGTGGCTGGCGCCATTCTGCCCCTGGCTGGAAAACTGGAATGCCGACGGGGTTAGCGTTCCTTGCTGGTTGCCGTTCACCTTGTACTCGCCACCGCTGGTTAGCGCGACGAGGGATCCGACATCGATCAGATGACGAATTTGGTTGAGCTGGCGCCCGGCGTAGGTATAGGTGATCGCATCATCATCAACGGTTGGATTTGATGTACCGAAATCCTTATAGTCGCCGCTGCGGCTGGTCCACACGGTTTGCGGTTGACTGCGTGAACCGGCAAACATCAAGCGCTGCTGGAAGTACACGACGGTGCCAGGGTAGCCGGCGTCACCATTCCAGGCATAATGCGCCCACTTGTATGTTGCTGACTCGGCGCCCACCACCTGACCAGGTAATTCAATCTCTCCATCCTTACGGATCACTACTTCAGCGGTGGCGGTCATCCCGTCGCCGCTTACGGAAGTAATTCGGCAAATGCCTCGGCCGGAATGCAAGTAACGCCATTTGACGCCATAGGCATCAGAACCGGCTACAGCCCAGCCGTCCCAGCTATCACCAGTTGTATGAGTTGGCGCCACCGGGCCAGTATGTCCTCGCTCGCCAGCATCAACGCAACGATAATAGTTCTCCTGGTATCGGCAGATATTCCCAACGCTAACCTGCTCACCGGTAACCCAGCGTCCGACCGTGTCGACATTCTTCTGCTCCATGTAGAACAGCTTGCCAACATGCCAGCTTTTGAAGATCGATGCACTGGCTGTAAGGTCTACCGTTCCGCTTGTCGCGCTGGCATAGACAGTGATCGACTCGTCAATGTTCACGTTAGCGAACGGACCGCTGACTGTGGCCACCTCTGCAGTGCGCCAGTCATCGTGCGCATAGCGTTGGATTTCCATGGGTGGGTAGTTCGGGTGGCAAACTGTCATCACGTCTGCACTCTGCGTATACTTCAGCAGATCGATATCTGCAGCGGCCCACGGCGTCGTTACGTCGACAGGCTGGCCGGCACTGGCGCCGGATGAGTAGACAACCTGCGCGCCATCCATAAACACGCGGAAGTAATGATCGCCGACCTCGAGCACATAGGTCTGCTCAGTGTTGAACTGGAACGGGATCAGGCGACACTTGCGATCGGGAAACTTTGCCGGCGCCACATAGCGAGTTCCCGGCCGGTTCTCAACGCCGCCATATTGGCGCACGATGAAGTTACGGCAGCGGCGCAGTGAAGTCTGATATTTCTCCAGGTCGACGCGGCCGTAAAGGCTTGGCGATACCTCGCCACCGGCAAAGGACGGTTGAATTAGGCTGGTTGTCATTATGATGCCCTCGCGTCGGAAACCTCAGACCACGGCGCCGGCGGCTCCTGGGTTTCATTCATGCTCAGCGTTGAAGCAGATGAAATAGTGAGTTGGTATTTCTGCTCGGCACGATTACCGAGACTGGCATCGCCAGTGATCTGCATGTTGATTTCGGCGGCCAGGCGCCAGCTAAGTGCGTCGCGGAACTCTGCGTCAAACATGTTGGGGTCGGTGACGCGTGTCACGTAGCGCAGCCATGCTTTTGGCAGGTCAGTCAATATCAAACGGCCAGTGCCATTCTCATCAGAACCAACTTCATACGGCACGCGCTTTTCTGGCGTAATAAAGCGCGTGCCGTCTGGAGAGACGATCGCAACAATGCGCAGGCAGTCCACTGGGTAGCGGTAGCTGAATTGCCAATCAGGCTGTTCGATATCCAGATCGGCGAGCGCCACGCGCTTTGTGGCGAACCTCCACGGAAAATCAGCCAGCACCGCATCGCGGCAGTCTTCATAAAACAGCGAGCATACCGCCGCTTCTTTGCTCTTTTCCGTCAAGCTGGCAATAACTCGGCTGTTGCCAAGCCGACCAAGCGCCACGTTGCAGATCTGGATAACGGATGCCATCACTCGCCTCCCGCATCGCCATAAAGTGTGTCAGCAGCAGAACGCTGCGGCGCGGCCGCCGGCTCGATGCCAATATCGGTGAACTGCAGATCAACACTGCTTTCCGCTTTATCACCTTCTGTGCGGGTGGAAACAGACAGCACTTTAGCCAGGCCGCCAATTGTCAGTGATTCGCCAACCTTTGGCAGTGGGATCCCCAGCTTTTCCAATGTGTCATTGTTCAGCGTGAAGCGAAGCCCCCACGGATATTCGTCGCGAGTCTCCGGCTTTCCGCCTTCGCTTTCGTATGTGTCTGTGCCGATCTTGAGGTTTACGGTTTTCATGCGAGGACTCCAGGAAAGAAAGGGGCCGAAGCCCCTTTTTTAGTTGATGCCTAACTCTTTGCGCTTGGCTTCAATTTCTTCTGACAATTTGGCGATACCCGCTTTGTGGTGCGGCTTGGTGCCAAAGATTTCTTCATACTGCTGCTGCAGCGCGGCCAGCTTAGCGCTGTCGTCGCTGTCGCCGCCGCCCTCTTCCAGCAGATTGCCATCACCATCGATCAGCTGCAGGTTGTCGCCAGCCCTGCCGCCGTATTCGATTGTGTCGCCCTCTTCCAGCAGATGCCCGTTGATGAATGACTTCCGTGTGACGCGGTACATTTTCAGTTGTGACATGTCACACCCCGTTAAACAGTGATGTTGAAGGCGCTTGCATAGTTGCGTTGTGCATCAGCATCCAGAAGCAGGCCAGCAGTGAAAGTACCTGCGGTCAACGGGCCAGTAGCCACGGTGTAGTTGACGCGCAGATAACGCTGCACACCATGTGGAACAGTGGCCACATAACGATAACCAACCTTCAGATCAGCAACTGCGATTGCACCGGTCTGCAGCAACGTGGTTGCACTGGCGAAATCGCTGGTCTTGGAGGTTTGCAGACTGATCGTTACGGTTGCGGAACCGCCAGCCGCGGCAGTTGAAGCCACCTGGGCGATAAACTCAACCGGGTAGCCAGGGCCGATATCGCGCACATCATTGCCGGCATACAGCGGGCCGAGGTCGATTACGTCAGTAGAAGGCGCGGTTGCCGTAACAGCCTGCGCCTGCGAGAACATATTCAGATAGTCGAGGATCATTTTGTCTCTCCATCAGTAAGAAAGGAGAGCCGCACCCGGCGGCTCAGCCGGGATTATTGAACCTGAGATTCGGTGCTCAGCAGAGCATCGCATGTACGCACTGGCACGCCGCGGAACGAAGTCCACCACACGCCTTCGGTTTCTTTAACGCTGATCGCCAGAGAAGCTTTTTCAGTTGCCTGAATGTCCAGGTATTCAGCCGCATCGCGGTTCATATAGAACACAGCCTTACCCATCTGCAGGTTAGGGATGCGATGCAAAGCCTGCACCATCAGCTTGGCCAGATTCGGGCCGTCGTCGGCGCCCAGCTTGGTGGTATCGATGTTGGCAATGCGAACGGCATAACGCCAGTCGCGAACAGTCAGGCCATTGTCCCACTTGTAATGGGTTCGATAGCCTTGATACTGACCGCCATTCGGATCTTTCAGGGTTTGCTCGCCAAGGTCTTGATGGTTAAGACCTGCTTTCTGCCCTTTGGGGAAAATTCCATGAACGGTATTGCTACCCCAAACCACCAGCCATACAGAGGTCAGGTTTGACCCGGTGCCGCCGGCATCAACGATGTTTTGCGCGTTCTTGGCAGACTTGTCGTTATAACGTGCCGACAGGCCGGTGAATCGCTGAGGGTTAATACGGGTGTCACCGTAGAAGATGGTTTCTGCCATCGTCTGATTCATTGCCTCCAGGAAGGCATTATCTTCAGACAGGCGAAACTCTGCCGTATTGCCATTCAGATCAGCTAGGGCTTTATCGATCTCAGCATAGGTTTCCAGCATGCCAGTGCTGTCTGTTACCTGTGCCGTGGTGGATTTGCTGGATGGAACGCCGTAGTTAAGCAGGCGCCAGGTTGCTGCAGGCAGACCGGTGCGCACGGTGGTACGGTGGCCAGTTGGAAGGTTGCCTTCAACAAACAGCATATCGGTCAACACAGGGTTGGTTTGCGACAGCAGTTCTACGATGGTTGGCACTTTACCATCAGGATCAGTGCGCTTTGCCCAGTCTGCCAGCGTCAGCGCGTTGGTGCTTTTAATAGCCATTCGGTGTTACTCCTTCTTGCCGTAGAGAATGTCGGCCGCGCTACGCTGACCGCCTTGATTTGGCACGACGAAGGTATCTTCAGCCATCGCCTTGCCGACTTTTGCACAGAAGCGAACCAGTGCCGGGTGATTACCCAGGCCGCTCGCATTCAGGTATTCGCGCAACTCTGGGTTGCCGAACTGATCCAGCGCGCGCTGCGCGGCGCCTACACTGGCGTTGAACTTGTCGCCGCCGATTTCTTTGTCGGCCTTGACCTGCTCACCCCAATCAGCAACTTGCTTGCTCCAGGCTTCCGCCTGCTGATGCTGGATCTGCGGATAGATGTCGACCAGCTTTTGCGCCTGCTCTTGGCTCAATCCCAGCTCTTTGGCGATCGGCTCAAACACAGCCAGAGCATTGGCGTCCAGTTCCTGGCCTTCCGGCGAAGTGAACTCGTATTTCTCAGGCGCTGCAGGTTTCTTTTCCTTCTCCGCTTTTTCCGCAGCTTCCTTATCGGCTTTCTCTTTCGCTTCTTTTTCTGCCGCGAGTTCTTCGGCCGTCTTGCTGCCTTCCTGTTTTCCTTCGCCTTCCGGGTTATCACCTTCCCCCGGATTCGGATTAGCAGCATTGTCAGCTGCTGCCGGGTTATCGCCGGTTGCTGCAGGAGCTGCGCCACCATCACCACCTTCCGGCGGAGCTTCAGAGCACAGGCGGCGATACATCAAACGTTCGAACAAGTTCATGCGTTGCCTCTTAAGCCACGATCCCCGCGGCCTTCAACTTGGCCAGCAGAGCGTTAAAGTCAGTTACCAACCCAGCCACATCTGTTGCGGTTGAGTTAGCTTGTGTTGCAGCCTGCTTGACGCCGCCGACTACCGAAGCGGTTGCCGCCGGCGGTGCAAATGTGGTTGGTTTACCGGTGATATCACCCCATGCAACGGAGGAACCGCCGCCGCTCAGAACCTTAACGACTTGCACGCCGCCGTCATTCCGGATCACTTTCTGGCGTTGTGTTGCCATGATTAGCCTCTCTGTCTTTCTCGGCCTCGGCGGCCATCTTTAAATACAAGTCCGGGCAGATGCCGAACACGTCATTGAACAAAGCCAGTCCTGCGTTACGATTACCTTCAAGAAACATCGTGGTGTTTGTGTCTGTACGGAACGTGGTTTGAAACACGCCGGCTTGTTCAAGAAGCCCCCACACAAAACGGCGGCCACTCTCTGTTGCCATCACCTTCTTTACGTCGTCAGCGTGGCGTTGCTGAAGCTGCTCGCGAGTCATCATTGCTGCGCCCCCTGGCCTTGCTGCATAGCCTGCTGAATGCTGGTCAGTAAGTTAGGGTCTGCTGTTCCTGATTGACTGAGAGTCTTCGCGATATCCGCGGCACCGGCTCCCATCTGCAGGCTCTGTGCTGCCTGCTGCTGCTGCGCGCGCTGCTCGCGCTCTGCCTGCACCTGCTCGTCGGACTTGGTGATCGTCGTAGGAACGCCAAGCATGTCGCCGTACTCATCGATCGCCTGGTCAACGTCAAGTTTGTCAGCGGCCTGCTGGAACCCTGCTGCAGCCATATTCCCGATGAAACCGACAAAGCGCTCAATAGAGCCGATGCCAACAGACTTCTGCGCCTGCGCCATCACGCTGGTGTATTCCACACGCAGAGGCTGCCCCTGCAGTTCATCCGGTGGCGGTGGCAACATGCCTCGGCGCATCATGATGTTGAAAATCCGATCGATAGCCGGGTCCAGTAGTTCATCATTCAGGCGGTCGAGCACCGGCCCGATCTGCAGCATCTTCTCGTCGCGCATCTCGTTGACCGCTTCGATCGGCATGCTGCGGGTGTTTACGTTGCTGAACATGTTGAACAACGGAACGAAGTAGCACTCATTAACAAGCTGACGCCCGTCTTGAATGCTGCCGAGCAGTTCCTGAATGCGGGGGTTAATCTCGTAAACCGGTTTGAATCCTGCCGTATCGCCGGCGCCGTTGTAGTAGGAAACATCGCCAGGCAGCAGCGACAGGCGTTCATTCTTCATCGAACTTGGCGCCATCATTGGTGGATTAACCAGCTTGTCGATCGCCTGGTCTTTACGCTTCTGCTGAAGCTGCAACGCTTTAACGCCGCCCAACGCAAGAATGCCAGGGCATGATGAGCCATATGCATCCTCGCCGTTGATGTCCCAGCGCGGCACCAAGATAGGCATTTCATCGAAACCAGACTCGCTCAGCAGCTTGTCTCCGGAGCCGCCTGGTTCGTAATAAATCGAGCTGAAACGCTTGTTCTTCGCGTTCAGTTTTCCAGTGTCCCGGTTGGTGTTCGGCAATACGGCATGCACGACTTCGAACCACGTTTCAAACGAACCGTTATCCCAGGCGGATGCCACGGCATCGCTCACGTTCTCCTTTCCAAACTTGGTCACCAGCTGGCGGCAGGTCATGGAGAATTTGCGGAATACAGTGTCGACCTGCAGGCGATCGCTGTTCGAGATGTAGTAGCTGCCGATTGGCAGCACGTGCGTGCGGATCACATCCTCTTCATCTTCCAGGATGGAAATCGCACCAGTGGCAAACGTGCCAAGGTAGCGATAGAGAACGGTCAGGGACTGATACCAGTTGGATTTGTTCATCACGTCGTTCATCAATTCGACGACCTGAGATAGCCACATCTTGACTGGCCAGCTATCCATCAACTGTTTGTTCGGAGTGTTCAGTGAGAACCACGGGCGCGTCGGGCTGGTGATGCCTGACAACATGCCAGATTCAAGAGTGCGCGATGCAAGCCCGCCGGTAGGGTCAACAACCTTGGTGTTGCGCTTGTTGCGGCCAGCATCGGTTGTAAGGAATCGCCCGCAGTTTGGCAGGATGAAATCGCTCAGCTCTTTCCAATGCGAGTCATACGACGCCCGCGCGGTTACGAGTTGAGACAGCTGCTTTTCCAGAAACTGCTTGCGGGATTCCTGCTCAGCCATGATCAGCCACCCAACAGAGTTTTGCCGGTGGTGCTGGCTTGGCCGGTGGCGCCCTGCGCACCAGTAAGGATTGTCGACTGTTGGCCAGCGGCTGCACGGCGTCGAGCCTTATCCTTGTCGGCAGCATCAATCACTGCAGCATCCTGCGCTTGCGGCGCTGCCTGTGGCTGCGGTGGCGTTGAAACCTTCGGCGTACTCATGCACATGCGCGTAACCCCCAAATAATTACCAATTAAACCACATGAGAATTATTTTGACTAATTTGTTGACGTTAAAATCAAAACAAATTACCTTTATGGTAATTATTGAGAGCGTAAGCCGGGCCAGCTTCTATCACTCTACACAGAGTAAAACTGGTATCGGTGCTCTCGATGAGCTATCGCGAAGCATCATCCGAACTTAATCAGGTGCAAACACTTGTAGGGGGTGTCGGAACTTGGTGGATGGTGTTTCACGATAGCCGCGACCGTTATCACCCTGGAATGCTGTGTGTAGGATTTAGCCCGCCTTGAGCGGGCATTTTTTTATGTACAAAAACATATTGTTACCTATAATCATGCGCACACACAGTTAACTAAAAATGATAACCATGCTTGATTTTATCAAAGACATACTTTCCGCTTTTAGACAATCCTCTATTGAGAGAATAAAGAATCCATTTGTAGGTGCATTTGTTTTCTCTTGGCTTGGGTTCAACTGGCAAGTTCTTGCAATAATTCTATTCAGTAAAAAAGATGTTATAGAACGAGTTGACTACATCAAAGAACACTATGATGTTGGACACTTCATTTTAGCCCCTGCGCTAACAACGATAGTTATATGCATCATATTGCCTTTGGCAAATAAAGTATTTACAAAATTTCAAAGCAAGCCAATTAGTGAAACCACTGATATTCTCATGCAGTCAAAAATAGACATAGCAGAAAAACAACTACAGATAGCTGACATCGAGGCAAAAAAAAAGCTAGCCATAAAAAGAGAGGAAAAATATATAGAGCAAAACATATATGAGATAAGAGATAAACACTCAAGATTAGAGAGAACAGCAGAAGAAATGACAATTGAACTAAAGAAGGTTAAGGGTGCCCTAGCGGCTTCAGTAAACGAAAACGCCCAAATAAAAACCGAAAATTCGTCATTAAAAGAGGTTTATAAAATTAGAGAAACATCGCTTAACGAGCAAATTGAATCCCTTAGAAAAAGCATCTTATCACTAGAGAAAAAAGAAAAAGACTTACATAATAAAATAAAAAAATCTAGGGAAAAGAATGACGAGTACGATAAGTTTATTTCCGAAAACCCTGACATACTTAATAGATTCTTCCAGTTTGGGCTGGTAACACAGCCCAACCTACACGCAAGCAAATTAAGAGAAGCAAATAATTATAATAATAATGATGAGGAATCACTTTAATAAACAAACCCTCTATTTAATTTAGCTGTGACGCCTCCAATTTTTGGAGGCATTCAATCAAATTGAATACGGGTCATATTCAGTAACAACCCCACCGCGCTTCTCCCCCGGCAATGCGTGCTGTCGTTTCGTCACCGGATAGGCGAACGTGAGCACGAAGGCATCACCACAACCCGGGGAGCGACCGAGTCGCTCCTTAATGTCTTCCTTCGGCTCCAGCACTATCTTGCCATCCGTCCTAACTTTGTACTCGGCCGCAGACAAATCCTCTGCCGTCTCGCGCTCATCCAGCGCCCCACCAAGCTTAAGCCAGGTCTTAGCGTTGTTGTACATCTCACCGCGCTTATTCAGCATCTGCGGGTCGCTCGATGCGCTACCAAATGGCACCAGTGTCCATGAGCGCCCCCAGCCGCTACCGATTGAGTGCAGGCCAGTACCATAGCCAAAGTCGATATGCACAGCATCGGCGTGATACTGGTCTTCGAAGTCGGCAATGCGTTTGGCCATGATCAGGTCATCGGTAGTTTTATTGCCACGCCAGAGAAGCTTTGCATGCAGCCCGCGACGCATGTAGATCACCGCGTCGTCGGCGCCGGAGTATGCCGGGTCGACACCGATGATTGTCGGCGCGTGCGCCACATCGCGCTCGGTAACCACCCGCGCCAACGCTGCATCAGTGAGTCCGGTGGGGATAAACTGCGTCTCCGAGGCATCCGGGAATATCCCGCGCACGCGCACTTTGAAGAAGTCGCTATCCTCGCCGTTGTCCTCTTCCCATTTGGCGATCTGCTCTTTGTTAGTGCCTTCGACGGTGCGGCTATCAATTTGCTTACCCTTCCAGCGGTGGCGATACTTGCGGAAGCACTCACGGAATCGCCCCATGTTGCGCGTCGGGTTCCCGAACGCTACCCAGATAATCTCTGTTCCTTCATCGGTCAGCGCACCCTCAGCAACCTCCCACACCAGATCTGCAATGTTGGATGCTTCATCGAAAATCAGGATGATGCGCTTGCCTTTGTTGTGCAGGCCGGCGAATGCCTCGGTATTGTTCTCTGACCACGGCACAGCATCAGCGCGCCACGATTTCGCGTGCGCTGGGTCATTGGCATAGATAGCGGTAGCAGTGCAGTTAAACCAGTCGCTGGTGATAGATAGGCGTTGCCATTTGGCGATCTCCGGCCAGGTCTTGGTGCGTAACTGGTTCTCGGTGTTTGCGGTCACCACTACCTTGCAGTCTTCGCAGGTGTCCATGCCCCACTTCACCAGCATTGAGATCCAGGCAGACTTGCCGATGCCATGGCCTGAAGCGCGGCAGATTAGCAGAGGTTGGTGCCTGGTAGCTGGGTTTTGAAGGTGGGCGCCGATCTCTTCAAATGCCTCACCCTGCCATTGACGCGGCCCGGCGGAGTCGTGCAGCTCTGTTCCCTCCTCTCCCCACGGGAAAGCATAGAGCGCGTATCCGTGAGGGTCATGTGTGAAGCTGGCGATATCCTCAACAAGCTGCTGCTCGAGTAACTCTTCGTCATCACTCACTTGGTGTTTTTCTCCAGTGCGCGCCGGCGGGCGTTGGCCATACGATCGGCCAGGGTCACGTTAACATTGACGTCCACCCGGTCTTTGAATGCCTGCACATCGACATGCTTACCGATCAGTTCGAGGTTCTTCACCTTGTCAGGCCATTTAACTTTCTGCAGGGTAGATTCAATATCGTCGTCCCCATCTTTACCTGCCATGCGGATACGGTTGATATCCATTGCGCTTAATGATGTTCGCCAAACCTTTGGCCAATCACTGATAGGCTTAAGTCCGCCGTCATCATTCAGTATGTCCAGCACGTCCATCTGATCGATTTCAATCAGCCGGTTAAGCACATAGTCAGCGCTGATCTTCGTTCGCTTGTTGCGTTGCTTCATCAGCTCCGCGATGCGTTCTTGCACCTTCGGGTTATCCATATTGCGCGACGCCGACACGGCCGCATTCTTATAGCCGGCAGCCGCCGCCGCGGCGGTCTGGTTGTTAGGGTTCTTGATGTATTCCTGGCAGAAGCGTTCCATCTGCGCGTTAAGCTTACCGTCTCTCGCCATAAAAATTACCTCCTGGGTAACATCATAACACGCAGTGAAAAACCGCCAAGCGGCGGTTTTATCGTGTGTGACCTTGTTTCATTGTCACGCTTTATTGTGTGACACGTCACACCAGCTCGAAGTCATCATCAAATGTCGGCGAGTTGCGCTCTATCGCCATTATCACAAGGATAAACTGGATGCCCTCGTTAAGCGAAACCGGCCGCTCATACTCGATCATGAAGACATTCTCGTATGTCCTGCCAAGCCAATAGCCACCGCCATATTCGATATTACGTTGAAAGAAAACCCATCCACCTGGAACAAATTTCTGCAGCCACTCTCCCCTGTAGACCACCTGATAAATGTCTGCTTTCTTGCTCATAACCCACCTGCAAATACTGTATGCATGAACAGTAATATTTTAGACCAGATGAGTCAAATTTTCCGCTGCCGGTTACAGCGTCTTGAGCATCAGCTCTCGCCAGATCTGTGTCTAACCGCACGCCGCTTCTCCGTTGCGGTAACATCCGCCGGCAGGTCCAGGCATGGATTCACCGCACTGGCATTTATGGCTGGCCAGTTCCGCAAGCTGGCGCTTCAGTTGATTGATGTCCTGCACCGCCAGTAGTTCGAAATATTCATCAACGCTATACGGATCTTTGCCAGGACGCCGTGCCACGCAGTTAGCCTTGATCTGCTCGAAGATATGATCGCTAACCTCGAACGTAATCCGGCGCCGGCCGCTTACAGCGGCGCTGCTCGCCGCTTCTCTTTCGCGTTGACGCTGGGCGCGCTTGCGGTCGCGCGCGTCAGCCTTGCGTTGTTCGTCGCTCTTAGCTATTCCCACCCTCCGGCGCTGCTGCCAGCATTGCGCGATACGCTTTCGCGCTATAAACCCCAGACTCACGATATGCGGCTCGCAGCATTTCGTCCGTCGGCTCGATCGGAACCAACTTGTAACTATCTGAAATAATTGGGATGCTGCTTGTAGCGGCTACGCTTTCCAGCATTGCGGCGCGGCAGGCGTTCCAACCATTCATAAACCCAAGGTCGAACACATCAGCATCCGGGATCCACACGTAACACAAAAGAATGTCTACCAGAGGATATAGCGCTATAACATTCTATTAATCTGCTCAAAGTTTGTATGTGCTATTTTTTTTATCATCCACAGGCATACAAGCTGAACTCCAAGTACAAATTTTTCTTTGCTTGAATAGTTTCGCTCCATCAACCTAGGGGCCCTGAAGTAGGGTCTAAAATATTTATCCGTCAAAAAAACATACTCATCGCTACTAATTTCTCGCCCAGTAGAATGTTTTATTGGCTCTGATTCTTCTAAATCAATAACTTCGAGTATATCGAACTCTTTAACAATTTCCTTCACATTAAATATTTCATTTAATTTAATATTCCCTATTTTTGAGCGAGCATCCTCATTGTCAAAGTTGAAGTCCTGAATACAATGAGCTGATGTATTCCTGATATTCCCTATATTTGCCACAGCCAGTGACACACACTCCTTCATCATTCCCAATGACAAAGACAGCAGTCTTTTCCTGTCAAAATCCAATTTCAACTCATTCACATGGCTAACAAAATCACGATTTCCATTAATTTTTCCCAATGCAGCTTCAATGCTCATATCAACACAGATTTCTACATAAGCAGCACCAAGAATTGCAACCTCTCTATCTGGGTATTCTCCTAACAAATCTAACTGCTCAGATAACTTCAATAAATTCACATCTTGACGAATTAAAGTTTTCTTTTTCATCCAAACCTCAACAAGCTCAGCCTTACTATATAATAATGCACATTATTATACTTTACTCACAGCTTAACGTTAATTTTTAATATTCATTAGGTAACAGCGCGCCACCTATTCGTATTTTGGCCAGCATCGACCAGCTAATGAACCGACAGCACCGGCGATGCACACTGCTGAACCGCTATTAGCCAAATGCTCATAATGCTTTCTCCTGGGCCTCGGCCCGCTGCTTAATCCGCTGGCTTTCTTCCCCGGCTTCAAATGCGGCCTTTAAATCGATGCGAAGGCGGTCAGATGGAAATCGGTTTTCTGATTCAAGCCATTGATCGAACGTAAGAGGCTGCGGTCTGTTGCTCTTACGCTTACCCACGCTCCACCTCCATAGCGCTGCCACTGGCCAGTTTCGGGGGCCCGTCATAAACCTCTGACAGATGTCCCCGTATCTGCATGCGGCGCAGTGCGCTGTACATGTAATCGCACTCAGCCTGCTTGTTGGCGCGGAACGGCTTGTTCTTGTTGGTGCACCACATCGCGTTACCCGGCCAGCCCCAGACCTTAAAGACGCGACCGCCTTTGACGTTCAGCAATCCCCAGCCTTCAGGCAGCTCCTCGATGCGGATCAGCCCCGGTTCGCAGATGAAGAAGCGCCAATCCCCCATGCCGAGCTCAGGTTGAATGCGGAACCGCTTTTTCCGGTCTGCAAGGAAGTCACTGCGTGAGCACTTGGCTTCGATCAAGCAGGATGCCAGATTACGGAAGCCGATTGCGTCAGGCTGTTCGCCGGTGGAGACAGCGGCAACAAAGCGATCATGGAAAGCGACTGAGAAACCGTTATTGCGCAGGAACCGCTCGGCAATCAGGCAAAGTTCGCTGTGTGTCAGCGCGGGCTTCAGTTCATTTGCTGGCATCACGCACCTCTCCATGAACAACCAGCGTCCAAACGATGTTATTGCCATGGTTATTTTTTGATTTCAGTAATCCGCGCAACATCATCCCACGAAGGTGATCGCGAATTTCTTTCGTTACGATGTGGAACCCTGGATATGCAGCTTTGACGAAGTTCTTTATTCGCCAGGTTGCCATGCTAAAGTTGCCGTTCCAGTCCTGGTGGTAGTCGCTCGATATGGCATCAAGCATGTTGTTGTCCGTGGGAGTGAATTTTACAATCACTGGGCGCTCTTTCATTTGGCCTCCCGGAGCGTGCTGGCGAAGTGACGAGCAAGGCCAACTTCGTTCTGATAGCAGTGCTGTCCGTCGATCGGTGAATCAAGGAAGTCTGCGAACTTCTCCACTCCCCGAGCTTCGATAGCTGCAAGTGCTGCGGAGGTGGCTGGGGTTTCGCCTTCGTCTTCAATAATCTCCGCTACAACGTCATCGTGGTATGTGTCGATGTCACACCAATGGACATCAACGAAATACCCATCAACGGTGGATTCATGCCCCCGCAGATAGCCAAGATTGAACAGTTTTATACTGCGAGCCTTCAGCGCCGCATTCTCCACAGCCAGCGCATTAACTCGCTGCAATGCTTCCTGCTCACCCCAGATGGCATTTCCAAGATTTTGAGCCAGCATCTCAACCCGTTGTGCCAGCGCATCACGCTCAGCCTTCAGCGCCTCATAACTCATAGGCAACGGCTTATCAGTTTTTATACCTTGATTTTCAACGATATTTTTCATTATCAAATCCTTACCTGTGTGTACGCTGGTTCAGTTCTTCCAGCTCTTTGCAGTCGATGCAGAGCCGGACGCCTGGCACGGTTCTGCGCCGTGCTTCTGGGATTTCTTCGCCGCACGCGTCGCATTCATGCGCCGCCGGCAGTGATGACTTTTTGGTTACTGCATCGATCTGCGCCTGCAGGTATGTGGCTGCGCGCTCGTTTGCATCGTCGATGTTGTCCATGGTTACTCTCCGATTCCGTGGCGGGCGATGAGCAGCGCGTCGGCTACGGCCTGGCCTTTTGCTTTCTGGTCGAGGATCCGCAGTGACGGGTAAAGCTGAATTGCCCGGCTGCGCGCCGCGTCCTTGTCGCTACCGATCAGGCCGGCTGTTTTCTTCCAGGCTTGCGGGGTTACCAAGCTGTATGGAATAAACAGCCCCTGCAGGATCCCTTCGACTACGCCAGCGGCGTGGCCAAACGTGAACATGCTGCTAACTCCCTGGCCAGGCATGGCGCCGACTTGTTCTAAAAAAGCCTTTGATTCAGTTAGGTCAAACGAACGCAGAAACGACGCTATGGCAGCTCCGTTAACGCGTGACTTAGTGCCAACCTTGACCGTTGGCATGCAAATCGAGTCCTGATACACGCCGCAGTCATCCAGAACTACAATCGCTCCTGAACACCCTGGGTCTATACCGATGATTACGTTGCTCACTGCCCGCTCCTTAAATCACCATTCAGGTAATCACTACCAATTAGGTAATTATTTGAAACTAAAAAATAGCGATTACTCTCACAAATCGCACATGCGCTAAAACTCTCTGTACGGGCCTACAATCGATTTTATTGCCTAACCCATCTCGTTACATGCCATTAAGGCACTTAACGCAATCTACCCACCGTAGCCGCAGGAATTTCAGAATTTCAATTCGTATTCGGTTTTCCGCTTCGCAATCTTGCCAACATTTCCATCGCTGCTGAATGGCCAGCACCAGGTGCGCCGCGTTTCCGCGAGGATGCTTTTTCAGAGAGCAGTGGAACCGGATCAGGGATCGATTCTCCAGCCTGCACTTTGGCGCCCCAAGCATTCAGTTTTTTCTTTGCCAATTTCTCCAGCTCTCCGCTGGTTAGGTTTTTTTGGATCATCTCAGAACGAAGGTCACAGCATATCCAGTAGAAAACCGGATGCTTCCACGGATATGTTTCAGCGCAGCTGTAGCGGCTTCGGTTCTTGCAGTAGGCGTTAAACTCCTGCATCACCTCGTCGACGTCGATTCCAAGGCCATGCTTTGTGCTGCTGACGTATGCCAAGAAGTCGGACAGGTCCGGTGCGAACTTATTTCCTTCAACCAGACACTGCCTCATGCACTCACCTATGCCAGCTTTGATCTGAGCGTCAGACAGCTTTCCAATCGCGTTGATCCAGAGTGATGACGGGGTCAGTCCGTTCCGTCTGGTCCATTTGTCCGAATACAGTTCCACCATGCGATCCCAAATCCTGATTGTTCTGTCCAGGGCTTGTGAGTCCGTATTGCTCTCGCATCCTGGCTGTTGCTGCGTGAACTGCTTCGACTGCGTTGCCTTTGTAATCAGGTCCCGCACCATATCGCCCGCCTGTCTCATGGTTGCCTCCGGTCTTAAGTTCAAATAACCCATGCCAACTATTGGCCATACTTTGCTTGATGATTTCTGCCTGCACCTGCAGATCTCCACCTGACAGCTTCAACAGATTCGTGATTGCCGCCCCTTCGCTTCTTGGCGTTGGTGCATACGCCTTGATCTTCAAATCACGTCGATACTGCTTCCACTCCTCCCAGGCGGATACGTTCAATCCTTCCGGATAGGGATAAGCTTGTTTTTGCTTTGGGGGAGTAAGAGGGGGATCTTTATCTTTTAGATCTTCTCTTCTCTTCTCTTCTCTGGTCGTCATTTTGTCCGCTTGCGATGCGGACATTTTGCGGACGCTTCTTTTTCTCGCTGCATCCTGCGCGCGACGCTTGGCAGACTGCCCGTTATGCTCGTCAAATCTGGGCATTACGAGGTTTTCGCCGTCAACTTCCAGCCAGCCAACAGCCATCATTGCGCGAGAAAATCCAGGAAATCCGATCATGTCGTCGAGCGTTTCAGGACTGTAACCGTCAAGGAATCCGTCAACAGAATGGACATCAAAAAGACACCATGCGGAATGTAGTCCGCCAACAATCCGAAGTCTGTCCGCTTTCAATGCGGACGCCATGCGGACAATTTTCGGATGCGTGTGAAGGTCAGAACGCATTTTTATCCAGTCGCCGGCCATCAGCTCACCTCCGCTACTTTTGCCCTGGCGTCGTGGATCAGTTTCTTGATGTGCTTGCGGTAAGCGGATGAGTGTTGCGCGGAACATTCCACGCAAACGCCGTTACTCGTAAAGCGCTCAGAGTAGTGACCATTACGGCAAGGCTTGCCGGTATAGAACCGGAGTTGACCGAGATTTATGGCCTCGGCCCGGGTAACAATTTTCATTCATAGGCCTCTTTTACTGTCTACTGTCGTCAGTGATGTAAGAATGCATGCAAAGCAAAAATAGATCAACCATAAATAGATTTTTATTACCCAGAACCATGGGGCAATAAAAAAGGGCCGCATGAGCGACCCTTGATATGGTGGTGTTAATCAGTAGAAGAACAGCACTAGCTCCTGCTTTGTTAACTCCGGCTTTCTTTTCTTGCACGCCTTAAACAGCTGATCAATTAACTTTTTCTTCGGCATTCGCGTCTTCCTTTGCGTATGCGTCATGATGTAAAGCGCGGTGGTGCCGGCTTCTTCTGCAAACGCATCACGCTCATCTTTGCTCATCCCCAGCCAGAATTGTTTGAAGTTAAACGGCTCCATATCCTGCCTCATTTCAATGTTTGATCGTGCAGATAATTACCTAAATGGTGCCATTTCGCAAGTTTGTTACCTTTCCGGTTCGTTTACCATTTAGGTAATTTTGTTTTAAATACATGCAACAACCTATTCAAGGGACTGTGAAACCACTATGAAAAGCATTAACGACATCCGCCGCGAGAACCTCCGCGACATCATCAACCGTGATTTCGATGGCCGACAAGTACGCCTGGCGGAACGGCTGGAGATTAATGCCAACGTGATCAGCCGTTGGCTGAAGCCGGCGACAGACAAAAACCACAAGACGATCGGCGACTCAGTGGCGCGCAAGCTCGAGATTGCAGCGAATAAGCCTAAGTTTTGGTTGGACCGCGATCACATGATGGCAATGGCCGCTGGCGCCGAAGCAGTGCAAGAGGAAACCGAAGTCGGAGCCATTGTGGCGAGCAATCTGGAATTGTGGATGAGCAACAACCGCGAGCTTTCCAGCCAGGCTAAAGTTGGCGCCGCCGCCGGCGTTGGCCAGTCTACTGTTAACCGGGTGCTGAGCCGTGAAGGCAATATCACTATCAACAGCCTGGAAGCGATCGCCGGTGCGTTCGGGCGCCGCGGATATGAGCTGCTGCTGAAGCCAAAAGACCCCACCCTGATTAATTATGATCGATCACAATACGCGCAGTTGCCGGCCGAAGATAAAGCCAAGATAGAATCATTCATTGAGTTCGTAATGCAGCAGGCGCGAATCTAACAAGAAAATCCCATTTCATGACAAAAAGTTACCGCCACGCGGCGGTTTCTCACGCCAACAATAATTACCTTATTGGTAATTTTTTCTATTACTGACTATTGACAGCAACCCTTTTACGGTCGATTATCACCCCAAGAAGTTACCAATCTGGTAATGATGCTCTTTAACAATCAGGCAGGAATTGAGGCACCGCGATGATGCGGTGAAACAGCACGGATTCCGTGCATTCCTTCGACCTTAATAGTTACCAAATAGGTAACCTAAAGAGATAGGGATGATTTCTCAAACCATCAACGGGATTTTCTGCGTGACCGTCTGCGGCTGTGTCAGTTGGCGGTTTGCAGATTTCAATGAAGCCCTGCACTGGGCATTTACAACACGGTTAGCGATCGATACTGCCAACCGGATCGGAGCGTAACTATGAACACACAACAGGCTATCGATATTGAAAAGATCGTTGCCGGCTTCACGGAGCATGACAACGAAGCAGTTTATGCAGAGGTTGAAACGCTGGATAAGAAGGTGCCGATCCACGGCTTCACCGCTTTTATCAGCAAGTACCTACCGCAGGACTTTGACCAAGAGGCTTTAGCCCTTGGCACCGACTCAACCGAGTATCAGGAGCTGGCAGGCGCGGCAATTTGGGATTGCATAACGGAGCTGGTGAAGCGACAGCGCGCAATGGAGATCTACCGCCGGCGCCACCAGTTCGATGAGGTGGCGTGATGAATCAAGGTATCTACAACGACATTTCAAATGAGGATTACCACGCCGGCGACGGCGTGAGTAAGTCGCAATTGGATATGGTCGCCAAGAACCCGGCTCTGCTGCAGTGGATCAAGTCGGCACCGGTCGACACTGAAAAGCTGAAGGCGCTGGACATGGGAACGGCGCTGCATTGCAAGTTGCTTGAGCCGGACGAATTCAGCAAGCGGTTCATCATCGCGCCGGAATTTAACCGGCGCACCACGGCAGGCAAAGAAGCGGAGGTGGCATTCCTGAAGGATTGCGAGCATACAGGGAAAACGGTCATGGACGCTGAGCAAGGCCGGAAACTTAACCTGATGCACGATAGCGCGATGGCCCACCCGGCGGCGCGGTGGTTGCTGGAAGCAGAAGGCCATTGCGAATCATCGTTCTACTGGACTGACCCGGAAACAGGTGAGTTATGCCGGTGCCGGCCGGACAGGTACCTGAGTGATCACCCAGTGATTGTGGACCTTAAAAAGGTTGCAGATATGGACCGGTTCGCACGCCACCTCGAGGAATTCCGCTATCACGTCCAGGATGCCATGTACCGCGATGGATTCCAGCAGGTCACCGGCGAAACTCCCGGATTTTTCTTCTTGGCTGTCAGCGAGACGATCGACTGCGGCCGCTACCCGGTACGCGTTTTTGAACTCGACGCAGCAGACGTAGACGAGGGTCACCGACTCTACCGCCGGGATCTAAATACCTATCACCAGTGCCGCATCACCAATGAATGGGGCGGCGTCGAAAAAATCCAGCGCCCGGCATGGGCCAGAAAACAGGATCAATATGCATGAGCAACGAACTAATTGAAGTAAACAACCAGCCATCAACCATGACCGCCAGCAACGCGGTATTTAACCCTCAGGCGCTGGGCCAATTGACATCCTTTGCCAACCTGATGGCGGATTCAGTTGTGAGTGTCCCCACGCACTTTGTTGGTAAACCAGCCGATTGCATGGCCGTGGTAATGCAAGCGATGCAATGGGGCATGAACCCATACGCTGTGGCCCAGAAAACGCACATTGTAAACGGCACCCTTGGTTATGAGGCTCAACTTGTTAATGCCGTCGTTACCAGCTCAAACGCTGTTCGCGGCCGATTCCATTACGAGTACACCGGGGACTGGTCAAAATGTACCACCTCTAAAGAGGTCACCGTTAAAAAACCCGCCAAAGGGGGCGGAACTTACGACAAGGTTGAACGTGTTAGGGGGTGGGGTGATCAAGATGAAGTTGGATTAAGCATCCGCGTTGGCGCGGTATTACGGGGAGAAGAAGAAATAACCTGGGGTGAGCCGGTTTATCTTTCAAGCGTTGCAATTCGAAACTCACCTCTGTGGGCGACAAATCCAAAACAGCAGATCGCCTATCTGGCAGTTAAATACTGGGCGCGCCTGTACTGCCCAGAAGTGATTCTCGGTGTGTACACGCCGGATGAATTCGACGCGCCGCAACCACGCGTTGAACGCGACGTAACTCCACCCGCAACCAGCGCCGCCGGCGTAAATAACCTGATCAACGGCAAGAAGCCGGAAAAAGAGATCAAGGCCGTGAACCAAGATGAGCGGTCGCCTGACGATCTGCTGGCTGCATTTACCGAAGCGGCAAACAAAGCCGCAAACGTGGAAGAACTGGACAAAGCCTATAAATACGGCGCCCACGTTCTGGCGCCACATGAAGAACAGTTACAGGCAGCTACCGACGTCTACAACATCCGTCGCGATGAGTTGAACGAAGTCCCTATGTAACCAAACGCCGCGGGGCTACTGCCCCGCCAAAGGAGAAGCAATGAAAGCAGCAATTCGAAAAACACAACTCCTGGCGATGGTTCCCATGTCGGAATCACAGATCACCAAACTGGAAAAGGCAGGAGAGTTCCCGCAGCGATTTGCACTTACCAACCGCACCGTGGCCTGGAACTTGGATGAAGTAGAAGCCTGGCTCGATAAGCAACAGGCCGAAAACACCGGCCGCACGCCGGATTATTCCCCAGATGTCCGCAAACGAGTAACCCGTCCGATGTTATCTGTCCGATAGTATTATCTCGTCACTAAATCAATCAAGAAGTTTCTTCATTTCATGAAGAAACTTATCACTCTCTCCGGAAAAATTTTCAAAGTCACTCTCGATTTTTTTTGCTTGTAAAGCATACGAGGCCAATACAGATAATGCCATTGCTTTTGACTCTAAGTCAGAGGCTGCGAATGAAGTGTCAATAAAACGCCTATATTTCTTTTTCAGGCCTTCTGTGATTGCGGGTCTTCCATTTTGAAGTTTATAATGAATTTCCCTAATTCTTAGAAGCTCATTCGAACTAAATTCAATGGTCAAAAAATCCTCATCAATAACTTTTTCAAGTCCACTATTTATGTATATAAGAGACATAACACCATAAGCTCTACCTAATTTTTTATCGCCAAAAAAATCATCCAAAAAAGAATTAACCCCCGCCACGCAATGCATAACCCGTGGCAATCTCTTATCATACCAATCACTAGTCGGGATAAAAAGAGTACTTGCTGATTTAAATAAGCTTTTGCCAATATTTTGGGTTACTCTTTTAATGTTTTTTGACTCATCGGAGAAACCAAGAGCTTCACACAACAAGCCAACCCTTTCCGAGAAGGCTAACAAGCAAAGCATTATCTTCATACTGCACCTATCAGCCCAAGCCTCTAATAATCTGTAATCATTTACATCACCATTTGGAATGTAATTGTGATGATTTACATAATGGGCTAATTCATGACTTACGATAGATGAAATAAATATGAAATCTTCAAAATTATTTATTTTCATATCACAAAATTCCGGGCTAAATCTTAGATAGCATAGATCACCCCTTCCTTTTATTGAGGCATGCATAGCACTGTTCGTATTATAAAGTTCATATCTAACTTTGAAATTGTATTTTTCATCGTAGAACTGTTCAAACTCTTCTACTAAAATTTTTGTCAATTCACCAGAATTCACTTTAAATGTTCCTTTTTAATCCATCTATCGACCATATTTGCCCACTGCTGCAGCATATCACGCCGTTGTTCAGCATACTCAGCCTTGTTATATACCGCACGCACGCCGCGTTGCTCGTGGGCCAAACACTTCTCAATCCAGTCTGTATTAAATCCCTCTTCATGCAACAGCGTGCTGGCAGTTCTGCGCAGATCGTGAACTGTGAAGTGCGCTATTTCTTTTCCTTCTTCCCTGATTTTTTCGTTTGTCGTATTGATCACCCGGTTAAGCGCTGAATTGGACATAGATTTTCGTGGATTATATCTGGCCGGAAGGATGTAATCGGAACCACACGCTGCCACTTGGAGAGCAACCATAATGTCAATCGCCTGCTGGGACAGATAAACAACATGCGGACGCCCAGCCTTCATCCGCTCTGCTGGTATCGTCCAGCGCGCTGAAGAAAAGTCGACTTCCTTCCAAGTAGCATCTGTCAGCTCCCCCTTGCGCACCATCGTGATCAGTATCAGCTTCAAAGCCAGCTTTAGTGAAGATGCGGCACCGGTAGAGTTAAGTGCATTGAAGAACAGCCCGATCTCATAAGGTTCAAGCGCGCGATCGCGTTCTTCGAATGTGGCAATGCTGGAAGCTTTGATATTTGCCGCCGGGTTTGGCACTGCGTGGCCACGGTCAATAGCATGGGTGAAAACGGCACTGACAATTTCCCGCACCTGGATCGCCGTCGCCCTGGCGCCGCGGTCGACTATCTTGTCGCACAGTGTGCGGAGCATTGGCGTTGTGATTTCATGCAGAAGCTTTTTGCCCAGCGTTGGTAGGATGTCTCTGTCGATCACTGCCTGTTTCATAGCCCGAGTGCTATCCGCTAGGCGGACGTGTTTCATATAGGCGACGGTATAATCAGAGAAATTTTCCGCCCCCTTTATTTGCATGATACCGTCGCGCTTTGCTGCAGCCGGCGACTGGCCTGTATCCACCATCTTTTTGGCGGTATTGAGTTGTTCGCGCGCTTCAGCCAGTGTGATACCGTCAGAACCATACCGGCCGATAGTCAGCGTCTCACGCCGGCCATTAATTCGATAGTCATATCGGAAGGAGACTGATCCGCTTGGTTGCACGACAACATAGAGGCCATCGCGATCGGTGACCTTGTATAATTTCTCTCTTGGCTTCAGGTTTTTAAGTTTTGTATCTGTGAGCATGCCGGCTACTCTCTGCTGTGGTTGATACCGTCAATATTTACCAAAAAGGTGGTGAACGGATTAGGCCGAGAGTACAGCGGAAATGGATATACCGTCAAAGATACCGTCAAAAATTGAATGCTTTCACGAATAGTAATTGATAGTCAGAAAGAGAAAACCCCCGGACAGCAGAGCCATAACGGGGGTTTTTAAATAATCACTGATAGTCAGTAATTAGCTGTTCATCATTCCCACTCAATCGTCGCCGGCGGCTTGCCGCTGATGTCGTACACCACGCGGGAGATGCCGTCCACTTCGTTGATGATGCGGTTGGAGACGCGGCCGAGGAAGTCATACGGCAGGTGCGCCCAGTGCGCGGTCATGAAGTCGATGGTTTCTACCGCACGCAGGGAGACCACCCAGTCGTATTTGCGGCCGTCGCCCATCACGCCGACCGAACGCACCGGCAGGAACACGGTGAACGCCTGGCTGACTTTGTTGTACAGATCGGCTTTGTGCAGCTCTTCGATGAAGATGGCGTCGGCGCGGCGCAGCAGATCGCAGTACTCTTTCTTCACTTCGCCCAGCACGCGCACGCCCAGACCCGGGCCCGGGAACGGGTGACGGTACAGCATGTCGTACGGCAGGCCCAGTTCCAGGCCAATTTTGCGCACTTCGTCTTTGAACAGCTCTTTCAGCGGCTCGACCAGGCCCAGCTTCATCTCTTTCGGCAGGCCGCCCACGTTGTGGTGCGATTTGATCACGTGCGCTTTGCCGGTGGCGGAAGCGGCGGATTCGATCACGTCCGGGTAGATGGTGCCCTGCGCCAGCCATTTCACCTGCTCTTGCTTGCAGGCTTCTTCGTCGAACACTTCAACGAACACGCGGCCGATGATTTTACGCTTGGCTTCCGGCTCGTCGACGCCCGCCAGCGCGGTCAGGAAGCGGTTTTCCGCCTCGACGTGCACGATGTTCAGGCCGAAGTGGTCGCCGAACATTTCCATCACCTGCTTGGCTTCGTTCAAGCGCAGCAGGCCGTTGTCGACGAACACGCAGGTCAGGCGTTTGCCGATGGCGCGGTGCAGCAGCATCGCGGTGACGGAGGAGTCAACGCCGCCGGACAGGCCGAGGATCACGTGGTCCTCACCCACCTGCTCGCGGATGCGCTCAACTGCATCTTCAATAATGGTGGCCGGCGTCCACAGGGCTTCACACTGGCAGATGTCCAGTACGAAGCGCTCCAGCATGCGCTGGCCCTGACGGGTGTGGGTCACTTCCGGGTGGAACTGCACGCCGTAGAAGCGTTTTTCTTCGTTGGCCATAATGGCGAACGGGCAGGTGTCGGTGCTGGCGACGGTCACGAAGTCGGACGGGATCGCGGTCACTTTGTCGCCGTGGCTCATCCACACGTCCAGCAGCGGTTTGCCGGCCGGGCTGATGGCGTCTTCGATGTCGCGCAGCAGCGCGCTCTCGTTGACGATTTCCACCTGCGCGTAGCCGAACTCGCGTTCGTTGGAGCCCTGCACATGGCCGCCCAGCTGCATCGCCATGGTCTGCATGCCGTAGCACACGCCCAGCACCGGCACGCCGGCGTTGAACACGTAGTCCGGGGCGCGCGGGCTGCCGGCTTCGGTGGTGCTTTCCGGGCCGCCGGACAGGATGATGCCGCTTGGGTTGAATTCGCGGATCTGCGCTTCGCTAACGTCCCAGGCCCACAGTTCGCAGTAAACGCCGATTTCGCGCACGCGGCGGGCGACCAGTTGGGTGTATTGCGAACCGAAGTCCAGTATCAGGATGCGATGCTTATGGATATTTTGTGTCATGTGAGGCGAATTCCAGCAACAAGAGAAAAAGAGCGAAAATGTGTGTTTCGGGATGGGGCTTGGCGCCCCACCCCGGCCTCTCACTCAGGAGAGGTTAAGGCATTAGCCCATGCGGTAGTTCGGTGACTCTTTGGTGATGGTCACGTCGTGCACGTGGCTTTCCTGAATGCCGGCGCCGCTGATGCGCACGAACTCCGCCTTGGTGCGCAGATCGTCGATGGTGGCGCAGCCGGTCAGGCCCATGCAGGAGCGCAGGCCGCCCATCTGCTGGTGCACGATGGCTTTCAGCATGCCTTTATAGGCCACGCGGCCTTCGATACCTTCCGGCACCAGTTTGTCCGCGGCGTTATCGGTCTGGAAGTAACGGTCGGAAGAGCCTTTGGACATCGCGCCCAACGAGCCCATGCCGCGGTAAGATTTGAACGAACGGCCCTGATACAGCTCGATTTCGCCCGGAGATTCTTCGGTGCCCGCCAGCATGGAGCCAACCATCACGCAAGAGGCGCCCGCGGCGATCGCTTTGGCGATATCGCCGGAGAAGCGGATGCCGCCGTCGGCGATAACCGGAATGCCGGTGCCTTCCAGTGCTTCCACCGCGTCGGCGATGGCGGTGATCTGCGGCACGCCCACGCCGGTCACGATGCGGGTGGTGCAGATGGAGCCAGGGCCGATACCCACTTTCACCGCGCTCACGCCGGCTTCAGCCAGCGCTTTGGCGCCCGCGGCGGTCGCGACGTTGCCGCCGACGATCTGCAGATCCGGGTATTTGGCGCGGGTTTCGCGAATGCGCTGCAACACGCCTTCGGAGTGGCCGTGCGAGGAGTCGATCAGCAGCACGTCAACGCCTGCCGCCACCAACGCGTCGACGCGCTCTTCGTTGCCGGCGCCGGCGCCGACCGCCGCGCCCACGCGCAGACGGCCGTGCTCGTCTTTACAGGCGTTCGGCTTACGTTCCGCTTTCTGGAAGTCTTTAACGGTGATCATGCCCAGCAGGTGGAAGCTGTCGTCCACCACCAGCGCTTTTTCTACGCGCTTTTCGTGCATCTTCTGCAGCACCACGTCGCGCGCTTCACCTTCTTTCACGGTGACCAGGCGATCTTTCGGCGTCATCACCGCAGTGACCGGCTGGGTCAGATCGGTCACGAAACGCACGTCGCGGCCGGTGATGATGCCGACCAGCTCGTTGTCTTCGGTAACGACCGGATAACCGGCGAAGCCGTTGCGCGCGGTCAGCTCTTTCACTTCCTGCAGCGTGGTGGCCGGAGTAACGGTCTGCGGGTCGGTGACTACGCCGCTTTCATGTTTCTTCACGCGGCTGACTTCTTCAGCCTGGCGCTCGATGGACATGTTTTTGTGGATGAAGCCCAGGCCGCCTTCCTGCGCCAGCGCGATGGCCAGGCCGGATTCGGTAACGGTATCCATGGCTGCGGACAGCATAGGGATGTTCAGGCGGATGGTTTTGGTCAGTTGAGTGCCGAGCTCTGCGGTGTTAGGCAGAACCGTGGAGTGGGCTGGAACCAGGAGGACGTCGTCAAACGTCAGAGCTTCTTTAGCGATACGTAGCATGGGCAATATCTCACCAGGGTGGGCTGTGAAAAAGATAAAATATTGCCGCGGCATTATACAGAGCGGAATCGGTTGCCTCCAGCACTTTCTTACAAAAAGTCTTGATTACCTTTTTCAGCCATGTAGTATCGACCAATTAAGTGATTGTTTTGAAATTTGATCTGGGTCACATGTCGCTACCTGTTTCGCCTTCCATTTTTACCGTAAGCCGCCTCAATCAGACGGTTCGCCAACTGCTGGAAAGGGAAATGGGGCAGATTTGGCTCTCCGCCGAGATCTCCAACCTCTCCCAGCCCGCCTCCGGCCACTGGTATTTCACGCTGAAAGACGATCGCGCCCAGGTGCGCTGCGCGATGTTCCGCAACAGCAACCGCCGCGTCACCTTCCGGCCGCAAAACGGCCAACAGGTCCTGGTGCGCGCCAGCATCACTCTGTATGAACCGCGCGGCGACTACCAGCTGATCGCCGAGAGCATGCAGCCCGCCGGCGACGGCCTGCTGCAGCAACAGTTCGAGCAGCTGAAACAGCGCCTGAGCGCCGAAGGGCTGTTCGATCAGCAGTTCAAGCAGCCGCTGCCCGCGCCGGCCAAACGCGTCGGGGTGATCACCTCCGCCAGCGGCGCGGCGCTGCACGATATTCTGCAGGTGTTGCAGCGGCGCGATCCGTCGCTGCCGATCGTCATCTACCCCACCTCGGTGCAGGGCGCCGAAGCGCCGATGCAGATCGTGCGCGCCATCGAGGCCGCCAACCGCCGCGATGAATGCGACGTGCTGATCGTCGGCCGCGGCGGCGGTTCGCTGGAGGATCTGTGGAGCTTCAACGACGAACGCGTGGCGCGAGCGATCTTCGCCAGCCGCATTCCGATCGTCAGCGCCGTCGGCCATGAAACCGACGTCACCATCGCCGACTTCGTTGCCGACCTGCGCGCGCCGACCCCATCCGCCGCCGCCGAACTGGTGAGCCGCAATCAGCTTGAGCTGTTGCGCCAGCTGCAGTCGCAGCAGCAGCGGCTGGAGATGGCGATGGATTACTACCTGGCGCAGCGCCAGCAGCAGTTCACCCGCATTCACCACCGTTTACAGCAGCAGCATCCGCATCTGCGCCTGGCGCGTCAGCAGACGCTGCTGTTCAAGCTGCAGCGCCGGATGGAAGACGGCATGCAGCAACAGCTGCGCCTGGCCGCCCGCCGCAGCGAGCGCGCCCAGCAGCGGCTGGCGCAGGTGCAGCCGCAGGGCCGCATTCACCGCTACCAACAGCGCGTGCAGCAGCAGGAATACCGTCTGCAGCAGGCGATGGAGCGGCAGCTCAACGCCTACCGCCAGCGCTTCGGCGTGGCCTGCAGCCAGCTGGAGACCGTCAGCCCGCTGGCGACGCTGGCACGCGGCTACAGCGTGACGCAAACTCCGCGCGGCGAGCTGCTGAAAACCACCAAGCAGGCGCAGGTCGGCGAACTGCTGAAAACCCGCCTGCAGGATGGTTGGGTGGAAAGCGAGGTGAAAACCATCACCGTCGCTAAAAAGCCGCGCAAGAAGCGCGCGGCCGAGTAAGCCCTACTCCAGCGTAAAACGCTCGCCCGGTTCGCCGTTCACCCACAGCGCGCGCGTTTCGCCTTCCGGCAGGCTGAGCGTCAGCGTGCGCCAGGCCGGACGAAAACGCCCTTCCGTCGCGATGTCCAGCATGATGCGCTGATGGTCGCAGCGCATTTCCCAGCGCAGCCACAGCGCATCGCCCTGCCGCCAACCGTCGCTTTCGCCGTCGTCCTCAAACAACAGCCCGCTGCTCACGCCGCCCCCCTTGAGCGGAAACAGCCGCAGCTCGCGCCGATCGTCGGCGGCCACGTCCACATGCGCCAGCCGCTGCGACAGCGGCAGCGCCGCCCCGGCGCGCACCAGCAGCGGCAGACGCTCCAACGGCGCCGCCAGCGTCACCGTCTGCCCGCCGCCGAACCACTGGCCGCTGTAGAAGCAGTACCAGCCTTCGCCATTATCCGGCAGATATACCGAACGGCGACGTTGCCCCGGCTCCACCACGCTGGCCACCAGCAGATCGCGGCCGATCAGAAAATCGTCGTTTTCGCCAAAGGTGCGCGCATCCTGTTCGTGATCGAGAAAAGTCGGGCGCAGCATCGGCTCGTCGTCGGCGCAGGCCTGCCACAACAGGGTGTAGAAATACGGCAGCAGCCGGTAACGCAGGTTGATCGCCTCGCGCACCGCCGGGGTAGCGGCCGGGTACATCCAGGGCTCATTGACCGTGGCGTCGTCGTTCCAGGAGTGAATGGTGAAACGCGGATGCATCACGCCGTTTTGTACCCAGCGCACCAGCAGCTCCGCGTCCGGCTTGTCGCCGGAGAAGCCGCCGACGTCGTGACCGAGGTTATACAAGCCGGACAGGCTCATGCCCAGCCCCATGCGAATGTTGTAGCGCAGCGTCTGCCAACTGGTGCGGTTGTCGCCGCTCCAGGTCTGCACATAGCGCTGCATGCCGGCGCAGCCGGAGCGCGAGATCAGGTACGGGCGTTTCTGCGGCGCGAAGCGCTGCTGGGCCTCCATCGAGGCGCGCATCATCAGCAGCGGCATCACCGGGCGGATATGCTTGATGGCGATCGGCCACCCGAAGCCGTGACAGCGCGCTTCGCCATCCCACACTTCGTACTCGTTGTTGTCGTTCCAGGTGGAATCGATGCCCATCTCCAGCAGCTGTTGCGTGACGCCCTGCTGCCACCAGCGTACCGTCGCCGGGTTGGTGAAGTCGAGGTGCGATCCTTCATCGTCCCAGAAGCTGGAGCGTTCCGGCGCGTCGCTTTGCGAATCGCGGATAAACAGCCCCTGCGCCGCCACCTCTTGATACTGCGGATGATCCTGCAGCAGGCACGGCTTGATGTTGGCCGCCAGCCTGAGGCCGGCGTCGTGAAACGCCTGGCTGAGCAGCTTGGGCTGCGGCACCTTGTCGTAGTTCCAGTTGAACACGTAGCGTTTGTGGTTGATCGAGGTGTAGCCCGACGACAGCTGGAAGGAGTCGCAGGGAATGGCGTGCTGGCGGCACAGCGCAATGAACTGCTGCAGCTGCTGCTGGGCGTCCGGCGCGTCGGTATAATGCATGGTCGAGCCGCTGTAGCCCAGGCTCCACTTCGGCCCGAAGTGGGTGCGGCCGGTCAGGCGCGCGAAGGCCTTGGTGACGTCCAAAACCTTCGGCCCGAGGAACAGGTAGTAATCCAGATCGCCCGCTTCGGCCTGATAGCGGCGATAGGCCGCGTGGTAATTGTCGATCTCGTTGCCCAGATCCAGCCAGCAGCTGCTCAGGTTGTCATAGAACAGGCCGAAGCTCGCCTCCGGCCCGCGGGTGATGGTGAACGGAATGTGTTTGTACAGCGGATCGGTGCTGGCGGCGTTGTACCCCATGGCGTCCAGGTTGCGCATCTCGAAGCGGCGGCCGGTGCGTTCCAGATCGCCGGCTTTCTCCCCCAGGCCGTAATAGCGCTCATCGGCAAAACGCCGCTGGTAGTGCGCCACGCCGTCGCCGTGCGCATTGAGCAGGTAGGCGCTGGTCGGCCGATCCGCCGCCAGCGGCCGCCACTCGCCGGCGGCATTGCAATGCTCCCATTCCAACCACAGCGGCTGATGCACCGTCACGCGCAGCAGCGGCGTGCTGACCACCAGCCGATCGCTCTCCTGGCGCAGCTGATAGCCCGGCAGGCTGAAACCGGCGACGCTGAGCCGATCGCGCCCCTCCCAGGGCACATCCTCCTGCGGCGCGATGCTCCAGGTGCGATCCAGCGCCAGCTCGCCCTCACGTTTGATCAACACGCGGAACAGACCGTCTTCCAGCACGTACAGGCAGAAACGGTGGCGTTCATCGACCAGCAGCTCGACGTGGTGGGCATGCTGCGCCGCCAGCGTCCAATTTTTCAAGGTTTTCATACATATTCCACTTAGCTGTGTGAAGGGGTTTTCTTACCGCCGCGCTCGGCGATCAGGGCAATCAGGAACACAGCGCCGATCAGATCGAAGAAGCCCATGGCAATAAACAGCGGGTTGAAGCCGATGGTGTCGGATACCGCGCCGATCAGCAGCGTGAACAGGAAGCTGGCGATCCAGGCGCTGGAGCCGCGCATGCCGTTGACCGTCGCCATCTGGTTTTTATCGAACGACTCCACCACCAGCGCGCTGAGCATGCAGGAGATCACCTGATGGCCGAAACCGCCGATCGAGATCAGCGCGATCGCCACATAGGGATCTTGGGTGATCGCCACGAACGCCAGCGACACCATCAGGAAAGCGCCGGTCACCGAGCTGGCGACCACCGAGTTGACGCGGCTGCAGCCGAACCATTTGCGGTACAGAGTGGTGAGATAGCCGCTGGCGACGCTGCCGATATCCGCCGCCAGGAACGGCAGCCAGGCGAACATCGCGATCTGCTTCAGATCCATGCCGCGTTCGGTGGCCAGGTACAGCGGCACCCAGAAACTGAAGACCGCCCAGGCCGGCTCGGCGAGAAAGGCCGGGATGGCGATGCCGTAAAACTTCTTGTTCTTGCACAGGCTGGCCAGCGAAGTGAAAAACGGCAGCTTCGGCAACACCGGCTCGTTGTCTTCGCGGATCAGATCCAGCTCTTGCTGGCTGAGGTTCGGGTGCTGCTGCGGGGAGTGGTAGAACAGCCACCACAGCACGACCCAGATCAGCGCCAGCCCGCCGGAGAACAGGAACGCCCCCTGCCAGCCGAAGGAGACGTGAGCGATGACGATGATCGGCGGCGCCAGCATGGCGCCGATGGAGAAACCGACGCCCGCCCAGCCGGCGGCGATCGGCCGCTCCTTTTTCGGGAACCAGTCGGAGATCGCCTTGGCGTTGGCCGGGGTGGCCGCCGCCTCCGCGCCCCCCATGAAGAAGCGCAGAATGGCCAGTTGCAGCCAGCTGCCGGCGCCGGCGTGCAGCATGCATACCACCGCCCAAATGCCGGCGCAGATCAGAAAGCCCATCTTCAGGCCGATGACGTCGATCAGCCAGCCGCAGATCGGCTGGAACACCGTGTAGGCCAGCTGGAACGACGCCACCACCCAGGCATATTGCTCAGTGCTCATGTTCAGGCTGGTTTTCAGCTCCGGCGCCAGAATGCCCAGCGAGTTGCGGGTAATGTAGTTGACCGTGACGCCCAGCAAGAACAGCGCCAGCATCCACCAGCGCAGCGATTTGAACTTGCGTCGGCCGCTCTGCGCGACCGCCTGATTGATCTCCACACTCATCAGTTCTCTCCCCGCGGCCGCCTGTGACAGCGACGCGCGCATTGGTAAGGTACGTTGCGCTATCAAAAGGGGACGGTGAACACAGGCCAACGCTCGCATAACAGACCGGCAGTCCATCACAACCCCATGATTTATTTTTTGTTTTCTTTTTCGCACACCGTTAAAATTGGACTGACATGTCCCAAAATTGGTGTACCAATGCAGACTACTCAGCGATAGCGCACAGCGAAACGGGGTTTTTTGCAAAGATTTTCACAAGCGGGTGAAAAAATAGTCATAATGGCCGATAAATCCGGTCAAGACGCTGAAAATCCGCAGTGAAAATATTCTCATGGACGAATTTGAAGGAGATCACAAAATGAACGGAAAGCTGAAAATCCAGGAGATCGCCCGCCAAACCGGGCTGTCGATCAGCACCGTTTCCCGCGTGCTGGCCGGCAAGGCCAACACCAGCGCCGAGGCGCGCCGCAAGGTGCTGGACTGTGCGCAGCAAAACGGCATTCTGCAGGGCATTTCCAGCGGCCGGCTGATGCTGAACAACGTGATGGTGTTCGCGCCGCAGCGCGCGTTCGACGTGCGCACCGATATCTTCTACTACAAGGTCATTCAGGGCATTGCCGCCACGCTGATGGAGCACGAGGTGCGCATCCGCTACTGCGGGCTGGAAGAGCAGCGCAGCGACGGCGCGCTGTTTCTGGAAAAGATGAGCGATCCGCACACCGAAGCGGCGCTGATCATCGGCATCGACGACGAGCATATCCACACCCTGGCGGCCGATCTGCACAAACCTTGCGTGCTGATCAACTGCAGCGATCGGCAGATGCGGCTGGACAGCGTCTCGCCGGATCATCAGTTGATCGGTGATTACTCCGCCAGCTACCTGTTCCAGCAGGGGCACAGCCATATTCTCAACCTGCAGTGTCTGCGCCGCCACACCATGGAGCTGCGGCTGGCGGGCATCCGGCAAGCCTACGCCCGGCATCATCTGCCGTTCGACGACAGCCGACATCTGGTCACCACCTCCGGCTTCGGCAGCGAAGAGGCCGAGCAGGCGCTGACCACCTATCTCGATGGCATCCACGGCCACGCCCCGCTGCCGACGGCGATCCTGGCCGGCGGCGATTACATGGCGGTCGGGGCGGTCAAGGCGCTCAACAAGCGAGGGCTGAACGTGCCGGGCGACGTGTCGGTGATGAGCACCGACGGCTTCAACCTGGCGGAAATCCATGACGTGCCGCTGACCTCGGTGCAGGTGCCGCGCGACGAACTGGGTTACGAGGCGATCCAACTGCTGCAGCGGCGCATGCTGCGCGCCGACGCGCCGCCGTGCAATCTGCTGCTGCACGGCCGGCTGGCGGTACGCGCCTCGGTGCGGCGCATCAGCCCGCACAAGACTGCGCCGGCGGTGAGCACGCATGACCACAGGCTTTATGACGAGTAGGCTACACTTAGGCACAGTGCATTCATTCGATGAGGTAAAATTTTTGCCTAAGGAGAGCCACTATGCCAGCCCAGCGCATGCGTTCCGTCATTCCTCCCTACATGCTGCGCCGCATCATTGAACACGGCAACGCCCCGCAGCGCGACTGCGCGCTGCACACCCTGAACCACGTGCAAAGCCTGCTCGGCAACAAGCCGCTACGTTCACCGACCGAGAAAAACGCCCGAGCCGGCGAAGCGCTCCGCGATATCTACGACGCCCAGAACGGCACCCAACTGCCCGGCAAACAGGTGCGTAAAGAGGGCCAGCCCAGCAACCACGACGTGGCGGTGGACGAAGCCTACGACTACCTCGGCGTCACCTACGATTTCTTCTGGCAGGCCTACCGCCGCAACTCACTGGATAACCAGGGGCTGCCGCTGGTCGGCAGCGTACACTACGGCAAGGAGTACCAGAACGCTTTCTGGAACGGCCAGCAGATGGTGTTCGGCGACGGCGACGGCGAGATTTTCAACCGTTTCACCATCGCCATCGACGTGGTCGGCCACGAGCTGGCGCACGGCGTGACCGAGAGCGAAGCCGGGCTGATCTACTACCAGCAGTCCGGCGCGCTCAACGAATCGCTGTCCGACGTGTTCGGTTCGCTGGTCAAGCAGTTCCACCTGCAGCAAACCGCCGATAAAGCCGACTGGCTGATCGGCGCCGGGCTGCTTGCCGAGGGCATCAAAGGCAAAGGGCTGCGCTCGATGTCGGCGCCCGGCACCGCCTACGATGACCCGCTGCTGGGTAAAGACCCGCAGCCCGCCAGCATGCAGGATTATATCCAGACCAAGGAAGACAACGGCGGCGTGCACCTCAACTCCGGCATCCCCAACCGCGCCTTCTACCTGGCGGCGACGGCGCTGGGCGGCTTCGCCTGGGAGAAAGCCGGCTACGTCTGGTATGACACGGTATGCGACAAAGCGCTGCCGCAAAATGCCGATTTCGCCACCTTCGCCCGCGCCACGGTGAAACATGCGCAAGCGCGTTTCGACCAGAGCGTGGCGGACAAGGTGCAGCAAGCCTGGCATCAGGTGGGGGTGGAATAATGAAACCGCTGCCGACGCTCAATCAGGATACGGTCATTGAGCTGGCGCGCGAGGGAGGCTTCGCCTACATTCCCAAACTGGCGGGCCAGCGCCGCATCGCGCTGGCCGATATCACGCCGGAGCAGCGGCAGCGCCTGAATCAGCTGCTGAACCAGACGCTGCCTTATGCGCAGGAAGAAGGCCAGCCCAACTCCCCCGGCTGCGGCGACCAGCGCTACTACCGCATACAGATCAACTACACCAGCCCCACCCTGAGCACCGAGATCGTGCTGTTAATCCCGGAAAGCAGCGCGCCGCAGGCGCTGGTGGATCTGTGGAAAACCGGCCAGGTGGATGAGTGAGGGCTTACAGCGGCTGATAGCTGAAATTCACCCGCTTTTTGGAGATCAGCCCGTGCCCGTTCTGGCACAGGTAATCCACCGCCCCGCAGGCTTTCAATTCTTGCAGCGGCTGCCCGCACTCCGGGCAGCTCGCCAGCTGCCGATAATCGCGCTGACAGGCGGCACAATGGTAGTGACCCGCTACCCAATTCATGGTCTGACGACAGTGCGGACAGTGCGCGTCCATAACGACTCCCAGGTTAAATCGCGCCCCATGAGCGCAAAAAATAGATCCCCAACGCGGTGGTGAAGAACGAACCGACGGTGGTGATGGCGATAATATTGGCCGCCAGCGTGGCGTTGCCGCCCATGGCGCGCGTCATCACATAGCTGCCCGAAGCGGTCGGCGTGGCGGAAAACAGGAAGATAATGCCCAGCGCCGCGCCCTGGAACCCGCACAGCCAGCCGGCCAGCGTCATCAGGCACGGCACCAGAAACAGCTTGGCCGCCGACGACAGCGCCGCCACGTTGGACGAACGGAACATGGCGCGAAAATCCAGGCTGGCTCCGGTGCAAAGCAGCGCCAGCGGCAGCGACAGCGCGGAGATATAGCTGCCGGTTTGGCGGATCACGGCCGGGATCCCCAGCCCGGTTTGCGCATACGCCAGCCCGCACACCAGACCGATGATCAGCGGGTTGGTGACGATGCTGCGCAGCAGCGACAGGTGGCTGATTTTCTTGCCCTGCCCGCCCTGCAGACTGCGCGTGAGGGTGATGACCGACAGTATGTTGAACAGGATCACCGTCACCGTCAGGTACAGCGAGGCGAGCGCAATGCCTTCGCTGCCATAGGCGGTCATGGCGTAGGCCAGGCCGACGATGGCGGTATTGGCGCGGAAGCCGCCCTGCACGAACACCCCGCGCTCACGCGGTTCTTTCACCAACCACTTGGCCGCCAGCTCCAAAAGCAGGAAGGTCGCCAGCGTGCCGACCGCGCCGAACAGCACCAGCGGCAGGTTGCCGAGCAGCTGCGGATGGTTGGTGGCAATGCTGAAAAACAGCAGGCATGGCAGCGCCAGATTGAACACCAGGCGGGTCGCACCGTCGACGAAGCGGTCATCCATCAGGCGCCAATGGCGCAGCAGGATCCCCAGCAGCATCATCAGCAGATTCGGCACGGTGACGTTAAACGCAAAACTCCAGGTTTCCCAGGACATGGTGTTCCTTCAGGCAGGCGAGGTAATCTTCAGATAATAAAACGATTTCGGGCCAATAAAAAAGGGCGCGGCATCACTGCCGCGCCCCTCATAAGCGATTACTTGCTCTTTTTCAGGTGGCTCATCAGGCGCTTGCGCTTACGCATCTGGGTTGGCGTCAGCAGATTGCGTTTGCCGGCGAACGGGTTGTCACCCTCTTTGAACTGGATGCGGATCGGCGTCCCCATCACATTCAGCGAGCGGCGGAAGTAGTTCATCAGATAGCGTTTGTACGAATCGGCCAGATCGCTGACCTGGTTGCCGTGGATCACCACGATCGGCGGGTTGTAACCGCCGGCATGGGCATATTTCAGCTTCACGCGGCGGCCGCGCACCAACGGCGGCTGGTGATCGTCAACCGCCATCTGCATGATTTTGGTCAGCATCGAGGTGTTTACGCGGCGGGTTGCGCACTCGTAGGCTTCCTGTACCGATTCGAACAGGTTGCCGACGCCGCTGCCGTGCAGGGCGGAAATGAAGTGCACGCGCGCGAAGTCGACGAAGCCCAGACGCAGATCGAGCATCTCTTTCACGTGCTCGCGATCTTCTTCGCTCATGCCGTCCCACTTGTTGACCGCAATCACCAGTGAGCGCCCACTATTGAGGATAAAGCCGAGCAGAGAGAGATCCTGATCGGAAATGCCTTCACGCGCGTCGATCACCAGCAGCACCACGTTGGCGTCTTCAATCGCCTGCAGGGTCTTGATCACCGAGAATTTCTCGACGGTTTCGGTCACCTTGCCGCGTTTGCGCACCCCGGCGGTGTCGATCAGCACGTATTCGCGTTCGTCGCGCACCATCGGAATGTAGATGCTGTCGCGGGTGGTGCCCGGCATGTCATACACCACCACGCGCTCCTCGCCGAGGATGCGGTTAGTGAGCGTAGACTTACCGACGTTCGGGCGGCCGACGATCGCCAGCTTGATCGGCAGATCCTGCGGATTGAACGCTTCTTCCGGCTCTTCGTCTTCTTCGCCTTCCAGCGTTTCGCCGTTTTGCTCGGCCCAGTAAGCGGCGTTGGCCTCTTCCTCGGTCAGCTCGACGTCTTCCGGTTTTTCCGGCACGAACGGCACCAGCACGTGTTCAATCAGCTGGGTCACGCCGCGGCCGTGAGAAGCGGCGATAGCGAACACTTCACCCAGACCGAGCGAGTAGAAATCGGCGGTGGCGGTGTCCGGATCCAGACCGTCGGTTTTGTTGGCCACCAGGAAGGTCGCCTTCTGGCGGCTGCGCAGGTGCTGGGCAATGCCCTGATCCGCCGGCATCAGGCCGGCGCGGGCGTCGACCATGAACAGCACGATGTCCGCTTCTTCGATCGCCAGCAGCGACTGACCGGCCATGCGCGTTTCGACGCCGTCTTCGGTGCCGTCAATGCCGCCGGTATCGACGATGATGAATTCATTGCCTTCGATTTCAGCACGACCATACTTGCGGTCACGCGTCAGCCCCGGGAAATCCGCCACCAGCGCATCACGCGTATGGGTTAAACGGTTGAACAAGGTGGATTTACCCACATTCGGGCGCCCGACCAGCGCGACGACAGGTATCATTGTTGAAGCCTCATTACTTAATAATCAATGCGTTACTGCACTGTGGATAGACACCAGCGGTGCAGCTTATAAAATACGAAACGGCCCCTGAACACTCAGGAGCCGTTTTCCCCTTCATCTTTCGCGCCACAGCGGCGTTGTCTGCGCACCCTCGCCTCGGTCACTCAGTTCACTGAGCTCCCGAGGACTCATGCGCTTGCCGCCTGGCTGCAACCCGAAAGCTTTCGGGTGCAAGAAGGGTCACGACGAGCGGCGTTAGCGGGTGAAAGCGTAAACTTTCCCGCCGCGAGCCTGGATGATCAGCTTGTCGCTGGCCACCATCGGCGCAGACAGGAAGCCGGAGCTGTCCACTTCCTGCTGGGCGACAAAACGGCCATCGGTGGTGTTGATCCAGTGCAGATAACCTTCGGCGTCACCGGTCACCAGATAACCATTATACATCACCGGCGGCGTCAGGTTACGGTGCAGCAGATCGCTCTGCGTCCACACGGTCACGCCGCCTTCGGTGCTGAGCGCCACTACGCGGTCGTTCTGATCGATCAGGTAGATGCGGCCCGCGTCGACGATGAAATCATTCACCGAACCCAGCTCGCGTTTCCAGATAATCTGGCCGGAACGCAGATCCAGCGCCGTCAGGTTGCCGTTGTAACCCAGCGCGTAGACCACGCCGTCAACGATCACCGGCGTGGTGTCCACGTCGTTCAGACGATCGATTTCGGTCGCGCCGCTCGGCTGAGAAATACGCTGTTGCCAGATAATCTGGCCCTGCTGCATCAGCACCGCACTGACGCGGCCGTTGTCACCGCCGACGATGGCGGCGCCAAAAGCGACGGCCGGCGCGGATTCACCGCGCAGCGACAGCGAAGGCATGTCCAGGTTAACCGTCCACTTCACCGCGCCGTCGGCTTCGTTCAGCGCCTGCAGCATGCCGTTGGAGGTGTGCACCAACACCATGCCGTCGCTGACAACCGGACGGGAGATCGCTTCGCCGGCCACTTTGGTCTGCCAGGCGATGGCGCCGTCGGCGGTGTTCAATGCGTAAACCACCGCTTTTTCGCTGCCGACGTAAACCTTGTCGCCCGCAACCGTCAGGCCGCCCGACAGCAGCGCAGACAGGTTGCTGGAGAAGAAGCCGGTCTTCTCGGAGAGATTGACCTTCCACTTCTCGTTGCCGCTGTCGGCGTCCATCGCTTTCACGATGCCAAAGCGATCGGCGGCGTAAATGGTGCTGTCCTGATAGGCCGGGCGCAGGTGGGAGTAATACTCACCGATACCGTCGCCCACCGAGGTGCTCCACGCCTTGCTCGGCGTAAACTGATTTTCAACTTTCGGCAACGGCGACATGGTAACCACGTCTTCTTCGCTGTTAAACAGCGAGCAACCACTCAGCAAGGCAGCGGAAACCAGTCCGACCAAGAGTGTTTTACGCAATTGCATGGGAATTCCCCTTAGCTGGACAAGTTATTCAATTTCATGCGCAGCAGAACCTGCAGCGCCTGAGAAGCATTGGACTCAATGCCTTTGCTGTAAGCTTCGCGCGCGCCCTTGGCGTCGCCCTTGGCCAGCAATACATCGCCGCGCACATCCTGCATCATCGCCGCCCAGCCTTCGCCTTTCACGCCATCCAGCGTTTTCAGCGCTTCATCCAGCTTTTTCTCCTGCAGCTGGACGCGCGCCAGACGCAGGTTGATCATCGCCAACAGGTTGTCGTCTTTGGTCTGGCCCTGCGCCAGCGCCAGCTGCTGCTGCGCCTTGGCGAAATCATTCTGTTCGACAAAGTGCTTGGCCAACTGCAGCGCGGCCAGTACGCCGTAGCTGTTGCCGTTGGCCTGGACAAATTTCTCTGCGGCAGCCACGTCATCCGGCTTGCCGGCCGCCAGACGATCGCTGGCTTCCTGATAGGATTGCGATGCCGCCATCATGTTGGAGTTTTCATGGCTCTGCCAATAACGCCAGCCAACCAGGGCACCAATTCCGAGCACCACGCCCACCGCCAGCGCTTTGCCGTTCTCGGCAAAGAACCGACGCAGTGCGTCGACTTGTTCGTTTTCAGTGGTATAGACTTCCACGGTGTCCTTCTCCTTAACCTAACATCAAAGCCAGACGCGCAGCGACTTCGCTTTGCGCCAGCGTTTCTTGTTCACCACTGCGCAGGTCTTTCACCACCACCTGCTGCGCCGCCACTTCGCTCTCACCCAGGATCAGCGCGATGCGCGCGCCCCATTTGTCCGCACGGGTGATCTGCTTCTTGAAGTTGCCGCCGCCGTAATTGGTCATCAGCTTCAGCTGCGGCGCCGCGTCGCGCACCTGTTCAGCCAGCCGCATTGCCGCACTCTGGGTGCCCGCGCCGGAAGAAATGACGTACACGTCGATAGCCGACGGCGCCTTGAATTCCGGGTTGACCGCCTGCACCAGCAGCACCAGACGCTCCAGGCCCATGGCGAAACCGACCGCCGGGGTGGCGCGGCCGCCCAGTTGCTCGACCAGGCCGTCGTAACGGCCGCCCGCGCAGACGGTGCCCTGCGCGCCCAGGCTGGTGGTCACCCACTCAAACACGGTGCGGTTGTAGTAATCCAGACCGCGCACCAGGCGCTCGTTAACGGTATATGGGATACCTGCCTGCGCCAAAAGTTCACACAGACCGGCGAAGTGAGCACGGGATTCTTCATCCAGGTACTCGGACAGGCGCGGCGCGTCGTTCAGCAGCGCCTGCACCTCAGGATTTTTGGAGTCCAGCACGCGCAGCGGGTTGCTGTACATGCGGCGTTTGCAGTCTTCGTCCAGCACCTCGACGTGCTGCTCCAGGAACGCCACCAGCGCGTCGCGGTAGTTGGCGCGCGCCTCCAGCGAACCGATGGAGTTCAGCTCCAGCGTGACGTGCTCGGCGATGCCCAGCGCTTTCCACCAGCGGGCGGTCAGCAGGATCAGCTCGGCGTCGATATCCGGGCCTTGCAGGCCGAACACTTCCGCGCCCAGCTGATGGAACTGACGGTAACGCCCCTTCTGCGGGCGCTCGTAGCGGAACATCGGGCCGATGTACCACAGACGCTGTTCCTGATTGTACAGCAGACCATGTTCGATGCCGGCGCGCACGCAGCCGGCCGTCCCTTCCGGACGCAGCGTCAGGCTTTCGCCGTTGCGGTCTTCGAAGGTATACATCTCTTTTTCCACGACGTCGGTCACTTCGCCGATCGCGCGTTTGAATAACGGGGTCTGCTCTACAATCGGCAACCGGATTTCGCTGTAACCGTAGCCGCCCAGCACCTGCTTGAGGGTGCCTTCAATACGCTGCCATAATGCCGTTTCTTCCGGCAGGTAGTCGTTCATGCCGCGAATGGCTTGAATGTTCTTTGCCACGTGAGTTCTCTGTCCGTTGTCTGTAAAAATGAACCCGATTATAGGGACTTTGCCGCCCGGTATTCAACGCGGATGCGGTTTTCTGCCCTTCAGGCTCATAAACAAGCGGGCCAACAGGCCCGCCGTGTAGCGATAACGCTTATTTTTCCAGCAGGTTGACCGTGATGCGTTTGCTTTCGTCCATCATCGCGGCCTTGGCGCGAATTTTCGCTTCCAGCTGGTCGATCATCTGTTCGTTGTCGAAACGCTCTTTCTGGCGCACGCCGTCTTCATAGAAGCCGCTCTTCTTGTGGCCGCCGGTTACGCCCATGGTGGACACCAGCGCTTCGCCCGGGCCGTTCACCACGCAGCCGATGATCGAAACGTCCATCGGCGTGATGATGTCTTCCAGGCGCTGCTCCAGCGCGTTCACCGTGCCGATCACGTCGAACTCCTGACGCGAGCAGGTCGGGCAGGCGATGAAGTTGATGCCGCGCGCGCGGATGCGCAGCGACTTCAGGATGTCGAAACCGACCTTCACCTCTTCGACCGGATCCGCCGCCAGCGAGATGCGCAGGGTATCGCCGATGCCTTCAGACAGCAGCATGCCCAGGCCGATGGCCGATTTGACCGACCCGCTGCGCGCGCCGCCGGCTTCGGTGATGCCCAGGTGCAGCGGCTGATCGATGCGCGACGCCAGCAAGCGGTAGGATTGCACCGCCAGGAACACGTCCGACGCCTTGACGCTGACCTTAAACTGGTCGAAGTTGAGGCGATCGAGGATGTCGACGTGGCGCATGGCGGATTCCAGCAGCGCTTCCGGCGTAGGTTCGCCGTACTTTTCCTGCAGGTCTTTTTCCAGCGAGCCGCCGTTGACGCCGATGCGAATCGGGATGTTCTTGTCACGGGCGCAGTCCACCACCGAGCGAATGCGCGATTCGTTGCCGATGTTGCCCGGGTTGATGCGCAGGCAGTCTACGCCATATTCGGCCACCTGCAGTGCGATGCGATAATCGAAGTGGATATCGGCGACCAGCGGCACGTTGACCTGCTGCTTGATCAGTTTGAACGCCTCGGCGGCGTCCATGGTTGGAACCGAAACGCGGACGATGTCGACGCCCACGCGCTCCAGCGCTTTGATCTGATTAACCGTTGCTTCAACATCGGTGGTACGGGTGTTGGTCATCGACTGCACGGCAATCGGCGCGCCATCACCAATAGGCACCTTGCCGACGTAAATGCGTGTAGATTTTCGACGGTTGATGGGCGCTTGGTTATGCATTACTTACTCTCCATTGCTGCTCTGACATCACGACCGGTGCCGCGCGATTACTGCGCGGCGACGGTCAGGCGAGCAACACGGTTTGACTTAACGAACCGGCTTAAATCAACCGGTTTACCCTGATACTGGATCTGAACTGCCGCCGGCGCACCGATGGTCAGTTTATACGGCGCAGTGCCGGTCAGGTTCAGCTTGCCGCCTTGCTTCTGGGTGCCGCTGAACAGCGTTTTACCGCTCGCGTCGGTCACCTGCAGCCAGCAGTCGGCGGAGAAATCCATCACCAGCGCGTTCGGATCGGCCGCCGGCGCAGCCACGCCCGCATCGGCGGTCGGCAACGGCGCTTGCGCCGCCGGCGCGGTTTCCGGCAGGGTGGTCTGGCTTGGCGACACCACGGCAGGCTGCTGCTGAGCCGCGCTCGGCGCCTGGGCGGTCGCCGCCGGCGCCTGAGCCGCTGCGCCGGTATCGGCCGGCGCGGCGCTGTTGTCGGTCAACGGCACGTTGGTGCCGGCGTCGGCATTGCCGTCGGTCAGCGGCACGGACTGCCCTTCGTTATTCTGTGAAAGCTGCGCCGAGGATTGATCGGCCATGGTGGCGATCTCTTCCTGCTGCGCCTTGTGGTTTTGCCACCACCAGGCGCCGGTAAGGCCGATCACCACGAACACGATAAGCCAGGTGAAGCTCATCAGCCAGCCGTCGCGTTTCTTGCGACGCTTGCCCAGCGAGAAACTTTGCATCGGCGCCACTTTCGCCATCTTCAACGGCGCCTGCTTGGCCAACATCGGCAGCAGTTCGTCTTCCGGCAGATGCACCAGCTTGGCGTAGGAACGGATGTAGCCGCGCACGAAGGTGGACGCGAGGTCAGCGGACACGCTGTCTTCCTCGATATCGCGCACGGTGGACATTTTGAGACACAGGCGTTCTGCAACGGTCTGTTGGCTCAGCCCGAGTTGCTCACGGGCCTGACGCAGGCGCTGGCCCGTCGTCATGGATACGGTTTTATCTTGGGAGGCTTCAGTATTCATTAGCTAAGAACTGCTGGTACTGTTTGGATTGTGGAAAACTTCGCGCTAGCTGCTTGCCATAGCGTTGAACGCTATCCTGGCGGCCGGCTAACGCGGCGAAACGAATCTGTAACCATAAGCTGCTGGCGCTGGCCGGCAGAACATGCTGATAAACATCCAATAAAAGTTGCGACTGGGCGCGCTTCCCTTCTCCAAATTGCTTTTCGGCCTCCGCCAGCAGCGGAGTGCCTTTGTCCGGATCGACTTTCAGCGCGCGGCTCAACAGCGTGCGCGCTTCGTCGTTTTGTCCGGCCTTGAGAAAACAGTAACCTGCGTTTTCCAGGCTGTCGGCGACCTGGCCATAATCGGGCGCCAGCGCCGCAGCGCTAAACTGCTGTTGCGCCGGTACATACTGCCCTAAACCGCAAAGAAACGCACCGTAATTATTCAGTACGGTGCCATTGCCCGGCGCAAGTTTGAGCGCTTGCCGATAACGCTGTTCGGCCTCGGCGTTTTCACCGCTGCGCTGCGCGTAGAGCGCCATGCCCAACTGCGTGCGGTAATCCTGCGGGGCCGCGTCCAGCGCCTTTTCCAGGTTCTGGCGCGCGGCGTCCATGTCGCCTTGCTGCAGGTACTCCAGCCCCAGCTGCAGGCGCGTCTGGCCCGCCTCAGAGACCTGTGCTTCCTTTTCCGGCGCTGAACCGGAACACCCGGCCAACAACCCGGCCGCCAGCCACATACCCCACAGTTTCAGCTTCATGCCCGCATTCATTTCCTTATCGGCCGTCAGCTAACGCCCGCCAGCGACACGCTTTCGCATAACAGGCTGTTAGATAACAAAAAATGGTGCTATAGGATTCAGACCGCCCGTACGTTGATAGGTTCCCCGGCCATTTTCTTCTTCAGGGTACGCTTGGTACGGTCGATCACTTCACCCGCCAGTTGCCCGCAGGCGGCGTCGATATCGTCACCACGGGTTTTACGAACAATAGTCGTAAAGCCGTATTCCATCAACACCTTGGAGAAACGATCCACCCGGCTGTTGGAGCTGCGGCCGTACGGAGCGCCCGGGAACGGGTTCCATGGGATCAGGTTGATCTTGCACGGCGTATCTTTCAGCACTTCCGCCAGCTGATGCGCGTCGTCGGTGCTGTCGTTGATATGATCCAGCATCACGTACTCGACGGTAACGCGGCCCTGGTTGGCGTTGGATTTCTCCAGGTAGCGACGCACCGCGGACAGGAAGGTCTCGATGTTGTACTTGCGGTTGATCGGCACGATCTCATCGCGGATGGTGTCGTTCGGTGCGTGCAGCGAAATGGCCAGCGCCACGTCGATCATGTCGCCCAGCTTGTCCAGCGCCGGCACCACGCCGGAGGTAGACAGGGTCACGCGGCGTTTGGACAGGCCAAAGCCGAAATCGTCCAGCATGATTTCCATCGCCGGCACCACGTTGTTCAGGTTGAGCAGCGGCTCGCCCATGCCCATCATCACCACGTTGGTGATCGGGCGTTGGCCGGTCACCTTCAGCGCGCCGATGATCTTCGCCGCGCGCCACACCTGGCCGATGATTTCCGACACGCGCAGGTTGCGGTTGAAGCCCTGCTGCGCCGTCGAACAGAATTTGCACTCCAGCGCGCAGCCTACCTGCGAGGAGACGCACAGCGTCGCGCGGTCGGCTTCCGGGATATACACGGTTTCGACCTGCTGATCGCCCACCTTGATCGCCCACTTGATGGTGCCGTCGGCCGAACGCTGTTCTTCCGCCACTTCCGGCGCGCGGATTTCCGCTACGCGCTGCAGCTTGCCGCGCAGGACTTTGTTGATGTCGGTCATCTGCTCGAAATCGTCGCAGCAGTAGTGGTAAATCCACTTCATCACCTGATCGGCGCGGAACGGTTTTTCGCCCATTTCGGCGAAGAACTCGCGCATTTGCTGGCGGTTCAGATCCAGCAGGTTGATTTTGGCCGCAGCCGGTTGCTCCACGTTAACGGAGGGGGTAGTCAGCGAATTATTTTCAGACACGGTGTGCTCGGACGTGATGGGTTCTAACATAATGATCTCTGGCCTCGTTATTACACGTTATGGCGCTAAAGAATGGAAAGTAAGTTGTGCATTTCAGCCCGCATGATTCGGGTGGCGGCACTAAAAACACGCCCCTGACAAGTCGTCTTATCAGGGGCGCGGCATTGTACAAATTTTAGTAGCGGGTTTCTATGGCTGAAAGGCATTCAGGGCATTTTTATTGTTTCAGCCGGTGAATACCTGGTTATCAGCAACGGCACGATTAACGTGCGCAGATTTCGCTTTCGTTGAAGAAGTAAGCGATTTCACGCTGTGCGGATTCAACGGAGTCGGAACCGTGAACGGCGTTAGCGGTGAAGCTGTCCGCGTAGTCGGCGCGCAGGGTGCCGGCCAGTGCGTTGTCCGGGTTGGTTGCGCCCATGATGTCGCGGTTGCGCTGCACGGCGTTTTCAGATTCCAGAACCTGCACCATGATTGGGCCGGAGGTCATGAACTCAACCAGACCGTCGAAGAATGGGCGGCCTTTGTGCTCAGCGTAGAAGCCTTCAGCTTGCTCGCGAGTCAGACGCAGCATTTTAGCGGCGATGATTTTGAAACCGGCGCGCTCGAAACGCGCGTAGATAGCGCCGATGTCGTTGTTGGCTACAGCGTTTGGTTTAACGATGGAAAAGGTACGTTCTACGGTCATGATGGCCTCTGTATGACTTCCAAAACAGGCCGGTCTGCAATGTTGCCGGCCTTCTCAAGTGGCGCAGATTATATGTGCGCCGTTAACGCTTGCCTACGGGAAAATCAACATTTCATTAAAAAAATATGATCTTCATTCGCCACTTTCAGCGGCGCACCGACGTTATTGGGTCTTGTCGGTAGACGGGATCACATTGCGCAGCCAACTGCCCCAGCGGCGCTGATAAAACGGCTGCGTATGGGCGATCAGGTAGTGGCTGATGCCCCGCTCTTTCTCCGATACCAGGCAGAAATCCACCGGTTCGTCATTCGGCGCCGTTTCGCTGGCGACGCTGCCGGCCTCGTTGATCAACGCCTCGATCTCCGCCGGCTCGGCATCCACTTCCAGCCCGATCAGCAGATTCGGCTTCTCGTCCGCCGCCTGGTCGTGCATCAGCGCCAGAAACGCGCGGCGCACCGGCTTGCGCTGGCTGAACAGCGTGGTCAGCGCATCCACCATCGCCGACGGATACTCTTCGGGCTGCCCCAGCAGGATTTGGGTCTCTTTGTCGACGTAATGCTCCACCGGTTTGACAACGCCGCCGGTCGCCAGCAGCATCGCCACCTCTTCCGGGTAGAACTCTTTGCCGTATTCCGCCTTCGGGTTGAGGAACAGATCCGCGCCCTGGGTGATTTCAAACAGCACCCGCGCCGGCATGGCGATGAACGGCTGTTCATCCTCAACGGCCTTCTGCAGCGCTTCCAGCGAGGTGAAGAACGGAATAATGCTGCCGCCGTCCTGTTTTTCCCAATGCTGGATATTGACCGGCGTATCCGCGTTCAGCGTAATGTCGCCGTCCTGCTGCACCTGCTCGCTGTCGCCGAGGATCAGCACCGTGGCCTCGAGCAGTTCACGGAAGAACGCCGGGCGGTGGGCCGGCTCCGTCACCGCCAGCTTCAACAGGCGTTCAAGTTCGTTCTCGCTCGGGGCGGCATCGTGATGATGGGCACTCATGGCAAACTCCAGGGATCAAATAGCGAGGCCCAGCATGCTGGGCCCCGAAGATAATGCGCATTCTAGCGCCCGACGCGGCGGGCGTTCAATTATTTGGCTTTGCTCAGCAACAGGTTGGCCAGGGTGCGCACGCCCAAACCGGTCGCGCCGGCCGACCACTGATCCACCGCGCCTTTGCGGTAGGTGGCGGAGCAGTCGATGTGCAGCCAGCCCTGTTGGTAATTCTTGACGAAGTGCGACAGGAAGGCCGCCGCAGTGCTGGCGCCGGCGGTGTAGGCCGGGCCGGCCACGTTGTTCAGCTCGGCGAAGTTGGACGGCAGCTGGCTGCGATGGAACTCGGCCAGCGGCAGACGCCAGAACGGCTCTTGCTCGGCGGCGGCGCTGCTCAGCAGCTCCTGCGCCAGCGCATCGTCGAAGCTGAACAGCGCGTGGTAGTCGTTGCCTACCGCCGTTTTCGCCGCGCCGGTCAGGGTGGCGCAGTCGATAATCAGCTGCGGGTTCTGCTCAGAAGCGTCGATCAGGCCGTCGGCCAGCACCAGGCGCCCTTCCGCATCGGTGTTCATCACCTCAACGGTTTTGCCGTTGCGGTAGCGAATGATGTCACCCAGTTTGAAGGCGTTGCCGCTGACCATGTTGTCGGCGCAGCACAGGTACAGCTTCACGCGCTGCTTCAGGCCGCGCGCCGCCGCCAGCGCCAGGGCGCCGGTGATAGTGGCCGCGCCGCCCATGTCGGATTTCATCGAATCCATAAAGGCGCTTTGCTTCAGGCTGTAGCCGCCGCTGTCGAAGGTGATGCCCTTGCCGACCAGGCATGCGAACACCGGCGCATCCGGGTTGCCGGTCGGGTTGAAGTCCAATGCCAGCAGCACCGGCGGGCGCTCGGAGCCGCGGCCGACGGTGTGGATGCCGGCATAGTTCTGCTCGCGCAGATCTTCGCCCTTGGTGATGCGGTAGCTGACGGCATCGCAGCCGACGTCGCACATCAGATCGACGGCGCGGGTCGCCAATTGCTCCGGCCCCAGCTCTTCCGCCGGCATGTTGATGGTGTCGCGCACCCAGTCGACGATCTTCAGGCGCTTATCCAGTTCCTGACGCGCGGCTTCCGGCAGCTCGGCCCATTCGACGTTGCGCTGCCCTTTCGGCCCGCGATAGCCTTGCCAGAACGCCCAGCTGTTTTCCAAATCCCAACCGTCGCCGGCCAGCTTGACGTTTTTGATGCCCTGGCCATCAATTTTGCGGCCCGCGCGCTGGATCGCGCCCAGCTTGTCGGCGCCGGTCAGGTGAATGGTCATCCCTTCGCCGTTGGTGCTCAGCAGCGCTTTCTCGCCCCAGCGGGCGTCGGCAGGTTGTTGCGACAGCGTGACCTGCATGAATTCTGTTGTCATAGCCTTCTTACTCCGGATTATTCTTTTATTAATCTTGTCGGATACAAAATAAACGGGCCGCCCATGGCAGCCCGTTACGCTATTTACTCCGCTTCATCTAACCAGACCAGCAGGATCGCTTCCAGTATTTTTTCGTTGGAAGCCTGCGGATCGTCATCGAACTCTTCCAGATCGCAGATCCACTGATGCATGTCGGTAAAACGCACGGTTTTCGGATCGGTGTCCGGGTATTGGTCGTACAGGGCTTCGCCGATTTCACGGCTGTCGGTCCACTTCAGTCCCATTATGATCTCCGGGTTGACGCTGCGGCTAACAATTAATGCTCACGCGCGTGATTGACGGTGTAGCGCGGCATTTCGACCACCAGATCTTCGTCGGCGACCAGCGCCTGGCAGCTCAGACGGCTTTCCGGCTCCAGCCCCCACGCTTTGTCCAGCATGTCGTCTTCCAGCTCGCTGCTCTCTTCCAGCGAATCGAAGCCTTCACGCACGATGCAGTGGCAGGTGGTGCAGGCGCAGGATTTCTCGCAGGCGTGCTCGATTTCAATGCCGTTGCGCAGCGCAACGTTGAGGATCGACTCCCCTTTTTCGGCTTCCAGAACCGCCCCTTCCGGGCAAAGATCTTGATGGGGCAGGAAAACAATTTTAGGCATGGTTAAACCTCATCCACAGAATGGCCAGCCAGCGCGCGGCGAATGGAAGCGTCCATGCGGCGCGCGGCAAAATCTTGCGTTTGTGCATCTAATGTTTTGATGGCGTCTTCGATAGCGGCGGGATCTTCACCCTGCGCCGCCAGCTGCAACGCCTGGGTCGCGGCGGCGATCGCCTGGCTTTCCGCCTCGCTCAGCAGCGCGGCGTCGGTGGCCAGCGCGCCCTGCAGGCTTTCCAGCACCCGCGCAGCTTCCACGCGTTGCTCCGCCAGCTTGCGCGCGCCCACGTCGCTTTGCGCATTGGCCATCGAATCCTTGATCATGCCGGCGATTTCACTGTCCGACAGGCCATACGACGGCTTGACCTGGATCGAGGCTTCAACGCCGGTGGATTTCTCCATCGCGGTGACGCTCAGCAGGCCGTCGGCATCCACCTGGAAGGTGACGCGAATGTGCGCGCCCCCGGCAGGCAGCGGCGGCAGGCCGCGCAGCGTAAAGCGCGCCAGCGAACGGCAATCCTGCACCAGCTCGCGCTCGCCCTGCAGCACGTGGATCATCATCGCGCTCTGGCCGTCTTTAAAGGTGGTGAACTCCTGCGCGCGCGCCACCGGGATAGTGGTGTTGCGCGGGATCACTTTCTCCACCAGGCCGCCCATGGTTTCGAGGCCCAGCGACAGCGGGATCACGTCCAGCAGCAGCATATCGCTGTCCGGCTTGTTGCCCACCAGGATGTCGGCCTGGATCGCGGCGCCGATGGCGACCACTTTATCCGGATCGATCGACGTCAGCGGCGTGCGGCCGAAGAAGGCGCCCACTTGCTCACGCACCAACGGCACGCGGGTGGAACCGCCGACCATCACCACTTCCAGCACCTCGTCGGCGGCGACGCCGGCGTCTTTCAGCGCCCGGCGGCAAGCCATCAGCGTGCGTTTCACCAACGGAGCGATCAGCGCTTCAAACTGGGCGCGGGTCACCTCGCCCTGCCAGCCGGCCACCTCGACGCGCACGCTGTCGGCATCGCTCAACGCGATTTTGGCGGCGATGGCGGCATCCAGCAGTTGACGCTGCACGCCGTGGTCGCTGCGATCGGCCACGCCGGCCTGCTCGCGCAGCCAGTCGGCCAACAGATGATCGAAGTCGTCGCCGCCCAGCGCGGAATCGCCGCCGGTGGCCAGCACTTCGAACACGCCGCGGCTGAGGCGCAGAATGGAGATATCAAAGGTGCCGCCGCCCAGATCGTAAACCGCGATCACCCCTTCCTGGCCGGAATCCAGCCCGTAGGCGATCGCCGCCGCGGTCGGTTCGTTCAACAGGCGCAGAACGTGCAAGCCGGCCAGACGCGCTGCGTCTTTGGTGCCCTGGCGCTGCGCGTCGTCGAAGTAGGCGGGAACGGTGATCACCACGCCATCCAGCTCGCCTTCCAGCGCCGCTTGCGCGCGCGCGGACAGGGCCCGCAGGATATCAGCGGAGACACCGACCGGGTTAACCGGGCCGGCGGCGGTGACGATCAGCGGCAGGCCGTTGTCGCTGGCCTGAAATTGATACGGCAGGTTCGGGTAACGTTGCTGCACATCCGCCAACGAGCGGCCCATCATGCGTTTGATGGAGCTGACGGTATTGGCCGGATCCTGCGCCGCCTGTTGGCGCGCCTCCCAGCCGACGCGCTGCGCGTCCGCCTGATAATGCACCACCGAAGGCAGCAAATGGCGCCCCTGTTCGTCGGCCAGCGTTTCCGCCTGCCCGCTGCGCACCGTGGCGACCAACGAGTTGGTGGTGCCTAAGTCGATGCCGGCGGCCAAGCGTCGCTGGTGCGGCGCGGCGCTGAGGCCAGGCTCACTAATTTGTAATAAGGCCATGTTGAAGCTTCCACAATCAGAATCAGAAGGTGTTACTCAAAACCCAGCAGTTTTTCTTCGAGTTGTTCAACCTGTTGCTGGAGTTTGTCCAAAAAGCGCAGCTTGCGCACGGTGTCGGCGGCGTCCGCCCACTGCTCACTGTCCAACTGCTGCAGCATCAGCGCGCTGCGCTGTTTGATGGAGACGGCCAGCCGCGCGCCGAAATCGGCCAGCAGGCTTTCCGCCTCCGGCTTGCGCTCAATGGCGTCGAGCTCTTCGCGCAGTTCCAGCTGTTCCATCAGGAACGCGGTGTCGCGCATCGTATGCTGTTCGTTGCCCAGATCGAAGCCGTGCAAAGATAGCATATACTCCGCGCGTTTTAACGGGTGCTTCAGCGCCTGGTAGGCTTCGTTGATGGTCGCCGCCTGCTGCAACGCCATCAGGCGTTCGCGCTCCGGCTGGTTGGCGAAACGATCGGGGTGGAATTGGCGTTGCAGATCCTGGAAGCGGGACGCAAGCAGGCTGCCGTCCACGGTGTAGCGAACTGGCAGCCCGAATAAAGTAAAGTAATCCATAGCGTGCTCTGGGCGTTAGCGGATGAAGTTCCCCCGCCGAAACGGGGGAGCACGATGGACTGTCAGACGTTGAAACTCTCGCCGCAGCCGCACTCGCTTGAGACGTTCGGGTTGTTGAACTTGAAGCCTTCGTTCAGGCCTTCCTTAACGAAATCAAGCTCGGTGCCGTCAAGGTAGACCAGGCTCTTGCCGTCGATGATCACCTTGATGCCTTTGTCTTCAAACACGATGTCGTCATCGTTGGCTTCGTCAACAAATTCCAGCACGTACGCCATCCCGGAGCAGCCGGAAGTTCGCACTCCCAGACGCAGGCCGAGACCTTTGCCGCGGTTCGTCAAAAACGCCTGAACACGCTGCGCAGCGCTGTCGCTCATGGTAATAGACATCACAACCTCACACTTCACATCAAAGCCCGGCGCGGCCGGGCCGACTCAGACAAATTACTTGGCGCTATGCTTGCTCTTATAGTCGGCAATCGCTGCTTTGATGGCGTCTTCAGCCAGGATCGAGCAGTGAATTTTGACCGGCGGCAATTCCAGCTCTTCGGCGATCTGGGTGTTTTTGATCGCTTCAGCCTGATCCAGCGACTTGCCTTTCATCCATTCGGTCACCAGCGAGCTGGAGGCGATGGCGGAACCGCAGCCGTAAGTTTTAAAGCGCGCGTCTTCGATGATGCCTTCATCGTTAACCTTGATTTGCAGCTTCATCACGTCGCCGCAAGCCGGCGCCCCTACCATGCCGCTGCCGACGGTAGGATCTTCGTTGTCGAAAGAACCCACGTTGCGCGGGTTTTCATAATGATCGATTACTTTTTCGCTGTAAGCCATGACCTTGCTCCTGAAACCTGAGAATTAATGATGCGCCCATTCGATGCTGTTGATGTCCACGCCCTGCTTGAACATCTCCCACAGCGGGGACAGATCGCGCAGACGGCCGATGGATTTACGCACCAGTTGAATGGTGTAGTCGATCTCTTCTTCCGTGGTGAAACGCCCCAGGGAGAAACGGATCGAGCTGTGCGCCAATTCATCGCTCATGCCCAGCGCGCGCAACACGTAGGACGGCTCGAGGCTGGCGGAGGTACAGGCTGAACCGGAAGAAACTGCCAGGTCTTTCAGCGCCATGATCAGCGACTCGCCTTCAACGTAGTTGAAGCTGACGTTCAGGATGTTCGGTGCGCCGTGCTCCAGATCGCCGTTCAGATACACTTCTTCCATATCTTTCACGCCGTTCCACAGACGGTCACGCAGGGTGCGCAGACGCGCCATCTCTTCGGTCATCTCTTCTTTGGCGATGCGATAAGCTTCGCCCATGCCGACGATCTGGTGGACAGGCAAGGTGCCGGAACGCATGCCGCGCTCGTGACCGCCGCCGTGTACCTGCGCTTCGATGCGGATGCGCGGCTTGCGACGCACGTACAGCGCGCCGATGCCTTTCGGGCCATAGATTTTGTGGCCGGAGAACGACATCAGGTCGACTTTCAGCTTGCTCAGATCGATAGGCAGTTTGCCCACGCTCTGGGTGGCGTCAACGTGGTAGATGATACCGCGCGCGCGGCACATTTCGCCGATCGCTTCGATGTCCTGCACCACGCCGATTTCGTTGTTGACGTGCATGATGGAGACCAGAATGGTGTCATCGCGCATCGCGGCTTCGAGATCCTGCAGGCTGATGATGCCGTTGCTCTGCGGCGCCAGGTAGGTCACTTCAAACCCTTCGCGCTCCAGCTGACGGCAGGTGTCGAGCACGGCTTTGTGTTCGGTTTTGCTGGTGATGATGTGCTTGCCTTTTTTCTGGTAGAAATTGGCAGCGCCTTTGATCGCCAGGTTGTCGGATTCGGTCGCCCCGGAGGTGAAGACGATTTCGCGCGGGTCAGCACCCACCAGTTCGGCGATTTGGTTACGGGCGATGTCTACCGCCTCTTCCGCCTGCCAACCGAAACGGTGGGAACGGGAAGCCGGGTTGCCGAAAGTGCCGTCCAGGGTCAAAAACTGCATCATCTTCTCAGCAACGCGCGGGTCAACCGGCGTCGTTGCTGAGTAATCCAGATAAATCGGTAATTTCATTGCTCTTGTGCTCCGTACATCACTTCCAAAAACTAAAATAATTTCGCCAGCTGCTTATGCGCGCAGATTAACGTTGATAGTTTCTTGCGGACGGCCGTTGGCCGTGCGGCGCGTATCGTTGTTTTGACGATCCGCCACCACCAGCACTTCCTGGTTGTTGACCAGTTCTGCCAGCGTAATATTGTTCAGGAACCCGCTGATGCGCTCGCTCAGATCGCGCCACAGGGCGTGGGTCAAGCAGCGATCGCCGCCCTGACAGCCTTCTTTGCCCTGGCAACGGGTTGCATCTACCGATTCATCGACAGCAGTAATGACAGCGCCAACGGCGATCTCACCCGCGTCTTTACCCAGCAGATAACCACCGCCCGGACCGCGCACGCTGGCCACCAGGCCATTCTTGCGCAGACGGGAGAATAATTGTTCCAGATAAGAGAGCGAAATACCCTGGCGTTCGGAAATGTCCGCCAGTGGCACCGGCCCTTCCTGAGAATGCAGCGCTACGTCGAGCATAGCGGTTACGGCATAACGGCCTTTGGATGTCAGTCTCATAGCTCAATGGTTACCTGTTGGTCAAATATGGCCGAAAGTCTGACATTCCCGAGTAAAACAGTCAACTATTTAACCCAGTAATTAACTCAAGTATTAGCACGTTTTGAACTTAGCAAGAACAAAGGTATATAAAATACATGTTATAACCTTTGGATAACTAATACTATTGTCGCCCACCGTGATGCCACATCAATTAATTACCTTGATGTTTATCCTGTTTCTCGATCGACGTCAGCATGCCGCGCAGGATATTCAGCTCCTGCCCTTCCGGGCGCGCGCGGGTGAACAGCCGACGCAGACGGTTCATCACCTGGCCCGGATGCGACGGGCGAATGAAACCGGTGCGCTGCAGCGTCTGCTCCAGATGCTGATAGAAACGCTCGAGGTCGTCCACCAGCGGATACGGTGTCTCTTCCAACTGCGGCGCGCCCGCCTGTTGGCGATCGAGGTAAGCCACGCGCACTTCGTACGCCAGGATCTGCACCGCCATCGCCAGGTTCAGCGAGCTGTAGTCCGGGTTGGCCGGAATGGCAACGTGGTAGTGGCACTTTTGCAATTCATCGTTGGTCAGCCCGACGCGTTCGCGGCCGAACACCAGCGCCACCGGCGCGTGCTCGCCTTCGTGCACCGCGCGCACGCCGCATTCGCGCGGCTCCAGCATCGGCCACGGCAAGGTGCGAGAACGTGCGCTGGTACCCACCACCAGGCTGCAGCCGGCGATGGCGTCATCGAGGGTATCGACGATAGTGGCGTTGCCGATCACGTCGCTGGCGCCGGCGGCCAGGGCGATGGCCTGAGAATCGGGTTTGATCAGCGGATTAACCAGATAAAGGTTGGTTAAACCCATGGTTTTCATGGCTCTGGCGGTCGAGCCCATGTTGCCGGTATGTGAAGTCTCTACCAGAACAATGCGGATATTGTGCAGCATACAAACTCTGAGCGTGGCGGAAAATCGCAGCATCTTAACACAGCCGTAGGCAATTTGCCGAACAGCTGCTATACTTCGCGCCGTTTCCTGTTCTTTAACATCCTAGTTGGAAGATACCCATGCATCCGATGCTGACTATCGCCGTGCGCGCTGCGCGCAAGGCCGGTAACCTGATTGCCAAAAACTACGAAACCCCGGACGCTGTAGAAGCGAGCCAGAAAGGGACCAATGACTTCGTCACCAACGTCGATCGCGATGCAGAGCATCTGATCATCGACGTCATCCGCAAGTCTTATCCGCAACACAGTATCGTGAGCGAAGAACGCGGTGAGCTGATCGGCGAAGATCGCGATGTGCAATGGGTGATCGATCCACTGGATGGCACTGCAAACTTCATCAAACGCTTCCCTCATTTCTCCGTTTCCATCGCCGTACGCATCAAAGGCCGTACTGAAGTGGCCGTGGTTTACGATCCAATGCGCAACGAACTGTTCACCGCCACGCGCGGCCAGGGCGCACAGCTCAACGGTTACCGTCTGCGCGGCACCAACGCCAAAGATCTGGATGGCACCATCCTGGCGACCGGCTTCCCGTTCAAAGTCAAACAGCACGCCACGCCTTACATCAACATCGTCGGCAAACTGTTCACCCAGTGCGCGGACTTCCGCCGCACCGGTTCCGCTGCGCTGGATCTGGCCTATGTCGCCGCCGGCCGCGTGGACGGTTTCTTCGAAATCGGCCTGAAGCCGTGGGACTTCGCTGCGGGCGAACTGCTGGTGCGTGAAGCCGGCGGCCTGGTCACCGACTTCGTCGGCGGCCACAACCACTTCAGCTCCGGCAACGTGGTCGCAGGCAACCCGCGCGTGGTGAAAGCCATGCTGGCCACCATGCGTGAAGAACTGAGCGAAGCGCTGAAGCGTTAATCGCCAGAAGCGAACCGAAAAAAAAGCGCTGCCGATGCAGCGCTTTTTTTATGCCCGTTAGCGGGAGAAGGGGCGGATGCCGCCGCCGAATTCCGGCTGCGCGCTGACGTACAATAGCAGCCCGGCGGCCAGCAGGATCAAGCCACCGGCCAGCGCCAACGCCCCCCAGGCCACCGCGCTCCAGGCGGCGGGCGCGCGCGAACGGCTGAGGCGCACCGCCAGCCGGCGGCTGTAATGCACCAGCAGCGCCAGCATGGAGATGGTCAACGAGGTGCCGAACGCCATCGCCAGCGCGGAGATCACGCCCCAGCCAAACACGCCTATCACCTTGGAGAACAGCAGCACCAAAATCGCCCCCGAACAGGGACGCATGCCCATCGCCAGCACGATGGCGGCCTGAGTGCGCCAATCGCTTCCCGCCTGCAGCTCGCTGTCGCTCGGCAGATGCCGGTGGCCGCAGCCGCAATTGGCGCTGTGGACATGATCCGCCGCCAGCGGCGTCAGGCTGTTGATGCGCAGCGCCGGTGCCGGGCGCATCGCCTTGATCGCCGCAAACAGACGTTTCAGCGCGCGCCAACTCAGCAGTACGCCAAGCAGCATCACCAGAATAAAACTGCCTTTCTCCAGCCAAAAGCTGCTTTGGTGCAGCTGGCGCGAAGAGAGCTGCAACACCACCAGCACCAACGTGACCAGCGCGATCGCCACCAGCCCCTGCACCAGTGACGCGGCGAAGGTCAGCTTCAGGCTGCTTTTCAGCCGCGCCGGGTGGGTAGCCAGATAGGTGGCGATCACCACTTTACCGTGGCCGGGCCCAAGCGCATGCAAAACGCCATAACCGAGGCTGAACAGCATCAGCGCCAGCCCGGCCTGCTGCGGCGCGGCCTTCACCTGCTGCAACAGCCCCGCCATCTGTTGATGCAGCGCTTTTTGCCATACCACGCTCTGCATCAGCAGCTGCGGCCAGTAGTGCCACGCCAGCAGCGCGGCGGCCGCCAGCACCAGCGTGAACGGCAGCAGCGGCCACAGGCCAAAGGCCCAGTGGCGTCGGCTTGTCGTCGGTGGCGAGAAATTTAGCGACATTGCAGCGTCACCCGCTGGGCAAACTGTTGCCCCAGCGCCAGGTCTTCGCCGGGCGAGTCGTTCTTGTCGAGCGACAGCGCATAGGCCTGCAGCGACGCATTCGGCTTCGGCGTCATCAGCTTGTAGCTGCACAGCTGCGCCATCTCCGGCGGCAGATGCAGCGCATTTTGGTCTTTATAGGTCATATCCACGAAATAAGTCGGATCGTAAGTAGAAAGCTCGAACGGCTTGCCCGCCAGCGGCTGCGGCTCGGCCAACGGCAGCACGAACTCCAGCACCGCCTGGTTGCCCTGGCGCGACAGGTGATATTCGCTGGGCAAGTTCAGGTATTTCACCGGCTTGCCGTCGCGGTAAAGATCGGTGAAATAGTGCTGCCCCAGCACGTTGGCCATCACTTCCGCCGCCAGCTTTTTCCACACTTCCGAATCGCTCTTGGCGTTTTTCGCATCGTAGAGCAGATCCGCCGAGGTGATTTCATCCATCACCCACACCATTTTCAGGCCAACCAGCCGCTGGTCTTTGGCGACGAAGGTGGTGTTCATGTCGATAAAGCTGTGCGGATGAGCGGCCGCTCCAGCGCTGAACACGGCGCCGAGGGCAGCCAAAAGACGACGTAACTTCATCATTATCCTGTCTTACCTGCATTTGTTATAACGTAACACAAATAACTACCGAACGGCCCGCCTCTCCCGGCGATATTTGTGACGAAAGTTGTAAGCCGAAGTAAAAGCCACGCTGTCATCCTGACGTTACAAAGCCTTTTGCTATGCTTAGGCATAATCGCAACCCTTATGCCGGAAGGTGATAATGAGCCTGGACACCTCTCCCGTGCCCGAGCTCTCCGGACAACAACGGCGCTGTCATCTGCTGCTGATGCTGTACACGCCGGAGCCCGAGTTACAGCTGGAGACCTTAAGCCGAATCAATGGCGTCGCCCCCCCGATAACCCGGCAAGATATAGCCGAGGTGGCCAGTGAAATCCAGCGTTTCCACCATCTGGAGATCGCCGTCGATCCCGACCATGGCTACCAACTGCGGGGCAGCGCGCTCGACCAACGCCTGTGCCTGATCCATTGGCTGCGGCGGGCCCTGCGCTGCAGCCCGCAGTTCGTCGAAAGCGACTTCGCCCCGCGCCTGCGGCTGGCGCTGGCGGCCGATGCCGGGTCGGCGTCGCAGCTGGCTCAAGTGATAGATGCTTGCGAGCCGCTGCTCAACCACCACTTCGACGCGCGCGACCGCCAATTCCTGCAGCATTATCTGCTCTACTGCGCCTGGCAAAATCGCCTGCAGCGCCATCCGCGTTTCGACGCCGTTCAGCGCGACTGGCTGCGGCAAAAGCCGGAACAGCAAGCCGCCGCCTGGCTGCATCAGGCCTGCAACCGGCTGTTTAACCAGCCGCCGCAGGCGGACGAGCGCGATTTTTTAGCGCTGACCTTCACCCTGTTGAAAAATCACAGCTACCACAGCAATGACTCGGCGCAAGAGCAGAGATTGATGGCGGCGATCGGCAGCATGGTCGAGCGTTTCCAGCAACTTTCCGGCATGGCCTTCAGCAGCAAGGCCGAGCTGGTCAGCCAGCTGTTCGCCCACCTGGCGCCGGCGCTGGAGCGCTGCCGTTTCGCCATCGGCATCGACAATATGCTGCTGGAAGACGTGGTGCGCAAATACCCGCGGCTGATGCGCACCACACAGGAAGCGCTGATACCGCTGGAGCAGGAGTACGGCGTGCATTTTTCCAACGAGGAGGCGGGCCTGGTGGCCATCAGCTTCGGCGCCTGGCTGATGCAGGACAACGCGCTGCAGGAAAAACAGGTGCTGCTGCTGACGCTGGACAATCCGCAGCTGGAAGAGGAAGTGGAATATCAGATCCGCGAGCTCACGCTGCTGCCGCTGAACATCAAGTATCTGCCGCTGAGCGACTATCTGTGCGGCGGCGCGCCGCAGGGCGTCACGCTGGTGATCACCCCCTACGCGGCGGTGCACAGCGCTCCGCACCCGCCGCTGATCTATACCGAACTGCCGCTGGAAAACCGCCAGCGCCAGGCCATCCGCGCGCTGCTGGAAGCCCCTTAATCACCGGCTGACGCTGACCGCCGGCGGCCGGATGAACAAGGCCGGCACCGCGACCGCCGCCATCACCCAGAACACCCCGCCCTGCCAATGTTCGAACAGGAACCCGGCAATGACCGTCATGACGGCGATACCGCCGCCCATCGCCAGCGCCGAATACACCGCCTGCAGTTGGATCACCTCTTGCCCCTGGCGCGCGGCGATAAAGCGCATCGCCGCCAGATGGCAGACGGTGAAGGTGCCGCAGTGCAGGGTCTGGATCAGCAGCAGCCAACCCAGCTCGGTGCTGTAGGCCATCAGGCTCCAGCGCAACACGCCGCAGCAGGCGGAAAGCAGCAGCAGGTTGCGCGCATTCCAGCGGCGGAACAGCACGTTGCTGCTGGCGAAAATAATCACTTCCGCCACCACGCCCAGCGACCACAGATAACCGATGGTCGAGGCCGAATAGCCCGCCTCCTGCCAGTAAATGGAGCCGAAGCTGTAGTAACCGGCGTGCGCCCCCTGCAGCAGCGTGACGCACAGCAGGAAGCGCCAGACCGGCCCTTCTTTCAACAGCGCCCACAGCGAACGTTCGGCCCCGCCGTGCGTACGCGCTTCGCCCTGCGGCATCACGCTCGGCTTCAGCAGCATGCCCAGCAGCATCGCCAGCACGCTGAAGATCAGGCTGTAGAGAATGGCGTTATGGCCCCACACCGCCACCAGTTGCCCGGTCAGCGCCGAGCCGATGACGAACGCCAGCGAGCCCCACAGCCGCACCCGGCCATAGTCCATGCGGATCTGCTTTTGCCAGGTGGCGGCCAGCGCGTCGGTCAGCGGCACCAGCGGTGAGAAGAACAGGTTGAAGCCCGCTATCACCAGCATCAGCCAGCCCCAGCCGTTGCCGAAGCAGAAGCCAACCGCGAAAGCCAGGGTCAGCAGCGCCAGCAGGCGCAGCGCGGAAACCAGATGAGAGGGATCTTTAACGCGGGGAGCAATCAGTAAACTGCCGAGGAAGCGGGCCACCAAACCGGCGCCGAGCAATATGCCGATGGTTTCGGGCGCGATGCCCTCGCCTTTCAGCCACACGCCCCAGAACGGTAAGAAGATGCCGTAGGAAAAGAAGTAGGTGAAATAACTGAGCGCGAGCCAACGCGTGGATTGCAGAACCATGATCCCTCCGGTGTGAGGGCAATACTTTGACAGAGCTCACACCGGCCCGCAATCTTCATTCCACTTCAATGCGTTAGAGTGCCAGGCAGCTCACAGTTTGCCGCAAGCGGCCATAAAAAAACCCGCCGCAGCGGGTTTTGTCAGGCGAAAGCGGGATTAGGCGTAAACCGGCAGGCGGGCGCAGATATCCAGCACTTTCTTCTTGGTGCGTTCGATGGTGGCTTCATCGTTGATGTTGTCCAGCACATCACAGATCCAACCGGCCAGTTCGCGCACGTCGGCTTCTTTGAAGCCGCGACGGGTCACGGCCGGGGTGCCGATACGCACGCCGGAGGTAACGAACGGGCTCTTCGGATCGTTCGGCACGCTGTTTTTGTTGACGGTGATGTTGGCGCGGCCCAGGGCGGCGTCAGCTTCTTTACCGGTCAGGTTCTTGTCGACCAGATCCAGCAGGAACAGGTGGTTATGGGTGCCGCCGGAGACCACTTTATAGCCGCGCTGCAGGAACACTTCCACCATCGCCTTGGCGTTGACCGCCACTTGCTGCTGGTAAACCTTGAACTCAGGCTCCATCGCTTCTTTCAGCGCCACCGCCTTGCCGGCGATCACGTGCATCAGCGGGCCGCCCTGGCCGCCAGGGAACACGGCGGAGTTCAGCTTCTTGTACAGCTCTTCGTCGCCGCCCTTCGCCAGGATCAGGCCGCCGCGCGGGCCCGCCAGGGTTTTGTGGGTGGTAGTGGTGACGATGTGCGCGTGCGGCACCGGGTTCGGGTACACGCCGGCGGCGATCAGGCCGGCCACGTGCGCCATGTCGACGAACAGATAAGCGCCGATGCTGTCGGCGATTTCGCGCATTTTGGCCCAGTCAACCACGCCGGAGTAGGCGGAGAAGCCGCCGATGATCATTTTCGGCTTGTGGGTTTGCGCCTGTTTGGCCAGATCGTCATAGTCGATTTGACCTTTGTCGTCGATGCCGTAAGGCACCACGTTATACAGTTTGCCGGACAGGTTAACCGGGGAACCGTGGGTCAGGTGGCCGCCGTGCGCCAGGTTCATGCCCAGAATGGTGTCGCCCGGCTGCAGCAGCGCGGTGTACACGGCGAAGTTAGCCTGGGAGCCGGAGTGCGGCTGCACGTTGGCGTAATCGGCGCCGAACAATTCTTTGGCGCGGTCGATAGCCAGCTGCTCAACGATATCCACGTATTCGCAGCCGCCGTAGTAACGCTTGCCCGGATAGCCTTCAGCGTATTTGTTGGTCAGCTGGGAACCCTGAGCCTGCATTACGCGCGGGCTGGTGTAGTTCTCAGACGCGATCAGCTCGATGTGCTCTTCCTGACGCACCACTTCCTGCTCCATGGCACGCCACAGTTCCGCATCGTAATCGGCAATGTTCATTTCACGCTTTAACATCCGGCATCTCCTGACTTAAATCAGCTAACTAAAAAATCACCAAATAACTACCCGTTTGGGGTCTGGGCCACAGTGTAAACCGTTTCGCCCTACCGAAGATAGGTCTTGACAGAGGTTTTTACGCAAACGATTGGCATAAGGCGGCGCAAGGCTTTGATCCGCGAAACGCTGCCGTTTATCAACGGACATTTCCTCATGCGAACAATGCGCTTTTTTCATGTTCTGTGAGCGCGATCGACGCTCGAAGAACACCGCAACGAAAACAAGGGTATTTACAAGCGGCGCGGAACCCAATAAGATGCATTTAAAATGCATCATTAAAATTCTCGTCAAGATCCCAACCCAAGGAGCGCTCCCATGCTGGATAGCCAAACCATCGCCACCGTGAAATCCACCATCCCCCTGCTGGCAGCAACCGGGCCGAAGCTGACCGCCCACTTTTACGATCGCATGTTCGCCCACAACCCGGAATTGAAAGACATTTTCAATATGAGCAATCAGCGCAACGGCGATCAGCGTCAGGCGCTGTTCGACGCCATCTGCGCCTATGCCGCCAACATCGAGAACCTGGCGGCGCTGCTGCCGGCGGTGGAGCGCATCGCGCAGAAGCACACCAGCTTCAATATCCAGCCGGAGCAGTACAACATCGTCGGCGGCCACCTGCTGGCGACGCTGGACGAAATGTTCAGCCCGGGTCAGGAAGTGTTGGACGCCTGGGGCAAAGCCTACGGCGTGCTGGCCAACGTGTTTATTCAGCGTGAAGAGCAGATTTATCAGCAGAGCGAAACCGACAACGGCGGCTGGCGCGATCTGCGCGCATTCCGCATTCTGAAGAAGCAGCCGCAGAGCGACGTGATCTGCAGCTTCGTGCTGGCGCCGGTGGACGGCGGCCGGGTGGCGGACTTCAAACCGGGGCAATACCTGGCGGTCTACATCAAGCACGACAGCCTGGAACATCAGGAAATTCGCCAGTACTCGCTGACCACCTCGCCGAACGGCGAGTTCTACCGCATCGCGGTGAAGCGTGAAGATCAGGGTAAAGTGTCCAACTACCTGCACCAGCAGGCGCAGGAAGGCGACGTGATTGACATCGCCCCGCCGCACGGCGACTTCTTCCTCGACGTGACGCCGACCACGCCGGTGGCGCTGATCTCCGCCGGCGTCGGCCAAACCCCAATGCTCGGCATGCTCAACAGCCTGCACGACAGCCAACATCAGGCGCAGGTCCACTGGCTGCACGCGGCGGAAAACGGCAGCGTGCACGCCTTTGCCGATGAAGTGGCGGATATTGCCGGGCGCATGCCGAATCTGAGCCGCCATGTGTGGTACCGCGAGCCGGGCGCCGATGACGTGGAAGGCCGCGACTACCACAGCCGCGGATTGATGGATTTGAGCGCGCTGCAAGGCAGCCTGGCCGATCCGCAAATGCACTATTACTTCTGCGGCCCGGTGGCCTTCATGCAGTTCGTGGGCAAACAGCTGTTGGAGATGGGCGTAGAGGCCGAACGCATCCACTACGAATGCTTCGGCCCGCATAAGGTGCTGTAATGCGTGCGGAGCGCGGCCGTCAGACCGCGCTCCCCCTTCATTTCTCCTGCAGTTGGCGCGCGTCCTGCACCTGCTGCACCGTCACCGGCGCCGCCTGGTTGCCCCAGCTTCCCCGCAGATAGCTCATCAGATCGGCCGCTTGACGATCGTTCAACGCCCAGCCATAAGCCGGCATGTCGAACGCCATCGCCTGCTGCGTGATCGGCGTATGCGCCCCTTCCAGCACCACCCGCAGCGCGGTCAGCGGATTATCCGCCGTTACCGTGGCATTGCCCGCCAGCGCCGGAATGGCGAAGTCGGTGCCTTCACCTTGATTGCCGTGACAGGTCGAGCAGTACATCGCATAGGTCGCCTTGCCGCCCGAATTATCCGCCTGCGCAGCAGATGAGGCAGGTTTGGCGGCGGTGTCCGGCGCCAGGCTGCGCAGGTACACCGCGATGGCGTTCAGATCGCCGTCGCTGAGGTACTGCGTGCTGTGGGTCACCACCTCGCTCATTGGCCCGGCGACCGCCGCATGGCGGCTGCGGCCGGTTTTCAGCAGCGCCGTCACCTCTTCCGGCGGCAGGCCGCGCAGATTGGAGGCGTACCAGCCGTCCAGCTCGGCGCCGCTCAGGAACACCGGCTCCTTACCGTCCAGGCCCTTCTCCTGCATCGCCCAGCCGCGCGGCGTGTGGCAGCTGCCGCAATGGCCTGCGCCTTGCACCAGATAGGCGCCGCGGTTCCACTCGGCGCTTTGCTGCGGATCCGCCTGATACGGCTGGTCGTCGTGGAACAGCTGATTCCACACCGCCAGCGGCCAGCGCATCGACAGCGGCCAAGTGATGTCGCTGTCGCGGTTGGCGACGTTCTGCGCCGGCACCTCGTTCATCAGATAGTCATACAGCGCGCGCATGTCTTCCGTGCTCATTTTGGCGTACGAGGTGTACGGCATCGCCGGATAAAGCCGGTGACCGTCTTTGGCGATCCCCTGACGCATGGCGCGATCGAACTCTTCGAATGAGTAAGCGCCGATGCCGTGCAACTTGTCCGGCGTGATGTTGGTGGCGTAGATAGCCCCGAGCGGCGTCGGGAACTTCATGCCGCCCGCCAATTCGGCGCCGCCCGGCGCGGTATGGCAGGCGGTGCAGTCACCGGCTTTGGCGACGTATTCCCCGGTCGACATCGCCTGGGCCGAGCCGCCGGCGGCCAACAGGCTCAACAGGTACAGCGAACGCAGACTCATGCTCCCTCCTTGGCGGCAACCTTGCCGTAGGCCAGTTCGTTAACCGCGCGCCACGCCTGATCGATCGCCGAGTTGGCGTACGGGCTCCAGTCGGCATCGGAGTTGGCGATAGCGATCTTGCCGATCGGCTGCCGCGCCGTTTCGATGATTTTCTTGGCTTCGTCTTCGTCGTCAAACAGCCCGTTGAGGAAGTAGGAGTAACCGTGCGACCAGCGGTTGACGGTGATCGCCTGAATGTCGCGCTGATGATCGAAACCGGCCTCGCCCAGCATGCCCTGCAGCTGTTCGCGGATCATCTGTTCGTGCACTTCGAACGGCGTGCCCAGCAGCAGCGCGCGCCCTTTACGCGACTGTTCGCGCGTGCTGAGGCCGCTGCCCGGCAGCGTCGGCACATACACCATATGCAGGCCGATCGGCCGATCCGGATCGCGCGGGTGCTGATAGCCGCCCATGCTCACCGGATAGTCCAGCTTCACGCGGCTGTACGGCGCGGCCGGCGAATAAACCTCGTGCACGCCCAGCTTGATGAACGGCTGCCAGTTGCGGATCACCACCTTGCTGTACACCAGCGGCGCCTTGACGTTCTGCTTCAGCGCCTCCTGCTGCTCGTGCGCCATCTCCGGCACCAGATACGGGATCATCATGTTGTAGCCGGCCATCACCACCTGCCCGGCGCGCACTTTGGTCATCTTCTCGCCGGTCATGTAGGTGACTTCCACCTTGTCGCCGACGTTGGCCGCGTGCAGCCCGGTGCTGTTCAAACGCAGCTTCACCGGCGACTCCGGCCGATCGAGCTGGCTGTAGTCGAATTTAGCCAGCACCACATCGTTCATGTCCTTGCCGGCCGGCGCCACCGCCGGGATCAGCTGGCGCACCATCAGGCGCGCCAGCGTGGCGTTGCCGTCCGGGAAGTGGAACACGTAAGGATCGTCGAGATCCGCCTGCGACTCTTCGTCCAGCGGCGGCAGATTCATGCCGTCAAGGCCCGGCAGATCGCAGATGCGCGCATCGCTGCACGAGGTGCCGTCGATGCCCACCGCCTGGAAGTCGTTGGTGGTCTGCTGGAAATAGCGGATCGCCAGTTCGCTCAGGCCCACCTTCTCGCGCAGGAACTGGGTATAGCTGTGGGTATCGAGCCATTCGACCTTCTGCTCCAGCGTCATCTCCGGCAGATAATCCTTCTCCACCGTGTGCAGCGCGATCAGCGCCTGGCGATCGCTTTCCGGCAGCGGGAAATCGCCGATGAACGCTTCATAAGAGCGGCCGTTGAGGCGATCGCGCGGAATGTCGTCCGCCACCGTGCGCCCCGGATCGCCGCTCACCACCTTGTCGACGCCGAAGTTTTTGCGATCGAAGTAAACGCCGCGGCTCAAATTCAAATCCGGGTAGAAGGTGGTGTCGAAAGCCTGTTCCAGTTGGTCGATATCGACGCCGAGCTTGCGCAGCAGCCCCATCGCCACCGGGCTGAAGTTGGAACGCGGCGACTGCAACGATTCGCTGCCGCCGTAGCCGAGCAGCATGCCGTCGTCGCTGTTGAACTCGTTGCGCTTGGCATGGCCGCCGAAGTCGTCGTGGTTGTCGATCAAAAGAATGCGCTGCCGCTCGCCTTTCAGCTGCTGCCAGAAACAGGCGGCCGCCAGCCCGCTGATGCCGGCGCCGACCACCACCAGATCGAACTCTTCAACGGCGGGCACGCTGCCGAAATCAAAGGTTTTGCCGTCGCGCCCCAGCTGGTGCGCATGCTCGAACGAGCCCGGATGGTTACCCCGCAGCCCGGTCAGCGCCGGCGGGTAGTACAGGGTTTGATTGGCGGTTTGCGGTGACGCGCGCAGAATTTGCAGCGGCGTCAACCCGGCGGCGATGGTGATCGCCACCCCGTTGAGAAAATCGCGTCTGGTGATACCCATATAGGCTTCCTTTCAATTTTTATTATCATCGGCCGGCCGGGGCCGGCCCAAAGGCCGCGCTATTGTGCGGATAATTATTGTAAAATCAATGTTTGAACATCACATGACGAATGGCCGTGTAATCCTCCAGCCCGTACATCGACATATCCTTGCCGTAGCCGGACAGTTTCTGGCCGCCGTGCGGCATCTCGCTTACCAGCATGAAGTGGGTGTTCACCCAGGTGCAGCCGTATTGCAGGCGGGCGCTTAAGCGATGCGCACGGCCCACGTCGCGGGTCCACACGGACGAGGCTAATCCGTAGTTGGATTCGTTCGCCCAGGCCAGCACCTGCTCTTCGTCGTCGAACGGCGTCACCGTCACCACCGGGCCGAACACTTCGCGCTGCACGATCTCATCGTCCTGGCGCGCGCCGGCCAGCAGCGTCGGCTGGAAATAGTAGCCCGGCCCCTTCACCTTCTCGCCGCCGGTGACCACCTGCACATGCGGCAACGCTTTGGCTCGCTCGACAAAACCGGCCACCCGCTCCAGATGCTGGGCGGTAATCAACGGCCCCAGCTCGGTGCTCTCGTCGTCCGGCGCGCCGATCTTCAGGCTGGCCACCGCCTCGCCCAGCCGCTTCACCAGCTCGGGATAAATGCTTTTCTGCGCGTAGATGCGGCAGGCGGCGGTGCAATCCTGGCCGGCGTTGTAGAACCCAAAACCGCGAATGCCGTCCACCACCTGCTGCAGATCGGCGTCGTCGAACACCAGCACCGGCGCCTTGCCGCCCAGCTCCATATGGGTGCGTTTAATGCCGGCGGCGGTGTGGGCGATGATGTGCTCGCCGGTGGCGATCGACCCGGTCAGCGACACCATGCGCACCTTGTCATGCCCGGTCAGCCGATCGCCGACGCTGGCGCCGCGCCCGAACAGCACATTGAGCACGCCCGGCGGGAACAGCCCGGCGGCCAGTTCGGCCAGTTTGAAGGTGGTCAGCGGCGTCTGCTCCGAAGGCTTGATCACCACGCAGTTGCCCGCCGCCAGCGCCGGCGCCAGTTTCCAGGCCGCCATCATCAGCGGGTAGTTCCACGGCGCGATCGAGGCCACCACGCCGAGCGGATCGCGGCGGATCATCGAGGTGTGTCCGGCCAGATACTCACCGGCCGCCATGCCGGTCAGGCAGCGGCTGGCGCCGGCGAAGAAGCGAAATACGTCGGCCACCGCCGGCAGCTCGTCGTTCAGCACGCAGTGATAAGGCTTGCCGCAGTTGAGCGACTCCAGCCTGGCGAAGGTCTCGGCATGCTCGTCGATCAGATCCGCCAGCTTGAGCAGATGCTCGGCGCGCTCCTTCGGCGTGGTTTGCCCCCAGGCGGCGAACGCGGCGTCCGCCGCCAGCACCGCACGATCGACCTGCTCCGGGCTGGCCTCCGCCACCTGCGCGATCACTTCGCCGGTCGCCGGGTTATACACCGGCTGGGTCGCGCCCTGGCCATTCACCAGTTGGCCGTCAATCAACAGTTGGCTTTGCATAGGGTTATCCTTTTGTCAGAGGTCGGGTAAGGAAATTATTTGCCGCTGCCGGCGACGCTTTCCCCACCTTTGGTCAGGTAGTAAGCGCCGAGGATCGGCAGCATGGTCAACAGCATCACCGACAGCGCCACCACGTTGGTGATCGGCACGTCGCGCGGGCGACCGAGCTGGTTCAGCAGCCACAGCGGCAGCGTGCGCTCGTGGCCGGCGGTAAAGGTGGTCACGATGATTTCATCGAACGACAGTGCGAACGCCAGCATGCCGCCGGCCAGCAGCGCCGAGCCGAGGTTCGGCAAGATCACGTAACGGAAGGTTTGCCAGCCGTCGGCGCCGAGATCCATCGAAGCCTCGATCAGGCTGTACGAGGTGCGGCGGAATCGGGCGATGACGTTGTTGAACACGATCACCACGCAGAACGTCGCATGGCCGACGACGATGGTCAGGATGCCCGGCTCGATGTTCAGCGCCTTGAACGCCGCCAGCAGCGCCAGGCCGGTGACGATCCCCGGCAGCGCGATCGGCAGCAGCAGCAACAGCGAAATGCTGTCTTTGCCGAAGAAATCGCGCCGATACAGCGCCGCCGCCGCCAGGGTGCCGAGCACCAGCGCGATGGCGGTCGCCAGGCAGGCGATCTGCGCCGACAGCAGCACCGCATCGAGGATGTCCTGCCGCCCGGCGGCAACGTTGAACCAGTGCAGCGTAAAGCCCTTCGGCGGGAAGCTGAAGGCCGCGTCCTCGGTGTTGAAGGCATAGATGGCGATGATCGCCAACGGGAAATGCAGGAAGACAAGTCCGCCCCAGGCGGCCAGCTTCAGCCCTAAGGGCGCGCGTTCAGAGTGCATCGAAAGCCCCCAGACGTTTGACGATGGAAAGGTAGATGGCGATCAGGACGATCGGCACCAGCGTAAAGGCCGCGGCCATCGGCATATTGCCGATCGCGCCCTGCTGGGCGTAGACCATGCTGCCGATGAAATAGCCCGGCGGCCCCACCAGCTGCGGCACGATAAAGTCGCCCAGCGTCAGCGAAAAGGTGAAGATCGATCCGGCGGCGATGCCCGGCACCGCCAGCGGCAAAATGACGTGGCGGAAGGTCTGCGCCGGCCGGGCGCCCAGATCCGCCGAAGCGTGCAGCAGCGAAGGCGGCAGGCGCTCCAGCGCCGCCTGGATCGGCAGGATCATGAACGGCAGCCAGATATAAACGAACACCAGAAAACGCCCCAGCCCCGAGGTCGACAGCGTGTTGCCGCCGACGCCGGGCACCGTCAGCAGCGAAGCCAACAGCGGCTCCAGCCCCAGGTGCTGCAGGAACCACTGCGCCACGCCGTCTTTCGCCAGCAGCAGGGTCCAGGCATAGGCTTTGACGATATAGCTGGCCCACATCGGCATCATCACCGCGATGTAAAAGAACGCCTTGACGCGGCCGCTGGTATAACGCGCCATGTAATAGGCGATCGGGAACGCCAGTACCGCGCTGGCCAGCGACACCAGCACCGCCATGGTCAGCGTGCGCAGGATGATGTCGTAGTTGGCCGGGTTGAACAGCGCCGCCAGGTTGGCGAAGGTCAGATCCGGCGTCACCGCCATGGTGAAATCGTCGAAGGTGTAGAACCCCTGCCACAGCAGCGTCAGCAGCGAGCCGAGGTACACCGCGCCGAACCACAGCAGCGGCGGCACCAGCAGTAACAGCAGATACAGCGTCGGCCGGCGATAGAGCCAGGTCGACAGCGCGCGCACGCTACCGCCGCGCGCCGGGGGGGAATCGATGCTCATGTCCATCTCACCTCTCCTCCAGCAGCGGCACCATCGCCGCGCGCGGCCAGCAGGCGACGATCGGCTGGCCGATCTGACGCTGTTGCCCTGCGGCGATCCACTGTGGATTGGCCTGGCTGACCAGCAGCTTTTCGCCGCCGTTCAGCGCGATCTCATAGCGCGTGGCCGCGCCCTGGTAGTGGATTTCCTGCAGCGTGCCCTGCACCTGGATTTCGTCCTGCGCCGCGCCGCCTTGCTCCAGCAGGCGGATATGTTCCGGCCGGATCGAGAAGGTTCGGCTTTCGCCAAGCAGGCGCTGCGCCAGCTCGCTGCGCACCACGTTGGAGGTGCCGACGAACTCGGCGACGAACGGCGTCTTCGGCCGCATGTAAAGCTCGCGCGGCGTATCCACCTGCTCGATGCGGCCGTTATTGAACACCGCCACCCGATCGGACATCGACAGCGCTTCGCTTTGATCGTGGGTGACGAAGATAAAGGTGATGCCCAACTGACGCTGCAGCTTCTTCAGCTCGCCCTGCATCTGCTCGCGCAGCTTGAGATCCAGCGCGCCGAGCGGCTCGTCCAGCAGCAGCACCCGCGGCCGATTGACCAGCGCGCGCGCCAGCGCCACGCGCTGCCGCTGGCCGCCCGACAGGTGCGCCGGTTTGCGTTCGGCGACGAAACCGAGCGCCACGCTCTCCAGCGCCTCTTGCGCCCGCGCCAGCCGCTCGCGTTTGGCGACGCCCTTCACCATCAGGCCGTAGGCGACGTTTTCCAGCACCGACATGTGCGGGAACAGCGCGTAATCCTGAAACACGGTGTTCACGTCGCGCTGGTACGGCGGCAGGTTGGCGGCTTCCTGGCCGTGAATGCGAATAGAGCCGGAAGTCAGCTGTTCAAAGCCGGCGATCAGGCGCAGGCAGGTGGTTTTGCCCGAGCCGGACGGCCCGAGCATGGAGAAGAATTCCCCGTCCTGAATGTCGATGGATACCCGATCCACGGCGCGAACATCGCCGAAAGTCCGCGAAACATCGATGAATTGCACGGCAATGGTCATTTTCTGTGCTCCATTCTGATGTAATTCGGGCGCAGCGGGCTGCGCCCCGCGGCTTAGCGGCCGCCCATGATGGCGATGTAATCCTGGGTCCAGCGGCTGTACGGCACGAACTTGCCGCCCTGCGCCTGCGGCGTTTTCCAGAAGGCGATTTTGTCGAACTGGTTGAAACCGTTGGTTTCGCAACCCTTCTCACCCAGCAGCGCGCTGGCCTTGCAGCCCGCCGGTGAAGCCGGCACCGACCCGAACCAGGCCGCCACGTCGCCCTGCACCTTCGGCTCCAGCGACCAGTTCATCCACTGGTAGGCGCAGCTCGGGTGTTTGGCATCGGCATGCAGCATGGTGGTGTCCGCCCAGCCGGTCACGCCCTCTTTCGGGAACACGGTGGCGATCGGCTGTCCTTCGCCCTTCAGGGCGTTGGCCTGATACGGCCAGGCGCTGGAGGCCACCACGCCTTCGTTTTTAAAGTCGCTCATCTGCACCGAGGTATCGTGCCAGTAGCGGTGGATCAGCGCGTGCTGGCTACGCAGCAGCTTCAGCGCCGCCTGATACTGCTCTTCGTTGAGCTGGTAAGGATCGCTGATGCCGAGCTGCGGCTGGGTGGCCTTCAGGAACAGCGCCGCGTCGGCGATGTAGATCGGGCCGTCGTAAGCCTGCACCCGCCCCTGGTTGCTCTTACCGTCCGGCAGGTTCTGCTGCTGGAAGATCACCGCCCAGCTGTCCGGCGGCGTCGGGAAGGTTTTGGTGTTGTACATCAGCAGGTTCGGTCCCCACTGGTACGGCGTGCCGTAAGTTTTGCCGTCCACGGTATACCAGGCGCCGTTCAGCAGGCGCGGATCGATGTTCTTCCAGTTCGGGATCAGCGCGGTGTTGATCGGCTGCACCCGCTTGCCGAAGATCAGGCGTAGCGAGGCGTCGCCGGAGGCGGTCACCAGATCGTAGCCGCCCTTGGCCATCAGGCTGACCATTTCATCGGAGGTGGCGGCGGTCTTCACGTTCACCGCACAGCCGGTTTGCTTTTCAAACTGGGTGACCCAGTCGTAGTTTTTGTCGGACTGGCCGCGTTCGATGTAGCCGGGCCAGGCGATGATGTCCAGCCGGCCTTCGCCTTTGCCCAGCGACTGCGGCAGATCGGCCGCCTGGGCCAGGCCGCACAGCACGGTGAGACAGAGCGCGGAGACGGTGGTGGTGACTGCGGTAGTTTTTCCCATCGTAATTACCCCTGTGTTGCTTATCGGTATGCGGCAGGGAACGGCTGCCGCCTGATTTTTCTTGATATAACCGTTAGAAGCTGGCTTTGAACTTCGCCATTACGTGCCTGACAACGCTGTAATCCTGCAGCGAATCGCTGGACAGATCCTTGCCGTAGCCGGAGCGTTTCAGGCCGCCGTGCGGCATTTCGCTCGCCAAGGTGAAATGAGTGTTGATCCAGGTGCTGCCGTACTGCAGATGGGCGGCAATGTGCAGCGCCCGATCGATATTTTGCGTCCACACCGACGAGGCCAGCCCGTATTCCGAGTCGTTGGCCCAGGCGACCGCCTGCTCCAGGTGTTCGAAGCGCGTGACGCTGACCACCGGGCCAAACACCTCACGCTGCACGATCTCGTCGCTTTGCAGGCAACCCGCCAGCAAGGTCGGCTGGTAGTAGAACCCCGGCCCGGAGTGCGCCGCGGCACCGGTGATCAATTCGATATGCGGTTGGCTGAGCGCCCGCTCGACAAAACTGGCGACGCGATCGCGCTGGCGGGCACTTATCAACGGGCCGATCTCGTTGTCCTGATCGCGCTTGCGGGCGAAGCGCAGGCTGGCGACCGCTTCGCCCAGCGCGTCCACCAGTTTGGGATAGATGCCGGCCTGCGCGTAGATGCGGCAGGCGGCGGTGCAGTCCTGGCCGGCGTTGTAATAGCCGTAGGTGCGAATGCCGTTGACCACCTCGTCGAGATCGGCGTCGTCGCAAACGATCACCGGCGCCTTGCCCCCCAGCTCCAGATGGGTGCGCTTGACGCTTTTAGCCGCCGCCTGGAGGATTTTTTGCCCGGTGACGATATCGCCGGTGACCGACACCAGCCGCACCTGCGGGTGCCCCACCAGCTGGCTGCCGACCCCTTCACCGCCGCCATAGACGATGTTCAGCACGCCCGGCGGCAGGATCTCTTGCAGCGCAGGCACCAACGCCAGAATGGTCAGCGGCGTATGTTCGGAGGGTTTAAACACCACGGTATTGCCCGCCGCCAACGCCGGCGCGATCTTCCACGCCGCCATCATCAGCGGATAGTTCCAGGGGGCGATCGAGGCCACCACGCCAATGGGATCGCGGCGGATCATCGAGGTGTGGCCCGGCACATACTCACCGGCCAGTTGCCCTTGCTGCGTGCGCACCGCGCCGGCAAAGAAGCGGAACACGTCGACCGCCGCCGGCAGATCGTCATTGAGCGCCTGATGCAGCGGTTTGCCGCAGTTGAGGGCCTCCAGCTGCGCCAGCTGCGGCGCCTGCCGCTCAATGGCGTCGGCGATACGCAGCAACAGCGTGGCGCGCTGGGCCGGCGTAGTGCGCGACCAATGGCCAAACGCCTGCTGCGCGGCTTTCACCGCGCTGCCGACCTGTGCCGCAGAGGCTTCGGTCAGGGCGATCAGCGTCTCGCCGTTGGCCGGATTGACGATGCACTCCTGCTGGCCTTCGCCGTCGATAAGCTGACCGTTAATGAACTGCTGACAGGACAAACCTGAGAGAACCTGCACATCCGCCATCGCCTGACGCCCCTAAGTGACAAAAACGTTAACCAAATGTGAATAAGTTAGTTTTAATCAGCCTAAGCGAGCCTCTGGCGGGCAACAAATTCTAAATACTGAACGACGCGTTCGATTAAATCGAATGCTTAAGCCCGGCGGCATGTTTGCTGCCGTTCTCGCGCGCGATGGTGAGGAACGGCGTCACCAGCTCCGGCCGCGCGCTGCCGCGCCGCCATGCCAACCCGATATCCAGCGGCTCCAGCAGATCGTCCAGCTTGCGCGCCTCGATCATGTTGCCCTCCAGCGACCAGGCGCGGTACGCCATATCCGGCTGGATGGAGACTCCCATCCCCGCCGCCACCAGGCTGCGCACCGCCTCGGTCGAGGCGGTCTTCATGGCGATCTCCGGCTTCAGCCCGGCGCGCGCCCAGATGCGCCGCGCGTGCACGTCCATTTCATCGGCGTTGAGCTGGATCAGCGGCTGTTTGGCCACGTCCGCCAGGCTGATGCTCTCGTGCTCCAGCAGCGGGTGCAGCGGCGGCAGCCACAGGCGATACGGCGAGTGCATCAGCACCTCGGTCTGCAGCGCGTCGCGGTCCTCGATGTTCGACAAGATCAGCACGCCGATGTCGATCTCGCCGCTGACCAGCAGATGCTCGATGTACGGGCGTTCGTCTTCAACCACCTGCACGGTGACATTGGGATAAGCCGATTTAAAGCGCGTGAGCAGTTCCACCAGGAAGTAACCGGCCACCAGGCTGGTGACGCCGATGGTCAGCTTGCCGGTCAGGCTTTCGGTGCCGATCTGCAGGCTGCGCTTGGCGTTGTCCACCGTCGCCAGGATCAGATACGACTGGCGCAAGAATTGGTGCCCCTGATGGGTCAGCGTCATGCCCTTGGCGTGGCGATCGAACAGCCGCACGCCGATCTCGGTTTCCAGCTGCTGGATCGCCAGCGTCAGCGAAGACTGGGAGACAAACACCGCCTGGGCGCCGGCGGAGATCGACCCGGTTTCCGCCACGGCGATGAAGTGGCGGATTTGGCGTAACGTCATCATGGGGGTGATTCCTCAAGCAAAAACATTGCGTTGAGTGTAGACGCCAGCCGTGAAGCGATCGGGAAAAGTGTCAAAAACGCGATAGCGTTCGCTTTTTTAGAATGCCCGCAGGCAAAAATGGGGGAAACGGCGAGGCGAAGAAGTGTGATGTACGGGGAGCAGAAATGACAAGGGCGCAGCATGCTGCGCCCTCCTGATGGCCGATGAACCTGCGGAGGATCAGATCGCTTCTTCGTCCTGCTCGCCGGTACGGATACGCACCACGCGCGCCACGTCGAAGACGAAGATTTTGCCGTCGCCGATCTTGCCGGTCTGCGCGGTTTGCATAATGGTTTCCACGCAGGTGTCGACGATGTCGTCGGCAACCACGATCTCGATCTTCACCTTAGGCAGAAAATCGACCATGTATTCGGCGCCGCGGTACAGCTCGGTGTGGCCCTTCTGGCGGCCGAAGCCTTTGACTTCGGTGACCGTCATGCCGGTGATGCCCACTTCGGCCAGCGCTTCGCGGACGTCATCCAGTTTGAACGGCTTGATAATCGCGTCGATCTTTTTCATCTTCTTTCCTTTTACCAATTTTTGCGGCCAAAACCGGATGTGATGGGGTAGCGGCGGTCTTTGCCGAAGTTACGGGCGGTGATGCGCGGCCCGACGGCGGCCTGACGCCGCTTGTATTCGTTGATGTCCACTAGGCGGATCACCTTGCGCACGATCGCTTCGTCGAACCCTTCGGCCACCAGATCGGCGACCGACTTGTCGCGCTCGACGTAGCCTTCCAGGATCGCATCCAGGATATCGTACGGCGGCAGGCTGTCCTGATCGACCTGATCCGGCGCCAGCTCGGCGGACGGCGGGCGATCGATCACCCGCTGCGGGATCACGTAGGAGACGGTGTTACGGTATTCAGACAGCTTGAACACCAGCGTTTTCGGCACGTCCTTCAGCACGTCGAAACCGCCGGCCATATCGCCGTACAGCGTGGCGTAACCGACCGCCATTTCGCTCTTGTTGCCGGTGGTCAGCACGATGCTGCGGCGCTTGTTGGACAGCGCCATCAGCACCACCCCGCGGCAACGCGCCTGCAGGTTCTCTTCGGTGGTGTCGCGCTCGGTGCCGGCGAACATCGGCGACAGCTGGCCCATAAAGGCGTCGAACATCGGTTCGATGGAGACGATATCGAACTCCACGCCGAGGATTTCCGCCTCTTCCTTGGCGTCGGCGATGCTGATATCCGCGGTGTAGCGGAATGGCATCATCAGCGCCTGCACCTTGTCTTTGCCCAACGCATCCACGGCGATCGCCAGCGTCAGCGCCGAGTCGATGCCGCCGGACAGCCCCAGCACCGCGCCTTTAAAGCCGTTTTTGGTCACGTAGTCGCGCACCGCCAGCACCAGCGCCTGATACACCTGCGCCAGCTGCGGCAGTTCGGCGGCCGGATCGGCCATCGGCACCACATCCAGCTCGTTGAATGCCACGCGAGTGACCTGCTCGTCGAAGGCCGCCAGACGGTGAGTCATGGTGCCGGCGGCGTCGAAGACCTTGGAGCAGCCGTCGAAGATCAGCTCATCCTGGCCGCCGACCTGGTTGAGGTACACCAGCGGCAGCTGGGTGCGCTGGCAGTGGCCGGCCATCAGCGTTTTGCGGATATACGGTTTTTCGCGATTATACGGCGAGGCGTTGATCGACAGGATAATCTCCGCGCCGGCCGCCTTGGCGGCGTCGATCGGCTCAGGGAACCACAGATCTTCGCAGATCAGCAGCCCCAGACGGTAGCCTTTCAATTGCACCACGCAGGTGTCGTTGCCGGCGTGGAAATAGCGCTTCTCATCGAACACGCCGTAGTTCGGCAGCTGCTGCTTGAAGTAGCGGGTCAGCAGGCGGCCTTCGGCGAACAGCGACAGCGCGTTGTACAGCTTGTCGCCTTCGCGCCACGGGTGGCCGACCAGGATCGCCGTCTCGGCGGAGGCCTGCTGCAGGCGCAGCAGCTGCGCATCGCAGCGCTGATAGAAATCATTGCGGTACAGCAGGTCTTCCGGCGGGTAGCCGGACAGCGCCAGTTCGCTGAACATGACCAGATCGGCTCCCGCCTTCTGCTGCTCCTGCACGATTTGCAACATGCGTTCGGTGTTGCCTTCAATGTCGCCGACCAGCAGGTTCAGCTGGGCCAGGGCGATGGAAAGTGATCTGCTCATTTGTGTACGATCCCGCTTAATACGTTCCATGGTGCTCTACGCCGGGGCGCGCCGCGGCAAAGAGAACGGAGTGTAAATCATTCCGCCGGATTTGTTGAGAACCTGCGTGGCAGGCGCCGGCGGGAAACTGTCATTCTTTAAAATCGTTGGCGTCCAGCTCGTGGCGCGACAGCAATTTGTAAAACTCGGTGCGGTTGCGGCCCGCCATGCGCGCGGCCTGGGTCACGTTGCCCTTGGTGATCTGCAGCAGCTTGCGCAGGTAATGCAACTCGAACTGGTTGCGCGCTTCGGCAAAGGTCGGCAGCGCGGTATTTTCCCCTTCCAGCGCCTGCTCCACCAACGCTTCGCTGATCACCGGCGCAGAGGTCAGCGCCACGCACTGCTCGATGACGTTGACCAACTGACGCACGTTGCCCGGCCAGCTGGCGGTCATCAGCCGCTTCATGGCGTCGGTCGAGAAGCTGCGCACGAACGGCTTGTGCCGCTGAGCCGCTTCGCGCAACAGGTGATTGGCCAGCAGCGGGATATCTTCGGCGCGCTCGTTGAGCGCCGGGATCTTGAGGTTCACCACGTTGAGGCGGTAGTAGAGATCCTCGCGGAACTCGTTCTTCGCCATCGCCTTTTGCAGATCGCGGTGGGTGGCGGAGATGATGCGTACGTCAATGTCCAGATCGCGATTGCTGCCGAGCGGCCGCACCTTGCGCTCCTGCAGCACGCGCAGCAACTTCACCTGCAGCGACAGCGGCATATCGCCGATCTCGTCAAGGAACAGCGTGCCGCCCGCCGCCGCCTGGAACAGCCCTTCGCGGCTGCTGACCGCACCGGTAAAGGCGCCCTTGGCGTGGCCGAACAGTTCGGACTCCAGCAGCTGCTCCGGCAGCGCGCCGCAGTTGATGGCGATGAACGCCTTGCTGGCGCGCGGGCTGGCCGCGTGGATCGCCTGCGCCACCACCTCTTTACCGGTGCCGCTCTGGCCGTTGATCAATACGCTGACGTCCGACTGCGCCACCATTTTCACCTGCTCCAGCAGGCGCAGCATCAACGGGCTGCGGGTGACGATGTCTTCCCGCCAGGCATCGTCGCCGGCCGGGCTGGCCGACAGCGCGAGCGCCTCGTCGATGGCCTTGTACAGCGCATCGCGATCCACCGGCTTGGTGAGAAAGCTGAACACCCCCTGCTGGGTGGCGGCCACCGCATCGGGAATCGAACCGTGCGCGGTGAGAATGATCACCGGCATGCCCGGCTGATGTTTTTGGATCTCGGCGAACAGCGCCATGCCGTCCATCTCATCCATGCGCAGATCGCTGATCACCAGATCGATCTGTTCGCGCGCCAGCAGGCGCAGCGCTTCCTGGCCGCTTTCGGCGGTGGTGACGTGAAAACCTTCGCTGGTCAGGCGCATGCCCAGCAGCTTCAGCAGGCTGGGATCGTCGTCAACCAATAACAGGTTGGCCGGTTTGCGTGCGGTCATTGCGCGTGGGACTCCTTATTGGCAGGGTGCGGCGTATAGGTGTCTTCCGGTTCAACCGGCAGCGCAGTGCCCTTTTCCGGCTCGTCCTGCGGCTCAGCCCCTTTCGCGGCCGCGCCGTTTTTACCGGCGGCTTCGCCCTTTTGCGAGCCTGTGCCGTTGTCCGGTATTTCCCCTTGCAGCTGCTTGCGCGATGAGAGCTGGCGCTCGATGTCGGTCAGGTTTTCCAGCTTGCGCGAGGTGTCCTGCAGCTGCGATTGCAAGCGCGCCTGGCTCTGGCGCAGCGAATCGATCTGGCTGTCGCTGCTTTCCTGCAGATGCTGATAACGCGCTTTCTCATCGAACAGCGTGATCTGCAGCATCTGCTGCTGGCGCCACAGCTGCGTCAGTGGACGCAGCGAACCGGGAAACTCCATCCGGTAGCTGTTGATCCTGTCGATCATCTGGCGGCGTTCGCCGGAGGTCGGCTGTGCGCTCCCCAGCAGGATGCTCTGTTTGAAAACGCCGGACCAGCTGTCGCCAGGCACCGTTTTCGCCAGCGCGCGCGCCTGGGTTGAGCCGATGCGATCGGCGCAGTCCATCGCACGCAGCCAGTAGAGCGCGTTATCCAGCGCGTCCTTGTCGTCCAACTGCCACAGGGTATCGCAGGCCGCGGTGCGGTAATCGATCACCTTGGTATCCGGGATCGCTTCTTGCTGCTGAGCGCTCAGGCCGCCGCTGACCGCGCGATCGACGCAGCCCGCCAGCAACAGCGGCATAAAGAAAACGGCGCCCAACCAGCTGATCGGGCGTTTGCCGAGCGGCGCTCTGTGCGTGGCACGCGGTGAACGTTCGGTCTGCGAAAGACGAAGGCGTTTAGACCATGTGTACATTATTTATTCATTCTCGGCGGTTAACGGCAGTTCAATGCGGAAGCAGACGTCTGCACCGGCGACCGTCGCCAGTTGCAGCTCACCGCGCATGCGACGGATACAGTCCTGAGCGATGCTCAACCCCAGTCCGCTTCCTTTTACCGCCCCTTTTCGCTGGTGACTACCCTGGAAAAAAGGCTCGAAAATCATGGCTCTTTCAGCCTCGGGGATCGGCGTGCCGGTATTGGCGACGTCGATTTGCACCCGTTGTCCAACCTGACGGCTGCGGATCCAAATGTTACCGGATTCCTTGCCGTAGTGCACCGCATTGGAGTAGAGATTATCCAGCACGCGCATTAATAGCGTAGGCTCTGCCCAGCAGATTTCCGCCTCCAGCGCGATTTCGGTGGAAATCATCTTCGCCCGCGCCGGCAAACTGTGCGCGGCGACCACCAAATCGACCATCTCGCGCAGCTCGACGTTCTCGTGTTCCGCCGGGCCGTCGGCCAGTTTGCGGTTGTAATCCAGCAGTTGTTCAATCAGCTGCTGCAGGTGGCGACTGCTGTTGTCGAGGATCGCCACCACCTCTTTTTGATCGGAGGTCAGCGGCCCCGCCACTTCGTCGGCCAGCAGTTCGGTGCCTTCACGCATGCTGGCCAGCGGCGTTTTCAACTCGTGCGAGATATGGCGCAAGAACTCGTGGCGCTGCGATTCCAGCCACGCCAGCCGCTCGCTCAGCCAAATGATGCGCTGCGCCAGCGAACGCAGCTCGCGCGGCCCTTTGAACGACGCGGTGCTGCCCAGCGCGCGCCCTTCCCCCAGGCGATTGATCATCCGTTCCACGGCCTTGACCGGCCCGATGATCATGCGGGTGAACAGCACCACCAGCAGCACGCTGACCAGGAACAACAGCAGCGCCTGCCAGCCGAAGAACTGGCCGCGCTCGGCGATGGCTTGCTGCAGCTGCTGGCCGCGCGAGAACACCACCGCGCGCGTGGCCTGCACCATTTCGGCGTTGGAACGGGAGAACGATTCGAGCAGGGCCGAAGCCTCTTGGTCCGGCCCGCTGTTATGGCATTTGATCGCCGCCAGCTGGGTCAGCAACTGACGCAGCGTTTGGTAGTAGCGCTCGTCCGGCAGGATCGGCGCGTGGGCGTCCAGCATCTGCGAATACTGTTTGCGCTGGTTCTGGTACAGCTTCTGCAGCGTAGGATCGACCAGCACGCAGTACTGACGATAGCTGCGCTCCATCTCCAGCGCCACGCTGGTCATCGCCTCGCTGCGCCGCGCGTCCACCAGCGTGGTGCGGTTGATGTCCGCCGCCTGCGCGCTGAGGTGATCCAGGCTCTGGTAGGCTTGATAGGCCAGCACCAACAGCGGCAGCAGCACCAACAGGAAGGCCAGCAGCACCAATTGCCGCAGCGAACGGGGGAATAAACGCCATTTTTTCAACGAAATCATCTCATTCTCTCAGCTCTGTCACGATGCTAACTGACTCGCCGGAAAGAGAAAAGCCCGGCAGGGGAGAATCCTGAACGCGCAAGGAAAAAGCCGCGGGATCGGCGAAGCGCGCCCATGGGCCTGGCCTGCCGACGGCATGCGGCCCCGGTAACATCAACCGGCGCGAAAACGAGAGTGTGGGGATAGCGTCTGCGTTCGAGGGCATAGGCAACGAAACGGGCATAGCGCAGCGTTGAGAATTGACATCGGGGCAAGAAACTTGCCCCAACGCAAGGAAAGTGTGGATGCCCTTAAACCTCGTCCCCAGGGTGATGTAGCGCAGCGGCTGGCATCGAACAGGACGAATAGCATCCGTAAGTATCCAGGATTGATGAACCCTTCATCACAGTTGGATACAGGCGGTGCCTCACTCCACGTGTCGCCCGATGCTTGATAAAGCCGCTTGCGCGGTCTGTTATCGGTTTGGTTGGACGATAGGCACCATTTCTTTGGCATCATTCGGAGGCTTATGAGGCGATTTGCCGTCTAATTACGGCGCCGTCATAAAAAGGTGAATGAGCAGCCGCCAAGAATAATGCACGTAGCGTGCCAACTTTGCAATAAAAATAATAACACAATGATTTTATTTAAAAATAAAATTACATCAGCAAATTCCCCCACCCATTACGCACTGATGAGCGATGAAAAAAACGCCGTGCTGTCGCCAAATGCAGACAACTAAAGTCAAACCTGCTTACCTACAATAAAATCAATTAGTTAAACGTCTCCATTTGGCGACAGGGGAAATAGCGCTTGTCGCAAAATGCAGACACTGCCGCCAGACGGCGAACGCCGGCCATAAAAAAGGGCGCAATTGCTTGCGCCCTCTGTACGGTGGTGACCGTTTTTAGCCCAGCTGCTTACGGGCGTTGCGGAACATACGCATCCACGGGCTGTCCTCGCCCCACTCTTCCGGGTGCCAGGAGTTGCTGACGGTGCGGAACACGCGCTCCGGGTGCGGCATCATCACCGTGGCGCGCCCGCTGGCGCTGGTCACTGCGGTAATGCCGTTCGGCGAGCCGTTCGGGTTGGCCGGATAAGCTTCCGTCACCTGACCGGCGTTGTTGACGAAACGCAGCGCCACCAGGCCGTGGCTTTCCAACGCCGCCAGATGCGCCGCATCGCGCACTTCGACGTGCCCTTCACCGTGGGAAACGGCGATCGGCATGCGCGAGCCGGTCATGCCCTGCATGAACAGCGACGGGCTGGCCGCCACTTCCACCAGGCTGAAGCGCGCCTCGAAGCGATCCGACAGGTTGCGCACGAAGCGCGGCCAGTGTTCGGCGCCCGGGATCAGCTCACGCAGGTTGGACATCATCTGGCAGCCGTTGCACACGCCCAGCGCCAGCGTCTGCGGACGGTGGAAGAACGCTTCAAACTCGTCGCGCACCCGCTCGTTGAACAGGATAGACTTCGCCCAGCCTTCGCCGGCGCCCAGGACGTCGCCGTAAGAGAAGCCGCCGCAGGCCACCAGCGTGTGGAAGTCCTGCAGATCGCGGCGCCCGGCCAGCAGATCGCTCATGTGCACGTCCACGGCGTCAAAGCCGGCGCGGTGGAACGCCGCCGCCATTTCAACGTGGGAGTTCACCCCCTGCTCGCGCAGCACCGCCACTTTCGGGCGAGCGCCCTTGGCGATGTACGGCGCAGCGATGTCTTCCTCAGGTGCGAAGGTCAGCTTCACGTTCAGGCCGGGATCTTGTTCATCCTGCTTGGCCTGATGTTCCTGATCGGCGCACGCCGGGTTGTCGCGCAGGCGCTGCATCTGCCAGGTGGTTTCCGCCCACCAGGTGCGCAGCGTATTGCGGCTTTCGCTGTACAACACCTTGCCATGTTGGTTGATGACGAAACGATCGCCGGCCTGCGCGCTGCCGATCTGATGCACGTTGTCGGTCAGCCCATGCTGAGCGAACGCCTGCTTCACCTCGTCGAGACGTTCGGCGCTCACCTGGATCACCGCGCCCAGCTCTTCGTTGAACAGCACCGCCAGCGCATCGTCGCCGAGGCCATCGAGGTTAACCTCTACGCCGCAGTGACCGGCAAAGGCCATCTCCGCCAGCGTCACCAGCAGGCCGCCGTCGGCGCGGTCGTGATAAGCCAGCAGCGCGCGATCGGCCACCAGCTGCTGCATGGCGTTGAAGAAGCCCGCCAGCTGCGCGACATCGCGCACATCGGCCGGTTTGTCGCCCAGTTGGCGATAAACCTGCGCCAGCGCGGTAGCGCCCAGCGCGTTATGGCCGTTGCCCAGATCGATCAACAGCAGCGCGCTGTCGCCCTTATCGGTGCGCAATTGCGGCGTCACGGTGTGGCGCACGTCTTCCACGCGGGCAAAGGCGGTGATGACCAGCGACAGCGGCGAGGTCATTTCGCGCTGTTCGTCGCCTTCCTGCCAGCGGGTTTTCATCGACATGGAGTCTTTGCCCACCGGAATGGTGATGCCCAGCGCCGGGCACAGCTCTTCGCCCACCGCTTTCACCGCTTCGTACAGGCCGGCGTCTTCGCCCGGGTGGCCGGCGGCGGCCATCCAGTTGGCGGACAGCTTCACGCGCTTCAGGCTGCCGATTTCCGTGGCAGCCAGGTTGGTCAGCGCTTCCCCGACCGCCAGGCGGCCGGAGGCGGCGAAGTCCAGCAGCGCCACCGGCGCGCGTTCGCCGATCGACATCGCCTCGCCGTAATAGCTGTCCAGGCTGGCGGTGGTGACCGCGCAGTCGGCCACCGGGATCTGCCACGGGCCGACCATTTGGTCACGCGCCACCATGCCGGTGACGGTGCGGTCGCCGATGGTGATCAGGAAGGTTTTCTCCGCGACGGCCGGCAGATGCAGCACGCGCTTCACCGCGTCGGCCAGCGTGATGTCCCCACGCTGCACCGCCTGGCCCTGCGCCTGCAGACGGGTGACGTCGCGGGTCATCTTCGGCGTTTTGCCGAGCAGCACGTCCAGCGGCATGTCGATCGGTTGGTTGTCGAAGTGGCGGTCGTTCAGCGTCAGGTGCTGCTCTTCGGTCGCTTCACCGATCACCGCATAAGGCGCGCGCTCGCGGCGGCAGATCTCGTCGAACTGCGCCATCTGCGCCGGGGCGATCGCCATCACGTAACGTTCCTGCGATTCGTTGCACCACACTTCCAGCGGGCTCATGCCCGGCTCGTCGTTGAGGATGTCGCGCAGTTCGAAGCGGCCGCCGCGGCCGCCGTCGCTCACCAGCTCCGGCATGGCGTTGGACAGGCCGCCGGCGCCGACGTCATGGATAAACAGGATCGGGTTCTGGTCGCCCAGCTGCCAGCAGCGGTCGATCACTTCCTGACAGCGGCGTTCCATTTCCGGGTTGTCGCGCTGCACCGACGCGAAGTCCAGATCGGCATCGGACTGGCCGGACGCCATCGAGGACGCCGCGCCGCCGCCCAGGCCGATATTCATCGCCGGGCCGCCCAGCACCACCAGCTTGGCGCCGACGGTGATTTCCCCTTTCTGCACGTGATCGGCGCGGATGTTGCCGATGCCGCCCGCCAGCATGATCGGTTTGTGGTAGCCGCGCAGCTCGACGCCGTTATGGCTGTTGACGCGCTCTTCATAGGTGCGGAAGTAGCCCAGCAGCGCCGGACGGCCGAATTCGTTGTTGAACGCCGCGCCGCCCAGCGGGCCTTCGGTCATGATGTCCAGCGCGGTGACGATGCGTTCCGGTTTGCCGAAGTCCTGCTCCCACGGCTGTTCAAAGCCGGGAATGCGCAGGTTGGACACCGAGAAGCCCACCAGGCCGGCCTTCGGCTTGGCGCCGCGGCCGGTGGCGCCCTCGTCGCGGATCTCGCCGCCGGAGCCGGTCGCGGCGCCCGGCCACGGCGAAATCGCCGTCGGGTGGTTGTGAGTTTCCACCTTCATCAGGATGTGCGCGTCTTCCTGATGATAATCGTACGTGCCGTTCTCCGGCGCGGCGAAGAAGCGGCCGACCTGCGAACCTTCCATCACGGCGGCGTTGTCTTTATACGCCGACAGCACGTAGTCCGGCGTCTGCTCATAGGTGTTTTTGATCATCTTGAACAGCGATTTAGGCTGCTGCTCGCCGTCGATGATCCAGTCGGCGTTGAAAATCTTGTGGCGGCAGTGCTCAGAGTTGGCCTGCGCGAACATATAGAGTTCGATATCCGTCGGGTTGCGCCCCAAACCGGTAAAGGCATTCAGCAGGTAGTCGATCTCGTCCTGCGCCAGCGCCAGGCCGAGCCGGACGTTGGCTTGCTCCAGCGCAGCGCGCCCTGCGCCCAGCACGTCGACCGACTGATACGGCGCCGGCTGATGGTGCGCGAACAGCTGTTCAGCCTGTTGCAGCTCGCTGAAGACGGTTTCCATCATGCGATCGTGCAACAGTGCGGCGAGCTGGCGCCACTGGGTTTCCGTCAGCTCGGGCGCCTTGACGTAGAACGCCAGGCCGCGCTCCAGGCGCAGCACCTGTTGCAAGCCGCAGTTGCGGGCGATGTCGGTGGCTTTGGAAGACCAGGGAGAAATGGTGCCCGGACGCGGCGTAACCAGCAACAACCGGCCTTCGGGAGCGTGTTCGGCGAGAGAAGGACCGTACTTGAGCAGACGCTGAAGCTTGGCGTGTTCTTCGGCACTTAGCGGTGCGCTGACATCGGCAAAGTGGACGTACTCGGCGTAGATATCACTGACGGGCAGGTGAGCGTCCTGGCAGCGGGACAGCAGTTTGGTAATGCGAAAAGCCGATAAAGCGGGCGAACCACGCAGAATTTCCATAATCAAAGTTCTCTCGTCTTCGAAGCGAAGGATAAGACGCTTCATTGGGCGCAACAGGGGAAAACGCGCGTCATTATAGAGAATCCTCGGCGCCGACGAAACCGTTTGCGTAGGGATTATTGATAAAAGCATGCCGCACCGTCGAATTGTCATAACGTGTCAATAAAGTTGCACACTGGCGTTTTGTTGCGCAAAATGCCCCCCGCACTGGTGATTTAACCATGAGAAAAGTCGCGGTTGTCGTCGCCGGTGTACCTGTGCCACCACTGGATAACTATTTGAAACGTCTTAAAATAAACTACATCCTCATCGGCGTTGTCACTCTGCTTCTGGCTCTCGCGCTGTGGCCCAACATCACCTGGCGCAGCGGCCAGGGCGGGCAACTCCAGGAGATCATTTCCCGCGGCGAGTTGCGTATCAGCACGCTGAATTCACCGCTGACCTATTTCAACACCAAGCAAGGGCCGGGTGGGCTCGACTATGAACTGGCCAAGCGCTTCGCCAACTACCTCGGGGTGAAGCTGGTGGTGATCCCCCATCAGAACATCAATGACCTGTTCGACGATCTGGACGACGACGACGCCGACCTGCTGGCGGCGGGCCTGATCTACAACCAGGAGCGCCTCAGCCGCGCGCGCACCGGCCCGGCCTACTACTCCGTTTCCCAACAGCTGGTGTACCGGCTGGGCACCCCGCGGCCGAAAAGCTTCGCCGACATCAAAGGCAAGCTGGCGGTCGCCTCCGGTTCCGCGCACGTCAGCACGCTAAAACAGCTCAAGCAGGATAAATACCCGGATCTCGCCTGGGAGTCCTCCAGCGATCTCACCTCCAAAGAGCTGCTGGAACGGGTTGCCGACGGCAAGCTGGATTACACCCTCGGCGATTCGGTGACCATCGCGCTGCTGCAGCGCATCCATCCGCAGCTGGCGGTGGCGTTCGACGTCACCGACGAAGAGCCGGTCACCTGGTACCTGAAACGCGACGGCGACGACAGCCTGTACGCGGCGATGCTGGATTTCTACAGCCAGATGGTGGACGACGGCACCCTGGCGCGGCTGGAAGAGAAATACCTCGGCCACGTCGGCAGCTTCGACTATGTGGACACCAAAACCTTCCTGTCGGCCATCGATTCGGTGCTGCCCAACTTCCGCCCGCTGTTCGAGAAGCACGCCAACGAGATCGACTGGAAGCTGCTGGCGGCCATCGCCTATCAGGAATCGCACTGGAATCCGCAGGCCACCTCACCCACCGGCGTGCGCGGCCTGATGATGCTGACCCGCGCCACCGCCGACGGCCTGGGGGTCAACGATCGCCTCGATCCGGAAGAGAGCATTCAGGGCGGCGCCCTTTACCTGCAGCGGCTGATGGCCAAGGTGCCGGACAGCGTGCCGGAAGACGAGCGCATCTGGTTCTCGCTGGCGGCCTACAACATGGGATGGGGCCATATGCTGGACGCGCGCAAGCTGACCAAGACGCAAAAAGGCAACCCGGACAGCTGGGTCGACGTCAAACAACGCCTGCCGATGCTCAGCCAAAAGCGCTACTACCCGCAGCTGACCTACGGCTATGCGCGCGGGCGTGAAGCCTACAACTATGTAGAAAACATCCGCCGCTATCAGGTCAGCCTGGTGGGCTATCTGCAGGAAAAAGAGAGAAAGGCGGCGCAGGCGGCCGCCGAGCAGGAAGCGTTGGGGAAAGGCTACCCGACGGTGATGCCGGAACTGGCGCTCAACTACTGATTATTCCGGCTTATCCGCCGCCCGCTGCGCCAGCCTGAGCGCTTTTTTCTGTTCGCGGCGCAGGCGGAAGAAATTGCTCAGGGTGGCGGCGCATTCGTCCGCCAGCACGCCTGAGACGATCTCCACCTGATGATTCATGCCCGGATGGCGCAGAATGTCCACCAGCGAACCGGCCGCGCCGGTTTTCTCGTCGGCGGCGCCGTACACCAACCGGCGGATGCGGCTGTGCACCATCGCGCCGGCGCACATCACGCAGGGCTCCAGCGTGACGTACAGCGTGGCGTTCAGCAGGCGATAGTTTTGCAGCACCGCGCCGCCCTGGCGCAGCGCCATGATCTCGGCGTGCGCGGTAGGATCGTGGCGGCCGATCGGCCGGTTCCAGCCCTCGCCGATGACCTGATTGTCCAGCACCAGCAGCGCACCCACCGGCACCTCGCCCTCTTCCTGCGCGCGCAGGGCCAGCTGCAATGCCTGACGCATCCAGTACTCATCGTTATATTCAGTCATCGCATAATTCCTCGTGCGCTTTTGCGGCGGGCATTATACACACTAGCCTCCCTTTGTCGTAGCCGCCCGCCAATGGCTATACTGGCCGAATCAGCATGTGATTCAGGGACAAGAAGCATGAAGCTCAGTAAAAAGAACGCCGTCGTGGTGCGCAAGGCGCTGGACGGCTGGGTTGGGGAAGGCGCCATGACGCCCGAACAACGGCAGCAACTGCTGCAGCATGTGGACGTGCAACCTTTCGACTGGCGGCGGCTGGCGCGCTATGCGTTTCTCGCCGCGCTGGCCTCGCTGCTGATCGCCGTCACCAGCCTGTTCGCCGACAGCGAACTGCTTGCATGGCTGAGCGGACTGTTCCGCTTCGACGCGCCGGTGCGCATGGCGATCGCCGGCGTACTCGCGGCGCTGGCCTATGTCTGGGCGCTGCGCCGCCGCCAACGGCACCCGGAAAAACGTTACGGCAACGAGGCGGCATTGTTTGTCGCCGTGTTGCTTACCGCCTGCGCCTTATGGCAGCTGGGGATCTGGCTGGATAACGGCAGCGGCCGGGTTTCCGTGCTGCTGCTGGTCGCCGCGCTGCTGTACGGCGCGATCGGCTGGTTCAGCCGATCCGGGCTGGTGTGGTGGTTCGCCCTGCTGTCGCTCGGCAATGCCTTCGGCGCCGAGACCGGCTACCTGTCCGGCTGGGGCGCCTACTGGCTCGGCATGAGTTATCCGATTCGCTTTATCGCCTTTGGCGCGGTGCTGATCGCCGCCGCATTGCTGCTGCGGCCGCTCTTGGCGCAGCGCGGCCTGCAGCGGGTGTCGCTGGCGATGGGGCTGCTGTACCTGTTCATCGCCCTGTGGCTGCTGTCTATCTTCGGCAACTACGGCGATCTCGACAGCTGGTACCGCGCGCGCCAGATCGAGCTGTTCCACTGGAGCCTGCTGTTCGGGCTGGCCGCCCTCGCCGCCATCTGGCTGGGGCTGAAGCATGACGACGCCATGCTGCGCGGTTTCGGGCTGACCTTCCTCGGCATCAACCTGTATACCCGTTTGTTCGAGTTTTTCTGGGACAGCATGCCGAAGACGATTTTCTTCGCGCTGCTCGGGCTGAGCCTGTGGGCGTTGGGGCACTATGCAGAAAAGATTTGGCAGCTGGGGCGCAAGCCGCACGACGTGAGCGACGACTGATCGCGGTACCGATAAAAGCAACCAAGGGCGGAATTCTCCGCCCTTGGCTTATTCCAGCTGCTGCAGCTCGCCCTGCTTGCTCACCCGCCAGCGGTGCTCGCAAAAGAACAGCAGCGGATTATCCTGCTTGCTATCGCTGTAACCGCTGTACAGCTTCAGCGGCGCGCCGAGCCGCTGTTCCAGCTGCACCACTTTCTGCGCCCCCAGGCAGCGCAGGGTCAAGACCCAACCGCCGCAGCGGCGCGTGATGCGGCTGCCGATCAACCGCACCCGCGGCAGAAACGCCGAATCCCGATACACCTGCTCCACCAGTTGCTCCGGCGAGCCGGTAATCAGCCACACTTCGGCATCGTGCTCCTCCAGATACTGCCGCAGCCGCATTTGCACCACCGGAAACGCGGTCACCTTCTGGCGGAAAGCCTCGATAAACTGCCGCTCCAGCGCCTTCAGCGTCGCTTCAGAACGCCCGAAAGTAATCGCCCACAGCAGCTGGCTCATCGGCCAGCGCGCGGCGCGCCCCAGCAGCAGCAGCGCCAACCCGATCGGCGGCAGCAGCGGTATTACCAGCAGCAGGTTCAGCGGTAGGCGGCGCAGCAGAAAGCGCAAGAAACTGCCGAACATATCCTCCTGATGCAGAGTGCCGTCCAGATCGAAAAAGACCACGCGGCGCCCTGCTGCGGCCGACGGTTGCTGCTTGTCGTTCAAACGCTACTCCTCGGGATCGTCGAACCCCATCATCCAGGTGAAGAGAAAACCGGCGATAATCGTAATCAGCATCCCCGCCAGATACAACATCACCTTACCTGAGACGATGGTCAACGCCAAAGGCAGCCCCGAAATGCCGAAGGTGATGACCGTCGCCACCTTCCAGTAGCTGATCAGCGCGCCGCCTACCGCGCCGCCGAGGCAGGCGCCGATAAACGGCCGGCCCAGCGGCAGCGTCACCCCGAAGATCAGCGGCTCGCCGATGCCGAGAATGCCGACCGGCAACGCCCCTTTGATCACCTTCTTCAGCCGCGCGTTGCGGGTTTTCAGCAGCACCGCCAGCGCCGCCCCCACCTGACCGACGCCGGCCATCGCCAGGATCGGCAACAGCGGATTGGAACCGTGCGCCTGCACCAGCTCGACGTGGATCGGCACCAGCCCCTGGTGCAAGCCGGAGAGCACCAGCGGCAGGAACAGCCCGGAGAGCAGCGCCCCCACCAGCAGCCCGCCCTTGTCGATCGCCAGATTGGCGCCGTGGGCGATGGCATCGGAAATGGCGCCACCGATCGGCTGCAGGATCAGGATCGCCAACGAGGCGGTGACCAGCGTGGTCAGCAGCGGATTGAGGATCAGTTCGACCGACTCCGGCAGCAGCGTGCGCAGGCGTTTCTCCACCCAGCACATCAACGCCACCACCAGCAGCACGGCGATCACCCCGCCGCGCCCCGGCTGCAGCGCCTCGCCGAACAGGGTGATCTGCGCCAGCGCCGGACTGGAAAGAATGCCGGCCATCACGCCGCCCATCGCCTGTGAGCCGCCGAATACCCGCGCGGCGTTCACCCCGACCAGAATGTTCATAATGGCGAATACCGCGCTGCCGAAGATCGCCAGCAGCCCCAGCGCGTTCGGGTAGTCCAACGCCAGCTGTCCGGCGATGTCGGGCCGCTTCAGCAGGTTGATGATGCCGGTGATCAGCCCCGAGGCGATAAACGCCGGGATCAGCGGAATAAAAACGTCGGCCAGCTTTTTCAGCGCGCCGCTCATCGGCGCAGCGTATTTTTGCTTGGCCTGCGCCTTGGTGCGGGCGGCGTCACCGACGGCGGCAACGGGCTGCGCATCACCGCTCAACAGCCCGCGCATGGCGTCCACCACCTTGGCGGCGGCGCCCGGGCCGACGATAAACTGATGCTGTTCACCCTGCTTGATATAGCCCTTCACCCCCGGCAGCTGCTTGAGGGCGGCCAGATCCAGGCGCTGCTCATCGCTGACCTCGACGCGCACCCGCGTCATGCAGTTTTCCAGTTTGAGGATATTGCCCTCGCCCCCCACGCCCGCCAGGATCTGTGTCGCCAATGCCGTTGTCTTGTCCATCGCCGCCCCCACCGTGAATTAACGCGCCAGCGCCGCGCGCAGGTAGCCATCGTGCCGCTGCAGCCGCTGCTGCGCCTCATCGGCGCTGACGCCGGCTAAAATCATCAGGATCGCCGGTTTAACCTCAAAACCGGTCTGCGCCAGCGCCGCCTCCGCCTGAGCGCGTTCGGCGCCGGTGGCCTCCATCACGATGCGGCAGGCGCGATCCACCAGTTTGACGTTGGTGGCCTTCACGTCCACCATCAGGTTCTGGTAGACCTTGCCCAGTTTGACCATCGCACCGGTCGACAGCATGTTGAGTACCAGTTTCTGCGCGGTGCCGGATTTCAGGCGCGTTGAGCCGGTCAGCGCCTCCGGCCCCACCACCGGCGAAATCGCCACCTGTGCTTCGTGCGCAATCGGCGAATCCGGGTTGCAGGAGATGGCCGCCGTCGGGCAGCCCAGCCCGCGCGCATAGCGCAGTGCGCCGATCACGTAGGGCGTACGCCCCGAGGCCGCCAGCCCCACCACCATATCAACGGCGGTGAGGTTCAGCGCCCGGAGATCGGCTTCACCCAGGGCCTCGTCATCTTCCGCCCCCTCCACCGCTTTGAGCAGCGCGCCCGGCCCGCCGGCGATTAGCCCCACCACCACGCCGTGCGGCACGCCGAAGGTCGGCGGACACTCGGAGGCGTCCAATACGCCCAGGCGGCCGCTGGTGCCGGCGCCCAAATAAATCAACCGCCCACCGGCCTTCAGCGCCGCCGCGGCCAAATCGACCGCCTGCGCGATCGCCGGCAACACCTGTTCAATCGCCTCCGGCACCTTGCGATCTTCCTGGTTAAAGCAACGGACCATGTCCAGCGTCGACATTTCATCCAGCCCCATGGTGGCCGGGTTGCGGGTTTCCGATACCAGTGCGCCTAAGTTCATCTGTTCACCTTTGAATTTTTAATTCACAAAATTAAATCAATATTTGAATATTTTATTCAACAAAGCGAGCGCTATTTGCTATTTTAACGGTGAGCTCACAAAAATTTTCACCGCGCGTTTTCGCCCTCTGCATGGCAAAATGGCCGCTGGTTTCCAGGGAAAGAACAATGAGTACCCTTCTGCGCATTCGCCAGATGTATCCGACACTGGCGCAAAACGACCGCAAGCTGGCGGACTTTCTGCTGAATAACGCCGAGCAGGCGCGCCATCTCAGCTCGCAAAAGCTGGCTCAGTTGGCCGGCATCAGCCAGTCGAGCGTGGTGAAGTTCGCCCAAAAGCTGGGCTATAAAGGCTTTCCAGCGCTGAAGCTGGCGCTGAGCGAGACGCTGGCCCAACCGCAGGCCGAGCCAGTGGTGACCGTTCACAACCACATTCTCAGCAGCGATACGCTGAAAATCGTCGGTGAAAAGCTGCTGGCGGAAAAGCAGGCGGCGCTGCGCGCGACGCTCGACATCAACAGCGAAGAGCGGCTGCACCAGGCGCTGGACATGCTGCGCCAGGCGCGCCGGGTGATGCTGATCGGCATCGGCGCCTCCGGGCTGGTGGCCAAGGATTTTTCCTTCAAGCTGCTGAAAATTGGCGTGATGGCGGTGGCCGAAGCGGATATGCACGTCCAGCTGGCGGCGGTGCAGGCGCTGGACAAACGCGATCTGCTGCTGGCTATCTCCTTCAGCGGCGAGCGGCGTGAAATCAATCTGGCGGCGGAAGAAGCGCGCCAGGCCGGCGCCAGGGTGCTGGCGCTGACCAGCTTCTCGCCCAACGGCCTGCAGCAACGCGCGGACCACTGCCTCTATACCATCGCCGAAGAACCCCACACCCGCAGCGCGGCCATCTCCTCCAGCACGGCCCAGTTCGCCCTTACCGACCTGCTGTTTATGGCGCTGATCCAGCACGACCTTGATCATGCCCGCGATCGCATCAAACACAGCGAACAATTGATGAAAAAGTTGGTTTAACCGGTATAATCGCCGCTGCGAAAAATACCCCTGTTAATAATGAGAGATACGTCATGGCCCTGCTAATCACACGCAAATGCATCAACTGCGACATGTGCGAGCCGGAATGCCCGAACCAGGCAATTTCGATGGGCGATGAGATCTACCAGATCGATACCGAGCGCTGCACCGAGTGCGTTGGCCATTACGATACGCCGACCTGTCAGCAGGTCTGCCCCATCGACAACACCATCATCACCGATCCGCAGCATCGCGAGACTAATGAGCAGCTGTGGGACAAGTTCGTGGTGTTGCACCACGCCGATCGCATTTAATCCGCCGCAGGACTGACAAGGGCGCCATAGGCGCCCTTTCTATTTTCAGCTTTCGACGATCACCGTCGCACAGGCATAGCGCCGTTCGTCGGCCAGCGAAACGTGGATCGCGGTGACCCTCATCTCCCCCGCCAGCTCGGCGGCGCGGCCGTGCAAACGAATATTCGGCTTGCCCAATGCATCGTTGAACACCTCAAACTGGTTGAACGCCAGGCCGTTGCGAATGCCGGTGCCGAACGCCTTGGCGGCGGCCTCTTTCACCGCGAAACGTTTGGCCAGAAAGCGAATCGGCTGCTGGTGCTGCTGATACAGCGCCCATTCGGCGTCGCTCAGCACGCGGCGCGCCAGACGATCGCCGCTGCGCTCCACCACCGCTTCGATACGCGCCATCTCGACGATGTCGGTACCCAGCCCGAGCACCGCCATTACCGGCGCGCTTCCCGCATCAGCACTTTCATGTCGGCAACCGCGGCCGGCAGCCCGCTCATCACCGCCTGGCCGATAATCGCATGGCCGATGTTCAGCTCGTGCATTTCCGGCAGCGCGGCGATCGGCTGCACGTTATGGTAGGTCAGGCCGTGGCCGGCGTTGACCTTCAGCCCCTTCTCGGCCGCGTAGGCGGCGGCGACCGCGATGCGGTGCAGCTCGGCCTGTACCGCCAGCTCGCCCTGCGCTTCGGCGTAGGCGCCGGTGTGGATTTCGATATAAGGGGCGCCCACCGCCACCGCCGCGTCGATCTGGCGATGATCGGGATCGATGAACAGCGAAACCAGAATGCCCGCCTGCGCCAGGCGCTCGACCGCCACGCTCATTTTGTCCAGCTGGCCGGCGACGTCCAGGCCGCCTTCGGTGGTCACTTCCTCGCGTTTTTCCGGTACCAGGCAGCAAAAATGCGGCTGCAGCTCAATGGCGATGTCCAGCATCTCGTCGGTCACCGCCATCTCCAGGTTCATGCGCGTCTGGATGGTCTGGCGCAGCAAGCGCACGTCGCGGTCGGTGATGTGGCGGCGATCTTCGCGCAGATGCACGGTAATGCCGTCGGCCCCCGCCTGTTCGGCAATGAATGCCGCCTGAACCGGATCCGGGTATTGGGTTCCGCGCGCGTTACGTAACGTGGCGATGTGATCGATATTGACGCCCAGCAGCAAATCAGCCATGACAACCTCTAAATACGATTTTCAGTGCCAGCAGTTTACACGCGGGCGCAGGGCGGCAAAAGGGGAAAAGGTCAGGCGTCGTCAACCGGCGTATTCGGCTGTTTGCGCACGAACTGGCGGAACAGTTCGCGGCTCTTCAACGGTTTGCCGCCGAGGTAGGGTTTCAGCGCCATGCGGGTGAAACGCTTGGCGGCGCGCAGCGTCTCGGCATCGGGAAACTGCCGCTCCGCCAGCGCGCGCAGTTCACGCCCGGTGAAGCTGTAGTGATCCACCACCAGGCTGGCGATAAAGCCTTTCTCTTCGCGGTAACGGTAGGTCATGGCGTCATCCACCGGCAGGCCGCTGCCGGCGCAGTGCAGGAAATCGAGGCCGTAACCCAGGTGCTGCAACAAGGCCAGCTCGAACTGACGCAGCGCCTGTTCCGGCGAGCTGTCTTCCGCCGCCAGCGCCTGCAGGCATTGCAGGTAGTCGAAGAACAGCACCGAGTAGTTGGTTTCCTGCTCCAGCACGCGCGCCAGCAGTTCGTTCACGTACAGGCCGCTGTAAAGCATCATGCCGCTGAGGGGTAAACCGAGAGAGACCGCTTCGGCGTTGCGCAGCGTTTTCACTTCGCCGCGGCCGCCCCAGCGCACTAACAGGGGGGTAAAGGGCTGCAGGCAACCCTTCAGATTGGAGCGGCGGCTGCGCGCGCCTTTCGCCAGCAAGCGCACCCGCCCATGACCTTCGGTAAACAGATCCAGCATCAGACTGGTTTCACTGTACGGCCGCCCATGCAGGACGAAAGCGCGCTCCCAGCCGTCCACGGATCGTTACTTCAGATCGTCAACATAGCCCAGGCTGCGCAGCGCACGTTCGTCGTCCGCCCAACCGGATTTCACTTTCACCCACAGCTCGAGATGCACTTTGGCGTCGAACATCTGTTCCATGTCCTGACGCGCTTCGATGCCGATGGTTTTGATCTTGGCGCCCTTGTTGCCGATGACCATTTTCTTCTGGCCTTCGCGCTCGACCAGGATCAGGCCGTGCACATCGTAGCCGCCGCGATCGTTAGCCACGAACTGTTCGATTTCCACCGTCACTGAGTACGGCAGCTCTTCGCCCAGGAAACGCATCAGCTTCTCGCGGATGATCTCGGATGCCATAAAGCGCTGGGAGCGATCGGTGATGTAATCTTCCGGGAAGTGGTGTTCCGCTTCCGGCAGCAGCTTGCGCACGATGCCGGCGATGGTGTCGACGTTCATCCCTTTCTCGGCGGAGATAGGCACCACGTCGAGGAAGTTCATCTGCTGGCTGAGGAACGCGATGTGCGGCAACAGCTTGGATTTGTCGGTAACGTTATCGACCTTGTTGATCGCCAGCAATACCGGGCAACGCAGGCTGCGCAGCTTGTTGACCACCATTTCGTCGTCGGCGGTCCAGTTGGTGCCTTCGACCACGAAGATCACCAGCTCAACGTCGCCGATCGAGCTGCTGGCCGCACGGTTCATCAAACGGTTGATGGCGCGTTTTTCTTCGATGTGCAGCCCGGGGGTATCGACGTAGATCGCCTGATAGGCGCCATCGGTGTCGATGCCCATGATGCGGTGACGGGTCGTCTGCGGCTTACGCGACGTAATGGAAACCTTCTGCCCCAGCAGTTGGTTCAGCAACGTCGATTTGCCCACGTTCGGGCGGCCGACGATGGCGATAAACCCGCAGTGTTGTTTTACTTCGCTCATTCAAGCTCCAGCTTTTTCAGCGCTTGTTCCGCTGCCGCCTGCTCGGCTTTACGGCGGCTCGAGCCGGTGCCCACCACGGGCTCGCTCAAACCACTCACCTGGCAGTGGATGGTAAACTCCTGGTCGTGCGCTTCACCGCGAACCTGCACCACCAAATAAGAAGGCAACGGCAGATGACGCCCCTGCAAAAATTCCTGCAAACGGGTTTTCGGGTCTTTCTGCTTATCACCGGGGCTGATTTCGTCCAACCGGCTGCGATACCAGTCCAAAATCAGACGCTCGACGGTCTGGATGTCGCTGTCCAGGAACACGCCGCCGATCAATGCCTCCACCGTATCCGCCAGGATTGACTCGCGGCGGAACCCACCACTTTTCAATTCGCCCGGCCCAAGCCGCAGACATTCGCCCAGGTCAAACTCGCGCGCCATCTCCGCCAGCGTGTTGCCGCGCACCAGCGTGGCGCGCATGCGGCTCATGTCGCCCTCGTCTACGCGAGGAAAACGGTGATAGAGCGCATTGGCGATGACAAAGCTCAGAATCGAGTCACCCAGAAACTCAAGACGTTCATTGTGTTTACTGCTGGCGCTGCGGTGAGTCAAAGCCTGCAGTAAAAGCTCCTGCTGTTGAAAAGTGTAGCCCAGCTTCCGCTGCAGCCTGTTTATTACGATGGGGTTCATGAGTTACCAATAGATCAAGAATGCGTCAAAAACTTGCAGCACACGGAACAGGCCTGCTTCGCCGAAAGCCGATCCAAAGCTGTTTCGTTTGCAGTGGCTCCCAGCAGGAGCCAACTTTTATCGCTCGAGAAGGTATTCTACAACGAGTGGAAACATAATGCTGTGTTTATATCCTCTTAATCTTTCACGCCGCAGTAGGCTGCGGCGTGAAATTGACAGGGAATAAATCAGCGATTAATGAATGCCGCCGATCCGGCTGAAACGCACGCCGGTAGGCCACTCGCCTTCCTGTTTTTCAAAGCTCATCCAGATGGCCGTGGCTTTGCCCACCAGATTCTTCTCCGGCACAAAGCCCCAGTAACGGCTGTCCGCGCTGTTGTCACGGTTGTCGCCCATCATGAAGTAATGCCCGGCCGGCACCACCCACTCCGCCAACGGTTTGCCCGGCTGTTGGTAGTAAGCGCCCACCCGATCCTGCGCGTCCGGCACGGTCAGGATGCGGTGCGTGACGTTGCCGAGGCTTTCCTGGCGCTCACGCATGCGAATGCCGCCCGACGGCACGCTATCGTTCAGCGGGATCTGGTAGAAGCCGTTGCTGGCCTCGCCCATGCCGCTGCGGCTGAACAGCTGCACGAAGTCGCTCGGCTGCGCATCGGCGTAGGTCACGGCCAGCGCGGTATCACAGGACTGCCCGCTGTTGCAGGACGGCTGCACCGTGACGCGCTTATTCACCGGATCGTAAGTAATACGGTCGCCCGGCAGGCCAATCACGCGCTTGATATAATCCAGTTTCGGATCCAGCGGATATTTAAATACCGCAATATCACCACGCTTCGGATGGCCGGTTTCAATGAGCGTCGTCTGGGTAATCGGATCTTTAATGCCGTAGGCATATTTCTCCACCAGAATGAAATCGCCAATCAACAGCGTCGGCATCATTGAGCCGGACGGGATCTGGAACGGTTCGTAAATAAACGAACGCACCACAAACACCAGCAGCAACACCGGGAAGACCGATGCGCCGGTCTCCACCCAGCCTGGCTGCTTCGCCACTTTCGCCAGCGTTTTATCGTCTACGGCGCCCGCGGTCTGCTCGTTGACCGCCGCAATCTTCGCGCGGCGGGCCGGCGCCCATTTAAAGCGCTCGAAGCACCAGATGATCCCGGTGACCAGGGTGGCCAACGCCAGGATCAGGGCAAACATATTCGCCATGCAAACTCCCTCGTTTCGCGAACTCGTCGCGGTTACTTGCCGTCTTTACCGACGTGCAGAATGGCCAGGAACGCTTCCTGCGGCAGCTCGACGTTGCCGACCTGCTTCATGCGCTTCTTACCGTCTTTCTGCTTCTGCAGCAGCTTTTTCTTACGGCTGACGTCACCGCCGTAGCATTTCGCCAGCACGTTTTTACGCAGCTGCTTCACGGTGGAGCGCGCGATGATGTGCGTGCCGATCGCCGCCTGAATCGCGATGTCGAACTGCTGACGCGGGATCAGATCTTTCATCTTCTCCACCAATTCACGGCCGCGGTACTGCGAGTTGTCGCGGTGAGTGATCAACGCCAGCGCATCCACGCGCTCGTTGTTGATCAGCACGTCCACGCGCACCATGTCGGAGGCCTGGAAGCGCTTGAAGTTGTAATCCAGCGACGCATAACCGCGCGACGTGGACTTCAGGCGGTCGAAGAAGTCGAGCACCACTTCCGCCATCGGGATTTCATAAGTCAGCGCCACCTGGTTGCCGTGGTAGACCATGTTGGTCTGCACGCCGCGCTTCTCAACGCACAGGGTGATGACGTTGCCCAGGTATTCCTGCGGCATCAGCATGTGACATTCGGCGATCGGCTCGCGCAGTTCCTGGATGTTGTTCAACGGCGGCAGCTTGGATGGGCTGTCGACGTAGATCACTTCCTTGCCGGTGGTTTCCACTTCATAGACTACCGTCGGCGCGGTGGTGATCAGATCCAGATCGTATTCACGCTCCAGACGCTCCTGAATGATCTCCATGTGCAGCAGACCGAGGAAGCCGCAGCGGAAGCCGAAGCCCAACGCGGTGGAGCTTTCCGGTTCGTAGAACAGGGAGGCGTCGTTAAGGCTCAGCTTGCCCAACGCATCGCGGAAAGATTCATAGTCGTCGGAGCTGATCGGGAACAGACCGGCGTACACCTGCGGCTTCACTTTCTTGAAGCCCGGCAACGCTTTATCCGCCGGCTGACGCGCCTGCGTCAGGGTATCGCCCACCGGCGCACCGAGGATGTCTTTGATCGCACAGACCAGCCAGCCCACTTCGCCGCAGTTCAGCACGTCGCGATCGACCTGCTTCGGCGTGAAGATGCCCAAACGATCGGCGTTATACACCTGGCCGGTGCTCATGACCTTGATCTTGTCGCCCTTGCGCAGCGTGCCGTTCTTGACGCGCACCAGCGACACGACGCCCAGGTAGTTATCGAACCAGGAGTCGATGATCAGCGCCTGCAGCGGCGCATCCGGATCGCCCTGCGGCGCAGGAATGTCGCGCACCAGGCGCTCCAGCACGTCGGGCACGCCGACGCCAGTTTTGGCCGAGCAGCGCACCGCATCGGTGGCGTCGATGCCGACGATGTCTTCAATTTCCTGCGCGGCGCGATCCGGATCGGCGGCCGGCAGGTCGATTTTGTTCAACACCGGCACCACTTCCAGATCCATTTCGATCGCGGTGTAGCAGTTGGCCAGCGTCTGGGCTTCTACGCCCTGGCCGGCATCCACCACCAGCAGCGCGCCTTCGCAGGCCGCCAGCGAGCGGGAAACTTCATAGGAGAAGTCAACGTGGCCGGGAGTGTCGATAAAGTTAAGCTGATAGGTCTGCCCATCCTGCGCTTTATAATCCAGCGTCACGCTCTGCGCCTTGATGGTGATGCCGCGCTCGCGCTCCAGATCCATGGAATCGAGCACCTGCGCAGCCATTTCACGGTCGGTCAAGCCACCGCAGATTTGGATAATGCGGTCAGACAGCGTCGACTTACCGTGGTCAATATGGGCAATAATGGAGAAATTTCGTATATGCTTCATTATAAAAGTTTTTCTGCCTTGGTATTTCTGAATTACTCGCCTATAGAAACCCGCATGGACCTAAAGCGACAGTGAATGGGTGAGGCCGTCTTGCACCTGAATCGCTGCATTCTACATGCCACACCACTGAAAACCTAGCGATCGGTGCAGTGAAGGCATTCTATTATGCGCCGCTAAATGTTACAGGGCGCCCCGGCGGGTGAAAACAGATGTTAACGCGGACGATGCGGCCTGAACCCAAGGCTTGCCGGTGCTTCGTGGCCGTCAAACTTCGGCGCTAATACATAACCGGCCACAGCGCAATAAACCCTCTCCGAAATTATAAAAAAAGAATATTTGGATCAACCTCTTAGAATTCCATTTTGCCCCACTTCCTTTAGGAAAAACCCCATATACGCCACCACCGTCCCTCGGATAGAAAGGGCATGAGCTCCGCGACAAAACATTATTCAGGGCACTACATCGGCAGCCCACCGGGGTTCACCAGCATATCTGCGTACGTTGATTGGAAGGTGCATTATGATCGATAAAGGGCAAATGCTGAGCCGGCACGATTTTTCAAAGGTCAACTGGGGCATACTGGCGGCGGCGGCGCTGCTGTTTAGCGTGGGGGCGGCGCTGTTGGTGCTGCCGCTGCTGAGCAGCATTGACGAGAGCCAGGTCATCACGCTGTTGCAAGCCGGCGCGGGCACGATTTTACTCGGCTGTACGCTGCTGGCGCTGCGGCATTATCTGCGTCCGACGCTGACCTATCGTCTGTACGAGCACGGCGTGCGGGTCTTTGACAGCCACCATCACAAAGAGCGTTTTATCCCGTTTGAGAAGATCGGCGACATCTATCGCTTTCGCGGCGGCCAGGCTTTTGGCGGGCTGTTTGACGTTACGGCGTTCCGCGCCGGTGCAGATCAGCCCTGGTGCACGGTTTTCAGCAACGTCGCCCACTCGTGGCGATTGGCGGACGTGATCGTCGACCAACAGCTGCAGCAGCGCGGGCCGCTGGCGCTGAATGCGCTCTATCAGGGGGGAACGGTGTCGTTTCACACCATAGAGGGCGACGCGCGCTGGCTGTGGCAGTTGCTGCTCGGCAAGCAGCAAGGCACGCCAACCGAAACGCTGCGGCTGAGCGCCACCCTGCTGACGACGGAACGGGGAAACGTGCCTATCGAACAGATCCGCGCGTTGGAAAATCATCCGCAGCGCGGCATCCGCTTATTCGACGGCCAGGGAAATGTGCTGTTCGCAATTAACTACGATTCGCTGCTCAGCGCCGATCTATTCATCGCGCTGTTGGAGCATATGATCCACAACCGCATCCCCGCCTATCACAACCCGGCGATGACGCGGCCATCGGTTTAAATCAGCGGGGAGTTTTCCGCCTGCATGCGCATCGCGGTAGGCGGCAACCCAATTTGCAGCACCACCGGCTGGTAATCGGCCTGCTCGCCCAGACGTCGGGCCAAGCGGCGAGCCAGCATAAAGGCTGCACCGCCGCCCAACACGGCGCCGACTGCCGCCGAGGCGTCGCTGCCGAAACAATATTGCAGCAGCGTGCCGCCCACCATCATACCCAGCAGCGGCGTCAGGTAAACCAGCATGGCGGAGCGCAGCAGGCTGCCTTCCGCGATGCCGACCTCGACGCGCTGCCCCGGTTCAAGCGGCTGATCGATATGTACCTGCAGCTGATGCTCGGTTTCCGGCACCAGCTCGTTCAGCGCACGCGCGCCACAGCCGGAGCGCGCGGTGCAGCTGCCGCAGCCGGCCTTGGGTTCACAGCGCAGCAGCGCTACGCCCTGTTGCCACGAAACCACCGTGGCCCACTCTTTCATCATTACGGCGATACCTTGAAAGAAATGCTGTCGGCGATGCGCTTGGCCGTCGCCGGCGGCAATTCGCCCACAATCGTGATTTCGTTGCCCGCACGCACTTCGGTCTGAATGGTGCGGCGCCCCTGACGGTAGTACTGCTGCCCGGCGCCGCTGCCCGCCGGGCTGACGTTGACCGAGAAGCTGAACAGGCCGTCGCTGTAGAGCCGGGATTCCACCGGCACGGCGACGTTCGGCAATTTGCGGCGATTGCGCGCCACCTCGTCCACGCCGGCCGGCAGCCAGCCGGTGCTCCAGCTGAGCTGGACATTTTCCACCGCCGGCAGCGACAGCAGCGGCGGCAGGTTGGCCTTGAGCAGCCCCTGCATCGCGCCCTGCACCTCGGCGCCGACCGCGAAGGAGATCACCCGATATTGCTCCAGCGTTTCGCCGTCGCGATCGAGCAAATCCACCCGCAGCGGCAGCTTGGTGTCTTCGTCCATCCAGACGATGTAGCTGTAGCGGGAACCGTCGCGCGCCACCACGCGCAGCACTTCACACGGCCGATCGGCGATGCGGGTGCTGCCCACGGAGATGAAGTCGTAATACTTCGCCAGACGGGTGAAATCGGCATAAACGATCGCCGGCAGCGCGTCGACGATGTGATCGCCAGTGAGCGTGAACGGCTCCAGACCGGGTTCGAAGTAGCTGATCCCGCCGCCGCGCTGCAACACTTCGCGGCGCGGGCCATCCATATGCAGCAGCTGGCCGAGCGGCACGTTGCCGATCACCGCATGGCGATAGCGCAACGACTCGATTCCCTGCTTGCTGACGCTGATGTAGGCGAGCTCGTAATTGAGAGAACGGCTGGCGCTGCTCATCTGTTGCAATAACGCCCCGGACGCAGTTGGCTGCGCCGGGGCGATGCTGGAATAGAGCAGGCTGCCCGTCAATAAACAAACGGAGAACCAGATTTGCTTCATTACTGCTGTTGCATTCCTAAAGACTGAGTTCCGGGAACCTGAATGGCAGCCTGTTGCGGGTTGCCTTGCTCAAGCTGCAGCTGATCCGAATGCAGGCGACGTTGCAGTTCATAGTCCTGCAGCATGGCGTTGATACGCTTGCGCTGTTCCTGCACCTGCTGCTGTTGGCCGCTGCCGGTGGAGAAACTGTCGGCAGGAACGCCCAGGCTGACCGGCGAGGCCTGCCCCATGATCGGCAGCGTGGTGAAGGCCGGCGATTCGGACGCGTTCGATGTCGCAGAAGGCTGGTTGTAGTGCTGCACGCCGACGATCACCGCCAGCGACACGCAGGCCGCCATGCCGATTTGCGTAATCTGGCTCGCCCAAGGACGCACTTTGTCCCAGAACGGCATTTTCTGCCAGGTGTGAGGCTGCGGCTGAGATTCCTGAACGGCGGAAGGCACCAGCCGGGCGGGTTCTTTCTCAAGTGCAGCGGCGACGCGATCGGCGATGTCGAGATGCATCACTTGTCCGACATCACCTCGCAGTGTGTCACGTATCAGGTGATAGCTCTGCCAGCTTTGTTGAAGCGTTCGATCTTGCGACAGAGAACTCAACAGCTCGCTGTCGAACGATTCACCATCCATCAGAGCGGAAAGCTTTTCTTTCTGCATGCCTAAGTACCCTTCCTGTGCCCGCCATTGCTAACGCTGGATCAGCGGTTGAACTTTATTATCGATAGCTTCCCGGGCGCGGAAAATACGCGAACGTACGGTTCCGACCGGGCAATCCATGATGGCGGCTATTTCTTCGTAGCTTAGACCATCCAACTCCCGTAGGGTAATCGCCATGCGAAGATCCTCAGGGAGAGACTCAATGGTACGGAAAACTATCTGTCTCAGCTCTTCTGACAACATTAAGTTCTCAGGGTTCGAAATTTCTTTCAGTGCGCCCGCACTTTCGTAATTTTCCGCATCGTTGGCGTCCACATCACTGGATGGCGGACGGCGCCCCTGAGCAACCAGATAATTCTTTGCCGTGTTCACGGCGATTCGATACAACCAGGTATAAAAAGCGCTGTCGCCACGGAACGATTCCAGTGCGCGATAGGCCTTGATAAACGACTCCTGCACCACATCGGGCACATCGCCCTGCGGCACATAGCGGGAAACGAGACTCGCCACTTTATGCTGATAGCGCACTACCAGTAGGTTAAACGACTTCTGGTCGCCCTTTTGGACCCGCTCGACCAGAACTTGATCCGTTAACTGCTCGCTCATCCGAGGTAAACTCTCCCCAAATCCGTCTCCACGCGTAAAATTGTACTGCCAGCCATACATTATTTTCCTGAGCAAGCACTCGCTTGGAGTTCATATAGAACACGAAGTTCCATATCGCCATTGTTTTTTCTGTTGATGTCACCCTATCCGTGGCTTTTGCCCGGACAGTTAGGCTAACATGAAATTCACTCTTCTTCTGCACACATCATACGTTATGCAACCATCATCTGAACATGTTAGCGATGTACTGATCGTCGGCAGCGGCGCTGCGGGCCTGTCACTGGCGCTGCGCCTGGCGCAGCATTGCAAGGTTACCGTTCTCAGCAAGGGGCCGCTCAGCGAGGGAGCCACCTTTTACGCCCAGGGCGGGATCGCCGCGGTGTTCGATGAGACGGACAGCATTGCCTCACACGTTGATGACACTTTGATTGCCGGTGCCGGCCTGTGCGACAAAGAGGCCGTCGAATTCATCGCCGGCAACGCGCGCCACTGCGTGCAATGGCTGATCGATCAGGGCGTGCTGTTCGACACCGAGGTCAACGCGCAGGGCGAGGAGCATTATCACCTCACGCGCGAAGGCGGCCACAGCCATCGCCGCATCCTGCACGCCGCAGACGCTACCGGTAAGGAAGTAGAGACCACGCTGGTAGGGAAAGCAAGCGCTCACCCCAATATTTGCGTGATGGAACGCCGCAACGCGGTTGACCTTATTACCTCGAACAAAATCGGCCTGCCGGGCACCCGCCGAGTGGTGGGCGCTTACGTCTGGAACCGCGAGCTGGAGCGGGTGGAAACCTTCCGCGCCAAAACGGTGGTGCTGGCCACCGGCGGCGCGGCCAAGGTATACCAATACACCACCAACCCGGACATCTCCTCCGGCGACGGCATCGCCATGGCCTGGCGCGCCGGCTGCCGGGTCGCCAACCTGGAGTTCAACCAGTTCCACCCGACCTGCCTGTTTCACCCGCAGGCGCGCAACTTCCTGCTGACCGAAGCGCTGCGCGGCGAAGGCGCCTACCTGAAACGCCCGGACGGCAGCCGCTTTATGCCGGATTTCGACCCGCGCGGCGAACTGGCCCCGCGCGATATCGTCGCCCGCGCCATCGACCATGAAATGAAGCGCCTGGGCGCCGACTGCATGTACCTGGACATCAGCCACAAGCCGGCGGCGTTCATCACCCAGCACTTCCCGATGATCCACGAAAAGCTGCTGACGCTGGGCTTCGATCTGACCCGGCAACCGATCCCTATCGTCCCGGCGGCGCACTACACCTGCGGCGGCGTGATGGTCGATCAGCACGGCCGCACCGATCTCGACGGGCTGTACGCCATCGGCGAGGTCAGCTACACCGGCCTGCACGGCGCCAATCGCATGGCGTCGAATTCGCTGCTGGAGTGCCTGGTTTACGGTTGGTCGGCGGCGGAAGACATTCTGCAGCGCCTGCCCTTCATCCGGCAGGCCAAACAGGTGCCGCACTGGGATGAAAGCCGGGTGGACGATGCGGACGAACGGGTGGTGATCCAGCACAACTGGCACGAGCTACGGCTGTTCATGTGGGATTACGTCGGCATCGTGCGCACCACCAAGCGCCTTGAGCGCGCCCTGCGCCGCATCAATACGCTGCAGGCGGAAATCGACGAGTACTACGCTCACTTCCGCATCTCCAACAACCTGCTGGAGCTGCGCAATCTGGTGCAGGTGGCCGAGCTTATCGTGCGCAGCGCCATGGCGCGCAAAGAGAGCCGCGGCCTGCACTACACGCTGGACTACCCGGATTTGCTGCCGGAAGCGCTGCCGACCATTTTGCAGCCTTAAACTCTGCGACAGGGCGCCTTATCGGCGCCCTTTTCTTTTTAGTAGAACAGGTAGAAGTCGGTGATCAACCGGCGGAAATCGTCGGTATAGCTGCCGTCGGCCTGTTTGATCGCCAGCGCCTGCTCCCGCAGCGGCGTTTCCTTACGCGTCAGCGCCAGCAACACCCGGTGCCGCGGCGTATCGGCCCGATCGCTGACGTTCACTTTCGCCGCCGTGTGCCAACCGCTTTGCTGCGCCAGGCGTTCGAATTCGGTGCCGATGTCGTGCGGCAGCACCACGCAGAACGTACCCTGTTCCGCCAGCAGCTGTACTGCACAGGCTAACAGCGCCTCGTGCGTCAGGGTTTCGGTGTAGCGCGCGTTGTGGCGCGCCCGATCGCGGCAGGCCACCGCCGGCTCAAAATAAGGCGGATTGCTGACGATCAGATCATACTCAGCGGCATGCTGCTGCGCATAATGATGAATATCCTGCGCATGCACGCGGATGCGCTGCGGCCACGGCGATTCCGCCGCGTTTTCGCGCGCCTGGCCGGCGGCGGCTTCGTCCAGTTCCACCGCGTCGACGGTCACCTCGTCGCCGCTGCGCTGCGCCAGCATCAGCGCGATCAGCCCGCTGCCGCTGCCGATGTCCAGCACCCGGCGCGCCTGCCCCAGCGGCGCCCAAGCGCCGAGCAACACCCCGTCGGTGCCCACTTTCATGGCGCAACGATCGTGGGCGACAAAGAATTGTTTAAAGGTAAACCCCCCGCGGCGCGGGGTAAAATCGGCTTTCGATCGCTTGCTCACACTCACCACCTGGCTATAAAACTGGCGTAGCATAAGGCAATCTGATCGGCGGGAAAAGAGCGGCTTTCCGCTTAAATAGGTGAAGATCGCGGCCAACCCGTCTATAATCGGCGCCCCAAGTAGAGGTAGACCATGACAGCAACCACTTTTTCCGAACTCGAACTCGATGATCGCCTGATCGACGCGCTGCGCGACAAAGGCTACGATCGCCCCACTGCCATTCAGGCCGCTGCGATCCCGCCGGCGATGGACGGGCGCGACGTCTTAGGTTCGGCTCCGACCGGCACCGGCAAAACCGCCGCCTTCCTGCTGCCCGTGTTGCAGCACCTGCTGGACTTTCCACGCAAGAAATCCGGCCCGCCGCGCGTGCTGATCCTGACGCCAACGCGTGAACTGGCGATACAGGTCGCCGACCAGGCGCGTGAATTGGCTGCTCATACCTCGCTGGATATCGCCACCATCACCGGCGGCGTCGCTTACATGAACCACGCGGAAGTGTTCAGCGAAAACCAGGACGTGGTGGTCGCCACCACCGGCCGTTTGCTGCAATACATTAAAGAAGAGAACTTCGACTGCCGCGCGGTGGAAACCCTGATCCTCGACGAAGCCGACCGCATGCTCGACATGGGCTTCGCGCAGGACATCGAAACCATCTCCGCCGAAACCCGCTGGCGCAACCAAACGCTGCTGTTCTCCGCCACGCTGGAAGGCGAAGCGATCCGCGAATTCGCCGAGCGCATCCTGAAAGAGCCGGTGGAAGTGGAAGCCGACCCGTCGCGCCGCGAACGCAAAAAGATCCTGCAGTGGTACTACCGCGCCGATGACGTGCAGCACAAAACCGCGCTGCTGATCCACCTGCTGAAACAGCCGGACGTGCAAAAATCGGTGATCTTCGTGCGCAAGCGCGAGCGCGTGCACGAACTGGCCACCTGGCTGCGCGAAGCGGGCATCAACACCTGCTATCTCGAAGGCGAAATGGTGCAGGCCAAACGCAACGAAGCGGTCAAACGCATGATGGATGGCCGGGTTAACGTGCTGGTGGCCACCGACGTTGCCGCGCGCGGCCTGGATATCCTCGATATCACCCACGTATTCAACTTCGACATGCCGCGCACGGCGGATACCTACCTGCACCGTATCGGCCGTACCGGCCGCGCCGGGCGCAAAGGCACCGCCATTTCGCTGGTGGAAGCGCACGATCATCTGCTGCTGGGCAAAGTGGGCCGTTACCTGAACGAACCGCTGAAAGCGCGCGTGATCGACGAACTGCGGCCGAAAACCAAGGTGCCAAACGAGAAGAGCAACGGTAAACCGTCGAAGAAAGTGCTGGCAAAACGCGCGGAAGAAAAAGCGAAAAGCAAAGAAAAAGCCAACAAGGTGAAAGTGCGCCATCGCGACGCCAAAAACGTCGGCAAACGCCGTCAGGCGAAGGCCAAACCGGCCGGCGACGCGCAATAACCGCCACTGTTCAAGAAAAAACCGCCTTTACAGGCGGTTTTTTTATGGGCGTTTACTGCTGCGCGTAATGCGTGGCCAGGCGGTGCCCCTGCAGCCATTTATCCAGCTCGCGGAACTGCGCCTTCAGCTCATCATTCTGCAAATGCGCCGGCGTTTGCGAGAAATAAAACTGGAACGCAAAACCCTGCTGATTGCGCGCCCGGGCATCGGCCCCGGCCTGCAACAGCAACAGCGCCAGATGCGGCGCATTAATCTTCGCCGCCAGATGCAGCGGGGTATCCCCCAGCCGATCGCTCAGGGTGGTGTCCGCCCCGGCCGCCAGCAGCAGCCGCAGCTGCTCCTCACGCCCGGCCAGCACCGCCGCCGCAAGCGGTGTGGCGCCGGTAACAGCATTGCGCACGTTCACCTGCTTAACCTTGGCCAGCAGCAACCGCAGGTACTGCGCATCGTGCAATATCGCTGCGGTGTGCAGCGCACTGTTGCCGTCCAGCCCCGCCGCCGCCGCATCGGCGCCGAGATCCAGCAACGCCTGCACGCTGGCCGGCTGCTGAGAAAGCACCGCCCACTGCAACAGCGTGACCTGCCGATCGCCCCGTTCGCGCAAACGATCCTGCGTAGCCTGCGCATGGATACCCTGCGTATCGCCGCGCGCCACCGCCTGAGCCAGCGCCAGATTGCTGCAGCCGTCAAACGGTGAAATCTCCTGCCCCATCTGTTGCTCCTTAGCCATCATCAGTAAACCGGTCACCGCGACCAGCGCCAGTAAGGCTATCGCCAGCGCCCGCCGCAAGCGACGCCCTTCAGGCATTGGCCTTCGCCTCCCACGGCTTTTGTTCCGCCATCGAGCTTATCACCTTGTCGATGCCGTGCGCCGTCAGGCTGCGATCGAGATGTTTGCTCGGCCGCCAGTCATCGATACCGGTCAGGGTATCGCTGTTGGCCAGGGTGATGTTGTGGCCAATGGCGTCCGGGATCAGCGAAGTCGACTCCTGGGTGCTGGTCAGCATGTCATATTGCTCGCTGTAGCGACGGATGCCGCCGGCTTCGGCATCTTTCTTCGCCGCCGCCGGATCGATACCCAGGCGATTCAGGGTGTAATCCGACACCCCGGCCGCATTGAAGGTGACCGCGACGGTGCCGGTCGCCAGCGCCGCCGTGGCCGCCAGACCGCCGCCGAGCGAATGGCCGGCGATCACCAGCGCATCGCCGAAGGCCGCCTTGGCGCTTTTGGCGGCGGCAACCGCCTGATTGTACTGCACATCATCATAACCCGTCGCCTGCCGCACGTTGCTCAGCCAGTCGCGCCAGTCGTTGGTGCCGGCGAACGCCAACACATACTGCTTGTCGTTACTGTAAACCCCGGCCTGGAAACCGCTCCCCGCGTCGTGCAGGCTGGCGGGATCGATGCCGAAACCGAGCAGTGCGTTGTCGCTCAGACGGTTGAACCCGGCGGCGCCCTGGCCGTTCAGCGAGTAAACGTCCTTGGCCAACAGCGCCAACGCATAATCGCCCTCTTGCGATTGCTGCCCCCGGGTCACGCCCGGCGCAACCGCCGTCGGCGCCGCCGCGGAGATATCGCCGACCAGCGTATTCAACAGATTCTGCGCGTTCAGCGTATTCTGAGAAGGGGTGGCCACCGGCGCCGGATTTGCCGGCGCTGCCGCAGGCTGCGACGCCGTCGCCGTTTCGGCAGCGGCGCGAGGTGTAGGGATCGCGGCCACCGGGGATACTGCAGAGGTAAAACTTAAAGGCATACTCATGCCGACTCCTTGTCGATAGTCTTTTTATTCAGCACCTGAATAGGTGCTGACTTAGCTATCGGCAGGTCGGATGAGTTCTGTATAAGGAATGCTTATCTTTGTGCAGAATGTGATCCGCATTCCGTTTTCGGCCGCCAAACACAAAAAAGGGAGCCGAAGCTCCCTCATTACTACGATTGCGCCGCCGATTACAGACTTTCGGTAAAGGTGCGGGCGATAACGTCGCGCTGCTGTTCCGGCGTCAGGGAATTGAAACGCACCGCATAGCCGGACACGCGGATGGTCAGCTGCGGGTATTTTTCCGGATGCTTGACCGCGTCTTCCAGTGTTTCACGGCGCAGCACGTTGACGTTCAGGTGCTGACCGCCTTCCACACGCACGGTCGGCTGCATTTCCAACGGCACTTCACGGTATTCGATCTGACCCAGGTCGCTCACCGCGACAACCTGATCTTCCGCGTAGTTAGCCTTGGCGCACACGCAGCGGGCTTCCGCTTTTTCATCGTCCAGCAGCCAGAAAGAATTCACCAGCGCCTGGTCGTTCGCTTTGGTAATTTGAATACCGGTAATCATTATGATGCCTCCGTACAAGGGCGTAAAAATTCACATCGTGAGAAAACCCAATTCTGGTTTCGGCCATTTGGTAAAACCATTGTTGTCTTGTTGTTCTGTATACCAGCCTGACCGGGCCAGTTCTTTGATTAAAGTCAATTTTTACCGGGTAGGCACAAGGCATGAAGGGGCAAATTTATGTTTTATATCAATTTTCCCGTCGCGCTAAAAAACAATTATTTTTGTAAATTTTCAAAAATAATTGCATTGCAAACGGCGGCGAGAAATGAAAAGCGGGTTTCGCTGCGCGGGCCGACACGGTAAGCTATAGCCCATGAATTGCTAAAGAAAACAAAGGAGAGCGTTTATGGCCACCTCCCTCACCTGGCATGACGTGATCGGCAAAGAGAAAGAGCAGCCCTATTTTGTTGAAACGCTCGCCTTTGTTGCCGCTGAGCGCCAGGCCGGTAAGACCATTTATCCACCGCAGAAAGACGTGTTCAACGCGTTCCGCTTTACCGAGCTGGCGGACGTCAAAGTCGTCATCCTCGGCCAGGATCCGTATCACGGGCCCAATCAGGCGCACGGTCTCTCTTTCTCGGTGCGCCCCGGCGTGCCGGCGCCGCCGTCGCTGGTGAATATGTATAAAGAGCTGGCAACCGACATTCCCGGTTTCGAACGCCCGGATCACGGCTACCTGCAAAGCTGGGCCGAACAGGGGGTGCTGCTGCTCAACACCGTGCTAACGGTGGAAGGCGGCCGCGCGCACTCGCACGCCAATTTGGGCTGGGAAACCTTTACCGATAAAGTGATCGCCGCCCTGAACGAGAACCGCGAAGGCGTGGTGTTCCTGCTGTGGGGCTCGCACGCGCAGAAGAAAGGCAACTTTATCGACCGCAACCGCCACCATGTGCTGAAAGCGCCACACCCATCGCCGCTTTCCGCCCACCGCGGTTTCCTCGGCTGCCGCCACTTCTCGCAGGCCAATCAGCTGCTGGAGCAGCAAGGGCTCACGCCGATCGACTGGATGCCGCGCCTGCCACAGGCGTAGCCCAGAGACAAAAAAGGCACCCTTGGGTGCCTTTCTTTATATCGTTGCCGGGGCGATTACGCCTTGGCCTTGGAGACCGCGACCATCGCCGGGCGCAGCAGGCGGCCGTTCAGCGTATAGCCTTTCTGCATCACCATCATCACGTGGTTCGGCTGGTGATCGGCGGATTCCATCATGCTCATCGCCTGATGCACTTCCGGGTTGAACGGCACGTTGACGTCGCCGACGATTTCGATGCCATACTTGCGCACCACGTCCAGCAGCGATTTCAGCGTCAGCTCGATGCCTTCAATCATCGCGGCCAGTTCCGGATTGTTTTTATCCGCCAGATCCAGCGCGCGCTCCAGGTTGTCGATCACCGGCAGCAGATCGCCAGAGAATTTCTCCAGGGCGAATTTGTGCGCTTTCTCAACATCCAGTTCGGCGCGGCGACGGATGTTTTCCGCTTCCGCTTTGGCGCGCAGCAGGCTGTCGCGCTCGTGCTGCTGAGCTTCCGCCAGTTGGGCTTCCAGTTCGGCGATACGCGCATCGCGCAGATCGACGCCTTCCGCCGCTTCCGGCAGCGTATCCTCGTGATGAGCGTGTTGTTCCATTTCTTCCGAGACTTGCTCGTTTGGCGTCTTCTGTTCTTTACTACTCATGAATATCTCCGCGTTTTAGCATTAATCTCGCAACTTGGCTTATTATGGGGATCAAAACCGGGGTTTCAAGTCAACCGGTCACAATGTGGGGCATAAACGGATCCCGGTGAGGAAAATCACAGCAAATGAATAAAAAATTCACCTGTATTGGCATTGTTGGCCACCCGCGTCACCCTTCAGCGCTGGCAACCCACGAGATGCTGTTCCACTGGCTGGTCGCCCGCGGCTATTCGGTGATGGTCGAACGCCAAATCGCCCATGATTTGGGGCTGAAAGACGCCGTGACCGGCAGCCTGGCGGATATCGGCCAGCGGGCCGACCTGGCGGTGGTGGTCGGCGGCGACGGTAACATGCTCGGCGCCGCGCGCGTGCTGGCGCGCTACGACATCAAGGTGATCGGAGTCAACCGCGGCAACCTCGGCTTCCTCACCGATCTCGATCCCGACAACGCCCTGCAGCAGCTGGCGGACGTGCTGGAAGGCGAGTACATTGACGAACAGCGTTTCCTGTTGGAAACCATCGTGCATAAAGAGCACCAGCAGTGCCGCATCAGCACCGCCATCAACGAAGTGGTGCTGCACCCCGGCAAAGTGGCGCACATGATCGAATTCGAGGTGTACATCGACGATCGCTTCGCCTTCTCGCAGCGCTCCGACGGCCTGATCATCGCCACCCCGACCGGCTCCACCGCCTACTCGCTCTCCGCCGGCGGGCCGATCCTCACCCCGTCGCTGGAGGCGATCGCGCTGGTGCCGATGTTCCCGCACACCCTTTCCGCCCGGCCGCTGGTGATCAACGGCGACAGCACCATCCGCCTGAAATTCTCGCAGATCGGCAGCGATCTGGAGATCAGCTGCGACAGCCAGATCGCGCTGCCGATCCAGGAAGGCGAAGAAGTGCTGATCCGCCGCAGCGATTTCCACCTGAATCTGATCCATCCGAAGGACTACAGCTATTTCAACACGTTAAGCACCAAGTTGGGCTGGTCGAAAAAATTGTTCTAAAATCTGCGCCGGCCACTTTACTGTATATAAAACCAGTTTATACTGTATGAAACTACAGTTATGTGTTTATACACAGGAAGGTTCCCATGCTGGCGCAATTAACCATCAGCAACTTTGCTATCGTTCGTGAGTTGGAAATCGATTTTCAACCGGGCATGACGGCGATCACCGGTGAAACCGGCGCCGGCAAATCCATCGCTATCGATGCGCTGGGGCTGTGCCTCGGCAACCGCGCCGACGGCAACGTGGTGCGCCTGGGAGCGGCCCGCGCCGACATCTGCGCCCGCTTCTCGCTGGCGGATACCCCGTCCGCGCGCGAATGGCTGGAGCAGAACCAGCTGGACGACAGCAACGAGTGCCTGCTGCGGCGGGTGATCAACGCCGACGGCCGTTCGCGCGGCTTTATCAACGGCACCGCCGTGCCGCTGTCGCAGCTGCGCGAGCTGGGGCAACGCCTGATTCAAATCCACGGTCAACACGCCCATCAGTTGCTGCTCAAGCCGGAGCACCAAAAAGCGCTGCTCGACGCCTACGCCGACGAACCCGCCCTGCTGGCGGCGATGAGCCAGGCCTACCAACGCTGGCACCAGAGCTGCCGCGAGCTGGCGCACCATCAGCAGCAGTCCATCGAGCGCGAAGCGCGCAAGCAGCTGCTGCAATACCAATTGAAAGAGCTGAACGAATTCGCGCCGCAGGCCGGCGAGTTCGAGCAGACCGACGCCGAGTACAAGCGCCTGGCCAACAGCGGCCAGCTGCTGACCCTCAGCCAGCAGACGCTGCAGCTGCTGGCCGACAGCGACGAGAACAACATGCTCAGCCATCTTTACAGCGCCAAACACCTGCTGCTTGAGCTGGCCGGGTTGGACGATAAGCTCAGCGGCCTGCTGGACATGCTGGAAGAGGCCTCTATCCAGATCAGCGAAGCCAGCGACGAGCTGCGCCATTACGCCGATCGCATGGATCTCGATCCCAACCGCCTGCACGAGCTGGAACAACGCCTGTCGCGCCAAATCAGCCTGGCGCGCAAACATCAGGTCGCGCCGGAGGAGCTGCCGCAGCTGCATCAGCAGTTGCTGGATGAACAGCAGCTGCTGTCTCAGCAGGAAAGCGACCATGAACACCTGAACGAGGCGGTCACCCTGCATCACCAGCAGGCGCTGGCGCTGGCGGAAGAGCTGCACCAGAAACGCCTGCACTACGCCGCCGAGCTGACCACGCTCATTACCGACAGCATGCAGGCGCTCTCCATGCCGCACGGCAAATTCAACATCGACGTGCGCTTCAAACCGCAGCATCTGAGCGCCGAAGGGGCCAGCCGTACCGAGTTCTGCGTCTCCACCAACCCGGGGCAACCGCTGCAACCGCTGGCGAAGGTCGCCTCCGGCGGCGAGCTGTCGCGCATCGCGCTGGCCATTCAGGTGATCACCGCCCGCAAGATGGAAACCCCGGCGCTGATCTTCGATGAGGTGGACGTGGGCATCAGCGGCCCGACCGCCGCCATCGTCGGCCGCCTGCTGCGCCAGCTCGGCGAATCCACCCAGGTGATGTGCGTCACCCACCTGCCGCAGGTGGCCGGATGCGGGCATCAGCACCTGTTCGTCAGCAAGCAGACCGACGGCACGGTTACCGAAACCCAGATGGCGCCGCTGGATAAACGCGCCCGGCTGCAGGAGCTGGCGCGCCTGCTCGGCGGCAGCGAAGTCACCCGCAATACGCTGGCCAACGCCAAAGAACTGCTGGCCGCATAAAAAAGCTCAACTTTTTCACTTTCCTGCGGTCTGACAGTGACGCTGTTGGCCCGAGAAATATCTAAAGTGCGGCGCGGCGGTGATCCAAAGCCATCTCAACGGCCTGAAAAAGGCCAAGCGCTTGAGGTGCTAAAGGAAAGCCAATGCGTCGCAACGTGAAAGATGAAGGGTATAAAGGTTTCCAACTGCCGCAAGGTCTATTATCATCGGCATCCTATGCCCTAAAGGAATGTGATTACTATGCGCTGTAAAACGCTGACTGCCGCCGCTGTAGTTCTTGTGATGCTGACTGCAGGCTGTTCTACTTTTGAAAAGGTGGTTTATCGTCCTGACATCAACCAGGGGAACTACCTGACGTCGACCGACGTGGCGAAAATCCAGAAAGGGATGACCCAACAACAGGTCGCTTACACATTGGGCACCCCAATGCTGCAAGACCCGTTCGGGACTCAGACGTGGTTCTATGTGTTCCGTCAGCAGCCTGGCCATGAAGACATAACCCAGCAGACGCTGACGCTGACCTTCGACAGCGCAGGCGTGTTGACCGATATCCAGAACAAACCGGCGCTGACCAAGTAATTGGTGCCGCCCGCTCTTCCGGCCCATGAGGGGGCATGATGTTCCTCATGACAGTCGCAGGCTGCAACGCGGAAGAAAAAGTCAGCTTCAGATAAAAAAATAAGGCGCTATAAGCGCCTTATTTTTTTGCCTTTTCTGCCCGTTGCCGGCGCAGCTCTTTCGGATCGGCTATCAAGGGCCGGTAGATCTCCACCCGGTCGCCGTCGTTCAGCGTATCGCCCAGCTTGGCCGGGCGGCTGTAGATGCCGATTTTGTTGCTCTTGAGATCGATATCCTGGCGCAGCTCCAGCAGGCCCGAAGCCTGGATCGCCTGCTCGACGCTGCTGCCCTCGGCCAGCTTCACCTTGCGCAGGTACTGCCGCTCCGGCAAGGCGTACACCACCTCGACCTGGATGTCAGACACTGTAGACCTCTTTCGCCCGCTGGGTGAATGCCTGCACCATGCTGCCCGCCAGCTCTTTGAACACCTTGCCGAACGCCAGCTCAATCAGTTTGTTGGTGAACTCGAAGTCCAGGTGCAGCTCCACCTTGCAGGCCTCTTCGCTCAGCGGTGTGAACTGCCAGCCGCCCATCAGCTTGCGGAACGGGCCATCAACCAGCTGCATATTGATGCTCTGGTTATCCAGCAGCGTATTGCGCGTGGTGAAGGTCTTGCTGATACCGGCCTTGGCGACGTCCACCGCGGCGGTCATCTCGTTGGAGGTAGCGTTAAGCACCCGGCTGCCGGTGCAGCCTGGCAGAAAATCGGGGTAAGAATGAACATCGTTAACCAACTGATACATCTGCTCGGCGCTGAACGGCACTAATGCAGACCGACTGATCTGGGGCATATCATTTCCTGTAAGACATAAAACGTACAGATAATACCATTTATCTGGCGGCAAACAAAAAATCTGCTCAGGGATGAGGGCACCAAAAATGCGAAAAATTGCGCAGGTGCTGAACGGGAAAGGATTTCTTTCGCTGAAGCATCCAGTATAATGAACGCACTATGACAAAGAAAAAAGCACACAAACCCGGTTCCGCCACCATTGCCCAAAACAAGCGCGCACGTTTCGAATACTTCATTGAAGAAGAGTTCGAGGCGGGCCTGTCGCTGCAAGGGTGGGAAGTTAAATCGCTGCGTGCAGGCAAAGCCAACCTCAGCGACAGCTACGTGACGTTCCGTGACGGTGAAGCCTACCTGTTTGGCGCCACCATCACCCCGCTCAACGTGGCTTCGTCGCATGTGGTGTGCGATCCGACGCGTACCCGTAAACTGCTGCTGAACCGGCGCGAGCTGGACACCCTGCTCGGCCGCGTCAACCGCGAAGGTTACACCGTGGTGGCCTTGTCTCTGTATTGGAAAAATGCCTGGAGCAAGATCAAGATCGGCGTAGCCAAAGGCAAGAAAGAGCACGACAAACGCGATGACATCAAAGATCGCGAATGGCAGACGGCGAAAGCCCGTATCATGAAGCACGCCAATCGTTAAGCCGCTGGCTTATCGAGGTAAACTTCTGGTATACTGCACAAAGTTACTTGGGGCTGATTCTGGATTCGACGGGATTTGCGAAGCCCTAGGAGCATGCCGAGGGGCGGTTGGCCTCGTAAAAAGCCGCAAAAAAATAGTCGCAAACGACGAAAACTACGCTTTAGCAGCTTAATACCCTGCTTAGAGCCCTCTCTCCCTAGCCTCCGCTCTTAGGACGGGGATCAAGAGAGGTCAAACCCAAAAGAGATCGCGTGGACGTCCTGCCTGGGGCCGAAGCGTTAAACTCAATCAGGCTAGTCTGTCAGTAGCGTGTCCATCCGCAGCTGGCCGGCGAATGTAAAGATTGGACTAAGCATGTAGTGCCGACGGTGTAGTAATTTCGGACGCGGGTTCAACTCCCGCCAGCTCCACCAAATACGTCGCCAGTGAACCAGATAGACCCGGCGATAATAGCGAAAAAGCCCACAACTTCGGTTGCGGGCTTTTTTGTTTTTGTATCTGTCCCAGGGCACCTAGTTAAGTTCAGAGAAGGAGGAAAAGCATTCTCAAATTGGTAAGACCTGCAAGCTTAGTGATGAAGATTAAGATGATAAGTAGTGAGCCCTTATTCCCCAGGGGCTAGCGAGATATCTGTTATTTCACAACAAACCGAATTCTGGGGTTACCCCATAGACTCTTTTTCTAAGGTTGATCCAACACGAGCAGCAACCAGACTCAAGTTGCGCGGTTTTTATGCCGAGCACGAAGCGATTAAGGCGGCATGAACTTAACCTAACACTCTTTCCTCATCTCTCTGATGACTTGACCAGTTGTTGCATAAGGATTACATTTCAATATTATATTTTCCTATATTGAGAGATATAGAATGATTCTCATCATAACCTCCAGCTTCGATAAAACCGTTGACTATATCGAAAAAAAACATAATGTTAAAAATTTATTTAGATTTAATATAAATGATTTTTCTAGCTATCAAGTAAGTTATGATAGCGATGGTTTTAAAATTGTTGACAGGAACTTTAAATCATTAAAAGAAAAAGACTGTACATCTATATACTATCGAAAGCCAACACCAGAAGATTTATTATCGTCCGGTATTGCAAAAGAGTATCACCCTCACATATACAGAGAGGTCTTCACTCTCATTGATGGAATTGTTGATTCCTTTGAAGGTATTTGTTTATCAAAACCATCAATTATTAGAAGGGCTGATAATAAAATTAGCCAAGCAAAATTGGCAAAGAAAATTGGATTCACTCTCCCTGAACTTGTGATAACAAATCACTTTCCATTTATTGAGCAAAAATTAACCCACCCTATAATTAAACCTCTGTCATCGGGAGTCGTAGAGACAAGTAGCCGAAAAGAGTTTGTGCAAACAAACCTTGTTGATAGAAAAAAAGAAACAACAAATTTAAAATACTCCCCCTCTTATTTTCAGGAGTATCAAGATAAAGATTTTGAAGTGCGAGTCACAATAGTTAAAAACTCATTCTTCCCTGTCAGAATAGACTCCAAAGATAAAATTGATTGGCGTAAGAGTGACAATCAAATTCTGTATTCCAACACTGACATCCCTGATGAAATCAAAGATAAGTGTCTCATGTTCATGCTGGCGTTCGGTATAGAGTATGGTTGTTTTGACTTTATTGTACATAATGAAACATGGTATTTTTTAGAAATGAATGCTAACGGCCAATGGGCTTGGCTAGATGCTGAGTTAAACATGAATATCTCTGGTGCAATATTGGAATATCTCAATCATGAATAAACTAAAAATAGTCTCAGCTAAGCTTTTAAATTTCTCCCTATTTCTACACGTGTCTGATGACGAAAACTACGACACTATTGAACAATGCAAAATAGATAGTGACACTCATTTTAGATTTAGCTTTTTGTACATCCCATTAGGGGATAAGTTATTATATTTTTTCACATTTAAAAGAGAAATCAAATCATCTAAGAGTAATTTATCATTCAAACTTATTCACGGAATTAAATTTGACGAAAAGCAAACCAGAGAAACTCAAAGTACTATTGAGAGTGCCGTAATAAAATATGAAGAGGACACATTAAAAAAAGTCACCAAACATAGACTTCGTCAGCAAGAAGAATTCATGAAGCTCAGGATTGCAGAGCGTGAGAACTCAATGTCTACAATGTACAATAAAATAAATTATCATATAAGCATCATGTTAGCCTTTTCAGCAGCACTTGTTTTTATTTACTCTAAAATACAAGAAATTGCCAGCATAGACTATCTATGGTGTTTAATATATTATCTTCTACTAATAAACTTTTTTGACACTTTAAGTTTGGGGATTTTTTTACGTAAGAGCATTCAAGTAAAAGGTTTCTATCGTTCTAGTTTTAAAGAGTTAAGAACATCAGAAAAGGATTATGCACTCGCTAAATCACTTTACAGGGATTGGTATGCTGGAAACAGTGACGCATCTTATTTTTCTGGCATGACAAGAAACTCAGAAAAACTTCTATTCAGAGTAATTCTGAATGGATTGATTATTTTACTATTTGTTCTACTTTTCACGGGAAAACATGATAAAATAAATAAAAACACACCATCCATTATACAATACTCTGACAATTACATATTATACAGACAAGGAAATACCAATGAAACCATATATCATGCTTTATAGTGAGTCCTTCGAAAAAATAGCAGCTCAGTCACTTACAACTGACTCTACAATAAGGACCTTCACTATTGAATCTAATGATAAAGACTACCTAAACTTTTCTTTATCCACTGAGATAACTAAAGTTAGCGAAGCACTCGATCATGATTCGATGACTTTATCAACTTATGAGACGAGAGTAATTGAAAATAGTGATAATGAACAAATTCATATGGGAACAATGTTAACAGAACGAACTGAAAACAACGATGATGATTACTTAACATTCGGAACTATTGTTACCAATGTTACAGAATCAAATGATAACGATTATATTTTACAGTAATCCATTCAACTACATAATAGACAAGCAGCTCCAGCGGCTTGTCTATTACCCTATAATTAAATATACATTCGAATTTGTAACGGATATTCAAGACCGCTACTGAAATACCTGGTAGAATGCTAGAATAGGCTTTATTTTTAGCGTTACCCCGAAAAATAATCATTACATCAAGTGCCTTTTTCGTATCTGTAACGCATTAAATTGTACAAAAAACATATAGCGGTTCTCAATGATGGCTCGAGCTTGTTGGATGAGCACTAATCCACTACAGAAGCCAATAATGTTGTAAATAGACCCACTTTAGTTCCACACACTTTTGAGCTCCTGACCAGATGATATTTTCTCATTTAGGGGAAGCCCCACGGCCCGGGCTCCCCCGGGCCGATGCAGGCTAGTGGTCCAGATAGAGGTAATGCAGCCAGCTGGTCATGCGCAGCAGCACTTTGCGCATCACGGAGACGTGCTCGAAGTGCCCGGTATAGACCGCCGCCTGGGCGCTCACGCCGTCGGGCAGATGATCCAGATCCGGGTTGGCTGCCAGATCGATCATTACGTACACCCCTTCCCGGCCCGGCGTGGCGCTCAGGCCCTGCAGTGCGCCACTGGCCTGGTAGCTGCCGTCCGGTATCGCCGGCAACACCCGGCTCACGGTGCCGCCATAAACCTGTCCCGGCAAGCCGTTGAACACCACTTCAGCCTGATCCCCCTGTGCCAAGCGCAGGATGGCGTTCTGGCGGAACACCGCCACCACCTGGCGCTTTTGCTGCGGGATAAAGATCATCACCGGTTTGAACGGCAGGCGAACCGCCGCCGTGCCCGGCCGTGCCAGCACCTGCGTGACATAGCCATCGCTCGGCGCACGCACCACCGTTTGTTCCAGGTTGTAACGCGCTTCGGCTATTTGCGATTTCAGGCTGGCTATCGTGGCGTCTTCGCCGTCATAGCGCCCGGACAACCGCGCCTGTTCCTGCTGGAACTGGGCTTTCGCCGCCTGCAGCGCGGCGGATTGCGCCTGGTACTGCTGCTGCGCATGGCTTACGTCCTGCTCCGAGAACGGGTTGACTGGCATCGCCGCCCCTTTCGCATAGCGCTGGTAGTCCTTGCGGGCACGCTCGTACTCCGCATTAGCCCGCTGCACGTTGGCGGCGGACTCGCTGAGCGCCGCCCGGTGCGTTCTGATCTCCGCCTCTGCCCCGGCCAGATCCGCCTCCAGCCTGGTGAGCCGCGCGCGGTAGCGGCTGTCGTCGAGCCGGAACAGCACCTCGCCTTTGCGCAGCAGCACGTTGGTTTTCTCCGTCACCTCAACGATCATGCCCGAGACCTGCGGCACCATCGGCACAGAAACGGCAATTTTCTGCGCCCGATCGCTGTACGGATGGTTGTAGTTCATCGTCAGAATCAACGCGCCGACGATAACGATCCCGCCGAGCACGGCGGTCGGCACGGTCCATTTATTAACCGGAATGCGGAACAGTTTAAATACGCCGTAGCTCAGCGCCACGTAGCTGAGAATAATGAGCAAATCCATAGGCTACGCTCAACTTACCGTAGGGCCGGAAACCGCCGTCGGCTTTTCCTGCAGGCGTTGTAATTCGGTTTCGAGCAGTGCGATGCGCGCCTGCAGATCCGTTGAGGATTCCGGCCTTTCACTCATGCCCCAGCCACGTTCCGGCCGATAGAGCGTCGCCCAGATCCACAGCAGTGGCCAAATGGCGTGTAGCGTAAACAGGCTGACCCAACCGGCAACGTGAATCGCATCCTGATGCGGGTGCCGGCGTTTTTTCGCCAGCAAATAAGGAATGTCATGAATAATAATGACGCCGTAGAATAATATCAGGAATACCGCAATCAGTACGCCTAACGCAAAATAGTTAAGAAACATGTAAAGTCCTGGTTGAGAATAATGGAAATAAATAATCTCTATAGCGTGTTATATTGTCTGATGTCGTTGGCGATGGTATCGATGGCGTTCTTCACGTCGGTGACTTTAAGCTGTGCTTTCTCATTATTAAGATTTTCTCCCGAAGCCTTACGCACCACTTTAATCACCGGCTGGTTGGTCGCGGCATCGATAAACTCGCCTTCCATATAGACCGCACTCTCCATAGTGCGGTGCCCGGTTACGCTTTGCGTCGCGGCGATCAGCAGCGTGATCGGCAAGACTTCATAGATCTGCAGCCCTTTCTTCTGCGTGTCGATCGCCGTGATGGCGCCGCGGAAAATCAGGGTATGCTCGCGCGGCATATCCACCAGCGTAAAGTGGGTACCCATCGCCTGTTTAAACTGCTGGTTGGTGTAATTCAGGATATTGTCGAGCGCGCGTTGGCTGACCATTTCGCTCGGTTTCGGCCGCGGGAAATAGATCATCGGTTGATAAACCAGATATTGATAACGGGAAAAATCGACGTTCTTATCCTTCCAATATAAAACGTCTTTGCCGGACGCGGATTGACCTTTGTTAATATCGTTATAATTGGTCAAAAAGGTCGAGTACTTTTCTTTTTCGGTCACGGCGGAAGAACACGCGGCCAGTAATAACAGCGCAGGCAAAATAACCGCTCTTGTCACTTTCATTGACGGGTTTCTCTTTATTTTGGTGGATAGCAAATAATCAAATCGAATGATACCCACCCGTCCACGATAAGTCATATGACAATGCCGCCAAAGGTGTATATCATTTTTGATATACAAACTCACAAGAGCCGGCCAGTGAAAGAGAAAGACTTCCGCATTGAAGAACTCAGGATTGTCCGCATCATTGCCGAAACGGCAAGCGTCAGCAAAGCGGCGCAGCGGTTGGATATGCCGCAGTCTAACGTGTCGCGCGCCCTCACCGCGCTGGAACGGCGGCTCGGGCTGGAACTGTTCCTGCGCGGCCCGCGTACCCTGGCGCTGACCGAATTCGGCGAGCAATTCTTACGGCGCGCCTCGCAGTTGCTGGACGAACACAGCGATCTGCTCGATATGTCCGGCACCTATAAACGCAGCCTGAGCGGCATGGTCACGCTCGGCGCGCCGATAGGCATCCACGCTTTCCTGGCCCGTTATTTACTGCCGCCGCTGCTGCACGCTGCGCCGGCGTTGACTGTCGATCTGGTGACCCGCAACCCCGACGAACGCGAGAAAAAGTACGGCGCAGTATTCGACAGCGACTGCGATTTGCTGATCAGCTTTTTCCAGCCGCAAAACGAAAGCCTGATCGCCAGGCCCTTCACCCGCTTTCGCGTCGGGCTGTTCGCCGCGCCGGATTACATTGCCCGCTCGCCGCTGACAGCGCTGGATGAACTGCCGCAGCATCGCTGCATCACCTTGCGCATGCTGGGCGGCATCCGCAATACCTGGAGCGGCTACAATGCGCAGGGGGAATTGGTACAGGTCGAGATCGGCGGCGCCAGCGTCTGCGATAACATTCTGCCGGCGATCGAGCTGGCCAAACAGGGCCTGGGCATCGTCTACGCCCCGTACTATTCCGTCGCCGCCGAGCTGGATGCCGGCACCCTACAGCCCTGCCTGGCGCGCGAGCGCGGCATCGATATGCAGGCCTACCTGATCTACCGCCGGCGCGGCGTGTTGCCGCACCGCGTGCAGGTGACGATGGACAGCATCATGGAGAGCGTTAAGCTGCACGCCCACCGGCTGATATAACCAAGAAAAACCCCGCCGCAGCGGGGTTGAACGCTTCATGTCGGCGCAAAATACCTCACCGCCCCTCTTTCTCCCCCAGGAAGAAATACCACAGCGGAATGGAAAGCAGCAGGGTGAACACCAGCGTATACAGCAGCACCATCAGGCTCTGCATGATCACCATCTGGGCACTCCAGGCGCCGATCGGCAGTTGGAATTGCTCAACGGTGCCGCCGAGGATCGCTCGGCCCATCACGCAGCCGACCGCTACCGCCACCGTCGCCACCGCCGCGCGGAACTTACGCACCTCGGCGCGGCGGGCAGCCGCTTCCGGCGCTTCGTCCCGGTGGCTTTGCCGTTGGCCGCGCCAGCGCCACACGTCCACCAGCAGCAACGCCGCGAGGCTCACGCCCATCACCGGCAGGCAATACCCCAGTGCGGAAGCCACCAGCAGCGAGACGGCACGCGCCGGCAGGGAAAGCGCCAGCCAGGCGGCAATCAGCGTATGCACCGGATGCTGCGCCCCCGCCGCCGGGCGGCGACTCCACCACATGCGGTAACCCAACGCGACCATCAAGCACAGCCCAAGGCCGAACGCCGCCAGCAGCAGCTGATTCGGTAAGCCGAACAGAATACCCATGTGGGCGTCGATGCCCCAGCGGGTCAGCTTGGCGATCAGCGGGAAGGTGTCGAACCGCACCTGGTCGACGACGGCGAAGCTTTGCGGCGCGATAGCAACCGCGTCCACCTGCGTTGGCCAGCTGCGATCCACTTCGGTTACCGTCCAGGCCTTGCCCTCGCCTTTCGGCTGGCGCAGCTCGACCTTGGCGGCATCTATTCCGGCGGCGCGTGCAGCGTGCAACGCCCGATCCCAGTCGCCGTTCAGCGCATTGCTCTGCGCGGCAGGGCCCATCTTCATGCCCGGCATCATCCCGCGGTGCTCGGCATGCGGATCGGCCGGCGTCTGCGGCGCATCGGCCTGCAGGCTGGTGTTGACCTGCGGCGTCAGCCAGCCCAGGTTGGCCCGCAGCGCGTCGATGTTGCCGCCGGCCCACTGCGACCAGGTCAGCCCGGTAGCCGAGAAGAACAGCAGCCCGGCCAGCAACGCCACACCCAGCGTGATATGCCAATGGCGGCTGGCGGCGAAGCCCCCTTTCGCCCTTTTCAGCTTGCGCTTCGGCCGCGTCGCCAGCCACAGCGCCACGCCGCCCAGCGCGGCCACCCACAGCCAGGAGGCCGCCAGCTCGCTGTAGTTGCGCCCCAGATCGCCGAGCAGCAGGCTGCTGTGCAACTTATCCAGCCAGGTGCGCAGCGGCAGCACGCCGGAGGTGCCGTACACCGTCATATCGCCCTTGATCGCCAGGGTATAAGGATCGACAAACAGCGCGCGCGACTCGGAAGCGCCCAGATCGGCGCCCGCGAACTGTACGCGCGTGGTGTCCATTGCGCCGGGTGCCGGGCGCACGGCGTAAATGCGTGCCTCGTCACCCACCGCGCGGCGGGCGGCGGCGATCTGGTCAGCCAGCGATCTCGCCTGCCCGTGCGGTTCGGTGAAAAGCGCATCGCGATACAGCGCCTCTTCAAGCTGCGGCGTCAGCACATACAGCGTGCCGGTCAATGCAGCGACCAGAATAAAAGGAGCGACCAGCAGGCCGATATAAAAATGCAGCCGTCTGATCAGGTTCAGCATCGCGCCACGCGGCGATGCGGCAGGTGGAGTTTTGGTTATTGAAGACATGGCCTTTCTCGTTTTTCAAACTGTGCGCGCAGGCAAACCGTCCGCAGCGATACGGACGGCGTTACCCATGATCAAGCAATAGGGAAAAACGGTTGGCCGGGCGGCCCGCGCGGGCTCGGCCGCAGAATAAGGCGCCGAATGGGCGGAGAAACGATGCGCGGCGCGCAAGGCAGGCGCGCGATGCGCGCCATCAGCCACAGCAGCGGGACGAATGTCCACAGCAGCAGCGGCACGTGGATCAGCAGCTCGCAATAGCCGCAGAAAATCATCTCCGCAGGATCCATGCCGTGGTGGCCGGCATGCTCGGCGGCGGGCATCGCCATCCCATGCATGTCATGCGGCATGGCGGCGTCCGTTTGCATCATGCCGCCCATCATCGGGTGGTGCATCAGCGATTTCGACACCACCGGCGCAACAAACAGCAACAGCACCGCCATAACGGCGATGCAGGCGGTAAAGCGTTGCGGTAGCTGGCGTGGCACTCTCATCGCGGCGGCGAATTAACCCGGTCGGTGGCGAACAAGCGGCCAGTGTAACCCGCTCTACCTCCGGGGTGAACGAAAAAACGTTTCATTTCTCGCGGCATTCACCATGCCTAACTACATCTCTTGCTTATGCAAGGCGTCTGATTTTCATCCAAATCACTTCACCGTCAGCGTCACCGCATCCTGCTTGAAGCCATAGCGGCTCAGCGGCGTGATGACAACCGACGTCGGCTGCCCTTCCACCGCCAGCGTCTGCGTCTCGCCCGCCATCAGGTAGTAGTTCTGCAGCGTCACCACCTTGCCCGACGGCTGCAACGTCAGCTGCGGCGCCAGCCGCACCACGTGCAACCCGCCGTTGGTGAGCGTCAGCCGACCGGCTCCCGCGCTCAACCGCAGGTCGTCCCACGGCGTCTTGCTCACCGCCACCGCTTTCGGCTGCAGAATCAGCCCGATGCTCTGCCGTACCGGCATCCGCGCGCTGTTGTCCACCGCCTGCCCTATCCCCTCGAACGACGCCTTCAGCATCACCTCGTGCGGCAGCGCCGTACCCGGCTTCAGCACAAAGTTCACCTGCTGGCTCTGCCCCGCCTCGATGCGCGCTATCGGCGGCGACAGCAGCACCGCCTTGCTGAACCCTTTGCCATCCAAATCCTCCACCTTCGTCGCCAGCAATATCGGCTCCGACGAGCTGTTCCTGATGCTGAAGCTCACCCGCCCCGGGTTCTCCTCCAGCACGATGCCCATGCTCTCCAGCTGAAACGACGCCCCGGCGGAATGCGCCAACCCCAGCGTCAACCACAGCCCGCCCAGCAGTTGCGCCAGTCTCCGTTTTATCGTCATGATTGCTCCTCTCTTCTCATCCATTATCGGACGAGCCGCCCGCCGCACGGCAGACGCCATCGCCCTCTTCGTACAACACCGACGGGTCGAACGCCGCCGGCACCGCGTAACTCACCACGCATTCGTTCATGTTCAGACGCCGCACCCGCAGCGCCTTGCCGATATCGTCGTTCACCAGCATCAGGTTGCCTTCGCCTATCAGCGTGCCCAACAATTGGCCCTGTTCATCGTACACCGACGCCCCAGTCGGCAGCGGAGCGCCGCTTTCATCACGCAAAGTCAGCAGCAGCTGGCGCACTTCGGTCACCCGAAAGCGCCTCTCCGCCACAGTGCCGCGCGCCAGCTCAAGCGCCGCATCCGTGCTGTCCAGCCGTAGGTTCAGCGGTAGCGACAACGTATCGACCTGAGCACGCAGCGGCATGTAGGGCATCAGCACCGGCAGCAGCGCGTCACCGGCGAAATCCGTGACGCCATTGCCGCTGCCCGATATTTTCACACCGGACTGTCCTGGCACCGTCATCACCGCGAAGGTGTCGCCGATGCGCTGCGGCGACGTCACCCAGGTGCCGTTGGCCACCCCCAGCCCTCCCGACGACGACAGCGACAGCGATGTGCTACCTTGCCCGCTGCGCGAGGCGCCTAACCCAAGCCGGGTATAGGGCGTCTCGCCGTTCAGGTTGCCGGCGCTCTGATAGTCACCGTCCGCGTCCCGCGTCACGTCCAGATAGCCATTGAGCCGTTCGCTCAACGGCCCCTGCCAACTGCCGCCCAGCGTCATTTGCTTGTTACGCCGCGCCTGCAACCGGCTGCTAACGCTGCCCGCCCCCCAAGGCAGACTCAACCCGGCATAGACCGCAGCACGATCATAAGCGGAAGACTGTAGGTTAACGCTTAACGTCGCCCGCCCCAGGCTCGCACCATATGCCAGTGCATGCGTCCAGCTGCGCCGGCTGCCGCGGTAATAGCGTTCATGCGACAGTGAGTAAGCCAGCACGCCGGCGTTCAGGGCCCGCCAGGAAAGTGCCAGCCCGCCGCTGTAGCGCAACCGTGCCGTCTCTGCCTCTACTGAGGACGGGTTTAGCAGCCCTTCGTCCGCCTCCCGGAAGCCTTCCGTGCGGTACTGTGACGACAGAGACAGCGCCAGACTCCGCCCCATAGCCACCTGCCCTTGGGTCTCCAGCTGCGCGCCAGGCTGCCGGCCACGGGTGAAAATAGCACTGCCCGATAACCAGTTGCCGCCGTCGTCTCCCAAACTGCCCTGCCAGCCCAGTCGTTTATAGGTATGAGCCAACAAACCGCCCACCGTTATCTGCCCCTGGCCGAGACGGAACGCCTTCTCCCCCAGCAGCAGCGCTGGCGGCGATGCCCCATAATGGTCGCCCCCGTAGGGCTGATAACGCCCTGCCGCCAAACGATAGCCGCCCGATCGATCCGCTGGGTCGCCTGTATCGGGCGTGACCGTAAAGCGTTGCCGCCGCCCGTCGGTTTCGATAACGGTGACCTCTGCCTCCACCCCGGCCATCACCGGCCCCAACTCGCTCAGCGAAAACGGCCCGGCTGGTAGCAGGGTGCGGAATATCAGTTGCCCGTGCTGTTTGACCTCTAACGTCGCCGGGTTCACAACGCTGCCCTGCAGCGGCACTGTCAGTGCAGCGTTGTGTCCTCCGATATCCACGGACGCCAGTTGCCCACCGCTCAGCGGCACGTTACCACTTAGTACGCCGCCGGCACTGAATTCGCCGAGCTGCACAAACGCACCCCAGCCAGGAAAATCTTTGCTCGCCGAGGTTTCGTACACCTCGAGCCGGCTACCGTTCTCGTCGTTGCTGTAGCTCGAACGGTTGCGCAGTACCCAGTTGCTGAGGTTGATGCCCGGCTCCAGCATCGCCTGCAGCGTCTGCTGATTGCCGTAGCGCCCCTGGCGGCGGTTGGCGTAAAGATCGTAGTTCAGCAGCAGCGCATGGCCACCTGACTGCTCGGTACGCAATTTATCCGGGTCGAACGCCACCTCCGGCAGGGTTATTTCCACCCGAAAGGCGCCGGGAAATACCCTCACCACCGCCTGCGGCCAATACGTCTCAAGACGTTCGCAGCGGCCTGGAGGCGACGCAACCCGTAAACGCAGCGTCTGTGCTAGCCGTTCATCCAGGCATAACTCACCTTCAGAGTCGAAGCGCACCTCCTCCTGGTAGCGCTGCGCCGCGTTGACCTCCAGCATCACCCGGTGTACGCCCGGCAAAAACCGAGCGGTATTGAAAAAGGCAGCGATGTCCGCGTTATACCCCAGTTGCGCCAGGGTTTTGACATCGAATCCGGAGGCAGCAGTTTTCGTCATCGGCCAGACCAACAGAAACAGCAGTGCCGATGCGCTTTGCCTGATAGACACGTCATCTTCTCTGGGTTAATTCAGGGAGTGATAGATTCAGAAAAAGGGGGAGAGAGCTCCCCCTGCGCTATCTATCCGGTATTACAGCCCGAAGCCGAACTCCAGCGTGGTAGACCCATCCAGACTAACGTCTTCACTCACCCCGCCGTGCATATCGCCGCTTTTGGCCAGGAAGGCTTCAACCAACAGCTGAGCGGTGAAGTTTTTACCGATAGCTAGCGTATTGCCTGAAGCTGAGGCCCAACCCACACGCTTACCGTGCTCAAGATTAACCACGGTTTGAGGTGAAGTGATCGACGTGTCTGAAGTAACGAACAATCTGCCAGTCACCCCATCAATCTGAGGGAAATAGGCCTGAATCGAATAGAACCCCAGCTTACCGGTAGTATTGACGTTACCGAGGCCAAAGGTTTTTCCTGTCTCACTGGCGCTGCCCAGACGGTTGTCGATAACGTTAAAAGTCATCGGTGTTTCAGCATCGCATTTCACCTCCATGGTACTGCCGCCTTTAACTCCCAGGCTAACCGGCTTGTCCTTGCTGATTCTCGTATGGCTGATGCTGCCATAATCGAAAATGCCCTCGTTAGGGAGTTTGACCTCACAGGTCGGCGCTATCAGTTCACCCACTACTTTAATTTCCGCGCTCGGGCCGGCGGCCAAACTCCCCCCGGTAACAAGCAGCGTGGCAGCTACCATCATGCGCAACGCAATTTTATTCATTAGTCGACATCCTTATATCGCTACAATCCAAATAACTTTTTCAGGCACTCAGATGCCGTACGCAAAATTAAGGGTGGAAGATCCATCCAGTTTTACGCTATCGGTAATAGGACCGTTCATGTCTTTAGAAGAAGCCAAATAAGGTTCAACCTCCAGCATTACGGAGAAGAGTCTTCCGCTGTTTTGAACATTACCCGACTTTGCCCAACCCGTGACGTTGTTTTTATCGACATAGGCCGAACTGACGGTAGAGAATGTCGTGGCGCCTTTCTGAACGCTGTACAGTGCTGAAGAAACGCCGTTAACTGCGGCATTAAGGGCATTGACTTTATAATAACCGAGTTTGCCGGAGCCATTGACACCACCCAGGCCAAAGTTGGCGCTGCCCGTTACGCTGGCAGTGCCTTCGCGGTTATCGACCACGGTGAAATTCAGAAAGGTTTCGGCTTCACAGTCAACGACCAACTGTTTTTGCGATTTAGCCAGCGCGGTGGCTGTCGTGGAGCTCACCAACGCATTGGACAGCTTGCCAAGATCGAAAACGCCATCGTTAACAATGGATACCTGACAAGACGGTACCGCCATTTGCCCTTTGACCTTCAGCTCTGGTGACATAGATGCCGCAGAAACCTGATTCGCCATCATCAAGACTGCGGCGATGCTTGCAGAGATTACTGTTTTTTTCATCATGAATATCCATACTCATAGTTAATATTATCCTGTTCAAAAAAGATGGCAGGATGTTAAACGAGGATAAATCCTCTCTTGCTCAATCAAATTCGTTGTCTTCACCCGCACAGGCGTAAAAACCAGGTATGAATTTGACACTGCGCATTTATTGCTTTATTCAGAGCCCAAAAACAAAATTCAACGTTACCGAACCGTCCAGCTCCACTTTATCGGCAGTGGGAATGTCGGCAGCCAGAACCGGCGTCACCGAAATATCCATGGTATAAGTACGACCAAAGGCTCGCGTCGAATCCGCCAGCAACCAATCGGTACGCTCACCGGAAATCAACGCCACTTCGCTACCTGGTGAAGTCCCGGCCGCATTATGTGCGCGCAAAGCTGCCGGAACACTGTTCACCGTGGAACGAGACAGGCCCAACATAAAATACCCAATGGAGTTCCCATCGGACGCATTACCCAGCCCGAAACGACTCAGGTCCGACCCGTTGCGGCTGGCAGAGCGGTTATCCATCGGAATGAGCGTCAGGTAAGCATCGCCCTCACAGCGCACCTGCCAGGTTTGTTTCAAGGCCGGCAATCTCTGTACCTTCCCCCGGGGGCCTTCCCGCACGGTGCCAAAATCATAAACGCCATCGTTACCGGCAATAACGGTGCATCCTGAATGCTTTATTTTCCCGGACACTTTCAACTCAGCAGCAGGCGAGGCAATAAGTTGACCGGAAAAAAACATCAACAGGCTAAATACGCTTATTGGCCATAATTTATTTTGCAACAGTCTCTTTTTCATCACAGTGTGGTTTCCGTTCCCATTAGTCCATACCCTTTTAATCACACAAACCATTGACGAAATAAATACTTATTCATTCCAATGCGGAGGCGAAAAAAACATTCTCTCATTAGAGAGTCATCAATTTATTTTTCGAGGTACAGCTCAGTCGCGTCGTTTTCGCCACCGATACAGTAAGCGCTAATCTAGCGTCCCAGAGCGGGGATTAAAATATAAACCTATACACCATCAACAATTCAGAACATAAGGTAAAAAAAATAGGTAAAAATAGATAAAAAGACATGAGAGCAGAAAAAAAACAACAATACAGCAGACAAACACCCATGATAATTATGCATAATTACCCAGCACAGATGTCAGTTAATGACATAAACAAAGCATTAAACTCAAATGAAATAACCAAGATGAATCTTTTCATTAGTTTCAATACAATAGCGAATAATATACCGTCAGTCAGACGCTCCCAATTCAGATTCAAAGAAAAAACGGCTCGCTTCTCCGCGTGCCGTTTTTTCCGTTGCAGATAATAAGCTGAATCTTGGTAAACAGCGGATCTGTTTACAGCACCCGCGAATAGACCCGCGAGGCCTCGCCCCAGGGGTGATAGCCGAGCCCGTTATAAACGAAACCGCTGCGCTCGTAGTAACCCTCCAGATCGGTGCACAGGTGCAGCTGCGGGAAGCCCAACCGGCGAGTTTCCGCCGCCACATGCTCAATCAGCTTGGCACCGCAGCCCCGGCCGCGCTGCGTTTCCTCTACGTAGAGCGCACACAGCCAGGGATACAGCTCACCGCGGCTGATAAAGTCGTTGGTAATCAGCCCTGCACAGCCGAGGATCCGGTCATTTGCCATCAGCAGGTACCACTGCGGCAGCGGGTTGGCGGCGCCGAGGCTGCGGTTGATAGCGTCTTCATACATCATCAGCGTCTCTGCCGTGGCCCAGTGCCGCTGAAAATATGCAATGGCGCGCGGCGCCAGCTCGGGCGCTTGCCGCACCGAAATCATGTCCATCGTCATTCCCGTTATTCATGTTGTCAGCGTAGAATTATGCAGCAATATGCAGAGTATGGCAGCGGCATTCCGCCGCCGTCATTCATCCCAAGGAGTCATCATGACGCAAAACATCTATGACAATCAGGCCTTCTTCGACGGCTACGCGCAGCTCAGCCGCTCGCAGCACGGCCTGGACGGCGCGCCGGAATGGCCCGCCATCCGCCGCATCCTGCCGGACTTGCAGGGCAAAAGCGTGGTCGATCTCGGCTGCGGCTACGGCTGGTTTTGCCGCAGCGCGCGCGAACAGGGCGCAGCCAGCGTGCTGGGGCTGGACGTCTCGGAAAAGATGCTGGCCAAGGCGCGGGAGATGACCGCCGACGCGGGCATCGAGTACCGCCGGCAAGATTTGGCGCAGCTGCAACTGCCGCCGGAAAGTTACGATCTGGTCTACAGCTCGCTGACGCTGCACTACCTCGAGGATCTGGCCGCGCTGTTCGCCACGGTTTACGCCGCGCTGAAACCCGGCGGGCAGTTCATCTTCACCGCCGAGCACCCGATCTACACCGCCCCGGCGCAGCAGGGCTGGCTGACCGACGGCAACGGGCAGAAATCCTGGCCGGTCAACGGCTACCAGCGGGAAGGCCAGCGCGTCTCCAACTGGCTGGCGGAGGGCGTCATCAAGCAGCACCGCACGCTCGGCAGCTATATCAACCCGCTGGCGCAGCAAGGATTTATCATCCAGCATTTGAACGAATGGGGCCCCAGCGCGCAGCAAATCGCCGCTACCCCGGCGCTGGACGAAGAGCAGGAACGCCCGATGATCTTTATTCTCGCCGCCCGCAAACCCGCCTGATTCTGATCTGATTCACCCGCAGTAAACCGTTCACACCACCACAGTTGGGGAGGCCGCCTCCCCCCAACGGCTATTGCGCCGGCAGCGCCTCCCCGTGCGCCGCGAAGTGCGTCAGCGCCTCGCCCTCCATGCGATAGCGCACCCACTCGCCCTGCGGCTGCGCGCCGATGCTGAGGTAAAAATCGATGGCCGGCTGGTTCCAGTCCAGCACGCTCCACTCCAGGCGGCCGCACTGCCGCTCGCACGCCAACTGAGCGATGTGCCGCAGCAACTTTTTACCGGCGCCCGCGCCGCGATGCTTCGGCGCCACGTACAGGTCTTCCAGATAGATGCCGTTTTTACCCAGCCAGGTTGAGTAACTCATAAAGAACACCGCATAACCCGCCGGCTCGCCGTTCACCGTACAAATCAGCGCTTCGGAACAGGCGCCAGGCCCAAACAGGCTGCGTTCGATATCTTCCACGCTGGCCAGCACCTGCTCGCGCGCCTTTTCGTACACCGCCAGCTCGATAATCATATCCAGAATCAGTTTGGCGTCGCTTTTTTGCGCCGGGTAAATCTCGATGGTCATGGCAAATCCTGAGTGTGTTGATGACTGTGCTTGCCAGCATATCGCGCCTCAAATACTGTATGAACTGCATTTTCATCAACAGGTAATGAATATCATGCATCTGGATTTGAAGCGCCTCGATCTCAACCTGCTGCTGGTGTTCGAAGCGATCTATCGCCTGCGATCGGTGACGCGCGCCACGGCGGAGCTGACCCTCAGCGCGTCGGCGCTGAGCCACGCGCTGATCCGGCTGCGTAAGGCGCTGGCGGACGAGCTGTTCTACCGGGTCGGCAACGACATGCACCCGACGGTGTATGCCGACAGCCTGGCCCCGACCGTCAGCGAAAGTCTGGCGCTGCTGGCCAAAGGGCTGCATCCGCGCCCGCGCTTCGTTCCCGCCGAAAGCCGGGAGAGCTTCACCTTCGCCATTACCGATTACACCGCCTTCGCGGTGTTTCCCGCGCTGATGGCGCAGATGCAGCGCCTGGCGCCGGGGCTGTCGTTCCAGCTGCGCTATTCCGAGCGCAAGGTGGCATTGAACGATCTGTTGGCGGGGCGCATCGACTTCGCGCTGGGCTTTACCGAAACCGACGGCGAAAGCTACCCGGAGATCGACGAGGTGAGCTGGCTGGAGGATGAGTATGTGGCGATTTGTTCACCCGCCTTCAGCGTAAAATACGGCGAACTGACGCTGGAAAACTATCTGCGGGCGCGCCATCTGGTGGTGACGCCGTGGAACGAACAGCGCGGCGTCATTGACTACCAGCTCGATAAGCTGGGGCTGCAGCGCGATATCGCCATCCGCACGCCTTCGCTGCTGGGAGCGCCGTTCATCGTCGCCGACAGCGAACTGGTGATGAGCATGCCGCGCTACGCCGCGCAAAAATTGCGGCAGGCGGCGGCGCTGGATATCCACCCCCTGCCGTTTCCGGTGCCGCCGTATCAGATTAAAATCTACCTGCACCGCAAGAACGGCCGGCCGGAGGCCTGCCGCTGGTTGCGGCAACAGCTGCAGGCGCTGGCGGCGTTATAACGCGGGTTCGCCAATCGGCAGATACCCCTGCCACAGCGGCCGGGCCGGTTTGCCGTGCGGGTTGGCCCGCAGATGAACGTGATAACCCTGCAGCGCCTGCAGCAGCAGGCAGTCGTCCACCTCGGCCAGGTCATCCTTGTGCTGCTTCGCGCTATCGGTCAGCAGCGCCCGTTTGGCTTTGTCTTTCGCCTCGTCGGCGGAGCGCGCCACGAACAGGCCGAACTGGTGCAGTTCCGCCAGCTCATCGCTGCGGTAACCGCCCACGTTAACGAAAAACAGCTTCTCTTCACCGGCGAACGGCGCAGGCTCCAGGCTCACGTCGTAACCGTCCGCCCAGTCGATGCGCGCATAGCCGTCGACATGCACCTTGCGCTTATCGCCGAACCACTTTTCACGCAGCAGCGGATACGCCTCATCCGGCCGATCCGCCGCCGCGAACTGCACGTCGTGCAGCTCAATATTGGCGCCCGGCGCCGTACCGCCCACATAAAACATCAATAATCCCGGCATGTTAGTCTGCTCTCCCTGATGATAATCGCTGTGTAAGTTAATACATAACGAAACATCTGCCAACGGTAGCGCCATTCTGTGTTATCAATAGGTGAGGTTTAATCTGTTGTGGAGGAACGCATGGCATTCAATATCGGTGATTTTGTACAACGCACCACCGGCGGCCCAAAGATGACCGTGGTGGCGATCGACGGCGAAACCCTGGTTTGCAGCTGGAATGAACTGGGTAAAGAGCAGCGCACGGAGGTGCAGGCCAGCGAGGTGGCGCTGTACCACGAAGACGGCGATTTCGGCGTCTGCTGAACGCTCGGGGCGCGCCCCGCGCCCCGTTATCGCCTCAGGCGCGAATGTCCTGATAGGCTGGCGTGGTATCAAACTCATGCTTGGCGAACGGGCACAGCGGAATGATTTTGCGCTGCTCCGCGCGCATTTTCTCCACCACCAGCGCCACCAGCTTTTTGCCGACGCCCTGCCCCTTCAATGACTCATCCACCCAGGTGTGATCGATAATGGTCAGCTTGTCACCGCTCGGCACGAAAGAGATCTCGGCGATCAGCTTGCCGTGCTCGTCATTGATATAAAAACGCTTGTCGTCCGCCAGTATTTTATGATCCATATTATTTCTCCCTATATTTCAGTGCGCCGCTGGGGCAAGTATCGATAACGCGTTTCACTTCGGCCACGTCGGCATTGTCCGGCATAATCCACGGGCGGCGATTCAGGGTAAAAATAGCCGCGTTGCCATGCACGCAGTTGGCGGAATGGCGGCAAACTGCACTGTTAAAATAAACGTCAATCTTATCACCGGAATAACGGCGGTAACCGGCGGCGGTCAATTCCTCATCCATCATGGCCTCACATTGCCTGTTTTATTGTTTTTGCTCCAGAGTCAAGTATAGGCAATACCGCCGGCTTCACCACGCGTCTCGCCCATCGAAAAAAGTGGCGCAACCGCCCGTCGCCGCTAGAAAAAAACGTAAATTGTTCTAATCTTTATACAGTAAGACAACATAATTCCGACAGTGGCTAAGGAGTTCGAAATGGGTGATAGCTCAAAAGACGGCGTAATTCTGCTGTCCCGCATATTGCTGATGATTCTGTTTATCATTTTCGGCTGGATGAAACTGGTCAACTTCGGTGCGACCGTCACGGCGATGGAAGGTTACGGCACGCCGATGCCTTATTTGGCGGCGATCGTTGCCGTGGTGGTGGAGTTTATTTTCGGCATCGCGCTTATTCTCGGCCTGTTTACTCGCCCTATCGCGGTCATTTTCGCCCTCTATGTTTTGGGCACCGCGTTTATCGGCCATCCATTCTGGAAAATGACCGGTATGGAAATGATGGGCAACGAAATCAACTTCTTTAAAAACATCAGCATCATTGGTGGTTTGCTGTTGCTGGCGGTGACCGGCGCCGGCCGTTATTCGCTGGACTATAAAATATTTAATAAATAATTCATCGATGGCCGGCGATATTCGCCGGCCATTTTATTTCGGCAATCCTTTCAACGGCTGCGCTTGGCGTGGCGCTCAAAGTTTTCCGCCCTGGCCTGCGCCGATTTACGCAGCGTGACGTAGCAGGCGCCCTCGCCGCCGTCGCGCGGTAAGGCGCGGCAAAACGCCTGCACCTGTTCAAACTGCGCCAGCCATTTGGCGACGTAACTGCGCACGATATTCGGATGGCTGTCGTTCTGCCGCCCATGGCCATGCACGATCAGCAGCGAACGCAGGTTTTGCGCCTCCGCCTGCACGATGAAGCGAAACAGCGCCTGCCGGCTGGCTTCAACCGGCTGACGCAGCAGGTTCAGCGACGCCTGCGGCGGGTAACGCCCGTTGCGCAGCTTGTCCAGCACGCCCTGCTGAATGCCTTCCCCTTTGAACTCCAGCGGCTGTTCGCAGGGGATCACCTCGAGAAAATCGGTGCTGAGGAAGTTTTCCTGCCGCAGCCGCTGTGCTTCGCGCCGCGCGCTTTTGTCCACCGTCTCCTGCGGCCGGAGGTGCAACGTCTGCCGCCCGTTCGCCAGCGGCACCACGTCCGCCATCGCCTGTTCAAAAAAGTCTTTTTCCTGCTCGCTCATGTTCCACCTCTCTTGAACGGCAGCCTTTACGGCCGGGAATGGGGTCGATTGTAAGACGCCTTGCCACGGTTGCAAGCCGGGAATTGTCAGTGGCATGTGTCTCATTTGTCGTCAACGGGTGAGCTTGCGAACAGTTTTCGCTATACTGCTAAGCCATCATTGAGTGCCGCAAAGGATCGAGCCCATGACAATGCGCGAGCTGGAAATCCAGTTTCAAAATGCGATGAATGAGTTGCAGAGCAGCTTCGAACGGCAACACCGCGAATGGCAGCAGAGCTACCAGGCGCTGCAGCAACTGCTGGAAGAAGCCAAACAGCGCGAAGCCGCGCTGCGGGCGCAGAATGAACAACTGGCGCGCAAACTGAGCACCGCCAGTTCGGTGCCGGAACAACATGCGCTGGTGAAGCAGATCAAAATGCTTGGCGCCCATCTCGACGCGTTGGCCAAAGACGCGGCCACCTTTAACCACCATCTGCGCCAGCAGAGCGCGGTCGGTAATTTCAGCGGCGAACAGCATTGATAGCGGGCGCTGTCGCACAGCGCCTCTCCCTCTTCTGGCGTATTGAGAGTGTAATAAAGCCTAAATGACCTGGATCATCCTCGCCGTCCTGATCGTCGTATTTATTATCGGTTACCGCATTCTGACGTCCGACGCCCGCAAAGCCATCGATTCGCTGGCCCATCTGCTGAGGGTCAAACCGATGCTGATCGAATCGATGATCCAGGAAATGGGCGGCCGCCAAAGCCAGACCTTTATCCGCATACTGAACAACGGCTACACCGAAGAGATGCACCAGGCCGCTTACCTGCTGTTCATCTATCTGACGTTCATCAAACAGGCGGACGACGAACAGATTGCCCTGTGGCGCGACGTGCTGCTGCGCGCCGGGCTGTCGCCGGAGCTGCACGCCGAGCACACCGAAGCGGCGCTGTTTTACTTCGCCGAGCTGGATATCGATGCATTTGAACTGGCGCAGTTCCGCCGCGCCTACAATGAGCGTTTCAACCGCGAAGCGTTGGCCCACGGCTGATCGCGTCCCCCGGGCGGGGGACCGATTACAGGAACATGCTGTAGAGGTAGCGCGACAGCGCTTCGCGCGAGCTGAAGCCGTGTGCGATGCCGTAACGCAGGTTCGGGGCGTCGCTGCTTAAATCCAGGGGAAACTCCAGATACTGCTCGCTGGTGCGCACCGGGGAGGTCGGCGTGGCGAAATGCACGCTTCTCTCTTTCAACGCCGGGTGGATCACCAATGCGGTTCTGCCCATCCGCGCTTCGCGATTCACATACACATAATGCGTACCCTTGCGGTAGCCATAGGCCTGATCGGTGACATAATCACGCTCAAAGCCGGTATTCTCCAACACTTTAGCCACTTCATCCGGCCGTAAATACATCGATTCCTCCTCTCATTCTGGACCGCTGAGCGACCTTACCGTAATCATTCACCGAAACAACGATTTTCTGGGGAGGAATCCGGGTTTCGGACTATTCCTGAATCAGCGCCGGCTGCGCTGCAGCAGGCGCAGGGTGAGCAGCACCCCGAGCGCCACCAGCAGTGCCGCCGCCAGATAGATCGACGGCACGCCCGCTTGCCCAATCAGCAGCCCGGCCAGCGGGCCGGTGATGCCCAACGCCAGGTCGAGGAACGCCGAATAAGTGCCGAGCGCCGTGCCCTGGTTCTGCGGCGGCACCTGTTTCACCGCCTCAACGCCCAGCGCCGGGAACACCAGCGAAAAACCGGCGCCGGCCAGCAACGCGCCGGTTTGCACCATCCAGGGTTCGCCGGCCTGCCAGATCAACAACAGCCCGACGATCTCGACCAGAAACGATGCCAGCGTCACCTTCAACCCGCCGTGGCGGTTGATGACGTTGCTGAAAATCAGGCGGATGCCGACGAAGGCGCAGCTGAACAGCGTCAGCGAAAACGCCGCGCCGCTCCAGCCCTTGTCGGCGTAGTAAAGGGTGATGAACGTGGCGATGACGCCGAAGCCGACGGTGCCCATAGCCAGCCCGAGACCATAGGCCCAGATGCGGCCGAACACCGCGCTAAAGGCGATGCGTTGCCCGGCGGCGATCGAGACGTCCGGCTTGCCGCTCGCCAACAGCAGCGCCACCGCGACCGCCAGCACGATCAGCGCCGCCACTCCGGCCAAGCCCCACTGCTGATTCAGGTACACGCCGAGCGGCGCGCCGGCCGCCATCGCCCCGTAGGTGGCGACGCCGTTCCAGGAAATCACCCGTGCGGTGTGCATCGCCCCGACCCGGCCGATGCCCCACAGCGTGGAACCGGTGCTGGCGAAGCTTTCGCCGACGCCGAGAAACACCCGCCCCACGCACAGCAACAGCAGGCTGAGCCACGGATAACCGTCAACGCCAAACGCCAGCGCGTAAAACAGCCCGCTGGCGCCGCAGCACGCCAGGCCGAACAGCACCACCTTCTTCGGCCCCAGCTGATCGGCGTAGCGCCCGGCATGCGGGCGGCTGAACAGCGTGGCGAAGTACTGCGCGCTAATGATAAGGCCCGCCAGCACCGAGTTGTAGCCCAGGTGGTCATGCACAAATCCCGGCAGCACCGCCAGCGGCAGGCCGATGGTCAGATAGCAGACGAAGGTGAACATCACCACGGACAGAATGCGTCGGTTCAGCTGGAAGTTATTTTCTGCGGTCATCGAAGGTGGCTCGCATCGGACGAGGTAGACGAAGCCCTCCAGCATACCCCGATGAGATTTGATGATAAATGAGAGAGTGATAACGAATTATTATTTCGCTAACGGTTTGCCGCCACCCGCACGCGCAGAAAATCGATAAACGCCCGCACCTTCTCCGGCACATGGCGGGTATTCGGGTAGAGCGCATAGATGCTCTGCTCGGGGAAACGGTGATCCGGCAGCAACCGCTGCAGCCTGCCGGCGTCGATCTCGGGCTGCGCCAGCCACGCCGGCAGCAGCGCCACGCCGCCGCCATGCAGGGCGAACGCCAGCAATGCCGCAGCGCTGTCGCCGGTGAGCATCGCGGCGTCCGCCACCTTGAACAGCACCGCTTCGCGCTGCGGCGTGACCACCTGCCAGCTGAGCGGCGAACTGAGCCGGCTGTGGGCAATCCACTGCGCCTGCGCCAGATCCGTCAGCGAATGAATCGGCCGGTCGGCCAGATAATCCGGCGCCGCCACCGGAAAAATGGCGAAGCTGTCGATCAAGGCCGCGCGGTGGCTGGAATCCGCCAGCTGGCCCAGGCGGATCGCCACGTCGAAGCGCTCCGAAATCAGATCGGCATGATAAGAAGAAGAGACATGCTGGATGCGCAGGCGCGGATGCTGGCGCGAAAAAGCCACCAGCGCCGGCGCCACCACCTGCGTGCCGTACTCCGGCGTGCTGGTGATGCGCAGCACGCCGCTCAGCCCGTGATGATCGCGGCGCACGTCGTCGAGCACGTTCTCCGCCTCCTGCAACAACTGCAGGCTGCGCTGGTAGAAGCGTTCGCCGGCATCGGTCAGCGATAATCGGCGGGTGCTGCGCGCCAGCAGTGACACCCCCAGTTCGTTCTCCAACTGCTTGACGTTAAAGCTCACCACCGCCTTGGTTTGCCCCAGCGCCACCGCCGCTGCGGTAAAGCTGCCCGCCTCCACCACCGCCGCGAAGATCGCCAGGCGCTGCAAATTCAGCATTTCGCTGCCCTTATTGTCAAAATCATTTTGACAGTGTAATCGCCCGCCGCCGATTTATCCGCACTTTTCCCCCCGCTACACTGCTCGCCTTCAACCGGAGGCACCATGTCTTATCGCAGCAAAGTGGCAATCGTCTATCTGCTCGGCTTTTTCGTCGATCTGATCAATATGTTTATCGCCAACGTCGCCTACCCCGCCATCGGCCAGGCGATGCGAGCATCGGTCAGCCAGCTGGCGTGGGTCAGCAACGGCTATATTCTCGGCCTGACGCTGGTGATCCCGCTCAGCGCCTGGCTGGCGCAGCGCATCGGCGGACGGCGGGTGTTTCTGCTCTCGCTGGCGCTGTTCATGCTGGCCACCCTCGGCGCAGGCAACGCCGACAGCATCGGCGCGCTGATCGGCTGGCGCACCCTGCAGGGCATGGGCGGCGGCTTGCTGATCCCCATCGGCCAGACGCTGACCTATCAGCTGTATCGCAGCCATGAACGCGCCGGGCTGTCGGCCGCCATCATGTTGGTCGGGCTGCTGGCGCCGGCGCTGTCACCGGCGCTGGGCGGCTGGCTCGTCGATCGGTTGGACTGGCGCTGGGTGTTTTTCGCCAACCTGCCGCTGGCGGCTCTGGCCCTGGCGCTGGCGGCGCTGTGGCTGCGCGCGGAAGCGCCGACGGCGGCGCGTAAACCGCTCGACGCCACGGGGCTGCTGAGCGGCTGCGCGGCGCTGACGCTGCTGCTGCTCGGCCTGACCCGGCTGAGCGAGGCCGGCCATCAGGTTTCCGGCGCGGCGCTGCTGGCCGCCGGTCTGCTGGTGCTGGCCTATTATTTGCGCCATAGTCTGCGCACCCCGCAGCCGCTGCTGAACCTGCGGCTGGTCGGCGATCCGCTGCTGCGCAACGCCATGACGATTTATTTGTGCATTCCCGGCCTGTTCATCGGCGTCAGCCTGGTGGCAATGCTGTATCTGCAAAACCAGCTGGGGATGCCCGCCGCACAGGTTGGCGGCCTGATGCTGCCCTGGGCGCTGGCATCGTTCCTGGCCATCACGCTGACTGGCAAAACCTTTAACCGCCTCGGCCCGCGGCCGCTGCTGATCGTCGGCTGCCTGCTGCAAGGCGCCGGCATGCTGACGCTGGCGCAGATCGATCAGGCCGGGCAGCACGCGTTGCAGATCGCCGCCTTCGCCCTGATGGGGTTCGGCGGCAGCCTGTGCAGCAGCACCGCGCAGAGCAGCGCGTTCCTGCAGATCCCCGACGCTCAGTTGGCGGACGCCAGCGCGCTGTGGAACATCAACCGCCAACTCAGTTTTTGCCTCGGTGTGGCGCTGCTCAGCCTGCTGCTGAATCTGCTGCTGGCCGTGTTGCCGCCCGCGGCGGCTTACCGCACCTGCTTCATTCTGGCGGGCGCCAGCGTACTTATCCCGCTGCTGCTGTGCCTGCGCCTCGCCAACCGCGCCATCGTGCGCCAATTCAACGCTCAACAGGATGCTTTATGAACCCGTATTTTACCGAAGTGATCGACGCCCACATCGCCATTGAACGCTGGCTGGGCAAAGGGGCCGGAGAAGAGCAGGCGCTGCTGGCGCGCTTTACGCCGGATTTCAGCATGATCGCGCTGAACGGCGCCCCGCAGGATTTCACCGCGCTGTGCGCTTTTTTCCGCGCGCATCGCGCCGCCAAACCGGGACTGGAAATCGAGATAGAAGAGATGAAGCTGGTGGCCGAATGGCCGACGGGCGCGGTAGTCAGCTACCGGGAAAAACAGAGTCTGCCGGGACAAAGCGCTACGCTGCGCTACTCCACGGTGGTGTTTGAACGCCAGCTCAACGCGCTCGGCTGGCGGCATTTGCATGAAACCGCCGCGGCGCAATGATCACAGGAAGCTGCCGGCCAAAAACAGTTCCCAACCGACGATCACCCCGCACAGGGTTACCGCGCTGAAAATGACTTCAAACAGATAGCGATTGATCATCGTGCGTCGCCTCAAAAGAAGACACCCGGAAGAACCGGGTGTCTGGAGTACGGACTGGAGCGTGCGGAACCTTTCGGTTCCGCAAACATCACTTAATTATGCTTTTTTACCGGCTTTTTTGTGGTGTTTTTTAGCGGCCTGAGCTTTCTGCACTGGCGCTTTTTTGTGGTGCTTTTTAGCGGCCTGGGCTTTCTGAGCCGGCGCTTTTTTGTGGTGCTTTTTAGCGGCCTGAGCTTTCTGGGCTGGCGCTTTTTTGTGGTGCTTGGCTTTCTTGTGGTGCGTCGCTTTAGCTGGCGCTTTTTCAGCAGCCGCCGCTGGCGCAGCGGTAGTGGTGGTGGTGGTCGCAGCTGGCGCGGTGGTGGTAGCCGGAGCAGTAGCTGCAGTATCAGCAGCGAAAGCAACAGAAGACAGACCCATAGTGGCAGCAACGATCAGCGCTAATACTTTTTTCATCTTTAAATCCTCAGAGTGTTGTTTCGGTAAGCTCCGGTGGAGCCGTTGAAACAGATACTAGTGGAATCAAACCGCCGCTTCCGTGAGTGATTGGTTTCGCCGAGTAACCAAATGTACAAAGCCCAGGCGCCGGCAAACACCTGCGTGACGGCGGTTTTTTTCCGTGATCGGCCACGCAAATCTCGACATGGTCTACACTTAAAAGACATGTGTCGAAATGGAGAGCTGAATGTTTAAGAAAGCGGAAAGAACAGAACGCGACATCGATCAGGACGTCACTCTGTTGGCCGATACGCTGGATGAAGTGTTGCGCGAGTCCGGTGACAAGACCAAAGAGGAACTGAAAGAGCTGCACAGCAAGGCGAAAGGCGTGTTGCGCGACGCCCGGGCGCGGTTCAATGGCTCCACCAGTCTGACACAGCATGCGCGCGACGCGGTCGATCAAGCCGACAGCTATGTGCGTGACAAACCTTGGCAGGGCGTAGGGATCGGTGCCGCTGTCGGCATCGTGCTCGGCGTGCTGCTGGCCCGGCGTTAACACCCCTGCAGTCATAAAGATAAAACAGATGTGCGTCTGGCCCGCGGAAATCGCGGGCCGTTTAATTTGCGTGTTTAAACAGCTGCGCTAGCCCCTGCACCGCCCGCTCCGCCTCCTCTCGCCGGCTGAAATTGGCGAACCCCAACAGTAACCCCTGCCCCGCCGGACTGTCGATGCGCCAGTCTGAGAGCGCCTGCACCGCCAGCCCCTGTTGCCACGCCTGCGCCGCCAAGGGCGCATCCGCCATGTCGTCGCACAGCCGGGCCAACAGCTGAATGCCCCCTTGCTGCGGCACCACCGTCAGCCACGCCTCCAGTCGCCGTTCCAGCGCCTGCGTCAGCCACTCGCGCCGCTGGCGGTACAGCGGCCGCATGCGTTTCAGGTGGCGGTAGAAATGCCCTTGGCGGATGAAATCCGCCACGCTTGCCTGCAGCAGCGGTGGGCAGCCGCAGCCGCGCAGCCGGCTGCTGCGCGCGAATGCCGCCGTCAGACCGGCGGGCACCACCAAATAAGCCATGCGCAGCGCCGGGAACAGCGTTTTGCTGAAAGTGCCGGCGTACAGCACCCGCCCCTGAACGTCGAGGCTTTTCAGCGGCGGCAATGGCCGCCCGTGATAGCGAAATTCGCTGTCGTAGTCATCCTCGAGGATCCAGGCCCCGCGCTGCTGCGCCCAGTCGAGCAGCGCCATCCGCCGCGCCAGGCTGAGCGAGACGCCGAGCGGGCTCTGATGAGTCGGCGTGACCACCGCCAGCCGCGCCTCGGGCTCAGTCAGGATCCCGGCGGCGATGTCCATGCCCTGTTCATCCACCGGCACGGCGACCGGCCTCACGCCGGCGGCCCGCAGTAGCGGGCGCGTAACCGGATAACCGGGATCTTCAATCCATACCGCGTCACCGGCATGCAACAGCGTCTCCACCACCCAGTCCAACAGCGCCGGGTAGCCGGCGCAGAGGAAAATCTGCTCCGGCTGGCAGCTGATGCCGCGCGACAAATGCAGATAATGGGCGATCGCCTCACGCAGTTCAGGCAGGCCGCCGGCCGGCGGCAGCGCCAGGGAAGCCACCGTAGAACCGCGCAGCTGGCGGGCGACAATGCGCTGCCACAGCGCACGTGGAAACGCATCCAGCGCCGGCACGCCCAGTTGGAAAGGCTGCAGCATGCCCTGCGGCTGCAGCGGATCGGGCGCCACCGCCGGCAGCGGCGGTTCAGCGGATGCCGCCCCCTGCATGGGCGGCAACTGCGGCGAGACATAGGTGCCTGCCTGCCCCCGGCTCAGCAAGAAACCTTCGGCGATCAGTTGAGCATAGGCGCTTTCCACCGTGGCGCGCGCCACGCCAAGATCGCTCGCCAACCCGCGCACCGAAGGCAGCCGGCTGCCCGCCGCCAGGTTGCCCTGGGCGATGGCGTCTTTGATTCGCAGATAAATCTGCCGGTACAGCGGTTCGGCGAGCCGGCTGTCCAAACGCAGCGAGGTCAGGAAAGTTGGCATCATGGCCCGGTTAAATAATCATTTTATGGCCCTATAGCATAGACCATAAGGCCGCTAAAGTAGCGGCATGATTTCGTTACTATCGATTGAGGTTGACCATGATTAAGCCACGTTTGAATTACGCCGAGCTGGCGCCCGCCCCGTACAAAAATATGGTGAGCGCGCTGATGGCGCTGGAGAAAGGCGCTCTGGACAAAGCGACCATCGAGTTGATGTTTATGCGCGTTTCGCAGATCAACGGCTGCGCCTACTGCCTGGACATGCACGGCAAAGCGCTGCGCGAAAGCGGCTTCGGCCACGCCAAACTCGATACGCTGGCGGGCTGGCGCGTCAGCCATGAATTCAACGAGCGTGAACGCGCGGCGCTGGAATGGGCCGAGTCGGTGACGCTGATCGCCGCCACCGGCGCGCCGGACAGCGCTTTTGAGGCGCTGAAAGCGCACTTCAGCGATACAGAGATCGCCGATCTGACCTTCGCCATCAGCATCATGAACGCCTTCAACCGGCTGGCCGTCAGCATGCGCCAATAATGCGTTCGCCTCCCCCTCTTCTCTGAGAGGGGGGAATTTCCCACCCGCAAAAAAATTTTCCCCTCGCCTTCCCAGCTCCGACGCGGTCTGCGCGCAAAACCCGACAAAACACCATATATAGCGTGGTTGATAAAACAGATATCAACATATAGTATTTTATAGGTCAGCCGCAGGGAATGTCGTTCGGTTGATAACGCCGTCAGAAACGCCAGGAACGATGCTCCGTTATCTGACTTGTCCGCCTTTCCTTCAGCCTAAAGGTAAATGCGAATCATGAGCATTATTATTTACAGCAAGCCGGACTGTGTCCAGTGCAACGCCACCTATCGCGCATTTGATAAGCAGGGGATTGATTATCAGGTGATCGATCTCACCCAGGATCAGCAGGCGCTGAACCACGTTAAATCATTAGGTTATCAGCAGGTTCCGGTGATTATCGCCGGTGACGATCACTGGTCCGGTTTCCGTCCGGACAAAATCGGCGCGCTGGCGCTCACCTGCTGAGGCTCGACGATGAATCCGCTGGTCTATTTCTCCAGCAGTTCGGAGAACACCCACCGATTCGTTGAGAAACTGGGCCTGCCGGCGATCCGCATTCCGATCGCCGGCGCCCGCAGCAAATTGCTGATGGAACAACCCTATATCTTGATCGTGCCCAGCTATGGCGGCGGCAGCGCCGTCGGCGCGGTGCCGATCCAGGTGATCCGCTTTCTCAACGTTCCGCAAAACCGTTCATACCTGCGCGGCGTCATCGCCGCCGGGAACACCAACTTCGGCGCAGCGTACGGCATCGCCGGCGACATCATCGCCAAAAAATGCCAGGTGCCTTTTTTGTACCGCTTCGAGCTGCTCGGCACCGCGCAAGACGTTGAAAACGTTCGACAGGGAGTAACCGCATTTTGGCAACGACAGAACTGACCAGGCCCGAGACGGGCGCGCTGGATTACCATTCGCTCAACGCGATGCTCAATCTTTACGATGCGGAAGGCCGGATCCAGTTCGACAAGGATCGGCTGGCGGCGCGGCACTACTTCCTGCAGCACGTCAACCAAAACACCGTGTTCTTCCATAACCTGGAGGAAAAGCTGCGCTATCTGGTGGAAGAAGGCTACTACGAGCCGCAGGTGCTGGCGCAGTACGAGTTCCCGTTTATCAAGCAGCTGTTCCAGCAGGCCTACGCCAAAAAATTCCGCTTCGAGACCTTCCTCGGCGCCTTCAAGTACTACACCAGCTATACGCTCAAAACCTTCGACGGCAAGCGCTATCTGGAACGCTACGAAGATCGGGTGTGCATGGTGGCGATGACGCTGGCGGCGGGCGATACCGCCCTGGCGCAGGATCTGGTGGAGGAGATGATTTCGGGCCGCTTCCAGCCGGCCACGCCGACCTTCCTCAACTGCGGCAAACGCCAACGCGGCGAACTGGTCTCCTGCTTCCTGCTACGCATCGAAGACAATATGGAATCGATCGGCCGGGCGGTGAACTCCGCGCTGCAGCTGTCGAAACGCGGCGGCGGCGTGGCCTTCCTGCTGAGCAATATTCGCGAAGTGGGCGCGCCGATCAAGCGCATCGAGAACCAGTCTTCCGGCGTCATTCCGATCATGAAAATGCTCGAAGATGCCTTCTCCTACGCCAACCAGCTCGGCGCACGCCAGGGAGCCGGCGCGGTATATCTCAACGCCCACCACCCGGACATTCTGCGTTTTCTCGACACCAAGCGGGAAAACGCCGACGAGAAGATCCGCATCAAAACGCTGTCGCTGGGGGTGGTGATCCCGGATATCACCTTTGAGCTGGCGAAGAACAACGAGGAGATGTACCTGTTCTCGCCCTACGACGTCGAGCGGGTGTATGGCGTGCCGTTTTCGGAGATTGCCGTCAGCGAGAAGTACCGCGAGATGGTGGACGACAAGCGCATCCGCAAGTCGCGCATCAATGCGCGCGAATTCTTCCAGGTGCTGGCGGAGATCCAGTTCGAATCCGGCTACCCGTATGTCATGTTCGAGGACACGGTCAACCGGGAGAACCCGATCGCCGGTCGCATCAACATGAGCAACCTGTGTTCGGAGATCCTGCAGGTCAACCGCGCCAGTACGTATCATGAAGATCTGAGCTACGATCGCATCGGCAAGGACATCTCCTGCAACCTCGGCTCGCTGAACATCGCCAAAACCATGGACGCGCCAGACTTCGGCAAAGCGATCGAGACCGCGATCCGTGCGCTGACCGCGGTGGCCGACATGAGCGACATCCGCTCGGTGCCGTCGATCGCCGAAGGCAACCGCAGCGCCCGCGCCATCGGTCTGGGCCAGATGAACCTGCACGGTTACCTGGCGCGCGAGCGCATCTTCTACGGCTCGGAAGAAGGCATCGACTTCACCAATCTCTATTTCTATACCGTGGCCTATCACGCCATCCGCGCCTCGAACCGACTGGCGATCGAACGCGGCGGCGCGTTCGACGGCTTTGAGCACTCACGCTATGCCAGCGGCGAGTACTTCGACAAATATACCGAACGCGACTGGCTGCCGCAGACCGAGCGGGTGCGCGAGCTGTTCGCCGCCGCCGGCATCGCCATTCCGGGGCGCGACGAGTGGCGCGCGCTGCGCCAGTCGGTGATGATGCACGGGCTGTACAACCAGAACCTGCAGGCGGTGCCGCCGACCGGCTCCATCTCGTACATCAACAACGCCACCTCCAGCATTCATCCGATCGTTTCGCGCATCGAGATCCGCAAGGAAGGCAAGATCGGCCGCGTTTACTACCCGGCGCCTTACATGACCAACGACAACCTGGCGTATTACCAGGATGCCTACGAGATTGGCCCGGAGAAAATCATCGATACCTATGCCGCCGCCACGCAACACGTCGATCAGGGGCTGTCGCTGACGTTGTTCTTCCGCGATACCGCCACTACCCGCGACATCAACCGCGCGCAGATCTACGCCTGGCGCAAAGGCATCAAGACCATTTACTACATCCGCCTGCGCCAGATGGCGCTGGAAGGCACCGAGGTGCAGGGCTGCGTGTCCTGCTCGCTGTGAGGCAACTTATGACGACCGTAACATCGGCGCCGCTGGTGCGCGCCATCAACTGGAACATCATCGAAGACGACAAGGATCTGGAGGTGTGGAACCGCCTGACCTCCAACTTCTGGCTGCCGGAGAAGGTGCCGCTGTCCAACGATATCCCCTCCTGGGCCACGCTGACGCCGAAGGAGCAGCAGCTGACCATTCGGGTGTTCACCGGGCTGACGCTGCTGGACACCATCCAGAACACCGTCGGCGCGCCGGCCCTGATCGCCGATGCGCTGACGCCGCACGAAGAGGCGGTGTACTCCAACATCAGTTTTATGGAGGCGGTGCACGCCCGCTCTTACAGCTCAATCTTCTCCACCCTGTGCCAAACGCCGGACGTGGATGACGCCTATCGCTGGAGCGAGGAAAACCGCGCGCTGCAGAAGAAAGCCGGCATCATTCTGGCGCACTACCGCAGCGACGATCCGCTGTTGAAAAAAGTCGCCAGCGTGTTCCTCGAGTCGTTCCTGTTCTATTCGGGCTTTTACCTGCCGATGTACTGGTCCAGCCGCGCCAAGCTGACCAACACCGCCGATCTGATCCGCCTGATCATTCGCGACGAAGCGGTGCACGGCTACTATATCGGCTATAAGTTCCAGAAAGGGCTGGAGAAGGTGGACGCCGCGCGGCGCCAGCAGGTGAAAAACTTCGCCTTCGATCTGCTGCAGGATCTGTACGACAACGAGGTGCGTTACACCGAGGAGCTGTACGACGGCGTCGGCTGGACGGAAGACGTGAAGACCTTCCTGCACTACAACGCCAACAAGGCGCTGATGAACCTCGGGTATGAAGCGCTGTTCCCACCGGCGATGGCGGAGGTCAACCCGGCGATCCTGTCGGCGCTGTCGCCGAACGCCGACGAAAACCACGATTTCTTCTCCGGTTCAGGGTCGTCTTACGTCATCGGCAAGGCGGTCAACACCGAGGATGAGGACTGGGATTTCTGAGGACATGACAACGATACCGGTCTTTCAGGCCGGTATCGTGCATTCAATACCCTTGTTCTTTCTGACTGCGGATCGCCAGAACAAATGCCGTATCGATATCAGGGATATATTTGTAGAGCGCCAAATAACCGCGAGCTTGCTGCCCAATAATCAATTCACGCAGCCCTGCGCCAAGGGACCGTCCGATCAATGGATTATGTTCCAATACCGCAACCGCCTGGATGATTTCCTGAATGCGCCGCCCTGAATCCGCGGCAGCATACTGAGCCAAATGAGCGAGAATACGTTCTATATCATCCCTGACCTCTGGCGCCAACTCGACATTTGCCATCAGCGCCCCAGTTTTTTAACGGCAGGTTTAACCGCAGCGGTGTTACCCGCAGCGTAATTTTCCAAATAACCGCGCATCTCTTTCCAAGAAACCGTCTCTCCCGTCGCAATTATCTTGGCATAGCGTTTTTCCGCTTCATTCTCAAAGTCGCGGCGCAACTCTTCTTGCTGCGTTTTCTCCGTTATTGCCTGCAAAATAAAGCTGTGAGACGTCACGCCAGTCTGCTCGGCGACGGCGGCCACGCGGGCTTTAAGCTCATCTGGAATACGGATGGTCGTCGTAGACATAAGCGCTCCCAACGTCGGTCTGTTACATGTAGCTCAATTGTGCTACACGAAGTCTGACAGCGCAATAACACTGAGGATTATTTCACCCATTGACGCAACTCTAGCCGCCGCCAAATAGCGCGTTTCTCCGTGTCGCTGGCGGTCGGCCAGGCGGCGATCTCCGCCCGCGTGCGCCGGCATCCGCGGCACTGCTGGGTTTCGTCGTCGATCCGGCACAGGCTGACGCAGGGCGATCTGACGCCAGGATAGGATTGCTGAGTGTGGCCCGCCATACGTTGCCCTTGATGTGATATGTTCCGCCACAGGATACCCGATCCGGCGGCGGCGCGTCGCCAATCAGATGATGCCGCCGTTGGCGCGTAAGGTTTGGCCATTGATCCAGCCGCCGTCGGCCCCGGCGAGAAAAGCCACCGCCGCGGCGATATCCTCCGGCGTGCCCAGGCGCTCCAGCGGCGCCATCTTCGCCAGCCGCTCGATAAGCTCCGGGGTTTTGCCGTCGAGGAACAAGCCGGTGGCGGTCGGCCCCGGCGCGACGGCGTTCACCGTGATATTGCGGCCGCGCAGCTCTTTCGCCAGCACGCTGGTCAGCGCTTCGATCGCCGCCTTGCTGGCGGCATACATGCCGTAACCCGGCTGCAGCAACCCCACCACGCTGGAAGAAAAGTTGATGATGCGGCCGTTGTCGCGCAGGCGCTTCGCCGCCTCGCGCATCGCATTGAAGCTGCCTTTCAGGTTGATGTCGAGCAGGCGATCCGCGTCTTCATCCTTCATGTCCGCTATCGGCGCCAGCGCGATCACCCCGGCGTTATTGACCAGCACGTCGACGCCGCCAAACGCCTGTTCGGCGCTGTCGAACAGCCGGGTGACCGCAGCCGCATCGCTGACGTCGGCCTTGACGCTCAAGGCGCGGCCGCCGCGCTGTTCTATCTTGCGCACCAGCTCATCGGCCGGCGCCGGGTTGCCTGAATAGTTGATGATGACGGTAAAGCCATCGGCGGCCAGACGCTCGGCAATGGCCGCGCCGATGCCACGGGATGCGCCGGTGACGATGGCGACAGGAGGCGTTTTCTGGTTCATCGGGAGATCCTTAAAGAAAGCAACGGGCAGAGCGTTAATCATGCACTGTTTATCACGGCGAATCAGCCCCGCTTTTCTGGCATCATAATCCCAAATTATCGAACAATGCCGCTGGGCTCTATTCGATGGCCGCCCAACGGGCGGCCATGTCCATTACAGCGCGCCGTAATTCAGCGGCACCCAGGTGTAACCGTCGCCCTGGCGGTTCAGATACCCCAACCCCGGGAACGACAGGTGTGCGCCGCCGACCAGCTCGTTCTGCCGCGCGCTGTCGCCAAATATCCGCAGCCGCTGAGCGACCGCCGCCTTAGCGTCGCTGTCAAAGCTGATAGCCACCTTAGGATGCGGCAACTGCACCGCCGCCACGTGGATCAGATCCCCCAACAGCAACAGCTTCTTGCCCTGGCTGGTCACCTGATACACGCTGTGCCCCGGCGTATGGCCGTGAGCGGCGAAGGCGGCAATGCCCGGCGACAGTTCGCCGTCGCCGCTGAACGGCTTAAAGTGGCCGGTCGCCTGGTACGGCTTGATCGCCGCCTGGGCCCGTTCGAAGTTGCTTTTACTCTCTGCTTTGGCCTGTTTCAGTTGGTCCGCGCTCAGCCAGAAGTCCGCGTCCTGGCTGGCGGCGCGCACCACCGCATTGGGGAATGCCGCCTTGCCGTCGTGCGTCAGGCCGCCGAGGTGATCCGGGTGCATGTGGGTCAGGTAGATTTCATCCACCTGCTCCGGCTGGTAGCCCGCCGCGCGCAGGTTATCCACCAGCTTGCCCAGGCCGTCGCCCAGCAGTTGGCCGGCGCCGCTGTCAATCATCACCAGCTTGTCGCCGGTGTTGATCAGATAGGCATTGACCGAGGTGACCACCGGCAGGCTTTGATGCCGCTCGGCCAACCCGGCGGCGATCTGCTGCGGCGTACTGTTCAGCAACAGCTTGTCCGCCGGCAGGCGAATGATGCCATCGGACAACGCGGTCACTTCAAAACTGCCCAGCATGATGCGGTAGAATCCCGGCGTCGGGGTTTTGGCCTGCGGCGCGGCGGCCCCGGCCTGTAATGACATAACGGCCAGCGCCGCGCCCAGCAGACAACGTTTCCAGAACATGATGACTCCTTGCGAGAATTGAACAGCGCTAAGTATTGACGCAAAAAGCCCGATGCGCCTGTTTAATAAATGCCTTTGATAAATATATAAATAATATATTTATTGTGAATAATTTTGTTTGCCGCCCCACACAACCCCAATCAATATTTTCTCGTTCGCCACTTGGTTATTTTCCTTACTCCCTAAACCACGAGTAAGGAAATAACATGAGCTATCAATTCGAAAACCTGGTCTTTGAAGGCGGCGGCGTAAAAGGCATCGCCTATGGCGGCGCGCTGGAACTGCTGGAAGCCAAAGGCATCATGCCGCAGATCAAGCAAACCTCCGGCGCCTCGGCGGGCGCCATCGCCGCGCTGCTGGTCGGCCTGGGCTGCAGCTCAGCGGACGTCACCAAAATTCTGTCGGCGATGGATTTTAAAAAATTCCTCGATTATAACGGCGGCTTTTTCGGTACGATCCAGGACGCCTATCGCCTGTTCAATCAATACGGCATCGCGCCCGGCGATTATTTCTATCAATGGTCGCGCGATATTATCAAGCAATATACCGGCAACCCGGATATTACCTTCGAGCAGTTCGAAGCGATGAAGGCGGCGAAAGGGTTCAAGTCGATTTACTTTATCGGCGCTAACCTCAACAGCGGCCAACGCGAAGTTTATTCGCACCGCACTACGCCGCGCATGAAAGTAGCGGACGGCCTGCGCATTTCGATGTCGTTCCCGTTCGCCTTCGTAGCGAAGAACAATACCCTGGGCGATCTGTGCATCGACGGCGGCATGATCGACAACTATCCGGTGCGGCTGTTCGACTATGACTTCTCCGCCACGCCGCCTTACATCGACAGCGCCAGCCAGCGCATCAACACCCGCACGCTGGGCATTCGCCTCGACTCCGCCAACGAAATCGCCCAGGCCGCCGGCCAGGCCGGCCCGCGCACGCCGGTCAACAACCTGTTTGATTTCACCCTGGCGGTGGCCAACGTGATGCTGGACATCCAAACCAAGGTGCATCTGGACAGCGATGATTGGAAACGCACCGTGTATGTCGACACGCTCGACGTCGGCACGCTGGAGTTCGGCATCAGCGAGGAGAAGAAACGCGCGCTGATCGAATCCGGCCGCCGCGGCGTAGAGCGCTACTTCGCTTGGTACGACACCGCCATGAAACAGGCGGCATAACCGGCGTTTCCCCTGCCCGCGCGTCTGGCCGGCGCGCGGGCAAAAAAAATCCCCGCGGGGGCGGGGAAAGGCAAAGTAACGCTAAGGATTTATAGGAGTTATACGAAGAACTTGGCCAACACCAGCAGCGACAGCGAGACGTTGATAGCGCCACCGATACGGGTTGCGATCTGGGCGAACGGCATCAGCGACATGCGATTGCCGGCGGTGAGGATCGCGACGTCGCCGGTGCCACCCTGCCCGCTCTGGCAACAGGAGACGATCGCCACGTCGATAGGGTGCATGCCGATTTTCTTGCCGACGAAGAAACCGGTCGCCACCAGCGCGCTGACGGTCGTGACGATCACGATCAGATTCTGGACGGTGAACGCATCCACCAGCTCCTGCCACGGCGTGATGGCCACCCCGACCGCGAACAGGATCGGATAAGTCACGGCGGTGCGGAAGAATTTGTACACCATCTGCGAACCTTCCTGAATGCGCGGCGACACCCCGTGCGCCAGCTTCACCGCTACGGCGGCGAACAGCATGCCCACCGGCGCCGGCAGGCCGATCAGACGGTGCAGCAGCATGCCCACCATATACAGCAGGATAGCCAGCAACGCGCCGCAGGCGATGGTGCTGACGTCCACCTTGCCGCTGATTTTTTCCACTGCGTTCATGTTGCTGTCGCCCTGCTTGCTCGGCATCAGGTTGCCTTCGCCGGTCAGGTGCGGATAACGCTTGCCCAGCTGGTTGAGCAGGCCGGCGATGACGATAGCGGTCAGGCTGCCGAGCATCACGATCGGCAGAATGCGCCCCAGCGCCACGCCCTGCTCCATGTGCAGGATCGCCGCGTAGCCCATCGACAGCGGGATCGCCCCTTCACCCACGCCGCCGGCCATGATCGGCAAGATCAGGAAGAAGAAGATCTGGAACGGCTCCAGGCCCAGCGCCATGCCGACGCCCATCCCCACCAGCATGCCGACGATCTCGCCGCACAGCATCGGAATGAAGATGCGCAGGAAACCCTGGATCAGCACCTGGCGGTTCATGCTCATGATGCTGCCGACGATGATGCAGCAAATGTAGAGATAAAGAATGTTGGTCGATTTGTAGAACTTGGTGGTCGACTCCACCACCACGTCCGGCAACAGGCCATAGTGCACCAGCGCGGAAGGAATAAAGGTGGCGCAGATCGCCGCCGCGCCCATTTTGCCGATCAACGGCAGGCGTTTGCCGAATTCGCCACAGGCGAAACCGAAGAACGCCAGGGTGGCCACCATCACCACGATATCGCTCGGCAATTTGCCTTCCAGGCAGTCGAGCAGAATCAATACGCCGGCCAGAATAAAGAACGGTAACGGAATAATCCCTACTTTATAATTGTCCAGTATCCGCCACCATTTCTCACGCAGAGGAATATCGGCGGTCTTGTCTTTGGCTACGAGGTAAGAATCATCTGTTGTGCTCATAATCTGGCCTCTTATTAGTTTGTTCAGCCATCATAGAGAAGCGCACGGATTATCTGCTGTGATTATGTTCAAAGTTAAAAAGGGTTTTTAATGGTGGTTATGGTTTCTATGGGGTTAATTAAGATTATGTAAAAACTGGCGTGGTTTTAATGGTGTTAATACCGTTTTTATTTTAAAGCTTATCAATTTTATCGCAGGCGAACAATTCTCGTCCGATCCACTCTAATCCCGTGTGAAGGATCACAAGTTGATCGGGCGCAATATTACAGACCCCGCTTCTCGTGATAGGGTAAGGCTTCAGGATCTCTTTACGGTGAAGCTCCGCCATGCGCCTCAAACTCTCATTTCAAATCAAGCTGTTTCTGTGCCTGGTGGCCTTCTCCTGCCTGCTGCTGACCTGTATCGGCGCCTACACCTATTACCAGTTGGATGCGCAGCTGCACCGCGATCTCGGCGCCCGCGCCCAGGTGCAGGCGCGGGAAATCGCCCTCATTCCTTCGCTGGTGGACGCAGTGGAAAAACACGACGCAGCCAGAATTGCCGCGCTGATGAAAAAAATCCGCGCCAGCAGCGACGCCAGTTATATCGTCATCGGCGATAGTCATGCCCGCCACCTTTATCATTCCGAATACGAAGGCCGCTTGGGCACGCCGATGATCGGCGGCGATAATAAAGAGGTGCTGGAAGGGAAAAGCATTATTTCCATTCGCAAGGGCGGCATTGGCGTTTCATTGCGCAGCAAGGCGCCGATCCTGGATGAAAATAATCACGTGATCGGTATCGTTTCCGTCGGCTATTTGAAATCGCACATAGATAATTTAAATGCCAGGACGTTGACGCAAATTATCGGCTCCATCGTCCTGCTGCTGATCGCCCTGTTCGTCTTTTCCTGGCTGCTGTCGAAAAACCTCAAGCGCCAGATGTTCTGGCTGGAACCGAAAGAGATCGCGCTGCTGGTGCGTCAGCAAAAAGCGCTGCTGGAAGCCATTTATGAGGGCGTGATCGCCATCGATCCACAGCAGCGGATCATCACCATCAACCATGCGGCGCGCGAGCTATTGGATCTGCACCAGCCCGCCGCCAGTTTGCTGGGCCGGCCGATCGGCGACGTGATCCAGGCGCAGCCTGACTTCTTCGCCGCCGCGCAACTGGGCCAGGATACGCACGACGAGGTGTGCCGCTTCAACCACGTGCGGGTGATCGCCAGCCGGGTGCGCATCATGCAGGAGCAGGAGCTGCAAGGCTGGGTGATCAGCTTCCGCGACAAGAACGATATCAATACCCTGAGCAGCCAGCTCAGTCAGGTGAAACGCTATGCCGACAACCTGCGCATCATGCGCCACGAGCAGCTGAACTGGACCGCCACGCTGGCCGGGCTGTTGCATATGCAGCGCTACGACGAGGCCATTCGCTATGTGGAAGCCCAGTCCGAGGGCGCACAGGAGATCCTCGATTTCATCTCGCAGCGCTTCAGTTCGGCGGCGCTGTGCGGCCTGCTGCTGGGCAAATATTCCAGCGCCAGAGAAAAAGGCATCGAGCTGCGCTTCGATCCGGCCTGCCAACTGCGGCAGATCCCGGCGGCGCTGAATGAGACCGAACTGATGTCGATCGTCGGCAACCTGCTGGATAATGCGGTGGAAGCGACGCTGCACTGCCCGGCGCCGCACGACGCGATCGAACTCTATATCAGCGATGGCAGCGACGAGCTGGTGATCGAGGTGGCGGATCGCGGCACCGGCATCGCCGAGGAGATTCGTGATACGCTGTTTGAACAGGGCGTCACCACCAAAGCGGATAAAAGCGACCACGGCATTGGCCTGCATCTGGTCGCCAGCCATGTGGCGCAGGCGCACGGCAGCATAGAAGTGTCGGACAACGAGCCGCACGGCGCGATATTCTCTATATTTATCCCTAAATAAAACCCATAACCCGATTTTTTGAGCACCCGATTATGTCACACCTAACACTGGACGTTCTGATCGTGGAAGACGAGCCGCAACTGGCGACGCTGCACGCGGAGTTCATCGAGAAAAATTTCAACCTGCGGGTGGTGGCTTACGCCGCCACGCTGGCCGAAGCGCGGGCCAAAGCCAACGAGCATCAGCCTCGGCTAATCCTGCTGGATAACTTCCTGCCGGACGGCCAGGGCATCGAGTTGATGGAAGAACCGGCGGTGAAGAATCCCGCCTGTTCGGTGATCTTCATCACCGCCGCCAGCGACATGCATACCTGCAGCCAGGCGATCCGCAACGGCGCCTTCGATTACATCATCAAACCGGTGTCCTACAAGCGGCTGCGCAATTCGCTCGAACGCTTCATGCAGTTCGTGCAGACCCAGCGCACCTTCAAGATCATCGATCAGGACAACGTCGATGCGCTGTATAACCTGCAGTCGAAACAGTTCTCCAGCGAGCCGAGCGCCAAAGGCATCGAAACCAACACGCTGGAGCTGGTGCAGGCGCTGTTTATCGCCCAGCCGGCGGTGGCGCATGCGGTGGAAGACGTGGTTGAGCAAGTCGGCATCAGCAAGACCACCGCTCGCCGGTATCTGGAATATTGCGTCGCCACCCAGTTCGTGCGGGTGGAGATGCTGTACGGCAATATCGGCCATCCGCGGCGGCTGTATCGCAAGGCCTGAGGCTGCCATCTGGCTGTCATACTCAGGCGATAACATGACGCTCGACGATATCCCCCTCGATATCGGCACCTGTCGTTAAAACTGATGAAATACTGATGACTTTTACCCGGCCTCTGGTCGGGTTTTTTATTATCCGAACGGCAGGCGCGGCGCCAAAATATCTCTCTGCGCCACACCGTATTATTTTCCCAAAAACCAAACCATTATGCCGAATAATGACCGTCAATTTTGAGTCACGGGCCAAATTACCATAACTAATTAAAACCTTGATGTAAACCACTAATATCCCATTTAAATGACATTGAGGGTTGTCTCAGATATTCACTGTGTTAGGGTAAAAAGCTCTTTTATTTTGCTAAGGACAGCCCATAACGCGTTAATTAAACCAGAGGAAACAGCAAATTGCATGGCAATTAAACTCGAAGTAAAGAACCTGTATAAGATATTTGGCGAACACCCGGAACGCGCATTCAAACTGCTGGATAAAGGTCTGACAAAAGATCGGCTGTTTGAAAAAACCGGCTTATCGCTCGGCGTAAAAGACGCCACTCTGGCCATTGAAGAAGGCGAGATATTTGTCATCATGGGGCTCTCCGGTTCCGGCAAGTCCACCCTGGTACGCCTTCTCAATCGTCTGATAGAACCCACTCGCGGTCAGGTGCTGATCGACGGTGAGGACATCGCCAAAATATCTGACACCGCGCTGCGCACCGTGCGGCGAAATAAGATCAGCATGGTATTTCAGTCATTCGCGCTAATGCCGCACATGAATGTCCTGAATAACACCGCTTTCGGTATGGAATTAGCCGGCATACCGCTGCAGGAGCGCCAGGAAAAAGCGCTGGATGCCCTGCGTCAGGTCGGGCTGGAGAATTATGCGCTGTCTTATCCGGATGAATTATCCGGCGGTATGCGCCAGCGCGTGGGATTAGCCCGCGCCCTGGCCAATAACCCGGATATATTATTGATGGACGAGGCCTTCTCGGCGCTCGATCCGTTAATTCGTACCGAAATGCAGGATGAGCTGGTGAAATTACAGGCCCGGCATCAGCGCACCATCGTGTTTATTTCCCACGATCTGGACGAAGCGATGCGCATTGGCGATCGCATCGCCATCATGCAGGGCGGTGAGGTGATCCAGGTCGGCACGCCGGACGAGATCCTGAACAACCCGGCCAATGACTATGTGCGCACCTTCTTCCGCGGCGTGGACATCAGTCATGTATTCAGCGCCAAGGATATCGCCCAACGGCGCCCGGTGACGCTGATCCGCAAAACCCCCGGTTTTGGCCCCCGCTCGGCGCTGCAGCTGCTGCGCGATGAGGACCGTGATTATGGTTATGTTGTTGAACGCGGGAAGAAATTTATCGGCGTGGTGTCGATAGAGTCGTTGAAAAAGGCGCTGTCCGCCAATCAAACGCTGGACGATGCCCTGCTCGAGGCCCCCGCCGCCGTGCCGGCCGACACGCCGCTCAGCGATCTGATTTCCCTGGTCGCCCAGGCGCCGTGCGCGGTGCCGGTAGTGGGCGAAGAACATAACTATCTCGGCATCATCTCCAAGGCCATGCTGCTGCAGGCGTTGGACAAGGAGGGCTCAACCAATGAGTGATACCACGCAAACCCAAGATCCCTGGGCTACCGCACCGGCCGATACCGGCGCCGCACCTGCCAGCGATGCCGCCGCCAACGCCGGTGACGCCTGGTCCAGCGCGCCGCCGCCGGCCGCACATGACGCCGCCGGGCAAAGCGCCGATTGGCTCAGCGGCGCCCCGGCGCAGCCGGAGCACTTCAGCCTGCTCGATCCGTTCCACAAAGCCTGGGTGCCGTTCGACACCTGGGTCACGCAAGGCATCGACTGGCTGGTGCTGCACTTCCGCCCGCTGTTCCAGGGCATCCGCGTGCCGGTGGACATGATCCTGAGCGGCTTCCAACAACTGCTGCTGGGCATGCCGGCGCCGATCGCCATTCTGGTGTTCTCGCTGCTCGCCTGGCAGGTCTCGGGCCTCGGCATGGGCGCCGCGACGCTGCTCTCCCTGATCGCCATCGGCGCCATCGGCGCCTGGTCGCAGGCGATGGTCACGCTGGCGCTGGTGCTGACCGCGTTGTTCTTCTGCATCCTTATCGGCCTGCCGCTCGGCATCTGGCTGGCGCGCAGCAAGCATGCCGCCAAGGTGATTAGACCGCTGCTCGACGCCATGCAAACCACTCCGGCCTTCGTCTATCTGGTGCCGATCGTCATGCTGTTCGGCATCGGCAACGTGCCGGGCGTGGTAGTGACCATCATCTTCGCACTGCCGCCGATCGTGCGTCTGACCATTCTCGGCATCAAGCAGGTGCCGGAGGATCTGATCGAGGCCGCCGAATCCTTTGGCGCCAGCCCGCGCCAGCTGCTGTTCAAAGTGCAGCTGCCGCTGGCGATGCCGACCATCATGGCCGGCGTTAACCAGACGCTGATGTTGGCGCTGTCGATGGTGGTCATCGCCTCGATGATCGCCGTCGGCGGCTTGGGCCAGATGGTGCTGCGCGGCATCGGTCGGCTGGACATGGGCCTGGCCGCCGTCGGCGGGGTCGGCATCGTGATCCTGGCGATCATTCTCGATCGCCTCACCCAATCGCTGGGGCGCGATCGCCGCAGTAAAGGCATCGGCCGCTGGTATCGCCGCGGCCCCATCGGGTTACTGACTCGCCCGTTCATCAAGCAAGCCTGACGCTTTTCCCGCCGGCGGCTGCGGCCCCGGCGGGCTATGACACCACCACATCGAAAGAGGGGAAACACTATGCGCACCACGGGCATCTGGGCTCTCGCCCTGACGACGCTGATTGGCTCACAGAGCGTGAGCGCGGCAGATTTACCCGGCAAGGGGATCGCGGTACAGCCGGTGCAAAGCACCATTTCCGAAGAGACTTTCCAGACGCTGCTGGTCAGCAAGGCGCTGGAAAAATTGGGTTACGACGTGAAAGAACCGCGTGAAGTGGATTACAACGTCGCCTACACTTCGATCGCCTCCGGTGACGCGACCTTTATCGCGGTCAACTGGGATCCGCTGCACGCCGATCAGTACAAGGCCGCCGGCGGCGACGCCAAGTTCTACCGCGAAGGCGTCTACGTCAACGGCGCCGCGCAGGGCTACCTGATCGACAAGAAAACCGCCGAGCAATACCACATCACCAACGTCGAGCAGCTCAAGGATCCCAAGATCGCCAAGCTGTTCGACACCAACGGCGACGGCAAGGCCGATCTGACCGGCTGCACCCCGGGCTGGGGCTGCGAAGCGGTGATCAACCACCACATCAAGGCCTATGGCCTGAGCAACACCGTCGAGCACAATCAGGGCAACTACGCGGCGATGATCGCCGACACCATCACCCGCTACAAAGAGGGCAAACCGGTGCTGTATTACACCTGGACGCCGTACTGGGTCAGCGATGTGATGGTGCCGGGCCGCGACGTGGTCTGGCTGCAGGTGCCGTTTTCCTCCCTGCCGGGCGAGCAGAAAAACGTTGACACCAAACTGCCTAACGGCGCCAACTACGGCTTCCCGGTCAACACCATGCGCATCGCCGCCAACAAGCAGTGGGCCGCAGCCAATCCGGCGGCCGCCAAGCTGTTCGCCATCATGAAGCTGCCGATCGCCGACATCAACGCGCAAAACCTGCGCATGCATGAAGGCCAGGCTTCGGAAGCCGATATCCAGAACCACGTTAACGGCTGGATCAAGGCTCATCAGGCCACCTTCGACGGCTGGGTGAAAACCGCCGCCGCAGCGGCGAAGCCGTAACCGTTCAGGGGCGCCGCCTTTGCCGCGCCCCTACCCCGCCATATCGATGCCGCTGAACTGTAAAAAACGTGCGGCGGCGTTCGACAAGGGCTGCGGCCAAATGCAATACACCTGGCGCCGCGGCCCGTCTTCAATCGGAATCGACACCAACGCGCTTAAGCGTTGCGCGGTCGAGACAGGTACGATACCCGCCGCCAACCCGCGCCGCACCAGATTCTCCAGCCATTCGATATGATCGATCTCAAAACTGACGTGCCGGCGGATGCCCGCCGCCAGGAAGGCGCGATCGGTTTGGCGCCGCGCGCCGGTGCCGCTGTAGAAATCCACCAGCGGCACTTCCGCCAGCGCTTGCAGGTTGACCCGCTCACGGTTGGCCAGCGGGTGCTGCGGCGCCACCAGCGCCACCAGCGGCTCATCGGTCAACTGCCGGTGCGACATCGGCAGTAAATCGACATCGCCGGGCCAGATGCCGACGAACGCCATATCACACTTCTGCTGACGCACGTCCTCCAACAGGGCTTCGCTCATGCCAACGTAAAGGCGGATGTTCACCGCCGGATAGTGGCGATGAAACTTGTCGAGCTTTTCGGTCAGATCAATCGCGTTTATGGTTGAAATCGTGCCGATGGTCAGGGTGCCGGACACCGCATCGCCGGCGGCGGTCACCTCTTCCACCAGCGCCTGCTGCGCCGCCAACAGCCGCTGCGCCGACGGAATGAAAGCCTGGCCGGCCGGGGTCAACCGCACCCGGCGCGAGGTGCGTTCAAACAGCGTACAGCCCAGCTCTTCTTCCAGTTTGGCGATCTGGTGGCTGAGCGCCGACTGCACCGTATGGCAGCGCTGCGCCGCCCGGGTGAAACTCTGTTCTTCCGCCACCGCCAGCGCATAGCGGATCTGTTTCAGGTTCATGGCATCTATCTTGAAATGAGATAAATCAAATGAAAATTATACATTGGTTTCCGCAGACGCGTTGCCGGATACTGCGCGCTATCTTCTTCCCGTGATGAAAAAATCATGACCCCAAAAAACGCCCATCCGGGCCTCAGCCCGGCGCTGACCGTGCTGATCGCCATCGCCACCGGCCTGGCGGTCGCCAGCAACTATTACGCGCAACCGCTGCTGGAAACCATCGCCACCAGTTTCAACCTGTCGGTCAACCAGGCCGGCTTTATCGTCACCGCCGCGCAGCTCGGTTACGCCACCGGCCTGCTGCTGCTGGTGCCGCTCGGCGACATGTTCGAGCGCCGCGGGCTGATCGTTTTCATGACGCTGCTGGCCGCCGGGGGCATGCTGATCACCGCCACCTCCGCCACGCTGCCGATGATGATCCTCGGCACCGCGCTCACCGGGCTGTTCTCGGTAGTGGCGCAGATCCTGGTGCCGCTGGCCGCCACGCTGGCCCACCCGGAAAAGCGCGGCAAGACCGTCGGCATCATCATGAGCGGCCTGCTGCTCGGCATCCTGCTGGCGCGCACCGTCGCGGGCGCACTGGCGTCGTTCGGCGGCTGGCGCACCATCTACTGGGCCGCCAGCGTGCTGATGATCCTGATGGCGCTGATCCTGTGGCGCGCGCTGCCGCGCTATAAGCAACACTCCGGGCTGAACTACCCGCAGCTGCTGGCCTCGATCTTCAGCCTGTTCTGCCGCACGCCGCTGCTGCGCACCCGCGCCATCCTCGGCGCCCTGTCGTTCGCCAACTTCAGCGTGCTCTGGACCTCAATGGCCTTTTTGCTCGCCGCGCCGCCGTTCAACTATTCCGAGGGGGTGATTGGGCTGTTCGGCCTGGTGGGCGCCGCCGGCGCGCTGGCCGCTTCGCGCGCCGGGCATCTGGCGGACAAAGGCAAGGCCGGGCTGACTACCACCGTCGGCCTGGTGTTGCTGCTGCTGTCCTGGATCCCTATCGCGTTCGCCAAACAATCGCTGTGGGCGCTGATCGCCGGCATCCTGATCCTCGATCTGGCGGTGCAGGCGGTACACGTCACCAACCAGAGCGTGATGTACCGCATCATGCCGGACGCGCGCAACCGCCTGACCGCCGGCTACATGACCAGCTACTTTATCGGCGGCGCGCTCGGTTCGCTGCTCTCCGCCTCGGCCTATCAACATGCCGGTTGGTACGGCGTGGCCGCCGCCGGCGGGGTGTTATGCCTGCTCAACCTGCTGACCTGGTGGCTCGGCAAGCACCACGATCCGCAGGGGCCGGCAGCAATCTGATTATCGTGCAAATAGTCACTAAAGAAATTTATTAGCGGTGCAGGGTATAAACATTACTTACTCTCTGGTAATGTTCTGGGCATAAACTATTGAAGTCCTATCTACCCTGCGATCCACAACCATGCAAAGCCAAGCTGCAGACAGCCTCAATCCGCCCGCCGTCAGCGCCACCTTCGCCAACGGCGTCGTCGACAGTTTGCCGATCGTCATCGGGTATGTCCCGGTGGCGTTCGCCTTCGGCCTCAGCGCCGTCAAACTGGGTTTTTCCCCGCTGGAAAGCATTTTCTTCTCCTGCATCATCTACGCCGGCGCCAGCCAGTTCGTGATCACCGCCCTGCTGAGCGCCGGGATGTCGCTGTGGGTCTCCGCATTGACGGTGATGGCGATGGACGTGCGCCACCTGCTGTACGGCCCGGCGCTGCGTCACCGCATCGTCTCGCGCATGTCGCCCGGCAAAACGGCGATATGGGCCTTTGGCCTGACCGATGAGGTCTTCGCCGCCGCCACCGCCAGGCTGATGCGCAATAACCGCAGCTGGAGCGAAAACTGGATGCTGGGCATCGCGCTCTGTTCCTGGCTCTCCTGGGTGGCCGGCACCGCGCTCGGCGCGCTGTTCGGCAACGGCCCGCTGGAGCAGTTCCCGGTGATCGAGGCCTCACTGGCCTTCATGCTGCCGGCGCTGTTTCTCAGTTTCCTGCTGGCCGCCTTCCGCCGCCCGCAGAGCCTGACTATCGCCGCCGCGCTGGCCGGCGCGCTGCTCGGCGTGGTGCTGTTCTCCATTCCGGTCGCCATTTTGGCCGGCATCGGCGCCGGCTGCATTGCCGCCCTGTTCCAGCCAGCTCCGGCGGAGGCCAGCCATGAACACTGATGTGCTGGTGATCGGCCTGGTGGTGGGCTGCGCCAATTACCTGTTCCGTTATCTGCCGCTGCGGCTGGCGCCGGCGCGCGCCCAGCCCGGCCTCAAACGCGGTAAAGCCGCCCTGTTGCTCGACAGCATCGGCATCGCCTCGATCTGCGCCCTGTTGGTGGTCTCCAGCACGCCGGTGGTGATGCGCGAACCGGACAAGCTGCTGCCGACGTTGGTGGGGTTCGCCGCGCTGGCACTGTGCTTCTACCGCAGCAAAAGCATCATTCTGTCGACGCTGCTCGGCGCAACGGCCTTTGGCGTCACATTAAAACTGTTAATGCTTTTCGGTGCAGGCTGACGCCGCTCCCGATCGTTTGGCTTCACACTGGCGTTTTCAGGCGCCACATCTTTACAAACACTGACAAATGACACGAATTGCTAAATTATCCGCACGGCTGAACATTTACATTATTTGTCACCGTCGTTACTATCTCGAACGAAATTAATGAGGCCCTAAATTATGGAAAGCTCGTTTGCCCCCATAGAACAAATGCTGAATTTCCGCGCCACGCGGCAGAAAGATTTCCCTTATCAGGAAATCCTGCTGACCCGCCTGTGCATGCACATGCAAGGCAAGCTGCTGGAAAACCGCAATAAGATGCTGAAAGCGCAGGGGATTAACGAAACACTGTTTATGGCGCTGATTACCCTGGATGCGCAGGAAAGCCACAGCATCCAACCTTCTGAGCTAAGCTCTGCCCTGGGCTCCTCGCGCACCAATGCAACCCGCATCGCCGACGAGCTGGAGAAGCGCGGCTGGATCGAACGCCGGGAAAGCGACAACGATCGCCGCTGCCTGCATCTGCATCTGACGCCGCAGGGGGAAGAATTTCTCAGTCAACTGCTGCCGCCGCAGCACCAATGTCTGCATTTCCTGTGGTCCACGCTGACCGACGATGAGCAAAAACAGCTGGAACAGCTGACGCGCAAATTGCTGGCACGTCTGGATCAAATGGAAATCACAGAACAGTTACCCTAATTCACAATTTCTGTTCAGGTACCTACTTATGCGATCCCCATTTCACTGGAGATTCACCCCGCTGTTCGCCGTGTTGCTGCTGGCCGGGTGTGCTTCGACCGATAATATTGCCCCGCAATCCACGCTGATGGATCCGCAGAGCCTGCAGTTGGCTCAGCCGAAAGTCAGTTCGCTGGCCGTCAGCCCGCAGTGGTGGCGCGCCCTCAAGGATCCGCAGCTGGACGCCTTGATGACGCAGACGCTGCAAAGTTCGCCGACCCTGCGTCAGGCCGCCGCCCGCGTGCGCGAAGCGCAGAGCGTGGTAGGCGAAGCCAGCGCCGCCAACGGGCCGAACCTGGATCTGAACGCCAGCACCCAGCGCCAGCGCGTGCCGCAGAACGTCAATATGGGGCTGGGGTATCCGCATAAGCCGATCTATTCAAGCTCCAACTCGCTGGGGTTGAACCTGGCGTACGAGTTCGACTGGTGGGGCAAATACCGCAACCAGGTGAACGCCGCCAAGGCGCAAGTGAACGCAGCGCGCGCCGAGCAGGAACAGGCGGCGTTGACGCTGACCAGCTCGGTGGCGTCCGCCTACTACCAGCTGCAGAGCAATCTGGCGCTCGAGAAGCTGCTGCAGCAGGAAGTGAACAACAACGAGCGCCTGACCGCGCTGCGCCAACAGCGCTATCAGGCCGGCCTGACCGGCGTCGACGTGCCGCAACAAACCCAGGCGCAGTCCGACGTCGCCAAACAGCAAATTCTGCAGCTGCAGTCGCAAATCGAACAGCTCAGACACCAGCTCGCCGCGCTGGCGGGCCAGGGGCCGAACGCCATGCAGCACCTGCGTCAGGTGCCTTTGCCCGCAGACAACCTGATGGCGCCGCAGGGCGAGCTGACGGCGGATCTGCTGGGCAAACGCCCGGACATCGCCGCGCAACGCCAGCTGGTGGAGTCTTACAGCCAGCGCGTCAGCGCCGCGCGTAAAGAGTTTTACCCCAGCCTGACCATTTCAGCCTTCGCCGGCCTGATGACCACCAATACCAGTGGCACCAGCCCGAATCTGTTTGAAGCGGCCAGCCAGGCCTGGAACGTGATGCCGGCGATCTCGCTGCCGATCTTCCACGCCGGGGCCCTGCGCAGCAAGCTGGGCGAGGAATCCGCGCTGTATGACGAAGCGGTGGAATCCTACAACCAAACCATCCTGAATGCGGTACAGGAAACCGCCGACGCCATCACCATCCAGCAGAGTTCTGCGCAGCAGCAACTGCAGGCGGCGTCCGCGGCCCAGTCGATGCAACAGGTGTATCAGGTCGCCAACGCCCGTTACCAGGCAGGGATTATCGGGCGCGACGATCTGTTGACCAGCCAGACGCAGCTATTGCAGCAGCAACAGGCGGAGTTGAATGCCAGCAGCAATTTACTGCAGGCGAAGATAGGACTGATCCGCGCGTTGGGCGGTGGCTATCAGGCCCCGGCCGCAGCGGATTCGAAAGCATAATAATATAAGGCTTGGAGAACACCATGAGCGCAAGCGCGGAAACCCAAAACCCGCAGCAGCCGAGCGGCAAAAAGAAGCAGCGCAAATTTTGGCTGCTGTTGCTGACGGTTATTTTCATTGTTATAGGGGTGGCTTATTTAGTGTATTGGTTCCTGGTGCTGCGTCATCACCAGGAAACCGACGACGCCTACGTCTCCGGCAACCAGGTGCAGATCATGGCCCAGGTGTCCGGCAGCGTGAACAGCGTCAACTTCGACAACACCGACTACGTCAAGCAGGGCGACGTGCTGCTGACGCTCGATCCGACCGATGCCGAGCAGGCGTTTGAACGCGCCAAGACCGGCCTGGCCAACAGCGTGCGTCAGACCCACCAGCTGATCATCAACAGCAAGCAGTATCAGGCCAACATCGCCCTGCGCAAGACCGATCTGAGCAAGGCCGAGAACGATCTGAAACGCCGCGTGGTGCTGGGCAGCGTTGACGCCATCGGCCGCGAAGAGCTGCAACACGCTCGCGATGCGGTCGACAGCGCCAAAGCCGCGCTGGAAGTGGCGGTACAGCAATACAACGCCAACCAGGCGATGGTGCTGAACACCCCGCTGGAACAGCAGCCGGCGATCCAACAGGCCGCCGCGCAGATGCGCGACGCCTGGCTGGCGCTGCAGCGTACCAAAGTGATCAGCCCGATTACCGGCTATGTCTCGCGCCGCAGCGTGCAGGTCGGCGCGCAGATCGCCGCCGGTTCGCCGCTGATGGCGGTAGTGCCGGCCGATCACATCTGGGTTGACGCCAACTTCAAGGAAACGCAGATCGCCAATATGCGCATCGGCCAGCCGGCGACGGTGGTCAGCGACGTCTACGGCGACGACGTGGTGTATCAGGGCAAAGTGGCCGGTATCGACATGGGCACCGGCAGCGCCTTCTCGCTGCTGCCGGCGCAAAACGCCACCGGCAACTGGATCAAGGTGGTGCAACGCCTGCCGGTGCGTATTGAGCTCGACGCCAAGCAGGTGGCCGATCATCCGCTGCGCATCGGTCTTTCGACGCTGGTGACCGTCGACACCGCCAATTTGGACGGCCGCGTGCTGGCCGACGTGGTGCGCGACAAACCGCTGTATCAGAGCGACGCGCTGGCGTTGAATCTGGCGCCGGTTAACCAGCTGATCGCCGACGTGATCCATGCGAACGCCGGCTAAGCGCGCGGGAGGCCATCTTGCCACAGAAACCGCTTGAAGGTGCCCAGCTTGCCTGGATGACGGTCGCGCTCGCCATGGCGACCTTCATGCAGGTGCTGGACTCCACCATCGCCAACGTGGCGATCCCCACCATTTCCGGTAACCTCGGGTCTTCCAACTCGCAGGGCACCTGGGTGATCACCTCGTTCGGCGTGGCGAACGCCATCTCGATTCCGATCACCGGCTGGCTGGCGAAGCGTTTCGGCGAAGTGCGGCTGTTCCTTTGGTCCACCGCGCTGTTCGCCATCGCCTCCTGGCTGTGCGGCATCTCCAACAGCCTTGGCATGCTGATCTTCTTCCGCGTGATCCAGGGCGTGGTGGCCGGGCCGCTGATCCCGCTGTCGCAGAGTTTGTTGTTGAACAACTACCCGCCCGCCAAGCGAGCGATGGCCCTGGCGCTGTGGTCGATGACCGTTATCGTCGCGCCAATCTTCGGGCCGATCCTCGGCGGCTACATCAGCGACAACTACCATTGGGGCTGGATCTTCTTCATCAACATCCCGATCGGCGTCTTCGTGATCGTGGCGGCGATGGCGACGTTGAAGGGGCGGGAAACCAAAACCGAGATCAAACCGATCGACACCGTCGGCCTAGTATTGCTGATCGTCGGCATCGGTTCTCTGCAGATCATGCTCGATCAGGGCAAGGAGCTGGACTGGTTCAACTCGACCGAGATCATCACGCTCACCGTCGTGGCGGTGGTGGCGCTGCTGTTCCTGGTGGTGTGGGAGCTGACGGACGACCATCCGGTGGTGGATCTGTCGCTGTTCAAGTCGCGCAACTTCACCATCGGCTGCCTGTGCATCAGTCTGGCGTACATGCTGTACTTCGGCGCCATCGTGCTGCTGCCGCAGCTGTTGCAAGAGGTGTACGGCTATACCGCCACCTGGGCGGGGCTGGCGTCGGCGCCGGTCGGGCTGATCCCAGTGTTGCTGTCGCCGATCATCGGCAAGTTCGGCAACCGGCTCGACATGCGCCGGCTGGTGACCTTCAGCTTCATCATGTATGCCGTGTGCTTCTACTGGCGCGCCTATACGTTTGAACCGGGCATGGACTTCGGCGCATCCGCCTGGCCACAGTTCGTTCAGGGCTTCGCCATCGCCTGCTTCTTCATGCCGTTGACCACCATCACGCTGTCCGGCCTACCGCCGGAACGCATGGCGGCGGCATCGAGCCTGTCGAACTTCACGCGAACGCTGGCGGGCTCGATCGGTACCTCGATCACCACCACCCTGTGGACGCAGCGCGAATCGCAGCACCATTCGCAACTGACGGAGTTCGTCAACCCGTACAACCCGCAGTCGCAGGAGATGTACCGGCAACTGGAGCAGCTCGGCATGAGCAAGCAGCAGGCGTCGGCGTATATCGCCAACGAGATCACCGCGCAGGGCCTGATCATCTCCGCCAACGAGATATTCTGGCTGTCGGCCGGGGTGTTCCTGGTGTTGCTGGTGCTGGTGTGGGTGGCGAAACCGCCATTCAGCTCCGGCGGCGGCGGGGGCGGCGGCGCTCACTAAGCTTCAATAAACGAAACGGGCGCCCTGGGGCGCCCGTTTTTTTATCCGACGTAGAAAATTACGCCTGATTCTGACGCCACCAGTCCGCCAGCAGAATGCCGGTCGCCACGGAAACGTTCAGGCTTTCCACCTTGCCGGTGCCGCCGATGGACACGTTCATATCGCCCTGCTGCCAGGCGCTGTCGCTCAGACCGTCGCGTTCCTGGCCCAGCACCAGCACCATCTTGGCCGGCAGCTTGGCCTGCGCCAGCGCGGTGCCTTTGTGGCTGGAGGTGGTGACGATGGTGTAACCCGCCTTGCGGAAGGTATCCAGCACCGACAGGAAATCATCGGCGTTGATCGCCTTGATGTGCTCCGCGCCGCCTTCTGCGGTGCGCACCGCCGCGCCGGATTCCAGCAGCGCCGGATCCTGCAGCAGCACGCCGTTGACGCCGAAGTGGGCGCAAGAACGAACGATGGCGCCCAGGTTATGCGGGTTGCCCACTTCTTCCAGCGCCAATACGCAGTCGGTCGCCGGCGCGCTTTTCAGGTAGGTCTGCGCATCCAGGCCCTGACGCTTTTTGATCAGGAAGCAGACGCCGCCGTGGTGCTCGGTGCCGGAAGCCTTGGCCAGTTCTTCTTCATCCACCACGTGGTAAGCTTTGCGGTTAGCCGCCATCCAGCGCAGCGCTTCGCGGAAGCGCGGGGTGACCGACTGCACGAACCAGGCGCGCACGATCGCTTCCGGACGGCTGGCGAACAGCGCCTGACAGGCATTTTCACCGTAAACGCGGGTTTCTTCCGCGCGCTGGCGGCGCAGCTGCTCAGGATCGATAAAGCTTTTGCCGCTGATGCCGCCATGATCGAACGCCGGCTCTTCATTCGGCGCGCGCGAGACGGTTCTCCACGGCGACTCATTGCCACCGCGATCTTCAGAGCGCGCCGGACGGCGAGGACGATCGCTTTCACTGCGGCGGGAGTCGGCGCCGCGGCGATCGTTGCCGCCGCGCGCCTTGTCTTGACCGGTGCGGCCCGATCGCGCACCGTCAGCCGGACGGCCTTTGCCGGCCGGACGTTTATTCTTGTTACGGTCGTCGCCGTTGTCGTCGTCACTGCGGACGTACATCACTTTGACTTTACCGTTCTTGCCACTAAATGAATCGTTCATTGTCTTCTCCACCAACGCGCAGGGCGCGAAGATTACCTGATGTTGGTGCACGAAGCCACCAACTTGCGCTAAAAGCTCCCAACTATCACATCCATTGAACAAACCTCATTGTTCACGCGCCGGGTTTTGCCGATAATTGTCAGCATTAAAGAAACATCTCCGCAACCGCGTTGCGGGGACCATGCTTTCTCTGTACCCGAGGTCAACATGAATACAGTTTGTGCAGCTTGCAATGCCACCAACCGCGTGCCGGAAGAACGTCTGGCGGACAATGCGAAATGCGGCCGCTGCGGCCATGAGCTCTTCGACGGTGAAGTGATCAACGCCACCGCCGCCACGCTGGACCAGTTGCTGCAGGACGATCTGCCGGTCGTGGTCGATTTCTGGGCGCCGTGGTGCGGCCCGTGCCGCAGCTTTGCGCCGATCTTTGAAGACGTGGCCGAAGAGCGCGCCGGCAAAGTGCGCTTCGTGAAAGTGAACACCGAAGCCGAGCCGGAGCTGAGCGCCCGTTTCCGCATCCGCAGCATCCCGACCATCATGGTGTTCCGTCAGGGCAAGATGGTCGACATGCTCAACGGCGCGATGCCGAAAGCGCCGTTTGACAACTGGCTCAACGAGTTAGTGTGATTCGGCAAGTATAGGCCGTATCCCGCCATTGCGCGCGAACGCCCCCGATCGAGCCCGCCCCTCCCGGCGGGCTTTTTTCTGCGTTACAATAGCGGTTTTTCCCCAGGATCGTTATGACCGACAACGCCGTACTTCGCCTGCGCCAATTCCGTTTAGACCGCGCCACCCGCCCTTTTTTGGCGCGCGGTTGCCGGGTGGCGCGTTGTCAGGGTTGCCTGCTGCCGCATAAAAACTGCCTGTGCGACACCATTCGCCCACAGCAGGCCGGCAGCCGTTTCTGCCTGATCATGTTCGGCGCCGAGCCGCTCAAGCCCAGCAACACCGGCCGCCTGATCGCCGATATCCTGCCGGACACCCAGGCGTTCCTCTGGTCGCGCACCGAGGTCGATCCCGCCCTGCTGGCGGCCATCAACGATCCGACACGGCAGCCTTATGTGGTGTTCCCCGCGTCCTACGCCGACGCCGAACGGCCGGTGTTCAGCGCACTGCCCGTCGGCGGCAAACCGCCGCTGTTCATCATGCTGGACGGTACCTGGGCGGAGGCGCGCAAAATGTTCCGTAAAAGCCCGTATCTCAATCAATTCCCGGTGTTTTCCCTCAACGTCGACGCCGCATCGGACTACCAACTGCGCGAAGCCAGCCGCGCCGAGCAACACTGCACGGCGGAAGTGGCCGCCGCCCTGCTGCAACAGGCGGGCGATCTGCCGGCCGCCGAAGGGTTGAATCAGCATTTTCGCTATTTCCGTCAACAGTATCTGGCGGGAAAACCGACCCGGCCGGAGGCATCGGTCACAGCAATGCAGCCATAAAGCGCCTAAAATCAGGCATAACGTTGCCAAAAGGAGCCGTGCATGAGCCAGCGAGGGTTAGAAGCGCTACTACGTCCCAAATCGATCGCCGTGCTGGGCGCTTCGCAGCAGCCGGGCCGCGCCGGCAACCTGATGATGAGCAACCTGCTGGCCGGCGGTTTCGGCGGCCCCATCCTGCCGGTGACGCCGCGCTACAAGGCGGTATGCGGCGTCATGGCCTATCCCGACGTCGCCAGCCTGCCGCTGACGCCGGATCTGGCGATCATCTGCACCCACGCCAAGCGTAATCTGGCGCTGCTCGACGCGCTGGGGCAGCGCGGCTGTAAAACCGCCATCGTGCTCTCTTCACCGCCAGAACAGTTCGCCGAGCTGAAAGCCTGCGCGCAGCGCTACGCCATGCGGCTGCTGGGCCCCAACAGTCTGGGACTGCTGGCGCCGTGGCAGGGCATTAACGCCAGCTTCTCGCCGGTGCCGATCCAAAAAGGCAAGCTGGCGTTTATCTCGCAGTCCGCCGCCGTCGCCAACACCATTCTCGACTGGGCGCAGCAGCGCGAAGTCGGCTTCTCCTATTTCATTGCGCTGGGCGACAGCCTGGATATCGACGTCGACGATCTACTCGACTTTTTGGCGCGCGACGGCAAGACCAGCGCCATCCTGCTGTATCTGGAAAACATCAGCGACGCACGGCGCTTTCTCTCTGCCTCGCGCAGCGCCTCACGCAATAAGCCCATTCTGGTGATCAAAAGCGGCCGCAGCCAACAGGCGCAATTACTGCTCAACAGCCAGCAAGGGCTGGACGCCGCCTATGACGCCGCCATCCAGCGCGCCGGCCTGCTGCGCGTGCAGGATACCCATGAGCTGTTCTCAGCGGTGGAAACCCTCAGCCATATGCATCCGCTGCGCGGCGAACGGCTGATGATCGTCAGCAACGGGGCGGCGCCGGCGGCGATGGCGCTGGACGAGCTGCTCGGGCGCAACGGCAAGCTGGCGACGCTGAGCGAGGAGAGCCTGGCGAAGCTGAGCGATGCGCTGCCGGATTTCATTCGCGCCGGCAACCCGCTCGATCTGCGCGACGACGCCACGCCGCAGCGCTACCTGGCGGCTATTGAAGCGCTGCTCGACAGCCACGACTATGACGCGCTGCTGCTGATCCATGCGCCGAGCGCGGCGGCGCCGGGCACCGCCACGGCGCAGCGGCTGATCGACGCGCTGCACCGCCATGCGCGCGGCAAACGCATCACCTTGCTGACCAACTGGTGCGGCGAATACTCTTCTCAAGAGGCGCGCCGGCTGTTTACCGAGGCCGCCATTCCCACCTATCGCACGCCGGAAGGCGCTGTGACCGCTTTTATGCATATGGTGGAATACCGCCGCAACCAGAAGCAGCTGAAGGAGACGCCGGCGCTGCCGGTCGGCCTGACCGCCAATACCGCCGACGCCCACCGCCTGATCCATCAGGCGCTGGCCGAAGGTGCCACCCAGTTGGATACCCACGAGGTGCAATCCATTCTGCAGGCCTACGATCTGAGCACCCTGCCGACCTGGATCGCCGAAGACAGCGCCGAAGCGGTACATATCGCCGAACAGATCGGCTACCCGGTAGCGCTGAAGCTGCGTTCGCCGGATATCCCGCACAAGTCGGAAGTTCAGGGCGTGATGCTCTACCTGCGCACCGCGACCGAAGTGCAGCGCGCGGCGGAGGCGATCCTCGACCGCGTGAAGCGCACCTACCCTCAGGCGCGCATCCACGGCTTGCTGGTGCAGAGCATGGCCAACCGCGCTGGCGCCCAGGAGCTGCGCATCGCGGTAGAGCAGGATGCGATTTTCGGCCCGCTGATCATGCTGGGCGAAGGCGGCGTAGAGTGGCGCCAGGAAAATCAGGTGGCGGTCGCGCTGCCGCCGCTGAATATGGCGCTGGCGCGTTATCTGGTGCTGCAGGCGGTGAAAGGCGGCAAGATCCGCGGGCGCAGCGCGCTGCGGCCTTTAGATATCCCCGGGCTAAGCCGCTTGCTGGTGCAGGTCTCCAACCTGATCCTCGACTGCCCGGAGATCGCCCGGCTGGATATTCACCCGGTGCTGGCTTCCGGCAGCGAATTCACCCTGCTGGACGTGTCGATGCAGCTCGCGCTGTTCAGCGGCGATCCGCAGGCGCGGCTGGCGATTCGGCCTTATCCGCATGAGCTGGAAGAGACCATCGCGCTGAAAGACGGCAGCCAATGCCTGTTCCGCCCTATCCTGCCGGAAGACGAGCCGGCGCTGAAGCATTTCATCGACCGGGTGACCAAGGAAGATCTCTATTATCGCTACTTCAGCGAGATCAATGAGTTTACCCATGACGATTTGGCCAACATGACGCAGATCGACTACGATCGAGAAATGGCCTTTGTGGCGGTGCGCGCAGACGAGATCATCGGCGTGACCCGCGCGCTGTCCGATCCGGACAACACCGACGCCGAATTCGCCGTGCTGGTGCGTTCCGACCTGAAAGGCCTGGGCCTGGGGCGTCAGTTGCTGGAGAAAATGATCGCCTATGCGCGCGCGCATGGCCTGACTCGTCTGAGCGGCATCACCATGCCGAATAACCGCGGCATGATCGCGCTGGCTCAGCGGCTGGGCTTTGGCATCGAGGTGCAGCTTGAGGACGGCATCGTCAATCTGACGCTGCCGCTGCGGGCCGACGGCGCGCAGTGACCTGCGTCGCAATGCGCTACGAATCCACCACTTAACGCCAAAACATACGCACAATCGGGGCAACTAATGGTATTATCGCCCGATTATTCGGTTTATTGTTTTTATGCCTGTGGCGTTCTGGCCATCAATCATGAGAGAAGAAACGCACTGTGATGTTGTCAAAATTTAAACGTAGCAAACATCAACAACACCTTGCACAACTGCCCAAACTCCCCCAGACGGTTGCTGATGTTCGTACGTTGTACGCGCCGTCCGATTTTCGCACCACGCTGCTGGACGCCATCGCCAACGCCACCCAACGCATCTATCTGGTGGCCCTGTATCTGGAGCATGACGACGCCGGGCGCGAGATCCTCAATGCGTTGTATCAAGCCAAACAGCGGCGGCCCGAGCTGGAAATCTGCGTACTGGTCGACTGGCACCGCGCACAGCGTGGGCGCATCGGCGCCGCCGCCGCCAATACCAACGCCGACTGGTACTGCGCCATGGCCAGCCAACATCCGGAACAGTCGGTGCCGATCTACGGCGTGCCGGTCAATACCCGCGAAGCGCTGGGCGTATTGCATCTGAAGGGCTTTGTGGTCGACGATACCGCGATCTACAGCGGCGCCAGCATCAACGACGTTTATCTGCATCAGCATGAGAAATACCGTTACGATCGCTACCAGCTGATCACCAATGAGGTGTTGGCCGATACCCTGATCGATTACATCAAGCAGCATCTGCTCACCGCCGGTGCCGTACAGCGCCTCGATCGCAGCGATCGGCCGAAAAGCCCGGAGATCAAAAACGAGACCCGTCTGTTCCGTTTCGCCCTGCGCCGCGCCGGTTATCACTTCCGCGGCAAAGCCGGCAACGATGAGCTGGCGGTGACGCCGATGGTTGGGCTAGGCAAACAAAGCGTGCTGAATAAAACCATTCATCACTTGATGTCGTGCGCCGACCAGAAACTGACGCTCTGTACCCCCTACTTCAACCTGCCGGCGCTGCTGGTGCGCAACATCATTTATCTGCTGCGACAGGGTAAGCAGGTGGAAATCATCGTCGGCGATAAAACCGCCAACGACTTCTATATTCCTGAAGACCAGCCGTTCAAAATCATCGGCGCGCTGCCCTACCTGTATGAGATCAACCTGCGCCGCTTCCTGAGCCGCTTGCAGCGTTACATCGACACCGGCCAACTGATCGTGCGGCTGTGGAAGGATGGCGATAACAGCTATCACCTGAAAGGCATGTGGGTAGACGAAGAGTGGCAGCTGATTACCGGCAATAACCTCAACCCGCGCGCCTGGCGGCTGGATCTGGAAAACGCCATTCTGATCCACGATCCCAAGCAAGAGCTGCGCGAGCAACGGCAGAAAGAGCTGGAATGCATCCGCACCCACACCACCGTGGTCGGCCACTATCAGGAGCTGCAAAGCATTCAGCAGTACCCGATCAAGGTGCGCAAGCTGATTCGCCGTCTGCGCCGCATCCGCATCGATCGGCTGATTAGCCGTATCCTGTAAGCGGTATGCTGACCCCGGCCAAGGCCGGGGTTTTTATTACAGCTGTATCTCCTTGCCTTTGCGATGCAGTCGGAGTGAAACCAGCAACGCCAGCAGGCACATGCCGGAGACATACCAGAAGAAAGCGTTCTCCACGCCAAACGATTTAAGCGACAGCGCGACATATTCCGCCGAGCCGCCGAACATGGCGTTCGCCACCGCATAAGACAAGCCCACCCCTAACGCGCGCACCTCCGGCGGGAACATTTCGGCTTTAAGCAGCCCGCTGATCGCGGTGTAAAAACTGATGATGAACAGCGCCAGCACGATCAGGCCAAACGCCATAAAGGGGTTGGTCACCTCTTTCAGAGCGAACAGGATCGGCACCGTCAACACCGTGGCGAAGGCTGAGAAGATCAGCATCGAGCTGCGACGGCCGATTTTGTCCGAAAACGCGCCTACCGCTGGCTGCAGCAGCATAAAGACGAACAGCGCGACGGTCATGATGGCGCTGGCCAGCTTGGCGTCCATACCGGCGGTGTTCACCAGGTATTTCTGCATGTAGGTGGTGAAGGTGTAAAAGGTCAGTGAACCGGCGGCGGTAAAGCCCAGCACCATCAGGAACGCCTTGCGATTTTTCCACAGCCCCGTCAGCGAACCGGCATCCTCGTGGTTACGCGTCTTCGCATCGGAGGTTTCATTCAGCGAACGGCGCAGGTACAGCGCGACTATCGCCAACACGGCCCCCAGGGCAAACGGAATGCGCCATCCCCAGGCTTTCAGCTCTTCAGCGGGCAATATCTGCTGCAGGATCACCAGGACCAGCAGCGCCAACAGTTGCCCGCCGATCAGCGTGACATACTGAAACGAGGCGTAGAAGCCACGCCGCCCCTTGATCGCCACCTCGCTCATGTAGGTGGCGCTGGTGCCATACTCGCCGCCCACCGACAACCCCTGGAACAGGCGGGCGATCAGCAGCAACGCTGGCGCCCAGCTGCCGATCGATTCATACGTCGGCAGGCAGGCGATCACCAGCGATCCGGCGCACATCATGCAGACTGAAAGCAGCATGGAGTTTTTTCTGCCATGCTTGTCGGCAATATAGCCGAACAGCCAGCCGCCGATCGGCCGCATAAAGAAGCCGGCGGCGAATACCCCGGCGGTTTGCAACAGCTGCGTGGTGCTGTTGCCCGCCGGAAAGAACGAGGCGGCAAAGTAAATGGAACAGAAGGAATAAACGTAAAAATCAAACCACTCCACCAGATTGCCTGATGAAGCTCCGACGATAGCGAAAATGCGTTTCTTGTTATCCAGCGCCCCCTGTTCGACGCCGTGCTCATCCCCAAGAGCCGAGGTTGTTTCTGTCATGATATTTTCTCCGAGCCATAGCAATGATGAAATTCGGCTTCCTGCCGCCCTGGTTGTTACTTTATTGTTATTTATAAGTTAACAGCCAAACTTAATAGCGGACGAAGAATATCTGACATTCAGAGAAACAATGCGTTGGTTTTGTGATGAATATTAAACAGTACGATGAAAGCTGAAGCGGATTACAACGGGGATTTTCCATTTTTCCCATAGCAAAAAGCCCTGAACGTCAGTTCAGGGCTTTCGGCTTTATTTGATGCCTGGCAGTGTCCTACTCTCGCATGGGGAGACCCCACACTACCATCGGCGCTACGGCGTTTCACTTCTGAGTTCGGCATGGGGTCAGGTGGGACCACCGCGCTATTGCCGCCAGGCAAATTCGTTTCATTCCAACCGCTTCACTCTCGTGTCGCCATCAGAACCAATCTCGGAACTTCGCTGAAAATCTCTCTAAAAAC